>OZ245729.1:0-1425000 GCA_965227215.1 Gracilimonas sp.
TGAAAACGACCGGTAACTTCCATACAGCAGATAAATTCAAGGCTTCGTGAAAGTCCCCCTCGCTGGTAGCTCCGTCTCCACAGAAAGAGAAAGCTACCGCATCTTCCCCTTTTAACTTCTTGGCTAAAGCGAGTCCATCAGCTACCGGCATCATGGCTGCGAGGTGAGAAATCATCCCCACAATGTTATGGTCAGGAATACCAAAATGGAAAGAACGATCACGTCCGCCGGTAAACCCATCGGCTTTCCCAAACAATTGACAAAAGAGAGGGTAAAGAGGGACTTCACGGGTTGTAAACACCCCTAAATTCCGGTGCATGGGTAGAATGTAATCTTCAGGCTTTGATGAGAGGGTGACGCCTACTCCAACGGCCTCCTGACCTATTCCGGAAAACCATTTACTGATTTTGTTTTGACGTAGTAGTTTAAGCATGCGCTCTTCAATTCGTCGCGGGAGCAACAAATGTTTATAGATTTGAAGAGCTTTGTCAGTGGGTATTTCTTTATTAGTAATGGCCACGTAAATGTCCTGTTGATTATAAACTTTTACCAGCCAAGTAAGTAAGCAAAAATAAGCGGAGCTACAATAGTAGCATCCGATTCTATAATGAACTTTGGCGTGTCTATTCCCAGTTTGCCCCAGGTTATTTTTTCATTGGGGACAGCCCCTGAGTATGAACCATAACTTGTGGTGGAATCACTGATTTGACAGAAATAGGACCAAAGGGGAACATCATCCTTACCCAGATCCTGTTCTATCATGGGAACCACACAGATAGGGAAATCCCCGGCAATGCCGCCGCCAATCTGGAAAAAACCAACTCCGTTATCAGAATTATTCAGGTACCAATCAGCCAGATACATCATGTATTCTATACCTGATTTCATCGCATTTGGTTTTGTGCGGCCTTCAATGCAGTGGGAGGCAAAGAAGTTACCACAAGTGGAATCCTCCCATCCGGGAACAATGACCGGGATGTTTTTTTCAGCAGCAGCCATAAGCCACGAATCTTTAGGATCAATCTGATAAGAACCCTCCAGGTCTCCGCTTAACAACAAATCATAAAAATACTCATGAGGGAAGTAGCGATTTCCTTCTTGTGTGGCTTTGACCCAGCGTTTCACCAAATGCTCTTCTAAACGGCGCATGGCTTCTTCTTCGGGGATGCAGGTGTCGGTGACCCTGTTATAATGCTGATCGAGGAGTTCTTGCTCGTCCTGTGGACTCAAATCCCGATAGTTGGGAATACGCTTGTAATGATCGTGAGCTACGAGATTGAAGACATCTTCTTCCAGGTTAGCCCCGGTGCAAGTGATGATATGCACTTTATCCTCACGAATCATTTCAGCCAGGGAAAGCCCAAGTTCTGCGGAACTCATAGCCCCGGCAAGGGTAATCATCATTTTTGAGCCCGATTGAATCTGCTCTTCATAAGCTTTGGCGGCGTCAACTACCGAGGCAGCATTAAAATGCCGAAAATGATGGATTAAGAAATCGGAAACGGGTCCTTTGTTACTCATGATTCGAAAATTTATAGCTTAGCATTTTATAGTAAAGTTTGGCGGCTAAAAACTGGGGTGCTGCTAGCCCTTCAATAGGGGCAAGTTCCACAATGTCAAAGCCCAACACATTCTTTTGATGGAATACTTTTTTGAGGTAGCGGATCATGGTATTCCAATCCAGTCCGCCCGGCTCCGGGGTTCCGGTTGCCGGCATGATGGAAGGATCAAATACATCAAGATCTAAGGTGATGTAGACATTATCTGTCATTTTGGAAATAGAATCCTCCATCCAATCTGTTTGGGCATACATATCTTCAGCAAAATAGCATGTATCACGATTCAGGTACTGCAGTTCTTCAGAATCCATGCTCCGGATACCCACCTGGATAAGGTTGGTGTTTTGCGAAGCATCATAAACTGCGCAGGCATGGTTATAATTGGAACCATGATACTGGGGTCGCAAATCGGTATGGGCATCAAGTTGTAGGATGGTGATATCCGGATGAGCTTCGTAAAAAGCTTTGATAATCCCAATACTAACTGAATGTTCTCCGCCAAAAAAGGTGAGAAATTTATCTTTAGTCAGAAGTTCTTTTGTGCTCTTATAAACGGCTTCAAACATTGCTTTCGGAGAAGAATCCTCCAGAATATGATCAATGATATGAACACCTTGCTTATAGACTTCGCTGTCGGTCTCGATATCATAAACCTCCATATTCTCAGCCGCATCAAGAAAAGCTTCAAAGCCCTTATCGGCTCCTTTTCCCCATGTACTGGTTCCGTCGTAAGGAATGGATTGCAAGAGTACGTTGGCTTTCTCAAAAGAATTATGATCTCCTTCAATGCCGGCAAAAATCGGATTCTTATTAGTCATTGTATCCTAAAATGTTAAGCATGTTATCAACCGTTTGTTCGTCGCGATATACGTAATCAAATACATTCCCGTCTTCATCTATATCCACCACAATATGCTTGGGGGAAGGAATCAGGCAGTGTTTGATACCGCCATAGCCGCTGATAGAATCCTGATAAGCCCCGGTATGAAAGAATCCGATGTAGAGCGGTTCGGAATCATCATCAGAATAGGTAGGAAGAAGCACCTGCTGATTCAGTTCCTCTGAATTATAGTAGTCGGAATGATCGCAGCTGATACCGCCAATATTAATTCGTTTATATTGATTTTCCCATTTATTGAGAGGCAGAAGGATAAATTTCTCGTTTATAGACCAGGCATCGGGTATAGTATTCATCAGGCTGTTATCTACCAGGTACCAAAGCTCAGCATCGTTCTGCTGTTTCTGTTCCAAAACCTGAAAGATCACCGCACCGCTTTCACCAACCGTATACTTTCCGAATTCAGTGTAGATGTCCGGTTCTTCTACGTTTTCATCCTTGCAGGCTTCCTGAATATTCCGAACTATTTCGCCGGTGATGTATTCATAATCGAAATCGAAACTGAGGCTGTTCTGAATTGGAAATCCACCCCCGATATTTAAGGCTGTTACCGATGGAGCAATTTTCTTGATTTTCGTGAACTGGTTCAGCGCTTTCTTGAATTCATTCCAGTAATACATATTGTCGCTTACGCCTGAATCCACAAAAAAGTGAATCATAACAAGCTCAACCTTATCATTTCCGATGATGCGCTCCTTTACAAAATCAAAAATCTCCCGCTTATTGATACCCAACCTGGAAGTGTAATAAGCGGCTTTAGGATCTTCTTCAATGGAAATCCTCAACCCAATCTTGATGGGATGATCCAGATTAAGCTCCATAAGCTGATCCAGTTCCCGGGCATTATCCAACACACAAATAGAGTTCTTGAACCCCTGTTTATTCAGTCGGCCAATTTTCCGGATGTAGTCATCCGTTTTATATCCATTATGGACGATGGTCTTTTCGTTTGAAAAAACATCTTTCTTATACAGGTTTTCAATCAAATCGATATCAAAAGAGGAGGATGTTTCCAGAGAAACGTTTTCCTTTAAGGCTGTACGTACTACATGATTGAAGTGACAACATTTGGTACAGTAACAAAACTCGTACTTACCGGTGTAGTTATTTTCGGTAATAGCCTTGTTAAAATATTCCCGGGACTGCTTAATTTTCTCTCTGATCTTTGGCAGGTAAGCCAGCTTAAAAGGGGTGCCGTATTTCTCAATAAGATAGTGGAGGTCTACATTGTTGAAATTCAGCGTGCCATCAACCAGACTAAAACCATTCTGAGGGAAATCATAAGTCTGGTCAATAAGTTCGTGATAGGTATTTTTCATTAAATAATAGGGTGTTAAGGTCGAAAGAAGTAAATAATGGAGTGACTAATATAAAATATATTTCTAAGTGATTTTTTGAGCAGAAATAGATGAGCTTTTTCTACGAGAATGAAATTACGACCTTTTTCAATTATAACTAAATAGTGAGATCGTTAAATTTCTATTATCAAAATGATGGAGTGAAAGTGAGGCTTGAAATATGACTTTTATGTATGAAAGGATGCGATGCCGAATGGATACAAAGCACAAGTTTTAAAAAGAGTGTAGATTAAGGCATGTCCTTAAAATCAGTTATTACCATACTATTACTTTTCATTCCGATTCTGACTTTTGCCCAAAATCGATCTTCAGATTTTCAGGTTCTTGAGAACAATAAAGAAGTAATGATTCCGGAA
The DNA here is from genome assembly GCA_965227215.1 of Gracilimonas sp. Lineage (GTDB taxonomy): Bacteria > Bacteroidota > Rhodothermia > Balneolales > Balneolaceae > Gracilimonas. Next base: position 4,172 of record OZ245729.1, read on the forward strand.
AGCCTGAAGGCAGAACTGATTAAAAGATCAGCTGAAAAAGAACTACGTATTCAGCGATGGTTTGTCTCGGAAGGGTACTTTGATGCTAAAGTAATCTCAGTCACGGATTCTTCAGCCCGGATAGACAAAGGCTGTAGATATCAGCTTGATGAAATAAAGGTTAATTATTCCGGTCAGATCGATTCTTCAACATCAGTAAACCCCGATATTCCGTATTCAGATAAAAGCTTACAGGCGGAAATCGCTGAGCTGATTTACCGGATGGAGGCAGAAGGATTTCCCTTTGCCCAGTCCATTATTACTTCAATGAACCCCATACGTGAAGAGTGCAGGGTTAAGGTAAATATTGAAATCCAAAGCGGAGAAAAAGTTACCGGAGCTGAAATATACTTCTCAGGAGCAGAATCTAACTCACAGGATTATCTGAAGAAGGTTTCGAGGTTTAATTCAAACAGACCAATTTCACCGGACTATCTTAGGGTTATTCGTTCGAATTTGAATTCCAGCGGTCTTTTCAACGCTGTTGAACCGGCCAGTATTTACCTCCGCCAGGGAGAACCTGTGGTCGTTTTCAGAGTGGAAGAACGGTCCCTTAACCAGTTCGATGGATTGCTGGGTTATGTACCTGATGCTTCAGGTAACGGACAAATCGTGGGGGATGTGGAACTCTCGCTGTGGAATGTGTTAACCCAGGGAAACGGTTTTGATTTTCGGTATCAGCGCTTACGACCAGAAACAAGTCAGCTAAACCTTAAAGCTACCCAGGATTGGATTGGGCAGATTCCCGTCGGGATTTCAGCCGGGATGCAGCTTTACCAAAACGACACCACCTACCAAAGCCGGGATTTTGAGGTGGACGGATATTACCTGGTAGGACCGGGAATAAAACTGATAGGAGGGGTTGGACTCCAGAGCACGACCTCAGGCAGTAATCTTCAACAAATTGTGGAACCGGATGGTCAAAAGAGAACCGCCCGTTTAGGTTTTGAGTATATAAACGTAGACCGATTTGATGTACCGACCAAAGGGAGTTCAATCCGATTGATGTTCGGTATTTCAAGAAAAGATTTAGCCGATGACTCTCTTACGGCATTCACTCAAAACCTTCTTGAAATCTCTGCCCACAACTACATTCCAATATTCGATAAAAGTGTGATAGCAACTTCACTGCATGGGTTTTTTCTGGAGTCGGATAAGATCACTACCAATGATTTAATCAGATTTGGGGGGGCTAACTCTTTCAGGGGCTATGCTGAGCAGCAGTTTCGTGCAGGGACCATGCTTTGGGGAGATATTGAGTACCGTTTTCTGCTCAACCGCCGGTCTTATCTTTTTGGTTTCGGTGCAGTGGGAGGTTATCAACGGCCGAAGTTGTTAACTGAAACAAACAACGATTTTCAAACCACAGATTATTTATTCTCTTCAGGATTTGGTCTGAGCTACCAAACTCAAATCGGGCGGTTGAAGTTTAGCTATGCTATTTCACCGGATGAATCCATAGGAAATGGGAAGGTACATTTTGGGATTCGGACGGAGTTGTAATTTTTTAAGTGTTATCAAGAGGATACTTCTGAAGAATCTTCATAAGTATCATTTACTCAAACAGTCTTGCTGACACTAGCCTGTAAAGATTCATCACTCTCACACTGAATGACCTTTTTAATAAATGATGATCCATCAAAAACATGTTATCCATGTTGTATTCCTGGTACGACTGTTTAAAAGGAGTTCTCCTCCTTGATGAGGATGAGACAGGGGAGGTCGGAAAAAGGAGGGCATAATCCATACCCAAAGTTGCCCAGCTGGTGAACAACCATTATATTCAAAACGAAATTTATTGAATGCTTATAAAGAAAGACTGAGGGATGGGCCCGATGACGTCTTGGCAACCATGCTCTACATAATCTATGTGGGGGACAGGTGCCAAATCCCACAACACACATAAAAATTTATGTGTGTTGAAAGATAAGCGAGCTAATCACTCCCGCTCTTTCTGTATAAGCTAATCCAACATCGAAAGAGTGAAAATAGAACAAGCACTACAAGAACGAATCCTGATTCTGGACGGCGCCATGGGCACTATGATTCAGCGCTATAAGCTGGAAGAAAAAGATTTCAGGGGCGAACAGTTCAAAGATCATACAGACGACCTGAAGGGCAATAATGATTTATTAAGCCTGACCCGTCCGGATATTATTCAGGCTATCCACGAGGAATACCTGGAAGCTGGAGCGGATATCGTGGAGACGAATACCTTCAGCGGAACCAGCATTGCCCAGGCCGATTATAACCTGGAGCATATCGTGTATGAATTGAACCGGAAATCGGCTGAGATAGCAAAGAAAGCTACCGATAAATTCACTAAACAAAATCCTGATAAACCTCGATTTGTAGCCGGTTCCATGGGGCCTACCAATAAAGCGGCCTCTATCTCACCGGAAGTTACCGATCCCGGTTATCGCGCCGTTACATTCGATGAGCTGGCCGAGGCATATAAGGAACAAGCGAAAGGGTTGATGGATGGCGGAGCCGATCTGCTACTTGTAGAAACTATTTTTGACACGCTGAATGCTAAAGCGGCTCTTTTTGCCATACAAGAGTTGTTTGACGAGCGAGAAGATTCATTACCCATTATGGTTTCCGGTACCATAACCGATGCTTCCGGAAGAACCCTGTCGGGACAGACCGTAGAAGCTTTTTTGATCTCAGTTTCCCATGCACCAATCCTCAGTGTTGGGTTCAATTGTGCACTTGGTGCAAAACAACTTCAACCATACCTGCAAAATTTGGCTGATAAATCTGAATTCTATATAAGCGCTTACCCAAATGCCGGTTTGCCTAATGAGTTCGGGGAATATGATCAGGGGCCTGAGCTGATGGGGCAGGAAGTGGAAAATTATCTCGAAGACAACCTGGTGAATATACTCGGTGGTTGTTGTGGAACTACTCCCGCACATATTGCAAAGATGGCCGAACTGGCCCGGAATTATGAACCCCGAAAAAGGGCGGAGGCAGCAGCTGTTTAATATGAAGACTTTACCATTAAAGTTAAGTGGACTCGAGCCTCTGGTTATTACAGAAGACTCCAACTTTGTAAATGTTGGAGAACGTACAAACGTAACGGGTTCAAGGACTTTTCTTAATTACATAAAGAATAAAGAATATGATGAGGCGCTAAAAGTAGCACTTGATCAGGTGCAAGGCGGGGCACAGATTCTGGACGTCAATATGGACGAAGGGATGCTTGACAGTGTCCAGGAAATGACCAACTTCCTCAACTTGATTGCCTCCGATCCTGATATCGCTAAAATTCCCATTATGGTGGATTCCTCAAAGTGGGAAGTGATCCTTGCCGGACTTAAATGCATACAGGGAAAGGGTGTTGTAAACTCCATTAGCTTGAAAGATGGAGAAGAAGAATTTCTGCGAAGGGCTAAAATTATACGTCGTTTTGGAGCAGCTGTAATTTGTATGGCGTTTGATGAAGATGGCCAGGCCGACACCTTACCACGACGAAAAGAGATTTGCGGCCGTGCCTATAAAATTCTGACTGAAGAAGCCGGTTTTGATCCTTCAGACATCATTTTAGATCCCAACATCTTTCCTGTGGCTACAGGAATGGAGGAGCATCGCCGGAATGCAGTCGACTTTTTCCTGGCGGCCAAATGGATTCGGGAAAATTTACCCGGAGCTCATGTAATTGGCGGAGTCAGTAATGTGTCGTTTTCATTTCGGGGAAATAACCGGGTACGTGAGGCTATTCACTCTGCTTTTCTTTATCACGGTATTCAGCATGGCATGGATATGGGAATTGTGAATCCAACTCAGCTGGAAGTGTATGATGACATTCCCAAAGACTTGCTGGAACGTGTGGAAGATGTTCTTTTCGACCGGAGAGACGATGCAACCGAACGGCTGCTCGAAATTGCTGAGGAGTATAAAGGAGAGTCCTCTTCATCCCAAAAGAAAACCGATGATGAATGGCGAAAGAAACCGGTTGAAGAGCGATTAAGCCATTCCCTGGTAAAAGGAATTAATGAGTACGTAGAGGAGGATGCTGAAGAAGCCCGTCAAAAGTATGGAAGTCCGCTGGAAGTAATCGAAGGTCCGCTGATGGACGGGATGAATGTAGTGGGCGACCTATTCGGTTCGGGAAAGATGTTTCTCCCTCAGGTTGTTAAAAGCGCCCGTGTGATGAAGCAGGCTGTAGCTTATCTGACGCCTTACCTGGAAGAGGAAAAAGCGAGAAATCAAGACACCAGTGAGCAACCCAAGATTCTCTTAGCTACCGTTAAGGGAGATGTTCATGATATCGGAAAAAACATTGTAAGCGTGGTGCTGGCCTGTAACAATTACAATGTGGTAGATCTTGGAGTGATGGTTCCGGCCGATAAAATTCTGGATGCTGCTGAAGAACATAACGTGGATGCCATTGGCCTAAGCGGATTAATTACTCCATCTCTGGATGAGATGATTCATGTGGCCCGGGAGATGAAGAAAAGAAAGATGGATTTACCATTACTGATTGGCGGAGCCACAACCTCACGACTCCATACAGCCGTTAAAATAGATCCCGAATATGATGGCTCCATTATCCATGTACTGGATGCTTCAAGGGCCGTTTCCATTGCGGGAGATGTGGTCAGTGAAAAACGGAAAAACGGCGTTCGGTTAGAAGTGAAAAGGGAATATGAGGAGCTGCGGAAGCAACATGAAAGCCGGCGGACACGAAAAGAGCTGCTTACTTATGAAGAAGCAAAAGCTAATAAAATAGATATTGACTGGACCGGATATAAGCCGCCCGAACCTTCATTCCTGGGAACGAAGACTTTTGACGATTACCCTATTTCAGAACTTCGAAATTACATAGACTGGTCGCCCTTTTTCAGGACATGGATGCTTACCGGGAAATACCCGGATATCCTTGAAGATGAGGAAGTAGGAGAGCAGGCACAATCACTTCTTGATGATGCTCAGGCACTTATCGATCGCATAGTGGAAGATAACCTGTTACAAGCAAGGGCTGTAATAGGTTTCTATCCTGCAAATAGCTTCGGAGATGATGTCACGGTCTATGAAGATGAAGAAAGAAACAAAGAACTTGCTGATTTTCGCTTTTTGAGGCAGCAAACGAAGAAAAGAACCGGTCAGTCTAATTCCTGTCTGGCAGACTTTATCGCTCCGCAAGAGTCCGGTATTGCCGACTACATTGGTTTTTTTGCCGTAACGGCCGGATTGGGAATTGAGGCAATCATTGAGGAATACGAGAAAGTTAATGATGACTACAATATAATATTGGTGAAAGCCGTAGCCGACCGCCTGGCAGAAGCTTTTGCCGAACGAATGCATGAGCGGGTACGGAAAGAATTTTGGGGATATTCAGATGAAGAAAATTTCAGCAATGAACAACTGATAGCTGAAGCTTATTCCGGGATTCGCCCTGCACCGGGGTATCCGGCCTGTCCCGATCACACCGAAAAGCGCACACTTTTTGATCTATTGGATGTAGAGAATAATGCGGAGATCGAACTTACAGAATCCTTTGCCATGTATCCGGCTTCCTCAGTGAGCGGTATTTATTTCTCTCACCCTCAATCCAGTTATTTCAGGGTTGGGAATATCGGGGAAGATCAGGTGATCGATTATGCAAAACGAAAATCATCTACCAAAGAGGAAGTTGAGAAATGGCTTTCTCCAATTTTAGACTATGAGCCTACAAAGGAATGAAAGTAACTGAACACATTGAAAAAGCGAACGGCAACACGTTGTTCTCATTTGAAGTTTTACCGCCACTGAAGGGGCAGAATATCCGCTCCTTATTTGATCATATGGATCCGTTGATGGAGTTTAATCCGCCTTTTGTGGATGTGACCTATCACCGGGAAGAGTTTGTGTACAAGAAACGAGAAAACGGACTCTTAGAGCGCAAAACCGTACGTAAACGTCCCGGAACGGTTGGGATCTGTGCAGCTATTCAAAATCACTACAATGTAGACGCAGTGCCGCATATCATATGCGGTGGATTCACGAAAGAAGACACCGAAAATGCATTAATTGACCTGAATTTTTTGGGAATTGACAATGTGCTGCTCATTCAGGGAGACACCCGAAAACCCGAACGGGAGTTTAAGCCTGAGCCGGGAGGGCATGCCTACGCATCTGAGCTGATAGAACAAGTGGTGGATCTGAATAACGGGATTTACCTGGATGAGGAACTGGAAAACGCGAAGCCCTCAAATTTTTGCATCGGGGTTGCCGGTTATCCTGAAAAGCATTTTGCCGCTCCAAACATGCAAACAGATTTGAAGTACCTGAAGCTAAAACAGGAAATCGGGGGAGATTACATTGTTACCCAGATGTTCTTCGATAACAAGTGCTATTTCGATTTTGTAGAAAAATGCAGGGAAGCAGGAATCACTTTACCGATTATTCCGGGGTTGAAGCCCGTAACGTCAAAAAAACAGCTCACCATTCTGCCTCAGCTTTTTCATGTAGATCTGCCCATGGAACTTTCCAAAGCCATAGAAGAGTGCAAATCTAAGGAAGAGGTGGTTCAGGTGGGAATAGAGTGGACTATTCAGCAGTCCAAAGAACTGATGGAGTTTGGCGTGCCCAGCCTTCATTATTACTCTATGGGGAAATCAACTTCGGTGTATGAGGTGGCTAAAGAATTGTTCTGACTGCCAAATAGATTTGTCTAATTCAAATCCACTCCTGTTCCTCAACAGCTACTGTACCTTCTGCCTGGGTTGAACCGGTATGCAGCGTTGATTTAGGTTCTATCAGCATCACCCAGCATTCTTCTTCGGCAATAGGAAAGTGCTCAACTCCGGCCGGTACTATATGCATTTCGCCTTCTGTGAGATTTACTTCTTTATTTTCTCTGTACTTAATTTTGAGCTGTCCCTTAACGATATAAAACAACTCGTCTTCCTGTTCATGGCTGTGCCACACAAATTCGCCTTTCAGCTTCGCTAATTTAATATACTGATCGTTCAGTTCACCGACGATTTTGGGTGTCCAGTACTCATCGAAAAGAGTAAATTTTTCTTCAATATTAAGTGGCTTCAGGTTCATTTTCATCGGTTTTATCATCGTCTAATAAGTTTTCATCTCTTACTACCTGTCGGGAAATTTCTTGGAACTTTCGCTTTTTCTTTTCCCTTAAATCTACCACAACCGTGGTGGCAATTTTATCGTGAATACCTTGTCGGTTGGGATCCCAGAAAACCTGAAAAAAACCAAGCAAGCCGGTAGCCAGGCCGGCTGCGTAACCGCCAAATCGTTCAAAGGAATACCAAATGCCAATGGGTTTGTTATTTAGTCGTACAACTTTCAAGCCCAGTAGTTTTTTTCCGGCGGTGTGTCCATTAAACAGTGCGAGTGATAGAATGAAATAAATACCTACCCATCCGAAGGTAAGTCCAAAATCTTCACCAGCTCCCCTCATTGTTTTTATAAAGCCAGGGTTTTCAATTTCCTCTTTCAGGTCTTCGTTCTCATCTTCCAGATCTTCAATACGTTCGGTAAAAATTTCATTTCGGGCTTCCAGGTCTGATAGTTCAGGCGCGGCAATGTTAGCGGCCACCAGGCGACGAAGGCTATCGGTGACAACACTGTCGCCCTTTGATAGGGAGTTTATGAAAGCCCGAAATTGGTCTTGTGAGCCGGAGTCATAACTTGTGGTTCGAAGTTCCTGATCGGTGCCCGAAAGCGCATCTTCCTCCATTTGTTCAGCGTAGGCTTCCAGAGCTGCAATATCATTCTCATCTGTAAAATCGGTGGTTGCTAATTTTCCGGCAAATTCATTCCAGTCAACTTGATCCTGAACTACGATGTTATCACTGCTTAAATTTTCCTCGCCATCGGTACTTTCAAGTAACCCCAATGAAAAAATAAAAACGAAAATACTGGCGATTGAAGCCCCGGAATACCGGAGAACGTTTTGCCAGGGAACATCATTTTTAGCTCTTACAGCGATCCAAAAGAAAATGCCGGTAGAGGCTAAAGCCAGCATTAAGTTACCAAGAGAAGAAAGGATAGCTGCGATCGATAAATCAATAAGCAGGGCAAGAAGGCGTCTTTTGGGAGTTGCCAGAGGAAGACCCAACAAATCCGGATGAACCTCAAAGGCGAAAGGCGTTACGATTTGTTTCGGGTCGTTTTTCATGGAATAAAATTAACTCAGCATCTCAGCCAGTGTACGGTCGAAGTTTTTCTCCATTACGGGCTCAAATTTGTTTCCTGTCAGCATTTCAAACAGTTCGGCATAGCGATGGTATACTTCCATACGGAATTCATCTGGGAGGTCAGGAAGGGTTTGACCATCCAGTCCCTGAAAATCATGCTCCATCAGCCACTCCCTTAAAAACTCCTTAGACAATTGTTTTTGCCCTTCGCCTTTGGCCTGGCGTTCCTCATAGCCTTCCTTATAAAAATAGCGGGAGGAGTCTGTGGTATGGACTTCGTCAATTAAGGTAAGCTCACCCTTATATAACCCGAACTCGTATTTGGTATCCACAAGAATAAGATCTTGTTCAGCAGCTACTTTTGTGCCCCGTTCAAAAAGCCGGAATGCGGCTTCCTTAATTTCATTCCATAAATCCGGCTCTACGATTTTTCGGGAAAGGATTTCCTCCTCGGATATATCCTCATCATGGCCTTCCTGAGCTTTGGTAGCAGGGGTAAGGATGGGGGATGGAAATCTATCATGCTCATTAAGTCCATCGGGCATTTCCACTCCGCAGAGGGTTCGTTCACCTGACTTATACACTCGCCAGGCATGTCCGGTTAAATACCCGCGCACTACCACTTCTATGGGAACTGTTTCACACTTTTTGGCAATCGTCACATTGGGATGAGGCACATCAATGATATGGGTGGCTACAATATCTTTCACTTTCTCAAATGAAAAAGCTGCAAGTTGATTCAGAATCTGACCTTTAAATGGAATCGCCTGCTTCATAATATAATCGAAAGCTGAAATCCGGTCTGTCACCACGATTCCCAGACGATCATTATCTAAAGTATATACTTCACGAACTTTGCCTTTGTAGGGCTTGGGAAGTTCGGGTACATGTGTCTCGGTGATGCAATGATCAAGAGCTTCACGGGTAGTAAATTCAGAACTCAACGTATTATGCCTTTTTATTTTCTGTTGAACCTCGTTTAACCAATACCGGGTTTATGGTAGTTTGGTATAACTCATCACCCGGCTTCTTGATGATCTCAGCCAGTCGCTTGGTAGCCTGAACACCAATGGTATACATTTTCTGATCGATGGTAGTCAGGTCAAGGTATTTACTTAGTTTGATGTTGTCGTACCCCATGATAGCGATGTCGTCCGGAACTTTCATCCCCAGTTTTGAAAGGGCATAGATAGCGCCCACGGCCTGAGTGTCGTTGGAACAGAAAATGGCATCCGGAAATGTTCCCTGTTTGTCGAATTTGTAGATGGCTTCAAAACCGGATTCCTCCGTAAATCCGCCGTGTTTTGTAGAATCTCCACTCTTGAACAGGGAATTGTCGATCTTCATCTTATAATTTTTCAAAGCGTCTTTAAATCCCTGAATGCGTTGAAGGGATGCTCTGGATTCAACCACACTGGTAATCATTCCCAGCTCCTGAAATCCTTGCTTCACCAGATGTTCTCCGGCCAGGTATCCCCCTTTATAATCATTCAACATAAAGTAATCGTAAGAAGGATGGGATGCATTCACCAACACGGCCGGTGTACGGGTAGCCTGAATAAGTTTGTGCACCTTTTCACTCACCTCAATGGAAAGAAGGATAGCCGCATCGGCTGTGCCGCGGTCAAAAAAGTTTTGAACAGCTTCTTCGGGTTGCTTAGATCCGGTATTGTACAAAATGATATCGAGATCCATTTTCTTGATCTCATCTTTTACTCCTTTCAATACTTCATTAAAATAAGGAGTGGTAAATGAGGGAACAGCAATGGCCAGCATCTGCGGCTCTTTACTGGCAAGCTTTCGGGCGTTAACCTGTGGACGAAAATTGAGGTCATCAATTGCTTTCTCAACTTTTTCCTTTGTTACTTTAGATACATTCTCCGAACCGTTAAGCACCCTCGAAACAGTGGATATCGCAACCTCCGCACGCTTGGCAACCTCATAAATTGTCACTTTTTTATTCATTGCATCTCAATTGTTTAGCAGTATTTACTCGTCAGCTTAAAATATAGTAGTTAGAAAGTACCCGAATATAAACAAATAGAAGTCTGAAGTATAAACATCTTCTTTTCTAAATGTTGTCGAGGTTATCATTTAAATATTTGAAGCGGTGGGAACTTTTTCAGGCTAAGAAAAGCTTTAGCAGAAGAGAAAGAAATTATTATGATTACCAATATCTTCCGCATACCATATTATATGATTCGTCCGCTGTACGAGCGAACTTCTTTTCACAAGTCTGTGATTGAAGATTTGCAAGACGATAAGTTGAAGGGTGCTTATTCCCATTGCCGGCGTATTACAAAAAAGCATGCTAAAACCTTCTATATGGCTACGCGCTTTTTGCCCAACGAAAAGCAGCGGGGTATTTTTGCTATTTATGGGTTATGCCGTTACCTGGATGATTTGGTTGATGAAGCAGAAGACCTGATTCACGATCAGAAAATCACGGTAGATCAGGTAGATGAGAAGCTGGATCTGTTCAAGCAACGTCTTATTGATGTGTATGAAGGCCGGATTGTAAATGATCCGATTTTAACCGCTTTCTCTGATACACTAAGGAAATATCAAATTTCGATAAATCTTCCATTTCTGCTGATAGATGGAGTTAAAACAGATTTGGTGAAAAGCAGGTTCAGGGATTTTGATGAAGTATATGATTATTCCTACAAGGTGGCATCGGTTGTTGGGTTGATGACCAGCGAAGTTTTCGGCTATGTGGACCGCAAAGCCCTGGATTATGCAGTTGATTTGGGAATTGCTATGCAGCTCACAAATATTTTACGCGATGTTGGGGAAGATCTTCGACGAGGCCGCATTTATCTCCCGCAAAATGAGCTTGAGGAATATGGTATTAATGAAGCTGAACTCTTTTCCTATTCACTGGATGAAAAGTTCAAAAGCCTGATGGAATATCAGGTTGAACGGGCCAGGGAATACTATGCTAAAGCCGATAAAGGAATTTCCATGCTCTCATCCGACAGCCGATTGCCGGTGTATCTTGCCCGCCATAACTACGGTCGCATACTCGACAAGATTGAAGAGAACAATTACAACGTTTTTGATCACAGAGCTTACCTTAATTACACCGAAAAACTCTTTATTTTACCCAAGGCTTTTATTGAATTAAGTACGGCCGGTTAAAATCTGCTTTTTGCTTGGAGAATCTTTCTGTAAAGCCCTATCATTAGGCAAAAAGTAAACAGGATTTTATGGCGGATATTAAGAAAGTACTGGTAGCTAATCGCGGAGAAATTGCATTACGGGTAATTCATACCTGCAAAGAACTTGGAATTAAAACGGTAGCGGTATATTCTCGCCCCGATGCGCACTCACCCCACGTACTCCATGCTGATGAATCAGTATTTATAGGGGAGGCTGCTTCCTCAGAAAGTTATCTGGTGATCGATAAAATAGTGGATGCCGTAAAGCAGACCGGGGCCGATGCCGTTCACCCCGGGTATGGTTTTCTGAGTGAAAACGCTGCATTTGCCGAACGCTGTAAAAAAGAAAACATCATTTTTATTGGACCGGAGCCCAAAGCTATCCGTTTGATGGGGGATAAGACAGCAGCGCGGGAACTGGTTACAAAAGCCGGAATCCCCACACCACCCGGGCTTAAAAGTGAACTGAAAGATATTGAAGAAGCCCGAAGTGTAGCAGATGACATCGGTTATCCAATTCTGGTAAAAGCTGCTGCCGGTGGGGGTGGAAAAGGAATGCGGATTGTTCACAAAAAGGAAGAGTTTGAAGCAAGTATCAAAGCCGCAAAATCAGAAGCGAGAAATGCTTTTGGCGATGACAGGATTTATATCGAGAAATACCTGGAAGAACCCCGCCATGTAGAGTTTCAGATTATGGCCGACACGCATGGAAATGTGTTGCATGTATTTGACAGGGAGTGTTCGGTTCAGCGTCGTCACCAAAAAGTGATTGAAGAAGCACCTTGTGCATTATTAACAGATGAGCTTAGAGCTGACATGGCCGAAGCTGCTATTGGAGCTGCCAAAGCCGTGGACTATGTAGGGGCCGGTACCATTGAGTTTTTGGTTGATAAGCACCTTAATTTCTACTTCCTGGAAATGAATACACGTCTACAGGTAGAGCATCCGGTTACCGAAATGATTACAGGTGTGGATTTAGTAGCACTACAAATATTGGTAGCCGAAGGAAAAGAACTTCCCATTAAGCAGGAAGACTTATCAATAAATGGGCACGCCATTGAGTGCAGAATTTATGCGGAAGACCCTACGGAAAACTTCCTGCCGAGTACCGGGCTTCTGAAAAAACACCGTGCTCCAACCGGATCGGGAATTCGGGTGGATGCCGGAGTGGAAGAAGGCCAACAGATTACCATCAATTATGACCCGATGATTTCCAAATTGAGCGTACATGGCCCGGACCGCGAAACAGCCAGAAAACGGATGCTTCGCGCCCTTGATGAGTATGAGATTGCCGGTTGCAGAACGACCATTCCGTTCTGTGAATTTACCCTTAACCATCCGGCCTTTATCGAAGCAAAATATGATACTCATTTCGTAAAAGATCATTTTAAGCCGGAAGAAATGCAGGAAGAGCAGCCTGCTGAGGATATAGCGCTGGCAGCAGCTCTATTGAAATTCAAAAACCAATCAGAACCGGAGAGCGAAGCTTTGTTGCAGAACGGAGTAGGAGAGTCAGCCCTTTGGTGGAAAAACAGAAAAGGAAATTAAGACATTGAATTCTACAGAAGAGAAGAAGAAACTATTCAAGAAACTCGAAAACTTAGCCACAGAGAAAAGAAACTCTTCGACGCTCGAAATTGATTTAGCTTCAGCCGGTGAAATAGCCCGATTAATTAATGCTGAAGACCAGAAGGTGGCCCTTCAGGTAGAAAAGAAAGTAGATGTTATTGCAGAAGTTATTGAGTTGGTGAGTGATGCCTTCCAAATGGGAGGCCGGTTACTTTATTTCGGGGCAGGAACCAGCGGTAGGCTGGGTGTGCTTGATGCGGCCGAATGTCCGCCCACATTCGGAACTCCTCCTGAGCAGGTTGAAGGATTTATTGCCGGTGGAGAAGCCGCTATGTTTGTTGCGCAGGAGGGGGCAGAGGATTCTGAAGAAATCGGAGCCGAAGCTGTTGAAGAGGCGAAGGTTGCTCCGCCCGATGTAGTTTGCGGACTGGCAGCAAGCGGCCGGACCCCTTATGTACATGGAGCTATCAAAGAAGCAGCTAAACGCGGGTGTAAAACCATTTTGGTTACTACGGTTCCCGCTGAGCAGATTGATCTTGATGTGGATTACCTGATTGATGTACCCGTTGGCCCTGAAGTTATTATGGGAAGTACGCGCATGAAAAGCGGAACGGCTCAAAAAATGGTGCTAAATATGATCACCACAGGTGCTATGATCAGGCAGGGAAAAATTTACGAGAACGTGATGGTTGACCTTATGCTTTCCAACAAGAAACTGGAGGAGCGGGCTAAACGCATCCTGATGATATTCTCAGAAGTTGATTACGAGAAAGCGGAGTCTCTTTTAAATGAAACGAATGGTCACGTAAAAACGGCTTTGTTGATGGCTTTGGGAGACTTGAACCTGGAGGAGGCCAAAAAACTGTTAAAACAGAATGGCGGTTTTGTTAGAAAAGCACTTTTAGGTATCAATGAAAAATGATGAGACGGCTATTTAGCATCTGGGTATTCAGCTATTTTTCACTGCTGTTCCTTGTTTTCTTTGTGATCATTCTGGCAGTCTTTATAGTTACATTTCCATTCGATAAATACAGGAAAGCCCCGAACTTCACGCTTTCGTTAATGGCCAGATGTATGATGAAAGCCAGTCCGGGTTGGAAAATGAAGTTTGAAGGGACTGAGAAGTACGACCCATCCGAGCCCACTATTTTTGTATCAAACCATCAGAGCTTTCTGGATATGGCTTTCATCTATCACTTGCCCTGGAAAATGAAATGGGTTTCCAAAAAAAGTCTCACCTATATTCCGGTAATGGGTTGGCTGGTTTGGCTTACCGGGCACCTGACGATTAACCGTGCCAGTAAAACCGCACTCAAAAAACTCGATAATTTAGTGGAGCCATTGAAGGATTTAGTGCCGGTCATGATTTTTCCGGAAGGAACCCGCACAATGGATGGGGAACTTAAACCGTTCAAGAACGGGCCGTTTCTTCTTGCTAAGGAATATGGTTTTAAGTTACAGCCCATGGTAATTGATGGTGGTTTCGACGCTATGCCGTCCGGTTCCAAGAACCTGAATCCGAATGTTAACTTCCGGCTTAAGGTACTTGACGCTCTCGATCCTTCTGATTTTGAAGACATGAGAGAACTAAAGGATCACACCCGATTGCTTATGCAACAACAGCTAACCGAACTCAAACGTACTTGATCGATAAATTCCGCGACATCTATTATGGTGAATTCGAACATGAACACCGGTTCATGTTATCACTGATATGTGCGGAATTACTGATTATTGCCTTGTTAAAGTTGTGGCCCATCCCCGAAAGTCCACCTAAAGAATACGAAGATACCTTCGCCGATGAAGTTATTTATGTGGAGAATTCTATCATTACTAAACAGACTTCAGCCCCGGCTGCACCGCCCAGACCGCAAGTTCCCGTTCCGGTACCCAACGATGTAGTGATAGAGGAAGAAATCGATTTCCCTGACTTTGACGATCTGCTCTCAAAATATGAGGCGGACGGGGAGGTGGGGTTCTCCGAGGCACAGGGCGAGGGCGAGTTCGTGGGAAGCCCGGAACAGCCGGCCGGACTGATTCGGATTGTAGAGCCTACGGTTCCGGATGCCGCCCAAAGAGCAAATATAAAAGCCCGGGTAAAAGTTACCTTTTTAGTAGGCACAAAAGGCCAGGTGGAAGACTATTATATATCCGAAATCCGGGTGTATGATGGACAAGGAAATTATGAGATAGTAAACCAGATTGGATATGGAATTATGGAAGCGGTATTACTGGCGGCTGCCAAGTGGCGCTTTACCCCGGCTAAAGACGATGGAAGGCCGGTTAAAACCTATGTTGAAAATAGTTTTAATATTGGCTTCTAAATACGTTGATATAGGGTATAAATACTTCTATCTTAGGCGCCCTTCGATAAGGCTTTTCATCTATTTTCAACGGAGAGGTGCCAGAGCGGTCGAACGGGCTCGCCTGGAAAGCGAGTGTGCCCCTTCCGGGGTACCGAGGGTTCGAATCCCTCCCTCTCCGCCATTTTTTGCTCATCTTGGATTTCTAAATTCAGTCTCATTCTTTTAAAAATTCTTATACTTGGTTCATGAAAAGATTAGAGACGAAACACATCGATTTTTGGCCGGATGATGTACTTTTAGGGGAAGCTGAAATTAAAAATTCGCACTCCATAAGCATTCTGAACAAGTCGGAACGGGAAGAGTATGAGAACTTTTCCAACGCTAACCGACAAGCCGAGTACCTTACGGCTCGTCATCTGTTCAGGCATTTGATTCATTCATTTAACGTTCACCCCGATGACGTAAGCCTGGTAAAAGAAAAGCTCGGAAAACCATTTGCCCGGCACAAAACAGAACATATCAACGTCAGCTTTTCACATTCTCCGAAAAAAGTGTACTGTGTACTTTCACTCTCAAAAAATGTAGGATTGGATGTAGAGCTTGTGGACCGGGAAATTAATCCGGCTGTTGTAAAAAGAATACTTAATAATGAGGAACTGGAAACACTGGCTTCAGAACAACCGGTGAAGCTGTGGACAATAAAAGAGGCAGCCGTAAAATGCCTGGGTACGGGATTGAGAACCAACCTGAACGACCTCACTATATTAAAGAATCAAAAAAACCGCTTTTCTGTAAGATTTAACAATGATAAATTATTTGAAATTTGTAGTTTCAAGCTAACGAATCATCAGATAGCATTAGCTTATCAAAGCAAACATATTTGACTAAAAGCTCGGAAATATCGTTTCTCCCGCATAGAGGGAAGGTATCTCCGGGCTTTTTTGTTTATACAAACGAAATATCATCAGCACACAATTATGGATGTACAAAGCCTTACGCAGCATCAGATCCAGGAACACGTTAAAAACGCAAAGCATTTAAACACCAATGCCGAGCATGTTCGAATGCTTTTTGTGCCAAACAACATCGGCGAGCATAATTTCGGGGAACTTTGCACTACCTATAAAACCGTAGTCAATCAAACCTTTGATACGGTGGTTGTTATTGAGTCTTATACCGGTCATTTGCAGAAAAAACTGGCGATGCCGTCCAATAAAGTATTTGAAACCCGATTTGGGGAAGTGCCGGTTAATGATTTTCTGAGAAATGAATTTTGTGACGAAGAGGACGACTTTTTTATCGCTGATGAAGGCTACAGCAAAGAAATGAGTTTGTATACTCAGCTTCCGATTTTGCAATCCTGCTTTTCAGATTTTGAGGTAGTGAGTTTACAGATAGGAGATTACGACCCTGCTATCATTCGCGAACTGGCTTATACGCTGGATGAATTGCTGCTCAACCGAAACGCTCTTATTGTGTATTGTTGTGATGTGCCGGCTTCGAGCCCGGAAGAGCTGGAAAAACTGCGGACATTAGTGGTGAATAACAAAGAATCAGGCCTGATGCACTACCTGAATAGTAACGAGAAGACCGTGAAAGGAGCCCGTGCATTTATGAGTGGAATTCTGGTGGCCCGTTCCTGGGGGTATGATGTTGAATTTCTGGATCACATCGAATCTGCCACACATATATGTGGGTATGCCAAGCGAACCGAAGTCCAAATGGCCTGATTATGGAAAAACCCCGCATCACCATTATAGGATTGGGAAATGTGGGCTCGGCATTGCTGAATGTGCTGACTACATCGGGATATGAAGTACTCTCAGTTTTTAATCGTTCAGAAATAGATCCGGAATTAATCAAAAACTTCCCAGACACTTATTTCGGTAAAGGACTTCCCGCAAAGGAGACCAAAACCGGAGAACTGATTTTCCTGACAGTATCAGACGATGCCATTGAAAGCATTGCCACTTCCTTATCTCAAAGATTTACCGATCTGGTTAACAAAAGTGTTATTCACTGTTCGGGCGCTTATGCATCCGAGGTGTTGTCACCTCTAAGCAAGGCAGGAGCTTCCATTGCTTCTTTTCATCCCATGAAAGCCATCACCCCAGAAACAACCTCTTTCGAAAACACCTGGTTTGATGTTGAAGGGGATGAATCAGCGATTCTCAGCCTTAAAAAACTGGCTGATGCTATTAAAGCTCATGTATTTAGGGTTGAACCGAAAGCCAAACCGTTACTGCACGCTTCGGCCGTGGTGGCATCCAATTACCTGGTGGTTTTAGCAGAACTGGTATCAAAGATTTCTGCACTGGGGGACGTACCCGCAGAAACAGCCCTTTTAGCGATCACTCCTTTGATGGAAAACACCCTTCAGAATGTAAAAGATATGGGTGTTACAAACGCACTAACCGGTCCCATTGCCCGGGGCGACTTAAAAACCGTAAAACAACACATCGATAGTTTGGAAAATGCCCCTGAACTGCTTTCATTGTATAAAACATTGGGAATTGAAGCCGTTAAGATTGCTGTGCGTAAGAACGGCGAAACAGATTCTCTTGAAGAAATAAGAAAGCTGTTGTCGTGAGTCCGGTTAAATCCTCAGACTTTTACGAACGAGTGTATGAAGTGGTAGCTCAAATACCTCAGGGTAAAGTAACGTCCTATGGAGCTATAGCTCGGTATCTTGGGGTTGAATCCGGTGCACGAATGGTTGGTTATGCGATGAATAACTATCGCAGTTATGACTTAGGATATGAATTACCTGCACATCGTGTATTAAACAGGTTAGGTCAGCTTACCGGTCGCGCTCACTTCCAGGGTGATACTATGAGAGAGCGACTCCAACAGGAGGGAGTTCAATTTACAGAAGAATATACCGTTGACATTGAAAGCCACTTTTGGAATCCCGTGGAGTTATCTGATTAAGTATGAAGACGATTATAAGCACTATTATTCTTTTGTTGATGAGCCTGGCATTTTCAGGGGATAAGATTTTGGTAGATGCCACGGCCGATCAGGTTATGGCAAAAGTGGAAGATTATAAAGGCGAAAAGCCGGTTTTGATGAATTTTTGGGCAACTTGGTGTGCTCCCTGTATAGAAGAATTTCCCTACCTGATGGAGCTGAATGCTAAATATGAGGGCCAGTTTAAATTGATCTTAGTATCCGGTGATTTCAGGGAAGCACGTGATGAGGCAGAAGCATTTCTGAAAAAACAAGGGGTCGATTTTGAAACCTATTTTAAGGTGGGTAAAGACAATGAGTTTATATCAACAATTTCTTCTGATTGGACGGGTGCACTTCCCTTTACCATTGTGTATAATAAACAGGGAGAGGTAACGGCTTACTGGGAAGGAAAAGCCGAGCTTAAGACTTTCGAATCAGAACTTTTTAATGTTATTAATGAGGACTAAGCCATGGAAAGATTGACAAAAATCATACTGGGACTATCGGCAGTGTTGGTTTTAACAGCCTTCGCTCAAACTCAGCCAACCAACAGCCTCGA
Source organism: Gracilimonas sp. (assembly GCA_965227215.1). GTDB lineage: Bacteria > Bacteroidota > Rhodothermia > Balneolales > Balneolaceae > Gracilimonas. Next base: position 22,908 of record OZ245729.1, read on the forward strand.
AATTGGCGACAAAGCCCCTCAGATAAATCAGGAAGTTGAAGATACATCCGGGCGGACACTGACACTTTCCGGAGTAGCCGGAGATAATGGATTACTCGTGGTGTTCTCTTGCAATACATGTCCTTGGGTGGCCAAATGGGAAGACCGCTACAATGGACTGGCCGCACTTGCTGAAGCCAATGATATCGGAATGATTGCCCTGAACCCGAATGAGCGAATTCGAAACCGGGGTGAATCGATGGAAGACATGAAGAAACGAGCTCAAAAGCAGAATTATGATTTTCCCTATGCGCTGGATGAAAATCATGTAATTGCCGACGCTTTTGGAGCAACGCGCACACCGGAGATTTTTCTTTTTGATGAGAACTTAACGCTGGTCTATCATGGTGCTATTGATGATAATGCTAATGACGCAGGTGCTGTTGAAGAAACCTATGCAGAAGATGCTATCAACCAGTTAATAAACGGATCTGAGATCAGCACTAAAGAAACCCGCTCTCTTGGATGTACTATAAAGCGAACCAAGTAATTTTACTGAAAAACCCGTAATTTTAAGCCACGCCACAACGTGGCTTTTTTTATTGAATGATATCGCAGTAAATGATATCAAAATTACAGACTATATAATGCCAACCTGGACGCTACATACTGAATTTAAATTTGATGCTGCCCATTTTATTGAAGGATATGATGGGAAGTGCGGAAGAATGCATGGGCACTCTTACAGAGTGAAGATGACCGCTAAATCCAATAAACTGAATCCTTCCCAATATTTGGAAACCCCCGATATGGTATGCGACTTCAAAGAACTGAAGTGGGCAGCCAAAGACTCAGAAAAGGGTGGATTTGATCATGGTTTTCTGAATGAACTGATGCCCGAAAACACAACGGCTGAACGAATTGCTGAATTTATCCATAAAGAAACTAAAAGCCGTATTCCCGGGGATATTGAACTAACAGTTACAGTTTGGGAAACTGAAACCAGCTGGGTAGAATACACTGATAAAGATGTTTAAAACAGAAAATCATACCGAATGGCTCACCGGTGAAAGAGATTTCATGGATGTGGAGTACCCGGTAATGGAGCATTTTTACACCATTCAAGGGGAAGGTGCGCATACCGGACGTGCCTCTTATTTTATCCGAACTGCGGGTTGCGATGTAAATTGCTGGTGGTGTGATGTGAAAGATAGCTGGGAAGAAGAAGGCCACCCTAAACTGACTGTACGCAAGCTGGTGAAAGCCGCAAAAGAAAGCGGCGCCCCGTTTGTAGTGATAACAGGTGGAGAACCTCTTCTGCACGATTTAATTCCGCTTACTCTTGGGTTGAAGTCTGCCGGCTTGCAGGTACATATTGAGACCAGCGGTTCATCCCCTTTATCCGGTCAACTGGACTGGATCACCCTTTCTCCAAAGCGCTTCAAAAAACCTACCGAAGAAGTATTTGCGTATGTTGATGAACTAAAGGTGGTTGTTCTTACTAATAAAGACCTGAAATGGGCGGAGGAAAATGCAGCAAAATGTCCGGAAGGAACAAAATTGTTGCTCCAGCCCGAATGGGATACCCCGAAATCTATCGATCTGATTGTGGACTATGTTAAAGAAAATCCGGAATGGGGTATCAGTCTTCAGACCCATAAATTTTTAAAAGTACCATAACTGTACGATGTCATTCAGCAACCAATCGGTATTGATAACAGGAGGCAGTAAAGGGATAGGCCTTTCTATAGCCAAGGTATTTGCCCGAAAAACAAATCATCCGCTTGTTTTAATCGCCCGAAATGAGAAAGAATTATCCGAAGCAAAAGAGGAGTGTATTGAGGAAGGGGCATCTGATGTAAAAACCCTCTCTCTGGATATTACCGATGAGAATAACATAAATGAGACTGATTTCGGAAGTCTCAATCCGGGTATATTAATTAATAATGCCGGTTCCTTTTTATTTAAAAAATTGGCAGAAACAACGAAGGAAGAGTTTGTTTCTCAGTTTCAAATAAATGCAGCCGGTGCTTTTAACGTGACAAAAGCTATCCTTCCGGAGTTAAAGAATAAGGAGCGAGGTTTAATAGTGAACATAAGCTCTGTGGGTGCTTTAAAAGGCTTGAAGGACAGTGGGGCATACTCTATGTCTAAACACGCATTATTAGGATATACACGCTCTCTCAGGAAAGAATTGATGGGTACAGATATAGCTGTTACTGCCATTAACCTTGGTCAAACGTATTCAACATCCTGGCATGAAGTTGATATCGATCCCCATAAACTTATTGACCCAGAGGATGTGGGAATGTTGATTGTATCACTTTCGGAGTTAAGCAGTAGAAGTGTAGCAGAAGAAATTACAATAATGCCCCAAGGAGGAGAGGTGCCTCCAATGTGATTTCGTCTGAATTATCTGACTGTGAACAAATCTAAACATTTGAGTATGAAAAGTATTAGAACTTCATTAATCTACATCCAACCTGTTTTTTATTTCGTAGATTGATTCGTGCCCAATCAGGCATTGCAGAAAATGAACCAATACGGTAATTTTTTCTGCGAATATTAAAATTTTTTAATTAAGTTTTGTAACAATTGAAAAAGAGATCACTCTTGTGATCAAGAAAAAACCTAAGAACACTAAATAATTTCTAATTTACTTTGATGCAGTTATTACTAAAATTTGTATCAGATAAATTGAAAACAGTTTAACAAACACAAAACAACACTACAATAGGAGATCATCATGGGTCAACAACAATTACTTCTCGTAATTCTCGTAACAATCATCGTAGGTATTGCGACGGTTGTGGCTATTAACACATTCGGATCAGCTGCCGATTCAGCTAACCTTGACGCAGTTCGTCAGGATATTGCTACTTTCGCTTCTTCAGCTCAGGGCTACTTTATGAAGCCTGAGATGCTTGGCGGCGGCGGCGGTGACTGGGAAGGTATTACCTTCAATACAGTTGCTTTCCCGGCTGACGAAATCGCTAACGGCGGTTTGACAGCAGTTAATGCTAACGGTGTTTATACTTTCTCTGCACCGGGTGCTTCAGATACTACTTTCCAAATTACCGCTTATCCAGCAAGCCGTATCGACGGACCGGTTACAGCTTCAGTTAGCTCTGCTACTGGAAATGGACCGCTTCAGGCTGATATCGGACCAGGTGGTATTACTTGGGTTGAAAATGACTAATAGATTAGTATCTATATCATAAGTTTAAAATGGCTCCTGAAAGGGAGCCATTTTTTTTACTCCACTCTTATTTTATTCGGAGGTAAAAATGGGAAAAAGAGAATTACTGCTTGTCATATTAGTAACCGTACTTGTAGCGATTACTGTTTCTGTAGCTTACAATACGTTCTCTAAGGGAGAGCTTAACCCCAACAGGTCTGCTACGCTACAAGGTATGTATGAGGCTATTGGAAGATCTGTTGCTTATTTTGAACGGCCGGAGATACAAGGTGGTGGCCAAAATTCTTTTGAAGAAGTGACCCTTAAAGACCTTTACCTTGAAAGCGTAAATGGTCATGGAACCTATACTATTTCCGACAGAACTCATGCATCTTTTCGTTTAACAGGTAGGCCCGCCAATACTGATATGGTATTAGAGGTTATAGTTTATGCTGATTCCACTGTTTGGATCCAAAGATAATACCACATTGTGTTATCATTTCTTAAACAACTTACTATTTGGATTTCCGCCAGAGCGTAAATAGGCGACCAAATCCCTCAGCTCTTCTTCATTAAGTGGATTCAATAAGTTTTCAGGCATCTGCGAGATGCGTGACGGTTCAACAGATTGCACCTGATTTTTACCAACTAATATCGCAGGTTGATCTGGATCTCTTGGATATATTTTCAACGTGTCTGTCTCTTCTACGACCAATCCTAAAATTAAATCCCCATTTCTAAGTTTTACTTCAGAACTGCTGTATTGATCTGAAATCAACGAATTTGGGTCAATAATGTCTTCCAGTAAAACACCAACAGACGAACGCAGGCCTATCGTGCTTAAATCAGGTCCGATATTTCCACCATAGCCATTAAAACGATGGCAGGAAGCACAACCGGTTGCAAAAAAGGCATTTCTTCCATTTTCGAAATTCCGTTCAGTTAGATGATCAGCTACCGTAACGATCGCTTCATTCACGGTCCAGTCTCTGCCCGGGCCCGCAGGAGGGATTACTTCAAAATCCGGCTCTGTTTTTAAGCTGACACCTGTAATATCTGCCACGGCTTCATGTTCTTCTTCAGTGGCATTACTTAGCGCATCATTTCTGATTTTTCTTAGATAACCGGTATAACTTGAACCGCCCATTTTACCGGACGCTTCGTTAATAAAGCTGAAATATTCTCTTCGTTGTTCAATAGTCCATCCATTTCTAAGATTGCGAAGCATAAATAAATACTCAATTTCCTGAACGGGGGGAGGATCTTCCTGCATCTTCTCAATAGTCCCATCCGGATGGTCGACTACACCAATCCAGTTAGGTTCGGAGTCTCTGGGTTTTGGGTTCTCCATCAGGGTCAATGCTTTCTCAATGACGCGTGCATCTTCCAGGTAAACCAATACACGGATCAGTTCAGTATTGATTCGGGTATCTTCAGAAGGTAGCAGCTGTTGTAGTTTATCCGTAATAAGTGTCTTCTGTGAGTTATCAGGATCGCCCAGGCGCATGAAGACAAGGGAAAGCGCTCTTAAGTACCCCAATTTTTGATCGGGGCTATAAGAGTTCAGGTTCGTTTCAATTAAGGAGTTTATGGCTTCATCCTTGTAGGAATTTACATTTGATCGAGCTAAGGCTATCAACGCATTTACTTTAGCCCAGGGCTTATTCTCGCTTAGTGCTTTATCAGCCCAGATGCTCACAGGTTGAGATTCTACTGCAACACGTGCTGCATAGCGGATAAATTGATCATCAGAATCAAGATGGGGCCAGGCTTCTTGAATGGCCTTTGGATCAGATACACCGTGATACTTCTCCAGGTTCCTTCGAACCTGACGTGCTTCCTTAGCTAGGGGATTATCAGGATAAGAAGCCGGTTCCGTAGATTCATCACCGGTATAAACCACACGGTATAATTTGGTGTCGTTAGATCTTCCGCCAATGATAAAATACAAGGCTCCATCTTTACCAATTACAGCATCAGTTAATGGAAGTGCATTACCGGAAAGAAATTTTTCGGCCTTGGCTTTGTACGTTGCGCCATCCGGAGTAAGGTGAAAGGCATATATAGTCCCATAAAGCCAATCGAGAGCAAACAAGGCATGCTGGTATTTAGCCGGAAATTTAGCTTCTGTTCCAAATAAAATTCCGGTGGGAGAACCGCGACCTGTATTCAGAGTAGGAGGAAGGCTATCTTCATAATATTCTTTCCATTTCCCGCTTCCGCTTCTCCAGCCGTAATCGCTACCGCTTGTAACGTGAATAAGCCTTGTCGGGCGATACCAGGGCATTCCCAAATCCCATTCCATATCAGAATCGAACGTAAACAATTCACCATGGGGATTTACAGCCGCATCATATGGGTTTCTATATCCAATACTGAACATCTCCCATTTAGAAGCATCAGGGTTAATTTTGGCTATGTGGCCACCAGGCGCATAAATTCCCCGGGCATTGCCCCTGATGTCCCACATACGCGGAAGTAATAAATCCTCATCCCAATCCGGTAATCTGCTTGAGTTAAGTTCAGGTTCGGGAGTGTAATTTCCGTTTATCACATATAAGTCATTATCTGTAGCGGTACTGACAACGCTGTGATTTCCATGCTCAGCAAGTCTGGCCGGACCACCCAGAAACTCAAGAACATCAAACTGATCATCACCGCGCTCATCACTCATCTTGAAAATCCCTTTGCCTCCAACGTTGGCGTATAAGTCCCGGTCTTTCCATGCAAACCCGTTTACTCCTGAAAGCGGGATAGTAACTTCTTCAATATCAACCTCAGGAGTTCCTTCCGTTTCATTTACGGTAACCCGGTACATGCCCTTATTACTTTGATCTGAGGCTATCAAACGGCCTTTGTTATCTACAGTGAGGGCAATCCAGGTGCCATAACTTCCTCTTGGCACTTCATAAAGTAATTGTGCTTCAAACCCGGGTAATGTTTGAATGGCGGTGTTGCCCGGATCCAGCTCACTTATGGCCGGCTCAGATGTTTCTGTATCCTGGTTTGGGGATGAAGTACAGCCTGTTGTCAGTAGAATGCCGGCTGAAATTAAAGTGAGATAGATACTGCTAATTCGTCGGGTAATGATATGCATGCAAAGTTAGTAATGAGTAAAATTCCTGATGATGTATTTAGCCAAAGTACTAATAGTGTTTATAATTTCTTCAATCGGATATTTCGGAACTCTACTTTCATAGGAGGACCAAGGTGGATCTGGAATCCCAACTTTTTACCGGTTGACTTTGACGTACCATCATCCATCAGAATAGTCATAATTTGACCGTTTATTAAATGAATGATGGAATTTCCCCGTGCAATGATATGATACTGGTTCCATGCGTTTTTGGTTGTATCAATATTTGATAACAATGATTCCGGTGTTCCGATTGTTGCTAAAATGTCTGAAGAATTACCGTTCGATAGGTTTGCTATTTCTCCGATATTGGCTAGGGTAGCTCGTCCTCTTTCTTCGTATACATTCCCCGTATATTCATTAGAGCCATCAATGTCTGCCTGGTATCCACGGAGCATAAACTCTTTTCCTTCCACGGGTTTGCTGCGGTAATTAATGCCGCTGTTTCCTTGCTCTGAAATCCTGAAGTCGGCCTTTAATTCAAAGTCGTGTCCGGTATTTCCTTCCCAGATAAAAAAGGTATTCTCAATCAGAATAGTAGTTGGAGTGGTTTCGCCAGTCAATACTCCATTTTCAAACGTCCAATAACCTTGTTGACCACTCCACTGGCCTAAGGTACTGTCGGTTAAAATGTTCTGAAATGTATTATTTACCTGAGAAGCGGGGGCGTCTGAGGGTTCACAGCCTGTAAGGAGCATCAGGGTAACTATCGGGGCTAAAAGAGCTTTCAGATTCATGGAGTTGGTTTCATTAACTATTTCAATTCAAACATTCGGATTCGTTTACTTTCTTCAGAAACATCGGTAAAGGCTATGAGAATACGATCTTCAGATTTTGTGATCTGTGGAAACCCGGTACTTCTTTTTGCGGAGATATCAGGAATGGAATATTTATTTAATAAAGCACCATCCAGAGAATAGGAGGCCAGGTTTAGCTGTCCCGAATTATCAACTGATGAAAGCCAACTCACCCAGATTTTGTCATCATTTACTAATAGATCCGTTCTTCCCACAGCACCTTCTTCATCTATTAAAATCACAGTTTCGAAAGTCTTTCCATCGTCATTTGAGATACCTAACTGAACTTTAGCTTTTCCATTTGCTCCCGTAAACCAGCTAGTGACAATGAGTCCATTTATAACTCCAACAGCCGGACCATTGACGGGACATGCGGCTATTTCCCAATTATCATTATGTACAGGCTTAGGTTCGCTCCAGCTTCCATCTCTGAAAATGGAGGAGTAAATATCCCGAACTTCATCTTCTGTTCGGTTTCGATAAGTGACAATAAAGCCGCTATCCGTTTTAGCTAAAGAGGTATTGCAACAGTCACAAACAGAATCATCAATGAGAAATTTCTCAATAATTTGACCATTTCTGTCAATTATAGCAGCTCTGAGGGTCATGGCCTTGCTAAGGTCAGCATATTCATGATGATCTCGTCCGGCTGTATTTCGCCCGTCTAACCATACTGCTATGAAGGTGGAATCGGAAGCCGGAAGCATACTCAGGAATCCATGCTCAGTTGCGGTTTCATCCTGATGAGGGATGATTCTGTCGGACCATTCATTCGTGTATGCAGAGAGGTTAACATCGTAAGCATATGTTCCACCCGGCTTCTTATTAAGCCAGTGAGCAGCCATAGGCTCTCCATTATATCCTATGATGGAAGGGTAATCTGCCCAGTTTAAAAACCAGGTGGAGTCAGCTGATATAACAGAGGGTTCAGACCAGGTGTTATTCTTGAATGTAGCAAAGTTTAACTCAGCGATATTGCCACGTTCTTCAACCCAGCTCATAAACACAGTGCCGGTATTATCGCTGTATAAGGAGGGAAGAGAACTGTTTTTCCCGGCTACAGAAGGTATTTCCTGTAGTTGAATGTTAGATGTTTCGGAGCATCCGTTTACTAGCAAAAGAACGCTAAGAAGGATCAGTAATCTCATGTTGTTTGGTATATAATTGATAGGCAAGAAAGATGACTGATAGATGTAATAGTATAACGATTCCAAAATACCATAATGGTTCGGATTGATAAGAATTATAGAACTCCATGGCTCTCCACCCAATCAGGACTCCTCCAAAGATTACAGCATTAAGGAGTGTATTTTTATTGATTACCGTGAGAATAAGCATAGAAACAAGCCAGGTACTTGTAAGTACAGAGAGCAATATCACTATAACCCATACGGTGGATGGTAAGTGTGAAATACCATAAAATTGAAAATCAATGCGGTGATAGAAAGTGATAATAAGCCGGGCGAATCCCTCAAAAAAGAGGAAGCCTGCAAAGCCTGAAGTTATGGCCAAAAAAGATTTCATGAACGGTTTTTTGTTGTGAATTGTATGGACTTCCAAGTCATTAACCAAACTTTTTCAGTGACTAATGATCAACGAATAACGAATAAAAACGAAATCATGCCAGAAGGACCGGAAATTTGGAGAGCAGCAGATAAAATCAGCGATGCAATTGCAGGGAAAGAGATCGAAGAGGTGTTCTTTGCTTTTGATGAACTTAAACCATTTGAGCAGCAACTACAGGGTTTAAAAATAGATTCCATCACTCCGAGAGGAAAAGCCATTGTTACTGCGTTCGAGAACCACCTGAATCTCTATTCCCATAATCAGCTTTACGGAAAGTGGATGATTAGTAAAAATGGGAATGAGCCCGATACCAACCGATCGCTAAGGGTAGCAATTCATACTTCTGAGGCATCTGCTTTTTTATACTCCGCGTCCGAAATTGAAATACTCAATGATGATGAAGTGGAGAATCATCCGTATATAAAGAAACTCGGCCCGGATGTTGTTCATCCTGAAACCACGTATGAGCAAGTGCTACAGCGATATCGAAGCAGTACATTTAAAAACAGAAAGCTTTCTACACTGCTTTTAGATCAGGGGTTTTTAAGTGGACTTGGGAACTACCTTCGCAGTGAGATCCTGTTTTGTTCAGGTGTTGATCCGGAATTTAGACCAAAAGACTGTAATGAAGAACAGATAAGAGCACTGGCAGAGAATTCACTGGAGCTTTCCCGAAGATCTTATAGAACGGGTGGACTCACCACTCCCGATGACTTGGTTAAAGCACTTAAAGAGGAGGGAGCTTCCCGCAAACAATACCGGCATTATGCATATGGAAGAGCCGGTAAACCTTGCTATAAGTGTGGCAAAGAAATAAAGGTTATGGAGACGGGCGGTCGCAAGATTTATTATTGTGAAACAGAACAAAAAAGCATGAATTAAATAGTTCATCCGGGTGCAATATTGGTCCTAAACTTTGTATGTTTGAGCTCCTCAAAAAACAAAGAAAGAGAAAATGAAGAAGATATTTGTACCTGTATTTTTGATGCTGCTATCTACATCACTGTTCGCGCAGGAAGCGGAGGTTATTCGACTTTCAGAGCCGGTTCAGGAAACAGAAGCCTATGAAGTGTTTGGCTCGGAAGTAAAGCAGTGGAACGAAGCGGTATCACTTGTTTCTGTGATTGAGTCTGAAGTAGAGCTATCCGGAAAAGAAGTAACTGTAGAAACAGAGGTAGCTAAAGTTTGCCAAAAGAAAGGCTGCTTTTTTGTGGCTAATCAGGACGGCTACTCAGCACGGATTACCTTTAAGGATTATGGATTTTTTATCCCCACAGATTCCCAAGGAAAAACCGTTAAGCTGGTCGGAACATTTACCGTGAAGGAACTCTCTGAAGAGCAGGCCAAGCATTATGCTGAAGACGCTGGAGAAGATGCAGATGCAATAGAAGGCCCTCAGAAAGAATATTCTATTGTAGCTACGTCTGTGATGATTCCTAAATCATAATTTTAATTTTAGATATTTAAACTATTCATGCCAGAGAACGATTTTTTACAAGCTGAAGCAACTATTCATTCAACCAAGCAACTAATGGAGTCTCCGGAAGTGGAGGCTATAGCCAAACAAGTAATAGAGAAGCATAAACTCGAATTCGGTCCGGCTGAGATTGGCTATTTCCTTGTGTATCCAAATCTTTCCAAACAACGTGCGGCCAAGTGTATGAAAGCAAGCCGGGAGGTAAAACATTATTCGGGGAATGATTACCTGATTGAGATATCCGGTGAGCTGTGGGATATGCTTGACAACGAAACCAAGGAGATGATGCTCTACCATGAGCTCCTCCATGTAGATCCTACCTTTAAGTCTAAGACTCAGGAGTGGAAGATGACCATCCGTAAGCCTGATTTTGCCGATTTCTACACTATCAATGATAAGTTTGGTAACGAGTGGTATAAGACGATTCAGGCAACGGCATCCTCGCTGTATGATCTGGATCCACGCCAGGAAAGCAAAGTAAAATTGTAGGTAGTCCAGGTTTTAGGTATTAGTTACAAGGTGTTAGGTTTTTTATTTCAGAGAACCTAACACCTAACACCTTGTCCCTAAAACCTATTTAACCTCATAGCCTTCTTTTTCCAAAATTTTCTTTATTCGATTAACGTGATCTCCCTGGATTTCAATGGTTTTTCCTTTAACCGTTCCCCCGGTGCCCAGCTGCGTTTTTAGTTTCTTTTCTAAATCTTCGATTACCTGAGGGTTATGTGTGATTCCTCGAATTACGGAAACCTGCTTTCCTCTGCGTCCGGCTGTTTCCATTTTTACGCTTACTTTCATTCTATACTTTTGTTTTTTTCCAATTTCCGCGTCGGAACAATATAAAGCCTATTACGCCCAATAGTGATTCCGCTACTACTATAGAGTAAAAAACGCCTTCTTCGTTCCATTCAAGAGATATTGCCAAAAAATAAGCAAGCGGGATTTCGATAATCCAGAAGCAAATCAGGTTAATGAGGGTGGGAGTTTTCGTATCTCCGGCACCGTTAAAGGCCTGAATAATTACCATCCCAAAAGCATAGGCAAGGTATCCATAACTCATAATACGCAGGCATTTTGAGCCAATGGCAATAATGGCGGCATCGTCAGTGAAAATACGCACAAGGTTCTCGGCAAATATCAGAAAACAAACTCCGACCAAGCCCAAAAATATCATATTGATGATGGCTGATATCCAGGTCGATTTCTCAGCTCGTTCGGGTTGATTGGCTCCCAGGTTTTGTCCCACAAGAGTTGCTGCTGCATTACTCATGCCCCAGGAAGGTAAAATCGAAAAAATCAGTATACGAATAGCTATGGTATAACCGGCTAAGGCCACACTGCCAAATTCTGCTATAATCCGGACAAGCCCAACCCAGCTTGCAGTGGCAATCAGGAATTGGCCAATGCCACCAATGGAAACCCGAATCAATCTTTTTAAGATTTCAGTTTGAATGGAGATATGTTTTCTAAGAATGATAATTCTACCTTTACCATCAAACAGGCGATAAAACTGATAGCAAACTCCAATTCCCCGACCAATGGTAGTTGCAACGGCAGCTCCGGCTATTCCAAGTTCAGGGAAAGGTCCGTATCCGAATATGAGTAGTGGATCCAGGACAATGTTAATACCATTCGCAATCCACAAAACCCGCATGGCGATGGCAGCATCACCGGCACCTCTAAAAATGGAGTTGATCACAAACAGAAACATGATGACCAGGTTCCCGCCTAGCATAATGGCGGTGTAGGAGGAGAGATGCGTGGCTATGTTTTCATTCGCTCCCATGAGAAGTAAAATTTCCTCAGCAAAGAATATTCCTGTTAAGGAAATGGGTGCAGAAATAATCAGGCAAACAAAAATAGCCTGAACCGCTGATTTGGCTGCGTCATCTTTGTTCTTTTCCCCGATTCGACGCGATATAATAGCGGTTGTAGCCATACTAAACCCTATGGCTATAGCATACACGAGGGTAAGAACCGATTCGGTGATGCCGACAGCTGCAACGGCATCTGCTCCAAGTTTGGAGACAAAGAAAATATCTACGACAGCGAAGATGGATTCCATCATCATCTCCAACACCATGGGGATGGAGAGGATTAGTATAGCCCTGCCGATATTACCTTTTGTAAAGTCGAGTTCAGTTCCAGCCAGAGAGGCTTTAATGTCTTCCCAGATAGAATTTGGGGTGGTTTCTGGCTGTATTTCGGTCATACTTTAGTGTGGACGAGGGGAAAGAAAGTGGGAGCCATGAACGTGCCAGTTCTGTACTTTCCAAGCCATTTTTTCAATGAAAGAAGAGGGTGCTTTGAAAAGAACAACAGAGTCTGCTTTTCTAACCACCATGCGATCCAGTTGGTCGAAATCTTTAAATTCAAGGACAACAGGAGCTTTGATTTTATGCACGTTTCTCAGGAAATACTTTTCCTGAGGAGATGCATACTTAACTACAGATTTGGTATAACCGGTATAGACGCCATTCAGTTGTTCCGCATTTTTAAAGATTACAAGAGGGGCATTTTCATCAATAGAAGAGAAACATTCATCAATGTTGGCATAGCTTTCTTCTTCAAAAGGAGTGACAACCTCAACCAGATCAATAATAACGGCCTCTCCGATGATTTCTCTTTTAAGTTCATCAAGGGCAGCTTCTCGGTTTGTGGTAAAAGGACCTGCATATACAATCAGGTTGTGCTCAGAATCACCAAGATTTCTGAACATCTTTAAAAACTCTTTGTAATTAACACTGTTGTATTCAAAAGTATTTTTTGCGTCCATATTCGAAAACTGTACCTGATTATTAATGAGCTTCAAAGGTAGCGGTTAGAACAATTGTAAGAAAGGCTTAAAAGAAAAAAAGTCCGCCTTGGGTAAGGCGGACTTTTAAGCAACTAAAGAGTAAAGTATCGTTAATTAGTGTTAACGGGAGTTCCTCCGTCATTCACGAGTCTTCTCACACCGTAAATGCCACTAAAAGTAGTAACGTTTCCAGATGGAGTTGTTACTCTTATCTGTAGAGTGATATCAGCAGCTGCACTACTTTCTTCATCCGTATCACGAATGGAGAATTGGAACTCAGTTGCACCAGGTCCCGGATTGATATGATCGCCTAAAGTGAAGTTTGCATCTCCGGTAACTTCGATCCCTGCGCCACCATCGATTTCAATGCGGGTACCTGCAGCCATTGGGTTGCCGTTAAGGTCTTGAACAACATAATCAAATGTTGCACCGCCACCGGGAGCTAAGGTGTCAAAAGGCATGGCATCCGGCGTACTGATATTTGCGGCAGAGGTGGAGAAAACAACCGATGCAGTACGTTCTATGAACTGGCTGTTTTCATCAATGGTTCTTGCAGTAACTGTTAAGTCACCATCGTTTAGTGGACCTCTTGGGTTTCCGGATTGCAGTGTCACTGAAGCTCTACCAAGGGCATCAGTATGGTCTACAGCCGAACCTTCAATAACACCTCCGGTAGTTTCAAAGTACACAGCTGTACCCGGTTTTACCGGATTACTAAATTTATCACCAACAATTACTTCTAAAGTGGTGGTCGTTCCATTAATATTGAAGCCTTCAATGTTTTTAACTGTAGGAGCAATACTAAAGTGATCAAAATCAGGGAAACCGCCATGAATGGTAATGGCAACCGGATTGGAGCGAATGGTTGAAGGAGCAAAAGGCGGCTCAATCCTAGCTTGAATTTGCAGAACGCCAGCAGTATTACCACTAAATACGTTAGTCGTAACCCTTCCCGTTGAGTTAGTAGTTGCCACAGCAGGTAGAACACCTTCACCGCCTCCGGGTCCCTGGATAATTTCAAATTCAACATCAACTGGGCTGTCTAAATCTAATGGCCTGCCTGCAGAATCCTGAACCTGAAAGGTAAGAGATGAATTAACAATTCCGCCTGTTTCCTTAATGTTAATTGTGTTTCTTTGAACATCTTCTAAAACGATTGCTGCAGGGGCACTCGGTGTTCCTGAAACACCACCACCAGTTCCGTATATAGTTAGTTCACTGTTTGTAGTAACCGTACCGGATGGGGAAGTAGCTGTAATGTAGATGGTTTCGGATTTACTGAAATTGCTTGCAGCGGTAGCTGTAAAGCTGAAATCAGTAGTGCCTTGGCCTGTTGATAATTCGTTAGGCATTATATAAGAAGTTACACCTGTTAAGTTAACGCCCCCATTTCCGCCCGGGGTAACCTCGATTCTCGTTCCTGCCGGCATTGGATTTCCGTTAAGGTCTATTACCTCATAGCCTACATCGAAACTTTCATCAGGGCCTAATTCTAACTCTGTAATATCAGGAGTTATATTCGCTTTGGAAGTAGAGAAGATGAAAGGGGAGGTTTGGGATATTTCATTTCCATTAGCATCAGTGGTTTTTGCAGTAACAACACCTTGACCATTACCCGGGCGTGGATTACCAGCATATAGGGTAACTTCAGTATAGCCGGTCTCATCAGTATGTCCGGTTCCTGAGCCATCAATGACTCCACCAGTTGTTTCAAAATAAACAGCAGTTCCTGGTTTTACCGGGTTACTGAATTCATCTCCCGCTCTAACTTTGTACGTAATTGAAGCTCCGTTTCTATCAAAACCTTCTATATTAGTTTCAGTCAGAGGTTCAAGAGTGAAGTGGTTTGCATCAGGAAACCCACCATGGATGGTTACAGCAACTGGTTTTGAAACAATGGATGTTCCCACAACTTGAGCCTGAATTTGGACAACTCCTGCAGTATTACCTGCATTAAGGTTTGAAGTGGCTCTGCCTTGAGCGTCAGTTGTTACGGTGATAGGAGTTATGCTTGCTCCACCCGGGTTCGAAAGAATGGAAAACTCTACGTCAACAGCACTTTGAGAATCCAGAGCACGTCCGGCAGAATCTTGTACCTGGAAGGTAAAGGTTGAATTGGTTGTTCCACCTGACTCCGCAATATTAATAGTTTCGTTGCTTAAGCCTACTAACTCCATCGATGCCGGTTCTTCCGGATCTCCGGTTACTACGCCTCCGGTAGTAGCCACCACAAGCGCCTGGTTGGTTATAACACCCCCCGGAGAGGTAACTTTGATTATAATATTTGCACTTCCGCTAAATGTTTCAGCAGCATTTATGTTAAAAGAAAAGTCCGTAATCTGGTCTCCTCCGGTTAAAGCGTCTTCAATTGTTTGTGAAGTACTACCACTTACTGAAAGGGCACTGGTTTGGCTTGTGACACTTACAGAAGTACCGGCTGCCATGGGGTTTCCATTTTTGTCGGTTACAGTAAAGTCAACAGATTGATTATCCCCACCGGCTATCACAATCTCGGTATCGTTAAAGTCAGAGGTGATGTCAGCTTTTGATGTAGTAAAAAGTAAGTCGAGAGTAGAAGTAATCTCGGTACTGTCCTGATTTACAGTTGTGGCGGTAACGGTTCCCGATCCTAAATTTTCAGGGTTTAGTTCAACCGTCGCTTGCCCTTTGTCATCAGTATGACCTTGAGCAGAACCGTCAATCACACCGTTATCAGTACTGAAATAAACAGCTGTACCGGGTTTCACCGGGTTACTGAAAGCATCACCAAGTAAGGCGTTAACAGGGATTCGGAGGGGATCTGATAATTCATAATTCAGATTTGCCGAAGATAATGAAAAGTTGCTTGCTACGGGAAAGCCACCATGAACGGCAACTGCCACCGGTTTTGAGGTAATGGATGTGCCAACCACGCGAGCCTGAATTTGAGCCACACCGGCGGTATTGCCGGCATTCAGGTTAGAGGTAACACGGCCTTGGGCATCAGTTCGAGCCTGAGTAGGAGTAATACTGGCTCCGCCCGGATTTGAAAGAATCGAGAACTCTACATCAACCGCACTTTCTGAATTCAATGCACGGCCTGCCGAATCTTGTACCTGGAACGTAAATGCGGTATTGGTAATACCTCCTGATTCGGCGATGTTAATGGCTTCATTAGCTAATGAAACCAGTTCCATAGATGCAGGAGCTTCAGGATCACCAGCAACAACTCCTCCGGTAGAGTTAATTGTTATGAAGTCATTGGTTGTAACACCAGAGGGGGAGGTTACCGTAATCGTAACATTCTGGCTTCCGCTGAATCCCTCTCCAACAGATGCGTTAAAAGTGAAAGAAGTAATCCCACTTCCTCCAGACAATTCGTCGCCTAAAGTTGTAGAAGTAGTTCCGCTTAATGTGATAGAACCTTCAGTTGAAACTTGAATGGAGGTACCTGAGGCCATAGGATTTCCATTTCGATCCGTAACCGTAAAATCAATACTGGTACTCTCGCCTGGATTTAGAGACAGTTCATCTGTAGCTACAATATTGGCTTTTGAACTTGAAAATAACAGATTAAGGCTTTGTTGTATTTCCTGATCATCTTTATCAATAGTAGTAGCTGTAACAGTAGTATTTCCCGTTCCATTAGGATTCAGATTTACGGTAGCTTTTCCTTCTTCGTCCGTGTGATCTTCTGCTGAACCGGCAATTACCCCGCTTGATGTATTGAAGTAAACGGCGGTTCCGGGTGTTACCGGGTTACTAAATTCATCACCTACAAGAACCGATATTGGAACCTGAAGCCCCTGTACATATTCATAATTAAGATTTGAAGTGGAAATAGAAAAATGGTTCGCATCTGGAAATCCACCATGAATAGTAATAGCAACTGGTTCGGAAGTAATAACAACCTGCTCACTTATCACCTTTCTGGCAATTTTATTATTGTCCATAGAAGGGGTGGTATTATCAAACTCATCAAGAGAATTTGTACTTGCGTTCAAATTTTTATTGGAAACACTGGCTAAGGGGGAGAACTTCTGTATAGTTCTTTCAATTCTTGCCTGTACTTTAACTACACCTGCAGTATTACCACTCTTTAAAGTTGCACTTGCTTTACCTTGGGCATTAGTTGTTACCGACAAAGGTGTGATTTCTTCTCCACCTCCCGGGCCGGATACAATGGAAAACTCTACATCAATTGCGTTAACAAGGTCTATACTGTTACCCGAAGAATCCTGAACCTCAAATGTAATAGTGCTGCTTGTATTTCCTCCTGTAGCGGCAATATTAATCGTTTCCGAGCTAAGTTCTGCTAATTGAATTGCAGCAGCTCCCCCTGAGGGGCCGGAAGGTCCATCATCATCGCCATCGTCGCCATCTCCACTTTGATCGGCAGGTAACTCAAAATTGAATCCGGTGATTTGATCTTTTGGAGTTACTTTTAATGTTCTGTTTACTTCCGTGAAATTTGTTGCAGAGACAGTAATGCTGAGATCTGTTATTTCTAGTATTTCTAACGCTCCAAGAGAATATTGCCCTGTACTGTCAGTACGAGTAAAGGTATTACTAAATTCACCGGGATCAGTAATCTGAACCAACGCATCAATAACAGGTTCCCGTGTTTGCTCGTTAACGACCTGCCCTTGAATGATAACTCCTTCATCATCGGAAGATTTACATGAGTTGATCAGAAGGGTAACGAATAAAGCCGTGCAAAGAAGTAGAGATATTTTACGCATAGTTTTTTCTTTTATAGAGAACTAAGGGGATACTAAGTTACAATAAAATTCATTTCAAGTTAGAAATACGTTATAAATGGAAAGGGGAAAGAAGCGAAGGCAGCCTTACAGAATCAAATCCTTAAGCGTTAGCAGGGGCTGTTTTTTCGGAATTAAGCTCAGGTTCAGGAACATGGAACCATACTACATAAGCCATAATTAGTATCATAACGGTTCCCATCAGGGTATTGCTAACATACCCCTGTTGAACATAAAAAGGGCCGGCTATTGAGCCTCCAACTCCGTATCCAACTTGCCCGATGGCCACCAGTAAACTCATTAGAGACCCTCTGTTATCAGATTTAATTAACTGCGTAGAAAGCGCCTGAAAAGGGCTGATTCTCATGGCAATGAGTACCATTGCTCCAAAAAAGATGAGGTAAGCTATCCAAAATTCAGAAACAACATAGGTAGTAATCCCCATAACAACCGAAAGTCCCAAGCAGGAAATAATGATTATTTTTTTCCGCCCAATACGATCTGATATTTTACCGGCAATAGGTCCTGTAATCACATTAGCTATGCCTCCAACAAAGAAAAGGGTTGCTATAGCCCTGCCATCAACACCGAAGGTGTTTTCCAGCCAGGTGGGTAGGTAAACCACATATACCGAGATACTTAAAAACATCACCACATAGGCAAAAGCAACGGCGCGGACTTCACTCCGTTTAAGTAACTCATAATATTTAGATACTGAACCTTTAAATGTAACCCGATCTTTTGACAGCTCAACATTTGGCTGTGGAACTTTGAATAAAATGAGAATAAAGGTTAGAGCCATTATCACTGCAAAAAGGAGGAAGGGGATTCGAAAGCCGAATAGATCCGCGAGTAGTGTACCGATGGGTATTCCAAGAATTTGCCCCATAGCGATGCCGCTCATAATCCACCCGTTAGCCCAGCCTCTTTTTTCATAAGGAAAATAATCTCCCACATAGGCAACTGCAGCCCCGCTTAATACACCCCCGGCCATTCCTGCCAAAGCCCGAACAAATAGTAATCCTAAAAAAGTATCAACCAAGCCATGAAGAAAAAGAAATAATGAGATGCCTCCCGTTCCTATTAATAAGACTTTCCGGCGTCCGATTTTGTCGGATAGCGGCCCCATGATAATGGCAAACATTCCTACCATTACTGCATACACAGTAACCAGATTTCCAAGGATTTCTAACGGAGTTCCAAGCTGTTCGCTTATACGAGGAAGGATAGGAGAAATAATCATGACCTGACTACTTGCTGCAAAAACAAGTAGCCAGAGGGCAAAAATTATTAGGTAAGGATTACCGTCTTGCTTCTTGGTCATTCTAAAATCTTTGGTCCAAGATAGAATGCAGATATTTAAAAAACAGAAAATAATTTTACCATCTACAACTGATCTTAAAACTCCAATTTATGTTTTAAGAAAAGGGGACGATCAACAGAAATATCATCCTTAAAAAAATTCAAATATACTTTTTGGAACATTATTCTTATTTCTAAAAAAAAAGTAGTTTATTGTAACAAATTAGGATATATATCATCATTAAATGGCAACCCGGTATCGCTTTTTTTTCGTAATGCATTATGAGATACCGATGTTTCAAAATTATATTAAATCAGACGCGTCGTCTTAAGAACTGAGAAGGGTAAATTTTAGCATTATGGCACAATTCAGGCTAAAAGCGATTTCGCAAAAAGGTAAAGTAGTTCAAACTGAATTTGAAGCTGACAATAAGAAAGAAGCTCAGGTAAAGGTTGACAGGCTTTCTAAAACCAATGGGCTAAAGATTCAGTCGTTAGACGAGAAAGTGATGTTCATGTATAAGGTTCAACGGCCGGGTAAACCGGTTGTTTCTGGTGAACAGGAAGCCTATAGCAAAGAAGAATTAGAAAAAGCGCTCGTTAAGCTTGGCTATAAAGTTAAAAGCATTAATAAGAAGCTCTTCGATTTTAAAGGAGGGGTGCCAAATCAGGAAGTGGTTACTTTCATTAGTCTGTCAGCTGATCTTTTAAAGCAGCAACTGCCTTTTGATGAAATTCTGAATCTTCTTTATGAGGATACCCAGAATAAACGGATGAAAGAGGTAATAAAGACTATTCAGAAAGACCTTAAAGATGGTAAAGAGGGTTCTGAAGTTTATGGCAAACACGAAGATGTTTTCGGAAAGTTTGCTGCTTACATGTTAAGTGTGGCTTCTACCTCGGGTAATATGTCTCTTGTTTTTGAAAGTACCGCAAAATTCATGGAGCGGGATGCTGAATTCAAAAAGAATATGCGCCGAGCTCTTATGATGCCTGCAGTTACAGTTTTAGCCGTTATCGGGGTGGTGTTGTTTTATGTGGGTTATATTTTCCCTGCAACGGCCGAGATGTTCCTGGAAATGGATATAGCTCTTCCCCCAATGACGGCTGCAACCCTTGAAATGAGTTACTGGCTACGGGATAATTGGATATTGTTAATGCTCTCATTCTTGATCCCTATTGGAGGATTTATCTACTTTATAAGAACACCAAAAGGTCAATTATTTAAAGATAAATACATCATACATCTGCCCGTTTTGGGTGATTTGCTACACAAAACTAGTATTGAGATTTTTGCCCGAGTATTTTACACTCTATACAGTGGTTCAGGACAAAACATCGAAGTGATTAAGGTGGCCTCAGAGGCATGCCGAAATAAATACATGGAGAAACAGATTAAGGAAGTAGCTATACGAAAAATGTTAAAAGACGGTGCCGGACTTATTGAATCGATGGAGGCAACCGGGGTATTCACAAATACAGCTTTAAGTAGATTCAGGCTGGGTGCTGAATCAGGTGCTTTAAGAGAAAATGCCAAGCAGCTTGCTGAGTATTATGAAATTCAAACCACCTATAAAATGCAGTCGGTTATTGATATGATAAACCTATTTATAAATTTGTTTATCATGGTTGCGCTTATTGGTATTACTGTAGTTTCTTCCGAATCAGCTGTAATTCAGCCGAATCAAGGTGTCTAAGAGTTTTAAATGGGAAAAATTAATATACGTCGACATATTGGTGATATCCTTGTAAACAAAGGAATTATCACAGATGAGCAGTTGCAAAAAGGCTTGTCGATTCTCTCTGAAGAACCGAAAGAGAGTAATCGAAGGCTTGGGCAAATCCTTTCTCAGGATTTAGGGCTGAACAGGCACCAGATCATGAAGGAAATTGCCAATATATATGCCTTTCGAGAGGTACTAAAGGATGTGGATGAAATTCCGGGAGAGGTACTGGATCACATCAAGGAGAACCTCGAGGATATGCCGAAAGAAATTGTGGATGAACTGGTACATCATAAGGCTCTTCCTTATCAGAAAACTAAGAATTCCATTGTAATTGCCGCGGCAGACCCGTCTGATCCCAATATCCAGAGCGTACTTAACAAGATTAATTTCAAACAGACGGAATTAGTCTATTGTAAATACGAGTCGATTGAAGACATTCTCTCAAAGGTTTATGAGCAGAAAAATGAATTTCTGGACCTGCTTGAGGAAATCGATTATGAAGAACCTGATTTAGATAAAGATCAGGAAGAGATTGACGAAGAAGAGATTGATGCTGAGATCAATCAAAGTATGCTTAACTCACTGGTAGAGGGTATGTTGGTAGAATCAGTTCGCCAGGGAGTAAGTGATATGCACATCGTGCCCAGCTCTCCAACAACCACGGATATCCGCTTCCGTGTGGATGGTAAGTTACAGCTTTGGTACCAGCAGAAAAATGTAAAGCCTGAGGCTATTTCTGCTGTAATTAAGGATAAAACCCGAAATGTGGACCGTTTTGAACGCGACGCCTCTCAGGATGGATTCATTCAGCGCCAAATAGATGGTGTTGGGATTCGATATCGTGTGTCCATTATGCCGATTGTAGGGAAGCAATATGATCGGAAGTTTGAATCGATTGTTATTCGTGTTTTGGATGACCGTAATGTAATCCGGGACCTTGATAAGCTTGGCTTACAGAAACAAGCGAAAGAAAATTTTATAAAATCCATCCAAAAGCCATCGGGTATCGTAATTATTACGGGTCCTACCGGTAGTGGTAAATCCACAACCCTGGTGGCGGCTTTGTATTATGTAATCGACCCCACAAAGAATGTGCTTACCGTAGAGGAACCTGTAGAGTATATCATTGAAGGGGCAAGGCAGTTAAAGATTAGTAATCACATGACATTTGATCAGTCGATCAGGGGGATTTTGCGTCATGACCCGGATATTGTACTTGTGGGTGAGATGAGGGATTTAAAGACGGCCGAAATTGCTATTAAATTGGCTAATACGGGTCACTTAACCTTTTCAACCCTTCACACCAATGATGCACCGAGTGCTATTTCCCGTTTGTTTAAAATGGGAGTTGAGCCATTTTTGATAGCAAATGCCGTAAACCTTGTAGTAGCCCAGCGATTGATCAGGAGATTGTGCAGTGATTGTAAAGAGGCATTCACACCGCATCCTGAAACGGCAAAAGGTATTGGATTTACAGACAAAGAAATTGAAGAAACTACATTCTATAAAGCAGTTGGCTGTGAGAAATGTAATCAAACAGGCTTTAAAGGTCGTGCAGGGATTCATGAAGCCCTTTATTTTTCTAAGGAAATAAAGCAGATGATACTTGATGCCGGCGGTGATATTGATGAAGGAGCCATCAAAGAGATGGCCATGTCTCAGGGCATGCTTACTTTGCGTGGTTCCGGACGGGAACGTGTAAAAGAAGGTATTTCCACGATCGAAGAAATTGTGGCTGCAACTATTGAAGATTAAAAAGCGGAAAACTTGAAATTAAATATTAACTTAATGCATATTGCTGATATGCCAGCAGTAAACCATTACAGGGGTTTAGTATGAGTACCGAGATGTCAAATTCCGGCGATGAATTAATGACCGATTACATAAAGAAGTTTTTGAAAGAACCTCCGTTGCTTCTGAAAAACTTCCATTACGAGGATGTATTGGAATTCCTACAGTTAGGAAAAGAAGAAAGGTTTCTGTCTGATGAAATTGTCTTGAACGAATCGGAATATGTTAATTCAGCCTATTTAGTGGCCGAAGGAAAAGTATGTATTTGGAAGGATAACATACAGTTAGCTACGTTGGGGGAAGGTAATTTTTTAGGGGAAACCTTCTTATTCAGTAAGAATAATAGAATGGCTAAGGTTACGGCTGAGGGTGATTGCGTATTACTACGATACGAGCGATATGAAGCCCTTAATTTTTTTAGAAAGAAGCCCGAAAAGCTGTTTAACATCTTTACAAAAAATATCATCGAAATACAGCAGCGAAAGATAAGTAACATGAACGTTCAATTACTCAACTTAAAGAAGAGGTTATTGAACGATACCAATTGGTAATACTGTAAACGATCATTGTTCAACAAATTGATAATTCGCAGGCACATAAGCTTGGATTGTTAGTTTTTTTTAATTTTTTTCGTAACAATAGGTCTTTACAGGTATCCTGTTATTTGTCATCAACAAATTGATTTGGCTTTATTATGGAGGCGGCAACTAAAAAATCCGAAAAGCTATCAGAACTGGTAAAACCGGTTATTGATCAATTACCCCGGACTTCCAGGGGCATAGATCGTCATGTCCAGTTGGGAAATGCGGTGGATAATCTTGGCGATGACCATCGGGAAAAACTTTCTGATATATTGGATGGCTATCTGAAAAGAATGCTGAAGAACGACGCTTCAGATATTGATTTAGGTGGTCCCGGATGCGATGGCCGGGTTTGGTATAGAATTTACGGCGATAAAAAGCCTGCCAAAGAGCCTTTAAGCCTCTCTCTGGATGAAACCAATGTATTATTGCATAATGCCATTCTTCCTTCACAGAGAAAAAAGCTTATTAAAGACAAGAACCTTGACTTTTCTTACTCAATAGAACTTGGAAATGGTAAACAGCAGCGGTTTCGTGCCGATATGTATTTCGATCTGGAGCACTTAGCGCTCAATATGCGTAAGATTGACAACACCATTCGGCCCTTTAAGAACCTGAATGTTCATACCGAGGTAGCCAAGGCCCTGAGTTTAAAATATTACAAGTATGGGCTGACTCTGATTACAGGTATCACCGGTTCGGGTAAATCATCTACGCTGGATACCATAATTGATGCCAATAACCGTACTGTTGACTCTCACATCGTGATTATCGCTTCTCCGGTTGAATTGATACACACCCCCATTAAGTCGGTTGTTCGGCACAGGGAGGTTGGCCGGGATGTTGAATCTTTTAAGGAAGGCGCAATTCAGGCGCTTCGTCAGGATCCAGATATTATTGTAATTGGTGAGCTTCGTGATCCTGAAACCATTATGACGGCGTTGGAAATCACGGATTCCGGTCATAAAACCTTTGGAACGCTTCACACCTCATCGGCAATGGAAAGTATTGAGCGTATTTTAGGGGAGGTTCCCACTGAAGAGCAAAACCGGGTTCGGGTAAGGCTTGCCGATGTTCTTACCTGTGTTGTCAGCCAGAAATTGGTTCCCAGCCTGGATGGTAAACGTGTATTAGCCAAAGAAGTATTAATGGTGAATACATCGGTTCGAGCTGCTATTCGAAATAATAACATCAGTGAAATTTATCAGATGTTGATGGAAGGCAGTGAGAAGGGAATGAATACCATGGAGCAAGACCTGAAGAGATTATATACAGACGGTATCATTTCTAAAGAAAATGCTTTAAATCACGCCAACAACAAGACAAAAATGGTTCAATTGCTAAGTGAAGTTAATTACTAAGGCTGAATATGTTATCAAATAAGACATATACCGGAATTGTTGTTGACGAAGAGTTTCTGAAGGTTGCCCGAATTAAAATCAACGGCAAAAAGGTTTCTTTGGTTAGTCTTGATAAAGTACGATTGGTTGAAAGCCTGAAAGGCAAAGCTAAAGCAACTAAAGAAGAAGAGACGGTTGATGTTTTTGACAGTATCGATGATAGCCTTGATGATGAAGATGTCATATTTGGCCTGGAAGAAGAGGAGGAAGTTCAAAATGAGGAGCTGGATTTAGACGCTTTTGAAGATGACCTCGATGATCTCGATTTTGATGACCTTGACGATTTAGAAGGTTCTGATGAGATTGTTGATACAGACATGGTTGACGAAACCGAAGCTGCAGCTTCCAACGAACTGCTATTATATAACCTTCTTAGCTCTACAGACTCCAAAAGGGTGGATGTTGGTTTAAGTATTCCTGCCGGACAAACGATCTTCCAGATTTTGAAGGACGTTGATTTTTCTGAAACTAAGAAGAAAGATCTTCAGATTATTGTTAATGATCGTCTTGAAGCTTTGCATGGGGTATCTAAAGCGGAAGACTATTATTCCTATTCAGTAAGAGAAGACGGAGCTTTACTTCTCACTTCTATTGATGATGAGCCGGATTTACTGAAACTGATGAACAGAACCCGTGATATGTACTCCGGGAAATTGTTCATTAATGAGATTTTACCGGATGAAATACTTCTATTGGGGCTTATTCGAGCTAATTATGAGCTCGAAATAAACAGTATTACCGGTGTGGTTCAATTTGGTGAGAAAACGAGTCGGATACTTTTCTTAAAAGGGTCACAACTCTGGATTGTATCGCCAATTATTACCGAAGGGATTAAGAATCCAAAATTTCTGAATACCATATTCAGTAAAATACTTTTCCAGCTGGATACCGGTGAGGTTCCAAACCTGGATCGGCTTATCATCTGTAATAATTCGTTGGGCGATGATGCCATTGAGTTTTTTGAAGAGCGCTTTCAGGATGTAAATGTTTCTGAGTTTGAGTTCTCTGATGACTTTTTCGATGCCGAAGAAATAAATCCTTCCTCCATACCAGCCTTTACGACTGCTATTGGTGCAGCATGGTCGGCTTCCGGTTTTGAGAAGAACAATTTTCCAAACATCTCTTTCTTACCTAATTATGTGAGAGATCGTCAGAAGATTTTTAAGCTGCAATGGCATGGGTTTTTATTGTTATTGTTGATTTTATTGACGCCTATAGTATCTAACCACTTCTATACTCAAAATGCGACAGAAATAGATCGCCTCAGAAATGAAGTGAGTACATTAAACTCGCAAATTCAATCTCTTGAGCCTACCGTGCAACGGTATAATCAGATTAGTTCAGATTTAGAGCAAATTCAGGCTAAGCTTGTACTATTGAGTGAGTTGAATCAGGGGACTTTACGCTGGAGTAAAAATCTGGATCGTATAAACAGTGGAGTAGATGATGTGAATTCGGTGTGGTTAACGGCAGCAACCACTCTTCCTAACGGTGATATCGAATTATCCGGATTCGCAGTTTACAGGGAGCGTATTGCCGAGCTTGCCGATTTATTCGCAGATGCAACGCTGTTGAATGTGACATCAGATCAGATAAGAGAACAGGATGTGTACAGTTTTACCTACGTTGTCTCAGAGTTTTTTGAGGATCAAAGCATCTACACACCACAGAGTGTGCAGGGAATCGAAGAATTAATAGAAGGGAACTAATAGTCAATTGTCATACGCGGTCCGAAATACCATCATTTTGTTAGTAACACTTACGCTATTTGTAGGTGCTGCTTTCTCTTATATCAAGTTTTTTCAGTTGTCCGAATTGCAGGAACTGCAGACTTCAGTGACGGAAAAACAGAAAGATTTCAACAGCAAAAAGGCTACCAGTGATGCCTTTCCGGCTTTAAATCAGCGGTACCAGCAGGCGTTATCTATTATTGAAAATGCTGATAAATCTCTTTTTAAAACACCCAATCCGGATGACATTTACGATTATCTGAATTACATAAGCAACAGTAGTACATCTTCAAGAGTGTTCTTTGACTTTGTTTTTGTAGACTCTACTGCCCAGGACCAGTATGGCATTGTGAATGCAGAAATAAACGGGTATGGTTCTTATACCAACTTTGTGAATTTTGTGAATAAGATTGAGAATAGTCAGCTCCTGAATAAAATTTCTGAAATTACTCTCACACCTCCGAGTTCCAGTCCTGAAGAGCTCAATGATATTACCTTTACCTTCATTTTAGAAAGTTATTATGAGCGTATTCCTATCCAGGAGGGTATATCACTGACCAGCCAGCTTACGATGGACGAACGAGTGTCAACATTCAACCCATTTTATCCACTTATACAGGAAGTGATTCCACCTAATGACGATAATCTCATTGATGTGGAGCAAAGCAGATTAATAGGCCTTACTGCATCACGAATCTTTATCGTAGATCAGGGAGGAAACATAAATTCACTAAGAAAAGGTGATGAAGTGTACCTTGGTGAATTAGAATCTATAGACCTTAAAAATAAATCCGCTACTTTTAATCTAAACAAAGGTGGCATCACGGAATTGGTTACCTTGGAGATAGAGCGATGAAACCCATGAAAGCAACAATCTACAAAAAAGGTTTTTTGTCATTAGTCCTTTTCGGCTTGGTAAGTTTACTTCAACCTCAGCTTGTACATGCTCAGGTAATTGACCCTCTAAAGGAATATACCAATCCGGAAGAGATCGTCGCTTTCGATAAAAGCACGACTTACAATGAGGCTATTGAGATCATAAACACATTTGCCCAGGAATTTGAGAACAAGTTTATTGTTGATAATTCGGCTTACAGCGGTACCATCGGGGTAACGTTACCTGCTATGCACTGGAAAGACGCCCTACAATACATTATGCGGTTTAATAATCTTGAGTTGGTTGAGTATGAAGATTTTTATGAAATAAATATTCCTGAACCTACTACAACCGGTACCACAACACAGGCTTCAGGGGGCGGTTCCGCTGCTGCTCAGGGCGAAGCTCCGTCAGCCACAACCCGAACGCAGGAAGTACGCATTAATGCTACTTTTTTTGAAGGAAATAAGAGGGCACTACAGGAAATTGGCATTGATTGGTCTACATTAACAAGCGATGTGCCGGCTAATTTGGGAGATTTTGTAGACGCTGATGCAAACCAAAGCATCCCGGCTACTGAGTTTAACGATCAGTTTGTTTCGGTTAACTCTTACAATGCTGCAAGTGTTTCTCAAAACGCTTTTAACGCTCTTGTAAATCTGGGAGAAATTGGTCCTGGCATAAGCGTACAGGCATTATTCAGTGCTTTTGAAGCTGATAACCTTGGTAAAGTTCTGGCCACTCCATCCATTAAAGTAGTGGATGGAGAAGAGGGTAATATCCAGGTTGGGCAGGATTTTTCTATTAAACAGCGGGATATTGCAGGTAATGTAACGGATAACTTTATCAGTACAGGAACTATTCTTACCGTAACTCCTGAAATTATAAATCAGGGAGACACTTCTTTTATCTATTTGTCACTGGAAGTAGAGCGTTCTACGGTACAGCCTGATGTTGTTAGTACCATTGTTAACAAGCAGGAAGCAACAACCTCAGCTATTCTGTTAAATGGGGAAGCAACTTATGTTGCCGGGTTATATCGTACTGAAGAATCCTCGGTACGAAGAGGAGTTCCTATTCTTAAAGACTTACCGGGATGGTTTTTCGGCCTTCGGTATCTATTTGGGTATAACTCAAAAGATTATTCAGAAAACGAACTTATCATCATTGTGCAGGCAGAGTTGATTAAACCTGTTTCAGAGCGAATTTCGGAACGTAAGCTCACTAAACGTGAAGTACTGAACAATACCCGCGATGAAATGAGGGCTGATTTAGACCGGGTATTTACTACCGAAACGTTCGAGATGCCGGTTGATGAAGAAGTAGCGGAAGCCGGGCAGGAAGAGCAGCCGGCTACAGACGACTCATCCCTTGTTGAAACTGATATGGAAGAAATCGAGCCGGATACTACCGTTGCAGAGGAACAACCGGTGGATGCCGAAGAAGAGGATACACTCACCGATGAACAGCAGGAGCTGGCCAAAGATTTAAGTATGCCTGTTGAAAAGCCGGAACTAATGGTGGTTGTGCCCAAAGCATTTAACCTCGATGAATATCTGGAGTATCAACAGAATGAGCAAGAGGTAGAGACTATGCAGGAAGAAACATCTGACCTCAAGTATTTTGTGATCGGAGGCTCTTTCCTTGTTCCGGGGAATGCTCAGAACTTTAAAACTACCTTAGAGCAAGAAGGATATAGCACTCAAATTTTGTTCCATCCTGGTACAAGATTCAATTATGTGGCCTATGAAGGATTCGCTGATTTTGATAGCGCTGTTGAGCGTACGCTCGAAATCAGAAACAGCTTTAATAATGAAGCTTGGCTATTTACCCTGAGAAATGGAAACAACCCTAACGCTGAGCGTGTTAACGGGAGCAGCGAGTAAAAGCTAACTCAGGAGTGAGCCTTCAGGTATTGGATGGAAACCCGGTTGAAAGCTCCGGGTCGCTCCACATTGCAAACGTGTCCACAATTTTCGATTACTTTGAGCGTAGAGTTTTTATGCTTTTCCACGATCTGCTTAACAGGGGGGAGAAACATGTAATCTTCGCTGCCCATCACGTATAGCATCGGCGATTGAACTTCCTTTTCCTTGAAATAACGAAGCAGGGGATTTACTTCATTGGTCAGCTTAAACCATCTCAGAAATTCCTTCTGATATAATTTTTTCGCCTCTCTTATGAACAAATTTCTGGATTTAGCATGCCGTTTTCGGGGCATAATAATCCAGGCAAAAAGCTTGTATAACCACATGTAAGGGATAAACCGTTTAAACATATGGCCGACGAAAACCAGAATTCTGGATCGAACATTCAAGCGGGTAATTGCACCGCAAAGTATGGAAGATTTTACCCGTTCAGGAGCAATTTCAGCAATGGTCCTGATAATAATAGTTCCCAATGAAACCCCGATAAAATGCGCTTTCTCTATCTTGAGGTGGTCCAGAACTTCAATAATATCCTGGCTTATAAATTCAAAAGAATAATTCTCTTCATAGTATTTCTGCAGCAAATCTTTGGATTTACCATGTCCCCGCAAATCAACCATTAGCACATTAAAATGCTTTTTAAAATCCCTTAGCTGGCTAAACCATATAGAAGAGCTGCCCCCGGCACCGTGAACAAACACGACCCAGTCTTTTTGGTCTGAAGATTTATATTCTTTGTAATACAACATAATTAATGGTACAAATATATATCAATTAAGTAAATATCTAAGCGGACTTAAGCGCACATTCGTTTACATGTAGTTCTGATTTGCCCTGCAGAGTTTGCTGAGTACGGAGAAAAAACTGGACTCAATATTTCTGCTACATCTTCCATACAACAAACCAATTTATTTATCGCAAAGTTTAAATCTGCGAACAAACTTAAATTTATAATACCGAACTAAAATCGGGTCCACAAAAAACCTGTTTTTCTTAAAGAATTTGTTAATTTCTGTCCATGAATTTTCTACGGGCTGTCATAAAACTATTCAGTTTTCTTGTTATAACTCTTTTTTTCTATTCCCTGATTATGCTATGTCTGTTTGGTTCGGTAGTGGGGGTGAATTATGAAAAACTGAGAGGATACCTTTTGCAAGGTTGGGGTAAAGTTTGCTGTTGGATAATAGGCATACGTGTAGAGGCTAAGAATCCGGCACCGAAGCCACCTTTTTTGGTCGTATCCAATCACCTCAGCTATATTGATATTTTTGTACTTTTTTCTCAGTTACGGTGTCTTTTTGTCGCAAAAAGTGATGTGAAAACATGGCCATTGATTGGGTTCATCATTCGAACTTGTGGCATATTATTCATTGACAGAAATCGTAAGAGAGATGTTACGAGAGTGAATAAATTAATTTCAAAAAACATCAACAGTAATCAGGGTATAATCATATTTCCGGAGGGTACAACCAGTCCCGGTTATGAGATCTTACCATTCAGGTCTTCTTTGTTGGAATACCCGGCTTCCAAAGAGTTTCCTGTTTCAACCGTTGCTATTTCATACAGAACGGAGCAGGGGGAAGCTCCAGCTTTCGATACGGTTTGTTGGTGGGATGATACCCCGTTCTTCGTACATTTCTTCAATCTGCTGAAACTAAAATCTTTTACCTCCGTTGTTAATTTTGGTCCGGATAAAATTACAGCTAACGATCGGAAATTATTGGCGGAACGATTAAAAAGTGATATTGAAGAGCAATTCGTGCCTGTTATTTCAGAAAACGAATTCCTTGGCCAAAACCGGGAATTCACACCCATAGCATTCTCTTAATTTCTTGAGGAAACTCTGTTCGTGAAGTTTATTCATTTCTGCACATTACTGATTATAGGCATGGTTACCGCTGCTCCGATATTGGGGAACCCAAATCAATCCAATGACTCCGTTTACCAGGATTTTGGACTTAGTGATACAACCGAGCAGCTTTCAGATACTGCTAAGGTAAAGAATGATAGTCTCCAGAAACTGGTGCCTTATCTGAATAAAGTAAAAGCCGATTCAGAGAATGAGCTCATGATTTTATATATGTTGCTGATTGTACTGGCTACATTTATGAGTGAAGATCTTACGTGTATCGGGGCCGGGTTGATGGCCGCTCAGGGATTGATTGATTTTTGGCCGGCTGCTATTGCTGCTACAGCCGGTATTTATATAGGAGATTTCACACTTTATTTTGCAGGCCGCCTTATGGGGAATGCCATATTCAATGTTCCACCCTTTAAGTGGATGGTAAAAAAGGAAAACGTGTATAGCGCTGAGGCCTGGTTTCAGAAAAAAGGCCCTGTAATTCTGGTACTAAGCCGTTTTATTCCGGGAAGCCGGTTTCCTGTGTACCTGAGTGCCGGTATTTTAAAAACGGGTTTCTGGACATTTCTTCTTTACTTCGGCCTAACCGCCTTGCTGTGGACGCCAACCTTTGTTTGGCTTTCTGTTTTTGCCGGAAATGAGTTGTTGTTATTCTATGAAGCCTACGAAGAATATGCTGTTTGGGGGGCGTTGGTTGTCTTTGTGTTTATTTTAGTTCTGCTAAAATATTTAGTCCCTTTTATGAAGAAGAAATTCGAGGTCTGATACAGCTTCCATTCATTAAATAAAAAAAACCCGGCTCTTTTCAGAACCGGGCTCTTCACTTTAGTTTGTTTGAAATTAAACAGACTCAATAATTGAATTCAACGTTTCACTGGGTCTCATTCTATCGTAAACAATCTCACGATTTGGCCAGTAGTAGCCTTCAATGTTTTCCGGACTTCCCTGGGCAGCGATTAACTCCTCGTTGATCTTAGCTTCGTTTTCTTCAAGCTTGTCGGCTACAGCTTTAAACCGCTCAGCGAGCTCAGAATCTTTGGTTTGATTAGCTAAAGCCCGTGCCCAGTACATAGCCAGGTAAAAGTGGCTTCCTCGGTTATCATGCTCATTCACCTTACGGGAAGGGGACTTATCATTTTGCAGATATTGGGTATTGGCTTCGTCCAGTGTTTCGGAAAGAACCAAAGCTCTGTCGTTATCAAATGTTTTGCCAAGGTGTTCCAGTGAAACGGCTAAAGCAAGAAATTCTCCTAACGAATCCCAACGTAAGTGTCCTTCATCCAGAAATTGCTGAATATGTTTTGGAGCTGATCCACCTGCACCTGTCTCAAATAACCCACCGCCATTCATCAGTGGAACAATAGAAAGCATCTTAGCACTGGTTCCTACTTCGAGGATAGGGAAGAGGTCGGTGAGGTAATCACGCAATACATTCCCGGTTACAGAAATAGTGTCTTTACCATCTTTTATACGCTCCAGAGAATAACGCATAGCTTTAACCGGCGACATGATATGAATCTCTAATCCTTCGGTATCAAATTCCGGCAAGTAAGCATTCACTTTTTTGATGAGCTCTGCATCATGCTCGCGGTTTTCATCAAGCCAAAAAACAGCAGGAGAACCGGTTTCCCGGGCTCTGCGAACGGCCAGGCCAACCCAGTCTTTTATAGGAGCATCCTTAGTCTGGCACATTCTCCAGATATCGCCTTTTTCAACAGGATGTTCTACTACGGTTTCTCCGGCTTTATTGACTACGCGTACAGAGCCACTGCCGGGAATTTCAAATGTCTTGTCGTGAGAGCCGTATTCTTCTGCTTTTTTGGCCATTAGCCCAACATTTGGCACACTTCCCATGGTGGTTGGGTCAAAAGCCCCATGTTCTTTACAAAAGTCAATCACTTCCTGGTAAATACCGGCATAGCTGCTTTCAGGAATAACCGCTTTCGTATCCTGTGTCTCATCATTCTTATTCCACATCTGTCCCGAAGTGCGGATCATAGCCGGCATAGAGGCATCAATAATTACATCACTTGGAACATGGAGGTTAGTAATACCTTTGTGCGAATTTACCATCGCCAAATCAGGTCCGTTTTCATAACACTTCTTAATATCGGCCTTAATTTCTTCCTGCATGTCTTCGGGCAGCTCCTTGATCTTCGCTTCCAGGTCCCCAAACCCATTATTGGGATCAACGCCTAATTCTTTCAGCGTTTCCTCGTGCTTTTCGAATACTTCTTTGAAGTACACTTTCACGGCATGACCAAATATAATCGGGTCAGAAACCTTCATCATGGTTGCCTTCATATGCAGTGAAAAGAGAACACCTTTTTCTTTGGCATCTTTTATTTCATTCTCAAGAAAGTTAACCAAAGCTTTTTTACTCATGGCTGCTGCATCAATAACTTCACCGGACTGTAATGGGGTACTTTCTTTTAGAACCTGAACATTACCATCGGTATCCACAAACTCGATGCGCACATCGTCCGCCTCAGCAATCGTAAGAGATTTTTCTGAATGAGCGAAGTCGTTATCATCCATGGTAGCCACGTGTGATTTGGAATCCGAGCTCCATTCCCCCATAGAATGAGGGTTATTCCGGGCATATTCTTTTACCGGTTTGGGGGCTCGTCGGTCAGAATTTCCTTCCCGTAAAACGGGGTTCACCGCACTTCCTTTCACTACATCGTAGCGTTTTTGGATCTCTTTTTCTTCTTCAGTTTGAGGTTCTTCCGGATAATCAGGAAGATCATAACCTTTACCTTGCAATTCCTTAATAGCTGCAACCAACTGGGGAATAGAAGCACTGATATTTGGTAGTTTTATAATATTCGCCTCCGGTTTCTTGGCCAGCTCTCCAAGCTCGGCAAGTGCATCAGGAACCTGCTGATCTTCTTTTAAATAATCGGGGAAGTTGGCAAGAATACGTCCGGCAAGAGAAATGTCTTTGGTCTCTACATTAACTCCGGCTGCCTTGGTAAATGATTCAATAATAGGAAGGAAAGAGTGGGTAGCTAAATAAGGTCCTTCATCCGTAATAGTGTAGAAAATCTTGGCTTTATCAGTGCTCATTTTTTGAAATAGTTAATGTTCAGTTATTAAATGTGAAGATCGAAAAAAATGGTTTCCGAAGAAAAAATATGGGGCAGGGAGTTTACAAATTTAGCAGCAAAAGAACATCCGAAAGAATCGCCTGCATTGAATGTAGAATATTTATACAGTGGTGAGTCTGGCAATGCGATCTGCAAGATTCATTATTCCTTATGGAATGTTCGATATTCACCCGTCAAATTCTGTATATTGGATAAGATTTGGTAACCACCTGCGTTAGCCATTCAAAGCCAATAAAATTGAGGTGTTGTTATGATCAGACCGATGTTCGGCTTCCGGCCTAAACCCAAAAAATTTGATTATCCTTTCCGCTATTATGATCCCGAAAAGGATGAGAAAGAAAAGCGCCGAAAACGGATTAAATTTGAGACCCATACAAGACGAAGACCGGCACAATTTACCCGTGTGGTTTTTTATGCAGCGTGCCTAGCACTTATTGTTTATTTAATTTCACTATAAAAGACGTACAGATAACCATTGAGCGATACCCGGATTAGCGATTCCATTATACATCAGCTTCCCCCAGAAATAAGTAACAAAATTGCGGCCGGAGAGGTTATTCAGCGTCCGGCTTCGGTAGTAAAAGAGCTTCTCGACAACGCCATTGATGCCGGTGGTGACCAGGTAAAAATTCTTATCCAAAATGCCGGTCGAACCCTGATTCAGGTTTCTGATAACGGCTGTGGGATGAGTAAAGAAGATCTGCCCCTTTGTTTTGAACGCCACGCAACCTCCAAGATTAATTCAGTAGACGACCTTTTTAAAATTCGCACGCTGGGGTTTCGGGGAGAAGCGATGGCTTCGATTGCCTCGGTATCTCAGGTAACCGTGAAGACCAAACGAGCGGGAGATGAAAATGGTTGGGAGTTTGAAGTTTGGGGCGGTGAAGAGAAAGAAATCAAGCCCGCCGCGGTAGATGATGGCACTACCATTGCTGTCCGAAATTTATTTTTTAATGTACCTGCTCGCCGACAGTTTTTGAAAACAGATGTGACGGAACTACGGCATATCCTGAGAACCATACAATATGCAGCTTTGGCTAATACCGACGTGGCTTTTTATGTAGAAGCTGATGGTGATATTATTTATGATTTACCTATTCAGGACCTGAAAGACCGGGTTACCCAGATTTTTGGCAGTTCTTACAAAGCCAGCCTGATTGAGTTTGGTGAAGAAACAAGCTATGTGAAAATTCACGGCTTTGCATCCGATCCCAAGTTGGCCAAAAAGAGTCGTGGTGAGCAGTTTCTGTTTGTGAACGGACGTCCTTTTCAGCACCGGTACCTTACCCATGTGATTTTGAGTTTATATGATGCGTGGACCCGCAATAATGAGTATCCGTTTTATGCGCTCTTTTTCAATATCGATCCTTCCAAAGTAGATGTAAATGTGCATCCTTCTAAAATGGAAGTGAAATTCGAGGATGAGCGTAGTGTGATTCAGCTTGCACGATCGGTGGTGAACCGGGCATTGAATAAACATTTTCAGGTTCCAAATATTGAACAGAATCAGGATGCTTTTTTGAGTGACGACCCTTCCAAAGGATTTGATTCCGGTTTTAGCTTTAATAAGCCAAAACCAACCGGACAAAGTGGAGGTGGGTTTCAGATTCCTTCCCGAATCAATAATCGGTCTTCACATGTAGGAGGGAGAGGTGATCAATTTGGAGAGCAGTTATATGGAGGTGGACAAGCTCGAAGGCCGGATTATTCTAAAGCTGATACCTTTGAACCGGATGAAGAAGAACAAAAGAAGGTCACACAAGAAAAGGGATTCTGGCAATTACACAATACGTACATTCTAACACAGACCCGAACCGGTCTTACGGTCATTGACCAGCATTTAGCCCATAAGCGAATCATTTTCGAAAAGGCCATAAATGCTACTGAGGAAGCACTCCCAAGTACACAGCAGCTGTTATTTGCACAAACGCTTGAGCTTTCTGCTTCTGACTATACACTTTTGAAAGAGCTGCATTCCATTATTCATCGAATGGGTTTTTCTGTACAGTTGCTAAGTGGAAATACAGCCATGATTAACGGAGTTCCAGCCGATATTGAAATTGGGAACGAGGAAGAAGTGCTGATTTCAATGCTGCACCAATACCAGGAACTCGGACAGAAAGTGAAGCTGGAAGCCCGGGAAAAACTGGCCATCGCTTTTGCGGCTAAAGCAGCTATTCCCCGTGGTAAAAAACTCACCGAGCAGGAGATGGAAGGACTCGTGGATCAGCTGTTTGCCTGCGAACAGCCGTATCTGGATCCGCTGAAAAAGCCCACCATTAGCTACATTCCGCTTGATGAGATACAGTCGAGGTTCCGGTAGCTTTTGTATCTGTATAGTCTCGTTACGGTGTTCTGCTACGTAACACCCATCCAAAGCTCTGCCTCAAAAAGTACGATTATATCCATAATATCTATCTAAACCTATTCCGAGGCAGAGCCTCGCATTGGGTTCCGCAGCGGAGCAGCGGAACCAGTATTAAACCTACCCAGTCGATTCTTCGGGAGTACCCTCAGAATGACTTCTGTTGATTACTCATTTGAGTGAAGTAAGCAATGAAACAGACGATCTTACCATGAACACTCTATTCGGTTCATGGATAAATTTCTTATACTTATCGCTTTCCAAAGATTAAGATTGTTTACATGAATATTCTGGCGGTAGAACCATTTTACAGCGGCTCACATAAGGCTTTTTTGAAAGGACTGGAAAAGAATTCCCGCCATAATATTATTCCCATCAAGCTGAATTATAAAGGCTGGAAGTGGCGTATGCATGGAGATTCGGTTTCGTTGGCTGAAATGACCAAGAATGTGGAAGAGGATATAGACTTGTTGCTTACAAGCAGCATGACCAATCTGCCGGCCTTTATGGCTCTGACGAATCCCCGATTTGCTCATACTCCGGTGATCATGTACATGCATGATAACCAGTTTACGCGCCCCATTCCGGAAGGGGAAACCAGGGATCTGACCTACTGCTATATCAATTATCTGAGTATGCTGGTAGCTGATAAACTGCTGTTTTCCTCTCAGTTTCACCTGGATGATCTGCTGGAAGCTCTTCCTAAATTTCTGGATAAGTTTCCGGATGCCAATCAGTATAACACCGTTGAGCGGATTGCCGAAAAAAGCATTGTAATGCATCCGGGGCTGGACCTTTCCAGTTTTGATAAGCAGCCTGATACGCGAAGTAAGAATGAAAACCCGGTGATTGTTTGGAACCAACGGTGGCAGTTTGATCGGAATCCGGCCATGTTTTTCAGAGTACTTAACCGACTGAATGATATTGACCTGAAATTCGACCTGATTCTGGCCGGGGATACCCAACACGAGAAGCCGGAAGAATTTGAAAAAGCCTGGCAGCGATTCGGGCAGCAGATCACACATTTCGGCTATGTGGATGACAAGGAAAACTACAGCAAGCTGCTTCACTCCGGTGATATTGTGGTTTCTACAGCCAGTTATGAGTTTTTCTGTGTAGCCATAATGGAAGCCATTTATTGTGGATGTCATCCACTGGTGCCCAACTCATTGCATTACCCGGAACTGATTCCTGAAAGCCTGCATGATCCGCTGTTACATGCCCCGGTTTTGTATGAAACGGAAGATGATCTCTTTCACCACATGAAAGATTTACTGACGGGCGAAACGAAATCACTGCCAAAGAATTCACTCCAGAATATTAACCGCCATCTGGATTGGAAGAAACGCATAAAAGATTTTGACCGGCTTTTTGATGAAGTTGTTGGAGGGAATTGAATCTTAGTCAAACTAAGTCATTAACCTTAACCTCGTTACGGTGCTCTGCTCCGTATTGCCTCTCCGAGGCTCTGCCTCAACACAGTATAATTCCAACACCCTATAACTTAATGAATCGACTCCGAGGCAGAGCCTCACTTTTGGGTTCCGCAGCGGAGCGGCGGAACCAGGACTAAACCTGCTTATGAGGCTCAGAATGTCTGGATGCCAATTAGAATGGAGCATCTTCATCAGGTGCGGGACTGTGGGGCATAGGGGGTGGGCCATCATTTCCGCCGCCACCGTTGTCCCCACCGCCATCTCCAAGAAATGGATCGTTATTATCTGCTGAGCTAAGATTCTCGAATCGTGCGTAATCCTTCACAAAGTACATCATCTTACTACCAACAGGTCCGTTACGCTGCTTACCGATTATAACCTCGGCAATACCGGCTGTAGATTGACCTTCGGCGGTGGTTGTAATGCCGTAGTATTCCGGTCGGTACAGGAACATAACAATATCGGCATCCTGCTCAATAGAGCCTGACTCACGAAGGTCAGACAGTTGAGGACGTTTATCTCCACCTCGTTGCTCAACCGCACGGGAGAGCTGAGACAGGGCAATAACAGGAACGTCAAGCTCCTTCGCCAATCCTTTCAAACCTCGTGAAATAGAAGCAATTTCCTGCTCACGACTACCGATGTCTTTAGCATTTGACTGCATAAGCTGGAGGTAATCAATCACAATAAGTCCGATCCCTTTCTCGCTTTTAAGTCTTCGGCATTTGGTTCGCAGTTCCATCAAGCTGATGCCCGGAGTATCGTCAATATATATTTCCGCACTGAATAAGCGACTGGCAGCATCAATCAGTTTCCGGAAGTCTTCATCCTTTAGGGTACCTTTTCGAGCTTCATCAGCTCGAACGCGAGCCTCCATAGTTAACAAACGCTGAACCAAGGACTGATTAGACATCTCCAAACTGAAAAGGGCGATAGGGGTTCTGAGTTTTTCGTCCGGGTGCATGGCTGCGTTTCTGGCCGCCGTAAGTACGAAGGCCGTTTTACCCATAGAGGGGCGAGCAGCAATAATAATTAAGTCGCCGTTCTGCCAACCGGCGGTCATGTCATCAACGGCAAGTCCGGAGGGGACGCCGGTGATTCCATAATCTTTTCCGCGAAGATCTTCCAGGTAGGAGAGCGTATCTTTCAAAAGCTTTTCTACAGGAACAGCGGAGCTTCTGCTTTTTTGGTTTGAGAGATCAAAGATTCGTTGCTCTGCGGTATCCAGTACATCATAGGCATCGCTGGTGGTATCATAGGCATCTTTAATAACGTCATTACTGGCCAGGATCAGATTACGCTTGATGGCTTTCTCAATAATAATCTGAGCGTGATACTCAATATTAGCGGAAGAACTTACAGATCGGGTAAGGTCAGACAAATAAGTGGGGCCACCACATGCATCCAGCAAGTTGTTGTCCTTGAGTTCGGTCTCAACGGTGAGAAGATCAAGGGGATTGTCGCGCTCATACAAATTGGATAGCGTCTCAAAAATATGCCGGTTCGCCGTTTTGTAGAAATCAGTGGGCTTCAGCATTTGAAGGGCGATGGTAGCTGCGCCGTGCTCGATCAACATGGCCCCTAAAACGGCTTCTTCAACTTCTACGGCCTGGGGTGGAACACGTCCACCTTGCTCCAGAACTTTATCATCATTCTTATAATTATTACCGTAAGATCCGTTCTTTTTTGCCATGTTTAACACTGAAAACTAAAGGGTACTGCTGAAATCCGAATCTCGAAAATAGGTATAAAATGACAGCAAAATGAGATTCTTTTTAAACAATTTTTGAACAGGGTTATCCACATTATAGTCATTAATCGGAACTCAATTTAGAGTAGATTTCTATATCGATATGGTGGCCATTCTTAACTTCAGCATTTCGCATGGTTCCCTCAAAAGTGAAGTTGAGTTTATCCAGGGCTTTTTTGCAATTGGTATTTTGGCTTTCTACAAATCCTTCGATTCGGTGAAGGTTCAATGTATTAAAACCATGGTTTAGTATGGCCGGTATCGCTTCTCCCATAAATCCGTTTCCCCAATATTCAGGAAGCAGCCAAAATCCAAATTCCGCTTTCTTATGCTCTTGCTCAATATCATTGAGACCTCCGGCACCTATAAATGCACCGGAATCCTTTAAACAAATGGCCCACCAAGCCCCGGTTTTATTTCTTTCATGATCAGCAAACCACTTCATTTGCTCTTTGGCAGATTCCTTGGTCTCGAAACTGATACCATAATATTTTATGATATCCGGATTGGATAACCCTTTAAACACATTATCAAGATCGTTTTCGGTAAAAGAACGGAGAGTAAGTCGTTCGGTATTAAGGGTTGGGATCATGAGTTAAGTTGATTTGATTAAAAAACAATAATATGAAATGCATAAATTTTAAACATTGTATATTTGGTTAAAATACGGTTAGGACTATTCGAGAGAAGATTTAGTTCATCACATATTTGTCGATAAATAATTCAATTAAAAAAGGTTCTTCTTTAAGTTTGAAGTTTGTAAGCAGCTATTGGTTTCGCTTTTTATTTTTTTGTTTAATGGTATTGGGGCCGTTTAATCTGGTAGCTCAATTCTATCCTGCTAAAACATACTCTATAGTTGATGGTTTACCTTCCAATGCTATCTATGATGTAGTACAAGCTGATAACAGTGTTATGTGGTTTGTGACTTCCAAAGGTGTAACCACTTATGATGCCCACAGTTGGCACGTATTTCCGGATAGTTTACAACTCCCTACTTATCTCAATACAAAAATACAAAAGAGTAAGGACGGACAGATCTGGCTGGCGGGCAAGAATGATACTGAGTTTGTGATTAAAACTTATGATTCGGGGGAGTGGTCGGCTATTCCAGTTCCTGAGTTATGGAATAAATACCAATCAGCATTTTCATTTGAAGTAGTTCGAACCGGTAAAAAGCACCTCATCTTATTGGGGCGAAATAAATCGGTACAGCTTTATTCTACCGAAACCAATCAATGGAAAACACTTTCTTTGCCTGATGGGGCTGCTTTTCGAATTAACTCGATCGTTAACATCGGGGAAAAAATCTATATAAATACTCGTGGCGGTCAATTTATTTTGGATGGAGATACTATCGTTCGAAGTAAATATGATTCTTTGCTTGGGGATTTTAATGATATTCTGACCCTAACTGAAAAAGATGGTATTATTTACCTGCTTGGGTTCAATTGGCTGGCAAAGATTCAGAATAATAAACTGGAAATACTGTCTGATGATCTTGGACTTAGATTTCGGTCTCCGTTTAATCGACATTCGCTGATAATTGACGAGCGTGACCGGATTTTCTTCAGCAGTAATTCTAGGGTTTTGCAATACCTTAAAGAAAGCGGAGAAGTAAGACCCTTAGAAGTAAATGGTAGGCCCAACAATATTCTTTCAAACAGATTATACCTTGACAGCGAGAATAATATTTGGTCGGTAGATAACCGGGGGCTTTTCAAGTTTAATATTCTGAACTTCAGAAGTTATAACAGAGACTCGGGGCTTGCTGAAAATGAAGTGAGTGCCATTTTTGAAAGTGCTGATGGTACATTGTATGTAGCAAATCCGGCATATTTGAATGTGTTCAGGGATGGAGAAGTGATCCGACAAATTGGTTTACCTTCTTCGGAAGATAAACCGGCAAGGATTTTGCAAATTGCAGAAGCAGAAGACGGTTCTCTTTACCTGGCAGGTGGAGCTGCTGGATTGTATCGTTTTTATAATGGTGAACTACAACCCGTTTTTGGGAAAGAAACTCGTCAGGTTGTAACAGGAGTTATTAATCATGAAGGTGTTATCTATTTCACAGACTCTGAGTTTGTATATAGAATTGAAACCAGAACCACCTTCCAAAAACTCTTTAATAACTCTTTTCGAAAAATAAGAAATATTGAAAGTTTAAAAGATGGCGTAGCTTTTCTAAGTGGAATAAGCGGGTTATACGTGTATAGAAATGGGTCTCTATTCAATTATACATCCGAGCTTCTAAATTATAACAATGTATATGATGCCGTTTACTGGAATGAGAAACTCCTGCTTGGTACCTCCGCGGGAATAGCTGCGATTGACGGAGACAGTCTGGTGCCTTATAAACTTGATGGTTTTGATGATTCGGTTTTTTCCTTGCTGGTAGACCGGGACAATCAGCTTTGGATAGGAACCTTTAATGGTGTTTACCGGTGGGACGGACAAGAGCTGGATCAGTTTTCTGTAGCTCAAGGGCTTATTGGAAATGAAATCAACAGAAATGCCTTAATACAAGATACGGAAGGCGATATTTGGATCGGTACCGAACTGGGGGTGAGCGTTTATGATGAGGGTGAAGATATGTCTGCCGAAAAAGAACCTGATCTCTACTTTACATCTGTTCGAACTGAACAAGGCCGTGAATTAATCTCAGATACAATTCCGGAATTGTCGGCAAACCACAATACATTAACGTTCAAATTCAGAGGTATTTCTTTTTTATATAATGACAGGATCTTTTACCGTTACCGGCTTTCTGGATTGGAGGATGAATGGAATATCTCTAACAACTTTAGCAATCCT
The DNA here is from genome assembly GCA_965227215.1 of Gracilimonas sp. Classification (GTDB taxonomy): domain Bacteria; phylum Bacteroidota; class Rhodothermia; order Balneolales; family Balneolaceae; genus Gracilimonas. The sequence continues at coordinate 65,249 of OZ245729.1, forward strand.
AGTGCTACCTATCGAAACCTGGATTCGGGTACTTATACATTTGAAGTACAGGCTCGAAATGAGGTAAGTGATTGGAGCGAAGCCAAACTGTACAGCTTCACCATTGCAAAACCTTTCTATAAAACCTGGTGGTTCTTTCTGTTGGCAGCGACTTTAATCGCCGTGATTTCATACGCAGCTCTTCGTTTGCGTTATCTATATTTGATTACTAAACAGAAAAAACTGAAGGAATTGGTGGATGAGCGCACCAAAAGTATTACAGAGAAGAATAAACAGATCAAGTCTAAAAACGAAGAACTGCTTCAGGTTAACAAGCAGCTGCATGAAAAAACGGACTCCCTCAACACCGCTCTCAAAAAGTTAGAAACTGCCCAGGTAAAACTCATTCAAAAAGAAAAAATGGCCGCTTTGGGGGTTTTAACAGCCGGGGTAGCTCATGAAATCAACAATCCTGTTAATTACATCAAATTAGCCTCAGAAATCATCAGCCAAATGATTGAAGAGGATGAAGATAAACTGGTTATTAAAGAGAAGGATGTATTTGAAGAAGTGTTCAAGAGCATAGAAATTGGTGTTGGGCGTATTGTTTCTATAGTAAAAAGCCTCAGCTCTTTCAGTCGAACCAATGAAGCTGACAAGGGAGAATGTGATATCAATACTATTATTGACGAATGTTTACTGATTCTGAAGAATGAATATAAAGGCAGGGTTGAGATAGTGAAGGACTACAGCTTTAATGGAGTACGCATTCAGGGCAATGAAGGCAAGCTATACCAGTTGTTCACAAATATAATTATGAATGCTATACAAGCTATTGAAGGAGAGGGAACCGTTCATATAAAGACTTGGAATAAAGGAGAGGCTATTTATATTGAAGTGAAGGACTCCGGAAAAGGATTCGATGAGTTGGTTAAAGAAAAACTGTTTGATCCGTTTTTCACCACAAAAGACCCCGGTAAAGGTACCGGTCTTGGACTGTCAATCGCTTATAATATTGTTGAGGAACACAATGGCGAAATTCATTATGAATCAACTCCGGGAGCAGGGACAATCGTAACAATCAAATTTCCTGAAAAGCAGGGGTAATGATGTCATCAAAACCGGTAATATTATATGTAGATGATGAGCACATCAATCTATTCTTATTTGGTAGGTTGATGGGTAAACATTTTGAAGTTCTAACCGCATCTTCAGGTCCGGAGGGTTTGCAGAAGCTGGAGGAAAATCCTGATATTAAAGTGGTGGTTACTGATTTGAGAATGCCAAAAATGGATGGTCTCGAATTTATTGAAAAAGCAAAAAGTGAGCTCAGCGACCGACCTTATTTTATCTTATCAGGATTTGAAAAAAACGATCAGGTTAAGGATGCGATTGATAAAGGATGGGTTGAAGAATACATACAGAAACCATACAGCTCAGAAGTCGTAGCTAACCGAATTAAGGAATCCATTCCTTCCTGATGATCAAGGCTGACCACCCAGTTCATCATATCTTTTTCTGAGTAGTTGAACATCCTCCCAGGTTGGTCGTTTGTACTTTTGGTTGTAGAGTAAAGCAGCCGGGTGATAGGTAACCATCAATTCACAACCATGGAATTTATGGAATGCACCCCTCAGATTGCCCAATGAGGTTTCTTTATCCAACAGGGTAGTTGCAGATATTCTTCCCACACATAAAATGAGTTTCGGGTCCACTAATTCTATCTGCCGGAGCAGGTAAGGCAGGCTTCGTTGACGTTCCTCCGGTTTCGGATCCCGGTTATCTGGCGGTCGGTGTTTTAGTATGTTGGCAATGTAAATATCCGACCTTTTAAAGTTTATAGCTGCCATGATCTTATCCAATAACTGACCGGCTTGCCCAACAAATGGTTCTCCTTGCTGATCCTCGTTGTAACCCGGGGCTTCACCCACAATCATCAGGTCGGCATTTGGGTTTCCAACACCGAATACGAGGTTTGTGCCTTCAAGATCAGTCTTCAATTCATCAGATTGCCGACAAAGTTCTCTCAGTTCATCAAGTGAGGTGCATTCAGCAATAAGTTCAGAAGTGGTTTTTTCACGTTCAATTTCTTCTTGCTGACTTTCTGTTACTTCCGGCTGTTGTTGAGCCGTCGGTTCAGTTTCATACACAGAGTCCTGTTCTTCGACCTGTAGAGAGTCAAAGTCTGTTTGTGTATCTAATTTCACAGAAAAATCACCATATATTTCCCGTTGTTGTCTCAGGAACCTGGTAGCTTTCTCAATAAGTTCTTTTGGGTCGGGCATGAATAGTTGTTAAACGGTTTGGTACAATTATTCTAAGATATAAGCTGTTTACCACAATTTCTCCAACATTGCATATAAAACTACCCCGGCAGCCACCGATACATTTAGCGAATGTTTCTGTCCAAACTGCGGAATGGCAATGAACTGATCAATAAGAGGCAGTAGTTCGTCATCAATGCCGGTAACTTCATTGCCCAGTACAATACAGATCTTTTCGATGGATTGTGGTTCAAAGTCGGGCAGGGAGATGCTATCGGTGGTTTGTTCGAGCCCGGCTATATAATAACCATCTTCCTTAAGCTGGTTTATGGCTTCTGTACCATCTTCCATATAAGACCATTTCACAAATTCCTCAGCACCAATTGCAGTTTTGTTGATTTCAGGTCTGGGCGGAGTGGGGGAGTAACCGGAGAGAATAATCTCTGAAATTCCAAAAGCATCTGCTGAACGAAATACTGAACCTACATTGTGCATGCTTCGGATGTTGTGAACCAACACCTTCAGGCTACTTAACTTTTTGGGAGCTGTGCGGGAAAGGTTCTCTTCAAGAATTTCTTTTGTGGTGAGTTTGTTCAAAGCCGGACAATAGTTTTAAAATTTATTCAGAAAAAGCCTCATTACACGTCTATGATTGTTTAACTTTGAGGCCAGTTATATACGCTTTAAAATATCATTGTTCAGGCTTCATTGCATTAATTCATGAAACAAAAGAGAAGCGCAGCGCTCATCTTTATTTTTATAACGGTATTGGTAGATGTTATCGGCCTGGGTATCATCATTCCGGTAATGCCGGCTCTTATTATGGAGCTTACAGGAGGTGGACTCAGTGAAGCCTCGTTGTATGCAGGATGGATTACGTTTACCTACGCCGCAACTCAATTTCTTTTTGCTCCGGTAATAGGAGGGTTGAGCGATCGTTTTGGCCGACGACCGGTTCTCCTGTTCTCGCTTTTAGGTTTTGGATTAGATTATATACTGCTTGGTTTTGCCCCCACCATTATTTGGTTGTTCATTGGCAGGTTCCTGTCAGGGATTACAGGTGCGAGTTATACTACTGCCAGTGCCTACATTGCGGATATCAGCCCGCCAGAGAGAAGGTCTCAGGATTTCGGGTTGATCGGGGCAGCTTTTGGGTTAGGGTTTATTATTGGTCCTTCTGTGGGAGGTATTTTAGGAGAATATGGTGCCAGGATGCCCTTTTTTGCAGCAGCAGGACTGGTTTTGATAAATGTGGTGTATGGGTATTTCGTACTGCCTGAATCCCTTTCAAAAGAAAACCGTCGTTCTTTTGACTGGTCTCGTGCCAATCCATTCGGAGCCCTCAAACAAATAAAGGAGTATCCAAAAATCGCGAGTTTGGTTGGTGTGTTCTTTTTGGTTTATGTAGCCAATCATGCTACCCAAAGTACATGGACCTATTTCACCATGGAAAAATTCAGCTGGAGTGAAATGACAGTGGGGCTTTCTCTTGGAGTGGTAGGGTTATCAGTTGTAGCAGTACAGGGTGGTTTGATTAAAGTGGCGATACCGAAACTTGGCAATAACCGCACGGTGTACTTTGGTTTGATGATGTATGTACTCGGATTTCTCGGTTTTGCCTTTGCCAATCAGGGCTGGATGATGTTTGCGGTCATAGTTCCTTTTTGTGTGGGCGGTCTTGCCACACCGGCTTTGCAGGGGATTATTTCAAACGAAGTTCCTCAAAATGCCCAGGGAGAGTTGCAAGGGGCGTTAACCAGCCTGATTAGCTTCTCGGCTATTTTCGGACCGCCAATGATGACCAACCTGTTTGGGTATTTTACCTCAGAAGTAGCCCCATTTTACTTTCCGGGAGCGCCATTCTTTCTCGGAGCGATTTTAGTGACAGTTGCAATTATATGGGCTACAAAATCACTTGGAATTAAAGAGAAAGTAGTGGTTTATGAAGGCGATTGACCTAAGCACTGTGGTTGTCGTAGTCTGATAATCTTGTACCTTCGTCGCTCAGATCCTGTTTTTTCAGGGCCGCTTTAACAGCTTCATGCACCGTAGAAAAAATGCGTTCTTTTTTAACAAAGGTACCAATATCTGATCGGCGTATGACATCTCTTACCGGCCCAATTAATCCGGATAAATACAGCTCTATCCCATATTTGTTTAGGGTTTCAATGATCATCAATAGTGTTTCCATAGCTGAAACGTCAAGGTCACCGATGGTGCTTCCATCAATAATCACATATTTTGGAGCGGTATTCCGGTTCATGCTTTCTTCCAGAATGTAATTTTTGAAGAACTCGGCATTTACAAATGAGAAAGAGGCATCGATACGAAGAATTAAGACGCCCGGAATTTTCTTTGCATTTTCGAATCGGGAAATATTCTTAAAGTCACGGGTGCCGGGGATCAGTCCAAGTTCTGCGACAGTAGGTTTGCTCATTTTAATAAGAAGAGCCAGCACAGAAGCAATTATACCGATTATGATTCCTTCCTGAATGCCTATGACCAATACACTGGCAAAAGTTATAAAGGCTACAAAAGCATCTCTTCGCTTGGTGTTAATTAAGAATCGAAGCTCTTTAATGTCTATTAAGCCACTTACCGACACTACTATAATTGCCCCGAGCAATGGTTCTGGAAGTACCTCAAAAAGTGGAGTTAAAAACAGGAGGGTAAGCAAAATCAGCAGCCCGGCAAACACATTATTGATTGACGTTTTTGCTCCGGCTTGTTCAGCGATTGCTGACCTTGAAAAGCTGGATGAAACCGGCAGCGACTGAAAAAGTCCGCCGATGATATTGCTGCTCCCAATAGCGATAAGTTCCTGGTTTGGATTAACTGTGTAACCGTGTTTTCGGGCAAATGATTTTGACAAAGAAGCAACGGTCATAAATTGGATAAGTGCCAGCGTTAAAGCGTTGGGCAACAACGATTTTATTTCATCGAAACTGGTGTTGTGTAAAGCTAAGTCAGGTAATCCATCCGGGATATTCCCGATTTGAGATAAACCGAAATCGGAGATATTTATAAATGAAGCAACAAGTATAGTAATGAAAACTAAAATCACTGATTCCGGAAGCTTAGAGAAATATTTTCTCAGCCCTGCTAGAAAGCCAATAAAGCCAATGGAGAGTGTCAACGAGGGGACATGAATCTGATCCCAATGCCCCGATAAGTAATAGAATATCTCGTGTACGTATTGGGTATTTGGGATATCAATATTCATCAGCGTACCCATTTGGCTGGCAATAATGATGATGGGAGCGGCTATAGTGAAACCTGATATGACCGGACGCGAGAATAAATTAAAGGCAAAACCAAGCTTAAATACGCCCATTAACACCTGAAGTATTCCGGTAAGCACTGCAATCATTACCGCGAGTATTGCCTTTTCGGTAATATTATCCCCGGCAAGCAGCCCCAAACCGGCTGAAAGAATAAGCATATCGATGGCCACCGGTCCGATAGAAATATGCTGGGAGGTGCCGAATATGGGGTAAATGAAAAGAGGAAGTAATCCGGCATATAATCCATAAATAGGTGGAACTCCTGCAATTACTGCATATGCCATTCCTTGTGGGATCAGAACAACGCCGACGGTTACACCGGCTATGACGTCATTCTTCAACTTATGAGTGTCATAGTTCTGGAGTACCTCGAGAATAGGGACGTATTTTTTGAGCAAATTCTTCATGGGCTAAAACGACCAAAATAAGGGGATTGCAAAGGTACCGATAATCCAGAATAGTACGTTCAGCGGGGTTCCTACTTTCACAAAATCTATAAAACGATACTGTCCGGGACCAAAAATCATGGTATTGGTTTGATATCCGATTGGGGACATAAAGCTAAGCGATGCGGCCATGGTTACTGCCACCAGCATCGGTTCTGCATTAACACCTATACTGGTTGAGGCTTCTATAGCGATTGGTGCCAGCAGGGCTGCAGTTGCCTGATTTGATATCAGGTTGGTGAGCATCATAGATAAAAAGAAGAAGGCCGATAAAACTGCTGTAGGACCAAAAGTTTCGAGATTGGTAATCACTGTATCGGCCATCAGTTGAGCCGCTCCGGTTTTTTGCATGGCTACTCCCAGTGGCAGTACACCGCCCAACAAGAATATCACTTTCCAATTTATGCTTTGATACGCTTGCTCGTTGGTCAGGCATCCGGTTAATATCATCAGGATAACACCACAAATTGCACTGGCAACAATGGGTAGCAAGCCTAATGCAGCCGTACTAACTACACCCAGAATAATGGCTATTGCCACCGGAATTTTGGAGGTTTTAAGGTCGGGAACATCAATTTCTGTGGCTAGAACAAATTCCTCAGCTGTTTTGATATCATTAACCCGTTCTTTTTTAGCATATAATAAGACTGAAGTACCGCTTTGCAATCGAATGTCGGATAGTTTGTCTTGCTGTACTTTTCCTTTTTGACGGATAGCCAGTACCTGGGCTTCGTAAAGTTTATAAAAATCAATATCACGAAGAGGCATGCTGTCATACGAAGATTCCGGAGCTATTACGGCCTCAACAAGCTGCGCATTACCCATTTCAAAATCTTTGTCTTCCCAGTGCTCAGAGGGTTTTATAAGTACATCTTCCCGGTTCAATAGTTTATTAATTTCCTTAACACTTCCTCGTATCCTTAGTATGTCTTCAGCTTCAAGAGTAATGCTTTCGCGATCTGTCTTGGAATTTCCTTCTTTATCAAATACCTCTACAATGTCGAGATCTAAATCCTGAATGAGTTTTGTATTCTTTAGCGGAGTATCAACAAATGGGGATTTGGCATTAAGAATCACATCCGTAAGGTAGCTCTGCATTTCAAAGGTATCGGTAAGTTCCTGATCTTTTCTGCGCTCGGGAATCAGATTAATTCCCATCGTGAACAGGTAAAGAAATCCAGCGGCAAAAAAGATGATGCCAACCGGGGCAAATTCAAACATTCCAAATCCGGACAGCCCGTTTTCAGTGGCAATAGAATCCACCAACAGGTTGGTGGATGTACCTATGAGCGTGCAAACACCGCCAAACATTGCGGCAAAAGACATCGGCATCAGTAATTTTGAGGCACTTTCTCCTAAATCTTTGGAAAGCCCGATAATCACCGGGATAAAAATCGCGACTGCCGCCGTGTTATTGATAAAAGCAGAGATAACCCCGATAGTCATCATGATAATGAAAATAGCCATCCGATAATTCAGCTGACTAAGCTTGAAAAACCAATCACCCACAATATCTAAAGCTCCGGTACGCCTGAGGCCCTCACTCAATATAAACATGCAGGCAATGGTAACAGTGGCGGTGTTGCTGAAACCCGATAGTCCCTCAGTCGGCGTCAGGATGCCTGATACCATTAAAATGGCGAGCAGAATAAGGGAGGTTACATCAAACGAAATTCGTTTATTTATAAAAAGGAATACAGCTAAAACGATGAGGCTGTAGACGAACCAAATTTCAAGTGAAATTCCGAACATCATCTGTTGATTATTGAATTAGGTGATGACGCCTTAGTGGTTATATATTAAGACACATATCTTATAACTTACTTAATATTACAAGTTGAAAGAAAAAATAGTTTGAATTGTTATATTAAAATCAGCGATGGATATACATCCGCTAACATCTTATTTTAAGCCTATTGATGAACAATAATAAGAAAGGCGTCTACCGATGGTGGATGGCTTTTTTTTATTTAATGAAACCGAACAAAAGAAGAGATTATGAGCAAAGTTCAATACCTCACGCAAGAAGGTTACGACAAATTGGAAGCGGAATTGAAAGATCTTAAAACCCGTGGACGACGAGAGATTGCAGAAGATATAGCTGAGGCCCGGGCAAAGGGAGATCTTAGTGAAAATGCAGAATATGATGCGGCCAAAGAAGCACAGGGGCACATGGAAGATCGGATTACGAAGCTTGAGGATGCCCTGGCCAATGCCCGCGTTCTTGATAAGAGTGAACTTGACCTTTCTAAAGTGAGGGTACTTACAACGGTTACCATCCTGAATAAAAAAATGGGGAAAGAGATGAAATATACGCTTGTATCTCCGAACGAAGCAGACTTTAAAGAAGGGAAAATTTCTGTGGAGTCACCGATTGGTCAAGCTTTGATGGGACGTGAAATTGGAGAAACCGTAGAAGTAGATGTGCCGGCCGGAAAGCTGGAGTTGGAAGTAAAGAACATCGAAATCTGATTTCAGCCATTTTATAATGAAAAAGCTCATTGATGTATATCCGTATAAGATGGAGGTAGGGCAACCTCTTTTTCTAATCTTTAAACGATCGGCTGAAAAAATCTATGGAAATCAATGGCGCATGGTAGGTGGTAAGGTCAAGGATGGGGAATCAAGCTGGGAGGGAGCACTAAGAGAGCTCAAAGAAGAAACCGGCCTTTCTCCGGTGAAATTCTGGGCTATACCTTCTGTTAACCAGTTTTATGAAGCCAAATCAGACAGTGTTCATACCATCCCTGCTTTTGCTGCTGAGTTGAGTGGAAAAGAAGAAATTACGCTTGATGATGAACATTCGGAATATAAATGGGTTAGTATAGAAGGTATTGACCCTTACATTAGGTGGCCGGAACAGCGCCGACTCATGAAGATGACTCACGATATTTTAACCGATCAATTTCTCCAAATACTTCCAGAGTGGATAATCGATATTTCTTAATTACTTTTCTTTTTGTTCTGATTCCGGGTGCTCTTTTTGCCCAGAACGACAACTATAAACTGGAATTTGCCCCCGACCTCTGGTACAACAGCGTTGATGGTATTCGAGTAGGGGCAAGGGTTTTGGGAGATATGGAAGGTACCTTTCAGGATGGTCCGCACCGCCTGGATGCCGGATTATGGCTTGGTACCAATTTTCCGGATCAGCCTGTATCGTATTATCTATCATTCACTGAACCTGTCCCGGCACTCTCTGAATTTGGCGAGGAGTTCAATGTTCAGTTGGTTAGTAGTATCAGAACCGGGTATAACCGTCATGGGCTTGCCATCAATAAGCGGTTTCAAAAAGGTTTTGATGAACTTCGACATCAGGAAATCAGGCTAACCATATTCCAGGAAAAAGTAACGGATAATGAGTACCGACTTAATGCATTTCAGGAAACAGACTGGAAGAGCCTGCTTGGCATTGAATTCAGAACAAGCGGTTTTACTGCTCTGGGAGCTTTAAAAACCCATTTTTCTTTTCAACAGAATGTGAATCAAGCTTCCGGTAATTTTTCGCTGGGTAGTGCTGAAGTAAAGCACCTGACTGAGTTTGGAAAAGGATTTGGTTTAAATCTTAGAGCTTTTGGTGCGTTGGTTAGTTCCGATGCTCCTCTCGAATATAATTACAGTATGGCTAACCGAGCCCCGATAGCATGGCTGAGTAATGGAGTGACAAGGGCAAGTGGTACCATACCGGATACTTTTTTTGAAAACGGGTTGGTTCAAATTGCCGGCGGCTTTAGTCTCAGAGGGTATAACACCGCCTCATTTACAACTCCGGGTGGTAATACAGATTATACCATTAGTTATGCAGGCACTCTTGATAAGGGAATTTCATTAAATACCGAATTTATTTTCCCCAATTTCATTAACTCCATGTTAAACCGTTCCATCGTTGGGGATTTTGTTCATCTTAAATCTTACCTGTTTAATGATATAGGAAGGGTTAGTGGAATAAGATTCGAAGATGATATAACTCTGGATGTAGATAAAACTGTGGCTGATGCCGGTATCGGAATTCAATTTTCAATTAACATCCCGGATTGGTTGGGTAAAGATCGTGGATTGGCTCTCAGGTACGAAGTACCATTGTGGCTATCCGATCCTGAAAGCGGAGAAGAATCATTCAAATTTCGTAATTTGATCGGCATTGGAGCCGTAATATCACTTTAACTCACTTATGAAAACCCTTGTAATAAACTGCGGCAGCTCGTCCATAAAGTATCAGCTCATAAGCACAGAGAATAAAGAATGCCTTTGCAAGGGCTTAGTGGAAAGAATCGGCGCAGTAACTTCCATCATTAAGCAAGAATTTAAAGATGAAAAGCCGCTCAAAAAATCCATGGTCATTGAAAACCATGCGGCCGCACTAAAGAAGATTATGGAATTGTTGATTGAGGCTGACAATGATTACTTGCAATCGCTGGGTGAAATTGAGGCGGTTGGCCACAGGGTGGTACATGGAGGAGAGACGTTCAAAGACTCTGTATTAATAGATGAAGATGTGGAAGAAGCTATCCAACAGGCTTTTGATATTGCCCCGTTGCATAACCCTCCAAACTTGGAAGGAATTCGAGCAGCTAAGAAACACCTGCCTGATGTGCCTCACGTGGCGGTATTTGACACTGCTTTTCATCATTCCATTCCACAACATGCCTATTTATATGGTATTCCCAACCGGCTTTATCGTCGGTATAAAATCAGGAAGTATGGTTTTCACGGAACATCTCATTATTACGTGAGCCGGATGTACCACAAAATTTCAGGTAAACCGAAGAAGGGCTCTAAAGTCATTACATGTCATTTGGGAAATGGCTGTTCGATTACGGCTATAAAAGACGGAAATTCTGTTGATACAAGCATGGGTTTTTCTCCATTGGAGGGGCTGGTGATGGGAACCCGAAGCGGTGATATCGATCCCTCTATCTTATTCTACCTCATAGAGAAAGAAGAATTATCTCTCGCCAATGTTCATGCATTGCTGAACAAACACAGTGGACTTTTGGGTTTAAGCGGGTATGCTGCTGATATGCGGGATTTATTGGACGAAGCTGAAAGCGGTGACCGCCGAAGTAACGAAGCTATCGACGTATTTTGTTATCGAGTTAAGAAGTACATCGGTTCGTATATTGCAGCATTGAACGGGGTGGATGCGATCATCTTTACCGGAGGTATTGGTGAAAATGCAGCCCCGATTAGGGAAAAGGTATTGGAAAACATGCAATATGCCGGAATTGAGGTAGATGTTGCCCGAAATGAAAACCGTAATGGTGATACTAAAATCAGCTCAGATAATTCCAAAGTCGACGTTCACGTTATTCCAACAAATGAAGAACTTGTAATAGCCATAGACTCGGCTAAAATTGCTACGGCTTCAAAACAAACCCCATGGGCTTAAAACACACATTTATTCTTTATATCGCTCTGATATCAGCGGTGGTTTTTCAGGGTTGTTCCAGTACAAGCTGGGTAGTGGTAGATGATCAGGCTTTGGATATAAACGATTACGAGCTGGTTTCATCACGGTATTTCCTGGAAAGCACTAATGGACTCAGCCCGAATCAACCGCTTGTTCATTTCGATCTGAAGTCGATTAATACCTACGAGTATGCGGAAAGAGTAAAAACGGAACGCTATATACAACGGTACCGACCTAGAATAGGATACGTATTATTAGGCGCTGCCGGGGCCGGACTTTCGTACTACGCTGCTTTTTCTGACCAGCTGTTGGACCGCCCAACCGATGAACAAAGATATGCTCTGATGGGGGCCGGGACATTACTCACCGGGTTATCCTTTATGAATATGAAGCCGGTAGGCGAACCAACCCGAACCGGAGAGAGCCGATTATTACGGCGAACCGGAACGGCTACCGAAGTAGATACCACCAATGCCCGGCCATACAACACGGAAAACCCCGGCATACGTATTTCATATAATAACCGGGTGTTGGTAGAGAATGAGGAGTGGGATTTTAACGGCGGACGTATTTCCATAAATCTGGCTGAAGAAGTGGATGCAGGTATTTTTGGCGAATCTCCGACCCAGAATATTGTGGTCGAGGCTTTTTATGATTCTCTGTCTCAGAGAAAAGAAGTATCGGTGCCTTCCGTTTTTGAACAGTTTGTGGTTGTGGATGTGCAGATTACCGCTCTGCGAAACGAGCCGGAATCGAATCCGGGAAATATATTGACTGATCTCGCAGAAGGCAGTCAGCTTAAACTGGTTTCTAAAGAAGGGGATTGGTATAAAGTGCTTTACGGTATTTCTGAAACATGGGTATCCGCAAATGATGTACGCACTATTTGGCGTCCTTCAGAGTTTGCATCCGACCTTTCTGTCATCGCGATCCCGAATGTGCCTTTTGGTTCGATTGATGTGGAGCGGAATATTCCGGTTCTGGGTAGAAGCTCTCTCAACTCCGGGGCTTTCATATTATCCAACAATCAGTATGAAGGTGAGCTTTCGGAACGGATTTATGGTCAGCGTGATGCCAAGTTGATGGAAGAATATTTCATACAAGGATTTGGCGTTAGAAGTACCCGGGTTGTAAAGGCCATGAATGCAACCAGTGACCTTATGGTAGAACGAGCCTATTCCCGGCTGGCAGCAACCCTCAGTGATTCCCGCCACAACCTGAACGTATACATAAATGGATATGCAGAAATTAGAGACGGACAGGTCTATTTGCTGGGCAGCGAACTGAATGAAAATGGAGAATTACAGCTCATTGATCTTCAAAAACTGTTTCGGGCACTCAATAACCTGGACCTGAATTCCATTAAGATATTTGCGGATCTCGATATTTTGAATGGGAACAGTTCAACTCAGGCGCTCGAGAATCTGGCTTCTATCATTACGGATCAGAATTTCGCCTCGGCTGTATTTTTTGCATCTCGTCCCGATCAGCGATCCGGTATCTATTCTTCAACCAATGGGGAACAGAATCGCCACAGTATATTCACCTATTATTTGGCTGAAGCCATCAAGCAGCGGAATATGACCATGAGTGCCATCTACGATCATCTGGAACGAAATGTGCCATTCACATCCCGAAGCCTATACGAGCGACCACAGAATCCATTGTTTTTTGGTAACAGAGAGCTTGAGCTTCTGAACTGATGGGACTCTTTTACATCTTCCTGAGTATTTCCTGTTCGCTGACCATTGCTCAGATTCTGAAACTGGCCGAAAACCGAGAGCTGAATGTGCTCAAGATTTTGGTGTGTAATTACCTGGCCGGTTTTTTGATCAGTGTGTTCAATTCAGCTGAATTTGATGTTTTTCCGGATGCCACGCCGGAGCCGGGTATTTGGTTGATAGCACTGTCTGTTCTGCTTGGGATTATCTTCATTGCCAATATGGTGGTTTACAGCCGTTCTATAGACAGAGTAGGGATGGGGGTAAGCATTGCGGCTATGCGGATGTCGCTAATCTTTCCGATTGCCGTAAGTCTTTTCGTTTTTGGAGAAGCTATTGGTGGCTTGAAGTACATCGGTATTATATTGGCATTGGGCTCTTTGTTGCTGATGGTTCCCCGAATCAAAACAAAAAGCATATCCGGTTTCTCAGACGCCTGGCTGCCGGTACTGATTTTCGTTATGACCGGCATGGCCGATACCGGACTGAAAGTATATGAGCAAGTGTTTTCAGAGCAGCTCTCGGAAGATCTTTTTGTATCTGGGATTTTCTTTTGTTCCTTTTTGGTGGGTTTGGGAATCCTGATTAAACGAAAAGAGGTTCATTTTACTTTCACAGAAATCGTGTATGGTATAGCAACCGGAGTGGTGAATCTCTATTCTTCTATATTCTTGATTTATGCCCTTAAGTTGATGCCGGGGTCTATTGTATTCCCATTGGTAAATGTGAGCCTGGTTGTATTAGGCACCCTAATTGGAATCGGAATCTGGAAAGACAAACCCTCGGTTAAGCAATGGTCAGGATTGGCCGTTGCCGTAATTTCAATCATTTTATTGGTAGGATAATGGACATTATCGAAGACATACGAAATCGCTCGAAATCAGCTTTAAAAACCATCGTTTTTCCTCGTTCTTCGGATGAACGTGTAATCAAAGCTGCCGAATATCTTCAGGAACATGAACTCGCTGAACCTATTCTCATCCAAAATGAAGGATCTCGAATTCCAGAAGGATTATCCTTTATAGACCCGGTTTCAGACCAAAAGCTAAAGCAATATGCTCACTCTTTCTATGAAAGAAGAAAGCATAAAGGTTTAACAGAAGCCGAAGCTATTGATGTGGTGAAAGATCCGCTGTTTTTTGCCGCAGCAATGATTGCAGCCGGAGATGCTGATGGAGCTGTAGCCGGTTCCGTTTCTACCACCGGGGATGTATTAAGAGCAGCTATTCAAACCATAGGACTCAAACCCGGTTCCAACGTAGTATCCAGTGTATTCCTGATGAGCTTTGACGATGGACGGGTGTTTACCTACGGTGATTGTGCTGTGGTTCCTTATCCCAATGCAGAACAGCTCGCAACCATTGCGATGGATTCAGCCAGAACGCACCAAAAAGTAACAGGTGCCAATCCAAAAGTTTCCATGCTTTCCTTTTCAACCAAGGGGAGTGCCCGGCACGAACGCATTGATCTTGTACGGCAGGCACTGGAAATCGTAAAATCCCACAACCTCGATTTTCCGGTAGACGGCGAGCTGCAGTTTGACGCTTCCATCATCCCGGATATCGCTAAACGAAAAGCCCCCGACTCGGAAGTAGCCGGTAAAGCAAATGTCTTCATCTTCCCAAACCTGGATGCCGGAAATATAGCCTACAAAATCACTGAGCGGCTGGCCGGAGCAACCGCAACCGGTCCCATCATCCAGGGCCTTGCAAAGCCCATGATGGATTTATCCCGCGGATGCTCCTGGGAAGATATCGTAAACACCGCCTGCGTTTGTAGTTTGATGGGGGAATAAACACTCCGGTCATTCAGAAATGTGTGGCAGGCCCCGAAAAAACGAGCTAGGTCATCCTGAGCTAACCTGCGTTGAACCAGGTTTGGTATGTAAAGTGCAAAGGATCTAAGCCAAGAAATGTCTGGTAACCATTACCCGGCAAAGATTCATAATTACCGCTCCGAAAAACAATCATGGTAATCCCACAATCCTCCTAATCATGGTTCAAAAATTGGAACCATGATTTACCTGATTATTGGATGGCCATGATTAATGCCCACCGAGCCATTGCAAAGGATCGGAGCCACAACAAACTTGGCAATCATTTCATAACATAGGTTCATCGTCCCGATTCTCGGGACTCTGAATGACTCTATGAGTTTGAACGAACATCTTGGTAATCCTTTACATCAAGCCAATCCTGGTTCAATATTTGAACCTTGATTTAAAGGATGGTTGGATTACCTGGATTACAAATAAACCGAGTCATCCTGAGCGCAAGTAAGTAGAAGCAGGTATGAGATGTTTACCGCGAAGGATCTAAGCCAGAAAATGTTTAGTAACCATTTCGTGGCTAAGATTCTTCGCTATAGCTCTGAATGACTAAGAAGTGGAGATACCCGAACGGCTTTATGCTCTTCACTTACCAAAGCCTGGTCCACATTTTCTTACATCTTCAAACCTATTCATTCAATAGAGATTCTCAATCATTTCAGATTTAGTTAAGAAAGGGAGATTTCGTATATTTGTACTCAATCTAAATAGGCCTGCAAAACAGCGAACTTAAAGCAACGAAAGGTTGTTTTTCAGGCGGAATCAAGAAGTAAAATTTTAAGACCATATAACTAATGAGCGAAACGCAAGCGTTAGAGTCAATGATTGGGGAAGAGTACAAATATGGCTTTTCCACCGATGTTGAATACGAAGATTTTCCCAAGGGACTGAATGAAGACATCATCCGTGAACTTTCTGCTCGTAAAGAAGAGCCGGAGTGGATGCTTGAGTTCCGTTTGAAGGCTTATCGGGCATGGACTGAAATGGAAGAACCGGATTGGTTCAACGCTGAGTATGAAAAGCCAAAATTTGATGAACTTCAATATTACTCAGCCCCAAAGAATAAACCCAAACTCGACAGTCTGGATGAAGTAGATCCAAAAATCCGCGAGACATATGATAAGTTGGGTATTCCACTGGAAGAGCAGAAGATGCTATCCGGTGTAGCTGTAGATGCGGTTTTTGACAGTGTATCTATCTTCACCACCTTCAAGGAAAAGCTTGCTGAAGCCGGCGTGATTTTCTGCTCCATTTCAGAAGCGGTTAAAAATCACCCCGAATTGGTTAAGAAGTACATGGGGTCGGTTGTACCCGCCCGTGATAACTTCTATGCCGCTCTAAACTCCGCTGTTTTTTCAGACGGGTCATTCTGCTATGTGCCGAAGGATACCGTCTGTCCAATGGAGCTTTCTACCTATTTCCGGATCAACAACATGAATTCCGGTCAGTTTGAGCGTACGCTTATCATCGCTGAAGACAATTCGCATGTAAGTTACCTTGAAGGTTGTACAGCTCCTATGTATGACGAGCACCAGCTGCACGCTGCCGTTGTTGAATTGGTAGCTATGGACAACGCCGAGATTAAATATTCCACCATTCAGAACTGGTACGCCGGTGATGAAGAGGGGAAAGGCGGTATCTATAACTTTGTAACCAAGCGTGGTGCCTGCCGCGGTAAAAACTCCAAGATTTCCTGGACACAGCTGGAAACCGGTTCAGCCGTAACGCTGAAATACCCAAGTGTAATTCTTCAGGGAGATAACTCCATTGGTGAGTTTTACTCCGTGGCCGTGACCAACAAACGTCAACAGGCAGATACCGGCACCAAGATGATTCACATCGGTAAAAACACCAAGAGTACCATTATATCGAAAGGTATTTCTGCCGGTAATTCACAGAACAGTTACCGTGGAGAGGTTAAAATCTCGAAGAAAGCGGATGGAGCCCGTAATTACTCGGTTTGTGACTCGATGTTGATCGGGCAGACTTGTGGAGCACATACGTTCCCATATATATCTTCTCAGAACCCGACCGCTAGTGTGGAGCACGAAGCTTCGACTTCAAGAGTAGGGGAAGAACAGATTTTTTACCTGATGCAGCGAGGAATCAGTGAGCAGGACGCCATTTCCATGATCATTAATGGATTTGTGAAAGAAGTACTGAAAGAACTGCCCCTTGAATTTGCAACCGAAGCCAATGCTTTACTGGATGTGAAGCTGGAAGGTAGTGTAGGGTAAGTAATTTTAAATGTTGAATGTCGCAATGTTAAATGGCTAAGAATTCCCATTTAACATTTAAAACTGAGCATTCAACATTGGTGACAGCGCAGAGCGTCATCACCAGTTGTTAGCAGATAAAAGAACTTAAATCAAAAAAAGAAAAGAACGATAACGTGTTAGAGATCAAAAATTTACATGCCTCAGTAGAAGGCGAAGAAGAACAGATTCTGAAGGGTGTGAACCTGAAGATTAACAAAGGTGAAATTCATGCCATCATGGGACCGAACGGTAGCGGGAAAAGTACGCTGGCCAAAGTGGTTTCCGGTCACCCCGAGTATGAAGTAACCGAAGGTGAAATCCTTTTTGAAGGAGAAGACATCACCGAGATGGATGCCGATGAACGCGCTCACCTTGGGCTGTTTTTGGCATTTCAGTATCCGGTAGAAGTTCCGGGAATCACCAATAAAACCCTTCTTCGTGAATCGTATAACACTATTGCCCGCGAAAACGGCCGTGAAGAACTTGACCCGATTGAGTTTGATGATTATCTGAAAAGCCGTCTCGAAGTCATCGATATGAAAGATGAGTTTCTCGAGCGAAGCATTAACACCGGATTTTCTGGTGGTGAGAAGAAGAAGAATGAGGTATTCCAGATGGCCGTTCTGAATCCCAAGCTGGCTTTCATGGATGAAACCGATTCAGGCCTCGATATTGATGCCCTGAAGATTGTATCGGATGGTATCAACAAGATATCCGGGCCGGAAAATGGAATTGTTCTGATTACACACTATCAGCGACTGCTGAATTACATCACTCCTGATTACGTGCATGTGATGATGGGCGGTAAGATTGCGAAATCAGGAGATAAAAACCTGGCACTTGATCTTGAAGAACAAGGTTACGACTGGTTAGAAAAAGAATTTTCCCTAAACGGAGAGGCTCAGTAATGAGTGTAGCAGTAAAAGAAAAAGAAACCATTTTAGACTTTCTGGACGGCAATTTTGAAACGGTATCCAATGTTTCAGCTATTGCCGGATTGAATGAGAAGGGAGCTGGGAATATTTCTGAATTCCCATTTCCAACCAAGAAGGACGAAGACTGGCGATTCACCGATCTGAAATCAATCAGCCGAAGCCATTTTGTGCCGGTATCAGAAGCCGGAGCTGTATCACCCGGAGATATCAGTGAATACTATCTGCCGGAAGCAACAAACAGCCGGTTGGTTTTTGTGAACGGTGAATTTGACGCCGACCTGTCTTCCACCTCGGATATTCCTGAGAATGTAATTGTAGGAACGCTGGCAGAAAACGGTGACTCTGAAATCATTGAAAAACATTTAGGTGCTTACACCAATTATGATGAAGATCAGGATGTTTTTGCAGCCCTGAATGACGCCAACTTCAAAGATGGTGGTTTCATTTATGTACCTAAGGAAACGAAAGTAGAAGCTCCGATTCATATCCTGAATGTATTTACAGACGCCGAGAAAGCATTTTATGCTACTCCGCGAGTTTTGTTTGTTGGTGAAGCTTACTCAAAAGCAACGATCGTAGAAGAGCATGTGGCTCTGGTTCAGAATGAATATCTGAATGTTACGGTGAATGAATTTAAGCTGTTTGAAGGAGCGCATGTTCACCATGCACGTATTCAGCGTGATAGTAAGAAGGCGAACCACATTTCACGCCCGATTGCTCATCTGGATAAGTATGCAGAATATCATTCATATACTATTTGCCTAGGTGCAAAGCTATTCAGAAACGATCCGCGTGTTGTTCAGAATGATGAAGAAGTAGATTTCACTATCGATGGCCTGGTACTGATTGATGGCGAGCAAATTGCCGATACACATTCAGCCATTGATCACCGTCATTGGCATGCGAAAAGTCACCAGCTGCATAAAGTAGTGGTGAACGACAAAGCGCATTCTATCTTTAACGGTAAGATTTTTGTGCGGGAAGATTCCCAGAAAATTGACTCGTTCCAGGAAAACCGAAACCTGTTGTTATCTGTGGATGGTACGGTTCACACCAAACCTCAGCTGGAAATCTTTTCTGATGATGTGCTGTGTTCTCACGGTGCAACTATTGGTCACCTGAACGAAGACGAGGTATTTTACCTGCACAGCCGTGGGTTAACCAAGAAGAAGGCCCGCGAATTACTGGTTTACGCTTTTACCCTCGAAAGTATCGAGAATATGGAAGTGGAATCGGTGCATAAATTATTATTAGATGAAGTAGTCAAATTCACCAGCCGCGACGAAGAATTCGTATCGGTAGGTGAGTAATTATTACACAAATCGCTCCGATGCTCGGCGTCGGAGCGTAATTGATGACGACGCAGAGCATCGTCACCAGCAATAAAGTCATCCTGATCCCGAGATTCGGGAGAAGGGTCTTCACATGTAAGACTCTTGAAGATTCTTCGCTATTACTCAGCATGACAATCATAAAAACACTATGGCAGAAGCACTGAAACAAGATATCACCACATTAGATGCGAATTGGGAAGCCATACGTAACCAGTTTCCTGTACTTAAGCGGGAAATTAAGGGCAATCCCTTAGTATATCTTGATAATGGTGCGTCCAGCCAAATGCCGCAGCGTGTGATTGATCGCATCAACGACTATCATTCCAACGAACATGCAAATGTGCATCGTGGAATTCACACGTTGAGTCAGGAGGGAACTGATGTATATGAAGCTGCCCGCACTAAAGTCAAAGACTTTATTAATGCCCGGCATCTGGAAGAGGTGATCTACACGACCGGAACCACTGACTCCATCAATCTGGTGGCCAACAGCTATGGGCGGAAACATTTCAGGGAGGGAGACGAAATCATCCTTTCTGCAATGGAACATCACGCCAATATTGTGCCCTGGCAAATGGTAGCTGAAGAAACCGGGGCTTCGATCAAGGTCATTCCAATGAATGATCGTGGTGAGTTGGTAATGGAAGAATTTCACAAACTGCTTTCTGATCGTACAAAAATGGTTGCGGTGCTTCATGTCTCCAATGCTTTGGGAACGGTTAATCCGGTGGAGGAGATCATTGAAGCAGCTCACACCAAAGATATTCCTGTTTTGATTGACGGAGCACAAGCCGTTCCTCACGCCGTGGTTGATGTTCAGCAACTGGATGTTGACTTCTATGCTTTTTCAGCTCATAAGATGTGCGGTCCAACCGGATTTGGCATTTTGTATGGAAAGAAAGAATTGCTGGAAGCCATGCCTCCTTATCGAGGTGGCGGCGATATGATTGACAAGGTAACATTTGAGAAAACTACCTGGAATGACCTTCCACATAAGTTTGAGGCCGGAACTCCGCCTATTGCAGCCGGGGTAGGTTTTGCTGAAACCATTGATTTCCTCAACGAAATCGGGATGGAGAATATAGCCGTACGGGAAAAAGAATTGCTGGATTACGCCACTGATGAACTAAGTAAGATCGATGGACTTGAAATCGTCGGTACAGCGAAGAATAAGGCGTCTGTGATTTCGTTTTTACTGGAGGGTATTCACCCCACCGATGCCGGTACTATTCTGGATCAAAAAGGAATTGCCGTACGAACCGGACATCATTGCGCACAGCCTATTATGGATCATTTCAATATTCCGGGCACTGCACGGGCTTCTATTTCCTTCTACAATAATAAAGAGGATATTGACCGCTTAGCAGAAGGAATCAAATACGTAAAAGAATTTTTCTAAAAACAAACGAGAATCGAGATGGCAAAAATTAAAGAAATAGAACGCACACCAAATCCTGATGCCATGCGCTTTGTATTGGCTGAACCGCTGACCAACGGCACCACCCGTTCGTTTGAGAATGCGGCCGAAGCTGAAGGCGATGAACTGGCATCGGCACTGTTTGCAATCGATAATGTGATCAATGTGTACTATGTAGATAAGTACATTACTGTTACTCAGGACGGAAAAGCAGTTTGGTCAGAATTGCTTCGTAAACTGGCGCCGCCGATACGAGAAGCCGAGCCAGATAATTACGAAGAAGATGATTCTGAAGTTCATGTAAGTAAAGAAGCACAGGAATCTGATGATCCTCGTCTGCAGGAAATCAACCGTATGCTGGATGAACAAGTACGTCCTTATTTGCTTGCTGATGGAGGCGGACTTAAAGTACTGGGTCTCGAATCTAACCGTCTGAAAGTACATTATCAGGGAGCTTGCGGAACCTGTCCAACCGCTACAACCGGAACTTTGTATGCTATTGAAAGCATGGTGAAGCGCATTGATCCGGAAATTCAAGTTGTTTCAGTCTAAAAAAGGGAAGCAGTATCATGGAAGAACTTTCCATTACAGATCGCGCTACTGAACGGATTAATTTGATCCGTAAAGAGCAAAATGTACCTGACGACGCTTTCCTGCGTGTTGGAGTTGTGAGCGGAGGCTGCTCAGGATTAACTTATGATCTTGAATTCAACTCCGATGTACAGCCGGAAGAAAACGATAAGATCTTTGATGTTGACGGACTGAAGGTATTGGTCGACATGCGCAGTTTTCTATACCTGGCGGGAACCGAACTGGATTACACCGAAGGGCTTGATGGTCAGGGGTTTCACTTTAAGAACCCTAATGCAACCCGTACTTGCTCCTGCGGAGAGTCTTTCTCTATATAATTTTAAATGTTTAATGCTAAATGTTAAATGACTCTACAAGCATTTAACATTTAGCATTTAAAATTCAACATTCCCACATGTCAGAAGAAACCATTGTAAACCGGGTTCAGCAGAATACCAAGCTGGTAACGCTGGATTTGCAGCAATTCCACGATGACACGCCAATCGAAGAGCTGGATATCAAGCAGTTTCTGTTTCAGGAATTGATGTTGAAGGAAAAAGACTTCCGGGAGCAGATTGAAGAATACGACTGGTCGAATTACGAAGGAAAATACCTGACCGTTTATTGCAGCACCGATGCTATTATTGCTCCCTGGGCCTGGATGCTGATTAGCTCATATGCATCTGAGTATGCCAAAGAAGTGTTCAAAGGGAGGAAGGAAACGTTTCAACATCAGTTGTACCAGAGGGAACTGGAAAAGTATGACTGGGATCAATACGAAGACAAGTTTGTGTTACTGAAAGGATGTGGGAAAGTTCATGTCCCTGATTCTATTTATATGTTGGCTACTAATAAGTTAAAAAAGAGAGCCAAAAAAATTATGTACGGGGAAGCTTGCTCTAACGTGCCGGTTTGGAGAGGGTAAAACTGTTTTTTTGTTTAGAATATTAGTCTTCTTTACTAATTAACGGGTATTTATGGGGATGTTCAATCGACTCCAAATGTAGGTCAACATCCAAATCGGGCCAGTAAAAATGTTTCTCGGAAGGAGTTTCAATATTTACTACTTCACCAATTCTGGCATTCTTAAACCAAGGAAAATTATTATAATCAAGAAAATATTCTTTTCCATTGTGATAGATCCATATACCATGTGAAGACACATTGGTAACTTCCGTTTTATTTTCCGAAGTGATGGTCCCAGCTTTCTCTGATTTCATCTTCGTGTTCGGTTATTTGTTCAATTATCACTTTGATTTGTTTGGAACTAAGCCCGTATGAAGATTGAAGTTCAATATCAGGTTCTATCCAAACTTTTGCTTCACCTTCAGCATGAATTACGTGAATATGTATCCTATCTTCTTCCCGTGAAAAGAAAAAGAAACGGTATCCTTTAAATCTGAATACTGTTGGACTCATATATTAATCTAACTTCATTATACTAACGAATCAAGCATGCAGATATTAATCACCGGCACCTCCCGCGGAATAGGCAAATCAATCGCTCAGAAATTACTGGATGACGGGCATGAAGTCATTGGCACCTCCCGATCAACGAATCACGAATTCCCGAATAACGAACACTACAGACACATAGCCTGTGATCTTTCCAAGCCGGAAGAAGTACAAAAGCTGAAGGCTGTTTTTGAGGAAGAGGAAATCCCTGAAGTGCTCATCAACAATGCCGGCATGTTTGCTGAAGCCGATTTTGATATCTCTGATGATGATTGGCTGGCCAACTGGGATTTAACGTTGCAGGTAAACCTTCGTTCGGCTGCACTAATATCTAAATGGGCACTCAATGCCTGGAAGCCGGCCGGAATAGAAGGGAGGCTCATCAACATATCATCCCGGGCCGGGACACGCGGAGATACGCAGGAATACGCCAGCTACGCTGCCAGTAAAGGCGGTATGACGGCTCTAACCAAGAGCATTGCCCGCAGCTTTGGTGAGCATGGAATTACCGCTTATACCATTGCCCCCGGTTTTGTAAACACCGATATGGCTCAGGGCTCCATCGAAGTGTATGGGAAAGATTATCTGACTAAAGATCTGGCCCTGGATTCCATCGCTCCGCCCGAGCAAATTGCAGAAATAACCAGCCTGTTGGCCTCAGGCAAGCTAAAACATGCTACGGGGCAAACTTTTCATATCAATAGCGGAAGTTATTTAGTATAAACTTCTTAAATGATAACTTACTACCCGTCTTTGCGAGGAGTCTTATTCTTTGGTGAGGTTTCTATGTTTTCGACGAAGCAATCTCCTGAATTAAAATACCAGCAGATTAAGGAGATCGCCACGTCGATAGTCGTAAATCAGCCTTTTAAAGTCCGTAAAGTCTTAGCGATGACGATTAGAAATTACCATTGGAATTTGGTTCTTGGAATGTGGAATTTCTGCTATGACAGACATCAGAGATCGAAAAAAAGACCATGTTGAGCTCACGGTAACCGAAGGAACCCAATATAATCAGCCTTCCGGTTTTGAACGCTACCATTTTGTACACAACGCTCTGCCTGAGGTCAATTCAAATGAGGTAAGTACCGAAGCCAATTTTCTAGGGCGAACATTCAACATGCCTCTTTTTATTTCTTCCATGACGGGCGGGTATTCAGAAGCCGGTCCTGTTAACGCGATCATTGCTGAGTTTTGTGAAGCTGAAAATTTACCATTTGGGGTAGGAAGTCAGCGTGCCATGCTGGAAGATGAGTCTCTGACTGATACCTTTTCGGTGGTACGGGAAAAAGCTCCTAATGCCTTCATTTGCTCCAATATTGGAGGAGCTCAACTCATTGGCGGCCTTGACGCTAACAAAATCATCCAATTGATAGACTCAGTCAAAGCTAACGCCATTATTGTTCACCTGAACCCACTGCAGGAGTTGATGCAGCCGGAAGGAGATCGCGATTTTAAAGGGATTTTGGATGGAATTGAACAGCTGGTCAAAGACACTGAATTGCCGGTCATTGTGAAGGAAACCGGGGCGGGAATCTCCGAACACACTGCCAGAAGATTATTGAATGTTGGGGTGGATGTGATTGATGTTGCCGGAGCAGGAGGAACAAGTTGGGCAAAAGTCGAGAATTTCCGATCGTCTAATCAAACAGCTAATCACGGTTTTGATGAATGGGGAATTCCTACGGTTGAATGTATAAAGCAGCTCAGCAAACTGGAATGGGAACGCAGTTTTGAGATCATAGCTTCTGGTGGTATTCGTTCTGCTTTTGATATAGCTAAATCATTGTGTTTGGGAGCACACTTTACGGCAACGGCTCAACCGGTTATTAAAGCTATTAAGAATGATGAATATGAAGGACTGGAAAAACTCATTCAACAGTGGAAACAAGATTTAAAGACTATTCTGATTCTACTTGGGTGTGCAAGGGTACAAGAATTAACCTCTTCTCATATCCGGGAAACGATATAACCGGAAGGGCGATTGATAACTAACATCGTCCCTTAATTTCCTTATATTCAATTTATTCATCTACAAAAAGAGCATTGAGCAACAGCAACCTCCAACAACAATTATTGGAAAAGATTGAAACCGGGCTAAAGAACCTTAGTTTTCCGGATGATCCTCAAACACTTTACGAACCTTACCGGTATGCTCTTTCGGTTGGAGGGAAGCGAATCCGGCCTATGCTCACCATGCTGGCAAACGGACTTTGTGGTGGTGATTTGGATGATGCATTACCTGCAGCTCTCTCTGTTGAAATACTTCACAATTTCACCCTTGTTCACGATGACATCATGGACAGTGCCGATACCCGTCGTGGTAAACCCAGTGTTTTTAAGAAGTGGAATGAAAACATAGCTATTCTTTCCGGGGATGTGATGTTTGCCGATGCCTACCGTCAGCTTAGTTACTACGGAGAGAATGAAAGTTTTTCTAAAAATGAATTTTCTGCCGTTCATAAAGTTTTTTCCAAAGCCATCGTTACCGTATGCGAAGGCCAGGCTCTGGATATGGAATTTGTAGACCGTACGGATGTAAATCATAATGAGTATCTGGAGATGATTGCCGGAAAAACAGCAGCTTTGCTAAGCGGGGCACTGGAATTAGGAGCTATTTCGGCTCACGCTTCTTCGGAAAAAAGAAAAGAACTGGCTGAATTAGGCTATGAGATGGGGATTGCCTTTCAAATTCAGGATGACTTACTGGATGCTACAGCAGACCCGGAAAAGTTTGGTAAACGTCCCGGTGGAGATATTTTTGAAGGAAAGAAAACATATCTTACCATCCTTGCGTTAGAACGGGCGAATGTGGAGCAATCATCACACATTCAGGAAACACTGAATACAGAAAACCCGGCTCCGGAACGTGTTGATGAAGTTCTGGAAATTATGTCGAACCTGGATGTACTTGATGATGTAGCCAACGAAATCGATCAACATTATAAAAAAGCGTTTCAGCTTTTAAACAAATTTGAATCTTCTGAATACAAACAAGAGCTTGAAAAACTTCTTATCTTCTTACAGAATCGTGACCATTAAAGGACAAAAATTATATTCAATGCGCAGTAAACTACTTGCAGTTCTAACTTTATTATTCATCTTCTCGGCTTGTAAAAACGACCGGCTTATTAAAAGGGGAGACTCCGTAGAAGTGGCCTATCAAAAAGCGATGGCCTTCTATGAGGAAGAAAATTACAGTGAGGCCGCAAATGCTTTTGATACGGTTACAAGGGTAGCCCGGGGCACTGAATACGGACAGGATGCTCAGTACTACCTTGCCGAAAGTTATTATAAGGACAAGCAATTTTTGCTTGCTGCCAGTGAATACGATCGATACATCAGCTATTACCCACAGGATGAACGCCGCCCCGATATTGAGTTTAAAGCAGCGATGTGCTATTTCAAGTTAAGCCCGCGTTATAAACTGGATCAAAATCAGACCAGAAAGGCGATTGAGCGATTTCGGTTATTCAATAATCGATATCCTGACCATGAAAAAGTACAGGAAGCGGCTGCTCGCATCGATGAGCTAAGAGAAAAACTGGCTCATAAGTCTTATGAAGCTGCTCGTTTCTATGTACGTACGGAGCAGTATAAAGCTGCTACAATTTACCTGGATAAAACCATTGATCAGTATCCGGAGTCAAAGTGGGCAGAGCGTGCCTTGGTTGATCAAATTCAAACCTACATTAATTACGCCGATAACAGTGTTGTGAACAAACAGGCAGAGCGATACAGTAAAGCCATCGATAATTACGAGAAGTTTTTGCAGCTATTTCCTGAAAGTAAGTTCCGCGAAGAAGTCGAGAACTACCATGATGAAGCGGTGAGAAAATTGGCTGATGTACAAAATGGCGAGAGCAGCCAAAATGAGGTTGCTGACTCAGGACAGGATTAATGTCGGGCCGGATTGGATTATTCGGGGGTACCTTCGATCCGGTTCATAACGGGCATGTTGCCATTGCTACATCTTTCCTCGAATCAGATTTGATCGACGAGCTTTGGATTTTGCTTACTCCCCATCCGCCTCATAAAAACAGGGAAAATCAAACCACGTATAATATCCGGCTGGAGATGCTGAATAAAGCGTTTTTAGAAGTGAATAGGGTATTTGTTAAAACTATCGAGAACGAGCTTCCCAAGCCTTCCTACAGCGTTCAGACTATTCGATACTTAAAGGAGCATTATCCGGAGAATAACTACTATTATTGTATGGGGGAAGACAGCCTGTCTCAATTTCATACCTGGAAGTTTTATGAGGAAATTTTGAATGAATGCGAGCTTTTGGTTGCCCAACGACCCGGTGAGACTCACAAAGATGTGGAAGAGAAGGTACTGAAGCGTACTCACTTCGTAGATCATACTCCGCTTGATGTGTCTTCATCCCAAATCAGAGAGAACGTAGCTACCGGAATTCCCATCAACGATCTGGTGCCGAAAGAAGTCGTAAAAGTGATTGAAAAAGAGCAGTTATATAGCTAACTACTGCCATTCAAAAAATCTGTTTATAATGGCATTTACCCGAAAAGACTTTCTCAAGACAACCGCACTTGCTTCATTTTCCGGAGCAGCAATGGGCTTAACCCGATATCCCCAAAAAGCCACATCCGGTTCAACCCAAAAAATCAAACCAAAGGCATTGAAGGCCGGGGATACATTGGGTCTCGTAGCGCCGGCAAGTCCTATCTACGAATCCTCCGTTTTTGATGAAATGCTAACGAACTTGCAGGATCTGGGCTTTAATCTTAAGCTCGGGGAACATGTACGAAATCAACGAGGATACCTGGCCGGAACCGATCAACAGCGAGCTGATGATTTGATGAATATGTTTCGGGACCCCCAGGTAGATGGAGTTATGTGTATTCGCGGAGGCTGGGGATGTAATCGTATTTTGCCTTTGCTGGATTACGATGTATTTCGCAAGAACCCCAAAGCATTTTGTGGGTTTAGTGATATTACTTCTCTGCATATGGCGATGTACCAGAAAAGTGACCTGATTACATTTCACGGGCCGGTGGGCAAATCCAATTGGAACCCATTTACGGTCCATGCTTTTAAAGAAATTATCCTGGAAGGGGAAACACCCACTTTCGAAATACCCGCTGATGATAAACGGAATTTTGTTATTACTCCGGGAACCATAGAAGGTAAGCTGCTTGGGGGTAATTTATCGGTACTGGTATCTATGATCGGGTCTGATTATTTGCCTTCCTTTGAAAATGCTATTCTGTATCTGGAAGATGTGGGAGAGAGCGTTTATCGAATCGACCGAATGCTGACCCAGCTAAAACTTGCCGGAGTTCTCAATCAGATTTCAGGATTTGTATTCGGGAAGTGCACCAATTGCGATGCGGGAGATAACAGCCTTACCTTAGAACAGGTTTTTGACGACCACATTAAGCCCCTGGATATTCCGGCATTTTATGGAGCTATGATCAGCCACGAAGATGACAATATCACCCTGCCGGTTGGTTTGAAAGCCGGGATAGACGCAACAAAGAAAACAATTCGCGTATTAGAAACGGCTGTTGTTTGATCGAATGATAATTTCAATTTGTATGCAATCAGGTACAAATAATGAATGGTGAATCCCGCATTATCGGGTGCATTGTATTTCTTTTATTGTCGATACCGGGTACAGGTGTTTTTGCTCAGACGGGGACTTTATCCGGCTTTGTGTATGATGCTGAAACGCAGGAATCGCTGCCATATGCAAATATTATTGTAGAGGGTACAAGCAAAGGCACCTATACCGCAAGCGATGGCTCGTATTCTATGGAGCTGGATACCGGAAACGTCCGTATTCGATACCGTTTTATATCTTTTCGCGATACAGTCATTCAATTTAACATTCAGGCGGGTAAAGAAATTCAGCGGGATGTGTATTTAAAACCCGATCTCGCGTCGATGGAGGTTACGGTTAATGCCGATCGAGTAGCCCGAAAGGTTCAGGAACTGGCCCGGCTGCGAGATCAGCAAAATTCGAATCTGAATTCCTATAAAGCTGAAGTTTATAAGTTGGCCATTCTCAGCAATGTGGAGGAGGACTTTAATTATGAGGAAGCCGAACCGGATGAATTGGAACCCATTGCCTTCTCAGAGCGGAAATCGGAGATTCGGTATACTTCTGATCCTGAACGTTATTCCGAAACACTGGAAGCCAACAGGGCCAGTGATAACTTTTTCAGTGAATACGATTTCTTTTCAACCGGGGGAGCTCCGCTTAACCTGAATTCTGATGAAGTGAAATTAAGCATCCTGTCGGAAGGTATGACGGTAGTTGGTCCAATCTCAGATAAAGCCGGGCGCTTCTACGAGCTTTATGATGAAGAAGCTGACAGCAGCTGGCCGGAAGGAACCATAGAGATATATTTCGAACCAAAGAAGGACAACCTGCCGCTTTTTGAAGGGCGGGTTTGGTACGATGAAGAACGCTCGGTGATTCTGGGGATTGATGTAACCCTGAATGAATATGCCGAAACCAATTCAGGTACCTTTAAGATCTCAGATCTTAGATACCAACAGAGCTACAAAAAAGTAGAGGATTTTTGGCTTCCAGAAAAAACGGAGCTTTCAGCTGTGTTGCAGTTTTTGGGATCTAAAGACCGTATTTACTATCACGATGAGTGGACATGGGATAACTATGAACTGAATCCCAGAAGCATCGATCCTCAGCAGATAGAGCTCAATACCACCAACATATTGCCGGATGCTCATAAACGGAGTCAGGTTTATTGGGACACACTGGCAAACCGGGATCAAAATGAAAATGTCCGACTGCTTGATGAAGCCAAAGGGTATGAGGAAGATCGGGCTTTGGTAAAAGTCGGGATGTCGGCCATGCGAACTTTCTTCAGGCTTCCATATCAATTGGAGCGGTTTTATATGACAAACATCAGCGATATTTATCACTACAATCGAGTAGAAGGGAATTACCTGGGGCTCGGTGTACGAACTCCGGTTCATCCTGATTATGAATATCGCGCAATAGGCGGGTACGGATTTGGTAATCAATCCTGGAGTTATGAACTGAGTGGATACCATTTTTTTGGGGACTCATTTGTTGCTCCGGAAGGCAGCTATCACAAACATACCTTGCCTCAATATCAGGATTACGAGTATAACCGAACTCCTTTGGATTTTTTCGAAGCGCGCCAAACTATGTATGCCTTAACTACCGGAACATCCGGTAATAACTTTTTTGAGCGGGAAGGCTTCGAAGCCGGACTGCGATTTCGGTTTGGAACCGAATCTTTTTTTAGAACACTATACCTGGACGAAACTCACCGATCCTTGTCAGCTACCAGCGAATTTAGTCTGTTTGGAGAGGGGGCAACACCGGAAGAATTCACCAATAATCACCCAATCTATCCGGCTCAGGAAGGGACGGTTAAAGGCTTGTATTTGCACCTGCATCATGATACAAGGCAATACCTCAGAACCCAGTTTCTTCGGGATTATAACATCCGGGAATTTGGGTGGTTAACCGATGCTGTGCTTGAAAAAGGAATAAGCAGCTGGGGGAGTGATTTTGATTACAATCGATATCGTGTTGGGCTGAAATTTTACTGGCCGGTATTTTCGGCTCATTTCTTTCAAACAGATGTAATAGTGGGAGCCTCTGATAGTGATATTCCCAATCAGCGGCTGTTTACTTACAACGGTTACGTACTGGACGATTACGTGAGATATAAACCCTTCAATACTATTGATTACAGGGAACCTTTAGGCAATCGGATCTCACTGATAAAACTTCGCTATAAATTTGGAAGCTCACTTACCCGAAGCATTCCCATTAACTTTATTCAGAAATCAGGTATTAAAATTTCAACGGTACTAACTGCGGGAGTGGTAGATCAAACCTCCAGCCTGGAACCGCTGCTTCCATATTCAGGTTCTCAAGCTCAGGCAGAAATAGGGATCGCGGCTTCTAAAATATTCGGGGTTTTGTATGCCGAAGTAAGTAAGAAACTGTATGGTAAATATGGGAATTCCGTTGGCTTTTTGATTCTGTTTTGATGCGCTTCCTCACAAAAACAAAATTTTACGCGATAAGCAGTAACTAATTGCTTTAATTACGTAGGTAAGCATTTCTAACAATAATAAATCCCTTATACCTATGAATACGATTAAAACCATGAAATGGGCACGGATCCCATTATTTCTGTTTTTGGGGCTTTTCTCGATTCAGAGTGTGCAGGCTTCTATTTTTGAAGTACGGCAAGACACTACTGACTCGGATACCACTGAGATTCCCAAAGCAGATAACGAACTCCCGATGAAACCCGGGCGCGTTATTGAATTTAATACCACCGAAGGCACCTGGATGTCGCTCGACATCAGCCCGGACGGTCAACACATCGTTTTTGATTTAATGGGGGATATATATCGTATTCCTGCAAGCGGAGGAGAAGCGGAGCAGCTTACCGATGGCATGGCTTTTGATACCCATCCTCGATACAGCCCCGATGGGAAGTATGTTTTGTTTACTTCGGATGCTTCCGGTGAAGAGGATTTATATTACGTTGAAGTTGCGGACACTTCCGAAATCACCCAGATTACCAAAGGCGGAAATACCCGCTATACCAATGCCGACTGGACGCCGGACGGGGAATATGTGATTGCCTCCAAGGGGGGACTAACTCCCAAATTATGGCTGATTCATAAAGAAGGTGGAAGCGGAACCGCACTTATCGGAGAACCCAATGGTCTTAAAATCATAGACCCGGCTATTTCACCGGATGGGCGTTATGTGTATTTCTCTCAGCGAAACGGAGCCTGGAACTATAATGCGCAGCTGCCACAGTATCAGATTGCACGCTATGATCGGGAAGATGGATCACGTAGAACCATTACTTCACGATACGGATCAGCATTCACACCCACGCTTTCTTCTGATGGAAAGTGGATGGTATTCGGTTCCCGCTACGAAGACAAAACCGGCCTGGTAATCCGGGACCTGGAAACAGGGGACGAACGATGGCTGGCATATCCGGTTCAAAGAGATGAGCAGGAGTCGATTGCTACTATGGGTGTTTTACCGGGCATGACCTTCACTCCGGATAATAAAAACTTGCTAACATCCTATGGCGGAAAGATATACAGTATTGATATTGAGAGTGGAGAATCAACAGAAATTCCATTTGAAGTAAATGCACATCTTGAAATGGGGCCGGAAGTATTCTTTAAATATCCGGTGGATGACAGTAAGGAAATGTTGGCCACTCAAATTCGTGACGCCGTGCCTTCCCCAAATGGAGAGCAGCTTGCTTTTACCGTACTCGACAAGCTCTACATCCAGGACTTACCGGATGGCGAGCCCAATCGAATTACCAATTCCAACTTTATCGAAGCGCAGCCGACCTGGTCACCGGATGGTAAATGGATTGTATATGCCACTTACGATATGGAAGATGGCGGAGCCTTGTACAAAGTAAACCCGAATGCCCGTCGAATTCGTCCTCAGAAAATTACGGAAGAGCCGGGAATATACAGTGAACCGGCCTGGTCTCGATCCAGCAACCGAATTGTAGCTCTCAGAGGCGATAACCGAAGTTACGATCGTTCTACAGGTCCGTTTGCATTCGGTTCTACCGAAGATCTTGTTTGGGTATCAGCCGATGGCGGTTCTAATAACTTTATTGCCAAGAGTAGTGGTCGCGCAAATCCTCATTTTGTGAAATCCGATGACCGTATTTACCTGAATCGCGGCAACGGAACCCTGCTTTCAATTCGCTGGGACGGAACCGATGAGAAAGAACACGTACGTATCACCGGGATAACTACAGCCGGTTTTGGAAATATGGGAGTGAATTATCCAACGCCGGACATGCTTCACCCCGAAGAAGCGGCTAAGGAAAATAATCCGCCTTCAAACGCCAGTTTTATAGCGATGGCTCCGGAAGGAGATCAGGCAATGGCACTTATCAACAATGATATTTATGTAGTTACCGTACCCAAAGTAGGAGGCGATACTCCACGAATATCTGTAGCCCGGGCAGCAAGTGCAGCTTTCCCATCTAAAAAGCTGACAACCATCGGCGGACAGTTTCCTCACTGGTCGGATGATGCCGATAAAGTGCATTGGTCGATTGGTAAAGGTCATTTTATTTATGATCTGAATGCTGCTGAAGCCTACGAAGACAGTGTGAAAGCCGCCAAGGAAGCCGAAGCTGAAAAGAAGAAAGAAGAGGAGAAGATGAAGAAAGATGACAACTCCGACGACGGCGATGATTCCGGTGATGCCGATGAAGAGGCTGCGGAGGAAGAAGCCGATGAAGAAAAAGAAGAGAAGAAGGAAGACGAGGGGTATAAGCCGGAAGAGCTAAGCATTGAGGTGACCATCACCCGCGATATTCCAGAAGGAACCATCCTGCTGCAAAATGCCCGTATCATTACCATGAATGGGGATGAAGTGATCGAGAATGGAGATGTATTGATTGAAAACAATCGAATTGTGGAAGTGGGCACCAATCTTACGGCTCCAAACGGTGCAGAAACCCGCGACCTGAGTGGTAAGACCATTGTGCCAGGTTTTGTGGATACTCATGCTCACTTATGGGCTTCGTGGGGCATTCACAAACAACGGTTCTGGGGCTATGCCGCTAACCTGGCCTACGGCGTAACCACTACCCGTGACCCTCAAACCGCAACTACCGATGTTCTGACTTATTCCGATATGGTGGAAACCGGTATGATGGAAGGTCCCCGCGTGTATTCAACCGGACCGGGACTTGGTTTCTGGGCGTACAACATTCAAAGCCTGGAGCATGCCAAGAACGTGATGAAGCAGTACAGTAAGTACTACAACACCAAAACCATTAAGATGTACCTGGCTGGTAATCGTAAGCAGCGCCAGTGGATTCTGATGGCAGCTAAAGAGCAGAGCATTATGCCAACTACCGAAGGGGCGCTCGATTGGAAACTCAACATGACACAGCTTATTGACGGTTATCCGGGGCATGAGCATTCCTTCCCGGTTTATCCGATCTATAAGGATGTGATTACAACCACGGCGGAAGCGCAGATGGCTGTAACACCTACATTGTTGGTTTCCTATGGCGGACCGTGGGCGGAGAATTATTTCTACTCCCGTGAAAACCCCTTCTTTGATGAGAAGCTCCGAACCTTCACCCCGTACGAAGAGCTGGCTTCCAAGTCACGCCGACGTCCGGGCTGGTTCCATGATGATGAACACGTATTCCAGAAGCATGCGGAATTCCAGAAAGACCTGAAAGAAGCAGGGGGACTCTCTGGCGTTGGAAGTCACGGTCAGCTGCAGGGACTCGGTTTCCACTGGGAGCTGTGGGCCATGGCAGCAGGAGGGATGAATAACCACGATGCCCTTCAGGTTGCGACCATTGACGGTGCCACCGCTGTTGGGCTGGATGGTGATTTAGGAACCATTGAAGCCGGTAAACTGGCAGATCTGATTATTCTGAATGAGAATCCTCTGGAAGACCTCAGAAACACCAATACCATAGAGTGGGTCATGAAAAACGGCCGCTTATATGATGGTGATACGCTGGATCAACTCTATCCAATGCAGGTTAAAGCTGCACCGTATGAGTGGGAATTTCCAAACCCAAGGCATATGATGCTACCGGGCAAAGAATAATTTTTCGTTAATAGGAATTCGTTAATCGTTCTTGTGATGCCACATTACCGATTAACGAATAACGAAACACGATGAACGAAAAAAGGCTCCTTCGGGAGCCTTTTTTGTTTATAAAACAGCAGCAATAAGTCATTTCTACGAAAGCAGGAATCCGGTTGCCTAATCCAATAATTTTGGTTTACCCATAAATGCAGTTGAATTAACAGGTACATGTTTTATATTGTTAGAGCGGTGGGCAAGGAATTCTCTGTGAAAAAGAAATTTTATCTGACGAGGTTATGCGACATTCCTGTCGCATAAAAAACAACCCATTCTGACTGTGTACTCTTAAGATTGATTTCCAGATTTTATACGACGTCTTATAAGATAACCCATGTCGCATATTAATACTTTAGGCCATATATGAACAACTATGTCTAATACAACAGCCCGTTTTCATTTTGACAGATTAAAGCACTTGGACAAAGTATTTGATAAAAGTGTAATGGTGCAGGTATGGAGACGAGTTGTAAAAGGGCAAATGCGTAAACTGGATATAAGTGATCTTCACGATTATTATGACTTCAATGTCAATATTGAAGAGAAAGTCGAAAGAATTCGAAGAAGAATTCTAAATGGCAGATATAGATCAGGTAAACCTTTAGTTTACAAAACTGAAAAAAAGCTTGGTATTTCTAGACACTTGTTAATACCTAGTCCTTCAGATGCCCTTGTTTTTCAAACTATAGCTAATTATTTAGCTAAAGATTTAGAAAATAAACAGCCTTCCCAACAAGCTTATTTTTCACAAAACAGGCATAACCTTAAGCTACCCCACGAAATAGTTGTTGATTCATCAGAACTTTGGCTTGAGTTATGGGTTAAGTTTCAAAAAGAAATTTACGAGTTTTCTAATTCATACAAGTTTCTAGTGGTAACTGATTTAGCTAATTATTTTGACAACATTGATTTAAGACAGTTAAGAAATGTTATATCAAACTACTTTGAAGTAGAAGAAGTAGTTTTAGATGTTCTTTTTAAAATAATAGAAGAAATATCTTGGGTTCCTGATTACTTGCCTAACACCTCAATAGGATTGCCAACGATAAATATTGAAGCACCCAGATTACTTGCTCATATATTATTATTTGAAGTTGATAACATATTAATGCAAAAAACTGATGGTAGTTTTGTCCGTTGGATGGATGATATAAATTTTGGTGTTGATGATATTGAATTGGGCAAGGAAATACTTGGTGATATCAATGACGTTTTAAAAAGTAGGGGGCTTGCTCTTAACTTATCTAAGACAAAAATATTTACCGCATCAGAAGCAGAAGAACATTATTTATTCAATGAAAATATTTATTTGGATGAGCTAACTAATACTATTGAAGAAGGAGAATATATAAAAGGAGAATTAGCTAAAGAAATTGAAAAGGATTTTAAAGCTCATCTTAAAAGAAAAGATTTAAAAAACTGGTCTAAGGTCACAAAGCGTTTTTTTACAGCAGCTGGAAAAATCAGAACAACACGATTACTAAAATTTTCAGATAGCTTATTTTATAAGTATCCCGGATTGAGAGGAAACATTCTTTATTACATTTATTCATTAGGATATACAAAAGCTACTCAGAATATTCTTATAAAACTTTTAGAAAATACTCCAAGACATGACGATGTAACATTATTCATGCTAGTAAATACTCTGACCAATCTGAATTTACCTGTAAATAAAGAAACAAAAGAGTTCATTAGAAAAGTTGAGGTAATACTTCTTGAGTATTCAGAAAAATCGAGTTTTGAATTCTTTTGTTACTTATGGTTTGGTTCTAAATATTCGGATCCTGATTCTCTTTATAACTTTATTATGAAGAATAAGAGAAAGTGGTCAAATGACGACTTTCTTGCAAGGCAGGTTGTTTCAATACTCCCAAAAATTTATTTAAGCCAACCTGTTCGAGTTGAGAATTTGTTAACTGAACAAATTGATAAAGGTGCCTCAGACGTCACATCGGTAGCAATAAATATAAAATCTTTTTTTCAGTTAGAGTCTTACCCAAAAGGTATGAACTTTTACTTATTTCCAAGTAAAAAACAATCCATATATCCCTTACCTAAGTTTCTCATGCTCATTGCAGTAATGCAATCAAAGCATTTCAAAAACGACAAGGCATTTCATTCAAAAATATTGACTCATGTCAATGATCCATGGTATTTATATTGGATCAAAAATAATTCACCTATTGAATGATTGGCCTAACAAACGTTTCAAGTCGGACGCAGGTAGGGTTCGCTGGAAGGTTTGTGCAATAAAATAATTCAGTTACTTCAAAAAAAAATCGAATACCTGCGCCGCTTAAACACCGGGTCGTTATCAATACACAAACCTTAATCGATTAAATATTTCGTTTAGCTTTTGTAAATCTTTCCCGAATTAATTAAGATTCAGATCAATCCCTTATAACAAGCTTTTCTAAAGGGAAAATTAAAATATATATGGGGGATAGATTATGCTTCTCAATAAAACTACCGGTGTTTTAATCACCATGCTTGGTCTGTTAATGTCGGGTTTACAGTTTGTTCAGGCTCAGCAATCGATAAATACTGTCGAGAATAAAGCCGTGCTCAATGTTATTCAGAAAACCTTTGAAAAAAATGCTGAGCTGGCTGAAAAACTGATTAAAGTGTATCACGCTACTAAACGGTTTCAGGATGTGGAAGTAGCGCTGGAAGAAGGTTATGTCAGAGATCCGTTTAATATTTGCGATACGGGTCCGATGATGGGGTGGCCTGAATTTACTGGAGCTATGGGTGTTCACTACGTTCGCCCTGATTTACTCGGGCTTATACCCGGAACCAAGCGTGTAGATGGCAATGGACTTCATACTGATTTCAATAATCCGGCTATTCTGATTTATGAACCCCTGGAAGATGGCTCTATGCGGTTAGTGGCAATCGAGAATCTGGTTTTCCAAAAAGGGTGGCATAATGCCGGGAATGAAGCTCGTCCCGATTTTATGGGAATCGATTATTTTGCTATGGTCGACAATCCTGAAACGGAGATTGACGAAGCCCATAAATTTGAACCCCATTATGATCTCCATATGTGGCTGTATAAAGAGAATGAGCACGGACTCTTTATGCCGTTTAATCCATCGGTAAGCTGCGAGTATCATGTTGAAGAATAGGGAAGTTAACTTTTCAGTGATTACTGCGTAGGCACCCGATTCTCTCATCATAAAAGATAAAGACATGAATAAAGCATTAGTATTAGGTGCCAGCGGTGCCACCGGCCGGTTATTGGTGAAATCACTGTTGAACAAAGGGGTAAAGGTAAAAGCAGTGGTTCGCCGAGCGGAGTCTATAGCTAATATCGAAGATTCCAACCAACTGTTAGAAATTGTAGTGGCTGAAATATCCGCAATGCCGGATGAAGAACTTGCTTATTTACTCTCAGATTGCACTTCTGTTTTTTCATGCCTGGGTCATAATCTAACACTCAAGGGCATTTATGGACATCCCCGGCGTTTAGTAACTGATGCAGTTGCCAAAGTAACCCGTGCTGTTCAGCTAAATGGTTCCGGCGAAAAGGTTAGAATAGTGTTGATGAATACCACCGGGAACAGTAATCGGGATGTTCCTGAAAAGCCGCCGCTTTCTCAAAGGTTGGTGGTTGCCTTATTACGTCTGGTATTACCGCCACATGTAGATAACGAACAGGCCGCTGATGTACTTCGACTGCAGGTTGGACAAAACCACGATAAGCTGGAATGGGTCATTGTCCGTCCCGATGGACTTATCGACGAAGAGGAGGTAAGCGACTACGATATTCATACTTCACCGATCCGAAATCCAATTTTTGATGCCGGGCAAACCAGTCGAATCAATGTGGCTGATTTTATGTCGGAGCTGAGCCTCAATACTGATTTATGGAATACCTGGAAAGGGCAGATGCCGGTTATTTACAATCGTGCTTAGGCTTAATGTGTTTTGAATTGCGAATGATCGATGGACCGATTTACGATTTGTGATCTTTTGAGTGGAAGCAGGAGCTTCCGGAGTTTTGTCACCAAGCTGGAGATTGGTGACTAGGAGAAAAATCCTGCTCATCCTTTAATCCCAAAAATCAAGGTTCAAAAGAAGACCAAAGACATTTAGGCCCGGATTTATGAAACACCTAGATTCCCATTCATATGATCTAAAACCTGCCCATCTTCGGTATGGTATTCCCGCATCAGATCGGCGGTAAGGCAGGAATGAATAGGGAAGATCTTAATAGTTTCTCCAATGTTGAGTTTACTAAACACATCAGGGCTGCATTGTATGATGCCGTGTTCTTGGGAAAGACTTTTTACATAGGTTTCTTCCGAGAGATACTTGAGAACCGGTTCCCCAAAGCTCGCATAATCATCTAATTGGATGGATTCTTTTGAAAAATGAACGGCTCCACCATGAATAAGCACCTGATTACGGTCGCTGAATTTTTCTATAACCGGACATTCCATATAAACAGCAATCTCATTAGGGGTACAGGAACCGATTTGAACCTGCATCCAGTCGTAAAACACAAAATTACCGGGGCTTATTTGAGTTGCAGGACCAAAATCATCCAGCACGCTACAGGAGGGAGTGTCGCCAAAGCAAATGGGAAGATCAGGGAAATGCGACCTGAGCGCTTCTAATTTCTGAAGAGCTTCCCTGGTGATTTTCTCAACCTCAGCTGAAGACCTGGCTTTATACGTATGTCCCGCATGGCAATAAAAACCGGCGGGGTAGCAATGGTCAGAGTTTTCAATGGTACTCAATAAAGATTTGATACGATCCAACTCTGAAACCGGAACTCCGCTTCGTCCATACTCTGGGTCAATTTCAATATACAAGCCGAGATCGTGCTCTAACTTCTGATCGAGATTATGAACCACTTCCTCCGATATGACCAGAGTTTTAAGCGAGGCCAGCTTGCAAATCTCATTATAAGATTCATGCGCTAACACATTGGCAGGGAATGCAATAGTAATATCATCCCATCCATCATTAAGAAAGAATTCAGCCATTTTTAAGGAAGAAACGGTAATGCCACTCACCCCAAATTCACGAAAAATCCTACCTAAGGCTATGGACTGATGCGTCTTAAAATGAGGGCGAAACTCGACTCCGGCATTTTTTGCTTTAGATGACATTTGGGCAATATTGGACCGGACAATATCAAGATCAACGTAGAGGGTAGGGAAAGGTAAATTCATAAATCAATTAAAAATATATCCAAATGAAAAACCAAAATGCGGGTAGAATTTATTTCCGGACAAAATAGGAGTAAATGCAATTCTGATTGTAATATTTTCTTTATTAGGAAGTATCCGATACCCAACTGTTCCGGTCAATGCCGGGTAATCGGGTAAACCCGGCCTTATATTACGGTCATTGATGGAAAGCACTACTCCAAGTCCGGTTTCTAAACGATGGACACCATCACCGAAATAATAGTTACCCATGCCTACCAGCAAAAAGCTTTGTGAGAATTCATCGTTACGCTGGTCGTTCGGTAGTTCATCCGGGTCTCTCGTATCAAAATAAGGAGTGATCCCAAAACGAAATCCGATATTCTCTTTTCCTATGTAATCATAATTCAATGAATAGGTATAAGCATTTCCTAACAAGTCAAGATAAACAGATGATATGGGAGGTTTACGGTCCGGTATTTCTTTTTTGGGCTCCTCAAATTTTATTTGTGAAAGAGCCATGGGATGTACACAAAGGGAAATTGCTGCAAGTAAGTAAAAGAATTTCATATAAAATCAGAATTTACAGTTAGCTACTCTGTAGTTAACCTACTCAAATTTTAATTATTTCCTTTATCATTTAATCGTTCTTTCAGAATCTCGACTCGATCTGATTCACTCAAACCATCCTCAAAATCAAAAAGCGCTTGCTCCCAGGACCCATAAACCGGGTTGGGCAGGATAAACCATCGTCGCCCAAACCATTCGCTGTTTTCCTTAACAAGTTCGGTTCGCTTTTTTTGAGTGATATCCTTAGCGGGCATGAAATCATTTAAATCATCCCCGATAACCATGACCACTCGATAGTTTTCTTCCACTTGTTGGCGGCGCTCTGTTTTAGAGGAACTCCACCCGGGTTCTTCGCCGTTTGTCATGATGTTGTCTATGGAATTAGAAACGGGAAATCCTTCATCAATCAGATTTTGGCGGGTAGCTTCTTCCACTTCATAACCGCGGTTGGTGATATAGAAAATGGTTACGCCGCGATTGGCTGCATAGTTGGCAAACTCTACCGCACCGGGAATAGCCTCTGCGTTAGCTTCTTTACACCATGCATTCCAGTCTTCGGTATTAAAATCCTTGCCCTGTTTTATCATCCG
This sequence comes from Gracilimonas sp., assembly GCA_965227215.1. Lineage (GTDB taxonomy): Bacteria > Bacteroidota > Rhodothermia > Balneolales > Balneolaceae > Gracilimonas. The sequence goes on from OZ245729.1 coordinate 106,131, forward strand.
CGCCTGAAATGGGGAATTATCCAGAACCGTCTCGTCTACGTCCATGATAATAGCAGGAGGGAGTTTCATGAAGTTCTCGCTTTCTTCCTGATTCAAAGAAGCTGTCCAGAATGAATCTTCGAGTGGAAGGGGGAGGGTTCGCATGGCCGTGGCGTAGGTTTGCATGGTTATAGCGTCATACTCGGCCGCATTTTGAACCCACAGGGTAGCTTGAGTGGTGGGGTTATCGGGTAAGGTAGTTTGTTGAACCGTGCTACAGGAAGCAAAAAATAGGGCATACAGAATAAAAGTGTGTTTCAGGTAGTGCATAAAAGAAGTTTCTTTGAGCTTTTTGCCAAAGATAGGAAAACGAAACCAGAGCTAAACAAATTAAAATGGAAATGTGATAAGGGCTATAAAACCTGTATTTTTGGAAATCCTATGAACACATCCAACCCAAAAATTATTGGTCGTATCGAACTGGTAAATTTACCGGAATGGAATTTCACCGATCTGGAAGCCAAAATTGATACCGGGGCTTTTACTTCGAGTCTGCACTGCCATCATTTGGAGCCTTTCGAAAAGGAAGGGCAGTCCTGGATTCGTTTTTATTTGCTTGACCCGGACCATGAGGCGTACAATGAGCAGATGCTTGAAATGCCGGTTTTTGATAGGCGGGAAGTCAAAAGTTCGAACGGAGAAATAGAACACCGTTACTTCATTCAGACTAAGATTGAGTTTTTCGGTTCAGTTTATACCATCGAATTCTCGCTCACTGATCGTTCTGCTATGAAGTACCCACTTTTAATCGGTAGAAAATTCCTGAAAAAAGGCCCATTTATGGTGGATGTTACAAGTAAAAATCTTTCAAAGACTATAAAGAACAAGGACTCTTAAATAATGAGAATAGGAATTCTTTCCAGAAACAAATCTCTGTACTCTACATCACGTTTGGTGGAAGCGGCCGAAGAAAAGGGGCATGACGTGGAAGTGATTGACCACCTGAAGTGTGATATCGTGATAGAGCAGGACAACCCCAAAATATATTATAAAAGTGAGAGGATCGATTATCTGGATGCCATCATTCCACGCATCGGGGCATCGGTTACATTTTATGGAGCGGCTGTAGTCCGCCAGTTTGAAATGATGGAAGTGTTCAGCGCTGTGCATTCACAAGCACTGGTTCGGTCCAGAGATAAACTTCGCAGCCTTCAGCTGCTGGCCAGCTCCGGTGTGGGGCTGCCTAAAACGGTATTTACCAATTATTCTAAAGAGGTAAAAAAACTGATTGAATCGGTTGGCGGAGCACCGCTTATTGTGAAATTACTGGAAGGTACGCAGGGGCATGGTGTGGTACTGGGGCCGACCAAGAAAGCGGCTGAATCCATCATTGAAGCCTTTCATGCTATGAAAGCCCGTGTTATTGTTCAGGAGTTTATATCAGAATCCAAAGGGGCAGATATCCGTGCTTTCGTTGTAGATGGTAAAGTAGTTGGTGCTATGAAACGGCAGGGGAAAGAGGGAGAGTTTCGTTCTAACTTACACCAGGGAGGAACCGGAGAACTCATTAAGCTCACCAAGAGTGAAAAAGATGCCGCATTAACTGCCGCCCGGGCTATGGATCTTCAAATTGCCGGTGTCGATATGCTGCAATCCGATCGCGGTCCTTTGATTTTGGAAGTAAACTCGTCTCCGGGACTGGAAGGGATTGAAAAAACCACCAAAAAGGATATTGCTGCTACAATCATACGCTATATTGAAAAAGCGGTAGAAATGCGTCAAAAAAATCCCGCCCGCAAGAAAAAAGCGAAGAAGCATGCCTGAGTTTATAACCATTAATAAGCAGAAAATTGGGCTTGGGGAGCAAAAGATAGTTAATCTCAATATTGCCCGGTTGCCAACTTATACGAGTATTGATTTACCGGTATTGGTTTATCGTGCTCCGGAAGATGGCCCGGTTTTGTTGCTTACCGGTGGGCTCCACGGAGACGAAGTTAATGGCGTTGAAATCGTTCGCCGAATGATTGAACGTGAAATCGTTGTACCGGAGAAAGGGACTGTTATCGCCATCCCGATTGTGAACATTTACGGTTTTATTCAGAACTCACGTGGACTGCCGGACGGAAAAGATATCAATCGAAGTTTTCCGGGTGCTAAAGGCGGATCGCTTGCTAAATTGCTGGCTCATACGCTGATGAAGGAGATTATTCCGGAGGTGGACTGTGGCATTGATTTTCACACCGGAGGAGCTGCCCGGGCTAATTACCCACAGATTCGTTGCTCATTCAAGATAAAGAAAGCCAAAGAACTGGCAGCAGCGATGGGTGCTCCGGTTATGATGCATTCATCTTTGATCTCAAAATCCTTCCGGAGTGCGGCTCATAAAAAAGGAAAGGAAATCCTGGTGTATGAAACCGGGGAATCGCTTCGTTACGACGAAACCGGCATTGAGGAAGGAATTGACGGCACGCAAAGGCTCATGAAACACCTGGGAATGATTAAGAATGCTCCCGAGCCTAATGACACAAAAGTATTTAATAGCTCTACATGGATACGGACCAAAAATGCCGGCTTATTTATCACCAAAGCCGAGCTTGGAGAGGAGTTCAACAAGCGACAGGTACTGGGATCTATAAAAGACCCATATGGAGAACTAAACTCCCGCGTTGTAGCTCCACATGACGGCATGGTGATTGGTCTAAATAATTGCCCTGTAGTAAATAAGGGCGATGCCCTAATTCATTTTGCATATAACAAATAACTAACTGATACCTTGGAAATAGATCTATTATTTACCGCCATTAAACCTTCCGACTGGAAGAATGTATCCGACAACGGAAGCTTTAGTCCTGATTCAATTGAAGAGTCTGGTTACGTTCGTTCTTTTACAGGCGAAAATGCTGAAGAAGTCATTAATCATTACTTTGAAGGAGAAGAACGGCTGCTCTTGATTGTTTTTGATCCGCTTCGAATTCAAACACCCATAAAGCATATCAAAGAAGACGGATTTAATTTTACAGCCATTCAGGGAGCAGTCTCCATTGATGCCATCATTGATAAAATTAAGCTGCGTTCTGATAAAAAAGGGAAGTTTTCACTCAACGTTAAACACTTCGATTGAGCAAGAAGCCTTCATATTGCTTCATTATAAACTGTGCATCCAATGCATTTCGAGCTGAGGCTTTCTTCAGAAACAATGAAGAAGAACTGAAAGTTAAATTTCCCAATACTTCCTTTGTATATATAAAGAAGGATGACTCCATCACGGAAATTGTACGCGAAAGATCGGTGGATCATACCCATATTGTAGCTTGCGGTGGAGATGGAACAGTGAACCGGGTGGCCAACGGGCTTATAGGTAGCGACTGCATTCTTGGAGTAATTCCCCTTGGCAGCGGTAATGATTTTGCCCAAAGCATTGGCTTGGATGGTAATTTCAACCGAAATGTTAAGGTACTGATCGGAGAAAAAACTAAGCGCATCGACGTAATCAGCAGTGATTGGGGATACTTCCTAAATACTTTCGGGATTGGCGTAGACGGGCTGACCAATTATTATGCATCAAAGTCGGGCTTAAAAAGCGGTTTTTTGCGGTATTTTGTGGGAGGATTGAAAGCTTTATCGATATCTAAGCCCCTTAGAGCCGAAATTTCTATTTCAGGTCGAACTGAGGTTATTGAACAGCAAGTTTGGATGATAGCCGTAGCAAATGGAAAGTCTGAAGGAGGGAAGTATCAAATTTCTCCGTCGTCAGTAAACTCTGACGGCAAAGTTGAGCTTATTGTGGTAAAGGCGGTTTCCCGGTTACGACTGATTCTTGAGTTTCTGAAGCTGTCATTTGGTTTCTCCTTCAACAAGCAGATCGTAGATAAATATTCGTTTACAGATTCTGTGACCATTTCAACAGAATATCCGCTTAAGTCACATGCTGATGGAGAACAAGTGCCTGAAAAAAACCATCACAAATTTTCGGTTTTACCTGAAGCTTTAAAAGTTATCACCGCTTAGAAAAGCCCTTCATACAATCTTCACTAATGCAGAGTACTCTATAGTAACTTCTAAATAGAAAGGAGGATACTATGAGAGGCCCGGTAAAAATAATCGACCGTAAGAACGATCTGAAACAAGGCTATTTGGTACGCCTGGAAATTGGCTTTATGCTTTCACTGCTCATTTTCATTTCCGCATCCAAGTTGACGATTAAACCTTCTGAAAACAGCAAAACAGTAATTATTGACAAGCAAGAGGTTGTTTTTATGGAAGAAATCGTGCAAACAAAACAAGAGGTTAAGGCTCCGCCGCCACCTCGCCCGATGATTCCCGTCGAAGTTCCTAACGATGAAATCATAGAAGATGAAATCATTGATCTTGATGCTGAACTGGATATGGATGCGGCCATTATGGAATTGCCACCGCCACCTCCGAGAATGATTGAACAAGAGGAAGAAGAGGAGATCTTCGTAGTGGTGGAACAAATGCCGGAACTGATAGGTGGTTTGGCAGCCGTTCAAAAACACATTACGTATCCTGAAATGGCTCTGAAGGCCGGAATTGAAGGTCGCGTTGTGGTTCAATTCCTTATCGACAAGGAAGGAAATGTTGTTGATCCGGTTGTAGTGCGAGGAATTGGTGGTGGCTGTGATGAGGAAGCTCTGAAAGCAGTGAAGCAAGTAAAATTCAAACCGGGTAAACAGCGAGGTCAGCCTGTGATAGTGCGCTACAGCTTGCCGGTTGCATTCAGGTTACAAGATACTAACAGCTGAATTCGTAACGAATATTAGTCTAATCATACAAGTAGGATAAACAGTCCTGATCAGAAATGCTCAGGACTCGTTTGCTGCGAGGCGGTGGATGGTACTTTTCAGTTCATCGAAACTAACCGGCTTTATAAGGTAATCCATGAAATCCGTAGTTTTAGCTCGTTCGCGGTTTAACGGATCTGAGTTTCCGGTGATATAGATAACAGGTACGTCATTTGATTTTTCCCGAAGGGCAGTCATAGCATCAATTCCGTCAACCTCATCTTCAAGCATGATGTCCATCAAAACCAGGTCGGGATTCAGAGCTTCAATTTTGTCAATTGCTTCCTGACCTTTTGTGATAATTTCGAGAACCTCATAGTTCAATCGTTCGATCATTTTTGAAAGAAGCAGGGATAAAACTTTATCGTCATCGTCTTCAACTATAATAATTTTCATGCCACGCTAAGATATTTTATTTGTATTCACAGACCCAACATGTTATCGACAAGGTAAGAAGATTTTATAAGCTCATTATAATTATAATAATGTAATTAAAATATAAGCTGCTGTTCATATAATTTATATTATGTAAAGTACGCTTATTGTTCTGATATAGACCTCTTCCCTTTATTAACAATGTGCTTTGAACCCAACTACTAAAATGCTTTTCAAAAAGTGATTGCTACAAGCTGGCAAGTACTTCTTGTACTTTAGAAAAGTTCGGTATTTTGCCTGAGTCTTCAAGTATTTCCTGGTAGGCAATTCTTCCCTCTTTATTAATAACAAATACCGATCGCTTGGGTACGCCTTTCATTCCGAAGTAATTCTCATATAATGAGTCGTACTTTGCGCTTACTTCTTTATTGAAGTCGCTTAGAAGCGAAAAATTTAAATTGTTTGCTTCTTTGAATGCCTTTAAAGTGAAAAAACTGTCTGCGCTTATAGCGAGAACTTCAGCATCCAAAGAATTATATATCTTCAGGTTGTCTCTGGTTGAGCAAAGTTCTTTTGTGCAAACTCCGCTAAAAGCCAGCGGGAAAAAAAGCAGAACTACATTCTTCTCACCTCTGAAATCAGATAATGAAACGTCTTCATTCTTGGTGTTTTTCAGTGTGAAATCCGGGGCCGTTTCCATGTACCTGCTGCTTTTAGTTATTGGCTATTAAAATCTTCGCTTTTGATAAATCGATAAGTTATAAAAAGAATTCCCACTGATAGTAATATTTCTGAAATCCATATTAATTCCGGAGTGGTTCGGTTAAATACGAGCCAATATGCGAGATATGAAAACCCGATGCTGCTGAGACCTATGATATAGTATCTCCTTCTTCGCTTGCGGGCCTGATTTATGGTAAAAACAAGCACCGTTACGGCCAGTGCCCCTCCCTGGTAAATGGCGTTTATGAGGTCTTTTATGACAATAGAATCGATGATAAGCGGGAAAAAAAGAAAACTTACAAAAGGTAATGCAGTCAGGTATAACGGAAATCGGGCAAATATAGGTTTTGATTCCCGAATGAGTACCAATAGCCCGCTTATATAAAATGTAACAGCTACTAGTTTCCCCCATTGAAAGAGGTTAATTGACGGTTCCATACGGAAGAGATCAAGCACATACGGAATGGAAATAAATAAAGCAGCGAGACTAAAGTAGAGATCCAGCATGGTTCTACGCTGGATAAATCGCTTTAACAACAGGAAGCAAACCGTTCCGAATGAAAGTGATACAACTAAATCAATCCATTTAGCCGGTTCCATCAGCTTTCCGGATTTCTGCTTTCCAGCTCCCGTTGCATCTGCTTGCTGCTTTGATAGGTAAGTACAAGATCAGCTATTTCCTTCAGTGTAGCTCGTTCTTTACGTACCATTTGACTGGTAAATTCATAGAGAGATATCGTTTGCCTTCCTTTGGTAATCTCTCTCTCCCAATCAATTAGATTGATGTTCTTAATGAGATTTAAGATGGCAACACGGTGTTTTGAAATTTTGTAGAGGAGCTTCTGAATGTCTTTAGCCAGCTCTTCGTCTTTCTCAAAAGTTTCTTCCGGATCGGTATACGCATTCAGGTTGATGGGCCTCACACTTTTAAATGCATCCTCAATCACTTCGCGGTAATAATTTTGTTGAGCGTGGTCCAGAAACATAAGGATCTCAGCAATGGATCGCTTTCCGGGCGGGGTTTCATCGTAAGGAACAGAATCGATAACATATTTGAGGGCTTCCGCCTCATGTTCAAGGTAAGCTACATCATCAATAAGGGAATCAATCTGGCTTTGTTTAATATCCATCTTGTAAGAGTAATTAGGTATTCCAGCTGGAAGATGCCGGGGTTGAATCATTTTCTTCTTGCTGCTCAATCATATCAACCAAAGACAAACCGGTATTCCAGTCTTTGTCTCTATCTCTTACGGAGTGAATGTTATTCTCTTCCTGGAAGTCCCAGAAAGAACCGAATTGACGATTTCTATACTTCTTAAGATACTCAAGTCGATCGGCTACATCTTCTTTTGGTACCAATAAACGCTCTTTATCGTAAATGGCGTCTTCTCTTGATTCAAATACAATATCATAATCCTTACTCATTACAATGGCTTCTTCAGGACAAACCTCTTCGCAATATCCACAATAAATACACCGGAGCATATTGATTTCAAAAAAGTCAGGATAACGCTCCTTCTCATCCTCGGTCTCCTTGGCCTGCATGCTAATGGCAAGCGGTGGACAAGCACGAGCACACAGTCCACAAGCTACGCATCGTTCTTTGTTATGGTCTTCAACCAAAACCGGACGACCACGGAAAATAGCAGGTGGATCCCACTTTTCTTCCGGGTAATTTAGCGTGAATGTGGGCTGAAACATTTGTTTGAGGGTATACCACAAACCTTTAAATATCTCAGGCAGGTACAGTTTCTCAAGAAAATTAAGCTTCCGCTCATTCTTATAATTATCGCTTAGTGCGTTTACTGTAGGTTTTTCGAGATTCTTAGCCATTCAATTCGAATCGTTTTCGTGTCTGTATTAGCACTCAAAAATAAACCATTGTTGGGTTAGCATCAAAGTTATTTATGAGCTTTTCTATATTATTTTTGGCGGAAAACCATGGTAATCGGTACACCCAGGAAACCAAACCGTTCCCGGATTTTATTTTCAATAAACTTACGGTAGTTCGGTGGCAATTCGTGTGGGCTGTTCATGAAAAATTTGAACACCGGCGGATTACTTTTAACCTGTGTTGCGTAAGTTATCTTAAGCTGCTGTCCCCTTTTCATAGGCAAGGGCTTCTCTCCTAACATCTGCTCCAGGAAGTCATTAAAGTCTGGGGTTGAAATTTCTTTTTTACGCTCTGCAATTACTTCATTGGCAACGTCCAGAACACGGTGAATTCGGGTTTTGTTCAGGGCTGAAATCGTTACGATCGGGACGTAATAGAGCTGAGGAACCGTGGTATAAATATAATCCTCGAAATCACGAACGGTGTTGGTGTCTTTTTCGGGAACCAAATCCCATTTGTTAAGAACTATAACGAGCCCTTTATTAAACTTCTCGGCTTCCCGTATTACCCGTTTATCCTGTGCATCAAACCCCTGCATGGCATCAACGATCAAAATGGCAATATCGCACTCGCGTATAGCCCGGTCGGTACGCAAGGTGCTGTAGAACTCGATATTCTCTTTTACTTTGGTGCGTTTGCGCAATCCTGCGGTATCTACAAGCAGGTATTCTTTTCCGTCGTACTGCAGGTTACTGTTGATGGCATCGCGGGTAGTACCGGCAATGTCGGTAACGATTGCTCTTTCATCATTTAACAATGCATTAAACAAGCTGCTTTTCCCTACATTCGGGCGGCCGATAAAAGCGAGCTTTGGAGTATCATTATCCTCTTCCGGCTCTTCTTCTTCCGGCAATAATTCCACTACGCGATCCAGTAAATTACCGGTTCCGGTTCCATTGATAGAGCTCACAGGAAACAGTTCGTCAAAACCAAGCTCATAGAATTCGGTGGAATTCATGCGTCGTTCTTCATTGTCCGCTTTGTTACTGACCAGAATAACAGGCTTATCCTGCTGGCGCAAAAGATTAGCTACAGACTTATCGAGCGTATTGATTCCATCCTTCACATCTACCACGAACAAAATCACGTCCGACTCTTCAAGTGCAATGTGCACCTGTTCGCGGATTCCCACAACCATGACATTCATTTCGTCAGGCAGGTATCCTCCGGTATCGATAACGGTGAAATCACGGCCGTTCCAGAACGATTCTCCGTAGTGGCGATCTCGGGTTACACCGTACTCATCATGAACAATTGCCTTTCGGGTTCCGATGAGTCTGTTAAATAATGTGGATTTACCGACGTTGGGGCGTCCTACAATGGAAACTACTGGGAGCATTTTAAGTCTTAGATTCTTAGATTGAACAAGCAATAAAGGTACGCATTATTCAGCACTATATTAACTATGCTTCAAAGCTTTTATGACAATCTCGGGTTCTTTGGCGCACTCATTACTGCGTTTTCATTATTCATCTTTTTTATTTTTTGGATAGCGGGTATCGCAGGGATATCTCTTCCCTATGATGGAGGCCAAAAGAAAGGTAAAGACTGGCAAATTATATTAGCCGTTTTATTCCCCCCTTACCCGGTTATCTGGCTAATCGTGGATATGTACATGCAACGTAAATATATGCGTGAAGAAGAAAGCTGAGCCGCGCTCGGATTAAAAAGGCACAACCGCTTGTATTCTATAGTAAATATCCGTTTTAGTATCGGTGAATAATTGTTGAGCCGGCTGAGCGATCCCAAACGCATGTGAAATAGATAAGCCGGCTATTGAAATTTCGTTTTTCAGTTCTGCCCCTGCTCCCCACCTTTGAATAGTTCCGGTTTCACCTGATTCGGATTGAGCGTCCCAAACCACCCCGGCGTCAGAGAAAAGGGAAAGACTCACTCCGCCCAGGCGGATGAAACCCAATATCTGCGTTTGTAATGATGGTATGAAAGGAATTCGGTATTCAACACTTCCAAAAGCTACCTGCTTGCCGGTTACAAATGCTCGATATCCTCTGATGCGTTCGTTCTCGCCAAAAAACTGTAGTGGGATATCATTGGGCAGGCTGATATCGACATTGTCGTACCGGGAAAAGCCGATATAGTTTTGAGGTAAATTATTTCCCCATTGAGATTGGAATCTCCCTTCCATAAAAATTCTATTTAATCCAAGAAAAGGCTGAATGGTATAGGAGTGAATGTCAGTAGTCAGTGTCCGGGTATCTGAACCAAGAATTTTCTCTGAAGCTTTGACGCTCAATCGCACTCCGGTTCCATCCAGCGGATGATAGCTATTGTGTTTCCAGGGGCGCTGCTTCTTGATTTGCCAGCTGAGCTTGAGATCTGTGACCGTTGCATTTTGCGGAGCTTCCAGATTTGGATTTGATGTGAACCTGTTCTCACCCATTGGGTCTGTTGAATAATGCCGGAGCTTTACCGACCAGCTGCTGCTTTGATAAGAAGAAGAAAAAATATCCAACGGCCAATTAATGGTAATATCTCCACCGGTATACTCCTCAAAAAGAAATTCTTCCCCATAATATTGTCCATTCTCCGGTATTCGATATACAGAAAAGGTCAGAGTTGGATAAAGTTGATTATTAATGTAGGAAAGTGCCCCATAAGATTTATTCATCGGATCGGGTACTGAAAGCCAGCCTCCACCTGAGATGGTGTGTTTGGCCAGAGGTTCCGTCCAGTTAGAGGTAGCAAATAACCCCCAATCGTTTTTATTGGAATAGTATGGAAAGCCAAAAGAGATAACGTGAGTCAGGTTTTGGAACGCGTTGTATGAATAACGGTCTGAAATTAACTCCGAATTTGAGTCAATAGTTGATGGAATGTCATTCGCTGGGGATTGATGCCTCCAGCTGGCATAAGTTTCCGGTAAATTCAACTCCGGCTGGTATACTTCTCTGGCTGCGGAAACAAAATACAACTTGTCTTGTTTTCGGGATTCTGATGCCCCTATAAGCAGATGTTCTTCACCGGTTGAGTCGAAGTCGGAAACCCAGCCAAAGATTTCCCCGCCGGTAAACAGGTTGGTGAACCGGGATTCTACTCCGGATTCAAAATCATAAATGAATACATTGGGAACTTCATCTCTCAACGAGATATACGATATTTTACTTCCGTCAGGACTAAGTATAGCTTTTCGGTTATCAACCTGCCCCTGGTCTATTGATCTTTCAGAACCGGTTTTGGGATTAATGAGAACTAAGTGGCGATCTCCGTTTTCCTCAAACTTGTGAACCAGCCAGGCTTTTTCATGCTCAATCCAAAGTGGCCATAACAGCTGAATATCTCCTGAATAATTTGTAATCCTCTCCTCTTTGCGGTCCTCCGGATTCATTACAAATAGATTCCCCGTCCCATTTTCATTAACTATATACCCCATTTGATGTTGGGAAGAACCGGCAACCGGAAATTTGGCTTTTCGGTTTACGGTAAGCTGAATTTCTTCTTCTTTTTCTACATCGTACAAAAACAGATCATTGATAAGAGATGAGTGCTTCCCTCTTACCTTCCGTGAATAAACAAGACGGTTATTGTCGAGCCAGTTCACATCAGAATTAATGGCTCCCTCTGCAATCAGTGTGTTGTTACGGGCTGAATCTGTTGAAGTGATATAAAGTCTGCGAACCGGTCGCGACATAGACGTAAGCGACAGAACTGCAAGCAGGCTGTCATCAGGACTTACAGCGGCATCAAAATAAAACTGACCGGGAAAACTGAATTCATCAGCATACAGAGAATCGGTTCGCTCCATTTGAGATGCTACCGTATTGTAGTACACATTAACATGCTTGCGCCATTTGTCAAAAAAACTGCTGTAGCCTCCCTCCACTGTTTCATCAAAGGCACTGCCAAAATCATGGTATTCAATCAGACCAAACAATTTTTTTCTGTGCTGTAAAAGGTTTGCAAGAGAAGTGTCCCCATATTGCTCAGTAAAATAGCGCAATTGAGAATTTCCCAATGCATAGCGTAAGCGCCCATCCTCAAGGGATTGCCCTGAGCTGTAGCTCAGGTCATCATCAAAAATTGCTTTTCTCAGCCATCGGTCACCACGTTGAGAGTCCCACTCTTCCGTTTCATACTGTGCTAACCCTTCCGTCCAAAAGCTGGGTAGCGGATTGGCGAAAGTATATTGAAGCAAACCCAAAGGCGATTTAACCGCCTCAAAATGAAAAATATGAGCTAATTCATGAGCTATTACTTTACGAAGCCATTTTTCCTGCCCTGTCCAGATTTCGCTGTAATCGTTCAGGTTTACCCAAATATTGGTATAAGGCCGGCTGAACGGAACCGCAAAGCCGTTGTTTACTTCATCCTCATCAGAAAGGTAAATGCGTATTTTTTGATCGAAGGTAACTTCCAGATTTTTGAAAAGGGCGTTATAGGTTTTTTCTGCAATTGCAGCTGCCTTGGCTTCAATCCCGGAAATTCTCTCCGGATACATAATGAAGAAATGGTCGGTCTCAGCTACCTGCCAATTTAATTCGGGGTGATTTCGACCACTGGTTGCATTAAATCCTTGTGCAAACAGCAGTTTTACTGATAATGAAATAGCGATGAATAGAAAGTATTTCTTGAACAACGATCGTTGATTGGGTTCCGGTTCTAATTCAGGGAGAAGTAATGAAATTAGTCGGTCAATTGCTGTTGGTTTCCTTCTTCAATCTGTTGTTGCTGCTCCTCTTCTATGAGTTTCCATTCCTCAACCAGTTCGTCATTCATTTCTTTTAGAAAGCGGGACGGTTGTGTGAAATAATCGCCATATGCAGATTGGGCCAGCACCGGATAACTGAAATAAAGCATATCCTTTGCGCGAGTTGCGGCTACATATAACAAGCGTAATTCCTCGTCCAACTGTTCTTCATCTTCTACAGAATAGGCGGATGGAATAATTCCATCCAGACACTGAATGATGAATACGTGCTTCCACTCCAGCCCTTTTGCAGAATGAATGGTGCTTAAAATTAATGGGTTCTCCTCTTTGGTTTTCTGCTCGGTATCAACCGCAGTTGCAGTTATCGGATCCAACGCCAGTTCTTCCAGCATTTTGGGGAGTGATGTAAAGCTATCTGATACATTAATAAACGCTTCTAAGTCTTTAAGGCGCTTTGGGTAGTCATCATATCGATCTTTACAAAAATCACGATAATAGTCCACAATTAGTTCTACTACTTTGGCCACTGAATGATCATTTTTCTTCAGCTCAACCAACAGTTTACTGAGTACTTTCAACTGTTTGATATACGATTGACTTGTCGTGTCTGAAAGATCCAATCGATAAGGATTCTTGGCAAGGCGAATCCATTCGAACAAGTCCTGAGCAGTTTTTGGGCCTATTCCATCCAGCAGCATCAACACTCTGTTCCAGGCAATGGTATCCATAGGATTAACCAACACCCTGATGTGAGCCAGTACATCTTTGATGTGGGCTGCTTCCGTGAACTTTTGTCCGCCGTACTTAACAAATGGAATATTTTTTCGGTTGAGTTCTACTTCCAAATCAAAGGAATCACGCCCATTACGGAACAGCACAGCCATTTCGTTCAGCTCCATCTCCTGCTCTCTGAGTTGCAACACCGCCTGTGTGATGAATCGACTCTGATCGTGCTCGCTGGAAGATTGTACCAACGCCGGAAGGTCACCGTCTTTATTCTCTGAATAAAGCTGCTTATCAAATTTGAAGCTGGCTTGTTTAAGCAGATTGTTGGCTACATTCAGAATTTGTGGTGTTGACCGATAATTTTCCTCCAGCTTGATCAGTTTAGTTCCTTCAAAACGCTCGGGGAAATCCATGATATTCTGATGATCTGCTCCTCTGAACGAATAGATGCTCTGGGCATCATCCCCTACTGCCATAACATTACCGTGTACACTGGAAAATAGCTCAGTTAATTCTGCCTGTAATTTGTTGGTGTCCTGGAACTCGTCCACCATCACAAACTGATTTTTGGAAGCTACTTTAACCCGAATATCATCATGCTGTGTAAGTAATTGCCGCGTTTTTATGAGGAGATCATCAAAGTCCATTACAAAGTTCTTCTCCTTGTACTTCTGGTAAGCCAGCCCTACTTGTTCGATCTTCTCTTCCTGTTCCAAAAACTGAGGATAGTGTTCCTGCAAAACCACACGCAGATCCAGATGTTTATTGATACATGTACTGATGATATTCAGCAGCGTATTTTTATTAGGAAACCTTTTCTTCTTTTTGTTCAGTTTTAGTTCCGTTCGTACAAACTGAATAACCTCCAGTGCATCAGCTGTATCTATAATGGTGAAATTGGAAGGATACCCGATAATCTCCGCATGCCTGTGTAGCAGCAGGCTGCAGTAGAAATGAAAAGTACCACCTTGTACCTGCTTGCACCGCTCATCAAGTATATTACTGGCACGGTTGAGCATCTCTTTGGCCGCTCTTCGGGTAAAAGTGAGAAGCAAAATATGTGACGGATTTATACCGCTTTCTACCAAACGGGCTACCCGGTGAACTAACGTCCGGGTTTTTCCCGTGCCTGCACCTGCTACAACTAACGCCGGACCCTTTTCATGAAAAACAGCATCCAGCTGTTGTTTATTCAACAATTCAGCATAAGGAATGGAATAGTCTTCCGGACGTTTAAGGGGTTCTTCTTTTTTAAGAACGAATTTTTTCATACGCCTAAGATAGCAATCTGAAGGTATATGTAAAAATTATGTATCAGCTATTGACTGCTTTGTAATTTATATGTAAATAATATGTGTAATCAATAAAGGAGAGTCATTATGCGAAAAGAAATACAGTTACCGCTATTTACGGAAGATATAAGAGTGAATGAATTTCTGATTCTTATAGAGCCGCCTAAAAACGTGATCGATTATGTTTCCATTTTAAAGAAAGAGCTTAAAGAGGAGTTTGGTTCGTTTAAATCTGAAAAGTCCAAGGCCCATATTACGGTCAGCAATTTTCTGGTTACTCAAAAAAGGATGGATCATGTACTGTCTAAAATTGAAAGAAGAATTTCTCTGTTTTCAACATTCGAGATGAGATTGCAGGATTTTAGAACATTTGACTCCGGGAATACCTTTTATATTGGTGTTGAACCATCTCATACGTACAATTCTATAATCAATGAGTTTAAAGCCTTAAAGAAGGAAGTGGTGAAGACTGCAAAATTTTACAGTAGTACCACCCCTCATTTAACCATTGCCAGAAAATTAGATTCAAATGTATTCATCCAAATTCAGCAGAGATACCTTGAGAAACCCTTCCGTTATACATTTGATGTACAAAAACTAACTGTGCTTACGAGAAGTCAGTCAAATCAAAAATATGAGATCTACTGTCATATAAATCTTCAGAATTAGTTTTTCCAATTGTCCGAATACCCAAATATATTCCGTCCTCAAAATTATAGGGTTCAATTAATAAGTAAAGCACTAGATGATTAACGAACCTTCGTTAGCACCGCGGGAATTTGGATGGATTGAAGTCGTTTGTGGCGGCATGTTTAGCGGAAAAACCGAAGAACTGATACGCCGTGCAAAGCGCGCACACATTGCAGGACAAAAAGTAGTGGTGGTTAAGCCCGCTCTCGACAAACGTTACAGCGACAATGAAGTAGTATCTCATAATGAAACGGCCCTTCCCAGTATTTTAGTAGACACGGCCGATCAAATCGTTTTACTTACCGGAGATGCCCGTGTTGTCTGCATCGATGAAGCCCAGTTTTTCGATGACCGGGTTGTGGATGTAGCCAATACACTTGCCAATGATGGTAAACGCGTTATTGTAGCCGGGCTGGATATGGATTTTAAAGGGCAACCGTTTGGTCCTATGCCCTATCTCCTGGCGATAGCTGAATATGTAACCAAGCTACACGCTGTTTGTGCCGAAAGCGGCACCATGGCTCACTACTCACAGCGAGTTGTTGAAAAAGAAGGACAGGTGCTGGTTGGCGAATACGATGCCTATGAACCCCGGGCCCGGCACTGCTTCCGCCCTCCCGTTGACCGACGCCGTGGCAGGCCTATCAAACCATTTATGAATCCGGCTGTAAAAGGAACTGAAGAAGAAAGTACCGACGAAACAGAAGAAATAAACTCAAAGCACACCTAATGGATATTATACGCGGCATCATTGGAATTGTAAGCCTGCTTGGGCTTGCGTTCGTTTTTAGCAACAGCAAGAAAAACATAAACTGGAAACTGGTAGGCATAGGAATCGGGATACAGTTTATCCTTGCCATCTTTATTCTTAAGGCAGATGTACTCGCTGCATTCTGGAGTCCGCTTGGCTGGCCGATGATCCTTTTCCAAAAGGTGGCCAGCTTTTTTGTGGTGGTCCTTAATTATACCACTGAAGGTGCTTCCTTTATTTTCGGGAGATTAGGTCATGGTCCTGAACATGAAGACAGCTTAGGGGTATTTTTCGCATTCCAGGTATTGCCTACCATTGTATTTTTTGCTTCACTGACCGCTATCCTATATCACTATGGAATTCTACAATTTATTGTGAGGCTGGTTTCTAAAGGGATGCAAAAGCTACTTGGAACATCCGGAGCTGAAACTTTATCGGTGGTGTCCAATATTTTTGTAGGACAAACAGAGGCACCGCTGGTTGTTGAACCTTTCATCAAGAAAATGACCAAGTCAGAACTATTTGTAGTTATGACCGGTGGTATGGCAACCATTGCCGGTGGTGTGATGGCCGCATATGTAGCCATGTTGGGTACCCCCTTTGCGGAAGCCAACGGACTTGAAATTCAGGTTGCCCAGCAGCTATTTGCCGAACGTTTATTGGGGGCGAGTTTAATGGCCGCCCCTGCCGCATTGGTTATTGCTAAGATTTTATTTCCTGAAGATAGCGAACCCGTTACTAAAGGTGATGTTTCCATGAAAGTGGAGAAAACGGATGCCAATGGAATTGATGCTGCAGCTTCGGGTGCCGGTACAGGCCTTCAGCTTGCATTAAATGTGGGTGCCATGTTGTTAGCCTTTATTGCACTGCTTGCTATGTTTAATGGTATTCTGGGCTGGGGAAGTGATATCACCGGTATTACCGGACTTCTGGGAGAGAGCCTCACCATAGAAATGATGCTGGGCTGGCTGTTTGCTCCTATTGCCTGGCTGATTGGTGTACCCTGGTCAGACGCCGTGAATATGGGTTCTCTTTTAGGTACCAAGATAGTATTAAATGAGTTTGTAGCTTACCTGAAACTAGCAGAAGGTGTAAGTGCCGCAACGCTATCCCCTAAAACAATAGCGATGGCTACTTTCGCGTTGTGTGGTTTTGCTAATTTCTCTTCCATAGCCATACAAATTGGTGGTATTGGAGGTTTGGCCCCAAGCAGAAAGTCAGAGTTGGCAAAATTTGGAATTAAGGCTGTTTTTGCGGGAACTTTAGCTAACTTAATGACGGCTACTTTCGCAGGAATGCTATTTTAATCAGAATAACTAACCATCAAGAAAACTAAATCACTATTCGCAATGGCGAACAAAACATATCGATTATTCTTTTGTCTGTTTCTACTATGTATTGCCCCCTCTTTGGTATTAGGGCAATCAAAAAATGATAAAACCGTCGTTGGGAAAGTCGGTAAACAGGAAGTTACTTATGCTGAACTGAAAAAGAACTACAGCAGCGGTTCTTCCGAAGAACCTACCCTGGAAGACCTCGAATCCTTCCTCCCTATTTACCTTGATTATAAAGCCAAATTGCTCGCTGCTAAGGATCAGGGGTATTACGAAGATTCAGCTATGGTAGCTGAACATGAGTCGTATGTAAAGCAGGCTGCCTACGCTTACTGGTTAGAAAATGAAATTAAGCCAGCTGTTTTTGATGAGTTTAAAAAACGGGCAGCAATGGAACTCAAAACTTATCATATTTTGGTAGCTACTGGCCCAAACGCTCCTCAGCAAGAAGTTGATGAGGCGTTATCAAAACTTAAGCAAGCCCGGCAAGAAATCACAGACGGAGTACCTCTGGATGAAGTGAACGAAAAGTATTCTACCGTTAGAGGTGGACGCAGTATGGGCGGAGATATCCCGTGGATATCCGTTGGTCGTACGGTTCAGGAATTTGAGGATGTGGTTTATGGACTTGAAGTAGGTGAAATATCCGAGCCTTTCAAAACTCAGTTCGGATACCATATTGTATTACTGCAGGATAAAAGAGAACGAACACCGGCCCGACTTGTTAATCATATATTTGTTCGCGGAACCGGAGACTCAACTGCTTACGATAAAATCCATAGTGCTTATGATGCTTTGGAAGACGGACAGCCCTGGAATCTGGTACTTAACCAGTTTACGGAAGACGGTGCTTCGAAAAGAAGTAACGGGAGAATTGGCTGGGTAAGTTATCGTCAAAATTTTGCCATGGATTTTGTGGAGGCTGTTGTCAGTCAGGACGCTTCCGAACCTTACTCTGAACCGGTTAAAACCAATTACGGGTACCACATTTTTAAGATTGATTCCGTGGAAACCTATGCCTCTGAAGAAGAACGAAATGAAGCGCTGATGGAGCAGCTGGGTGACACCCCCTACTTTGAAGAGAGTAATCAGTTCGTAGTGGAATTCCTTCAGAAGAAATTTGATGGTACAAAGCACTTTGAAGCCGAAAACTTGTATAAAGATTGGGTTATGGCTTTTGATAGCGCTCAAATTTCGTCACTACCAAAACCGGCAGGTCTCGGAGAAGAACCCGTTTACACTTTCAATGGCGTTAATTACACCATAGACGATTACCACGATTTTGTACAGAACACCTATGGTAAAAGAAAAGCAAATGCTTATCGAAGTAATCTGCTGGATGAATTTGCACGAAAAGTTGTAGATGATAACATCATTGAAATGACCCTGGATAAGTACCCTGATTTTGAAAAACAATCAGAGAGTTATCTGAATGGGCTGGTAGTTTATAACATCAATGAGGACAATGTATGGAGTCCTGCTACTGTTGATACCGCACGACTTCGCTCAATTTATGAGGAAAATATCAGCAAGTATCAGTATCCCGAACGTCCCTTTTATTATTTAATGACAGCCCGCCACGATTCAATCCTCATGGAAGCTAAAGACTTTGTTAATGGCGGAGGTTCTCCCGACAGTGTAAAGGTCAGAATTGACAGAATCGGAGTTTCTTCAGATTCCACTACAAACTTTACACAAGAACCATTTGATCGGCTCAGCGAAATGGAAATCGACAGCTTTTCCGAAACCTTTGAGTACAACAACTTACGCGGAATATTCTGGCTGGAAGATCGTCTGCCGGCCCGAAATATGACTTTTAATGAGGCATTCAATCGTATTCTGGCGGAATTCCAACCTCAGCGGGAAAAGGAATGGCTGCAGCAACTCCGAGACAAATATAAGGTGAAGGTTCACGTTAAAAAGCTTCGCAAAGCCTTTGATAAAGATGCATAACTCATGGTAAACATCCGCTGTATTTTTCTTTTTGCCTCCCTTTTGTTCTTGGTATCGGCTTGTAAACAGGATACCGGCTCTGAACCCGTAGTTCTTGCCGAAGTCGGGAATCAACAGCTTACAAAAGAAGAAGCAAGAGCAGAGATCCCTGCTCATATATTTCAGTCGGATAGTATATCTGCCTTTCTGAATTACAGGGATGAATGGGTACGAAGACAGGTTATCTTACAAGAAGCTCAGCGTCTGAACTTCACCCAACGCCAAGAGGTGCAGGAGAAACTACAGCGAATTCGGGAAGAATACATCCTTCAGGCTGTGCAGGATTACATCATTACCGAATTTGAAGGTGATATTGACGTAAGCGAACAAGAAGCCCGAAACTACTATCAGCAGAACAAGGATAAGTTCACACTTGATGAGAGATATGTTCGCTATCGCCATCTTATAGCTCGCAGTAATTCGGATGCAGAACGAGCCAAACGCGATCTGATGCGTGGGATTGAATGGGAAACGGTTGCCCAGGAGTATTCCAAATATGCTGATCTCAAAATCAGGGAATCGGAACGCTTCTGGCCCATTTCCATTGCCGGAGGTGACATTTCAATGCTGAACCGGTACCTGAACATCATCGGGCCTTCTGAAATATCCCCCACTTATCGTTCGGGCAATGAATATCACTTTGTTCAGTTATTGGATGAGCGGCCACAAGGTGATCATCCGGATTTAGATTGGCTGATCGGACAAATTGAACAATGGTTAACCCTGGAAAAGCGTAAAAGAGCATTCAACACATACGTAAAGAATCTTTATCTTCAGGGGCAGGCCAATAATGAAATTAAAATTCACAACGTTATAAACGAAACGAATACAGCAGTGGACGACTCTACTGTTTCACTGAACCAAATTAATCAATGAAGAATAAATACGTTTTTTTACCCCTCCTTTTTCTATCTCTAATTCTCACCGTAAATACTCAGGCTCAGCAGCAACAATTAGCTGACCAGATTGTAGCTCACGTTAACGACAATATCATTTTAAAGTCTGAAGTTGACCAAAGCGTGGCCGATTATATGCGACAGGCACAAGTGCAAGGCCAGCAGGTTCAATTCAGTGAACAGCTTTGGTTCGATTTTCTTGAATCTGCTATCGACAATTACCTGCTTCTGGAAAAAGCCCAACTTGACTCCATTACTGTTTCTGAGGAGGAAGTTGAACTCAGAATGGATCAGCGTATTCAGCAGCTGATCAGGCAGGCGGGCAGCGAACAAGCGCTTGAGCAAGCTTTTGGTAAATCATTATTACAATTAAGAGCCGATTTCCGATCTGACTTTCGCGAGCAGATGATTGCAAACAAAGTTCAGCAGCAAAAAATGCAATCTATTTCGATTACCCGGCCTGAAGTGAATGAGTTTTTTGAAAGTATTCCCAAAGACTCCCTCCCTACCATTCCTGAACAGGTAGCCTTGTCGCAAATTGTGATTGTACCACCCGCAAAAGGTGATGCTGAGAAGCGTGCTTTTGAATTTGCTCAACAACTTCGCGATTCCATTGTAACGCACGGCAAGTCGATTGAAGAATTAGCCCGCCGGCACAGCGATGACCAAGGCTCTGCCCGAAGAGGTGGCTTGCTTCCTTTAATGGGGCTTGATGAATTGGTTTCGGAATACTCGGCTGCGGCCTCTGCCCTTCAACCCGGAGGAATTTCCAAAGTAGTAGAAACTCAATTCGGTTACCATGTAATTCGGCTGAACCGGAGGGTTGGTGACCAGATCGAGACAAATCATATATTGATTTCAGTAGACTCTGAAGAGCTCGATGAAGACTATGCGATCGAACGTTTGAATGCCATTCGCGACAGTATCATGTCTAACCCTGATGTGAAGTTTGCTGATGTTGCGCGACAGCTGAGCGAAGACCCATCAACAGCTAATCTTGGAGGTAAAATATTTGATCCTCAAAGCGGTGAGCGGCTTATCCCCCTCAATCGTTTGGATCCGGCTATGTACAGAGTTGTTCTGCTAATGGACGAAGAAGGATATATTTCGGAACCCAAGTCGTTTAACCTTCAAAGTCAGAATAAGAAGGCCTACCGAATCGTACGTTTAGACCGGCAGGTTCCCGAACACATTGCGAATTTGAAACAAGATTATGAGCGGATCAAGAACATCGCACTACAGCAAAAGCAGTATCGTATCATGCAACAATGGATGAAAGAATTAAGGGAAGATATCTACGTAGAGTATAAAATTAACGTCCCGGAAACGGAGAGTAGTTTATGAGCACCGATGTAAAAGATCCGGTTAAGTTAGCTGATGAATTCCATGCGGTTTTTCATCAGATAAAAAAGGAAATCCATAAGGCTGTAATTGGTCAGGAAGACATTATTGATCTTCTTCTAATCAGTCTTTTTTCAAGAGGGCATTGCGTTTTGATAGGTGTTCCCGGATTGGCTAAAACGTTGCTTATAAGAACATTAGCAGAATCATTAAATCTATCGTTTAACCGAATTCAATTTACTCCCGACCTGATGCCCGGGGATATTACCGGTACCGAAGTAATTGAGGAGAATAAAGACTCGGGCCGCAAAGAATTTACCTTCATTAAAGGACCTGTGTTCGCCAACATTGTTCTGGCTGATGAAATCAACCGAACTCCTCCTAAAACACAAGCTGCCTTACTTGAGGGAATGCAGGAATATCATGTAACCACCGGCGGCAAAACCTATGATCTGGACACCCCTTTCTTTGTATTGGCTACTCAAAACCCGATTGAGCAGGAAGGTACCTACCCTCTTCCTGAAGCCCAACTTGACCGGTTTATGTTCAATATCTGGGTCGATTACCCTTCTCTTGAAGAAGAAAAAGAGATTGTAAGTAAGACTACGGCTTATCAGGATATTAATATTGAAGCACTGGTAACTAAAGAGAAGATCAAGGAACTCCAGGCTTTGGTAAGAGAAGTTCCCGTACCGGATAACGTACTTGATTATGCAGTGGAATTGGTATCTAAAACCCGCCCAGGCACCGATATGGCTCCGGATTTTGTAAATAAGTATATGAGCTGGGGTGCAGGTCCACGAGCCTCTCAGTTCCTGATTTTAGGCGGCAAAGCAAGAGCATTGTCCCAAGGCCGATATCACGTTACCGAAGAGGATATCAAAACTTTGGCTATTCCTGTTTTACGCCATCGAATAGTGAATAACTACGCTGCTGAAGCTGAAGGTTACACCACCGTTAAGCTCATTGAAATGCTTACAGAAGAATCCTGAATATCATAATGAGGGATTAATGTGGATTTTCAGGGCTTTCAACATATACTTCCACCGGCTGTAGTACTACTTTTGTCCATTGCATTATTGGCTCTTGCGTGGGCTTCTTATCGAAAGTTCAGAAGTATTCCTTCTATCGGGCGTTGGACTCTAACTGCTTTCAGAGGCACAACCCTTCTTATCGTACTCTTATTGTTGCTTAATCCCTATTTTTACTCTTCCCGGCAGATTGATGTAAAACCATCCATTGCCGTATTTCTGGATAATTCGGAAAGTATTGGTATTACCAAAGGTGATTACGAAGGACTCAGTTCATATAACCAGCTTTTAAATTCTCTGAATTTTGATGCTATCCCCGATGTTGAGTTCCGTTTCTATGAGATCGGAGAGTATGTCTCTGAATTTGATCCTGATTCCCTGAACGCTTCTGAAACTCAAACCAATCTTGCTGAACCCGTTAAGTCTATCCTCGAAATGGAAGAGCAAGTGCAGGCTGCACTTATCATTTCTGATGGGATTATCACTTTTGGGCGAAATCCTTCTATAAATGCTGTAAACTCCTCTATCCCCCTGTATACCATTGCGGTTGGTGATACTTCGAGTGTACGCGATATTTCAATTTCAAATATCCTAACGAATACCACAGGATACACGAATACCAATCACATCATTGAAGCAGAAATCTCTCAAACTGGCTTTTCGAATAACACGGTTGTCGTTTCCCTTTTGTCCGGTGACGAAATATTGGAAGAGCAACAGCTTAGCTTTGAGACAGAAAATCAGGTAAAACAAGTTCCGTTTGAGTTAGAACTCACTGACGAAGGGTTAAAGCAATATGAACTCCGTGTAACACCCTTGCCTGATGAATGGACGGAATCAAATAATTCTCGGTTGTTCACCATCGACGTTTTGGATAGTAAGGTGAAGATTTTGCATATAGCCTTTCAAATTCATCCGGATGTAAAAGCCATTCGATCAGTTATTACCGAAGATGAAAACAATGATTTATCTACTCTTACCTGGCTTGGCGGGAACCGTTTTGTAGAAGAAATGCCAGAAGAGAATGAGTTTAACCTGATCATCATACATGGAACCCCTCCAACGGGGCAAAACCTTTCTTACCTGAATTCCATTGCGGATACTCCAACTATCTTTTTTGAACTAAACAGCCGGTTTGACCTGGGATATACGGATATTGAAACCCTCAGGCTTATAAATCCTCGGAATAATCGGATAGCACAGGTTCGGCTACATCAGTTACTCGATCAGGATCAACAACCTATTTTGGAACTGCCTGAGATCAATTTAAATGACACCCCTTCCCTCTACTCAGGCTTGAGAAGTGAAATCTCCGACCTGCAAAGCACGGCTTTATACTCCATTAATTTTGATGGAATTGATACAGAATCACCGGCAATCGCAGTTTTAGAGCAAGGCAACATCCGCCGATCTCACGTTCTTCCCTGGGGTTGGTATAAATGGCTTCAAAGCACCAATTCCATAGAACGGCAATATGCATCAACGCTTATTGCAAACATGGTTTCGTGGACATCCAGTGATCCTGACAACAGAAAGCTGCGTATTGCTCCTGCAAAAAAAACATTCAATACAGCTGAAGCTCCTGTAATTAATGCAAGCCTCCGAAATGAAAGAGGCGATCCTGAAGCTGACGGAATTATCGAAGTTCAGTTGAATTCAGAAGCCGGTACCGCCCTGTCTTTTAACATGGAAAGTCTGGGGAATGGAAATTACAGCCTTACCCTGCCCCGGCTTTCAGAAGGGTTATACAGTTATCAGGCAACGGCCCGAAAAGGTGATCGGGAAATAGAGTCACAATCCGGCGAATTTCTGGTGTCTAATTCAAGCTCAGAGCTAACCAATACTAAGCGGGATGATGATTTACTGAAATCCATTGCGGCTAACTCAGGCGGTACATTCTTTACTTATAACAATGTATCGGCTGTTTGGGATAGCCTACGGACGGAAAATGTATTGCAAACCCGCACCCAAACGGTTGAAAATTATACGTTCCCGGTTCGTTCTTTTTACTGGTTCGCCATTGTTTTACTGTTGTTAGGAAGTGAATGGCTGCTTAGAAAATACTACTCATTACCTTAGTAAGTCATTCTCTTTACATCCGGATCTTTTCCTTCCACAATAGTAACGATAAAAATATCTCCGTAGGCTTTTTCATCAAGCTGTTCGAATTGTTGTTGACCTATGGAAAGGTTAACCAATAAAGGTGTAGTGTTTGAATGTCCAACAATTAATGCGGTTTCGCCTTTATTTGTGTCGATGATTGACTGAACAAGAGCTTTGGGATCATCTAAACCATATTCCTTGATTTCCAGACCCATACTGTCTGCTATTGGAGAAGCCGTCTCTAGGGTGCGATAGTACGGGGTACTGTAAACGGCTGTAACATTGTGTTCTTTGAGCAAGATGTTTGCAAGACGAGTAGCTCTTGTCTTTCCTTCTTCATTTAGATGAGGATTTCGCGTTCCATCATCCATTTTTTCAGCATGCCGGACAAATATGAGGGTGGTTTCAGAGGCCGGGCTTTCTGCTGATTGCGCAAACACATTCAGAGCTAGCAGTAAAATCCCAGATATAAGAAAGAGTTTTTTCATAGGTTCAGAAAGGTTAAAAGTTGCGCTAACCTACGGAAGTCTTTCCAATTAAGTTTCTGCCAAACATAAAAAAGGCCGCCCTTCCGGCCGACCTTTTTTGACAGTTAGTAATGTTTGGGGCATCACTTTCTTGCTAATACAATGATGAGACCTACGATGGTCAACAGGCTCAATCCGAATAGAATAGGAATGAGGAATGACTTGGGTTTAGCTTCATCTCTCCAGGTCATGATTTCAGTATCAATGGTTGAAATCTGGTTCATGGTGAGTACTTCACCTTCCTGAACAAATTCGCCCCAATCTTTCTTGATCTTACCATTCCAGAAGTCATAGAAAGCCTGGAAGTCAGCGTAGTTTTCATCGGTTATTACTTTCTCACGGCTGGCATCGGTTGCCTTGCTTACGAATTGCTCAATAGAATTATAAAAGCTTTCATTACTATCAAAGGCACCGAGATCCACATTATTCTTTTCAAGGTAACTGTCCATGGAAGCCCACATGTTCCTGGATGCGCTTGCCTTCCAGTCGCCCAGCTTATCTTCTATATTGTTTTCCCACTGGTCGGCTTTGTTTCCGGCATAAATACGGGTCAGGTCATCCCCTATTTGGTTCCAGACTTCTGAGAAACGATTCTGAACTACGTACATTCTCAGGTAATCCTCGGTTTGCAATGAGCCGTTATCAGCTTTCAGAATCTGGATATTCTCTTCTATCACCGATTCAATAACATGCAGTGGATTATCCTCTTCTTGTAAAGCTCTCGGGCCGTTTTCTTCAGTGAATTCAGCCAGTGCTTTACCTTGCATGTCTTTGTAAGTGATGAACAGAGAATCAATCATATTGAGAACGAATTCATCCCGCTCTTCCATACTCTTTCGATACCGTTCAACCAGATCAGATAGGTCACTTTCGCTTTCTTCAGATGCTAATATTGCACTTCTCAGGGAATCAGTTCGCTGATTTAAATTTGCGATTTCTGATTTGTAGGAAGACAGTTCGTTTGAAAGTTGAGCGAGCTTTTCATTTTGATTTTCAATAATCAAAAGCTTGTGTTCTGCAGCCCTGGCTCTTTGTTTCAGCTCTTCGATGCTGCTCTCAAATGTTTCAGGATACAGAGCGTTATCTAACAGTTGCTCATGGTCTTCGTTGTAATAGGCGAAGTCTTTTATCTCGGAGCGTAAACTGTCAATCTCTTTAACGGTCATTGCGTCCGTAATTGAAGATTTAAGTTCTGTATATCGTTCTTCAAAGTTCTTTTTAACCTGGTAGTCGGATGTCTGAGCAGTTATGGAGACACTTCCCAGGGCAATCGCAATCAATACCAAAGTAGCTGTATAAAACCGTTTCATGATTGTTCCTCCTCTTTATCGTTCTTTTTAATACCATTTTCATTCAAGCTTACTATCTCATTGGTTTCAACCTTCACCAACTGAACAACACCATCCCGCATGTTGAAAGCCGGTTCAGATATGCGTTCCTCTGAAACCTTAATTTTCTTTTTCAGCTTAAGAGTCCCATTTCCGGGTTCCATCACATAAACGTTCTTAAATTGATTTGCTGTGATGAAGTAAAAGCCTTCCGCATTTCTTATAAGGCGGACTTCCTTTATCTGGTGAGTGCTGTCATTTTCTCCAAACTCTTTCTTATGAAATGGAGCAACATTAAATGTAATCCCGTGACGAACATCTGTAACCGTACCGTCTTCATCCGGTGTAAGTACGGATTCAATTTGGTGGGAGTAGTTCACATTTTTGACCACAAACGTCTTGCAGGCTGTGCCTAACATCACGATTGAAGCCAACAAAATAATCGGAATAAGTTTATGGGTTCTCATTGTCGTGTCCTCAATTACTATTAGTAGTTCAAGCAATTGTAGTCACGAAAACGAATATTGTTCCGGCTACTCGGTTAGTATACTTTCTACCGGCACATTTGGGGTGAGCTGATCGCGCCCATTCAGAAATGAAAGCTCTATAATAAAAGAATAGCCGACGATTCGCCCGCCTAAGCGTTCTACCAGTTTTGAAGCAGCCGAGGCTGTTCCACCCGTGGCAATTAAATCGTCATGTATGATCACTTTAGCGCCTTCAAAAATAGCGTCTTCATGGATTTCAACCCGGTCTTCACCGTATTCCAGTGCATAAGTTTCGGAAAGTGTTTTAGCGGGAAGTTTCCCGGGTTTCCGAACCGGCACAAAACCGGCATTAAGGTCCTGAGCAAGATTAGTGCCGAACAGAAACCCACGGGATTCCAGCCCTACGACGTAATCCACTGATTTATTACGAAATGGTTGAGCAAGCATATAAGAAGTAAGTTCCAGGGCCCTCTTGTCCTGCAACAGCGTGGTAATATCCTTAAACTGAATTCCTTCTTTGGGAAAATCCGGAATAGTTCGAATGGTTTCGGATATAAAATCTTTTATGCTTTGCTCTACTTTTTTCATTCAAATAGGATTAAGTTCGCGCCAAGGTAGTTAATTCGAAGGATAGCAATCAAGTATTATGAGTGAAATTGAAGCACAAGTTTGGCAGAAACATCAACGATTTATGGCACGTGCTTTTATGCTGGCCGAGCAGGCTTTTGAAGAGGGTGAAGTACCGGTTGGCGCTATCATCGTTCGCAACGAACAAATCATAGGTAAAGGATACAATCAGGTACAACGGCTGAACGATCCGACGGCACATGCCGAAATGATTGCTATATCAGCTGCATGTGAGTCTATGGATGAAAAATACCTAAACGAATGCACCTTATATGTGACGCTGGAACCCTGCCCAATGTGTTCCGGAGCAGCTGTATGGAGCAAGCTTGGGGCGGTTGTTTTTGGTGCAACGGATGCCAATGCGGGAGGATGCGGAAGTGTATTTAATATCTCCTCAAATAAGAAACTCAATCATCAGGTAGAAATAATACAAGGGGTAATGGAAGCAGAATGTGAGTATTTAATGAAAGCTTTTTTTAAAGATCGTCGTAACTAATAAGATTCAGTTTTTACCTAAAAATTAGTACTATCTGCTGACTATTCAATTGCAGGAGAGCACTATTAATTCAAATCTAACTAACATGGCTGAAGATCAAAACACAAATGGACCCACTACCTGGTTTTGGGTTGTTGGTTGGGGAGCACTTCTCTGGAACTTACTGGGCGTGATGTCTTATATAATGACGGTTACTATGAGCCCTGAAACCATGGCCGAACTACCCGCTGCTCAACAAGAACTTATGGCTAACACACCGGCTTGGGCTACCGGTGCTTTTGCATTTGCGGTATTTGGAGGGGCGCTGGGTTCTTTATTTCTCTTACTGAAAAGGAAAATTGCGCTTCCCCTGTTTGTTGTTTCCTTTATCGGAATTGTGGTTCAAATGTATCACTCATTGTTTCTGAGCAATTCCATAGAAGTATATGGACCGGGAGGCGCAGCAATGCCGATTATGATTTTTCTATTTGGTATTGGGCTGATTTGGATAGCACGAAATGCAATAGCTAAAGGATGGCTGAAATAAACCGGCTACGTGTAGTTCCGGTATGGAAAAAAGATACCCCAAAAACCCAAACCCTGTCCTCGGGTAGATTTTAAAGAATCGAAAGGTTAAATCATAATGTATTTATGATTTTTTTATTGAGGCCTACTCGGAATTGGAAATATTGTTTGAAGAAAAAGACTAGCGAGACTGCTTTCTATTTCATTATCAGGTAAAATCCTTTTTAGCTGCAAGGTAAACCACATGCCATTTGATCTTTACCTTGCCACCGGATTTTTCATCCCAGTGGTCTGCCAATAACCTGAATTGTTTTGACGATAATGAACTGTCTTTACCGTTCTCTGAGGCCCCAATTCTTTTTAAGTGACGAAAAAAGTTCATAGACGAATCAAACTCCTGGAACAGGTCATTCTCATAATAATCTATTTGCATCGGTCCCATAGATAATTTTACGACTACTTCTTCTACGTCTGGTAACGGTTTGGCAGTGTGAGGAAGCCCCAGTTCCAGGCAGTTTTTATACCATTGTTCAAAAGAGTGATTTCCCGGAAAAGAACATAGGAGTAATCCTCCCTGCTGTATAGATTTTGACAAATTCTCTAATGCCACAGATGTATCCTTAAACCAATGAGGAGCGAAATTGCTGATTACCATCGAATATTTTTCATCCGACTCCTCAAATTCATCGGCATCCAATACCTGAAACTGAACCTTATCAGTCAGGAGTCCCTCTTTTTCCAATTCAGATTTGCAAAACTGCACCATCTTAGGTGAGGCATCGGTAATCATAAATTCCTTTTCAGGAAAGTGCTTCACAAGTTTAGAAGTCAGAAACCCGGTACCACAGCCTACTTCAAGAATGGGTCCCGATGGCAAGAGTTCCCGCCATGGCAGCAGCGATGAAATGAGTCCATCGGCTACTTTTCTTTGAATTTCTGCTTCCTGATGATAGATTTCAGCTGCATTGCCAAAACTACGGGCTATTTTGCTGATGTTTTTTTCTTCTGTAGTTCCCATTGTGCTGAAAAATAGGAATCATTGCACTGATAAACGACCAGCATTCTTGGTAATGGGTAGCAGGCAAGCCGTGTCCTGCCTCCTTAATAAAATGATATACCGCATTTCCTTCTGTAATCTCAGTAAACGCTTTCCCTCTGCTGTTCGTCAGAATCTTGTCACTTCCTCCATCCAAACTAATGATTGGTTTACCATTTTTCAGGATTTGAAGATTAAAGGATTTGGAATCCAGTTCTTGCAAATCCTTAGCCAGTAAATCGGTGTCGAATTTTCCTTTCGCTATATTCTTATTATTGTGGGGATGAAATACTTTCTTCCAATAGCCTTTTAGAATTTTCTTCGGATTGTTCTCAAACTCCGAAATCATTTTTTGCATTTCATTTTCAGACTCTGTCCCTTTCCTCTCAACATTAGGATGAAAATGATGGAAACCATTAAATATTATAATACAAGATGCCTGTTCAATTTGCTCTTCAGGACACCAATAAAGTCCATATGAATGAAGAAAAAGTACTTGATGCTTCGAGCTACCTGAGAACACTGGTGTCTGTTCATCCATGAAATACCCCCGGTCGGCCGTCTTAAATTGAACATCCTCTGGAAGAATGGTTTTCCAATTATCCCAAAAGGAGGAACTAAATCCCCATCCATGGTAGGCAATAATTTCTATGTCAAGCTTTTGTTTACGCACGAACCGATCAGTCTTTGACTTTGGCACTAGGCCCGGATACTAGGTGAACCCTTATTGATATTCTGCTTACACCATCATCTTCTTAACTAAGTTTAGAAGCTACGATGCCGGTTCATCAGCTGAAGGCGTCCAGGTAGAATCCGATTCAAACGTTCGGCCCATAGCCCGGAACTGACGTACAAATGGCAGTTTCTTTCTCACGCTGGGAGCAAACTGGTTGTAATCGACCATGAACAAACGGTTTGTATCCGGATCATAGTAAGTAAAGTTCACAAAAGGACCTCCCATCAAGCCGTTAACCATATACCAGGTTCCGCGGGTTTCATAGGCCAGCAACCGCCCTTTCTGGAAGCTTTCGGTAATAGTTGGTCTGATTTCAGGACGATTGGTATAGGTTTGAACGAACATGGAATCCCGGGCTCCTTTTATAAAGTGCTGTGAAAGAGAGTCACGGGTGTTAATTATCCACTCATCATCAAGGAATGAAATATCATCAACATTGTCTTTATACCAAATCCACATCCAGCGGTCGTTCTGAGGCAGAAACCGACGATAACTTAGGAAGTTCAGCGTGTCTATGTTCTTGACATAATCATGCTGAAACCGAACTTTGAATCCTCTGTTTTCCCACAATGAATCAGAAAGGTGTGTTTGTTCTTTCTTTTCGTACACAAAATATTCCCATCGCTGCAGTTCTTTCTGAAGCATGTTATTTAGCAAGGAATTTTCTGTATTCCTGATTTTCTGTGCCAACAGGGAGTCGGATGTGGAAGTTAAGATCAATACATACTGATCCCGATACCATTGATCCTCTACCGGAAATGCAAAGCTTTCTCCCTCTTTTACCCGTTGCTCTACTGTTTCATCCAGAAACCCCCGAATTTGACGGCCGGTATTGGAATCTTCATCGATGGGGGCTGCAAAAATTACGTTCTTTTTACTTTTAAGACGATCTAAATGCGATTGTGAACGTATCTGAGTGAACTGGAGATCATAGTAAGGTTCCCCGTTTGGCACGGTTAACACCCATTTCCCAAATACATCTCTGATGGCTTCGGCTGTCTGACTTTCCCATTTCGTAGAATCCATAACTACCACTACCTCTCGGGTATTACCTTCGGCCAAAGGTCGGTAGTCGCCATCACAGGAGATAAAAAGAAGGGCAACAGCAGAAATGAATATTAAACCTAACGTTAATCGCATAATGAGTAATTAATTTCCAAATTTCAGTGAGTGAACGAAGGAAAATAACTCTGATTGCCATCCTTCATTCGGGTAGTTTTTCTTGATGGTATCAATTAAGGCACTTCCGACAATAAATCCATCGGCATTTGATGCGATGTCAGCCGCATCCTTATGAGATTTAATACCAAAGCCCACCATCACAGGGTTACGGGTAATATTGTTTTTGACACGTTCAATAAAACGGCCTACCGATTTTGAGACTTCCTCGCCTTCTCTGGCTCCGGTTACCCCGGTAACGGATACGCAATATACAAATCCCTCCGACTTTTCATCGGCCTGCTTCATACGCTCATCGCTGGTATTAGGGGCAACAAGGTATATCAGGGATAGTTTCGATCTTTGGGCGTGAGCCTCAATAATGCCCCCCTCTTCTAAGGGAATATCAGGTATAATGAGTCCATCAACTCCTGCTTGTTCCGCTCTGGTGCAAAACTCTTCAACACCATAGCGGAGTACAGGATTCATGTATCCCATCAGAATAAGAGGGATTTCGGACTGCTTACGGACTTCCTCCACCATTCCGAAAATCTTGTTCATGGTAATGCCATTGTTAATGGCTACATCACTTGAGTATTGGATGGTAGGCCCATCGGCTAATGGATCACTAAAGGGCATTCCAAGTTCAATGATATCGGCGCCGTTTTTTTCGAAGCCAAGAATGAGGTCAACAGTAGCGTCTAAATCAGGAAAACCTGCTGTGAGAAAAAGACTCATCAGTTTTGAGTCTTTACCCTTTTCTTCAAATACCTTTTGAATTCGATTCATTTTCTCTTTTATAAGTTTTCTGAAATTGTACCCATGTCTTTATCGCCACGTCCCGAACAATTAAGGACAATAATATCATTGCCAGAGGTTTCGGGCATTAGCTTTTCAAGCCATGCAAATGCGTGGGCGGTTTCTAAAGCCGGGATTATACCTTCGGTTTTTGAAAGCAATTTCACTGCTTCCATTGCCTCATCGTCGGTAACCGCATGATAATTTACTCTTCCAAGGTCTTTTAGGTGTGCGTGTTCAGGGCCTACTCCGGGGTAATCCAGCCCTGCGCTGATGGAATGAGCCAGCTCAATCTGCCCTTCTTCACTTTGAAGCAAGTAGCTTAATGAACCATGTAAAATACCGGGGGTTCCTCTACTCATGGTTGCTGCGGTCTGACCTGAATCAACACCGTAGCCTGCAGCTTCTATACCTATAATGTTCACACTTTTATCGTCTATAAATGGATAAAAGAATCCAATGGCATTTGAACCGCCACCTACACATGCAATTAAGTGATCCGGGTTTCTACCTTCAAAATCATGGATCTGTTTCTTGGTTTCCCGGCCAATAATCTCATGGAAATAACGCACCATCATCGGGTACGGATGAGGCCCTACAACTGAACCAATGATATAAAAAGTGGTATCTACATTGGTTACCCAATCACGGATGGCTTCATTGGTAGCATCTTTCAGGGTTTTAGACCCGCTGCTTACTCCCCGTACTTCCGCTCCCAGAAGTGTCATTCGATCTACATTCAATTTCTGGCGAACCATATCTTCTTCGCCCATGTACACCACACACTCGAGGCCGAATTTAGCACAGGCAGTAGCGGTTGCCACACCATGTTGCCCGGCACCGGTTTCCGCAATGATGCGCTTTTTCCCCATCCTTCGGGCTAATAAAACCTGCCCAATAGCATTGTTGATTTTATGAGCACCGGTATGGCAAAGGTCTTCTCTTTTCAGATAAATCTTACCCTTGCCGTAGTGTTCGGTTAAACGATTGGCGAAGGTCAGCTTCGTAGGCCTACCCACATACTCATCCAGCAGTGACTTAAATTCATTCTGAAAGTCTTCATCATTCCTGGCTAGCAGAAATTCTTCTTCCAGCTCCTGTATAGCGGGTATTAAAATCTCCGGGACGAATTTACCGCCGAATTTACCGTAATAGCCCCGCTCATCGGGAAAGCTGTATTTCATTGTTTCAGTTTTTGTATTCATAAATCAATCATTCTGATAGAACGCGGATGCAACAGTTACAGTGGACTCTCGCTGTTATAAAATATAATCAGTGAGCATCCTCTCAATCCATTAATCTGTGTTCAATTAATCTGCTTCCAAAGCTCTCATTTGGTCCATGAAAACTTCAATTTTTTCAAAGTCTTTAAGTCCGGGTTTTTGCTCCAGGCTGCTTGAAATATCTACTGCATAAGGCCGAACCGTTTTTATAGCCTCGCTGATATTCTCCGCATTCAACCCACCGGAAAGGAAAAACGGAATGTCAATCTCAGCTTCCGTAAGCATTTCCCAATCAAATGATTTACCGGTTCCGCCCCAGAGTCCATCAATTTTAGTGTCAAAAAGCAGAAAGTCGGCTACCTCGGTGTATTGATCAATCTGATGTTCTAATAAATAAGGAACCGTTTCTTCCTGAATATGAATGACTTTTATGATGGGCTTATCAACCAGTTCACAATACTCTACCGATTCGTCTCCATGCAGCTGAACGTAATCCAATCCGGTTTCTTTGGCTATTCGGTTTACATCGTCTAAAGGCTGATTTACAAAAACCCCAACTTTATCAGGTCCTTCCAGCCAGTTGATTATGGCTCCTGCCTCACCGGGTTCTATATATCGGGGACTTTTTTCATAAAAGATGAAGCCCAGGTAATCCACCAAGGCCCCGGCGGCAAACCGGGCATCTTCCAGGTTTGTAATACCGCAAATCTTAATTCTTGTTCTTTGGTTTTCTTGTGTCATAAACTTTGATGATGGAACACGAATGAATCGATTCAGCTGTGCTCTACATTTCTTTTTGTAAGCGTTGAAATTCTTCTTCGGTTTGTACGATTAAATCTTTCACTGCTTGACCGGGATCATCCTGCCTCATAAAATATTCACCAATCAAAGCCGAATGGATGCCTTCTTTTCGCAATAGTGCCAGGTCTTCACCGGAAGACAAGCCGCTCTCTGAAACCAATACCGTTCCTTCAGGAGATTGTTGAAGAAGCTCAATGCCTCGGTGTACATCCACTTCAAAATTTTTAAGATCTCTGTTATTCACACCCAGAATATCAATATGCTTAAAATCTATCCGGTCAAAATCTTTCTGATCATAACATTCAACGAGGGCATCCAATTCAAATTCTTTTGCAGCATGGAGTAACTCGTTGAGCTGAGCCCCTTCAGTGATCGCAACGATAATTAAGGCTGCATCCGCCCCATAGGCTTTTGCCTCTTTCATCTGGTAGGGATCAATGATGAAGTCTTTGCGCAGTAACGGAAGCTTCACTCTTTTTGATATTGCTTCGAGATATTTCAAGTCTCCCTTAAAAAAGGGCTGATCGGTCAACACCGAAATAGCTGAGGCGCCTCCCTCCTCATACCGAAGGGCAATGTCAACCGGATCAAAATCAGGACGGATTATGCCTTTTGATGGAGAAGCTTTTTTAACTTCTGAAATGATTGAAACGGTATCGGTACCTGAAAGTGCATCTTTAAAGGAAAGGGTCTTTTTCTCAAAACCTTCGAAGGAGTTGAAGTCGTTGAATGAGACTTTCTTCTTTCGTTTGGCTAAATCTTCCGCCGTCTTTTCTACTATTTTATCTAAAATGTTACTCATTCGGTTGTCGTTTCAAGCAGGGTCATTGAACAATGATAAATGATTATTGATCTGTGAATACCAGCTCATTCTGGCTCAACTGTGTTTCATTAAATTAATATTTAAAAGTGCCCATCGCATCGTTAGTAGCATCAATGAAGTCATTCAACATCTTACGTGCTTTACCCGATTCAAGAGCATCTACCGCCAATTCTTTAGCTTCTTCCAGTTTATCTGCCTTACCGGAAGCCTGAATGGCAAAAGTGGCGTTTAACAGTGCGATATTTTGTTGGGCTTCTGTGGCTTTATTAGCCATAATGTTCGTGAGAATTTCAGCATTCTCTTCATTTCCGCCCCCCATCAGGTCATCCATTTCTACTTTTTTAAACCCAATCGATCCCGGATCAAACAATATCGAGGTGGAAACGACTTTATCTTTCAATTCAAATATCTCAGATTGTGACGTCAGGCTTACCTCATCAAGTCCGTCATGAGCATTAAAAGTGTAGGCGAAATCTGTATCGAGGTTAGCGAGGATATGAACCATCTTCTCGGCCACTTCTTTACTGAATGCACCTATCACATATCGCTGTACATCAGCAGGATTAACCATGGGACCAAGAATATTAAAAAATGTACGAAAGCCTAACTCACGTCGGGTTGGCATTACATACTTCATAGCAGGATGAAACATGGGGGCGAACATAAAAGCCATGCCAACTTCCTTAAATACTTGTTCAACGCCATCCTTTCCCAGCTCTATCGAGGCTCCCAAATACTCCAATACGTCGGCAGAGCCGCATTTACTGGATGCGCTTCGGTTACCATGCTTAATGACCGGGACACCTGCAGCAGCCGTAATAAAGGCAGCGGCAGTGGATATATTAAACGTCCCGGACTGATCTCCTCCTGTTCCAACAAGATCGATAGCCCCATTGACGTCCACATCTACTTTAACCGCTTTTGAACGCATCACTTTTACGAAGGCCGTGAGCTCTTCCACTGTTTCTCCTTTCAGCCTCATGGCTGTGAGAAAACCGGCAATTTGTTCCTCAGAAACCTCTCCCGACATAATCAGGTTAAGCGCTGTTTCGGCCTCAATTTGGGTGAGGTCTTCAGAAAATGAAAGTTTGTACAGTATACTTTTGAAATCCATTATTGTCGCAACCAGTTTTGAATAAGTTTTGGTCCTTCCGTGGTAAGAATGCTTTCCGGATGAAATTGAATTCCCTGAATTGGGTATTCTTTGTGGCGAATACCCTGTATAACTCCATCATCAGAATGAGCCGTAATTTCGAGAACATCAGGAATAGTATCCGGATCTAAAACCAGGGAATGATATCGGGTGGCAGTGAAGTCTTTCTCAGCGCCTTCAAATATAAATTTATTATCATGTGAAACTTTAGAGACTTTGCCGTGCATGAGTTTAGGGGCGTGCACAACTTTAGCGCCAAATACTTCACCAATGGCTTGATGACCCAGGCAAACTCCCAAAACAGGCGTCTCTTTACCCATCTCGCGAATAATTTCCTCGGTGATTCCGGCTTCATGAGGGCGACCCGGCCCTGGGGAAATTAGAATCTTAGATGGGTTTATTTTCCTGATCTCATCCAGCGTCATCGCATCATTTCGGATGACTTTGTAATCATCTGTTTCAGCAGCAACCAAATGCACCAGATTGTAGGTAAAAGAGTCGTAGTTATCGATGATTAATACCATGATCAAAAGTGCCTTACAATCCCGGTTACTTCTCTGATCGGTTCCATCACAGACTCGGCTCGTTGACGGGCTTTCTTGCTACCTTCTTTTAGCACATCATGAACATAATCCAGGTCTTTAGCCAGTTCATGGCGGCGTTCACGTGCTTCACCAAAATAATTTTCGATCATTCCCAGCAGTTCTTTCTTCGCATGACCATAGCCATATCCACCGGCTTTATATTTAGCCGCTATTTCATCCTGAGTGTTTTTATCCGCAAACAGCTTAATGAGGGCGAATACATTATCATTTTCGGGGTCTTTTGGATCTTCAAGCGGAATTGAATCCGTTTCTATTGACATAACCCGCTTTTTCAGCGCGTTGCCTTCTGCAAATATATTGATGGTGTTCTTATAGCTTTTACTCATTTTGCGTCCGTCAATCCCCGGAACAACGGCTACTGATTTCACAATATGTTCTTCCGGTAGTTTGAGGAATTCGCCATCATAGGTATGATTGAATTTCCCTGCAAGATCACGACAAATTTCTATATTCTGTTTCTGATCCTGCCCAACCGGCACCACATCGGAATGATAAATCAAGATATCAGCAGCCTGTAATATGGGGTAGGTAAACAGCCCTATATTAGGGTTCATACCTTGTGCAACTTTATCTTTATAAGCAACGCCT
The DNA here is from genome assembly GCA_965227215.1 of Gracilimonas sp. Taxonomy (GTDB): domain Bacteria; phylum Bacteroidota; class Rhodothermia; order Balneolales; family Balneolaceae; genus Gracilimonas. The sequence continues at coordinate 143,617 of OZ245729.1, forward strand.
TTTTCCATCAAACTGACCGGAGCAAGTGTACCCAGAATCCAGGCAAGCTCTGTAACCTGCGGCACATCACTCTGTGCAAAAAAAGTACACTTCTCAGGATCCAAACCCAATGCCAGGTAGTCCAGTGCAATATCCCAGGTATTCTGGCGCACCTCTTCCCCGTTATTTACCGATGTAAGTGAATGGTAATTTGCAATAAAGTAGAAGGCATCCCCTTTATCTTGGTTGGCTATGTGCTGGCGGATAGCGCCAAAGTAGTTACCAATATGAAGTTTCCCAGACGGTGTAATACCGGATAAAATAGTCTTTTTGTTACTCATTGGTTTAATTTATTGAATATCTAAAGCTACGCTGAGCGCCTGAATCAGAGCACCAGCTTTGTTTTGTGTTTCTTCGAATTCTTTAGTGGGATTACTATCGGCTACAATCCCGGCACCGGCCTGAATATAGGCTTTGTTGTTCGTTACCACCATCGTGCGGATGGCAATGCAGGTATCCATATTGCCGGAAAAATCGAAGTAGCCCACGGCTCCGGCATATGTCCCCCTTTTTGTGGGTTCAAGCTCATCGATGATTTCCATTGCTCGAATTTTCGGAGCCCCGCTCACGGTTCCTGCCGGAAAGCATTGCATCAGTGCATCCACAGAGGTTTGGTCATCCCTGAGCTCACCAACTACATCACTCACGATGTGCATGACATGTGAATATCGCTCAATGACCTGATTTCGTTCCATTTTAACCGACCCGGCTTTACATACACGGGAAAGATCATTTCTTCCCAAATCCACCAGCATAATATGTTCGGCCACTTCTTTGGGGTCGTTCTTTAAATCTTCTTCAAGAGCAAGATCTTCCTCATGAGTCTTTCCCCTTGGCCGGGTACCTGCTATCGGTAATACACGGGTTTCTCCCTCCTGAACCCGCACCAGAACTTCCGGTGATGAACCCACCAACTGAAAATCCTCGAAATCCAGATAGAACAAATACGGCGAAGGGTTCACCATTCTTAAAGCCCGATACAGCATAAAGGGATCACCACTCATATCAGCTTCAAACCGTTGGGAAAGTACCACCTGGAAGATATCTCCTTCATATATATACTCTTTCCCTTTTTCTACGATCCGCTCAAAATAATCCTGCTCCATGTTACTGGTAAGGGATTCCGTATCAATGCTAAACGAGCGGTTTTGATAATTGGAATTCAGAGCAGCGGATTCCATTTCATCAAGCGACTGCTGAGCCTTCCGGTAGGCTTCTTCAATATCATTTTCCTCATCTACAAAAACCGTTTTTATTAACACCACCTGATGCTTCACATGATCAAAAGCGAAGATCTCATCATAAAATGCCCAAATGGCTTCCGGTAATTTCAGGTCATCTTCCGGCACATCGGGTAAATCTTCTACCAGTCGAAAGGTATCGTAGGCTGAGAAACCAACAGCCCCACCTTTTAATCGGGGAAGTTCGGGAAGTGTAGGTTCAGAGTAGGCGGTTGTCAGTTCTTTGAGCTTCTCAAAGTAGCCCTGATCAATGCTTTCATTTGACTCAGCCGATTGAAGCGTGGTTTGTTCACCATCGAACATGAGTTTTTGATAAGGATTTCTTCCAATAAAAGAATACCGGGCCAGCTGTTCCCCTCCTTCCACCGATTCCAGCAAAAACGGGAATTCAGCCCCCTCCCTTATATTCATAAAAAGAGAAACCGGGGTAAGTACATCGGCCAGCAACCTTCTATACACCGGAACGGCTGTGTATTCATTACTAAGTTTTAAAAACTGCTCTTTGTTCATAACCTTTTTTGGAAACTAACATTCACTCCGACGCAGAGCGTCAGGAGCGAGTTGAAAAATCTGTTCATCGTTATTGGTTATTCAAAAGACTATTAACGCTTCACGAATAACCAATAACGAATTCATATAAATAAAAAAACCCACCATTCAACAGAACAGTGGGTTTTTTCAAATTCTTTAATCAATCGCTCAATCACATACGAGACCCACTGTTATATTCTACAACAGGCCACCACCAAGCATTAGTTTGAACGATTTGTTTTTTCATAACGCGTCGAATATAACGGCATAAAAAAGTACATGCAATACCTTTTAATATTAATCTAGAATGAATTGTAACATTTTGATAGGATTCTACTCTATTACGTATATCACTATAATTTTAATTGATTAAAAGACAACCATGAAGAAGATTAAAACAATACTTTCATTATTTTTGATGGTAAGCCTTATTAGTTGCAGTGTGACTAATACAGAAGTAAAAGAGAAGTCTGACAAAGAATTTGTTCCATCTCCTAAGACTCAAGTTCAAAAAAACCAAGTTAATTGCGATCCCCCTGAACAACCATGTGATGACTGGTTGCATCATTTTGATGAATCGACCTTGTTACAACCACAAAACAATAGCTTCCAAGAAACTTCAGTTTATTTTTCTTGGGAAAATGACTCGAACAATCCCTCTTTTGCAAAATACTCTTTAATTATAGATGATAATTCCAGCTTTCAATATCCCGAATTTGTTTTTGATGATATTGTATCTGAATCTAAAACGGTATATGGTTTAAATAGAAACACTAAATATTATTGGAAGGTGATTACATATGGTCAGGATCCTAATGGAGATCCTATGGATACTTGGATAACAGCTAATAGTGAAGTGAGAACTGTTCGTATTCGTCCGCAGTCATCAAACCTCAATGGTTCTCTATATCAGAATAAACCTCAATTATCTTGGACTCATAGTAATGGAACAAGTAAGTTATTTAGAGAATCATATGCATCTTCGATACAATCTGCTTTTTTTTCATTTAATAACATTGGTTCTCATGTTGTTGCCGAGAGTCAATTTTCTCAAGATTTTATAATGCCACAAAATGCTCAATTGTTTAATACAATCTCTTACCATGTCGTGAATTACAATTCTCAGGGCTGGCCCAGTTTAAGAAGTAATTACGTGTTTTATGAAATTGATGAAGGTGGTGGAGGATTTGGCGGCTTCTAAAATTAAAAGCTCCTTTTGGAGCTTTTTTTATTGCAATGTATAATAGGTGAAACGGTATTGGATTTAAGAACCCTGAATCCTTACCATTAGAAATAATCTTTTAGCAGCAAAATTATTTTGAAGCACCTATTCATCTACACTACTTTTTTGCTTGGTTTAAGCACCGTGTTTCTCTCTTGTGATTCGACTACTTCACCAAGAAGTCCATTTCCAGATTCACCATCCATCGAATCTTTGAACATAACCCCTCCGGAAATTAATTTTTCTCTCCAGCAAGACGGATACAAGGACACTACTGTTACTTTTACTATTCTCTCTCAAATCAGTGACATAATTGGAAACCAGAATCCAAGGTTTTTTGTGTCTCTTAAGAGTTCCGGGGAGTCTGTTTCAGAAGGAGAATTGTCGCCTTCAAATTCTCAGCAGCATAATTACGGTGCGGAAGTAAATATTAACACCACTACTACCTCTATAGAAAATTACATTGTGAGTGTTTTTCTTGAAAGTAATCCCGACAATTATGCACAAACCGGTTTTAAAGTAAATGGCTTCCCAAATAATCCACCTACAATTATAGAAGTTAATAACCCAGAAGAAGTTACTATTCCCAACGAAGGTGAAACTACAGATGTTTTTTTTACTGCTAAAGTCAACGATTTAGATGGTCAGAATAATATTGACCAGGTGCTTATCGAGTTCCTAAATGAAGATGGATCAAAATTAATCCCTGAGCCTAATAAATTATTGGATGATGGGAATAGTGGTCCGGATGGTAGCGGAGATCAAGTTGCCGGAGACTCTGTGTACACTATAGCATTTACTATTACATCAGCAAATACACCGAATAATAGAACAGCACAATATTTTGCTATCGACAAAGCCGGCCTTTCAAGTGATACTGTTGAAACTTCTTTTAATATCGTAGAATAAAGAATGAAGTATTTACTCTCTCTTATATTTTTACTTCTAATACCTTTTTTAAACTATGCTCAGATCATCGGGCCAATTGATGATAATTTTAACTCCATTCGGCAAAACACCATAAGTACTATTGCTGCTTACGGAGATACTATATGGATTGGCCCAAAATTGAATAGAAATATCAGTAATAATGCCGAGTGGTTTACTCCTCAGAATGCAGACAGTGTGGTAAATGGCATTGGGCGCGTTTATTCTCTTGAGTTGGGGCGAGATACAGTTTTAGCAGGTCTTGGGTTTACTTCAGAAATAACAGATGCCAGCGTTGCTGCAAGTTATGGTTACTATAAAAGTATTGATGGTGGTGAGAATTGGGAGTATTTAGATTTTCCTCTTGATCCCAGAGGCGAATCAGATACAACATTTATATATGGTGGTGTAACCTATGATCGGATTAGAATCACAGTACCTGAACAATCTCCACCTTATTCTATTGACTTCAGAGAGAATATTATTCTTTCAGCTAACTGGGCATCAGGTTTATTAAGAAGTACTGACTTTGGAGATACTTGGGAGCGGGTTATTCTCCCTCCAGCTCAAGTTGATGAACTTACCCCCGAACGTAACGACTATTATTGGATCACCTGCATAGAGCGGGATGAAAACAATAATTGCATTGAATCAATCAATAAGTATAATTCTGTAAGTGATGACAACTTGAAGGGATTTGGTGTTCTTATAGATTCTAAAGAGCGTGTTTGGTTCGGAAGTGCAGGCGGTATAAATATCTCCGAAAATGCTCTTACTGCACCTACTGATAGTATTGCTTGGCAGCATGTAAGTTATAATGGCAGTTCTGATGGATTAATTGGAAACTGGATCATTTCTATTGTAGAAGAACCCGGTACAGATCGTATCTGGATGACCAACTGGATTGCTACACAGCCGCAGAAGCAAGGCATAGTCTATACCGATGACGGCGGGCAAACATTCACACAAATGTTGATTGGAGAGCGTATAAATGATATTGGTTTTAAAGATGGATATGTGTTTGCAACTGGAGAAAATGGGTTGTTTATCTCGCCGAATGGCGGAGATACCTGGATAAAATCACCCCAAATAAAAAGCCCGAATACCTTTATCAAGAAATCCGCTGTGTTTTACTCAGCCACTTCAACAACCAACCGGGTATGGGTTTCTACGAGTGATGGCATTGCTTCTCATGAATGCTGCATACCTAACCAGGTTTTTGATAATTGGGAAATAACCCGCGTTAACTTTCCTCTAAAAGGCGGAAATGTGCATGATGAAGGCCGAGATGTAAGCACTTATGCCTACCCTAATCCTTTTTCACCGACCGTACACGAATTGGTGCGAATCAAGTTTGAAGTAGAAAATCAAGGGAATGTGAACATCCGGGTTTTTGATTTCGGGATGAATCTCGTCCGGGAGATCGAAAACGATTCTTTCTCCCCGGGTACTTACGAAGCTGTTTGGGACGGCGTTGACGGTAAAGGAAGAAAAGTAGCAAACGGAGCTTATATATATGTGATTGAGATGTCCGGTGCCCGCAAGAATGGTAAAATTTTGGTGGTGGATTAATGAAAATCACCTACAAACATATCAACAAAGCACTATTCTCTGGTATAATCCTTTGGTTTGGGATGATCTCTCCTTCACTACTGGCTCAGAACGGCGGATTTGCCGGTGCCTCTTACCGAATGGGATTCAGTGCTCGTGGGATGGCTATGAGCAATGCTATGAGTGCGGTAACGTCCGAAGGTGCTTTCGCTTACTATAATCCGGCTCAAGCGGCACTGGCGTTATCTACCCGGCAGACCGATCTTACAGTTGGTGCACTTAAATTCGACCGTGTTTTTCAGAGTTCTGGCATTCATCTCCAGCTCCCTCCCAGTGCCGGTATTACTTTTAACCTTATGCGAGCTGGAGTTAAAGACATTGACGGCCGAACGGTAAGCGGCTACCCAACCGGTTTATTTACGGTGAATGAGTACCAGCTGTCCAGCAACTTTGGAATCCGGCTCAGCGAGAAATTCAATGCAGGTGTAGGACTTAAGTTCAGTATGGCCGATTATCACACCGAACTCGACAATGCTTTTACCGTGGGGGTGGATCTCGGTGCCCTGTATCGGGCCGGGGAATACCTGAACATCGGTTTTTCAGTCAAAGACCTGTTTGCCAATTATTCCTGGAATGCACAAAATTTATATAATCTGGATCAGGCCCGGAATGTGGTGAATAACTTCCCTACCCGTGTCATTATTGGTTTTGCCTACCAGAAAGAGCTTTTCACTGTTTCTGCTGATTATGAGCTCCAAAGTTACAGCTCCGAAATAGAAACCACCGATTTTTTCATTGATAACGGGGTTCCATCTACCATTACTACCACCGAAACCATCAATACGAGTTCCTCACAAATTCGATTGGGCGGTTCTTGGAAGGCTCATGAACGATTTACCTTTCGGGCCGGCTGGAACCTGCCTGAAGCCTCAAATTTGGATAGCTGGGGACTTAGCAGTGGTTTTTCCATTCATCTGCCATTTGACGTATTTTCTCCCTCTATAGATTATGCCTTTGTCATGGAGCCGTACCGAATTTCAAACATGCATGTATTTTCATTACGCCTGAATTTATGAAAACCGTAATAACCAGCCTTTTTCTATTCATCTGCAGCACTTCCCTATTTGCTCAGGGAAGCGGTTTTGAGATGTTAAGCATTTCACCTACCCCCTATTCACTCTCTAAAGCAGAAGCTACAACTTCCATTTCTGAAGGCTCAGCATCTATTTATTCAAATCCGGCCTTACTGTCGCTCAATGACTATTCTTCCATCGATTTGGGCTATTCTTTCTGGATTGCCAACGTGAATAATATCTTTGGCGGTATAAACTTCAAAAAGGGTCCAAGAGCGGTGGCTTTTTCGTTTTACACCTCCGGAGCTGATGATTACGAAGCCCGAAATAACCCGGGTCCCTCGAATGGAGAATTTACCATACAGTATATCTCAATATCCGCTGCTTATGCATACGATTTTAAGTATTTCGCTCTAGGCGGAGCATTTCAGTACCTGAACGAAGAGAACTTTACCTATCAGGCAAATGGGTATGCTTTCAATGTTGGAATGGCCGGTGAGCTATTTGAAGATCGGCTTCGGTTGGGTGCTTCTGTGACTAATTTAGGTGAAATGGAGAAGCTTAATATCAATTCTACCCCTCTTCCTACAAATTTCAAAGGAGGTGCTTCAGCTGATGTTCTCAACTTCACCCCACCTAAAAACGATGACTTACCAGTGTTGGTAACCGCATATGCTGATTTTGTTTACCCCTTGGTTGAAACGGAAGACAAAGATTATGCAGATTACACGGTTCCGGGTTCCTATTTTAATTTAGGGCTTTCTTTTAACGTAGCTGACGTTTTGGAAATCAGTGGAGGATACAAAACCCAGAATAATGTTCGTCCTGTCTCTTTTGGAGCTGCCTTCACTACCGAAGAAATTACCTTTAATTATGCATTGATTCCTTTCAATACCGGCTACGGAACAGTACATTCCATCGGGATTCAGTACAAATTTTAATAAGGGTATTTATGGAGGCAACTTCTCTTAAGGAGGTTTATGCATCGATTAATAATGATGCACGCAACATTTATGTAGTTCCTCTAATCCGATATTCTCATAAAAAGTCTGATTACTTATACCTTTTATATCAAGATTTAATAGAGAGTTCGGATTATGATATCCAATCCATAAGTGTGTTTAATCATTTTAAGTTGGTAGTTGGTATTCTTTCCAACCGACAGGCCATTCTGCATTATCACTGGCTTGAATTCCAGGATTTTAAGTCTCTGCTGGGTATGCCCTGGAAAATGTTCTGCATCTTCTTGTTTCACAAGCTGGGCGGTAAAGTCGTTTGGACATTACACAATGAGTTCCCTCACGATCAAAAGTACCTCGGGCTCCATCGTTTTTTGCATAGAAAAATGGCTTCCTGGTCAGATGTTCTTCATGTTCATTGTAGAAAAGCCATGCAAATCATGAGCAATCGACTAGAGGCACCAAAAGAGAAATTTGAATTAATCCCCCACCCAACATTTCCTGCTGAACCCATCGACAAGTCCGTTGCACGCCAGAATCTGAATGAACACTACAATTGTGAGTTGAAGCCGGATCTTCCGGTAATATTAATGTTCGGTAACATCAGCCGCTACAAACAGATAGAGAAAGTAGCTGATCTGGTTATAGATTTTGATTTTGAGTGTAAGCTCCTGGTTGTTGGCCCCGTAAAAAAGGGAAACGTAAAGTTATTTGATACCCTGAAGGAGAAGCAAAAACAGAGTAGCCGAATTCAAATTATTCCACAATTTATTGATGAAAGCCGGGTTCCTTGGTTTTATAGTGCGGCCGATCTTTGTGCTTTTAACTACCGCGAAATCCTTTCTTCCGGCGGATACCACATGGCTAAAGCTTATCAAAAGCAGATCATTGCCCCGGACATGGGCTGTTTAAGCGAAGAAAGAGATGAGGCTAACGTAGAGCTATTCACCACTCCGGAAGAACTGAAACAACTGCTTGAACAGCATTTAAAGGCAATCGCCAATGGCTAAGCTGAAAGAAAAAGCGTTTTGGATTGCCATTGGTGATGTCGCCGGACGGGGACTTTCCTTTCTTACTTCTATTTACCTGGCCCGTACTCTGGGCTCCGAGTTTTATGGGTTGATTACCGTTGCACTTTCAATCCTTGGCTATGCCACCTGGGTCTCTGACATGGGGTTGATCAGTATAGGAACGCGTGAAACAGCCAAAGAGCCTTCAAAACGTGTATTCCGGGTTTTAGAGATATTCAGAATGAAGCTCTTTCTTGGCATCATTGTGTTGATTGCCTCTACCGCTATCGTTTCTATGATAAATACGGGAGAAATTGAGAAACATGTTATTCTGGGCTACCTCTACTCTATTATTCCCTACATGGCCCTGATGGAGTGGTTTTATGCGGGGAAACAACAGTTTGGTAAAATCGCCCTATCTAAGATATTGAATGGATTCATATACTTTATCCTCGTCATTTTTATGGTGCAATCGGTTGAGGATGTAACCCTGGTGCCTGTGCTTTATACGGTGGGTGTAACCATTGCGGCTTTAACGCTCGGTACGTTTGCAATTAAGGATAAGCCATTCTCACTCCCTTCCAGAGGTACACAGATTTATCCTGACTTACTTAAATCCAGCTCTATTTTAGGGTTAGGTAAATTCTTTGCTCAAATCGTCGTCCTGCTTCCTCCTATCCTGATTGGCGGTATTCTGACTTTACGAGATGCCGGTTTATATGGAGCTGCCTTTAGGGTGGTTATCATTGCGATGATGATCGACCGGGTATTTGTGAATTTGTTGCTCCCTAATCTCTCATCCCTGTGGAGCAGAAATCGGGCTGAGGCAAACAGTAAGATAGATACCGTATTTAGGTTAGTGGCTGCAGGCGGAGCTCTCATTGCACTGGTCACGGCTGTAGGAGCAGAACAAATCATTTCCATACTCTATGGCGATCAATATGCTGAAAGCGTGATTCTGCTTCAGATTCTATCGGTAATGATTGCTGCAACTTTCGTAAACAGCCTGTTTTCGTTTGGGCTTATAGCCACAAATAAAGATAAAGAATACTTTTTGGCTACCTGTTTTGGCGGAACCATTTCGGCTATTATAATTTTCAGCTTTACGGCTCTTGGAAATTCAACCATGGTAGCTATATCGGTTTCGGCCGCAGAGGTTATCATCACCTTGTTCACCTATTTCTGGTTTAGAAAAGTGGTTCCTCTTAACTATTTAAAACCACTATTAGTCAGCTATCCCACAGCCATACTTCTTTTCTTAGCCTTTACCTTCAGTCCACTTATGCCATTGATTAATGCTGTAATGGCGGCCGGTATATTTATCTTCATAACCACTTTATTTGGGATCTTAAAACCTGATCAGTTTGAGTGGGCAAAGAAAAAGATAATCGGATGAAACAGCGATTGTGTATAGGAATACAGGAAAGAAATGCAGCATGGGATGCTGTGTTGAATCAGTTGGGGGTTTTGTTTGAGGAAGTGAACTACAACCTGGATCTGCTTCAGGAATACAGCGTTATTATTCTAAATAAGAAACCTCAGAAAGTTCAACGTTCAACCCTCAGTTCCTACCTGGAAAGAGGTGGCGGGATGTTAGAAGTAGGTGAGAATCTGGTCTTCCTTGAGAAAAATCAAACTCGTTCATCTCATAAAGATACACTCATCAATTATGATCGTGAGGGATTTTTATCTCATATTTCTCATGTAGATGTACACACCAAAGTAAATATACATAAGGATGATGGGTTACTGGAAGGTTTAGTTTATTTATCCCCTGACAATCATTCCAATCTTGCTTTTCTCGGAGTTGATGTAGCTAAACTGTTACAAACAACCGGCTACAAACGAAAACGATTCTGCAGCAGAAATGGAGATTACCCGGATGAAATCGTCAGCAAAGTGTCTAAACATGAGCTCGCGGAAGTCCTGAAAGCCGTGCTGAAAAACCTGCACTTCCGAAGATCCCTGCCATTCATCGAGAAGTGGACTTCACCAACAACAAAACCGGTTTTCTGTTTTCGGATAGACAGTGATTTTGGAGATAAGAAGTCCATGGACGATCTTTATGAAACAATTAGAAAACATAAGAAATCAGCTACCTGGTTTCTGCATGTGCAGGCACACGAGGACTGGCTTTCTCATTTTGCATCGTATGAAAATCAGGAAATGGCCCTGCACGGCTACGAACACGGCACTTCTGATTCAGTAAAAAAAGTTCGAAAGAATATTGAACTTGGAAAAAAGCATTTGAACCGTGCTAACATCGATTTCCATGGCTTCTGTGCCCCCTATGGAATCTGGAATAATGCACTAAAAGAAGTTCTTAAGAATTCTGACTACGAATATACTTCGGAATTCACTTTTTGTTATGATGGGTTTCCGCTCCAGCCTGTTAATGATCAACTTCCTATTCAAGTTCCTATTCACCCCATTTGTACAGGCAGCCTGAATCGGCGTAGTTATTCTATTGAAGAGATGAAAAGGTATTTCGAAGATGTTTTGTTAAATAAATTGTCCCGGTTTGAACCGGCTTTATTCTACCACCACCCTTTGCAACCCGGACTTTCTGTTGTCGATCATTTGCTGGAGCTCAGTAACATTCATGAATTTGAAAACCTTACTTTTGGTGAGTTTGCTGCCTTTTGGAAAGAACGGGAAACATTCCACTTTGAGGCATATTTGGACGATGGCAAAGTTTCCATCGAAAAATCTTCAGATCCCGATAAGTTGCTTCAGGTATCCACAAACCATTTGGAGTTTGATTTGGTATCTACAAACAAGGATATCATCAACCTCACAAAAACAACAAAATTAAAGTATTCGAAACCCTATCTTCCTCAGCCTGAAGAGATATCTGAAATGAGAAAACGGGATTTGAGACTACTTAAAACTTCACTTGTAGATTGGAAAAACCGGGGGCGACTATGAAGGTCGGCTACGTATCTCCTATGAGTGTTGCTGCGGTAAATGGCGGATTAAGAAATCAGGCCTTACAGACGACAAAGCATATTACGTCTTTCGGAGTTGATCCATACCTGATTTCGCCCTGGGATGACATTAAAAAGATGGATCTTGATCTGATTCATGTTTTTGGCGCTTCCATTGAGAATGTGGGTATTGTGGATTCAATTAAAGCTATGGGGTTGCCCCTTGTCCTTTCTCCGGTCTTTTTTTCTAACCGAAAAGCTTCCTTTATAAAGAGCGCTCTGAAATTAGAACGGCTGAGTTCTGCTTTTGGATCGGGTATTCGGTCGGATTTTAGTGTAAAAGCTGAATTATGTGGTAAAGCAGATATTGTTTTACCAAACACCGCAGCTGAGGCTGAACTTATTCGGGATGGTTTTTCTATCCTTGACGATCATATCCAGGTTGTTCCCAATGGCGTAGAACAAAAGTTTGCAGAGGCCTCACCGGAGTTGTTTACCGAAACCTATGGATTGAAGGACTTTGTACTTTTTGTCGGTCAGGCCGGAGCTGAAAGAAAAAACGTAGTTAAACTGCTCGAAGTAGCTCCAGATATTGATGTCCCTGTTGTTATTATCGGTTCTTTATATTCGGATGAATACGGAAATAAATGCAAAGCTTTAGCGGAACAATCGGGTAACGTAACCCTTATTGATACCCTTGATCATGATTCTGAGCTGCTTGCTTCTGCGTATGCCGCCAGCAGTGTTTTTGTACTTCCCTCCCAATTCGAAACACCCGGAATTGCAGCAATGGAAGCAGCATTAGCCGGATCGAAAATCGTGATAACCGAGCGCGGTGGTACTAAAGATTACTTTGATGGATATGCTGAGTTTATCAATCCGGATTCTTCTAAGTCGATTCTAAATGGGATAAATAAAGCATTGGCGAAAGAACCATCAGAAGGGCTCAGAGATTACATTCTTGAAAATTACACCTGGGAGCGTGTTGCAAAGTTGACGGCTAAACAGTACAAAAAATTATTGGCATGAAGAAGATTTTGATTGCATTCGGTACCCGACCTGAAGTCATAAAGCTGGCTCCTGTGATCTTGACACTCAGAGACCATATGGATGTAACGGTGCTACACACCGGCCAGCATAAAGAGCTTGTTGAGCCCATGTTATCTCTATTTGATATTGTACCGGATATCAATCTCGACATCATGAAGCCGAACCAGGATCTATTTGAGCTATCACAATCCCTTCTCCCCAAATTGAAAAACGTTTTGGAGGAAATTAAACCTGATTTTGTAATGGTTCAGGGAGATACCACCACCTCATATCTCACCGCTCTGTCTGCTTTCTATCAAAAAATACCCGTACTTCATGTTGAAGCCGGATTGAGGAGTCATAATCCCTACAATCCCTTTCCGGAAGAAATGAACAGACGACAGATTACTCATCTGGCACATTTCCACTTTGCACCTACGGAATTGAACCGTCAAAATTTATTGAAAGAAGGTATTGCTGAAGAACACATTTCAGTTACCGGTAACACAGTGATTGATGCTTTGAATAGAATCACCGGATCTGATGCATTCAATAAATCTGCTCCGGATATTCTTTCTGAAATTAAGAATGAGCAAAAGCTGATGATTCTGACAGCCCACCGGAGAGAGAATCATGGCGAACCTTTAGGTAATATTTTTAAAGCCGTGAAACAGCTTTTAGCTACAAATAAAGATCTGATGGCTATTTTCCCGGCTCACCCTAATCCCAATGTTCTGGCTGCAATTGAACAGGTTAACATGCCCAACCATCGTTTCAAACAAACTGAGCCATTTGACTACTTATCTTTTTTACACATACTAAAGCGAGCTGACATCATTTTGACTGATTCAGGTGGAATTCAGGAGGAAGCCTCCGCCCTTGGAAAACCGGTGTTAGTGCTAAGAAATGAAACGGAAAGACAAGAGCTGATTGAAAGTGGACTTGGGCAGCTGGTCGGCACTGATGAGGATACTATCATAAATCAGACAAACGCCATGTTAGCTTCGGATACACGTCCGGATGCTTCGTCCGTTTTTGGTAAAGGGGATGCAGCAGAAATCATTAAAGAAGTGATTGAAAATCAGCTGTAATCCTGAAATTCATCTACCCCTGCCGGACCGTAATCATCGGTAAAGAATTGAATGGCCCCAATGATGATTCCCTTTAGCATAAATAGTGTGAAAACGGCCATTAATCCATATTCTTTGAATAAGAGGATTAGCAACAGGTAAACCAGAAACAGCACAAACTTCCCTTTTTGCTCTTTAATGGTCTTTCTGTCGAAGCGGGGAATTTTGTCAAAAGGAAGAGTGCTTACCATCAAGAAAGAAATGACTACTATGAAGGGAATAAGTGCAGAATTCACGCCATTCTCCAGGAAGGAAAATAGTTCTAAAGAATCCCTGAATGTCAGGAAAAAAGCACCCAGTATAATGGCCTGAGCCGGTATCGGTAAGCCTACAAAAAAATCCGGGCGAGGCTGGAGTCTTGCATTCACGTTAAATCGGGCTAAACGTACAGCTCCGCAAAGAGGTGGCAATGCACTTACCATAATTCCCACAAAACCCAGTTCGTGTAAACTCCAGCTGTAAATTAAAAAGCCCGGTGCTACCCCAAAAGAAACCATGTCGCTTATCGAGTCCAGTTCAATCCCAAAATCACTCGTGGCGTTGGCAAGGCGTGCCATCAATCCATCAAAAACATCAAACAAACCGGCAAGAGCAATCAGCCAGGCTCCACGAATAAAATCTCCATCCGAAATAGAAATAATTGCCAGAAACCCACTGAATAGGTTCATCAACGTAAAGAAACTCGGAACGGCGATCTTTTTATTTACCGGAGGCTTTTGCTCTTTTCTTCGTTGCCGGCGTTGCTTAAAAGAATGATATTTTTTCTGAATTGGGTATTTCATTCGTTAATAACTCCAATAATAGATTCCCCTGCTATTGTGGTATCTCCGGGTTTTACTTTAACCTCAACATTTCCGGGAACCACAATATCCATCCGCGACCCAAATTTCATAATGCCAAATCGCTCACCGGCTTTCAGCTCATCCCCTTCCTTGATGTTATAGACAATTCTTCGGGCCAGAAAACCGGTTATCTGTCGGAAAAAGATCTTTGTTTTGGATGGGTGAAGAACACCAAAATCGGCCCGTTCATTGAGCTCTGAAGCATGTTCAGTCCATGCCATCAGGTATTCTCCGGGATGGTATTTTACATATTCGAGCGATCCGGATACGGGATTTCGGTTCACATGTACATTCAATGGCGATAGGAAAATACTGATCTGAGTAGCTTTCGATTTCAGGTACACGTCTTCATTTACTTCCTTTACGAAAACCACTTTTCCATCGGCCGGTGAGATAATCAGGTTTTCCCCTTCGGGTATATTGCGATCGGGATCGCGGAAGAAAAAAATGGTAAGTGCACTTAACGTTCCCATTCCTGCATAAATCACATAGACAAACCAGTGATCGAGGAAATAGTATGCGAATCCACATACCAGAATGGAAACAGTTAGTACAAGTGCAATTGTAGGATATCCTTCCTTAGATAACATATTTATAGTCCGAAGTATCTGAATGCGTCATTAAACATTACAAAAATGAATAATCCAATCATCAGAAAAAAGCCGATTTGCTGAGCAATCATCCGAACTTTTTCTGAGGGTTCTCGACGGGTAATACCTTCATAAAGCAGGAATACGAGGTGGCCACCATCTAATGCCGGAATCGGTAATATATTCAGAATGGCAAGTGTGATACTTAGCAACGCAGTAATATTCCAGAAACCAATCCACCCGGCCTGATCAGTCGCCTCTCGGGTAATACTGGCAATGGCAATAGGTCCTCCGAGGTTCTGGGTAACAGAAATATCGCCGGTTATCATCCGGGTAAATCCTTGTACGATGCCCACTGTCTGCTCTACAGTTTGATTATACCCTTCGGCTACAGATTCCCATAATCCATATTCGATACGTTTCAGCCCCAAGGTCTGGATTTGGGGAGAAGCAATCCCGATCGTTTTGGTTTCAGGGTCCGGGGTGATCGCTGCATAGAAAAGGGAATCGTCTCGCTGTACACCAAAGGTAACGGCTGAATCTGCATTTTGAATAATCTCTACCAACTGAACCCAGTATTTTACAGTATCCCCGTTTGCTGATACAATTCGATCACCGGCTTGTAATCCGGCCTCAGCTGCCGGGCGACCGGCCGGTACAGAAGATATCTTACTTGGGAATGAGTAGGTCGGATCTAAAAAGCCACGTGTTTGCAGGCTATCAAGGAAGTTAGGCGTTACAGGAACGGAAATCTGTTGTCCGTCTCTCACCACCATATAAGTCAGGTTATCCGAAGTAAGCTCGGATGCAGATACCAGTTCGTTGAAATAAGCCACACGTTGGCCATTTACACCTACAATCTTATCGCCCGTTTCAAATCCTATTTCATGGAGGATAGAAGTTTCCGGAACATAGATTCCTTCGGTTTCATCGATAGGCAGAACGGCTTTTCCCTGGCTGTAGGTCAGGCCAAAGTAGATGAAGAAGGCCAGAATCATATTAAAGATCACACCAGCTGTGATGGTAATAATGCGCTGCCAAACCGGCTTACTTCGGTATTCCCAGGGCTCAGGTTCTTTCTCGAGGTGATCGGTATCCATACTTTCATCAATCATCCCTGATATTTTCACATATCCGCCAAGCGGGGTTGCTCCGATGCAGTAATCCGTATCTCCTTTTTGGAAGCCCCAGACCCGGGGTGGAAATCCGATCGAAAAGCGCTCAACCCGCATTCCGAAAAACTTTGCTGCTAAAAAGTGTCCGAGTTCATGAATAAAAACCAGGATCATCAGTGCCCCACCAAAAATAAGGAGCGTATTTAATAAGCTTAAAAACCAGTCCATGTAAATTATTTAATAATTGAATGCGCGTAGCTTCGCGTCTCTTTATCGATTTCTTTTAACGTCTCTGCGTTCAAACTATCATTCAATTCGATGTTAGCCAAACTTTCTTTTACAATTTCAGGGATGTGAATATAACCAATTTCTTTGTTCAAAAATCGCTCTACGGCAACTTCGTTTGCAGCATTCAATACAGCTGGCGCGTACCCCCCTTTTGTGATACTTTCCATAGCCAACTGAACACAGGGAAACTTATCAAAATCAACAGGTTCAAAGGTTAAATTTTGAGTTTCATTCCAATTCAATCTTGGGGTTTCTAAAGTAAGTCGGTTTGGATAACTCAAAGCATAAATTATAGGCACTTTCATATCAGGCAAACCCAGCTGTGCTTTACTGGAACCATCTATAAAAGTAACCATGGAATGAATGATACTTTGGGGATGAATAACGGGCTCAATTTTTTCAACGGGAAGATCAAAAAGCCAATGAGCTTCGATAATTTCAAGCCCTTTGTTCATCATAGTCGAGGAGTCGATGGTAATTTTCGCTCCCATACTCCAGTTAGGGTGATTCAAGGCTTGCTCAACGGTAACTTGTTGCATCTGCTCCTTGCTAAGTTCTCGAAAAGGTCCTCCACTTGCCGTGATAATAATTTTCTCGATGTCATCCATCGACTCCCCTACTAAACATTGTAGCATAGCACTGTGTTCAGAGTCGACGGGTATAAGCTGTGATTGGGAGTTTTTCAGCTCAGACATTATTAACTCCCCACCTACAACCAATGATTCTTTATTGGCCAAAGCCACTTTTTTACCAGAACGGATGGCCTCCAGGGTAGATTCAAACCCGGCGAAACCAACCAGACTATTTAGAACGGTATCCACTTCAGGTAATGAAGCAATGGCTGGCAGATGTTCCGCCCCTGTCATTATTTTAGTGCCGGTAACGGCTCCTTTTAAATCAGAATAATGTTCTGCATTACTAATTAGAACATAAGCAGGATGAAACTCCTGAACCTGTTCAGCCAGTAACTTCCAGTTAGAATGGGCGGTAAGAGCAACAATATCGAATTTATTTGGGTGTTGCCGTACTATATCAAGCGTCTGCGTTCCAATGGATCCCGTTGACCCCAGAATAGCCAGTTTTTGTTTCTTCAAATCCTTATCTGTTAAATTCCTTTTCAAATTAAGCAATGATTTCTAAAAACCCATTTCTTTTGCCACTTCATACATCTGAGCATGAGCAACAACGGTATCGTTAAGTGTAGGGGCATATCCACCCGACAATAACAACACTAAAGGTAAATTTCGTTGAGTGATGGTTTCGATTACTATTCGCTCTCTTTCTCTGAGACCTTTCAGTGTTAGTGAAAGCCGACCAAAATGATCAGCTTCCAGTGGATCAATCCCGCCTAAGTAATACACAAGATCCGGGTTGAAATCATCCAAAATAGTATCTAGCGCAGAGATTAAAGCTTTATGATAATCTTTGTCTTCTGTTTTATCCGGTAACCCTACATCTAAATTCGAGGGTGGTTTTTTGAATGGGTAATTTTTTTCACCGTGAATAGAGAATGTGAATACGCTGGGATCATCTGCAAATATATGAGCCGTTCCATTGCCCTGATGAACATCGCAATCGATAACCATCACCTTGTTCACCCATTTGGATTGCTGTAATACTTTGATAGCTACCGCCACATCATTGAAAACACAGAACCCTTCTCCTAAATCGGGCATGGCATGGTGAGTTCCACCGGCTAAGTTTCCGGCAATACCATCCTGCAGAGCCATGAGCCCGGCATTAATGGTTCCCTGAACCGCCAATCTCGACCTGATAGCCAGCGACTTGCTCCAGGGTAAACCCATTCTGCGCTCTTCTTTGCGGTCCAGTGTGCCCTCCCAAATGGCTTGAGCATACCGGGGAGTATGAGCCATAATCAGGTTTGAATGGTCTACCATCGAAGGTTCAATAATTTCCGACGCTTTCAAAACTCCCTTATCCAGTAAATAACGGTGCAGCCCACGGAATTTCTTCATCGGGAAGATGTGATCATCGGGAATATCGGCAACGTAACCGGGGCTGTAACTAACTCTCAATGTATAATAGTTCTTAGTTCAATTTGATAATTCCCATCATTCGGCCGCTTTTCTCCTTTTGTCGTCGGTAGGAATAAAAGTGCTTATCAGCAATGGTACAGGAATCATCTATTTCAATATGTTCTTCTAAAATTCCTTCTTTCATCAGCTGATACTCGATGAAATTTTTCAGGTTAACATGAGGTTTGCTGTAATTCGTTCTGTCTACAAATTTATCCGGAAATTGAGCAGCTACCTCTTCCCCAACTTCAAAATTTTGTAAGGATATACACGGGCTCACAAATGCTTTTATATATGTAGATGCAGCACCCAGACGCTTCATTTTCTGAATGGTTTTTGGAACAATATCAGCTACGGCCCCTCTCCATCCCGTGTGGGCGGCACCAATCACTTTGTTCTCTGAATCTCCCAGCAAAACAGCTGCACAATCGGCTACCTGTATGGCAAGGGCTAATCCCTGCGTATTTGATACAAACCCATCAGTTTCCTCATAAATACCGCCCTCAGTAACTTCCTGTATATCGGTCTTATGAACCTGAACTCCATAAGCAATGAGGTTTTCATCTACTCCTATTTCATTAATCAATAGCTGACGATTTGCTAATACTATGGCTGCTTTTTCAGAAGTGTTGAGCCCCAGATTAAGTCCCGGAATATGAGCTCCGGCTTGCACCGATTCCTGATTCCGGAGAGTAAACCAGCTGGAAATCGTGTTATTATTCAGCAAGGCCGGTTTAATGAATTTAATTTGGGAAGACATCTTCTAATTTCATTTTTATAAGTCCGGTTGGGAATTCTTGTCCCGTCCACAGTTTAAACGCTTTTGCCCCTTGATAAATCAGCATGTCTAACCCTTCTACAGGAATTCCATCCACGGATTTTGCCTGACTCAGGAATTTGGTTTCCCGGGGATTGTAAACCACATCATAGCAAATTTTACCGGCCAGCAATTCTATTTCCTGTTCTTTTACCGGTGATGCATCGGTGTTGGGCGTCATACCAAGAGGAGTTGCGTTTATGATGATAGCCGCTTCTTCTGCATAGGCTGTCCAGTTTTCATAATTGCACATAATGATATCTGAACGCTCATCATACTGTCCCGGTCGGCGGGAAACCATTACAATTTCTTCAATACCAAGTTCACGCAGTGCATAACAAATAGCTTTGGTAGCCCCTCCGGTTCCGAAAATAATTGCCCGTTCGCCGGCAAGTTCATCTTCATACTCTTCTATAGGAATCCGGAAGCCGTATTCATCAGTATTTTCACCAATAATTTTTCCATCACGCTTTACAATAGTGTTGATGGCCCCAATTTGAGCGGCCTCCATGCCCAGCGTATCCATAGCATCAAACAACGTCTCTTTATAAGGGATGGTGATGTTTGCCCCAAGAAACTCTATCCGGTTAAAGTGAGCAATCAGGGTTGAGATTTCACTGTTCCTGACGGCTACAGCATGATATTCAGCCTTCAATCCGTGATGATCCAGAGCGGTATTATGCATTAAAGGAGAAACGCTGTGGCTAATGGGGCTGCCAATTAATAAATAATGTGGTTGGCGGCTCGATTCTGATTGTAAAAACTCGCTGAAATCCATACGTATTTAAATAATGACAAAAAAAATGCGCATCGGTGTGATGCGCATCAAGTAATGTAAATAATATAAAGATTGAAATACCTTATGCGGTAACTTCTTCTTCGGTCTCTTCGGTTGGCTCGATTGGAGTTTCTTTGAAGGTTCCGCCTTCAGCTAATTCCTTGAATTTCTCCAGGTCTTTTTTGAGCTGAGCAGGTGAATCTTCAATGAAAGAAGCCAATTCTTCTTCAGGATCACCGAAGAAAGTTCGGTAGTCCAGAGAAAACTCAACGCGTGTGCGTTCGCCATTATCAAGCGGGGTAAATCGAATGGTTCCGGTTTGATTCAGATTACCATTAATAGTAATCCAGGCAAAGCGAGTATTACGAAGATTATCGATAAGATTAGTTGTCCACTGATACTCTTCTCCTCCAATGTCCGTCTTGTATTCGAAAGTTTGAGAATTTATTCTCTCTACTTTATCTATGCGTTCCAGGAACTTAGGAAATTCAACTGGGTTAGAAAGGAGCTCGTATACTTTGGCAAGAGGTAGATCAATTTCGATTCTTTCGTGCGCCATAATTTATTACTTGGTAGTTATGATCGTTAGAATTGTATTCTTTTGATGAACTGGTTGTCATGGAAACAGGCAGGACTCATCCAGATTGCTTTAAATTTACGGATAAAAAGATTAAGCCTCAATGTTCATCACAGATAAATAATCGGATAACCGTAAAGTTTTTTAAAAAAGATGCACTTCCCTCCCGAGTGTTCTGCCAATTTCCCCATTTAAAATTCATCAGGAGTGTAATCAAAGAGAAGATTCCAACTCAGAAAAAATATTCTCGTGTATGGAATCTTTATCCTGCCCCGCATCAATGGTTTTAAAACGGGATTCTGTTTTAGCCAAATGCTCAAATCCATCAAATACCCTCTTGAAAAAAGAATCTCCTGAGAGTTCCATACGATCTTTTTCGAAGTTCTTAGTGCGTTCAGCCGCCTCTTCCAGGCTGAGTCGCAAATAGAATGTATAATCCGGAACGAGATTGTGCGTAGCTGCCGCATTGATCTGTTTAATCTGCTCGATAGGCATACTTTTACGCCCAAACCCCTGGTAAGCCGTTGTAGAGTCATAGAAGCGATCCAGGATTACGATTACTTCTTTCTCCAACAGTGGGCGAACTTTCTCGGCTACCAGCTGCGAGCGTGCCGATGAGAACAACAAAAGCTCCGTAACCGGGTCAATATCCAATTCTGGGTTGAGCAACATCCCTCGAATCATTTCAGACACATCAGTTCCCCCCGGCTCCCTAAATACCTCAACTTTATGGCCCAGATCAATGAGCCGTTCTTTTAACAGGGAAATCTGTGTGGATTTCCCGCTTCCGTCAATACCTTCAAATGTAATTAGCATACTTCAAAGTTAAGGAGAATTCAGGAGCAGTAAAATACATCAGAGATTTAATTCAGCTCCGGTTCCGCCGCTCCGCTGCGGAACCGGCTTGCTAGGCTCTGCCTCAGAATTGACTGGATAGGCAGTTTCTAGATTAGATCGAATTTGAGGCAGAGCCTCGGAGGGGCGTTACGGAGCAGGGCACCGTAACGAGAGTTACGAGATATAAAATTATTCTCCTTCCCCCTTAAACATTAAACCCACCATTTCTTATCTTCGGAAAAAAGACGGATAAAACTCATTCATGTCCAATAAAAAAAGAATTCTTGTTACTTCGGCACTACCCTATGCAAACGGACCTATTCACCTTGGTCACCTTGCCGGAGCTTATCTCACTCCTGACTTTTACTGCCGCTATAAACGCCGAACCGATGCCGATGTAGCTTTCATTTGCGGATCAGATGAACATGGTGTTCCCATTACCATTGCCGCTGAAAAAGAAGGGGTTTCTCCCCAGGATATTGTGGATCGCTACCATGAGATGAATAAAAAGGTGTTTGAAGATTTTGGTATCACCTTCGACTATTATGGACGAACCAGTTCCAAAGTACATCACGAAACATCTCAGGAGTTTTTTACCAACCTGCACGAGAAAGGCTTCTTCAAAAAGAAAACCGAAGAGCAGCTGTATGATTCAAAAGCCGACATGTTCCTCCCCGACCGATATGTAAATGGAACCTGCCCTAATTGTGGCTTTGAAGAAGCGTATGGAGATCAGTGCGAGAACTGCGGGACTTCTCTCTCCCCTACAGAATTGAAAAACCCGGTAAGTGCTTTAAGTGGTGAGAAGCCGGAGCTCAAGAAAACCGAGCATTGGTATATGCCTCTTGGCGATGTACAACCCAAACTTGAAAAATGGGTGAATAGCCGGGAGAACTGGAAGCCTAATGTAATGGGGCAGGTTAAAAGCTGGCTAAACGACGGACTTGCCGACCGTGCTGCAACCCGTGATCTCAGCTGGGGCGTACCGGTTCCTTTAGAAGAAGCCGAAGGTAAAGTACTGTATGTCTGGTTTGATGCTCCGATTGGATACGTATCGGCCACTAAGGAATGGGCGCAGGAACTGGGTGAACCCGAGCTCTGGAAAGACTTTTGGCAGAATGAGGATACGGAGCTATACCACTTTATTGGTAAAGATAATATCGTCTTTCACTGTATTATGTTTCCTGTTGTGCTGATGGAACACGGGGATTATGTGCTTCCAAAGAATGTCCCGGCCAATGAATTTTTGAATCTGGAAGGAAAGAAATTATCCACCTCCCGGGGCTGGGCCGTTTGGTTGCATGAATATCTGGACGTGGAGGAATTCAATCCGGACCTACTTCGGTATGCGTTGGGAACTACGTTGCCGGAATCCAAAGATTCTGACTTCTCTTGGAAAGATTTCCAAACCCGCGTAAACACCGAGCTTGCTGATGTCCTGGGCAACTTCACTAACCGCTCTCTTTCTTTTACCGCCAATTATGCGGAAGGCAAAGTTCCGGAACTGATCGAACCCTCAGACTTAGATAAAGAAACGCTGCAGGCCATTGAAAATCAGAAAGAGAAAGTGACGAAAGCCTACGAGAATTTCCGTTTTAAGGAAGCCATCAATGAAACCATGGAGCTTGCCCGTATTGGAAACAGATACTTCACAGAAACCGAGCCCTGGAAAACACGCAAGGATGATCCGGTTACATGTGGAAATACGTTATATGTAAGCTTGCAAATAAGCGCGGCTCTCTCCTGCTTGTTTGATCCAATCCTTCCAGCCAAGATGAAACAGCTCAGAGCTCAGTTCGGGTTGAGTGATGATTTCACCTGGGAAGACATCACCCCAAATATGCTGAAAAAAAACACACCGGTACAACAGGGCGACATTCTATTTGATAAAATTGAGGACGAACTCATCGAAGAACAAATACAAAAACTACACGATAAAGCTAAAGCCGCCGACCCTACCCCGGACGTACCGGAATTAAAGGATGACATTGAATTCGGAGATTTCATGAAGCTGGATCTGCGTGCCGGTAAAATCCTTACCGCTGAAAGAATCGAAAAGTCAGACAAGCTGATTAAATTCACCGTCGACATCGGGTTGGAGAAGCGCCAGATTGTATCCGGTATTGCCAAGCATTTTAACGCCGAAGATCTTCCCGGCCAAAAAGTAAGTGTAGTGGCCAACCTTGCTCCCAAAAAGCTGATGGGTGTGGAAAGTCAGGGTATGATTTTAATGGCTGAAGATTCTGAAGGGAACCTCAGGTTTGTAGAAACTGACGCCGAGCCTGGAAGTACGATTACTTAAAAAGGATTCTTAGAACAGGATTCTGAATCCTGTTTCCTGAAGACTGACTTCATTCTAAAAAATAAGAGATTGAGTACTTCTGCTGAAGACATAGAAAATTGCACCCTCGAAGGACTAGAAGAATTTCCTTTGGGTTATACTTCGCGAGGGAATCAAAGTTTTTTTCGGCTGTTTGCTCCTAAGGCAAGCTTAGTAACTCTGATCATTTATGATGAATATGAGCACGATTCCGGGCTCCAATTTCCTTTAGAAAAGAATGACGATGGAATTTGGCTGACTTTAATTCAGGATACTTTTTTTGGAAAGTGGTATGCATATAAAATTGAAGGTCCAGAAGATGATCCCTTTTTTGAGCATACAGATCACCCCATCGCTGATCCAAGAAGCCGGCATGTAACCTCAACCAACCATCATCTGCAATTCCCAAAAACAAAGATTGTTGAAGATGCCGCGTTTGACTGGGAAGATGATAGCTTTGTGGCTCCGGAAGATCCAAGAGATTTGGTCATCTATGAAACCCATATTAAGGATATGGTGGCCCACTCCTCCGCCAAAACCTTTGTGCAGGGAATTTATAATGATTTTCGGGAGGCTGAAGTCGGAGGAATCCGTCATTTGAAAAGGCTTGGGGTGAATGCTGTAGAATTCCTACCTCTCCAAAAATTCGGATATTTTGAGCCTCCCTTCGACGAAGAAACAGACCAAGGTATAAAGAACATATGGAATCCCTATGCCAGAAATTATTGGGGATACATGACCTCCTTCTTCTTTGCCCCGGAAACTATGTATGCATCTGACGCTACGCTGGAACCGGGAAAAACTGTGGGGAAAAGCACGAAAGCATCAAACGAGCTTAAATCTTTGGTTAAAGCCCTTCACAACGAAGACATCTCTGTTATTATGGATGTGGTGTACAACCATGCTTCGCACTATGATTTGAATCCGCTTAAGCACACCGCTAAAGACCATTATTTCCGGTTGGATGAAAAAGGCAATTACCTGAATGACAGCTGGACAGGCAATGACATAGATACCTCAAAAGAATATGCCCGGGAAATCATCATTGAGTCCGTTAAACACTGGATGACGGAATATCACATTGATGGATTTCGGTTTGACTTAGCCGGCATCATTGACTGGGAAACGATTGACCTTATAAAAGAGGAAGCTCGAAAAATCAACCCAAACGTTATACTGATTGCAGAACCCTGGGGCGGTAGTTACAAGCCCGCAGACTTTTCAGATCATGGCTGGGCGTGCTGGAATGATAAAATCCGGAATGGACTGAAAGGCTATCACCCCAAAGAGAACAAAGGTTTTATTTTTGGAGAAACCGATCCGAACCTAACCCGATTTGGTATTGAGAATTTACTGCGAGGTACGCTTGAATCGGGAGAACTTGGCCTGTTTAATCACTCCGGTCATTCAGTAAATTACCTGGAAAGTCATGATGGATACACGCTTGGGGATTACATCCGCATAGCTCTTGATCCATCAAAAGCAGAAACCGTTTTCAAAGACAAAAGGCAGCTCACCTCCCTGTCCGAGTATGAATTGAAAATAGCGAAGTTAGCGGCCTTGTCTTTATTCGTTTCTCAAGGGATCACGATGATCCACGCCGGGCAGGAATGGGCGCGCTCAAAAATGATTCAGGATCCGGGCGGTGTAGACTCCCGAAAAGGTATGCTCGATCATGATAGTTACAACAAAGATGATGAAACGAATTGGCTGAATTTTAATGAATTAAACATCAATAAAGAATTATTTGATTACTATAAAGGATTGATAGAGTTACGATTAGATGCCCCGGCTCTCAGAAAGGCAGAACCTGATGAAATCAATTTCAAAGTATACAATGATCCACTCCACATCACCTTTTCAATAGACGGAAAAAGTTCAGGTGATATGTACGATTACTTTGTATCATTGAACGCAAGTAAAGACCATGCTCACGAAATAGTGCTACCAGAAGGATACTGGGAAATCATTGTAAATCCCGAAAAGTCGGGTGCTTCAACCATTCAAAGTATTGAAGAATCAATGATGATACCGGCAACTTCCGGAGTTGTATTAAGAAAGTTGCGTGTGAGCTAAGCTTAAAATATTTTACCCCCTCATTTTAATAATCCTTAGGAGGAACACACTTGGCTGGAACAACCACAACCGACCGCGGTTCATGGAATTCAAAACTTGGCTTTATACTCGCAGCTGCCGGTTCAGCGGTAGGACTCGGTAACATTTGGGCTTTCCCTACTAAAGTTGCTACCGAAGGCGGCGCCGCTTACCTGTTAATTTATCTACTTTGTACTTTTGCTATTGGTTTTCCGGTGATGGTAGCTGAGATCACCATTGGTAGAAAATCTGGCAAAAACCCCGTGGGTGCCTTTAAAGCCATCAGTTCAAGTAAGTTTTTTCCATTGGTTGGTTTATGGGGTGTAATTTGTGGAGTGATGATCCTCTCTTTCTACACCGTAGTAGCCGGTTGGGCCTTTGGTTTTGCCTTCGAAGAGATATTCTACTTTTTTGGGTGGTCGGGTGCAGCAGATTGGCTCACCGACACTAATAACGGATTTAAGAATGCCATCATTGCCACTGTTTTCATGCTGGGGACAATCAAAATTATTACCGCCGGAGTAAGCGATGGTATTGAACGCGCCACCAAAGCCATGATGCCCCTTCTAATTGGGATTATCATTGTGATGATTATTTATGTGCTACTACAGCCGGGTAGTGCTGAAGGTGTGAGCATTTACTTACTTCCTGACTTTAGTAAGATTAATGCAGGATTGATTTTTTCTGCCATGGGTCAGGCTTTCTTCTCCCTCTCTTTAGGAATGGGTGCCCTTATCACCTACGGTTCCTACCTGAATAAGAAGGAAAATATTCCACAGGCAGCTGCCTATGTAACTCTGGCTGATGTTGGAATAGCCTTTTTAGCCGGCTTACTTATTGTCCCTGCAATGTATCTTGCTCAAAGTCAGGGCATCAACATTAATGCCGGTGGCTCATTAGCATCCAGTACCGATCTTGTTTTTCAAATACTACCTGCTTTGTTCCACACCATTGGCGGTTCAGTAGGAATGATATTAGGCGTAACGTTCTTTTTGCTTCTTAGTATTGCCGCGCTCACATCAACCATTTCCCTTTTAGAAGTTCCGGTTTCTTATGTAATCGATGAATTTGAAGTGCAACGAAAAAAAGCAGCGTGGACGGTAGGATTAGGCATCTTGGTTGTTTCTGTCACGGTAGCCTTCTTCCCTGCCTTAATCGGCTGGTTCGACTACCTGTTTAGCACTATCGGTTTACCACTTGGAGGATTTTTAATCTGCTTGTTTGTAGGCTATTTTTGGAAAACCGATCAGGCATTAAACGAAATGGAATACGGATTTGCCGGTATCAAGCAAACGCTGTTTTCTAAAGTTTGGCCAATATTCATCAAATATATTTGTCCTGCAGCCATACTCTATAATTTGATCTCGAATTTCATCTAAACTCATTTGTTATCCAAGTGGGCAGGTGCTATTTTTGAGCGAAATTTATAGGAGGAAAACTTAAAGAATGTCAAAAGTATCAACATCAGATTTCAGAAACGGTATGGTTCTGGATCTGGACGGAGAACTCTACTCCATTACTGAGTTTCAGCATGTAAAGCCAGGGAAAGGTCCCGCTTTTGTACGCACGAAGCTTAAAGGAATTGTAAACGATAAGAATATTGACAAAACCTGGCGTTCAGGCGAAAATGCAGAAGCTGTCCGTGTTGAAACCCGGGAGTATCAGTATCTCTACAATGATGGAGAACTTTTTTACCTGATGCATACCGACACTTACGAGCAGATTCCCGTGAACGCATCTCAGGTTGAACGAAAAGGGTTTCTGATTGACGGGCAGAATTGTGTTGTCGTCGTAAATGCTGATGAAGAGTCGGTATTGTATGTGGAACCCAAAGACCATATTGAAGCCACAGTAGAACAAACAGATCCCGGTGTTCGTGGTGACACCGCACAAGGTGGAAGCAAACCAGCTACCCTTGAATCTGGAGCAACGGTTCAAGTTCCACTTTTCATCAACGAGGGCGAGAAAATTCGCGTTGATACCCGAACCGGAGAATATATAGAACGAGCTAAATAAGACTAATCATGGATTTAAAACTGATAAAAAACATTTTAGATATGATCGCCGAGAGCGATGTTAACGAAGTATCTCTCCAAGAAGGCGATTTCAAAATCAAAGTTAAAAAACAGGGTGAAGTCCAGCAGGTTACCTATTCACAACCTGCCACAGCGCCTCAAGCACCGGCTCAGCCTGCTGCTCCTGCTCAACCGGCAGCATCAGCAGCTGCTTCACAGTCCGAATCTGATGATTCAGCGGCTCAGGCAGAGGGCGACACAGTTACCTCTCCTATTGTTGGGACTTTCTATGAGTCACCATCGCCTGATTCTGATCCTTTTGTAAAAGTTGGAGATAAAGTTTCTAAAGGCGACACGCTTTGTATTGTGGAAGCCATGAAAATCATGAACGAAATTGAAGCTGAATTCAGCGGAACCGTTAAGCAAATTCTGGTAGATGATGCCCAACCCGTTGAATACGAACAACCACTTTTCATCATTAAAAAAGACTAAGCGGCTTTCATGTTTAAAAAAATTCTGATTGCCAATCGAGGAGAAATTGCACTGCGAATTATTCGCACCTGCCAGGAAATGGGCATCAAAACTGTGGCCGTTTATTCTACAGCCGATGCTGACAGCCTGCACGTTAAGTTTGCCGATGAAGCAGTTTGTATTGGTCCGGCTGCCGGTAAAGAAAGCTACCTAAAAATTCCCAGCATCTTAGCGGCTGCCGAAATTACAAATGCGGAAGCCATCCATCCCGGATATGGATTCTTGGCTGAAAATGCGGAATTCTCCCGAATTTGTGGAGAGCACGACCTCAAATTTATTGGCCCTTCGCCTGAAGCCATCGGCAAAATGGGTGACAAATCCGTAGCCAAGGCTACCATGATTGCCAACAACGTTCCGGTTGTGCCCGGTAGTGATGGCGAAGTGGATAGTTATGAAGAGGCTAAGAAAGTTTGTGATGAGATCGGATTCCCGGTTATCATTAAAGCGTCTGCCGGTGGCGGTGGTCGTGGAATGCGCATGGTAATGGAAGCTTCCGAGCTTGAAAAGAATTACAAGATGTGCCGGAATGAGGCTGAAACCGCCTTTAATAACCCGGCTGTTTATATTGAGCGCTTTGTTACTAATCCTCATCACGTAGAAATTCAGGTTCTTTCTGATCAGCATGGCAATCATACCCACTTAGGGGAACGAGATTGTTCTCTGCAACGTCGCCACCAAAAAGTACTGGAAGAGTCTCCTTCTCCCCTTATGACGGAAGAACTCCGTAAAAGAATGGGTGATGCAGCTACTAATGCAGCCAAAGCTGTAAATTATGAAGGTGCGGGAACGGTAGAGTTTTTGGTAGATGACGACCATAACTTCTACTTCATGGAAATGAATACCCGTATTCAGGTAGAGCATCCCGTTACGGAAGAAGTTACCGGCATCGATCTGATTGAAGAACAAATTAAAGTAGCAGCCGGCGAGAAACTGAAGCCTTTTGAGCTTGAGTTTAACAACCACGCGATTGAGTGCCGTATAAATGCGGAAGATCCGGAACATAATTTCCGACCTTCAGCAGGCGAAATAACCGTGTTTCATCCTCCGGGTGGACATGGAGTTCGTTTAGATACGCATGCTTATTCCGGGTATCGAATTCCCCCTCACTATGATTCCATGATCGCGAAACTGATTGTTAGCGCACCTACCCGCGAAGATGCAATCAAGAAAATGAAGCGGGCTCTTCAGGAATTCATTATTGAAGGAATTAAGACCACTATCCCTTATCACATTCAGCTGATGGATGATGAAAACTTTATAAAAGGGAAGTTTGATACCAAGTATCTGGAAAGAGAATTTAAATACACACCCAAAGAAGACTAAACTACGATGAGCATACCTTCCGAACTGAAGTACACACGCGAACATGAGTGGATTAAGGATAACGGCGATGGAACTGCCACTATCGGTATCACCGATTTTGCTCAGGGTGAATTAGGTGATATTGTTTTTGTAGAACTGGAGCCTGAAGGCTCTGAATTTTCCAAAGATGATACTTTTGGAACCGTTGAAGCTGTTAAAACCGTATCTGATCTATATGCTCCTCTCGATGGTGAAATCGTTGAGCTTAACGAAAAGCTTGAAGATGAGCCGGAGCTGGTTAATGATGATCCCTATGGTGACGGATGGATGGTCAAAATTAAAATTGCTGATGACTCTCAAATGGACGACCTGCTTTCAGCTGAAGAATACGAAGAAGTCATAGCCTGATATCCTTCCGGTACAGGCTTTATTTATTTCACTCACTAATATTTTAGAAAAGCTTCATGCACAGCCGACATTCGGAATGGATTCTTATCCTTGATTACGGTTCTCAATTCACTCAACTCATTGCACGCCGGCTGCGTGAACTCCATATTTATTGTGAGATTCACCCCTACAATGTAGACCTGGATGAAGTATCCACTCCCACCCCCGGTGGAATCATCCTGTCAGGTGGACCCAAAAGTGTGAATGACGAAGGTGCTCCTGATCTTCAAACCAACATATTGGATTGGGATATCCCTATTCTGGGCGTTTGTTATGGCTTACAACTGTTAGCCCATACCGAAATTCCCGGAAGCGTTGAAAAGGCTGAGAAACGGGAATATGGCCGTGCAAATCTCCTCATCGATAATGATGAAGACCTACTGAAGAATATTAAGGATGAAAGCGTAGTTTGGATGAGCCATGGCGATCATATTCATGAGCTTCCTCCATCTTATGAAGTTATCGGCCACACCGCCAATGCTAAAGTTGCAGCTGTTCGCCATAAAGAGAATCAAATTTATGGTGTTCAGTTTCACCCCGAAGTAGCTCATACCGAATACGGTAAGCAACTGCTTGAGAACTTCGCTTACACCATTTGCGACCTTAAAGGGGACTGGACTTCCGAATCTTTCATAGACGAGCAAATTCAGTCTATCCGGGAAAAAGTTGGAGACGATAAGGTATTGTGCGCTCTTTCCGGGGGTGTGGATTCCACGGTGGTGGCAACACTTATTCACAAAGCCATCGGAGATCAGCTGCAATGTGTGTTTGTGGATAACGGATTATTGAGAAAGAACGAATTTGAGTCCGTTTTAGAGCTTTATACTCAGGATCTGCATCTTCCTGTTAAGGGAGTTGACGCCTCCAAACTATTTTTAGACCGGCTTACCGGTGTTTCCGATCCCGAAGAAAAACGAAAGATTATAGGAAATACTTTCATTGATGTTTTTGAGGAAGAAATTGGCGACGATACCGATTTCAAATATCTTGCCCAGGGTACCCTTTATCCCGATGTAATCGAAAGCGTTTCCTTCAAAGGTCCTTCTGCAACCATAAAATCCCATCACAACGTGGGCGGACTTCCTGAAAAAATGAAGCTTGACCTGATTGAACCGGTACGAGAGCTTTTTAAGGATGAAGTACGTGAAGTTGGGCGAACATTGGGTATTCCCGAACATTTTATAGGCAGACACCCTTTTCCGGGGCCGGGACTTGGCATAAGGGTGTTGGGAGAGTTATCCGAAGACCGACTCAATTTATTGAGGCAAGCCGACTATATTTTTATTGAAGAGCTTAAAAAACAAAATTTGTATAACGAAGTATGGCAGGCACTTGCCGTATTACTCCCCGTTCAAAGTGTAGGTGTAATGGGTGATGAACGAACCTATGAGTTCACTATAGCCCTGCGAGCCGTAACCAGCCTGGATGGAATGACCGCCGACTGGTCACATCTTCCCTATGAGTTTCTTGCCCATGTCTCAAATCGAATAATAAATGAGATAAAGGGAATTAACCGGGTGGTTTATGATATAAGCTCAAAGCCACCGGCTACTATTGAATGGGAGTGATTGTACTTGTAAAACCCGGCGAAAATCTTATTTTTTGCCTTCAATATTCCAACATCAACTAAGTTGAAAGATCGTGGCAGAATCAAAGGAAAAAAAGCAGGAAAAGAATACAGAGAACAAAAGCTCTTCACTCTTTAATAAGTTTCTAAACTTCATTGAAAAAGCAGGTAACAAGCTCCCGGATCCGGCTATGCTGTTCCTCATATTGCTTGTTTTTGTGTGGATACTTTCTGCTATTCTCTCTCCCATCGATTTTGGCGAAACCCATCCTTTAACCGGAAATGAATTAGCCGTAAAGAATTTACTTACCGGTGAAAGTATGGCTGATTTTTTAGCCAACATGATCAGTACATTCGTGCTGTTTGCCCCTCTGGGAATCGTACTGGTGGCCATGCTGGGTGTTGGAGTAGCTGAACACTCGGGTTGGATTGATGCAGGATTGAAAAAGCTTCTGAATTTTACCCCAAAAGCTTTCCTGACGCCCATGCTGATATTGATAGCCATAGTTAGTCACACAGCTGCTGATGCAGGATATGTGCTGGTGATACCACTTGGCGGGGTGATTTTTTATGCTGCAGGTAGACATCCTTTAGCAGGTATTGCAGCTGCCTTTGCCGGGGTGAGTGGTGGGTTTTCTGCCAACTTTATTCCCTCAGCTATCGACCCGTTGATTATGAGTTTCACTCTGGAAGCAGCTAAAATTCTGGATCCCGATATCGCCTTAAATCCACTGAACAATATTTACTTTACCGGAGCTTCCAGTTTATTAATTGTACTTGTTGGCTGGTATATCACCGATAAAATTGTAGAACCCCGTCTTGCCGATGTTAAAATTGATGGAGACGAAGACGATATGCCCCAAATGGAAACTGTTACCGATAAAGAAAGCCGGGCATTCTGGCTTGGATTTGGTGCCATGATGCTTGGAATCATTGGCTTGTTTATTTGGGCCTGGCCGGAAAGCTCAGCTCTCAGGGATCCTAACTGGAACAATCCGGATGTAAGCTCTTTGTTTTCATTTCAAGCCCCGCTGATGCAGGCTATCGTGCCGCTGATCTTTATCTTTTTGCTGATTCCCGGTGTGGTTTACGGTTACGCTTCCGGTAAGTACAGTTCTTCCAAAGATATGATCGACAATATGAAAAAGTCGATGGAGAGCATGGGCTACTATATTGTAATGGCTTTTTTCTGTGCCCTTTTTATTGATGCATTTTCAGAATCCAATATTGGTCTTTTAGTTGCCCTGAAAGGAGCAAACTTTCTGCAATCACTTGCACTACCCGGACAGGTTACCATTGTTGGTATAATAATTTTAAGTGCTGTTGTAAATTTGCTGGTCGGATCAGCTTCAGCTAAATGGGCTCTTATTGCTCCAATCTTTGTACCCATGCTGATGCAATTAGGTATCTCTCCTGATCTGACTCAGGCTGCATATCGGGTGGGTGATTCCGTATCTAATATCGTAACTCCATTGCTACCCTACTTCCCGCTGGTTGTAGTATTTTGCCAGCGATATGTCAAAAATACCGGGATTGGAACGCTCATTTCAATGATGCTGCCATACTCCATTATCTTCATGGTTGTTTGGACCATCTTCCTTCTGATCTACTGGTGGTTGGGAATCCCTCTGAGCTTTGAATCTAACTATGTATACCCAGCTATGTAATAGACTGACTGAAATTCATTCTTTTCAAATATCAGGTTTAAGTTCACCAAAAGAACTCGTGATATTTGTGCCATTTAAATACAGAACTTTTTTGTAGCAGCTTAGTTATAAATAAATAAACTAATCTATCCATAAATTTTGATGAAACGACTTCTTCTTTCTTTAGTACTTTTGCTCAGTTTTTCTATGTCTGCATTTGCTCAATCCGTTGAAACCGGAATTGAGTTTTATGAAGAAGGCAACTATGAACGAGCTCTTCGAATTTTTGAACAATCTGATAGCCCGAGTGCACAGTTGTTTGCAGGAAAAAGCCATTATGCATTAAACAACTTTATTAAAGCGAAGGAGTACTTAAACAAGGTTGACAGCACCACTTCCGAAATATTCAGCGAAGCTAAGTACACTATTTCCCTTGCTGATTTCCAACTAAAAAACTTTGCCGCTTCTCTGGATGCCCTTCATGAGCTAAAAGAAAATTCTCGTGTTCCTTCTGTATCTCGCGCTGCATTTTCCTTTTACCGGGATGTAGTAAACTACCTTTCCCTCGAGCAACGTTTTAATGCCTTCAGAGCTACAAAATATGATGCCGTTCGCCTGGATCTTGTAGAAGCGGGCGTAGGTAAGCTGGATCTGGCTTCAGCCCGTGCTCTTTTCAAAGCGTATAAAACCAGTACCATCTCAGATACAACCAATTACGCTTCCATAGAAGCTATTCTGTCAGATTCCGCGGCCTATATGCAGCGGTACAATCCAAATCGATATACAAAAGCACCTTCCGGGCTGGCTTACAATATTGGTGTGGCACTCCCCCAATTTGATATCGAATCTCCGCAGTTTGAAATTCCCCAGCACTTGTATTTCGGAATACAACTTGCCGTAGAAAAATTTAATAGTGAGAACACCGATGTAAAAGCTTTCCTTACTTATAAAAACACCAAGGCTGATGCATCGAATGCTTCAGCTATAGCAAATGAACTAGCATGGAATCACGATGCCGATGTAATTATTGGTCCTCTTTTTTCGGAAGTTGCAGTAGCTATGTCTCAATACGCCGAACTATACGAAATTCCAATGCTTACCCCTCTTGCCAATTCAGACAGCCTGAATCTGGACCATAACTATACGTACCAGTTGAACCCTACCTTTGCTATCCAGGGACAAAAAATGGCACAGTTTGCTATACAGAATTTGAGCTATGATACTCTTGCTGTAATTGCAGAACGGGGTTCTTTAGGTGAACCATCGGCCGTGGCTTTTCTTGATGAAGCCCGCAAGCTTGGAGGAGAAGTTGTAAGATATTACGTGGAAGAAATGGAATCAGATGGATACGACATCAGTAAATATGCCAGAAACTTTGATCCCGAAGTAGATACTGTATTCAATTACAACATAGACGCCGTATATGCTCCATTTACGGGCAATATAGCCGAGACTCTTATAAGTTCTCTACTCACCAACTTGGAAGCCATAGGAACTGAAATGACGGTTTTGGGTTCCGAAGAGTGGGAAATGGCAGACATTGATTCCCGCAATCTCCCGGATACAGAAATCTATTATACCAAAACGTTTGAACAGGATCCCGGCAATACCGATATCGAGGATTTTGAAAGTGAATTCCGCCTCAGATTCGATACTCAGCCCAACCGTTTTGCACTCATAGGTTACGATGCAGCTAATGTTGCTCTAAGAACCTTAAAAAGAGTACAGAATCCGGCTTATCTCAAAGAAGGTTTTAAGAAGTTCAATAATTATCGAGGCCTCATTATGGATGTAAGTTTCCGGAATACGCATATCAACCAGGAAGTAAGTGTAAAACAACTGAAGGGCAAAGAAATCCCGGGAAGTCAGCAGTAATCCATTTTTTATCGGGTTTCCTGTTCGTTTGCTTGCTGTTCAGCTTCTCGCTGTCTTTTAATCCGATATTGCTCACGCAGCCATCGGCGCCATTTTTCACTTTCCTTCTGATGCTCACTAAACGTACGTGTGAAAATATGTCCTCCTTCGGGATTGGCTACCATGTATAAATAATCATGATCTTCGGGGTATAGAGTGGCCACAATGGTTGAAAGACTTGGGTTGGTGATTGGGCCCGGCGGTAACCCACTGTTCATGTATGTGTTATATGGATGGTCTATCTGGTAATCTTCAAAAAGTAGTCGCCTGCGTTCTCCTAATGCAAAGTTTACGGTAGGATCGGCTTGCAAACGCATCCCCCGGTTCAACCGGTTCCAATACAATCCACTAATGATAGGCTTTTCATCCTGATTTTTTGCTTCCCATTCAACAATAGAGGCCAACGTAACCACTTCATCAACGGTCATATCCATTTCTTCAGCCTGTTTACGGTACTCTTGCGTAAAGGCATTATCAAATTCCCGCAATACCTTACTAAGAAATTCTTTTGGAGAGCTGGTCCAGTAAATTAGGTACGTCTCAGGAAGCATGCGCCCAAATAATTGCTCTTTGGTAAGATCTTTCTCTGCCAAAAAGGTACTGTCATTCATCAATGATAGTAATGAGTCGGAATCAAAATTCAGGTTTTCAGCTGTTGATTCAGCAAATCTCTCCGCAGTTATACCGGGCAAAATGACCACCGAAACCGGATCCTGGATGCCTCTCGCCATTTTAGAAAGAATACCGTTATAAGAATATTGCCCCTCAAAAACGTACCGGCCACGCTGCATTTTTCTCCATCCAAGAATTCGTGCCGCCCACTCCATTTCGGATTTATTAAACTGCACACCTTCCCTTTTTAAATAACTGTTGAGGTCGGCCAAACCAGAGTTTTCTGAAAAAATTATTTCTGTTTGTTTTTCAAAAACCAGAGAAGAACCTGATGTAAGTCGAGTGAGCCTCGAGCTAAGCACCAATACTACAATAAGTACAAAAAGTAGAATCGTAGAAATAAACTCGGGCTTCGTTACCGCAAATAGTCTTTGAATATTCATGTGCTAAAGATACAAATTGATAAATAAAAGGGAATATCTGAAGTAATACTGATCTTCTTAAATAATTTACGACTCTCCTGTAACATTCCATTTTTGCAGACGTACTTGTTGTGCGAAGAGCAAAGAGCTTTTGGATGCTGCATAAGCACCAAATGCCCTAAAGAAAAAAACCCGGATCCTGATCGGTCCGGGTTTCTTTTTTTGAAAATTTTTTATCAAAAAGTTGGATTGAATCGAATCCAAAAGGATGTTCTCCCCTCTGAACCTGCAATAGGCTTTGCTACCTCCGCCCTGAACATCCCAAAACCTAAGCCAATACCGGCATTATGAGAAAGTTCAAAGAAGCTTAGATCAAATCCTGTTATTGGATTGGAGGTATTGTAGAACCGTTGGTTGAACATACTTGCTCCGGAATCAAGGAACAGCGAGATATAAAAAGAGCTTAAATCTGGCCATCCTTCTTTATAGGAAGTACTTTTGCCGAGTTCCATTTCCAGATTGCTAAGCAGCATTTGGTTTCCTGTAAGCGATTTAAAACCGAGGGCCCTCATGCTCCCTATCCCCCCAAGAGCAAAATTTTTGAAATCCGGTGCTTCACCGGTAATACTACCGGCCATCAGCCTCCACTTAAATAAGGTACTTCGATCCAACCGGAAGTATGACTTCGCCTCTATCTGATACTTATTGTAGAAGAAGTCGTTACTTGCTCCTCCAAGGTCTGCTATTTCTGCTTTAGCAGACATGGTTGACCAAACCGGAGAATATCTGTTTACAGCCCTGGGATTCAGTGTCAGTCCAAATGTGAAACTTTGCTGATTGATCTCATCAAAATTTGAATCTATGGACGGATTCAATCGAAAGGATGAATATTTAGATATCACAGAAAAATCGGTATTCACTGATAAAGAGCTAAACTCATCTACAGTGTAGGCTGCTCCTAATTCCAAAAACTTAAACGGCTTGATGATCGCATACAACCCGTATCCATCGGCATTATAATAATCATGATAGTCAAAGCCGGTAGCGAATGAAGTAAGCGCATTCTCACATATACCTGTTCTCCAATAATCTTCGGTAGAGGTTGTATTGTGGAGATCCCCTCCAATAAGTAACCATTTTCTCTCTGTTCCTATGCTTTTCTCAAGGCCAATGGAATACTGTAACTGATCCTGAGCAACTGAATATCCAATTAACCCGTGCAGATCTACATTCTCAATCCCAAGAAAATTAGCGTTATTCCAATCCATTTTTTCTTCCTGATAACCAATAAACAAGCCATCTACTCTGTTATGACGGATCATCCCTGAAACAGGAAAAGCAGAATAGATCGGGTTTTTTATTCCAAAATTACTCCCCGAATAAAAACTCTCATCAATCCCCTCATACAAGTCAATACCTTCATAAAAATTGACTTCGAGTTCTTGTGCATGCAACTCAAGTGTAACACTCAGCGCAATCAGAAATACAATTATTACTCTCATAGAAATGTACCTTGTATTATGTTTCTCTTAAACCACTATGAATAATAACGTTAAAAAAACTCTAAAAAGGAAATCCAAGGTTTAAGACCGAAAAACTTGTATCAGAAAAGTAATGTGATCATTCAATTCTTTCCCGATTAACTCTGCACCTTTTTTGATATCCTCCCTGGGAACGTTAGCTGCAAACTTTGAATCCTTCAGTTTTTTTGTAACCGATTTCACTTTCATGTCCTCAAACCCATTTGGTCTCATCAGTGATACGGCATTCATAAAACCGGACAACTCATCACAGGCATAGAGATACCGTTCTATCTCCGTTTCAGGTTCTTTTCCCGTACGTTCAGGTGCATGAGCTTTTATTGCTTCAATAACCGAGTCCGGGTAACCATACTCAGGAAGTATCTCATTTACTGCTTTATGAGGATGCTCCTTTGGGAACTGTTCCCAATCCAGGTCATGTAACAAACCTGCAGTCCACCACTCTTCCACTTGCTGTTCGGTTTTATTCAATGAACGTGCATATGCTTCCATTGCTTGTGCAACCATCATTGAATGATTTAACAGGCTTTCTGACTCCACACAGTTATTGAGCAGTTTAACCGAATCTTCTCTTTTTATTACAGCCATAACATCTGATCTAAATTTATGTTCGTATTAACAGTTGCATTATTTGAACAAAATCATTTAACATTCAACAGTTATTTTTTAATAACTAATTAATTATTTAACCAAGGCTAATATGCGACTATTACTACAAGCCCTTCTGATAAGTTTGTTTTTCTTCAGTTCCGGTTGTATCAATAATGTAGAAGATATCTCCGATACTCCCGACATCGATCCCAATGATATTAGCTATTCTGAAGATATTCAGCCAATTTTTACGTCAAATTGTGGGAGTTGTCACATTGATGCTTCAACAAACGGGGTGAATCTTACCTCCTACAGTACTACAATCAGTAGCTCGGGTTCCGTTGCGGGCGGACCCATTGTTGTACCCGGTGAACCCGAAAACAGCCCCTTAGTAGTAAAAATTAAACCCGACCCTTCTTATGGCAGCCGGATGCCTACTACCGGTCAGTATCTCACCCCAACAGAAATCGCTAAAATTGAAGCCTGGATTACCGCCGGTGCGGAGGATAATTAGCATGAAGAAACTCATAACCACATTTATATTTATTGTAGGATTTATCTCAGGAGCTATGGCGCAGTCTTACATGACCGAGGAGGGCAAAGCCATCTTTCATTCCAGAGTTCCTTTACACACCTTTTCAGGTGAGTCTGATCACCTGACCGGACTCGTAAACCTTGGCAACAACAAAGTTGATTTCTATATCGATTTAACGACTCTGGAAACAGGCATTGAAAAAAGGGATCGCGACATGAAAGAAACCCTGGAGACAGAGAAATACCCATTTGCGGAATTTTTTGGGGAGTTGGTATCTGATTTCAACCCCGATACATCGGCTCAACAAAATGTTACCGTTAAGGGGGAATTTAAAATTCATGGAGTGAGTCAAGAAGTTACCATCGATGGTACACTCCAAATGAAACCGGAAGGATTGATGGTTAAAGCCAGCTGGATATTACTTCTCGAGGATTACGATATCGTCCCTCCCAGCCTGCTTTTTGTAAAAGTGGATCAGGAACAGGAAATAGAAATTGAAGCTTTATTAAAACCGGTGGAAGATTAATATGGGTATTCACAAAACAGCATTTTTGGTTCTGATAACTATTTTTGGAAGTTATTCCGCTACCGCTCAAATGTTAGAAAGGAAACGAGCGGTTCAGGACGGACCGGTTGAAGATATCTTTCTAGCAGGAAGTATAGCCGGCTTAAGTACGGTTACAGCCCTTCCTGAAAAAAATATGAACAGCATGGTGATGCATAATTTTGGGTTGGTATCCGGAGGGATTGAAGATTTTTATGGACTGGATGGCGGAGCGGCTGTCAGGCTGGGTATTGACTATGGTATAACGGACAAGTTGGATATTGGAATTGGACGAACCGGAATCGAAGATGTGGTGGATCTGCGAGCCAAGTACGTTATTCTTGAGCAGCTTAAATCGGATAAAGTACCCGTACAAATTGCTATCAAAGGAGATTTAGGAATCTCAACTCAAAAAGAAAGACGCTTTGATTATACGTTTACCGAAAGGCTGAACTATTTTTCTTCCGTGATGGTAGCTCGCAAATTTAATGACAAGCTTAGCCTTCAGGTTGCCCCTATGATATCGCATTTTAATACGGTGGTAAAAGAACAGAATAACGGCAAGCTCTATAACACCCTTTTTGGAGTTGGAATAGCCGGCCGATATAAACTAAACAACCGAAATGCCATTGCTTTCGAATACCTGCCTGTTTTAGGGAACAGAAATCCGAATACGAAAGATCATGTCGCAGTCTCTTTCGAAATCGATACCGGCGGGCATGTTTTTCAACTCTTTTTTATGAGCGGACGGTGGTTCACCGAACAACATCTACTTGCCCGAACCGATACCAATATTCTTGACCTGGACTTCCGGTTTGGTTTTAATATAAACCGTTTCTTTGGCTTGGGTAAATAAATCGGTTATACGTACGATTGTATTTCTTTCGCA
The DNA here is from genome assembly GCA_965227215.1 of Gracilimonas sp. Classification (GTDB taxonomy): domain Bacteria; phylum Bacteroidota; class Rhodothermia; order Balneolales; family Balneolaceae; genus Gracilimonas. Next base: position 184,106 of record OZ245729.1, read on the forward strand.
ACACCTCGGTTGTACTGAAAGGCCATATCTTTGTAATTCACTAAATCAACAATAGTCCCAATTAAACAAAGGCCACCTGTAAAGATATACAGAATGCCCATTCCGATTTGATTCAGCAAAAGACGATGCACGCCTGCGATCAGGAAAAATCCAAGAATACAGGTTATTAAAACCGTCTGAGGGTCTTTTCTTCGTGAACGGTATACTGAGGCAAATTTTGAAGCCTGTTCATCAGACATATCAGAAAGCAACTTCCCGACGTATAATGATTCGTCCCCTTCTATTTCCGGTAAATGATCTATTACGTTAGCCATGCTGTTCCTTTTGTGTAGTTAGTTTTGTTTCTTGAGAAAGTTCTTTCCAAATGTAGATAATCCGCCCTGTAAGAATAATAACGGCAGCTGGACCGGCCATATGAGCTTGTAAAGCTGCCGAAATATTCCCTCTGAATGTATGCGATATGGAGTGTCCCAATCCTTCTCCGGGGCAAAAATTTATGCCGATCCAATCAAAAAAGCAGAGTGAGGTTCCAGCATTTTCAGGGCTCATCAGTGCCAGTAGCAAAAGACCTGTACTGAATACAACCCACTCCAAATGTTTTCTAATTAAGCGCATATGCCAACTACGCATGTTCTCAGGTTAAGTTTCTAGTTATTAGGACTTAATTTTCTTGGAAAGTAATGAGAAATAGTGAAGAAAATCCGATTCGAACGATAAACATCACTGGTAGAAATTTCACTGCCAACGCTGATTTGCCAGAAGTTTTTGAATTTGTGTTCAAGCTGAATCCTCCCTGTATAAAAGAAGCCTTCCCTTCGTTCGTGTTTACCAAATACTTCGCCCGTAAATTGTGTACGATAATCGAAAGAGTCGGGATTACGAAACCTGAAATCCAGCCCTATACCCTGTGCAAAATATTGGTCCGGAGTATAGTAAGGAACCCCGGATAGAAAGTTCTCCGTGGCATCCGCATAGCTTATTTCTCCCACCGGCCTGATTCTGAACTTGGTTTTCATTAAATCCAGAAACAGACGAATTTGCCCGCCGTACCTGAACACATCATTTGTGTAGTACTTCCCATTCGCTGAGACTGCACTTACCAAATTTCCATTAAACAAATAATCCTGCCGGTAAAGTTGCAGCTGTGCCTGGTAAAAATCGTTTTGGAGTGAGGTGGAGGTAAGCTCTGCACCGCCTGTTAACTCGATGGAAGTAAATGCCGAATCTTTAATAAAACTCATCCCGATAATGCCCTCAGGTATAAAATCACTGCCATCAACCAAAACGGTTGGCCCGATACGGAATTCAAACTGCTGATCGTTTGAACGGTGAGTAAACTGATAACCACCACCCTGGTAATTTAGGGTTCCGTTTCCTGTAAGGTTATCATCAGAAAATACCAGGTACTCTGACTTGAAGGTATGAGTGTTTTTTCTGCGGTTCCCAAATTGAACGGATAGACCTCCACGAGCAAAGGTATTATCAAAATTATCGTCCCGATATTCTCCGGATAAGGAAGCACTTACACCTTCTGTCCATCTAAATTCATTATTCAGAGACTTTTGCTGATCAGGGTCAAAGAAGTCAGGGTATTTTTTATAAAAGTTCTTCTTCTCTTCATAAGGCTTAAAGCCAATTTCATTTCTGATGAGAGTATCAGCGCTCAATCCTTCCTCTCTGTCACTTTCAAATAGCGGATATAAAGTGTTATACGACTGCTCCTCAAAGCCTTCATAAAATAAATTAGTTCCTACAAAAGAGCGGAGATTCTCATTCTCAGGATCATTGGTAACCAATTCATTGGCTTTAGCGAGATATAATGCATCGAGGTTTAGCTGGGCAAGCCAGAAAAGTTTTAGTTGTTCATCAAAATCCGGAGCGTTGTTTGCCCAGAATAAGGCTTTCTCATACTCATTGGCTTCAAATCCATACATCAGCGCTAAATTGGAAGCAAAAGGTGTAAGCTGGTCGTACGAATAGTCAGGAAACTCCTCTACAAGGGCCATCGTGCTGTCCTGGCTTTCATAGTAAATAGATCGTTGCACGGTGAAAGCATAGAGAGAATCCGTTTGTGGACGCATATCCAGCAGTTTCCTGAGATTCTTTTTCATCTCCGGCCAGTTTTCCTGAGATTCGATCGACTTAGTGTAGCTCAGCAGCGTTTCATAATCATCAGGAGCAAGTTCTAAAGCCCTCATTCTCCATCGGCGATTAAAATCCTCCCCAAACAGTCCAAGAGCTGCTACAACGTGATTCTTTAACGCTATGACTTTCGCTGATCGGTGTACCTCCCACAATGTCTCCAGAAACATTTCAGCCCTGGATTGCATCCCTTCCCACCCATAATAAGTTATCAGCCGATCGATATCCTCCTGTACCCAAATATCATTTCGCAACAATCGTTCTTCAAGAATATCAATAGCACGGGAGATCTGACTAAATTCCACGCTTAATGATATGAGCCGTTCCTGATTTGCAATAGATGGATTTTGACGCCAGGCTTTAACCGCATCTTCTAAACGGGTATCCTGCCAATTCCCTGATTGAAATTCCGGACCGCTAAGAGCAAGAAAATTACCTTGTCTATATTCATTGATTTGATCTCTTACCAAGCTATTGACAAACTGCTGGTCGTAGTAAAACCTCTTATCAAAATTTGGCACAAAAAAGACATCACGTGAAGTCTTAAACTGATAGAGATACCCTTCCCAAATATCGGTTCTGCCATAGCTTATTCCTTGCTTATTCAAAGTGCTTTCTACTTCCCTGACCTGCTCTTGGGTAACATACATATACCAATGTGTATTGTCGTTGGGGAAGTGAGGTACATAGTTACTTCGAAATCCGACATTAATTTTTATGGATGGTCCATTTAAGGAATAATTAGTGAGACGCTGTCTCCAGTCCTTCGTTTTCTTTCCTCCAATTGTGGCTGTTATGAACCTGTTATTTGGATAATGACGGTGGGTATGTTTAATCCGTTGGCTCAAAAGTTGGTACAATCCATATCCGTATTCAGGATCCGACTTCCAACCCAGTCCTAAAGGGTTTCTACTCTTGAATTCATCTTCCCGCCGTTGTTTAACCTGAAATACATCATCCGGGTGTACAAAGTGTGTCCAAATTCCTGTTAACAACTGCAAGCCATGCTGATCCATCAGGGAGTTTTCGTTCATAGTAAACCCGCTGCTTATGCGGGGATAGTCGAATATCGAAGATGGAGCATAAGGATCCGGGTCAAATTCCCTGCCCTGCCCTTCCGACCGGTCACCAAAGTACAGCGAACTCATGTATTCAATACTTGGCATTCCTTTTACTATTGCCTGTACACCTATGGAATCGATTTGGTTTGTTGGAGGCACATAATTGGTGGGTAAAGGACCTAAATTATCAATTCTCCAACGTTTACGAGCTGCCTGAAGAGCAGAAACCATAAAATTCATGTTATCCCAGTCATTCATCCACAACGAGAAATGATTATACCCATGAAATGCCAGCTCGTGGCGGGTATTCTTTATACTATTAGCCAGAAAAATACTACCCTGAATAATGTTGTCATTGAAAATAATAGAGCCCTGTCTCCATTCCTGAAAGTCGAAAGGTGGTACTACATTTGCATTATAATTGAAGGCCGTCATTGCCGAATAACTTATATCGAAAGAATCAGCTAAGGCCACCATATCCGGCCACCAGATTTTACTTACGAACTCGGCATGGGTAACATCATATTCTTTATCAATGGGCGACATTTTTTCGTTATAGAGCGGGGCAGGAAAATCATCCAGGAAAATGGTGCTCACGTCAGCCACCTGATAGGGAATTCCTTGTAAACCCCGAAGAATAGATGAAAAAACTATACCCCGGTAAATCTTTCCACCTACCACATAACTGTTGATGGTAACTACTTCCCCAAGTCCAATTTTGTTTGATACTATAAATGGCTGTTCTGCATCGGTAGCTGTACTTGCCAGATAGGTAACCTTATCGCTAAAATCTTGACCGTTTAACCCGAAGTGAGGAAGTAAATCAGGAGGATTATACTTTCTATTCTGCATCCCCGGAAAAGCTTCATCATTTAGCTGGAAGCCTACATTTATCGAATCTGCATCGAATTCTGCGCCCTGCCTGATACCTTGCAGAAAAGCGAACCGGGGGTTATTTATCGGGCCAATAATTACCAGTGAATTCCCCCGGGTTACAAATTCTATTATTTCCTCGATCTCTGGATCCGACAACTCCTGTATCCGACCGGAAGTGATCACCAAGCTACGCACCGTTTGAGGGATGGCAAACTCCTGGGTTAAAATCCCAAAGTCGATGGTAAAATATGGGATTTTGGTATAATCGAGTGCTTTTTGAACCTGTTCAGAGGATTCTGCACTAAACTCATCCCCCTGATCCTTGATTACCATGACCAAGGGGGATTGTGAAGAAACATCAATGCCAGGAAATACTCTAAACGAACCATCTTGCTGGCACCCCGATAGTATAGCCACAAAAAGTATCATAAAAGCCATCAATATGCTTTGCATAGTTCCTCTGGCTTTGGCTTTGTAGTCGGGTTTGTTATTTGAAGAGTCGTGCTGCACGTCCTTCCTCTGTTGGATAGATATTTTTTAGAACTCCACCTATGGTCGATTCATCGTCCCTATTTACAATTTCATAAACGATGGCTTCTTCAGTCTCATAATATACTCTGACTTTCCTTCCTTCAAGCTGACGGAATGTGACCAGCCACTGTTCGATATCTCGCATCGTATTCTGCGCATCGTATAAAATTCCCTGTTGAATGGAGCCATAAGGAGGTTTTTCAACGAAAAGAAATATACTTGCCGGAGGCACTTCCTGAACTTCCGGTCGTTGATCATCAGGTACCATAAGATATTGTTGGTACAAAGAGTCTATGACCCCATAATTATTCAGAAAAAACTGATAGTTCATGAAATAATGCCGGTTTTTGGAAAGCTCCCGATCCAATTCCGGTCCTACGGTGGCATAAGTGTAGGGAATTCGCTCGTTGATGATATCGTAATAGGCATTAAAAAACCCATTAGGTTCAGTTTTGGGCAACTTACTGCTTTTGCGAAGACCACCCTGATATGCAAACAGGAAAACCACAAACCCTAAAGTGACGATAGGCATAACATAAGGTGTGACTTTTTCAACCGGCTTGATAACCCATTCCAGGAAAATGAATATGGAATACATACTCAAACCAAAGAAAATACAGATCAGCATCCCATAAAAACTGTTGAGTTGATCGGGGTCGATATACACGTATTGATAATCGAAATATGGTGTGTAGATGTAAGAGATAAATACAAAAAGCATCAAAAATACCATCTCATCTCCGATGCGCTTCTTATCCTGTACAAAGAGACGGATCAGGTAGGCAGCAAGTAAACTTATACCCGCATAGAAATAGATCAGACTAAGCTCCTCGATTGGCAAGATCAGGTCGGTAGTAAAACTAAATACCTGCGTATTGAACAACTGATCCTGAAAGAAAGTACCCACACTTAATCCTGAAGCCAGGCAGTAGATTATGTATGGTGCTAACGTGATTATATAAATAGAAATCAGGTACAACGTAATCTTCCCGAATCTATTGAGGAAGTTTTTTTTGGGGATAGATATAATCCCTACCAGCATAAATGGTAATAGTACCATTAAAAGAACAAATACATTTGTAAGGCCTGTAGCCACAATTCCCATAAAAATATAAAACCATGGAGTTTTACCACCCGACCTCACATTTCGAAGGAAAAACAACATGGTTGGCAGTGCAAAACACAGAGAGAATGAAAGAGCCGTAAGTTCAGATTCAAGCTCCATCGACACCGGCAGGAATAAAGTCGGAAAAACTGCATAAATAAGAGCAGAAAGTAATGCCGCAGATTGATATCTGTTTTTGGTAAGATCTCGCATTACCCAGAAAATGATAACCGTAAGGAAAAAGCTGATTAATGCTCCAATGATGTGAAGAATCATTTCGGGGCTTACCTGTGTGATGGTACTGAAGAAGTTGATAATGGAGTGCATGCCCTTAGGAGTGGGATAACCGGAAAAGTACTCCTGAAGACTTAATCCCTTTACGGCATCTAATTCAAAATACCATACCCTACTGAAGGGAGCCGAATTTTGAATGGAAGGGATAATTCTAAGTACGGAGGCTAAAACTCCTATACCGATGGCAGCTATGGAATAAGGGTTTTCGGGTGTAAAGGTTGTTCTTTTAAATAAACGGTTTTTGATATCCGGCCATGTCAGCGTTTTTACTTTTTCTATAAAAAGCACATGATTTGCAATAATGCGGTTCTCTCCCCGATTGAAAATATCGGTTACCGTACTTCCCTCCCATTTTCGCTGAAAGAAATGGATTAATAGTGGCAGCATCAGAAGAAAAAACAGAATACTGATGAAGTCATAAATATGAAGGTTCACCAGCATAAACGTGCCGATTATAATCAACCCGCCTAATCCAACCCAGGAAAATACAATTCGATCTATCCCCTTTTTCTTACCCGCATGCTCAAAGAACAAAGGTGTTACAAATCCAAATACAAACAGAAAGCTTATGGTTAGTCTAATAACAGAAAATATGGCCTGAAAATCGTAGCTCATGAGCCCCCGGTTTTCAATGTATTTGCTACTGAATCGGGGTGAACCGGCAATTCACTGAGTCCAATATTACTGATGAAATATGGACGTCCTAAAGTATCTAAACGGGTTTTAATCTGCTTTCTTTTACTTTCTGAGTCTGCAAAGCCAACTATGAAATAAGGTTTGCTGCTTTGATTTGAATAATGGTTCAAGTATTCCAGCCGTTCGTTGAATTCTTTAGCAGATCGTATACGGTAACTTTTGTTTTCAAAATCGTAATCGGATGCGAGTGCTTCGGTCAAAAAAGCATCTACATCATCACCGGTTTCTTCAAGCAAGAAAGCACCTGCGTTTTGGATGACCGTCAAATCCGGGTAACGCTGCCGTATTCCTTCAATCAACTGTACCATGTAAGGCTGTAAATAAGCCCTTTCTGTAGCTGGTGCAACAGCATCCACTGTATCCAGGAACAGTCCATCCACCCCTTTTGCCGTAATGGCAGGCAATACTTCCATTAATATAATTCGCCGGGCTTCTGCTTTTTGCAGGTCAATAAAGAAGCTATTCCAGTTTTCATTTTTCCCGAGAAACCCAATTTCAGATAACCTGGGAAAATACCAACGGTTGGCGTCTACTTCTCCAAGCGTGACGTACGCAATTATTTTTGTGCCGGTAGCCCGCAATGCTTCCATTTCTTCTTTGGTATAAAAGTCGGGCTCTATAATTACCATCCTGTAATTTCGGACCTGTTCCGGTGTCACTTTGGTGTAACATACCCCAAATGGAGTGTGATCTGCCGTAGAAAAGGAAGCACGTTTTGAGTTGTTACACTGCGTGAAGAGAAGTGCCATGATGCAAATTGCCGATAACTTCAGTTTCATTCCTCAACACCTAACCTCACACATTCTTGCCAACCTAATGCCTGTAAAAGCTGAATGGCGGTTGGTATCAGCACCATATCGAATTCTACATCGGCACGCTCCATCAGGCTCTTGGATAATAGCTCAAGCCACTCCTCATCGGTTTTGGATTCATCACCGGCATGAGTTTCTATGAAATCAACCACGAACTCAAACAGTCCAATGATTTTACCTGTCCACGGAATGCTTTCCGTTTTAAGTCCGGAAGGTGACCCATTACCATTTACCCATTCATGATGGGTTCTTATTCCCTCCATCACGTCTCGGTCTACCGATAGTTGTTCAACCAGGTTGGCCCCAATAATAGGATGTGAAAGCTCTCCCCCAATCGTTTTACCCGGCTCAATGCTGATTGCCCCAACATAACCGATATCATGAAGTTTGGCTGTTTTGGTAATGATTTCCATTTCATCATCTTCCAGCCCAAAAAACATACCAAACCTTTGCACAAAGGCAACCATGCGAGGAGTATGAAACCGGGTTTTTTCGCGACTCTGTTCAATAACCCGCAACATTTGGTAATAACTATCCATGAGCTGATCTGAGAAACGCTCATTCTTATATCGATAATCAAAAAGGTTAGCCAGCGAAAATCCTATTTGATTCAACAGACTTCCAACTTCAATTTTTTCACCATTCTGAGGTTTTTCAACCATCAGGAAACCGGAATGGTGCTCACCTTTAAAGTACTCAACATCAACCTGTTTACCCCACCGGCCGAGGAACTCTTTACCGTATTCCGTTGGATCCAATTTACCGTCGCTGACTGTATAAAGAGCTTGCTCTCCCGATGCAGAAAAATAGTCAGCAACTTTTTCCTTCATCCCAACAGAAGCTATCAGTTTATGTCCGTTAGGAGTAAGCTCTACGATGCATCCGCTAGGTACTTTTCTTCCATGAACCACATAACGCAATATGATTTGAGCAATTCCTTCAGTATTCAACTGTCCGGTTCCCAAATCTGAAACCACATTCTCGATTTTCTGTTCGTACTCTCGCTGTGGGTTACTTTCTTCTTCGTCTAACGTGATAAGCCAGTTAGCCAGCAACCGCCCTACAATAGATAGTTTTGGGGTGATTTGATCCGGGCTTTTGGTATAAGGACCTGCGCAGTATATGCCCCACTGTTCTCCATCCTTTTTGAATAATGGGATATGTTCACATTGCCCAATGGAATGAGAAGTGATACCCTGCTCTTTGAACACTTCATCCATGCTCATTTTCTTTTCCAGATTCTGCAACTGGTATTCGAAATCTTTTATGTATTCTTTCTGCTGAGGTGTTTGTTTGTGAGGCTCTTGTTCGTCTTGCGTATTTCGAAGAATATTTTTGGTAAGTACATGGCGTCTGTCCAGTATCAGTCTATCATCTTGCAGGCGATATACAAAATGAACGGGTGCCTTGTACAGTAAATCCATCCAGTTTACGATGTCGCCGAAAGAGGGGCTTTCTTTCCGTGACAGGTGCTCTGCCGATAATTCCCAGAATTCAAGCTGTTGCTCGGTACCAAAAGCCTCCATCGAGAAAGCCTTGCTTAGCCGATTACCCACAGTATGTATGTAACTTCGAACGTCTTTAATCATAAGTGTTCCTCAATATGCAGAGTAATAAAAGTAATCGAGATGTTTAAAAAATCTTTTTGCCAAAATTCCGGTGGAAATACTGAATACCAACGAACCGGCAATGAGGCCTATAACAGCATATTCTAAACCAAAAATACGACTGCACAAAAAGCCCGTAATAAAATTCACAAATAGTGAACCAATCATTGCATACATCACCATCTCCGGGCGATTCAGGGTAAAGAAAAACAAACTGTTCAACAATCCATATATCAAAAATAGGTAGCCGATACTTGCCAGCCAAAATACTTTAAACGTCATAGGATTGGCGAAAAAATCCGCAATTTCCGGTACTTCACTTTCAAAAGCACGAAGGCTCAAAACGCCATAATATGTAAATAGTATGGATAACCCTCCGATTGCTAAAAGCAGCATAATTTGTTTGATATAAAACCGCCTGAAAAACCGGTTAAAGAGCTTGATCTTGGAAATGACAGCTTTCTTCTGGGCCGGGATAAGGTTGCGGGAAAATGAATGCACGCTGAATTCAAGCATTGCAATCGTAATCACAAGGCTGATAAGTGCCCAATCCATCCCCAATTCATAGGGTGTGTTAAACCAAATAATGTACTCAGGCGGAGGTGGCCCCGCCGACCATGCCATCAACCGATCCATAAAAAGAAAAGTAAAGTAACAGAAACCATACACAAAGTAGCGGTAGGTATTATAATAGCTTACTTCTGATTCTGGCAACGACTGTTTGAAAAGTTCTTGCCGGAGCGACCTGATCTTCAACTTATAGTAAATGTATGCATACACAGAAATTATAACAGTAGCTGTTAAAATCCCCAACCACTGAGACATATATATTCCCAGTCCGGCAAAGTCCATCCCGAATATCACAAAAATGGTACCTGACACTATACCCATCAAAATCATAAACCGCTGTTCCGTTGCAAATAGAATGGATGCTGAAAGCAGGAGCAACGAGATCAGCACCATGTAAATCATGGACAGAATAATAAGTTGTTGAGGATAAAACGGTAAGATCAGGTTGATACAAAAAATGGCTAAAGCTGAAATAAATACAAAAGGAATAGCAATTTTCATCACGGCTACAGTAGCCTTAGCGGCCAGATAGTAATTCCCCTCACCTTTATACTTAGACACCAACCTGCCCAAAGTTTGAATGAACCCCCCTGTTAAAATAAAAGAAACCATAGTGCCAAGGGCTACAACCGTTGCCTGAGCTTCATTAAAATCGAACCAGGCCCACAGAGCATATTCAAATAAAATAATAGCAATGATTTGAGAAAGCATGGGCATAGAGAAAACCATTCCGGCCGTATAATGCTTGGCAAACAGTTTCAGCGTTCGTCCTATACCCCCAAACTTAAACTCGTCATCACGGTCAGTATCAGCTTTGGCGATTTCTTTTTCCTTCTTTTTGATTCGCCGATACACCTCATCTCCGAGTTCAAAAACAGTATCGTAGCCATAGTCTGTTCTGACATCTACATTTCGAACACCAAGAGACTCGATGGTAGCAGCTACCGCCCACTTACTAATTGGGTTTCCGATCAGTTCATACACACGTTCTGTAATTTCCTGAACCGCGTCATGCTTTACGGAGTCATCAAGCTGTATTTGATCATGCTTCGGCATACTCGAACTCCTCTTCTTTCACATGATCCAAAAGTTTAAGTACGGACTCTACCTTCACACGGTTTTTCCAGGGTGTTCGCTCTTTGGCTGCAAGCTTCACATAAGAATCATAATACGCATTCACTGACTTCTCGGTGGTAAAGGTAAGCAGTACTCGTTCCCGGGCTTTTCTACCCAATTCCAACCGCAGATCATCGTCGTTCAACAACTTTATAACTCCTTTTGCAATGTCTTGAGGATCGCGGGGCTTACACAAAATTCCACACCCTTCCAGAGCGTCTCTAATTCCTCCCACATCGGTAGCTACTACCGGACGAGCACAGCTCATGGATTCGATAACGGTATAGGGAAATCCTTCCGAGATGGAAGTCAAAATAGAGATATCACCTTCGTTAAAAATCATGCTGGGCTGATCATGAAATCCACCAAAATGAAAAGTGTCGTTCAGCTTTAATTCTGACACCAATGCTTTACACCTGGCAACATAATCTTTATCCACTTCCAGACTGCCATAAACCTTGAATTGGACCTCCGGTATCTCTTTTCGAACAATATCTGCTACCCGAATCATCGTCTCAATGTCTTTAAGGGGAAAAACCTGTGCCACAGCAATGACGGTGGGAACTCCCTGAGTTTGACGCGGTTTGGGGGTTGGCTTAAACAGGTCAGTATTTACCCCGTTGTAAATAGGTACAATGTTCTCCTCAGCCGCCTCAAATCGTTTTTCCCACTCTTTGTTTGCGGTTGTAACCGGAGAAATCTGATCTGCTGTATAATACACTGCCCGGCTTACCATAGTAGAAAGATCAACCAGTAATTTCTTTGAAAAGAAAGGCATATCAGCCTGGCCAACGTTGATCAATCGTTCCCGCATATATACCCCATGATCGGTAACCATACTTGGGATCCCTTTTTCATATTTAGCCGCTATTGAAACTAATGCGGGAAAGCCTGCCAGCGTAGCATGGGTGACATCCACTTCATCTGAAATAGGAGCAGCTACAGGCATTAAGAAGTGGTACAACCAGCGCATTCCGAAGGTAATATCAAACACTCTGGGCTGCTCGTTATACGACAAATCAGAAGCTTCAAAGTTAGCTATGAGCGACTGTTTAAACCCCGTCCACAATAAAGGTTGCCTTAACGTTTGTTTATAGTCGTAGTACTGAAAGTATTTCCAAAGCCCGTAAAGAATATCACTGATACGTTCTACATCGGTATAGGGATCGAAAAGGCACTTTATGAAATCCTCAAAAACCGGCTTAAAATAGACGTTGATAACCTTTTTGGATACTCTTGACTTCTTTTCGATTTGATATGAAAATGGATGGCGAGCATCATAATAATCCGAGGGTTCATCAACTCCCCACAATGGTATGTGAGTAATCCTTTTTATGTTTTCCGGTAGTCGGTATCGGCTTTCGACATAGGGATTACCGGTAATTGCCAGCAGTTCAAAATCCACCTTCTCCACTAACTCTGTGCATAGGATATGAGACCACGTAGACACACCACCCCCGCTGTAAGGATAGGAACCTTCTGTTTCAAACAATACATATGGTTTGTCTTGGCTCACTTTTCTGTAGCATCCTCCACCAGGGTCATATCTTTCATCAATGCCTCATAGGCAGAAAAAATATGCTCCCAGGTGTGTTCTTCTTTTACTCGATTGAAACGGTTATTTACGAACTGATTAAAATGTTGTTGATTTCCCCAGAGCCTGCTCATGTTTTCAACCAAGTTTCTTAAGGGGGTGCCGGGCGCTAAAACTAGACCGTATTTTTCGGTCAAATCTCCTACGCGATATCCAACCGGTAATGCTCTATGTGCCAATGCCTCTAACATCACCAAAGGTTGGGATTCATTGTGGCTGGTTATCGACAAAAAATCGAAATCAATAAAGTAACTTTTTGCTGACTGGTTCCATATACACTCAACTTCAGGATATTCGGAAGCAACAGCCCTAACCTGTTCCTCCAATTTTTCCTCATTCGCATCGCTGAGTAGCATCCGGAATTTTGGGGTGAGACTGTGCTCTCTGAACTCATCAACCAACTCAAAAAAAGCAAGTGGATTCTTCATTTCAGCGCATCGTCCAACCCAACCAATTACGGGTTGTTCAGCTCTTTTCTTCTTCGGTTTAAGCCATGAAGCCGGGATTCCATTAGGGATATATCTTAAGTCTGTTGCTCCTAATTCGTTTTGATAGGGTATATTCGATTCAGAAACACTTACTACTTGATCTGCATTTTTATACGTGTGCAAAGCTAGTTCTTTAAATGAGGATATCATATCGATTTTTTCACTACTGCTGGTGGGGATTTTGTATCCGCACTCCAGCGCAACGGCTCCCATCTCTATTTCCTTCCAGTAAATAGCATGTTCGGTCAATAAAAGTGGGGTATTGTGTTCACCAGACAATCGGCTTCCCATCCAGCCCGCAAAACCGGTATTGGTTACGTGAATGAGATCAAAATCTAATCCCGGAAGTACCTGATTTCCCAACGACTCATCATACCAATTCTGCAGATAAGCCAAAGAGTCGCCTTTCATTTCAGGGGGAGATACTCGAATAAAAGCACTAATATTATCGGTTAAAGGATATAGTGCTTCAGAAGGATCTTTCCCCTGAAATTCATCGGTAGCAATTTGCAATATGGTAAAATCAAATTTCGATAAATGAAGCAGGTACCGATAAACCCATTCGCTTACCCCTCCTCTGTACCATGGATAGGTCCCTTCTATAATGAGCAGAACTTTCATAAATATAAATCAGGAGTTCGCTTTCTTGTAAAGCCGATATAGAATAGATCCCGATTGCTTAATTAACCTGGATACGAGCTCAAACTCAGTAGATGAGAACAACACAGAACGCTTCATAAGAAGAACTCCGAACATAGGGGCATCGACCGGAACGTTCATATTATTCATTAATAACTCACGCTCACTGATGGCGAACAGAGGAACAGAAATTTCAGCCGGTAAATTTTCTTTTTTCGAGAAATCCACAAAAAAGCCCAGCTCATCATTAAATACATGATTGGTCAAATAGGCCTCTTTAGTTTCTTGCAGGTGAGCAAAGCTTTTCTCGACACTTAAATCGGAAACATTCGCCGGTTTATCCGATGTTTCGGACTCCAGATACAACATCTTGGATTGGTCGCCCTGAACCATCCAAAAACCGGTAAAGTTATTTGAAATAATTTCATTCAGACCTTTACCGAGCGTTTCAACCGTATCGGTGAAGGACCCTGAAATAGCCGTCTCCATTAACTTCATAACCAGCCGGTCTTTCTTTTTAGACTGATCTTCATCCAGGCCGGTAATTCGTATATCCGTCACAATCTTCATACGGATTATCTCAAGCACACGCTCCCTGTCATTATTGAGGAGCTCCTTCTTTATAAAATCGGCCGCGCCCAGATCATATGCTTTTTGCTCTTTTTCTACCGTTGGCAGATTGGTCATAATCAAAACGGGAATCTTTTTTTTCTTTTCATCCAGTCGAATAGACTCCAAAAATTCCAGTCCTGAAATTCCCGGCATATGAATGTCAGAAAGAATCAGGTTCACATCTTTTTCGGAAAGAATATCGATTGCTTCCTGCACATTATGTGCGTTTAAAACGGTAAACTCTTTTTTCAGGAGGTTTTTGATCATGAAGTGAATAGGTTCATCATCATCAATAACTAAAACCTTATAATTCATAGACTTTATTATTTAATCTAACTTTTTTTCTGAAGGTATTTTTATAAAAAACGTAGTACCGGCATCCAATTCTGACTCAACCCAGACCTCTCCATCGTGCAATTCAACATATAACTGTACGATATCTAAACCAAGTCCGGTCCCAACCTCACCATTGGTTCCATTTCGGGAAGATCTATTTGGATTGGAGAACAGGTCTTCTTGTAATTTCTTGGGGATACCAATCCCTGTATCCTGTACTTTTAATTCTATACTGTCCGCATTTTCGTTTGCATGAACAGCTACTTCTCCCCCTGAAGGAGTAAACTTCAATGCATTAGAAACCAGGTTATTGACAGCTATCTCAATTTTATTTTGATCGGCTTCAACCATTAGGTTATCCGGATTCACAGTAAAATTCAGCTTTACGTTTTTAACAACCGATTTAGCCTTATTCATCGAAACTACCCGCTCAAGTAAGTCTGAAATTGAAACTGTTGAGTATTCCAATTCTTCGGGCTCGATTTTTTTTGACTCCCTGTCCAGAACTTCCCGCACCAGGTTTAATAAATTGGTTCCGCTTTCTTCAATTACAGAAAGCATTTGGGTTTGTTCTTCCGCTGTAATCTTATCACTGTCTCTTATCAACTTCACAAGCCCGATGATACCTGTAAGAGGGTTCTTTATATCGTGACTAACTGTACGGACCAAATCATCTTTCTTTTGGTTGAGTCTGCTCAGTTCAATTTCACGTTCTCTTAAAATCTTTATGCGTTCGTTGAGTTGCTTTTGAAGAGACCGAATTTGCAGATGTGTCCGTATCCTGGCCAGAGCTTCCTCTTTTTGAAAAGGCTTGGTGATGTAATCTACCCCACCATATTTAAAGCCCTGCACCTTGTCTTCGGTATCAGAAAGGGAGCTCAAAAATATAACCGGAATATCCTCAAGTAACTGATTCGATTTGATATGCTTTACGACTTCAAACCCGTTTATATCAGGCATCATTATGTCCAATAATATCAAATCCGGCTCATGTTGTTCAGCTAATTCCATTGCTTCCCGACCACCCGAGGCTTCGATATGTTCATAGCCTTCCTTCGACAAAACATGAGATAGCAGACGAAGGTTGGCAGGCGTGTCATCTACGATCAGGATTAAACTTTCTTCTGGCTTCAAGAGCTAACTTTTTAGGGTTGTAAATGCCGTAATTTAAAGAGCAAAATATGGCTTAAAGGTAGTCAGTTTAAAAAAACCTTACTAATTAATTTACTTTATAGAACTAACCAAAAAGGCCTTCGGAATTAAAGAAGGCCTTAAAGCAATAACAAATAAATATATGTTTTTTCAGAGCTGTATTAACAAGTCAGAAAAGTAAAACTTGTGTTACCGAGTTCAGTAATCGAAGTCGTCCATCATTTCTACCGGTTCTTTCGGCATAGCCAGTGAAAGACCGAAATAGACTAGTAAACTTGCTCCCCAACCCATAAAAAATGCAGCTACAAATATGAACCGTACAACGGTAGCACTAATCCCAAAATACTTAGCCAAGCCCCCACAAACACCGGCCCATTTCTTATCAGATCTTGACTTCATTAACCTTTTAGAATGCCTGTAGCCGTAACTATCTACCCCACTGTATGATTTACTGCTACCTGATGTATACTTTGAATCCAGCGCATTATTTAATTTAGAATTTGATGAGTACGAACTTTCTTCCGCACCGGGAATATCTGAATAAGAACCAGCAGAGGACGCTTTTGCCTTCTTTTGTGCTTTTTTGATTTTTCTTGCTCTTTTTCGATCCCCTACGAAATACCCAAATCCAATCAGGGTAATCAAAGCCCCACCTATTATAGGTAAACCAACAATCGCATCGCTAACAAAATTTGCAAGCCCTTCCCCGATTGGCAAACCAACCCATTGTATCAAAAAAGTAATAGCCAGAAATAGCATCACCATACCCGAAATTGTTGCGATGTTCCAAATACTTTTCCCGGTATCTTTTTCCTCTTCTTTCAGAAACTCCTGCATGGTCGAGTTTAACTCAAAATCATTAAACTCCAGAGATGCTGTACCGGTTCTTGATGCTTGTTTTGTTCTGGTTTTATCTGCCATAATAGTTTTTTCCTCCGTTGGGCCCTACGACAAAATTAGTGCATTGTTACGCGAAAATCATTTCATTCTCAGAAATTATCACATCTAATTTTTTATCAAATTCCTCTGTAGGAATTTCATCAAAAAGAAAGGCGTCAAACACCAGGCCTACTTTTAAAGCAGGGGTTTCTCCTAAAAAACGATCATAGAAGCCCTTGCCATACCCAAGCCGGTTCCCTCTTCTATCTGCTGCAGCCATGGGAACAACAATTAAATCAAGCTCATCCACCTCAACCGAAATAATTTGCTTTGGCTCTGCAACTCCCCATTTATTTTTTTGCAAATCGGAAATAGCGTTAATCTCGGAGTGTGTTAAAGTCCCTTCTTCAAAATTGGTTACCGGAACCACAACTCTTTTCTCTCCTTTTAATAAATTCTCTACCAAGTTATCGGTACAAACTTCCCGGCGTTCATTCATAGAAATATAGGTATGCACCGTTTGGGCCTCTTTGTAAAAGTCGGATTTGGTGAGGGAAGAGATTATCCGGTCTGACTTTGACTTCCACTCTTGGGCAGAAATTTGCTTACGTTTGGTTAACACCTTCTCCCTCAATTCTTGCTTTCTTTGGGAAGTGGCACTCATAGTTCAATCAAATGATGTTTGGTTAGATCGAGACCTTCTTTCTCAATCTTTGCAAGCAGTTCATTCCAGATTTCTACTCCATATTTATTCATAAAGTAAACTGGTGAAACCGCTCGCTCTTGTAAGCCACCATCCGGAAATAAATTCACTTTGATTTTCTCGATGCGGCTTAACTGTGTTTCTTCCTGTTTCTTAATGGATCGATACACCCTACCTTTGAGTTTGTCTAACTCATTACCAAAGCCGGCTACTGTTTTCCCGACTGTCCCATCTAATGTTGGATCAATCTCATTAATAACTTTAAGAGGTTCTTCTGCCGATTCTTCCAGTTTTTGCTTCCATTCTCCGAAAACCTGCTCTAAATCTACCGTTTCCGTTTGTTCAATGAATGCCGATTCAAGGTCTTCGATACGTTTGCCATACTCACAAAAACTAAAGGGCAATTTTTCTACAATTCTGGAGATTCCAGACTCGATTATAGTACCACAGAACCGCGGAAAAATTGGTGGCATTTGCAGGCCGAACTGATGGTAAAAGTCCTTCATCTGTCCATAATAGGCCAATTCTCCGGGACCTGCTACATATCCCAGAGTTGGTAAAAGCACATCCTGGATGACGGGACGGAGAAAAACATTGGGAGAGAATTTTTCCGGGTGTTTTTGAATGTCTTCGAGAAGCTCTGCTTCCGCCCAGCTTTTCTCACCGGCTACCCAACCTTTCCCTTCACGGTTAAGCTTTTGCCTTCCCTCAGTCTCTGATATGTAAAATAGGTTGGAGTCACCATTCATCACCTGCCGGTGAAATTCATTTTCCAGCTCCGAACTTTGCTTCTCAATCGATTCATACATCGCATCAGCTTCCGATATGCTGACTGAGAATTCTTTACTCAATAGTTTTTTTACAGAAGCAAAATTGCTTCCAGCAATCAAAAGGCCCTCATCAGCAAACC
This sequence comes from Gracilimonas sp., assembly GCA_965227215.1. GTDB lineage: Bacteria > Bacteroidota > Rhodothermia > Balneolales > Balneolaceae > Gracilimonas. Next base: position 202,229 of record OZ245729.1, read on the forward strand.
ACTCATTTATTAAACCGGCGAATGCCTGGGCATGGGTTTTCCCTTCCTTGTAGTAGCTGTTTATTTGATTCCAAAGCGCTTCTGAAAAGTCAGTATCAAAAAGTTCTTCTTTAACCTGAGCTTTCAATTCTTCAATTTGAGCGGTAACCAATTCATCAGACACCGGCTTTCCGCTTCCCTCTTCATCCAGATGAATTTTTGTAAAGTCCTTTCTACCGGTTATGCCAGCCCAGGCTATTTCTTCGAAATCATGGTCTTCATCTGCAAGCCAAAATACCGGAACAACAGGTCGGTCTAGCTTTTCCTCATAACTTCGAGCAATCAGGATAGCAGACATTATTTTATAAATGGTGAACATCGGTCCACCCAGAACACCTAATTGTTGGCCGGTCACTATAACAAGTGCATCTTCTTTATCGAGTTTTTTCAGTTGACCAGCTTGAGAAGAAGAAATCCCGAGTTCTTCATGATAGCTTCTGAGGGCATTTATATAAGCGTCTTTATAGCGTGCGCCAAAGAGGGATTCCGCCCTTCTTTCAATATCAGCCTCATCCAGAGGATTAAACTCATAAAATGAGCTGAGTTTTTCGTAATTGGTTAGGTAAGTTGTAAATAGCGTTGAGTAAGAAAGTTCGCTAAACGAACATCCAGATATATCCAAAATTTATCCTTTCATTTTAGAAATGCGGTCTCTGATCTTGGCCGCTTTCTCGTAATTCTCAGTTTCAATAGCAGTTTGAAGCTCTTCTTCGAGCTTTTCCAGCTGGGTTAATTCCTTTTGACCGGGTGCGGGCTCTTCACCTTTAAGTGCTTCTTCTAAAGTTTGATTTTCCGGTTCGGTACTTATGCCGGCTTCTTTCAACACCTCGTCATTCACATAAATAGGTGCATTAAAACGCACAGCCAATGCAATAGCATCGCTTGGGCGTGCATCCAGTTCTACCAACTGATTCTCACGCTCAAATATAATCTGCGCATAAAAGGTCCCTTCCGACAAATCATTAATGAAGACTTGCTTAACCTGAGTGTCAAAACTCAGAAAGAAGTTCTTCAGCAAGTCATGCGTCATAGGTCGGGGCGGCTTGATATTCTCTAACTCCAGTGCAATTGCCTGAGCTTCGAACGAACCTATTATAATAGGGAGTCTTTGATTTCCTTCTGCCTCTGTTAAAATTAAGGCGTATGCTCCTCCACTGCTCGGGCTTGTTGAAAGTCCCAGAATCTCCATTAGTACTTTACTCAAATCAACACCTTTTATATGCTTTTATAGGTTGGCTTTAGAAGGTAACGAATTTTAGTTAAGTCTTAAACCTGCTCGTTTATTAATGCAACTTTAATCAAACTTAAAAAGTTTAGTTAAAATTCAATCTTTTTTCTTCCATAAAAATTCAAATAAAGCCTATATTCTCGCCCAATTTCGTTGACATTGCGAAACATTGAGGGTAACTTTTCAGCCCGTTAACCGAGAACATTTCAGATATATGCTCGAAAATTATTTTCCGATTTTAATTGTTGGTATCGTTGCCTTGATTCTGGCAGCTGCTTTTCTGATCCTATCTAAAATTTTAGGGCCTTTTCGTCCCAATAAAAACAAATTAGATCCCTACGAAAGTGGAATGGATCCGGTTGGGGAAGCCAAAGACCGTTACTCTATCAGTTTCTATCTGGTAGCGATGGAGTTTATTGTATTCGATCTTGAAGTTGTATTCATATATCCCTGGGCGGTTCGCTATTTAGAATTTGGCGTAGGAACGTTCATGGCCATGATGCTATTTATTGTAATACTATTCGTCGGACTTCTGTATACACTGAAGAAAGGTACCTTAGACTGGGACTTAAATCATTTTAAAGCTTAATAACTACCATGGGAATCGAATCAGCACTTGGTGAAGGTTTTTTCACAACTAAAATTGATGCGCTCACAAACTGGGCTCGGGCCAATGCTGCCTGGCCGATGCCAATGGGGCTAGCCTGTTGCGCTATCGAAATGATGGCATTTGCAGGGCCTCGATATGACGCCTCTCGCTTTGGGTCAGAGGTAATGCGTTTTTCTCCCCGGCAAAGTGATGTAATGATTGTAGCGGGATGGTCGACATACAAGATGTCGCACGCCATCCGTCGAATTTGGGATCAAATGCCTGACCCTAAATGGTGTATAGCAATGGGTGCTTGTGCTTCAACCGGTGGAATGCACCGATGCTATGGCGTTGTACAGGGAGTGGATAACTATCTGCCGGTAGACGCTTATGTTTCCGGTTGCCCGCCCCGCCCCGATGCCCTTCTTCACGCACTAATGAAGATTCAGGACAAAATTAAAACTGAGCACTCTGTTTTATTAGATACTTAAGATTATGAGTTTAGATTTGAACAAAACGGAACAAGGCGTAGTGGATGGCCTGTCTTCTGATTTCTCGGAAGACTTGATTGAAGTTTATCAGTCCTGCGATCATACCTACATCCGCGTTGAAGCCGAAAACATCATTGATATACTGAAATACCTGAAGGAAAAGCACCACTTTATTTTCCTGAGTGATATCATTGGAACAGACCGGTACACATCTGATGAACGGTTTGAAGTGATTTATAACATCATGAATTTAAGAACTCAGGATCGGATATTTGTAAAGATCCGAGTTGAAGAAGAAAATCCGCAGGTTCCTACAGCCACTTCACTTTGGACTTCGGCCGGCTGGTTTGAGCGTGAAATTTACGATATGTATGGTGTCAGGTTTGAAGGACATCCCGATCACAGAAGAATGTATTTGCCGGAAGATTTCGAATACTTCCCGCTAAGAAAAGAATTTCCGCTGTTGGGTATCCCAGGTTCTATTGAACTGCCTAACACAACCCCAGATACGGAGTAAGGCATGAAACTCAAAGATATTAACAGTAAGGTAGATCCCAAGTTCTTTAAGGAACATCAGCATGCTATTTATAAAAGCCTTGAGGACAAGCACACTACTATTGAGGAAATAGACGGCGAAGACCCGCTTAATTCTAAAATGATCCTGAATATGGGGCCTCAACACCCGGCAACTCACGGTGTGTTGCGTCTGATTCTTCAACTTCGGGGTGAATTAATTGAAAAGACCAAGATTGATATTGGCTACCTGCACCGAGGTGTTGAAAAAATTGCAGAGAATAAGACCTACCAGGAATTCATGCCGTATACCGACCGCATGGATTACCTTTCACCTTACAGCAACAACGTAGCTTTATGTACAGCTGTTGAAAAACTCGCGGATGTTGAAGTGCCGGAACGAGCTCAATATATACGGATGATATGTTGTGAACTCGCTCGTATCTCATCCCACCTTTTGTGGTTAGGTACTATGGTGATGGACGCCGGAGCTATTTCATACTTCATTTGGACCTTCCGTGAGCGTGAAAAAATCTATGATATTTTTGATGAGGTTGCCGGTCATCGCTTTACCGTTTCTCACTCCAGAATTGGTGGTGTGGCTAACGACCTTACTGACGATGCCATTGCCCGCATTAAGGAGTTTATTGAGAAATTCCCGCAAGAGCTCAAAGACTGGCACAAACTTTTAGACCGTAATCGAATTTTTATCGAAAGAAATCAGGATGTAGGCATTCTAAAAACAAAGAATGCGCTGGATCTTGGGGCAACCGGTCCTGTACTCAGAGCTTCGGGTTATGCTGTTGATCAGCGTAAGATCAATCCATATCTGAAATATGACGAAGTAGATTTTGAAGTACCAACCCGCCTTGAGGGTGATAACCTTGCCCGATACTTTGTTCGAATGGAAGAAATGAGCGAAAGTATCAAAATCATTCAGCAGTGCTTTGATAAAATGCCAAAAGGACCTGTTCGTACTAACAACGCCAAGCAGGCTTATCCTTCCAAAGATGAAGTTTATTATTCTATGGAGGGTATGATTCATGATTTCATGATGACGGACACCGGAATTTGTCCGCCGGCAGGTAAGGAAGTTTACCATGCCGTTGAATCCCCCAAAGGAGAACTTGGCTATTTTATTCAGAGCGATGGAACCGGCCATCCATGGAGATTAAAAGTTAATGCCCCTTCCCTCAGAAACCTCCAGGTATTGGAGCATATTCTGGATGGTGAAATGGTGGCAGATACGGTTGTTATAATCGGAGGAATTGATCCTGTAATGGGAGAAGCAGATAAATAAATGGAAGAAACGTACGAATTTACTAAAGAAGACTTAGAGGAAATCGAAACCATAAAGGCGAAGTTTCCTACGGTGATGCCTGCTACCCTGCCAACACTTTGGGTAGCTCAACGTCGTTTTGGCCACGTTGAACCACCGGTTCAACGTCTGGTTGCTAAAACTCTGGACCTGCCTGAATCGCATGTTCATGGAGTGGCGACCTTCTACACCCAATATTACAAAGAGCGTAAAGGCAAGTATGTGCTTGATGTTTGCACTACAACCAGCTGTCAACTTTGTGGCGGTTATGAAATGCTTCACTATCTGGAGGATAAACTAGGCATCAAAGCCGGAGAAACTACCGAAGATGGTAAGTTCAGTATACAATCAGTAGAATGTCTTGGGGCATGTGGGTATGCTCCTATGATGCAAATTACCAACGATGTATACGTGAATAACCTTACCGAAGAAAAGCTGGATAAAGTTATTGACAGCCTGAAAGAAGACAAAATGCCTGAATTTGAATCGGTAGGAATGCCTCTCCTCGAAAAAAGAAATATTTAAGTAATTATGGCCTCAGACTGGAAATCATTCGAACCCGTTATTATTCCCGATATCCCAAATCTTGAAAAGATTGAGGTATATGAAAAGAACGGCGGGTATGAATCGCTTAAGAAAGTTGTTACAAGCAGCGACTGGACTCCTGAAGGGGTCGTAAATGAAGTAAAAGCTGCCAACATCAGAGGTCGTGGCGGTGCCGGATTTAATGCCGGACTGAAATGGTCGTTTATGCCCAAGCCTGATGGTGGCCCTCGTTACCTGGCTTGCAACGGTGATGAATCCGAGCCGGGTACGTTTAAAGACCGTAAAATTTTTGAGTACAATCCTCATCTTTTTATTGAAGGTGCACTGATTGCTGCATATGCTATGCAAATCACTACCATATATGTATATGTGCGTGGTGAGTACATTTCCTGGGTGAAGATGATGGAGAAAGCACTTCAGGATGCCAGAGATAAAGGATATATAGGCAAGAACTTATTTGGAACGGATTACAGCGTTGAGTTTGAAATAACCTACGGTGCCGGGGCTTACATTTGCGGAGAAGAAACTTCCATGTTGGAATCTCTGGAAGGTAAACGCGGATATCCACGTGTTAAACCTCCCTTCCCTGCCCAAAAAGGACTTTGGGGTCGCCCGACAACAATTAATAATATTGAAACGCTTGCCAATGTACCGCTGGTCATTAAAAATGGCGCAGACTGGTTTAAAGGTATCGGTGCTGAAAATCATCCCGGACCGGTGTTATATGGAATTTCAGGACATGTAAACCGACCAGGTGTATATGAACTTCCTACCGGAGTGCCGGTGATGGATTTGATTAATGATGTAGCTCAGGGAATTCGGGGCGGAAAAAAATTAAAGGCTCTCATTCCTGGAGGGTCATCTACCCCTGTTTTAAGAGCAGATCAATTGGAGAATACCTCCATGGATGCCGATTCTCTTCGTGAAGCCGGGTCTATGATGGGAACAGCCGGAATGATTGTGATGGATGAAGACACGGACATGGTTGATGCCCTTTGGAGAATTTCCCATTTCTACCACCATGAGTCTTGCGGACAATGTACACCCTGCCGTGAAGGAACCGGTTGGGCCGAAAAGATTTTATTGAAAATTAAAAACGGTGACGGTGAGATCAGGGATTTAGATCTTCTATTGGATCTGACTACTCAGATGGAAGGAAGAACTATTTGTGCCCTGGCTGATGCTGCTGCATGGCCTATTCGCCACACCATTAACCGCTTCAGAGACGAATTTGAAGCTCGCTGCAAGAAATCAGTTCACGCAGTCGCTTAGCAATTTTATATTGATAATTGTTGATTGATGATTTATCTGATCAACAATCCAGCGTTAAAATTTTGAATAAAGATGAGTTAAAATTACGAACTAAAGATTTTGCACACCGATGTGTTAAATTGGCTTTAAGTTTACCTAAATCATATTTGGGAAAACATATTGAAGGGCAGCTAATACGATGTGGAACTTCGGTTGCTGCGAATTACAGAGCTGCTTGTATTGCTCATAGCAAAGCAGCTTTTACCGCAAAATTGAGTATAGTTATTGAAGAAGCAGATGAAAGTGAATTTTGGATGCAATTTATCATTGATGAAAACCTCAAGCCAAAGCATTTGGTTGACCCCTTATTAAAGGAGGCTCATGAACTTACATCAATTTTTATATCATCCAGAAAAACTTCTCAAAGGAAATGAGGCCGATATAGATTTAGTATAAATCTAAAATCGACATTCATAAATCAAAAATTGTGAGATGCCAGAAATATTTATAGACGGACAACGATACGAATTTGAAGAAGGGACCGATAAAGGCCTGCTTCAGTTCATTTTAGACAATGGCAAAGAAGTACCGTTCTTTTGCTACCACCCTTCTATGAGCGCACCGGCAAACTGTCGGCAGTGTTATGTGAAAGTGGGTACCCCGGTTAAAAATCAGGAAACCGGAGAGTATGAACTGGACGAGAATGGAGAACGCGAAATCCGGTGGTTCCCAAAAATGCAGACATCCTGCACCATGCAAATGCAAGATGGCATGGTCGTTAAAACCCAGGAAACAAGCGAGGAAGTAGCCCGGGCTCAAAAAGACACTATGGAGCTGATCCTGGTAAATCACCCTCTCGATTGCCCAATTTGTGATCAGGCCGGTGAATGTCCGCTACAGATCCAAACTTATAAATATGGACCGGAAGGCAGTCGATTTGAGGTTAAGAAAGTACATAAGCCTAAACGGGTTGAGCTTGGCCCAAGAGTAACTCTTGATGCCGAACGATGCATTAACTGTACCCGATGTGTTCGCTTTACAGAAGAAATCAGTGAAACACACCAATTGACTATTACTTCCCGTGGCGATAAGAACTACCCCATTACTGCGCCCGGACGAGAGTTTGATGATCCATATTCAATGAACACCATTGATATCTGTCCTGTTGGAGCTTTGACATCTACTGATTTCCGCTTTAAAGCACGAGTTTGGGAAATGAACCAAACTCCGAGTATTGATGTGACCAACGGTAAAGGAACGAATATCGATATCTGGACCCGGGACAACCTTGTTCTCCGAATCACCCCAAGATATAATGGAGAAGTTAATGACCACTGGATGCCGGATGCCGGCCGACAGGCCTACCGAAGGTTCAATGAAAACCGAATCTCACGCCCTGCCCTTAAGCTGGACGGCGACAATCAGTCAAAAACTTCCTGGAATAATGCTATCGAAACCTTTGCTGAAACACTGGAAGCCGGAAAACCGGAAGATGTGTTAATAATCGGAAGTGCGCATGCTTCTGTTGAAGAGAATTACGCACTTATGAAAGTGTTCAATCTTTGGGGCGTGAATAATTTCAAGTTTGCTCCTCATATTGTTGAAGGTGCAGGCGATGATTTCCTTCTGACTGACGATCAGGCTCCGAATACAAACGGAGTGAAGCTGATTGGTTACGAAGAAAGCAACGACCTGAAGGCTGAAGTTAAAGATGCCAAGATCGTGATTATGCTTTCGGACGAGCTTATTGACCGGGAAGTACTATCTGCTGATGACCTGAATGGCAAATTCAGCATTCTTCTTTCAACTAATGAATGTGATACCAGCAATGCGGCTGATCTTATTATTCCGGTTACTTGCATAGCTGAACATGCTGCCAGCTATGTAAATGTTGACGGACGAATTCAGCGCTCCTTCCCTGCCAAAGAAACCAAGTACACCCATCGCAGCCTTGATCTTGAGATGTCTCAAGGCCGACTGGATCGCTATGGAACTAATTTCGATAACTGGGTAACTGAAGAAAACAAAGTGGATTGTGCTCCTGCATGGGAAATCATGAACCGATTAGCCGAACGATTGGGATTAGACGTTGAGTTTGGCACATCCCGCGAAATTATGGATGAAATAGCATCTTCGAACCCATCCTTTGCGGATATTAGTTACGAACGCATGGATAATGAAATGGGTGTAAACCTTAATCCTTCAAACAAAAAAGAGGCAACTGCATAAATGAGTACAGGTGGAATTGATATTTTTGGATTGTTATATGTCCCTACCTGGGTTGCCGTTCTGAGCCTGGGTATCTTTACCTGGCTTAATTCAGCTGCCCTTTTGGTATATGCTGAACGCCGTATTGCCGGACTGATTCAGAACCGTGTAGGTCCGAACCGTGTAGGTCCCGCCGGATTATTACAACCCGTGGCAGACGTTGTTAAGCTGTTGCTTAAAGAAGACGTTACTCCTTCTCAAGGGTACAAAGTGATTCATCATATTGCACCGGTTATACCCGTTTTTACAGCTTTCATGACGGTTTCAGTGATACCTTTTGGTGAAAACCTGTACGTGACCGATATCAACGCAGGCGTGCTTTTTATACTAGCTATTGCCTCTCTTGGTGTTTATGGTGTTACCCTGGCCGGTTGGTCTTCGAACAGTAAATATTCTCTTTTAGGTGGATTGAGAGCCGCTGCACAGATGATCAGTTATGAACTCCCGATGGGCATGGCTTTAGCATCTGTTGTATTGGTGGCAGGATCACTAAGTATGGTTGAAATTGCTGCTTCCCAGGAGTACTTGTGGAATGTGTTTATTAACCCCATTGGAGCTGTAATATTTATCATTTGTGCTTTCGCGGAGGCTAACCGAACTCCATTTGATTTAGTTGAAGCCGAACAGGAACTCGTTGGTGGTTTCCACACAGAATACAGTGGTATGCGTTTTGGAATGTTCTTCCTTGCTGAATACATGCACGTATTTATTGGAAGTGTTCTGATTACAACCTTCTTTTTTGGAAGTTACCACCTCCCATTTGCGGGGTACTGGCTACCGGAAATGACTCCGTTAGCTAAAGGTATTCTGGATGTATCTGTGTTCATGGCTAAGGTAGTATTCTGGTGCTTCGTATTCATTTGGGTTCGCTGGACCATCCCAAGATTCAAGTATAATCAGGTTATGAAGCTTGGCTGGGCTCGATTACTCCCACTCAGTATTCTTAATTTCATGCTGATTGCTGCCGGTATGTATGCATATACCCACTGGTTCTAACATCAGTTATCATAACAAGTTTTCAAAAAGCCGGTTATGCCGGCTTTTTTTATTGCCTGTCCTCTATCGCATGAACTGCCTAATCTAAAGATGTGATATAATCCAAGCCCCCTACTGTCTATCCTTACCTGTGTTCCGTTAGGAACAATAAACTCAAAAATACGGAGCAGGTTATGAAAACAATTAAATTACTTCTTGTTGCGCTGATGCTGATCACATTCTCTTCTTGCACTATTTATGACAATGATGTGGAAGGTGAAGTCGACCTTGTTTATTCAAGCACCATCACAATACGATCAAATGATTTCGTTACTGAAGACGAGTTTGTGTCTGTTGCCAATTACGGATGGGACAACCTTGATACAGAAATGGTTGATTATGGACTGGTTTTAGGATATGTACGATTTGAAGGCACCACCGCCTGGCACGCCCTCCCTTATTCCATTCCTTTTGAAGACGATCTCGTCAACCTCCGATACTATTTTGATATTGATAATTTCAGCTTGGTGTTGGAGGGTGAGGTAGCCGATAATAATCAGGCAAATGAAGCTCTCTTCGATGGGGATGTACTGCGGGTAATTGCTATCCCTCCTTCTGAAATTATTCGAACCAAAGCCATTGATTATCGGAACTATGATCAGATTAGAGAGTTATATAATATTGAATGAATACTTATAGAGTAACATTATATATACCTTTTACTCTTATACTTAGAAAAATTAATACGAACTAACCAACTATTTGGAGACACTAATGAATTTTTCAAAAGTTTGTACCATCCTATTCGGAGTTATAATGGGCTTTTCATTTACTGCTCAAGCACAATCTATTCCAGAAACCGGGTCATTCGGAATACGTGCCAATTTAACTGGTCAGAACTCGATCGAAATGCCTTATATGCTTAATGAGTCACTTTCCCTGGCTCCATATGTCGGATTCAGCACAACCCAAAATCAGTCAACGAATATTGGAATAGGAATTCGTCCCCGATATTATACAAGTACCAGCAACGCATTAAGCACTTATTTTACCGGTACTTTAGGATTTACAAACACTTCCTTCAGTACCTCAAATAACTCCATAACGGACTTTAACCTTGGTGTTGGATACGGGGCTGAATACTTCTTTTCGGATAAATTCAGTGTAAGTGCTGATGGAAATCTGAATAGCCGATTTGGAGACAGTGCAACAAACCTTTCAACTTCAGCAAGAGTATCAGCTACTTTCTATTTCTAAAATGTGGTAAATAGTCATTAACCAGAAAAGCCGCCTTGCAACAAGGCGGCTTTTTTAGTTTAATAGGGTAGTTGGCAAATAAAATATATCCTGCTTTCATAAGATAGAAAGCACTTTTGGCTTTATAAGTAGTTATCATCAGATATGATACAGAAAGAAAAAAACGTTGAGTTATTCCGGACACTGCCCGTTCCTACCGCTATAATAAATATAGATGAACCGGCCTTTACCATTGAGGGTGTTAATGATGCCTTCAAAAAAATTTCCAGCCGGGATGAAAGTAATCTTATAGGAAAATCTTTTTCGGAAGCTTTCCAGGACAAACGGGAGGGTCATAATTTTTCTGACTTTGAAAAACTGCTAACGACATTCCGAACGGTTTGTGAAACAAAGGAAACAATGAAGCTCCCTTCGGTTCGGTATGATATTTCTACAGACGGAAATGAACTTCAACTTAAATACTGGGAAATAACGGTAGCCCCATATTTTGACAGTGAGGACAAACTGGCCTACCTCCTTTGTACTGCTTCCGATGAAACTGAGAATGTCTTGATCGAAGAGCAAAAAGATATCATACTCAACCATACCGAGGGCGCCTTCATTCTTACAAATGATAAACTGGAAATACTTTTATGCAACGAACAGTTCACTCAGAACTATAAAGAGATGTTTGGGATCGACGTAAAGACCGGCGTATCCATACTTGAGTATGCATTGCCCGAACGTCGAAAAGAAGTAGAACAAATATATAAGCAGGTCTTAAACGGAGAAACCATTGACTTGGAGCTCCCTGTTCCGGTAAATGATGATGACTTTCGGTATTTCGACGTAATCTATAAACCCGCAAGACGTGCTAATGGTGATATATTTGGAGCATTCATAACTTTACGGGAAACCACTTCTGAAAAAAAAGCCAAGCAACGTTTAGAAGAAAAGGAAGCTCGCTTTCGTTCACTGGTTGAGCAAGGTGGCGATGTAGTAGTCATCCTTGGCAGTAATGGCGACCCAAAGTATGTGACCCCATCTGTAGAAACGGTTTTTGGATATAAGCCGAAAGAAGCAAAAGATATAAATGTTAGCGAAGTAACCCACCCTGCTGATTTTCACTTTGTGGAAGAAGCACTGAAAGAAGCGGTTGAGAATCCCGGAAAGAATGTAAGAGTCCCTCCTGTTCGCATGAAGCAAGCTGACGGAACCTGGCGATGGTATGAAACGTCTTTCACAGACCTGAGAAATGAGCCTTCTGTTGATGGAATAGTGGATAATATAAGAGATGTACATGATCAGGTTCTTACTGAGAAATTGCTGGAACGTTCCAAAGAGAAATATGAATCGTTAGTAAGGAGTGTTGAAGGAGTTATTTGGGAAGCTAAAGCCGACACATTCGAGTTTACCTATATAAGTCCTCAGTCAGCACATCTATTTGGATACGAAGCAGAAGACTGGATTAACGATCCTGACTTCTGGGAGATGAACATACACCCGGAAGATCGCCAGGAATGTATTGACTACTGTCAAAGCCGAACCAGAAAAGGTGAAAATCATGATTTCGAATACCGCTTTAAAAAAGCTTCCGGCGAATATATTTGGGTTCGTGATGTTGTTACGGTAATAAGTAAGAATGGAAAACCGGATTTACTTCGTGGCTTAATGATAGATATAGATAAGCAAAAAAAGCTTATTAATCTGATGGAAGAAACCTACCAGATTGCTAAAATAGGTAACTGGGAGCTTGACCTGCAGCAGGAAAAGTTATTCTGGTCCCCCTTTATTAAAGAACTTCACGATGTACCCGCTGACTATGAACCTGATCTGGAGACTGCGATCGAGTTTTACGAGGAAGGTAAAAGCCGAAATGAAATTGAGAAAGCCGTAACAAATGCTATAGAAAAGAATGAATCCTTTGATGTTGAGCTGACTATTATAACAGCTAAAGGCAGGAAAAAGTGGATTCGGGCAGTGGGAACACCTGAACAAGCAAATGGTGAGTGTATCCGTATTTTCGGAAGTACGCAGGACATAACAGATCGTAAAGTAGCCGAAGAGAAGCTCAAAAAAGCAGAAGAGAAATATCGGAATGTAGTAGAGCATAGTACCAATATGTTTTACACTCACGACGTTAATGGTGTGCTGAACTATGTAAGCCCTCAATCGGAATACTTTCTGGGATACGAGCCCGAAGAAGCCAGGAAAAGATGGATAGAGTTTATTACGGATCATCCGATAAACCAAAAGGGTGTAGAAATTACTCAACGTGCCATTGAGACTGGTAAAAGGCAACAGCCTTATGAACTTCAGCTTAAAACCGGAAAAGGAGAAATTATCTGGGTTGAAGTGAACGAAGCTCCATTGGTGGATGATGGGAAAACAGTTTCCATTGTAGGTTCCCTTACCGATATAACTGAGCGCAAGAAGTATGAGGAAAAACTGCAGAAAAGCCTCGAGCGGTATCATTATGTTACTAAAGCAACGCGTGATGCCATTTATGATTGGGACGCTAAAGATGATTCCGTTCACTGGGGAGATGGCTTATCCACCCTGTTTGGTTATAATCCTTCTGATATAGATTCATCTGTAAATAGGTGGGTCGATTTGATTCACCCCAATGATGTAAATGAAGTTCGGGAGGCTTTAGAATTTACTCTTAAGGATGCCTCCATGAATCATTGGTCATCCGATTATCGGTTAAAGAAAGCAAATGGGGATTATGCCCATGTTCGGGAAAACGGCTACATCATCAGAGATGAAGATGGCTATGCAATCCGCATGATTGGAGCCATTCAGGATATTACGGAAGAAGTTTTTTCAAAGGAAGAAATACAAGCCTCCCTCTCTGAAAAGGAAACACTGTTATCTGAAATCCATCACCGTGTGAAGAATAATCTAGCGGTGGTTTCCGGAATGATTCAACTTCAGGCCTATGATACCGAGAACGAAGATTTACAGGCTAAACTGTTCGACAGTGTGGTTCGCATTAAAACGATGGCTACTGTACACGAACTACTTTACCAGTCCCGAAGTTTTTCAAAACTTGAGTTCTCCGATACCCTCCAAAAACTGGTGGAGAACATATCCGACACACTACGTACAAACACTTACATCGATACAACCATTGACTGTGAACCTACTAAACTGAACATAAATCAGGCCATTCCAGCTTCACTTATCGTAAATGAGGTAATCACTAACATATACAAACACGCCTTTAAAGGACGAGAAAAAGGCACGGTAACATTCACACTAAAGGAAAAAAACAAACGAATAAGCATACAGATAAAAGATGACGGAGTAGGATTTCCTGAAGGTTTTGATGTGAATACAAACACTTCGTTGGGTTTTCATCTCATTCGGGTTTTAAGTGAGCAAATTAACGCTACTTACAAATATGAAAACGCTACTTCCGGCACTATTTTTGAATTGTCATTCCGAAAACAAAGCAATAAAGGTATAGGAAACAGACATCTTAATTAAATCTGGTTTTTTCCTAAAGAAATCTCCTGTACCTTCGATAAGTACAAAATAGATACACGCATTACGCTCTTTGTTAGCATAATACTATTCCAAGATTTTTAGAGTTAGCACTCCATGGTTTCAACCTCGTACACCCGTCAAATACTGGATAACCTTCCAAATAGTGTCTTTGTAATCAATGTGCATGACACCGGATTATTCAGCATTCAGGATGTAAACAAAGCCCAATTGGCTTTCATTAATAAAGAAAGAGATGAAATTGTTGGGAAGTATACACATGAGGTATTTCCTCAAGAGGTTGCCGATCACCTTAAAACAGTTTACCAGCGATGCGTTAACAAGGGTGAACGAATTTCCTATGAAGAGAAGATAAATCTGCCAGATAAAGGAGAACGATATTACCTGACTACACTAACCCCCCAGAAGGAAGATGATGATTCCATTACAAGCCTTGTGGGTACATCTATCGACATCACCGAGCAAAAGCTTACAGAACAGTCGTTAAGAAAAAGTGAGGAGCAGTATCGTGGCTTTGTACAGAACAGTACGGAGGGCATTTATTTATTCGAATTTAAAGAACCCATCGATACCTCACTCCCTCCTCTTGAACAAGCTTCCTTGTTTTTTAAACACGGTTACCTGGCTGCCTGCAACGAGGCTATGGCAGAAATGTACGGCTATGAGGATAGCAGTGTTATTGTTGGAAAACGATTAGAATTCTTTTTCGGTAGCGAAAAAAACGAGCATAATATTGAGTACTTCAAAAACATAATAGACTCTGGATATAAAATTAAGGATGCGCTGAGCATTGAGCTGGACAAAGACGGGAATACCAAATACTTCCTTAATAACATTTCCGGGGTCGTTGAAAACGGGAAGTTAAGCCGGGTTTGGGCTACCCAAAAGGATGTAACCGTTGAAAAAACTTCTGAAAAACAACTGCAGGAATCTCTGACTGAGAAAAACACTCTTTTGTCAGAAATTCATCATCGAGTAAAAAATAACCTTGCAGTGGTTTCAGGAATGATGCAATTACAAGCGTATGAAACCGACAATGACAGCCTCAAGGAGAAACTCTATGATAGCGTTGTCCGAATTAAAACCATGGCTACCGTTCACGAATTATTGTATCAATCGCAGAGCTTTTCCAATCTGGAATTTTCGGACACTCTTACCAAGCTGGTAGAGAATATTTCCGAAACCCTGCAAACGAATACGGATGTAGACGTAGACATTGATAGTGAACTTATTCACCTGAACATCAATCAGGCTATTCCCGCCTCTCTCATCGTTAATGAGGTGCTGACGAATACCTACAAACACGCATTCCCTGATAAAGAAGAAGGAAAAATAAGTTTTTGTTTATCAGAGAGTAACGATCTCATAACCATTGAAATAACGGATGATGGCGTTGGCTTTCCCGCTAATGGGAACCCTGAACAAAGCTCATTAGGTGTACATCTAATTGATGTGCTTAGCCAACAAATTGAAGCTAACTACAAGTACATCAACAGAGAAAATGGTAAAGGCACCTACTTCTCCATGTCGTTCAAACGGACTGATTCTACAGAGATTCCGGAGGATCAGCTAAAGTAGTTTTGTTTTACTTCAGCTGAGGCAGCGAACCGACCCCTAAAAGTTCGGCCATTTTCTTACCTACATATGTATTTTCTCTCCACCCCATAAACTCGGTAGCCTGCGGCCCATAAGCCATTAACGGAACCGGTGTTCCGGTATGGTAGCCTGTGGTCCAATAAATTTCTAAGGAATCTCCTTCAGCGTGTTGTCGCTGCAAAGTCATACCTCCGGTTTCATGATCGGCAGTCAATACAACTAAGGTCTCTCCATCCTCACGGGCAAAATCGAGAGCTGTTTTTACGGCTGCATCAAAATCTTCAACTTCATTGAGAACATAATCTGTATTGTTTCCATGACTGCCCCAATCAATCTGGCTTCCCTCAATCATCAGAAAAAAACCATCTTCATTCTGGCTCAGAATATCTAACGCTTTTGATGCCATAGCCGCGCTTGAAGGCTCTGATTCAGCTCTTTCCAGGCCATCATCAGCAAATAATCCTAAAAGCTTTTCAGTACCGCTATCTTCGAGCTCTTCCTTCGTTCGAAGTAATTGATATCCTGCCTCTTCAGCTTGGGCAATCAGGTCTTCTGAATCGCTGCGTAACTGTGCGGAAAAGAATTCAAACCCTCCGCCAAGCATAACTTCTGCTCCTGAACTGAGCAATTGAACCGCGATTTCTTCTTCCATGCTTCGGCTTTCCACGTGAGACGCAAAACTAGCCGGCGTGGCATGTGTAATCGAAGAAGTAGCTACCAACCCGGTACTTAAGCCCATCTCTTCGGCTAATTGCAGAATAGTCTTACACGCTTTCTTATCCGGATTTACAGCGATCGCTCCATTATAGGTTTTTAGTCCGCAAGAATAGGCCGTTGCACCCGAAGCAGAATCCGTTATTAAATTGTCAGATGAGTACGTTTTTACAAACCCCGTGACCGGCATCGTTTGCATATGCAGTAACCCTTCAGGACCAACCAAAGCATATTGCCCTGATGTGATTTGAGCTAATCCAGTACCATCCCCGATCAAAAAGATGATGTTCTTAACCGTCTTCCCTTCTACCAGCGGTAAGAGTTCAGGCGTTTCAGATCCTGAAGTAGCAACTGCCATCACTTCAGTATTATCTTGACTGTTTGAGTCTTGGCAAGAGATTAATGTTAAAAACAGGATTGATAGAAATAAAAACTTTTTCATAGCTAATTCTTTTTTCTGAAAGTAATGGTTCTGCTTTGGTTTTAAATTAAGAGAATGTAAAAGTATGACTAAGATTTTATGAGAAGAAAGCCTTAATCAATCCCCATAGTCCTTTTGCAGGCTTCAATGAATTCTGATTTCGTTTGGTAGCCTTTGTAATACGCTCGGCCGGAATAACAGGTTCTTTGCTGCTTTGATTATTTTCGGTCCGTTTCGGTTTGCTCGAAGAGTTTTTCTTCGATTTCGGTCTTGAATCCTCTGCTGCGTTACCTTTCAAAACAACATCAACTGAATCCAGATTTTGCACTTTTTTGTTGGCTTTAACTATCTCTTTCTGAGTCAACTTCCTAGCCTTATTCTTTTTCGGTTTAGGTTTGTCAGATTCTTTCTTCTTAGTGTCCGATTCAGGCTTCTTTTTAGAATCGGATGATCTTCTCTTTTTCTCCGATGTGTTCTTCGGAGATTTCTTGGCTTGAGAATCCGAACGGCCTGAAGAAGGCAGATCCAAGATCTCCAGCTGATCCCCTACTTTATCCTGAATAGCTTTAAAGGCTCGCTTATCCTTTTTGTTAACAAAGGTGACTGCAATTCCGGTTTTATCATACCGGCCGGTTCGGCCAATCCGGTGTACATAATCGTCAACGGCACGGGGCACGTCATAATTGATAATGAGTGAGACATCAGCGATATCAATACCGCGAGCCAATACATCCGTGGCTACAATCACCGGAACCTGCCCGCTTTTAAATTCATGCAAGGCTTTATTCCTTTCATCCTGATCGCGATCGCCGTGGATACTGCCGGCCTTAATCCCCTTCTTAACCAGCAAGCGTTCCAGCTCGTCGGTTCCTCTTTTAGTAGCACAGAATATGATACAAGAATCCCACTTTAGATCATCCAGCACATTTTGAACCAGGCTTAGTTTCTGCTTCTGATCCACAAAATAGGCCTGTTGCTCAATACTGCCCGATGGCTTCTCAATGGCTATTTCTACTTTCTCCGGGTCATTCATGAATTGATTTGCCAAATCTTTTATTTCTTTTGGCATGGTAGCAGAGAACAACAGCGTTTGTCGTTCTTTGGGAAGCTTTTTAATGATTTTAGTCACATCCGGTAAAAATCCCATATCAAGCATGCGATCGGCTTCATCCAGCACCAAAAATTTAATGTGGCTGAAATCGATATCCAGTACTTTGGTTTGATCAATTAACCTTCCCGGAGTAGCTACAATGATATCAACACCGGAGCGAATTGCTTTAGCTTGCTGCGAAAAATCTTCTCCCCCAATAATATTTGCTGAGGAAATTCCGGTGTGGTATCCAAGCGCAAAAATCTGTTCATCTATCTGCTGTGCAAGCTCCCGGGTTGGAGATAAGATCAGCGCCTGTGTATGTTCAGATGGGTTTTCCAAAATCTGCTGTAGCACAGGTATTACAAATGCTCCTGTTTTTCCTGTACCGGTTTGTGCGGCTCCAATAATATCCTTTTTCTGAAGGATGATGGGTATGGTCTGTTCTTGAATTGGAGTAGGTTCGGTGTAGCCAATGTCTCTCAAGCCGGCTTGAAGCTCGTCTTTGAAATCAAATTCGTTAAATGTCAATGGTCTCGTCTGTTATGAAATTTCTTATGATGCCACAATATACACAGATGACGGATTATTTATTCCACTTTGCTATGATTTGCCCTATTTTATAATGATTTAAGAAATTGAACTTTAAATTTAATCATCAAAACGTAACTATGAGATTTAATAAACTATTCTTCAGTTCTCTATTGAGCGCTATGTTGCTGATTTCTGCATGCAACCAACAAAAAATGGGAGCCGGATCTTACGATGCTGACCTCAGCACCAAACTTGACAGTGTAAGCTATGCGCTTGGTTATCAGAATGGAATGTTTTTAAGCCGTGAAGGCATCGACGAACTGGAAATGAATAACTACAATGCCGGAATAAATGCCGGACTTTCATCAGAAGACGGACTGCTAACCCAGGAACAAATTCGGTCGGTTACCAACAGTTACCTGCAGGAACTGACTGAAATGAGAAGCCAGGAAAACCTGGAAGCCGGTCAAGCCTTTCTTGAAGAAAATCTGAGTAAAGAAGGTGTACAGGAAACAGAATCAGGCCTTCAGTATAAAGTGATTGAAGAAGGCGATGGGGCCTCTCCTTCTGCCGAAAATACCGTTCGTGTACATTATGAAGGGAAGCTGTTGAATGGCGAAGTGTTTGACAGTTCCTACGACAGAGGTCAGCCAGCTGAATTCCCTTTAAACCGGGTAATTCCGGGTTGGACAGAAGGTGTACAGCTTATGAAAGAAGGCGCCACTTATGAGTTCTATATTCCGGCTGAGCTTGCCTACGGAAGCAGAGCACCTCAAGGCAGCCCAATTGGACCGAATGAAACGTTGGTATTTAAAGTAGAACTGCTGGAAGTGAAAGAAGCAGCAGGTTCTAACTAACAGAATAGCAATTCCAAAAAGAAAACCCCGACACAAGTTAATGTGCCGGGGTTTTTTATTATCCAATCGTGTTGCGTTTATGACGCAAGGTTGATGAGAATCATGATTTGGCTAACAGCTTCAATTTCAGATTCACTGCTGCCAGACAGGTTACTTTCTACTGTTCCCTGAATACTGGTAAAGAATGATTCGTATACATCAAATACAGCACTTGCTTTCAGAATTCCTGAAATAGAACTACTGAAATTTGATTTAGCACCATTATCTGAGTTAATCTCATTGTCAATATTCAGAATTACGGTTGCTTCAAATGCCGTATCGCTTTCCATGGTATTTCTAACTTCGTCATGGTAAGCTTCAAATGCGGCTTCTACTTCGCTGGCAACACCGGCACTTGCTTCAATTTCAGATCGAAGCTCTACACCTGCATCTATAATTGCCTGCTTGGAACTTTCAGACATCTCCGTTGCTTCAGCTTCTGCCTGCACGGCTAAGTCAACAGCGGTTGCTGCAATCAAGGAAGCTTGTGCTCTTACATCATTTTTGATTTCAGAGGAAACGGCTGTCATACTATTCACAGTAACCCGGCTCCACATTTCGAGAGCTTTTGCGGTAGCAGATGCATCCAGACCGGCATTCACGTATGCGTTTACAGTTGATTCTATAAATACATCGTATGCTTCGGATCGTGCTTCAGCACTTGAGGATGCTGCAAGCTCGGATTCCAGACGAAACTGAGCTTCCGCTAACAGTTCATAGGTTTCTTCAAGGGCTTCTTCAGAATTGTTCTGCATCATCTCGCTGTAGAATTCTACTCTTGCTTCTGCAGAATTTTTAAGAGCAGCTGCAATCTGAGCAGAAGAAGTAAGTCCGGATTCGATCTCTGATGCCACATTATTGGTCACCACAGCTTCAATATCTGATTTCTGAACGATATCAGCATTACCGGAAGCAACTACTTCAGCAAATACAGAAGACTCCGCAGTAGATTCCGTGTTGATGGGTTTCAGTGTAACTGAACTTCCATTTTCAACTTCACTGGAAAGAAACCCTCTCCATTCGTTACCCTCATTCTTCGCAATAATAACAATGTTTTCTGCTGCTTCCACGTCTACTTCAAGCATAAAATTGCCTGATGCATTCGTTTCTGTTTCGGTACCTTCTATAGTTTCAAAAGAACCTTCAGAAGTTACCCTGGCAGCGGTTACTACTGCTCCCTCTACAGAAGAAGCTGTAACTTTTTGTTTGGAAGATTCAGGCTGTACAGAACCTTCAATAGTGGCACTTTGATTGTCGGATGAGTTGGAAGAACAACCCATTGCCACTAGCGCTGTAATTAAAAATACAATTGATAACTTTATCGGTTTTGTTGTAAACATTCGAGTTTTCTTTGATTCATGTTCACAACCTTAAACAAGTGAGAATTAGATATGTTCCGAATAGAAATACACTGGATCCCCGCTAAAATCGCTTATAGAAATGTTAAAAAATCTCTAATACGAATTAGGAATCTCTAAGGGCATTTAAATAAATCTATTCGGATATTAGAGAAAGAAATAAGGGGAAACGGCTATCAACCGCTCCCCCCTGATACGTTGGCTTTTTGGGGTACAAAATATGGAAGGCTACTATGCTTAATTGCATTGTAGCTTTTTATGTGGGGATTTGTTCCGAGACAAATTTGAATAGTGCATCTCTACCCCCAAATTTTTTGTTTTACACCACTTTTTCTGGAAACACTGCGCTCAATAATTCTCCTCAAAATTTCTTCCTTAACAATGATAAGAGTGCTCAGCCTTGCTCTTGTTACAGCCGTATAAAGAATCTCTTTCGAAAGCACTGTATTTACTTGATTTGGCAAAATAATGGCTGCTTTATCAAATTCAGACCCCTGGCTTTTATGGATAGTAAGTGCAAATGCAGGTTCATAGTCTTTTAGACGGGGTGCTGAAACTCTGACAGGCTGATCTCCTTCGAACTCAATGAACTCCCCTTTTTTCTGATAGATACCAATTTCTCCATTTCTGACTTTTAACAAAGAATCATTCCGGGTAGCCATGACAATCCGGCCATCATACCATTCGCTGGTGTCTATCCTTTTCTGATTTCGTCGTATTAATCGTTCGGCTCGTTCATTTATGTACTCAACACCGAATGGTCCTCTCCTTAGGGCACAGAGAATTTTTCTCTTATTTGAAACGGGCAGTCTCTGCTCTTCCGGCAGTTGACTGTACTCCAGGTAATGATCCAGTACAAACGTTTTAAAAACACCCTCTAAAGCCTCGTTGCCGGGTTCAACCCAGGTCAACCCTTCTAATTGACCATCTTTAAGTACAGCAATTGCTTTGTCTGCATCCGAGGCATTCACAGCTTCAGCAAATTTTTGAATACCGCTGTTCTTTCCAAAACGGTAACTTTTAGTAAGGAACAGGACACAATCATTGATTGGTGAAGATGAATTCCCCACCGGAATGTCAAATCCCTGAAGCTCTCTAATCGAGCTTGTCACCGCTTCAGAAAAGGTATTCTCTCCCCCGCATATATCTCCAAGAATAGAACCGGCTTCTACAGAGGCAAGCTGATCCTTATCTCCCAGTACAATTAATTTAGTGTTTGGTCCGATAGCTCTGATCAGCCTCACCCACATGTTAATATCCAGCATGGAAGCTTCATCTATAACTATAAGATCATAGGGAAGATGATTTTCTTCATTAAATTTGAATGTACTTCCCCTGAAATCAGATCCCAGAAGTTTATGCACAGTCAGTGAGGTATCAGGAATGTCTATTTTTGATAAAAATCCCGGGTTTAAATTGCTTTTCCCCCGTTCAATTGATTCAGAAAGCCGCCGTGATGCCTTACCCGTAGGTGCTGCCAGCGCTATGCGAAATTCTTGTTGTGAATGAGCCAGAGCCTGGGCTGCTATAATATTCAAAACGGTGAAGGTTTTGCCGGTTCCCGGCCCGCCGGAAATCACTAGTAAATCTTTCAAAAAACTGAGCTGCACAGCTACATGCTGCCAATTTATTTCGAACAAGTCTTTAGCGGGTGGAAGAACAGATTGTATTGCCTTTTTATGCTCCTTTTCTAATTCAAGCCAGGTAGAAGCTTTCTGCTTCAGCCAGGTGCATAACTCCTCTTCATATTTCCAATAACGGTGCAGATACAATCGAGAACCTTCCAAAACCAGCGGCTGCAGTTCATCTCCCGTACTTACCAGAGTGCTTTCTTTCAGGGCTTCCTGCCATTTTTCTTTGAGGGAATCGGTTAACTTGATCTCAGATTTTGAATCTTCGAATAAATACTCATCCTTCCAGCCATTAAAATCCAGGCAAACATGGCCTTTTTGTTGGGCGAAAACACACGCCGCTGCTGCTAATAATACTTCTTGTTTCTCATCGGGATTTATTTGTTTCAGAAAGCGGATAAACTCCAGCTCAAGTACGGAAACCACGTCTTCTGATACCAGCTTTTCAAGGTAAAGAAGGGCATTCATTATTAATTCTCTCCCTTTTTGAAATAGCGATCAAGTTGATTAATCAATTCATAATCCGGTTTATCAAAGAAAACTCCACTGCCGGGTTTGTCCTTATCCACACCTCGCAAAAATAAATAAACAACCCCACCAAAATGTTCTTCATAGTTATACCCTTTCTCTCTGTTGGCAAGAAATCGATGAAGTGCCAGCGAATAAATGTGATATTGCAAATCATATCCCGAATCTTTAATTGCGCGGGAAAGATTTTCGGACGAATAGTCCGCCGGGGTATCACCCAAATGGTTTGATTTATAATCCAGTATGTAATACCGATCTCCGGTTCTGAAAATGAGGTCGATAAACCCTTTAATGAATCCCGAAGCCTGCCTGATTTCTGAAGAGTTCGGTTTCCCTTGTCTGATCATCTCCCACATTTCTCTTACCTGCAGATTATGAACAGGAAAATAAAACTCCATCTCTTTTAGAACATCGCTATCATCAAGTGTTGAAAGGCTAATCGAAGGATTTCCTAATTCTAATGCCAAAGTATCCTCTACCCATCTTTGAACGGTGTTCTTCCACACCTCCTCAAAGCCATAATAATTCAGATTATCAGTGATTACCTCTTCAAGATTCTTTGGAGAATTGAACGAAATATCTTCAAAAATTTTGTGTAAGAAAGTACCTGCATTCGCTCCTCTAGGAAAACCAAATCTATTAAATGTAATTGGAGCCTTATTATCAAAGTGGTAGAATAACTCATCATAATCATGAGCTGAGTCTGAATGGCTCTTTCCCTCCGTCAGGGATGAGTAACTCAACATTCTTGGGTATTGGTCTAAATCTTTCCTTCGAAATTGAGCAGATTTAAGTGCTGAAACAGTCTCTGTTTTCTGATCCTGTTTCGCAGGTTTTTCATCGGCCGGATTACGCACTTCAATGTACTTACATCGATCAAGGCAGGATATTATATCATCATAACTCTGTGAAACCGCACTGTTCGTGCCCCGGAGTATCGATGACAATGGAGATTGATCAATTTTTTTGTAATTGGGAATAAACAGAAAATTCGAAGCTACCGACCGTGTTAATGCTACATATGCAAGCCTGACCTCCTCTGCTTTTTGTTGCTCAACCGTAAGCGTTTCATATTGTTCCCGGTCCGAATGAGAGATCCCCTGACTGATATCAATATAGTTGGCACCATTCTGGTGGAACTTCAATATATCAGTCGATTTTACATCTGCACCGGAATCCCACAAAAAAGGATAAATTACGATGGGATACTGAAGTCCTTTGGAAGAATGAATGGTTGTTATCTGAATCAGGTCTTCATCACTTTCCAGCCGTAATTGTTCATCATCAGAGTCGGTACCGCTATACTGTTGCTTCTTATTCATCCATTTTAAAAGGGCTTTACCCTGCAACCGATGTTCCCTTTGGGCTTTGGCTAACAGCTCTGAAAGATGCATCAGATTGGTAATTCTTCTCTCTGAGTCCTTAAAAACCGATAGTCGTTCCAATACCTTAAATTCCTGCAATAAATGCTCAAATGCTGCCTCAATGCCCTGACTGTCCCATATTTCTTTCAGTTGTACAAACTGTTGAACAATGCCTGTCCATTTCTGTTCATTCTGAAGCAAAACATAAATATCTCCGGCGGTATACCCCAATAACTCGGTAGATAATGCAGCCCTAATTCCAGCTTCGTTACTTATTTTCCGGATGGCTTTGAGTACGAGCTGTAATTCAACGGCCTCCCGGGTTTCAAATACACTTGTTCGGGATTTTAAGACACTCTTCAGTCCCTTTTCCCTGAGAATCTGTTGAATTTTCTCTCCTTGAAATCCTTTCCTTATTAAGATAGCGATATCTTTCTCTTCGACTTTACGGTCATTCAGGGCGTATTCACCGGATAACAATTCCAAGACCTCATTACACACAGCAGTATAAATATCATCCTCAAGGGCTCCTTTGGACGTGTATTCTTGCTCATCAAGCTTAACTGCCTGTAGCGGATTTACTACTGCTCCTGATTTTTTCTTTATATACGGGCTGTCTTCTTTTTGGGAAGGAAATTGAGCAGGTTTAAAGGCAAAACCATCTATCAAGAAAGGAGAATCAGATTGCCCGAATAATTCGTTTACACCTTGAATCATTTTGCTGTTGGAGCGATGATTTTCGCTTAATGTGTAAGACTGCGCGTCGTCAGAATCTTTCTTTGCCTCCAGATAGGTAAAGATATCGGCGCCCCGAAACCCATAAATGGCCTGTTTGGGATCACCAATCATAAATAAAGCAGCATTAGGACGTTTATAGTAAATCTGTTTGAGAATACTGTATTGAATTGGATCTGTATCCTGAAATTCGTCCACCAAAGCAAGTGGATATTTAGCGCTTAAACGTTCTGCTAATTTACCCGATGCATCAGCTTTAAGCCCTTTATCAACTAATTCAAGTAAATCACTGTAGGTGATAAGGTTACTCTTCTCTTTATGTTGCTCAAAATCATCCTTTATTTGGTGTATAGATTCCTGTATAAATGCAACCTTCAGCATCTTCAGCCGGTCCGCTATCTCCATAAACTCATCTATGGCCTTAGATATATTTAACTCAGGAATGTCCGGAGCTGATTTTTTCCCCGAGCGACTTATTTTGGTTCCAAATTTTTCAAGTCTATCCGAATACCAGATCTTAGCTTTTTCATTACTTAACCACTCCTTGAAAATGAGCCAATCACTTTCCTGCGAGCTTTTACGATAAATACCTCGGTTTAAGTCATCTCCCCTATAAATATCTTCAAGAGTTTCGCCCTCTTCTTCCCAGTAATATTTTATCTCTTTGAATTTTTTTGTTAGCTGACTAACTAAGTCATATAATCTTTTTTGGTTATAATTGGCCGGTATAACCTCTGAATCTGTTTGATTCATGACTTCAAGCACCACCGCCTTCAGTTCATCAGGACCGAACCCATCATCTGTCAGGTAATCCAATAGAATTAATTGATCAGAATCACTTTCTGCTTTATGAATAAAGGTCCTCCAATATTCATCCACGCAATCCTGAAGTAGCTCTGATTGATCGGTAAGCAGTTCGAAGTTTGGAGAAACCCCAAACTGAAGGCTATATTCAGTTAGTAAGCGGCTACAAAATCCGTGTATAGTAAATACGGCCGCTTCATCAAACCGATCTATAGCTGATTGCAGCTTATCTTCCGCATCTTCATAATTTTGGCTAACCAGGTTTTGCAAAAAACCATCATTGGCAGTTTTGCCATACTTAATCGCCTGTAGTGATTCCTTAAGCCGATTTCTCAATCTGAATTTTAGTTCAGCAGTGGCAGCTTCTGTATAAGTCATTACCAGAACCTGAGATGGATCAAGCCCTCTTTCCAATATTGCGCGAACATATAACGAAGTGATGTTATAGGTCTTTCCCGTGCCCGCACTGGCCTCAACCAGACTAATTCCCTTAAGAGGAGCTTCAAATACTGATAAAGGCTTACTCATGCCTCCTCCTTTCGTTGGGCTTTCAAGAACGGTTCCCAAAACCTGACCGCATTCTTTTTAAAAGCCTGTGATGCAATCGGGTCATATCCTCGCCAAAGCAAGGCATTGTAAAAATCAGCCTCCTCAGCATATGATTTATGAGGGTTGATCTCCCATTTCGCTCTGGCTTTTTTATCGGCTTCTTGCTGATCCTTTCCTTCTAAAATAGCTTCTGCATAAGCTTTTGAGGATTGGGGAAAGAAAGCAGCTTTTTGAAGAACCGGATTATTGGAAGCAAACAACTTCACATAATCAGAGAGAGGATTTGACCAAATATCCGATGAATGAATCTCAAGTATTTCTACATCAGCTCCATCTTTTGACAAAAAGAGGCTTTTACTCAAATCATAACCATTTTCAAGCAATATGAGATGCTTCAGCCAGTGTACTACCTCATGCTCGGCTCTTCTTCGCCCCACCCGACAGGAAACAAACAATTCGTCATATAATCCATGAATAGGTCCATATAATTGAATTCCATCGTTCTCAATAGACACATCTACTATATGCTCTTCCGCCTTTGTATACGATTTGAGATGATCCAACAATTCTTTGGTGATTTTCTTTTCTCGATTGAAGGCTTTTTCTCCCTCTAACG
This sequence comes from Gracilimonas sp., assembly GCA_965227215.1. Taxonomy (GTDB): domain Bacteria; phylum Bacteroidota; class Rhodothermia; order Balneolales; family Balneolaceae; genus Gracilimonas. Next base: position 229,029 of record OZ245729.1, read on the forward strand.
CTTCGGGAATCATTGATGCTGCAACGGCATATTTTTTAACAGTGTCGGCCCCTTCATTTTTTTGTAACATTTCAAAGAGTAAATGATCAAGCTTGTAGCGTTCTAAGTTATTTAACTTAAAAGATTCACGGTCAGAAATCTCTTTAAAGTCATCATAATATGATAGACTTAATCTATTCTGCAGAAGGTATTTAGAAGGATTAGTAAAGAACGAAATCAAGTCAGAAATATGTATTTTTTGGGCAAGTTTTTCTTCTGACAATAAATGGTTTTGACCGGTAAAAGCAGGGTATTCTTCCAGCTTCCCCTTCTGCATATTCTCCGAAAGCCGCCTGTTCAGATCCGAGTACGAATGCGGAGTATCTCCTTCAAAATATTGTTTATTGAACGGGTGTAAACTATGCCGGATAATGCCCTCATTCTGAGATTCAAAGGATATATCCAACAATTGTTGCACCAAAATTGAGGGAAGACGAGTGGAATCAGAATGTTGGTCTTGCCCCAGATAGCTTATGTGAAGATGTTCCCGGGCAGCCTTGATAGTTTCCAGAAATAAATACGTATCATCTTCTTTTAGAATACGGTCGCCGGGCCTGGGATCGGCATAGATGAGATCAAATTCCGGACGAATGGCTTTTCTCGGGAAAACACTTTCATTCATCCCAAGCATGGCAATAAAACGAAAAGGCACAGAACGGTATGGGATGTACGAACTAACAGTTACGCCCTGCCCTAATCGACCTGAAGAAGAATCATGGCTCGAGAATTGACCAATCAGCCAATCTTTCATCAGGGTAAATGGCACGTCCCTGCTGAAGCTGGTATACATTGCCTGCTCTTTAAGTTTATCAAGCATCTTACGCAAAGCGCCCGTCCGGATATTTCGGGTGGTTTCATTTCCGAAAAAATCATCGATAAGCCGACGGGTAAATTCAATCCACTCAACAGGAGTTTTCTGAGTGGAAATTTCTTTTGCAGCCGATTTCAGTAAATGTACAAAATGAGCAAACCGGGCTGAAAGCATTGCATCTTCAGAAGAAGAAATACGGTTATAAGGCACCAAATCCTGATATACGTCCAATAATTCCGGCTCCATACTAAAGCCGGATAAAAGCTGATTTACTCCCTTCTGCCAACTATATCTGGTACGGAAGTCATCCCCGATTCCACGGTAAATTCGGTTTTCCAAAACCCATTCTTCAACCAATTCTAAATCTGCATCAGAAAAGTTAAAATTAGCTTTGATGGGCTCAAGGTTTAGTAACTGGAGTACGGCACTGGCTTTGAATGAAGAAGACAACAGCTCGAGCAATTCGGTAAGTGAATGCTCTGAAGAATGGAAATTCCGACCTGAAATTTTTGAAACAGGTATCGCAGGTTCTCCCACATCATTGATAAATACCGTTTCTAACATCCCGGAATAGGCCTCAACATCCGGAATCATAACTAAAATATCGCTTAGCTTGCAATCAGGGTTATTATCCAGGTACAAAAGTATTTCATCCTTCAGTACCTGTACTTCACGGCGAATATTATGGCAGGAATGCACCTTAAACTCGGGGAAAGAGATTTTCTTATCCGTTTCAGTGACAACTGCCTTTGTGGGCACGCCATTCTCTTTCAATATTTTATGCAGTAGTTGTACCTGCTCTTGGGTAGATCCTCCCCAATCCTCTACCAAATGACCCAGGTTTTCTTTTGAATCATATTCAGTGCCTGCCGAAAAGAAAAAATGTACATCATGCTTTCTCCCGATTCGGCTTATGATTTCCATAAACGGCTTTGACAAGTGCGATAAACCGAATACATATACATTATCCGGTATTCCCTCCCATAGCCCGTGATTGGCATCATCCAGCCATTGCACCAATTCTGAATAAGCCTTTGACCTGCTCGGCAGGTTCTCAATATGTTCGAATAAGCCCCATTGTTTATTCAGTTCATTCCAGATGGAAAGTTGCCAGCGTTCATTTGATTCCTTAGTAACCATTTTCCTTTTCAGCCAACTTTCCATCATTTCCGGGCGGTATACCTGGTATTGGTCAAATATATCGGCGAGTTGCCCACTTAATTGAAACCTCTTTTTGAGGGTGTCGGTATCTGAATCGTAGAAAGGTATCTGGCTTAAAAGTTCTTGGTCGGATGACAGCAGCTCAAACAAAGCCCAGTGCATTGAATTCAAGTCGGCGGGTAATACCTGGGGAACTTCATCCTTTCTGAGCCGATAGAGCATCCATAAAAATTCAGAAGGGAAAATGAACCGGAAGTTTCCTGCTACCCCCTGTTCTTCAGCAATTTTAAGCGATAACCATTCTTTGATTTCATTATTCTGAACAATAATCCAGGGTTTGGATAAAGGATCTCCACCCTCCGGCTTAATAATTCCGGAAAAATGATGTGCTAATGTTTGTAGTGACTGAGAGTGATACGTATTAAACATAGTGCCTTATATCTGGGGCACATAATAAGAAAACCGACAAGGATATAAAGCCGAAATTATCTATTGATGAGATCTCTGATTGAACTTTTCAGAATGGCATTTACAACGGCTGAGTAAGAAGTCTCTTTTCTATCTGCTATTATCTTGACGCTTTCCACAACGGGCTCTTCCAGGTAATAACTGGCCGTAATTTTATTCACCCTGGAACCAGAATTGTTTTCTTCCTTTGATACTTCCTGATTATCCTCCTCGGAATCGGAAGGAGTAATAAAGTCAAAAGAAGCATGCCTCCGCGTGCTATAAGCAAGCGGATTATGCCCAAGGCTCTTTTTCTTACTCATTGTTTAGTGGCCGTTTTTTATTTCTTTGGCTAATGCAAAGTAATCTTGTGCCCCTGCACTATTACCATCGTATTCAAATATCGTTTTATGGTGACTTGGAGCTTCTGCCAGTGCAACATTATCACGAATGATAGTCTTAAACACTTTTGGCCCAAAATAGTCTTTAATATGCCCAACAACCTCTTTGTTCAGGTTTTTCCGACTATCATAAAGCGTACAAATAATACCCCCAACCTCAAGCTGATTATTCAGTCGTTGCTGCACAACTTTTACCAAATCAAGTAGCTTCGAAAGGCCATGTAGTGCCAGGTATTCTGATTGAAGTACTATGAAAATATCCTTCACAGCTGTAAATGCATTCAAGGTAAGCAACCCTAAATTAGGCGGGCAGTCGATTAATACGTAGTCGTAATCATAATCTTCCTCTAGCTGCTTCATCACATCCTTAAGCAAACTTTCTCTGGCCGGTTCGCTGGCTAATTCCAGTTCAGCACCCGATAGCTCCAACGATGAAGGAATGAAATCAAAACCGTTATGCTCTATGATAATATCATCTACGTTAGCTCCCCCGCGCAAAGCATGATAAACGGTTTTTTCAAGCCGGTGAGAATGGGTTCTTAAGGAATAGGTTAGATTTGCCTGAGGGTCGAGATCTATGAGAAGTACCTTTTTGCCAAGTTTTGCCAGTCCTGCCCCAAGATTAATCGTTGTTGTTGTTTTACCAACTCCGCCCTTCTGATTTGTTAATGCGATTGTTTTCATGGTGATTCTAAGCCGTAATCAATTCTTTTTACTTAGAGAGAGTAATCTTGCGCCCTTTTGTTACAATAATATTAGTTATTCGGATTATCCAATAGAACTTTTTAATTGTTGAAAGGCCAAAAGAGATTATTTCATTTATACATTAAACTGTATCTTTAAATGTAGCAATAAAGAACGAAGATATAATGAGATTTTTTAGCCGAAAGTTGATCAAACCCCAAGACCTTAACGCACACGGAACTCTTTTTGGAGGATCTGTTTTAAGTTGGGTTGATGAAGAAGCAGCCATATATGTACTCTGCCAGCTTGGTAAAAGTAATATCGTGACCAAATATATGTCTGAAATAAACTTTGTAAACTCTGCAAAACTGGGTGAAGTTATTGAGATTGGCATGGAAACTGTTAAATTCGGTCGAACTTCAATAACCGTTAAGTGCGTGGTGAGAAATAAATTCAGCAAAGAAACCATTATCAGTATTGATAAAATTGTATTTGTTCACCTTGATGAATTTGGTAAACCTTCCCCGCACCATATTGAAGAACCTGTCAACGAATAGCATTAACCTTGAGTAGCAATAATAAATTAGTCGATTTTTCGGGCCTCTCAGAAATGCTCTATGGTGAGGAAAAGTATATCAAGGAATTTGCTGAAGCGGCTATATCTTCCTTTAGTGAGTTTTCAGAAAACTACAAAAAATTCCTACTGGCCAGAGATGAAACTAATTTCAGAAAAGCCGGACATAAAATTAAGCCGGTAACTCAAATGCTTGGGCTTGAACAAATACTCGAGGAGTACGAGCATGCAAAAACGCTCATCTGGGATGAAAAACCCGAAGAAGACTTAGAGAACTCTGCTAAAAAGGTTCAACATATTTGCTCGGAAGTCATTAAAGAATTAGAAGAAAAAACGTAGACTATTCTCATGAATGTATTGGTAACAGGTGGAGCCGGCTATATTGGAAGTCACACGGTTCTGGAATTGTTAAGTGAAGACCACCGTGTTGTTGTGGTTGATAACCTTTCAAACAGCAGCGAAGAAGCCCTTAAAAGAGTCCAGAAAATTACGGGCAAGCAACTCACTTTCTACAAAGAAGATCTCCTGAACAAAACCGCTTTGGATACCATTTTCTCGGATCATGAGATAGACTCAGTGATACATTTTGCGGGATATAAAGCCGTAGGTGAATCTGTTGAGAAGCCGTTGATGTATTATGATAACAACATCACCAGCACCCTGTATTTATGTGAGCTGATGAAGAAGCACGGTGTTAAGAACATTGTTTTCTCTTCTTCCGCTACCGTTTATGGCGACCCTCATGAAGTTCCTATTACTGAAGACTTTCCCCTTTCAGCAACCAACCCATACGGCCGTACCAAATTATTTATTGAATATATCCTCAAGGATCTTCACGTTGCCGATGATTCATGGAATATAGCCCTGCTTCGTTACTTTAATCCTGTTGGGGCCCATAAAAGTGGATTAATCGGAGAAGATCCTAACGACATTCCCAACAACCTGATGCCTTTTGTTTCACAAGTGGCGGTTGGCAAGTTGAAAGAACTATCAGTTTTTGGAAACGACTACCCCACCCCCGACGGAACGGGCGTTCGGGATTACATCCACGTAGTGGATTTAGCCATTGGTCATTTAAGAGCCTTGGAAAAACTTACTACTGATCCGGGCCTGGTTATTTACAATCTGGGGACAGGAAAAGGAACCAGTGTTTTGGAAATGGTAAACGCCTTCGAGAAAGCTTCAGGAAAGCAAGTACCGTATAAAATCACCCCGCGACGCCCCGGAGATATCGCCGCTTGCTACGCAGACCCTTCTAAAGCAGAACAAGAGCTTGGGTGGACAGCAAAACGCGGGATCGAAGAAATGTGCAGAGATGCATGGAAATGGCAATCAGAGAATCCAAACGGGTACAAATAAAAACAAAACTGCTTTGTTATTTAGCTGTTACTACCCTTATCTTTGAAGCCTTCAAAAAAGCCAAAGTGGCGGAATTGGTAGACGCGCGCGACTCAAAATCGCGTTCCTTCGGGAGTGTGGGTTCGAGTCCCACCTTTGGTACTATTAAAGCCTTGCAGATAACTGCAGGGCTTTTCTGTTTCCTGAAACCATCCCTTCTACTCTTTCTGAAACAGCAAACATATGGGGTAAAGAATTATTTGAAATGTAACTGAAAGGGACCTCTCACCAGGAACAAATATCTATTTCCGAAGTACACCCTGCTTATCAAACACGCAATTACCACCATTTCTGAATCTGTTTAAATATTAATTATTTATAACAAATCTGTAACACGAATGGGTTGGGCACACTCTTGTAACAAAAAGAAATCAAGGAAGGAATTAGCATGGTCAAGTATTTAGTTTTCTGTGTTTTTGTAGCAGCCGGATACATTGTTTATACCAATTTTCCGGTTAATCACGGGCCCGGTATTACCGCCAAAAACGAGCCTGAGATAAAGCGATTGACATGGCAGGAACCCTTTTCCTTTAAAGGGGCCACCATGATACCCCAAAAAACCATCGAAGCAGAAGTTCGGGTTATCAAAAGAAAACGTTATTTCTTTGACGGTTTCTCCCGCTACTCCCCGGTAGATGCCGTGGTAGGCTGGAATCAGCTTTCAGACGAGCGAAACTTGGATTATATCTTCTTTACGCTCGATGATCGAAATCACGATGTGGACCTCACCCGTCCTCCCCTCGAAGTTTCTACTATCTACCAGGAAAGCGATCTATGGCATTTTATACCATCATCAGCCTCTGTGGAAGAACAGCTAAAGCAACTCAGGGATGGACATATAGTGAAACTAAAAGGGCTCTTGGTAGACATCGAACATGATGCAGGATTCGGATACCAAACTGCTACCGAAGTTTCAGGCAGGTACAATGATAGCGGATTTGCCATCTGGGTGGAAGAATTTCACATCCGATAACTTAATTCAACTTCCTATTGATTGTATTATCCTCAAAAATTATTTTCAGGTTCAATCATAGGGAGCATAACTCCTTGTGAGTTAAATATTAAAGTTAATCGGGTAGTTATGGCAGATAAGCAAAAGGGTACGGTAAAGTGGTTCCACAATACCAAAGGTTATGGGTTCATCAGTACAGAAACCGGTGAAGATGCCTTTGTACATTATTCAGAAATTCAAGCCGATGGCTTTAAAAAATTACGTCGTGGTGAAGAAGTAGAATTTCTCTTAGATGAAGGTGATAAGGGATTGCATGCCAAAGAAGTAGTATCCCTGAACCCTATTGAAGATCAGGTGGAATAAGTTATATGACCTGGCTAAAAGATGCCTATTTAGATGTTATCGTTTTATTATTGATTGCTGTATTTGCCCTATATACCAATAACATATTGGAAGTAGTTTTATGGGTATATACCGGACTTTTACTTTTGAGTAAAGTGATCGCTTTTTTTATGCCCTCCCTTCAGAAAAAAGCTAACCAAACAGAAGCACCACCTCTGTTCTATCATATAATTTACGCTCTCACAATTGGGATATTTCTTTATATTGCGAAATATTATTTGGCAATTGCATGGGCTGTAATTTGGTTGGCTTCATTTATTGGCTCAGCAAAAAAGGCTTAGAAGAAATCTCAACTTTAGGTATCGCATTTTTTGAAGTTAGCGACTAAACTACTTTTTCCCACCCTTATTTTTTTCTTTTGTTTGATTGCACAGAATAGTGTTGCACAGACTACAGACCATGAGATCAAAAGAGCTACATTTACCCTTTGGGGTGGCTATTCTTTTTCGTCAGTTCGGTTTTTGGGTAAAACTGAAAACTCACAAACACAGATTTTTGGGATTGGGCTTCAAAGACCAATCAGAAAGTACCCACCTAATAAAGCTATTTGGTACACCGCCGACCTCATCCCTTACATTCACTTCAATTACCCCAAAAGAGATGAAAATAACCGCATGGTTTCTCGCAGCGGTTTCGGACTTTCTCCGGTAGGCTTCATACTAATGGATAGCTCTAAAAAAAGGCTTACCCCCTATGTTAGAACCACCGGCGGGATGATCTTTATGGAACGAAACTTCCCAACCGATGGGGCAAGAAAACTGAATTTTACCTTCGATATTACTTTTGGGGCAAATCTAAGATTCAATACCTTTGGAATGATATCCTTTGGGTATAAATTTCATCATATTTCGAATGCAGAAACCGGTAATGAAAACCCCGGTCTGGATTCCAATTTTTTGTTTTTCAAACTTTCAATTCAATAAATACTCATGGCATTAAAAGCGACCATTAATACGAGCAAAGGAACCATAAACGTTAACCTGTTTTCCAAAAGAGCTCCAAGAACAGTAGCTAATTTTGTAAACCTGGCTTCCCGTGGTTTTTATGACAACCTGAAGTTTCACCGGGTCATTAACGACTTCATGATTCAGGGTGGTTGCCCCAATGGTGATGGCCGTGGCGGACCGGGATATCGTTTTGAAGATGAGTTTCATAACGAACTGATCCATGATGAACCCGGAAAACTTTCTATGGCCAATGCCGGTCCCGACACCAATGGCAGTCAATTTTTCATTACCCATGTTGCTACTCCCTGGCTGGATGGCAAGCATGCTGTGTTTGGTGAAATTGAATCTGAAGAAGATCAGGAAGTGGTTGATGCTATATCCTCCGGCGATCAAATTGAGTCTATTAACATTGAAGGTGAGTATGAGGATTTACTTCGTAAAATCGAAGAAGTACAGTATTGGAATGAAACCCTGGATGAACAATTTGAAAACCTGAAGCCGGCAGCTGTATAGTTTAAATTCCGGTAAACTTTTCAAGAGTCTGTTCGTAGTGGTTGCAAAAATGATCAAATTAATATTATCACTATGCAACGACTGTTACTACTTTCCATTTTTTCATTGGGGCTTTTATTCTCTCCAACCTATTCCATAGCTCAGGATAACAGTGACTACGAGGAACTGAAATACAGGAAATGGAGAGTAACTCTCTTCCCTCCTCTCAGTACTAACTGGACCCATGCCCCGGAGTACACAGCCCGTTATTCCATCAATATACTTGGCGGATACCACGGTGGCTTAGATGGTGGTGAAATCGGCGGACTTATCAATTACAACAAGCATTACGCCCATGGCTTTCAAATAGCCGGCTTGGTAAACGCCACCGGAGGTGATATGGCGGGTGTAAATATAGCAGGTGCTTTAAACATCTCTAACAATGAAATGTCCGGGATTCAGTTCTCAGGACTTGCGAATATATCCGGTGAAGATCTTGAGGGAATTCAGGGTTCCGGTTTTTTCAATATTGCGGGTGGCAGTTCCAGTGGGCTGCAATTTGCCGGTTTCGGAAATATTGCTCAAGGTGATATTGAGGGCTTGCAGGGTTCCGGAGTAATTAACGCAGCCTGGGGCGATATTTCAGGCCTACAGGCAGCCGGAGTTGCCAACATAGCCCGCGAAGATGTAGAGGGACTTCAGGCAGCCGGATTTATGAATTTTGCCGGATCTGATATTTCCGGATTGCAAGCTTCAGGTGCTGCCAATATTGCCCTGGCCGACATAGAAGGATTAATGGCTACCGGTGGAGTAAACGTAGCTAAGGAAAATGCCAGTGGTCTGTTTGCGGCCGGACTTCTTAATGTGGCAAATAATGTAGAGGGACTCGTTTTCTCAGGCGGAGCCAACATTGCACAGAATTTAGAAGGGGTACAGTTTGCCGGCCTACTGAATTTTTCTGAAACAGCGACCGGAGTTCAAATCGGACTTATAAACCTGGCCAAAGATTTTGAAGGGGTTCCGGTAGGATTAATCAGTTTGTATGGTAATGGTCGCAAAAATATAGACGTTCGTTTTTCTGATGGAGGCTTCACAGATGTTGGTTTAACACTCGGTACCTACCGTGTATATAACACGGCTATTGTTGGGTACAACACACTCTTAGACAGGAATGTTTATCGTATTGGCTTTGCTATAGGACTTGAAAAGAATATCAATGATTCATTCCAAAACTGGGAAGATGAATCAATGTATGTGAATCAGGAATTTTCTTTTACACATCAGTTTGAAGATGAATGGTCCCGAAAGTTGAATTTGATTTACTCCTATAAAGTTCTCGTTGGTAAGCGCCTCGGAAATGGCTTATCCCTCTACGGAGGCCCCACCTTTAATGCCCAAATTACCCGGGTTGATGCCGCTGAAGACTACACCTGGTACAGCTTATGGTCCCCTGAGTGGAAAGGAAGAGATTATCGTTTTTGGGTAGGATTCACAGCCGGAGTTCGTTTATTCAAACAAAAAGCCGTCCCTAAGTTTAAAGATGAATTTAATAACTGGGATATAGACTGGTAACCACTAACCAAGGAGAACTAATCAGGTAAGATTATGCGTTTACATGAAATCTAAACTAAATAAGTGTTCGTACTGTTTGGTAGCCCGATTCAAATAAACTAATCAACTTTGGATTTTATGAAATACGCAGTCTTTATAGCAGCATTCGCGACCATCATCGCGATCACTCTCCTGTCAGTTAATACTGAAAAATCCCAGCCAAGTATTCATCAACAAGACATAAAACAGGCCAGCATAGAAAGGGTTGCAGGTCGCCAGGATACTTTACCTGAGGAGAATTATCCCTACAAGAAAACAGAAGCAGAATGGAAAGAAATTCTAACCTCAAAGGAGTATCGCATTCTTCGTGAACGAGGTACAGAACTCCCCTATATAAACGAATATGATGATAACAAAGAGGACGGGATCTACGTGTGTGCCGGTTGTGGCCAAAAGTTATACAGCTCAGAACATAAATACGACAGTGGTACCGGCTGGCCCAGTTTTTGGCAACCATTGGCCGATTCGCTGGTAAGTGAACGGGAAGATAACAGCCTGTTTATGACACGTACAGAAATTGTATGTTCAAACTGTGGCGGTCATCTCGGCCATGTATTCGATGATGGCCCCAGACCAACCGGGCTCAGATACTGTATGAACTCAGCTGCAATGGATTTCATCCCTAAAGATGAATTAACCCCTGATGAGTAGAAGCTGATATAAGTATTGGAAATCATTGTAACAATTTAGATTATAAGGCGTCCTGAAAAGGATGCCTTTTTTAATATAAACAACCAGCTAAAGCATGCCATCAAAAGCCAATATTATACACGAAGCCAGTTTCAGCCCGAAAATTAAAAGTTATGTTCTTTGGTACGGGGTACTAATCTGTTTGGTAACAATTGTCATGATACCCTTTATCCCCATTTGGCTCATTCTTGCACCTTTTTACCTGAACAAATATTATGAGCGCCTTGAATGCGAATTAACCACACGCTCCCTCCGATTTAAGAAAGGATATATTTTTCACACAGAGCGAACTATTCCTCTTGATAAAATTCAAGACCTCACCTTTAAAGAAGGTCCTCTGTTAAAATACTTCGGGTTGAGTATTCTTAGAATTGAAACGGCAGGAAGCTCGGCTCAGGGAGGACCTGATCTTTCCTTAATTGGCATTGTTGATGCTTTCGAATTCCGTGGCATGGTTTTAGATCAGCGGGACAAAGTAACCGACAATCAGAGTTCCGGCTCTACAGATGAAAGCGCCGATTCATCCATCGAGATTCTGAAAGAGATCAGAGATTCTTTGAAGCGTATTGAAGGAAAGCTACCGGAATAAGTTTTTCTAAAGTCGGAATTCTGTGAACCGGCATGGGGTTTTCCATCCAACTAAAATACCTTCTTTCTCTTTTCATTATTCTATTTTCAAAATTATGAATCTCCCGCAAAAAGCTCATTAAAGCATGAACATATCTGTTATTGGTGCCGGCTTAGGAGGACTCTCAACTGCTTGTTTGCTTGCTTCGAAGGGACATCAGGTTACCGTATTTGAAAAAAATGAAAATACCGGTGGTAAGATGAATATCATTGAGGCCGATGGATATCGCTTTGATACCGGTCCCAGTCTGTTAACCATGCCGTTCATCCTTGAAAAGCTTTTTGAAGAATGCGGAGCTGACATGGGTGATTATCTCTCGCTTGAACCCTTAGATCCCATCTGCAGATATTTTTACCCTGACGGAACCATCTTTAATAACTTTGAAGACAAACAGACAACGAAAAATGAGATCAAATCCTTTGCTCCACAAGATGCCGGATCTTATGATGAATTCTTAGAATATGCCCGGTCGCTCTACCAAAAAACAGCCGATGCTTTCATATTCAATCCCCTGTTCGGGTTCAAAGACCTGAAAGAACTAGACCTCCTCAGTTTCTTTGGTATCGATGCCTTTAGCACGGTAAGTAAACGGGTGGATAGTTCCTTCGAATCCACTTACCTGAGGAAGTTTTTCAAACGCTTTACCACGTATAACGGCTCATCGCCCTTTTTGGCTCCGGCTACCTTGAATGTGATTCCACATGTAGAAATTAATCAGGGTGGGTTTTATGTGAAGGGCGGTTTGTACAGAGTGGCAGAAGCTTTGACTTTACTAGCCAAGTCGCTGGGTGTTGAGTTTATATTCAATACCGAGATTACTTCCATTGAAATTAATGAACAGAGGGCAACCGGAATGCGGTTAGAGTCGGGCACAAAGATTGAATCTGATTTAGTAATTTCAAACAGTGATGCAACAGAAACCATTGCTCACCTCTTGCCGGATTCTTCCGTTTCATCCCGAAGAAAAGAAAAGGCGAAATCCATTGAGCCTTCCTGTTCCGGCTTTGTACTGATGCTGGGGATCAACAAAAAATACGACCAACTGATTCATCATAACATATTCTTCTCGGAGAACTACGAGAAAGAGTTCAAACAGATTTTTGAAGAAAAAATAATGCCTGATGATCCAACAATCTATGTGGCTAATACATCCTACTCAGATCCTAACCATGCCCCGGAGGGTGGCTCGAATCTATTTGTTCTGGTAAATGCGCCCTACCTGACCGATCAATATAACTGGAAAGAAAATGCTACATCTTATGGTGATAAAGTGATCCGGGAATTAGAACAGCGAGGGCTTCATCACCTTTCTGATCATATCCTTTGCAGGGAAACCATTACCCCACACGATTTCTATATAAAATACCGGTCGAATAAAGGAAGTATTTACGGCACATCATCAAACAGTAAATTCTCGGCCTTCCTCCGGCCCAGGAATAAATCACGTGAAATAGATAAGCTATACTTTGTGGGAGGCTCTACACATCCCGGTGGCGGAATTCCTTTAGTTGTTCAATCTGCATTCAATGCGGTGGAGTTGATTGAACGCTACGAGTTTGACTAAGAACTCTTACTCCGCTGCTTCCTGTTCAACATCCAGATTAATCACTTCTACATTGTGGAGTTTTCCTTCTATAATCTGAAACCGTATAACCGTTCTTTGTGATTGAAACCCTTGCTTACCGGCTGCTCCGGGATTCATGTATAACATTTTATTCAGCTCTTGGTCACGCGAAATACGAAGAATATGAGAGTGCCCACATACAAAAAGTTCGGGTGGATTAGTTTCCATTTCCTGACGGATAGGAAGGCAATAGCGTCCGGGAATTCCACCAATATGTGTCATCCAAATCTTTAACCCCTCCCTCTCAAAACGCTGATGCAACGGATAGACCTGACGAATATCCTCACCATCAATATTACCGTAAACACCCACAACGGGAGCAATCTCCTGTAGTTCTTCTGCAATGGAAAGGTTTCCGAAATCTCCAGCGTGCCAAATTTCATCACAGTCCTCGAAGTATTCGAACACCTGTGGATCGAGGTAATTATGTGTATCTGAAATTAGCCCTATTTTGATCATACTTTTTGTATCATCTTATTACTCAAATAAAGCGGAACAAGAAACCACATTTTTCATTCTCGTTCCACCACTTTTAAACAATAGCAAAATTTTATTCATTCATTGAAGAGTTTCAGCATTATCATTGTTACCTGGAATGCCCTTGAGCATCTCAAGAATTATCTGCCTTCCGTAACTGAAACAGACTATCCTGATTTTGAAATTATCATTGCCGATAATGCTTCAACAGACGGTTCCAAAGAGTGGATTAAATCAACGTATCCTGAAATTAAAATTACCACCTTCGACCAAAACTACGGTTATTGCGGAGGAAATAACAGGGCTGTTCCCTTTGCTGAGAAAGAAATTTTACTATTCCTGAACAATGATGTTAGAGTAGATAAAAACTGGCTGCATGACCTGAATCGGGTATTTGAACAAGATGATCAGGTTGCCGCTGTTCAACCTAAGATGAAAGCCGATAAGCAGCCTGAGTATTTTGAGTACGCCGGAGCTGCCGGTGGTTATATGGATAAATTCGGTTATACCTTTTGCCGCGGACGTATTTTTGATGAAGTGGAACGAGATGAAGGTCAATACGATAATTCCGTTGAACTTTTCTGGGCTTCAGGGGCCGCATTGGCTATCCGTAAGGACCTTTTTATAGAATCCGGTGGATTTGATGAGGATTTCGAATTTCATATGGAAGAGATTGACCTGTGCTGGCGGCTTCAGAATCAGGGATACAAAATCGGTTACGCACCAGAAAGTGTAATCTACCATTTGGGTGGCGGTTCGTTGCCAATGGGTTCTCCACGTAAAGTTTATTATAACTTCCGCAACAGTCTGTTTATGCTTTGGAAGAATTACAGTTCCTCCAGTCTACGAAAAAGGTTTCTACTTCGGCTGATATTGGATGTTATCGCAGCTTTTAAAGCTCTTTTATCCGGAAAACCCAAAGAATGGTGGGCGGTGGTTAAAGCCCATCTTCATTTTGCTAAAGGTTTTATCGGAGTGAACCGAAAGCGCAAATCACTTCAGGCTAAACGATCAGTCCCGGGTGATCCTGATACCATGCTGGATATCAGCCTCATCTGGCAGTATTTCGTTAAGGGTATAAAGCGTTTTCGTGATTTAAATTAAGAAGCTTTTCTTTTCTTAAACGAATTAATCACTCCCCCATCAAGTACCGCCTGTCGTTGGCGATCACTCAAGGTGTGTTTAACTTCATATTCCGTTCCCTTTGTCACATTCACCAGTTTTGCCGTATTACCGGTTTCGATACTTGAACGGATGTTCTCAACTTTCAGCACATCTCCCTGATCAATATCATTGTAATCTTCATCGCTGGTAAACTCAAAAGGCGGAATACCGAAGTTCACCAGATTTTGCCAGCCAATTCGGGCGTAACTTTTGGCAATTACCGCTCTTTGACCAAGATAACGAGGAGCAATAGCCGCATGTTCACGACTGGAACCCTGAGCATAATTCTCACCGGCGATAACTACATGTCCGCCATGTTCTTCTTTGGCCTTCATGGCCCTGTCGTGGAAGTTCTTATCCACTACATCGAGCGTGAACTTACTGATCTCAGGAATATTACTTCGGTAAGGAAGCACTTCGGTACCGGCACGCAGTATTTCATCAGTAGAAATGTCATCACCCATTTTCAACAGTACCGGAACTTCAAAGTCTTCAAGTTCATCAAAATTTGGCATGCTTGAAATGTTTGGGCCTTTCTTTATTTCACCACGCTCTTCTTTAGGTTTTGGAGGTGTCAGCATATCAGTATTTACAATCACTTCTTTGAGCGGTGTGTATTTCGGATATTTCATGTTGTACAACTTCTCGAGATCTCTTGGATCGGTAATTTTACCCGTTAACGCCGAAGCCGCTGCTGTTTCCGGGCTTACAAGAAATACAGAATCTTCCGGAGTTCCTGAACGATCAGGAAAGTTACGAGGTACGGTTCTGAGGCTATTCTGTCCGGTTGCCGGAGCCTGCCCCATCCCAATACAGCCATTGCAACCTGCCTGGTGAATTCGCGCACCGGATTGCACAAGATTAAACATGACATCGTTCTTCACCATGTTTTCGATGATCTGTCGGGATGTTGGGTTGATATCA
Source organism: Gracilimonas sp. (assembly GCA_965227215.1). GTDB lineage: Bacteria > Bacteroidota > Rhodothermia > Balneolales > Balneolaceae > Gracilimonas. The sequence goes on from OZ245729.1 coordinate 244,455, forward strand.
AAAGAGACGTTATCGTTTACTGTTTTTCCTTTCACAATTTCAGAGGAAATCCAAAAATCACGGTATCCGGGATTTGCCGAAGAGCCAATGTAAGACTGGTAAATATCTTTACCTTCCACTTCCCGCACCGGCACTACGTTGCCCGGAGAACTTGGTAAAGCAATAAGCGGTTCCACATCATCTAAGATTAGTTCCTCATATTTATCATATTCTGCCCCTTCATCTGCAAGAAGCTCTACATATTCATCCCCCCTCTGTTGAGATTCCATAAAACGACGGATTTCCCCATCGGCGGGAAACACCGTTGTTGTAGCACCCATTTCGGTTCCCATATTGGCGATCACATGACGATCCATAGTATCCAAGTTTTTCAAACCTTCCCCGAAATATTCAATTACATATCCGGAAGCTCCATCCACATCATAACGCCGAAGCATTTCCAAAACCACATCTTTGGCACTTACCCAATCTTTAAGTTCTCCCTTCAATTCAACACCTAGCACTTTAGGCATTTTTATAAACAGAGGCTCACCGGCTATGGCGAAGGCGACATCCAATCCACCGGAACCAATGGCAAGCATGCCCATACATCCTGATGCCGGTGTGTGGCTGTCTGACCCGGCCAGGGTTTTCCCGGGAATAGCAAAACGTTCCGTCTCTATCGGATGGCTCACACCATTACCGGGTCGACTGAACCACATTCCGAATCGTTCGGCCGCAGATTTCAGAAATACATGGTCATCGGGGTTCTTAAAATCAGACTGAATCAGGTTGTGATCCACATATTGACAGGAGAGTTCTGTTTTGGCTTCATCCAGTTCCATGGCTTCCAATTCCAACATCACCATAGTTCCGGTTGCATCCTGAGTTAAGGTTTGATCGATCTTTAAACCAATTTCCTGTCCGGGTACCATCTCGCCTTCTACTAAATGGCTCTTAATTAATTTCTGGGTTACGTTAAGTGGCTTGCTCATATCTATTTACCGATTGTTGAAATTGTGAATTATCGCTACTATCACAACCTCTTGAGACACAAAAAGATTCATATTTGTGAACATTGATTTTGAACATTATTTCGCGAGAGCATTGCCATACATTAAGAAGTGGTGGTTTTCGATAGTATGCATCCCTTTTTGCTGGGTTTTAGCCGAGCAATTTTGGATGGCTCTAAAATGGGAGATCTCGTTTTCCTGGAATTATCCATACCCTTTTTTTCTCTCTCCTTTCTTCTTTTTCATCGATAACTTTTTACTGATTGTACATGAAGCCGGGCATACCCTCTTTGGCTTTATCGGTGGGCGATTCCTGACTATTCTGGGTGGTACCCTTTTCGAAGTGCTTTTACCATTTGGCATTTTTGTTTATGGATGGTACAACCACAAAAGATTTACAGCCCAAACCGGTTTACTCCTCACCGCTTTTGCCTGGATTGAATCGTCGGCCTATGCCGCCGATGCTATGGACCGACGAATGCCATTGATAGGTAATTTACCTAAATCGTCTCACGATTTTTATAACCTTTTCTCCATGAAGGGAGTGCTTACTGAACATTTGACCTACGCCTGGGTTATGTATTGGATAGGAATTATAATCCTGTTGTTATTTCTGTTTTGGCCATTTTTTGAGAAAAAACACTATGAACACGTGAATATTGAGATGGAACTTTAAATCCTGTTTTCAGCGGTTACATTAACCTCTTCAATTATTATCTTCACAGCGGACTAATCAAACTATATTCTATGATTCCAAAGGAAATCCTCAAAAAGATTCGGAAACTCGAAATCCAAACCAAAGGTATTGTAAACACCTTATTTGGCGGAGAGTATCAATCTGCTTTCAAAGGGCGGGGAATGGAGTTTTCGGAAGTAAGAGCGTACACCTATGGCGATGACATCCGGCAGATAGACTGGAATGTGACCGCCAGAACCGGTGACCCGTTTATCAAAGTATTTGAGGAAGAACGTGAACAAACGCTCATGCTTTGTATTGATATTTCGCAAAGCGGAACTTTTGGGAGTCAGAGCCAAAGTAAGATGGATCTGGCTATCGAATTGGCAGCTGTGCTTGCCTTCAGTGCTATTAAAAACAGTGATAAAGTCGGATTAGTCTTGTTTAGCGATCATGTTGAGAAGGTGGTTCCACCCAAAAAAGGGCGAACGCACGTATTGCGCTTAATACGTGAGCTTTACACAACAAAACCTACAGGAACCGGTACAGATATTGCGGATGCCCTCTCCTACATCAACCGACTTCTGGACCGCAGAGCCATTGTAGTACTAACCTCCGATTTTCAGGATAAAGATTTCGAAAAGCAGCTTCGCATTACCAATCAGAAGCACGATCTGGTCAGCATTATCATCAACGATCGTCTGGAAGATGAATTGCCAAATGTTGGGCTGGTAAAAATCAGAGATGCAGAGACCGGAGCCGAAAGAATGATTGATACCTCAAGCCAGAAAGTTCGTGAGGCTTACAGAATCCGGCGTATGGAACAGAAAGCCTACATACACGACAAGATGCTTAAGATGAAGATCGATGCCGTTGAGGTTCAAACCAATGAATCGTACGTGCAACCCCTGATGAACTTCTTTAAACGCCGAGGCAGTCGCTACTGATTAAGGCGCTGCAAACGAAGCTACGGTTGACTCATCGGATCCATCAATATGGCTGAGCTGAAACCTCAGGTCTTCAATGTGATTGGTGAATCGCTCCATTTCCTGCCCTTCAATAGCTTTTGAAGGTGGGAGCTTAATTTTAAGAGGATTTACGGGTTGACCGTTTTTATAAATCCGGTAATCTAAATGCACACCGGTTACCCTTCCGGTTTTGCCTACATACCCTATTACCTGTCCTTGTTTTACTCTTTGTCCGGCACGAATTCCTTTAGCAAATCCATTCAGATGTAAATAAGCGGTTGTGTAGGTACCGTTATGTCTGATTTTAACAATGTTGCCATTAGCTCCACGATATTGTGCTTCAACCACTTCCCCATCACCTACCGAAAGCACCGGAGTGCCAAGGGGTGCGGCGTAATCAACCCCGTAATGAGGTATTCTTCTTTTCAGCACCGGATGGAAACGGCTGTGAGAGAAATTGGAGCTCACTCGCTGTGAATATTTAAACGGAGCTTTCATCAACGCCTTTTGCACACCATTACCTTCGCTGTCGTAGTATCCGGCGCGATCATCTGTTTCATAATAGAAGGCATCGAAGGTTTCATTTTTATTGGTGAACTCGGCAGCAAGAATTCTTCCTAGTCTAAAAGGCTCACCATCTACATATTCTTCTTCATAAATCACCTTAAAGCTATCGCCGGGATACAGACGAAAGAAATCAATTTGCCAGGCAAAGATTTCGCTGAGTCTATATCCAAGAAGCGGGCTGACATCCTGATCTACCAACGTTTCGTAAAGAGAAGATTCTATCATTCCACTTGCTTCAGCAATACGGGTTGTGACCTCTTTCTGTCCCGTTGTGACGCTCACTTCATTTCCCCACTCAAAAACAACATAGTCGAGTGGATTAGTATGCAAAATAAGTCGCTGAGCATCGCTGGATTCTTTATCAAGATAGGTTAGATACTTCTGCCCTGGTTTAATTCTGTTACTTTGAAAGATACCCTCGGATTTTTTATTGATCTCATAAATAGTTTGAGGTGAAACGTCTAAATCCCTGAGTATCAGGTATAAACTCTCATTACGCCTAACCTTTCCCTCTTCAACTTCAAGGTTCATTCGACTAAACCCATATGAGTCTAGCTGTACGCCTTCTGATATTTCAACCAAATTATCCGGTGAAATTACCAGTTCGGGCAAATCTGTATTTTTGTTTGAATAAAGTGTCAGGGAAAGCGTCGCGATCAAACAAAACACACCTATTCCCAAACCCAACTTCATACCACTGTTAACCATGTATCAACTGTAGATTAAATATTTCGGAAAATAATAAGAATTAATACCCTACTTTCATAAAAATGAGATGCACCTTACTTTTGCAAAATATTTACAACTCATTGTTATATTTTCAATCCGTTAAGTTCAATTAAGATATTATTTTCAATTTTAATGGAAATCACCCTGTTGAGGCTCCGCGCTTTACGACTATTCGTTTTGTTGGTTTCATGTTTATACTCGGCGCAAGTTTTCGCTCAAAGCGTGAATACACGGGTTACCGCCGACTCCCTTACTATCGGTGAGGTTTTTGAGTACTCTATTGCCATTCAATTTGACCGGGAATATCAACGTGTTCAATATCCTGACACTAATTCATTCCCCTCTTCTCTGGAGCTTATAGACCGACAGCAATTCCGCACGTCTGACTTTTCAGACAGTCTTGTGTACAAGCTACAATACTTTAATAATGAGGATGTGCAAATTTCTTCCATGCCGATATCTCTGTATGGAACAGATGATTCTGCAACGGTATTCACAGATCCGATACCGCTCTATTTTAAAACTGTGGTAGCTAAAGGTGACACCACTTTTAAACCCATGAAACCAATTTTTGCTTTTCCACGTCCCTGGTGGCCATGGGTACTCGCAGCTTTAGCTGTTGCAGGCTTTTTGCTATGGTGGTTTAAGTTCAGAGAGCCGGAGAAAACAGAAAGTATTGACCCTGAACCTCAAATTGAACCTTTTTACAATCCCCTGGAGGAACTCGAAAAACAATTATTGGCCATCAAGAAAGAATCAAAAGTTGCAGAGACCAAAAATTTCAAACTCTTTTACAGTGAAGTCGGTGATGCCATTCGTGCATACTTTGAAGATTTATACAACATTCCTGCTCTGGAGTGTACATCAAGTGAATTGCTGCGCTATCTTGATGCCTATGGTGTAGACGATACCCTGACTGAAAAAACACGCCTTGTATTACGGAAAGCAGACCTTGTTAAGTTTGCCAAATACACTCCCTCTTTAGAAGATGCATGGCAAACCTACGATCATGCCCTTGAATTCCTTGAAAGGGCTAAACTAGCCGATTCTGCACGAATTGGGAGACTTAAAGCAAAATATGATCAACAGTTCATGATCACTTCACCCCAAAAAGAACAAGGTGACACTTGATGGAATTTGCAAATCCGCAATGGTTTTGGGCATTATTGGTGCTTCCGGTTCTCATTGGCTTGTACCTGTACCGGTACTTTACTCATAAGCAGGCAACGCTTTCTTTTTCATCACTAGAACTGCTGGAAGATCTCCCCGGAAACTGGAAAGCACATCTCCACTGGGTACAAGCTCTCTTTCTGTGGGCAGGTATAGGGTTTTTGATTATTGCTTTGGCGCGCCCACAGGAACGACTTACTACCGTAGAACGCAATGCTGAGGGAATAGATATTGTACTCGTTCTGGATATGTCGACTTCAATGAGGGCTGAGGATTTGAAACCCAATCGCTTTGAAGCAGCCCGAAACGTGGCCAAGAATTTTGTGGATAAACGTAACTCTGACCGAATCGGACTGGTGACCTTTGCCATGAAAAGTTTTACCGTGGTTCCGCCTACCCTCGATTACCGCTTGCTCAAAAGCTTGCTCGACGATCTGGAAATGGGGGTTATTGAAGATGGAACAGCCATCGGCATGGGGATCGCAACCGCTATAAACCGATTGAAAGAAAGTGAGGCCGAAAGTAAAGTCATTATTTTGCTTACGGATGGACAGAATAACGCCGGAGAAATAGACCCTGTCACCGCTGCCGACCTGGCAGTGACTTACGGCATCAAGATATATACCATTGGTGCCGGAACGCGTGGAACGGCTCCCTATCCTATACAGGATCCAATTTTCGGGAGGCGTTATCAGAACATTCAGGTGAACATCGACGAAGAAATGCTTACCCAGGTAGCGAATTTAACCGATGGAAAGTACTTCCGAGCTACCGATTCTGAACAGCTTGAAAATATATACGCTGAGATTGACGAGCTTGAAAAGTCAGAAGTAGAAGAACTCATCTATACCGATTATGAAGACCTCTATGCGCAATACCTTGGCCTTTCTCTGGGTTTGATCTTTCTGAGCTTTCTGCTCAGCAAAACCATTCTTAACGGGATTGAAAACTCCTGAACGATTTATTCGTTACTTCCTTTACCATGAATCCGATTTTTCTATTTCGATTGCCAATCGGACCGGAATCAGCGTATCTTTAAACACAAATTTTCAGGCATCAAAAGCTATTCATGAGCATTTCTTTAATTAAAGATCAACTTCAGCGAAACGGGGTATTCGACCACGTTTATGAGAAAATTTCCGAACACAACAGACTCACACTTAAAAAAAGTATTGGTGCGCTCAACAGCTTTTTGCTGAATGCTCTCTCAAACCGAAAAAAGAATGTAATTGTTATATCAGAAACCGATGAGGGTGCGCGTTTTCTGAAAGCTGATTTAGATGTAATAAGTAATGAGAATCCGGTCATATTATTTCCCTCATCTAACAAAAAACCATATGACCGGCAACAACTTAAAGACACCAGCTTATTAGTTCAGAGGTCTGAAGCACTGCAGGCAATTTCTGATAATGATTCAAAAATTGTAATTACTTCTGTGGAAGCTATTGGTGAAAAAATCGCGCCTCCATCCACATTAAACGAGGTAAGCCTGGTACTGGAAAAGGGGCAAGAAGTAGATCTGGAAAAGTTCAGGGAACAGCTGGTAGATCAGGGGTATAATCCGGTAAAATTTGTGGATGAGCCCGGTGAGTTTGCCGTACGTGGCGGTATCCTGGATGTATTCCCCTATTCCGGCGAATATCCTCTACGACTTGAGTTTTTCGGTGACGAACTGGATACCATTCGTGAGTTTGATGCTGACTCACAGCGATCAATTGCCTTCCTAAATCAAGCTCGAATTATACCGGATTTAACCAACCTTCCGGAATCAGAGAAATCAAGCTTTCTCTCCTATTTTGATGAAAAAACCTTGCTTGTAACCTCCAACAGAGATTTAATTGTATCTAAAATAGGGAAAAACTATGAGAAGGCCGTTGAGGCTTACGACAGCCACGAAGCAGATGAGGAACTGGCAATACCTGAGGAGCTTTATTTGTCTGAAGATGTTTTTGCTGAGGAATTGGGAAAGTTTACCCATCAGCTCTATGTAGCAAATGTAGGTGCAGCTGATAAAGAAGAAAACACCCATACGCTGGAAACAAAGCCCCAGCCCGATTTTCACGGTAACTTTAAGTTACTTCGAGAGGATATCACTAAAAACTCATCAAAGGGACTGAATACCATTATTCTGTGTGATAATGACGGACAGCGGGATCGTTTTGAGGAGCTGCTTGGAGAAGCCAGTCAGGAGTTCAAATACCGATTGGTTGTGGAAACGCTGCATGAAGGATTTATTTACGAGCCTGCCAAATTAGCTGTTTATACTGATCACCAGATCTTTAACCGTTACCATCGCCCCAAAGCCAAAAGACGTCGCTTTCACGGCGGTATTTCCTTTAAAGAACTGAAGGACCTAAGCCTGGGTGATTTCGTGGTTCATGTTGATTACGGTATCGGAAAGTTCATGGGCTTCAAAAAGATCAATGTAAAAAATACGGAACAGGAAGTGGTGGTGCTTCAATACAAAGATGACTCCACCCTGTATGTAAACGTAACCAGCCTTCATAAACTGCAGAAGTACTCCGGAAAAGAGGGAACTGCCCCACGCATTACCAAGCTGGGGTCGGGTGCCTGGGCACGCAAAAAAGCCCAGACCAAGAAGAAAGTAAAAGACATAGCTCGTGAGCTTATCCAATTGTACGCCAAGCGTAAAGCCGAAACAGCTCATGATTTTTCTGCTGATAATGAATGGCAAACAGAACTGGAAGCGAACTTTGAATTTGAGGAGACCCCGGATCAGTATGATGCCATTGAAGCCGTGAAGAACGATATGGAGAGCAAGCACCCTATGGACCGGCTTGTTTGCGGGGATGTAGGCTTCGGTAAAACGGAGGTTGCTGTCCGCGCTGCTTTCAAAGCGGTATTAGACCACAAGCAGGTTGCTGTGCTTGTTCCCACCACTATTCTGGCTGAACAGCATGCCAAAACCTTTATGCGAAGAATGGAGAAATTTCCTGTTAAAATTGAAGCCCTCTCCCGCTTTAAAACTACAAAGCAGCAGAAAGAGTCTCTTAAGAAACTCAAAGAAGGTGAGCTGGATATTATCATTGGCACCCATCGGCTGCTTTCTAAAGATGTTGAATTTAAAGATCTGGGACTTATCATAGTTGATGAAGAGCAACGATTTGGGGTTTCAGCCAAAGAAAAACTCAAAAACTTCCGGGCATCCGTTGATGTACTCACTCTTACAGCTACCCCGATCCCCAGAACGCTGCAGTTTTCCCTGATGGGCGCCAGAGACCTTAGCATCATTAACACTCCACCGCCAAATCGTCAGCCTGTTTACACTGAAATTCACAGCTTTGACGAAGAACTGATTCGGGATGCTATTCTTCAGGAAATATCGCGGGGTGGCCAGGTATTCTTCATTCATAATCGCGTAAAGAATATTGAAGAAATAGCAGAGATGGTTCGGCGTCTTGTACCGGATATCAGAGTCCGATTTGGCCATGGACAAATGACTGGCTCCCAATTGGATAAGATAATCACCGATTTTTATCAACATAAGTTTGATGTGCTCGTTTCCACCAATATTGTAGAGAATGGAATTGACATAGCCAACGCAAATACCATTATCATAAACCAGGCCAATAATTTTGGATTGGCCGAACTCCATCAGCTGCGAGGAAGAGTGGGTCGATCCAATAGAAAAGCCTTTTGCTACCTGATCACTAACCCCATCCAAACGTTAAGCACAGAGGCCAGAAAGCGTCTATTAGCGCTGGAAGAGTTTTCTGATCTGGGTTCCGGCTTTAATATTGCAATGCGCGACCTTGATATCCGCGGAGCGGGCGATATATTGGGGGCCGAGCAAAGTGGCTTTATCAACGATATTGGATTTGACCTGTATACAAAAATACTTAATGATGCGGTAAAAGAGCTCAAACAGTCTGAATTCAGCGATATGTTTGACGATGTGGAGATTGAAGTCGAGCTACCGGAAACAACGGTTGAGTTCGACGAAACCGCCCTCTTGCCTCAAAATTATGTGTCAGATAACGTAGAACGATTGAATCTATACCGAAAACTTTCTCAGGCTAAAACAGAGAAAGAGATTGAAGAATGGAAAGATGAGATTGTTGATCGATTTGGCCCTACTCCAAAAGAAGCGAACTATTTAATACTCGCCAGTAAAATTAGATTATTTGCCTCCCGGAATTTCTTTACAAAGGTAACGATCCGAGCCAATCGCATGTGGTTGGTATGCCCTAAACAGGAAACAGAAATGGGAGCAAATTTCTTTGATTCAGGCAAATTTCAGGATATTCTTGAAAAGCTGGAAGTCACCAAAAAAGATAAATTTCAGGTGGTTCAGAAGAAGAACACCGTACGTTTTGTAGTGCAGGATATACCCGATGTAAAGTCTGCATATGAATATCTCAAAGAATTGGCTGTGAGTGAGTTACATGCATAACCTAAGTTCATATATTGACCTGATTAAAAAGGGCAATGTGGTAGCTTTCCCTACAGAAACGGTTTACGGTTTGGGAGCTGATGCTTGGAATCCCACAGCCATTCAGAAGATTTTTACTATCAAAGGGAGACCTTCTGATAATCCATTAATTGTCCATGTTTCTGAGGTAGAACAAGTACAGGAGTTTTCTGACCACATTCCGGATTCGGCACATGAATTAATCGAAGAATTTTGGCCTGGTCCCCTTTCCTTGGTTTTACCTAAAAAGTCGAAAGTTCTCGATGCAGTTACAGCCGGGTTGGGCACCGTAGCCATCAGAATGCCCGATCATAAGATTGCTCAGGAGTTAATTTCTAACACCGGACCGCTGGTTGCACCCAGTGCGAATAAATCAGGAAGACCCAGCCCTACCAAAGCTGAGCATGTTAAGTCGGATTTTGGGGACGATTTCCCGGTTATTGATGGTGAAGCAACGAAAATAGGATTGGAATCAACAGTCTTAGATCTGACCGGAGACCAGCCTGAAATCCTTCGGCCGGGCAGTATCAGCCGTAAAGAGATTGAAGATGTGTTAGGATATGCAGTCCATGAATCTTTCTTTCATCATATAGAACGCCCTAAAAGCCCGGGACAGAAATACTCACACTACAAACCAAAAGCCGAGGTTCGCTGGCTGGAAGCTCAAGAAGAACCCAATGACCAAGAATGCTTCTATTTGCTATTAACAACCGATGATCCCGGGTCAGCCAACATCATTAACTTCAACAATGATTTAGACCGATTAGCCCGGCAGATATACGACCGATTCCGCCAAGCTGATCTTGAAGGATTTTCGACCGTTGTGATAGAAGATTTTCAGGATAAAGATCACCCCATCATTCCAGCCCTGTTAAACCGGGTAAAGAAAGCCATCGGTTAGTCTTCAAAAACGCCAAATATTTGATCTGGGCGCATCGCCAGCACGGCTTTGACCATCACGTCAACTAAAGCGTTCACGTCCTTCATGGAGCAAATTTCGACCGGAGAGTGCATATACCGAAGTGGCAGTGAGATCAATGCACTTGGAATGCCCGTTTGTTGATAAAATATGCTATCGGTATCCGTCCCGGTTCGCACACTGGTTGCCTCGTGCTGAATGTCGATCTCGTTCTTCTCACAAACTTCCTCCAGGAATTCAACAACTTTGGGATGGTTGGCTCCTCCATGCTGTACCGTCGGTCCCTTTCCTAATTCTACAGTCCCATGTTCCTTTTGATCGATCCCCGGGGTGTCAGTAGCGTGGGTTACATCGGTTACCAATGCAACATCAGGCATAAAGCGGTAGCTCATCATCCGGGCACCGAAGCCACCTACCTCCTCTTGTATAGAGTTCAGGGCAATTACATTCACTTTCAAATCCTTCTTTTGCTCACTGATTTTTCGCATGGCTTCAGCAATGATGTATCCGCCAATTCGATTATCCAAAGCCCGGGCTGTGAGGCGGTCATCACTTAAAAACTCTGCATCTGATGCGTAGGTAATCGGATCCCCAATCTGTACCAATTCCAATGCTTCTTCTTTTGATGAAACACCTATATCCACATAAATATCTTTCCAGGCAGGTTGCTTGCCTCCGCCATTTTTATTGTCCTGCAGGTGAATAGCCGTATTTCCGGTTACTCCTACAACCCGGCCTCTTTTATTATGAATAAAAACCTTCTTTGCCCTGGCAATCGTAGAATCACTTCCCCCCAGTTTATTCACATACACATACCCCTGGTCAGTAATGTGCTGAACCACCATGCCAATTTCATCACAATGAGCTTCCAGCATAACCGTGGCTACATCTCCGCTCATATTGATCTTGGCAGCAGCTGAGCCATAAGCATCCGTAACAACTTCATCGGCAAATTGATCTACATACTCCTTCCAGACTTTCACTCCCTCCTTTTCATATCCTGTCGGACTCGGAGTGATGAGTAATTCTTCTAAAAAATCGTGTTCATTCTGCTTGGCCATTCGTGTACTAAATTTGGTTTGAAATTAATCGGGTTGAATATAATAAATATAGCTTCCAGAATAAGCCTTTTAACATTTGTCATTTCGCCTGATCACCCGCATCTTCTGAACAAAAAAAGTATCGATGTCTAGACCTGAATATAACCCTGAAACTTTCTATCACTGGACCGAAATCCCGGTTCGTTTCCGGGATCTTGATCCGCTTAATCATGTAAATAATGCTCTATTCAATACCTATCTGGAAGAAGCCCGCATCCAATTTTTGGGAGAAGTTGGGCAAATGCAGAGTGAATTCACTGAAGGTAAAACTTTTGTGCTGGTAAAAATCACGATTGAATACCTGAAGCAAATAACTTTTCCCTCCACTTTACTGGTAGGAACCGGAGTTGGTGAAGTTGGCAACTCCAGCATTGAGGCTGTTCAGGGGATTTACGACAAGGATTCGAAAGCCCTGATGGGAGTTGCTAAGTCAACCGGTGTATGGTATGATATCAACAAAAAACGACCAACCCGCCTACCCGAAATAGAAAATTTGGATGAGATGGTTGTTAGTGATGAGTGATGAGTGATGAAGTGAAAATAAATCTTTGTATAAAAATCACCATATCACTTTATCACTTTATCACCACATCACTCTTTACCTCATTTCTATATATCTTCAACGCCTCGAACATAATTCCCCTTAGCAAACATGGACAAAAGCACGCGGTATAAAATTTTTAACGATCCTATTCACGGGTTTATCACCGTTCCTAAAGGTCCGATACTTCGACTTATTGACCACCCATATGTGCAAAGACTGAGAAGAATCCGACAATTAGGGCTGGGTTACCTTGTTTTTCCGGCCGCAGAACACTCCCGATTTTCTCATGCCCTTGGAGCCCTTGAACTAGGGCAGCGTGTGCTGAATAATCTCCGTGAGAAAGATACAACTATCAGTCAGCCCGAATATGAAGGAACCCTGATGGCTATTTTGCTTCATGATGTTGGTCATGGCCCGCTTTCTCATACTCTGGAGCATTCATTGATAAAAGACTTCAATCATGAGATGATGAGTCTCTCAATCATGAAAGAGCTAAACAAGGAATTTGATGGAGCACTTGATACGGCTATTGATATTTTCACCAATCAACATAAAAAAAAGTTCTTACATCAACTGATTTCTTCCCAACTTGACTTAGATCGTCTTGATTACCTGCGACGAGACAGTTTTTTTACCGGGGTCTCCGAAGGCACTGTAGGTATTAACCGTATCCTGAAGACTATGCGGGTTTTTAAGGGTAATATTGTAATTGAGAAGAAGGGAATCTATGCGGTGGAGAATTACATCATTGCCCGCCGGTTGATGTATATGCAGGTATATCAGCATAAAACCGTATTAAGCGCTGATTTTTTACTACGAAGTATTTTTAAACGGGTACACCAGCTTATTGCTGAAGGAAAAGAGCTGGATTTTGCCTCTCCTGCCCTTCAGTATTTCCTGACCGAACAGCCATCGGCAAAGAAAACCATCACCAAACAAATGATTGACCAGTATGCTGAAATGGATGATCACGATGTGTACTTAAGTATAAAAATATGGGAGAAAAGCGGAGATAAAATCTTATCGAACCTCTGCCACCGGTTCCTGAATCGCGATTTATTCCGAACCACCTTTCTGGATAAGAAGCCGACCAAAGCCCAGCTGAATGAAATCACCCAAAAAACTCAAAAAGCATTGAAAAAACTACGCCTGCCAAATGATGATACGGCCGTAGAACATTATCTGGGATTTGAGAACAGTTATTCCGAAGCCTACAAATATAAAAACGAAAGCATCTGGATTTTGGAGGATGAAAAAGCTATTGAGTTTTCAAAAGCTGCGGAAACGAAGAATATTATTGCGTTGACGGAGCCGGTAGTGAAGCACTACTGCGTGCATTTAAAGGATATCCGTATTTAGGAGGCCGTTTTATGAACGGGAAGGAATTGAGAAATTTTATTAAAGAGCTCTTCCTCTTTAAAAGGTTTTTTCAGGTACTCTGAAAAACCCTGGTCTATCAATTCGTTTTTAGTCTCGTCATGTTCACCCGAAGTAAAAGCAATGATGGGAATCATTCCTGTAGCATCACCATTCAACTTTCTGATTTCTCTCATGGCTTCTATTCCACCCATCACAGGCATACAAATATCCATTAATATTACATCCGGTCTTATTCCCTCATAGTGAAGCAGAGCTTCTTCCCCGTTCTCTGCTTCTGTAATCTCGAAGTTATTTCGTTCGAGCATAATCCTGGCCAGACTACGATTAACTTTCAGATCGTCAACGATCAAAGCTTTCAGTGCCTTCGTATCTTTTTTTGTTGGTCTATGTTTTAAAGCCTGGCTCATTCAATAATTCTAAGATGATGTTAGCCATTCACGTAACACATCAAAATTATTAAAAGAGCCTGCGGATTACAGGTTAATCTTTCTTAATTAATACTTGTAAAACAACGTTCAGAGGCGCTCATAAACTACAAAGCTAAGCTCCTCGTGATCCTCTCTTGAAATCTCCTTCCATGTTGTTCCAATATCCTTCCTGTATTCCGGAAAAAAGGTATCCCCTTCATATTCCTGGTGGATTTCCGTAATAATAAGCTTATCGGCTATGTCGATAGTTTGCCTGTACACTACCCCGCCACCAATAATAAAAACCTCTTCCTCATTAGATGATTTTAATGCATCTTCGAGAGAAGAATAAGTGTCCACATTATCATAATTCTGAGTTGTGGAGAGTACGATATTCTTCCTTTCCGGAAGGGGTATTTCATTCAACTCCTCGAAAACTCCCCTCCCCATTATGATGGTTTTACCAATGGTGGTTCTTTTGAAATGTTTTAGATCTTCCGGATATCTCCAGGGCAATCCACCTTCTTTTCCGATCACAAGATTAGGATCATGCGCTGCAACAAGAGTGATGGTCATACTGCAACCTCAAACTTAATCACTGGATCCGGGTCGTAATTTTCCAGGGTGAAATCATCAAAGGTGAGTTCATCAACCGGTTTGTTAGCTATTTTCAGTGTCGGTAATGGTTTAGGCTTTCGGGTAAGTTGTTCCTTCAACCCATCAACATGATTTACATAGATATGGGCGTCCACAATGGTGTGTGCAAAGGTTCCCGGTTTAAGGCCTACTTCCTGCGCAATAGCCATGGTTAAGGCAGAGTAACACGCCAGGTTAAACGGAATGCCAAGGGCAATATCGCCGGAGCGTTGGGTTAAATGACAATTTAGTTTACCATCCGCCACATTGAAGATATACATCAGATGGCATGGAGGAAGCCCCATTTCATCCAGCAAACCCGGATGCCAAGCACTCACCACAATCCGCCTGCTATTCGGATTGGTCTTCAGCATATCAATGGCACGCTGAACCTGATCAAATTCTTTTTGAACCCACACCTCTTTATCAAGGGCTGAACCGTTTCCTTCAAAACGAACTGATTCTTTCTCAAAGTACGGAAATCTCCTCCACAGCACCGGGTAAATGGGGCCTACGTGTCCGTCTTCATCAGCCCAGGCATCCCAAATATGGCAATCATTTTCATCCCGTAGCCAGCGGATGTGATCCTCTCCCCTCAGGTACCAGAGCATTTCTAAAATCACTGACCTGAAATATACTTTCTTGGTCGTTAGCAGAGGAAAGCCTTCCGATAAATCTACTTTATAATATTCGGCAAAATTTGAAATCGTATCAGTGCCGGTCCGGTTTTCTTTCCTGACTCCGTTTTCAAGTACGCTTTTTACTAGATCGTGGTATGCTTTCATCGAAGTATGTTGAGCTTTAAAGTAAGGTTCCGCTTAAAAGTACAATTGCTATGGTAAAATAAATAATGATTCCACTCACATCTACTATGGTGGCAACAAAAGGAGCAGAAGATACAGCCGGATCCAAATTCATTTTTGAAAGAAAAAATGGCAGCATGGCCCCCGTAAAGTTCCCGAACAACACGATAGAAAATAAGCTTAAGCCAATAACACCGGCTGTCAGAAGTACTGTGCTGTTAAGCTCGGCCCCTCCGATCAAATCCCATCCTATCAAAGTGAAAAAGCCGAGCAAGCCAATCAAACCACCCAACATCAGCCCGGATGTAAATTCCCGGCTAAATACTTTCTTCCAGTCTTCAGGCTTAAGATCATCGGTGGCAAGTGCACGAATAACCAATGTAGCCGCCTGAGAGCCGGAGTTACCCCCACTGGAGATAATTAGTGGTACAAAGAATGACAAGGCTACTACTTTCTGAAGCACTTCTTCATAGCCACCCATTGCGATAGCTGTTAAAATCTGCCCCACAAAAAGAACTATCAGCCACCAAAGTCTTTTCTTAACAATATCAAAAATAGAGGACTGAGAATAATAATCATCCAGTGCATCCATACCGGCCATTTTCTGCATATCCTCGGTAGTCTCTTCCTCGGCTACATCAATCACATCATCAGCCGTTACAATTCCAACAAGTACCCCATCTGAATCCACAACAGGTAGTGCTACACGGTCATATTTTGCGAGCATCTTTACCGCCTCTTCCTGATCATCATATACGGACAGGGCTTCAAAGGAGCGGTCCATTAATACTTCAATCTGATCGTCCTGATTGGCAAGAATGAGGTGCGTGATGCGAAGGTCATCGATCAGGTGCTCTTTATCATCAACTACATAAATTACGTTGATGGTCTCAGCAGTTTCACCATACTTTCGGATATGAGCCATACTCCGCTGTATCGACCAATCCGATTTCACCCGAACGTAGCGTGGGGTCATCAAACGACCTACACTTTCTTCCGGGTAACCCAATAATTTCTTTAACTGCTTTTGGTCTTCCCGGTTGATGGAGTTCATCACCCGTTGGGTAAGGTGGCCTGGTAGTTCCTCTAAAATCGAAACCTGCTCATCCGGCTCCAGGTTATCCATCACATCGCTCAGCTGCTGTTTACTAAACAGTTCAAGAAGTTCCACTCCTTTAGTAGATGGGAGTTCAGCAAAAACATCGGCGGCTACCGGTTTCTTTAATAGCCGAAAAACTACCACAGCAATGTCACCTGGTAATTCAAGTAACAGATCCGCTATATCTGCACTGGGCACGTCGTTCAGAACCTCTTTGAGGGCAACCCAATCCTTAGAAACGATGAGCTCTTCAAATTCCGGTTTTATGAGTTGAACAAACATGGATTTTCCTTTTGAATGGGCCTGTAGTGGACGGGCTAAGAATCGGGGTTAATCCATCAAAAAACAAGTTTGGTGGTGCTTATTTCTCTATAATCGGTTGAGAAAATAAGTAATCAGCTTTTAATACTCTTGAGTGCTTCGCGGGCTGCTTTTTGTTCCGCCTTTTTCTTGCTTTTCCCAATACCGGTGCCAAGTTGTTTATCCCCTATCAATACTTTCACTTCGAAGGTACGATTATGCCCCGGCCCACTTTCATTGATCAGCTCATACTGAGGAATGGGCATTTTTTCAGCCTGTGCAAATTCCAGCAATGCACTCTTATAGTTATCGAGCGTATTAATGAGTTCTTTTATGATCAGGTTTTCTTCGATCACCTTATCTACAAACTCGTAAGCATGCCGGTATCCCTTAGTGATATAAATAGCCGCTATAATGGATTCAAAAGCATCGGCCAAAATACTCTTAGAAACCTTTGTACTTCCGTTTCTCTCTCCTAACTCCATCAAATCCTCGATGCCTAACTTCTTTGAAAAATCAGACAACGTTTCGCCCCTTACCAGCTTGGCACGGACTTTAGTAAGAAAACCTTCGTCTTTTTCAGGGTATTGATTGAATAAAATTTCAGCGGCGATTAAATCCAACACAGCATCCCCTAAAAATTCGAGGCGTTCGTAAGAGTCATAGGTTTCATACTGCTCCTGAGAAAGCGTGGAGCGATGACGCAGAGCCTTTAAAAAAAGAGAAGGATCGTCGATTTGGAAACCAACGATCCTTTCTAATTTCTCGATTCTGCTTTTAAGTTCAGGGGTAAGATCTGATTTCTTCTTCTTAGTAAAAAGAGACCTGAACCAATCGGGCATGAATACTTAGTCCTTGTATTTTTTAAATACCAGGGTGGAATTATGACCACCGAAACCGAATGCATTATTGAGTGCATATTCAACATCGCGTACCACAGCTTCATTAGCTGTGTAGTTCAGATCACATTCAGGATCCTGATTCTCGATGTTAACGGTTGGAGGTACCATTCCGTGATATATAGACAGTAGCGATGCGATAGATTCAATGGCACCTGCAGCTCCCAAAGTATGACCATGCATACTTTTGGTTGAGTTCAGGTTGATTTTCTTCGCGTGATCGCCAAATACCTTTTTAATGGTATTGGTTTCTGCTATATCACCTAACGGCGTGGATGTACCATGCATATTTATATGATCCACATCTTCCGGCTTAATGCCTGCCGCTTTCATAGCTTTAGTCATGGCCAGAATAACTCCGTTTCCATCCGGATCGGGAGCGGTGATGTGGTGTGCATCGGCAGAAAAGCCATACCCTTTAATTTCTCCGTAAATACGTGCCCCACGATCGAGTGCTGACTCCAGGCTTTCCAGAATGAAAATACCTGCGCCTTCACCCAATACAAATCCATCACGATCTTTGTCGAATGGACGTGACGCCGTTTCCGGAGAGTCGTTTCGGGTAGACATCGCCTTCATGCTGTTAAAACCGGAAATCCCGATTCTGGTAACGGGAGCTTCTGTTCCACCGGCAACGGCATAGTCTGCCTGTCCATACCGGATGGTATCATAGGCAAGCCCGATATTATGAGAACCTGTAGCACATGCAGATACCGCGCAGTAATTCGGGCCTCTGAATCCATATTTTATGGAAATTTGGCCGGATACGATATCAGGAATGAGCATTGGAATAAAGAATGGGGAAACCCCTCTTGGCCCATGCTCGTGAAACGATACCGATTGCGCATAGAATGTTTCCATGCCACCGATACCGGTTCCCACCAATACAGCAACCTCGTCCTTATTTATCTTTTCCAGATCAAGCTTACTGTCTTCGATCGCTTCGCCGGAAGCAATAAGGGCATATTGAGCCACTTTATCTAGCCGCCGGGCTTCTTTACGATCGAAATAATTGGAATAATCGTAGTCCTCAATCTGAGCAGCAAATTTTGTGGCGAAGTCGGTGGTGTCGAAATGTTCGACAAGCCGTACTCCGTTTTTACCTGAAACTAAACCATTCCAGAAGTCCGGTGCACTTTTCCCGATTGGGGTGAAGGCACCGATACCTGTTACTACAACTCTGCGAGTGCTCATAAGAATGTATTATGTGTATGTAATACGTATTAAACTAATTAAGACAGTTTTCCGGAAAGGTAACTTACAGCATCTCCAACAGTGGCGATGTTTTCAGCATCTTCGTCAGGAATACTGAGATCGAATTCTTTCTCGAACTCCATGATCAATTCTACTGTATCCAGAGAATCGGCTCCTAGATCGTTAGTGAAGTTTGCATCACCTGCAACTTCTGATTCGTCTACACCAAGTTTATCTACAATGATAGCTTTTACTTTTGATTCTACGTCTTGTGACATTTTGTGTCCTTTTCAGTGATTAGTTGGTAATTATAATTTTTATAAAATAAGTGTTTTCAACTTAAATATTCAGTCTGGTATCTGCAATACGTATCCGCATTACATTGCCATTCCCCCATCAACCCGGATTATTTCTCCAGTGATGTAGGAACTCATGTCCGATGAAAGGAAAACCACAGCATCGGCTACTTCGTCTGCCTCACCTGCTCTTCCCAATGGCGTTTCTGATTTGATACCTTCTAAAACTTTTTCATCCAGCTCACCGGTCATGTCGGTCAGAATATATCCCGGAGCAATTACATTTGCACGAATATTTCTGGAAGCCAATTCTTTTGCATACGACTTAGTAAATCCTATAATACCGGCTTTAGATGCTGCATAATTACTCTGACCGGCATTTCCGGAAATTCCTACTACAGAACTGATATTAATAATTGAGCCACCACGATTTCTCATCATAGGCTTGGCGGCTGCTTTGGAGTAATTGAAAATACTTTTAAGATTTGTAGTGATCACATCATCCCACTGTTCTTCACTCATCCGAAGAATCAGATTATCTTTGGTAATGCCGGCATTATTTACAATCACATCCAGCTTCTCCCAGTCACTTACAATCTCATTGATCACTTCTTCAGCGCGCTCATAATTAACTGCATCTGCCTGAAGTGCTTTCGCTTTGCGACCTTTGGCTTCAATCTCAGCTTTAACTTCTTCTGCTGCGTCGGCTGAGCGAGCATATGTGATGGCAACATCGGCACCAAAATCTGCAAGTTTGAGTGCAATGGCGCGCCCAATACCCCGGCTTCCTCCGGTTACCAAACAGGTTTTTCCTTCAAGTGTTAAACTCATAATCTATGTTATTGATGTCCTGAAATTTCTACGTCTTTCAATGTTCTTTTTACCAAGCCCTGAAGCACTTTTCCGGGCCCCACTTCCACAAATGAATCAGCTCCGTCAGAGCTCATGTTGTTTAAAGTTTGTGTCCAGCGAACCGGGTTCAACAGCTGGTTCAATAAGTTAGACCGAATTTCTTCAGGGTCCGAGGTTGCCTCAGCTGTGTAGTTACTGTAAATCGGGCAGTTTGTTTCGCTGATATCCAGTTGTTCGAGCTGATCTTTCAATCCGTCATATGCCGGTTGCATTAACGAAGAATGGAACGCACCGCTTACAGGCAATAATTTTGCCATTCGTGCTCCATTTTCTTTGGCTAGCTCTACGGCCTTTTCAACTGCTTCCTGGTAACCTGAAATAACCAGCTGTCCCGGACAGTTATAATTTGCTGCAATTACTTCTTTTCCTGTAACATCTGATGCCTGAGCACAAACTTTTTCTACAGCTTCATCATCCATTCCGATAATTGCAGCCATAGTACCGGGGTTATCCGCACCGGCTTTCTGCATCAATTCCCCGCGACGACGTACAATTTTAAGTGCATCCTCAAATGAAACGGCACCACAAGCTACCAGTGCTGAGAATTCCCCCAAGCTGTGTCCGGCAACCATGTCTGGTGTTGCACCGAGCGTTTTAAATAACGCCACGGAGTGCAGGAATATAGCGGGTTGTGTAAACTCTGTTTGGGTAAGTTTTTCTTGTGGCCCTTCAAACATAATGCTCTTTAGGTCGATGCCCAAAATTTCATTGGCATCATCAAAATACTTCGCTGCATGCGGATTTGAGTCGTATAACTCTTTCCCCATTCCTACAAATTGAGATCCCTGTCCGGGAAATAAATAGGCTGTACTCATCTTACTTCATCCCCCATGTTAAATAAATGGCGCCCCATGTAAAGCCACCACCAAAGGCAGCCAATATGATGTTATCGCCGTGATTCAATTTATCTTTCCAATCATACAAACAAAGCGGGATGGTAGCCGCTGTTGTATTTCCGTACTTATTAATATTGATCATCACTTTCTCGTTAGAAAGTCCCATTCGGCGGGCCGTAGCATCTATAATTCTCAAATTGGCCTGGTGTGGAACCAACCACGCCACATCTTCCGGGTCCAGATTATTTCGCTCCATAATTTCAAGTGAAACATCCGCCATTCCCATGGTTGCTTTCTTGAATACCGCACGACCGTCTTGCTGAAGAAAATGCATTCCTTTAGCAACGGTTTCTTCACTGGCTGGATTCCTGCTTCCACCGGCCGGCTGATAGAGGCTGCATTCCGAATCGCCTTCGGTGTAATGCTTCTGATCAATAATTCCCGTTCCGTCTTCAGATTCTTCCAAAAGTACTGCTCCGGCACCATCACCAAACAAAATACAAGTAGTGCGATCGGTCATATCCAAGATAGAGCTCATCTTATCGGTACCAATAACCAATACTTTTTTAGCCCTGCCGGATTCGATATACATTGCCCCTGTACTTAAAGCATACAGAAAACCTGAACAGGCCGCAGACAGATCAAAAGCGAAAGCATTTTTTGCCCCTATTTTCTTTTGAACCAAACATGCAGTAGCAGGGAAAAAATAATCAGGTGTAACCGTAGCCAGAATAATAAGGTCAATCTCTTCAGCAGAAATACCCCGGTTCTTCAATACTTCTTTTGCAGCCTCAGCTCCCATAAAAGCAGTTGCTTTGTCAGGGTCTTTCAGAACTCGACGCTCTTCAATACCGGTGCGTGTTCTGATCCATTCATCATTGGTATCTACCAATTTTTCAAGATCTTTATTTGTCATTCGATCTTCAGGCAGATAATGTCCTACCGATGTAATTTTAGCTCGTTTTACTTCCATGAAGAGATTTAGCTCAGTTTAGAGATGCTACGATTTTGCCGTTCACATCGTTTTCTACCGTTTGAACAGCACTTTTTACCATGTTTTTGATGGCAAGAGGTGAGCTTCCGCCGTGACCAACGATGCTCACTCCGTTTACGCCTAAGAAAGGAATACCGCCTACGTTTTCATAGTTGAATGAGGATAGCGCGGTTTGTAATACTTTTTGAATTTGCCCTGCGTCTTCTTTCGAAAGGCCCATTTCCTTAATGGCTCCGCCAATCATCTGTTGCAAAACTTCAGGAATGGATTCACCGAATTTAAGGATAATGTTACCGACCAAACCATCGCATAAAAATACATCGGCTTTACCGGGAAGGATATCTTTACCTTCTACATTGCCTACAAAATTATCATAGTTTTTTAATTCGCTATGAATCTCTTTTAACAAATCGGTGCCCTTACCTTCTTCTTCTCCAACATTAAGAAGACCAACCTTCGGGTTATCGATTTTTAAAATTTGCTGACAGTAAATTTGCCCCATTTTGGCAAACTGGAGAGCTGCTTCGGGTTTCAATTCCAAATTAGCCCCGGCATCAACAAGTAACCGAAATCCTTTTATAGTTGGGTAATATGCTGCTATTGTAGGGCGGAGAACGCCTTTGAGTTTACCCAAGCCAAACATAGATGCTGCCAGTAAAGCACCGGTGTTCCCGGCACTTACAAAAGCATCGCATTTTCCTGCTTTATGGAGACCTACTCCAACTACAATAGATGATTGTTGTTTAGTTTTTACAGCCTGTGCCGGAGATTCTTCCATTCCAATAACCTGGGGAGCATCATGTACAAGAACCCGCTTTTTATCATACTCATGATTTGCGAGTTCTTTGTTCACCTGATCTTCCGGACCAACAAGAAGAACAGTTAGCTCACTATTCTCTTCTACGGCCTGAAGGGCTCCTTCTACTGGATTTTTGGGGAAATAATCTCCACCGGCTGCATCTACTGCAACAATCATAAATCAGTTTTTTAGTTAGCTGCTTTCATTACCTGACGGCCACGGTAGTAACCACACTCTGCGCAAGCATGGTGGTAACGATGGAGAGCACCGCAGTTAGAACATTTAGCTAAAGTTACGTCAGAAATTGCGTGGTGAGCACGACGCTTGTTTCTGCGGGCTTTCGAAGTTCTTCGTTTTGGATGTGCCATTAAATTTACCTTGTATCGTTAATCTTTTAATTCTTTCAATTTTTCCCAGCGTGGATCGATTTTTTCCTCGTCCTCCTCAGGAACATCACCAAATTGTTCATTCAGTACTTCCTTCGGATTTCCGTTTTCGTCCAGAAAGCGGGGATGTAATTTCTTTGTTGGGAGATTAAGCAAAATGGTATCTCTAACATCCTGCTCTAAATCAATTTGCTTACTTGCATGATCGTAATTCCTTACCGCACCGTTTTCATCAGCTGACTCCTCAACTTCCTCAGCCTTAAAAAGCACCTCATAACCTTGCTGCACATTGTAATCAAATGCATCAAGAGATCGGTCGCATACAAGTTCAACTTTCGCATCAATCGAAAACTGAGTACGAACAAACTGCATGGTACGATAGAAATCAATATGTAAAGAACCACCTTTGAAAGTGACGTCCCCCAAATCAAGTTCCTCAGAACTTAATTGAAGAGTTTTTTCACTTTGTTCTTCAGGTATCTCAAAGATCTTAAACTTAAGCATAGAACTTCTCCTCAATAGCTACCTAAAATAAGCATTATACATTTGTGGTTCAATCAATTAAATAAGCCAAACATTCGCTGGTCTATTAAATCAATTACCTTCCCTAAATCCTCTTCGTTATTCACAAAATCGAGGTCATCGGTATCAATAATGAGTTTTTCGTGGGGATAACGCCCAATCCAGTCTTCATATAAGTTGTTCAGCCTCTCAAGGTATTCAATACGAATGGTGTTCTCGTAGTCTCTTCCCCTCTGCTGAATCTGCTTCACTAAAGTGGGAACCTGTGCACGTAAATAAATCAATAAATCCGGTGGACGCAGGTAATAACTCATTTCATTAAACAGCGCTTCGTAATTAGCAAAATCACGATCACTCATCAGGTTCATGTTGTGAAGGTTCTTAGCAAAAATCTCCACATCTTCATAAATGGTTCTGTCCTGAATTAAGTTCACATCGTCGTTCAGCATTTCTTTTTGATGACGAAACCGACTGGAAAGGAAATAGATCTGGAGGTTAAAACTCCATCGGCGCATGTCTTCATAAAAATCCTGCAAATACGGATTGTCATCCACTGATTCGTAGAATGCCTCCCAGTTAAAGTGTTTAGCCAGTAATCCTGTTAGTGATGATTTTCCGGCACCGATATTACCGGCTACCGCTACATATTTTGATTTATTTTCCTGATCCATAGATTGATTTAATTATTTACCAAGTAGTCGATACATGGCTTTTTTATAGTCTTCCACACCGGGTTGGTTAAATGGATTGACCCCTAAACTATACACAAAAATTCCGGTTAAAAGCTCGAAGAAATAAATCAATTGCCCGATACTTTCTTCATTCAATGCCGGTAATGAAATCTTCACAATCGGAACATCCCCTTCACTGTGTGCTTCGGTTGTCCCTTCCCGGGCTTTAGTATTAATCTCATGAAATGACTTGCCTGCCAGATAATTCAGCTCATCGTCATTTCCTTCAAGCTTATTTACCTGCAATTTGGAAAAGGGTTTCTCCACAATAATAAAAGTCTCCATCAGGCTGCGTTTACCCTGCTGTATAAACTGACCGATACTATGAAGATCAGTAGAAAAAGTGGCTACCGTTGGAAAAATACCTTTCCCTTCCTTCCCTTCACTTTCTCCCAGCAGTTGTTGAATCCATCCGCCAAGCGAAGTTAACTCCGGCTCAAACGTTGCAAAAACATCAATAGTTTTTCCGGATTCATGAATGGCATTCCTAAGAGCAGCATATTCAAGGAGATCTTCAGCGTTTTCTTCATAGGAATTATAGGCTGAAACCGCTCCGTAAAAAAGAGTGCGAATATCAATTCCGGCAACGGCAATAGGAAGTAAGCCAACGGGTGTCAGTACCGAATATCTGCCACCAACATTATCAGGGATAATGAACTTCCGATACCCTTTCTGGTCTATCAGTTTATTGAGAAGCCCGCCTTCTTTGCTGGTTGTACATATAATATGCTCGGAAGCATCTTCCTCATACATCTCTTCCATAAGCTCTCGGAGCATTCTGAATGCCAGCGCTGTTTCGAGGGTTGAGCCGGACTTTGAAATCACATTTACATAAATACTCTTGGGCTCGCCATTCTCTTTGGGTTGTTTAAGATACTTCAGCAACTGCTCCAGATACTGCCCTCCGATATGATGACCGGCATACAGTATCTCAGGTTCATTGTTCCCAAAGTGAGGAGAAAGTGCATCGATTACGGCTTTGGCCCCTAAATAGGAACCGCCAATTCCGCATACGATGAATACATCCGCTTTAGTGCGAATTTCTTCTCCAAGAGAACCAATTTGCTCAAGTTCAGCATCGTTTGGGGCGGCCATTAAATCACGCCACCCCAGCCATTCAGAACCGGGTCCCGTTTTATTCTTTAAATGACCAAGTGCAGTATCTGCCTTCTTTCGGGCTTTCAGATACTCATCATCATGAATGAATTTTCGGGCAATACTTATATCACAGTTAATCATCGTTACCTTAGGATTTTTGCCAATTCAATTAATTTATGATCTAATTCTTTTTTCTTGGAAATGGCAACACGCATTGGTGTAAGCTTTAAAGAATTATTAACTATACCAACCATTACTTCACTGTGCCCTTCCTGTAATACTTTGACGGCCGCCGCGCCTAATCTGCTAGCGAGTACACGATCGCGTGCTGTAGGAGCGCCACCACGTTGAATATGTCCTAAAATACACACCCGCATATCATACTGTGAAAAATCGTCTTTGATTTTTTCTGCGAGTTTGATGGCTCCACCGGTTTCATCTCCTTCAGCAACAACAACCAAACTGCTTCGGCGCTGTTCTTTCAACATGTTGTTAAGCTGACGTTTTACTTCTTCCACGTTCGTAAGCTCTTCGGGCAATAAAGCAATTTCAGCTCCGCTGGCAATGCTGGTTTCAAGGGCGATAAAGCCGGTGTCGCGCCCCATCACTTCTACCAGGAACATTCGTTCATGAGCATCGGCCGTGTCACGAATTTTATCTATGGCATCAAGAGCGGTGTTAAGAGCGGAGTCGTACCCAATGGTTTCATCGGTTCCTATGATATCATTGTCGATGGTAGCCGGCACTCCAACTGCATTCACACCATGCTCTTTACTCAATAAATTAGCTCCTGTAAAAGTACCGTCACCGCCAATAGCAACAAGAGCATCAATATTATATTTCTTCAGATTTTCAGCCGCTTTCTTTCTTCCTTCTTCTATTCGGAACTCTTCGGAACGGGCAGATTTTAAGATGGTTCCACCCCGCTGTATAATATTCGATACGGAGTGTGTATCCATTTCAATAAATTCATCATGAATTAAGCCATAGTACCCATGCTTAACTCCGTATACCTTAATCTTAGATTGTGCGGCGGCTCGTACCACAGCCCTTACAGCTGCATTCATTCCGGGAGAGTCCCCTCCACTTGTCAAAACTGCAATAGTCTTAACTTTAACTAAATCTTCTGACATAAATTTTCAATGAGTGAGAGTGAGTGAGTAATGTGAGAGTAAATAATTGTTTCGTATTATGAGTAAATTATTACACCGACAAGTTTAAGAAAATTTCAACACAATTGATGATCGATAACCAAGAGTTAGAACAGATAAATTCGGAGACCGTTACCCGCAAGACCTTAAAAGAAATTACAGCCCCTGTTTCTGAAAACTTGTCGGAATTCAGGAGCTTTTTTAAAGAAACCATACAGTCCGATGTGTTTCTGTTAGATCAGATCATTAACTACTTGCTACGGCAGAAAGGTAAAGAGTTACGCCCCACTCTTGTGTTCATGAGTGCTAATCTATTCGGTGAAATCAACCACCGCAGTTACATTGCAGCAACCATGATAGAACTTCTGCATACAGCCACTCTAATTCATGATGATGTTGTTGATGAAGCGAACTCGCGCAGAGGGTTTGTAAGTATTAATAAGATCTGGAAGAATAAAGCCGGTGTTTTATTGGGTGATTATTTACTCTCAAAAGGATTGCTGATCGCTCTCGAAAATAAAGAGCATAACCTGTTAGAGGTACAGTCACGTGCCGTTCAAAAAATGAGTGAAGGGGAATTACGACAGCTTAAAACAGCCGGGCTGTTTAATATGACAGAAGATCGCTATTTCCAGATTATCTCCGAAAAAACAGCCAGTCTCATTTCTACCTGTTGTGAATGTGGGGCTGTTTCGGTTACCGATGATGAAGAGATTCACCAAAAAATGAGGGACATCGGGATGTGTATTGGTATTGCCTTTCAGATCAGGGATGACCTGTTTGATTACGGAGTATATGATGTGGGCAAACCTACCCGAAACGATATCCAGGAACGAAAGGTAACCCTCCCTCTTATTAAAGCTTTTGAGCATGCTTCTAAAAAAGATGCTGCCCATATTCGTGCATTAATGAAAAAAAGAAAGAAGTCTTCCAAAAACGTGGATGACATTGTAGAATTTGTTCATTCCAACGGAGGCATGGAATATGCCAAACAGACCATGTATGATTATGCCAACAAGGCAATTGAAGTACTGAATTCAGTTCCCAATTCATCCGCTAAACAGGACTTCGCAGATCTGATCCATTTTGTAATTACCCGAAAAAAGTAGTTCAATGGATTTTAGACAGCATGTTTTTATTTCTGATGTTCACCTTGGTGCATTTTCATCCGAAACTAATAAGCGTATAGAGCAGGATTTAATTGCCCTTATTCACTTCTGTAAGCAAGAACAGATTAAAATGTACATTCTGGGAGATCTGTTCGATTACTGGATGGAGTATCCCGAAAAAGGATTTGTCCCCGATTTGGGTAAAAATGTCTTAAATGCTTTTGAAGAGTATAATAAAATGGTTGCTCCTGCCCTTTACATTACCGGCAATCATGATAACTGGACCTTTGGGCATTTTGAAGAGCGCGGTTTCGAGATTGAACCTAACTTCAGGCTGCTGGAGCTAAACGACAAACGATTCCTATTAATGCATGGCGATGGAGTGGCCGCTAATAAAATTGATTTTCCACGTGCTGCTTTTCATCGTTTATTGAGAAATCCGGCTTTTGTGAGTACCTACCAAAAAATATTATCTCCGGAAGCCGGGCTTGCCACCATGAAAATGTTCTCATCCATCACTAGAAGGAGAAACAATCACAATCCTGAGCCATTGAATCGACAGGCAAAGAAAATATTCGGCCGCCATAATTTAGATTTTATCATAAGCGGTCACGATCATGTACCGAGAGTGGAAACATTTTCGCGAGGAGACTATATAAATTTAGGAACATTTTTTAACCACCGAACGATGGCCTTATATAACAAAGACGGAATGCAACTCGTTAAGTGGAAGGCGGCATCAGAAAATTTTTTACCTTTCGAGGGAAATAATTAAACACCATGAGCGACGACAAAAAAGAACCCATCGATCATAAGCGGTATTTCAACGACCCGGAATACCGAAAAAAGATATTAAAGGAACGAAAAGAAAAAGGAGAATCTGCACCGGGAGGGTCTTCCCCTTCTCTACGGAAGTTTTGGATTTGGTCCGGAAGTATCGCCGGAGTCTTATTTCTGTTTGTAGTAGGATATGTATTCTTTCTGTTCCAGGGACTTCCATCTGCTGATGAATTTGAAAATCCGGAAACCGCCATTGCTTCTGAAGTACGAAGCCGGGACGGTGTAACCCTCGACAAGTATTTTACTGAGAATCGTAAGTGGGTCCGTTACGAAGACATTTCCCCTCATGTAATCGATGCCCTCGTAGCCACCGAAGATCACCGTTTCTATACTCACTGGGGCATTGATATGTATGCCACGTTGGCTATTCCCTGGCACCTGATAAACGGTCGCTGGCAGGGAGCTTCCACCATCAGCCAGCAGTTGGCCCGAAACCTGTACAAAAAAATCGGACAGGAATTTTCCATCGCCCGTAAATTCCGGGAAATGATTACCGCCGCCCAGCTCGAAAAGCGATACACCAAGCGTGAGATTGCCGAGATGTACCTGAATACGGTGGAGTTCCCAAACTCAACCTTTGGTATTGAAGCGGCCGCACAAACCCATTACGGAAAGCCTGCCAAAGAATTGAATATTAACGAAGCCGCCATGATGGTAGGCTCGCTTCAGGCAATTTATGCCTACAACCCAAGACTCTTTCCGGAACGATCTGAACGTCGTCGAGACATCGTTCTTTCGCAAATGCATAAGCGAGGGTTTTTAACCGATCAGGAATACATCACGCTTACGGAAGAACCCATTGGCCTGGATTATCATCCTCCGTTTAAGACCGGTCGCCAAAGTCGTTATTTCGGAGAATATGTACGCCAGCAGGTTCAGCCTTGGCTGGAAGAAAATGGCTATGATTTATACAAAGACGGGCTGGTCATTTACACCACCATCGATTCCCGTCTGCAACGCCATGCAGAACGTGCAGTAAAAACCAAGCTGGATTCTGTTCAAAATAAATATGAAGAAGAGTGGACCTCCCCCGGCGGCGAGTACATGGATGAATTTTGGAAAAAACATCCATCATTTCTGCGTCAATTTTTACGGGAAACCGATCGGTATAAAAACGGCTTTTCCAAGTATGATACTAAAATAGAGAAAGTGGTTTTTGACTCCCTCTTTGCCGATACCGCTTTTGTAGATTCAGTAAAAAGAGCCCGAACAAAACTTGAATCAGGTTTTGTAGCTATCGAGCCCAGCAACGGAAAAGTATTAGCCTGGGTAGGTGGAACCGATTATGGAAATGTTCAATATGACCATGTATATCAAGCACGGCGGCAGGCCGGTTCTACCTTTAAACCTTTTGTGTATGCTGTAGCCATAGATAACGGATATAAACCCTACCACAAGTTCTCCAAATTCCCGGTAACCTTCCGCGACCGGGCCGGAAAGATCTGGAACCCTAAAGATGAAACGGTCCATGACGGACCAATCAATGTTACGCTTAGGGAAGCCCTCGCCCGCAGTATGAATAACGTTACGGTGCGCCTGCTTCCTGAAATTGCCGGAGCTCCGGGAACCAATAAGTTATGGGAGCTTGACCCTGCAGCCAGAAAAATTAAGGCCATGGCTTCCAATCTTGGTATCGACATGAGTGAAACCCCGGCCTACCCTTCTATAGCGTTGGGAACAGCAAAAGTCTCGCTGCTGGAATTAACAAGTGCCTATACTACCTTCGCCAATAAAGGAGTTCATATTGAACCCATTGCCATCACCCGAATTGAAGACCGAGAAGGAAACATCCTTAAAGAATTTCACCCCGACTACACCAAAGAAGTAATCAGCCCGGAAACAGCTTATATTATTACCGATATGCTTCGAGGGGTAATTCGTGGCGGAGAAGATTTCTACGGAACAGGTGTTCGTTTACGAAATGTGTATGGCGTACGTCAGGATGTGGCCGGTAAAACTGGAACCACTCAAAACAGTGCAGATAACTGGTTTGTGGCTATGATGCCTCACATTGTAATGGGTGCCTGGGTAGGTGGAGCCGACCGGCGAATTCGCTTCCCGGAGGATACTTATATAGGTCAGGGTGCCCGTTCCGCCCTGCCAATTGTGGGTACCTTTATAAATTATGCTACGGCTGATGATCAGGCCTATTGGAAGTACGATGCTTTCGATCCACCTCCCGGTTTTGTAATGCCGGAAGACCCGGATAAAACTCAAAACGAGCTGGTGAAGGATAAAGATAAAGGTCGAATAGGCTGGTAATAGTTACCGGCCTTCATCCAGCCAATGGATGATGTTGAGCAGGAACTGAACGTTCTGAGGAGCCACTTCTCGGTTGTTCAGCCCAAATTTAAATTCACCTTGTTGATTAGTGATTTTTTGAGCAGTAAACATAGCGGCTTCTCCAAAAACAGCTAACCGACCTTTTCCATATTCCATGATAGCGCCCTGAGCATGCCCTCCCAGATCTATTGTTTTGGTGGTGTCAGAAAATTGCCAGGCTATTTCCGGCTCCAGACTGATATCCCCTTCCTCAAATAACATAACCGGCTTTGCTTCGGTAGGATAAGTGAATGCTGAACCTGTAAAGGAAGTAACAGAGGATATCCCTTCCGTAACCGCGCTTTGTTTTAGTCTTCCATTCTCCAGACTAAATATATCCGGTGTATTTCCTTCTTTGTTGAGTCGGGCAAATCCATTGCTGAATTCAAAACCAAAAGCACCAGCCAGGTTTGATGCTGCTCCCGGAAAAGGCATATGATCGGCTATCATGAACAGGCTACCTCCTTCTGCCACCCAGTTCTTGATCGTTTCAACCTCTTTCTCAGAGTAAACAGGTGGATTCGGAAGTTGCCAGTTACCGAGATTACTTTCATGAAGTGGATTTACGGTTAGAAATATGCTGCATCCTTCTAATTCGCTTATCTTCTCAGCCGGCTCGGGATAATCGATGGTTTGATAACCGTCTTTTCTTAGAATATAGCCAGTGGGGGCAAAACCTCCGTTCAGTGTATGAAAATTATTGTGAGCAGAGTCAAAACAAACAACGGGGCCTTCACCTGATTCGTACCGGGGTTTATCGATGTTGACTGCAAACGTAGTATCAGGTTGTTGTTGAGCCAAGCCCGAAAGCGGGACAATCAGCGCGATTAAAAGCAGGATCTGTTTCATAGTTCTTTAAAATTTATATCTACTACTAATATAGTACTATATCCCAAATAAAAAAGCCGATGTTCCCACCGGCTTCTTAACACTAAATAATAAATGGTTTCAGAATCAGGCTTCTTCTACAGATTCTGCCAACAAGGTAAGTTTATTATTATTGACTTCAACAAACCCACCGGAGATCAAAAAGTTTGTATCTCCATCTTCTTTACGCACCAGCACGT
Organism: Gracilimonas sp.; assembly: GCA_965227215.1. GTDB lineage: Bacteria > Bacteroidota > Rhodothermia > Balneolales > Balneolaceae > Gracilimonas. The sequence goes on from OZ245729.1 coordinate 276,333, forward strand.
TTCCTTTTTCTAAAGTGGAAACAATAGGCGCGTGATTTGCCTTGACTTCAAAGCTACCCTGCGTTCCGGGAAGCTTCACCCCGCTTACTTCTCCCTCAAAAAGAGAGCCGTTCGGGGTTAAAATCTGTGCATTAAATGAACTCATGAAAATACCTGATTAGATTTAAGCAGCTTCTTGTTCTTCAGCTTCAGCGAGCAGCTTCTCACCTTTTTCAATAGCTTCGTTGATATCTCCAACCATGTAGAAAGCATTTTCAGGAAGGTGATCAAGCTCACCGTCAAGAATCATTTTGAAGCCTTTCACAGTTTCATCCACTTTCACATACACACCCGGCTGACCTGTAAACTGCTCGGCCACGTGGAAGTTTTGTGAAAGGAAACGCTGAACCCGACGAGCACGGTGTACAACCTGCTTATCTTCATCAGAAAGCTCATCCATACCAAGGATTGCAATAATATCCTGAAGATCTTTGTAGTTCTGAAGCAGTCGGGTAACGCGGTTGGCTACTTCGTAATGCTCCTGTCCTACTACTTTAGGATCCAGAATAGTTGAGGAAGAATCCAGAGGATCTACCGCAGGATAAATACCGATCTGAGTTAACGCACGGGAAAGTACCGTCGTTGCATCAAGGTGAGTAAATGTGGTTGCCGGAGCAGGGTCAGTCAAGTCATCGGCAGGTACATATACAGCCTGAACCGAAGTAATAGACCCATTCTTGGTAGAAGTAATACGTTCCTGAAGGTCACCCATCTCAGTAGCCAGTGTTGGCTGGTATCCTACCGCTGAAGGCATACGTCCCAGAAGTGCTGACACCTCGGAACCGGCCTGGGTAAATCGGAAAATGTTATCAATAAAGAGCAGGATGTCACGGGATACTTCATCACGGAAGTATTCAGCTACTGTCAATCCGGACAGGGCCACTCGTGCACGTGCACCCGGAGGCTCATTCATCTGACCGAATACCAGCGTAGCCTGAGATTCTTTTAATTTGGTTTGATCTACTTTGGAAAGATCCCAGTCTCCCTCTTCCATAGATTCTTTGAATTCATCGCCGTAGTTAATAATACCGGACTCGATAAATTCACGCAGAAGGTCATTTCCTTCACGGGTACGCTCACCAACACCGGCAAATACGGAAAGTCCACCGTGCTGCTTCGCGATATTGTTGATCAGCTCCTGAATCAAAACGGTTTTACCTACACCGGCACCACCGAATAATCCAATTTTACCACCCTTGGCATACGGGCAAAGCAGGTCAACTACTTTAATACCTGTTTCAAGCATCTCGGTTGAAGTAGCCAGCTCATCGAAAGCCGGAGCTTGTCGGTGAATAGGATATGATCCTTTTCCTTCCGGAGAATCGATTCCATCAATAGACTCGCCCACTACATTAAACAGTCGGCCTCGGATATCTTCTCCAACCGGCATTGAAATAGCTTTTCCGGTGTCAGCAACTTCCATTCCGCGAACAAGTCCGTCGGTAGAGTCCATCGCGATGGTACGCACACGATCTTCACCAAGGTGTTGAGCTACTTCGAGAGTTAGGGTTGAGCCGTCTTCCATCTTAATCTCAAGGGCATTGAGAACAGCCGGCGTTTTACTTTCTGAGAAATCAACATCAACTACAGGTCCAATTACCTGTGCTATCGTTCCTTTATTCATGTGCTATATCGCGATTTTGTTAGTTTTGCTTTGATGAATTAGTAGCCTGAATTATGCACTACTGCAAAGGCTGGTAAAGATAGGCAGATACATAAAGAGAGGCAATCAAAATTCTCATGAAATATTACATACAATTATTATACCCCCGCTTAGTTTGATGAGCATCAGCCTCACATCAAAATGCGGGTTTAATTATGAGCTGCTATATTGATGTTAATCAACCCATTTAATCAATCAAGTGAATTATGAACACCCTCCTATTTGCGCTCTTCTTTTTTGTGAATGCATTCCCGAATGCAGACTCCCTGATTACTACTTCTCAGATTGATCAGGTAACCGTGCACAGGCAACAGGCACAGATCCAGCGAAAGGCTACCGTCAATTTAAAAGCCGGGAAAAACATTGTTGTTTTTGAACGACTCTCTCCTTCTCTGAATCAAAACAGCATCCAGCTTAAGGCTGATGGACAGTTTACCGTTCTATCCATAACACAAAGGTTTGATTACTTTAAATCTGAGCAACAAAACCCGGAGGTTTCAAAACTCAAACAGCAAAGAGACTCTCTTCAACAAGAAGTTACTTTTCTGGAATCAGACCTTAATGTAATACAGCGTGAAATGAGATTGCTTGAAAGTACCACCTCTGTAGTAGAAAATCATGAACTGACAGCTGCTGAACTCACCCAATTTCTTGATCTTTACCGAAGCCGGGCATCTAAACTTGAGAGGGAGAGAATCTCCCTATCCGAAAGGATTAACCGAAAACGAACCGAATTGAATAAAGTAAATGCTCAGATTCGAGAATTAAGCGGTAGTCACCATAAACGGTTTTCTGAAGTAATTGCGGAAGTTAGTTCGGAGCAAGACCAAACCCTGACATTTTCCCTTAGTTATCTGGTTCGTTCGGCAGGCTGGACACCTACCTATGACCTTCGTTCGCAGAGTGTTTCAGAACCGTTAAGCATCAATTATAAAGCAAAAGTATATCAGAATACCGGCATTGATTGGGATAATGTGAGTCTTACCATAAACTCAGGAAATCCGTCAGTCAGTGCAACTTTGCCAACTATTTCTCCAACCTACGTCGATTTTGTTCAAGCCTTTCCGGCAGCTGCAAAACAAAGAATGCTGAACGAATTAGTAGTTACGGGATATGCAGAATCTGATGCTGTTCAGCGAGCAGAGATGCCTATGGAGGCTCAATTACCAAGTGTTGACTTCGCCCAGAACCAAACATCTTTCAGCTACAAAATTAATATTCCATATACCATTCCATCAGATGGGAAAGCCCATAATGTCGAAATCAAACGCGCCAAAGTTGTTACTGATTACACCTATTCAACCATCCCAAAATATGCGCAAAATGCTTATCTGATTGGGAAGATATCGGACTGGGACGAATTGAATTTGATTGCCGGAGAAACCAATGTCTACTTCGATAACAGTTTTATTGGCACCACCCGATTAAACCCCAATTCATTTGATGACACCCTATCGGTTTCACTCGGCCGTGATGAAGGAATAACAGTGGATCGCACTAAACTCCGGGATTTCGAAGAACGAAATTTCTTTGGAAACAGAGTACGAGAAAAACATGCCTGGGAAATAAATATCCGAAATACCAAGTCGGAGCCCATTACTATAACCGTTAAAGATCAGCTTCCGATCTCTAAAAACGAAGACATAAAAGTGAATGCAAACCGGCTAAGTGGTGGAAATCTGAACAAAGAGACGGGTATCGTAACCTGGACTTTAACCCTGACTCCAAACAGTTCAGAATCCTTAAGATTCGACTATCAGGTTGAGTATCCATCAGATCAACAAATCAGATACTAAAAATCTGCTAAATTGGAGCTACTTCCATTAGCAACTCCCCTGTTAAAATTTTATCTTTACAGGCTATTGAGCCACGCCCTAAATCGTGGCTCGTTTTATTGCATCATCCATGACAATAAGGTGACGAAAATCACCTTTTTTTGTAGCAGGTAACCACAATTTTAAAATTCGACTCTTTTGGAAACTGAACTATCAGAACGATCGGTAAGTGTAGACATTCTCATAAACTTTGATGAAAATCAGAGGTTGGATTACAACCTGGCTGATGAACTTGAACCCAGAGAACGGGCTCAGGTCAGAGAGTATGTGCAGAACATTCTACGTAAGCGAAGCTATCTCGACTTTTTGATTGATGAATTCTCAAGCGTTTCCGTAGCTGAAATGAAGCCGGGCCTTAAGAATATATTACGACTCGCTATCTATGATATGCTGTTTATGGACAGCACCCCCGACTATGCTGCCATCAATGAGTCCGTCGAAATTGCCAAAGCCAAATTAGGATCTAAGACCGGCGATCTGGTAAACGCCATCATGCGAAATCTGCAGAGAGATCGTGAAAAGCTCCCAAAGCCGGCTTTTAAAGATCGAAACAAACTGGTGGCTACTACTTTTTCTCACCCTGAGTGGATGGTGGAGCGATGGAGAAAACGTTTTGGAGAACGTGAAGCCTTTCAGCTGATGCAAGCCAACAACTCCCGTCCTCATTATTATGTTCGGGTGAACACGCTGCGAACCAAGCCAAAAAACTTTGAGCTTCGTATAGAGAAAATGGATGTGATAGCTGAACCCAGCGACTGGCTTCCTTACTATTATCAGGTAGAATCTGTTCAGCCTTTTATTGAAAAGGGATTATTGAGCAAGGGCATTTGCCTGGTGCAGGATATCGCGGCCGGTTTTGCCCCTACCGTTTTAGACCCACAACCGGGTGAAAAAGTATTTGATCTTTGTGCCGCTCCGGGAACCAAATCCATCATGATGGCCGACCTGATGCAGGCTGAAGGTGAAATCCTGTCCGTAGACATTTCTTCAGAGCGGTTGGAAAAACTGGCAGAAAGTGCTCTTAACTATGGAGCCGAGAATATTAAGATCCGCCGTGGAGATGTACTTGAAGTATCCCTTGGATTGGCGGATGCTGTACTTCTGGATGCCCCTTGTACAGGTACCGGGGTGTTGAGCAAACGTGCCGACCTGCGCTGGAGACGAGATGAAGAAGGCCTTAAAAACGCGGTTGAACTTCAGGAACAACTGTTGGAAGAAGCGGCAAATATGGTGAAGCGTGGAGGTCGACTGGTGTACAGCACCTGTTCTCTGGAGCCGGAAGAGAATATGGAACAGATTACCAAGTTCCTTGAGAAGTACGACAACTTTGAGCTCGAGCCGCTGGAAGATTACCTGCCGGAAGAAGTATTAGCCGAAGAAGGAAAGGCCTATCAAACATTCCCTCACAAGCATGGATGTGACGGTCACTTTGGCGTGCTCCTGAAACGAGTGAAGTAATTTAAAGAATTCAGAACACAGAACTCAGTGAGCAGTATCCTGAGTTCTGAATTCTGCTTTCTGCCATCTTCTGCATTAATTAAACTCTTGTATACTGATTTCGATTTATGAGTTCTGATAAAACCACCAAAGAAATTCCCGCCCAATACGACGCCTCTAAAGTAGAGGATAAATGGTATGCCTACTGGATGGAAAACAACTATTTCCATTCTGAGCCGGACGAACGAGAATCATTTACCGTAGTCATCCCCCCTCCCAATGTTACCGGTGTGCTGCATATGGGACACATGCTGAACAATACCATTCAGGATGTTTTGGTCCGCCGGGCACGTATGCAAGGCTATAATACTTGCTGGGTCCCCGGAACCGATCATGCCTCTATTGCAACCGAAGCTAAGGTAGTACGCAAACTTCGCTCTAAGGGGATCACCAAGAAAGACCTGACTCGTGAAGAATTTCTGGAACATGCCTGGGAATGGACCCACGAGCACGGCGGAATCATCCTTGAACAATTGAAAAAGCTGGGAGCCAGCTGCGACTGGGATCGAACGGCTTTCACCATGGATGAGGATTACTCAGAAAGTGTTATTGACGTTTTTATAGATCTACACGATAAAGGTAAAATTTATCGTGGCGAGCGGATGATTAACTGGGATCCGGCTGCTCAAACTACATTGAGTGATGAAGAGGTCATTCACAAAGAAGTGGATTCCAAGCTGTACCACGTTCGTTATAAGATTGTGGGTGAAGACGAGTACGTAACCATCGCTACTACCCGCCCGGAAACTATTTTAGGCGATACCGCTGTGTGTGTAAACCCGGATGATAAACGCTACACACATCTTCATGGCAAAAAGGTAAGGGTGCCTTTGGTAAATCGTGAAATTCCGGTTATTCAGGATGATTATGTAGATATGGAGTTCGGAACCGGCTGCCTGAAAATTACACCGGCCCATGATGTTAATGACTATGAGATTGGCCAAAAACACGGCCTTGAAACTATTGATGTGTTGAATGCCGATGGTACCATGAGTGAGGCTGCTCAGTTATACATTGGCGAAGATCGATTCGACGTTCGTAAGAAAATAGCTAACGACCTTGAAGAAACCGGCCACCTTATAGAAGTAGAAAATTACAAGAATAAGGTAGGATTCTCTGAACGCACTGACGTTCCGATCGAGCCACGTTTATCTTTGCAATGGTGGGTGGATATGGATCAGCTTAGCAAGCCTGCCCTCGATAACGTGATGGACGATACGGTTGAATTTCACCCGGCTAAATTCAAGAATTCCTACCGCCATTGGATGGAGAATATCCGGGACTGGAATATTAGCCGACAGCTTTGGTGGGGACATCGCATTCCCGTGTTTTATTACGGAGAAGGCCACGATGATTATGTAGTCGCTAAATCACTGGAAGAAGCTCTCCCGAAAGCACAAGAGAAATCAGGCAACCAAGTCCTGAAAGCTTCTGACCTGAGACAAGATGAAGATGTACTGGATACCTGGTTCTCTTCCTGGTTATGGCCTATTTCTGTTTTTGATCCGGATTATATCCGAACCGGTAAAGCCAACCAAGAGCTTCAGTATTACTATCCTACCAAAGATTTAGTAACAGCTCCCGAGATTATGTTTCTCTGGGTGGCAAGAATGATTGTTTCCGGCTATGAATACATGGATGATAAACCCTTCGATAATGTGTACTACACAGGTATCGTAAGGGACAAAAAAGGCCGGAAAATGAGCAAGAGTTTAGGAAACTCACCGGACCCACTGGAGCTTATTAAGAAGTACGGAGCTGATGGTATCCGCATGGGAATGCTTTTTGCGACCCCGGCCGGTAACGACCTCCCTTTTGATGAAAAACTGTGCGAGCAAGGCCGGAATTTCTGTAATAAAATCTGGAATGCTTTCCGCTTCCTTACCATGAATATGGAAGAGAGTGAGAGCTACGTGCCTACCCTGAAAATCAATGAAAATGATATTTCAGACCGGTGGATGGCTGCTCGTATTCAGCAAACCATTCTGGAAGTAAACAAAGACTTTGACAACTATAAGCTGAATGACGCCCTCAAAAAAGTGTACTCCCTCATCTGGGATGACTTCTGCGACTGGTACATAGAATTAGCCAAACCGGAAGTGTATGGAGAGAAAATCCCTGTGGATAAGCTGAATACAGCACTTGGATTTTTTGAGCAGCTCATGAAGCTCCTCCATCCTTTCATGCCGTTTATCAGCGAAGAAATTTACCAGCATATTCAGGATAGAAGCACGAATGAAGCACTGCTTATATCCGAGTGGCCAAAAGCAGATGATTCAAAATTGAGTGAAGACGATCTCAAGCTTTTTGGCACTCTCCAGCAAATGGTTTCCTCGCTGAGAAATATCCGTTCAGAAGTGAATGTTTCTCCAAAGGAAGAACTGGATGTTCTGATCAGCACCAAAGAACAAACAACAGCAGATGCCTTACTTGAGAATCAGCTGGTGCTGAAAAAATTGGAGAGCATTCAATCGCTCACCATCTCAACCGAGATTGACAAACCCAAGGTTTACTCCTCCTCTATTGTGGATGGAAACGAGCTTTTTGTACCGCTGGACGGGCTGGTTGATTTTGAAAAAGAGCGCGAACGCATCCAAAAAGAGATTGATCGTTTAGAAGGATTTCTGTCGGGCATAGAGAAGAAGCTGGCCAACAAAGGCTTCATCAACAATGCTCCTGAAAACGTTGTTGAGCTTGAGAAAAAGAAAAAAGCCGACACGGAAGACAGCCTTGCTAAACTGCGGGAACAACTCAAAGACTTTGAAAAATAATCACATCGCTCACTGAGGAATACAAAGAACAAGTTTTGTAGTTATAGCTATTTTAACTTTCTGAGCCTTTGTGGTTAAAAGAATATTATGAAAACATTTTCACTTCCTTCAGAAGAACCAAAAGGCAGACCTGACTTTCTATCCGGGCTGAATAAGCAGCAGAAAAAGGCCGTAACCCACACCGATGGTCCACTGCTTATTGTAGCCGGTGCGGGTTCCGGAAAAACAAGAGTACTGACTTATCGAATCGCTTATCTGCTGCAGCAGTACAAAGCAGCTCCTGAGCAGATTCTTGCGCTAACCTTTACCAACAAAGCAGCGCGGGAGATGAAAGAACGAATTCAGAACCTGATTGGCGACAAAGCCAAAAAGCTCTGGATGGGAACCTTCCACTCTATTTTCTCGAAGATTCTTCGTTTTGAAGCCGATAAAATCGGATATGGATCCGACTTCACTATTTATGATACCAACGACTCCCAGACGGTAATCAAGCAAATTCTGCAGGAACTCAATTTTGATCCCAAAGAGATCAAACCCAAGACCATTCACAACAAAATAAGCGACTCTAAAAACCAGCTGATAGAAGCTGACACTTATCAGGATCGTTTTGTGAGCAGCACGCTGGATGACATCACGGCCAGGGTGTATAAAATCTACAACAAGCGACTGAAGCAAAGCAACGCCATGGATTTTGACGATCTGCTGGTAAAACCTATTCAGCTCTTTCAGGAGCACCCGGATATTCTGGAAAAATACCAGGACCGTTTTAAGTATATCCTGATTGATGAGTATCAGGATACTAATCATGCTCAGTATACAGTCACCAAATTATTAGCCGCCAAGTACGAAAATATTTGTGTGGTTGGTGATGACGCCCAGAGTATCTATTCCTTTCGGGGAGCTGATATATCCAACATCCTTAATTTTAAGGAAGATTACGAGAACGCTACCCAGGTTCCGTTGGAACAAAACTACCGGTCTACAAAAGCTATTCTTCAATGTGCCGATTCCATCATCAAACAGAATACCAAGCAGCTTGATAAAACACTGTGGACGGAGCAGGATTATGGAGAGCGCATTACCGTACTCGAGAATTTTGATGAGCGGGATGAAGCAAATCGTGTAGCCAGTCATATTCAAAACCTGAAGATGAAGCACGGCTATAAGAACAATAATTTTGCCATCCTTTACCGTACTAACTACCAGTCACGAGTTTTTGAGGAAGCACTTCGTCGGAAAGATTTAGCTTATCAGCTAGTTGGCGGACTCTCCTTCTACCAGCGCAAAGAAATTAAGGACGTGCTGGCTTATCTCACGCTGCTGGTAAATCCACATGACGAAACAAACCTTCTGCGGATCATTAACGAACCTTCTCGGGGGATTGGAAATAAATCCATACAGGATTTGATTAAGCAGGCTCGGGAAGAAAGCAGTTCTATCTGGAACATCATTCAGAACATCGAGGATCTGGATGTATATAAACCGGCTAAAGCACGTGTCCGGGAGTTTGTGGATATGATTAACCGTTTGAGAAGTAACCTAGAAGGTGGGGAGAGTATTTCAGATACTGTGAAAGCCATGCTGGAACAATCCGGTTATATGCGAGCTTTAGTTGAGGAAAATTCGCATGAGTCCATGATGCGCAGGGATAACATCATAGAACTTCAGAATGCAATCTCTTATTACGAAAAAGGAAAAGAGAAACCTTCCCTGAGTGCTTTTCTACAGGAGATAAGCCTGATCACCGATACCGATAAGTTTGACGAGGACAAACCCGCCATTACCCTGATGACCGTTCACGCCTCCAAAGGACTAGAATTCCCGTGTGTATTTATTGTTGGCCTGGAAGAAAACCTCTTCCCTATGGGTGCCCGCGATAATTTTGACGTGGATATCGAAGAAGAGCGCCGTTTGTTTTATGTAGCCATTACCCGAGCTGAGGAACGCCTGTTCTTCAGCCACTGTCGCAGTCGGTTTAAGTTTGGGGAAGAAATGCGCCAGTCTCGTTCCCGGTTTCTGGATGAAGTGGACGCCGGTGTAGTGCAAACCGAAACAGGTGCTACCATCTCGCAAAGGAAAGATCGATTTGAAAATAAATCCTCTGGCGGTTCCGGAATGGAAATAGATCACGATTGGAAACAATCTCACACCAAAAAAACCTATAAGTCACCTTCCGCCACCATTCACTACGACTATGAGGATGGAGAAGATCCTTTCCAGGTTGGCACTAAAGTGATGCACTCAAAATTCGGTCCCGGTAAAATCATTTCCAGATCGGGATTAGGAACAGATGCCAAAGTTGTTGTATTTTTCAAGAATAGAGGACAAAAAAAGTTAATGTTGAGGGCAGCTCCTTTACAGGTAATTGATTAGTAAGTAACAGATTACCCCTTTTTAGCGTTAAGATATCATGTATAGTCGGCAGGCAATATTTTTACTACTGTTCCTGTGTTTAAGCAGCTTTTCGGTGCTTGCACAACCTGTTATCACTCCACGAAATATGGCTCTTGGAGGTGGAGGAAGTACCTATATTACCGACTACAATGCCAATTTCTATAACCCGGCTAACCTCATGATTCGTGACCGCGAGGGTGATTTCTCTATCGGGGTTGGCATCGGCGGTTTCTTCTTCAATCCCTTTGAGAATTTTGATGATCCGAATTTACAGTATGAAAACGCCCGGGATTATTTAACAGCCTATGAATCAGGAAACCGAGCATCCTTCAGTTCAAACCGGGATGAAATTCTGGATAAGAATTATCCCCGTAATGCTACCCTTTCTGACAATACTACCCGCTACGATGCAACTGTTTTAGGCATGAAGTGGAAGCGAGAAAACAGATCGTTTTCTATAGCTCTCAGAACGCGTACTTCTTCTAATTTCAAAGCCGGTAAAGGTTGGTATGTCAATGAATTTCAGGAAGACCGGGACGGCAATAATGTGCTCGATCGTACTTTAATCCATCGATACCAAACGCTTCATGAACTGTCTTTTGGGTATGCGGAATCGTTTCCTTTTTTAACGGGCTTAACCCCTCGTCTTGATAATTTTGTTATCGGAATAGCACCTAAAATCGTGGTTAGTGGGAACTACCAAAATGCTGTCTGGGAGAATGTTTACCAGCAACAGGGTAATTCCGTTCAAAGAATTGAATCTTTTTCCTATGATGCCACCGGAGAATTTTCGGCTTCCACCCTTGCTTATTTTAACGGCAACAACATACAAACCGCCAACACACAGTCATTCAATAATAACTATTTCACTTTTGATGGCATCGGAGCAGGTCTGGATATTGGCGTAACCTATCTCCTCACCCTGGGTAGTGACCTCTCTGCCGTTCGTCCGGATCAGCAACCCACCCGAAAATCGTTACGCTTGTCGTTTTCCATGACCGACATTGGATTCGTTTCGTACAACAACAACGAGCTTAGCATCTCCATGGATATGGACACAACAATGAATGCTGCGGTACCAACCTCGGTGAGTAATGAAATGTTTACCGGCACCCGGGGGCAATACATTTCATTTATAGAACAATATGGAGAAGACAATCCTTTTATAGGAACCAACCGAAACAGGGCATCCTTTTCCACTTTGTTGCCCATGGCGGTTCATGGCGGAGCTCTGCTTGAAATTAACAGACTGAAGCTAATGGGTGATATCAGTATCGGCCTGACAAATAACGCCTTCAATTCAACCAAAGTTATTTCTTCTTTCGGTATCGAATTACGTCCATTTAAGTTTTTACCACTTCGTGGAGGCATTCAATTTAAAGCAGAACAACCTGATTTTTTGAGCCTTGGAACAGCTATCGAGACAAAGAAATGGGACTTCTCGGTTGCAGCCCTCTTAACTCCAGATTCCCTCACTAATCAACCCACAATAACCGGGGTTTCGGTAGCTACCCTTCAGTTGCATTTTTAAAGACTGCCACTTTGCCCTACATTACTGACAGGCAGCGGGTGTTTCTGACGCTTTGTTTTGTGTGAATGATATGGCTCCGTATTTGCATTCAGTAGATCAAACAAAAAAACTGCAGATATTTTTATTTATGAAACAGCGCTTTGACTTATTTGAGAAATTTGATCAGTCTGACGACAACTTTGATGATTTTGAGCAGGCTATACCCCTCATGTCAGAAGAAGAAGAAAAAGAACTGACTGAAGCTGAAATTCCTGATTCTCTCCCCATTCTACCCCTTAAAAACACCGTACTATTTCCGGGAGTTGTGGTTCCGATTACCGTCGGGCGTGATCGTTCACTGGCTCTCGTCAAAGAAGCCTACGATGGCGACAAAACTATTGGGGTTGTTACTCAGAAGAACGAAGATATAGAAGAACCCGAGTACAAAGACCTCCATAAAATTGGAACGGTCGCTCAGATCCTGAAGCTTATCAAAATGCCGGATGGCAGTAAGAGTATTGTCATTCAGGGTAAGTCTAATTTTAAAGTCAAAAAGTTTACTCAAAGCTCCCCTTATTTTAAGGCCGATGTGGAGCCTTATAACAAGGAAATGGATATTGAAGGCTTAGAATTAGACGCTTCGGTTCGGAACATAAAAGAGACTGCGACTAAGATCATCAACATGTCTCCTAACATTCCTTCGGAGGCATCAATAGCTGTAAATAACATTAACAGCCCTACGTTTCTGCTGAATTTCATTTCCTCCAATTTGAATGTATCTGTTTCCGATAAACAGACCCTTCTGGAAGTACGAAAGTTTTCTGATAACCTCGAAAAGGTTATGGAATTCCTTGAGAAGGAAGTTCAGGTACTGGATATGAGTGAAAAAATCCGAACCAAAGTAAAGTCGGATATTGATGATCAGCAGCGGGAGTTCTACCTGCGGCAGCAAATGAAAGCCATTCAGGAAGAACTTGGCGAAGATGCAGAGCAACAGGATATTGAGAAACTGCGCGACCGTCTTAAAAGTAAAAAGCTTCCTGATAGCGCCCGCGAAACCGCTGAGAAAGAACTACAGCGTTTGGAGATGACTCCAAATGCCTCTCCGAACTATGGGATCATTTACAGTTACGTGGAATGGATTTTGGACCTTCCGTGGGAAGAGTTTTCAGAAGACAAATTGGATCTGGAGTACGCACGAAAAGTGCTCGATGAAGATCACTATGGCCTGGAGAAGGTCAAAAAACGAATTGTTGAGTACTTGGCCGTATTAAAACTCAAGCAGGATATGAAAGCTCCTATCCTCTGTTTTTATGGCCCTCCGGGAGTTGGTAAAACCAGTTTAGGTAAATCGATTGCAAGAGCCTTAAACAGAGAATTTGAACGCTTCAGCCTGGGAGGAATCAGAGATGAAGCCGAAGTTCGCGGTCACCGACGAACCTACATCGGTGCACTTCCCGGCCGCATTATCCGATCTATGAAAAAAGCAGGGAAAGGCAACCCGGTTATCATGCTGGATGAAATTGACAAAGTAGGTGCCGACTACCGCGGAGACCCCACCTCTGCCCTGCTCGAGGTTCTTGATCCGGAACAGAACGATACGTTCACCGATAACTATCTCGAGCTTGAGTATGACTTGTCGAAGGTGATGTTCATCGCTACGGCAAACTCACTGGATACCATTCCGGCTCCGCTGAAAGACCGTATGGAGATCATCAACATCAGTGGTTATACGCTGGAAGAGAAAACTCAAATTGCCAAGAAGTATCTGATACCTAAGCAAATTGAGGAAAATGGTCTCAAAGAAGATCAGATTTCTTTCACGGATGATTCCATTGAACGGCTTATTGATCAATACACGCGGGAATCCGGTGTACGTAATCTTGAGCGACAAATTGCAGGATGTTGTCGTGGCGTAGCTGCTAAGATAGCCTCAGGTGAAATCGATGAGTTTGATGTGAAGGCTGATGACGTAGAAGAATTTCTCGGTAAGCGAAAATTCTTCAGCGATGCCGCCGAGCGAACCACCGTCCCCGGTGTTGCTACCGGAATGGCATGGACGCCTTACGGTGGTGATATCCTCTTCATTGAGGCCAGCGTATCGAAAGGTTCCGGAAAGCTGAACATTACCGGTCAGCTTGGAGATGTGATGAAAGAATCGGCTATGCTTGCTGTTTCTTATTTGAAAGCACACTCCGATAAGTTTGGTATCCCGGAAGAAGCATTTAAATACTGGGATTTACACGTACACGTGCCTGCAGGAGCGGTTCCTAAAGACGGACCTTCAGCCGGTGTTTCCCTGATGTCGGCCATTGCCTCCATCTTTACGCAACGTAAGGTTAAAGGCACCATCGCTCTTACCGGTGAGATTACCCTTCGGGGACTTGTACTGCCTGTTGGAGGAATCAAGGAGAAAGTACTGGCGGCTAAGCGAGCGGGAATCAAAAAAGTACTGCTTCCAAAGAAAAACGAGAAAGATGTAGCTGAGATTGAAGAAGAAGTACTCGGCGATCTTGAAGTACAGTATTTGGAAAGAATGGATCCCCTGCTGGATATCATCCTTGAAGATGAACCGGTGCAAGACGCTTCCGATTTCTTTAAAGTAAGTGAAGCCCACAAAGCTTCCGTATCCGGTAAGAACGGCAAAATGCCGGCAAAAGATGTGGAAGTGGTAAGTCGTGATGATGAAGACTAATCATTTTTGACATCATCCATGTATTTAAAAGAGCGGGTTTTGCCCGCTCTTTTTTTATTCGCTTAGATTTATAACCTTTAAGATAAATCAAGTAGAATGTAGTAATTCATTTATGAGAGTTTGCCTGCTTTTTTTAGTCTCCTTGCTTTCCATTCAATATTCAATGGCTTGTAGCTGTCTTTCTTCCGGAGTAACCGACCGGTATATGACCGAAGACTTTATTGGAGTAGTAGAAATAACTTCGATTGAAGAAGCAGAAAAATTCAAAAATCAAAGGCCATACAAAGCTCATCTAAGTTCAATCGAAACATATAAAGGTGTATTCCCTGATTCGATATTAGTTTCGGGGACACCCGAAGTAAGCTATGATGGTCAATGTGAAGTTGCAGTGAGGCCAGGTCAAAAGTGGTTGTTATATCTTCAGAAAGGAGAAAACGGAAATTACATACTCAGTTGGTGTGCCAATCCCATTCCTATCTCCTTGACAAACGGCAAAAAAGCTCCACGGGCAGATGTTGCGCAAAATCAGATAGAAAAACTGATTTACTTAAAAACCAATTTTCCAAATCTTCACAGTGAGTTTAGAATCTATTATGACATGGAGATTTATACTGAATTCTTCATGAATTACAATAACCTGAATTTAGATACTGAATCTGCTTTCTATATGCTCACCTTCAATAAGAAAGTGGAAGTTGAATCTGTTGATATAGTTAAGGGATTTGGAACTAAAGTCGATCGACAGATCATTCAATTTTTTAAAACAGATAGCTTGTGGCATGGAGGGAGTTTTTATAACCCGGAATACTCCATCCCTCATAAAACCAAATACCTTGTTAACATGAATTATAATAAAGAGTTGAATAGAGTAGGCTTCTAAACTCTTGTTCTACATTATACAATTACATTATACAATCAACCCCATCCAGGGCCATGTGAATAAGCAGCCCTAAGCCGGCAATTTGAATTCTGCGATTCCACTTCTTTCCTTTTTCCGTAAGATTTCCGGACTTTAAATAAAAAGGCAACGCAAACATCATAACATAAACGACTATTGCCCATACGGTATGCAAGGGGTGAAACCCGATGGAACACCGGTTCGGATTGTACACAGGGTCAGCTAATAGATGATCTGCATCTACCGCCATCGTTGCTATCAGAATAAGAAAAGCGTATATCCAGTTTTTACGATAGAATACCTTTGCAATAATAAGCGGAACAATGAAGTGAAGAAGTATGTGCAGCATGAGATGAAAAATCTATAATTCCAAGATAGCAATAATAAGAGATCTTCATCTTTCAATAATTCCATATTGTTAATCCCCTTTCCTTCCTTATTTTTGTCGCATGCAAAAAGGACGAGTCATACAATCTACCGGCAGCTGGTATCATGTAGATACCGGAGATGAAATCATAGAATCACGTCTCCCGGGGCGCTTTCGGCTGAGTGAGAAAGAAGTTACCAATCCTATTGCTGTTGGTGACTGGGTGGAATTTGAACTCAATGATGACGGATCAGGAAAGATTGAGAAAATCCATGAGCGGGATAATTACATCACCCGGCAAGCAACGCATGGCAAAAAGGGGGAACAGATACTGGTGGCCAATCTGGATCAGGCCTGTGTGGTTCAATCCATAAAAAAACCGAAAGTAAAGGAAGGGTTTATTGATCGGTTTTTGGTCACTTGTGAAGCCTATGAAGTAAAGCCGGTCATCATTTTAAATAAGATTGATCTGGCTAAAAGCGGCGGACTTGAATTTGCCGAGGAACTCTCAGAATTATATACCGGGCTGGGTTATACTTTTTTAATCACAAGCACAGAAGACCCCGATTCCCTCCAAAAGCTGAAAGAACTTCTAAAAGACAAAACCTCGGCTTTCATCGGCCCCTCAGGAGTAGGGAAAACAAGCCTGGTGAATGCTATTGATCCCTCTTATGATCTGAAGGTGAAAGAAGTATCCGACTTTTCAAACAAAGGGAAACATACCACAACCTATGCTCAGCTCATTCCTCTCAGTTTTGGAGGATACCTGGCCGATACGCCCGGAATCCGTGAATTCGGGCTGGTCAATATAGAACCTTGGGAATTATCCCTGTTTTTTCCGGAGATGCTGGAACCCCGGCAGGAATGTCAGTTTAATAATTGCACGCACGCTCATGAACCGAAATGCGGTGTGGCACAGGCTTTTGAAGACGGTGAAATAGCTGCCAGTCGTTACAATTCATACCTGAATATGCTTGATTCCCTATAAAAGGGATCTTTTAGTAACCCTGAATACAGGTATTCCCTCTCTGCAAAATTATATAGATATTAGGACATAACACTCAACAAATATCAGGAGTACGAATGTTTAATAAATTCAAAAAAATAACTAAAGGCTTATGTGCCCTATCCGTCATAAGCCTTGCTACAGTCGGCACGGCAAAAGCTCAGTTCGGGGATATCGGAGCTTTCTTAAAAGCTGGTGTAGACGATGCTACAATTTTAACTAAAGAGTATTTAAGGCCCTTTCCTACCGGTTTTGGAACAGGATTAAATGCAGGTTGGAATGAAGCTGCTGCCCCAAAGAAAACACTAGGGTTCAGTATTCAGGTTCGTCCTTCCTTGGCTTTCGTACCCGGTACTGCTCAAAAATTTGATGTAAGTACACTTGGACTTGACAAAATTGTTGTAGCACAAGGGGAAGATCCAGTTACTCCTTCTATTGCTGGGAAAAATTCTGCAGGTCCTTTATTGGAAATTTATGACGACCCTGAATCTCAGAACCGAAATAAATTAGGAGAGTTTACGATGCCTAAGGGTACCGGCTTCTCATTTGTTCCTGCACCAATAGCGCAGGCCAGTTTAGGATTGATAAAAGGAACAGATGTAAGCGTCCGTTTTCTTCCAGAAACAGAAATCGGAAAATTTGGTAACATTGGTATTCTCGGTGGCGCTGTAAAACATGATATCGGTCAATGGCTACCAGGTAGCAAACTACTTCCTGTAGATTTATCAGTTATGGCCGGTTTTAATCAAATTTCCGTAAACGGAAATTTGAACCTTCAACCTGAGGGTGTACGTAATCCTAATGACCCTTCTTTATCTTCGAACCCAAATCCTGACTTTGATGATCAGGCAGTGGAAACAACTACTAACACATTTGTACTTAATGCGTTAGTAGGAAAACAAATACCACTACTTTCTGTGTATGGTGGGGTAGGTTATCAAACTGCCTCTCTTGATCTTAATATCAAAGGTGATTATCCGGTTAACACGAATGTAGGAGGGCAAGATTTTTATAATGTAGTTTCTGACCCTGTTTCTTTTAGCCTTGATAGTGAAAGTTCTGTTCACTTGATGGGGGGCTTTAGGATTCGTCTAGGTGTAATAGCTATTTATGGTGAGGCAACCGTAGCAAACTATTTTACTGCCAATGCTGGTGTTGGTATCAGTTTCAGATAAATAATACCTTCAACCGAATTAAAACAAATTAAAAAGGCGCTCTAGTGAGCGCCTTTTTTTTATACAACTATTTTTATCTATGCTCAGACAAGCTGGTGATCAGCAAGCAATGGATTCTCCACCTTTTCATCCGATTCAATGAGGCCATCTCTGAGCCTTACAATTCGTCGGGCGTGATCAGCTATTTCTTGCTCATGAGTCACCACTATAATGGTATTTCCCTGACGATACAACTCTTCAAACAGCATCATAATCTCTTCCCCTGTTTTCGTATCCAGGTTACCGGTAGGCTCATCGGCCAGCAAAATAGACGGACGGTTAACCAGTGCACGTGCAATAGCTACACGCTGTCTTTGTCCACCGGAGAGCTCGTTAGGTTTGTGATCGATACGTTCTCCAAGTCCTACCTTAGTTAATACTTCGGTAGCCCGCTCTTTGCGTTCTGCAGACTTCATCCCTGCATATATTAAAGGAAGTTCGGCATTGGCCAGGCAGGAGGTTCGGGGGAGCAGATTAAAGGTCTGGAATACGAAACCGATTTCGCGGTTTCTTACTTCCGCCAGCTCAGCATCATCCATATTAGACACGTTACTGCCGTTAAGGATATAATCTCCGGTAGTTGGAGTATCCAGGCAGCCGATCATATTCATCAGGGTCGATTTACCTGAACCGGAAGGCCCCATAATGGCTATGTACTCATTTTCTTTCACATCAAAAGTAACACCGGCGAGGGCGTGTACTTCAGTATTACCCATCTGGTATACCTTGGTTAATTCGGTAATTTCAATAACTGGTTTTTTTGACATGATGATTTTCCGTTCTGTAAATGATTAATTAAATGCGGCCGCTTTGTTGTTGACGATTACATTATCGCCATCTTTAAGCAAGTTTGAAAGCGTTCGGTAACTCCCTATCACAATTTCTTCTCCGGCTTCCACTCCGGAAAGAATCTGAATATGTGTATTGTCGCTGATACCGGTTTCCACTTCTTTACGAATGGCTTTACCGTCTTCCACAACAAATACCACCTTTCGGATATCTTCTTCTTGAATAGTCAGGTCGCTGCCGTTCTGAGAACTAGCCAGCATTATTTCCGCAGAATCAGAATCTGCCTTTTCATCCTTTGCAAAATCACGCACGGTAACTGCCTGTATGGGTATCGATACAACATTAGTAGCCGTTTGAGTTTCAATATCTACCGTTGCCGACATACCCGGTCGGAACTTAGGTACAAACATTTCTTCCGGATCTTCTGAAGCTTCGTTGCGAACCAGTTTTTCCGGGCTGCTATCCAAGTTATGCGGAGTAATAATTCTCACCTTAACCTGATAATTGGTGACTTGTTCGTTGGTACCGCTTCCTGTAACCTGAGCTGAATTTGCGATCTCTGTGACCACACCGTTAAACTGTCTTTCGGGATAAGCATCCACTTCAATTCGGGTGGTGTCAGCAAAATCCACGTTCACAATATCATTCTCATTTACTTCTACCAAAACCTCCATTCGGTCGAGCAGGGAAACGCGCATCATCTCGGTTCCTGCCATTTGTGCGTTACCTAAAACTCTTTCTCCCTCTTCTACGGCTAGTCCTGTTATAGTACCATCCTGAGGAGCACGAATTACGGTTTGTTCCAGTTCCTCATTAGCCTGTCGTAGCTGTGCTTCAGCACTCTGAATCTGATATTCTGCAGCCTTCAGACTCGCCTTCTGAGATTCCCATTCCGATTTTGACTGAATGAAATCCATCTCAGAAATAAGTTCTTTTTCGTACAACTTCTTATCTCTTTGGTAGGCAGCTTCAGCCCTGATCAAGGATGCTTTGGTTTGCTCCAGACGGGCTTTTTGAGTAAGTAAGGCCGCATTCAGATTGTCGATCTGAGCCTGATAAATATCCGGCTTAATACGAACCAGTAAATCACCTTCTCGAACAAAATCGCCTTCCTTCACAGCCAATTCAATAATCTCTCCCGACACATCCGGGCGTATAATTACCTCGATTTCAGGCTGCACTTTACCCGAAGCAGAAACCAGTTGAGTTATAGTTTTCAGCTTTGCGGTTGCTGTTTCTACTTCCTTACCAGTTTCTGAATTACCAATTACACCAGTGAATCGCAGCGTTAGCCCCAGAGCAATTATTAACCCGAGAACCCCACCGATCCACATCAACAGTTTTGATGTCGAAGATTTCTTCTTAGCCATTTCCCTATCCTATCCCTTACTTCTTATTAAATCTATCTATTAAAATTCTACGCTGTCGCCGCTTAGTTTACCGAGGTAATAATCCAACAGTTTTTCCTGGAAAATCACATTATACATCGCTTGAGTGTAGTTGGATTGAGCCTCCACATAACTGGCCTGAGCCTGACTCAACTCGATAAGCGTGCTTGATCCCACATTATACCGTTCCTGCTGTGTTTCGAATGCTCTCTCGCTGGCTCGTCTGGATTTCTCAGAAGCCTCCAGCTGCTTAACGTACGATGTATAGTCGTTGTAAGCCTGCGTTACTTCCTGAATTACCTGCAGCTTGGAATTATCAAATGAAAGCTCCGCATTTTTCAACTGTACTTTTGAGGATTGAATATTGTACATCCGGTTCCAATTCTGGAAAAGAGGGATGCTAATATTGAAACCCATAGAACGGTTTATTCTTAAATCAAAAAACTGATCTGCAAAAGAAACATCTTCGCCTCCAATTGTATATTGGTCTCCGTACTGAGATGACAATCCTCCACTTGCTGAAATGGATGGGTATAAGCTTCCCTGAGTTATTCTAAGCTGATATTCCAGACTTCGGATATTTGCGACTTCACTCTTAAGGTCAGAACGGTTCAGCAACGCCTGGTCAATCAATTCGCTCAGATTAAATTTTTTATTCACACTTTCACTAGCCTCCATTTCAACTTCAGGAACCTCAAATTCGTACTGACCAAGTGGATCAATTTGAAGTTGACGTATTAAAACCAACTTACTGAATTTTAGCGCATTCTCTTGTTGTGTTACAGAAAGCTCGTCACTAGCAACCTGAGCTTCCTGGTTGTAAAGATCTACCGAAGGTCGGGATCCTACTTCAACCTGAGCCTGGACCTGTTCCAGTTGCTGCTGAGAATTCTCTAAATTCTCCTGGGCAATTTCCAAAAGCTCCCTATCCAACAAAACACGCAAATACCGTTCAGCGGTATTGAAAACCACCTGCTCTTTAGCACGCTGATAGCTTTCTTCAGCAGAAATTTTAGATTCTTTACTAGATCGTAAGGAAAGAATGTTATTAAATCCGTCAAAAATTATAATTCGGGCTCCTATATCACCATTTGCACCAATACTTGTAATATCAACAAAGGGGTCTAGCCCTTCATTGAACCTATCCTGTACGAATTGCTGACCGGTTCGTCTCGACCCTCCAAAACTGGCGTCTATAGTAGGCGCAAAATCAGCATACTCACTTCGGATGCTTTCATTGGCCAGATCAAGGTTATTCTCGGCCTGCTTAAGTTGGTAGTTATTCTCGAGGGCAATTTGAATGGCTTCCTGTAGAGATATGGTTCGGACTTCCTGTGCTATAATTGGTGCTGTAAAAAAAAGAAGGGCAAGTAGCGTAGATGAAAGAAATCGTTTCATGTTTATTATTTCGTTTTTGTATTACGGGTTCGTACACGAGATTGGACGAAAATAGTTACAGTTTAGTTGCCCTATTTTCGAATTTTATATCCTTTTACAGAGAAGAGCTAAATAGTTGTAAATCAATCCTCAGCTTCACGTCCTTTTTCTTTCAGGGCGGCAACTTTAGTATCGATATAATCAAGCACTAAACTGAGACCTTTTTTAGCAAGCATTCTCTTTATCTCTTTTGAAATAGCGGAATCGGATTGACTCCGGCCATCATATACTTTGGATGA
This sequence comes from Gracilimonas sp., assembly GCA_965227215.1. Taxonomy (GTDB): domain Bacteria; phylum Bacteroidota; class Rhodothermia; order Balneolales; family Balneolaceae; genus Gracilimonas. The sequence continues at coordinate 298,075 of OZ245729.1, forward strand.
CGTTGGGGACGAATTCTTTCGGTTCGAACCGAGTAAAAACCCAAGTACAACCGAAGCACCCACAATAGGAAGCGGATATTTTTTTATGAGATTTTTAGGGGCTAAACTGTTTGATACTCCTTCTTTAACCTCATCAATGGATTTATCCAACCCATTCTGGATATTGGCTAACTCCTGCTCAAGCTCTTTTTTCTTCTTCTCAAGGTCTGATAATTTTTCTTTAGCCATTTTTCTCAGTTTGTTTCTTTTCGTTTTCTTTGAGTGCAAGCTGTTTTTGATCTTGCTGCTGTTGCGGTAATGTACCTAAGAACTCAGCGAGTATTTGCTGCTGAATTTTTCGGGCTATAGATTTGGGTTTAGCTATCACAAAAATTAACCCAATCAGAATGAATGGAGAAGCAACAATGGCATAACCTGCCCATTCTTTATCAAGCAGGTCTCCCAAGTAGATAGAGAGGGCCGTTAAACCGAATACCAGTCCCAGCCCTAAAATAGCAAAGCCAAATAATTGTTGGATGGATTGCCCGATCAGGTAGCTTACTTTATCGCCGATATTCAGTACGCTCAGTTCAATGCGAGTCTCAACATATTGTTTGAGCTCGCTGGTAATCTTCTTTATCCTGCTTCCTACATCTTCCATGAGATCCTAATCGTCTGAAGTGAATATTTTTGCAGCGATAAAACCAACTGCAAAGCCTATAGCAACAGAAGCCAGAGGATTTTTTCGGATAGTATTCTCGGATCGATCTCTCAGTTCATCGAGGCGGACCTGTAACTCTTCGTCTTCGAGAATTTCTCGACCACGCCCGATAGCACTATCCAGCCGTTCGTTTAGATTTTGGATGATTTCTTCGTTCATAATGCCCTGTGTTTTATTTCAATATAAGAAATTGCATTGGATGCATAAATCATTCCATTGCAAAAAGTTATTCGTAGCGTAAACTTTCAATGGGGTCAAGTTTAGCGGCTTTAAAAGCCGGATACACTCCAAAAATAAGTCCAACTATCAACATTCCGAAAAAGCCACCGGCTACCGACCACATCGGGATAACCGCTTCCGTTTCAATCCAAACGGCCATCAGGTTACCAACCCCGATGCCTAAAGCCATCCCAATAAATCCACCAATTTGACAAATGAAAATGGTTTCCATCAAGAATTGACTAACAATGGCTTTTCGGGTTGCCCCAACTGCTTTTCTTACTCCAATTTCGCGGGTACGTTCCGAAACGGAAACCAGCATAATATTCATCACCCCGATTCCTGCTCCAAGCAGTGTAATCAGTCCAATCGCAAAACCACCCATATATAATGCTCCGGTAAAAGCATCAAAAGTTCCGGATAGGGAATCGTTCGTGGATATTTCAAAATCGTTATTCTCTCCCGGATTTACCTTTCTTATTACCCGCAGTATTCCGGTGATTTCTTCCACTGTTTCTGTAATAAAATCAATTTCCGGTGCTCGTACCTGAATACTGATATTCCGGTTGCCTCCATAAGCATTCAAAGCTGCTGTATATGGAATAAGCACGAAGTTATCGAACGACTGCCCGAATATTTGGCCTTTTGATTCCAACAGGCCAATTACCGTGTATGGCTTGCCGTCAAAACGGATTTCTTTTCCGAGGGGATATTCAGTTTTAAAGAGCGCGTTTTGCACATCTTTCCCTATTATTACTACATTACGCCCGTACTGAATATCATCGCCGGTGAAATTACGGCCGTCTTCAAGAGCGTAGGAATTATTGGCTAGGTAATTTTCATTGCTACCCCGAACCCCTACATTCGGCTCGGTTTCTTCATCACCGAATTTAATTTTTGTAGTATTGAAGTACTCATCGGGACTCATTCCCCTCCCAACTTGCATCAGGTCTTCCAGTCTTTCAGCGGTCCTGAAATCAATATCTTTACGATTCCGAATATCATCACTTAGTGAACCCATTTGTACAGCCGGGGTTTTTGATACATTAATGACATCGCTGCCCATCAGGCTCATCGTATTTTTGAAATAGTTATCCAACACAGCCACTGCCGTTGTTGAAACGATAACTGCGAACACCCCGATCACTAAGGCAAGTAGGGTCAGAAAAGACCGTAGCTTATTTGCTTTAAGTGAATCAAATGCCTGTTTGGTTGTTTCTTTAATATGCATAATTACTCAAACCTTAATGATTCAATAGGATCAGATTTAGCAGCTCGGTAAGCCGGGATGAACCCGAATATCACTCCAACCATCGTACAAATACTGAAGGCCAGTATTACCACACTTACATTCATCACAGCTACAAAGGCCTGATTGATGAGTATCGTTAAACCACCCGCCAGGGCTACCCCAATAATTCCACCCAACAAACAAATGGCGATAGCCTCCAGAAGAAATTGAGTGAGAATTTCCCAAGCCTTGGCTCCTACCGCTTTTCTGATTCCGATTTCTTTTGTTCGCTCTCTTACTGAAACGAACATGATATTCATAACGCCAATCCCCCCAATTAAAAGAGACAGGCCACTGAGAATAAACCCTAGCGTATAGATTCCGGCCTTCATGCCTTCCAGCTGTTGTTTAAAGGCTTCCGGTTTATTCAGAGCAAAGTCATTTTCTTCAGTGGCGTCAAGCTGACGAATTCTTCGCATAATTCCTTCCAGCTCGTATTCACCTTCTTTAAAAGCTTCCTGGTTGGGGAATTGTACACCTATTTGAAGCCCATACCTTAAGCCGTAAATTTGACCGTAAGCTGAAATTGGTATAATAATTCGATTATCGGTGTCTTCAAGCCCAAGGAATTTCCCTTGTTTCTCTAATACACCAACAATAGTGAATTTTTGTCCACCAACCCGAATTTGTTTACCAAGTGGAGTCTCAAATTCAAACAACGACTCCATCAATGTGTTTCCAATTACCGCTACCTTTGAACCTGACCGGACTTCCTGTTCAACAAACATTCGCCCCTGAGAAATATTCAATCCCTGTATTTCCAGATAATTGGCTGTAGTTCCGCTCAGGCCTACTCCTTCTGCACTTTTCTCCTGATATCTAACTGAGGTGCCCCGGTTTGCTGATGCTGTCACATTCTCTGCATAGCGACTGTAGTCTCTGATTTTCTCTACATAATCAAGCTGCATTTCCTGCCGGTTTCGGTATTCCCACCATTTGTACTCACCGCCCATTCCCCATGGCCATTTTTCTACATACACTACATTCTGTCCCATCATGGCCATGCTTTTCTCAAAAGAGATATCCATACCGGTGGTAACAGCATCCACAATGGTTACCATCGTAATACCGATGATGATACAAAGGGCGGTAAGTGTGGAGCGGATTTTATTTATTTTAAGTGCCCGAAGAGCTATCCTGAATCCTTCTGAAAAACTGTTTACTATTCTCATGAAATTATTTGGAGTGAAAAGACGTATCTGTTACGCAAACGAATTTGATTCGTTACATCGTTTTTGAAATAATAGTTCGTTTTTTACCCTCATTGAAACCCTAAATATTCCTTACTTTCTCTAAAAATCGTTTTCTATGAAATTAGACGTTCTTGTTTTTGCTTCCCATCCCGATGATGCCGAATTAGGTTGTGGTGGAACCATTGCCTCCCTTACCTCTTCCGGCAACAAAGTCGGGATCATTGATCTGACCAAAGGTGAAATGGGTACCCGGGGAACAGAGCAAACTCGCGCTGAGGAAGTTAAGAAAGCGAGCGAAATATTATCTATTTCATATCGTAAAAACCTGGACCTGGGCGACTCACTGTTACCCAACACAAGGGAGAATCAACTTAAGATTATTGAGCAGGTTCGCTTAACACAGCCTCATATTTGTTTGGTCGGCGCCCCCTTCGACCGGCACCCGGATCACCCCAAAGGCACAAACCTGGTGATTGACGCTCTTTTCTACTCCGGGCTGAAGAAACTCCCTACAACCGATGAAAATGGCAATGAGCAATCTCCATGGCGACCTTCCCATATTCTCCATTATATGCAAGACCGACCGATGGAGCCTGATTTTATTTACGATATCTCCGAGCATTGGGAGACAAAGCGAAAAGCTATGCTGGCATACACTACACAATTTAATGTGAGTAACCCCGGCGATGAGCCATCCACCTATATATCTACTGAGAATTATTTCAAGCAATTGGAAGGACGCGCACGGTACTTCGGGCATCTTGCAGGATTTACATACGGAGAGGCTTTTAAATATTACCTTTCGCCGGCACCGCTAAAGAACTTTAACTCCTTTTTTGATACTGCTCCAAAACGGTAAGTCAAGTACTTAGTCCGGCTCAATACTCACAAACCGCTCGATATTCCGTGACATCTCGATCCGTGTTACCAGAGATTTAACGATTCTTTTGTATAGCTCTGTACCCAGAACTTTGTCCTCTATGCCGGCATCAATGTTTGGATTGTCATTCACTTCGATCACATACACCTTGTCTCCCAGCATTTTCAGGTCAACGCCATAAAGTCCGTCTCCCATCAGTGAAGCTGCTTTGGTAGCCGTCTTAAGAACTTTTGGGGGTACTTCATGCATTGGTATCGTTAAAGCTTCTCCAGACTGATCTTTCTTAGACCCTTTCCAGTTATAAATCTGCCAGTGTCCCTTTGCCATAAAATATTTACATGTAAATAAAGGCTGATTATCCAGAACTCCTACTCTCCAATCGAAATCAGATGGGAGAAATTCCTGGCCAATCACCAAATCAGATGACTTAAATAAACGTTGCAGAGACTCTTCCATCCCCTGCGCATCTTTCACTTTGGTTACGCCTAAGGAAAAAGCACTGTCCGGCTGCTTCAGGATCATCGGGTATTTAAGGCCGGCCAATTCCTTCGGTTTCAGCGCGCCCTTATAAAAAACGATGGTTTCGGGAGTAGGGATGTTGTTCACCTTCAGACGTTCGTGAAGATATATTTTATTAGAGCATCTCAGTATTGACCAAGGATCATCTATAACCGCCAACCCCTCGGCGTAGGCTTTTCGGGAAAACTGGTAGGTGTAATTATTCACATTGGTGGTTTCCCGGATGAACAGAGCGTCAAACTCGGAAAGCCTATTGTAATCGGCCTTGGTGATATATTCGGTATAAATGTCGAGTTTGTCGGCAGCCTCTTCAATTTTCTTCAAAGCCCTTTTGTTTGACGGAGGGTTCTCTTCCCCGGGATTCACAAGTATAGCCAGGTAGTATTTATAGTTTTGTAGTTTGGTACGTTGAAACCGTTTGGTTTCGAAATACTGCCTGGCAAAATCCTGTATATAATCCTGTTCATCAGCGGGTACTTTGTTCATACTTAGCGGTACAATTCGTTTAATGTCCCATCGGTTTGTTTTTATGAAATGAACTTGAAACAAGGGAGATTCAAACATTTGATACAAACTCTGCCCCAGTAGTTTATAGACTTTATCTATGGTTTGACCGAAGTACACATTCAAAACAAATTTACGCTCACCATATTTATCCAATGCCTTCTGAATAGACTCATCAATATCATCAGCTATAGCGCGGATCACTCCCACATCCTGAAAGTCCCGAATGGTCGTCACATTAGGAATAGCTCGGTGAGCCCGAGCCGAGGCCAACAGCGAAACATAGTAGCCAAAACTCTGATACTTATAGGAATTACAGAGGTTAAATACCCTGAGCGGCCGATCTGCAAACCGTTTATTATTAGCAGTGTACTCTTTGGCAGAAACCACTTCAACATTGGTAAGTTGAAGCTTCCAGATTTTGGGGTTGTCTACTACAATAACATTCGAAATACGTGTTTTACTCTCCGGTTGAGGGAGTTTCCAAACCATTCTCAGAGCGTCTTTACCCTCTTCATAGTAATCGGTTAGCAGTTCAGTTGCATCGAATCCTGCCTTTCTATACCAATCGATAAGCTTTCGGTCATCCGCATAAGCTTCCAGAGAAATCCGTTCTGCCCCTTTTTCAGCAGCTATCTTATGTGCGTGACTGAGCAAAAAATTACCCATACCCTGACCCTGGTAATCCGGATCTACAACAATAGAAAAAATTCGGATAGTCTTTTTATACAGATACAATATCAGACTTCCTACAGGTATGGGGCCATCGGGACTAATCGTTTCGGCAATCCAAACCTGCTGAAAAGTGCTTCTAAGACTTAATTCGAGCGTTCGTTTTGGACTTTGTTGAAAGTAAGGGAAAGCTGTTTGTTCAAGCTTTAACAAAAGATCGAGGTCATCAAACCGGGAACTTCTGATTGATATATCCATCGGATAAGCAGTTAGTTATAAACCAATTTACGCTATTTTTTGATGGATAAAATAGCCTCGAAAAAATATTATCCCCTTAATTCATCCTCCTCAAAACATTCCTGAATTTCATTCATCAAAAAGGTGTGTACCGATGCGTTACCCGCTATTATTCTCTGCCCGAACAGCCAGTCATCTTCTCCTCTCCAGTCGGTAACAACACCTCCTGCTTCTTTGATGATGAGCACACCGGCAGCTACATCCCACGGACTAAGCCCGTATTCATAGAACCCTTCGAACCTACCGCATGCAACATTGCATAAGTCCCATGCAGCCGAACCCGGTCGCCTGACACCGTGTGTTTTCTCCATCATTCGCTTAAACAGCTTCAGGTAATTATCCACCAGCTTCAGGTTACTGTATGGAAACCCGGTTCCAATCAATGATGAAGAAGGGTCTTCATTCTGTGAAATCCAGATTCGTTCCCCATTCAGATATGCACCTCCCCCTTCCGTTGCGGTAAATAGTTCATCGTTTGCCACTTCATACACCAAACCTATCTTAGGCTCCCTGTTTTCCCATAAGGCAATGGAAATGCAGTAAACCGGAAAGGAATGAGCAAAGTTTGTGGTACCGTCGATGGGATCAATAATCCAGATACGTCCCTCCGGAATCGAAGTCTTTGCCTGCGACTCTTCAGCCAAAATATCGTCACCGGGAAAGGCTGCTTCAATGACCTCTATGATTTTCTTCTCTGAATTCACATCGGCATCAGTGACCAGGTCGTTTTTACCTTTCAGCTTTACGTCAAATGATGTTCTTTCGGCATACTCCCTGGTGATGACTGCTGCTTCTTCAGCTGCCTGCTTGGCAACTTCCAGCTCTTTTGAATAGTTCAATTTCTACCCTTTGGTTTTGGATTGACGAATAAAGTTCAAAGATAGAGATTAAAATGCGGGATTTCCTTGCTCATTGCCTTTAATATCAACCAAATTTTGTGGATATTTGGAGCCAATTTCTTACCTAAATCAAAGATTTGATGATCATCCCCATAGCAAGCGATCATGCCGGTTATCCCGCCAAGGAAACGGTAAAAAAAATACTGGAAGAAATGGGACATACTCCCGTTGATTACGGCACCCATTCCGAAGATTCGGTCGATTATCCCGACTTTGCTGTTAAAGTATCTGAGCTGATAAATAGCGGCGAACATGAGCAGGGAATCCTGGTTTGCGGAAGCGGACAGGGTGTTTGTATGACGGCCAACAAGTATCCAAAAATCCGGGCAGGGTTAGTCTATTCACCCAAAGCAGCTGAAATGACAAGGCTGCACAACAACGCTAATGTAATGTGTTTGCCCGGCCGTGAATTGAATGAATCTGAGATTAAGGAAATTATCGAAGCCTGGTTTGCCACTGACTTTGAGGGCGGCCGCCACGAGCGACGCGTAAATAAAATCGAATCATTAACCCAAAAGTAACCGCCGCCGATGAAATCTCTTCAAGAGCAAGATGCCCAAATTTTTGACCTTCTTGAAAAAGAAACAGACCGACAGAATTACAATCTTGAACTAATTGCCTCCGAGAACTTTGCTTCCAAAGCTACCATCGCAGCTATGGGCAGCGTACTTACCAATAAATATGCAGAAGGCTATCCCGGTAAACGATATTATGGCGGTTGCGAAGTCGTGGATGATGTGGAAGAAATTGCACGCGACCGAGCCAAAAAGCTATTCGGAGCTGACTGGGTGAATGTTCAGCCTCATTCCGGGGCAACGGCAAATGCAGCCGTTTACCTTGCCTGTATGAAGCCGGGCGAAACCCTGTTAGGCTTTGACCTTTCGCATGGCGGACATCTTACCCACGGCTCACCGGTAAACTTTTCAGGCATTAACTATAATGCAGAATTTTATGGGGTGAACAAGGAAACCGGTCGCCTGGATATGAACATTATCCGGGATCGGGCGCTTGAAGTAAAACCCACCATGATCTCCATCGGAGCTTCAGCATATCCGCGAGATTATGACTACGAAGCTTTCCGAAGCATTGCTGATGAAGTGGGCGCCCTGCTCTGGATGGATATGGCCCACACTGCAGGACTGATTGCAACAGGTAACTTAAATGATCCTCTTCCCCATGCGCATGTTGTCACCACTACCACACACAAAACACTGCGTGGCCCCCGTGGCGGAATGATACTGGTAGGCAAAGACGGTGAGAATACCATCGGAGTTACTGCGGCTAAATCGGGGCGAACCAAGAATTGGGGTGAAGTATTTGATTCGGCTGTTTTCCCCGGAACTCAAGGCGGTCCGCTTATGCATGTGATTGCAGCCAAAGCCGTTTCTTTCGGAGAAGCCTTGCAGGATGATTTCAAGGAATATCAAACACAGACCCAGAAAAATGCCAAAGCCATGGCTAATAAGTTCATGGAAATGGGCTACAACCTGGTTAGTGACGGCACTGATAATCATCTGATTCTTATTGATCTCCGAAACAAAGGACTGAACGGAAAAATTGCGGAAGATGCACTTGGTAAAGCAGCCATCACGGTAAACAAGAATATGGTTCCTTTCGATACAGAAAGCCCGTTTGTGACTTCCGGTATCCGTATTGGTTCTCCGGCTATGACTACACGTGGACTTAAAGAAGCTGAATTTGAGCAGATTGCTGTGCTGATTGACCGTGTGTTACAAAAACCGGAAGATGAGGAAACGCATAAAAAAGTAGAACAGGAAGTGCGTGACCTTTGTGATCGTTTCCCGCTCTATGATTTTGTAACCGCATAAGGCAGGAATCGAATTGGAAGAACGCCAAATCATGCAAGGTGAGCCACCCAAGGCCCAAAAACCGGCCGATCGTACCGGTACCATGTCTTTTCTCGATCACCTGGAAGAACTCCGATGGCGCATCATAAAAGGACTGATCGGGGTTTTGGTTGGAGTGACCATCGCTTTTGTATTCTCCGATTTCTTTGTGGAGAAAGTGATGCTTGGTCCAACCCGGGCCGACTTTTTTATGTATGATGTGCTTCGGGTGGATGCGGTCAATTTTGAGTTACAAAGTCGCCGCTTACCGGGACAGTTTTTCACCTTTTGGGGAACTCTTTTTGTGATGGGCTTCGTAATCGGGTCTCCCATTTTTATTTACCAGATATGGGCTTTTGTTGAGCCGGCATTAGAATCCAGAGAAAAGAGAAAAACATTCTTCAGCACTTTCTTCATCACATTTTTCTTTCTGTTGGGTGTAGCATTCGGGTACCTGATTTTAGTTCCCTTCGCCCTGCAGTTCTTTGCACAATTTCAGATTTCTGACATTATCCGAAACGACTTTGACATTAACGAGTATTTCAGTTCCGTTTCGATGTGGGTGGTTGCCTGTGGTATCATTTTTCAAATACCCGTGGTAAGCTACTCACTGTCAAAAATTGGATTATTGACACCGGAGTTACTTCGGAAATACCGCAGACATTCTATTGTTTTTGCCCTGGTAATATCGGCGATGCTGACCCCACCTGATCCCATTTCCCAGGTCCTGATTGCACTTCCTTTAACCGTTCTTTACGAAATGTCGATCTGGATTAGTCGTTATGCCATGCGGAAAAGAAAAAAGGAATTAGAAGAAGCCATAACCGGAGTTTCAGAATCAAGTTCTTCCCATTGAATAATCTGCCATCTCATATGGTTTTAAGCCAGCGAAGCTTTATCTTTGACCAAAATAAATCGAAGGCACAATAGTTAAACAGTTATCTAACCAAACTAAGAGAATAATATCATCTCAATGAATAACACCCGCTTGAAAAGCTCCATTTTAGTATCCTTCTTTCTATCACTACTCATCGTTTCCTGTGATACATCTAACACAGACCCCTTTAAACAAGACTTTTCCGATGTGCCTGATCCATTTTCTATTAAAGACCCGGTCAGTGTTGATACAACAGAATCAGGTCTCATTATTTATGTGATTGAGGAAGGATCAGGAGATATTGAAGTTATTCCTCGTGATGAAGTTTCCATTTACTATACAAAACGCTATAAAAAAGACTTGGACCAAATTATTAACAGCTCTTATGCCAACGGTGTTACAGCCCCGCGAACGACTTCAGTAACGCCTCAGAGTTCTCGTAGCGATATAGATATAATTAATGAGAGACAATTCAGAGAAGGTGTTATCGGTATGGTTGAAGGCGAAAAAAGAGTACTGGTGCTCACTCCTCCAGTATTTGGGTACTTAGGAAATTCCTACTCGTACACAAGTGAAACATTGTGGATTGACATAGAGTTGGATAGTATTACCCTCTAAGAAATATATTCCCTTTTTACTTTAGGGTGAATAGTCGTGGTGATTTCATATGGAATAGTACCTGCAATGCGAGCCCATTCTTTAGCTGACAGTTCCCCGTTTCTCAGAATCACTACAGGTTCTCCCTGTTCAAAATAGCTATCCCTGAGATACACGGTCATATAATCCATACTAATAGTACCTAGCTGTTGAAATAACTGACCAGCTATTTCTACCTGTATCTTCCCGCTCAGTGTTCTGAACACGCCGTCAGCATAGCCAACAGGAATGGTACCCAACCAGCCATCCTCCGGGGCTTTCCATCGGCTGCCATAGCCAACAGCATCCCCTTTCTTGAGCTTTTTTACCTGAACCAAATGGGAAACCCATTTTACAGCAGGTTCCAAATCTTTTATTTGAGTTTTTCCGGGTGCATATCCATATAAACAAACACCGGGGCGCACGGCATCAAAATACGTTCCATGATCGCCAAAGAAGAAAATAGCTCCGCTGTTGCAAGTATGTGTCATTAATTGATCTGGAAATAGCGGACGAATAGACTTAAATGTTTCCAGTTGTTGAAGTACTCTTTCATGGCCGGGATCATCTGAGTTGGCAAAATGCGTGAAAATACCGGTGTAGTTCAGCTTGTCAAATTCCTTCATTTTTTCTCTGGCACTTTCAGCATCTTCGGGCAGAATACCCAGCCGAAACATGCCGGTATCAAAATGAATGTGACATTCGGTATTATCTTCAAGCCGATCAAAAACAGACAAGTCTGAGATGCTGGCTGTTATATCAAACTCTGTGTATAAATGCTCGCTTCCCAGAGGCGGAATCTCAAATACGAGAATGGGTTTTTTAATGCCTGATTCTCTGAGCTCAATGGCCTCAACCAGTTTGGCTACACAAAAATAATCTACCTGTTCTTCAATGTGATGAGCTACAGGAACAGCTCCATGACCATAGGCGTCGTCTTTAACCACAGCCATTTTTTTAACGTTTTTCCCTACCTGATCAGAAATTACATCTAAGTTGTGAGCAATTCGGGAAAGATCTACGTACAGAGTTGATGACAATGATTTACCTCAGCTAAATGAAAAGAATTTCTTTTTGTTGTTTTTCAGGATTACCTGAGCGGCGTTATGCCCCGCAGCTCCAAACACCCCACCTCCGGGATGGCAGGAAGCACTGGCCAAATATAAATTTTTGATGGGAGTTTCGTACTGACTCATTTCCGGAATCGGGCGAAACATGAACATTTGATCGAAACTCATCTCCACATGCATCACGTTTCCATTCAGAAGCCCGTGTTTACGTTCAATATCCAGCGGTGACTGTATGTACCAATCAATCAGTTTACCCTTCATGTTCGGCGCGTAGTCGGTGACTACATCATAAATTTTTTGGGCTTCCCGCTCTCTGATATCATCCCAATGCAATCCATTCGCCAGTTCGTAGGAGTGCCACTGTGCCCAGGCAAACAGGGTATGCTTTCCATCTTTAGCCACATCCGGGTCAATTTTGGAAAACGTCATACAAAGTACTGCCGGTTTTTCGGGGGGAAGTTTCTTGGTGTAATCTCCGATGGCATTGTTCATGTACTGAACGGAAGGCGCCAAAAGCTGTATACCATTATGGATGTGAGAATCGCCCGGTGCGGCAGAATAGTCCGGTAATTCTTCAACTGCACACCGAATAACCATCCCGAAGCCATTTCCCACGTTAATATCCTCCACCTTTTTGAACATGGAGTCGTCTAAATGCTCTCGGCCAACCATTTTCATCATCGTGGTTTGCACATGGGCATTAGAGACAATGGTATCCGCTTTGAATTTTTCCCCGTTTTCCGTTCGTACTCCGATCGCTTTTCCATTTTCAATCAGGATTTTCTCGATGGGATGATTGGCCTTTACCTCCCCATCATGAGCCTCAATCATATTCTTCATGGCTTGGGTAAGCATCCCGCTTCCTCCTCTGGGATGCTTGGCTCCGCTTTCATGCAGCATCGACTGCCAACCAGCAAAATCGCCGGTAGCAGAATGATCGGGAAGCGGACCGGATTGCGCCGCAAACCAAAGGATGGCTGCCTTCATATACGGGCTGTCAAAGGCATCATCCACCACCTTTCCATAGCTGGATAAGATTTTTTGAAGTCCGGCTGCCTGTTCGCCTTTTCTGAACATGGCCCCGTCTTTAATTTGGGCTTTGGTCATCTCAGCCATTATGCTTCCAGTTGAAGGCTTCGTCATAAATGCCTTCAGAACTCCCTTGTTAATCTTCCCCCAGAATTTGATGAACTCTTTGTAATTCTCAACATCTTCCGGTGCTACTTTTGAGATGGACTCCAGCGTTCTGTCTACATCTTTCCAAAAATGAATTACCCCTTTACCGGTAGGTACCGGATATGACATAATCGGATCCATATCGATGTACTCGAGGCCGAATTTGGTAAGTTCTAAGTCTTCCAGTATTCCCGTTTGGTGAATCATAATATGAACAGAAGACCCTACATCCATCCGAAACCCATTTGGGTTTTCCGGAGACTGAAACATGGTCTCTGTTCTCACTGCGCCCCCAATGGTTGAATCGCGCTCAAGCACTAAAACCTTGTATCCATTTTTTGCAAGGTAGCAGCCCGTAACCAAGCCGTTATGCCCCGATCCGATGATAATAGCGTCATATTTTTTCATAGAAGACAAAGATAAAATGAATTGCTTGAAAGCAAAGAATTTTTAAGTTACACAAACTGATTAATCATTCTATTAATTCACTGTTTATGAAAGTAGGCCGGTTCGAAATTGAGCAACTCAGCGAAGGCATTTTTGAAGTATTTGATGATGGTATATTCCAGAAAATTAATTCGGCTGATATCACTGCCCGACAACAAAAACCGGGCATCAAAAAACAATCTTCGGCCATTGGGATTAATCCTATTCTGATTCGGGATGGAAAGCACAATGTGCTATTAGACACCGGCCTGGGTTGGGGCTTGGATCACAAAAGCTCTTACACCGATACCTCCAATCTGCTAACCAACCTTGATATCTTTGGCCTCGCTCCTTCCGATATCACCCATGTAGTGCTCAGTCATCTTCATTTTGACCACGCGGCCGGTTCAACCTACGTGGATCATAACACCTCCACTCAGCCAACCATGAGCTATGCCAATTACTTCATCCAAAAAAAGGAATGGTATTACGCGCTGGAGCAAGTCGGTAAAAAGAAACAGGTTTCCGGAGCCGGTTATGAGCTGGATGAGTTTTATAAGCTCGCTGCCGAAGATAAACTGGTGATGATTACTGATACTTATTTTGAATTGTTACCGGGTATTGAGCTCATAAAGACCGGCGGACACACACCCGGCCATCAAATCGTAAAGATACAGGACGCCGGTGAAACGGCTTACTTCTTGGGTGATTTGATTCCATCCGAACATCACCTCAATCATTATGCTATGCGTCAGCTGGACGTTGATCCTATTCAATCCAAAAAAGCGAAAACCCTGATATTAAGACAGGCTTTGAAGGAAAAATCACTACTCTTATTTTACCACTCGGTTCACGCCAAAGCAGGCAAACTGGAACAGGATAAAGACAAGAAATTTATCCTCAGAGAGATTAATGGTTAACAGTTAATTATTAACTAAGAATGAAGCATATAATATTTTATCTGATTTTAATAACAGCTGTAGTCGGTTGCTCAAATGATGAGAAAGCAAATCAGAGCATTGTACCTGATATGCATACTTCAAAGAATGCCCTGGATGTAACAGGCACCTACTCCGGCATTACCCCATGTGCTTCCTGTGAAGGAATTGACACACAAATTATGCTTACCGATTCCACCTACACATTTACTATGACCTATTTGGGAGAAGATGAGCCCAACCATTTTCAAGAATCCGGAACGTATCACTGGAATGAAGCCGGAAACTCTATCATCATGAACGATAAAGAGATGCCCAATCAATTTTTTGTAGGCGAAAATGTTCTGATATACCTGGATCAAAACGGGGAACGGATTACAGGTACTTTAGCCGATAAATACGTTCTGCATAAGCAATAAGCATCGATCTAATGAGCACCTTTTTTAAAGCCCTCAAAAGCCCCCACCCCTATATCTTCAATGTGGGCAGTGTTCTTATTCCCGGCTTTATTGCATTTTTGATAATTCTGATTTTTGCACCCTTCGAATTCGGAGCTTTAGAAGTAGCCAACCGGGCTATATTAGCCATTATGTTTGGGCTTATTTCTTCTATTGGTATGATCATGGTTGTTGGGCTGTTGAAATGGCTGGCCCCTCAATTTATGCAGGAAGAGAGCTGGACCGTGGGTAAAGAATTTATTCTGATCCTTGCGGTGGTTGCTGGAATTTGTCTGCTTAACTTTGCGATTATCGTAGTGTTGGGAATTTCAGAAACTTCCCTTTTTGAATCGTTTAAGTTGGTAGTGCTTTACACATTGGGAATCAGCATTATTCCGGTTGGCATACTCATTTTGTTCGAACAAATTTCCCATCAAAAGAAAAAGCTACATCAAGCCAAAAAGCTTACTAAACAACTTCGAAACCGATCGGCTGAAAATAAAACTGAGGTTCACTCTTCACTTGATGAGCCCATTATATTTGAAGCCGAAAATGGAAAACCTGAGCTCCAACTTAAACCGGAGGAAGTTTTATTTCTTAAATCGGATGGCAATTATGTTGAAATTTTCTATCTGGACGAAAGTGATAATCCACAAAAAAAATTAATTCGAAACCGACTTAAAAACTATAATCCCATTCTTCCCTCTACCCTGTTTTTCCGATGCCATAAAAGCTACATCATCAACCGAAAGCATATCATACAGGTTGAAGGGAATGCCCGGAATCTCGAACTGAATATCCGCAAAATTGATTTTCAGATTCCTGTTTCCAGGTCTAAATCTGACGAATTATCTGACTTCCTGAAAGTGTAACATTTCCGTTGTCCGGTTTATACCTCATCACTCCCATTCACACCAAACTACCCTCAGCAGCCTAACTTTGATGATTTAGCCCCTTATCATTGGTAAGTCAATTTTTAACCAATGATTCTTTCAGTGAAGAAAAAGTATTTATTTCTGCTTGCCATCCTGCTTGTTTTTAACTCGTTATTGAGTGCTCAGCCCTATATGGAAAAGAAGTCACAGCATCGGTTTGCCCAATCGTACTTGGGACTCAACACCCAGCTTATTCCCTCTTCCGGTTTGATGGTTTGGGATGGAAAGAACCGCTCATTTCCCTTCATGTCATCCCCTCGTATTTCAATCGGCGGGCTCCATTTCTGGGGGAAATTGGATTTCAACCTCAACATACCCTTAAAGACCTTTGCAGATTTTGCACTGGATAGCGAAACCGACTTTATGTTTAAACCCGGCGGTGATTTAAGTGCCCGCTTCTATCCCTGGAGAGTACAATACAATAAACTTCGCCCTTATGCCGGCCTTTCCTTTAATGAAATGATTTTCGGGCTTAAAAATAAAACTATGGGAACGCGCAGAGATCTTTTTATCACCACTTCGGTGCTTGGCGGGTTATCTTTTGCCTCCGGTGGCTGGCAGGTTAACGCTGAGCTGATGTGGCTTCCCAGAAACAAACGAACTTTCTACCCCGACCGAACGACTCCTGAAACCTTTGAACTTCCGAAATCTTACTTCTCGATTGGGGTGATACGGTATTTTGAAGGAACTCTTAGAGAAGAGACCGACCTGGAATCCGGACGGATGCAGCGGTTAGTGAAACGGTTTAGAAAAGAAGGAAAACTGAACAGTTTTTCCATCGCGGCTGCACCCAGTGGATCCTATTTTCTACTTGCCCCGTCGCTAAACGACCCCATGCGACGCTCCCTACCCCGCCATAAAGGGACCTTCGTTTGGGATTACGGGCTCGGCTACCTATTTCACGATGCCGGAATTCATATAGGAGTATCGTATCGTGATTATACTTCATCGGTGGAGAGCTTTGGGTTAGAGCATCTCATCCGAAGAAGATCGGTAGCACTGGAAGGCTTTAAATTTTTGGGAGATTACAACGGGTTCGTGCCCTTCATAGGACCAAGCATAAGCCTGGAAAGATGGGCTACCGGAGAGTTTGAACAAGACGTTCAGCAGGGCAAAACAATACGGAAGCAGATGATCTCTCCCGGGATCATTTTTGGGTGGGATATCCTTGCTTCTCCGCTCGAAACCTGGGTGCTCCGTACCAACCTTAGGTACTACCCATTTCAAAAAATAAAAGGTACCGATGGTAAAACATCCCGGGTTGATCAGTTTGAGTTTAACTTTATACAGCTTGTTATATACCCAAACCGTTTGTTCAACTATCCAAAAGTAAAGGGCCGGATCTGATGGAAAGTACGGCTCCCTCATTCTTGATTGTACATGTCCTATCAGGTATTCTGGCACTTATTACAGGAGCAATCGCCATCTTTTCGGCCAAAGGGAAATCACTGCATCGAAGTGCAGGGCGCTGGTACTTTTGGGCTATGACCGTTGTTTTTATCACTGCGTTGATTATCGCCGGATACCGTTTTAACCGCTTTCTGTTTATGATCGCTTTTCTGAGTTATTACTCCGTTTTTGCGGGAGTTCGGGCACTCAAGCTTAAGAAATTGCATTCTCAACAAAAACCTGCCTGGTACGATTGGGTAGCAGGACTTATTAATGCAGCCATGAACACCCTATTTGTAGGCTTTGGAATTCATATCTTGGTAGCTCAGCCCGATCAAATACCTGCCGCCTTAATGTACGTAGGATTTGGAGTAGGTGGCTGGAGCATTTCGTATGCGAATTTAAAATTATTCTTATTCCCCCCTGAGAAAGCATATCACTGGTACCTGACGCACACCGGGAATATGATGGGCGGCTATATTGCAACTTTTACTGCTTTTTTGGCCACTATGGTCAGCCGGTACAATTTCCCCTATCCACTTTTATCCTTTGTGCTGCCCTCACTAATCGGAATTCCACTGTTATTGTGGTGGCAACATCAGAAAGAACAATCGTTTAACAAACCAAAATCCGTCTAAAGCATATGATGACATCCCGACTGAATAAAACCGCCTTTTGTATGCTGATGATCGTAAGCATGGGAAGCATAGGCGCATGCAACTACGTCAAAAATATAAAACTGCTGACCTCCGGTTCACTGGAAAGAACCGACTTCACCGAGAGCATCCCTTTTACTTACACAAAAGATCTGATTATTGTTGAAGCGGAGGTTAACGGACTAGATGAAAAGCGTCAGTTTATATTTGATACCGGGGCTTTCGAAAGCAAAATTGAGGTCGGTCTTGCCGAAGAATTGAATCTGCAAACCAAAGCTACCAAAACCAATTCCACCGCTCAGGGTATCTCGCAAAAAATCGGAGTAACACAGCTTGAAAAGCTTGTGCTTGGCGAAACGGGGTTTGCAAATATCAGTGCCGGAAAACTTAAGTACGATATCAGTTCCGCAAGCCGATGTATTGCACCGGATGGAATTATCGGCGCTAACTTAATGAAGTTAGCGAATTGGAAGATCGATTATAGCTCGCAGCAAATTCACTTTTCAGACCATCCGTTTAAAGTTTCTGAAGAAGCCAACACCATCAATTTCGACCGCCCCTTACTTTCCGGCACCCCTGAAATTGAGCTTCAAGTAGGTGGCAAAACCCTGTCCGGTGTGTTATTTGATGTGGGATATAATGGCGGATTGATTCTTCCTTCGCGATTTGCACGCTCGTTTACTTCAGAAGTGGAAAAACAGTACTACGACCAGTCAACCTCCGGCATTTTCGGGACTAATATAGATACACTGACCTCTAAGGAATTAAATGTGTCGCTTGCGGGATTTGACATGAAAGTCCCCGTTGAATTTTCATCCATTGGTAAGGCTTTATTGGGTAATGATATTCTTGAGCATTTCATGGTAACCATTGACTATGAAAGCAATCAAATAAGCCTGCATCCTCAGTCAGAAGTTCACGTGGCTTCGCCTTATTCGTTCATACCGGGCATATTGAATGATTCTCTTTGGGTGGTGAATCGAACGAACCCAGCTCTTTCCCTTTCATTGGGTGATACGCTGTTGTCCATCAATCACCAAAAACCCCAAGATGTGTTCTCCTCCTATTGCGACTACGTTCTCAATATTGGTACTCTGATTAAATCCGACTCACTGTCTACAACAACAAAAGACGGTTCTACCCTTAAAATCTATCCCGGAAATTAAAGTACATGAAACGTATTAGGCTACTTCTTCTGGTTCTATTGTCACTTGATCTACAGGCTCAACAGGTTGAAGAATTTTTCTATATGAAAGCAGAAGATTATGAGTTCCCTGTTTTTGTGCGTGGAAATATGGATTCAAAAAAGATAATCCTTTTTGTTCAGGGAGGACCCGGTGAAACCGCTATCGATTATGCAAGATCCGATTATCCCGGGTGGAAAAATACGCTGGAAAAAGAATTTGTGATCGCGTATTACGATCAGCGAGGACTCAATCAACGAGCGAAGAACATAACATCAGACAAGATCACCTATGATCAATATAGCCGGGATATCATTGCTCTCGGAGCAGCTCTCAAGAAAAAGTATGATATTGACCTCTACCTGATGGGGCACAGTGCCGGTGGGAAAATGGTGCTGAATACGTTGCAACATTACCCTGAAGAGAGTTCATTCGTCAATGGAGCTCTGATCCTGAATACGCCGATCACCACGGATTATTCTCACGAGCGATGGGCGCATTATCGTCCGCTTTACCTCAGGAATCTGGCCATGGAAAAAATAGAGAGCGACTCTGGTACCGACTACTGGCAGGAAGCTTATGACTGGATTACCGAGATCGATTCCATTGCCACACCGGATCAAGCCAGAAGATGGAATGAATATGCCGATGCAGCTTTTACCCCAACCGAGCGAAAGATTACTGCCGGAATGATATTTAGAGTCGTCTTTTCTCGTCCCTACAACCCTATCAAATACATAAATCGAAAAGACAATGAGCGCGTCGATGATCTGCTTTGGGAAGACGAAAAGAAGCTCAGCACCTTCGAACATCTTGAACGCATAAAGGCTCCGGTGTTGCTGCTAACAGGACGTTACGACGATGTCGGGCTGCCCGAAGAAAATCATAGAGCTCATGAACTCATCCCCCATTCTTCCCTTATAATTTTACCTGAGGCCGGTCATGAGTCTTTTCTGGATCAACCCAAACTATTTCATGAAGCAGTCAGGCAGTTTGCCTCTAAACAGTAGATTATAAAATCTTAATACACACTATTTAACTCTATTTACTATGCGATATATCACCATTTTATTCATTGTCCTATTTGTACCATTCACTTCCTTCGCTCAAGATACCTTGCGGGCAGGTCATTCATTTGAAACCAAACAACTGGAACTCGATCAAACCAAAACCTATGTCCACTACCAAAAGTTCAAGGACGGAAGGACATTCCCCCGCTCAATGAAGGTCATTACCGTTAGCAAAACAGATGGTCTGCTTTCGATTATCCAAAAAGAATACACGCAGGCTCAAACCAAGATTCTCGAAACCATAGTGGATGCTCAAACCCTTGAAACCGATACCCACGTGCGAACGGAAGGAGAAAAAAGGGAATCCTACCAATTTTCCGGACAGTCAGTAACAGGAATTTCAGATGATGAAGAGTCCGTAAACAAAGATTTTCAGCTAAACCTTGACAAGCCCACATACAACTTCGAGATAGATTTCATTTTCCTTCAGTCCATTGATTGGAATAAACATGCATCGGTAGTTTTGAACTTTTATCATCCCGGCGGCAGCCTCCCTCCTGCAAATTACACTTTCACAAGAGAGCGGGATGAAACCCTTTCATTGGCGAGTGGCGTCGAAGTGGATACCTGGGTTATTTTTACTGATTACAACGGCCAGCCTCCGGCCCGGTTCTGGATCTCCAAGGATAATAATGAAGTGATTCGACAGGAAACGGATGCTATGGAGATGGCCGGATTTAAATTTGTAAAACAGCTTATAAGCACCCCATGAGAAAATTATCGTTAGCCGGCTTATTCCTATTTTGCCTAATTGAAGTACCAAAAGCACAGCATCTGTCTTCTCAAATAGAAAAAGCAGAGTTTTTGCTACAACAACATCAGGTGCAGACAAACACACCGGGAGTTCAGGTTGCCGTATTAAAAAATGGAGAACTGATATGGTCTGAAGCGTTTGGATATGCAGACATTGAACATTCCAAAGCCCTCCAAACTTCAACTCCCATGCGTGTAGCCAGTGTTTCAAAACCTATGACTTCGATGGTGCTCGGTAAACTGGTTGAAGATGGGGTTCTCGATTTGGATGAAGATATACGAACCTATGTTCCTGAGTATCCTGATAAAGGGGCTACAATTACTGCCCGGCACTTGGCTGCTTCAACTTCAGGAATACGTCACTACACTGCCGAAGATCCCGAGTATAACCATATACACTACTCTTCTGTTATAGATGCTCTGGCTCCTTTTAAGAATGACGCTTTGCTCTTTGAACCCGGAACAGACTATCATTACTCCAGTTACGGTTGGGTTCTTTTGAGTGTTGTGATGGAGCGAGCATCGGGAGTTCCCTTTCAGAAACTGATGCAGTCAAACTGGGCTGATCTCGGAATGCACAACACCTATCTTGATCATCCCGATTTTCATCCTGAAGAAATAAGTACACAATACATACGTGAGAAAGAGGGGTTTTTAAAACAATTATTCTCAAGGAATGATACTGAGAGAATAGCTGCCCCAAAAGAAAACCGTAGTTTTATGTACGCCGGCGGAGGTTATCTGTCCACAGCCGAAGACCTTGTGAAAATGGGCTGGAAATTAATTTCAGGTGAAAATTTAAACAATTCTACCGTAGAGATGCTCTTTCAGGACCAAAAATTGGAAAACGGAACACGTACACAGTACGGTTTGGGTTGGGAAGTGGGCATCAGTAGAACCGGTACAGCTGTTGTTTTTCACTCCGGTGGTATGAGCAGTGCCCGAAGTCACCTGGTAATCTATCCTGAAGAAAATTTGGTGCTTGCCATTCTTATGAATACCGGCGACCATGTATTCTTTAATGAACGGGAAGCTCAAACTATCGCTGAGTTGTTTCTGAATAAGAATGAAGAGGTGGATACCATAAAGAAAGCCTCGTCAATTACGGGTCGATGGAATATTACAACAACATCCCTCAGAGATAAGCGGACAAAAGGTGAAATAACCCTTTATGTTGATAGCACTCAAACAATAAAGGGAACATTCTCCTTCAAACGCAGCCGAAAGAAAAAGACTTTTCCTATTGTCTTAGCGGGAATTAAGGACGATGAATATCATTTTGTGGGTGTTTCGCCCATGTATTTTGACCTGTATGTTACCTTTGCAGGAAACTCAATATCAGGTACATGGCTCCATGACTTTAACATAAAAGGAGAGCCTGAGATTGATCCATACTGGAAACCGAGAGTCATTCAAGGTGTGAGAATCTCAAACTGATTTTTTGATGTCAGGAATTTATACTCAGCCGATTCCTGAAAAGTAAGCAGGTTCTAGCAGCGAATTGATCGCCTCCTTACTTATTCATCGAAATCAGGAACTCTTCGTTGTTCTTCGTGCCTTTGATTTTCTCCAACAGGAAGTCCATAGCTTCAAACGGACTCATATTCGTGAGATAACGACGAAGTAACACTACTTTTTCACGTTCAGCATCTGAAACCAACAACTCTTCGCGACGGGTTCCGCTTCGGAAAATATCGATGGCAGGATACAATCGACGATCTGAAATCCGGCGGTCGAGGTAAATTTCCATGTTACCTGTTCCTTTGAATTCCTCGAAGATTACATCATCCATACGGGAACCGGTATCGATCAGTGCGGTAGCCAGAATGGTAAGTGAACCACCGTTTTCGATATTACGTGCAGAACTAAACAACTGACGTGGTGCTTTTAAGGCTTCAGAATCAACTCCACCGGTCATGGTTCGGCCTTTACTTGAAGCGGTGATGTTATAAGCTCGGGCAAGTCGGGTGATGGAATCCATTAGTAGTAATACATCATGTCCGCTTTCAACCAGTCTCTTGGCTTTTTCGAATACGATCTCGGCCAGTCCAACATGGTTTTCCGGGCGCTCGTCGAAGGTAGAAGCCACTACCTCTGCCCCTTTCACGGTGCGTTCCATTTCCGTCACCTCTTCCGGGCGCTCGTCAATCAACACGATCAAAATCTTGGTATCCGGATGATTGGCTGAAACGGCGTTTGCGATATTTCTGAGAATAGTAGTTTTACCCGTTTTCGGCTGGGCAACAATCAAACCACGCTGACCTTTACCAACCGGTGCAAACAAATCAATCAGGCGAGTGGAATGGTTCTGCGGATCAAACTCCAGACGGTAACGCTGATCAGGATGAACCGGAAGCAGTTCTTCAAAATCCTGACGATTATCCATATCGTGCGGAATGCGACCGTTTACTCCTTCAATCCGGAGCAAGGCAAAATACCGCTCTCCCACTTTGGGCGGACGTATGACCCCAATCACTACGTCTCCCTGCTTCAGCCTGAATCGCTTAATCTGCGATGGTGATACGTAAATATCGTCCGGACTGGCTTTGTAATTGTAGTTTACCGAGCGGAGAAAACCGTAGCCATCGGGTAATATTTCAAGTGTTCCTTCATTAAACAGGTAAGGGCCTAAATCCGGCTCCAATTCCTTAATGCGCTCTTCCAGAGAGGTTGCATCCGACTCAGGTAATTTATTGTGCTCGTGCCCTTTTCGGCGTTTATTACTTTTATGCTGATGTTTTTTCTTAGAGGAATTGTCGTCTTTCTTTTCCTCTTTCTTATACGAAACGATATGAGACTGCCCGCCATAATTCTTCATTTCCGAATCTTTCTCGGCAGAGTCATTCGTTTGGCGATCATCTTTTTGATCGGAAGCCTCGTTATCAGATGAACTTTGAGCTTGGGCTTCTTCCCGTATTCGTTCAATAAGCTGAACTTTACGAATACCGGTAACCCGTTTAATTCCAATTGACTTGGCTATTGTTTGTAATTCGTGAAGCTTTTTCCCCTCTAAGGATTCCAACTCCCCGGCCGAGATTCCGGCGGTTTCATTATCTGACATAAAATGTGGGTGTTATAAATATATGATTCTTACTGAATTTTGGGGTGAACATCGGGCTGCCCTATTCCGGCAGCATCATTGGACATTCAATCAGGTAAGGATAAATAGCGGTGTGATTTATGATACGTTTGTTGTCCACCGCTTGACGATGGGATAAAAGTAAAAACTTCCCATAAAAATTACTAACTCAGTCTGTAATTCATTTAAAATAATTTCTTTGGTGTTTTCTGAGAGCAATTCAGCCTCAATAAACTGCCTGATATCCTCAAAA
This sequence comes from Gracilimonas sp., assembly GCA_965227215.1. Classification (GTDB taxonomy): domain Bacteria; phylum Bacteroidota; class Rhodothermia; order Balneolales; family Balneolaceae; genus Gracilimonas. The sequence goes on from OZ245729.1 coordinate 321,975, forward strand.
TTAGCTGCTCTTTCACCTTCCTGCTCAATAAAGTACGCTTTCTTAAATCCATCAAGATGATTCATAAACTCCGTCGAAAGCTTGTCTTTCATGCCTGAAAAAACCAGAACAACATCTTTCTTGGGCTTCATTTCTTCTACCGCACTGAGAGACGAATCAAGAGCCTGAGCATTATGAGAACCACTGAAATACCATTCAAACCCGGGGTGCAACTTTTCAAAGCGTCCCGGAGCTCCTTTAAAAGATTCAATAGAATGAGTAAGCTGTTCTTCGTTCACAGCAAATTTATCGTTCAGAATTTCAACAGCCTTCCAAACCATAGCCACATTCCATGTATTCACCGGTTCTCTAAACGTTGTGTTAAGCTGAACCGATCCCTTTTTCAGAAAAATAATTCCACTACTCCATTCAGGAAATAATGATTCAGCTCTGTAGATTGGGGCATCCTGTTTTTTTGCAGTCGCAATAATTTCATCCAGCGGGCCTCCGGAAATATTACCCAACAACACCGGTTTGTTTTTCTTTATGATGCCAGCCTTTTCCCGGGCAATTTCTTCGAGCGTATTTCCAAGGACGTTTTGATGATCTAATCCGATACTCGTAATAATGGACAGTTCCGGGGTGATAATATTCGTTGAATCCAGTCGGCCACCTAATCCGGCCTCAATAATGGCCAGTTCCACCTCTTCTTTAGCAAAAAACCAAAACGCCAGGGCCGTACTGATCTCGAAATAACTGAGTCGAATTTCTTCCAGCAATTCTGCGGTTTCTTGAAAAAATTCGAGTAGCTGAACGTCGGTAATTTCTTTCCCACTCACTCTCACACGTTCGTTGTAACGCAGAAGATGAGGCGAAGTAAACAATCCGGTTTTGTACCCTGCATCCGAATAAACGTTCTCAAGTAAATAACCGGTAGTCCCTTTTCCATTGGTTCCGGCTATATGAATGGTCGGATAGCTATCCTGAGGGTTTTCCATACGTTCACAAAACCGCCGGATGTTATCGAGCGAAAAATTAGCTGCCGAGCTTCCTGATTTTTGAAACATCGGAATGGTGGCCAGATAATCCCAGACATCCTCGATCGCATCAAACGACTTCATTCCCGAAACTCCTTCATCTTTAGTTGCTCAAAACCTACTTTTATTTTCATTACCAGTGAGTGGTTTACTTCAAATCGGGTTTCATCAATGGAAATAACTTCAGCTATCTCCAGCAGAGAATTGGTACAAAAAACCGCCTCTGCCTGTCTGATATCTGAAAGAGCGTACTCCGATTCTTCGAATGGGATCCCAAGTGAGCGGATGACATCAAGAATAAACGAACGGGTAACTCCGGGAAGTAAATCACATGCAGGAGAAGGAGTGAATATTTTACCTTCATTCGCCCAAAAGATGTTGGCTGAGGTTGTTTCGCTGACTTTACCATCCACGGTAAGCATCAAAGCATCGTCGCAGGAGCTTCGTGCTGCCTCCTGTGCAGCCTTCACATAGTTCAACCCATTACTGAGCTTATATTTACGTTCGAGGGCCTCAGAAGGAATGCAGCGCGTTTGAGCAACTGCCAGCTTCAACTCTTTCTTGTTCGATTCATATTCAGAAGCCTGAATCATCCAATGGGCTTTTCTTAAATGGGAAACGTATCCTCTTCCCCCATCTCTCCAGCATTGAATTCGAATCATAGCCTCAGCATGTTCAAGCTGATTATTTCTCAACAACAAGTTGACCTGCTTTTTCAATTCTGAGGAAGAAAATGGTGCATTTATATCAAGATAGTCAAGCCCCGATTCTAATCGTTCGGCATGATCATCCCAACCTAAAAATTTACCGGAATAACTTCTGAGCGTTTCAAAGCACCCGTCTCCATACATCAATCCTCTGTTTATCGGAGAAATAACGGCTGCTGCTTCTTGAATCAGCTTTCCGTTAAGAATCATGTAGGTTGATTTACTCATCTAAATAAATTTTTAGAGAATCGTATCCCACTCCTTTCTCGTAACCGACTTGAGAAGTGATGACCTTGCTTTCTTCATCAAATAAAACATAACTGGGGAAGCCGGGCACCTTCAGGTGATTGAACAGATGCGTTCCATCCAGATAAGTAAAGCCGGGATATTCGGGTACTTCAGGTAATGACTCTTCGGCATCCTTGACTAAACCGGCAAGCACAACCAGGGAATCGTTTTCGAGGGTATATTTCTGAATCTCATCCAGCATGGTGGTTGATTTTTCTGACCAGCTGGCCCAAAATACAAGCAAGGCTGTATTCCCTTTCTGATCTGCTACCGAAGTGGAATCAGTTGAGTTTAGGATCCTCAGCGGCATGATTCTTAGCGAATCGGATGTGGCAATATTTTCGTTGAAACGAGTCCGCTGCTTTCGTTCGAAATTGAAGGAAGAAAATACAATGACCAGCATGGTGATAACGGCCACAGCGATCATAAAGGGAACAAACTGCTTTTGCTCTAAGCGCATATTTTTTGAGGAAAGATAGAGAAGATTCTACTTCTAATTCACTCCTTATATGGAGAAATTAAATCAAGTGGTTTTCCTTTAGAGTCACGGTATATCAGAAAATCGGAGTCGGTGGTAAATATCGGCCCCCCTTTTTCATTCTCATACAAAACTAAAAGGGAGACATCAGCGAGTGAAGTCTGCTGATCTGAATATTTCTCAAAAAGTTCAAACACTCTTTGTTTATCAACCCTTAGAGCAGACCTGACTTCTAATTGATCTTTATCTATCATGCTTGAAATAGCTGCCAGTGCATGTGGGGAATTTCTGGTAATGAAAAGAGTTTCTGTCAGTACCGCCTCACAGGTAATAAACCGGAATCTTTCTTTACTGAGTTCAATCTTAACCCATTGGTGAAATTGATCTCTTTCCCTGAGTAAAGCTACAAGTGGGCCTGTATCAAGAAAGACTGTCTTCACCAAGGCCTTCCAGATATTTAGGATTAGTAGAAAGATCTTCGGGCCCACCTTTTATAACTCCAACAAAAGATTGCAGCTGTTCTAAGGAAGAACCCGGTTTGGCTTCAATTTCATACTCCATGACTTCTTCATTCACCAAATTCATTACTACTTCTTTTTGGGATAGCCCCTTCCTTTCTGCAAGTAGTTTAATCTTGGCTTTTTCTTCCGGCGTTAACTTCATTCCAAACCAGACAATATCTTTCTTGTCTTTTGCACTCATCACTGTCTTATTATTCCGATGTTGCAACCAAATTACTATAAAGTTGCAACATATTCCACCAAATTTTCAATGGTGGCTTAATGATACAGCTCTGAACTAATTGGCACCTGATTTTTCGTCCACATCATCCACAAAATACATAGTGGCTGCGGCAATGATCATTACGATACCTCCAAGCACTAAAGCATAAACGGCCTCTCCCCCAAAATAGGTACGGGTCACAAATCCCAATATGGTAGCTGCCAGCAGTTGGGGAAGTACGATAAAAAAATTAAAAATCCCCATGTAGAGACCCATTTTCTGAGCGGGAAGTGAACCGGCCAGGATTGCATAAGGCATAGCCAGAATGGAAGCCCATGCTACCCCCACTCCAATCATAGAAATGATGAGCATCATAGGATCAGAAATGAAGTAAATCAAGATCAAACCGATGCCACCCAGCACCAGAGATAAAGCATGTACCCATTTGCGGCTCAGTAACTTGGCCAAAGGAGCTAATCCAAATGCTACAATGGCAGCAACTCCGTTATACACTCCAAACATAACCCCCACCCAGTCAGCACCTTCATTATAAAGCATGGAGGTTGTATCGCTGGTCCCGTATATGTGAGCTGTAACTCCGGAGGTGGTATAAATCCACATGGCAAATAAGGCGAACCAGGAAAAGAACTGAACTACGGCCAGCTGTTTCATCGTTTTCGGCATATGGATGAAATCATGCATTACTACCACCAGACCGTGCTCTATTTTACCTCCCTTTTGGAGTAGTCCGGCTATCAAAGAGACCAGTCCAGCAGCAATCAAACCACCGGTTGCCACATACACTTCTTTTTCCAGTTCGTAGGCGAAGGTAAGATATGTAGTAATTATTCCTACAACAGAAAAAATGATTCCAAGGTTAATTTTATTCTGCCCCTTCCCGGCTTCAATGGGGACTTCACGAAGCACTGCCTCGTCTATTATTTCTTCTTTTTCCGCTTCTTCAAACCGTTCTAATTCTTCCGGAGTGTATTCTTTGGTTCGGAATACCGTCCAGGCAACCGCACTGATGAAGGCCACCGCTCCCAGATAGAACGACCATTTTACCGAAGGAGGAATAATCCCTTCCGGGGCCGTATTTGCCACACCAAACCAATTACTCAAAATCCACGGGAGTGCCGAGGCTATAACGGCTCCGGTTCCGATAAAGAAACTCTGCATGGCAAAGCCTTTGGTTCGCTGCTCGGATGGAAGCATATCCCCTACAAAGGCCCTGAACGGTTCCATAGATACATTAATGGAAGCATCCATTATCCACAGCATACCCGCTGCAACCCAAAGCACGGGCGAATTCGGCATAATCACCAATGCAATGGAAGCCGCGATGGCACCGAATAAGAAATAGGGTCGTCGACGGCCCAGGCGCGTCCAGGTTCGATCACTGAAATAGCCGATAATCGGTTGAACCACTAACCCGGTAAGCGGAGCTGCAATCCACAATATGGGGATGTCATCTACACTGGCCCCCAGCGTTTCAAAAATACGGCTCACATTCGCATTTTGTAGGGCAAAGCCAAATTGAATCCCCAAAAAGCCAAAGCTCATGTTCCATATTTCCCAAAAGCTGAGGCGAGGTCGAGTGGTAGATTTTTCCATGCTACTTTTTGATTAATTATTTAACAAAAATAACCCATTGGTTTGGACCGAAACTGATCTCTTGCGAGGTAACCATTAAGCTGGTTGAATTGTAGGTGGTGTACGATTCATCCACACCGACCTCTTGCAGAGGGACATTCTTTCGGTCACCACTAAAGTTTAGAACCACAATTACTTCACTATCATCTTTCTGGCGTTTGTAGGCTACCACTCCTTCTGAGCCTTCAGGAACCTGTATAAACTCTAAGTTTCCACCAAAATCGCCATTCCATAAAGCAGGAGTATCCCGTTTTAGGCCAACAAGTGTGGTGTAAAAATCCTGGTATTTATACTCTTTCCATTCAATCGGGTCTTTCTCAAAGAATTCAAGTTGCTTGTCCAATCCGGACTCCTGCCCGTTATAAATCAATGGCATTCCATCGATGGTAGCCGAGAGAACGGCGAAGTTCTCAAAATTATCCCCGTACATTCCCGGGTCTGTGCCGTTCCAGGAGTTTTCATCATGGTTAGAAGTAAAATACATTCGATATGCAGATGACGGGTAATTGGCTTCCGTTTCTTGCATCAGGCTGTCTAAGTCCTGAAAGGTTTGATGGCCTTTGGCAATCTCACGAATAGTATGTGCATACTGCCAGGCATAATTCATATGAAAAGCCTCTTTCACCAGCTCAGGCTCTCCGTCTTCAGCAAGCATAAATACCGGCTTAATTGTATTGAGTGAGTCAATTGCCTCTTTCCAGAAGTCGGTAGGTACCATTCCGGCCACATCACATCGGTAGCCGTCGATATCAAAGTCGCGCACCCAGTATTCCAGGGCATCGATCATAGCTGCTCGCATTTCTTCATTTTGGTAATCAAGCTGAATTACATCACTCCAGTCGGTGCCACGTGGAGGCATAAAGTTTCCTTCTTCATTCAGTTCGTACCATTCCGGGTTTTCGGTCCATGGATTATCCCATGCCGTATGATTGGCCACCCAGTCGATAATCACTTTAAATCCTAATTGGTGAGCTTCATCCACAAAACGGGCAAAATCTTCTTTTGTGCCAAAGTTTGGGTTTACCTCTTTGTAATCCTGAACCGAATAGTAGCTACCTAAAGGACCCTTTCTGTTTTTCTCACCAATGGGATGAATGGGCATTAGCCATAAAATACGAACGCCCATTTCTCTGATTCTCGGCAAATCTTTTCTGACAGCTTCGATCGTTCCTTCTTCCGAATACTGGCGTACATTAATCTCATAGATACTGGAGTTCTTGCTCCATTCCAGCTGCTCCACAGAACTTACCGGGGCTTTATCCGAATTTTTCCCAGACTGATTACACCCTCCGAGAATCACACTTAATGCCAGTAATACCGGAAGTATGTTGGTAAAGAATTTCTTCATGAACATGGTTTTCTTAAAGAGTTAATATTTCAAAACTGTTAGACGGCAAGGTTAGCTTGAGTACTCCTTCTTCAATACTAAACTCATTACCGAATTCAGCTTTGAGGTTTGAGTAATCAAATTCATCACGCAATAGTACTTCTACATTTTTTGGCTGATCAGATTTATTGAACACAGCAATCACCTGTTCTTCGAAATAGGCCCGGGAGTAAGCCAGTGTATGGTCGGTAACTGTGTGGAACCGGAAATCCCCATATGTGAGAGCCATTTCAGTATTGCGAAGCCCTGTTAATGTACTGTATACACTGCGGTTTTTAAGCTCCAGAGAGCTTAACTCGCCCTCCTCAAACTCCATCCATCGGCGATTATCGGGGTCGTTTGCACCGGGTTGTCCGTATTCGTCGCCTTGGTACGTTACCGGAATTCCCGGGATAGTTTGATTGAAGGCATGGAACATACTCAGCCGATCGTAGGCAAAGGCTTGCGGGTCTTCAATTTCCCGGGTCCAACCGGCCAGCTTGCCGTCTTCACCCCAGCTTACTTCCCCACTCGTTAAGGTGATAAACCGGGTTTTGTCGTGATTCCCTGATATATATCCCATCAGGTTGTGATATCCGTAGTAGTTAAAACTTTCCTGAAGTTGTGTTTGCAGGCCTTCAAATGAATTACCCTGCCCGAAGGTGTTTAAGCCTGCATCGTACAGACTGAAATCAAACTGAGCATCCAACATTGCGGAATTGATGTAACTTGCTATCAACTCGCGACTACCATAGGTCTCTCCTATCTGGAAAATTTGCTTGCCGGTCGGAATAGTTACTGAATCCTTGATCTTACGGGTTAGCGTTCGCCAGAACTCCAGTTGAATGTGCTTGGTGGCATCGTGTCGGAAACCATCCAGTTCAAACTCTTTCACCCAATAAAGTGCCGAATCGGTCATGGTCTCAATGACTTCTTCCCGTGAAAAATCAAGCGTGGGCATAAAAGTATCAAACCAAGTGGTGAGCCGCTGTTCGTCCCAAAGCTCTGTATTCATCCTTCCATCCGGCAAGTAAAGTTCGGTTGCCCAATCCGGGTTTCGCTGATATACGGGATGAAGTTCATGCACGTGATTAGCGACGTAATCCAGAATTACATTCATGCCATTTTCGTGAGCCACATCCAGCAGTTCCCGGAACTCCTCCTCGGTACCGAATCGGTCATCTACTTTGGAAGATGATATCGGCCAGTAGCCATGATAGCCGGAAAAAGTTGTTGTCACTCCACCTCTGTCCCACAGTCCGTATGCGTCTTCCGGATTTTGTGTTATAGGGGACAGCCAAAGCGTATTCACTCCAATATCTTCAAAATATCCGCTTTGAATGGTTTGTGTGATCCCCGCAAAATCGCCTCCGTAATAATTGGCTTTAGGGTGAATTTGAGGGTCATTCACTTTACGGGTGTTGGCAGGATTACCATCTTTAAAACGATCAATAAGCACAAAGTACATATTCCAGTTGTGATTATCGTGGCGGGTGAGCTCGCCGGTATCCCGAATGACTCTTCCATAATGCAAAGGGATTAACACATCGTTAGAAAGTTGTCCGTTTTCATAGGTCCATGCCCGGATGTGTGAACGCTCCACGCTTTGAGCATTAGCCGGAATCTCAAAACTCAGAATATTGTCTTTAAAGCGTGTTTCGAGCTGATAATTTTCCCATAATACGATGGTGTTTTCGGTTGCAGGAGTTTTCAGATATACGACCGGCTCGGAATGGTCATAGGTTTCCAGCATGGGCTTTTCGGCCTCCACATCACCTACAGTAAGTACCGAATTCGTTCCTCCCATCCCATTGCTTACCGTATTGGGGTTGGCCGGATCCGGAGTTTCTTTACCATCCAGCATCAGGATGTATTGATAAACTCCTTCATTCACCAGCATAGTGGTTATCCAGATGCCATCTTTTTCAGTAAATGGGGCGGCTGCAGGATTCCAGTTATTCATTTCCCCTTTAAGCTGAACCGATTCATACTGTTTGCCTTGCGGGTCAAAGGTGATGGTAACTTCCTGCTTGTTCGATTTTTTAAGAAGGATGTCATATCCAAATTCATCCAACCAAAAAGTCATTACCCCTAACGGAGCATCCAAAGAACCTGATAAAACCACTTCTTCTCTGTCCGAAGATAGACTTGCAGACAGAGAAGCCGGCACAACAACGGAATCGATGAGTGAGGGAGAAATGAAGTAATCGGCTGTTGTGATAGTGGTTTTATCAAATTCGAGACTTACAGGTGAAGCCAAACCGATAATCTGCGATTCTTTCGGAGCATCTATATACGAAGAACACCCGGCTACCCATATGACTATAAAGGCTGCAATTGTAGTTCTAAAAAATTTATTCATCATGAGCACCCGATATTATTTAACAAGCATCATTTTTTGCGTAAAAACCTTTTCTCCGGCCTGTAAGCGGTAGATATACATTCCGCTGCTTAAGCTCCCGGCATCAAAATTCTTGGAATATGAGCCTGCCGCTTTTCTTTCATTCACCAGCTCTGTCACTTTTCTTCCCAACACGTCAAATACTTCCAGTTTTACTAAACCGGCATCGGCTACATCGTAGGTAATAGTAGTGGTTGGATTAAAGGGATTTGGATAATTCTGTTTGAGCTGAAAAGACTCAGGGAAGTTGTTATCCGTTGACTTCTCGTTAGATGTAAGCAACCCTTCCTCTGGCGTTTCAAACTGTCGGGTTGTATATATTCTGAATTCTCCGGGAGATAAAGTAAACTTCATATTAGGATCGCCTACGGTAATGGAGGTCCCATCAAAAAAGTTATACCACTCCCCGGAAGCCGGAAATGTAATCTCTGCATCATCTTCGGTAACCCCAAAATTTCCAACAACCAACACATCCGAATCATCATGTTCCAACACATATGATTTGATAGCTCCGTTGAGTGAGTAGGATGCTCCATCCGGATCGGTAAAAACAGGACTGCTTTTTCTCAGATTGATTAAAGAGCTCCAGGTTTTATACACCTTCAGTCGCTCGTTATCGTTGTAATAATTCCATCGGATGGGCTTCTCACTTACCCGGCCAGGATCACTGGCTTTGCAATCGCCATTGGAATTACCCCCGGGTTTAAGGCATTCATCTTCACCCCAGCCATAACCCAGCTCGCCGAACTGCCACATCATTTTTGGTCCGGGCATGGGGAAGAAAAAAGCCCCTACCAGCTTTTGCCGGGCAAGTGCGGTACCCAGCTCTTTGACATCATAGCTTCCGGATGAATTTCCGAATTTCTTCTTCTTCAGCATCAGCCATTGTTCATCATGACTTTCCATATATCCAACAAGATGCCGTTGCTGAAAACTGCTTCTTGATTCAGAAAGCACCCCATACAAATTAGACTTCCCGTTCTCGTTATACCCCATGGAAGCTTCACCGTAGGGATGGTTCATATTCCCCCAAAGCATCACACCTTTACCTTCATGTACCCGGTAGTTAGCCCACTCTTTTTCTTCGTTCTCGGTTCCCAAATGTTCAAAGATCACAATAAAATCAGGATCAGCAGCCCATTGGTAATCTGCATATTTCTTCAGAAGATCAACACGGTCTTGTTGGTAAGCACTGGTACACGAGCCATTACTTTCGGTACAATTTTGGGTAAAGCCTTTGGTTAAATCCCATCGAAAACCGTCAATTTTATACTCATTAATCCAATGTTCAATCATTCGCTTTGTGTAATACTGAGTAGCGGAATACGAATGATCAAAATCGTTGAATACATTGAAAGCGTGACGAGGCTGTGAGTTGAAATAATAGTTGTCATCATTTCCATATAGCTGGTAGAGCGGATTTGCTCCGGTGGCATGATTCATGACTACATCCAGAATTACTGCCATCCCTCTTTTATGGGCTTCATCCACAAACTTTTTAAATGCGGTTGGAGTGCCATAAAACTTATCGAGGGCCAGGTGGTGATTGGGATTGTACCCCCAGCTCAGGTTTCCGTCAAACTCACTCACCGGCATCAACTCAATGGCATTCACGCCCAGGTTTTCGAGGTAATCGAGCGTATCGGTAAGCGTTTGGAAGTTCTTCGTGTTCAGGAAGTCACGAATCAATAATTCGTAAATAACCAATTCGGTTTTTTCCGGCCGTTCATAATCCGTTGCCTGCCATTGATATTCATCCTTCCCGGGTTGAAGTACCGTAACCCAACCCTGTGTTTTATCTGATGGATAAGGAAGCAAACCCGGAAAGGTAGATTCCGGTATATATTGATCATTAAATGGGTCAAGGACCAATGCAGAATAAGGATCTGAAATCCGCAGTTCACCATCAACCAGGTACTGAAGGCCGTACTGTTCTCCCGGAGTGAGTCCGGTAATTTCAATCCAGTGCCATACGCTGTCGGGGTTCAGCGAATCTTTTTTCATGAGGTAATTCTCATCCACTTTCCAGTCATTGAAATCACCCAGAGCAAACACATAATCTTTACCCGGAGCAAATAAGGAAAGTGTGACTGAAGTTCCGTCCTGACTGTAGGTAATCCCATCCTCCAATCCCTGAGGACGATTAGCTTTTTCGGGGCTGACATCCGGCAGATAGGCAAAGGTAACGGAGTCGGTTCGTGTAACACCGGATTCTGTCACAGCAACTAATTTAAACGTGTTTTCACCAACCGTTAAAGAAGCTGTGGTTAAATCCTTAATAGAAAAAAGCTGTCGCTCTGTATCATAATTACCGGCAAACGAACCAGCTGCTGTTCCATTCACAATAAATTCAGAAGCATTCAGGTCTATAGGGTCGTTATCGGTGGAAGCAACAGTCGCCCAGATTTCATCCTCCTCCCCCACAATTTGATTATTGGAAGGCTGAAGCTGAAAAATGAGCGGAGTTGTTACTTCGATGAATGAGTCGTTATTATTGCCAATAGCAATATCATTAAGCGGGTCGGTAAACCACTGCCATTCGGAGCCGCTGGCATTATACTGTTCATGAAATTTGTAAGCATAACCTGATCTGCCGTTATAGGTTGCTCCACCACCGCCCACCGTCAGACTGATGGTTTTATACCAAAACCCGTTGGCCTGATCCTGTTCCATCAGTGAACCATCGGTCGTACTAATCCTTCCACTGCTGTTGTTTCCCCAACTATTGAACTCACCGGGTACAAAAGCTCTCACGGCATCATCATTGGGATAGTATCGAAAGGTGACGTCAATAGTATTCTGTGCTACAGATATACTTTGGGTAAGAACAAAAATAATCAGCAGTAATATTGACTTCAGATACTTCATGGAACTTAGTTTAGACGTCAATTTTCTTCCCGTTTACTTCCGTGGAAGTACGGGTTATCAATTCGGGGGTATAAATGGTTTGTGAGATGGCCTTATCAGGCTTATTCATCCGTTCTATGAGATTTTGGGTAGCAAAAAAGCCCATATCTCTCATGGGTTGACGAATGGTGGAAAGTCCCATGTATTCCGCTAATTCAATGTCATCATAGCCTATTATTGGGATTTGTTTGCCTGTATCCTGCATGGCTTTGAGTGCTCCCACAGCCTGAATATCCGAAGCACAAAAACAGGCTTCCGGCATGGGGTCCATAGTCAGTATTTTGATCATGGCTTCATATCCGGCCCGCTCGGTAAAACCGTCCCGGTACATGGTATCTCCCGTAACTACCATGTTTTTGTCGAATGGAATGTCGAATTCACTGAGAGCTTTTTTATAACCCAAAATCCGGTCCTGAATAGGCTTGGAGGTCTCCAGAGCAGAAAGCATAGCCACCCGTTGGTAGCCATTTTTGAACAAGCTTCTGGCAGCCCGGTATGCACCCTGGGCATTATCAACACTCACAGAATCGAAGCCCTCGTAGTGTTCATCCACAAGGGTGATGGGAACATTATACTTCTGGAGCTTATTCCAATCTTTATCATTCAGGTGAATGGAAATAAAGAGGTAGCCTTCCGCCCATCTTCGCTTCAGAACATGCTCTACCTGTTCTTTAACATCTTTATTGGGTGAAATATTGAAGATACTGAGCTCGTAGTTTTCTTCACTGAGCTTATCCTGAATTCCTCCCAGTACTTCCATAAAAAAGTAATTCGAAATAACAGGTACTACTATCATCACCGTATTGCTTTTACGGCTGGCAAGACCCTGGGCAAATGCTTGCGGATGATATCCCATTTCGTCTGCCACGGCCAGAACTTTCTTTTTGGCTTTGTCAGATACGTTGGCGCTGTTATTGAACACACGTGAAACCGTGGCAATACTTACACCTGCTTTTTTTGCGATATCGTATATAGTTGCTGGCAAATCGAGTGAGTTTATTAGAAAACGCAGGCACCGGTCAAAGTACCTGCGAATAAAAGACTTATTATTGAGTAATCAATCTACTTGATTAACATCATTTTCTTGTTCTGGGTAAATGTACCTGCTTCAATTCGGTAGAGATACATTCCAGATGCAAGTTTAGACGCATCGAACTGAACAGTATGCTGTCCGGCTGTCATGCGGCCATTTACCAGTTGAGCAACTTGCTGTCCAAGAATATTGTAAACCGTCAACGTAACCTGAGTTGCTGATGGCAACGTGAAGTTAATATTCGTTGTCGGGTTGAATGGATTTGGATAGTTCTGGCTCAGTGAGAATTCTTCCGGTGTAGTGGTGATTTCTTCGTTCTCGTTAGAAACAACTACATCGTTATCACCTTTACCGCCACGTCGAACTACGGTTGGTCCTTCGGTAGTTGCGAGGATGTACTCGTCATACAGGTCATCATAAACAGAGTCACCGCGAACGAATCCACCAAATACTACTTCTACTTTAGAACCGCTGATACGTACGTTGTGGTCAGCTCCAAAACCGGCCTCGTTGTCATATCCGTTGATACCTAGTTTGAAGGCACCTACACGAGCATCACCAGATACATAAGACTTAGTTAACGTCCATAGAGAATCTCCGGCAACTGCATCACCAGCTTCTCCGTTATCATTGAACTTAAGGTCTTCTGCACCACCGAGAACCGGTCCCCAGTCTTCCCATCCACCGGCTAACAGAGGTCCGTTACCGGAAAGGAAGTTAATGGTTGAATCCTGTCCACCACCGGCTTGTACATCAGCAGGAAGTGCTGAACTATCTGCCAGGTGGTAGTACGCAGCACGCAGATCTACTTCAAATACTACGTCAGTATCTTCAGTGAATACATCGCTAGGTGTGATTCCATCGAAGTAAGGAATGTTACCGTCAGGAGCATTCTGTGCCAGGTAACGGCCTTCAAACAATCCATCTTCAGTAACGGTAATCATTTTGTTATCGCCGCTCTCCCAGGTAACAGATTCGTCTGCATTCACAATAGTGAACTTGTACGCATAGGTACTCGGGATAGGTTTGTCTGTACTGAAAGTTACAGAACCTTCGTAAATACCCTCTGTCTGAGACTCGGTGAGATTATAAGTACCTGCACTCCAGTCTGCTTCAAAGGCACCTGTAACGGAAACAGATTCTGTTTCCGGATCGAAGTTGCCGTTCAGTTCCTGAATAGACATATCTACCTGGAAAAATAACTCAACTTCACCAAAAGTAGCGTTGTTTAAGTCATCATAATCAAACTCAGGCTCTTCAGCTCCAAGGGTAGAATCCATACTTACCGTAAAGGTTCTGTTGTCGTTACGGCTTTCATATCCACCGTTAATTCTACCTGAATTGGAGTAGATGTGGTATTTGAATGCATAATCGCCAGGTGCTAGAATAATTGCTTTGGTATAAATACCATCTTCATCACTGTCTGTTAATGTATCAGCAGCGGTATCCCAGCCATTCATGGATCCGGGAACGGTAACAAAATCTTCTCCGGGGATGAAGGCAGCTGAATCAATAATGTCATTCATATCAGCCTGGAAGGTGATTTCGTACCCGAATGTGTGCATTCCCAGGTCTGAGAAATCGTTTTGGTCTTTAACGATCCATTCTGAAGATGCTTCATCGGTTCCAAAAGAAGCTAATGCTGTAGCATTACCTGAGAATACATTTGGCTTACGAATTAAAGTTTGTTCATTAGTCGCCTCAGAAACTCCGGACACATCCCAGGCAGAACCGGGATCAGAACCAAATTCTCCAAAATGATCAACAACAACCCATGATCCATTGTCATTAAAGGCGATAGCTAATGCATCGTCACCATTATAGAAGGTGATTGAATGTGTAGTGTCAGAAACAGATGTGATCAAAGAATCAGCTGATGGATTCGCGACAACAAATGTCTGATATGGAGGCAAATTTCCAGATAACTCTAAAGAATCTTGCCACTCTGTGCTTCCGTTATTTGCTCTGTAAAGTCGATAAGTAGATAAATCTACAGTATCAGCAGAGGTATTGAATAACTCGAGCGCCTTGTTATTACTTGAGCCTTCTATGTACTCAGAAATAATAAGGGCGTCTTGTGCCTGTACACTTACAAACCCAAAAAGGGCGAAAAGTACAGCACTGAATAAGGTTGTAACCTTTTTCATAGTTGCTCCTGTGTTTATTGTTATTGTTTCTGCGTGTGCAGTTTCTTATCAAAAATCAATTTGCAAAGTCCACAGAATAGGATCTTCCAAATATTCATGCGACATATAGGTTGCTCCAAAATTAGCTCCTATTCCGTTAAAGTCGTACTTCAGTCCAAATCCTGCTGTAAATCCCTGGTCTTCTATTTGAGAAGATAACAAACTTCGGTAGCCTCCTCTTAAAAACAACAGGTCGTTAAACCCATATTCAAGTCCAAGGTCAACACTTTCAGAGTTGTCGCTTGGGTGTTTGGCATCAATAGCCAGCTCTACCTTATGGCTTTCAATATCCAGCGCATCAATGGCCAACCCTACTTTAAATAGCAAAGGCATAGGCCAGGAATCAGTGCCGAGATATCCTTCCAGACGGTCGTTATTTCCATTTATGCTTTTATCGATGTCAATAGCTTGCCGCAGATCATCGCCTGACATCTTCATTTCATTCCCGAAGTTGGTCATCGACATCCCTATTCTCAGGTTTCTGAAATTCGTGCGGTAAAATACACCAAGGTCAACTGCAAAGCCGGTGGCCGACTCATTCCAGATCTTTTCCTGAACAAACTTGGTATTAGCGCCGATGGAAAACTGGTCTGTAATAAATCGTGAGTATGAAACGGCTACAGCGAGATTCGTTGGAGTAAACACCTCCCCTGTTCCTTCCGGTATTTCAACGGTTCTTACCTCAATTTCTCCGTGGTCGATGGCGCGGACAGAAAGTGCAAAATTGCCAAGATTGCCTCCATTTATAACTACTGAAGCATCCTGAATTTGGGAATCAAGGAACCAGTTCATATTGGAGAATGTGACCGTGTTATTGTCGAGCTGTGCCATACCTGCCGGATTCCAGAACATGGAGCTTCCGTCATCAGCTATAGCCACATAGGCACCGCCCATTGCCGTAGCTTTGGCGCCAGAAGTAATACTTAAAAAAGCGGCGGCTGTAGTTCCTACCTTATCTTGTGCCTGCACATTCGTTGCTAAAACCGCGCTGGTTGCTAACAACAAACAGTACTTGACTGCCTTAACTATGTTCATTGTTTGACCCTTCATCATTTAATTAGTGCAATTTTTCCTGTTTTAGTGCCTACGCCCGGAGCTTTCAGATGGTAGTAGTAAACACCATAGGCCACATCCAGATTTTCCCGGGTGCGCAAGTCCCAATCCACATATCCTCGGTCGATGGAAGCATCATGCTGAAGTTCACGTACCAGCTCTCCGCGGACTGTGAATATCCGAATGGTAGAACCGTCAGGTACATTCTGAAACTGTATTTTGCGTTCCCCCCGTCCACTGGTAATAGTTGGCGGTAATTTTCCTTCCCAGCTAGCTGCGCTTACATATGGATTCGGGACTACCCTTACCTGATCAAGCCTGTCTTTAGCTGATTCATTATCTACATTAGATGATTTGGTGGTGTACGAATAGGTATCACCCGAACCAAACGACTTATACGTCTTAATTTCGTATATATCACCGGCTTCCGGAAGTTCTCCGGTAGGTACGCGACCTTGCCCCAGAACCGTTTCATATACTATTCGGAATTCAAAAACCGGACTCAATGAATCACCAAAGCTGTCGTAGATATAGACGAATTCACGATCGCCCAACCTTCCGTCCTGATTGCCTTGTGTTTCATCAAATGCGAATGGTACTTCCTCTCCGGTAACGGTATTGGTTACGGTGAAGTTGACATCCACAGCCGGAGTATTTCTGGCACTTGGGCCGGTACCATTCACGGTATCTAAAGAAGTAGCAACATTCTGATCAAAAAACTCTATCTCATAATCGTATGGAGCTTTAAGAGCTGTAAACTGCCAAAATGGACTGTTGCTTAGTGTTCCATCACGAACCAGTACCTCAATTTTAAGGGAATCGTCATCAGCCCACCCGGATTCATCCTGATTTATTCGGGTTTCATCATTCCGGAAAGCCAGTCGCATACCGTCAAAAATATTGGATTCTGCATCCGAAAGAGGAACGTCCGAAAGAATAATGTCGCCATTATTAATTACGGAATAAGAAGTAGCCGGATACGTGTTTCCGGGAAACCGCACTTCGTACTCTGCATTTTCTTTCAGGAATACCGGGTCTAGAACTTCCACAAATACTTCACCGGTTGCCGTTCCCTGGGGATGACCTACATCTCCTACAACAGCCCCCGCCTGATATCCCAGCACAGGAGTATTGGGCTCCACCTCAACAACATTAATATCTGTTACCGTAGATCCGTCATCACGAATAGTTACCGAAAAATTATTTTCTGCCGGATAAAAATCGATACTCCCCCTGTCGTAAGCGGCCAGTGCGTAATAATAGGTTTGCCCATTTACCACATTGGTGTCTACAAAGGAGTGCTGAAGTCCGGTGTCATCTCCTAAATAAAAAGGAACTCCGCGCACACGGTCGGCCAGATCAGGATTATATACGTAGGTCGGATCGTTCTGGCCAGTAGATGTATCTTCCGCTGCCTGCCATAAACCGTTAATTCCGTTATCCAAATCAAATTGAGCAATAGGTTCTAGCAGGGCATCATTTCCAAAGGCATCAGTAATTCTGCCCGGATCAAGGAAGTTAGGATCGGTGCTTTTGAAAATTTTATAGCCTTCAAAATCCTGCCCTAAAATCGGGTCTATACTTTCTTCAGCTATGCTGTTCCAGTACAGGGTAACTTTTTTATCGCCAACAGCGGCTTTAAGGGTTGGTTTTTCAGGCGGACGGGCAAAGTTATAATTCCTGTTATAGATTTCCTGAATGGTCTGCACGTTATTCGTGATGTTTGCCAGGTCTTCACCAAATACCAAAGCCAGAGAAAAGCGAATGGTTTCGCCGGGTTCCAAACGGAAATAACCCGAGCTAAAGATAAAGTCACCATCCACACCACCGGCCTGCCGGTCTTCATTTAACTGATTGTTGGGTGTGAAGAATCCCGGAGACATAGCATCCCAAACCTGTTCATCCTGGTTCAGGCGAACAGCTCCCGGAGGTGTGAAGTAATAGAAACTGGAAAGACCAACCTGATCCGTTTCATCTACATCCAGGTTTTCAAAATTAGGCTCACCTACAGTTGGGACACCATCCCCTTCACCGGCATCACCGGTTCCTGAAACTCCGTCGGCTCCAACATCATCGGTAAGCGGATTCCAGTCTGAGTCGTTATCAATTCCATCTGTATTGGATTCATCAATCATAGGGTTCAGCAATCCGTGTGTGATAGAATCCTGACGGGTTGCTGACCCTGTACCTACATCCTCAGCAAAGCCGATATAATTTTTATAGTACAGCGCTGGCAGGAAGCGAATATTTCCGGTAATCTCCTGTTGCCGTCGTTCAAAATGGAGGTTAATATCTTCATCTATCAAACCATCGAGATCATCATCTATCAGGTTTTTCTCGGTTACAGTAATGGTTTCATTTCGGTTCTGAACTTCTTTGGTGACTTCTTCCAGGGTCATACCGGGAGAAAGTTGATATTCAATTCCCTGAGATGTCACTGTAGTGGTACCACTTCCCAAAAAGATAAATGAACGTTCTCCCGTTTCTTCATCGATGAGGATAATTGGGTCTCCCTCGCTCAGTGTTCGGGGTTGAAAATCCTGACTTTGAAAGATA
The DNA here is from genome assembly GCA_965227215.1 of Gracilimonas sp. Taxonomy (GTDB): domain Bacteria; phylum Bacteroidota; class Rhodothermia; order Balneolales; family Balneolaceae; genus Gracilimonas. The sequence goes on from OZ245729.1 coordinate 340,342, forward strand.
TTACCCTGCCCTGCTAATGATGGATCTACATACGGAAACCCATCAATGTTCAGCTGATTTGGGTCACCGTCCCCATCATTATCAATACCATCCTGAGGGTCGCCGGGACTTTCCATGAAGGCATATCCAACATAGCCCACATCGTTACCATCATTATTGGTTCCATCGGCATCCCAGGAATATACAATCCGGTTAGCCTGATCAAAGAAAGCAAGATCATCCTGCGTATCACCGGTACCTGAAACCGCGCTTTCTCCGGCCGCTGTACCCACTACCAAACCAACGGACACTCTCGGGTAAGTTGTAGTGCTGGTATTCGTTAATTCATAGATGTAAAACATGGCATCTTGAGCCAGGAACTGAGACCATTGCAGGCCACGTACACTCATGGCTAACCCCTGTCCATCCCGGGAAGGATCGGTGCTGTCCGGATGAAAGGGAGAGATTTCGCCCTGATTAGCCAGATCATTCATAAACTTATCGTTGTGATCGTCTGTCCAGAAGTACGTCTCAAAATCCGCATTTTGAATTCCCCGTCCAAAGAACCCATTCCATTCCGGACTGCCATCGGGTGCAACCCAGTCTGGCTGATCGGGCCATCGGTTTGGCCAGGTAGATTCATCTACACTTATTGCAGGACGATCATTTTCTCCGTCATCATTTGCAAAACCGGCCATGGGCTCAAAACCCCAGAACTGGGTTTGTCCGGGGCGGATACTCTGACCTGCACGAGGCCCAAAGTTGGTAACGGAATGCTGAACCAGAGAATCTGCCTCACCGTCGCCATTGGTATCAACAGGAATTTCCAGTGATATAACCGGAGATACATCCCCAATGTAGTTTACATCAGAACCTCGTGGCCACTGCCCACGAATCTCACCTACACCACCCAGAAGACCTGTATTATGAAAGGTAATCCATACCCTGTTTCCGTCAGATTCAGCACTCTTTCTGTACTCCCGGCTAGAGCGATACTGTGGATCTTTGAGAAATTCAGGCACATTTTGCGCGGTTGCATAATCCTGAGCAAATAACAAGACAGCAAATAGAAAAACTAGACCGGATGTGAATTTTTTCATGCTTTTTTGAGTATCAAACAGATGCATATTGGTATTCAATTAAAAATTATATCGGACTCCGAAAACCACGCGTCGCGGCTCATTGTAGAAATCAGGACGGTCGTAATTCTCATTCAGATACCGGATATCCCCTCTGAACGTTTTCAGGTCTTCATTTCTGTAGAGTGAATATTCTGCTGTACCTGTATCTGAGAACACACCTCGCTCATTCCCGGTGTCAAGAACATTATCAATCTTCGCATATACCTGAAGTCGCTGATTGTTGCCCATTTCGAAATTCTTGGTCAGGTTTAAATCAAGGTTGTACTTGGGCGGGCGACGTTGACTGTTCAGTGGGTTTACGGAAGGAGGTGTCGTTCCACTTCGCAGAGTGTAATCCGGTGTATACGGAAACCCGGAACCTGCGTTAAATATGGCCCCAAATCCCCAGCCGTTTGTTGAGGTGTAGTTAGCTGTCAGGTTAACGGTGTGCAGCTGATCCCAGTCCAGTGGTACAATTCTTTTCTCGAGTTCCGTTTTAGCTGCTGCTGCGTTATAAGCCTGAGCAGGATCGGAGGCATTACCTTTGGCAATCTGGAAGGTGTAATCTGCTGTAAAATATAAACCGTTCGAAAAGCCCTGATCGAATGTCAGTACCACTCCTTTGATAAATCCAAAGTCGGAGTTTTTGATAATACCGTAACGAACAGATGTCCCTTCCACGACGGTTGGATCGGTTGCTGTACCGGCAAGGTTTCTGATATCCCGGAAAAAAGCAGTTACCTCAACTGCCGAACTCCTGGTTAATTCCTGCTTATATCCAAGCTCCCCATTGATCGTTTTTTGTGGCTTCAGGTTGGCATTTCCGAGAAGGCCAATAAGCCCTGAACCACTTCCAAGGCGGAAAAATGGGTTTTGATACAGCAGGTTGAAGTTAGGAATCTGGAAAAAGTGACCATAAGAAAAGTGAAGCGCTCCGGTCTCTGAAATTGGGAAAGCAATACCTAACCGTGGACTGAATTGCCAGGTTGGCTCAGAAGATTCAAACACCTGACTTTCATCTTCCGGACGCTGTTCTTCAAATACCACATTTGGGTCGGTTGGATCAGTGAACACTTTAAAGTTTGAATCGAAATAATCAAAGCGAACCCCGGCATTAATGATCAGGTTACCAATCTCTACTTTATCCTGAATGTATCCTGAGACCTCTATCGGATTCACATCATAGGCAGAATTAACAAAAAGGGTTTCAACACCTCCGTTTGGACTATTTACAATAGAGGTTTTGTCACTGTACTTAAGTGTATGATATCGGTACTCAACTCCCGTTTTAATTTGGTTTGCACTATTTACCTGGCTGGTAATATCAAACTTACCGATCAATGTGCTGGTTTCCCGGCTGGTGCGTCCGTTATCAGTTCCGCCAACAATAAAGTTTGAGGTTACATTACTTGCCCGAAACCCGGCATAGTCATTCGGCAGGTATCTGGAGTCAAACGGATCTTCAAACAAATACGACTCATACATCTTATACGTGTTCGATACACTCACATCGTAATAGGTATTACTGGAAAGTGTGTGCGTGCCTTTCAAATAGGCGCTGTAATTACGGGTGAATTCCTGTCGGGAGAATTGGGGCATAAACTGAGCAGAATGGTTATAATTCTTAAACTCCTCTCCCCCAAAAATACCGTTCGCTGAAATCTTGACCCCTGCAACCGGACGCCAGGTTAACTTCACCTGGGCATTTAACTTCTCATAAGGATTCATGTTCACTAAAGACGAATCCCCGGAACCCAAAGTATCAACCAAGCCAAGCTGCCCTAGTGAATTAATGCCAACATCATTGTAATCGAATACTTCCCTGCCGTAGAACCAACCATCGTTTCCAAAATATCGGGCACTGGCAAAGAAAAACAGCTTATCCTTAATAATCGGGCCGTCCAGACTTGCTTCAACATTTCGGACGGCAATGGGGTTAATCTGACCGATACCCCTGAAAAGGTCGGTGCGAGTAGAAACATAATCACCTAAAAAGGTATTTACAGACCCTGTAAATTCATTGCTTCCGTCTTTGGTTACGATATTCACAATACCACTCATGGCCTGCCCGTATTCCGCATTAAAAGCTCCGGTAACAACCTGAACTTCTTTTACCGAACTATTCTCTACACCGGCCGAAAGACTGCCGTCAAACACATCTGTTACAGGGACACCATCTACCCAATATCCTACTTCACCGGTACGCCCGCCTCTGAAGTGGCCATCAACCACACCGGCTTGCAGTTCTACTACTTCAGAAAAATTCTCTACCGGAATGGCTTCAATCTGATCACTGGTTACCGAAGAAAGACTAGCCGTTACATCTTTTCTGATTAATTCTCTTCCGGCTGTAACCGTAACTTCTTCTCCCTCCAATACCTGAGCCCGCAGTTCAACATTAATTTCTGTTGTAAGATCAATGGAAACCCGTACATCCTCTACGGTAGTCTGGCTGTAACCAATGTAAGAAACAACCAGGTTATAGCTTCCCGGTTCAACTCCGGTAATAATGTACTCTCCATTAACATCAGTAGCATCACCCTTAGTAGTACCCTCTATGATTACACTAGCACCAATGATCGTTTCACCTGTTTCAAAATCAGTAACCACTCCCCGAATTTTTCCATATTGAGCAAAAGCAGAGGCAGTGGTAAGGCTAAAAAAGAGAATGAAGAGATAGCGCATTAATCCAGCATTAGTTATTCCGGTTCTTGAAATATAATGTAATGTAAGCGCTTACAATTTTTCAAGAGAATTTTCTGAAAAAGCGCTTTTTTAATGTAACTGGATTTCTAGATGCTGGATCAAATATGTACCGATCCTTAGTAATTATATAACAGCACCTTAACCTGAATAGAAAAGCAATAATTCTAAGATTACATGCATCGGACAGAAAAGAAATGTAAGATTTTTTCATTCCCGGGATTAGAATCCTGAGAATGAATGAAAGTACTTACAAGGATTTTTTATTCAGATGTAACTGCCTTTTTTCTGCCGTAGGTCTTCTGAATATAGTTGTCCAGAATCTCACGAAACTCCTGTCCGATATTATCCCCTCTCAGCGTAGTAGAGTGCTCCCCATCTATATAAACAGGGGCTTTGGGTTCTTCGAACGTTCCGGGCAGAGAAATACCGATATTGGCGTTTCTGGATTCGCCGGGGCCGTTTACCACACATCCCATTACGGCTACATCCATTTCTTCTACTCCGGGATAGGCTTTTCTCCACACGGGCATCGATTCTACGATGTAATCCTGAATTTCTTCCGCCAACTCCTGGAAGTACGTACTTTTAGTTCGGCCACAACCCGGGCAGGAAGTTACCTGGGGAATAAAGCTTCTTATTTTCAGAGACTGAAGAATCTGTTGAGCTACCTGAACTTCCAGGGCCCGGTCAGCTCCGGGTTGTGGAGTCAGTGAAACGCGAATGGTATCCCCTATACCCTGCTGCAGAATCACAGACAAAGCCGCTGAACTGGCTACCATACCCTTCATGCCCATTCCTGCCTCGGTCAGACCAACGTGGAGCGGATAATCCACTTCTTTGGCTATTCGTTCATAAACCGTAATCACATCCTGCACGCCGGACATCTTACAACTGATAATGATTTTATTGGATGGAAGTCCTACGTCTTCGGCCAGCCTGGAAGACCGCTTGGCACTTTCCACCATGGTATCCAGCATAACTTCTTTAGCCGACTTGGGTTTAGGCAATTCGTTATTAGCATCCATCTTATCGGCCAGTAGCTGTTGATCCAACGATCCCCAGTTTACCCCAATACGAACCGACTTATCATATCTGATGGCCTGTTCTACAATAGTCGTAAAGTTCTCATCCCTGGTTTTAGTACCGGTGTTGCCGGGATTAATTCGGAAGTTAGCTAATGCCTCGGCCATATCAGGATACTGCGTAAGCAGCTTATGCCCGTTGTAGTGGAAGTCACCGATAATGGGAACTGTGACTCCCCGATTCATCAATTTCTCTTTGATATGAGGAACCGCCTTAGCAGCTGCATCATTATTTACGGTGATACGAACCAGCTCAGACCCGGCCCGGTGTAAATGTTCAATCTGATCTGCTGTCTCGTCGATATCAGCTGTATCGGTGTTCGTCATGGATTGAACCACTATGGGAGCATCTCCTCCCACAGGAACGTGCCCAACCATTACCTGTATAGATTTACGTCTCTTAATTGCCGACATAATGCCCTAATCTTTCTTACTTAATTCAAATAGTTTTCGTTTTTCTTCCTGAGAAAGTGAATCATATCCTTTCTTCGATATTTTCTCCAAAATGGCGTCCAATTCTGACTGATCCACCTCTTCTACAATTTCCGCATCCTGAACAATGTGCATGTTCTTATTTCGCGGTCGCTTTGAACCGGAACCGGATGTTCCGGCCGGTTTCACTTTCCCAAACATATATTCTACGTAACGGATAACCATACTCAGGTCGGTTCCGTTTTGATGAGCCTTCACTAATAAATATCCACCAAGAGCACCACCGAGGTGTACCAATCGTGCCACTCCGTCGCTACTGCCTAAAAACAATATATCTATGGCTATCCATCCTGCCACAAAAAAGCGGGCCTGAATAGGCGGAAATAAAAAGAGCATAATAGGTGCTGTTGGAAATAGCATCGCAAAAGCTACCAGAATACCGGTTACAGCTCCTGATGCACCAATCACTAAAGCAGTTCCGAATATCTGAGCAATACCCGCATCAAGCAAGGCGCCCAAAATTCCTGCTCCAAAATAAATTACCGTGAATGTCCTTGGCCCTAGCGTTTCTTCAACGGCTCGTCCCATCCACCAAAGCCACAGCATATTGAATAAGAAATGCAGAAATCCCCCATGCAAAAACATGTAGGTAACCAATCGCCAGGGTTGGGTTAGAAAAGTCGGGAAGGAAGGATCAAAACCAAGTGCCGGGACTACCCAGTTGTTCAGGGTTTGGCCACCCAGCATTTGAATAACAAATACCACTGCGTTGATAGCAATGATCGTACGAATCGCCACCGGCATGCGCATAAAGCCTCGTTTAAAGGCGTTCCCAAACGAATCATAGCTGCCGCTATTCATATTTCCACCGGTAAAAAATGAAGGTCCGTTAGCCATAGTATTCCGGTTTTTTAAGTCCCCAGTATTTAATCAGGATAAAGCCTACTGCCAGCCCCCCTAAGTGAGCAAAGTGGGCAACTCCACTATTCGGCATTGCCAAACCATTAAACAGTTCAAACAATCCATAAAAACCGACAAAGTACTTCGCCTTTATCGGGATGGGCGGAATTAACAGCATAATATATCGGTCGGGAAACATCATTCCGAAAGCCAACAAAATACCAAAAACAGCACCGGATGCACCTAAGGTGTAGGCAAAATATCCGCCAATAAACATATGAATGACGGCTGCTCCAATTCCAGTCAACAGATAATAAATGAGAAAGCGTTTTGAGCCCCACAGATTTTCAATAGCCTGACCGAATATCCACAGTGCAAACAAATTCAGGAAGATGTGGCTGAGATCGGCGTGCAAGAACATGTATGTTACCAGCTGCCACGGCATGAAACCTTCCCCCAGCGGATTCAACACTAAGTATGGAGCAATGGCAGCACCGATGGGCGTCCATCCCGAACCAAAAAGCTGCTTTGTGAGCAGGAACGCCAGTGCGTTTATAATCAACAGGTTTTTAATTACCGGCGGAAATACGGAAAATTGGGTATTGGGTGAAAAGTTATCCAAAAAATTCTGCTTTATTGATGATTCTTGATGACACGTGAATATACGTTGATTCCACTCAAAGTTACGCCCGGAATTCCTTGTCCGGGGTAGGTAGTATCTCCGACAAGATACAAACCTTTAAACGGAGTTTCGTGGGAAGTCCAGTTGAGCAAGCTTCGTGCCATACTTTGAGGAATACCGCCTACCCTGCCTTTTTTACGGTACACCCAGTTCTCCCATGTAACCGGTGTTGCTGTATGTATAACGTCGATATCCGAATTTGAAAATCCGGGTAGCTTTTCTTTCAACTTTTTAACCACAAAATCTTCAACTTGTTGTTTCGCCTGCTCATATTTCCCATTCAATGAGTGCCAATATTCCGGCGAAGCATGGGTCGAAATATTGAGCGTGCGGCTCCCCTCTTTAGCCCGTTCTGTATCACCCGGTTTAGACATGGACACAAAGATGGAGTCCGAATTGGTGTAAGGCACGGTTTCACCGTCTTTCAAATGAATCTGATTGTGCAAGGGTAATTGATCCGGATAAGTATCAGTAGTTGCGATACCAAGGGTGATAGCTCCCCATGCGTCGCTAAATTCTTTGCTTTCCTCTGTAAAATATGCTTTCATGTCACCCGAAGTTATGCCACTCATATTCCATACCGGGATATTTGAAATTACGATTGGTGCCCGATAGCTAAACTTTTCATTTCTTTTATTCTTGGTGTGAACCAGGAATTGATCACCATTCTGATCAATCATTTCCACCCCTTCTTTTGTGTGGAGTGCTCCTCCCTTTTCATGGATGAACGACCGTATTGTATTCACCATCTCCAGTAAGCCTCCGGGAACGTAATAATTGGAATAATTGGTGTACGTCAGCCCGGCTGCTCCAAATAAAAAAGGTGTTTGGTGTGATTTAGCCTGAGCGGTGATCATGAGTTGTTCATCCACAAAGCGCCGGAATTTTGGTGTGTCCACACCATGCTTTTGCATTACATCTTCTACTGATTGAAAGGCATACTTCAGCACCCATACGTCGAATGGATTATTATTGACAGCCAATTGCATCCATTCGGATATTTTTTGTGGTGGAAAGAAGGGATTCTTCAGCGAGACTTTCCATACTAAATCTGATACGGCTAAAGCTTCTTCCCAAAAAGCCCGCTGTCCGTTTGCATTCCCAAAAACACGAGTGCATTCCTGAATCCATTGCTCACGGTCTTTATAGCGGGTCAGCTGTTCACCGGCCAGCCATACCGACATGCTTGGGGTAATTTCTTCTTTGGGTATTTGAATTCCGGTTTCTTTCTCCAGTTTCCAAAGCGGCTGATTTTCATCGAAACCAATGAGCGTGGTGGCTCCGGATTCAAACACATATCCTTGTCTAAAAAAAGAGGAGGAACAACCACCGGGAGCATGGGCTTTTTCCAGAATGAGTATTTTATATCCATTGTTGGCGAGCATAGCGCCGGCACTCATTCCACCCATCCCTGATCCGGCAATAATTACATCGTAGTCTGTATTGATATTCATGCTCGTTTAACATGATTTATCACGCAAAATGTTCCACTATCGTGTACCAAGGTTATCTTATTTTTACCTTGAATAAAGAACACTGTCACATTAATACATACTCAACTCAACAGTCTTATTCAGATGCCGAAAACCTACTTCTCTGACGAAATAATACAAGGAATTGACTTTACGAAAGAAGAATTTGAGACCGGGGATTATGAATCCTGCCGATTTATCAACTGTAAATTTCCAAAGGTGAACCTTAGTGAATGCAGCTTTATTGAGTGTGAATTTGAGAGATGTGATTTAACGATGGCTAAACTCTACGGAACTACTATCCGGGATACTTCATTTGCGGAATGCAAGCTAATCGGTCTGCAGTTTGATAGTTGCAATGACTTTGCCTTTTCCCCGAAATTTGATTCCTGCACCCTCAACTTCTCCTCTTTCTTCCAGATGAAAATAAACAAAGCGGTGTTTAAAGAGTGCAGCCTGAACGAAGTGGAGTTTTCTGAGGCCAATCTCCAGGAAGCTACTTTTGATAATTGTGATTTAGCCAGAGCCAGCTTCAAATCCACCCAACTACAAAAAGCAGATTTCAGAGGTTCCTATAGTTATTCCTTGGATCCGGAATCCAACAACATTAAAGGAGCAAAATTTTCGCTACAGGGAGTGCCGGGGTTGTTGGATACATACGGCATACTAATCGAGTAACTCATAGATTCGTACATAGGCAGGTATTGATTGAACCGGTATTCAATGTAAACCTTTCCAGAGTTACGTTGGAAAGGTTAATAGCATCGAGAATCCATAGGTTCTAATAACTACTTTGCTAACTATCTGTAATTCATATACATTTACTAAAAGATTAAAACTTCTATGGGGTTTGTAGACCAGGCAAGACGAACAATTAAATACAACAGAAGTCAGCTTAAGGAAAAAAGCTTTTTTAAAAACTTAGGCAGATCAAAATATATAAGAAAGCTTTCTCGAGTAGATTCAAATAGACTTAGAAAGAGCATTCAAAAAAGTAATGAGAATAGAAATAAGAGAAAGCTCCCCCGTACAATACTAGTATCTCTTATCCTACTAATTGTGATATTGATTCTATTTATAATTTTTTTCTTCTAAACAGATAAAATAATCCTGAATTAATATTGAGATAGACTTGGAGCCGAATATTGACGAATAACCTTTCCAGAGTTAGACCGGAAAAGTTAATTTATTCAGGAGCCTTAATAACTCTGGAAAGGTTATCTGACAGACAGAAATCATATAACCAGTCGCTCTACGCTCCGACGCAGAGCGTCCGGAGCGAGCCCGGGTTCACTCATCCTGATTCTTTACCCCATCACCCATCACAATGTCACTTTATCACTTTATCACCAGACTAATGTGCTTCCAGCCAGCTATCAGCAATCCCTGAATCAACATCCAGTGGCACCTCCAGCTCAAAAGCTGTTTCCATCAGTTCGATGATTTTGGCCGGAACTTCATCCAATTCACTTTCATGGATTTCGAAAATCAGCTCATCGTGCACCTGAAGTAGCATCCGGCTTTTCTTGTTGTTGACTTTCAGCCAGTGATGAATGTTGATCATCGCCAGCTTAATGATATCAGCAGCTGTTCCCTGAATCGGCATATTGATAGCCGTTCGCTCAGCAAAACCCCGCACGTTCCAGTTACCTGATTTGATGTCCGGGATGTAGCGCCGGCGGCCCAGCAACGTTTTTACGTAGCCATGCTCCCGGGCAAACTCCTTCGTTTCATTAATGTAATTCAGGATGTTCGGGAACCGCTCGAAATACTGATCGATCATCTCCTTCCCCTCGTTATTATCTATTCCCAACCGGGAAGCCAATCCATAGGCGCTCACTCCGTAGGGAATTCCAAAGTTTACTTCTTTGGCCTTCCGGCGATGATCGGCGGTTACTTCCTGCAGAGAATCCAGCTCAAAGATTTCTTTTGCCGTTCTGGAGTGAATGTCTTCCTTGTTTTTAAAGGCTTTCATCATAGCTTCATCTTTGGAGATGTGCGCAATCACCCGAAGCTCCACCTGCGAATAATCGGCCGACATGATTTTGTAGCCATCCTCTGCTATAAACGCCTTTCGTATCTCCCGTCCTCTTTTGGTTCGGATGGGGATATTCTGAAGGTTCGGATTGGAGGAACTTAAACGCCCTGTCGCCGCCACACTTTGATTGAATTCGGTGTGAATACGGCCGGTATCTTCGTTAATCAGTTCAGGCAAGGCATCCACATAGGTAGATTTCAGTTTTGTGAGTTGGCGGTAATCAAGAATAAGGCTTGGCATTTCATACTTGGCTGCCAATTTAGTGAGCACAGACTCTGCCGTTGAATACTGCCCGGTTTTTGTTTTCTTACCGGCAGGGAGATCCATCTTCTCAAATAAAATAGTTCCCAGCTGTTGGGGAGAATTGATGTTGAACTCCTCCCCCGCTTTGTCGTAAATCTGTTTTTCCAGTTCTTTCAGATCCTTATCCAGTTCTTCAGAAAAGGCATTCAGCATATCCACATCAAGCTTGACCCCTTTGTATTCCATCTCTGCCAGCACTTCCATCAGCGGGTAATCAACGGTGTAAGCTATTTCTTCCAGCTCGTCTTCTTTGAGCTTTTCACTGAGAATTTCATACAGACGCAGAGTGATGTCAGAGTCCTCACATGCATACAGATAAACCTCTTCCGGCTTAAGTTCTGCCATTGAGATCTGCTTTTTTCCCTTTCCGATCAGTTCCTCGATGGGTACCGGTTTATAATTCAGCAGACTCTTGGAAAGTTCGTCCATCTTTAGCCGCTGATTGGCATCAATCAGGTAAGCGGCAATCATGGTATCAAATGCCTTACCCTTGATTTGGATACCGGCCCTTTTCAGCATCAGGTAATCGAATTTATAGTTATGGGCAACCTTGGTTGTTTCTTCATTCTCAAACAATGGCCGGAGTTCTTCAATCACCTCTCCTTCCTCCAGTCCCCCTTCTACATTCATCGGAATATAGTAGCCGGTTCCCGGAGTCGCGGTTAGTGAAATACCTACCAGACCGGCTGAAACCGGATCAGGACTATCGGTCTCGGTATCGAAACAGATTACCTCCTTATCTTCGAATCGCGCTACCAGCTTCTTCACTTCCTCAATAGAAGTGACCAGCTCATAGTTTACCTTCTCTTCATCCAGTTCCTGTTTGGGTGCTTCTTCTTTGAATGAGCCGAACAGGTCTACCTGATCGCCATCTTTGGAGGCAACCGGACCTTCTTCTCCCAAATACTTCTTGGTGAGCGTTCGGAATTCCATTCGTTTAAAGAAAAGACCTAACTCTTTCTTATCCGGGCCATCCCATTCCAGCTCTTCCCAGTCCTGCGTATCGGGTACATCTGTTTTTATGGTAACCATAAACTTGGCATGAAGGGCTTGTTCACCATATTCCATCAAGCCCTCCCGTGCTCGCTTTCCGCTAATATTCGGGGCATCTTCAATCGCCTTCTCCAATGAACCGTATTTCTTTATCAGCTTGGGCGCTCCCTTCTTTCCAATTCCCGGTACGCCTGGTATGTTATCCGACGTATCTCCGATCATTGCCAGTACATCAATAACCTGTTCCGGGTATACTCCGAAGTAGTCTTTAACTCCTTCCCGATCAATGATATTAAAGCCCCCGTCTTTGTTATCCGGTTTCATCATACGAATGTGATCGTGAACCAGCTGCATAAAATCTTTGTCAGGCGTAACCAACATAACGTCCACATCATCGGCATTTGCGCCACTGGCAATGGTTCCGATAATATCATCGGCTTCGTAGCCATCCTGCTCTATATTTTTGATTCCCCACGCCTTTACCATCTCTTTGATAAGCGGGATTCCTATGGTTAGCTCCTCCGGCTGTGGAGGACGGTTAGCTTTATATTCTTCATCTTCTTCGTGACGGAAAGTAGGTGCATGAGTATCCCAGGCAACCGCAATGTGTGTAGGTTTTTCTTCGTCCAGCATTTTCTCCAGCGTATTGGCAAAGCCGAGAACAGGTCCCGTTGGTATGCCTTCCGAATTTTTGAGTCGGCTGTTGATGAATGCAAAATGAGCACGGTAGGCCAGCGCCATTCCGTCCAGTAAAAAGAGAAGTTTTTTAGACATTGAATCTGTTTATTTTGAACGTGAACAATGAACGTGGAAACTAATTTTTTTTAATTCTAATTACGAATATTGATTATCGGATTAACTGAGGTTGAATGAGTTTTACATCGCTGCCAAAAATTGAATTACATCTGCATCTTGATTGCTCTTTAAGCTTTGATGTGGTCAAAAAATTACGCCCCGGAATCACTCTTGAGCAATATAAATCTGATTTTATAGCACCGGCCAATTGTTCCAGTCTGGACGAATACCTGAAGTGTGCGCAGGAACCCATCGCCCTGATGCAGACCAGAGAGCAGCTGGAAATGGTAACACTCGATCTGTTTCAGCAGCTAAAGAATGACAATGTTATTTATGCTGAAATTCGATTTGCTCCGCTTCAACACTTAGAAAAGGGATTAACTGCAGAAGAAGTTGTGCAAGCAGTAGACGAAGCAACAGCAAAAGGAATTAAGGAGACAGGCATTGAAGCCAGAATTATTCTCTGTACCCTTCGTCATTTTTCTGAAGAACAAAGTATGCAAACCGTTCAGCTTGTGGAGCAATTTAAAGGCAGCTGTGTTACCGGTTTTGATATTGCGGCCGACGAGACCTTACCGGTTGACAACCACATTAAAGCTTTTGAATATGCCAACAGGAATAACATTCCCTGCACGGCTCATGCCGGTGAAGCCTGTGGTGCCGAAAGTGTGCAAGAGGTACTACAGAATTTTTACCCTTCCCGAATCGGGCATGGTGTGAGAAGTCTCGAAAGTGATGCCCTTATGAATCACCTCAAAGATCAGGATATACACCTGGAAGTGTGCCCCACCAGCAACGTTCAAACCGGGATTTATGATTCAGTAGCTGAACACCGGGTTGATGAAATCTATGAGCGGGGAAATTCATTGAGCATCAATACCGACGGACGAACGATATCCAATGTTTCTCTTAATGAAGAATATTCTGCCTTACATAAGCATTTTGACTGGCATTTTGAGCATTTTCTTCGGGTGAACCATCACGCCATAGATGCCGCTTTTTGTGATGAGGAAACGAAACAGAGCTTACGACGGAAGTTGGACAAGAAGTTTAAGAGAGTTGAGAGTTGACAGATGATGTTTGTAGAGCAAGCATCAGTTTCCTTTAAAATCTCAGCTACCATTTTTTAAAACTGCTCCTGCTCTTTCTCTACCCAATTCGGTTCCCGACTTAGCTATGTGTCCGTTTACTATAACCCATTCAAATCCTGATGCTGGAATATGAGGAGACGAAAAAGTAGCATTATCTTTCACCTGTTCCGGATCGAAAATTATAATATCTGCTTTGTTACCGATCTCCAGAATACCCCGATCAGTAATTCCGAGCGTTTGTGCGGAAAGACCCGACATCTTATAAACAGCTTGTTCAATGGAAAGGGATTGCTCTTCCACCACATATTTTCGGATCACTTTCGCAAAGCTGCCATACCCTCTCGGGTGTCGCATACCCGGACTCCCATCAGAACTGATCATTACTTCATCAGCTATGGCAATACGATCCTGGAGTTCTTCATTCATTACAAAATGAGCAGCCGATCCTGCATTTGGCCCAATTTGAAGAAGTAAATCAATAGGGCTTACACCTTCATTTTGCGCAGCTTCAGCAAGGGTTTGCCCCGTGAACTTACCCGATCCGAAAAGAATAGCATCCGGACCGTTTCGCTGTTCCACTTTCGATTCCAGAAATTCACGCAACAGCGAGGGGTTTTCCTTCATAATGCCTTTCCACTGCTTTTCCGTTTTAGCCCAGGTCGGAAACACAATTCCAATTCCGGTATAGCTGGCTGCATACGGATAGGTATCTGCGGTGAACTGAATACCTTCTTTATTGTACGAGTCAATCTTCCTTAATACTTCCTCGGCTCTCTTTTCTCCTTTGCCGTACACCACTTTAAAGTGAGAAGCATGAACCCTCGCATATTCTCCCAATGCAGCTAATTCTTCCATGGATTCAATAATTCTTGCATCATCTTCACTGCGCATATGGCTCATGATGATTCTATCAAATTCCCCGACAACTTTTGCAAGTGAGGTCAGTTCATCGGGTTTAGCATACAGTCCCGGCACATATTCCAGTCCAAGGCTCATTCCAAAAGCACCGGCCTCCAGATCAAATCTTATCCTGGCTTGCATCTGCTCTACTTCCCGATCAAAGACCTCTTTATCTTCATTTAAGCCCACCGATCTTCTAAGAGTTGCATGCCCCACTAAAGCAGCTACATTAACCGCCGGCTTTGCAGCCTGAACTTCATCAAACCAATCAGCGAGAGAGCCACTTGTGGGCGAGGAACCGTCCTGTCCCAGCAAAATAGTCGTCACTCCCATGGATAAAAAATTCTCAAACTCCGGTGTTCGTACCGGATTTCCATGAGCATGCATGTCAATAAATCCGGGAGCTACTACTTTACCTGAGGCATCAATGACTTGTATTCCCTGAAGAGTATCCGTGCTGATCTCCCAAATGGTGGTTATGGAATCTCCCCTAACTAACACATCTGCCTGATATGCCTCTTCTCCGGTTCCATCTACGATGGTTCCATTTATAATCAGCAGATCACCTTGGTTTTGGGCAATCAGTTCTTGCAAACCCGAAAATAGGGCAAGCAAGCAAAATGCCAAGCAGAGTCTGGAGATAATCTTTGTCATTTGAAGTCTTTTTTTGAGGAATGAAATGCATGCCAAAGAAAACCAAACCCGACCAAAGTTAAAAATTGAGAGTTAAAAAAGGTGACAATGTTATCATTACATATCGAATGCAGGGATGATTAAATCATACATGCTCGTACGACAAACATCATTTATCAACTTTCAACTTTCTCCAAACCCTAAACATTAAAACGGAAGAGCAGCACATCTCCGTCTTCAACTACGTAGTCCTTTCCTTCCTGTCGCATTTTACCGGCTTCCCGGGCGGCTTTTTCGGAACCGAGTTCTTCGTAGTCTTTGAACGCAATAGTCTCAGCACGGATAAATCCTTTTTCGAAATCGGTGTGAATGACACCGGCTGCTTGTGGTGCTTTGGTTCCTTTTTTGATGGTCCATGCCCGGGCTTCTTTAGGTCCGGCCGTGAAGTAGGTAATTAACCCAAGCTCTTTAAAAGCTCCTTTTATCAGTCGGTCTAATCCGGCACTGGGAACGCCAAGTTCTTCCAGAAACATCTCTTTCTCGTCCTCATCCAGTTCGGCAATTTCGGCCTCAATTTTGGCGCAGAACATCACGGTTTCATCGTCATGCTCAGAAGCAATCTCCTTGACCGTATCCACGTATTCATTTCCGTCTTCCAGGTCCGATTCTCCTACATTACAAGCATAAAGCACCTGTTTGTCTGAAAGCAGGAACAGGTCTTTATAGGCTTCCCGCTCTTCTTTGGAGACTTCGAATGTACGGGCCGAATTTCCTTCCCCAAGATGATCAGCCAGCCTCTGAACAATCTCGAGTTGAGCTACTTTGGCTTTATCTCCACCTTTGGCTTCTTTCTTCAGCTTCTCCACCCGCTTTTCGACGGATTCCAGATCTTTCAGAATCAATTCTTCTTCGATAATGCGGATATCCCGCTCCGGATCTACGCTTCCTTCCACATGGATGATATCGTTATCATCGAAGCAGCGAACGACGTGCAGAATAAGATCAACCTCACGGATATGAGATAGAAAAGCATTTCCCTTCCCTTTTCCTTCTGAAGCACCCTTCACCAAACCGGCAATATCCACAAACTCGATGGTGGCCGGCAGTACATTTTTGGACTCAGCCAACTCTGCCAGTTTGTGCAACCTGTCATCAGGCACCGGAACCATACCCACGTTCGGGTCGATGGTACAAAAAGGGAAGTTAGCTGATTCTGCTCCGGCGTTACTCAGGGCATTAAATAAGGTTGATTTACCTACGTTGGGAAGCCCAACAATTCCACATCTTAAGCTCATGTACGGATAATTTGAATTTTAAAAGTCTAAACTTTCTTGTTGAATAAATTTGGTTTCGGGAAGAGCTACAGCCGTTAATACTCCATAGCCCCTTTCTTTATACACACAGCCGGTGTCAATGCCCAGCATGTTTGGTTCTACAATAGGTTCTTTAACCGGGGTATGACCAAATACCACCGTTTTCTCCCAAACATTTTTTCGGGCATATACATGATCGCGCTGCCAGACAAACTGTTCTCTTTCGTACTTACTTTCCAGGTTCTCCTGAATAGTCAAATCCGGGGAAATACCCCCGTGCACAAAAAAATAATCTTCGGTCTCCCAATACAACACCGTGTTTTTGAAAAACCGATAATGATCTTCTGGTAAATCAAAATTTCCCGGCGAAGAATCGTAATTGTTTAAGGTGGTATTGCCACCGTTACTCAGCCACAAATTCCACTCCCCTTTTTCATAGGCATCCAGCAGCATTTGATCATGATTACCGGTCAGAAAAACACATTCATGATCTTTGTCAAATTCAATAAGCTGCTCCACTACCCTTCGGGAATCGGGGCCGCGATCGGTGTAATCCCCAAGAAATACATAGGTCGGATTGTTGCTATAGTTATCATCAAGTGTGTTAAGCAGTGCTTCGTTCGATTCTGCACACCCGTGAATATCGCCAATTGCTATTATCTCAGGATGTGATGTCATGTTTTTTAATTATTTCCCAACGTTTTTTGAATGAGTCCTCGCCCTTTTTTATTAATGCGTCCTTTTTCATTCAAATCGCTCAAAGCTGCATCCAAAATTCCATTTATAAATCGACCCGACTTAGCTGTTGAATATCGTTTGGCCAGTTCGATGGCCTCGTTGATGCTTACTTTGGTGGGAATTTCTTCAAAATAGATAAACTCACAGATGGCCATTTTTAGGATCATGCGGTCAATTAAAGCCAGCCGGTTGATATCCCAGTTCTTAATGTGATCAGCGATCACTTCGTCCAGCTCTTCTTCATGATCAATAGTTTCGAAAAATAATTTCTCAGCGAAACGGCGAAGATCTTTTTCTTTGGTGAATTCTGCTTTCTTGATGATGGTGTCGGCGACGTGCTGGGTAGAATCTTTGCCGAGCTGGAGTGCGTAAATTGCTTTGAGAACGGTTTCTCGTACTTGTCTTCGATTGATCATGCCAAATAACTATTGTAGTGAGCGCCAAAGATACGGGTTTGTTGATACAATTGTGTACTCTAAAAATCACAAATCGGTCGCTCGGTCCATCGGTTAATCGCAGTTCTTGTTGGTTGATTTGCGAAAGATCGAGCGACCGATTAACGATGGACGATTTTATTTCTGTAAGGAATACTGATTTAGCAGCTCTTATATAAAAAGAACTTAAACCAATAAAACATGACCAAAGAACAATTAGAAGATCGACTGATTAAATTTGCAGTGCTGATTATCGAAATTACAAATGAGCTTCCCTCTAACAGAGCTTCAAACCAACTCGGGGGACAATTATTAAGAAGTGGGACTTCCCCTGCTTTAAACTACGGTGAAGCCAGAAGTGCGGAATCCCTAAATGATTTTATTCATAAAATGCAGATTGTACTTAAGGAACTGAGGGAATCTTATGTATGCCTGAGAATCATCCATTTATCTAAGCTTTATAAAAATGAACAAGGTATTCTTGAAGCCAAAAATGAATGTAACGAGTTAATTTCTATTTTTGTAAAGAGTGTTCAGACAGCAAACAAAAGAAAAGTAAACAGCTACTGAAGCTACTAAATCACAAATCGGTCGGTCCATCGGTTAATCGCAGTTCTTGTTGGTTGATTTACGAAAGATCGAACGAACGATTTACGATGGACGATTTTATTTGCCTAATCCCCGAAACTCCCGTTGTGTTACTCCCCGAAAGCTCCCTATATTTGGAGCCGCAATTCGCACAACTTGCGTCCCTAGCTCAGTTGGTTAGAGCGTTGCATTGACATTGCAGAGGTCACTGGTTCGAATCCAGTGGGACGCACCATTTAAATTCCCCCTCCTTTTACTCTTCTTCCTCGCTACTCTTCTCAAACTTAAATTCAAAGATCGCACCGTCTTCACTGCGATAATCAAAAGAAGCACTTAGCTGTTTGGACAGGGTTTTGATGAGCGTCATGCCCAGAGAGGTATGAATACCGGCAGTAGGTTGTTCCGGAAGACCAATTCCATCATCTTTAATTCGAAGCAACAGCTTGTCGCAAGGCTTGGATAAACTTACGTTGATTGTACCGCTCTTTCTCCCCTCAAAAGCATGCTTATAACTGTTAGTGATGATCTCATTCAGCAGCAAACCACAGGGAATAGCCTGAATTATCGGGAGTTTAACCGGAATGATATCCAGCTCAATGTTTACCTTAACATCCGACCGCTTCATGGTTTTATGAATCACTTCGGTCAGCTCTTCAAAATACTGGT
This sequence comes from Gracilimonas sp., assembly GCA_965227215.1. GTDB lineage: Bacteria > Bacteroidota > Rhodothermia > Balneolales > Balneolaceae > Gracilimonas. The sequence goes on from OZ245729.1 coordinate 359,208, forward strand.
TAATGTCCACTTCAGAGAAATCATCACTCTGGTACAGCTTTTCATGCACCATGGCAATGGAGTTAACCCGCATCTGGCTGTCTTTCAGAATCCGTTTGGCGTTTTCATCTTTGGCCGAATAGGACTGCAGCTCCAGCAAACCGGTAATTACAGCAAGGTTGTTCTTCACCCGGTGATGAACCTCAGCCAATAGCATTTCTTTCTCGCGGAGTGATTTCCGTACCTGCTCCTCGGCCTTCTTCCGGTCGGTGATATCCACATAAATCCCATAAATACCCACCACGCTTTTTTCTACCACTACGGGTACAGCATAAATGATTACATCCAGAATGGTACCGTCTTTGCGAATTCGCCTTTCCGTAACTTCGGTAACTTTAGAACTTTCTGTTAGCCGGACTGCTTCATCATGTCTCTTTTCAGGAACAATTAGTTTGTCCAGTTCCAGCCCTTTCAGTTCGTTCTCTCTATATCCGAACAGCTGTTCAAAACCGTCATTCACCATTTCAACTTCCCGGTGCTCGTTCAGCAGAGCAATTCCTATTGGCGATGAGTTAAAGAGCTTGCTGAATAAACCTTCCCGTTGTTTTAGGGCTTCCTCAGATTCCTTCCGGTCCGAAATATCGCGCTCAATTACTATAATGACTTTCTCGCCAAAATAATTACCGGTGTTTACCAACACCTCCGTTGGAAATATTTCACCATTCTTTCGCTTGCCCCACCCCTCATATTTGCCGGGATGTCCCAAATAAGCCTGTTTACGAATTTCTTTAATATGCTCTTCATCATACTTTCCGGGGGCTCCCAACGCCCGGTTGTGCTTGCCTACAATCTCCGTTCGTTTATACCCGAAGGTACTTTCGAGCCCTTCGTTGGCTTCTATAATCACTCCATCTTTATCCAGTAAGTAAATCGCATCACTGATGGAATTGAACAGATCCTGGTAGCTCATCATACTACGCTTGGCATCGTCCAGAGCTTCTTCCCGATCGGTCACATCATGCACAAGAGAATACATAGCCACCACATCGCCATCGGAGTTATAGAGCAGCGAATTATACCACTCGCAATAAATCACATCCCCGTTTTTGGTGATGTTTCTGTTGATTACCGAAACATCCTTTTGCCCATTCATGTACGTTTCCTTAATCGTATCGCGCACATAGTCCAGGTCGTCTTCGTGAATGAATTTTTCCAGCAGCCTTTTCTCATTAATGGCTTCCTCTTCAGAATATCCAAAAAGGTCTTCGGCTTTTTCTGACCATCGAATGATATTCAGATTAGCATCCCATTCAATTTCGGCCAGCGGAAAATTATTCAGGTCGAGCTGACTGGAAAGTAACTTCTTTTCATCCCTCTTACCTTCCACAATCTCTGAGAAATTATGAGCTATAACCAATTTAGCCGGGCGGCCTTTGTAATTAATAAGGTGGGCGGAAAGCTGAAAGTACAGTTCCTTACCTTTCTTTGTCTTAAAAACCCAAATCTTATCTGCCGACTTTTTAGCAGGTATCGGAATGTCGTCCTTTATCTTTTTAGCTGATTTCTGCTCCCCAAAGTCGATGATCCTTTTTTTTAGAAACTTCTTTTTTTTGTATCCCAGAATCTCAGTAGCCGCAGTATTAACATCTAAGATTTTGAGGGTAGCCTGCTCACAAACGAACATAGGCTGTGCATCGAAGAAGCTTTCTTCGGGATTAAAATTCATGTACTACTGTAGATTTAAGTTCATTGCCGAACGAATATCACATTTCTGAACCATCAAATCCAATCCTTTTAATGTTAAATTATAGCCAGAATAAGCCTGTGTGTACATACTATTTTTTTTATCTTACAGTGTTTAAGAAATTTTGAGAACAAATCACTGAATGGCAGACAAAAAAATTACGCTTACATTACCAGACGGAAGTCAACGAGAATATTCATCAGGAACCACAGGATTAGAAGTAGCTAAATCGATAGCAGCCGGCTTAGCCCGTGCCGCTCTTAGTATTACCGTGGATGGTGAAATCATAGATCTCGACCGCCCTATTACAAAAGATGCAGAAATAGCCATTAACACCTGGGACAGCGAAGACGGAAAATATACCTTCTGGCATTCCTCTGCTCACCTGCTGGCGGAAGCTGTTCAGGAATTGTACCCGGATGCTAAATTCGGAATCGGTCCGCCCATTGAAAACGGCTTCTATTATGACATCGATTTTGGTGATAAGCAGATCTCCCAGGAAGACTTGTCAACGATAGAAGACAAGTTCATCGAGATGGCCCGTAAAAAAAATGAATTTAACCGAAAGGAAGTAACCAAGAAAGAAGCCCTCGATTTTTATAAAGAAAAAGGAAATGAGTATAAAGTTGATCTGATTGAGGATCTTGAAGACGGTACCATTACTTTTTATACCCAAGGTGACTTCACGGATCTCTGCCGCGGCCCTCATATTCCCAATACCGGAGATGTAAAAGCTATTAAACTAACCAGCCTGGCCGGAGCTTATTGGCGGGGAGATAATGAAAGCAAACAGCTGACACGTATTTACGGCATTAGCTTTCCCAAACAGAAAATGCTGGAAGAGCATCTCAACCGTGTGGAAGAAGCCAAAAAACGAGATCACCGAAAACTCGGTAAAGAGCTGGGAATATATATGATCGACAACATGGTAGGCAGTGGCTTACCTATGTGGCTTCCTAACGGAACCGTTCTCAGACGGACTCTGGAAGCCTTCCTTCGGGATGAGCAGAAAAAGCGGGGTTATAAAGAAGTCATCACACCGCATATAGCAAATATTGAGCTGTATAAGACCTCAGGGCATTACCCTTATTACCAGGATTCACAATACAACCCTATGCAGGTTGATGATGAAGAGTACATGCTGAAACCGATGAACTGCCCGCACCATCACCGGATTTATTCCAATGACTTGCGCAGTTACCGGGATTTACCACTGAGACTTGCTGAGTTTGGCTCTGTATATCGTTACGAACAATCGGGCGAGTTAAGCGGACTTTCACGAGTACGTGGGTTTACCCAGGATGATGCTCATATCTATTGTACCCACGATCAATTGAAAGAGGAAATTAAGCACACGATTGAACTCACTCAGTTTGTATTTAATACCTTCGGCATGCCGGTAGATATTCGGCTCTCCTACCGTGATGACAATGAGAAGAAATATGGCGGCAATACGGAGTACTGGGATCGCGCACAAAAAGAAATTCGGGAAGTGGCCGACGAGATGGAGCTCGATTACCATGTTGCTCCCGGTGAAGCCAGCTTTTACGGACCTAAAATCGATTTTATTATCCGGGATGCCATCGGACGCAAGTGGCAGCTGGGAACGGTTCAGGTAGATTATGTGATGCCCGAGCGATTTGATCTGACGTATGTGGGTTCAGATAATGAGAAGCACCGTCCGGTTATTATTCACCGCGCCCCGTTCGGGTCCATGGAACGGTTTACCAGTATTCTTATTGAACACTTTGCCGGAAATTTTCCGCTGTGGCTGGCTCCGGAACAAGTACGTATTCTTCCGATATCGGATGAACAAAATGCATACGCTGAATATTGCTATGAGAAATTGAATGAACTGGGAGTTCGGGTTGAACTGGACTCCCGAAGTGAGCAGATCGGAGGAAAAATCCGTGATGCTGAAACGAGTAAGATCCCATATATGTTAATAGTGGGTAGCAAGGAAGTCGAAGATGAAACGGTTTCAGTTCGCCGCCACAAAAAAGGCGATATTGGAACTTTCAATTTTTCTGATTTTCTTTCAGACATAAACGAAGAAATTCAAACAAAAGCTTTACCTAAAGACTAACTAAACAACGAGGTTACTATCGCAAGAAGAAGTTATCAGAGACGACCACAAAATGAGGATCGTCCTCGAATTAATGAAGAAATCAATGCCGCTAAAGTCCGTGTAATTAAACCGGATGAAGGCCATGAAATTACGACAGCTGAACGCGCTCTGCAGATAGCTGCATCGTATGATTTGGATCTCGTAGAGGTCGCCCCCAATGCCAAGCCCCCGGTATGCAAGGTGATTGATTACGGGAAATTTATGTACGAGAAAAAGAAAAAAGAGAAAGAAGCCAAGAAAAAACAGCATACCATATCTGTTAAAGAATTGCGCTTCCGTCCGAACACGGATGATCATGATCTTGAATTTAAAACCCGCCACGCTCGCGAATTTTTGGAAGGTGGCGATAAAGTAAAAGCAACGGTGCAGTTCCGTGGGCGTGATATGCTCTACACAGAAAAAGGCGAATTATTGCTTCTGCAGCTTGCTAAAGACCTTTCCGATGTGGGCAAGATTGAAAGTAAGCCCAATATGGAAGGCCGCAGAATGATCATGATGCTCGCCCCATCTAAAAGTTAATTCCTTCGTTGCACAGGGATACAAATCTCCCTATTTTATAAGTCTTTAAATTTTCACAAAAGTTGGTGGATTTCCATGCCAAAAATGAAAAGTAATAGTGGTGCTAAAAAGCGGTTTAAGGTTACCGGTTCCGGTAAAATTAAGCGTAAAAAAGCTTACAAGCGTCACATTCTGACAAAGAAAAGTAGTAAAACAAAAAGACAGCTTGGAAAAGACACATTGGTTGACAAAGCCGATGAAAAGTCTATCAAAAGACAGCTGCCTTATCAATCTTAATTTTTAAACTAACGACAAAATGCCACGTTCATTAAATTTGGTGGCTTCCCGTCGCCGTCGCAAAAAGATCATTGATCAAGCGAAAGGTTACTGGGGCAAGCGTAAGAACGTTTACACCATTGCGAAGAATGCTGTAGAGAAAGGACTTCTCTATCAATACAGAGACCGCAAGAATCGTAAGCGTAATTTCCGTCGATTATGGATCACCCGCATCAATGCGGCAGCAAGATTAAACGGTACAACCTATTCTAAACTCATCCACGGGATGAAGACCAAGAATATGGAGATTAACCGTAAGGTTCTTGCAGATCTTGCCGTACACGATGCAGATACGTTTGCTGCTATTGTTAAGGAAGCCACTGCTTAATTGCATATATTAAACGGTATAAACCGGCAGATCTTTTTTATAAGGTTTGCCGGTTTTTTTATTTTTGGGAACTAATTTCGGTTCTAACGCAAAGTGTCAGAACCGGTTTTAGATAAAGTATTAGATTCCCTCTCGCTACGACGCTCTGCGTTGAAGCGAATTCATTCTAAAAGAAAATCACATTCATGCTTGATGACATAAAAGCATTACAGGAAGAAATTAACAGCTTCTCCATCTCTGATGATGAACAGCTCGAAGCATTCCGTCTTGAATTTTTATCCCGAAACGGGAAAGTACAATCCATGTTCAAAAATATGGGGAGCGTTCCCAAAGAAGAGCGGGCTGAAGTTGGAAAGGCCATGAATCAGGTGAAAGTGCTGGCCGAGTCGAAGTTTGAAGAAGCTAAGGCTGCTCTTGAACAAAATGTAAGTAAGGACCTGAGTGCTAAGGATGACATTACCCTCACTCCTCCATCCTACCCGTTAGGTTCGCTTCACCCCTTGACTCAAACCCTGGAGGAAATGAAATCCATTTTCTACCGGTTGGGCTTTACCATTGCAGACGGACCTGAAATAGAGGATGACTTTCATAATTTTACAGCCCTGAATTTCCCTCCAAATCACCCGGCACGGGATGAGCAGGATACCTTTTTTATTAAGAAGAGTGATGATCCCAATATTCAGGATCTTGTGCTTCGCACTCACACTTCTCCGGTACAGATTCGTCTGATGGAAAATACCGAACCTCCGATCCGCGCAATAATGCCCGGACGCGTTTACCGGAATGAAGCTGTTTCACCCAAGTCTTACTTCTTATTTCACCAGGTGGAAGCTTTATATATAGATGAAAATGTAAGCGTTGCTGATTTGAAAGAAACGCTGATCACTTTTGCCAAGCTGATGTTTGGGACGGATGTAAAATACAGATTACGTCCCGGCTTCTTCCCCTTCACTGAACCAAGCCTTGAAATGGATATTTGGTGGGGATCGGAGAAAGATGGAAAATGGCTGGAAATTTTGGGCTCCGGCATGGTTGATCCCAATGTATTGAAACATTCCGGTGTGGATCCGGAAAAATACACCGGCTTTGCCTGGGGCATGGGTGTTGAACGTATTGCCATCCTCAGACATGGAATTGACGACATCCGCACCTTCTACGAAAATGACATTCGCTTCCTCGAACAGTTTAACTAAATACCTCCCCCGCTTTAATGAAAGTATCGTACAACTGGCTTAAAGAATTTATTGACCTTCCGCTATCGCCGGAAGAAACCGCAGAAAAACTAACCCTTATTGGACTGGAAGTCGAAGAAATTGAATCCTTCGGTAGTTCTCTGGATGGAGTAATTGTTGGAGAAGTGCTGGAAGTCCGCGAACACCCCAATGCTGACCGGCTTCAGGTATGTGATGTTAACCTGGGCGACACTAAAACACAGATTGTGTGTGGGGCCAAAAACGTAGCGGCCGGACAAAAAGTGCCTGTAGCCACTGTTGGGTCTGTCCTTCCCATAAAACTGGATGACGGTTCCTTACTGAAAATCAAAAAAGCTAAGTTACGCGGTGAAGTTTCGGAAGGAATGATTTGTGCCGAAGATGAACTTGGCCTTGGTACCGATCATGACGGCATTATGGTGCTGGATGAAGATCTTAAAGTGGGAACGCCCATTTCAGATATCTTCGACCTGTATGAAGATACCATCATCGATATTGCCATAACCCCTAACCGCCCGGATGCTACCTGTCACTTGGGTGTTGCAAGAGATTTATCGGCCGCTTTAAATATTGATCTGAACAAACCTGAGATTTCATCCGGCAAAGTAGTTGAAGATTCCGATGACATCACCATAAAAATTGAAAATGCCGAGAAATGCCACCGGTATGTGGGAAAGATGGTTAAAGGGGTTGAAATCAAAGAATCACCAAGCTGGCTTCAGAATAAGCTGAAAGCCATCGGTGTACGTCCCGTTAATAATGTGGTGGATGTGACCAATTATGTGATGTATGAATTAGGGCAGCCTTTGCATGCATTTGATTACGCTACCATTCGCGGAAAGGAAATTGTAGTAAAGGATTATGACAAAGAAATTGAATTTGAAACGCTGGACCATGTGAAGCGCAAATGCTCTCCGGGCACCTTGTTTATTTGTGATGGAGAAGGTCCGGTAGCCATTGCCGGGGTAATGGGTGGCGTGGATTCTGAAGTTGATGATGACACCACCGATATCCTCATCGAAAGCGCTTATTTCGACCCGGGTTCTATCCGCAGAACGGCTAAAGAGCAAACCCTGCAAACCGATGCCTCCTACCGTTTTGAACGCGGAATTGACCCAAACCTTCAGGCAATTGCTGCAGAACGAGCCGCTCAGCTGATTGCTGAGGTCGCCGGCGGAGAGATTTCAAAGGAAACGGTCGATGTTCACCCAACCAAAACAGAAACACATCAGCTTACCCTCCGAAAAAGCTATACCAATCGCTTGTTAGGTACCGACTTCGATACTTCTACTATCGCGACTATTCTGGATGGATTAGAACTGGATGAAGTTGACCGGGATGAAGATACTATTACCTTTGAGATTCCAACATTCCGCCCGGATCTGGAGCGTGAAGTTGATTTAATTGAGGAAGTTGGGCGACTGTTTGATTACAACAAAATTCCCGCTCCAAAACACGGTATTTATGTCTCTTCAGAACCAATTAATGAATGGGAGAAGCTTAATCAGAAAATCCGAAACACATGCCTGCAGCTGGGTTTACGAGAAATCTATTCCAACTCGCTGATTTCTGAGAAAGAAGCCTCTCACTTTGGAGAGCTTGATGATATGATTTCAGCCCTGAATCCTTTAAACAAGGATATGAGTACCCTGCGCCCTTCCCTGCTGCATGGCTTCCTGAAATCAGCTTCCTACAACTTCAACCGTAAGAGAGCCGGAGTCCGATTTTTTGAACTAGGGCATGTATTCAATGCCGACAAAGAAGGCACGTACTACGAAGGGATTAAAGAAGAAGTGCATGTATTGCTTGGCCTGGCCGGACTGAAAAATCAGGACAGTTGGTCAGAAGAAGCCGAGTCTTATTCGATCTTTGATTTGAAAGCACTGGTTCATGCTTTTTTCCAGAAACTGAATTTGTTGGAGCACCTTTCATCCAAAGCAAAAGATGAAAGCACTCTTGAATACTATTGGGGAGATAAGAAAATAGGAACCCTCTTCCTTCCTTCCGATGATTTAAAGGAAGCCTATGATTTCGATCAGGAAGCCTTTGTAGCTGAACTGTCTGTGTCAGCAATCTCGGAAGCACTAGCTGTAATACCTGAAAATACCTTTAAAGCTGTACCGAAATTCCCCGCATTCGAATTCGACTTTGCCGTGATTGTTTCTCAGTCGATATCGGCCGGAGAACTGATGGACGTGATTGAAGACAAAGCCGGCGATCAGCTGGAAAGCATTGATATTTTTGATGTTTTTGAAGGTGACTCTATCGGAAAAGGAAACAAAAGTCTGGCCTTCCGGTTAAACTTCCTGAATCCGAACAAGACCTTGAATATCAAAGAAGTAGAACCTATTATTCAGCGAATTGTTAAATCATTGGAAAAAGATTTTTCAGCTAAACTGAGAGGGTAATCAAACCTGCATATGAATAAACTTTCACAACAAAGCGATACGTTCAGACGACTGCTGGATGAAGTGGGTTCCGAGGTGGAAGGTCTGAAACAGGAAATTCGTGAGCTCAAGAAAGACAACGCCAAGTTAAAAGCCAAGCTCGAGGAAGAGCATGAGAAGCAAACCGATATCTTTTCAGCTATCACCGAATCAGAAAGGCTGGCGCTGAGGCAACATGTGCAGGGACTTATCTCAAAAATTGACCATCACCTTGGAGTTGATTCATGAAATCGATAAAAGTTACTATCCTCGGTAAGCAGTACCCTTTAAAAGTAGAAGATCATGAAGAAGAAGCCATGATCCGAATCTGCAAGTTCGTGGATGAACGCTTTAAAACCTACCGCCAGCAATTGGTTAAACAGCCGGAATCGACTGTCATGGTATTGGCCGCACTTAGTATTGCTGAAGAGCTCTTTGAAGCCCGTAATGCCAATACGGAATTAGAAAATAACGAAGAAGTTTTGATGGAGCGGGTAAATCACAGCCTCGAACGCCTACTCACCGAGATCAGAGAATAAAAATCCCCATTTTAAATAGCAGGAGTATATTTTGGCTGATACAATCAGCATTTTTTTTGTTGGCGATATAGTTGGAGACCCCGGTCTTGAAATGACCAATACCTTTCTCCCCAGTCTTATAAAGAAGTATGACGCCGATTTTGTGATAGCCAATGCCGAAAACTCCCACGAGGGCTTTGGCACCAACCGGAAGATCATTAAAAACCTGCTTAATCTTGGAGTAAACGTAGTTACCGGCGGCGATCACTCTTTCGACAAGTGGAAGGTGTTTGATTACATGCGCGATCATGATCATATCCTTCGCCCTCTTAACTACCCCAAAGGAAATGCAGGACTTGGTTTCAGTATCCACGAAGTACCAAAGAAAAATGTAAAGGTGGGCGTACTGAATTTGCAGGGACGTACTTTTATGAAAGCCATTGATGATCCTTTTTCCACCGCCGAATGGGCATTGGAGAAAATCAGAGAAGAAACGAATATTATTTTCGTGGATTTCCATGCCGAAGCCACCGCAGAAAAAATATCCATGGGCTGGCATATCGATGGAAAAGCATCGGTGATGGTCGGAACCCATACACATGTTCAAACCAATGATGCCCGAATTTTTCCGCAAGGGCTTGGATACCTGACCGACGCCGGTATGACCGGTTCCATGAACGGGGTAATCGGAATGGATAAAAAAGTAGCCATCAAACGATTAATGACCGGAGTCCATCAGAAATATCAGCCGGCCTCCGGAGACAATCAGCTTTGCGGGGCTTTTGCAAAAATTGATATTGAAACCGGAAAATGTGTACACATCGAGCCCGTTACCTATCCCGGACTAAACAACTCAGCTACCGATTAATGGATAACCAAAAAACCGTTCTTCAAGCCAAGGATTTGTATAAAAGCTTTCCGGGCGGACCCGATAAAGACGAACTCAAGGTATTACAAGGAATGAACCTGGAGATTGCTGAAGCAAGCATCACCTCTATTGTGGGCTCAAGCGGAAGCGGTAAAAGTACGCTCCTTCATATTTTGGGAGGCCTCGATCGTGCTGATTCCGGTGATGTATTCTGGAACGAGAAGAACATATCTGATTACAAGGCGGATGACCTGGCTGATTTTCGAAATAAGTATATCGGCTTTGTGTTTCAATTCCATCATTTACTGCCGGAGTTTACCGCGCTCGAGAATGTTGCCATGCCCGCGCTGATTGCCGGAACTCAATCAGACGAAGCATATGAACGAGCTCATGAATTACTTGGGCTGTTCGGTATCGACGAACGATCGGGGCACCGCCCTACTCAACTCTCCGGTGGCGAGCAGCAACGGGTATCTATGGCTCGGGCTCTCATGAATAATCCGCGCGTTGTGCTTGCAGACGAGCCTACGGGAAATCTCGATCAGGAAAACACCGATATTATCCTGGACCTCTTGTTTGAGCTCAGGGAAGCCATGGGTGTATCTGTATTACTGATCACGCACGAAAAGGAAATTGCAAGCCGATCGGACACCATTCTTGAACTAAAAAATGGTGTTTTAGAATCACTTTAGGGTTTTGGGAAGTCCGAAAACAGTCCTATTTTTACATCCTTCAAATCACAGCTATTTTAAATAAACAAACATGTCGAAACGACTTTCAAAAGAAGAATTAGAATCTGATCCGCTGATTGAAAATTATAACCGTGCAGCGGCTTATGTAACTGAAAACAAAAGCTTCATCACCACTTTGGCCATTGCAGTAGTACTGGTTGTAGGTGGCATTGTTGGATATAATTACTATTCCTCAGCTCAGGAACAGGAAGCACAGCAACTGTTGTCTGTAGCCGAAAACTACTACAATCAGGCTGACTATGAGAATGCTCTTTATGGAGACGAGTTTGAGCTTACTTATGGCTTCGATCAGATTGCCGAAGAATTCCCACGCACAAACGCCGGCAACATTGCGAATTTCTATGCCGCGGTTTCAAGTTATGAATTAGGTGATATTGAAAATGCCCTGATGTTCATGGAAGAATTTGAGGTACCTGAAGGCATCCTCGGTGTAGGCCCGCTTAGTTTCCACGGTAAACTGCTGATGGCCAATGAAAACTATGAAGCAGCAGCCGAGAAATTCATTCAGGCAGCCAACTGGAATAAAAACAGTGTTACCACACCATCCAACCTTTTGGAAGCTGCACAAGCTTATTATCAGGTCGGCAACTACGACAAAGCGGATGAAGTAGCTACCCAGATTATTGAAGAATATCCTCAAAGCGGACAGATTGCTGAATCTGAAAGACTGAAAGGAATGATTGCTGCTACCAGTTAATCAATTCAATCTTATTATTTCATTGGAAGGCTTCTGATTTATTTCAGAAGCCTTTTTTTTGAATCATACCCGCCAGTGCGGTTCTTGCCATTTAGGTATTTTCTTTTAGATTGGATGGATACTTCCACTAACCCTTCGCTATGAAATACCTTTTTTTTATTTGCCTGGCTATCCTATGTATAGGATCTGAGTTCTCCATTGCACAATACAAATACGAAGCTTCAGACATACATCCCTACGGACAACTAAACCCCGATGCCCCTGAACAAGTTGGGAATTTTGAAGAACTGATTGGAGAAAGTACCTGTACATCTCAAAACCGAGCTGCCGACGGTTCCTGGAATAAACCTGTGAATATGATCTGGACTTTTAAATATATCATGAACGGAATGGCGGTACAGGATGAAACCCTGAAGGAAGACGGAACTCATTCGGGCAGTATCCGCCAGTTTAACGCCGACAGTGCTAAATGGTACGTGCATTATTACTCATCAAGCTCCACACCTCAAACTTTACCTTCCTGGACAGGAAAAAAACATGAAAATGGAAACATTGTACTCTACAGAAAACAGGCTGCACCAAATGGAACCGAAGGTTTTTATAGGCTATCCTTTTCCGAAATCACAACAAACAAATTTGAATGGTTTGGTGAATGGGTTAATACTTCTGAGACTTTCACCTACCCTACCTGGAAGATTTCCTGTAAAAAATCACCGAAGAAAGGTTAATTATTCTGAAACAGATTTATCACTTCCGAAGGATTCAAATTTTCAAGCATATCCCTTCGGCCAAGCTCCCGGATGAAATCCTCAGTGACTCCATTGGCATGGAGGGCTATAATTCCTGAATAATCCAATTCTTCCAGGTAATCATATCTGTTGAGCGTTTGCATATAGCCTATAGGCACATCGTTGGCATATAACCCAACCACGCCGGTATAATTGAGCTCATCGAGTAAATCCAGACGATTTAATCCACGAAGATAATCTCCACTTACTCCGTTGGAATGCAATCCAATCACTCCCACATAATCCAGCTCATCCAGGTAGTCGATGCGTTCCAGCGTTCGGATATAATCAGCCGGTACCCCATTGGCATTCAGACCTATCAGTGAGGTGTAGTTCAGCTCCTCCAGAAAATCTGTACGGTCCAACTCCCGCATGTATTCAACCGGAACTTCATTTTGGTAGAGTGCAATGATTTGATTTCGGTCGGGTATTTCGGAGAAATCAAGTTCATTTACATCATCAATATACTCCAGAATTCCGCCGGAAAGAGTAGATGAACTTGGGGCAACTTCTGTAACCTGTCCACTATTACTTGATGGACCGAGTGTGCCTAGCGGATTCCAATCATTATACCAGAAAAAGAAGACGACCAGAAATACCGCGAGAACAATGGAGTCTCGTTTTAGGGTGCTTTTTGCTTCGTTCTCGTATTCAGGTCGCACGTAATTCAAAAAACCGGTCTCATCTTGTTCATCCCCTCCATCGGTTCCAAGATCTAATTCCGGCTCCTGTTCTGCATCATTGTTATGCAGATGGTTCTTAATGCGATTGCTATGTTTATCTTTCTGACCTGCCATAAGATGAAGGTATGAATTGATTTAATAAGATTGTACAGAAAGGATATAAATTCGTCCATCGAAAATCGGTTACTCGATACTCATACAGAATTTCGATGAAACGATTAACGAACTGCCTAATTTAAGAACCCAAATTAGCATAGGGATACCCTGAATCAGGTCCGGGATGACTACTCAGCAATACCAATATCACCTAACTAAAAATGCGAATCTGCGAAATCCAACAATCCCACAAATCAGTAATCACATATTGCGCCGATACTGCCCACCAACTTCGTACAGAGCATGCGAGATTTGTCCCAGCGATGCCACCTTCACCGTTTCCATCAGTTCTTCAAACAAGTTGCCATTATTTCGGGCTACTTCTTTAAGTCTTTCGATGGCTTTATCGGCGTCTTTTTCGTTTCGCTTCCAGAATTGCTCCAGATTTTCGATCTGCTGGCGCTTCTCTTCTTCGGTGGATCGGATCAGGTCGATTTCTTTATCGCCTTCTTCTCCTTCCCCTTCTTTCTGGAAAGTATTGACTCCGATAATCGGAAGCTCGCCGGAATGTTTTTTGGACTCGTAATACAGCGATTCATCCTGAATCTTGCCACGCTGGTACATATTCTCCATAGCACCCAAAACACCACCTCTTTCCGTGATGCGATCGAACTCAGTTAGAATGGCTTCTTCTACTAAATCAGTCAATTCATCAATGAAATACGAACCCTGATTGATGTTCTCATTCTTAGCTGTTCCCAGCTCTTTGTTGATGATCATCTGAATAGCCAATGCACGACGTACCGACTCCTCAGTCGGAGTGGTAATCGCTTCATCGTAAGCATTGGTGTGCAATGAGTTGCAATTATCATATATCGCTAATAAAGCCTGCAAAGTCGTACGGATATCATTAAACTGAATCTCCTGTGCATGCAGCGACCTACCACTGGTTTGAATGTGATATTTCAGCTTCTGTGAACGGTCGTTGGCTTCGTATTTATTCTTCATCGCTACGGCCCAGATACGACGGGCTACACGACCGATAACCGCGTATTCGGGATCAAGTCCATTACTAAAGAAGAACGAGAGGTTATGGGCAAAATCATCCACATCCAGTCCGCGAGCCAGGTAATACTCCACAAAGGTAAACCCGTTAGCCAGCGTAAAAGCTGCCTGCGTAATTGGATTTGCTCCCGCTTCTGCAATGTGATATCCGGAGATAGAAACCGAATAGTAATTACGAACATTATGCTCGGTGAAATACGTCTGAATGTCGCCCATCATCTTCAGGGCAAATTCGGTTGAAAAAATACAGGTATTTTGCGCCTGATCTTCCTTGAGAATGTCGGCCTGAACCGTTCCACGAACAACGCTCAGGGTTTTTTCCTTAATTTCGTTGTAGGTGCTTTCGGGAAGTAAGTGATCTCCGGAAATACCGAGTGTAGCTAATCCAAACTCATCATTTCCTTCCGGAATTTCATTACTGTACTGAGGCTGTTCTACTCCCCGTTCTTCAAAGTAGGCTTTAATCTTCTTCTTGGCTTCGTCCCATTTTCCGTTCTCTCTGAGGTACCGCTCTACCTCCTGATCGATGGCCGTATTCATAAACATCGCCAGAATCATTGGCGCCGGGCCGTTAATGGTCATCGATACCGATGTTTTAGGCGATGTAAGCTCAAAGCCGGAATACAGCTTCTTCATGTCATCCACGGTACAAATGCTGACTCCGGAATTACCGATTTTGCCATAGATATCCGGTCGGTAACCGGGGTCTTCACCGTACAGTGTTACCGAATCGAAAGCCGTGGAAAGGCGGGCAGCCGGCATCCCTTCACTCACATAGTGAAAACGCTTATTGGTTCGTTCAGGGGTTCCTTCACCGGCAAACATCCGGGTTGGGTCCTCTCCCTCCCGCTTGAATGGGAAAACACCGGCCGTATAAGGAAAATATCCGGGTAGATTTTCTTTTAGAGCAAATTTCAGCTGCTCCCCTTTATTCTTTGTTTTTGGGAGAGCCACACGCGGAATCTGCAATCCACTCAGTGACTCACGATATAATTTATTTTTGAATGTCTTATCACGAATCTGAACCTCAAAATACTCTTGCTGATATTGCTCAAAAAGCTCTTCCCAGCCTTCAAGGATTTTCTTTGGAAGAGTATCCAGTTTAGATAACCAGTGTTCCCGCATTTTGGCAAGGTTATCCTGCATCACCTGTTTCTCATCCGGGTTCCAGCTTTCCAGCTGATCTATGGTTCCCGAAACCTGATCCAGCTTGGAAGCTGCGTCTACCTGCTCTTCCACCCACTCATGGTAATCGCGAACGGTTTCTGAGATTTCAGATAGATAACGAACCCGCTTTCCGGGGATGATGGCCTGTGCCTGAATATCCTCAGCCGGCTTTGGATTGGTATAAATCTTTGTTTCCCAGCTAATTTCATAATGAGCATTGATCTTATCCACCAATGCCTTAAACAAGCGATTCACTCCTTCATCATTGAACTGAGCAGCGATGGTTGGGTAAACCGGCATGTCTTCCTGCTTGGCATGCCATGAGCCTGTATTTCGGATCATTTGCTTGCGCACATCACGCAAGGCATCCAGCGAGCCTTTCTTCTCAAACTTATTAAGTACCACCAGCTCAGCCAGATCCAGCATGTTGATTTTTTCAAGCTGTGTGGCCGCTCCATATTCACTCGTCATCACGTACATGGGAACATCAGTGATATCCACGATTTCAGTACCACTCTGGCCAATTCCTGAAGTTTCTACAATAATCAAATCAAAACCGGCAGCTTTGTAGAGTTCAATAGCTCCAAGTAAGCCTTTACTGGTCGACCGGTTGGAGGCACGGGTTGCCATACTGCGCATAAACACCCGGTCGGTGTCGATACTGTTCATCCGGATACGATCTCCCAATAAGGCACCGCCTGTTTTCACTTTAGACGGATCTACTGAAATAATTCCGATGGTGAGGTCTTCAAACTCTGTCAGGAATCGACGAACCAGCTCATCGGTAAGTGAACTTTTCCCAGCCCCACCGGTTCCGGTAATACCCACCAGAGGGATGGTTTTATCAGATAACTCAATTTCTTTCCCTTTCCCATCCAGAAGCTTGCCGTCTTTCAGCCCTAAGATATCTTCATGTTCATTCTCAATGGCCGTCAGCGATCTCGAAAGAGCTATGGTATCACGTTTCTTCAGCTTCTTTAACTCAGGCTTGGCTACCGAGATAGGGTCGAAATCACATTCTTCCAGCATGAAATTAATCATACCCTGTAATCCCATTTTACTTCCATCTTCTACCGAGAAAATTCGGGTTACACCGGCTTCATGAAGCTCTTCAATTTCCGCATCAACAATCACACCGCCACCACCGCCAAATACCTTAATATGGCCGGCTCCGTGTTCCTCAAGCAGTTCAATCATGTATTTGAAGTACTCAACATGTCCGCCCTGATAAGAACTTATAGCAATACCCTGCGCATCTTCCTGAATGGCACAGTTCACGATTTCATGCACCGAACGATTATGACCGAGGTGAATCACCTCTGCACCACTGCTTTGCAGAATTCGGCGCATAATGTTGATACTGGCATCATGGCCATCGAACAAACTGGCAGCCGTCACAAAACGGATTTTATGCTCCGCCTGATACGGCTCCTGCACGTGGTTATTCTTTTCTGATTTTGCTGCAGCTTTCTTAGCTGGTGTTGTTTTCGTTTTTACCGACATAATCTTTTTTCTTGATATTGGAAGCGGTTCCACAAGATATGGAAATGATCAGGAAGTATTAAGTGCCTTATGCAATATTATCACTCAATCAGGATGTGGCGTTTTCTTCACCATCTACGCTTTTGGTTGGACTGTTTTTATAAACCAACGTTCGATATGGAAATGGTATTTCGATTCCTTCCGCGTCAAATCGTTTTTTAATGCTTTCCAACAGGTCGCAGCCCATGACAAACGCATCTGGCGGGTTACTTGCCCAACTCCAGGCTCTTAAATTCACGGATGATTCACCCATCATGACAACCCGCACAGGGACAATATCTTCGCCTGTCTCAATTTGTTCTTCTGTCCGAACATCTACAAAGTTCGGATGCTTAAGCACCTCTTCTTTCATGATCTTTTTGGCAAGATCAATATCAGAATCGTAACTGATGCCCATGTCAATCCATTTACAGATTTTGTCGTCCTCGTAGTTTGAATTGATGACTACTTCATTACTGATCACCGAATTGGGGATGATAATCCGCTTATTTTCGAAGTTCCGGATTACCGTATGGCGAAGGTTAATATCTTCAACAACACCGGTAAGATCGGTTCTTACCTGGATTCGGTCTGAAATCTTATACGGTTTAAAAAGAACGATGAACAAACCGCTAATCACATTGGAAAGAGCAGCCTGTGATGCAAAACCAACCGCTACGGCCAATAAACCTGCACCTGCCAGCAACGATGCGGCTATTACCCGAAGCTGAGGAATCATATAAATAGCAAAACTGCTCCCGGCAAGGTAAATAAGTACGATTATGGACCGCTTAAAAAACACCAGGCTGGTTACATCATCATTGTCTTCCGCTTCGCGATTGCGTTTGATAATGGCATTCAAAACCTTCGAAGTAATCCCGGCAATAACGATGGTAAAAAGTATAATCACCCCTATAAGAATGGGCAGATGCCAGATCTCGTCGATATACGTTGAAAGCAGTTCTTTCATGTTTTAGTCGAATGTAATGTTCACTTCTGAAGTAAAACCTTCCTGAACCTTTAAATTCCGCTGCACATAATAATGCTCGGGAGCGTTGAATGGAATTACGGTACCCCGGTCCCATTCCTCGTTTCCATTTTCATCTCTGAATAGTATAAGAGTGTAAGAAAGCGGAGGCAATCCTGAGAGTATGGTTGACTGACCAAATGAGGTAAACAGCCGTTCTTCTCCTCCAGGCATTAGTAATTGTACATAATGGATATCAGAAGAATCAACATTTTGCAGATTGATTTCGATCTCTCCGTATTCCGTAGAATCCCAAACTTCCGGCTCAAACAATTTCCTTCTCAGGGTTTTTGGGTTCCATGCCAAAAACTGGTAATCCACTCCCTCAATCCATTCCCCTTGGGGTGAAACCCATAACTCATTTCGGTTCGCCTGGACTTCGGGCCAGTCCTCAAAATCCACCTGCCCCTCTATAACTACGAGCGAATCTGTTATTTCCGGCTCTGTTATCGGAGCAGCATAGGTCACTTTGAAAATTTCATCCTGAAGCAGGCCATTAGTTCCATTAGCAGCAATGATGCGCTGACTCGTGGTGTCTTCCTGCGCTGTTCCTGTAAAGGCCATCTCTTCCGTTTTGAGCGGGTTACCGGCTGCATCCGTAAAGCCTGAAAGACGCAGTGTATATTCCTGATTATCCAGCAAAGGCAACTCGCTCTGTGCAAAAGCTACAAAAAGTTCGCTTTCAGGAATATATAATGGGTAAGCCGTAGTATAATTTTCTCCGGCAGAATCCTGAATTACAATTTCTACATCCTCTTCTATGCTGATGTTCTCGCTGAATCGTAAGCGCATACGGTTGGTTGAGAATAATCCCACTCCTTGCAGGGTCGGGGCAATGGAGTCAACCTGAGCGGCATAAATTACATCGAGAGTATCACTGCCTTCTTTTTCCAGGGTTATGAACTCATCAAAGAACGGATAGGCAGACTCACTTCCCCGGTCCCATCTCTTATTTCGGTTACGATCATCCACCAAAAGAGCCTTGTATCGGCCATCCGCTAAATATGAAAACCGGAATACACCACCTGTGTCCGTTTGGGCTTCGTAACTGGCTTTACCGCTTAAATCAAAGGGCTGGCGATATAACAAAACTCTTCGATCTCCCGCTCCTGTACCATCGCCGGCCATTCTGATACGGCCCATAATCTCCCCCTCATCAATTTCATCTCCTGTTGAGATAGCAAGGGTTACCGGGCGCTCCATTTTATTTCCACGTGTATCTGCAAAATCAGTACCCAGTTTTATAATAACAGTTGTGGAATCCGGAAAGGACTTTTCGAATTCAATAGTCATCGTTTTTCTGCTCCAGGACACATCGTAATCTATCCCTAAATCAGGTTCAACGGTAATGGCATCTTGTACGGAAGAACGTCCGATAAATTCATCGAACTGAAATACAAAGGTGCGTCCGCCGAAATTAGTAGTACCCGTTTCCGGAGAAGTGTATTCAACTTTGGGGCCGGCTTTATCTGCAGGTCCGCCTGTTGGAGCTATGGGAGTGGCACAGGCAGCCATTCCGGCAATAATCAATCCAAATAATAGAAAAAGAAGCTTTTGTCGGGTTTTCAACAGATGTAGTTCTATTTGTTAAAGCCCAAATATAGGCATTTTGCGCTCCCTGTCGAATGAGAACTTTTATGGATTTTATTCCTGGAGTGAATAACGATTACTGGGGATATAATGCGTAAATCACAGCCTCATCGGATCGACATATGGGGGAATTCCTAAAGAATAAAACCCGGACCAATACGCCTATTTTAATTACCCTTTTTTAGTACATAAAAAATCAGGATTGATTGGGAAAGAGCTAAGAATTTCCATATCTATTCTTTATAATATATCTGTGAGTCATTTGGTTGATGAACAAAGCAAACAGTGAAAGTTTTTAGCTTATGAGACGGTTAACGGGGTTCGTTGCTTTACTTTTTTTGATGAGTGGATGTGCTGCTTACCAGCTGGATTCGGCACAAAATGAGTTGCGTACATCATTTGCCTCCGGCGATTATACTTCAACCGTTGAGCTTATCGAAAAGCTTGACAAACAGGAGGTCTATCAAAACAAAGAAAAGGTGTTGCTTCATCTTGAACATGGACTGGTAAACCACTTTGCCAGTAACTATGAGCAGAGCAGTTATCATTTTACCGAAGCTGAGAATGAGATGGACGTCCTTTTCACGAAAAGCGTCAGCCGTGCTATAAAATCCTTTGTAGTTAACGACAATACTCTCGCCTACGATGGTGAAGATTATGAGGATATTTACCTCAACATTTTTAAATGCCTCAACTACATTCACCTTAATGAGCTGGAAAGCGCCCTGGTAGAGGTACGTCGGGTGACGTACAAGCTTGAGCGTTTGGATCAAAAGTACAACGGACTAGTGGAATCTTTGTCTAAAGCAGATACCACCAGCACTGATGAGCTTGAATGGAAGGCCGGTGATACAAATATCCAGAATAGCGCACTTGGACGCTACTTATCAACTATTCTGTATGCCAAAACCAACAAACCTGATGATGCCCGCATCGAGTACGAGAATTTACTGAAGGCCTATAGGGAGCAACCTTCTGTGTATAGCACGGGGCCTAATGAAAGTCATTTACGACAGATTACCGAACCGGACCGGTATAATGTGCTGGTTCAGGCTTTTGCGGGAAGAGCTCCTATAAAGGAACAAAACGATATCCGGCTTTATCTTGATGAAACTGATACCTATCTCAAGTTTTCGCTCCCAAGCCTCAAAACATTCAACTCTCGGGTAAGCAGAGTTAAAGTGAATTTTGAAGGAGGCAAAACAATTGAGCTGGATCTGATTGAAGAGATGGATCTAGTAGCCAAGGAAGTGTATAAAGTTAAAGAACCCATTATTTATGCCCGGACTTTTGTGCGAACCTTCCTTAAAGCTGCGGCAGCTGCTAAAATGAAAAAGGAAGCCAAGAAGGAAGATGAGACACTGGGAAGTATTGTCAATATTTTGGGGAAAATTGCCCAGGAAACTACCGAAAAAGCTGATTTAAGAAGCTGGCAAACCATGCCGGGCAAAGCCTATGCTACCGTTTTAAATCTCCCCCCGGGCGAACACCTTGTTGAGGTACAGTATTTCGGCCATTCGGGGCAACTTATCTATTCACAACCTCAAACCATTACCGTTCAGGAAAATGAAACCTTGAAACTGGTAGAGTCGATCTACTGGAATTAATTCCGAATCTATATCTGATTATCATGAACAAGACCTTAATTCTGCTATTTGTTCTTTCTCCCCTCCTTTTGTGGGGATGTAGTACACCTAAAAGCACTTCATCAGGAAGTAATGGCATTCCAAACTGGGTGAATAATCCGGCTAGTGAATTTAATGAACAGAAATACCTGATGGCTGTTGGAAGTGGAAGTACCCTGAACGAAGCTCGCGGTGATGCCTTTGCCAGTCTGTCACAGATTTTTCAGATGGATATTAATGCCACAGAGCAGGTTACTTCTGAGTTTATCGACCGCAACATCAATAATCAGCTGTATTCGGAAAGCACATCCCAGCTTTTGAATAACATCAAAATCGGGACGAATCAGGAATTAATGAATACCTCCATCCTTACTTCGGAAGTGGATAAATTCGGCACTTACCATGCTCTTGCCGGAATGGATCGTGCAGAGTCATCCAGGATATATAATCAGGAAATTTCAAACAACCAGATCAAAATAAATGAGCTCGAGCAAAATGCAGACAGTGAAAGTAACATCCTTCAGAAACTGGTACTTCTGAAAAAAGCACAGTCTTTTGCAGCTGCCAATAAAATCTTAACCCGGCAGCTGAATATAATACGGGGCGGAGCAGGAACCGGTGGTGAAGCAACTCAAACACTGGTCCGGCTTCAGGAAAAATTTCGAACGGCTCAACAAAAAGCTATTGTAAGGCTGTCAACCGATAGCGCCACATCCAGTGTAAAAGCCGCCGTAGCCAGTGTATTACAGAATGCCGGGTTTACCATCACTGAAGAGACCAATGACGATGCCATTCTGGAAGTTGATGTAAACTATCAAACCCAGGAAGCCAATTTAAACCGAAATGATGCCGAGTTTGTGAAATGGGAACTCGTGATTGAAGTCAACGACCTGCAGACAAACCGTTCCTTTAAAACCTATATGACTGAAGGCCGGGATGGTGCCCCCTCCTATTCCGATGCACTCAAAAGAGCTGATTTCACCGCACGCTCCAAAATCGAAAAAGATTTTAATACCTTCCTGAATAACGAACTTTTGCAAATCAACTAATAACTACGAATTATGAAATACTTCGCTCTATCTCTTTTTATTTGTACGCTCATTTTTAGTGGCTGCGGACCTTCACAGCAAGTAAGCCGTGTAGCCGCTGACACCCAAACCGACCTCTCCGGTCGCTGGAATGATACCGATGCCCGCCTGGTGGCCGAAGAAATGATCAGTGATGCCGTTTCCAAGCCTTGGTTAACTAACTTCAATCAGAACCATAGCGAACCACCGGTGACGATAGTTGGTAATGTCCGCAACGAAACCATGGAACACATAGACACCGATGTAATTACCAAAGAAATGGAACGTGCTTTCATAAACAGTGGGAAAGTACAGGTTGTAGCAAGTCAGCAGGAGCGTCAACAGATCCGGCAGGAACGTCAGGATCAACAGAGCTTTTCTTCTTATGAATCATCCAAAGCACTGGCTCAGGAATTGGGAGCAGATTTTATGCTGATTGGCAATATCAGTTCTATTGTGGACGAATCGCTTAGCGGGAAAGATGCGGCTATTTTTTATTCCGTTAACCTTGAACTGATTGATGTGGAAACCAACCGTAAAGTCTGGATTGGTAACAAGAAGATTAAGAAACTCATTGAACGCCGTAAATTGCGCGGTTGATATCGAACGTTTTCATTTTCTAAGGCTTTCTGTAGTACAGAAGGCCTTTTTAGTTTTACACAGACATGCTTTTAAAAAAACCGACGCTTTATACCGACTTTTATGAACTCACGATGGCTCAGGGGTATTTTTTATCCGGACGTCATGAACAACCCGCTAACTTCGACTATTTCTTCCGAAGTCTCCCCTTTGAAGGCGGATATGTAATATTTGCAGGATTGGCTGACCTTATCGAACTCATCGAAAATTTCACCTTCCACGAGGATGAATTAGACTACCTGAAGGAACAGGGATTTAAGAGCGAGTTCCTGAACTATTTAAAGGATTTTGAGTTTCGGGGCGATATTTACTCAGTAAAGGAAGGCGAAGTTATATTTGCCAATGAACCGGTTCTCAGAGTTGAGGGAAACATCCTCGAAACCCAGATATTGGAAACCCTGATACTGAACACGCTCAATTTTGAATCTTTGATTGCCACAAAAGCTTCCCGTATAAAATTAGCCGCCGGAGATAAATCCGTTTTGGATTTCGGTCTCAGGAGATCACAGGGTTTAGGCGGATTACAGGCTTCCAAAGCCTCAATAATTGGCGGTATCGGTGGGTCTTCCAATGTATTATCCGGAATGATGTACGATATTAAGGTGAGTGGCACCATGGCTCACTCCTGGGTACAATCGTTTGAGGATGAACTAACGGCTTTCAAAACCTATGCCCGGCATTATCCCGATGCCACCATCCTGCTGGTAGACACCTATGACACCCTGAAAAGCGGAGTTCCAAATGCAATCAAAGTTGCAAAGGAATTGGAAGCATCAGGGCATAAACTTGTAGCCATCCGGCTCGACAGCGGTGACCTGGCTTACCTTGCTCGCCAAAGCCGGCATATGTTAGATAATGCCGGATTGGATTATGTGAAAATAGCAGCCTCTAATCAGTTGGATGAGTATGTGATCAAAAGCCTGCAAAACCAAAATGCTCCAATCGACTTATTTGGAGTAGGCACAAAACTGGTAACGGCTTATGACGATCCGGCTTTAGACGGCGTGTATAAACTGAGCTCCATCAACGGAAACCCAACGCTTAAGATTTCTGAAAACATCGAAAAAATAACCCTTCCTGATACCAAAAAGGTTGTTCGATATCTTAATGAAGACGGCAGCTTTTACTGCGATGGCATTTTACTGGACGACGAAGGTGGACAGAAGGAGATTTTTCATCCTCATGTCACCCATAAATCATCCCGGGTTGCCAGCTTGAAGTCAGAGGAGTTGTTAAGCAAGATTGTAGATCAGGGACGTGTCACCTTCACCCCTTCTACCCCAAAACAAAGTGCAGACTATGCCTGGAAGCGGTTGGCGAAACTAAACCAGGAGCATAAACGCTTTGACAATCCCCATGTGTACAAAGTAGGTGTCAGTAAAAAACTACGAGAATTAAAAGATCAACTGGTTCAAAAAGGTTAGAATAATGAAAGCTTTAGTGATTGTTGATATTCAGAACGATTTTTGTCCGGGCGGAGCCCTGGCAGTTCCCGGTGGCGATGAAGTGATAGAGCCCACCAACAAACTGGCGGCCGGATTTGATTGCATCGTCCAAACACAGGATTGGCACCCCCAGGACCATCTCTCCTTCGCCTCCAACCATACAGATAAAGAGCCTTATGAAACCATAGAAATGGATTACGGGGAACAAGTGATTTGGCCCGATCACTGTGTACAAGGTACAGAAGGAGCCGAATTTCACCCTGGTTTAGAAACATCATCCTCACAACTCATCGTCCGTAAAGGGTTCAGAAAACACATCGATTCCTACTCTGCCTTTTTTGAGAATGATGACCAAACTGTTACCGGCTTACATGGCTACCTGCAAGAACGCGGTGTAGAGGATTTGTACGTGGTCGGTTTGGCTACCGATTTCTGTGTTAAATGGACCGTTTTGGATGGGCTGAAGCTCGGCTACAACGTCCACCTGGTTGAAGATGCGGTCCGAGGTATCGATATTGATGGCTCGGTTGATGCAGCCATGCAGGAAATGAAAGAAGCCGGTGTAGTTTTAACGGATTCAAATAAAATTATATAGTACCGTGAGTAAATCCTTTGATTTTTGTGTACTCGGAGCCGGCTTGGCCGGTTTGTCCATTTCTAAGCATTTAATGGATAGCGGAGCCACCGTTTGTTTGATTGATACCGGTGAAGTTGCATCAGGAGCTTCGGGAACACCACTTGGGCTGGTGAATCCCGCAACCGGGCGCTGGGGCACCAAAAGCTGGAAGGCCGAAGACTGCCATCATGCAGTCTATGAAGACCTCAAGGAAATACAGGATCACACTCCGGTTCGCCTGTTTGATAAAACCGGGATCTTACGTCCGGCTCAGGATGAAGAAATGGCAGAACGGATGTACGATAACTACCAGAAAAACGAATGGCCGGAGGATTGGTGCCACTGGCTGGACAAGAAAGAGGTCCATAACATCAATCCGGAGCTGCATTGTGTAGATGGCGGCATGTGGCTACCTCATGGGTTAACGGTAAATGTACCTACTTACCTTAAATCCAAAGCTGATTATCTCGCAAATCAAGGTCTCCATATTGTCACAAAAGCCGATTACTCGCTAGAGCAAACCGGAGACTATTTTGAGGTGATACTGAAAGATGGGGAAACACTAAAAATGAATTCGGTAATCACTACGGCAGGACATCAAACCAAAGATTCGGATTTTTGGAATTTCCTACCTCTTCATGCTATCAAAGGACAGGTCGCCGTTTTTGAATCTCCCCAAACCCGTAAATTCGATTACTCCATTTCTGCCCTCGGCTACATTGCCTCCATCTCTGATACCCGTTTTGTAGCCGGAAGTACATACGAGCATCATTTTGAAGATGTAGAGCCTGATATAGAAGGTTTGGATTATCTAACCGGACGACTTGGTGGGGTCTATCCTTCCCTGTTTGAAAGCGCGAAGTTGGTGGATCAGTGGGCCGGTGTCCGCGCTTCAACCCCTAATAAAAAACCTGTTGTGGGTGCTCACCCTGAGATAGAAAATATGTATGTGTTTGCCGGACTTGGATCAAAGGGCTTGTTGTACAGTGCCTATCTTGGTAATGCTCTTTCTGAATACATACTCCACGGATCAGCTATCCCCAAAGAAGTTTCGGTCAGTCGGTTCTGATTCAAACAAAGCGTCTTAACCCTGGAAGGGTTTTTAAACATTTTATATTCCGAATCACTTTAAATAAAAAAACTCGTCATAGTGCCGGTTTTATTCGGCCATCTACAACGAGCTATGTAAGTAATTAATCCGGTAAAGAGTTTTAGAATCGCAGCAGGAGTCCACTCCAGGCTACACCGGCAGACGAACCGAAGTTCTCTGAGTTAGCCACATTAGACACACCTACTGTGAATTCCAGGAAGTTGAAATCAAGTCCGATACCAGCCGAATACGCAGCCGATGAATATCCCCCCACCCGGGAGCCTACCCTAATCGGAATAAACCCTAACAGTCGGTATTGGGCGCCAAGGCTAAGCACGCTGCGGTCAGAGTTAAGGCCGTTTTTATTGAACCCGATTCCATAGTCAAGAGCAAGCATCAGTTTACCCATTTCCAGCGAGGCTCCGAAGTTATACATCGAAGGCAGGTTGTAGGTAATACCGGAAGTTTGCTCGGAGTTAAACTGTCCGTACACATCATTTTGCAGACTGTCGGAGAGATTATCAAAAAAGTTAGAAAACTCATCGTTATCGCCCGCACCCTGATAGCTGAAGTCACCGTCTGCATAAATGCTGGATGCATCCTGATCATAAGTCAGTTTACCCAAGTCAGTTATAGACATGGATATGCGTAGGGTTTTCTTCTTACGGATGAAAAGTGGAATTGGAACAGAGGAAATATCCATTTCGACCGTACCTCCAATATCCAGCCCAAAGCCGGTGGCTTGAGGAGAACTCAGGTCGTTGGTGACATCACCGAATTCCACATAATCACCGAACTTGGCCGTCTTATCCTGATTGTAGGCCGTTTCGTATGCCTGTAGCTGCCGGGAAAGTTCACCGATAGTCTGCAGACTGTAATTAAATTCGTGATTAATGGTGAAGTTTGAGCCATTCGAACCATCATCAATTTGCAGGCTGGAGTTGAAATCCAGATCGGCTGTATAAACTCCATATAAGTATTTAGGAGCAGCGCCCACATACAACTTGATGTCCTTGGCAAAGAACAAATCCGGAATATTGATGAAACTCAGTTCCCTGGCATAGCCCACTGAAATTTCAGCGAAAGCTACCGTATTAGAACTGAAATTAACCGGCGTTGGTGTCGAGAATTTATCCGAGTCCAGACCGTAAGCCATCAGTTCTGCCATTCCTTTGTTAATGGAAAAATCTTCAGTGATTCGCACTCTGGAAGCTACACTGAATGCCTGATTGACGCCTCGGTAAGAAACCCCTAATGGTGACATGCTAAAAGTAGCCGACACCTCACGCTCATTAGATGAACTGGAACCAAACCACTCGTCAAGCATATTGGTTCTTGTTTCTCCGGCTATCAGCTTGCCGGTTGTAAGGTATTTATTGTAAACCGCTACGTTGGCAAGACTTCCCCCTGCCTTCACCCCAAAGTTCATCAATCCAATTTGAGTTTTGGGACGGTGTACATCCAGCATAAGGTTAGCCGGGTTAATGAAGTTGGCATGAAAGCCATCCACATAAGCCGTACCACCGCTTCCCATTGCCAGCGACTGCGAGTTATAATGTCTTGACTGTGCAAACAACGAAGTAGATGCTACCCCGATGATTAGTGCTAAGAATAAACTTTTCTTCATGATGTTGTTATATAGCCTGATATTCATCTTACTTTACCTCCGATTCGATGGTTAATTCTGCCCGAACCGATAAAGTGATAAAGTCGGAAGTTCGTATTTTTACGTCCTGATTATTCGTTGTTTGTAATGATGCTGAAACCTCTAAAAACCGGGTTTGATAAAGTTGGTTGAGTTGATCCTGTGAAAGAGCAATCTCAATCGTTCCGCTGGTAGGATTCTCGTGATCTGAGAATCGATCCACTCCAATTTGTGCTGCCTGTAGTGAGATATCATCCAGCTGTACGGATACCGGAGACAGTTCGTTCTGAAGAGAATCCAGGAAAGTCACCACAAGATCTATACCCAGCGGGAATCCGTTCTCATAATCGATAGCAATAATTCCTTCACTGATGGAACT
Organism: Gracilimonas sp.; assembly: GCA_965227215.1. GTDB lineage: Bacteria > Bacteroidota > Rhodothermia > Balneolales > Balneolaceae > Gracilimonas. The sequence goes on from OZ245729.1 coordinate 387,136, forward strand.
CTTATCTCCCTGTTCCGGGGAAGGTATACCGCTCATATCTTGCTCAACCGTATCTGTATAGGTTATTGGCTGAGTAGTTGAAAGCCTCAGAGGGATATCAACACTGATTCTCGGATCAAAATTAAGCGGGTCAATTATAGTGGCCGCATTTTCATCCTCATTCACAACTGCTTTTCCGATAAAGCGAATTTCAGAAGGCAGATTATTCAGGAAATCGTCCACATTGGTATTGGTGCGATCGAATTGAATAGAGGCGTTTATGTTATCTCCGTTCAAGTTATCAGCCAATGAGAACTTGATCATCTCATCCGCACTCAGAGGATCGCCGGCATCTTTTAGTAAGCCTGAAATCGGATCGGTTTGATCTACCGAATAATCCGTTCCGGTTCCTCTCAGGTACACCTGCTCTCCGTCACCGTTAATACCAACAAAAGCACCGTAAATCGTGGTTGGCACACTAATGTTGGTTTCGTAGTTGATGGAAAGAATCGGGTTTGTGAAATTTATGTCGCTTAGTTGAGATGACAGATCATTCAATCCATCGATCTCAGTGATTTCAGCTTCATTATCGTTAAACAAAGCTAAATCGTCATCCGGGTCGTTCGGATCGTCTTCATTCAAAAGAACGGTTTGCTGCTTGATTACCCCGGTAGCGCGTTCAATCTCAAGGCCGGAGATACTTACAGATGATCCAACAGACTGAGTTTCATTGATAACCCTGATTCGATCACCCTGAGGGGCATTTTTGGTATTCTCGGTAGCCGCGTCGATAGTAAAGCTAACCTCGTTTCCTGTAGCATAAAGTTCACATCCTTCTAAGGAAATCGAAACCTGGTTAGAGGAACCTGATCTTGGAATTTCCGTTCCATTTGCAGAAGTATAAGCTATTGTCAATGGATTACCACTGGTTACTTCAGCGACACTGGAGTAAGAAGAAGTACAATTTCGTATATCAGCAAACTCTATCGTTAAGTCTATATCAAACTCAAGATCATTCACTATTGGATCTATAACAATGTCACCAGCTTTTAACCTGACAAAGTGTTCCGGCTGGGTGAACTCAAATTCATCTGCACTGAATGTGGCTGTACTTGTAGTTGAAAAATCTTGTGCATCAAGTGCTGCTCTAACTTCAGAAACAATCAAATTCTGACCTTGTACCGAATTTACAATAAGCTCTCCAGGGTTATTTGGCACCGGGAACGAATTCCATTGAATTACAATCTCAACACCCAGATTCTCCAACACATCTCCTTGAGAAAATTGTACAGATGCATTCTGTGTAGTACTATCAACCAATTGATTACCTTCTGCTGCACTAAAAACAGCCGGAGTTCCAATTGCTGAATTATCTGTAGTATCAATTACCTGAACCTGAGCTGTTTCAAAGTCAAATCCAAGATTATTTGTCAGCTGGATTGCCAACTCTCCATTCTTAACAGTAGCGCTTGCAAAAAAGTCGGTATTAGCACCAATTCCTATACGTACAGGATTTGCACTATTGTTTCCACCCGGAACAGTAGGTAAAGGATAGGTACTAAAATCAATCCCGGTAACCTCTTCAATATCAACAGAACCTAAATCGCCACTGCCTGAAGAAAAGTCCGTTAATTCAATTTCACCCACCTCAGAATTAAAAGAAGTCGGGTCCACATCAATTACGGGAATGGCATCATTAAGCTCACCAAAATTAAAATCCTGCTCTTTAGAGATAGTGATGAAGTCATCGCCATCTACCGTAAACAAGGAATCGAAGTCTGAGCCTGTCGTGTCAATCATCACAGACATAGTAGAGTCTCCCATGAATTGAAACGTCTTATTGTACATCACGGGAGCTTCAACTTTGTGGGAAGTTCTGAAATCAGGTGATTTCGGAAGTTCACACCCTGTAAAAGCCACACCAAGTGCTATACACGCTATAAAGTGTTTTTTGATCTGCATTACCGAGTAGTTTGATTTTAAAGTTTTATTTGGACCCGAAGAAAATACCTGAAGGTAGGTTCAACAGTATTCTAGTATTCTATTTTACCTAAAGCTATCAAAGCCTTATTAGTATAGAAAGTTAAAATTGATTTAACTAAAAAAAACGCCTGAATATGCAGTGTCGATTGCTCATACTCTGCGTTTATCCAAGTTTAGGTGGTGTTATCGGTTTAATTTAATTTTTGTTAACCGGATAATTTATCCGTTAAACTAATTTTTGTTGAGCCTCACAATTCTCACTACAATTCGGTATTTTTGTTGCTTCGTTTGAACGCAATTAATTAATTCAATTTTTATAGATGTCTGACCAGGAATTATCCCTCTCCGAACAAGAAGAAATACGCAGGGAAAAACTTCAGCAACTCCAGGAATTGGGAGTCAACCCCTACCCTCACTCTTTTGACGTTACCCACAATTCAAAACAGATTTTAGACAACGAAGAGCACTTTCTGCGGGATGAAGAAACCAACCCCGATTCTGAACAAGTGACGGTGGCCGGCCGGGTTATGACCCGCCGTATTATGGGTAAAGCTTCATTCTTCAACCTGCAGGATTCTGAAGGCACTATTCAGGTTTATATTCGCAGGGATGATGTTGCCACCAATGAGCTCGGCAACGACAACTATAACAAAGTCTTCAAAAAACTGGTTGATATCGGGGATATTGTGGGCATCAAAGGATTCGTGTTTAAGACCGGAACCGGTGAGACCACCATCCATGCCGAAGAATTTCACTTCCTCTCCAAAACTATCCGCCCTATTCCCACACCCAAAGAAGAGGAAACGGAAGACGGGGAAACCATCATCCATGATGCCTTTACTGATAAAGAGCAGCGCTACCGCATGCGCTACGTGGATCTGATTGTGAATCCGGAAGTTCGTGAAACCTTCAAACAACGTACCCAAATGGTTCAGATCATGCGGAACGTAATGAACGAAAAGGGTTACCTGGAGGTAGAAACGCCCATCCTTCAGCCTATCTATGGTGGTGCCGCAGCCAAGCCTTTTGTAACGCATCACAACGCCTTGGATATGGACTTGTATCTGCGTATCGCCAATGAGCTGTACCTGAAGCGACTAATTGTGGGCGGATATGACGGCGTGTATGAATTTTCAAAGGACTTCCGCAACGAAGGTCTCTCCCGATTCCACAACCCGGAGTTTACCCAGGTTGAGCTGTACGTAGCCTATAAAGACTACAACTGGATGATGGAGTTCACCGAGAAGATGCTGGAGAAAGTAGCCATCGAGCTACACGGATCTACCAAAGTACAGGTTGGCAAAAACGAAATTGATTTCAAAGCTCCGTGGCCTCGTGTCCCATTGTTTGAGGCTATTGAAAAAGAAACCGGACATGATCTGTATGGTAAAGACCTGGATGAACTGAAGGCGGTTGCCAAAGAACTGCACATCGAGATGGATGAATCCTTCGGTGCCGGCAAAATCATCGATGAGATTTTCGGGGAATATGTAGAAGGCAAATTGATTCAGCCAACATTTATCACCGACTACCCGTTGGAGATGAGCCCGCTTACCAAAAAACACCGATCTAAAGAAGGATTGGTAGAGCGGTTCGAAGCCATTTGTAACGGAAAAGAAATTGCCAATGCCTACACCGAGCTTAACGACCCGATCGACCAGCGGGAACGACTGGAAGAGCAGGCCAAATTGCGTGCCGGTGGAGATGATGAAGCTATGACCATCGATGACGACTTCATCCGCGCCCTGGAATACGGCATGCCTCCAACGGCAGGAATTGGTATCGGAATAGACCGACTGGCTATGATTATGACCAACTCAGAATCTATCCGCGACGTCCTCTTCTTCCCCCAGATGAAACCGGAATAATTATTCGTTAATGGTATATTCGTTTTTTCGAAAATCGGTTAAAACCGGCCATATATTAGACAGGATAACGAATGATGATGCACTCACTAACCATTAACGAATAACCAAGAACGAACAGATGAAATTTGAGTGGTATCTGGCGCTACGGTATTTCAAAGGCTCGCGGAAAAGCTCGGGCTTTCTGTCGTTTATTAAGTATATGTCGATTACCGGCATTGCGGTTGGCTCGGCCGGACTACTCATTGCTCTTTCCATAGTTCACGGATTTAAATCCACGATTAACGGGAAGATCATAGATTTTGCCCCACATATCACGGTAACTACTTTTACCGACCGCCCTATCGAGCGGGTTGATACCGTTTTTGCTCACTTAGACCGATATCCTGAAATCAAGAGTAAGCAGGTCGTGATTCAGGGTCAGGTAATGATCCAAACCCGGGATGCCGTTACCGGAACCACCCTCAAAGGTGTGGATCTGGACAAACCTACCTTCGGCGTTGGTAAATATATTTCGGAAGGAACCTACAGCCTTGGGCGTGATTCCACCGGGATGCCCGGTATCGTGTTGGGTGCTCAGATGGCTCAGGAACTTCAGGCCGAATTGGGCTCGGTGATTACGGTTTATACCATTGAAGGCATCCCTTCATTGATCAACTCACCGGAGATCAAGCAATTCAGGCTGACCGGCATTTACGAAACCGGTATAGATCGCTTCGATAATGTATTTGCTATGGTGAGCCGGCCTCATGCCCAACAGCTGTTCAAGTATCCACCTAATGTGGCTGACGGCATTGAACTGAGGCTTCAGGATGATGTGGATATTTTCCCCTTTAAAGAAAAGCTGAGCGAGAGCCTCACCTTCCCCTACTATAATGAAACCATATACACCGTCTTCGGAAATATTTTTGCATGGGTGGAACTGCAGGAAAACATGATTCCCCTAGTGATTAGCGGGATGATTATTGTGGCCGCTTTTAACCTCATTGGCGCCATCCTGATGATGGTGCTGGAGCGTACCCGTGATATTGGCGTGCTGAAAACCATTGGCAGTAAGTCGAAAATCATCCGCCGGGTGTTTCTGATGGAGGGACTGATGGTGGCCGGGGTCGGACTTATTATAGGGATTGGTATATCCTTACTTTTCTGGTTCCTGCAAGCCAACTACCAAATTATCCCCCTTTCGCAGGAAAACTACTATATGAGTTATGCCCCGGTTGAACCGCACCTGATGGATTTCCTGATTACGGCTGTGGTTACCCTTGTTCTTTCTGCCATTGCCTCCTGGTTCCCGGCTCGTGTTGCTGCCAACACCGATCCGGTTATAGTGATTTCCTTCGGGCGGTAGGACTTGAAGTGATACGTTCCGACGTGGATCGTGCGGAACGAGTATGTTGGAAGTATAGCTATGGACAGATCATCCCTGACAGAAAAGCCTTTATACCGTCATTGCAAGGAGTCGATCAGGTAATCTCACGTTCGATACATTTCGACGAAGCAATCTCCTTGAACAAGCAACATCGTCATCCCTGCGAAGGCAGGGATCTTGTTGGTTCTATAAATTCAACATCTGTCCCTTGAAGTAACCATTAAGACCTCTTTTGTTTTCTCCTTATCAAGGAGAAAGACGCTTTAGAAACTTAGTCGTCTGATTCATTCTCTAATTCCTACATAAAAAAGCATTCTAATCAATTTACTCTCATTGAAATAGAAAATTATAAACCACCCTTTTTCATAGTGTTGAACTACAGAATAATTAGTGTACTGTTTAAAACTATAATCGTATGGCCCCACTCTTCCAAACTTCTTATTTCGAAAACGAGACTCTTTATATAAGCTGTCAATTTTTGCTTTCGGATCTCCAACCCTTACTCCCCTCTTTGTTTCAAAAGTAGAATCATAAACTTCAAAGGTCCATATCTCTTGATTCTTTTCCTTAATAAATACCATGAAATTTTCGTACTCATATGATTTAAATCCTTCATGCTCTTTATCGAGATCTTTAATTTTTTCTGTTTCTCCGTACATAGCGATTACTGAATCAAGTGGTAATTTTAATTCCAAAGAACCAACTTTAAAATCACTGAGATCTAACCTCTGTGCAGTCACAGTATTAGTCAGTAAAATTAATATGAATATAATTGGAGTAAGTTTGATAATTAATCCTTTATTCAAACGTCAGATTGGATTTTGAATTAAAGCATGATGATCAGATCTTCAATCAGCGAGCCCAAATTTATGACCGTCATCTTAAAAAAACGACCGCAGACTTAAAAGCCGAGTCAAAAATATAATTCCTGCTTTTTATTGGAGTAATCGCACCTGAACTTAGACTTTTCAACGTTATGGAAATCAGAGACTTCCTGAGCACCTGCTTTTCAGTCTCTGGCTCACTTAAGACTGAAGAATCTATGGTTTAAATGAACTTAATATGCCGTAAATCCCTACTTTCATTACCTTATTAACCCCAAAGCAATTCCATGGACCCCGTCACACACGGATTTATTGGTGCCACCGCTTCGCAGTCGTTTGCGGATAAGCGAGGCTTTCGGGCGGCAGCGTTTACGGGATTGGCTTCAGCCATGCTTGCCGATTTGGATGTGTTTCTAGGCAGTTCCTCCGACCCGTTGCTCAACCTGGAGCTTCATCGGCATTTCACCCACTCACTGGTATTTATTCCTGTAGGGGCACTTGTGGCTACTTTGCTACTTTGGTGGTTCGTAAGAAAATACCTCACCCTTAAAGAAACGTACCTGTTCAGCCTGGCAGGATATGCCACCGCCGGGCTCACCGATTATTTCACCAGTTATGGCGTGCTCCTGCTCTGGCCTTTTTCAGACACTCGCTATTCCCTGGATATCATTTCCGTTTTTGATCCCCTTTTTACCCTTGGAGTTATCATCTTAGCAGGAATGGCCTTCTACAAACGAAAGCAGCTTTATGCTTGGCTTACAATGGGATGGATCATTCTTTACCTCCTTTTTGGTTTTACTCAACAACGAAAAGCTGTGGAGGTTGCTCAACAAATAGCATCCGGTAATAACCACGAAGTCCATCAGCTGATTACAAAACCCACCATCGCCAACAACTGGCTGTGGAGCATCCGCTATACGACCAATGACAGCCTGCACACAGCCGGTGTTAAACTTCTGCCCTTCACCGAACCGGAAATTTTCCCCGGCGATCAAACGGTACTGCTAAACTGGCAAGAAGAGTATGAATCCTTTAAAGGAACAACCCTGTACAACGACATTACCCGATTTTCCGAGCTGTCCGAGGGCGTGTTAATTCGCCACCCCAACCAGGAGCAGGTTATAGGGGATGGTCGTTATTCCATGCTTCCCACTACTCTTTCCCCGCTTTGGGGTATTGAAGTGGATACTACCCAACCTGATCAGCACGTACAGTTCGGGACCTACAGAGATACGAGTGAGGAAGTAAGGGAAGCTTTTTTAGATATGTTGTTTTACTGACCCACCCCGACCTTTTTCTACAGAAGCCATCCTGGCCACAACAAAGAGTATATTACGTTTAAAATCAGGCTAAGCTTCTATTTTGAACCAAGATTATTTAGGATTAATTAGATTTTCAGGATAACTGTTATAGAGTGAACTCTTGCTTAGCATTGTTTTTTTTCCGTACTACGCTTTCCAAACAGTCTCTTAAATTCGAGACTTGGTGCACCGAAATTGATCAACAGTCTGGTTTCTAATTCATTAGCTTCAAGATAATTCTTTGCCTGTGCAAGATGAACATCATTGATTTCTGATACTGCTTTTATTTCAAGCATAATCTTTTGATCTATCAAAAAGTCTACTCTTCGAGTACCTACCTGTATTTCTTGACATACAACAGGCATTTCGAATTCACGCATATATGAAATTTCTGTTTTATCAATTTCAGTACAAGCTTCCTTATCAAGGAGGGGATCATTATTGAAACAAAATTATGTTGTCCGGGTATGATGTCCTCAAACTTTTCGGAAAAGAAAATAGATTATGATCACTTTCATTCGCTGTTCAAACACTCAATCTTTATTACTTACTATACTTATAACTATGTGTGCCATATCGGTAGTAGCACAAGATTTTTCTGTGTATGAAGGCGCGTATTCACTGTCGGATGGTCGAAAAATAACAGTTAACGCAATGCCTGGTGGAGTAAGACTTCATTTAGAAAATGGAGATTTATTCCAATATTCAGATTACAAAATGGATGAACGGGTCCTGTTTATTGAAGAGAAAACGATGGATTTGATTTCAGCCACCATCTTAAATGACCGAGAAAAAATTAAGGTTTTATTTGGTGATTCAAATGGATCGATGTCGGATTACATTGATAATTATTATCAATTAGTTGGGGATCTTATTACCGGGAGCTCTAACAATATTGAGTATGAAACTGTTACAACCGTGTACAGAGATGAAGATTCTGACTATGGCTTTGAAGATAACGGCTGGGGATGGGAAACTTATGTGAGTATTAGTGATGGGGACCAAAAAAATACCATACGAATTGTTTGGGATGGAATAACTGGAAATCACATGCATACCGGGACTGGCAAAGAAATTCCAACAACAAGTTCACTGGTATTCATGGCTCGTAGTCCATCTCGTTCTTGGATTCGCGCACTCGATCCGGGTTCACATACCATTAAAAGAATTCGAGAAGTTGAACGAGAAAAACGTAGTTCAATGATTCCTGCCAGGTTTGTAGCTTATGATATAAATACTCATCAAACGGTGGGAATTCGCTTTCGAAAAGAAGCAACTAGTGATGCAATGAAAATGCATATTGGCCCTTTAGGTTCAGAATTATTAGAAATAGGTGTTCGCTCAAATTAATTAAACCTATCGCTCTCACCGAACCAAAGATACTAAAGATGCCCTAGAGGAAAGAGGCAGAGATAAGGTTTTGTAAGCTTAGGAAAAGAAATACGCTGCTATCAACTTTTCGAAACTCCCCACCACTCCGACCTCTTCTGTCTTCTCCTTATCAAGGAGAAGGACGCCTGTAATAGCTGGATGCTAAATTAAAGTTCATTACCCTAAACATAGCACCGAAAAGTCTCCTCCTTGAGAAGGAGGAGATTTAGAGGAGGTCGGAGGTATAAGCTTAGAAATTAAACATCACTGAGATAGTATTTTTAACCTATTCTCAAAAACAAAAAAAGGGCGGACAAACTGTCCGCCCTACGGGTAATAATTAGTTTTGAGGCGAGTGCTTTACTTAGTTCAGCACGGTGTCCACTTCGTCCCATTCCATATCGAATGCATCGGCTACGTCTTTGTACACGATGGTTCCGTTGGCAATGTTCAGTCCTTTGAGGAGCTCTGCATCGTCTTTCAGTGCTTGTTTCCAGCCTTTGTTAGCCAGTGAAACTGCATATGGAAGCGTCACGTTTGTGAGTCCCATTGTGGAAGTATAAGGCACAGCACCCGGCATGTTGGCCACGCAGTAGTGAACTACATCATCCACCATATAAACAGGATCTTTGTGAGTGGTTGGCTTGGAGGTTTCAAAGCACCCACCCTGGTCAATAGCCACGTCCACCAATACGGTTCCAGGCTTCATTTCTTTCAGCATCTCGCGGGTAATCAGGTGTGGAGCTTTAGCACCGGGCTTCAATACTGCTCCGATAATTAGATCCACATCCGGAAGCATTTTGCGGATATTCGCTTCGGATGAAAACATGGTGTTCACATTTTTGTCCATTACGTCATCCAGGTAACGAAGTCTTGGCATGTTGATATCCATGATGGTCGTATCAGCACCCATTCCGGCAGCGATTTTAGCTGCGTTCACACCTACAACTCCACCACCCAATACCAATACTTTGGCCGGAGGTACACCCGGAATTCCACCCATCAGTTTTCCTAAACCGCCTTTCGGTTTTTCAAGATAAACAGCTCCTTCCTGAGCAGCCATTCGTCCGGCTACTTCACTCATCGGAATAAGCAACGGTAACGAGCGATCTGCTTTTTCTACCGTTTCGTAGGCAATGGCAATACATTTTGAGTCAACCACTGCTTTGGTCAGTGCTTCTTCAGCGGCAAAGTGAAAATAAGTGAAGATCACTTGTCCTTCTCTCATGCGTGGGTATTCAACGGCGATCGGCTCTTTCACTTTCATGATCATTTCGGCCTTCTTCCATACTTCCTCCACATCGTCAATAATGGTAGCACCGGCATCAATATAGTCCTGGTTGCTGAATCCGCTGCCAACTCCGGCATTTTTTTCGATTAGCACCTCATGTCCGTTGCGCTTCATTTGAACAACGCCACCCGGCTGAACGGCTACCCTGTTCTCGTGGGTTTTAATCTCTTTAGGAACTCCAATAATCATGATTTAAAACGTTTAGTTATGCTGTCATTTAAGGGATGCAAAGGTAGGTATTTTTATGCAAAACTGACGAATGAATATTTCACATTCCGTTGTAAAACTATTTTTGTTATTAGATGTTAAATGTCTAAAAATTTGAATCATTTGTACTAATTTCACCCAAATTACTTTCGGAAACTAAATTAAAGCCCTCATGCATCATTTTTCTCCCAAACTGATTCCTGCTTTCTTTCTCTCTCTTTTTTTAATTGCAGGATGCACCTCATCTAAAGAAACAACATCCAACACTGCCCAAAAACCCACACGATCTGCCGCTTCTTCCTCCAATGGAATGAAGGCTTATTCGGAAGTGATCACCGACAAAGCCGAAACGGACGAAGGTTTGTTTGATGTCCACTGGGTGGATGACAAACTCTATTACGAAATCCCGGATTCTCTGCTGAATCGTGAAATGCTTCTGGTTAGCCGTATCGCCCAGGTACCGACCGACTATTTCGGGTTTTTCTCAGGAGGATCAAAAACGGCCGAACAGGTGCTCACTTTCGAACGTCAGCGCGATCAGATTCTAATCCGAAAGCAATCCTACAATGCCGTTGCCAGTGATACCCTGCCGATTTACAAATCCGTTAAGGCCAACAATTTTGCCCCTATTCTCGCTGCCTTCCCGATTGAAACCATTGGCAAGGATTCGGCTTCCGTAGTCATTGAAATGACCGATTTTTTCACTTCCGATATTGAAGCCATTAGCGGTGCCATCAGCTTTTTACGAAGACAATATCAGGTGCGGCGGCTGGATGGAAACCGAACGTACATTGAGTCTGCCAAAAGCTTCCCTAAGAATATTGAAGTCCGCCACGTTCTTACCTACGATGCCGGTAACCCTCCCTCCGATCAAGGAACAAACACCCTTTCCATGCTTATGAATCAGTCGATGGTGCTGTTGCCTGAAGAACCTATGCGGCCCCGTTACGAAGATTACCGCGTAGGTTGGTTTACCGTAGATCAAATCGATTACGGACTGGAAGCTCAAAAAGCGAAAGAAGTCAGCTACATCCGTCGCTGGAGACTGGAACCCAAAGACCCCGAAGCCTATGCACGTGGAGAGTTGGTTGAGCCGGTTAAACCGATTGTGTATTACCTTGATCCTGCCACCCCGAAGAAATATGTTCCTTATGTAAAGCAAGGGGTCGAAGACTGGAACGAAGCTTTCGAAGCCGCCGGATTCAAAAATGCCGTAATCGCCAAAGAAGCTCCTTCACCGGAGGAAGATCCCGACTGGAGTCCGGAAGACATTCGCTATTCTACCGTTCGCTGGGTGGCCAGCACCATCCGTAATGCGGTTGGACCGAGTGTAAGTGATCCCCGAACCGGTGAGATCATTGAAAGTGATATAGTTTGGTATCACAACCACATGCGCTCCTACCGCAACCGGTTGATGATTGAAACCGGTGCTGCCAATCCTGCTGCAAGAAAGCTGCAGCTTGATGATGACCTGATTGGGGAAACAATGCGCCGGGTAATTGCTCACGAGGTGGGTCACGCTATTGGTCTCCCTCACAATATGCAATCCAGTTCAGCTTATCCCGTGGATTCTCTGCGATCTGGTACCTTTACACAAGAATTTGGGATCGCAACCACCATCATGGAGTACGCCCGTCAGAATTATATTGCACAGCCCGGTGATGAGAACATTCGTTTCATCCGAAAAATAGGTCCTTACGACAAATATGCCGTAAACTGGGGATATCGCGTTATTCCTGAAGCCGAAACTCCCGAAGATGAAAAGCCGATCTTAGACAGCTGGATTGAAGAAAAAGCCGGTGATCCGGTTTATCGTTTTGCTTCTTCTACCGGATGGGATCCTTCTTCTCAAACCGAAGATTTATCTAACGATCCCGTTCAGGCCAGCACCTACGGACTCATGAACCTCAAGCGAGTGGTTCCAAATTTAATCGAATGGACCTCCACTCCTGGTGAAGGCTATGATGATCTGGAAGAAATTTATGGTGAGCTTGTTTTCCAGTGGGCTCGCTATGCCGGCCATGTTTCCACCAATATCGGTGGAGTTTACCAGGAGCGAAAAGCTTCCGATCAGAACGGAGTGCTGTATACCCCGGTGCCTGCTGATTACCAAAAAGAAGCCATGAACTTTCTGAATGAACATGTATTTAGTACACCCGATTGGCTACTTGATAAGGAAATTCTCCGTCGTATTGAACATGCCGGAGCTCTGGAAAGAGTTAAAAATCTGCAGGCTCGTCTACTTAATGATGTGATGGATGCCGGTGTAATGCTGAGGCTCAATGAAGCTCATACCTTCGATGATGATGCTTATGCCCCGCTTGATATGCTGGAAGATTTGCGGCGCGGTGTTTGGAGTGAAGTGTACTCCCCCGCTACTATAGATCCTTACCGCCGAAACCTTCAGCGGATGTACGTTCAGAACATCGAAGAGATGTTTGAAAATGATGAGGCCGGCAGTTCCTGGAATCCGGTAGATGTGGCTACATCAGACATCCGCCCCCTTCTTCGGGTTGAACTGAACACTCTTCAGCGTGATTTACAAAGAGCTCAGAATCGAATCTCCGATGCTGTTTCTAAAGCACATATTGCAGATATTCTTGAACGCATTGACGGAATTTTAAATCCTGCTGATTAATGAAATAGAATTAGATTTTATAGTCAGAGCTTCTGTGTAAAAGCAGAAGCTTTTTTTATTTCAATTCCAGTGCTTTCAGGATACCCTTTTTGGTGATTTTCACATGTCCGTATAGAAACGGACCGCCAATACTCGTTATGTTAATCAGTTCTTTTCCCTCAAGGTATTCAAGCAGGTTTTTGAGTTCTGTTCGGTCAACCTCAAGTACTTCAGAAAGCTCCTCAACCGGTATTCTTTTACCGGTATCTCTTTCACTCAGCTCTACCAGCTTGAAGAGCAGTTGTTTTGCCCTGCTATTAAAATCTCCGCCAATTAACATATAGATGCCTGATTCATTGGTTGGCTAAAAATCCTCAATTCAGCTAAAGAGAAGGTTACCTTAGTGTTAAGGTATCATTAACATGACTTTGAGGAAATGAGAAGGCGCTGATTATAAGACTATTCTAATCGATTATTTCCTCAGTTAGGCGGAACTTAAGCTTTAATAAAAATAGGTGTTTTATGTTAGATGGGTTGACGCTGAGGAATAGGATTTTTCTATTCTCTTCTCTTTTGTTACTGATGGCATTTTTGCTGATGTGGATATTCGTGCGTCCACAGTACAGGGAAGTTATTATCATTGAGCGTACTACTATTGTTTCCCAGCTTCAGGAATATTCATTAAAGCGCTCCGATCAGGTTATAAGAAACTGGCTGAATTCCACCAATTATACCGCAGAAGAAATTGCCAAGGCACCGGAACAAACACAAAGCATTGTAACCAGGGCTATCAACCTGACGCCGGGCCTGATGAGAATCACTATTTCCGAGCAATCATCATCCGAGTCGGTCGATATCAGACGTTCGCTATACGATGAGGTGGATTTCAGTGGTATCAAATATAACTGGTACACCTCCCGTCTGGATCCTATGATTAACGTAAGCTGGAGTCCTGATACCCTTCAAAATACTCATTTCTTTATTGCCAAACGGATTATCCAGATCGGGGAAAACATCTTCCAGCTCGACATGTTTTTTGATGCTTCCCAGATTACCATGGAGCTTATAAATATACCCCTTGGTGGAAATTATGTAGCCAACATCGTGAGCGGAACCGGCGATAACATTGTTCCCGAACAGCCTTTTGAGTTTCCCGCTTTCCTGGTCGGGGATGCCAGTTATTCCAATCAATCAACCATAGAAATGAATGGGAATAATTGGTTTGTGATGACCTCACGATTTCAAACCACACCATTTTGGCACGTTATTGCTGTGGAAGATTCCTTTATTCTCCAGCCCGTGCATGATCTTATCACGTATTCGGTAATTACCGGGGGGGTCATTCTCTTTATCCTGTTTTGCTTTAGCTGGTATGTAAGTATTCATGTAAACAAGCCCGTTGAGCAGATTATCACCGATGTTGAATACCTGAGCGCTTTAAATTTTGATCACCAGATTAACCCTGTTTCTCTTCCTGAATTCGATTTAATGCAGGAAACGCTGGAAAACATTCGTCTTACCCTTCAACGATATCAAAAAATTAATGTAGAGAGAATCATCCTGGAGGAATCCAAGAATAAGTATATGATGACCTATTCAGAGGACCTTATCGGTATTCTGGATGAGAATCAGCACTTCAGTTTCCTGAACAACAACTTTCAGCATTTCCTGAACAGCCTGCAACTGGACCCAAAAGTGATTTCGCTTGATGAAGTTTTGAAACATCCGGCTATACAAACCACCAAGCTTGAGCAAACTATCCACTACCCGGATCCCTATACTATTAAGATTAACCGGGCTGAGCTCTCACACTCTTTAAAGGGAGAGAAAACCTATTTCTACGACTTCCAATATGTAACCATAGTTGACCAGGAGGATAATGAACAAGCTGCACTCATTATTCTACACGACAAAACGGAAGACCGCCTCAATGATATTAAGCGGAATGACATGATTAACATCATTGTGCATGAGCTTAAAAACCCCATAAGCGGGGTAATCGGCCTTTCGCAAATACTGCTCGAGAATGAAAACATCGAAGCTGAGGAACAGCAGGTGTTGGTAAATCAAATTCACTTATCCGGCGACCGAATGAATAAGCTGGTAAACCGCTTCCTTGAAATTCAACAACTGGAATCAGGCAAAAACTCAGCAGTATTCGAAAATGTAGATATGCAGAAGGTAGTTGATCATGTCCAGCAAATTACCCAACCCCTGCTCAATAAGAAGAACCTGAAAATAGACTACAAGAAAGCAGGTCGTAATTTCAAAGTTAAGGGTAGTAATGACCTGCTGTTTGATGCTGTGCAGAACCTGATCAGTAATGGAATTAAATATGGTGATGCAAACCGGACCATTGAAATTGAGCTTACCGAAACACCTGATAACATCCGTTTTAGTGTAACCGATTATGGATTTGGAATAAGCCAGGAAGACCAAAAGAAAATTTTCGATAAGTTTTATCGCGTCCGTTCTAAAGAAACCGCCAAGGAGAAAGGAACGGGGCTGGGTCTGGCCTATGTAAGAGAAATTATGCATCAGCATAACGGGGAAATTGAGCTGGAATCTAATGAAGCCATCGGGAGTCGTTTTACGCTGATCATTCCCAAATTGAATGAAAAGGATCCCTGATGATATGAAATACCGTGTTTTACTCATATCGTTGATTCTGTTCTCTGCCAAGCCTGATGAAAGCTACGCCCAACAAAACCCGCTTACCTTTCAGTCACAAGATCTGCAGCTAATTGCCCAGCGTTACACCGGAAGCACGGTCAACTGGCCTCTTGTAATCGAAATGGCTTCCCATGATGTAGATAACAATGCTTTTACGCTGGAGCCGGCAGCCATCCTTCAATTACAAAATTTTGCTGAGTTTTCTTCTATTGTGAAGGAACAGCAAAAACGGGTCACTAAGCTGATAAACTCAGGAGCTACCGTATTCGCCGCAGAGGAATATGAGGAGGTGAAAGGTATCATCAGCAAATACTCTGAGTCGGTCAGCAACGGTGAACTAGAAAAAGCTATTGATTTTGCCCGGCAGTTAGAACCTGCGGTTGACGAACTGGAAACCTCGCTGATGAACAACCGGATTGTAGACGTACAAGCCCAGCTTAGCAAAAAAAAGGGCGAAGTGGATAAAAGAGCCGGGCTTTTGGGGAGCTGGACCGACTCTTTCCTGGGCGATTTATTCAAACAGTCGGACGGTATCAGAACACTGATTGAAAGCTATGCAACCCTCTCTTTTACCGATGGAAGCGACATTCAGGTAAATCCTAATACGGTAGCCGTTATCCGAAAATCCCGGATTGATAAGCTCGATAACGCAAGCGACACTGAAATCACCTTAGAAGATGGCGGACTCTTAGCCAAACTTTCAGCGGCCGGGAAAGATCGCAGTACATACGTACTGAATGCAGGTCCCTCTCGAACCGAATTGAAAACTCAAAATTTCTACGCTGAAACAGAAGGTGAAGACCGAGCCAAACTATCTAATTATGATGGTGAAGCGATTATCAATTCCAACGATGTTACCATCACCATCCAAAAGAACCAGGGAACTATTGTGGAGGAAGGAAAAGATCCCTTACAGCCGGTAGAGCTGCTTCCTGCTCCTGAACTAAATTGGTCATCAACCGATACTCTTATAAACGAAGAGGACTTGCTCTTTTCATATCGTAGCATAGACGATGCGGCAAACTACCGGGTTCAGTACAGCGATTCACCGAATTTCGATGGAGATATAACTGAGGTAACCACTTCTGAAACCGCTGTCAATATTAATGACCTTCCCTTGGGTATGACCTACGTTCGTGTTCAGGCAACGGATCAGCTTGGTCTCCGGGGTCCCTTTTCCAAAACGGCTCGAATTATCAGGAATGTCGATAACAAACCTCCCCCTGTGTTCATTGATAATATCAGAGGAAATCTTCTACTAACCGCTGCCGATACCTATGCTATTGAAGGCATCACCGAACCGGATGCCCTACTCACCATTAATGGAATGAGAGCTTCTGTAACGGCTTCCGGTCGTTTTTCCCATTCCCTTTCAGATCTATCCGGTGAAACGGAGGTAAATATCATATCCAAAGACCCTACCGGTAATTTAAGTGAACTTGAGGTAATCGTTGCCCGCTTAACCGAGGAACGATTGTTTGATTTCAACATCGGAAAAATTCCTGCACTGCAAACCAACCGCGTAAAAGCCGGGAATACGATTATTTCATCCAAAGCATATAACGGATTGAAGGTGGTTATTTCAAACCAGCAACAATCCCGGACTATTGCTACCGACAATCAGGGTAGATGGGGAACAAAGCTGACGCTTATCCCGGGTGAACTGACTATTTCTTTCAAAGATATGAGCACAGATCAAACCTATATATCGAAGACATTTATCGTTGAGGAAGACGAATGAGGAAAACAACATTAAGCACATATCTTTTGTTGATGCTCTTTCTATGCATTCCAAGTGCTTTACAGGCTCAGGAAATGTTTCTTTCCATATCAGGAAAAAACACTGAGTTTAAAAGCGGTGATAACCGGCATCAGTATGATATCTGGATAAAGCCGGATGCAAACGCGCCCAAAGCCATGCTTCAGCTTTTCGATGCCGGCATAGGCGGAACCATTGATCAGATTACGACCACCGACGCCAACACTACCACCTCCTATCGCATCTACCCTTTCGATGAGCTGTATTCCTTCAGCAACAATGTGGTTTCTGCAAAATCAGGAAGTGCTTCTGATCTGGAGAACCTGTCCGTCAAGAATGAAGAACGATTCAAAGGGAGATGGATCAACTTTTTTGTACTCAACGAAGATGTTGAAAACGGATATATCGTCCGCGTTACCGCTGATGGTGGAAATGACGTCAACAATTTTGATCTAAGAGTCCGGAATACGGTTGGTGAACCGCTTGATGGGCAACCCTGGAAGATCATTACTATTGACCTTGGTATTGGAATCTTTGATATGTTGCCTGAGCAAAGCCTGCAAGTAAAACCGTACCTGCCCGGATCTACTATTCCGGCTTTAGTTGTTGATGGAGAAGAGGATAGCAAAGTTGAAATCACCGATGCCATTGGAAATTACTACCCGCTTACAGAAGAAAGTATCCGTATTCCTGAAAGCAGATTTGATACTGAAAATGAGTGGGCGGTTAACATCAGCGGCTCCAAACAGATTCTCAACAACATAGCTATTTACGGTAAAGATCATCCAATACTATGGCTATATGAAGGTGACTTCTTACCTACTCAAACACCTGAGTTCAGCATTCAAACTACCACCGCCAATAACTGTACGGATAAATCATTCAGGCTTCGCAGCACTACTCTTTCGCCTAGAGAGATGCAAAACGCAGAATGGATTGTAAATGAAAGAAAACTGGCTACCGGTTTTGCTCCGAACATTCCGTTTACGGTTCGTGGAAAACAAACCATTAATGTCAAAATTCCAAATCCCCAGCTAAATGTACTTCCCGAATTCTGGATAGTATCTGCCGAAATTGATATCACCAGCCCTCCCATTGCCCGCTTGCAAAGCCCAAAAGAAACTATTGCACCCGGCGAAGTAATTACGCTTTCAGCGGAAGATTCATACGACCTCGGCCGGCAGGAATTGAGTTATACCTGGTTTGTGAACGGACGGCCGGCCGGTAATGGGCCAACTTTTGACTTCTCTTCGGAAGAAGCCGGTACACATATTATCTCAGTAAGGGTCAGTAACGGAGGAAATATTGCGCGGTGTAACAACAGTCAGCGGCAGCTGCGTGTACGAGTAAATAGTCGGCCGTACGCAGAGATACAGTACGACTCCACCTTCGAAACAGGCAAGTACCTCACCTTTTCGGCTATAAATATAAGTGACAACGATAATGATTCTCTAAGCTTTGAATGGGAAGGATTAGGTGTTACCGGCAGCGATGTTACAAAACGGGAAGTAATCATAAGTCATTTAGCCACCGGCACTTTCGATGTATCCCTGACAGTAAACGACAACACCAATACCGCCAACTCCGGTTACACGGTAACTGAATCATATACCGTAACTCCCCCACAGGCAAGAAACATACAACCCTCAACAACCGACACCGTTCAGGCCAACCCCGAAACCGATAGCCTGGTCACAAATAATATTCAATTTCAACAACCGATCCCGAATCCTGATGCTGTGATCGAAGCACCTCGGGTATCTTCGGTTTCCAAAGTTGGTTTTACGCTGAATGATTCTCTCGCAACTTCATCCAATACTGCTGACTCGGTTGAGATAGAATGGGATTTCGGTGATGGCACAATAGCCACCGGCGTTCAGCCCTCCCATTTATATGAGCAACCCGGCACCTATGTAGTGAATGTGACCATCCGAAAAGAAAACGAAGTGGAGAAAAAACGCCATGTAATCGTAATCAATGAATACCCTGTGGCGAATTTTTCTGTGCCTGATACACTGGCCGGAGGACATGGTTTTCGGGTTGATGGTACCCAAAGTACAGATAACGACGGTTTCATCACCGATTACCAATGGTATATAGATGGAGTTCCGGCAGCCACAGGTCCAACCCCTATGCTGACTATTAACGACCCCGGTGTTCATACCATATCGCTCAGAGTACAGGATAATTCCGGTCACGAAAATGCTCAGGATCTTGTCAGTAAAGATGTATGGGTGAATCATGCCCCGGTAATAAAATGGAACATCAGCCCGGATAAAATAGCCCCCGGTGATGAAATTACCTTTGATGCCTCCGAAACCTACGATCCGGATGGAGAAATCAGGGAGCTGAAATGGACGTTCGCCGACGGAACTGAAGTGACCGGACCTGTGGTGACTAAAAGCTTTGGTGAAAGTGGCCCCCATTACTTTACCCTTACCGCTACCGACAATAACGGCCTTGCTAATTCCACCATTTCCAAAGAAGGAACGGTTAACATTAACCACGAGCCGTATATCATCACGGAACGAGTCGTCCGGTCAAATTCTCTGGATATCAAACTGGATGCTTCTGAAACCTATGATGTTGATAACGATCAGGTGTTTTTTGAATGGACTCTGCCCGATGGTTCTAAACGCAATGAAGCCAATTTCAGCTGGAGAGCGCCGGAATTTGGGGTTCATATCGTAGGCTTATCGGTTCACGACGGACTTGGGTTATCCAACAGCCGGAATCAGGAGACCATACGCATTCTTATAAACCGTCCGGTGGAAGCCATCGTTGATTCCCTGATCGCTACCTGTAGCGGAAAAACGGTACTTTTTAACAGTTCGAGCAGTATAGATCCCGATGGCAATGATTTTGATGTAACCTGGTATTTCGGAAACGGCGATACTTCTAAAGAGGCCAACCCTTCGTATGTATATGACGCCCCGGGTGTTTATGAAGCCCGTCTTGAACTCACCGATGGAATAACCGAAGAAAAAACAGTGGCCAAAATACCCGTAATTGTGGAAGGCTCGCCGGTGGCAAAAATGAATGTAAGCGACACCACTATTTGTGTGAATACTGCACTTAATCTCGACGGCTCAAACAGCGTAGACCCTTCCGGAGCTCTGCCTTCCCTGGTGTGGAGTATGGGAGACGGAACCACAGAAAGCGGCCCTAAAGTACAGCATGTATACACCGAGCCCGGCATTTACCCCCTTACTCTGACGGTTCAGGGTTCGGGTTCAGCACAGTGCGGGAATACCAATCAGGTGAGAGCTACCGTTCGGGTGATTCAGGGACCTAATGCGGTATTCGACTTGCAGGAGTGGGCCAGTCCCGGAGACGTAATTAATCTGGATGGCAGTGCTTCTTCAGCAGATGATGAAATAACCCATGCCGAGTGGAGAATTGAGTACGTACCGGATGGTTCTGTCGAAACAGTGCAAGGACTGGTAGCAGACTATCAGTTCACTGAACCCGGTGAATACCTGGTCACCTTATTCCTTCAAACGGATTCCTCCAGCGGTTGTAATACCGTAACCCTGACTAAATCCCTGAAAGTGAACGCGGCTCCATTAATTGTATGGAACCTTCCCGAAACCGTTCCTGCCGGCTCTGATTTGAACCTGAATGCTATTCAATCCAATGACCCGGACGGGTTTATCAAAGAATACCGGTGGTATCTGGACGGAGAATTGATCAGCAGAAATGCTTCGGAAATTATTAAAACCGTTGAACCCGGATTTCATACCGTAACCCTGGAAGTGAAGGACAATTCTCCTTCCAATAACAACAGTGTGCGCATGGAGAAACGCTTCTTTGCGAACAGTTCTCCCCAGCCTGAGATTAATGCTCCCGGAAAAGTATATCTGAATCGGGAAGTCCGGCTTTCAGGCGGACCTGACACCGACCGTGACGGAGATCGTTTGACCCAACAGTGGAAAGTAAATAATCGCATAATCAGCGACTCCACCTTCACCCCTGCCAAACTCGGGGAATATCGAATCACCTTGATTCAGGATGATGGTCGTGGAATCACAAACTCGGTTGATTCGGCGGTGGTGTACATCATCCCAATCGGCCATCCTGATATTGATCCTGATTACCCGGAGCAAATCAGTTTTGGTGGAAGCCTGTCTATCCGTGACCTGAAAATCCCCCGTCCGGATGACTGGAAGTTTATAGTAGACGGAGAATATCAAAACAACTGGACAGCCGACACTCCAGGCCCGGACAGCCTACATCTGATGTGGTTTTATGAGCAACGGCCCACATCGTCCGTTAAGTTTCCCATTGTGGTATCCGAGCCCCTAAGATTTGTATCTGAAGCCGACACCGTCCGGAATGCGGAGTGGAATCCGGCCAATCCGGTTACGGTGATCAGAGCTCCGGAAGTAAATCGAGAGGTTTCACAGGTTAAATTTACCTGGTTAAAAGACGGAAAGGAAATCGGGGTGGGTTATCGCATCAGCCTGCCGGTTCAGCAGGGAGAGAATCGCTTCAGGGTGAGAGTGCGAGACTTGCAGGTGAAACAATCATCACCCGTTGAAACCGAAATGGTTATTATCACTGAATAGATTAGTATCTTCAAGTTAATATTGGATTTAAAATATTATATGCGGTTTTATTTTCAGTAAAAAAGATGGTAACATTGAACGTTTTATAATTAATCATCAGGCTTCATTTGAAGATTGTAATTATTGGAGCTGGGGAGATTGGATACGACCTTGCCAGCGTACTTTCATCAGAAAAACACGATGTTACTGTACTTGACCGAGAGAAAGAGTGCCTTAATAAGGTATCGGAATCACTCGACGTACTCACCATAGAAGGAAATGCCACCTCTGTAAAAGACTTGGTTAAAACCGATGTTGCTGAAGCTGATATTCTGATATCCGTTACCAGCATTGATGAGGTAAATATGATTTCCGGTATGATCGGGAAGCGATTGGGGGCAAAGATGGTAATTGCCCGGATTCGCAGTGATGAGTTCTCTGATAACAACGCCCCCCTCACTCCTTCTGATCTGGGTATCGACGTAATGATTCACCCTGAGCTGAGTGCAGCCCAGGAAATTGCCCAGCTTCTGAAAAGGTCCTCAGCAAGTGATGTAATTAACCTCGCTGAAGATCGTATGCAATTAATCGGGATACGTCTTGAACCTGATTCTCCCCTCATTGGTAAATCACTGAATGAATATTCTGCCCTCCATTCCGATATCACATTTCGTGTGGCAGCCATTGGTCGGCGTGGTCGTACAATCATACCGAATGGTTCGGTGAAGCTTCAGAAATATGACCAGATGTTTGTTCTGGCTAAAACAGATAACATCCCATTTATCATTGAAACAACCGGTAAAAAAGACACGGAACTCAATTCGGTGATGATTGCGGGCGGGTCTGCTATGGGCGCTATGATTGCCCGTATTCTTTGTGCCGATCCCTCTAAAAACTGGTCCATAAAACTTATTGAGCCGGACTACGATACGGCCGAAGAGCTCGCCATTGAGCTTAAAGATGTGATGGTGTTAAACGGAAATCCTTCCGATCCGGACTTACTTGCCACCGAAGGCATCAGTGACATGGATGCCTTCGTAGCGGTTACGGATGATGAAGAATCAAACATCATTTCCTGCCTGATGGCCAAACACCTGGAAGTAAAAAAGACGGTAGCCCTGGTATCTAAACCCGATTTTATTCCACTGGCCCAAACAATCGGGTTGGATGCCGTAATCAACAAAAAGGTGGCGGCTTCAAACGAAATACACCGTTATGTGCGCCGCGGACGGGTAATATCCGTTACGGAACTGAGAGGTATAAAAGCCGAAGTTATTGAATTGCAGGCCAATGAGGGCTCTAAAATCACCCAAAAACCTATTAAGAAGTTACGGCTTCCGGAGGGTTGTGTTATTGGTGGTGTATTGTGTAACGGTTCCGTAGAAATTGCCACCGGTGCAACCGAAGTGAAAGCAGATGACCGGGTTATGATTTTCTGCCTGCCTTCTGCCATCGAAAAAGTAACCAAGCTTTTTCAATAATGGCTCTCACGGCAACATCAAACCTGAATCGTGCTAAAATTGACTTTCTTGTCGTGCTGGGAGTATTGGGTGCGTTTATCTTTTTTATGGGCTTTGCCCTGATGCTGCCAGCATTTGTTGACCTGTATTACGGTGAAGATACCTGGCATTCTTTCCTTTTTTCGGCGGCTATCGCCTTTGTGGTTGGCGGGGCTTTATGGTATTCATTCCGGCCACAGGAAGAGCTCAGAGTTCGTGAAGGCTTCCTGATCGTAAGCCTGACCTGGCTTTCGCTTTCACTGGTAGGTGCCCTTCCCTTCGTAATTTCCGGAGTTCTCCCTTCTTTTACCGACGCCGTATTTGAAACCATGAGCGGGTTGTCGACCACCGGGTCCACTATTTTGGGAGGAACCACCAGCGATGGTTTTCGGAATCCTCAGATTGAAGATATCCCCAAAAGCTTTTTATTCTGGCGCTCGCTGGCTCACTGGCTGGGAGGTATGGGCATCATTGTACTTTCGTTGGCTATCCTTCCTCTGTTGGGAATCGGAGGCATGCAGCTTTTTCAGGCAGAGTCGCCCGGCCCTACTGCCGATAAACTCACACCGCGCGTACAGGAAACCGCTAAATTACTGTGGGGCATTTATGTAGCCTTTACAGCTGCCGAATTTATTTTGCTGTGGCTGCATCCTGCTATGGACTGGTTCGAGGCTATTAACCATGCTTTTGCAACGATGGCTACGGGAGGTTTTTCCACCAAAAACGCCAGTATCCAGGCTTTCAACTCTGCTTATGTGGATTGGGTGATCATCATTTTTATGTACCTGGCAGGAATCAACTTTGCCATGCATTTCCGGCTTATTCAAGGCGACAAAAATTCCTTTTTTGCCAACCGTGAGATCCGCTTTTATACCCTTGTTATTTTTATCGGCATCATGATCATCTCCGGTTCACTGTGGGTGATTGATAACTATAACATCCTTGACGCCCTTCGTTATGGAGCCTTCCAGGTATTGGCCATTGTGACAACCACCGGTTTTGGAACCGATAACTACGAGGTCTGGAATTCGATAGGTGCCTTCTTCCTGTTTCTGCTATTTTTCACCGGGGGTTGTGCCGGCTCAACAGGTGGTGGTATTAAAATGATCCGGTGGATGATTTTGATTCGGAATACCGGCCGTGAAATCAAACAAATCATCCACCCCAAAGCTGTTCTTCCTGTCAGGATTGGTGATCAGGCCATCAACCGGAACATCCAGCAAACGGTGTTAAGCTTTTTCATCCTTTACGTATTTATCTTTGCTGCTGGTGCTTTTGCCATCAGTTTGTTTGGGTATGATATCATGTCGTCCATAGGCGCCAGCATTGCTGCCATTGGTAATATCGGGCCGGGCTGGGGTGATTTTGGTCCTACCGACAGCTTTGCCGGACTTCCCTACGCAGGGAAATGGATCTTAATCATGCTAATGATGGTTGGACGACTAGAAATCTTCACGGTTCTCATCATTTTCTCGCCTGCCTTCTGGAAGCAGTGATCACTCAACTTCCTTTGACCGGTTAGACCATTTCCATACGCCATAGGTAACTTCATCCGGGAGTTTTTCACCTAACTGCCGGCATACCATGATTATTTGTCCCCGGTGATGTGCTTCGTGGCTGACCAAATAGTTAAGGAAGTGAACCACATCCAAACCAAACCCCGATACATTCTTTTCACGAGGTAAGTAATATTCCAGCAAACTGATAATTTCGGCTGAACTTATTTCCAGAGCGTTAAGAATTTCTTTCTTAGTAACAGAGTAGCGATCTACATGTTCGGGGACGGTTACTCCGGCCTTCTTTCCGGTATTTTTGAGCCACATGCACCGGGCATTGTGCAGATGGCCGGCTATCATCTGTACAGTTTTCTGCCGGTAACCTGGTACCGATTCAGACCATATATCATCCGGGATATGCTCAATCAAATAGGATGTAACCCGATTGCCTGTTTTCCAGGTTTTGATAATGGAGTCGTATAAGTAGGTGGAATTAGCCATAAGTCTGTATTCAGTCTTTTAGGAAAAGGGTAACCCTGTCGGCCAGCCATTGTCTGAACTCATCGGTTGTCGGCGGGCAGTGTCGTGCTCCTTCCAGAAGTTCCGTTTCTACATTCGGTATATGTGCTTCTGCCTTTTCGATGAGTGGAACTCCGGGAAATGAAGTGTCATTTTCTGCTGCAATGACCAAAACCGGCATCTTCAGGTTTTGAAGTTCCTCTTCGGAAGCTACAGCCGGTATTTTCTTGGGTATGATAAAGTCATTCATGGAATCAGCCAGAAAACGAGCCCAATCCTCATCCCAAACAGTCATCATAAAATCCATCAGGTTTCTGAGGTTCTTCTCAGAAGAGTTCATTTTGTACTTGATCATCGGGAAAACCATTTTCAATAAGCCCTTGCCTACAGGAGCCTGCACAATACCGGCCGGCACCAGTAAAGCAAGCTTATGCACCCGTTCAGGAAAAGCACTCGAAAACTCCCGAGCAATATATCCACCAATACTCACCCCAAACAGACTAACTTTATCCAATTCAAAGGCATCTAAAATTTCTGCGAGCCACTCAGCATGACTATTATCCTTAAATGAAAGCCGTTCCGGAATACCCTTCACTGAGAAGCCGGGAATATCAGGAATGATTAACCGAAAATGTTTTGCCAGATATCTGATTTCAGAAAGTAAATGCGCGGACCCGGTGAGCATAGCATGCAGACAGATCAAAGGTGGTTTATCCGGATTACCGGCTACCAAAACATGGCTTTTATCGAAAGAAGTGGGAACAGTTTCAAATTCCACATCCAAATCGGTTGCCTCCAAAAAATGCCCGTACCATTCTTCCTGCCTGTTTCGGGCTTTCTCACTCTTGAATATATCTTTCCCCACTCGATCGACTCCTTTTTTGCTATTATAATTGAAGCCCATGCGCTTACAAGCAAGTCTGCGGCAGGGAAGAATAGTAATGGGATTCCCTTAATTTCCCAAAAGTAGTATTTAGGATAGCTTTCAAAGCTAATACTTACTTAAGCCGCTCATATAAAGCAGATCAGGTACTTTGCTTTATTTTAATTTTCTTGGCACACCTCATCCCATCCATCGCCGCAGAAACGATTCCTCCGGCATAGCCTGCACCTTCTCCACAGGGATATAAACCCGCAATTTGTACATGTTCCAGGGTTTCTCGATCTCTGGGAATCTTAACCGGACTTGAAGTACGTGATTCGGGAGCATGAACCACGGCTTCATTGGTCAGATATCCTTTCATACTGCGGTCAAATTGCAGAAATCCTTCTTTCAGGTTTTTATGGATGAAGTCAGGTAAAACGGAACCTAATTCTACCGGGGTAATGCCCGGAGCATAAGATGTGTTGGGCAAATCCTCAGATACATCCCCTTTAATGAAATCCCGGAGCCGTTGAGCCGGAGCCCTTTGAGTCTTACCTCCTTCTTCCCACGCTTTCTGTTCGATGGAGCGCTGAAATTCCATAGCTGCAAGCGGACCGTACTTCTCAAAAGGCTTAAAGTCTTGGGGTGCCAATTCTACCACAATCCCTGAGTTTGCCGTAGAACGGGCGCGGCGGGAAGAAGACCACCCATTGGTCACAACCTCTCCGGGCGAGGTTGCACAGGGAGCTATAACCCCACCCGGACACATACAAAACGAATACACCCCACGGTCATCCACCTGCTTTACGATACTGTAAGCAGCCGGTGGCAAATATTCTCCCCGTGTTTCACAATTGTACTGGATGGAATCAATGAGTGATTGCGGATGCTCAACACGAACGCCGATAGCAAGCGGTTTGAGTTCAATTTCTATCCCCTTTCGGTGAAGAAGCTCAAAAATATCACGAGCCGAATGTCCCGTAGCCAGGATCACACTTTTAGCAGTGAATCTGGTACCGTCTTGTGCAATCACTCCTTTTATGGAAGATGAATCGGTAATCAAATCGGTAACGCGGGTGTTGAAATGTATTTCTCCCCCATGCTGTAGAATACACTCCCTCATGTTGGCGATAATCTTGGGTAGTTTATTGGTTCCAATATGCGGATGCGATTCCACCAGAATATTCTTTACCGCCCCAAAACCGACCAGCAGCTCCAGCACTTTCCGGACATCACCCCGCTTTTTGGAACGGGTGTAAAGCTTTCCGTCTGAGTAGGTTCCGGCTCCGCCCTCACCAAAGCAGTAATTCGAATCTTCATTCACTTCATGCCTTACATTAATCCCTTTCAGGTCCTGTATCCGGTCTTTGGCATTTTTTCCTCGTTCTATGATGACCGGTTTCAAGCCGTTCTCCAGTAGCTCTAAAGCAGCAAACAAACCCGCCGGTCCGGCCCCGATGATGATCACCTCTTCGGCGTTGCTCACGTTGGGGTAGTCGGGCAGAGTAACTTCCTCCTCCTCAAATTCCTCGTTAATGTATAACCGCACCTTCAGGTTGTAATAAGCCTGTCGCGAACGGGCATCAATGGACCGGCGTAAAACCTGCACATGGCGCAGGTCTTCCGGGGCTAGTCCTTCTTTGTCGATGAGGTATTGGTTGAGTAAATGAGATTCTCCTGCCACTTCGGGCAGCACACGGATCTGTAGTTCTTTCTGCATAGCCCAAAAATACGGAATTGCAGGGTTTTAACTAACCGGATCCTGGCGCTGTTTCTTTAATTATTTATTGGGTAAGCCACCAACTCGACAGAAATTAAAATTTCGGCATCCACAAAGTTATTATCGATCAGGCTGGTGATTCGTTTCCAGTAACTGCCCTGGTATGAAATGTTATACTCAAACCGATCGATGATGAAGGAAGCTTTATACATCGTAGCCGATGTAGTCTGTGTTTTTTCAGCTATAAACTCTACTTCTTTCGTTACATCCCTGACAGACAAATTTCCCGTTACCCTTACCTGATTACCTTCCAGTTTTTGTGTGTGAGTAATTTCAAAACCTGCCGTCGGAAATTTCTCTACATAAAAGAAATCTTCGCTTTCCAGGTGTTCGGTTAAATATCTGCGTGGAACAGGATCGCTTTTCGGGATATCGGTTACATTGATGGAATGCATATCGGCGATAAAATATCCTCCCTCCAGTACTCCGTTTTTCAATTCCAGTCGTCCTTCTCTGAGCCTCAGGATTCCTTCGTGGCTGTCCGAACCCCTCATTTCCGTTCCTTTCCACTGTACTACCGATTCTACGGTATCAACGTTTAGATAAGTAACCTCCGTGGAATCTTTACTTTGATGTTCAGCATGTTGTTCTGCTGCGAATGCAGAATGAACGCTTAATACCAACAATGTAAAGAGTATATAATCGATGATCTTATTCATAGCCACGTACATTTTTTCCCAGAATAAAATCTCTTTCTCCAACCAGGATACCGTTTTCCTCTTTCAGGGATAACACACCGGAACTTCCTCCACGAGGAGAATCCGGGTTTCGCTGATCATCTCTCAGCCGTGGGTCATCTTCAAAAAAATAAGATCCAACCCAATAGTATTTTCCATTGGGTTCCAGAATGATAGGATGAATATGTGCCGGTTGTGTTGAATATTTACCCGGCCTGAAGGTATAGAAGGTATATCTGCCATCAGCTCCGGTTTTAACCCAGCCATGAATGTATCCATAGCTTCGCTCCCACCCGGTTTCATCCCCTCTTTTTGGATATTCGCCCTGTGCGTTGGTTTGATGCACAAACAGGATTACGTCCTCTGCAGGAGTCACGCCATCCGATTCATACACCGTTCCGGTAATCTTAATCCCGGGTTCGTTATGTTCAAATTCGGGTAAGGTGTCGGTTGGGGAAAGTTGACGGTCACCAAAATCCAGCACGGCTTCACAGCCCTGACAAGGACCACCAACCAACCGTGCATTTTTTATGGCTGAATTCTGTGCAAAGCAGCCAGCGGATACCATCATTATCAATAAAAGCGAAAGAACTAATTTGGTCATACTCATTTGTTCGGGATTAGTGTTAAAAGAAAAGGTTTATACTTCATCCGCTAATGTAGGTATTCAGAAAGGCATTGCAGACTGCATTAGCATGACATGAGTGATTTGTCGAACAAGAGGAGTAGAACCGCTATAGCAGGTTTCCCCTGAGTGCATCGGCGTAATTACGGCTGAGCCTCACCTGGTTTTCATCATCCAGAATCACATCATAATCACCGTTTCCCCGGGATTGTAACTCCTCAATTCGATGCGTATTAACGATGGTGGATTTATGAATTCGCTTGAAATGATCAGGCAGGGTCTGGATGATATTCTTCAGGCTGTCCAGCACCACATGTTTTTGGCTGTCAGTGAAGATATCAAGATAGGCGCCATCCGAACTAATCCATTTGATATCGTTTACATCCACCACCAGGCTGCTTCGCCCATTCTTTACGGTTATAGTCTGGGGCTGAACCGCGGTTTCCTTTTGCTCATTATCCCTTCTTCGCTTCATAAAAACCGTTAGCACCGACAGGGCCGTATACACCGCAAGTGCGATATACAACCGAGTTGATAGTTTTTCAAAGAGGATATATAGCAAGGTCATCGGGTTGTCATGAATCAGAATAGATACTCCAAAAAGAATGACGGAAAAAACGACCAGGTGAATGAATGTTACCATCACGATTTGAACACCCAGCAGAACGATATAGTAAAACCCGGACGTCCATTCACCTGCTTTGGCTATACCATAATCCAGCACCATAAAAAACGGGATGAATAAGGGCCAAAAGAGCTTGTAGGATAAAGATTCCCCCACCCTGAAGGTACTGTTTTGCAGCACCGAGCTAATGTAATCCTGACCAAATTCCAGAAAAGCAATGAACAGCCAGAATACGCAGAATCCTATGAAGTACTTTTTATGAGCTGCAGAGAATAATCCCACTGAAGGAAGTTTTATAGGCCGATAAAGCTGCTTCAAGTAATTCATATCGATGGGTGTAGATGCAATGCCCTGAACAGACAACGCCTCTATCTAATAAAATATTGAGAGCTTGGCAAGAAGTTGATAAGCAGATGGATACTGTCAGCTATGGTTGGGAAATCGGAGTCCGACAACGGTCCCTCCCGCTTCTTCAGCATCCTTGATTGTTAATTCTCCTGATAGCTGCTGGGTAAGCATGTCCATGAGGGTAAGTCCCAGCGACTCACTTCCCTGCTTTAAAATATGCTTGGGTATGCCCTTGCCATTATCTGAAATTTCAATATAGACATGTCCGTTTAACTGCGAAATATTAACCGATAAAGTAGCTTCGTCGTAACTTTCAAAACCGTGACGAATACTGTTACTTACCACTTCATTTAATATTAATGCACAGGGTATAGCATCATTCACCGTTAAACTTACCGGCGAAAGATTGTAATGAACATCAACCTGATCTGCTTCATGTGCAACAAGCGCCATCTCTACCAGTTCCTTCATCAATTCATCAAACTGTAGGTTCTCCAGCGATTCGTTCTGATACATAACTTCGTGAATGCGAGCCATGGTGTGAATACGCTGATAACTGTCGGTTAGCTCCCTGGTAAGCTCCTCACTTTGCGTGTACATAACTTTCAGTTCCATTAACCCTGATACCACCGCCAGGTTATTCTTAACCCGGTGATGAATCTCTTCAAGCATCACTTCTTTTTGTTTTAGTGATTCTTCAATACTTCGCTTGTAAAGCACGCGATCTGTTACATCATGTAACACCGACTGTACGGCTGTTAACCCCTGAAAACGGGCAAGAGTTGAGTGAATTTCAAGGTAACGCACTTCACCATTCTTTCTCATAAAGCGCAACTCTATGGGCGGGGTACCTTCACCGGCATTAAGGTTTCTAAGCCTCGATTTAACCTGCTCGCGATCATCAGGGTGAATAAACTCCAGCAAAAAATGCCCAACTATCTCCTTTTCCTTATCTGTTCCGTACAGTTCAAGAGCCGCTTTATTGGCAAAAATAATTTCTTCTCCTTTCGTCAACACAACCGACTGAGGGTTATTCCTGACCAGACTGCCCCACCTTTCTTCACTCTCTTTTATCTTGTTTAGCAATAGCTTATTGGCTGTTATATCCCGTACAAACCCCACAACCATCGGTTCATCCTCTACATCATCAATTAAGGTGAGATTCGATTCCAGAATTACGTCATTTCCAAATCGATCCAAATGACTGGTTTCAAATGTTGCATTACCTTCCTGCATAACCTTGGAGATGATTTTATGAATTTCTTCATCGCTGAAGTTACTCTCCAATTCACGAATCGTCATTTCCCTCAATTCTTCCCGAGAAAATCCCACCATGCGGCTATAAGCAGGGTTTGCATCAAGAATATTTCCTTTTGAATCTGCCAAAATGTAACCGTCGTTGGTAGATTCAAGCAATTTGGTATTAAAAACACTTTGCTTTGTAAGTTCTCTCATGATAGCATTGCGCTCCGAAACATTCTTCACAATTGCTGCTATATAAGCGCCATCACTTCTTTCTATTGCTACCAGTGTACCCAGAAGCTCCAGGTTATTTCCAATACTCGATTTATGAATTACTTCTATCGATTGAGAGCGATTCTTAACTAAAGTCTCAAGCAAATCTTGTTGCTCCATGGCAGTTAAATCAGGATTCATATCAAAGATGGTCATACCCAGCACATCTTTACGGCTGTAGCCGGTCATCCGACAATAGGCATCATTCACCTCTTTAATGTTGCCTTTCGAGTCCACCAATAAATACCCATCTGACAGTAATTCAAAAAATCGGGTATGTTCCTTAGCCTGCCCCTCAATTAATCTCATGTGACGGTTTTGTTTGGTCAGGTCCTGAATGTAGGCTGCGATATCAATTCCGTTTTTCTCAAACTCACCGGGATAAAAGCACACTAATTGTACCTCAATTGCTTTACCTTCTTCCCCAATCATTTGCGTAAATATTGAAAATGAGTGGGTTGTATGATTGATTAGCTCGTTCCAGTGATTTCTTATTCTTTCCCGATCTTCCTTAACAAAATATTCCAGAATGGGACGACCAATAATTTTA
This sequence comes from Gracilimonas sp., assembly GCA_965227215.1. Taxonomy (GTDB): domain Bacteria; phylum Bacteroidota; class Rhodothermia; order Balneolales; family Balneolaceae; genus Gracilimonas. Next base: position 419,421 of record OZ245729.1, read on the forward strand.
TCTCTGCTCTCTCCAAGTAATTCACTTAACCTGATGGGAACATTCACCCACAAGCACTCCCTATTGATGAAGGCCTTCATGATAGGGAGAAATTGTTCAGCTGTTGTTAAAACAGATTTCTCCGGGATGCCCACTGCCCTTTTCCTGCCGCCAGTTTTTTTCATGATAGTGCATACTTGATAAAGGTTGTGTACAGCTCATCCGATTCTGCTCAATTAACAAATTTTTGGCGAGTAAACCCATTATTAATAGAACTAAGAACAAAGAATGGCTAATTCCAGACGGTGAAAGACATCATACTAAAAACCGGGAAAACCCTATCTGTTCAGACGGATCTTTATTCTAACTTAACCACTCTGCTGCAAAAACCTTAACAGGAAGCTCTGCTACCATTGCCCTGTACCTTTAGACCTGGTTCAATCCGGTTCAATCTAGTTCCGCCGCTCTGCTGCGGAACCCACCCTTGGAAGCTCCGCTTCTACTTACCTCTATCTTCTCACCTCAACCACAATCTTCCCCTTATGCCTTCCCTCTCCGAAATACTGAATTAATTTCGGAATCTGATCAAAGGGATACGGCCCATCTATCACGGGTTTTAGTATTCCCTTTTCCGCAAGCCGTGAAAGCTGATCTAACCCCTGATTTGGTTTCAGGGCGAGCACGCTCAGCTTTTTGCCGGTAAAGAGTGACCAGACCGATCCGACCAGAACTATTTCAAGTAATCGTGGCAGGGTTCCGCCTACGGTGATGTACCTTCCCTTCTTTTTGAGAGATCGGGCATAGTTAAACACAGATCGGTTCGATTTTGTATCAAGGATAAGGTCGTAGCGTTCTCCGGTTTCAGTAAAATCCGTTTTCTTATAATCTATCACATGGTCATAACCCAGCGATTTCATCATCTCAAGTTTTTCTCCGCTATCCACCCCGGTTACTTCTGCCCCTAACGGCTTTAGCATTTGGATGGCCAGAGATCCTACCCCACCGCCGGCACCGTTGATCAGTATCTTTTGTCCGGATTTCATTTCTCTTTTATTGATAAGGCCCTGTAGAGCAAGCAGACCCGCATGTGGGATGGCAGCGGCTTGGTTATGACTCAGGCTACCGGGCTTTCTTGATGCAGACTTCTCCGGAACACAACCGTATTCAGCAAACCCGCCAAAGCCGCATTCAGAAAGATCGCAATACACCTCATCGCCGATGCTAAATTCACGCACTTTGTCCCCGGTAGCTTCAATGGTTCCCGATATATCGACCCCGGGAATCCGGATTTTGGGAGTTCGTAATCCATATAACAGTCTCAGAATAAACGGCTTTCCTCTGACCAGCCCCCAGTCCCAGTCATTGATAGATACCGAATGAATGCGTAACAACACTTCCTCATCCTTCGGAACCGGTTTGGCAACTTCCCCAACCTCCAGCTTATGCGGCAATCCATATTCCTTTAGTAGTATGGCTTTCATGAGATGGGGTGAGGTGTGAAAGGTTAGTTATGATGGACGATGATTATTATACAAATCTACGATGTACGTTAATTGGTATTTGAAATATGGAAGCAGAGCTTCCTAGCGGGCGTTCCGAAAGAGACTTTCGGAACGAGGACAAAGGCTTTGTTAGGCCTATAATGTATCACCCTCTTTTTTTATTTAAAATATTTACTGCAGCTTTAATTTTATTTTGATTCTGTTTTAAATCATTAAGTCGTTTAGTGAATTCTATTAAAACTATTCTTAGATTCTGAGCTAATTCTAAACATTCTTGATCATTGAAATTATGTATGCCTTGACTCAAAACTTTATGAATAAGTTTTAACGGATTTTCATTTTCGATAAATAAGTTTTTGGGAAGGTAGTTCTGAATTAGATCTACTGATTTTGAGAATTGATATTCACCTTTTGCCTTTTCAAAAACTTCAAGGTGTTCATCTTCTCCAGAGCTTGAAATTACTTTTCCAATTAACGAGATAAGCCTGTTCTTTTGATTTTCAATTACTCTTCGATAATATGAGAACGCAGCAATTCCAAGATTTTGTGACTCTGACCTCTTTCCTTTTAAAAATAATTCTTTGTCTGGCCCTAGTATAGAAAAGAGGATTGTAGGTATTGGCTCATCGTAAAATGGATACTCACCAACTTTTGTAACATCTGCATTATGGCTTTTCGAAATGCGATCAATTATAAGCGCATATATTTTATTGTACTCTTGACAGTTCTGGCAAAGATATTCGATAAAAACTGCATTATCTGGGTAATATCCATATTCTATTTCACTATGTATGAATGGATAATCTGGATAGCTAAATGTTCTTATACCTTTACATTTTTCATTGTCACAAAAAAGTTGAAGTTCAGGAGTTTTTACTGCTGTAATTTCTTCTGAACTAATCATACCCCTCGTGGTTTGATACAGAACATCTTGAACATTCTTATAACAACCTGGTGGCTTGTCTTTTAAAATTATAGAGAAATTAATTTCACTCATTGAGATTTATTTAGCTTAACTGGTTCAATTAACACAACAAGTATTTAGAATAAACAACTAAGAATAAGATTATAAACCCCTCGATGAAGAGTAGCCCCTCAATTGTCGTTTCACGAATGTTTTTCCATTTGTGTTTTTTAAGTCCTTTATTTTTGTAGTCTTCTCTTTCTTGATCGGACATTGCTCTAAACTGGTCAATATTTGTTGATCCAAGAGTAAAATATAAATCTTTGATGCTACGAAAGTTTATAAGTATTAGAGAAATTGATATTAAGCATAAAAATAAGAGGATAATTATGAGCCAATCTAAAGCAAATTCCTCTTTTAGTATATCAGCAGAAAAGAATGCCAGGATTATTCCATTTACAGTCAGAATTGCACTCCAGTAAGAAAAACTAGATTGAAGTAGATTATCATTAAACCGTTCTTGCTGGCGTTCAACTTCTGGAGGTCTTGGCATTTGATAATGATTTTTTTAATTGAGGCCTAACATATTAATATGCGACAGGCCTATCTAATGAGACGTCACTTAATATTCTGAAAACACTCTTCAGGTAGTCCTGACCCATCTTTTTGGTTTTTATGCGACATAAAAGTCCCAATAACACGTCGGATAATTTACACCTATGAATGTGCAGATTTCTATGGAGAAAGGAAAATCAAATGGTTAGCGACAAAAAAAGCAGAACGCAGATCAACCCACAAAAGCCAAGATCCGGTTGCGTGGAAAAGCGGTGAAGTAGAAACGGACAACAAGATTCCTGCCTTCACAGGAATGACGATGAGGGTTATATAATGTGAGAGATGTGTATTGAGTATTGAGTATTGAGTATTGAGTGTTGAGTGTTGAGCAGAATTACTAAATACTCAATACTAGAAATCTTACATCTACCATCTATCATCTAAAAAAACCTAAAACCGAATCCAGTCCTTATCTTCCAGCCATTGGATAAGCGCGGGCAGAAAGGTAATCGAGGTCAATAACGTCATCCCAATTCCCAGTACCGCCATCACTCCTATCGATTGGAGCCCCGGATGATTGGTGAAAAGCAGTCCGGAAAAACCCAGCATAGTGGTAATAGAGCCCATGGTGATGTGCTGCCCCGTACTGGAAAGCACCTGCCACATGCTGTTCTTCCCTTCATCCCGGTATCGGTGCGCAAGGTGAACCCCGCTGTCTTCGCCAATCCCGAGAATAGCCGGAAGCACCACCAGGTTATAGAAGTTAAACTGCAGCCCGAAGATCATCATAATTCCAAACAGCCAAAGCAGGCCTACCAGTAACGGTAACATGGCTATGATGGACCAGCGGAACGACCGGAAGGAAAACAGCATAAAGAAGTAGATAAACAGGAAGGTAGCCCCTACCATGTACGGACTTTCCCGTTGCATAAGCTCCAGCATGGAAGCAGCCACAATGGAAGTACTGGCGCCATAAAAGGTCTCCCCGCTGTCCAGTTTTACAACGGCTACATCTTCCTTAAAAGCGAGTGACTTTTTCCCGTCACCAAGTCCTACCGAAGGATAGATAATCACAAAACGCCCTACTTCTCCATCTTTGGTTATAAACCGGGATTTCAGGTAATTCGGTATCGAATCCAGCGAAACTGGCTCGGTGGTTTGGGAGGCCATACGGAGTTTTTCAAGGTCTTCATCATCCTGTTCAACCAAAAACGGATCCTGCAGCAGCTCGCGTATCTCAGCGATCTTCTGGAGCTTCTGCTGTTCTACCGCCTCATTGATTGGATAACGTTCCTGTAGAGTCTCCACGCTTTGGATAGTCGGTGAAGTGGTATCGGAGGCCATACGCTCTTTCAGGATGTTCGATATTTCTTCTACCTGCTCATTCGTCTCGGCAATGATGTAAGCCGGATTACGCTTGCTGTTGTCATCTACCTGACCGGCAAAGGAGCGAAATTCTTCATACTCAGGGAAAGTCGGTTCCAGTTCGCCAAAATCGTACTGAAAGCGGAGATTTCCGCTAAAGCCTAGCACAAAGGCCGAGGCTACCAAACCTACCGCTACAATGGTTCGTGCAAACGGATAGCGGTGTACGCCGGTGTACTCCTCTTTGAGCTCATCAGCGACCAGAATCCAGTTCAGGCGTTCATCAAAAATAACCAACAGAGCCGGCATAATGTAAAGCATGGCTACCAGCGCCAGCAGAATTCCGGTTCCCGATATAAATCCAAATTCTGAGAAACCCCGGAAATCGGCAAACATCAGAATGTATAAAGCCGCTGCCGTAGTAAAGGCCGAAACGAGAATGGCCTCTCCGGTTTTTTCATTGGTTTTCATAACAGCATCGCGTACGCCCATTCCCAGCGAGCGCAGTTCGATATACCGGGCATAGTAGTGGATGCCGTAATCGATCCCCAGACCAAACAGAATTACAAAAAGAACCGAAGTCATGGTATTCAATATTCCTAAATAGAAATAGGTAATTCCGAACGTCCAGGTAAGACTCATCAATAGCGGAACCCCGATGATAAGTACGGGTACCGGCATGCGTAATACGTGAGACCAAACAGAGTAATTTCCCTTCCCTTTGGTTCCTTTGCGGTAGTGGATGTACTTCTTCAGGAAGAAGTAGAGCATCACCAGTAAAATGACACTGCTTATACCACTGGCAAAACTTCCCAATACGTCGTTCATGATGGAGCTTAGTTCCTCAAGGTGACGTTTTAACCTGCCACCAAAACGGACTTCCATCTCCGGGTGGTAGGCCTGTGGATTCATGGAAGCCAGCAACGAATCATATTCCTCGAACATATCCTCCAGGTACTTAATATCACTTTTGGAGCCGGTGGGATATAATTTCACCACCAAAATGGTGCTGTCTTCATTCACCGGGTATTCAGAAGGAACCAGCATGTTATAGCTTTCTTCAAAGTCTTCGGCTCCGGCGGATTCTTCCTCTTCTTCGTCTCCCAGATCAAAATAAAAGGGATTGGCCTCTTCTTTAGCCTGCTGGATTTCATCTTCCAGGTATTGGGTAACTTCTTCCAGCTCATTCTCGCTGGCCAGATAAAGGGCATTATTTTTCACAAACTCTGTTTCCCTTCGGAACTCGGCCTGCTTAAAAAAGGTGTCTTCGTAGCGGGGATAATATAAATCGAGGGAGCGCTGAATGAGGGTGTCAGCGAAGGCTTTATTGGCCTCAAAACTCGGGGAGTTGATTACCACAAGCATGGCCGTTTCGCCGCCTACCGACTCACTCAATTTTTCCAGAGCCAGTACATTGGGATGATCTTCGGGGAGCAGATTTGCTATATCGGTATCTATCTTAAGCTGAAGTGCATAATACCCGCCTAAAACGGCCAGTACAATACATATGGTGATAACCCAATACGGATGAGAGTAATTGAATTTTAAAAGTGGCTTCAGAAGCCTCAGAAGTTGTTTCATGTAACTATGTTCCTGGAAAATTCTTTAATCAACGCCCTGAATATGTTTGAGGGTCTGATTCTATTTTGCAGATGACTTCAGCTAATGGTGGATGATGCTGATTTCTTTATTTCAAAACATCTAACATAAAAAATATGACCTCCAATCCTGAAGCGGTGGAAATTAACTGTTTTTCGCCTAATTTATTCCATGTGATCACGCAATTTTAAAAAACAAAACATCTTCTGTGAACATAGCTATAATTGATTCAGACTAATCAATGATTTGCTCCGTTTGTTCGAATAAGTATCCGAAGAATAATTTTCAAATTCGCCAATGAAATCTTCCAAAGCCGTGTTAAGCCTTTAAAATTTACTTCAACATCTAAATTGAAATTGAATTTACTCCGAAATAAACTATTGTCATCTGCACAACGCCCTTTTCGCATCCAATTTTTCAATTATATTCATCAATGAAATCGTATTTCTTTAGGTTCTTCTTATTTCTTTTTTTGCTACCGGCTTCACTCTCTGCTCAAACGGTGTATTTTCCTGTTGGCAGCTTTGGGGATGCTGATGAGGAGGACTTCGCAGCCAAGAATATTCAGTCAAAGTACTTTAATGAACTGTGGACCTATCACGTGCACCTGAATAACGGCGTTCAGCTTATCTATACCTTCTCCATTAATGATTTTGGCTCATTCAAAGGCAGAGTTACCGGCGTTAAGCTTTCGGTTAGCTGGACAAATGGAAATACCTACGTAGTAAACAAAGAATATGACCCCAACACCCTGATTGTTGATCCGGACAGCAATTACATCCGGCCACATCCTGAACGCCCTTATTGGGGCAAAGGCCGTTTTGATGATAAACACCGCTTGTTTTTTCACAATACCAATGACGGAGTTCAATACGACCTTGATTTGACCTTCAGCAACATTGCAAAAGGTAAAACCATGGGTGATGGTGTGTATAGAGTTGGAAATAATGAACTCGGAATGGCTTTGCTGATTCCACATGCCGATGTCAGCGGTATGGTTGCCATCAACGGTGATACGCTAAAGGTAACAGGCGTGGGGTATATGGATCATATCTATCAGAATAACCTGTCTTCAGAAATCATAGACCGAAGTTATCGCATCAAAACAGGGGATGATGAGAATGGTATGTTTTTTCATTTCCTGACGCTACGAAAGGCCGGCCTCCAAACCCCAATTGGATACGGAGTCGGTTATCGAAACGGACTCGAATTCCTGATCACTCCTTCTTCCATAGAACGAATAGAATCAGATCCGGAAACTTCTGAACTAGACAGCTATGTCAAGATTAAACCGTTTCAGACCGACCTGTTGAACGTGAGGGTGAAAAGGCACATGGATACCTATTCCCTGCTCAATGAATTAAGTGGTATCAAACGGTTTGTTGCAAAGAAAGTGATTGGCGGAGAGCTTATCGAGATGAACGGAACGGTGACCATCAACAAAAACCAGCCGGGATATTTTTATTACCTGGTTACTAAATAGCTTTTACCTTAAGGGTAAGTCCAAAAGGTGAAAGTTATTTTAAAATAATCTAGCTTCTTCGCGAAGTAACTGCTCGGCATGAGACAGCATTTCCGGGGTGTCCACATCCTGCCAAAAAGCATCCCCGATATCGAGAGTATGCATTTTTCCGGCCTCAGCCAGTGCCTGAACTCCATCAGAAAGTGAGGCATCACCGGTAGCCTTATACACCTTTTTAATTTCTTCCATCAAGCCTTTTGTGCATACAAATACTCCGGTGTCGATACAGTTGTATTTGCTGATCAGCTTGCCTATCGCTTTGATACGCCCTTCTTTTACCATCACTTTGGTGGCATCGTCCATGTCAAAGATTTCATCCACTTTGTAGTCTACCAATAAAGTAGCGGTACCTTCATCGGGCTGATGTGCCCCGGCTAATTTCATCATTTGATCAGAAAGGATATGATCAGCCATAGTCAGGATGAAGTCACCTTCAACAAAGGGCTCTGCAGCTAATACCGAGATTCCGTTACTCAAATCATACCGTTTGTTATGGGCAAACTCGATGGGAATATCACCGGTGTAGGAATCAAGGATATCATTTTTAATCTCTTCAAACCCAAAGCCAAGCACAATGACCACTTTATCGCATCCTGCCATATTCAAACTTTCGATGGTGCGATAAATGAGCGGAGTACCACCAACGGAAGTCAGTGGTTTAAGGTCCGTATCTGTGTCTGCACCGGCAAGGCGGGAACCGAATCCCGCCGCTAAAATTACACCAGTTTTCATAGGTAAGTCAGACATGAAGCTTATTTATAGGAATCGTAATTCTCAGACAGGTGAGTTACAGGCTCTTCTCCACCCATTACACGCAGGGTGTTTTTGAGTCTGAAATGCTGAATAAAAATATCGTGCTCCTGAACATGTCCGTCTTCAACCTGAGGACTCTTGAAGTAGAAACTCAACCACTCCTGAATACCGGCTTTACCTTCACGCTTGGCAAGGTCAAGAAATAGGGCTAAATCAAGTACGATTGGTGCGGCAAGGATTGAATCACGGCACAGGAAATCCACTTTGATCTGCATAGGGTATCCCATCCAGCCGAAAATATCGATGTTATCCCAGCCTTCTTTCTCGTCACCGCGTGGCGGGTAGTAGTTTATACGTACTTTGTGGTATAAATCTTTGTAGAGGTCTTTGTACGTATCGGGTTGAAGGATGGTATCGAGCACACCCGACTTGGTTACTTCTTTTGACTTGAAGCTTTCCGGATCGTCCAGCACTTCACCATCACGGTTTCCTAAAATATTGGTTGAGAACCATCCCTTAATACCCAACATTCGCGTTTTAAAACCGGGTGCTAAAATAGTTTTCATCAGGGTTTGTCCGGTCTTGAAGTCTTTACCGGCAATAGGCACACCCTTCTCTTCTGCCAATTGAGTTAAGGCAGGGTTATCAGCCGACAAGTTTGGAGCGCCGTTGGCATACGGTACACCTTCCATAATGGCAGCGTATGCATAAAGCTGAGAAGGAGCAATTGCCTCATCATTTTCTTCCAGACCTTTCTCAAAGGCTTCGATCGACATATGGCAAGCAGATGGTGATTGATACACTTCCGTAGAACCACACCATACCATTACGGCACGGGTTGCTCCGGTTTCTTTCATCCGGTTGCGAATGTCTTCGCGAAGCTGTTCGGCCAGGTCTTTCTTGGTTTTGAAATCTTTCACGTTTGGCCCGTCCAGTTTCTTCACATACTTTTGCTCAAAAGCGGCCGACATCGGCTCAATACTTTTTAGAAAATCAGCAATAGGATCGATATCCTGAGGCTTCAACACATTGGCATGGACGCAAGCATCATAAACATTATCGGGCTTTGCATCCCAGCCTCCGAATGTCAGGTCTTCCAAATCGGCAAGAGGTAAAAAATCTTTGATGAGAGGATTTCGATTTTCAGACCGTGCTCCCAGGCGGATGGTCTGCATTTGGGTAAGTGAACCGATTGGCTTGGACAATCCTTTTCGGATGGATTCAACACCTGCAATAAAGGTGGTGGCAACGGCTCCCATTCCCGGAGTTAAAACTAATAATTTTCCGTCTGCTGCTTTTGTGCTGTTATTTGACATTCGTAACTTTTTAGCTGAAAATTTTAATCCTTAAAGATAAAGAACTTGCTCAAGTTATGTTAGCACTTAATTAGTAATTCTCTAAGAATTTGATAACATCCCGGCCAATCTTCATTTCAATTGCCAGCACTTCGCCCTATATTTGCTGACTCCATTTTCACAAACAAAAGCGACAATCCCTGATGATTATTCAAGAACATGAGTGAAAGTTCCTTTGCGCGCAGAGTAGCGTCCTCGGTGCTCTACAGTGGAGTTGGATCGGTTACAGCACGTCTGCTGAATGCTGTCGCTCTTTTCTATACGCTCAAAGTTATTTCTGAAGAGCAGTTCGGGATTGCTGCACTCGCTCTCGCTTTTTTCAGTACCACCAAAGCCCTGACGGAATTAGGACTCGGAACCGCACTGGTACAGGAAAAGAGAATCGGGCGCACACAAGTAGATTCGCTGTTCTGGATCAGCTTTCTGCTATCGGTTGCGGTATATGGTATCATTTACCTTGGCGCCCCTTTTGTGGCTCAGTTTTATGATACGCCGGTGCTCTCTTCCATGATCCGGGTATATATGCTGGGTATTATTGTCTTCAGCTTTTATATGATTTCAAGCAAGCTGATGATGCGTGATCTTGAGTTTAAGAAGCTGGCTATCAGCGATAACGTGGCTTTGGCATCCTCAGCGGGCTTAATGATTTACCTGGCTTACACGGGCTGGGGAGCCTGGGCTATCATTCTTGCAGAACTGGCCAATAAAGTAGGGCAAATGGTATTCTGTATGTTTTTCAAGCCATACTGGCCGCGTTTCCATTACGATCATGGTAAAGTGAAGCACTTGATCGAGTTCGGGATGTTTACCACCGGCTCCAACTTCTTCCAGAAATTCTATATGAATGCAGATTACCTGATCATTGGTAAGTTCTTTTCCATGGAGCTGGTCGGGATCTATTCATTTGCCTACCGTCTTGTATTTGATACCGTGAAGGAGCTTTCCAATGTAATTAATCGGGTGGCCTACCCTGCTTTTGCCAAGCTTCAAAACCAGGTTCCGCGACTGCGTAATTATTTCTTCACTATGTCGCGTGCCAGTATGCTTTTGGTGGGAACCGTAATGGTCATAATCGGTACGTACATCGACTGGTTTCTGCCACTTGTGGGCTATGAGAAATGGATGGACGCCGTTCCTTATATGAGAATATTTGTAGCCGTTGGTATTATTCAATGCCTGGTTACCCTGCTTCCAAAACTGATTAACGCTAAAGGGGAAGCCAAATTTATTTTCTATTTTACTACGGCAAATGCCATTCTGCTCCCTGCCGGGTTCCTTATCGCCTCACAGATAAGTATGATGGCTGTCGCCCTTGTATGGCTGACTGTGTACCCGCTGGTTTCATTGGTCATCATTTACTTCGGGGCTAAACTCACCGAGACCGATGTTTGGAAGTTTGGATTGAAGAGTATCTCGGCCTTTGCCACGCTAATCCCCCTCGCAGGCTTTGCCTATGCCGTTAGATATGGCATTACCACCTTTTATGGAGAAGTAACCATAGGAGCGGTAGCATTGGCAGCTGTCTTTGTATTCAGCGTCACCGCATCCGTTATCTGGTTCCGCGAAAAAGATGCTATTCAGGCTATTCGGAAATAATTAAACGGTAAACTCGTAATCTTTCAGGAAGTCGTACTTCTGGCTTCGCTCCGCTACCTGATCAATCATCTCCTGTGGCCACTCAATCTTAGTCCGGCTCTTGGAAGGTGAATCAAATACTTTGGCTGCTGCGGCTTTGATGTAATCCTCATACGGCTCAACCTCCAAAAACTCTACCAACGTGCGGAGTGTTTGCTCTGAATCTGAAATAAATTCTTCGTGGGTTAGTTCACACCACTCATCTTCGGCCACTTCTGATTTAAGCCTGGCATTCGCTTCTACCCTCTTGAAGTAACTGTCTATAGCTTCTTGAAGGCTCGGCTGTACCGACCATTTTCTTTTGTGTGTGGCGATATTGTCCAGCGGGTGACGAACAATATGAATCAGTTTGATAGGAAGCTGAACTTCTTTTCTGAGCTTTTCAATAATATCAGGTTTTGCCTGCAGGTGTCGGGATGATCCTCCTCCCTTTTTATCACCAATTACCTTTAGGTTTCGGTATCGCCCTTGCCACAGTCCTTCGATGGCGTAATCATAGCCGGTCCATTCGCGGCCTTTTCCGGTAAAAACTTTGTCTTTATGGAGAATGAGACTGAAAATCTGTTCGCGGCTGAATCCGGCTCTCAAGTAACGCAGTGCATCCAATTCATGAGAAATAACCACATCGGGATGAGCATCCAACAGAGAACCCACTAGGGTATGACCACTTCGGGGGTAGCCTACGAACATGCAGTAGCGTTCAATTTCGTTGTAATCCCATTTGAAATGCGAGTTCATAATTTTACTCTTCACGTAATCCCAGGGCATCCCAAGATCTGCACGAAGATCCCTGCGTTCGAACCCAAGTGCATCTGATAAAGCGGTTATTTGTTCACCAACTTTTTTTAATACCGCCATTTTTTTACCTAACTATCTGTTTTTTTATTCGAATTATAATTTATTCGGATCAGCATAACCTTCCTCACGGGCACCGGTTAGGGTAGCCCGAATTGAACGGATGAAATCTAAGCATTGATAGAACAAGTTTTTGAAAAAGGACAGGAAATATTCACTTTTCCGGTAACCCAGCTCTTCCAGTTTAGAGCCCGCAGTTCGTTCAACCAATGCAATCTGCCACGGTTTCAATGCCGATTTCCATTCTTCATTTTTATGCTTTTGTATGGGCTTAAGCGTTCCCTTTTTCCAGGCTTTCTCACCTTCAGCAAATCCCTTTTCTTCCCGCTTGTAGTACTCCAGCATCTGAGACTGAAAATCCACTCCCAGAAAATCACAAATCCGTTTCAACATGCCTTCGGAGTCTTCAATCAAATCCTGATAGCGAAGCATCATGTATTGTTCTCTCGGAAGTTGGCTCTCTAACTGTTGGTGCATCTCCACATATTTACGCCAACGGCGGGTGGTTACATAAACTGAGGGTGAACCAAAATGAGCCTTAATTTCTGACCAGGCAGCCGCACGGGGATCTCGAAACATCGAAATTATTCTCGCCTTCGGATACGTCTTCAGAATTTCCTGTACCTGCATGATATGCCGGGGTGTCTTCTCCCCAACAATGCTTTTTTCCCGCTCCTTACGATATATAGTCAGCTGCATGGTGAAAAGATCAGATGGCTCATTCAGCTCTAACTGTTCGGATAACTTCTGCGCCTTTTCTTTAATAAGGCCAAGGTCTCTGATTCGGGTTTTTTGATCATACCAAAAATCAAAAAGCTGTTTTTTGAAATCTTTTTTATCTCCACTTTTGGCATACTTTAGTTCTAATTCTGAAGAGGAATGAAAGAAATGGGTTTCCGGCGGAATCACAATTTCACTGTGCGAACTAAGCATGCTCTGGAGAAGTGTTGAACCGGATCGGCTGGTACCCACGATAAAAAATATCCGATCTTTGGTGTCCTGAAGGTCACTATGTGTGATTCGGGTACTCAAATGCTGACTTTAAAATTCATTTTGTACTCAGTTTTCTTCTTCAACAAGATCTCGGACAGTTTTCCAGATTCGCTCACAGTTTTTCCCATCGGCTGAAAGCATGTGCTTGTCTAAATATTGTTGGGCTTTATCGGCACAGCAATCCGGGTTTTCTAACCCCTTTTGAATTTGATCCATCATAGTATCAAAATCCCTTGCTAAAAATCCTCCATTATCCTCAGGATCATACTTCCAGATAAACTTAATGGAATCCACTTTTTTCTTTCGGATACCGAACAGGGTTTTGTTCAGCCACATGAACGATTCATCCTTACTTTTTACGGGATAAATGTGAACTGTTGGCCGGTGTGTTGCATAAAACAGGTTGGCAATACTACTGAAATTCGTAACCAAAAGGTCGGCTACCTGCAGATCCAGAAAGTTATCGGGATGATGATCCTTAAACTTCAGAACGATGTTGTCATACTTTGTTTCCAGGCTTTGGAGAAACTCCAGATAATGATGTTCAAACCGGTACGAGTCGTGTAGCCGCAGAATTACATTTACCTGCTTTTCATTGAGGTCTGATAGCAACCGGTTAAACAGTTTATCTTCATCTCCCCAGTGCGAAAAAACTTCTCCATAATGCCATGTAGGAGCAATAAGCACCGTTTTTCTGTTCACCACATCAAATGGGTAATAGGGCTGTAATTCCTCTTTCGATACATCTTTCTGTAGATAATCGTGGCTGGCTGAACCCAGGTTCACGCAATTGTCTGGATGGAAACCACTAACTTCGGTGCGGTGCTTAAAGTCTATGGGACCAAAACTGGCCCACTTTATATCTGGATTGGTCTCTTTCATGGTACCCCAGGTCAGTCTGATATTTCGGTGCAGCCATTTGAATTCTTCTTCATCGTTGGGACCTTTCCAGCCGTATCCGTGCCACAGTATCAGTGCTTTGGGGCTTAGTTTCCTGAGCGGAATGTTGTTATCCATTATGGTGATATCAGGGTCAAATCCCTTAACACCTCTGATGAGCGTCATCTTGTTGGAGTCGTATAACTCTACATCAATATCCCAAAAATCGAATATTCCTTCCTGCCTGAACTTTTCAGGATCGTCCAGTATTACTTTCACTTCCGCATCTGTTTCTTCCGTGAGATACTTGGTAAAGCTCAGTAAGTCGGCACCAAAGGTGGTGGCGTAGATCAATACTTTCATAAATTGATTCTCAGCCAATTGTACTTAAATTTTCAGTTACTGCCATAAAGCCCAAACCTAACACCCGCTTTAAATATTGTTACCAGCCGGCTGCGGGTTATCCCGCTTACATTGTTGTAATTTGCAATATGATTATATCCGGTATCCAGTTCAAACCAAAACATGGAGCTGGGTTGATAGAGTACATGTAAACCACCTCGCACCGTATTCTCTTCCTGTCCGGTTAGAATTACATCGATCACACTGCCATCAGGATATCGTTTGTTAAAATCCTGATTAATTTCCTGTTCCCCTTTGGAGTAGTAAGTAAGGTAAGGCGCCACCATAAGCCCCCGAAGGTGTTGATCCAGATAAAACTCAGGATACATTTTAATCTTTAGATAGTCATTGGTTGGCGTTCCGATACCTCTGTTTAAATACAAATACCGCCCTTCTGCCTGATCAGTATTATATGTTTGATAGGCCACTGCTTCAAATTCGATGTTCAGGTTTACGGCTGCTTTGGGTATTGCGTAACTGAGTGAGCTTAACAAGGTAAAAGTTATGGGTTCTCCAACATTATCCGTGTGTTCTAGGTCATCTAACAGTAACTGTCCATTCAGTGTAAGGTTTTTGAATTGAGTCCATAACATTCCGCCCAGCATCAAATTATTCTGGTCGTTTTTAGGATAGTTATCGGAAACGAAAGATGATATAAGAAGTGGATTACTGTATTTCAATGATAACCCCGAGTTGGTACCGGAATATAAAATAGACTCAAAGAAAGTTAACCTCAGGTTGGGAAAAGGATGTATATTGATGCGATGCATAGTAATAAACCGCCTTTTAGCTCCCTCTCTGTATGGATCTCCGACAAATACATCATTTTCTGATATACTGTTCAATTCCCCAAAAATACTCTGGAAAGACACATACTTGCCTCCAAAGCTAATATTCAGCTGGTCGAAAGAATGAGCATTGGTACTCACAATGGAAGAAGCCTCGCCGAATTTTCCCCAATGGTTTTGAAATCTTCCTAACATCACCCGAAGATTGTTGCTTTGATATCCTACATAGGAATCCTCAGCACGTATAAACAGGCGGCGTGCAGCATCGATTCCATCGGGGTCCTGATCGTAGTAATAATCGTGACGAAAGGATAGCTGACCAACAAAATCACCTTTTTCCATATACCCTGTAAGCGTAGCCGCAGGATATACATACGGATCCTGATTCAATGGGTCTGAAACGACGAGTCGTTCGGTATCACTGATCACTGGAGAAACTGATAACTCTGTTCCTATTTCATTGTCATCAGCTTTATTTAACTCCACCCTTTCTTTTATCAGGTTCAGCCACACCTTTTCATTCTCCGATAATTCATCTTCATTAATCCGGCCTATGGATTGCTTTACCTGACCGTAGGAATAAGGGAGCACGGTTGGGTCAAGATCAAGCATTTTACCCCGATGCTGTAGTCGTTGGATGTATTCGTAGGTATAGTCAGAAAGAGTCAATATCCTGCTATCCTGCGCATATGCACTTACTGCAAGTAAAGAAAGAATTATGGTGAGAAGAGCACCTTTTAAATTGTTGAGCATCAAGAAATTTGATAATTAATCTTTTGAACAGACCAAGTTAAATCACTCAAGAGTTTTTATGAAATGTAATTTAAACCCAATCTAACGGACAGCTATTAGTTTGAAGATGTACTGATATTGAGGACTAAGCCCGGGCAGCTCTTTTTCTTAAGCTTTCTAACAATGGCTCAAAACCTTTTTGATTGATTATGCGCTGAAACTGACGATTGTATGATGAAGCAGTTGATACATCATCAATTTCCATATCTACAATTACCCACTGCCCGTCCTGATATTCCATCTCATAATTAACCGGTGTACGCACATTTTTAAGCTGAGCAAGCGTTTCAACCCGAGCTTCATCACCTTCTACCTGAATATCCTGATAGGTGACTTTTGCGCGATATATATCCAGCTTATTCAAAGACTGATCTCTCACGATGGTCGCAAAAAGATCGACGAATTCGGTTCTCTTTTCTGTGGAAATGGTATCGTAGGTTTCCTCAAGGGCTTCTTTGGCCATGGCCTCAAAGTTTATCACCCCGTTAATAATCTCTTTCAGCTGCTGGCGCTGTTCGTCGGTATATTCCGTGCCTTCGGGTCCCACAAGTTCTTTGATTTGCTCATCTCGTTCTTCCAGCAGCGTTCGAATATCTTCAGCTGTTTGTTGGGCTGTAACTGTAGCCGATAAGATGATACCTAATAGAAAAGTAGTAATGACCGTTTTTAACATATGCATTGTCTGAATCAGTTTGTTATTAACGTAGTTAACGGAATGCCTGCCGATTTATTCAGTTTTGCCAGCGATGAATTATACTCAAAAATACGCTGCTTTAATTGAAGTTTTAGCTCCAACTCTTTACGCATGGCGTCGATCAGGTCTTTCACTTCCCCCATACCAAAATCGTAATCCAGTTGTTCCTGCCTCAGCCACCTTTTGGAAGTAACAAGGGCTTCATCGGTTTGTTCAACTTTTACATCAGCCAGCGAAGCTTGCCGGTAATTGTTGGTAACCTCAAGCAGTATTCCATCCTTGGCAGCATCCTGAGCATAAGAAGCTTGTTTCAACTGAATTTTGCTTCGTTCAATGTTAGCCTTGATTGAGAAAAAGTTCAGCTTTTGGCGAATGGTAAACCCAAATCCCCCTGTAAATAGGTTAGTATTATTCTGGATAAAAGGGTTCGACTGACGCGGACGATTAGGAGTATTCGCAAAATTAACATAACCGGCCAGATACAAACCGGGTAAATTTTGCTTTTTAAGGGAAGTAATATAAGTCTCGGTGGCTTCTTCTCCTATTTTAAGAGCTTTAAGCTCGGGGCGATTATTAAACGCTGCGTTTTGATAAAATCGACCGGTTCAATATTAGCAGCAACCGGATCCAGAAACCGAACCTGTGGCTCAAATACATTTCCCTCTTCATTTCGAAGTACATAATTCCAGGTTTCTTTTACGAAGTTCATATTCTCTTTTACCTCCGCTTTCTGGATTTCGAACTCCGATTTATAAATCTCAAACTTAAATACTTCCGACTCGTCCAGGCTGCTATCTCCGTCCTCTCTCATTTCATTGATCTGGCGTTCGATCTGGTTCACTTTGTCCTGGGCTTCGTCCAATAACCGCTCAATTTCCAAAGCTAACACATAGCTGAAGTATAGGTCGAAGAGTCTTAATTCCAGATCGGCTTGCTTTGCATCAAAACTGTACTGAGCAGCTTCAGCTCCCAATTTTGCTGCCTCAACCGCCTTGTTAATAGCTCCCCAGGTAAACACCGGCTGAACGGCTGAAAGCTGAAACTTGGTGTATACAGCCCAATCACTCCAGTTGTTGCGGAGGTTGGGATCGAGGTAATACTCATCTTCATTAAGGTCAGTACGGTCACTCTCAACACCCGGTACGAGACCATGCTGGGTATCTAACCTCATATTTGGGATAATCCGTTGAGCTTGTGCTTGTTTGATCTTATTCTCAGCAATTTCTACATCCTGCTGCTGATATTTCATCTGCCCTGAATTATCTAGGGCTCTATTCAGAAAAGTATTAAAATCAATTTGAAGAGTATCCTGAGCAACACTCAATGAACTGAAGGCAAGCAGAAGAAAAACAAGCGATAAAAGAATTCGTGCTGTCATATTAATTTATTGGTTTGAAGCGTAAACGCATGCACGATGATATTATTTAAAACCCACTATATAAAACAGAAATAGCCCCAAAAGGGGCTATTTGTTGCGGAGAGCGAGGGATTCGAACCCCCGGAGACCGTGAGGCCTCAATGGTTTTCAAGACCACCGCATTCGACCACTCTGCCAGCTCTCCTAATTTTCACTCAGTGCTTGCGCACCGGAAACAATTTCTGAAATTTCAGTTGTAATCGCACTTTGTCGGGCCTGATTGTACTCAAGGCGTAAGTCGCGTTCGAGTTCTTTGGCATTTTCGGTTGCACTGTCCATTGCGGTCATTCGTGCACCCTGCTCCGAAGCATTCGACTCAAGTACGGCTCGCCATAGTTGCATGTTCAGATGCAAAGGCAACAATCGATCTAATATTGCCTGCGAATTCGGCTCGTAAAGGTAATCAATAGCTTGCTTAGATGCATTATCAGAATCACTTTTTGTGATATCTTCTGTATCTATAGGAAGTACTTTCTGTACTTTACGATTCTGTGCAATTACAGACTTAAATTCGTTGTATGCGATATACACTTCATCAAAATCGCCGTCCACAAATTGTGCTGTAGCAGCTTCCATTATTCTTGAAGTGGCATTGTACTGAATGTCATCAAAAAAACCAGGGAAGCTATTAATTACATCATACTTTCTTTTCTTGAAGTAAGCCGAAGCTTTCTTTCCAATAGTAACCATAGATAGTGTTTTATTATCCAGGTGACTTTGGAAATCACTATTCAGTCGGCTTTCCACCTCTTTAAAAAGGTTGTTATTGAATCCACCGCATAATCCACGATCAGATCCCACAACAATAAAAAGTACGTTTTTAACCTCTTCGGGTTTACGCATTACCGGATTAGTGGCGTTACTGTTTTCAGCAAGCCTGCCTGCTACTTCTTCAATCTTAGATGCATAAGGACGCGTTTGGGTCATGCGATCCTGTGCTTTTCTAAGCTTGGCAGCAGCTACCATTTTCATAGCCTTGGTGATCTGCTGTGTATTATTAACAGATGATATCCGGTTTCGTATGTCTCGAAGATTCGCCATCTATGCTAATTCTTTATTTGGTTGCTGTAACCTGATCAATTACGGATTCCGCTACTTCGATAAGCTTACTGCCAAATGTGTCGTCCAATACGCCACTGTCAGCTAATTTACTCATCTCATCTTCATACTTGATGCCAATGGTTTCAAGATATTGGCTTTCAAACTCTTCAATCTGTTCTACAGCAAGTTTATCAAGCAAGCCTTCATCATTAATTTTCAGAAGAGCGATTTGCTGCTCAACCGGTAGTGGTTGATATACATCCTGCTTAAGCAATTCTACTGTTCGCTCACCCTTACGTAGTTGAGCCTGTGTAGAAGGATCCAGATCCGATCCGAATTTTGCAAAAGCTTCCAGCTCACGATACTGAGCAAGGTCAAGCTTCAAGGTACCGGACAGTTTCTTCATGGATTTCACCTGAGCAGATCCACCCACACGAGATACCGAAGTACCTACGTCGATAGCAGGGCGGATACCCTGGTTAAATAAGTCAGTATCCAGGAAGATCTGACCATCCGTAATCGAAATTACGTTAGTCGGGATATAAGCAGAAACATCACCGGCTTGCGTTTCAATAACCGGAAGTGCTGTCAAGGAACCGCCGCCTTTAACTTTAGGCTTCAGTTCATCAGGGATGTTATTCATCTCACCTGCTACTTTATCATCATTGATAATTTTCGCAGCGCGCTCCAGAAGGCGACTGTGCAGATAGAATACATCACCAGGATAAGCTTCACGGCCTGGAGGACGCTTCAGCAATAGGGAAAGCTCACGGTAAGCTACCGCTTGCTTGGAAAGGTCATCATAAATTACCAATGCATGACGGCCGGTATCACGGAAGTATTCACCGATGGTAGCACCGGCAAAAGGTGCGATATAACGCATAGGTGCAGAAGAACTGGCAGGAGCCGATACGATGGTTGTGTAATCCATAGCTCCGTTTTCTTCCAGAACTTTACGAATTCCGGCAACAGTGGAGCCTTTCTGTCCAACAGCAACGTAAATACAGTGAACAGGCTTCTCAGTTCCCTGAGTAGCTTTCTGATTGATGATGGTATCAACAGCAACAGAAGTTTTTCCTGTTTGTCGGTCACCGATAATCAACTCACGCTGTCCACGACCAATTGGTATCAGAGAGTCAATAGACTTTAGACCTGTTTGAAGAGGCTCTTTTACCGGCTCACGATAAATTACACCCGGAGCTTTACGCTCAAGCGGCAGGCGGATAGTTTCTCCACCTACAGCGCCTTTACCGTCAATGGGGTTACCGAGAGGATCAATCACACGACCAAGAAGGCCTTCGCCTACGTTGATGGATGCAATATCATTGGTCCGTTTTACGGTATGCCCTTCCTGAACGGCACTTGATGAACCGAAGAGTACGATACCAACGTTATCTTCCTCCAGGTTAAGTACCATTCCGGTTACAGGTTCGCCTTTTTCATTTTTTGAATCCGGCAGCTCAACCAATTCACCGGCCTGAACTTTAGAAAGCCCATACACGCGAGCGATACCGTCACCTACCTCAAGTACGGTACCCACATCGTAGGTATCAGCTTCGTTGTCAAAGCCTGATAATTGTTTTCGTAATATGGCTGAAACTTCGTCTGGTCTGACTTGACTCATTGTAATCTAAGATTAATAAAACTGTTTTAATTTATTCCGTTGCTGTATTCAGGAATACATCTTCAAGCTGTTCCAATTTATGCTTGATGGTACCATCAATAACTGTATCAGCTATTTTCACGGCCATACCGCCTTTCAGGTCTTCCTGCACTTTAACTGTAATGTTCACCTTCTTTCCGGTTACATCTTCCAGTTTTTTAATGACCTGAGCTTTCTGCTTGTCGTCCATTTCATTGGCAACAAACACTTCTGCTTCAATGATACCTGCATATTCATTATAGATATCTGTAAAAGCATGAGTGATTTCATCAAGGATATTCTGACGATTTTTACGTGCAATCAGAGTGATAAATTTATATACCAGTTCACTTACTTTTCCTTCGAAAAGAGCTTCCAGTGCATTTACCTTTTTATCTGGCTTGATGATCGGGCTCTTCAAAAACAATTGCAGTTCCCGCGAACCTTCGATCGTGTTCTTTAATATCTGAACATCTTCGAAGGTGCGTTCTACTGCATCCTGTTCTTTAGCAAGCCCCAAAAGTGCAGTGGCGTAACGGCGTGCCGCTTTAGATACCAGCATTTATAATTGGTTAATTTTTCGGAAGGTCGGATAGAAAACTATCCACCAGCTTGTTATTCTTTTCAGTATCAAGCTCTGAATCGATAATGATAGAAGCAGATTTCACGGCAAGTTTTGCCACTTCTTCTCTCAATTCTACCAAAGCTTGTTTCTTTTCTTGCTCAATAGAAGTTCTGGCCTGCTCAATAATTTGATCGGCCTCTTCTTTCGCTTTCTTGATGCGTTCGGAGCGAATTAGTTCCGCCTCTTCAGCAGCTTCTTTACGAATCTGCTGTGCTTTTACTTCAGCTTCCCGAAGAGCTTTCTCGTTATCCTTAGAGATTTGCTCGGCTTTAGCCAGCGCTTTCTCTGCAGACTCCAAGGAGTCTTTAATTTTAGACTCTCGCTCTTCAAGCGCTTTCATAATAGGGGGAACTGCATATTTTGACATCAATAGGATGAAAACAACCATAGTGATGGCAATCCACCAGGCAAACCCGGTGTTAAATGAGAGCAACCCCCCTCCGCCTGCTAAAAGTAGCATAGAGTTTATCACGATATTAACCCAAGAAGATGATCAGTGCACAAATAACCGCACAGAAGAGAGCAACACCCTCAATAAATACTGCAGTTAAAAGCATAGCACCTCGGATATCTCCGGAAGCTTCAGGCTGACGCGCAATACTTTCTGTGGCGGCTTTACCGATCATTCCGATACCAAGTCCGGCACCAATTGCTACGATTCCTGCTCCAATACCTGCTGCTAAAAGTCCCATATTTCTTTTGTTTTGTTTTAGTTGATTATGGTTTTTTTAAGTTCAATTTGCTTGTTCAGCAATATGCTCTGCGTGATATCCTTCCTCGTCGTGTGCATGATCTTCGGCAGCCATTCCAATGAATACGGCTGAAAGAATGGTAAATACATACGCCTGCAACAAGGCTACAAAAGCCTTCAAAAAATACAATGCTGCAGTTAGAGGTACAGATAACAGACCTGCCATCCCATAGGCCCCACCGGGACCAAAGAGATCAGCAAAAATGAAGATCAACCCGAGAATCGCGATAATCATCATCTTTCCTGATAACATGTTGGCAAAAAGTCGAATAGCGAGAGCGAATGGCTTGGTGAACAACCCAAGGATTTCAACCGGAGTCAAAATTAAACGAGTCCAGCCCGGCACTCCCGGAAACCAGAATACGTGTGCCCAGTGATCTTTGGTGCCACTGAACTGGGTAATAAAAAAGGTGATTGCTGCCAGCGTTGCCGTAACAGTTAAGTCAGCTGTAGCGGTAGCTGCCCATGGCAACAGACCAAAAAGGTTCATAAATGCGATACCCATGAAAATGGAGAACAGATACGGCACGTACTTTTTATACTTGTCGTCACGAATATTGTCTTTAGCAATGTTATCGCGCACGAACTCAAAAAGAATTTCAAATATATTCTGAAAACTTCCTTTAGGCTCTGTATCCCGACCTATCCCTTTTTTGTATTTGCGCGCCATGGAAATGGTTATCCAAAGAACGAGGGCCACACTTATCCAAAAATACATAAGGTGAGAAGTGATAGAGAAGTCAACTTTAATACTCCCGCCATTCGCAGGAACAATTGCACCCGCTTCAGACATAGTAAACTCGTCAGAAGCTTCGGCTTTTTTTGTGGAACTATAAAAACTTAATTGAGACTGGCCGGAAGCATCTTCCCAATAAAAAATGCGGGGAAGATAAATTTTACCGAACGGCGTCTTAAAATAATCGTGATCAAGAACAGTTCCCATTACATCGATTATCGGCTCATCATCCCCTTTAGCTTGGTCAGCCGCAAAAGTGTTTGAGGTGCTTATACTTAAAAATAAAAGAGTTAAGAAAACTCGACGCAGGGTTTGAATCATTGTCTTTAACTGCCGCTCTTTTGAAGAATTTTGTTAATAAAAATCATTTCCGTTACAGATTGGCAAAGATAGGAAATTATGAAACTAACTGTAAAGTAGATTTCATCAATTTTTGTCACTCCAAGCAAAATTCCGAACAAAATGAGCACTAACAGAAAGCGGATGGCTGTAGAGAAGAAAAATATTTTTATAAAGGTGGAGGTTTTGGTCTCTCTGAAGGTGTCAAATATCCACGCGCTGCTAATCACAAATACAGAGCTGAGCATAGCACCGGTCAGAACTGCAATTCCTTCCAGTTCACCTACTGCAAAGAAGCCACCGGATATCAAAATCAGAAGACCTGAAACCTGTGAAGTGCTTTTTACCACACTCTGGCCGTTATTTTCTATCATTATCCTGTTGATTTAGCTTTTTAGCTATTCGTGCAATCATCAACCCGAAATTAATCATACCAACCAACACCCCGGTTAAAGTTAGCCAGGGCGTCAGTTCAAAATATTGATCAAGATAATACCCCCCGACAATGGGCAGCGCCATCGAAACGGCAATTTCTAACCCAAGGCCTACATATTCGGCGTATTTATCGGGCAGCAGATTGTGAAGCAATTATTTAGTTGGTCAGGATTTAACTTTAGTATCGCCGGCGTAATCGGCATCGCTTTTCTGTGAGAGTGATTTTGCATCCGACCCCATGCGGCAGGAACCATTAATTTGAGCGCCTTCTTCCACAATCAGGGTTTTGGTGTAGATATTCCCATCAATAATGGCACTCTCTCTCAGGGTAAGTTTGTTCGATACTTTTACTTCCCCTTCTACCCTTCCGGCAATGTCAGCATCAGCGGAGGTGATGTTGCCGATAATTTTACCGTTTCCGGTTACAATCAATTTTCCTTTCGAAACCGCTTCCCCATCAATGACTCCGGCTATGCGAATGTCGGTCTGAGAATTAAGATCTCCTTTTAGCTTGGTACCCTCACTCAGGATATTAACCGCCGGTGAGTGGTTCGAATTCTCAGAAACATTATTAGTACTTGTAGATTTTTTTGAATTTAGCATAACTCGATTTTATTTGATTAAATAGACTTCCGGATTTTGAGGTACCCCATTTTTCCATATTTCAAAATGGAGATGCGGCCCTGTGCTTAATACTCCGGCATTTCCAATTTCGCCAAGAATATCACCTTTTAAAACAAGGTCGCCTTCCTTCTTATTTAATTTAGAAAGGTGCTTATAGGTTGTAACCACACCTTCGCTGTGTTGCACGGATATTACATATCCATTGTTAATTGTCCAACTGCTATTAAAAACGGACCCATCAGCAATGTTTATGACAGGCTCATTGTTTTTTGTGGCGATATCTAAGCCATAATGTTCATCGTCGGGCATGTAGCCCCGGGTTAACGACCCCTGAACCGGATACTTGGCCGGGAAATCCGGTGCCGTTTTTGATACATTGGAAAATAAGACTTCATTCTGGCTGAGCCGGTTAAATTGACTGGATTCATCAAAGTTTATAAAATCAGAATTCTGAAAGGGATCGTTGGGATCGAATAAATTATTAAAGCGTTCATCCATCGCCAGCGTAGTATCAATACTCAACCGGATAATGTTTTTCATTTCCCGCAGCTGCATATCTCTTTGACGAAGAGAATCTTCCAGGGCGATGGCTTTCTCGGTTACTTCCAAAATCTGTGCCCGGATTTCAGCATCATCGGTACTGTATAATAGTCCTCCCAGTGGAGTCAACATAAATACTAAAGCCACAAAAATCGCAAATACAGTAGATATCCCCAGAATCATCCCAAACAATCCGTTGGGATATACCTTATAAGAATTATCCTCATCTGGTTTGGAATCATCCAGCAAAATGACAGTGATTTTCTTCTTTCGCTGTTCAAATAATTTTTTAAGCAGATCAATCATCGCTTTTCAAGTTACTACAATACCAGCTATTTATTGAACAGAAATTTCATTCAAGATATCAGCCAATTTCCCGGTCAATAACTTACGGTTATAGGATTCAACCACCTCTTCGGAATGGTCAGGCCAGCTTCCTTCTTCATTACATTTTACAATGGTTGATAGCTGTTCTGTAATCTCCGTTATATTGTAAGGGTCTGCAATAAAAGCTTTTCCATATTCTTGCAGCATTTTTTTTGCACTGCCCTCTGGTACAAGACCAAGAATGGGTTTCCTTGTTGCAAAATATTCACTCGTTTTTCCAAGTGAAATAATTTCCGGATTCTTTTTCTGGCCGATATTCAGCCAGAGCACATCGGCATTCATCAGATTCTTTACAGCCAGATCATGGTTCACATATCCAAAATCCAAAACCATGGGTGTCAGATCCAAGTCATGAATTACCTTCCAGTGCTTGGAATTCAATCCTCCCTGAAACTGAAGTTCAATTTTATCTTTTAGTTCAGGATTTTGCGCTAACAATCTGTGAACTGCTTTCAGAAACGAATCCGGTGTACTTTCAGGGTAAAAAGTACCGCTGTATAAGAATTTTAGTTTTTGGGGTGAACCTGACGCCATTTCATCGGCCGACTCAAAATCTTCCGGGTCATATCCGTGACCTATTATTTCCACTTCTTTCAATACCCTCGCGCGGATACTTTCGGCTATTTGCTCATTAATAGTAAGAAGAGTATCGGCTTTTGTGAGGGTGTCAATTTCAAGCTGTTCCATCTTCATTTTGTGCCAGGCCGTTGGATACTTTATCAGGTGACTTTCCACCCAATCATCCCTCAGATCCATAACCACGGGAATTTTAGTTTTGGCTTTCAGCTTTTGGGCGAGTATTAAATTGCTATGCGGTGGTCCGCTTGCAAAAATGGTATCAATTTTCTTCTCTTTAACTAATTTGAGAGCTTTCTCCAGTCCGGGTTCAATCCAGCTCTTCTTGTTGTCAGGGATAAAGAAAAAGGAAGAAAACCAGCGTAAAACCTTGGCGATGGTTCCGGGCACTTTTACTTCCTTTGGGCTTTGTCCAGCCGTGTGAAATGGTGTATTCGCCTCTACTCTGTGTACGTCAAGGTTTAGTGCTTCTACTTCCTCTAGCAGCGATTCATCAAAGGTATGATAGGCGCCGGGTTCCGGACATAACACAATCGGATTCCAGTCATACTCTCTCAAATATTTGGCAAACTTGAGAGGGCGCTGAACGCCACTTCCACCCATCGGGGGAAAATAATAGACAATGAAGAGTACGTTTTTCATCCCGGGCAAGGCCGATCAGGATACCGAGTAGTTCGGCGCTTCCTTCGTGATCTGAACCGAATGCGGATGACTTTCACGATAAGAGGCCGCTGAAATCTGAACAAATTCGGCTTTCTTCATCTCATCGATATCAGCAGCCCCGGCATACCCCATTGCAGCTCGTAATCCACCCGCCATCTGGTGAACAACTTCACTGAGATATCCTTTGAAAGGTACGCGGCCTTCAATTCCTTCTGGAACAAGCTTGCTGATGTCATCTTCAACATCCTGGAAATATCGGTCTTTAGAGCCTTTATTCATGGCACTGATGCTACCCATGCCGCGGTATGATTTGTACTTACGGGATTCATAAATGATGGTCTCCCCGGGGCTTTCATCCACACCGGCAAACATAGAGCCCATCATCACCGCATCGGCTCCGCCCGCAATAGCTTTGGGAATATCACCGGTTTGCTTAATACCACCGTCTGCAATAAGACCAATTCCATTTTCACGGGTAAATTCAGCCACTTCCATTACCGCACTTAACTGGGGAACACCAACTCCCGTTACTACTCGTGTGGTACAAATTGAACCGGGTCCAACCCCTACTTTCACTACATCGGCTCCGGCTTCTGCCAATGCTTCTGCGGCTGATTTGGTTGCAATGTTACCGCCAATTACATTCAGTTCAGGATAGGTGTCTTTGATTTTCTTAATGGTTTCGAGCACGCCTTTGGAATGTCCGTGTGCAGTATCAACCGTGATGGCATCCACACTAGCCGCAACCAAAGCATCAACGCGATCCATAGTGTCAGCGGTTACCCCAACGGCTGCACCTACTCTCAGCCTTCCCATTTCATCCTTACAGGCATTCGGGAAGTTCATTTTCTTTTCGATATCCTTGAAGGTGATCAGCCCAACTAGCTTATTATTGGCATCAACAATTGGCAGCTTCTCTACTTTATAATGCTGAAGAATCTGCTCAGCTTGCTTCAGATTTGTTCCTTCCTTTGCCGTGATAAGATCCTCGTGAGTCATAATATCACCGAGCTTTTTATTCATCTCCGATTCAAAGCGAAGATCCCGGTTGGTTACAATACCAACCAAAATTCCGGTTTCATCAACAATAGGTATTCCGCCTATTTTCTGCTTTTTCATGAGTGCCCGGGCTTCCCGAACCGTAGCCCCTTCTTTCAGAGTAACCGGATCCACGATCATCCCGCTTTCGCTTCTCTTAACCAGTCTCACATGCTCAGCCTGATCTTCAATACTCATATTTTTATGAAGCATAGCGATTCCCCCCTCACGAGCAAGGGCAATGGCGAGCCGATATTCAGAAACCGTATCCATTGCAGCACTGATAATGGGCACGTTCAATTTCAGAGAAGGCGTTAGCTGAACCGTTGTATCCACATCGCGTGGCAAGACCTGTGAAAAATTTGGGACCAGAAGTACATCATCGTACGTAAGTCCCTGCCGCGTAATACGTTCAAAGGGAGAGGAATTATTCATTTTATACATGAAAAAGAAAGTTTGGCTTGCAGTTTTTCAAAGATAAGGATATCTCTGTGGAAGTTCTGCATTGAATAACAATTTTTGTTGGCATTACGTAGAGCGTCCAAACTTATTATTTATGAGCAATAGCAAGACTTATACCAAAAAAGAATTCAGCCGTATTCTGAGCAAAGCCTCAGAAATTCAGACCAACAAAGATTTATATGGAGATCAGGACGGTTTGACCGAAGAGGAACTGATTCATGTTGCGGAAGAAGTAGGTATCACTCGCGAAGCCCTTGCCGAAGCTTTACAATCTATTGATGAACCTGATCTTGATGAGCAAACCTACAGCCTGGTGGAGGGTACTTCCCGAATTCAAAATTCAGCAACGGTACATACGGAGTTTACTGATGAACAGTGGGAAGACCTGGTTCTTGAAATTCGTAAAGTTACCGGCGGAATTGGAAAAATCAGAAAAACCGGAAATACCTACGAATGGGAACAGCGAAAAAGTGATTTTGGCTATAAACATTTCTCCTTCACTCCTAAAAACGGAAGTACCAAAATTCAGATGGTTTCTTCCTGGGGTTCTTTTAAAGGCATCATTGGTTTCCTGAGCTTCTTTTTTGCATTCATTGTTGCCCTTATTGCATTTAAAGAAATAAGCGGCAAACAACTGGCGTTGATGATCGCCCCTTTTGCCGGTTTAGGTGGTTTTGCCATGAGCCGTTTCTTTTTGAAAAGCTACTACCGCAAACAAAAGGAACAGCTTAACAGGCTTACTCAGTCCCTGACCAAAAAAATCAGAGCATTAGATACACCATCTGCTTCTATTAAAATTGAAGACCGTGAAGTCTATCAATCCCAGGAATCAAATAATGCAGGAAAAACCGGTAGCCAAACTCATTAAAGAGCCTTCACCTTTAATGCTTTAATGGCTGCATCCAGTGTGCAAATGCCGTCCTGAAAGCAACTCACCCAGTAGTGGATGGAGTCGCGGCGGCGCTTGACGAAAGGATCGCAGGAAGAAAACCGGCCTTTTAGTTCTTCAACCATGAACTTCACATCATCATTGATTTCGATTTTGAGTTCATCAGGCAGATTTCCCCAGCCCATTAGCTCAAAAGCCTGCTGCATTTCAGCATACTCATTCTGACTCTCCTGTTCGATTCTCTTCAGAATCGGAAGAGCGAATAAAGCAGTGGACTGATCTTGTTGTGGAGTGATTGAAAGTGCGTTGCTTGTCATAATCATTAGGTTTTGTTTTTTGATTTACTCAATGATAATGACAGAGAGTGACATCATAGTGTCACCCCTTATTTAAATAAATTTTATTCGGGATAAATACTCTTTTTAGCAGCCAACAGCGTATTCTTCATCAGCATGGCAACAGTCATCGGGCCAACTCCGCCGGGAACCGGTGTAATCCAGCTGGCCTTTTTCTTAACAGATTCAAAATCCACATCTCCGACCAACTTATATCCTTTTTCAGCAGTTTCATCGGCAATACGGTTAATACCCACATCAATAACCACGGCACCTTCTTTAATCATTTCTGCCTTAATCAAATGGGGTTGACCTGCTGCAGCAATGAGGATATCAGCCGAAATGGTATGCTGGGTCAGGTCTTTGGTGTACTTGTGGCAAATAGTTGTAGTTGCCTTTCCTGATGAATTCTCTCGAGACAGCATAATCGCCATAGGCGATCCCACAATGTTACTGGCCCCAACTACCACAGCATGTTTGGCTTTAGCGGGAATGCTGTAATGCTTGAAAAGCTCCATGATTCCGGCCGGTGTACAGCTTCGGAAGCACGGCTGGTCTACCGTCAATCTTCCTACATTCATGGGATGAAATCCATCCACATCTTTACGGTGGTCAATACTTTCAATTACATCATGAGAAGACAGGTGCGCCGGTAGCGGAAGCTGAACCAGTATTCCGTCCACGGAATCGTCTTCGTTATACTGCTGAATGATAGACTTAAGCTCTTTGGCAGAGATGGTATCCTGCAAGATTTCGGTGTGAGTTTCAATGCCCACATCTTCACAGGCCCGGGTTTTAGCTCCGGTATATACTTTTGAGGCAGGGTCATCCCCTACTAAAATCACCTGCAGAAAAGGCGCCCGATTCCCTTTCGCTTTCCAGTCTTCCACATCCTCCCGAACGCGGTTTCGGACTAACTCTGCTACTTTCTTGCCATCAATAATTTCTGCACTCATGCTATCGCTCTATATTATACTTTTTCATTTTATTGTACATGTGGCTTCGCTGTATACCTATGTTTTCTGCGGTCTGAGAAATATTCCAATCGTTCTTTTCCAGCTGCTTCACTAAAAATATGCGTTCTGCCGTTTCCTTGAAATCCTGGAAATCTTCGGTTTCATCAGCCAACTTACCCAAATCCCCGGCTTTTAAATCCCTTGTTTTGAGCACGTCATTAACGGTCTCTTGGGAGATTACATCACCGGATGCCAAAATCCCGAGCCGCTCTACTGCATTCTGAAGCTCCCGAACATTACCACTCCATTCTTTATCTTTGAGTGATTTCAGGGCATCATCAGAAAATGAGATGGATGAAAAACTGATATC
This sequence comes from Gracilimonas sp., assembly GCA_965227215.1. Classification (GTDB taxonomy): domain Bacteria; phylum Bacteroidota; class Rhodothermia; order Balneolales; family Balneolaceae; genus Gracilimonas. The sequence goes on from OZ245729.1 coordinate 449,819, forward strand.
CTTTTCTTTAAGGTTATTCAGGCAGGCTTTAGCAATAAGAGGAATGTCTTCCTTGCGCTCTCTGAGCGGAGGAACTTTAATCGGAATTACGCTAATTCGGTGAAATAGATCTTCCCGAAAATTGCCTTCTTCTATCTCCTCCTCCAGATCTTTATTTGTAGCAGAAAGAATGCGAACATCCACCGAAATGGACTCATTACCGCCCACTCGGGTTACCTTATTTTCCTGCAAGGCCCGAAGTACCTTAGCCTGAGCTTCCAAACTCATATCGCCGACCTCATCCAAAAATAGCGTGCCGCCGTCTGCCTGCTCAAACTTACCGATACGCTGATCGGAAGCGCCGGTAAAGGCCCCTTTCTCGTGCCCAAACAATTCACTTTCTAACAAATCTGAAGGAATGGCCGCACAGTTTACTTCCACAAATGGTCCTGCACTTCTCGGGCTTTTTTCATGAATCCACTTGGCTACCAGCTCTTTACCGGTACCATTTTCACCGGTTATTAAAACACGCGATTGCGTGGGAGCAACCTTCTCAATCAATGTTTTAATCTTCGAAATGGCTTTACTCTCCCCAATGATCTCCTGAACCTTCGGCAGCTTTTTCTTGATCTGCTTGTACTCTTTGGCAAGGTTTTGCTGTGAAAGCGCATTCCTAACCGAAATCAGCAGACGATTTAAGTCCGGGGGTTTTTCGAGGAAATCGTAAGCGCCCATTTTGGTGGCTTCAACGGCAATTTCTATGGTACCGTGGCCGGAAATCATTATAACCGGAAACTCGTGCCCGGCCTCGCGAAGTTTTTTCAGGGTCTCTAGACCATCCATCCCCTGCATTTTGATATCAAGAAACATCAGATCGATGTCATTCTCTTCAACGAAATCCAGGGCAAGCTGTCCGCTTTCAACAGTAGAAACCTCGTAGTTCTCGTACTGCAGAATTTCTTCCAGCGTATTACGAATGGCTTTCTCATCATCCGTGATTAAGATATGTGCTTTCTTATCGGGCATACGGAAAGCTAATCAATATTTTTCATACAGATACATCAAAATCTGCTCGTGGACGGCATCAATGGGACGCACCTTTTCGGATATAAAGTTATTGGTTGCAATGCTTACAATAAGCTTCTTCCCTGATTTTGTCTCAAAATAACCGCTCAGTGTTCTTACCCCGGTTACAAAACCCGACTTTCCTTTGAAGTTGTTATACAATGGGGTTCCTTTCATTCGGTGGGCTAAGGTTCCATCTATTCCTGCTACCGACATACTGTTGAAGTAAGCCTTCGATTCAGGATGATCCTGCATTGCAACCAGCAAATCAGATAAAATAGATGTCTTGGTGAAATTACCACCGGCTAACCCGGACCCGTCATTCATCTGAATGTGTGTGGTATCCAGCCCTATATCTGCGGCAAACTTACGAACCTGTTTAATTCCATGTTCAAACGATCCCGGTTGTTGCCCTGCTTTGGCAGAAAGAGTTTTGAGGATCATTTCGGTATAAAAATTATCGCTCTCCTTATTAATCCAGTTGATGAGCTCACTCAAAGGTTTCGAGTTGTGCTGTGCCAATACGTTGGTAGTGTCGTATTCGAAAGCTTGATCATAAACCACAATGGGGCCATTAACACGAATTCCATGGTCATTGAGGTAATCCTTAAAGGAATCCAGAAAGAACAACGGCGGATTGTTTATTGAAAGCGATTCATCCTCGTAGTAACCTTTTGGAAGAGTACTACCTAACTCAATACGATTGTTTCCCAATTCCCGGCGGTAGTATTCGTCATACTCTGTAGCGGGATGGGTAATTACCTGCCTGTTCTCAAACTGTACGTAATCGGTACTGTCCGGAAACCAGGTAATGCGCGGGGTATCCCCTATTTCACCTTCGGCAAATACTTCCAGGTCTACCGCATTGTTGTTGAAGGATAACGGACTGACCTGCACTCCGTAGTAGAAAGAAAAATCGTACCAGTCCCATCCTTTGGGATAATGCTGCCCATCGAATAAGCTGACATCAGCAATCAGTGATCCATTAACCTGTTCTATACCTTGATCTTTCAGTTGATCAGTGAAATTTTTAAACACATGATAGCGGTCATCATCATACAAATCACCACTGATGGATGGGTCTCCGCTTCCTTTTATGATAAGATTGCCTTCCAAAGTATTTCCGGATAACTCTCCATCCCCATACACAAAGGTTTGAAAGCGGTAATCTGAACCAAAATAATCCAGGAATGCAGCTGTCGTCAACAGCTTTTGATTGGAAGCAGGAACGATTGCTTTATCGGGATTGGAGCTTTCCAGTATCCGCCCCTGTTCATCCCGAACCGTCACCGACCAAAACGCCTCCTGATTCGGAGCCTGATTAATAATGAAATTTAGATTCTGGGCACAAAGGGTTTCCGCAACAAATGCGATAAGCAATGGAAGTACAATGCGGAAAAAAAGCTTCATTTAGCTTACAAAGTATTTTTCTTCTTCACCTTGAAATGCATTCAAAATCTCATCAGTAGAGCTGCAGTTCAGGATAGTTTCACGAAAAGAGCCACTGTTCATAAGTCTTGAAATCCTGCTCAACAACTTGATATGCTGACTATTATTCGATTCAGGACCAACCAACAGAAACACCAACCGAACGGGTTCGCCGTCAATGGAATCAAAGTCGAGAGGCTCTTTAAGGAGAGCAAACGCTGCCAGGTTGTGTTCCACTGCTTTTGTTTTTGCGTGCGGGATAGCGAGCCCTTTGCCCACTCCCGTACTCATGATTTTCTCGCGTTCAAACACGGCTTTTCTTACTTCTTCCAATTGTTCTTTGGACTCCAATTTTTCCTCTAAAGTATCTACAAGAGCGTTAATGAGTTCTTTTTTAGAACCAACAATGAAATTGGGAAGAACCGTGGTTTGATCTAACAGCGAAAATAAGTTCATGTAATTTCCTAGCAAAAATAAAGGTTCGATAGCGCTCGAATATAGGCAGTGAAGAGTGAATCAATCAAAGATTAATTACAGCGTTTTTACTTTAGCCGGATAACAAAGAAATATGAAGTCGAATTATACCTGAAAGAATTGGTTGTTTTACCCCAAAGAGAATACGTTGTAAAACATTAGTACGGTTTAAATGTCAGGCATCCATAATCAGGATGACGAAGTTGCTTTTACTAAAAAGGTGCTTATCTTAATCCACCTGATCCAGCAAATGGATCTAGAACATAAAAAAACCGGAACAGGAGAAATGAGTCCTGCCCCGGCTATCGCAACTGAGCTAAGAATTGAGAAGTATGGCAAATGAGGCCACTTTTCTAATTCGCAGCATTTATTTACTGTTTCACTCAGTAATTTTAAAGCCTTCAGTCCAAAACACTGAGGGCTTTTCTTTTAGCTCTTACTCAACATAGGAATTAGTTCAGAAGAATTCCTTACAAGTTTTAAACAGGTAATCCACACTTTTGCCCCTTAAATTTCACTTTTATCAATCTGATTATTTAAAAATCCTGAAAGAATTCAAGAGTATTATACTTCTTGGAATAGCTAAAATCATTCCGAAAATAAATTAAAACCGGAATGACTTTTATTCTGAAATTAATTAAGCAACAAAAACCTAATCTCGTTCAGTACTCGTTAGTCAAAAATAAAGTTGTAAAATAGATGACCCTTCTCGCTCCTATGCTCGGCGCCGGAGCTTATGCAATAACACTTAAAATCTTATCACCTGAACTCCTTTGCCCTATCAATAACCCGCCAAAATCCTTAAACTTTGCCATGGACTGGATCCGGAGCACACTTACCGTTTTAAAGAAAGACCTGCAGATTGAACTGCGCACCCGTTTTGCCTTCAATATGGTGCTGGCCTTTGTTGCCGCCGCCATGCTTTTGGTCTTGTTTACTCTCCGTGCCGATCAGCTGGAACCGGGGCCGAAATCCGGCTTGGTTTGGATCATTATTCTGTTTGCTGCACTTTCTGCCCTGAGTCGAAGCTTCATTTCTGAAACAGATAAAAAAACGTTTGACCTGCTTCGTATTTATGCTGAAGGAACTACCGTTTACACCGGTAAGTTGTTGTATAATTTTTTGTTTACCCTACTCATTAATGTCGCTACTTTTACCGGATATATTTTTCTGATGGGGTTAGAAATTCAGTCATGGGCCGCTTTCTTGATTATGCTTTTTGTGGGAACCGCCGGATTGTCCGGAGTGGCAACCATGACCGCAGCTGTGGTTTCTCAGGCCGATCGAAAAGGGGCTATTTTCTCGGTGCTTAGTATCCCCTTATTTATGCCTTTGGTGCTCTTACTGGCTGATATTAGTAAAACAGCCTTCATTAGTGGCGGGGGCGGCTCTATGAACAACGTAACGGCTCTGATTGGCTTTGCTGGAGTAACCATCACCGCCGGAATTTTGCTTTTTGATTACATTTGGGAAGAATAAGAATGACGGTTGACCAGAGACCATTGACCAACGATTAGATCATTAACAAGTATGGCTTTTAAGTTCGAGAAATTAGAGGTTTGGCAATTGGCAACAGATTTAGCTGATGAAGTATATTCATTAATTGATAGTTTGCCGGATTCGGAAAAGCCATCTGCTAAATTGTTAGCGATGAAAAAATATCTATGGAAAGGATTTCAATCGAATGTACCTGGCGAACGTTATGAAATCGATTAAACAATGGTCACTCGTCGTCCGTCCATCGTCATAATCTAAAGGAATAAATGAACATCAAATTCGGAAATAGAAGAATAATCGGACAAAGCCGTGCGAAGGAGCAGGTGGAGCGTATGCTGGCATCCGACAGGATTAGCCATGCTTATCTTCTCTCTGGTCCATCGGGTGTGGGAAAAACCGCTTTTGCCCTGGCTTTTGCTGAAGCCATCAATGGCATCGACCACCTTAGTGATTTAGGAGAATATACCTCTTCAAAAAAATCTTCGTGGTTTACCCACCCGGATATCCACGTTTTCATTCCAAAACCTACATCAGCTAAAACGGAAGAACTGCGCGACCGGCTGGAGCTGCTTTCCAAAGATCCCTACGAAATTATTGATTTCTCCCAACGACCTTCCTTAGATGATGATTCATCCAAGAACCTTCAGGCCTTCTATCCTATTGACTATTTTCGGGATGATATCCGTCCTATTGCAAAGCTAAAGCCCAATGAAGGGAATCGGGTGGTTATTATTCTAACCGGTGTGGAGACCATGCGAAAAGAAACAGCCAATGCCTTCCTGAAATTGCTGGAAGAACCTTCTGACCGGTTGATGTTTATCCTCACCACGGAAAGTTACGAAAGCCTCCTTCCCACTATCACTTCACGCTGCCAGCATATCCCTTTGGGGGCACTTAAAGACCGGGAAGTGGAACAAGGACTAATAGAGGTTGATGGCCTGGACCCCGACGCTGCGGCTTACCTCGCCAGAGTTTCGAATGGTAATTATGCCATGACCCGCTTTTTTGATGTCTCCAAGCTGAAGGAGAACCGGGAGTCTGTGGTAGAATACCTTCGTTTGGCTTTCAGCCAGGATGCAAACGGACTTTCAACTCTTGTACAGGACTGGCAAAGTTCTCAAAATATTGAAGGCTTGATCGCAATGACAAATCTCATTGAAATGTATATTCGGGATTTGATGGTGTACAGAGAAACAGGCAATAAGAAATTTGTCACAAATATCGATCAGCTCGATTCTATACAGAAGTTTGTAAAAGCACTGGATGATGCCCGCCTGGAGGAAATGATAACCCATCTGGACGAATTTCGCCCCGCGCTTCGCCAGAATGTAAACCCTAAGCTCATATTTATTGTTTTAGCATTACGATTTTCAACTTTGATGCGCGGACTGGATCCTATCATTCCCGATAATGAAAACTGGAAACACGTACCCGCATTTGTAGAATAGCGCATGAAGGAAATCAAATTTCATAAAATGCAGGGAGCCGGTAACGACTTTGTGGTTATCGACAACCGTACGTATGGGTTTTCATTAGATGAAATTATCTCATTCACCCCAAAAATATGTGACCGGAAATTTGGGATTGGCGGGGATGGAATCTTAGTATTGCAACCGGCTCAAAAGCCGGAGGTTGATTTCACCATGATTTACCGGAACGCAGACGGCAGCGATGCCGGTATGTGTGGAAATGGAGCCCGTTGTCTCGTACTATTTGCTTTTAAAAACGGTTTCAACGCCACACAAACCTTTAATGTACACGATAATATATATGAGGCTGAAGTACATGACGATAGCAGCGTTAGCGTCCATTTTCCGGTTCACGTACAACCAGAACGAAGAACTCTAAACGGGTACAATCTTATTAAGGCCGATGCTGCTACGGAACATCTGGTCACTTTTGTTGCTGAGGATAAACTTGAAGATGAAAAAGAATTAGTGAGCATAGGAAGTGAATTACGCTATCATTCTGAGGTAAATCCACCCGGTAACAATGTAAACTTTGTGCATACTGAATCAGAAGGTATCATCCAACTGCAAACTTATGAACGTGGTGTTGAAGGGCTCACTCTTGCTTGCGGAACCGGAGCCCTGGCCTCTGCCATAGCCACTCATTTCCAAAAACAGCAACAAGACAAGCATGCCACCTACACTGTGAAAGTTAAAGGTGGAACGCTGAAGGCCTCATTCGATTTTACCCCTGATACAACCACCTACCATCAACTAATTTTAACGGGACCCGCTCATTTTGTTTTTGAAGGCATCTTTTCTTTATAAGCACTCATTATTTTTAATTGTTGGGTTTCTGATCAGTGGGTGTTCTGCCTCCATTTCCAACTCGGTAAGCAATCAGAATAGAGGCGAACGGTATGTAAGCCGATATCTTGTCCCAAATCAATTGCCGGCCCCTCAATCCATCAAAAGTTTACAGTTATACCGTAAAGGAAGTGAGAATAATCCCCCGGTCATAGAGCTGGGATCTTCCCAAAAACTGGTTTTGGCTTTTGATGAGTTATCTGATTTATCCGGACAGTTTCGGATTACCTTTACCCATCACGATCAGGATTGGGACAACAGCAACATCCCTGTGGATTGGTATTTGGAGGGCATAAATGAAATTATCATAGGTGGTGGACAGAAGAATGAGTTGAGTGATCCTGACTTTTTTCATTATCAGACGGAGTTTCCGAACAATCAGCTGAAGTTCAAAATCAGCGGTAACTACATGCTGCATATTTCCGATTTTAATTCCGGCGTGAAGCTCTTTTCCCTGCCCTTTTTTGTAACTGAAGATGTCGGTGAGATTAATTCCTGGGTTGAAACCATCTACAATGCCGGGCAGCGGTATAATGCCATCGATCAGCCTTTCAGCGAGTTTGTATATCCTGATTTTATTGAATTTCCTCAGTTCGACCTGAGCTTCTATTTTGTTCAAAACCGGTTTTGGGGTGATCAGAAACGATCTGAGAACTATGATTTTTCCGAACAGGATCGCACTCAATTTCACCTTTCCCGAGAGAAGGCCTTTCCGGCAAATTATGATTTTCTGGGCTTGAATCTTAACAACCTATCGGTGGATGGCAGAGAGATTGTTGACGTTCAATTTGGCCAAACTCCCCCATTAGTTGTTCTCCGGGAAGATATCCTAAACTTCACCTCTGATCCAATCAGCAGCTGGACGTCAAGCTTTGGTAATCCCAAAAGTTCAACCGATTCCCGCTATGCCAATGTCCGGTTTCGTTTTGATGACGATGGGCAGTTTTCAGAAAATGAAGGAGTGTACCTGGTGGGCGATTTTAATCAATGGCTGCTTTCGGAGAATAATAAACTGAGCTACAACGAGAATTCCGGGTATTGGGAAACCACTTCTGTGATAAAACAAGGAACCTACACGTATAAATATGCCACTAAAGATGGAGAATATGGAATCAATGACCTCATTCTAAGTGATTCCATCACCCGGAGAAATCAGGAATATGCGAGTTTTGTGTATTTCCAGGATCCGGAATATCGCTACCAGCGATTGCTTCAGGTTCAAATATTCCGGAGCTCGGAGTAGGATCCTCTAAAAATCTATTCCAAGAGAAAAGTAGTGAATAGGATCATCACCAAAACCTTCTCTACCATATGGCCATCCAACATCATATCTGAAAGGCAAGCCGAATACGATGGTCCGTAACCCAAAACCGGCACCAATCAGGATGTCACCGTCATAATATGGAGCTTCAAATTCCACCGGGCCTTCTGGAGTCAGGGCTTGGTCACTGAATCGTTCTTCTGCAATTTTGAAATCCAGCTTGGCCTCATTAATAACAGGTTCGCCATTATCCAGTAATCCGTAATCTATGCGCTCTCCCCATGCGGTTCCTACATCAAGGAACGCAGCTCCCGTGATATTATAGAATGGGAGGATTGGCAGTGCTCCGGGAACAACAGCGGCAAACAATGGGAATCGAAATTCTGCATTAATTAAAGAGAAATTACTTCCGTAAATGCTATTGTAGGCGTAGCCACGAACCGGTAAAGCGGGCACCGTAAAGAAACTGTCTGTTATCTTATCAAATGAGAGACCATTATTGCTAAACTGCTGGTTAATCCACCCAAGTCGACCACCCATAAAATAGGTTTGCTTGTCGGGTCCGATTGAGGTGGCTCCGGAGGCTCTCAAGGCGATGGAATACTGACCACTTTGTCCCAAGCCAATGTACTGTCTAAAGTCAGCTAATACAGACCCGAATTGCGGGGCGTTATCACCAACACCGGGGCTCCCGGAAATTCCGATTGAGTACCTGCGTCCCCCTCTCGGTGTTAAAAAGCCGGGCAAAGTTCGGTCGTTTGTAAATACCACTTCCGGATATAGAAACAGACTTTGCTGATTATCAGCCTGGTTTGCACTGGTTGATATACCTGCGTAACGGTCGCTCACAGAGCTGTAATCACGGGTTATGCCCATAGCGGAGAATCCAAAATCGATCCGCTTAAACTTGTTAAATGGGTACTGAATGTTTAAAGATCCACCGAATGTCCGGAATCGAATCAGTTCTCCGAAAATGGTCTGGTATCTCCGTGAGGTGTGGAAATAAGAGCCAAACCAGTTAGTACGGTTTTTCAAATACCCGTATTGAATGGAATAGTCACTGTTCCGCAGATCCGTTACAAAATTCGTTCCCAGTGCAATCTGATGATCTCCCAACAGGTCACTGATTATAAACTGTGTTTGGGCTGCCGATCCATACGTAGAAGCTACAAAGGTAGGATTGTAAGCTATATCCGTGGTGAATTTGAGGCGATAATTTTTGGGTTGAAAACGCCCATCATCCGTAATGTGATTCTCAGGAGTGAAGCTTTTAATGTCCTCCAGCTCAAGCGTTGTATCCTCCATTACTTCCGTACTGAATACATAATTTCGAAAATCAATTTCGTCCGATTCTTCTTCAACCTGCTCTTGTTCTGCCTCCTCACCTGTACCTTCTTCTCCTTCAGTCTCAGTTTCAGCATCTTGTTCAACTTCTTCATCAGCAATAGCAACACGTTCGCCTTCCAGGCTCAAGCCGTCGGCAAATAGTTGCTGAGCATATCGGATAGCCGGTACCCGGGTGAGCTTACTTTCTGATGCTCGTCGTTGTGCCCAGTAATTTTTGGTGAGCTCGCCCCCCTTATCCCTGTTAAACGGAGATCTCAGTAAGAAAATATCGAGATACCCTTCATTAATTGAATTAAAGGCTAATCGTGATCCGTCACCGCTTATTGAAATTTGAGAGGCACCGGTTTGTAAATTCGTTAGCGGAGTAGATGTGCGGGTATCCAGATTGTATTCATATACATTCAAAATCCCGTTCTCATCAGAGATGTAAACCAAGCGTCCGTCTCTGGTTGTTTGTGGACCTTTCTCACTCCATGTTGGTGTATTGGTCAGTCGTGTAGCTGTTGTTCTGGCATTAAGGTTTACCCTGAATATATCGGTTTGATATAGACTCTCATCCCCCAGAAAATCATAGTTCAGCGTATAGTTATGAAGTGCTACTTTCTCTCCCCTGTCTGACACAAAGTACAGGGTTTCTGAATCCGTTCCCCAAGCCGGTTGCATATCGGAAAAGAAATCCCCGGTTACATTGATCAGTTTTCCGGTGTCGAGATTGTACACAAAAATGTCCTGATAAGGACCAATATTACCATCAAATGCTAATTTTTTACCATCCGGAGACCAGGAAATGGAAGCAATAGCATCCAGGTTTGGAAACTTCAGCTTATTAATTTTTCCGGTGTTGTAATTTATCAGTGCTATATCATCCCTTCCTTTTGATTTGGTGGATATCGCAATCTGATTCCCATCCGGAGACCATGCGAGATTTGGGTTCAGAATATTGAGCTCTTCAAATTCGGGATTGTCTTCTCCCCTAATTAAGGTCTTCAGTTTTCTTCCATCAATGGCGCTGATGGCCACAACATCAAAATATCCGCGTTTGTTGGTGATGAAAGCCACTTTATCTCCCTGTGGGGAAATTGCGGGACTGGTATTATAGGAACCATACTGTCCACGCTCGGTCAGCTGATTGGCAATCATGTCGGCACGTTCTCGCTCAGCAACCTCCGGATAGTATCTTTCCTGAAGAGCATCTTGCCAGGCTTTATCCAATTCTTCGAAATTCAATCCTAACGACTGTTGTAATCCAACTTCTACGCTACGGGTGGTTTTAATTCGCTGTAATATTTCAGCAATTTTCTGTCGCCCATATTCCTCAACCACAAAATTCCAGAACGACTGCCCGCCCCGGTAAGCATAGTAGCCACCCAGATACTGAAGCGGAGGCAAGTAGTTGTTGATCACTGCATCCCGAATATACATATCTGTATTCGTATCCCAACCTAATGCCGTGTACTCCGCCAAGCCTTCTTCAAACCAAAGCGGAAACTGAAGCTGAATATTGTTGCGGATAATGGAGTTGATGGTACCGCCGTAAAACATGTCATTAAATACAGCGTGCACCAACTCATGGTGTAATGTTCGACGGAAATCAGCATAATCTCCGGTGAAAGGAACCGTCATCCGGTTCTTCATTTTGTCTGTCACTCCTCCAATTCCCTCCGCACTGGTGGGTAGGCTTACTACATTGGTCTGGGAGAAGTCATTATGAGAATCGTAAACGATAAGCGTTATACGATTTGATATCTGGTGGTTAAAATCTTCCGTTAGTTGCTTGTAGGCCGATTCGATACTTTTTGCCCCAAATTCAGCAAGCTCATAATTCTTTTCTCCGTAGTAATACACATCGAAATGCTTGGACTGAATGTAGCGCCATTCGAAATCCTCATATACTACCCTGTTTTTTCCAAAAGAATAATATTGGGCAAGAGCCGGTGTACCGGACATAAATAATGCTGCGGCTAGTAGTACAACTGAACTAATTTTAACTTTCATAATAGAGAGTATTAAAAGTTATTTGGCTAACCCGAAGTCAATTTGTCGCTTTTCTGTGTTTGTGCTTTTAACATAAACGTTGATTTCATCGCCAAGCTGGTACTGCTTTCCGCTTTTACGGCCTACCAAAGCATGGCGCTTTTCATCGAAAACGAAGTAATCACTTTTCAGATCGCTCATTCTTATCATTCCTTCACAATAAATGTCTTTCAGGGTCACAAAAATTCCCCGTTCCATCACACCGCTGATTATTCCATCAAACTTTTCACCGGTTTTGCCACTTAAAAACTCAACCTGCTTCAATTTAATAGAGTCACGTTCAGCATCAACAGCAACTCGTTCGCGCTCGCTGCAATGTTCTCCATCCTTCTTGAGCTGATCGTGGGTATAAACCCTTGCTCCTGAATTGTAACCTTTTAACAGCCGATGCACAATAACATCAGGGTAACGGCGAATGGGACTGGTAAAGTGTGCATAGTGTCCAAAACCTAACCCAAAGTGGCCAACATTATTTGGAGAATATTCTGCCTTGGCCATTGCCCGCAACATTAGTCCGTTAACGATATACTCAAGGCTTGTATTTTCCACTTTTTTGAGAAGGTCGTTAATCTTTTTTGGAGAAATGTTATCTCCGACATCGAACTTAATTCCAATAGGTTTAACCTGTTCAGCTATTGAAGCCAGTTTTTCCTGATCGGGCTTGTCGTGTACCCGGTAGAAAAATGGATACAAATCTTTTGAGCGTTTCTTATTCGATTTCTTACGCAATTCTTCCACATGCATAGCCACGGTTTTGTTGGCCATAAGCATGCACTCTTCAATCAGGCGATGAGCGAAAATGCGTTCTTTCAGGATTACTTTGAGTGGCTTTCCGTCATCATCTAAAACAAACTTCGGTTCAGGTGTATCAAAGTCGATAGCCCCCTCACGGAATCGTTTGTCCAAGAGGGTACGAGCCAATTCTTCTGCAAGCTTAACCTCTTTGGCATATTTGTGATTCTTGCCTTCAATCACCTGCTGGGCTTTGCCGTAAGTAAATCGCTGCTTAGAATGAATCACGGTTTCTTCAATAGAGTAATCAACCAGCTTGCCATTCGGAGCAATTTCCATAAAACAGCTATAAGTTAATTTGTCCTCGTTGGGGCGTAAACTGCACACGCCATTACTCAGCACCTCGGGAAGCATTGGAATCACACGATCCACTAAATATACGCTTGTTCCCCGGCTGTGAGCTTCTTCATCCAATACCGTTTTTGGGGTGAGGTAATGCGTCACATCCGCAATATGAACCCCCAGGTAATAATTTCCATTATCCAGTTTTTTGATGCTCAGTGCATCATCAAAATCTTTGGCATCATCCGGGTCGATTGTAAATACGTTTTCGTCTCTTAAATCCCGGCGTCTTTGGCACTCCTCTTCGGGAATTTCGGTAGGAATCTGATTTGCATACTCCTCCACTTGCTTGGGAAACTCAGCAACCATATCGTTTTCAGCCAGTATTGATAGCACATTGGCATCATTGGAACCCGATTTACCCAACACCGATTTGATTCGTGCTTCCGGCAGCGCTTTGGGATGCACCCAATTCACCAGCTCAAAAATAACTTTATCTCCATCCTGAGCTCCATTCACGGATTCCGGTAGTACAAAAAAGTTAGTGTGAACCGATTTTTTATCAGACTCAATTACGAAATTCTCTTTACTGACTTTGGAAAGTGTCCCTACATAGAAATCTTTACCTCGCTCAAGTATCTCGAGAATTTTCCCACGGGGTTGGCCCGATCCTTTCTTCTGGCCGGTTATCTTAACCCGTACTTTATCATCATTCAGGGCAGTTCCTACATCACGGGATGAAATCATCACGTCCTGATCGAGTTCTTCGGTTATTACATATCCTGTTCCGCGGACGGAGATATCAATTTTACCTTCTACAATGTTAGATGAATTACCGGATTTCTTTTTCTTCTTCTTACTGCTTTTCCCAAGAAAAACATAATTGTCCTTCCTGCTGATGGTATTTTGATTGGCCATTCGGCTTAATGACTTATCCAGCCGTTTAATTTCGTTATTACTTTCCAAGCGAAGTACGCTGATAATCTGCTCTCTGGTTAGCTTGCCGTCGGGGCTGTTTTTTAATAGATCAACAACCAGATCTTCAAATTTACTTAGTCTGTCTTTCTTACTACTCATTCAAATATTTTTATGCGGGAGCTTATCCCTCTATGTTTTCTGTTATTTCTTCTTGATTCTGTTCTTTTTCTTTAACGCCAAATAGCTTTCTGAAAGGCGAAAGCAACCGATTAAAAAATTCATCCCAGGTATTGAAACTTACTTTGGCTTCAAGGCCTACCCCATTTATTTCCTGAGATTGTTGGGATTGTTCGGTGCTGCTAATGGTTCCGAAGGTAAGATCCTGGCGGTGGAAAGCCGTTACTGCAAAGGTGCGGTTTATTCTAAAGGTAGCACCAAGATCTCCAATATTTGATTGTCTTCCTGTTATCTGTCCTTCCCGGCGAAGTATTATTTTGTCATTGTAAAGCCGTAGCGCAACTCCAAGGTCAACTTGGTTATATGTATTTAAGTTAAAATCTACATCTAAACTACTCAAATCACTGTTCAATAACGAATTTACCTGATTTGATAACAATGGGTTAATAACCTGACTCGAAAGCAACGGGTTTAGTACCGCCGCACTGCCCGATAAGTTTTCTCCAAACGGATTGGCTTGTGGGTCTCCGGCGGAGGAAACCGGAATGAAATCCCCCATAAGCATGAAGTTAGTTGCCTGAATTAATTTCAGGTTCTCATCTCTGTTTATGGAAGCCAGTTGCGTAGAAAGCGTTGAGCTTTGTTGCGACTCAAACGTATTAGGTAGCCGGAAAAAGAAGTTGTTTTCTATACTGGTTATGGTTCCGCCAATATTTAGCACCAGTTCTACCGGTACACGCTGGGCGTTTTCAGGATCCCGGGTTCCGGTGCTGCTCAACGTATTGATATCCGGGCGGGCTCGATAGATGGCATTCAGGTTCAGGCGTGCATTTGCCGGATCTCCTTCCCAGGTAATGGTACCCCCTGATTCCAACTCAAACCGACGAGTAAAAATGTCACCACTAACAAATTGGTAACTTCCCCCGGTAATATCAAAACGGCCAAACATCGATACCTGTTCGTCTTCAAGCAAAATACGCAGGCGTCCGGTACCATCGGCGGTAACGATATCACCGGTAACCGGATCAAATATAAGCTGAACCGTCATCGGGTTGGTTGCCACAAATTGTAAATCTAATGTAAAGCGTTCGGCAAAGGTAAGTTCCTCTTCCTGTTGTCCCTCTTCAGCATTGCTTCGGTTTCGGGAATTCGTAGCGTTCACCCCCGAACTGATATCGTCCACATTAAAAGAGTTCACGAAGCGTATAAACCGGTTGTCTTCATTAAACTCCGTCTCTTCCAGTAATGGAATTGAAATCTGGGAAAAATCCGAAATAACAATAGGCTGTTCAGTCCGAAGAACCGGATTCATATTAGTGCCTGAAATGGTAACGGTGCTTGAACCATAGGCTTGACCAAAAAATGCCACAGTCGGATCAAAAGAGCTGTTTAGAAACTGAAATTCATCCATATCAAGGCTTATTCGAAGGCTGTCGGTAGGACCAAAATTGTTTAAATCATAAAAACCGCTCAGAATAGCACTACCACCTGAAGGGTCTATGAAATAAATATCATTAAAGGTAAAGCCTTCGTACCGATTGAAGGTTAAACTGCCCTGTGCATAGTAATAAGTATCAAGAAATTCCGGGCGGATGTAAGCGGCATCTTCCGTACCCACTATAAATTCGGATTCAAAATCATAGCTATCTAAGTTCCCCCATATTTTCCCCGAGCCGTTGGCCAACCCGGAAGCTTCTGCAAACACTTTCGGGCCTATGTATGGCAAAATCCACAAGTCAATGTTCTGAAAATCGATATCAAACTGATAGAGGGAATCTACTTCAGGAAAATTGCCTTCTTTTGGAGCTGAAACATACCCTTCAATATCAAAATTCTGTCCTTTTCGGTCGTTATTTTCATAGTATTGCGGATATTTAGCTGAATCCGTTCTCACGGAAATACGGGTATCAAAACGATCTAAAGTTTGGTTGTATCGGCTGGTCAGCAGAATATCGCCAAAGAGGGTGTTATCCAGATTGAAGGCTTCAACGTCAATTTCACCCTGAATAGTCGGAACGGTAGTCAATGTACGGGTGGTAAATTTTCCATTTACGATTCCCCCAAACCGAATTCTTCCGCCTATCAGATCTGAAAGACGGCCTAGATTCACTTCTTCAATATTGTAGTCCACCGAATCTTCAGTAGAACTGCTGAACGTGCCGTTTACCTGAACAAATTGGGAGTCACTTTCAAAGACAAAATCTCTTAATGTTAATTTTTCATCCGACTGGTAGCGTAGCATGGGAGTCCCTTCATTGGCCCACTTAAATGTGCCGGTACCCAGTGTAAAATCATGGATAAACAATGAGAGTGCTTCATCCGAAATATCACCGCCGGCATGGAACGAGAATGAAGCATCATCGGCTAACTCACGGATATTACTTCTCAGTTCTACAGAATCCTGATTGAAATTGGCTTCAAAATCAAATTCCCGGCCTACTATAGAATTATAATCGATCTGAGCAGCGTTAGCCTGAAACTGAAGACCGGAAAAATCTTTCAGGTCCGCTTCCCTCCTGAAGCCTCCCGTTGTTTGGATCATCAGTGAATCTGCTTCAATGTCTTGAATACTGGTTTTGTTATCCATCAAAGTAGCATTAAAGAGCAACCGCTGAGAGTTCACATTTACCGTAGAATTGATTCGAGCTGAGGTTGAAATACGCGGAAAATTCGGGAAGTAAGAAGTAATCAGCCCAAGGTTTTTCAACCTCCCGGAAATAGTTAAATTTTGGTTACGACTGATTTGGGTGGAATCTCTGTATGTTGTCAAGCTGTCGAAAGCAATTTCTTCCCTCACCCGGTTGGCAAAATATTGGCTCCATTGTTTGCCAAGAACCAGTAAATCTTCCGGCACAAAATCACCCTGTACGGTAGCATCAAAAGCGGTAGAGGTCAAGCGCAGAATCCGCTGCTGGGCATCCGGTTCATTGAAATCAACATATACCTGGTGCCGACCCAATGTATCATCTCCGGCCACAGCCCGGGTAATATCCAGGCTCACCTGTCCGTATAAGTCGTTCCACTCTTTTCCCTTTAAGCTCAAATCGTATTCCATATCCGCATACACTTCCCGCATGCGACTGTCCTGTATAATTTCATTTAAAAATATATTACCTGCTTGTCCATTTAAGGAATAGGATGGAATTGGTGTAGTCAGGTCAATCGTACCATTAGTGGTCAAAAGTGCTCCATTTACTTCTGCCCTGATATCCGGTTCAATCAAACCATCATTCCAGTTTGCCAGTATAACGACCTGATTAAATCTGCGGTTGTCAAATGCCCCTTGGTTCGACCGAATAACCAGTCCGCCTTCGCTTTCTCTGAAGTTGAAAGATGTACTTTTGATTTCACCCGTTACTGTTAAATCGGTTGATTGTATCCTTGGGTCTATCAAATTTCCTAAGTCTAAAGAATCGGTGTTGAAGTTGAGGTCAACTCCAATCCGATTGCCCCAATCCCAAACTCCATCTATCTCAAAACGCCCCCTTTGCATATTCTGAGCAACAATATTGGTTAACGTACTATCTAAAGTGCCCGAAACCTCCCCTTCGAACCGGGTTGAGATTAAAGCTTCAATCTGTGTGGGCGTGAGCGCCGAACTTATGAGTGCAAGCTCTTTTTGTGCCAGAACAATGGCGTCAAGGTTTACATTGTAAGACAGCCGGTCCATACTTCTCAGATTTTTTAATGTACCGTCCAGGTCAGCAAAACTTTCTCCTATACTCAGCTCTGCACTACTGAAATACAAGGAATCCAGCGTTCCTTCACCGGTTAAAGTTCCCCTAATATCACTTTGAAGTTCAGGAACATTCGGAAAGAAACGAGTAATGTATGATGATTCTAAGGCCAATCGATCTACGCTCATACTTAGTGTAGCGTTCTTCAGCTGCTTACTTACCTCGCCCTCCAGTACATTTACCCCTTCAGCCTCACCGCTAAACCGGCCGCTTGAATTACCGGACTTTATATTCAGAGCGTTAAGTTCCAAAAAGCGGGAATCGTTATAGATTTGCCCAAATAACTCAACGGTTGGGATATTGAACTCAGGCACATCAAACTGAACCCGGTTGATATCCACAAATCGCTGGTCGTCGGTAAACTCAAAAAACATATCCATCTGAACATTCCGGATGTTTATGCTATCGGACGAGGATAACCGGTTCGGTCTCTCAAAAGCATTTCTAACTATAAAATTACCATCCCTGACTACCACGGAAGGAATAATAACCTGAAAACCGGAGCCCGACTCATTTTCAGAACTTATCGCTCCCACTTCAGGGCTTGATTTCAGTTTAAAAGCCTCATCCAAAGAAAAATCAGATTCTGTGTCTATAACACCATTTGGTGATTCTACCTGAAGTGCATTGATAACCACCCTGTTCCGAAGCAGGGACCAAACATCCAGGCTGGCAGTGATGGAGTTCGTTTCAAATACCGGCCTGAAGTCCGATGAATCCGGGTAAATTCTAACATTATTCATTTGAATACGCAGCGGCAACAATCCCTCAAGCTGACCAATGCTAAGCACCCCTTCAAAATTCTGACTAAACCGATCCTGAAGCTCTACAGCCACCTGATTCTTTACCGGTTGAAGCTGCATCAATCCAAAAGCAGTACCAAAAACAAGAGCAACGGTAAGCACCAGCACCCCGATAAAGGTCCAGAAAACATTCCAGGATTTATGTAACCAGCGTATATATGCCACTATTTAAAAATATTTAGCGTGTGTTCCCAGGCCCGTTGAACAAAGGCGGTATCCGATACCTTATAAACGTACGGAGAGCTTAACTCTTTTAACAAGATGAGTTGTATTTGTTCGTCTTTCACTTTCTTGTCTGTTTTCATCAGGTGTACCAGCTCTTCAGGGGAGGCGTTTACTTCATTCAAATTCAGCTTATACAACGACTTGAATTGCATTAAATTGGATAAGTTTATATTAGCTCCCAAAGAATTAGAAGCATGAACCGCAGCTATCATACCCGCATAAACGGCTTCGCCATGGGAATATGCCTTGTAGTTGCCTTCCTTTTCAATAACGTGAGCAAAGGTATGTCCAAAGTTCAAGAAGGCCCTTTTACCGGCCTCAAGTACGTCTTCAGCTACAATTTCTACTTTAATCTTTGCGCTTTGTTGAATCAGGGGTAGCCACGACTTGCCATCAACAAAGGTATTCTCTTCTATCAACGTGTTTACCTGCTCAAGGATTTCAGGGCTGTGAATCATCCCATACTTCAGTACTTCACTAAGCCCGTTTACCCATTCTTTTTCTGGCAGGGTTTCCAGGTATTTAACATCTGCAAACACAGCGGCCGGTTGATAAAAACTGCCCACCAGGTTTTTCCCGGTACTGTGGTTAATCCCGGTTTTTCCGCCAATCGAGCTATCCACCATAGCCAGTAAAGTAGTAGGGATGTGGATCAGTGGTAGTCCACGTAGAGCGGTAGCCGCCACAAAACCGGAAAGATCGCCGGTTACTCCACCACCTATGGCGATTAGCGGCGTGCCTCTTTCGGCCCCTTCACTTAACACAAAATCGACCGCCTGTTTATATATTTCGATATTTTTCGCCTGTTCTCCTCTGGGAACCTCAAAAATATGAAGCTCATTGAAGTGAGACTTCAGTGCTTTCTCAAAATGAGTTCGGTGATGCTTTAGCACAAAGGCATCGACCATCAGAAAAGCTTTGCCCGAACTGTAGTGTTGGACAAACTCCTCCAGTTCAGCACTCAGGTCGTAACCAAAGTGCAGTTCATAAATATCTTCTGTAGAGGTTTGGACTGAAATAGAATCAGACATGCCGGGTAATTTTTTCGATGGCTGCATCCACCATTTCCTCAACCGTTGAGAATAATGGGGTTTTAATTGCAACCTGAGCCTGTTTGTAGAATTTTTCTCGCCCTGAATATAAGGCTTTCAGCTCTGTAAAGAGAGTATCCCTGGATTTAATTTTTCCTTCCTCATTATATAGTATGGGGCGTTCATTGCTTTCGAGGACTCTGTCCGTAATTTGTTCCAAAGGGGTATCCACAAATAGCAGCAATCCATTCAGCTTTAAATGGTCGATAATACGTTGATTTTGCAAGGCTCCTCCGCCCAAAGAGACTATGCCTTTGAAATTACGGGTGAGATCAATCAAATATTCCCACTCCTTTTTCCGAAAGTAGTCTTCTCCGTGTTCATCAAAGATAGCACGAATGCTCTTTCCTTCCCTTTCAACAATTACCTCATCCAGGTCGCGAAATTCCCGTTCAAGCTTCTTTGCCAGGGCTTTACCAAGTGTGCTTTTCCCGGATGCCATAAAGCCACACAGGTAAATACTTTCCTTAAATTTCTGTAGCCGATATGAATTCATGCTGTTGGTTTTTTTGGAGTCACCATTTCAACCTCTTCACGGTCAACAACTACCGCTCCGGGAGGTGAACCTTTGGGTTTACGCACGTATTTCTTTTTGGTAATGATTACCGGAGCCAGCTTCGATCCTTTTGCTTTTGAGTTATAAGCGGCGTAGGAGGCTGCTTCCAGTAACACCTTCTTTTCCGGCATGCCTTTGTCGTTTCCCATTCTAATTACCAAGTGCGAGCCGGGAACACCGCGAGCATGCATCCAGACATCCTCTTTATGGGCTTTTTGGACCAGCGCATCATTGCTTTTGGCATTTTTCCCTATCCATACCGGGTAGCCCTGAATTTCCAGTGTATGAAAGGGTAGCTGTTCATCATCCCCAGAATTATCCTGATTCCTATACTCTTTCAGTTCATCTTCATGATCTTTCTCCCAATCCTGAAACTCCCACAGATTGGTTATAGACTCAGCCTCTTCCAGTAAACGCTCGGCCTTTTCTTTTTCTTTCTGCATAATGGGAATACGTTTCATGGCTTCCTCATGCGATTTTTCCGCACCGGCCGACTTCTTGTAATATCGTTGAGCGTTTCCGGCTATATCCAGTTCGATATCCAACGGGATGGTTACCTTCTTTCCTTCATGGTACAAGTCATCTACCTCGATCTCCTCTTCGTTCACATCTCCGAGATGAGCATTGGCCATCAAAATATGCCCCCATTGCTCGTATTTTTCAGCCCTTTCCAGTCCCTTATCCGCCTGTTCCAGATTCTTGAGTCCCGATTTTGTTCGCTTAATTTTCCTTTTCAGGCTTTTAAGTAAGGATGATTTACGTTGCCGTAGTCGCTGATCTCGCGAATAGTTTTTGTACCGGTAGAGAATAAGATCGTTTACACTTTCAAACTCTTTCTCAGTTTTCACCGGAAGCGTTTCTTCAGAAAGCAAGGTGGTTTCTCCATTCTCCAAAAGCCGGGGAACCGCCTTGTCTTCCATCTCTTCACAAACTTTGCGAACAAACTCCTGAAGCTCATCTTCATCGGCTTCATCAAGGTTATAAATTTCAATCAGCTCCTGAATATTTTGACGAGGAAACATCGCGTTAATAGCCACAATTTTATTCTTGGTGCTTTTTCTGCTGATGTCTTCCTCAATCTCATACACATTCAGTTTTTGGGGATTTGGTGTTTCTTCTTCCGTCTCATCATACTCTTTAAACACCTCAATAATTTCCCCATTCTTTGAAAGAAATACATTAGCACGATTACTGAATAGCCGGAAATGTAGCTTGTATCCGTTTTCAAAGTGAATAAAAAACCACCGATCTGTTTCAGGAATGGTTACGTCCGTGATTTCCGCACCATAAATTTTCTCAAAGAAATCGATGGTGTTGCTCTTTTTTGCCCCTCGAAAACTATCCAAATAAAGAGCGATATTTCCCGGAGCCGAACTGAAACATAATCGGTGTTTGGCGGTATCTGTATGTACAAAAAACTCTATATAATTTTTATACGGACTAACCGCCTGCTCGATTTTACCAGCAGTTAATTTGTTTTTAAGCTCTCGCTTTAGATATATTAGTTCGTAATAGTTCATTTAATTTGAGGGGAAAATACAGGTTTCATGCATTATCCAATATTTAATTCTATTGTTAATACCGTAGAAGCACAATTGGGAAAAAGAGGGATTAAAGCCAAGAAATTCAGAACCTGGGAAGATAATAAGATTCATGCCACCGGATTAGAGTTAATCATCGGGCTGGACAAAGCATCTAACTTCATGAATTCACTTTCCATTAATTTTGATTGGGATAGCTTTAGAGAAACGACTATGGCCAAAGAGCTGGAAGGTATGAATAGTCATCCATTTCTCAAGATTGAAACACTGACAAAATCCAGCGTTACCCCAACCATCGATGTGGAAATGAGCTGGCTGTTTGATATTGATCGTTGCCAGCCCGAGATACCCGGAGAAGCCGGTAATTATCGTATTGAAAAAGCCAGCCGATGGATGGAATCCATCAGCAAAAAAGTAAATGAGTTGCTCGCCAAAGATGATATCATCACTCGCTGGCACATCGAAATTGACGGAGACGAACACGGCCGCTACCTCTCTGCCATTAACCTTATCTCTTACTTTCAGTACGAGCTGACCTCTCCCAAAAGCCTCGAAGAAGTACAGCACCTGGTAAGTCGAAAGCTCCAGGATTTACTCCTGAAAGCTAACCGCGTGATTTATCTGGCTGATGAAATCCTCGATGATTCGGTAGCTGCTTAGTTGTAGTATGCTCTAATTGGCAACGACGCAGAGCGTCGGTGCCAGTAAAAGAACATATAACAGGGTCATCCTGAGGGTACTCTCGAAGAATCTTAGCAGGAATTAGTTGATAAGTATTTCATGGCTTCGATTCTTTGCTATCGCTTAGAATGACTTACTCATGGTAGCTATAATTACTACTCTAATTCATTCTGCCTCGCTCTGACGCTCTGCGTCGGAGTGAATGCTACCATTGGTAACAACGCAGAGCGTCGTTACCGGTAGCAGAACAAAAATCTATTAATCGTATTTATAAAAGCCTTCGCCGGTCTTGTTGCCCAGTTTGCCGGCATCCACCATTTTAACCAACAAAGGGGCCGGGCGGTATTTCGGATCTTTAAAGCCTTCATACAGCACATTCAGGATATCCAGGCATACATCCAGACCGATAAAATCGGCAAGTCTTAATGGACCCATCGGATGCGCCATACCCAGTTTCATCACTTCGTCCACATGTTCAGCCGTTGCCACGCCTTCCCCAACACAAAAGATGGCCTCGTTGATCATAGGCATTAGCACGCGGTTACTTACAAAGCCGGGAGCATCGTTCACCGGAACCGGAACCTTGTTTAATTTCTCCGAAGTCTCTTTTACTACCTCATAGGTTTCATCATCGGTTTGAAGTCCACGCACAATCTCAACCAGCTTCATCACCGGAACAGGATTAAAGAAATGCATCCCGATAAACTTTTCGGGACGAGAAGTGAGTGCCGCCAATTTTGTGATAGAAATAGAGGAAGTATTAGATCCTAAAATAGCATGGTCAGGAGCGGCTTTATCTACCTTTTCCCACACAGACTTTTTGATATCAAAATTTTCAGGAACCGCCTCAACAACCAGATCAACATCTTTCACGCCTTCTTCAACATCCAGAAAAATGGAAATTCCATCCATTGTTGATGATTTCTTGGCCTCATCAATCTTTTCTTTCTTTACCATGCGATCCAGGTTCTTCTCGATGGTCGCCACGGCTTTGTCGGCAAATTCTTGTTTAGTTTCGATGAGGTTTACGGAAATATCATTCATCGCAAATACATGCGCAATTCCATTTCCCATTGTTCCGCCGCCTATTACAGCTACTTTCTTTACGTCCATTTTTTCCGGTTAATTTCAGTTTTAAATTTTTATCAGGTTAGGACTTTTGGAAGCGTTTTTCAAGGCAGCAGAGTTCATTTTTTGCAAAAACTTCCACTCCTAGAGTAGTTCGTTTAAAAGAGCAGCATCAAAAAAAACCGAACCTATAAAAAGCTTAAAAATTAAATCGAAGATTCGCTGTAACCCCCCGCTGACCGAATGTTTTCACATAACTGAAACTGGCTTCCGGGGTATTCTCAACCAGATCACGTGCACGGATGAAAGCACTGATACCACTCACCAATCGGTTAGCCACCATAAGGGCAACTAAGGTTGGCAACTGACTCCGATTGCGTTCCACTCTTTCCCTGGCATCCTGATATTGAAACCGGTGTTGTGTGCTTTTCCAGTTCCATTGATATTGAGGCGTTTCCGGGAAAACCTGATCCCAATTCCGGGTTCGGAGCTGGGCATCGTTATAGGCATCAAGATTATCGTAATTCCCCACTGCTATAATAAAATCTCTGGATTTTCCCGATAAGTTGGTATTAGCCCTGGCTTCAGCAAAGGTGAAATAATCTTGTTCCAGGTAATTGGCTCGTGCGTTCAACCCAAAATATGAGAGCACCAGCACCACTTCTCCGGCCAGATGATACTTACCCCGGTTCCAGTTATCGTTATCGGCATAGTAATGCCCCCAACCCGGAACTACGAGGGACCGAAAGAATGCTCCTCTTGGTGACGGAGAATCCTTTTCTTTCTGCTGAGCCCTGACATCTATTGCTGTTGTAAACAGTAGTGCAAAAAGAATAATGAATACTGAATATTCAACATTGAATGTTGATCTGATGCGGAGCCCTAACGTATTTAACTTCATTATTCAGTCTTCAACATTGATTATTCATTATTCTTCTTCCGTTCTCTGCCCCAATGTCGGAAAATAGAAATGCTAAATCCAGCCATAAGTATAAACGTACCGGCCCAAACTACCGAAATAAAGGGTTTTTCATCGGCCACTATTAGTACCCATTCCGGCTCATACTCTTCTTCCAGGCCTGTAATGGTCAGCTCAATATTATTTTCCTGAGGATTGATTTCCGTGAACTGAAACTCCAGATCAAAATCGGGAATTCTTGCCGGTGGAGAATAAATGTAGCTTTGCCCATCCTGACTATACACTGCAAACAACGGCTCCAGCGTGATAACCCTGCTGCTTGCCGGATGAATTAATTCGACCTGAGCCCGTACACCGATGGAAGTATTCGGGGGTAATTCCGAAGTATCGGTTCGGGCATAATCCACAAACCTGATTTTGAATTTACCCACATCTACGGTTTGGCCCGGGTTGAATTTAATTTTCTGGGTCTCAGGTGTATCATCGGCGGTAGTATCTTGTGCAGACACGTTCTGCATCATACGCCGGTTTTTGCTTGCACGATCATTTTGCTCCTGTACATACGAGCTTCCGCCCACATATAAATAGATATCACTTAACAAACCCGTTCTCACGTCAGGATCTACCGACCACTGAATATTCTCGGCGGTTGAGGTCGTTAGCATAGGATAGACTTCAGGATTCATGTAAAACGGTTTACCGCCATCTATCGGTTCAAACTTAATCTTGTAGGTTTGCTGTCCGCGACGAACCGAGTTATCCAGCTCATATCCCTCGTAGGTCAACATATATCGGGAGTCCACCAGTACGGGCTCATTCAGGTTCAGCAGCAGCATTTCCTCTTTCTGGGTGACTTTAAAGCCTTGTTCGTCCGTTATTTCTCCGCGTTCAACAGCCGCGTTATAGTTGGCTGTTTTTTGATCCACCAGATAAGAATTGTATGCTGATGAGGCCAGGATTCCTACCAACAATAATCCAAAACCCACATGGGTGAGTGAGCCGCCTATTAATTTGGGGTTTTGAACGGCAAGCCGAACCATAACCCAGGCATTTCCTACCACCGCGAAATATCCGCAGAACAGATATACCATGTAATAGATATTCCGTACGTCTCCGAGAATAATGGAGAGAATCGTTATTGCACTCGTCACCAGCAGTGGGTTTATCAGAGCAGAAGCCAGTGATTCAGCATCATATTTCTTCCAAAACAGGTACTGCCCCAACACGGTAAAGATGGCCATAATCATGGCAATAGGCATACTCCAGTCGTTATAAAAACTAATCTCCGGTGGCGTTGGGTTTTCTACAAATAACCTCCCAATAATCGGCGAGCTGGTTCCCAAAATAATTACAAGACCGAGAATCAACAGAAGCATAGCTCCGGTCACAGTCATAAACTCCCGGCTCAAAAACTTAGATTCTTTATCAGGCGAAGGAAGTTCTTTATATCTCCAGAAAAACAGCCCAAGTCCTATTCCTGTAACCACTACCATAAAAGCCAAAAGCTGGTTGTATAGCCCGAGATCAACAAAACTGTGCACGGATGAACTTCCTAAAATTCCGGATCGGGTAAGGAAGGTTTCATAGACCACCGCCACATAAGCAAGGATAGCAAACAAAATGGATGACTTCTGAGCAACGGAGCTTTTGCGCTGTATAATCATGGTGTGAATGCCGGCTGTGCCAATTAACCACGGAACCAATGAAGCATTTTCCACCGGGTCCCAGGCCCAATAGCCGCCAAACGAGAGCGTGACGTATGCCCAATATCCTCCCAAGAAAATGGCGGTCAGTAAAGCCACATTAGCACTCAGTGTCCATGGAAGTGCCGGGCTAATCCACTCATTATATTTTTGTTTCCAAAGCGCAGCCATTGCGAAACAGTAAGGGATAGTCATCATTGCAAAGCCCACGAATAAAATAGGCGGATGAATCATCATCCAGGGACTTTTCAGCAAGTCGTTTAAGCCGCTTCCATCCTGAGGAATGAAATCGGGGTTGGTCTGAAGGAATGGTGCATTAGGCATCTCTTCAGCGATGGTTCGGAATGGAGAAGCACCCAACTTCAATCCAAAAATATCCCAGCCCAAAAGCATAGACAGTAAGAATACTTGCGTAAGCGTAAGGAAGAAAAGCACCGGAGCTTTGTACGGATCGCGCGTCCATTTCATCAACCCAAAACCAAAGAAGGCGGATATAAGAATCCACAGCATAAAGCTGCCTTCCTGTCCGCCATAAAAAGCCGACCACAGATAGCGTGGTGCTAAATCAAGACTGGTGTAATTGAATACGTAGTAGTACTGAAACTGGTGCTGAAAGATCAGATACACTAAAATTCCGGATGCAACCACAAGTAAAGCGGCTTTTGCAGCAAACAGCCAGTTCCCAATGCGCAGGGTTCGGTTTTCATCCCGGTTTGCCGAAACAAAATAAAAGATCATGGCCGCCAGAGAAGAAATGAAAGAGGCGGAAATTAAGATTTTACCAACGGTTCCTAACATAGATATACGCTATCCCTGAGCAGCTTCACTGAATTGACTTGGATCGGTATCATTGTATTTCGACGGGCACTTCATCAGCATTTCATTTGCGTAGAAGGTATCGCCTCTCATTTCACCGATCACGACCAACTGGTCTGCCTGTTCAAAATTATTAGGCTTGGGCTTGGAATACACCACTTTTTTGGAAACGCCGTCTTCATCTTTCATGTAGAAAACAAACTTTTTGGTCTCCAGAGAAAATTCGGCGCCCTTTTCCTCGTCCCATGTTCCCGGGATGTGGGCACTGCTCATTTCAGAAGCTCCTTCAAAAGTTGTGTAGGTACTAATGCTTTCACCAAAGTTGTACATCAGCAGAGAGGTAAATCCAACAATGGCTACAATTCCTATAATCAGTTTTGGTTTCATGCGTCTTTTGATGATTGAATTTGTTCTTCCAGTTTGCTCACTTTGTTATCAACCCGGAAAAGAAAAAACAGGAGTACCAGCCAGATAATCAGGCTCACTCCCAACACTACATATATTAATTCGTTTGAAGACATAAATTGTATAAATGCGCCGGCCTCTTCCGCCCCGGAGGCTCCGCTCCAGTTATCTGAGTAAGCCTGAGTCAGGGTGTCAACGGCAGCGAGTGAATCTTCTTGCATTAATTTTAATCTTATTGAGCTTTAAACTTACGAATTCTCGATCTCGAATTGAATCTTTTTATACCTGTGAACTACATCATAGATCCAGTATCCCAGGGCGATAAATCCTAAAAATGCCGGGTATAAAATATAACGAAGTTCATCGGCTGTTATCTCACTGAATGCGGGATTTCCATCCGCCCCCGGGTGCAGGCTTGTTAATTGCCGCGGAACCACATACAACAAAAAAGGAATGGTGGTGACGGCAAAAATATTGTAAACCGCTGCTAATTTTGCGCGTTTCTGTTCGTCGTCAAAAGCAGACCTGAGCATGAAGTAAGCAACATAAATCATCATGGCCAGAGCAGCCAGATTCATCTTGGGTTCAGCGAATGTCCACCACGACCCCCATGTAAATCGAGCCCACAACGAACCTGTAAACAACCCACAAACTCCAAAAGCCACACCCACCAAAGCAGCCGATGAGGCTTTCATATCAAACTCAATTTCCGGCTCATTCAAATACCTTATACTGTACCAAAAGCTAATCAGAAACAGAACGAACATGGTCATCCACATGGGTACGTGGAAAAAGATATTCCTTGCCGTCTGTTCGAGAATAGGAATGTCAGGAATTTCAATCAAAAATCCGGCTGCGATAACGAGCGTCATCCAGCCGGCTACTATATATTTCCAGGGTTTCAATAGTATGCGAATTTTATTAACTATAGCTACGTTATCAGGGCAAAATATACGAATTTACCCACCACTTTTTGAGTATATAATCTGTAAAATCTGTTATGAGTAACAATCAAAAGTCCATCACTCTCACCCCCTCCTGGAAAGCTTTTTTCTGGCCATATTTTTTTGGGGTGATTCTGACCCCGGTTCTAATTGGTATTTACCTGATCTGGAAAACAAGGAAAACCCAGAAGAGTATTTCATATACCATTACCGATCGGAAGATTACGGTGATTGACGGTCATATTTCTCAGAATATTGATTTGGTTGATATCCAACAGGCTACGGCCGGGCAAAAACGATTTGGGGTTGGCTCGGTTATCCTTAAAACAAACAGCCGGGAGATTGAGCTCATCGGATTAAACAATCCGAAAGCCATCAGCAGGTCCATCGAAAAAGCCGTTGAAGCCGAACTTAAACGACTTGAAGCCGAGAAGGAAGCCAAGCCCAGAGAACCTGAATATAAACCCGGCTCTATGGATCAGTTAGAATACATCACCGGCTTATGGCAGCAGGGACTTATGAGCGATGAGGACTTCAAGGCTGAAAAGGAAAAGCTGCAGTAGTTAATTTACGGTTCCCATCTTACGAATACATTTCCTTCCGGTCTTCACAGAATAATTGTACCGGTTAATGGATTATGACAGTGTTTTACAAAATTAAGTCGTTTATTGGACGCCTAATCCAAACATCAGGTTAATTCTATGTATTCTAGTTTTCTAAAATCAGTTCTTTCAGCAGTTTTTATAACTGCCTTGCTTTCTACCGCTACCGATGCCCAACAGGCCAACTTTGAAGCGGCTGAACGCTTCACCGGAGATAAGATGGAGAAGCTTATCGGAAACACTTCCGTTTGGCCGCGCTGGATTGAAGACACTAACAATTTTTGGTACACCTTTGAAAATGAGGAAGGGAAAAACTGGTATTTCGTGAATGCCGAGCGCCCCACCCAGCGATTGCTCTTTGACCAGGAAGAGATGGCCTCCCAACTTACCGAGACTTTTGAACGTCCGTTTAATGCCAAAGACCTGGACTTGAAAGACTTTGAATACGACACCGACAAAGAGCGATTCACCTTTCATGTAGACAGTATTCAGTTCACATATAACCTGAATGGAAATGACTTAATTAAGGGCGACTCCCTCGAAAAAGAAGAACGGGAACCGTGGGCCACTTACTCCCCCGACAGCACCTGGATTGCCTTCGCAAAGAATCACAACCTGTACCTGATGCGTTCTGACGATGAGGACAGCACGGAAATTCAACTTACAGACGATGGCGAACGCTGGTTCAGCTATCAGGCAAACCAGGGTGATACAACCAGCAACAAACGCCTGCGATCAAGGGGTAACTTTTTTGATGATGAAAGCAAACTGTACATCACCCGTACCGACAACCGAAAAGTGAAAGAGCTTTGGGTGATAAATGCTTTAGGCAAACGACCCGAACTGGAAACGTACAAATATTCCATGCCCGGTGAAGAAGAGATCGGAATTCCGCAGATCGAAGTTTTTGATATAGCAAGCCGTGAACGAGTGATTATGGACACCGACAAGTGGGAAGATCAGGAGCTGCGTGCCAACTATGGTAACCATCAAACAGGAGACTACAAATCTACTCCTTCTGATAAATTATATATCTACCGCGAAAACCGGACTTCCGATAAAGTAGATATCCTGGTCGGCGATACCGAAACCGGTGAAACCGAAGTTTTGCTAAGTGAGACCAGCAAACCCTATTTCAACTGGAGTTTTCAGGATTTGGCTATTATTAATGATGGCGAGGAATACATTTGGTGGAGCGAGCGTACCGGCTGGGGACAGCTTTATCGCTACGACTCCGAAGGCAACCTGAAGAACCGAATTACATCCGGCAATTTTGTAGTGGGCGATATCGTGAAGATAGACACGGCTGCCAAAACCATTTATTTTGAAGGCTATGGCCGGGATGGTGATCATCCCTATTACGAGCATTTATATAGCGTTCGTTTTGATGGTTCGAACTTCAAACACCTCACGCCTGAAAATGCCTACCACAGCATTTCTGAATCCGATAAGGACAATTACTTTGTAGATAACTACTCCCGGGTAGATATGCCTACCAAATCGGTTCTTCGCGACCGTAACGGAAAGGTAATTCTAACCCTTCAGGAAGTGAACATGAGTAAAGCCGAAGCCATTGGCTGGAAAGCTCCGGAAGAATTCAAGATTAAAGCTGCCGACGGAGCCACCGACCTATATGGTGTGATGTGGAAACCGTTCGACTTCGATTCCACCCGGTCCTACCCTATCATTTCATACGTATATCCGGGTCCTCAGACCGAGCCATTCCCAACCAGCTTTTCGCTGCAGGGATACACAGGACGGAATCAGGCCCTAGCTCAGCTTGGATTTGTGGTTGTGGCATTCGGAAATCGTGGTGGCAGCCCGGTTCGCTCCCGATACTATCACACCTATGGATACGGAGACTTGAGAGATTATCCGCTGGCCGATAATAAGTATGGCATTGAACAACTGGCTTCTCGTCATCCATTTATTGACCAAAGCCGGGTTGGTATTTTCGGACACTCCGGAGGTGGATTTATGAGTACAGCCGCCCTTCTGACTTACCCTGATTTTTATGACGTCGCCGTATCCTCGGCCGGTAATCACGATAATAATGTGTACAATCACTGGTGGAGTGAAACGCACAACGGGGTGAAAGAAACCCGCAAAACCGTTAAGGAAATGAATGAAGACAGTGTGGAAGTGGAAAGAGAAGAAATCACTTTTGATGGTCCCATTGAATCGAATGCTGAACTGGCGGGCAATCTTAAAGGACACCTGTTATTGGTACATGGCAACATGGATAACAATGTGCACCCGGCAAACACCCTTCGTCTGGCTGATGCCCTCATCAAAGCCGGAAAGCGATTTGATATGATGATTCTGCCCGGTCGCCGACATGGCTTCGGGCCCTATCAGCCGTACTTTGAGCGACAGAAGTGGTATTACTTCTCCCAACACCTCCTGGGTGTTTACCGCAGTAATGTGGATATGAATCTGCCTGAAGACTGAAGGAACATTGAATAAGGATCATTCAACATTCAATGTTGAAGTTTTGTAGATGTAAATTTCATATAACAACCTTGGAGCGTCTGAAGGACCTCCAAGCGTTGCAGGTTCTTAGCTATTCTCACATTGAACGCTCCAGGGTCCGGTGGACGCCTGGAGGTTCTTTTGCTTTAAATATGATAAATCTCAGGTAAAGCCTGCCTCGCCGGCAGGCCAGAGATGACTTGCGATGGTTTAGCACATTTACTTCACCGTTTTTTTTTAGGTGATTTCTTGCCAGGCCTTTTCGTTGAGGGTGATGGTAAAGCTCCATAAGATTCCAGCCAGCGCCATCACTCCTCCATACACCATGATGAGAGGTTTAACGGTCATAATTCCACTTTCCAGGATCAGGGAGGCAATGACTACGGAAAAGGAATTTCCTATGGTGAAAAGCAGCCATTCGGTGCTGAAAATCCGGCCACGAAAAGTATCCCGGGTACGTTTTTGGAGAAGTACCGTACTGGTCACCCAATTTGCTCCGGAAGCGGCATGAGCTAAAAGCACAAAAAGCAGCATAAGCCCGATACTGCTCACCATTCCGACAACTAAGTACATCACCCCACAAAATGTGATGGCAAGCCCCATCAACAACACCCAGTCTTTCTCTTCCCGGAAAATACGACGCCCAATTATAGGCCCGATTCCCGTTCCAAATCCCCGGGCGGCGTAAAGTAAACCCAAGCCAATACTTCCCATCATCAACACCTCTTCACTTACTATAATTAACAGGTAAACTAACCCTCCTAAAAATACTGTAGAAGTTCCTTTGGCAAGTGAAGGACGAAGTATGTGCCGGTTTTTAACCAGGTAGCTCAGTCCTTCTTTAATTCCTTTAAGCGGATTGCGCGTGCGATACAATTCTTCTTTTGACAATCTTTTCTGAGGGATGGCTGCCCGATATACAAACCAGGCCGAAATCACATAGCTGAAGCCATCCAGAATCAGCACATTAGTAGTTCCCAGCCATTCAGTTGCAAAGCCGCCGATGGCCATTCCTGTGGTAAAGATAATACTCCAGCTGGCCGTTGAAATAATATTGGCGTTGGTCAGGCTATCTTCGGATGTGACATTGGGAATAGAAGAAGTCTTGGCGGGTTCGAAAACAGCAGAGAGCATCATCTGAACTGCAGTCAATACATAAGCCAGCCAAAGTGTAGCTGCAGAATCCACGAATATAATCCCGACTACCGCAACGCCTCGCAAAAGATCACACCAAATCATGAGCTTTCTTCGATTAAAGCGATCCGCTATATATCCGGCAAATGGGGAAAACAAAGCCAAACTGAGCATCTTAACGACGATAATCAGCCCAAGCAGAAATTCAGAATCAGAATAACGACCGATGATTGCATACAGGGCAAGCAATCCAAACCAATCCCCGAAGTTCGAAATCGACTGGGCAATCCAAAGGCGACGAAAGTCTTTGTTTTCTTTTATGAGGTTTAGATACGGGCGGAGGTTATTTGTCATAAGAATAACTGTCAGCTTTCAGATTTCAGCTGTCAGCTTAAGTTGGAAGTTCTAAGTTGGGTGTTGAATGTTGAGTGTTCGATATTCAACTTACGCCGGTGCTTCCAAACCCGCCTTCACCACGATCCGTTTCATCCAGCTCATCCACTTCCAGCAGCGGGAGCTGTGTGACGGGAGCTATCACCATCTGGGCGATGCGGTCGCCGTGATTTACCACAAATTCCTCTTCCCCGTGGTTGATGGCTATCACTTTTACTTCGCCCCTATAGTCAGCATCAATAGTTCCGGGAGCATTTAGCATAGTGATACCATTTCGGATGGCCAAACCACTTCGCGGCCTGATTTGAGCTTCGTATCCTTCCGGCAGCGCCATCTGTAATCCGGTGGGAATTAAGGCTCGCTCTCCCGGCTGAATCACGATAGGCGATTCCACCGCTGCGCGTACGTCCATCCCCGCAGCAGCTACCGATTCATAGTTTGGAAGTGGTAAATCTTTAGCGTGATCCAGTTTCTTTATTAATACCTGTTTCATAATTCTTCGCGTGTATAGTCTATCATTCGTACGATTACATTTCCCCATATTACCTTTACCCTTGCTTCCAGCGGAACCCGGAGATCATCATCCAAAAACCAGGCCCTGAAGTCACCGGAGAAGCCAAACGGACCTTCAATATTTTCCGTGGTTCCATTCATCAGGTAAGCTTGTATCGGTCCATCGAAAGGGGCGTAGTTTCGCTTTTCTTTTTTGAGAGAGTTATCAGCATAAATGTAGCCTTTCTTCTTAGTCACATAAACCGGAAGGGTGTAATCTTCCTCGCTTCCGGCAAACAATCGTGAAAAATAAAAGATAAGATGGCCTGAAGTAGCCGGATCTTCCAGATCGAGAGTATCCCGGGAATCATCTTCTTCAATGTAATACACCTTTCCGATATCCCGATCGAACCAATACTGGATTTCGTCATACTTTCCCTCGTCAATGTTGTCTTTCCAGTATTTCACTTCCACCGGAAGCCCATTATCATTCACATAAAACAAACTGTGAAATCGATCCAGCTCATCCCCTATAAAAGGAATGGATGGATTTGACTCAATTTCGGTAAGGATATGATTCAGCTCCCGACCTTCGTAAGTGGTATCACTGAGCAATTCCACATTCACCCAGCCCAGTTTCAGAAACCCATATTTAACTTCATAGCGAAATGTTTCCTTCACCGAAAAGAGCTCCTCCATGGTAGGTGGTGCGGAGGCGGAATCCGGAAAATTATGCTGCCCGAAAGCAGGAACCGTCAGCATAAAAAATAATATGGGGAGGATGATTTTGGTCATAAAGTCAGTTTGCCAAACGGCAGGATTCGGACAATTATTTCTCCTCCGGCTCCTCTTCGGCTACAAAAGCCTCGAATGATTCTTCATCATACCCGACCATCACCGATTCGCCCTTAATCAGTACCGGACGTTTAATCATTACCTGATGCTCCAGCAGCTGCTCAAACAATTCCTCTTCCGAGAGATCTTTATCGGCCAGCCCCAGGTCTCTCCATTTGCGCCCTCTTTTGTTGACCAAAACATCCAGGCCTACCTTAAACTCCAGTTCCTTTAGCTCATCACGGGTCAGCGGATCTTTTTTTACATCGATGAACTCATAGTCCACATCGTGTTCGTCCATCCATTTTTTGGTGTCTCTTATCTTGTTGCAGTTTTTTATTCCGGCAATATGAAGCATCGTAGTATTATGATGAATGTTTTGTATTTTCAGTGAAGGAAAGATACGGTTTGTTTCCTGAAATTCGAACGTAATGAACGCTGAGTTCGTGCCATTTTTATGCTGAAGTTTTTTACCTCTCCGTTTTTACTGATCTCACTGCTTTTTCTGGTGAGCTGTACCCGCAATGATGCCCAACGCGACTTTGAAAAGGAAGCCTACGCTCAGCCCCGAAATTATACGGAAACCACCAATCAGGGAGCCATTCAAAACCCGGATGAAGACGACTGGCGAACATCTCCGCTATTTCAGGGGTTGATTGAAATTGTGCCTCCCTACCCCAATCCTGTATCCACCGATCAGGCTATTCAGTTTGAAGTGGAAGTGACAGGTGTACAATCAGTAAACGGATTAGAAGTTTTAGTGAGGCTGCAAGACAACAGCTTCCGCACGCTCTATACGTATTTTGAGACCCTGCAACCGGGGCTTACTACCTTTCAGATTAACCCCATCGAGTTCTCAGAGTTTGGAAACCCGGAAGGAGCACGCGGGCTGAACCGGGTGTACATCTTTAACGCCAACCAGCAGATGATTTCCTACGGAGATATTATGGTGGAGTGAGGGAGAACCAAAAAAGTACATCCAACAAGGAACACCTAATGTTGAAGGTTGAACGGTTTTTGGGGTGGTCCATGTGCTTTTTCTTTACTCTTTAACCTCGTACTTCCAAGCCCACCCCGACATTACGAGCGCAGCGATGAACCTTTGCCAGGAAATACTTTCCCACATCTTCATTTCATCCCCCATCTTTCCCACCCCAATGTCATTCCTTGGCAGGCAGGAATCCGGTTGCCTAACTTCACTAA
Organism: Gracilimonas sp.; assembly: GCA_965227215.1. Lineage (GTDB taxonomy): Bacteria > Bacteroidota > Rhodothermia > Balneolales > Balneolaceae > Gracilimonas. The sequence goes on from OZ245729.1 coordinate 485,007, forward strand.
TAATTTTGATTTACCCCTCCATTTTTTTTTGAAGGCTATTTCAACAGCAATCCGTACAAATAGAATCCTGCGTTAAACAACATTCAGCAAGGTGAACTTTGTATAACATTGAAAATATAGGGAGTTACTTTGCTTTTAGAAGGATTTAAAATATAATACCGCACATTATCGCGGATTAGAAAATCCGCTTAATCATATGTTATACCGCCTATATCAGCAAAAAAGATATTACCTGGAATCAATGTGTTGCAAAAAAACAAGAATTACTCCGATTAGGATGCGACACATTCAATGAATGTTAACTTAAAGACTCAAATTGTTATGGTAGAATTATTTTCCGGATTGTCAATTCTATGGTTCATTCTAGCAGTAGTTTGGATCATAATGCCATTTTATGTATTCAAAATTGCTCGCCTTCTTGAAAAACAAAACAAAATAAGCATGGCTCAAAACCGAATTCTGAAAAGACTTATATCAAAATTTGAAAATACAGAAGACTTTGAAACGGATTTTGATATGGGTCATGAAGTAGAAAAGTTTTTAAACAAAAATAAATGATATGAAATATTGCGAATTTTGCGATTACGAAAAGGGATTGTTAGAAACTCATTGTCCGACTTGTGGAGCTAAAGACCAAAAGTCATTTTCAGCTAAAAATTTTATACTTATAGTAGGCTCTTTATATCTAATCGGTTTTTTTGTAACTAATATAGAACCCTCTCAATCAGATGAAAACTATACTTCTAAGGTTGAAAAAGAAGAAAAATCGCTGGCTGTAGATGATTTGGAAAGTGAAGAATCGGGGAATGAATCAAAAGTAGGTTCTGGACAGACATCAGTGTATATACCTGAATTAAATCCAGCCGATGTTTATTTGAGTTTGGAAGAAATTGGATTTACTACTGAAAAGGATTTGGGGTCTATATTCGGTAATTTCTGGACCTCAACGTTAAATAAAGGAGGAATTGAATATAAGGTTGATGTAAGTAGTGATGAGGTCCTAAAGGTTCAAAGTATTCGAGGCACAGTAACAAACTCGAATCGGAATCCAGATGAAGTTAAACAGTTCTTTAAATATCTGGTTTCAAGTTTATTTTTGTACAACAACAAGAACGATTCCCAAATAAATAATTGGATAGAGAACAATTTTAATAATGATAATTCTACTACTTCTGTCGGTACAGTTAAAGTCAAAATATCCGCGCCCTCAACTATAATGAGGGGAATTAGATTAGATGCCAATTTGGAGGATGGAATGTAAAAAACTCAATTAGGGCTGTATAACAACCGCATTAACGGCGGACGCAGACGTGGCTTTAATTAGACTTATTGACAATGATTGTTCAAATTTTTAGCCCTTTAAAAAATCATAATCCCTGCGCCGGTTATGCGCAAGGTCGTTATGCTACCTCATCGTTACACTTGACAATATGTGCGTAATGACGTACGTTTGCAGTGAAGTAATTCACAACCCAATCATACGCCATGAAAACTCTAACTGCTACACAAGCTCGTAAGGATATTTATCGTTTGCTCGATGAGGCATCTGAGACTCACAAGCCTATCCAAATTACCGGAAAACGTTCCAATGCGGTTTTAGTCAGTGAAGAAGATTGGCGGTCTATTCAAGAAACGCTTTATCTGACTTCAGTTCCTGGAATGCAAGAATCTATAGTCGAAGGATTGAATACTCCTCTGGAAGAAACCGAAGAAGATCTTGACTGGTGAGCAAGTACACACTCGTTTATACCAAACAAGCAAAAAAGGACGCCAAAAAGGCAGCTTCCTCCGGGTTAAAATCAAAGATCGAAGACTTACTGGAGATCATTGAGGTAAATCCTTTTGAAGAATATCCTCCTTATGAAAAATTAGTTGGCAATTTGGAAGGTGCTTATTCCCGTCGAATCAACATTCAGCATCGCTTAGTGTATCAAGTATATGAAGAAGAGAAAGTGGTTAAAGTAATCAGAATGTGGACTCACTACGACTAATCCGGTAGCAAAACAAAGCGCTTAAAATTGGACGTCCCAAATGGTCGGGACAGACAGGTTTAAAAGCGGGGTCAATAGCCAACCTATTCACTAATTGGTTCCTATTATTTGTTTCGGTACATTAATAGTGTTTTAGAAAACTTTAAATGTACTATTATGAATATTTCTATTGCCAACGATATCGAACCCCTCTCTGAGTTTAGAAAGAAATCTGCTGATTTTGTGAAGCGCTTAAAAAAAGAAAAACAACCCATCGTACTTACCCAGCATGGGAAAAGCGCTGCGGTTTTAATGGATGTATCAGAATTTGAGCGGTTTACAAAAAAAATGGAAATGCTGGAAGATTTACTTGAAGCCAAACAACAAGTGGAGCAAGGCAAAACCTATTCTATGGATGAAGCAAAAAAGAGAATTGAAGGTCATCTTTCTAAATGGAAGTAATTTTAACCCATCGGTTTTTAACACGGGTTGAGGAGTGTACAGATTATATTGCATTAGATCATATCCCTACAGCTATCCAATGGGCCGAGGGTGTTCTCAAGCATTGCGAGCAACTAAGTACTCAACCGGAAAGTGGTAGAATGGTTCCTGAATTTAACCGAGCAGAGATAAAGGAACTGATTCACGGTAATTACCGACTGGTATATGAGCTAAAACCAAAGCGGGTAGATATGCTAACCATCTGGCATACAAGTCAGGTATTACCTAAAAAACCATATTAACAGTTGGCTAACTACCGTTTTAAACAGAAGCACCGATGTTGGGACAGGCAGAGTAGCCAAGCCCGAATCCGTTTGGAAAGACTCCTAGTACACAAAAGCCTATATTTTCTAATGAGTAGCTCATCGAGCTTTATGAACTATACCCACTACTTATTTGCATCATCGCTATGGGGTTTCAGATAAACCTCAGCAATAATACAGGAGGATAAAATGGCTCAATATATCGACGGATTTGTATTTCCGGTTCCACAGGTTCACTTGGATGAGTACCAGAATGTGGCTGAAAAAGTAGCTGAAATCTGGAAAGAATATGGAGCTCTTGCCTACTTCGAGTATGTCGGGGAAGATTTAAAGCTGGAAGGCACACGTTCTTTCATTGAACTTGTGGATTTGAAGGAAGACGAAGTAGTTATATTTGGATGGGTTTTGTTTCCTTCTAAAGAAACCCGGGATATAGCGAACAAAAAAGTTCCCAACGACCCAAGGATGGCGGAATTAATTGCCCCGCTTACCGACCCTGAAAGATTGATTTTTGATGCTGAACGGATGGTGTATGGAGGCTTCCGGTCTTTCATTTGATCACCTGAATTGTGTTTGATAGCATCATAATGAGTTTTATACGATAAGCAGGTCGGGCCGTTACTTACCGTAACCGTAACTACTTGTTGTTACTTCTTCTTATACCCCGGCGTTTGGATAAAGTACTCAGGCTCCAACATAGGCTTATCTTCATCGGCATCATCTTTTTGAAATATAGAGTATGAGCCGTTATCCAGGTTAAAACCAAGCATTCTTCCTGATTTCGCCTTTATCATTACCGTAGAGGAATTTCGCTCAAAATCATAGCCCTCAATTTCAAACCGGTGTTTTTGAATATCAGACTCTAATAAGTGTTTGATTAAGTCGTCTTTCTCGTTGGTATATAGCGTAAAATTATTATCCCGATTGTACAGGTGAAAACAATGATAATCTTCCGAGATATATTCATCCAGCAAAAGATCCGATATCGGGTACCGCTGCTCCCCTTTCACTATAAGAGACACACCCGAAAGCACGGCTTTGGATTTTATTTCTTTACCTCCATTCATCTTGGCAATAAAAGACATGATCAGAAAAGCACCCATGATGATCAAAAATATGGTCTCAATAGTGTGAGATTCCAGAAAGTCATTCAGGTTAAAGATGATATAAACGAAGGCAATGGTTCCTATGATTGCAAAGAAACCGGATGCACATCCTAGAAAAAGCTGTCGATTGGTATATTTGAATTCTATGGCCGCCATTGTCCTCGAAATTTTGTCTTGAATGACGGTGAATCTACTTCAAAAAAGTGAAGACTGAAAATAGGCTCCGACTTACAAAATCCGCCTGATTTTCTCAGCCACCCTTGGATCCATTTCTTCTTTCATCCGGTCTCTGAGCACATCAACCGGCTTTTTAGCGGATAGAAATCTTACTGCATCGAGGGTATGGTAACGAATTCTGGGATCACGATCTGACATCAGCATCTCAATGGTTTGATTCCAGTATTCCTGATTTTTCTCATGGGCAAGCAGAATATTCAGCGCTTGTTTCTTGATGGAGTAGGGGTAATCTCCCAGTGCTATCCGATCGGCGATGGAAATGGATTCCCGTGTGGTATCTGTTTGAACCGCGACCTGCAGAACGTTGATCGCCTTCTCTTCACTTCCACTTCTTTCCAGTCGCTCCGTTAAGGATATCAGGTCTTCCGCTTCGGCCAGTTTACCGTAGGTATTCAAAGCCGTGGTAAATACCGTATCAATTTCTGCCCTGATGATGGTGTTTCGAACCGCATACCTCACCTGTTCGTTATCGGGATAATCGGCAAGCGCCCTTATCGCAGACAAACGGGTGGCCAGATTATCTGAATTCAATTGCTCCAGGAAGTTTTGCTCAGTCCCTGATGCCCCCTGTGTTATTTCCCCTAAAGTAGCCAACAAGGCTGCCCGAACCTCAGGCGCCCCTTCCGTTTCTAATACATCCTGCAGGGCAAGCTGTAAATCCGGGTTGTCGGTGTACTGCCTTAACTGGCGTGCAGCTTCTATCTTTTCATCGGGATTAGAGCTTCGCAACTGGCGGATTAAAAACATAAAGGGTTTGTTTTCCTTCAAGGTCAGCTCAACATCGGTTTGGGAAGTCAGAGTTACATACTCAACTCCTGAGAGCAGATCCACGGCAACCGAATCAGACGCGCCGGTAAAACTGATTTCGGTTCTTGTGGTATCCATAAAACTGTACTGAATCAGTTCAAGCCCGGCCAATACACCCAAAGGCTCAGACATTGACTGAAAATGTAACGTGAGCGAAGGTTTCAACTCATCATAGCTGTAATCAACCTGATAGGTATATCCATCCTGCTGCTGATTGTCTTCATTTAAAAGAGGTTCCGGCAACATCTTCCAGTAAGAACCGGTTTGATTGTACCAATAATCGGCATACTCCTTCCACCCCGTCACTCCCTGAAGCTGTTGAATCAACGCTGGCAGAGATTCTTTGATGGTTTGTTTGAGGAACTTATTTTCCAGATTCTCTATACCCTGCTCCCATTTATTCCAGCCTTGTATCGACTGCAGGTTATCTGGATTTAATAATGGAACTGTTCCATCGCTTTCGGTAACCAAAGCTTTTAAAAACTCAAAGCGAGAATCCAGCGCGTCAAGGTAGCGATGATAATTGCCCAGCCATTGCTCAGCAATGCCCCTTCTTAACTGTGTGGACAAACTGCCCAGATTCTGGTACAGATAAATGATACCCGCTCCCGACTGAATCTCTTCCCAGTGATTGTCGGGCAGCACCACGATATGAAGGGCTGAAAAGGGAAACTCATAGGAGAACGTGCTTTCATATTCTTTCAGGCTTTCAACAGCTATGGATAATAATCCGGATCGAACATCTTCGAGTAATGCATTTTCTGATGCATGGATAGATACTTCCTTCACCCCGGCTCTTGCACTTTCTGACTGAAAATTTCCCACTGAAAAGGTAATTCCTGATACAGGAATTGGAGTCTCAGAGCTCCACTCAACCTGTTTCTCATCTGTAGAAACCACTTCATCCCCTACTTTACTTCCGTTGAATACTACTTGCAGGTCTGCTGGAATCGTGAAACTCGCATTTACCACCGACTCCATTTCGGGATGATCCGGAATCGGAATCCAGTGGTGACGGGAACGTGGATTTAAGGACGTCCACAGGTTTCCATGCACATCGGTATTAATTCCATAGGGTGAAGAACTTTCCCAGCTAATTAAGAAACCGGTGCTTTGGTTCGTATTCAGAGTATCCTGCAGCTTAATGATCAATGAGTCTGAACGCACCCGAAAATCGAGAGCTTGTCCGCTGCTTGACACTTCCTTCACATCCAAATTTGAGGTATTAAAAACCACTTGAGTTACACCCGGTTGTCGGGAACGGATGCTGTAAGTACCTGTTGCTTTGATCAGTGCGGATGCCGGTTCTGCATTCACCTCCAAATCAATGGTATTCAGCTCAAAAGGGAGTTCAGGATACGCCTCATAATTCCATTTTACGGTAGACTGCCCTAAAAGTGTGGTTACGGAAAGAAGAGTAAATAGTGTAGTTAATAGTCCTTTCTTCATTATTCGTTGTGAGCTTCAAATATTTTCATTACTTCAGGGAAAAGAGCTTTGTTGGTGGAAAATCCATTTCCGGAGAAGATGGTTTCATTGCCTTCAATGTCACTAAAAACACCACCTGCTTCTTGCATCACCGGCAATAACGCAGCTGCATCCCAAATATTAAGTTCGGGATCATACATGAGGTCGGCACGGCCGGTAGCTACCATCATATGCCCGTAAGCGTCTCCCCATGTTCTATGTAGTTTGGTTTTGGTCATCAGTTCCTCAAAAATTTCCTGCTGACCCATTTCCTTGAATTTAAAAATCTCTGTTACCAATAAAGTCGCGTCTTCCAGCTTCTCAGTTTTCCGGACACTGCAGGGCTCTCCATTCAACGAAGCACCCTCTCCTATGGCGGCCGCACAAAGCTCCTCTAATGCCGGGGCATAAATAATGCCTACCTGTGGCTCATCATCCACCAAAACCCCAATCAGTGTGGTATAAAATGGAATACCGTGGATGAAGGATTTTGTGCCGTCTATGGGATCCAGCACCCATTTTACGTTACTATCTTCGTTAGTTTTACCGTATTCTTCGCCAATGATTCCGTGATCAGGAAATCGTTTCAGGATTTCCTCCCGCATTATTTGTTCGGTTTCGCGATCAGCGATGGTAACGGGTGAATCGTCATCTTTACTTATGACTTCCACATTTTGTTTGAAATATTTTAAAGTGTGATGTCCGCCAATTTTAGCAATTTCTGTTGCTGCTTGTAATAAATCTTGTATCATTGAGTCCGTTAATTCTTCAAACTTTAAACTTGTCGCCTGCTTCCTATCAAATTATGAGTATGAGAAAGGTTCTTCAAACTATTTTGATTGCGGTTTTATGCATGCTTCCCTTGCTGTCGTTTGCACAAAACGGAAAGGCACACCTGAGCAATGAGAGTAAGTTAAGCATTAATGGAAAATCAAATGTGAATGATTTTAAATGTGAATCAGAGCATGAGCTCCAGCAGGAATCCCTTGAGTTCGACTATCACTTTGAAGGAGATACCATCAATGTGGACGGTGTGTCTCTGTCTTTGGAAATCAGCCGGTTTGATTGCGGTAAAAAAGCCATTAATCGCGATTTTCGAAGTACTTTAAATTATAAGCAGTACCCCTTTATTCAAATTACCCTGAACAAGTTGATGCTGGCAACGGAGGAAAACCCGGTTCCCAAAGCGGCAAATGTAACCATTACCATTGCCGGTGTTGAACGAAACTACCGGGTGCCTCTGAACTCATTCACAAATACCGGAAAAGGGATATCGGTAGATGGAAATAAAACACTCTATATGTCCGATTTCGGCCTCACTCCTCCCTCGCCTCTTTTCGGGCTCGTACAAGTAAGCGATGAGCTGGATATTGTGTTTGAGTTGGTAGTTCGGTTCGAATCCTGAAATCTTAACCCCCGAGATTCATAAACAAAAAAAGGGCGAGCCTTTCACAGCCCGCCCCTTTCCTATGAGGTCGGTATATCAGAAGCTTACCACAGCTTCCAACATGATTCCGCTAAATTCTGCACCGGCATAGTCGCCTGTGAAACCATCATAAGATTGTGTTACATACTCTAGTTTGGTAAGTACGTTTTCAGTCATGAACCAGCCACCGCCAATGTTGATTCTTGTTATGTCGATATCATTTCCACCAGAGGTTTCGCCTGAAACAGTATTGTATCGGCCACCCACGTAGAAGTTCTCATCCATTCCGAATCTGTACAGAAGCTCTGCACCAATCTGAGTAAATGCACGTGTATCAGATTCAGTAGCTAGCTTACCTGAAGCATTTTCGAACACTCCGTAGAATTCCAGTCCCTGGAACTTCACGAAGGGGTTGATCATGAATGAGGTCATTTCGCCACCGATTGGTCCGTTAGGAGCAAAACGTGATACAGTAAAGTCTGGTGAAAATCGTCCTGCACGGAAGTTGCCTGGTACAATAACGTTGTAGTAACGGGTACCGGCACGGTCACCTGAGTACAAGTAAAGAGAACCGGATTCTCCTGAGCTAAACAAGGAGCCTGTTAAACGAACTCGCAGATCCTCATTCACCTGGCTGTCGTATCCCAATTTCAGGAAAAGATTAGGTTTCTCATCAATTGCTGGTTTCACTGAACTTTGGTTGAGTTTACCGTTGGTTAATCCAACCATTCCAAAGATATCGCCGGTGTAGTAATACACTTCGGCACCAACTTCAGTAGTGAAGGAATCCATGATGTAGTTACCTACAAATGGGTTCAGGATAGCCGAACCGTTATCGCTGCGACGGAAGTGGTTGTCACCATAGTTGTTTTCCATGTGACCTACTTTGATGCGGATATTGTCGCTTAGACTTGAAAGGAATCCTTCCTCGATGAAGTCAAAACTATCAATCTGCAGATATCCACCTTTCACATAAGTTTCGGTGTGGTTCTGAGAAGACAGGTAGGTACGCAGGTGCATTCTCATTCCCGGTGCGAGGGCAACATCAAAATCAAGGTTTGATGTAGCAAGGTTGAAGTTATTCTCCAGATCCGGGAGGTTGCCGGCATCGTTATCGTGGCTTATTCCCTGAAATTGAAGAGTGTTAGATCCGCCGATTCGAACATGTATACCGTCGAAGGTTTTGTCTGTTGTGAATGGGGCTTCAAATACATTCAGGCCGGCTTTTGTAGCGGGCACAAAGTATTGAATGTCGTTGCGTTCCTGAGCTGATACGTTTGTAGCTGAAAAGAAAGCTAAAACGAAAGCTGTGAGTACGGTTGTGAAATATTTTGCTTGAGATTTCATGACCTTAGGATTTGATGTTGTTGGTTAGTTGATTGTTTTGTTGAGATTTATTTTTGAGTGAATTTCGCATTGAATTCCACATCTACCTTCTCTCCGGCTTTGATGGTGCCAAACATGGCAGTGGGTGGGTCAACATTAAATTCAGTCATATCTATATTCTGTTTTCCGTTAAACAGGATGCTGCCGTCTGGCTGAAGCTGATATTCAACCTCCATCTGTACGTTCTTGGTCACACCGGCTATGGTAAGTTCACCTGCCGCAGTAATGGAGGAAGAGCCAATACTTTGAATTTCGGATAACGAAAAAGTGATATTCGGATGCTTCTTCACTTTAAGTGCATCATCTATTCGCTTATCCATACCTCCTTTCCCGCTGTTAATTTCTTCGGCTACAACAGTGAATTGCAGGCTTGAAATTGAAAGAAGTGAATCGCCGGATACTTCTATGGTTGCTGAACCGGAGAACTCTTCAGCAGGAGCTTCCCAGTCGTGAACATTTGAAGTTCCCCAAACGATGATTTCGCTTTCGGAAGGCACGATTTGATAGGTTTGTGCAAATAGTGCTGTACTCAGTAAAAGTGTGGTAAGTAATGAAAATGTAGTCTTTAACATATCGACCTCTTTGGTTTTAATCTGAGTTCGTTAATTAACTCACCACAAAGAAATCAAAAATTCATGAAGGGAATGTGAAGAATAGAAATAATTTATCCCTTTAAGTTACTGTGCACCATTATTTTAAAAGATATATGTTTTAATATTTATGAAGATTGTATGAAGAATTTGAAGTTATTTTTTACTCCACGGGAAGTCCTTCCATCTTCATAATCTTAAGGGCGTTTGTAGTGGGGCATGGTCCCTCTTTTATTTTATACCCGAAGCTCATTTTTCCGTTTTCAATGGTTTCTGCAAAATGCCGGTTACTGAGTTCCGGTATCTCTTTTTCGAGAGTAGCTAATTCCAGATCATGGGTAGAAACCAGGCCAATTCCGTGCTTTCCGGCAATTTCTTTAAGAAAAGCGGTACTTCCCTGAAATCGCTCCCGGTTATTGGTTCCTTTAAATATCTCATCCACAAAAAAGAACAGCGGCAGCTTATCCACTTCCCCGAGTTTATTCAATAAAGTACGTAGCCGCCTCACCTCTGCATAAAAATGGGATAACCCTCCCTCCAGCGAATCTTTCACATTAATACTGGTGAACACGCGGAACAAGTTGGTCTTCAACGAAGCTGCGTTGACCGGAGCACCGGCGTAAGCAAGGCATAGATTAATCCCAACCGTTCTGAGAAAAGTACTTTTACCCGCCATATTGGAACCGGTAATCAGAAACAGATCTTTACCCTCTTCCACTTTAAAATCATTCGTTACTTTTTGATGAGCCGGAATTAAGGGGTGCCCCATCTCTTTGGCTTTAAATAAAGTCTTTGAATCGTCAGTGAGCTCAGGAAAGGTATATTCAGGATGCAAAGCCCCAAAGTTGGCCAAAGAGTTAAGTGCTTCAAGTTCATAGAAGGTTTCAAGCCATGTAGTAAGCCTCGGTTCCAACTCTTTTTTCAGTTTTTCCAGCTTCATGGAATAATACATATCCCAGGGAAGAACCAAGTTTACCAGTGGCCATAACACCTGGTTGGCTTGAAGAGAAGCTGCTCCAATCAGCTTTTTGACTTTTTTCAGATAAACCGAAGGCCGGGTTTCTGCCAATTGGTACACTTCTAAAAACTTCCGCAAGTTTGCTCTATTTGAGACTTTGAAATCTTCCACGTGCGCCAACAATTCACGGAGACGCCCCAGCATCTTTTCCATTTGGTAAGCGGCCTCAAATAATCCGGCGATCTTATCACTGTTGATTTTGTAGTAACTCAGATAAACAAGCAAAGAAGACAGCGGAACAAGTACCGGCATCATTCCCACCCAGGCTAAAGCAGCCGTTGTTAAGGTGGTAACAGACAATAGCGAAAGGACCAACAAAGGGAGCTTATATCCGGTACGCTCCGGTTGGCGAAGCCAGCTAAGCATTTGTTCTTCCGTCCAGTCTTTTTCAGAAGTATGACTTTGCGTATATCTCCCGATCACAGATAATTTATCCCTGAATGCCTGCAAGGGTATTAACTCTCGAATCAGTTTTTGCCGCGGAAGTATGTCCTTCTCAGCCGGAACTTCATTCATTAACCAGCTTAGCAGCTTCTCAGAACCGCCGTCGTACAGTGATGTATCCAACAGGTGATGAAGGGAGTATTTTCCAACTATATCGAGATCGTTTGCAAAAGGGTGATCTTTCAGGTCCCCTTTAAAATGTCTTTCCGGAATTTCAGCCCACTGTAACTCCAGCCGTGCAATATGTTGTTGCTTGATCTCTTTCATGTACCCGAGCTTCTCAATAGCTTTGTGCACTTTCTGATGGCGATCGGCCAGGTAGATAAAACCGGTAATTCCTGCCAGCAGTCCGAATACATATACATAGTCGTTAATTACCCCCGAGGTGAAATATCCAAAGGCCAAAATGGTAAAGAACGTTATCCCTCTGCCCCAAGAAAATCGCCGACTGATCTCTTCCAGCTGCTTAGTTCTACGGGCAATTTTCTCACAAAATCGTTGCAGCTTTTCTATTTGCTTTGTCCTGCTCATAATCAATTACATGGGTTAGACTGTATGTTCAGTCTTTGAAGTGGAGTGAGGATAAAAAAAGAATCACCCAAATACTTCCCTCACTTTCAGTACAGCTAAACAATTGGTAATATCCAACCGAATTAAATAAAAGGATATGGATTATTTCGCACACGAAACGGCTGTAATTGATGATGGCGCTGTCATCGGAAAGGGAACCAAAATTTGGCATTTCACCCACGTGATGCCTGATTCTGAGCTTGGAGAAAATTGTAACCTTGGCCAGAATGTAGTGATATCTCCTAAGGTGAAGCTTGGCCGCAATGTTAAGGTTCAGAACAATGTGTCTATTTATACCGGGGTAATTTGTGAAGATGATGTATTCCTCGGGCCTTCCATGGTTTTTACCAATATTGTGAATCCCAGAAGCGCTGTTGTTCGCCGGGATGAATACGTGGAAACACTTGTCCGGAAGGGAGCTTCCATCGGAGCCAATGCTACCGTTATCTGTGGAAATGAGCTGGGGCAGTTTTGCTTAATTGGCGCCGGAGCAGTGATTACGAAACCGGTACCTCCCTATGCCTTAATGGTTGGAAATCCAGCCAAACAAATCGGGTGGGTCAGTGAATACGGGCACAGGTTGGAGTTTGGTGATGATGGCAGAGCCATCTGTCCGGAGTCCGGAGATTCATATAAGCTACAGGGCGGAGAAGTAAGTAAAGTTGAAGATTAGTTTGTTGTGAGTTCAGCTATCGTTGCGCCCCAGCCACTTCTGTCGCTGGCCAGGCTGTATGATTTCACGTGCGGATTTCGATCCAGTAAACTATGCACGGTTCTTCTCAAAACTCCTTTCCCCTTTCCATGGATAATCCGGATTGAATAAATCTCTTTTTCCCGGCAGGCATCTATATAGTCAGGAATTAAATCTCCCAGTTCTTTTGGGTTGAAGAGATGCAGGTCAAGAACTCCGTTGATCGGTATTTCTATTGGGTCGGGTTCGTTCATTCGTTCATTCGTTATTCGTTATTCGTTGGTCACTCGTTACTCATCACTCGTCACTCATCACTCATCACTCATCACTCATCATTCATAAACATAATCCACTACTTTTCTTTCTTTGGCTACTTTTTTGATAAAGTCTACCACTTTTTGGTGGTCGGGGTGAACCGCATAGGCTTTCAGGTCCTCTTGGGATGCACATTCCGTAATTAGAACCACATCACAAATAGCTTCATCGGTTCCTTCTAAAATATTAATGCCCACTTCCGCACTGATCAATTCCTCAATTTTATTGGGCAGATCTTCCAGCAGTTTCTTCATCACTTCTGCATTTTCATTTTTTGTTTTACCCTCAGCTACTTCTTTTAGCTTCCACATTACTACATGTTTGATCATATTTTAGGTGTTAGGTGTTAGGTGTTAGGTGTTAGGTGTTAGGTGTTAGGTGAATATCTGTTTTAACCATCGTAATTCCCAAAATACGACCCTTCAAAGTTCAATATTCCTTGTTCAATGTTCAGTGTTCTTCCGCTGTCAATTAATACAAGGAACCCTTAACTTTATGGTTCTGTTTGAGAGACACAGGGACATCCTGTTCTCCATGATTTATAAATCAGAAATATTGAAAACATTGGATTTAGATAAAATCACTGCCGAAGAGATCGGCGAAGACCACATCAGTAATGGAGTAAGCACTCCCCTTCGCGATGATGCTTTTGAAAAAACCGACGAAGAGAAAATTGAAATTATTCAAGAGCATTTCGCAGAAATAATGCATGCTTTGGGGCTCGACTTAACCGACGACAGCCTGAAAGGCACTCCCTATCGTGTGGCGAAGATGTATGTAAAAGAAATTTTTGAGGGATTGAATCCCAAGAATAAGCCGGTAGCCCGCCAGTTTAATAACAATTACGATTATCAGGGGATGCTGGTAGAAAAGAATATTCAGGTGACTTCCTTTTGTGAGCACCACTTTCTTCCTTTCCTGGGAAAAGCCCATGTTGGATATATTTCTTCCGGTAAAAAAGTAATCGGGCTTTCAAAAATTAATCGGATTGTAGATTACTATTCCCGTCGCCCTCAGGTTCAGGAACGACTTACTCTACAAATTGCTGATGAACTACAGGAAGCTCTGGAAACCGAAGATGTAGCCGTTTTTATAGACAGCAAGCACCTGTGTGTTTCCACTCGTGGTATCAAAGACCAGAGCAGCAGTACTATAACGGCTGAATACCGGGGTGCTTTCAAAGACGAAGCTACCCAACAGAAATTCATTGATTATATCACTAATAACACCGAGATCTAATAATCACTGTGGCTGATAAAGGCACCCAACAACTTCACGTTTACAATACCCTCTCCCGCACAAAAGAACCGTTTGAACCGCTGAACCCACCTCATGTGGGCATGTACGTATGTGGACCTACGGTGTATGGTGATGCGCATCTTGGTCATGCCAAGAGCTATGTTTCTTTTGATGTGGTACTTCGCTATCTCAGGTATTTGGGTTATAAAGTGCGATATGTACAGAATATCACGGATGTTGGTCATTTGGTGGATGATGCCGAAGAAGGTGAGGATAAGCTCAGTAAGCAGGCCCGCATCGAAAAAGTGCAGCCCATGGAAATTGCTGAAAAGTACACCTACACGTACTTCCGGGATATGGATGCTCTGAACGTACTACGGCCTGATATCGCACCCCGCGCAACCGGACATATCCCTGAGCAAATCGCTATGGTGAAGAAGCTGATCGAAAAAGGTCATGCCTATGAGGTAAACGGGAATGTATATTTTGATGTGTCCTCTGATAAGGAATACGGAAAACTGAGCGGTCGTAAAACCGAGGACGCTGAATCAGGAACCCGCGTTGACACCGCTTCCGATAAGCGAAGTCCCGAAGATTTCGCCCTTTGGAAAAAAGCCGATGAGAAACACATTATGAAGTGGGATTCTCCCTGGGGAGTTGGTTATCCCGGGTGGCATATCGAATGTTCGGCAATGAGTACCAAGTACCTCGGGGAAAGTTTTGATATCCACGGGGGCGGACTCGAAAACCAGTTTCCACACCATGAATGTGAGATTGCCCAGGCTGAATGTGCTCATGACAAAGATTTTGTGAAGTACTGGTTGCACAACAACATGGTAACCCTGGAAGGCCAAAAGATGGGGAAATCGCTGGGTAATGCGATTAACCTGCATGAGTTTTTTACGGGCGACCATAAATTATTGACCCGAGCATGGCCACCGGAAGTGATTCGATTTTTCCTGCTCCAAAGCCATTACCGAAGCACCACCGATTTTTCTGAAGAAGCATTAGCAGGAGCTGAAACAGGGTTAAAGAACCTTCACTCCATGATTCGGACGATTGAACAAACCGAACCGGGTAATGGAGAAGAGTTTGACCTGAACAGCTTTAAAGAGGCTTTTGAGTCATCTATGAATGATGATTTTAATTCAGCTCAGGCCATTGCTGTTCTTTTTGAGAAGCTGAAGGAAATTCGCAAACGTATTAACGACGGAGATGTACCTTCGAATCTGGATAAGGTAAAAGTATTCCTGCACAGCGTTGTGGAAGAAGTGCTTGGAATTTGGCCGAATGAGGAAGCCGGAGGAGACCAACAATTAACCAATGACTTAATTGAATTGTTAATTGAAATCCGTAAGGATGCCAGAGCCAATAAGAATTTTGAGCTTTCGGATAAGATCCGGGACGACCTGAACGATCTTGGCGTTCAGCTTATGGATGGCAAAGATGGTACTTCCTTCGAAATTGACAAATGAAATGGCTGAGTAACATATTCAGCCTGTTAATTGTCAGTTTGGTGAAGTTTTATCAGGCGGCGATATCTCCCTGGTTAGGGAAAAGCTGCCGTTACTCCCCTACCTGTTCCCGCTATATGATCGAAGCGGTTGAAGAATGGGGACCATTAAAAGGATTTTGGATGGGCATTAAACGAATCGGGCGATGCCATCCCTGGGGCGGAGACGGATACGATCCCGTTCCTAAAAGAACATCGAGTAAAGAACAAGAAACAACGAACAACGAACTTTAGATTATACAGTCATTCAGGGCAAAAGTGAAGAATATTCAAAGCTCAGATTGGCTAATCTCCTATTATGGCAAACATTACATTCAAAGAACGAAAAACGGTAGAGCAAGTTGAAGAAGGAACCGATCTGGCTCCAAAATTTCAGGAAGACGGTCTGATTCCGGTCGTAACTACAGATTATGAGTCCGGTGAATTACTGATGCACGGCTACATGAATGAAGAAGCATTCAAAAAGACCATTGAGCTGGGCGAAGCCGTGTATTACAGCCGGAGCCGCGAAACCTTATGGCACAAGGGCGCCACATCCGGCCTGACTCAGATTATCAAAGAAATGCGCATCGACGACGATCAGGACTGCGTGTGGCTTCGGGTTGAAGTGCAAGGTAATGGCGCCAGCTGCCACGTAGGCTACCGCTCCTGCTTTTATCGAAGCGTGCCTACCGGGGAAGAATTTGAGACAAAAGACGGAGAACTTAACTTTGAAGAGGATGAAAAAGTTTTTGATCCTAAAGAAGTATATGGAGATGCTCCAAATCCCACTAAACTCTGATTGTTGATTTAACTTTTTATTTGATGCCCGGGTTCTTAACTGAATCCGGGCTTTTCTTTTTCTGAAATTAGTTATCCATAAAAAAACCCAACTCCAATGGAGCCGGGTTAATAACTCTTCTACTAAAAGAAAACTTTAAGCAGGTTCAAACTCCAAGCGCTCCGCTTCAAAAGCTTCATCTAATGGAGTATCTGCTAAATGGTTTGTGTAGTTACTGATGGTTTTCAGGGCAATCATCAGATTCACTTCCAGCGCATTTTGTTTCGTATATCCTGCATCAAGAAATGCCTGAGTATCAGAATCTGAGAGATGTCCCCGATGTCGAACTACTTTTCTTGTATAAGTTACAAGTGCATCAAATTTTTCATCCGGTAATGTATCTCCATTTCGAACAGCTGTTACGATTTCCTCATCTGCATTCAGCTGATTCTTCAGTATAGTTGAATGGATAGCAGAGCAGTAATGGCATTCATTTTCGATACTGACTGCCAGAATGGCCAGTTGTTGCTCTTTTTGGGAAAAACTGGTGTTTCCTACAATTTCATCCAGCTTTAAGTAGCCTTCCAATACGGCGGGGGCTTCGGCAAATTCTCCCAAAAGGTTGGGCACAAAACCGAACTTCTCCTTAGCTCCTTTTAAAAATGGTTGTGCTTCTTCCGGTGCATTTTCTTCGTTGTAAATAGTAAAGTCCATTATTTTGTTTTTTTTAATTAAGCGATTTCATTCATTTATCGTAATAGTACATATACCTGATGGGTTAGCTGTGGCAGATATTACCGGATGGCATCCAAGATTAGATCAATCGCTTTGATAGGTGATGCCTATAAGTAGTTAGCCGTATTCAGCAAGAAAGATGTAAGCGCCCTATTAATTATGCTCAGATGCTGCCCGTTGGTAATCCTCGAAAGGCATACGCTCCCATGCATCAGAATGAATGTATTTCAGCAGTATCGATAACTCACCAATATCCATAAACCCCGCTTTACTCCCTATCACTGTGTGATCCGGCTGAAGAAAAATAATTGTCGGTGTGGCACTCATCTTCATCTTTTTGCTGAAGGATTTTGAAGTCATGATTTCCCCCTTAAAAGACAGTTTGTCCTTTGATTCGATATCAACACGTATGGGATAAAAGTAAGTGGTTAACAAAGACTGAATTGCAGAATCGGTAAACACCTCTCGATGCATTCTCTTACATATTCCACACCAGTCTGCTTCCATAAACAGAAATAAATCTTTCTCGCTTTCGGCGGAAAGTTCAGTTGCTTCATCAAAATTGTACCACTGCGTGTTTGCAGACTTACTTTGTTGCCCGTAAACCGGATAGGCTCCAACTAATAGAAGCACGATGGCTGTAAGCAACCTGTATGTATTATTCGCCAGTGCCATAGATAAATCCGTTTTGGTTTTGGCTGAAACTGAAGAAAACAGAAGCAGACAGCACGAACGAAGTGGTTGGCTGCGTTCCATTCAACTGCTGATATAACGGCAATTCCCCAAACAACCTTAAGTTGACTTGATCGTGCACCTGATATCCTACCCCGGTCTTAACATTTAGCCATTGGCCTCCGGTATTTGGAAGGCGAAATTTGTTGAGTTGGTCCTGCGTGGTACTTCGGAATTTTAGTTGAACATCATACGACCATCGGTCCCACACCCCTCCGGAAACACCGGCAATGGCCACAAATTCGTTACCAAACCTATATTTATCTGTCTCGTTAAAGCGCTCACTTGTTCCGGTGTACCTGAAGCTTCCGTTCAAAAATACATTCATATTCAGCGCTCTGACAGCACGGGATACAAACACCCAGCCAATCCCATCCCAGGCTCCGGTTCCGGGCTGCATATCCGCATTCAGAGCTACGTTGTTAATTTCTAAAGAAGTGGTCGCAAAGGGTATCTTAGCTCCGCCCCCTACACTCAACTGATAAGGATTCCATAAGTCCTGATTTATCAGGTGATATTTAACCATTACCATCCCATCTCCCAATCCACTTGTTGTTATAGAACTGGGCCTCCCCTGCGTTTGCAAGCCGGTGGTTCTGCTTTTTTCAATATACGTAAAGGTACCGGTCATACTTATTCTATCACTGATTCCATAAGTCAGTTCAAGCAGTGCGGTGTTAGTGACCCTTTCCTGCGTGCGGTTGTTCAGTTCATTTGTACCACTGTATAGACTTGAAATGTTATTATGCTCCCAGGTCAGCCCCGCCAAGAAATTTCCGCCGGAAACGGTTGCAAAGTTCTGAGAACTGATAAGCGGAGCCCCGGCACAACTACACGTTTGAGCTTGAAGAACCGGGTTCCAAGCCAACATCAACATAACAACAAGGGATGTTAAACCGGAATAGCATGTTAACTGAGAACAGGAACTCATATTTTTTACTTTATTAGAGTTTTAGTGTTAGAAACATCTGCTATTTGTGTTGTACAGACGCAACACAGCATTATCCTCTTACCTAAATGAAATTGCGTAAGATTATCCATGTTATGTGCATCACTACTTTAGATTATCCAATTTGAATGCACCAACAAAATCAAATATGCTCAAACAACTACTCCCCATAATTTTTGTCTGTGCAGTATTATCTGGTGCGTGCGGTCAGGTGAGTACCGATTCCGGAGACAGTACAGAAGTCACCGATGACCCAACTTCTGAATGGCTCATTCCTGACGATGAAATTGTAGATGGCGGTCCGGGAAAAGATGGAATCCCTTCCGTAGATGACCCGAAGTTTGCGCCCGTCAATGAGATCGACTACATACAGGATGATCGACTGGTTATTGGCCTTAAAGTCGGTAACGAAGTCAAAGCCTATCCTCACCAGATTTTAGACTGGCATGAAATCATTAATGATGAAATTGGTGAAAGCCACATTTCAATGACCTACTGCCCGCTTACCGGAACCGGGATAGTTTGGGATCGGGTGATTGAGGGCGAAGTGACCGAGTTCGGTGTTTCCGGATTACTGTTCAGAAATAATCTGATTGCCTACGACCGAAAGACAGACACTCACTATTCTCAAATGCAGATTCGGGGTGTAAAAGGTCCCCTGAAAGGAGAAACACTGAATTCTTCTTTTTCTACTGTCCAAACCACGTGGAAAACCTGGAAAGCCATGTATCCGGAATCGAAAGTAGTTACCAAAGAAACCGGTTTTGGCAGATATTATAATGGTTACACTTACGGAGAAAGTTATTTAACCGATGAAGACTATATCCTCTTCCCCGTAAAACATGAGAATAACAGGCTGCCCGGGAAAACGGTAGTTCACGCTTTTATACCCGAAGACGTTTCCGGCGATGAAATAGATATACGTGTGTTTGCCAAAAATGAGATGACCGACGAGGTTGGACTTATAAACGAAGATTATGCCGGCCATGCTATCGTGGCTGTGACAAGTCGGGATCACAATTTTGCCGTTAGTTTTCACCGGGATCTTGAAGATGGAACTACTCTGACTTTTGAGCCCATCCAAAACCGGCTGCCCGTTATCATGACGGATGAGGAGGGCAATGAATGGAACATTTTTGGAGAAGCGGTGAGTGGTCCAAGGGCCGGTGAGAAATTAACGCCAACCAAATCCTATGACGGCTACTGGTTCGCTATTGCCGATATGTTTCCCAATGCGTGTGTGTACCCAAGCACCGGTTGTAAGGGCTATATTGAAAGGTGATGACTTTCTAATTGCTTCAGAATGCCGCAGAATTCACTACAGCGTTATTTCAATATCTCCTCACGAACTATTTTGCTGTAAGTCTGCCCGACAGGCACCTCATGCTCCCCCGCAGTAATCGTATTCCCCTGAATGGTTTTTATTTTGCTAACCGCTACGATGAAGGAACGATGCACCCTCAAAAATGACGGATGAGGTAACAGCTCCTCTAAATCCGAAATCTTTTCATGAACCAATAATTCTTCTTCTTTCAAAAAAATAGAAGAGTAATTCCCTTTGGCTTCCACAAACAATATATCATCCATACTTACCTGATGGTACTCCTTATCCCCCTTCACAAAAAAGCGTGCCTGTGCCTTCTGTTCTTCTTGCCGGTGATCCTTTCTATCTGCATCTGAAGATCTTGAAGAAACCGCTTTATTGACCGCCTTCAAAAAACGCTCGAAACTGAACGGTTTAACAAGGTAGTCTTCCACAGCCAGTTCGAACCCCTCAAGTGCATGTTCCTTGTAGGCCGTTGTTACAATCACCTTTGGCGGATTCTGAAGGGTACGAAGGAAATCAAATCCTTTGAGCTTAGGCATGTTCAAATCAAGGAACATTAAATCCGTTTTATTGGAGTTCAACCACTCCATAGCTTCCAGCGCATCGTAGCACTGAGCCGCCACCTTAAGGTGAGGCAATCGCCCACAAAAGGTACTTACCAAGTCGTGAGCCAGCGGTTCGTCATCTACAATTATACATTTGATCATGCTTCATAAAAGTTCAAGGGTTACCGTAAATACGCTTTTTTCTTTAGTAATATCCAGTTTGTGCCGGTCAGGATACAGTAGCTCCAGGCGTTTCTTCAGATTTTCGAGACCGATTCCATTCCCTGTTTCTTCGGCTTGCTTATCGAAATTATTACTGATGACGAATACCACTTTTCCACCGTCAGTGAAAACAGAAAGATGGATAAAGGCACCTTCCCTGATGGTTTCCACTCCGTGCTTGAACGCATTCTCCAGAGGAACAATCAAGAGTAACGGGGCTATTCTGGCTTCTGTAACTTTCGGTTTGTCAAATTTGATATCCACTTCTTTTTGGTACCTTATTCTGTGCAAATCGATGTAACGTTGCAGATAGTTAAGCTCTTCTTTCAAAGCCACTTTATCTTTCTTCCCTTCATAGATGGTATAGCGCATCATTTCCGATAGTTTCAGAATAACATCCGGTGCCTTATCGGATTGATGTACCACCAGCGAATAAAGATTATTGAGTGTATTGAAGAAAAAATGGGGATTTACCTGACTTCTCAACAAAGCCAACTCCGCTTTGGCTTTTTCAGCTTTAAGGGTTTGGAACCATTTCCACTGTTCATAAAACCAAAGTGTTAAAAGGATGGGAACCGGAAGTAAAAACAAACTCAGCGCTAAGACCTTATATGTGCTCTCATACAGTTCAAAGCTGCCGGTAAATAACCGGGCGTACAAGAAAAACAGTGCTGCCCCCGCATACAGCCCAACAATCAGCCACTGGTACTTTTGAAAAAATTCAGGCAAAATGAAATAGAAGAGCAGTAGCCAGAAGGAGATCATCAGTAAAATCATCAGTGGATTGTCCTGGAGATGGCTGGTGAAATACCCGATGCTGAAAATCACAATAGCCAAAATACCAAAACCAGCCCCCACCCTAAGCATTGAACCTCCCTTGACCAGGTATTTGTGGATGGCAAGTGAAATGAAGAAGGCATAAAACAAGAACCCAAGTGTATTCGAAATCCACGCGCCCGACGGTACCCTGATCAGGTCGATGTACTCCATAAACAGAATCATCACATACGTGATAGCCGGACCTATGGCAAATGCCTGATATTTCTTCCAATCTTTTTTCATAATCCAAAAATAGAATAATTCCGGCATTCATTCTCTGCCCATGGACGAACGGTATCGTTTTCAACATGAATCTATCTGTTTGCCGGATCAATCTGGTTCATATCCTTTTTCCTACTGTCCATAACAGGAAGTTTGCTGTTCGGCCTTTCCCGTAAACAAAGTAAATGTGACTGCGTAGCTTCGCTCAAATTCAAAAAATGAGCCGCTATGATTACCCTCGACATTCAGAACATTTCCAAAACCTACCCCAACGGAACCAAAGCGCTGAACAACGTATCACTTGCCATAGAGAACGGGATGTTCGGACTCCTCGGAGCTAATGGAGCCGGAAAATCATCCCTGATGCGTACCATTGCCACACTTCAGTCTACTACTTCCGGTAGAATTCTTTTTAACGGGGATGACATTCACCAAAATCCGGAAATAATTCGGAAAAGGCTTGGGTACCTTCCCCAGGAATTCGGGGTATATCCTAGAATATCTGCAATCGAGTTACTACATCATATTGGCGTGCTGAAGGGGCTTTTGGATAAGAAGAAACGCGGCCGGCAGATCGACCACCTTCTCCATCAAACCAATTTATGGGAGCACCGGAAAAAGCACGTCCACACCTATTCAAGTGGTATGCGCCAGCGCTTTGGAATAGCCCAGGCCTTGCTCGGAGATCCCCGGATCATCATCGTAGATGAGCCCACAGCCGGTTTAGACCCCGAAGAACGGCATCGTTTTCTGAACCTTCTGAGTAAAATCGGTGAAAATATCATCGTAATCCTTTCCACTCATATAGTTGCTGATATCTACAATCTGTGTTCAAATATGGCCATCCTGGATCACGGGAGAATACTGGTCCACGGAAATCCAACTGACCTTGTTGAAAGTCTGGAAGGAAAAGTATGGAGAAAAACGATTCCTGCTGATGACCTCTCCCGCTATCGTCAAAACTATGAGGTGATATCCACACGGCTGGTTGCCGGTAATACACAAATTCATATAAAATCGGAGGATGAACCGCACCCCGATTTTGAAGCAATACCACCAACCCTTGAAGATTTCTACTTCTCAGTTGTGCCAAAATCAGAACAGCAAACTATGGCTTTATCATGATCTCAGCATTATTCAAATTCGAAATTACGTACCAGAAAAAGCTATGGGCTTTACCCGTCGCTATGATCCTGTTTTTCCTTTGTGGATTACAGATTGGCGGACAGGCTTTTGCTCCCGATCTTGTAGACTTCAATGCACCGTATCAAATCAGCTATTACACCTCTATTTTTACGCTCGGAGCCGTTTTTGCAATCATGTTTTTTGTGATAAACGGGGTGTTGCGGGATCGTACCTGGCAGATGCAGGAAATTATTTTCAGTACCGGTGTTCAAAAATATTCATTCTTTATAAGTCGGTTTGCCGGGGTATTTGTATTTAGCATATTGTCTGTTAGTCCGCTTTTGATTGGTATGATAACAGGCGCGCACCTTTTTGATTTAGACCCCGATCGCCTCGCTCCATTTTCGATTTCTCCCTATTTCTGGAACTGGCTGGTATTCGTACTTCCGAATGTCTTCATCTGTTCTGCCTTTATCTTTTCTGTGGGAATTCTCTCCAAGAACCGCATGTCGATATATGCATCTGCCATCCTGGTGTATGTGCTTTATTTTGTTTGTTCCTTCTTCTTTGATTCCCCGATGTTGGCCGGTTCAACACCAACTCACACCGATAATATGACACTGGCTGCTCTGGGTGATCCATTTGGGATATCAGCCTTTATGGAGCAAAGCCAATACCTTACCCCCGTTCAAAAGAATATCGTCCCTGTATCATTAAGCGGGAACTTCCTGGCCAATCGTTTGCTCTGGGTTGCTATTGCATTCGCAGTGTTAGGGCTTACTTACCGGTTGTTTTCATTCCGGAAGCTCCAAAGAATCAATAAGCGCACTCCTTCTGATGCAGAAGCTCCTCAGAATAATGAGCCGGAAGACACGGTTTACCACCCAGTAATCCCATCATTAAAAAGTAACAGACATTTCTGGCATGGGTTCTTTGCTCAAAGTAAAATGGGGGTAACACAATTGTTCAAAAGCCTGCCTTTTCAGACTATGCTCGCTTTCATTGTATTTGTTTTTGGGGCCGAGTTCTATTCTAAACTCATAGAAGGAGGCAGTTATTCCGAGAGTTTATACCCGGTTACAGCCATATTAGCCGGTTTAAACAACACCGCTTTATTCATCTTCGGCGTGCTGATGGTTGTATTCTACAGTGGCGAATGGGGCTGGAAAGAGCGAAGTGAGAACATACACCTCATTCTGGATGCAACTCCTGTTTCCAATGCATCCATATTTTGGTCGAAAGTTTCGGTGCTGCTTTTCATTCCGTTGCTGTTCATCACCCTCGAAATTGTAATCGCCATCGCTTTTCAATTGGTGATGGATTATGCCGCTATTGATATGGGTACCTACCTGTCATTGTACTACTTCCAGGGTGTTCCCCTCGCTTTCTTTATTCTGCTCGCCTTGTTTATACAGGCACTGTCTCCTGATAAGTATTTGGGAATGGCCATCACCGGACTTTTTGTTGCCGTTTTCGCTACCCCTTTCTCCGGCTATGTTGGCATTGAACATCCTTTATTCAGAATAGGAGCCATGCCATCAGTTACTTTTTCAGATATGACCGGAGTAAGTAATAGTGCCGGACCCTTTTATCTGTTTTCGACACATTGGGTGATTTTAGGGCTATTATTGTCTCTGATTGCTCTTCATGTGTGGCGGCGAGGCATCTCCGAACGATTTCTTATTCATATTAAACAGACACTCAGAGGGTGGCCAATTCAACGGTTGGCTTTTATCCTTTTCCTTGGAACAGCCTTTCTGGGTACTTCGGGGATGATCTTTTACAAGACCAATATCGAAACCGAATACCTGTCGTCTGATGAAAACCTGGATCGGTGGGCTGGCTATGAAAAAAAGTACAAACAGTATGATAAGGAAGAATGGCTGTATCCCATCGCAATTTCAACAGATGTAGCTCTCTATCCTCAGAAAAGAAGATATACGGTAGATGCGGCTTACACCTTGGTTAACAAAAGCGATACCGTTGTAAACAGAGCTTTGATTATAGAAAAGAAAAGCATGTCCGCCATTCGGCTCGAACATGCCACCCTGCTGAACCACGATACAGATCTTGGCATATACGAATTCACTTTCAACAAGCCGATACTCCCCGGAGATGCGGTTACGCTTACATTCACTACAGAAAGCAAACAAGAAGGAATACATACAGGTAAAGATCTTGTGGACAACGGGAGTTATGTGCACTTGCGTGATTTCAGTCCCTACCTGGGCTACACCGATAACCTGGAAATTACCGACAAGACAGAACGCAAAAAAAGGAACCTCCCCGAACGGAAAAAAGAACAGCCATCAGATGCCGATTTTGATGTTATGGAATCCGGTTTTGGGCGAATTGATTTTGAAACTATTCTTTCTGTACCTGCCTTCCAAACCGGCATTTCAATCGGCACACTGGAAGATACCTGGACCGAAAACGGCAGAAATTATTACCGATTCAAAACTCAGCAACCGGTAGCCCCGGCTGTTACTTATCATTCTGCTGCTTATCACATTGATCGGGAAGAGTACAAAGGTATCAGCATTGAGCATTATTTTCATCCCGGTCATGATTTCAACAAGCAAACCATTATGAAAAGTGTGAAGCAAACCCTGGAGTATGCCGGAGAGGAATTTGGAGCCTATCCGTTACATCATCTTCGTATTGCTGAAATACCCTCTCACTGGAGATTTGGAGGCTATGCCGCTGCAGGGACAATCAGTATGGTCGAAGATAACTTATACCTGGTGGATGAACGCAACCCGGAAGCCTTTAGCCTGGTTGCGAAACGTACCATTCATGAAGTTGCACACCAGTGGTGGGGACATTTGCTCAGCACAAAAAGCGTGAGCGGAGGAGCTGTTTTTGTAGAGGGATTTGCCAAGTACACAGAAGCCGCGGTAATGGAAAAATACTACGGTATGCCCTCCCTGTATCAGCTCAGTGAATCCGCCAATCATACTTACTTTAATGGACGCTCATACGCCTCCACACCGGAACAACCTCTCTACCTGGAACAAGGTGAACACTACATGCTCTATGGTAAAAGCTACATCGTGATGTATGCGTTAAAGGAGCTGATCGGCGAAGAGAACATCAATCACGTACTGAAAACTTTGGTACGCCGGCATAAAAACGAAATCGATGCTACGGTGACCACGCCGGAGTTCTTAAATGAACTCTATAAAACTACACCGGAGAAATATCATAGCCTTATTGATGACTGGTTCAAAAAAATCATCACCTATGATCTATCAGTAGTACATGCTGAATCTGATCAAATCAAAGATGAACATTATGAAACCCAAATCACCGTTGATGCGGGCAAGCATGAGTTGCTGAATGGGATAGAATCTTCCGTTTTCCTTAACGAACCAATTCCTTTGGGTCTATTTACTGAACATCCTTCCCTGGCTTCTAAAGATCAGATATTGTCTCTTAAGTCCGTTTCTATTAAAGACGGAGAACAGCAAATGACTATTCAAACCAAAACACTTCCCAACTATGTATGTATTGATCCCTACGGAACCCGGCCAGATCTTGTAAAACAAGATAACTGTATGGAGGTAGAAGGAGAATAATCCGGTTCAAATGAAGGTGAAACTAACTTTTATCATCCATAACGTTAGCTCCGGACTGAACTTGCCGGTGTGAGGATTTGTAGGCACCAAACCCTCTTTTCACCCAACGAAATACTCCATACACCATCAGCGCCCACGCTACAAAAATGAGCTCAAGATAAATCAGGTATACCGGCCAATCCGGCAAAATGCTGAAGAAGGTGGTACCCGGCGGTTTCCCCATCACATACAGGTAGTTACTGCCCAGCATGAGATTTATCCCGCCGATAACTAAAGCTACGATGTTCAGCACAACAACCGATTTTCCGACATCACCAAGCTTCAGCTCCCAACCCCACTCAATAGCCGGATACAGAGCCACAAGTACCAACAAGAGATGCACCATCCAGTAGCGAATGGCATCATAGTGAAACAGAGAGAATTCTACGGAAGGTGTGAAGTTGGCCTGCGACACGCCCAGTACCACCCAAAAGAAAATAGCGGCCCAGGTATTCCGGTCTCCTTTCATATACACCCATACAAGAACAAAAGGCAGGAAATTACACATATGCAGAGGAATGTCGTGGGTAACGTCAAAAGTACCGGCATACATATTCAGCGGAATCTTCATCAGCTGAGAAACGGACATCATCACTGCCATAACCAGTAGCACTTTACGCTGCACATCGTTGCTGCGTTTCTTCATAAATGGTATGAACCAAATGCAAAAGCCTAAGAATAGCAACAGCACGGTAATATGCTCTGACGAGTAGGATGAAAACAGGTAGGTGGTGTCAAAAAAAGTATTCAACTGTTCCGGATTATTGGCTCTGTGTTGACATCAACTAAAAACGATACTGATAATACGTTTTCTGAATCCTTTTTTAAAAACAAAAAAGCCTGAATCGCTTTTCGCGAATCAGGCTTTGGTAAGGTGAAAATCGAGCAGAATCAGCTCGTAATTTTGGAGTGAGTCAGGTGTGGATTACGATAGTTCTACATTAAAAAAGCATGATCAATGACCATGCCCGCCTTCTCCTTTACGCATTTCTGAAAGCACAAAAAATGCTCCTTTAGTAACCACCCGACTTTCTTCAGCTACTTCTTCCAGCAAACGAATTTCCACATAGCCTTCTTCACTGGTGCCGGTTACCACAGGTATGGCTCTTAAATGGGTGCCGTGATGCTCTTCTTCTCCGGAATGTGAAGCTTCTTCAACTTCAGCCTGGTCTTCTTCCTCTTCCACCATAAAGATGTATGACTGCCCGCCATCTGAAACGATCGCTTCTTCGGGAAGAGAGAGTACCGTTTCCTCATCCGTCACGATCATCGCTTCCACATACAAACCCGGCAGCAGATTCGGTTGTTCTTCCATCAGGTGTGCATGTACACGCACGGCTTTAGGGTTTTGCTCAAAGGCTTTTCCAACCGCAAAGATTTCGCCTTTATATAGTTCTGATGTAGGCTGATTGGCATACCGAAAATATAGCATCTGACCTTCGTCTACCCGATGCAGGTCTTTTTCATACACCATCAGGTCGATGTGCAGTTCGCTGTTATCAACCACTTCAAACATGTGATCTCCCGGCGTGATGTAGCTTCCGGTATTTACTTCCACCAGTCGGACAAACCCATTCAATGGAGAACGAACGGGTACTTTGGAGCTGATCTTCCCTTCTAGCACCTGCTCGGGATCTAATCCCAATAAATCGAGCTTGGATCGAAGTCCTGAAATCCGAGCTTCATTGGAGCGATAACGGGAGGCACTTTCCTGGAATTCCCGCGCAGAGCCAACACCTTCATCCAACAGTCGCTTCTTGCGTTCATAATCCTGCTGCAAGAACTCCCGCTGTTCGCTGGCCTCGATGAACGATTGTTGCATATCAATGATCCCCGGATCTTCGATAGTGGCAAGTACTTCGCCAGCCTCCACACGATCTCCCTCAATCACGTTTATGTCGGAAACCTGCCCGGCTACTAACGCACTGATGTCCGCTTTTTTCTGAGGCGGAAGTTCGAGCATTCCGTTAGCTTTTACGGTGTTCTTTAGAGGCAAATATGAAAATTGCCCGATCTCGATTCCCACCGCTTCCATTTGCCGATCACTAAGTTCTGCCGACAATGCGTTTTCGGTATGTTCTCCCTCTTCGGCATGATCGTCTTCATGCACTTGATCTCCACCGCCTCCACAGGCTGAAAGAAATAAAAGTCCGAAGAGACTGACTATTAGTGTACTGTTTTTGAATGATTTCATGATGGTGTTATTTAGGTGTTTCAAATTCGTTGTTATTGTCCGTTCAGATATTGCCATTCGGCCACCTGATGCAGATACTCAAGCAGTACCTGCTGATACTTTTGTTTGATATCGGTGGCCTCATCCAAATAATTCGTATAGGTCACATAATTGATCTCCCCTGCTTCAAAACTTTTCCGGGCGGTATTCATCAGTTCATCTGCAAGCTCGATTTGCTCATTCTGATAGAATTCTACCTGCACCTGAAGCTGTTCCAATTCTGACCGGAGTTGATCGGTGCGAGATTGCAGTTCAAATCGGTAATCCTGCACTTTCATCGACACTGCTTTTGATTCCAGTCTTGCCGCCTTTGAGCGCTGATACTGTGCGGTGAACCAAAGCGGGACCTTCAACCCAATGTGGATTCCGTAAAACCCATCCGTTCCCGCCACTTCCTGCTTTTTATACTGAAGGTCGAGGTCGGGAAGCCATTGCGAGCGTTGCAGACCCAATTCAGCTTCGGCCACGTTGGACTGCTCTTGCAAGTAACTAAGATTTGGATTGCCACTTGCATTGATCCCATTCATTTCATTTAAAAATTCCCGGGACAGCTGTTCCAGCGAGGCTTCTGCTAACTGAACCGAATCTTCGATATAGGTCCACCGGCGAAGCTCCGTGTAGTATTGTTTGAGGTGAGCTTCGGCTTTCATCCGCTCGGATTGCATATTTTGATAGCGCGATTTTGCCCCGGTTAGCTCCAACCTCCCCGCTTCCCCGGTTTCATATCGAAGCTCCGCTGCTTCCATAAACTGCTGGTAAACCTCACTCAGCTCATTTAGTATCTGCAACTGCTGATGGCCGTAAGCCACTTGGTAATAAGCTTTGCGCACCCGTTTGATCAACTCGGCTTTGGTCAGGTTCAATTCTGCCTGTTGAAGATCAACTTCTGCATTTCCAACCCTTTTCTGATTGATGAATTCCGTCGGAAAGGGCAGCTCCTGGCTGATGCCGAACGATTCAACCCCAAGTCCCTGACCGGCATCGTATTCACTGCGTGAGTAGAAGAACTCCGTATCGCCGATATCGATACGTGATCTGCTCTGAGCCTTCTGACTCTTTACCCGTTCAGAAGCCGCCTGCAGATTCAGGTTGTTTTGGAGAGCCGATTCAATGGCTTCATCAAGTGTGAGTTGTGATCCGGATTGCGCATACACATTCGAATGAGCTCCTAACATCAACCCAAAAAACAGCACAATGGGTGCGGCTATTTTAGGAGTGCTTACATTCCAGGATACGCCTTCATCAAAAATGCGATAGAGCACCGGTAGCACCACCAGGGTGAGCAAAGTCGCAGAGATCAATCCACCAATGACTACGGTAGCGAGCGGTCGCTGTACTTCCGCTCCGGCTGAGGTGGAAAGCGCCATAGGCAGAAAGCCGAGCGCATCTGTGAATGCGGTCAAAAGCACGGGCCGCAATCGTTGCCGGGTTCCTTGTAGAATCCGTTGATCAATATCTGTCACGCCATCCTCCTTGAGTTGTTTGAAAAAACTGATAAGTATGATTCCGTTTAGCACGGCGATACCAAACAGGGCGATGAAACCAACCCCTGCCGAAATACTGAATGGAATACCACGAATCCACAGGGCAAATACACCGCCAATAGCCGCAAGCGGAATAGCGGTAAATACCATCAGGGTTTCTTT
Source organism: Gracilimonas sp. (assembly GCA_965227215.1). Lineage (GTDB taxonomy): Bacteria > Bacteroidota > Rhodothermia > Balneolales > Balneolaceae > Gracilimonas. Next base: position 515,482 of record OZ245729.1, read on the forward strand.
AAAAGAGCTGAAGGTGAAATACAGCAGTAGAAAAATGAGACCCAGTGCAATCGGAACAGCAATAGAAAGCCGGTCTTTTGCCCGCTGCAGATTCTCAAAAGCCCCGCCATAGGTTATATAATACCCGGCCGGAAGATCAAGGTTAGCCTCCAGCTCCGTACGGATTTCATTAACGAGCGATTCCACATCACGGTTACGTACATTCACCCCTACCACAATCCTTCGGCGGGTGTCATCCCGGGAGATCTGTGCCGGTCCTTCCCGGTAGCCAATAGATGCCACTTGTTCAAGAGGAACCTGATTTCCATTCGGCAGACTAATGTACAGATCCCTCAGGTTTTCGATATCCTGCCGGAACGGTTCCTGCAATCTTACCACCATATCAAAACGACGCTCACCTTCAAATACCACACCCGTTTTGCCACCTGAAAATGCCGTTTGAATGGCTTGATTTACATCCTCAATCGCTAATCCATATTGAGCAATCTTGTTCCGTTCATACTCTACCACCATTTGTGGCAAGCCCGTGATCTGCTCCACGTTGATATCGGCTGCACCCTGAATGCCGCCAATAATGCCGGCCGCTTCATTCCCCTGCTCAAACAACACGTCCAGGTCATCGCCATAAATTTTGATAGCCACATCCGACCGAACGCCTGTCATAAGTTCATTAAAGCGCATCTCGATGGGTTGGGAAAAGGCAAAATTTACGCCCGGAACCACGCTCATAGCTTCCTGCATTTTCTCCGCCAGCTCGTTCTTGGTTTCCGCTTTAGTCCAGTTGTCCTTGTCGTGCAGAATGATGATGATATCCGACATTTCCATCGACATCGGATCGTTCGGCACTTCCCCGGTTCCTATGCGGGATACCACTTGTTTCACCTCGTCCGGAAACTCATTCACCAGAATTCCTTCCAGTCGGGTATTGGTTTCTATAGTTTGGGAAAGAGAAGTTCCGGGTTTCACCAGCGGGTGAATGGCAAAGTCGCCCTCATCCAGTTGAGGAATGAATTCACCGCCCATTCTTAAGAACACAACCAGTGCCGAAATGAATAAGGCTCCGGCAACACCCAGAACCAGCGATTTTCTGCGGAGCGCAAAACGGATGGTCGGCTCATAGATTCCATTAAAGAAGTTCATGATCTTCGCTGAAATACCATTCTTATTCTTGATGCCGCCTTTCAGCAATACCGAAGAGATCATCGGTACGTAGGTGAGACAGAGAATCATGGCACCCAGCATGGCAAAACCAAAGGTGAGCGCCATCGGGGTAAACATCTTGCCTTCAATGCCGGTCAGCGATAGAATCGGAATGAAAACAATCAAAATAATAACCTGACCAAATATAGCGGAGCGCATCATTCGGCTGGAAGATTGAATGGTCAGCTCGTCCACTTTAGCCGCCCGTTCGGCTCCGGATAATTTACCAAGCATACCGGATTTCGAAGTGAGCTGATACAAGGTAAATTCTACAATGATCACGGCTCCGTCAATGATAATCCCGAAATCGATGGCTCCAAGACTCATCAGGTTGGCTGAAACTCCAAACAGGTTCATCATCCCAAGCGCAAACAACATAGATAACGGAATGACTGAAGCCACTATCAGGCCGGAACGGAAATTTCCGATCAGCAAGACCAAGACAAAGATCACAATCAGCCCGCCCAGAATCAGATTTTCAGAGACTGTGGCCGTCGTTTCACTGATAAGCTCGGTGCGGTCTAGAAAAGGTGTGATCACCACTCCTTCCGGTAGCGACTCCTGTACCTGAGCAATCCGCTCTTTGATTCGGTCGATCACCTCGTTGGTGTTCTCGCCTTTCAGCATCAGGAGCTGCCCGCCTACTTTATCGCCTTCCCCATTGGCGGTGATAGCCCCATAACGCACGGCATGACCAAAGCCAACGTCAGCTACATCACCAATGGTAACCGGAATGTTATTTTCGGTTTTGATGACCGTTGTGCGAATGTCATCCAGGGTTTGCACCTGTCCCTGACCGCGAATGAAGTAAGTCTCTGAGCCTTTCTCGATGTAGCTTCCGCCGGTGTTTTCGTTATTGCTTTCCAGCGCCTCATACATTTCGGTAAGCGTGATGTTCATGCTGCGAAGCTTTTCCGGATTCACAGACACTTCGTACTGCTTCAGGAATCCACCCCAGCTGTTGATTTCCACGACCCCCTGAATGCCGGAGAGCTGCCGACGAACAATCCAGTCTTGTATAGAACGTAGTTCCATAGCGTCATACTGATCGGCATACTCCGGTTCCACATCCAGGATATACTGGTAAATTTCTCCGAGTCCGGTTGTGATGGGTGCCATCTCAGGCGTGCCCATTTCTGCAGGTATCTGCTTTTCGGCTTTTTTAAGCTGTTCCGAAACCAGCTGCCGGGGCAGGTAGGTTCCCATGTCTTCCTCAAAAACAATGGTGACAATAGAAAGGCCGAGTTTGGATACCGAACGCATTTCCACCACACCGGGAAGGTTAGCCATGGCCAACTCCACCGGAAAAGTGATGAATTGTTCGACTTCCTGCGTAGCCAAATTCGGAGAAGTGGTAATGACGCGCACCTGATTGTTGGTTATATCCGGGACGGCATCAATCGAAACTTGGGTAAGTGAATAGGTACCCCATGCAGCCAAAGCGATGGTCAACAGACCAATGATCAGTTTATTCCGCACAGAATAGCGAATGATATTATTAATCATATCAAAGAGATGTAGAAATTGTGAGTTAGAAAATGAATTGAATCAGGCGTAGTTTTCCTGAGATCAATGTTTAAAGAAGAGAAAAGCAGATATCACACTGCCAAATAAGAAGGAGTTTAAATGAGAAGGCGAGTAATCCGGAGCGATTGATGCATTACCGGAGGTGGTAAAGGAAGTTCCCCAATAGTAAAAGAATGTTGAGTTTGTTTAGAAAGGAGACTGATTTCGAATTCCTCATGTTCATAGCTCAGCGAAAGGTAGAAATCGGTTTCCTGCTTCTTTAAGGTCAGGGCAAGGTCATCAAAACAACAGGAGCTATGAAAAGAATGTACATCGTTCTCCTCATCCATCAGGTGAAACCCTTCATCATCCTGATGGTGATCAACCACCAATTCATAACAACCTTCATCGGCATTAAATACGGAATAGATGGAATGAGAGTCCACAAAACCCAGAATTTTAACCGGTAGCACAATAGCCATCAACAGCCAGGATAGGATAAATCCAGCGGTGGTTAGCCAGTTAATTCTATGTATGTATGAGCGGATAAATTTCATTCACAGAAAGTAAGCATATTTTCACTGTTGGACAATGAGGTGGCATTTGTTAGTATTTATTGACTAAAAATGAGGGTATAAAAAAAGGTTCCATTCGTAATCGAACGAAACCTTTTATTCATAGCACTTTATCTACTTTTCTTATTCAAACTCGATGATATCAGCGGTAATAGAAACCGATGCTTTTGTATAAACCACAAAGTTCGTCGTGTTGGAGTCATATTGAATGTTAATAAGCGCAAGTGTTCTCCGTTCTATCGATTCACCTTGTTTCTCAAAGTTATCCCAAAGCGATTCACGAGCTTCTTTATATAACATTTTATTTCCATCAAGAGGAATTAAACCTATAGAATTAGTGGCAACGCCCCATGAATAACTGGCTCCAAATAAATGCGATACTTCAGAGGTGCCCGTCACATTTTTAGCCACAATAGTATAGTTTCCTTCTTTTAGCTGAACCTCGGTACTATTGGAGGCCACAAACATACCTGCGTTTCCACAGCCGGTAAGCAGAAATGCCACGGCCATAAGAATGATAAATGTATAAGATTTCATATTGATAAGATTATTTTTGATTGGATTGTAGTTTTATTTGCTGTACTTCTTGGTTAAAAAAATCCTGTAAACGATGAATGCCGTGGCGGGTTGCAATATTATCTCTGCCCATGAGAGTGAAGAAGAACTCCAATGGTCCATAGGTTTTCTGTGATGTTATCAAGCGGGCGGTATGAGTGGCCAGTACCCGGATAATGTCAGGAAGGTGTATGATCTTCCGGGGCTTATTCCACGCAAATAACGAGAGTTCTGCGATCTCATTGTGGGTAAGGATATCCGGCCCTCCAACTTCGATCTCGGATTCATTACGGGCAATAGCTTCCACACAAATTTCAGCAAGGTCAGCTCCATGAATGGGATTCAGTTTGTACTCCCCATCCCCAAAAAGAAACACTCTGCCGCCTTCGGCCATGCTAAGGAAGTCACTCAAATCCGAGAAAAACCCATTCGGACGTATAATAGTATGGTCCATACCGGAAGATCTCAGCTCATCTACGAACCGTTCTTTGGCCTCAACCATTCTGAGATTTTTTAAATGCTGACCATTAAGTACGGAGATATAAATAAATTTCTGAACCCCGGCTCGTTCTGCTTCTTTCAATAAGCTTACATTTGCCTGATAATCAACTTCCATATAGGTAAGCCCATCTTTTTGGCGGGTGATACCGATGGTGGAGATCACCACATCTACTCCATTACATAAGCCCGAAAGCGTCTGAGGTCTAGTGACCTCGGCCTGAATGATCTCCACATTATCTAGATCGAGGTCGTTTAGCTTTTCTGGAGAGCGTGCTACAGCCGTTGTGGGAATTTCCCAACGCTGCAGCTCCTTTAAAATGTATTTGCCAAGGTATCCGGTGGCTCCGGCTACTAATATACGTTTCATGATGTTTGATCTTGATTACAGAGCCAAGATCACCAGATAAAGAACAGCAATCGTACGGATACATAAATTCGGAGTCTTTATGAGATTTCGGACTTTTTGCCCTGGCCTTTTGGAGAGTACATCTAAGAGAACAAAGAATAAATAAGATGAAGAAAGGGTTTCGGTCTTATTCAGCTTTCATGATGTGAGGGACTTGCTTGCTGTCTGTATAACTACTAGAGTCATTTATCTTTGAAACACCGCTGCATTACAGCGTTTCAGGTCAGTACCCAAATCGGATCAACCACCCTGTTGTTTTATCCATTTCCGGGGGGTGAGTCCGGTTTTCTTTTTAAAGTAGTCGTTAAAGGTAGATTTTGAGTTGAAGCCACTTTCAAAGGCCAAGCCCAACAGCGTAAAGTTCTTATTAACGGGGTCCAGAGCTTTTTCCTTGAAACACTCCAGCCTGAAACTATTTACATAATCGTTAAAACTCATCCCAATCTGGTCATTGAGCATCCAGGATAGCTTGTTGGGGTGAACATTCGCTTCTTCCGCAAGTGTTCTCAGCGATAAGGACGTATCTAAATAACGCATGTCGTGATTCATAATTTGATCGAGCTGATCCGAAACCATCGAGACTTCATCTTCATCCATTAGTGCACTTGCCGTACCATTCGCACCGCTTTGTCTCTTCAATCGTTCTACAACAGAATCAGGAATGCTTTCCGCTTCAGGTAAGCGTGATGAGTGAAAATTTGTCTTCACCAGTTCCTGGTAGCTTTTTGATGTACGGATCGGTTCGAGTAATGGAATACTGAGAAAATTGGCATACTGACCCCGTTTATTTTCCACAGCATCCGTGAGTACTCCCAGAGCTTTATCCTCCAAACCTGCGTTCACGTATAGGTAAAGCAGCCAGGGAATAAGTGATATAGGTTCCGAATGTACAGCCTCTTCAATTTGCCATAAAGATACCTCATGATCATCGGGCCGACCAATGAGTTCATTAAGGATACGGCAACTCTTCGTCGATTCTGCTAAGTCATTAGTGTCTGTAAATGCTTCGAGTTCTTCTCCCCTTTTCAAGCTGATCAGACAAAGCTGTTTTAATGCAATTGCATGCGTGAAGGCCGGGTTTATATTTAGAGCAGTTTCAACGGTTTTAAGCGCGAGCTCATACTCTTTCTGTAAAAAGTGAATATTTGCCTTCGTGAAATGATGATTGGGGGATAAAGGATCGAGTTGTAAGATATGTTTGGTATGCTTCATGGCTTCATCAAACCAGCCAATGGCCGTATATAATTCAGCTAACCCTTCCTCGGCTTCCGTATAAGATGGATTTAAAGCCATTGAGCCTTGATATAGCTTCTCTGCTTCCCTGTAATTCCAGTGCCCCCAAAATTCAAGCGTCGCTTTGCTATAGTATCCCAGAAATGACTGATCGTCGATCTCAAACCCTCTGTCTATATAATCTGCGGCCTTATCAAGTGAAGCAATATTCGGGGTCCATGATCCAAACATTGAATGGCAATAACCCGCTCCGAAATAGGGCCAGGAAAAATCCGGAGCCATCTCTATACATTGCGGATAAAACTTCATCGCATTTCCAATGCCTTCACTGTCCCAACGCAAGTGATTATATCGCGCCTTTAAATATAGATTATAGGCCTGAATATTATCGGTAGGTATATCCACCAGGCGTTCACTGATCTCCAGGTGTCCAAAATTTTCCCTGATCTGTTCCGCGATAGCTAGGCTAATCTCATCCTGCAACTCAAAGATATCCTCAATGTCCCGGTCAAAACGGCCCGACCATATCTGAAATCCATCCGTTGTTTGTATCAGCTGTGCCGATATCCGAACTCTATTTTTTGACTTACGAACACTCCCTTCCAATACCGTAGAAACTCCCAGCTGATTACCAATGTGCCGCACATCCATCTGCTTGCCCTTAAAAGCAAAAGACGAGGTTCGGGCGGTCACTTTCAAACCCTCAACCCGGGTTAAGGCATTTATGATATCCTCAGTAATACCGTCACTGAAGTATTCATTTTCAGGATCTGCGCTTAGGTTCAGAAAAGGCAGAATAGCTATGGATTTATTATTGATCAAAGATAAAGCAGTTGGTTTGCAGGCAACCCGCTATTCATAATACAGAAAGAAGAGAAAAAATGCGCCCCCGGGTTTTCTCTGGTTATGCAGCTCCGGCTGCGTAACCCCACCCGGGAAGCACCAGCTTCCAGTCTTGCTGCACTCGGGTAATGGACTCCATTCAGTAATGCGAAGCCGGAGCTTCCTGGACTCCGTTGCGAAGGCAGACCTTCGCAACGAGGTTAAATACACCTCCGGTTTAATTATCTCACCATAGGCTTCCCAAAAGTCCAAAATCTCACCAATACGTCCGCAATTTCATATCAGGACGTTTGGCCTGCTATTTCTCACGATCATTGATCTGTCGATTCGATAAAGTGGATTTTTAAGACTGAATCTATCGACAACTATCAAATCATTCATTTAACCTTTTAAAATTCAGAACAATGAAAAACCTACTTATTATTGTTTTTACGCTTGTCTCAATTAGTGCTTTTGCACAAACTAACTCATCAACGGATAAAGAAGATGAAGTAGCCTATAAGTGGCAGGTAAGTATGCCTTATATAGTTCCAGATGAGATTATCTATGGTTATGACAAGCGTACAAGTATTCAAATGGTAGAATTGCATGTAAAACGTAACCTGGACAACAAAAACATTGTAGGTGTGAAATTTGCCACCTGGCGATTGTTTCAACCTATGGGAATCCTATGGTGGGAAGGCCTATTGGATAAGATCGAGTCAGGAAGTGACTATTACGATGGCTACCTTAGAGAAACCGGAATTGGTATTTCTTATCAACGTATGCTTTGGAAAGGGCTTTTTGGATCTATTGAAGTACTGCCACAAATTCAAACCTATACCGATCTAGACGGCAATAAAATCAAGAATGGCTTTAAAGTTTACAATTCGTACCACTTGGGCTACCATTTCACGATCGGTAAGAAAAAACGTTTTTTCATAGAACCTCAGGTTCATGTAAACCAATGGATGTTTGACAACAACTCCCCTGAAGGGTTTAAAGAGTTTGATGACAAATATGGAAACGTCTTCCTATTTGAGCCGAACATTTACTTAGGGTGGAATTTTTAAAGTTTGGCTGCCTCGGAGCAACGATGGGATACGCCAAAAAAATAATTCTACCAAGACAGACTCAGAACCTGATACTATGTTTAAATCTCAAAAAGGAAAGCAAGAAATATTCAGGCTTTACGATGCGAAACTGGAGAGCCTGAATATTGACTACGAATATGTAACGGTAAATACCACATTCGGCAAAACCAACATCATAGCTACCGGAGATCCAAAAAAACCACCAATGATCCTCGTTCATGGTTCAAATGGCTGTGCCCCTATTGCTCTCGAGACCTATGCTAACCTGCATAAAAAGTATAGAGTTTTTGCGGTGGATGTACTGGCTCAACCTAACAAAAGTGCCGAGACGCGCCTGAGTATGAAAGATGATTCCTATGGAAAATGGATGAACGAGATCATCACGAAACTGAATTTAGATTCAGTGACAATGGCAGGATTTTCTTTTGGGGGATTGATCATTCTTAAAACTCTGGAATACGATGAGAGCAACATTAAAGAAGTGTATCTCTCAGCTCCCGCTTATATCGTAAATGGAAATCCATTGAAGGCTTTGTTCAAAGTTTTCATACCCATCAAGATGTATATGAAGACTCAAAAAGTGAAATATGTCGAGAGGTTTTTATCCCATCTATTTACTGACCGGGATGAGTTTGCTATCGAATTTCTGTCTAAGGTTTTTCTGGAATTTGAAATGGACTTTACCCCGGTTCCGGTCATAGATGCTAAGGCAGCCAAAGAAATCACAACTCCCATTACCATTTTCGCGGCCGGAAATGACATCATGTTTCCCGGAAATAAAATGATAAAACGGGCATCTAAGATCTTTCCATCACTCAAAAAAAGTAAGCTGATAGAAGATTCTAAGCATGTGCAAAATACAGAGCAGAATGAGATGATTGAACGGGAAATAATACAGTCGTCATGCATTCAAGGCTAAAATCATTATCAAAAAAACAACAATGAAAACTCAGCTTATAACACTCTTATCCTTGGTCATATTAGGTGCTTGCGGTAGCCCGATAACATCTGACCTTACCCAACAACCTACTATCGAAGATTATCAACTTGGGGAAACGTGGGTTTGGAAATACAAAGGCGTAACGACTGAAGGAGAAGTACGTTCAGATGGCACCGACAAACGAGTGATCGTACAAATGAAGGAAGGATTAGGCATGACCGTAGGCAATGACACCATTCCCCTCGCCGACATCGTGAAGCCGGATGAAAGCGAAACCCCTAAGTACGACTGGCCATTGGAAGTTGGTAAAAAATGGAAATACGAAAACAGTTGGACCAGTCAGGATGGTACAACCGGAACACAGTGTCAAAACGCAGAGGTGTTATCCTATCAGGAAGAAACGGTAGAAGCCGGAACCTTCATGGCCTATACCATCAAATACACCGGTAAAACTACTAATTCCAGAGGATACAATGCCGAAGAAGAAGAAATATGGTTGTATGCACCGGCAGTAAAAACCTTTATTAAACTGACTCAATCTCAAGGTGATTTTAACTATGTAGAGGAGTTGATCGAATATTCGAATTCACAGTAAATGCTATAGTGCACAGAGTAAAGTTCGCATTTTTATAAAGGCTGGCTAAGCGAATGTAAAGTGAAATTAGCATTCAAATCTCTGCCCTCCTTCAATGAAAATTAATTATTCTCTTCGATTTGAAATTTCCTATAATCTGCTTTGTCTGTATAAAAACTATTAGGAAACAACTACAATTCTGACCTCCGGTAAATGAGTGGACTAGGCCTTACAAGTATAATCGGGATTATGGTTTTCGGTGTTGCTTCATTCTTTACACTGTACTCATTAAGCCTTTTAAAAAAGAACCTCTCCGGGAAAATTCTCTTCACGCTATTTACAGTCCTTAGTCTAAATCTGGCATATAACCTTTTAATTGATACAAAAGCTATTCAGAACCTCCCTGTTCTATACATTCTGTTGAATAAAGGGTATGCACTTCAGTTATTGATTTATCCTTTAGTGTTAGCGTTTATCCAGACTTATACTGGTAGCAGACTTCAAAAAAAATTATTTCTATTGCTCTTAATCCCTCCAGCTTGGCTATTTGGAGAATCTGTGCTTAGAATGATATACACTGACTACAACATGATTAAGAATCAGGTTCATTTATTTCTTGAAGACAGCAGACCCGGACCGGAAAATATACTTATGAGTCCCCTCTTGTTCTTTTTTTCTATCGTTATTCCGGGATTTGTACTGTTTAAAATTTATAAAGAACTGCGGTGTTTTTTAAAGGAAGCGGTCTTCAAAGACACCAAGTATCTCATAGCTATATCTGCTTCCATTGCAGTTCTTGTTTTTTTATTACGATTCAGCAGCTACCCTATTCAGATCTTCTTCTTTCGTGAGATGAGTGTCTCGTTTATCGAATGGAAACTCGAAATCATTTTCAACTCCATATTCATTCTCATACTTGCAATCTCAGCCCTGATGTATATCAGGCTGGAAGAACTCGGCGAAGTTGAACTGGAAAATAAAACGAAAAAAACTGCGGCTCTTACCGGTCATGATCTGAAAAAAATTGCTGCCCTCATTAATCAGACAGTTACCGAGAATGAACTTTATAAAAATCCCGGTATTACTCTGGATGAACTTTCCGGCATGCTGGCTATCAATACGCGTTACCTGTCATTGGCATTAAATCAGGAAATAGGCATGAGTTTCCCGGAATATATTAATGGATGCAGATTAGAGTGTGCAAAGGAATTAATTCTGAGCGACGCCATTAACGACTATTCCATTGAAGCCATAGGCCAGGAAAGTGGTTTTAACTCCCGTGCTACCTTTTACAGGGTGTTCAAAGAAGATACCGGTTATTCACCACTGGCATTCAGAAAAAAGCATTTCGGTTCCTGAATTATGTCTCAATTCCTGAATTGAGACAAGCCCGGGAAGATCATATTAGAACGCTTTCTGTATCATTGATTTAACAATTAATTCATTCAATGATATCATGAAAATCCTGACCATTCTTTTGTTTGGCTTTTTTATCAGTACTGCCCCTCTTTTGGCCCAGCATACTGAATACTATTCCACCATTCGATTTGTTGAAACGCCTTTATCTGAAATTGAAGGAAGTATCCCCTTGTCAAAAAACCAGGCATTAACCCGACATCACTATCGGTTTAATTATTCAGATACTAATCAACTTATCTCTATTGAATTCTATAACGGACATACGCCAAAATCACCCAACCATACTGCAAGTTTATTTACCCTTGCTCACCGCATGGAATTCACAAGTGATGGATTTTCTTCAAAAATTTCCTTTTATGATACCAATAATAATCCTACCCAAGTTTTGGGAAACACAACAACCTTTGTTTATGAACTTGATGAACATGGCCTTCGAAAGGCGCTGTTTTTTGAAGATGCAAATGGAAACAGAATCGAGAATGGCTGGGGGATCTATAACTATACCTGGAACTACCACAGAGAAGGTTATATCATTGAAGACCGTTTCAACCAACAAGGTGAACAGATGGCTATTCGGCCCGGTTTTGAATTCTATCGTCTGAAGTTATTCTTTAGTCCAAGTGGCAGCATTCGTCTGATGCAAAATATCGACCGGCAGGGCAATCTTGTCGAAAATGAAAGTGGTGCCGCCCAAGACCTGATAACTGTAAATTCCGATGGAAATTTTGTTAAATGGGAAGTTCTCGATAAAGCCGGTGACCTTGAAAAAGGAAACGGTCCCAACGTAGCCATCGGTATTCAGGATTTCAATGAGTTTGGCTACGAAACCGGACTTGTTCACAAAGACGAAGCAAAAAACGTTATCTACAGTGATTACGGAATTGCCAGGTCTCTGACATCCTATGACCGATTCGGGAATTTATCAGAGCGGACCTTCATCGGGCCGGATGGTACTCCTTCTCCTCATCAGCAGGCCGGATACACCCATTTAAAAATACAGTATGATGAGACCGGGAATTTCAGAACACAGCTTTCTTATTATGACAGCGACTGGAATCCGATACCACACAAAACCAGAGGATATGCTTCTGTAAAATACAGATACAATGACCTGAGACGTTTGGTTAGAATAGAATATCTGGATACCCGAAATAAGCTGGTCAATCGTATGGATAATGGAGCTGCCATCATTCAATATTCCTATGACCAGAATGGAGATAGGTCAGAAGTCATTCTGCTGAACAAAAATTCTGAGGTCATCCAGTGAGAGCAGCTCTTACTAATATCAGTTTTATTGAATGTTCTCTGGTTATGCAGCTCCGGCTGCTTAACCCATCCGGGAAGCTCCGGCTTCCAGTGTTGCTGCACTCGGGTATTGGACTCGAATTTATTTAGGGGAAGCCGGAGCTCCCTGTACTGCGTTGCGAAGACAGACCTTCGCAACGAGATTAAAATGGCTTCTTAGGACTTTAAGCAAAGGTCAGAAAAGTATATTGGTTCGAAATTGACTGGGAAAAATTGCTCCAAATCTACCCTTTTTTGAATCATGTGAACCTTCGTAATCCAGCTTTTTTGTTAACCAAGGGTAGCTAAAAAGAAGAAGCTCTCCCCTGCTGAAAAGGCTAAATTGTATCAGAAATTACTGTACTTAGTGAAGGAAAAAAACAAGGCAGTATTTGCTCGAAAGTTTGGTGTCAGCAGGGCTTGAGTTACAAAGGTTTGGCAAAGTTGTTTTTTTAAAATAGTTCTAAACATCAAATTGCCCAGCGGCTTCCGGCTGATATACAATTCTATCCACTTTAATACTTGTTGGACCTGAAGGCACAATCCAATCAATTATATCCCCTTCTTTGTATCCTATAAGAGCGGCGGCTATGGGTGAAAAAATGGAAATAAGGTTTTTTTTCACATCAGCATCACGCGGATATACAATTTGAAGCTCAATCTCTTTTTCAGCCTCAACAAATGAAATTACCACCTTCGAATTCATTGTTACTACATTTTTTGGCATCTGCTTTGGTTCTACAATCTTAGCTTGTTCTAGTTCTGCTGCTAAGCTGATGGCTTCCTCTTCAGAAATGTCCCCGGTTTCCTGAGCATTTCCGATGCTTTCGTATATACGTTCGTAATCTAATGAGCTTAGTATTATTCTATTCATTTTTTAAAAAATTAACTGATTTAGAATCAATAAATCCTATCTGAAAATAGCCAAACTAATACACTAAACACATTAATCTTACAATCTGAAATTGCATGTAGCTACCTGAGTTTATCGAGTTTTATGTGTAGCTTTGCTGAGAATTACGATCTCATCGATCCATCCAATAAACCCAATGAATTACTCCCCTAAATCATTATTCCAAATTCCCGGTCGCTCTTCACAAAACCGGTTTCTTCCTTATGGAAAAATGCTTCTTTGGGCCACTGTTATTGGATTAATGGGGGGGATTCATAGCAACCGGATATTACTACATCCTTGATGGAGGCCTGATTTTAGTATGGGATATTATTAACCCAGCCATACAAACCGTTTTCACAAGCAATCCATACAGCCAGATTTTAGTTACTGTGCTTTTGACAACGTTGGGAGGACTATTAGTTGGAATTTCTGTGAAATATTTAAGAGCTCCAGGAGAAATTTCAGCAGTAGTTAATAATATACACTTAAAACAAGGGCGGATGGATTTTAAACAGAACCTGTCTATGTTCGTTAACTCAATTACGAGTATTGTATTTGGTGGTAGTGCCGGGCCTGAAGCTCCACTGGTTCAGCTCATCGGGAGTAGCAGTGGGAAAATCGCTGAGAAGCTAAGAGTTCATGGCGATATTATCAGAACCTTTACATTCTGTGGGATGGCAGCTGCCCTGGGAGCTTTTTTCGGGGCTCCCATTGGGGGAGCTCTTTTTGCCTTAGAGATTCCCCACAACCGGGGTCTTGAATATTATGAAGCATTAATTCCTTCCGTTATTTCAGCATTGGCGGCTTTTATTGTATTCAGGACTTTTATTGGATATGAAGGTGCTTTATATAATCTGCCCGTATTGGAGAACCCTTCCATGCTAAATATTTTTGAGGGAATTAGCATGGGTCTTATCGGAGCTCTCATTGCCATAATATTTATAATTATTTTTCAGAAAATTGAACTTTTACTAAAACCGTTAAAAAAATCTCCGGTCATACTCGGTTTAGTAGGTGGTTTAACTATTGGTTTGTTAGCATCCGTTATTCCTACTGGTTTTATTACAACACCATTATTTTGGAGTGAATTTGAAATCATAGAGCTACTTCAGGGTATCCCTGTACTTCAAACTGATTACAACTTTGCTATTGCATTGGGTTTACTTTGTTTATTGGTAGTGGTGAAAATGCTTTCAATTGGCTTTACTTTACATTCGGGTTTCCGGGGTGGTTTTATCTTTCCCCTGTTTTTTATTGGTGCTGCAAGTGGTATTGCTATTTCTCTAGCCACAGATCAGTTTATATCTATGCCGGTGGCTATAGTAGGACTTATGGCAGCGGTTAATGTTGGAGTTACCAAAACACCTATAAGCACAAGTGTAATCTTAACCAGTTTGACAGGCTCATCATTACTTCCTGTAATAGCAGCTTCAAGCATAGTAAGCTATGTTTGTACAGAAAAAATTCGACTTATAAGCACACAGCAACACCGAAAGGATAATCCTTCCCCCATGCACCGAGTCTGGCGCTGGAAAGAAGATTGACTTATGAAGCTTTAGCTTATTTGATCCGCAATTCTGCTATTTTTGATACCGATCAGAATAAGAATACATGAAGTTCAGTAATACATTTGTACTAAAATAGCCCGTATAAATGACCATATTAATAATTAAGAGTCTTTATTCTTAATACTTATAACTTTACCTTAAGCATGTCATCAGATTAAAGATCAGCCGACTGAATACTTCCAGCAAAGCACTTCTTGATAAGATTTTACCTTGCTAATAAGGTCGCAAAAACCATCCCTCAATAAGGACACCCCAAGTAAGCGCTATAATATATATGTATTTCTCTCAACTAATACTTGGTTCCCTAAAGGGATGAATAATATTTACCGTAGACGATGCAATAATCTTTAATGCAGTAAAACAGAATTTATAGAATCAACTCAAATACCCTAAATCCTCAGATAGTACAGTTTTCATTTTGTCAAAAAACCAGTCAATATCCGATAAGCTAGGCATCTTTCCCCAAATTACTCCAATACAATTATCAAAGGCTTGGGTCTTATTTAGCGTTACAGCCCTTATTTTATCCGGTTTTCTTTCCTTATTCATTATGCTGGGCCGTATACCTTATATCAATGATTGGATGTTTGGGATAGAATGGATGCGTCGCATTCTTGTCGTACACGTAAATCTCGCCCTAACGATAAGTTTTTATGCTTTCGTAACAGGACTTTTCCTGATGATTCCATCTTCCCAAAACTCTATTAATTTAAGACAGCTTGTATCTTTTGGACTGGCATTAGTAAGTACTATTGTAATTATTATAAGCGGTTTTATTCCGATTGGGCAACCTATCTTGTCAAACTATGTACCTGTTATTGATCATTTCATTTTTGTTGGTGGTCTTTGTTTGTTCTCCATGGCAGTGATCCTCACATTTTTTGATGAACGCATGCTTCTGAATTTTAGCGAACATCACTTTTCGAACACACATAATTTTCCGATTTCATTAATCCCTATACTTCAGGCAGTAGGCATTATTTTGATTATCGGTATGCTTATTTTTATCCAAGCCTGGGCAATTACTCCTACTGAAATGTCCCGGGAAGTTTATTTTGAATTAGTGCTTTGGGGCGGAGGGCACGTACTTCAATTCGCTAATATGGCAGCTGGTACAGCCATTTGGGGGCTTCTTTTCTACCGAATTACGCAAAAACTGTTTGTATCATATCGGGTCAGCTTTTTTCTTTTTGGTCTATACACCTTGCCCTTGTTTTTCGCACCTTTTTTACTATTCGATGGCACTTCTTCTGCTTTATACATCAATGGCTTTACCGGATATATGCAATGGGGAATTTTCCCAATAATTACGGTCGTAATTGTTATTACTGTATTAAAAATGATCAAACACAAAAGCCTATTTAAACCCAAAGGTTTATTATCTAGCCCTGCTTATACAGGTCTTGTTTGGAGTATTTTTCTTACACTCTGTGGATTCATCCTTGGCGCTATGATACGAGGATCCAACACAATGGTCCCAGCCCATTATCATGCAACTCTTGGAGCCGTTACCATAGCATTTATGGCTGGAGCTTATCAGCTAATGTATTATTATGGGTACCCATCCCCATCGCAGAAAAGAAACCGAAAGGAAGCTATTCAATTATTTATCTTCGGAATTGGTCAAACCATTTTCGTAAGCGGATTGGCAGTTGCCGGAACCTACGGTCTGGCACGTAAGGTTTTTGGGGAAGAACAACTTATCCTATCTCCAGAAATATATATCGGACTTGGTTTATTATTAGTTGGTGGAATTACGGCTATTTTAGGGGGTATTCTATTTTTACGGAATATTCTTCGTTATGTGATAGTGAGTAGTACAAAACCTGAATGCTCCTAAAAGTAAGTACGGACAGAATTTATCAAAAATAATCCTGAATGAATTTCAGATAGTTTGATGGTCCTACTCTTTTACCAAGGCCATGTGCAGATTAAAGTGCTTTGGTTATCAGTTTTTTCCTGCGGAACGGCTATAAGCATAGGCAGTTCACAGGCCACAGGCGATCGGCCAAAACACGATAGCCGTCCTGCTCAGAAACAGCATCATAAATACTTTTGATCTGCACACTACTAACGGCTATTTCTTGCCCTTTCTTCGTTAGTATCAAATCAAATAAATATTTTTTTATCCGTCAGCATCATTCATTGCCTCAATAGCAACAGCTGCATGTGCATAAGCAGCACCCGCACGCATTTCGGAAGCAACCCAAATCGCTTCCATAATCTCTTCATTTGAAGCACCATTCTGCTTTGCTTGCCTGGTATGGCTTTTTATGCAATACGGACATTGTGTAATGTGGGCTGATGCCACAGCTATAAGTTGCTTAGTTTTTTTATCCAGCGCACCCTCCTTAAAAACTTCCTTACTAAAGTTTCGAAACGCTTTTACCTGATCAGGAGCCATCTCAGCTCGCTGTTTTGACATTTCATTAGTGGCTGGTGGAAGTATTGATTTATGCTTTGTACTCATACCTTAAAAGTTTATTTAATTCGAAATTCAGTGATATCCTGCCGTATTTTAATTATTAATTAACCAAGTTTTTCGATTTCCTCGAAGTGTTGGTTTTATTTATTCCCGATACATTTTCATTACCTTTACTTTCCATTCTTCCGGCATCACTTCCAGATACTCCCAGTTGAATGGAACATCACTTTCGGCTTCCATTTGGTAGTATAGTGGTTTGGGATCATGATCGTTTATAAATACGAAAGCCTCACCTGGTTTTAATTCATCAAACGCTTTAAACACCATATCGTGGCGTTGGGCTGGAGGATAGGGACGTACATCAAATTTATTTACCACTGTAATATCCGTGGTATCCACATCGTTCTCTGCATTTTTTTGTACGTGTATAACATATTCACCTTCTTCTTTCTTTTTGTATTCCCAGCTATGTTCACCCTCAAATTTCTTTTGAAAAATTTGGTGGATCTCTGCTGGGTTTTCAGCCGCTCGGATTTCCATCACATCGTTAGGTAACATCATCCCATATCGATGAAAGATGGTATATTTCCAGTCTTTTTTATCGGCTTTGCGCAGATCAATTAGTGTGGAGACTCCTGAGCTTTTACTCCCCTCTGAAGCTTCCGTTCGTGTAACACGCACTTTCCATTCTTCGGGATCACGTTTCAGATATTCCCAGCCTACCACATCGCCAAAAATGGATCGGAATTCATAGTACAACGGCTTAGGATCGTGATCGTTGATAAATACAAAGCTCTCTCCTGCCGGCAAATCTTTAAATAGCTTTAATAGTTTTTCGTGCCGTTTTATAGGGATAAGCGTTCGTACATCGAGTTCTTTCTTGATTATTTCAGACATTTTTGTCGATTTATGATTAAAAAATTTTTCCCTGAGCTTTATGACCTTAGCTCACAGCCATCAGTTGTTTGGGTTCTTGTACAAAAACTGAAAACCGCAGCCTGACAACTTCCTTATCCAATCGCCAGCATTCGTTCAATGGGTTTAATCGCGCGTTTTGCCAGAGGTTCAGGTACCTTCACTTCAAATTGGTCATACTCCAGTGCCTCATACACATTCTGCAAGTTGATCTTCTTCATAAACTCACACACCGACTCTTCGTTTGCAGGTATGAATGTCTTGCCGGGATTTTCCTTCTTCATGCGGTACAGAATGCCGGTTTCGGTGGCAACCACAAATTCTTGGGCTTCCGACTCTTTCACAAAATCAATCATGCCACCCGTAGAATAAATATGAGCATCTTTGCAATCGTAATAAAAAGCAGAGTTCATCATACAAGAGGTAGAACACCCACATTCAGGATGGATAAGAATTTCGGCTTCGGGATGCTCTTTCTGCTTTTCACCCAGGTTCAGGTCTCCGATTTTTTCATGCACATGGCAGGCTCCATCCCAGATGTGCATATTTTTCCGGCCGGTCATTAATTCAATATAACTTCCTAAAAATTTATCTGGACCAAACAGGATTTCTTTTTCCTGGAGGATGGAATTGATCACCTCCATTGCATTGGATGAAGTGCAACAATAATCCGTTTCTGCCTTCACTTCAGCAGTGGTATTTACATACATCACAACCACGGCACCGGGATGTTCGGCTTTCCATGCACGTAACTGTTCCGCCGTAATGGTATCGGCTAGTGAACACCCGGCTTCCAGATCGGGAATCAACACTTTTTTATCCGGGGAAATGACCGAAGCTGTTTCTGCCATAAAATGCACTCCACAAAATACAATGGTCTCAGCATCGGTTTGAGCAGCTTTACGTGCCAGACCCAACGAATCTCCAATATAATCCGCAATATCCTGCACTTCCGGAATCTGGTAATTATGAGCCAGGATAATAGCATTCTTTTGTTTCCTAAGCTCGTTAATACGAAGTATCAGTTCCTCGTTTGTCATCTTTGATGTATCGTTTATTAATTTCAGTAATACTGTTCGTCTTAATTTTTTACGATCGAATAGAACGCAGATAACACAGACATTGCGAATAGTCGCTAGTTTATATTTCCTATAAGATGATTAAAAACCTTCTTGTAATCGTCCACAATATCTACTTCATCCGCGCCTATCCCTACATACTTTTTGGGGTTCTATTGCTTGGTTTTACAAAGGCAAAAACTGACCGTCCATCACCCTACACAGTACGTACAGGCAAAATCGCCTTCTGCTATATAGGTGGTTCGTTCTACTTCTTTTCCGAATACCCTTTCGTAAAATTCTTCTTCAAGCTTGCAGGGTAACTTTGTCACTTTAATGATCTCGCGAAACGGGCAGTTACATTCTTTCATCATCAGTTTTCCTGAATCGGCATCACGATCAAACTCCGCCATAAAGCCTTCCTCATCTAACATCTGACTTGTAATCCGTGCCTTCTCTTCTTCCGATTCCACCTGCTCTTCTTCCATCATAAGCTTCAGTTTCATAAACCTGCGATCCCAAAACTTCTTAAAGAAATCCTCCAGAATCTTATGCTCCCCTTCTGTTTGCAGGTAACGAATAAATTCCCGCATCATCTCCGGCTCATATGAGGGATACAATCCATGCCCTTCTTTTGTAAGCCGAAAACTCAGGCTGGGTCGTCCGCGCCCCGATCGCTCGTAGCTACGCTCAATGTAGCCGTCTTCTTCAAGTTGCGTGAAGTGTTCACGAACCGTGGTTTTGGCTAAGTCCATTTTCTGCACAGATTCATCAATGGTTAATTGTCCATGATGTTTGATAAGATCCAGCAATTCTTTTTTGGGGCCGGTTATGGTCATAAAGACTTATTTAATTGATCGTAATTTCAGGTTCAATTCTCGAGATAAGGTACTGTTCTTCCAAGAAATGATGCTTCTCCAGATCTTCTTTCAGATTCTTTAAAGTGATATAAAGCAGCCGAAACGTTGTACAAGCTTCTTTGGGAGGGGTGAAGTTATCGGTTAGTTCCGCAATCCGCCCAATCTGATATTCAATTTCTTCCTGGTCTTTTTGAATGAGTCTAATTTGTTTTTTAAGTGACTGCACGAGTCCATCCCGCAGCTCGCCGTTTTGAGCAAATAACTTCAGAACTGTCGGAAAAAATTTATCTTCCTGGAATTTCAAATGGAATTCCAGTTTCTCCTTCAACTTCTCAAAATACCAGCGCACTTGGTTGAGTTCAGGATATTGGGTTCCATGCACATCACAGGCGCGATGCTCAAAACCGGTAGCATCCTCTACCAGCGACCGGGTATAATTGTGATGTTCTTCTTCTAAATATTTTACTACCAACTCAGGCGACCATCCAAAAATCCCAGAGGGGTACTCAAAACCTTTTCCATTTCCAAGCTTTAGGAGAGCTTCCAACACCTCATCCTCGTTTTTCTGCTGGGCGGCACAGACTTCTATTACCGGTTTCTCTTCATTTCCTTTAACGGTCAGCCCAAGATTTTTAAGTACATCCGTTGCCCTGCACTCTTGCTCCAATAGCTCCGATACCGTCATTGCTAAAAGCCGGGAGTCTGTTTTTTCCATGATCTCTGCCATAACTGAGGGATTAACATTCAAAAAATTGATCGATTGTTATCTTCAGAATGATGATAGGCAAAGAAAGTTCTTTTTTCAATAAAAACGGTAATTTTAGTTTAAAATATTGTAAGTTTATTTCCCCGTCCTTAATTTTGTGATACATATAATTTTATGACCTAATGACCCATTCTCAAAAAAATTACGTTTACTATTGGCTGTGGTCCGGCGTTTTGTTGATCAGCGTAATGATCATAGTAGGAGGAATTACCCGCCTTACCGATTCCGGACTTTCCATGAGTGACTGGAATCTTATCATGGGGTCCATACCGCCATTAAATGAAGCGGACTGGCAACATACTTTTGAGCGCTACAAAGAGTTTCCCCAGTATCAGCAGCTCAATACCGGGATGAGTTTAGACCAATTTAAAAGCATCTATTTTTGGGAATATATACATCGCATGATTGGGCGGGTGATCGGAATTGTGTTCATCATTCCCTTCGGTTACTTCTGGATTAAAGGCTATTTCGATTCCAGGTTGTTGAGACGTATGGTTATCCTTTTGGGGCTGGGAGCACTTCAAGGTGCCATGGGCTGGATCATGGTGAAAAGCGGCTTAGTCGATATTCCATATGTTAGCCATTACAGGCTTGCCGTACACTTTATACTGGCCTTTGTGCTTATCGGTTTTTGCCTGTGGTATGCTCTTGACCTGCGGAAAAAACCACAGCAAATCACGCAAAAATCGAGCCTCATCCAATGGCTTCTTTTAGTTGGTGTTCTTTTTATAATACAGCTTATCTACGGAGCTTTTACTGCCGGACTCGATGCCGGTTATCTGTATAACACGTTCCCAAAAATGGCCGGGCAATGGCTGCCGCCTACCTTCTCAATGCTTGAGCCCTTTGTCATCAACCTGGTTGAAAATCCCGGCACCGTTCAGTGGATTCATCGCATGAATGGAACCTTACTATTACTTGCTGTAATCATTTTTTGGTGGAAGGCTGCTGTTCATCAAACTGAAAGTAAATGGCTTCAGGGCATGAGCGGGGCTTTACTTACCATCATCCTGCTACAATATATCGTTGGGGTTCTAACGCTCATTTTTCAAGTTCCAATTTCGTTAGGTGTTCTACATCAAAGCATAGCCATTCTCTTCTGGATTACCTATTTGGCAATTGCCCATCAAATATATAATAAAATCTAATTTTACCGTTTTTATTATTGACTCTCATTTCCGAGCTCTCTAACTTTGTACCGCAAGAAATAAACCCAAATTCCTTCGAATATGGCTTACGTAGTTACCGAGAACTGTATAAATTGTAAGCATACCAATTGCGCGGCTGTATGTCCGGTAGATGCTTTTCGAGAGGGCCCAAATTTCTTAGCTATAGATCCTTTTGAGTGCATCGATTGTGATGCCTGTGTTTCTGAATGTCCGGTAGAAGCTATCTACCCTGATGATGAAGTCCCTATGAAGTGGGAACATTACATTGAATTGAACGAACAACTTTCGGAAGAATGGTCAAACCAGATCATAAATGAGGCAAAAGAGCCACTGCCCAAGGCCGAACAATGGGCCGATAAATTCCCTAAGCTGAATGAATTGATTAAAAGCTGGGGTTAAGCTAAAATTTTTAACCTTAAATAAGACAAAAATGTCTGATATAGAACAGGAATTAGATGTCAGAGTTATCCCTCCTCATCAGAAACATCCAACTATTTTCAAAACCTTTGAGAATCTGAGAGATAATGAAGCTTTCATCCTGATAAATGATCATGACCCTAAACCACTGCGCTATCAGATGGCAGCTATGCTGGGAGACGATGTTTTTCAATGGGAGTATCTTGAAGAAGGCCCTCAAGTTTGGAAAGTACGAATTAGTAAGAATTTAGTTTAGGGACACCAAATGTTATGACAGAAATACGGCGCAGGGTAGCCCGGAAATTAAGAGAGGTAATAGATCCCGAGTTAGGAGTGAACATCGTGGATCTTGGGTTGGTATATAACATCCTTATAGAGGATAAACATGTCATCATAGTATATACCACAACCACTCCGGGCTGCCCCATGCGCCGTTATCTACAACAACAAATCGACCAAGCCCTTACCGACATTAAAGGCATCGAGACGGCCGAAAGTAAACTTGTTATGGAACCCGAATGGACGGTGGATATGATTGTACCTGATGTTGAATTCTTTGCAGTGCCTCCGCCTCAGCTTAATCTATAACAGGATGCACGATTTTCAGTTCTCAAATAAGTTATTGGCCGGTTTTATGGCCTTTGCAGCCTTAGGATTACTTTCCGGCTTGTATGCAGGGCTTGCCAAATTGGGATTTCTTGGAGATATCAACCTAAATATTCCGGGCGGACTTCATGGACCGTTAATGATTAATGCCTTCCTGGGAACGCTGATTAGTCTGGAACGTGCCGCTGCACTGGAAAAACGCTGGACACTCTCCAGCCCTTTTTTGATGGCAGCATCAGTAATATTCATGCTTTTTGTGGATCTGCAATATGGAAGTTGGCTGTTTACCGCCGGTAGCTTATTTGTGACCGGCACCTTATTACACATCTGCCTCATTCAGCCAAAGATCTACCACTATATCATGGCAATGGGCGGAACCTCATTATTCATAGGGAATCTTTTATTCTCAATGGGAGCTCCCGTTTTTGAGATCGTAATCTGGTGGATGGGCTTTCCTGTTCTCACCATTTTTGGAGAGCGTCTGGAGTTGAACCGAGTAATGCGTCCGCCCCAAAAAGCACAGTTGGCTTTTGTGGCATTCATTTTTATCTGGATATCAGGAACCATTCTACTACACTTTAACCGCATACATGGCTGGCATCTGCTGATGGCTTCCACCCTCGTTTCAGCCATTTGGCTCATTAAATATGACATAGCACGAAAGACAATCAAATCTGTGCAATGGACTAAGTATAGCGCCTGGTGTTTACTCAGTGGATATGGGTGGCTGATTCTTACCGGTGTTTTTGGGTTGATATATGGGCTTCCTGCAGCCGGGCCAATCTATGATGCTTTGCTGCACATGGTATTCGTGGGTTTTATTTTTAGCATGATATTTGCCCATGCATCGGTAATCATTCCATCTCTTTCCGGTAAAATCATCACTTGGAGCCGCTATTTTTACCTGCCGCTTATTCTACTTCACGGATCATTAATTATCCGAATTTCAGGGGATTTTTTAGGAATATTTGTCGTACGCTCCGCCGGGTCTTGGATGAACGTATTAGCTATTTTGATGTTCCTTGGCGGAGTGTTGATACAAATTTTTAGAACCTTTAGAACCGAACGCAGATAACATAATGCTGCGGAAAACCACAGGCCTTTAGTATATGTATTACCTATCTCTGTTTGTTCACATTTTATCGGCTATTTTTTGGATTGGCGGGATGTTATTTACGGTAGTGGTACTGGTTCCTACTTCGCGCCATAAAATCATTGAACCAAACCGCGGAACATTTTTCAAGATTATTGGTGAAAAATTCAGTCGTATTTCGTGGGTATTGTTTTTGATCCTGATCATCACCGGGATCACAAATCTGACAACCCGTGGATTTGAGTTAAGTCTATTTCTGGATTCTAATTTCTGGAAGGCTGGTTTCGGCTATTATCTCGGCATCAAACTCATGATCTTCAGTATAGTACTCATCATCAGTGGATTGCATGATTTTTACTTTGGCCCAAAAGCCGCTAAGCTCATGAATTCCACTCCCAGTTCACCCCAACCCCAACTATTTAGAAAGATTACAAGTTGGTTGGGGCGTATTAATTTGTTCTTTGGGCTGATGATCTTGTACTATGCCATTAAAGTAGTACGGGGTTGAAATTCTTATTTCATGTAGCTATTCAATTTTCACACTCCTTTTTCAGGTCATGTAAAAAAAGCCTGTAAGAATTTATCTTACAGGCTTTCTGAATTAGATCATGAATTCCTGAACAACCTATTCCAGATGACTTCGCAAAATCCAGGCTGTTTTTGAGTGTGTGCTCAATCGGTGTGTCAGTAGATCAACAGTGGCTTCGTCTTCACTTCTCTGTGCAGATTTTAGTGCCTCTCGGGCAGTACGCAACAGTTTTTCGTTGTCTAGAACCAAACGCCGAACCATTTCCATTGCATCCGGTTGATCATAATCTTCTTTAATGGACGTCAGCTCTTGGTATTCGCGAAGAGTTCCGGGAGCTCTGAAACCGAGAGCACGTATTCTTTCAGCAATTACATCAATAGCTTCCGCTAATTCAGAGTACTGTTCTTCAA
This sequence comes from Gracilimonas sp., assembly GCA_965227215.1. GTDB lineage: Bacteria > Bacteroidota > Rhodothermia > Balneolales > Balneolaceae > Gracilimonas. The sequence continues at coordinate 540,302 of OZ245729.1, forward strand.
ATAGTTCATGTAACGAATGAAACAATTTACCGGTTACGTTCCAGTGATAGTTTTGTGTTTTCAAATACAACACGTAGCTGTCAGCCAATACTCTTGATAAGGCGTAAGTAATGGCCTCTCGGTCTTCTGTACTAATTCCAATATTTACTTCTTCTTTTATTCTTTCTTCTGCCATAATCATATTAGTTCTCCATTTTTAATTAATTCTTCAATTAACCTTATTTCATTTTTCTCTTCTTTATTTCAATTTATCTAAACAATCACTGTATAGCATTGACATTTGATAAAGAATAGCCTTGATGTTTCTCAACCTTTCTAATAAGTGGGAGGAAATAATTTTCTCATTTTTTACTTCAGCATTAAAGTTAATTCAAAACACTATTTAAGCACTCCCTCTTTTTCAGGCTGATAAACAACTTCCATGATTTTCATTTTTGTGATACCTGCCGGAACAACCCACTCGATTTCATCACCTGCTTTAAATCCAATTAAAGCAGCGGCTATCGGTGAAAATATCGATACTTTGTCATTGCTCGAATCAACATCTTTTGGATATACAATCTGAATTTCGGTCTCATAATTATGATTTAAAAATTTCACCCGTACAATCGAATTCATTCTTACTAAATTAGGGGGTACAAAATAGGGTTCAATAAGCTGAGCCGAATTAAGTTTCTTAAGTAAAGCATTAGCTTCCTTTTCATTGATAGCATTATTATCTAATGCTTTTTTAATGCTTTCCTTTATTCTTGTATAATCAACTTTTGTTATAATTATAGATTTCATTTTTCTTTAAGTTGTATGTTAACAATGTTTTAAATTTTTAGATTACAAAGATGTTGCTTTTCAGTTCCATTGATTTCAATTATATAGTGAGATACGGTAAAGCTTCTCACTTGCTTCTGTATCATCCCAGATAACTTCAATGAATTCGGAAGGAAATGCTTCCGTGCCTACACAAGTTTGAATTACTATTGATTCTTGAGCTGAAATAGTGTTTTGAATCTTTTTATTTATAATTCCGGGGTAATTTTCTATTGGGATTCCATCCAAAATAATCCTGACATTTAGTGCATCTGCATGTCCTGTATTTCTGATTTTTATCAAACTTGAATCCAAAATCAGACTGATACTTATGCTTGCAGATTGAATTTGCCTATGGCTAATATTCCGATCTTTAAAATTGAATAGTGGGTTAATGACAGGTTTTTGCTTTATTGGCTCAAAACCAGCCTTTGATGATGTTTTAAGTTTCATTGCAGGGACCAAAACCCAGCTTAGTATCAGACTCAACATGATGGTTCAAAAAAGTATTTTCGTAATCATTTTTCACAACTTTACCTGAAGTTTGAATGGTATTTTTAATAATTCAGCCTTTCCTATACAGGCTTCTTAAAAGCCACGTTATCAGCCATTTACTAAAATAATCCACCCCAAATCAATGAGGTGGATTAAGAAGGTTTTTGATCACTCTTCTGTGATTAGCCTTTAACCTTTTAAAATATTCTTAAGCAGCTTTCTTCTTTCGCTTTTTACGTTTTCGCTTAACAGGGGGTTCTTCTACTGCTTTCTTCTTTTTTTGTTTTTTCTTTGGGGGTTTATTGGGGTTTTTATCTCCGAATAGAATCGATTCAATCCCACTTTCCTGTTGTATAATCGTACCAACCAAATTAGTCGGTGTGGTATATCCAACCATTGTTTCTTGGTAAATCATCTTATTTCTTTTACTGTTAAATATGTGATTCTAAGAATTCAGCTTACATAGTATTAAACTGCTGCATAGAACCATTTACATTGATTACCATCCATAAAATTTGCACGAAAGCTATTGAATGGAATCAGGTTTATGGAAAAGCTGGTGTTGAATCTGTACGAAACACAGATTTTGCTCAATTTGAACTTGTTATACTACTCTACTTCCAGCTTTAAGGCAGGCCCCGTACCCGATCAAACTTGTTTGCCGAGTACGGTATAAGTGAGGTAGGTGACAATCTCTCCAAAATATTTTTTTGCCATACCAAAGCCATATCTACTATCCAATTTCTTAAATAAGATGGAATTGATGACCGGTTTTATAGAATAACCGATTGGTGTTGATATGTGAACTTGAGAGAGTTCCAATTTTATGAATTATTTGAATAAGATAAGTTTCTCTTCAGCAATCATATCCCTTTATATGATAAAGAGCAAGTATATCTGTGAAGATTATCAAACTCTTCAGAAGCTAGAGTAGTTAAAAAGTTCTTGCTGATGTGTTTCCTGAAAGTACACGATTAAAGGTTGCTTTCATTTTGTAAACGTGACGATTGCTTTAGAGTGGAATCGTGATGGCAAGACATTTGACTACAAAAGTGGAAAAAGATCCCCGAATTTACTTGGTGGGCTATGATCCTTCAGCTTCAACTTTTGTGGCTAATCGTGCCGATGGTGCTGCCACAAAAATTGATGGAATACTTAGGGATTCGCCCCCAATGACTGCTTTTCTTACGCTTGAACTACTTTTCGCAGATCATTTGCATCAGAAGTTAGAGAGAAAATTTAAGTCTATTCAACTTAAATCTGCATCTCTTTCTCTGGTCTGACGGTTACCGCAGGGATGGTGGAATATTGTACTACTTTCTCAGCGGTTGAACCGAGAAGTAAATGAGACAGTCCACTGCGCCCATGCGTTGCCATTATGATCAGATCCGCATGTTCATCACTATATTCTGTAATTGCATTATGGGCAGATATTCTTTTCTCGATAACCGTATTTATATTAACCGTCATCGTTGAATCTCCCTCTCCAATCATGATTTGACCATCGAAGGAATCTGATCTATTAAGTTTTGCTTGATTCCAGAATTTTTTGAAAAATTCATCTATAGCATCATAAATAACATCCCGGATATTCTCAGCCTCCGTCTTATGCGTGTTTTTTTTGAAATTTTCAGTCTGTGAGCCGTGCAATTCCAACACATGGTACAATATGATAGAAGCTCCATGTTTAAGCGCGATGGAAATAGCCATTGGCAGAGCTTGAAGTGAAGCCTGAGAACCGTCCGTTGGTACTAATATATTCTTTATGTTTTCAATGGCAGGTTTGTCAGTGTGTAAAACCGGTACTTTAGAGTAGCGAATCACCTTTTCGGTAATACTGCCTTGCAGGAAGTCAGAATTATGCTGTCCCTTAGCAGCCATTACAATTAAATCGTATTCATTTTTTGTGGCATGCTCTGAAATAGCTTTAGATGGTTTGGGAGCAATCTTTACAAAAGAAGCACCTTTATTTTCGGGTTGTACATAGTTCTCCATTAGCTCATTAATTTTTTGTGATGCCTGCTTTTGAGCATGTGGATAAACATCTTTTTCCATATCAAGAGGAGCACCAAGCTGTTTCAGGCTTTCCCCAAAATATCGGAAGGATGGAATAACATGAATGTAATCAACCTTGGCATCATATCGGCGCGCTATTTGCTGTGCATGACTGTATGCCTTGGATGCATTATCGGAGAAGTCTGTTGGGACTAATATCTTTCTAATTTTATACATGGCAATTTTTTTTGATGTGGTTTATAAAGTAATGCTCTGAACCCGAATACTTAACATATTATAATAAGTATTAGGCCAAATAGAACAAAAGATCTTAGATTGCATAACATCCGGAAATACTTGATAAAAATTTTATGTATGATTCATTTATTGTTTTCAAAATCCTTTTTACCGGGGCCATTTCGCTTACGTACTATAGTTGAAAAATCTTGGTCAAGCAGGATTAAAATAGTTTATCAATGGAGTTTTACTAAATAAAACTAACCTAAAAGTATAATTAAACGATGGAAGCAATCTCAGATCCTTGGATCCCCCTATTAATTTTTATCGCTCGTATTTTCGATGTAAGCTTTGGCACACTACGTGTTCTATTCGTATCACGAGGACTAAAAATCCGAGCTAGTTTGTTTGGTTTTTTTGAAGTATTAATCTGGGTTTTAGTAATAGCACAGTTGATACAACATTTAAATAATTGGGTAAATTATGTTGCCTATGCTGGCGGTTTTTCAATAGGCACTTACATAGGGATAACACTGGAGAACAAACTTAAGGTTGGTACGGTCTTAATTAGAATAATTACCCATCAGGATTCTTCAGGTTTAATTGATAGTCTGAAAAAGGCCGGTGTAATGATTACAAGTGTTGACGCAACTGGCAGTGTCGATTCGGTTAAAATTATTTTTACCATAATTAAGCGAAAAATGTATAAGGAAATAGTCGAAATTATTGAACATTTTGATTCGGAAGCATTCTACTCTATTGAAGATGTAAAGTTTACTAACAGAAATAACTCTGACTTTTCCGCCTTGGCACAACGAAGTGCATTTGATCGACTTCTTAGAGTCAGAAAGAGTTTGTGAAATATCGATGTGAAAGGTAAAGTGAATCCAAGGTAATTTTTTCCAAGCGGGTGTTACTTAATAAATCTTTCGAACATCTTTACAGCCAACCCGGTTTGTTCCAAACCTGAGGTCTAAATTTAATCGCTACCTTTAATTTAGTTCCAACAAAACTTCTGTTAAGAAATACTCTTGAAGTAAGACTAATATAAGTCAGAGAGAGCTGCCTCACTGGCCTATCTCTAATAGAAATTGGCTGGATATTATTTTGCAAAAAGCCCATTTCGACTGAAAGGCGCATCCTCATTCAATACAAAAAAGACCAGGTCTGAATCTTCATTACTAACCAGATCCAGTAATTCATTTTTGATCACAATGGAATCACCTTTTTCGACATTCTGACTGTTATTCTCAATGGTGATATTTCCGTTGAACACGTACAAGAGTCCGGTCTTTCCGTTCAGATCCGGTGTTTGCAAGGTGTTTTTTTTCTCAAGACGCACATCATAAAAAAGTACATCACTTCGGAAGATCATGGGAGCCTCCGAGCGTTCGTGTCCTGCCAGTAGTCGCCAGGTATTCAGGCTGTAAGTTTCTTCCAATTCCAAGAATTGTATCATTGGCTCGAGGCCGTCTGCTTTTGGGCGAATGAAAATCTGGAGCATTTGGACGGTTTCTTCGCCTTCGGGAACACCTTCCTCGTGGTAAATTCCACTGCCTGCATTCATCAGCATTAAATAATTTTTGTGAATGCCCAGATCGTTTTTGTTACTGTCTTTGTGGTGCATGGTGCCTTTTCGGATATAGGATAAGATTTCCTCATTTTGATGCATATGCATCGGTACAAGCGCACCTCCTTCAAGGATGGCGTGTTCCAGTCGCCCGATTTGGGCAATGCCGTGATCGTCCCATCCTTTGAGATATCGTCCCAGTGGTAAAAACCGAGAAGTAAAGGGGCCTCGGCTAACTTTTTTTCTTTTTTTGCTTTGGTTACATGTATCATAATATTCTGCTAGTTATTTATTGAACTTAATCAAGCTCTTCCATCAGGATCATTCAGGTAGATGGCTTCCGATACTCCATGGTCACTGGCTCCGGTAATTGGATAGTTGGCGTCTATCACTCGTTTATATATTTCCGTAAGCTCCTTCCGTGTGGCATACCTCTTAGCCCTTCTAGATTAGTAATAGGATATCGGGTCGCTGGCAGGAAATGTATGCATGAGGTATTCGTCAAGCTGTTCATACTCTTTTCTTTTGTTTTGATCAGTTTCCTGCTCTTTCTTTACCGATTCTTTCTGTTTTGTTTCTTTGTACATTTTATTCTCCAATTTAATGTGGTGGATTCCCTTCTTTTTTTACAGTAGAGTACAGATTGTATTCAACGGTATGTATACACTAACATAAAGACGTGCCTCTGAAAAAGCATTGATATCCATCACGAAAGGTCCTTGATATGTATCAAGGATGGAGGCCAGATGTAGCGATAAAGAGGGTTGTTTGTTATCGGCCTAAGTCTGCCCGTACTCTGCTCAGTGTTTCAGGGCTAACACCCAAATAGGAAGCCACCAGGTTTAGCGGCACTCGATTTAAGAACTCAGGGCTATCTTCAATCAAGCGTTTGTATTTTTCTTCCGCCGTAAGCCCCAATGCATTTTCCACGCGCTGTTGGAGTGCCACATACGCGTCCTGAACAATGATACGATAATAGCTCATGTAAGCCGGTAGCTCTTCCAATAGTTCATCGTGATTCTTCCTATCGAGCATGAGTAGCTCGCTGTTTTCCAGAACTTCGATATTTAACCTAGTAGGTTGCTCGGTTAAGAAACTTTGGAGATTTACCATCCACCAGCCCTCGAAAGCAAAACGAATCACATGTTTATTACCTGCCAAATCTACCGTGTAAGAATAAAGAGAACCTTTCTCTACAAAAGCCATTTCTCTGCATACATTGCCTTCCTGAAGTAGGAATTGTCGTTTGAGCATTCGTTTAGGGCGGAATTTATTCTTGAAATACTCCCATTCTTCATTGGTTAGAGAAACATGCTCCTCCAAACTGTTTTTCAACCGCTCAAACATAGATTATGCTTTCCTTTTAATTGATTCTTCCTACGAAAGTACATCGAAAAGCAGAAAATAAAAAAGCCGTTACCCTGTAAAAGGGCATCTGCTTACTTTGATCCAAAATATTGACTTATCGTCCTATTGCTGAATGAACTGAACCTTCAGTTCGAGATTAATTTTATCACAAACAACGGCTTTTTCAGTCTCAGTCGCCATATTCAAGGTTAGGTTAAACTCTTTTCCGCTTTGGACCCGGATAACATCAACTTTTTTGATTTCAACTTATCTATACGACTGTTAACCATAACACAAATGACGGAACCATCGAAGTGCAATATATAGCCGACAAGGCCCTTCAGGCGGAATGGGAAGACATAAAAAAAGCGAACCCGAAAGAACAGGTTCGCTTTAAAGAGATGTTTGGCTCCCCAGAAGTAGCGAACTTGCGAATTTTGTTCTCCATAAAATGACCTCTTAGGGCTTTAAACAGAGGTCCAAAAGGATACCGCTTCGAAATTGATTGGCAAAAACTGCATAAAACCTACCCTTTTTTGAATCATGCGAACCTTTGTAAACCACGGTTTTCTGTTAAACAAAAGCCGCTTAAAAAGAAGAAACTCTCCCCTGTAGAGCAGGCTAAATTGTACCGTAAACTACTGGACTCAGGGAAGGTGAAGAACAAAGCTGCTATTGCTAGAAAGTTCGGTGTTAGCCGGGCCTGTGTGACGAAAGTATTATCTTAATCTTGTACTATTTATTCTAATACCTAAAGAGTGAATACAGTGAAGCTAAATTTAAGCCTATCATCAATGATCTAACCTCAGCTGATAAAATATTAAGGATATCATTTATTTAAGAATTAGAGCGATATACCCCGCTTCCAGGGTATGAAATCATACTGCTCCAGCTCCATGGATTTAGCAGGTTTACGTCCACTAGCCGTTTCAATAATATGATCCAGTATTTGTTCTCCCATTTCCTCAATAGTCTTTTCACCAGTGATCACATGACCGGTATTTATATCGATGATATCCGGCATTTTCTCAGCCAGAAGGGAATTGGAGGATAGTTTTAAAACAGGAGCTATAGGATTACCCGTCGGGGTACCCAAGCCTGTTGTAAATAATATGATATTAGCTCCTGATCCTGCAAGTCCAGTGGTAGATTCCACATCATTACCCGGGGTACATAGCAAATTCAATCCAGGCTTGGTAGCATATTCGGTATAATCGAGAACATCCATAATGGGAGAAGTCCCGCCCTTTCTGGCTGCCCCGGCTGATTTCATGGCATCGGTAATCAGACCATCCTTGATATTCCCCGGGGAGGGATTCATGTCAAAGCCCGAACCAGAATCGATAGCTGACTGTTCGTAATTGCGCATGATTTCAATGAATTTTTCGGCATGTTCGTCTTTATTCATTCGATTGATCAATTCCTGTTCTACCCCACACAATTCAGGAAACTCGCTCAGAATGGCTTTGCCGCCCAAAGCCACCAATAAGTCGCTGGTGTATCCTATTGCAGGATTCGCAGAAATACCGGAAAAGCCGTCAGAGCCGCCACACTCCAGCCCAATGGTCAGTTTACTTAAGGGAGCCGGTTTCCGGCTAAACTCGTTGGCCTTCACCAGTTCCATGAAGGTTTTGGAAATGGCATTCTCAATTAAATCTTTTTCAATTCCCGTTGCCTGTTGATCCAGTATGATCACCGGCTTCTTAAGATCCGGGTTCACGGTGTTCAAAGCATCCCTGAACATATTAATCTGCGCATTCTGACATCCCAGGCTTAGTACGGTAGCCCCGGCTATATTGGGATTATTGATATATCCTGACAGCAGGCGACATAAGATTTCTGAATCCTGGCGGATGCCTCCACAACCTCCCTGGTGTGTCAAAAAGCGTATACCATCTATGTTTTTAAAAACCCGTTTTTTAGAGGGCTGTGGCTTTTCGGCGGTTTCAACTTCTGGCACCCCCCCGTTCAGATTATCTTTCTCGTATTGGTTTACAAGGGAGTTGACCATCCCTACATAGGGATCCTCTTTTTCGAAACCAAGGGCTTGGTTAAAAGCTTTTTTTAGTACTTCAATATTTCGGTTTTCGCAAAACACCAGTGGAAAAACAAGCCAGTAGTTAGCCGCACCTACTTGCCCATCTTCACGGTGGTATCCATCAAAAGTAACATCTTCCCACCTGGATACCTCCGGTTCAGCCCAGCTCATCTTTTGCCGGTTTTCAATGCTAAAAGTATTCGACTTATGGGTCAGATTATGCGTGGTAATGGCTTCCCCAGTTTTAATGGCCCCCTGGGCCATTCCAACGGTCATGTTATACATGTGAATTTCATCACCCTTGTCAAAGTCTTTTAAAGCAAACTTATGCTTCGATTGGATATACTCCTTAACCGTGACTTCCAGATCATTCACCTGCACAGTGGTTCCACCCGGTATTTCCGTCAGGGCCACGGCTACATCATCGTTGCTGTGAATTGTTATTGCTTCCATCATTATTAAATATTCTGAATCGCCTTTAACATTTCGCTTGAGTTGATGGACCTGTAGAATTTTAGAACCAGATCTCTCATTCCATCCACCTTTTTTAAGTCCTGTTCCCACATCGACTTATTACTTAATACCTGATCAATCAATTCTTCATCATTTAGATCCTGTCTTTCACTAAAAAACTGCAGGTTTTTGGCATCATCCCGTAGTTCATCATGTCGATTTTTATACAATTTAATGAGGCAGGCAAAGGCAAAGACTAATCGTTTTGGCAGATGTCCTTTAATCTTTAAATAATCCAATACAGTGGGTAATACTCTAACCTTGTATTTTGAAACCGAGTTGAGTGAGATATCAGTGAGCTTGTGCTGGATAAAGGGATTTTTAAATCGTTCTATTGTATCATTTGCAAATTCGCTGGGGTCTCCTCTCGGAATCTGAATGGTAGGTACTATTTCATCAGACATTATTTTTTGCATCATCTCCCCAACCACTTCATGGTCCATAGATTCAGCTACGGTCTCCAATCCGGAAAGCAATCCAATCTGTACCATCGAGGTATGAGCTCCATTCAGAATCCTCACTTTTTGCGTTCTGTAAGGAGTAATATCATCTACAAACTTCACATTTAAGTCAGCCTGCTCAGCAGGGAAAGCCTCTTTGATCGCCTCTGGTCCCTGAACTACAAAAAGATGAAAAGCCTCAGACTTTACCACCAAATTATCATCATAACCAATACGTTCTTTGATTTCCTCAATTTCATCTTTCGGATAGCCAGGTACTATCCGGTCAACCAAGGTATTGGCGAATATGGTTTGATTGGTAACCCATGACTTAAATTCATCACTTAACTCCCAGAGATCGATATACTTTATAATACACTCTTTGAGTTTGTCACCATTGCTCTCGATGAGCTCGCAGGGTAAAATATTAAGGGCCTTATCGGCTGCCCCTTCAAAGTGATCAAAGCGATGCTTAAGCAGCTGCGTTAACTTACCTGGAAAGGTTTCAGCCAGTTCATTATCTGCAAGCTTGTCACTTTCCTTAAACTCAATCCCCGCTTCTGTTGTATTCGAAACCACCAATTCCAAGTCAGGATTCTCGGCCAGGGCGAAAAAAGCTTCCAGATCGTCAAACGGGTTTACTGCGCCGGTAACACATTCGATTTTACGGATTTCATCTACCTTTTTATCCCCTTCAATTCCCTGCTGTAGGTGATGATATAACCCATCCTGTTCTTTTAACACACTGACCATGCCTCGTTCTATAGGCTGAACAATCACGACCCCTCCTTCATAGGATGTTTCTTTATTAAAGATATCAATCATCCAGTCAATAAAAGCCCTTAGAAAATTACCTTCGCCAAATTGAATGACTTTCAATGGCATTTCGGGTTTATCTGTATCTCTAAGAAGGCTTTTCATAGATTTACATTAGTTTTTGGCTTATTTAAGTTATCGGTTAAGTAACCTTGCCTATTGTAACAGAAAAGCAACTCTAATACAATCAAAAAGTACAAATAACGACAACATTCAGTCGTTTGGCCGATTTAGCTGCTACCGCGTACTTTTTTAGAAATTTAAAGATGCCTACTGGCATCAGTATGAGTGCCCGCTCAATCAGGGCCTATGCAGAGTATCTCCTGTGCATTAAAAAGCGACCCACATTCATAGAGCATCTGAGAAATATAACTGGGTTGCTAAATAGATAGCTCACAAGGTAATTCAACCACAACCGGGCTGTACTCTTCTTCAGAATTAATTTCATTTAGTAACTGCTCAACCGCTTGTCTTCCTAAAGATTTTGTAGGCTGGTCAATGCAAATAAAAGGGGAAATCAGGTATTCATTAAAATCACTTTTACCAAAACTCAATATCTTGACCTCCTGCGGATCGATCCCGTTCTCGTTCATATATTTTAAAGCCCCTAAGCCAACTGGATAGCTTACTGTAAATAAGGCCTCAGGAACTCCATATGATTTCACTAATTTATCAAAACTCTCATAACCAGCCTTCTCATTATAACCTCCTTCAACAATAGCGCTGGAATCTATTTCTAATCCCGCTTCTTTCAGGGCATCTTCGTAGCCCAGCCTTCGGTTTCGGCCAATATCTACGGAGTCAAAGCCGGACAAATGGGCAATCTTCCCATAGCCTTCGTTAATTAAATAACTAACCCCCACCCGGGCATTGTTTCTGTCTTCGGCTTTTATAAAACTGAAACCTGCATCGCTAAATCCCCGGTCAAAAAATACCAGATTTATGCCCATATCTTTGACAACATCAAATCGTTCGAGGTCTTTGGTCTGTTCGGTAGTAGATACAAGTAAACCGTCTACCCTCATCTGCATCATGGTTTCGATATGAATTTTTTCAAGCTTTTCATCTTCCAGAGAAACCCCAATAATTACCTCATATCCATGTTTGAAGGCTGTGTTGTAAATGGATTCTACCACCGAAGCAAAAAAGTAATGGGCAATTTTGGGAATGATAAGCCCGATGGTTTTTGATTTTGATGATGTAAGGGATCGGGCTACCAAATTGGGCCGGTACTTCATTTTTTTGGCCATTTTTTTGACCTTTATTCTAGTCCCTTCTGATATATCCGGATGGTCGCGCAGAGCCTTTGATATACTCACCTTGGTCAAATTCAATTCATCAGCAATATCCTGTAATGTGACATTTTTCATTTCATTGTATTTATTTAAGAGCTAATAGGTATAGCCATTCAAAGGCCTAATGGTATTTAATTAAATACCATTTTGACAAGATTGCCCTCATAATACATAGCCAGCTTTTTCTATTGGTCAGGCACCCATTTTCTGTACATGACTACCTGAATTACCTTTTAGTCCGACTTAAAATCAAAGAATGTATTCGCATTTTCAAAACTTATATCCTTTGCCATATTTCCAACCAAATCAAAATCGGGTGGCAGCAAGCCTTTCTCCATATCGCTTCCCAGCACGTTACACAAAAGACGTCGGTAGTACTCATGGCGAGAGTATGAAAGAAAGCTTCTCGAATCGGTTGTCATGCCAATAAACTCACTTAATACTCCCATATTCGATAGCGACTCAATATGGGCCTCAATACCGTCTTTTTGGTCTAGGAACCACCACGGCGGCCCATGCTGAAGTTTCCCAGCAACTGAACCATCCTGAAAATTACCAATCATTGTGGCCATTAACTCATTATCCTGCGGGTTACTGTTATACAATACTACTTTGGGGAGGTTATCCTGTGCATCTAATCTATTTAATAGATTAGAAAGCGGTAATGCAAGTTCAACGTCGCCTATAGAATCAAGGCCGGTATCCTTTCCCAACTGTTTCATCATGCGGGAGTTGTTGTTACGGATAGCTCCAATGTGAAGCTGATAAACCCAGCCTTTTTCATTATCCATAATACCACAGTGATACAAGAAGGCGGATTTAAATTTCCTTACTTCCTTTTCCGAGGGAGATTGCCCATCCAAAGTTTTCTTGAAGATCGCGGCTATTTCCTTCCCGGTAAAATCATCGGAATAAGGTCGGTCGGTTCCGTGGTCGGAAGCACGACACCCCATCTCATCAAAAAAATCGTGGCGGTGACGTAGGGCTACGAGGAAGTCATCAAAGGTAGATATACTCACATCAGCTACCTCCGATAGCTTTTGCACCCAATTTCTCCATTCATCGCCGTTTTCGATTTCCATTCCCCGGTCAGGCCGGAATGTAGGAACCATCATAAATTCATCCACATTCTCTTCTTTAAACTGTTGATGATATTCCAGTGAGTCGGTGGGGTCATCGGTTGTGGCTACCACCTTCACCTTATTCCGCTTTAACAAGCCTCGGGTAGAGAATTCGGATGACTGAAGCATTTCATTGCACTTATTCCAGACTTGCTCGGCTGATTTCCCATCCAGTAACTGCTCTGTAATGCCAAATGGATTTTTGAGTTCCATATGGGTCCAGTGGTACAATGGGTTTTTCAGCGTCTTGGGAACTGTTTCTGCCCAAACCATAAATTTCTCTTTATCTGAGGCTGACCCAGTAATGTACTTCTCATCCACGCCACAGGTTCTCATAGCCCGCCATTTATAGTGATCACCATCTAACCAAATGTTCGTGATGTTTTTGAAGTTCTTATCCTCAGCTATCTCATGGGGTGGTAAATGACAGTGATAATCAATTATTGGCTCATCCTTTGAGTAATCATTATATAGCCTCTTTGCTGCTTCAGATTGCAATATAAAATCGTCATGTATAAATGGCTTCTTCATTGGTAAGTGCTTCCATCTGTTTTTTAATATCTGATCGTCTTAGTTCATGCAGTCTAAATAGTTGTGGCCGTGAACCCTCCATCAACAGTTACCATCGAACCGGTAACAAATGAGGAAGCTTTTGAGGAAGCCAGCCATATTACTGCTCCCGATAATTCTTCAGACTCCCCAAACCGATTCATAGGGGTATGCTTGAAAATAGAATCTGTTCGTTCTTCTGTTAAAATCTCCCTGTTCTGTTCGGCTGGAAAGAAACCCGGCTTTACCGCATTCACCCTGATATCATGAGGGGCCCATTCGCGAGCCAGAAAACGGGTCATATTATTCATGCCGGCTTTGGAAATGCTATAAGTAAAAACTTTAGATAATGGTATATCAGATGAAGCCGATGAAATATTTATAATACTTCCCCCCTCCCCCTGCTCAATCATAATTTCACCTACGATACGGCTGACAAGGAAAACCCCTTTCAAGTTGATATCCAGGATATTATTCCACTCCTCTTCGGTGATATCCATAACAGGGGTAGTAGAATTTACACCTGGTGCATTAACCAGTATATCCATCCGGCCCCAGGTCTCCTTTACCTTTGAAATGGCATTACGGAGTGATTCTTCATTACGGGCATCGGCCTGACAAATCATGGCTGACCCACCTGCATCTTCAATTCGGGATACCTGATCCTCAGCTCCTTTTTTATTTCCACTGTAGAATACGGCAGTTTTAGCTCCAGCCCTAGAAAGGGCATACGCTATTTCACCTCCCAGTACGCCACTTCCCCCAACCACAATAGCTACTTTACCATCTAGTGAAAATAAATTTTCTATATAGCTCATAAATGGATTTTTACCCTGTTTAATTTACCGGTTAATCTTAATTAATCTACAAAAGAAAGCAGGTAATAAAAAAATTAAATCCGACTCTGAAATTACTAATCGAAGGTCTCATTATAGGTTTCTTCATCGGAAGGACGCCCATTAATCTGGGGTTCTCCATCGGTAGATCCAAAGCCGGATAAATAAGAGGCAACGAGTCCGCTTTTGCCCTGCCGGATCTCTTCCAGCATTAACAAAGCCAGCGGTTCCGGGATATCAAAACGGACATATTTATGCTGGTCTGAAGCGATGAAATAACCCCGATGAAATTTATATTTGAGGATATTATCACCAATTATTTCAGCCAGCTTTAAATACTGCGGGTTTTCCGTTGCTTTATACATTTCTAAAACCGTGACCAACATCTCTGCATCCGCGACATCAGTACCAAAGTTCAGTTCCGGTTCTGTCTCCAGTTCAGCTCCGGGATCTCCCAGTTGTTCCCCAATAAAAAAGTGCCGCATACCCCTCCATGAAATCTTATCCCTATCGCTCATGCGCACGGCTTTTGCTACTGCCAGCAACATTTTTCCGGACGGCTTAACCGGCTTAAAAGGAGTTCCCTTTTCCCCATAATATCCGGTATAATATCCGGTTCTGGCATGGTGTGTCTGCTCAGGTCAATTCCATCCGCCCAGGCCTGTGTTTTACTCTGATCCCACCTGTGATATAATAATCCGGTTTCCGGATCGCGCATATGCTGAAACATCAGTTCCAGCTGCAGGAATACATCATCAAAATGTTCAAAGTCATTATTCCTAAGGTGTACTCAGCATAAAAAGGTGCCCTCATACACACTCCGCCCAACCATATCTACCATGGATGTCGATGTTTATGCCAAAACCCGCCTAAATGATTACGTGGCTGATATTCCAGATGATAGCGAAGCTTTTTGATGACCGTATTATATTTCTCTTTACCCGTCTGATCATATAAATAGAATAGCGCACGATCCGGAGCGATACGATCGATATTAAAATTGGTGATATCATATTTTTTAATGCTTCCACCCTCTTCTATTATGAAATCATAGTAGGCATCTATGTAGTCCAGATATTGCTGTTATCCGGATGTGCGATGCACTTTCTCAATTGACTTCAAAACCAGCCCGAAGGTATAATCCCATTTGGGTTCATCCCTGGAATCGCTTTGACTAATTATGGGCGTACAGGCTGTTGCTAGAAGTAGTAAAGTTAGGCTAAGAGTTTTCATAGAAATTCATCCAATATTAACAACTTAGCGCAATCGTTTGCGCTTTGGATAATTAAACGGATTCTTTAAAATTAAACAATCAATATTTTAACCGATAACTCCCATTATAATAAACATTTAGTAAAGATTTTTTAATTCCTAAACTACTCTTCATACTTTTCTTAACGCCTTGCTAAATCACATCTGGATTTTCTGACATCGGGACAGCCTCTTTGGTACAGACTTTACTTACTATATAGGTAGATCCTATTTCTAACAGACCGTAGACCAGAACCACCCGCAATAAAATACACGCCTTTTTATACAATAAAGGAGTTCTAAGGGCTTATTTCTATCTCTGATTCTAAATAACAATGAGGTGAAATCAATTAGCAAATCACACTGATTTTCTGAAACCGCTTTTATTAGATCTTCTGGCTTCTCATGAATTTTTTTATATATTTAATGCAATCGATTACATTAATACAAAAGCTAACTTATTATGTCTGTCAATTATACTATTAGATATGCTGCCAATCCTGAAGATGTCAAAGATTATGGAACTGAACGGCTGCGGGATGATTTCCTCATTGAAGGTCTTTTTGCGAAAGGGGAAATCAACATGGTTTATTCATTTTATGGACGGCAGATCGTAGGTGGAGCCAAACCCGGATCTACAGCGCTTAAGTTAGAAACTATTGAACCGCTGAAAGCTAATTTCTTTCTAGAACGCAGAGAGTTGGGAGTTATTAATGTGGGGGAACCGGGTATCGTCAAAGTTGGTGATAATGAATATGAAATCGATTATAAGGAAGCGATCTACGTTGGAAGGGGTGAAGAGGAAGTAAGTTTTCATCAAAAGGATGGGCATCAACCTCTCTTCTACTTCAACTCTGCACCCGCTCACAAAGCCTATCCTACCAAAAAGGTGTCGCAGGATGATGCTGAAATCGTTGAATTGGGATCCCTTGAAACAGCCAACCATCGAGTGATCCGGAAATTGATTGTAAACAGCATTGTAGATACTTGTCAGTTGCAAATGGGTATGACCCAGCTAGAAACCGGAAGTGTATGGAATACGATGCCGGCCCATGTGCATAACCGCAGAATGGAAGCCTATTTTTATTTTGAAGTACCAGACGAACAGGCTGTTTGTCATTTTATGGGTGAACCGGACAATACCCGTCACATCTGGATGAAAAATAACCAGGCCGTACTGTCTCCACCATGGTCTATACACTGTGGCTCAGGTACCAGTAACTATACCTTTATATGGGCCATGAATGGAGAGAACCTGGATTATGGCGATATGGATCATGTAGAAATTAAAGATCTGCGGTAATTAATTACCCTAAAATTCTTTGTTGTTATGAGCAATCTCTTTGATTTAAGTGGAAAACGAGCTTTTGTAACCGGAGCTACTCACGGACTGGGTATGGCCATGGCCAAAGGTCTTGGGGATGCAGGTGCTGAATTGATTATCAACGGTACAACCCCTGAGCGCATGGAAAAAGCCCTTGAAGAATACCGGGCTGAAGGCTATACGGTTCACGGCTTTATCTTTGATGTCACCGATGAAGCAAAAGCCAAAGAACATGTTGAAAAGATTGAAAAAGAAATTGGCCCTATCGACATTCTGGTTAATAATGCAGGGATTATTAAAAGAGTGCCCTTGGAGGAAATGGATGTGGAAGATTACCGGCGCGTGATTGATGTGGATCTTGTCGGACCTTTTATCATGGCCAAGCAAGTTGTAAAACACATGATCCCAAGAGGTGAGGGTAAAATCATCAATATTTGCTCTATGATGACTGAGCTTGGGCGCGATACCGTTGGAGCTTATGCAGCTGCCAAGGGTGGACTAAAGATGCTGACCCAAAATATGGCTACAGAATGGGCAAAGCACAATATACAGACCAACGGTATTGGCCCGGGTTACTTTGCCACCTCACAAACTGAACCCATACGTGTAGACGGGCACCCCTTTAATGAGTTTATCATTCAGCGTACCCCAGCAGGACGGTGGGGAGACCCGAAAGACCTGGCCGGCACTGCTGTTTTTCTGTCTTCCAAGGCCAGTGATTTTGTGAATGGGCAGGTAGTTTATGTAGATGGCGGAATCTTGGCAACCATTGGAAAACCTGCAAACGAATAATACCCGAGTCATGAAAAATCTTATTCTTCCATTCAATTTTATCCTGCTTTTCGCTGGAATCGCCTTCACCAATTGCACAACCGGCCAGAACTCTTTCACCATTACCAATAACACTGAACTCGCCCGGGTGGATGAGCCAGTGGTATTGTCGCGCGAAAAAATTGTTGAAAAAACGGGGAAAATACCACTTCTGGAAGGCATGATACCCGTACCCTATTTAAATGACAACCCGCTTCCCTCCCAGCTTGATGATTTAGACGGGGATAACAACTGGGATGAATTAGCTTTTACCCTCAATCTTGGTCCGAACGAATCCAAAAAAATATCGATCCGATATACCAAGCCTGAGGCCGTACCTGAGTTCAGGCAACGTACCAATGTACGGTTTGGAATACTTGAGGACGGCGAAGTCATTCCGGTTGAATATTTATCCATAGCAGCTGATGAGCTTCCGGTTCCTTTATTTACCCGTTTTCAAATGGACGGTCCGGCTTGGGAAAATGATGTAGTGGGTTTCAGACAATATATAGACGGCCGCAATGGACGTGATTTATATGGAAAAAAAACGGCTGAAATGGCCCTTGACACCGTCGGCATAGCTGATAATGGTACTCTTGAAGATAATTACCACGTGATGTTGCCCTGGGGCCGTGACATTCTGGCCGTTGGGAATTCCCTGGGATTGGGAGGATTGGCAATCCTTGAAAATGACGAAGTGGTCCGCCTTGGCGTAACAATGGATGCTCCCAGAAACAATGTCAAAACCACAACCTATCAACTCATAACAGAGGGACCCGTTCGTTCTATATTCAGTTTAACTTATGATGGCTGGCAAGCAGGAAATAATATTTACAATCTGGAAAATACTGTTACTATTTGGGCAGGCTCATACGGATATATCAATCACATTAACCTGAGCAGTATACAATCCAAAGATACCCTTGCTGTCGGGCTGGTCAACATTCATAATGACAAAGCCCCCACGCTTCAGCATGAAGGATCTGCTTCGCGTACCGCTTTTTATACCCACGACCAGCAGACTTATGATGATGGCTGGTATCTGGGAATGGGGCTCATCTTTCCGAAAGAACTTTATTTAGACTTTCAGCGGGCTCCTGATTCCGGAAATGGCGTGACCAATAGTTTCCTGAATCTGATAGAACTAAGTGAAAACAAGGAATTTGAATATCAGGTTGTAGCGGGCTGGGAGCTCAGCAATCCGGAATTTGCGGACTCTGCCTATTTTGACGCATTTATGACCAAAGAGCTGCAAAAGGTATCTAATCCCCTTAGCATTCAGTAACGGTAAAAGCTGATATGAGCAGAAAGAAAACCACCATACACGATATTGCCAAGATGCTGGATATCACTGCTTCCACAGTATCCCGTGCATTGAAAGATCACCCTCGTATCAGTGACTCTACCAAGCAGCAGGTGCTCAGTATGGCTAAAAAAATGAACTACCAGCCGAATAGTATTGCTGCAGCACTCCGAAGGGGAACTAGTAATCTTGTCGGGGTTATCATTCCCAATATTGACCGTAACTTTTTTGCCTCTGTGGTCCGTGGTGTGGAAGATGTATTGAATGACACTAATTATAATGTGATCATCTGCCAGTCTAATGACTCTTTGCAAAAAGAGAAGTCGAATATCAAGGCTCTGTTAGAGGCACAGGTAGATGGCATATTTGCCTCTTACGCTAAAGAAACCACCGATTTTTCACATTATGAAGACATCCAGAAAAGAGGTATTTCTCTAATTCTTTTTGACCGAATGCAGGATTCCTTTGATGTAGATGCAGTTGTCATTGACGATTACCTTGGGGCATTCAAAGCAACCGAGCACCTGATTGAGCAAGGATGTAAGCGCATAGTGCATTTTTCGGGACCTCAAACTGTAAGTATTTACCGTGATCGCCAGCGGGGCTATACAGAAGCACTGAAAAAAAACGGATTACCCGTCGATGAATCTCTGATTTTATCGAGCGATCTGAAATTAGAGACAGGTAAAAAAATGGGCTATGAGATTGCCGGTTGGTCGAAGCAGCCAGATGCTGTTTTCTCTGCCAGTGACTATGCCGCTATGGGAGCCATGAAGATTTTTAAGAATAAGGGAATCTTGGTGCCCGAAGATATTGCCGTCGTTGGCTTCAGTAATGAATCTTTTACTTCACTTATTGATCCTGCCCTCACAACGGTAGATCAGCACAGCAAAAAAATGGGACAGTTTACCGCTAATTTATTCCTGGATAGCTTAAAAGATAAAAGCGAAGATCATACACCGGCCAAGACTGTCCTGAATCCTGAGCTCATTGTACGTGCATCTTCAACGAAAAATAAAATGAGCCCTCAGGAGTCTCTAACCGAAATTGAAAAACATAACTAAAAGAATACATCGTTATGAAAAAAGTAGTCACATTCGGAGAAATCATGCTCAGGCTTTCTCCTCCCGATTTTTTAAGATTTTCGCAGGCTAATTCTTTTGATGTAATTTATGGTGGAGGAGAATCAAATGTCGCCGTATCGCTTGCCAATTATGGTATCCCTGTAGAGTTTGTTACCCGGCTACCCAATAATGACATTGGTCAATGTGCCCTTATGGAAATGCGTAAGCGAAATGTGGGCACCAACCATATTATACGAGGAGGTGAGCGCTTGGGTATTTATTTCTTGGAAACCGGAGCCGTGAGCCGTGGAAGTAAAGTAGTTTATGACCGGGCTCATTCTGCGATTTCCACCATTCAAAAAGGAGATATAGATTGGGAAAAAGTTTTTGACGGAGCTGGCTGGTTTCACTGGACAGGGATCACCCCCGCCCTCTCTCAGGGAGCTGCTGATGTGACCCTTGAGGCTATCAAAGCAGCGAATAAATTAGGAGTGACTGTATCCACCGACCTGAATTACCGTGCAAAGCTTTGGAAGTACGGTAAAGAGCCCGGTGATATTATGCCTGAACTTGTGGAAGGCTGTGATGTCATTCTGGGAAATGAGGAAGATGCGGAGAAGCATTTCGATATCGAACCTGACAATGTGGACATCACCAAAGGAGAGTCGATGGACGGCCAAGCCTACCTATCGGTTTGCAAAAAACTGAAGGAGCGCTTCCCCAGAGCCAAAAAAATTATTACGACCCTACGCGGATCCATCAGTGCTTCACACAATAGCTGGTCGGGTGTACTTTATAATGGAGACGAGTTTCTGGACACCAACACCTATCAAATAACAGATATTGTAGATCGTGTTGGAGGAGGAGATTCCTTTATGGGAGGACTCATTTATGGGCTTCTTAGCTACGAAGCAGATGATCAAAAAGCACTGGACTTTGCCGTTGCCGCTTCCTGCCTGAAGCATACGATTTATGGCGACGCCAACTTGGTTACAGTAGACGAAGTTGAGAAGCTGATGGGTGGAGATGCCTCCGGCCGTGTTTCTAGATAAGATCACTTTCAAATTCATAGAACCATCATGAAATTAAAATATACCTGGCGCTGGTACGGACCTGACGATCCCGTTAGTCTGGAAGACATCCAGCAAACGGGAGCCACAGGGATAGTGACGGCCTTACATCATATTCCCGCAGGGAAATCATGGTCGGTTGATGAAATTCAGAAAAGAAAGCGGGAAATCGAAGCCTCTGGTCTCCAATGGTCGGTGGTAGAAAGTGTTCCAGTTCATGAAGACATTAAACAAAGAAGTGGGAACTATAAAACGTACCTACAGAATTACCAGCAAACTTTGCGTAATCTGTCTTTATGTGAGATCAGAACGGTTTGCTATAACTTTATGCCGGTTCTGGACTGGACCCGTACCCATCTGAAACATCCCTTAAGTAATGGAGCTTATGCCCTGAGGTATGACAGGATAGCTATTGCTGCTTTTGATCTTTTTATTTTGAATCGTACAAACGCAAAAGAAGATTACAGTGATTCTGAGTTACAAAAAGCGGAATCCTACTTTAAATCGATGAGGAAGGAATCCATCCAGCAGCTTACCGATACTATAATAGCCGGATTGCCGGGTGGTCACAAAGGGTATTCTCTGAATGCTTTCAAAGAAATAATGTCCCAATATCAAGGCATAGGTTCAGACGAACTAAAAGCTAATCTCTACTATTTTCTGGAGCAGGTTATCCCGATAGCAGAAGAACATAAAGTATTAATGTGCATTCACCCGGATGATCCCCCTTTCACCATCCTGGGATTGCCCCGCGTGGTAAGTACGTGGGAAGATATCAGGCAGCTGTTGAATAAGGTAGACTCCAATTTTAATGGTATTACCTTTTGTTCCGGCTCCCTTGGTGCCCGCGCAGATAACGACTTAGAGGCTATGGCCTCTGAATTTATCGACCGAATACATTTTCTCCATCTTCGAAGTGTACAAAGAGAAAGTGATGGAAGCTTTTATGAAGCTGACCACTTGGAAGGAGACTCCAATATTGTCGGTGTTATGAAAGCAGTATTGGAATCGACTAAACTCGAAGAAAATCATATCATACCCGTGCGTCCCGATCATGGACATGAAATGCTGGACGATATCGGCAGGAAAACCAATGCCGGCTATTCTTGTATTGGACGGCTAAAGGGTTTAAGTGAACTTCGGGGAATGGAACAGGGCCTCAGAATCAACATGACTTAACTAGTTTTGGAAGCGGTTAGTTGAATTTGAAGACACACATGATTTATTTGAAGTATTTTAAATTTCACTCACATTTAAAAAACTGAATTAAAACAATGGCCAGATTTTCACGCATTAAGGTTGCCAGTGTAATGGAAGAAACCGGGCTTGTACCCCTCTTCTATCACAATGATCTTGAGACCTGCAAACAAGTGCTTGCGGCCTGTTATAAAGGTGGTGCCCGTATACTGGAATTTACAAACCGGGGTGATTTTGCCCACGAAGTATTCGGCAATCTCAATAAATTTGCAGAAAAAGAACTTCCGGAAATGATACTGGGTGTAGGTTCAGTGACCGATGCCGGTACCGCTTCATTGTATATGCAACTGGGGGCCAACTTTGTGGTAACTCCGGTTTTCAGAGAAGATATTGCCATCGCCTGTAATCGCCGGAAAGTACTTTGGTCTCCAGGCTGCGGATCCCTAACTGAAATTGCCACAGCTGAAGAATATGGAGCAGAGATTATTAAGGTATTCCCCGGGAGTCAATTAGGACCTGGTTTCGTGAAAGCTATTAAAGCACCCTGCCCTTGGACCAGCATCATGCCCACCGGTGGTGTGTCGGCTGAAAAAGAAAACCTGGAAGGATGGTTTAATGCAGGGGTCACTTGCGTGGGCATGGGATCTAAACTGGTTACCAAAGATTTCCTATCCAATAAAGATTTCAGCGGCCTTGAAAAACATGTTCGTAATACCCTTGAACTCATTAAGTCGATCCGAAATGTATAAGCAGTCTATACTTTTTATTGTCCTTCCATTATTATTACTTCTGTCTTTTTCCGGATGTGGAGAAATGTCCACTAACGAAAAGACAATCCGTCTTGCTCATGCCCTGAGCACCTCTCACCCTGTTCATAAGGGTATGGTTCGTATGGCTGAAGTAGTGGAAGAAAAATCGGAGGGAAAACTGACCATCTCAATTTTCCCCAGTCAACAGTTGGGCTCTGAACGGGAAGCTCTGGAACTGCTTCAAATCGGGAGTATTGGCATGACGAAAGTATCGTCTGCGGCCCTAGAGAATTTTGTACCTGAACTGCGGGTCTACAGTCTTCCCTACTTATTCAAGAACGATGAACATATTCTGAATGTCCTTAATGGAGAAATTGGACGTGAACTGCTGTTAGCGGGCGAGGACTACTGGCTTCGCGGACTTACTTACTATGATGCGGGACAGCGTAGTTTTTACACGGAAGACCGCCCTATCGAAAGTCCGGAAGATCTTGAGAGACTCAAGATCAGGGTGATGGAAAGCCAGATGGCCGTAAATATGGTTAACGAACTGGGAGGCTCCCCCACCCCAATTTCATGGGGAGAGTTATACACAGCCCTGCAGCAGGGCGTAGTGGATGGGGCTGAAAATAATCCGCCTTCTTTTTTATCCTCCCGGCATTATGAAGTGGCAAAATATTACAGCCTTGATGAGCATACCATGCTGCCCGACCTTCTGCTCATCAGTACTCTGCAATGGGATAACCTTAGTGAACAAGAACAGACCTGGTTGCAGGAAGCAGCCGACTCATCTGCGGTGTATCAGCGGCAGATATGGGCGGAAGCTGAAGAGGAAGCCCTAAAGGTTGTACAAGAAGCTGGAGTGAAAATAAACTACCCTGACAAGCAGCCTTTTATAGAAATGACAAAACCTATTTACGAAAGTTATCGTGAATCTGATCCCGAATTTTATCAACTAATCCAGCGTATTCTGGATGAACAGCCGACCGAAAACTGATTATGAAAACATTTGACCGATTTCTCGAATATTTCCTAGCCACCCTGATGGCTCTAATGCTACTTAGTGTGTGCTGGCAGGTATTAACCCGTTATGTTTTTACCTCTCCCAGTTCATTTACGGATGAACTAGCCCGTTACCTACTAATTTGGATAGGTACGCTGGGAGCTGCATATGCATCCGGAAAACGACTACACCTTGCCATAGATCTTTTCCCAAGCAGTTTGGAAGGTAAATCCAAATACAGGCTTTCGGTATTTCTGAATGTACTCATCATCTTGTTTGCGTTTGCCGTACTTGTAGTAGGAGGTTCACGTTTAGTTTATATCACTTATACCCTGGGGCAGGTCTCAGCTGCCATGCAGTTGCCACTGGCCTATGTTTACACCATCCTGCCCATCAGCGGTTTACTGATTGTATACTATAAAATCAGGGATATCATGCTTATGAGCCCCGAAAATCCTGACCTCAGCTCTCAAAATAATCCCTCTTAAATAAGGCGTCTCATGGTTTTAACAGAAGTATTGATCCTGGTTTTAAGTTTTATCGTTTTATTAGGTATTGGACTGCCTATTGCCTGGAGTATTGGATTGTCAGGTTTGCTGACATTGCTGGTAAGTATTGACACGATTCCGGCTTTTACAACCCTTGCTCAGCGAATGGGAACGGGGTTGGATAGTTTTACCCTCCTCGCCATCCCCTTCTTCATACTGGCCGGGCAGTTGATTAATAAAGGAGGATTGGCCCAGCGGCTTATAAAACTTGCAAAAGACTTAATGGGGTCCCTCCCGGGCGGGCTGGCTCATGTTAACATTGTTGCCGCTATGCTATTCGGAGCTATTGCAGGTTCTGCTGTGGCGGCGGCATCCGCTATTGGTTCAATATTGGGCCCACGCATGGAGAAAGAAGGATACAGCAAAGAATTTTCAGCCGCGGTAAATATCACTTCTTCAACAACCGGACTCCTGATCCCTCCTTCAAACATACTGATCATCTATTCATTGGCCAGTGGTGGGGTATCTATTGCTGCACTCTTTCTCGCGGGATATCTCCCGGGAATACTGACGGGGCTCACTCTCATGGTTGTAGCTGCATTCTGGGCAAAAAAGAAAAATTTCCCGGTAGGTGAACGTACTAAATTAGCCGAAGTAGCAAAAAGTTTTGTAAAAGCCTTTCCCGCGTTGCTGCTCCTTATCATTGTGATCGGGGGTATCATCGCCGGTATTTTCACGGCTACGGAGGCTTCCGCTATAGCTGTGGTTTACACCCTGATCCTGGGCTTCATGTACAGGGAACTCACCTTAAAAGAATTGCCTCAGGTTTTTCTTGAATCCGTCAAAACTACATCCATCGTGATGCTGCTTATAGCGGCTTCCATCGCCATGTCCTGGGTAATGTCGTTTGAGGAAATTCCACAAAATGTAACAGAAGCACTGCTTTCTCTAAGCGATAACAAAGTGGTCATTCTCCTAATGATTAATGTAATTCTGCTATTTGTTGGCACCTTCATGGATATGACACCAGCCGTACTCATTTTTACCCCTATCTTCCTTCCTATTGTGATGGAACTGGGAATTGAGCCGGTTCACTTTGGGATCATCATGATTCTGAACCTTTCCATTGGATTATGTACCCCACCAGTTGGAACCATTCTTTTTGTTGGGGTGGGTGTAGCCAAGACAACGATCGTCAAGGTCATAAAACCTTTGTTACCGCTCTTTATAGCAATGATTGTAGCTCTGATGGTGATTACCTATTTCCCACAAATCAGCTTGTGGCTTCCAGATCTATTTGGATTTTAATAAGTGAGTTTAATACGCTGAATCAACATCCACAAAGAACTCGCGAAGTTTTACTACATTCTTTTTTGAGCCAATGTATATAGGGGTG
This sequence comes from Gracilimonas sp., assembly GCA_965227215.1. Taxonomy (GTDB): domain Bacteria; phylum Bacteroidota; class Rhodothermia; order Balneolales; family Balneolaceae; genus Gracilimonas. The sequence goes on from OZ245729.1 coordinate 566,013, forward strand.
CATTCGTGAAGTGAGCTGGGTTCAATCTCCATGATTCTTTTTTCTCCATTGATAGCCAGGCACCCAGCCTGCTCAATACTAAACCACTCTGCACTAAAAGTGCAGAGGTTTTATGTGGGACTGAAAGTCCCGGTTCTCATTCCAAGATGAAATCTGAATTATCTTCATCATCTTTGTTTCTATGATGCTCTAAGTATTGTTGAACCATCTCATCAGTGATATCGCCCGTACTCCAAACTCCATATCCTGTCGCCCAAAAATGCCTCCCCCAATATCTATCCTGAAGATGGGGAAACTCTTTTTGAAGTATACGCTAACTTCGCCCCTTCATCCGCTTTACAAACTGACTCAATGCTATTCGGGGTGGATATTCAATGTGGATATGAATGTGGTCTTTACTCACTACCCCTTTCAAAATCTGTACCTCCTCTCCTTCACATACCTGGATCAGCAGCTCCCGACAGCGCTTTTGCACATCGCCTTTCAGTACATGGTATCTATATTTAGTCACCCACACAATATGACACGTCAACCGACTTACCGCATGACTTCCTCTTCGCATTCCCTTTTCCATAAACCATAATAGCACCTTTTAGATTTTTTCGGAATACTAAAGTGCTGCACTAAAAGTGCAGGGTTTTAAACCCTCGGCTGGGACCAATAAAAGAATAAGGATGGAGAATAAACTCCCTCCTTCAGAAGGAAAAAGGCAAACTTTGTCCACTGGATGCCGAAAGATTTCTCAGCTAATTTACGTGTTGAATGGGATTTTTATCCGATAAGGGAACCCGGTTTATGTATACTTTTCTTTGGAGCTGAAGGCTTGAATTGCGAGAGTATTTTTGACCCATCTCTAACAAACCGAGAAGGAATTTATAGCCGCTATCACAGAGTGCAAATTAATGCTTACCATATTTACTTATTTTAGAAGAAAACATAGTGCTGAGCGGGCTTTTCAAACCTGTAATCTTCGTAAAAGCAAAGGATTTCACATGGTTGCTAAAGGAGCAGGTCCTCCATATCGAATTAAATTAGCTAAGAAAAATGGATTGATAGAATTTGGCATCAATGATTTATCACTTTTGAGCTGGAAGGATGATGGGCAGCATGGGAAAATTTTGGGGAGAGGAAAGGTAGGTTTCAGGCAAATGGCTCCTTTGGTAGAAGAGTATGCAAACATAACTGTTTACCAACTAAAATTTTTGCTTGAATGTTATCCACTAATTAGTAAAAATTGAGATTATTAGGTATATTAGGTATAGAAATATATTAAACAGCGGATAATATTAAAGATGGCTATTAATTTTCAGGATTCTACCCCTCTCTACGTTCAAATTGTTAAGGATATAAAGGCTAAAATTTCAAGTGGCAAACTTGAAATTGGGGAACAGTTAAAAACACACAAAGAGCTTGCTAAAGAGTATGATGTAAGCTTGATCACTGTTAAAAGTGCGTTGTCTTCTTTGATTGATGAAGGTTATTTATTCAGCCGTGTAGGTAAAGGAACTTTTGTAGCAAAAAAAGAAGAAACACATTCGATTTCTAAGCACGATTCAGTAGGGTTAGTACTCCAGGATCTTAAAAATCCTTTCTTCTCTCTGATAGCACATATGGTGGAAGAAACTGCTTATTCGAAAAAGTATAATTTGTTGCTATCAAACAGCTCCAGTAAAATTGAGAAAGAAGAAGGGCAGATAAAGCACTTTAAGGAAATGGGTGTCAAAGGATTAATAATTGCGACTTTCCGGAAAAAACCACATGCTCCCTCAATCATTCGAAACTTACACAATGAAGGCTACCCCTACGTGATGGTATCTTATGTTGAGGACGAAGACATTTGGTATGTAGGTACCGATCACGAAGGAGGAGCTTACATGGGAACCAAACATCTTATTGATCTGGGTTATCAGAAAATTGGGTACATCAACAGTCATACGAAAAATGCTCTTGGAGAAGTAAGGCATGAGGGCTTTAAACGAGCATTAGGAGAACATGGGGTTTCATACGACCCGAACCTAAATCTCATTCCTGCATTTCTGGATTCAATGGGCGGCTTTGACAGCGGATATAATCTTGGTAATGTTTTTGACAAGATGGATCAAAAACCGGAAGCTTATTTCTCTTATAATGACCTTACTGCCCTTGGTTTCATAAAACGGATTCAGGAGCTGGGTTACCGTGTTCCTGAAGATGTGGCTGTCGTCGGTTTTGATGATATTGATCAGTCTGATTATGTAAATGTACCTTTAACCACCATCCACCAGCCCGTAGAAAAGATTGGAGCAGCTGCAATTGATACGTTGATTAGCAGGATTGAAGGAAAAGAAGCTGACACACATCGCATCATTTTTCCTCCTACTCTTGTGGTCAGGGAATCATGCGGAGCTAAACTGCGTGAAAAAATAGAACAGGGGTAACTTTAAATAGCTATTTTGGAACGTCCAACTTTTTGCCGTTTATCCAGACATTCTGATACCGGAGATTTTCTACATTTGATATGTTTTGTGGAACTTCAGCTTCCATAATCATTAAATCATTCACTAGTATGTTGCTGGCCGGCATTTCAGGGATACCCAGAATTTCAATACCAACACGCGATTTTTTTGCCTTGACCTTTTCTATTACAAAGTGGTCATACTCGGCGGGATAATTACCCCTGCGGTGAGAATGATAGTTGGTATGAAAGCGTAGCAGAATATCAGCCTCTTCAACTTCTGTATTTCTGACAAATACATTCCTAATAAAACCTCCGCGATCCAAATTAGATTTGAAATAAATAGCTGAAGCAACTTTTCCCAGCCTATTATTCTCCATGTAGATGTTTTGTACACCACCAGACATCTCGCTCCCAACGGCCAGAGCATTATGCCCTTCCATATAATTGTTTCGAATAAGAATATCTTCGCTGGTTTTAGCTACCCTCCATCCATCCTGATCCCGACCAGATTTTATCACAATACTATCATCCCCGGTAGAAAAACTATTGTCCTCAATAAGAGCCCTAGTTGAGGAGTCGAGTACAACACCATCATTATTTAACCGGTAGCTTTCAACCTTCACATTTCTCAACGTAATCTGAGAACTATAGATAAAATGATTCACCCACATTGGGGAGTTTTTAATGGTAATGCTTTCCACTAATATCTGTGAACTGGCAAAGAACTGAATAAAACTGGGTCTTAAATAATCATCTAAGCCAAATATACGCTCATGAACAGGTACACCTTTTGCACCCATTTCCCTGAGGCGATTTTGAGCCTCATCCTGTTTGGCCCGCCAGGTAGCAAATCCTTTTTCAGCATTTCCATTGAGTGTTCCGCTACCTGTAACGGCTACATTATGCACCTGGTATGCATAAATCAATGGAGAAAAATTATAAGCCTCTGTTCCTTCCCAGCGGGTGAGTACCTGTGGCAGATAATCAACAGGATCATCACTAAAAACCAGTTCAGCACTATCAGAAATAAGCAGGTTGATGTTACTTTTTAAGTGAATGGGACCTTTTACATGCCATCTTCCTTCAGGAATAATGACGTTACCCCCACCCTCGAAATTAGCCTTTTTTATTGCTTCTTGAATGCCTGGCAATGCATTGGAGGTATCTGCACCGAAATCTGTAATCACATAGTCTCGATTGGGGAATTCGGGTAGGTTTATTGCTTTGATAATTTCCTTAGCCTGATGCCAGCCAGAAGATTGAGCTACTACTGTGGAGTGAGATATGAACCACAGCATAGCAACTTTCATCAAAAATAATAGACACCCTCTCTTTTTCTTCATCTAAACAAAGCTTAGAAAGTAGGCTAACAACAGATAGCCCATTACTATGACCCATGATATCCCAAATCCTTTAAGATCTACTTCATAATTTTTGAAACTGAAGGTTTTACGCAGATTCAGTAAATCTACAAGCAACAGTCCTTCTCCATTTTGAAGTGCCATTTCGTTATCCAGCAACTTGGTTTTTCCTTTTGCTTTTGCTTTTGCTTTTGGAATATCGTCGGCAACATTGCTGTCCTCAGAATCTGGAATCAGGGTAGCATCATCAATATCAGTCTCATCAACATCAGAAACTTTGATGCCTGCCTCTTTGAGACGGTCTTCATGACCAACCGGAGTATTAAGCAGAGAATAGAATACATTCAATTTATCCTCATCCTCTTGTTTGGTGAAGTAGCTTACAGTGATCATGGTAGCAAAGCCTACCGGCAGATAAAGGGCTACCTGCTCCGAAAACGTCCACCCATAAAAGTCTGTAGTAAAGGCCAAAATAGCTGTGATAATCATCGAAGACCACGCCCCATAGCGATTTGCCTTCTTCCAGAAAATACCCATCCAGAATGCAATACCAAGAAAGGCCATAATTTTCCAGATCAGAAACAATCCTTCAACTACTGATGGAATATAAAGCGCGATTCCAACTCCTGCTGCTACTACAGCTACAGAACTTACCCGAGCAACGGTCAAATAATGTTCCTGATCAGCTCCTTTATTCAAAAAGCGCTGGTAGAAATTTCGGGTAAATAAAGCCGAACCATTCACCATAAAGTTATTACAGGCTGCAACTACCGCTGCAACTATAGCCGCAATCATCAACCCGATGAAACCGGTGGGAAGCAGCTCTAGAATAGCCAATCCAAAAGCTTGTTCCCTTTGAGATACGTCTGCAATCATCAAAGATGGAAATACCACCGCAATAAAAATTCCACTGAAAACCCAGCCCAGCGTCACAAATCGTTTCAGAAAGTTTCCGTAAGTCCAGCCGCTTCTACAACTGATTTCTGTTTTACCTGAACCATTGATTGACATATGGTGAGGCTGAACTACCACGCCCACCAAACCATTAAGAACTGCCATCACAATAAAGAAAAGGGTGACCTCCTCGTTTGCAACCAGGCTAAACCAATCATCCGGTAAAGCCTCGTGAACTGCGGCCATTCCTCCGGCTTGTTCCAGCGCAAAAGGAATAAGTAGAAAAGAAAGCAGAATAATAAAGAAGCCCTGAATCAACTGAGTACTTGCTGCAGCAACTAATCCTCCCAGTAATCCGTATAAAACGAAGAAAGCAACCATACCAAATACCGCCATTTCGGTAGAGATTACTCCCCCGCTCACAGCTTCTATGGTTACACCAGTACCCTTGAGAACTACCCCAATATTTGCAGCAAACCAAGCCAAGCCTACAAATGCGTAAGCTGCTCCCATGCTGGTTCCGTAGCGCTCTTCAAAAAAGTCCCCAATGGTTATGTATCTAAGTCGACGATAAATGGGTGATATCAGCCAATAAAATGGAGTCGAGAACAGGTAGAGCCATTGATACCAAATGCCCGCCAGTCCGATTTGAGAGGATGCTCCAATTACGGCTACCGCCTGATCTGCGCGGGTACCGGCTCCAAATGCCTGGGCAATCATAAGAAGCTTACCAAATCGACGCCCACCCATAAAGTAATCGCCGGTAGATTTTACAGCTTTATTCGAATACCAACCAATGGCTGTGATCAATACAATATAGCCGGCAATAACGGCCCAGTCTAAAAGGGTGATTCCAAGAAATACAGTATCCATGTCTATTCCCCTGCTCTTTGTTGATATCGTTCTACGGAAATAGCTGCATACAATAAAGCACCCAGTCCTCGAGGATCACTCTTTCTGGTTCCCCAGTTTGCGTATTCTTCATCAGAGAAAAAGATAGGCGTTCCTCTTACAATACCCACCACATCTCCTTCATCATCGATTTGTTGTGTAAGTGATGCCCAGCCTTTGTTGATAGCTTCATCATAGGTTGTTCTATCCAACCAGCCTTCATTTACACCCGTAGCAAATGCCCTTACAAACATGGCGGTTGCGGATGTTTCAAGATACGTTGATGGATCGTCCAGCACCTGATGCCATCTCCCATCGTCAGACTGAACGGCTAACAAGCCTTCTGAATGGCGGGTAAAAATCCTTTTGATTTCTTCTTTTTGGGGATGATCATCAGGCATCGCAAGTAACAACTCCGTTTTCGCCATCATGGTCCAGCCATTAGCTCTTCCCCATTTAGTGGATGAATGCTCATCAGGCCCTGAGAAGTATCCATGCCAATAGATTTTGGAAGGCTCGTCCAGAAGATATTGATCAAACTTGATAACCTGATCTACTACTTCATCCAGATATTTTGCTTCACCGGTCAGCTCATGCATTTTTAGCAGAACTATACTGGCCATGAATAAATCATCAGCCCAAACTGACATTGTATCGGGAGTAAATCGAGCAAAAGTACCATCCGACATCCTTGAGGCATCGTTCATGATGTAATCGGTAACCCGTCTGGCCAGCTTGTATTCCTCTGAATCCATATCAATTTGATCCTGAGCAATTAATCGGTTTACATAAGGAACCGTTTGCATGCCCATATCATCCAGCAAGGAAAAGCGGAAGTAATGTCCGAATGGACTTTCGATTAACCCGTAATCTTCCCGCATTTGTGCAATGTCATTAATATTATCGAGCAAGAAATCCATATGCTGATTGATATAATCACTGTAATCCAGAGAAGAAAATTCATTGGAAACATTATTCATTGCATCAAGGAAAGTTCCTCCGGAATAGTGCCAGTTTTGATAAGTCAGCCAGCCTGGCAGCGACTTCACTAAATGTTTTTTGGGTAGATCCCATCGCACCGACTCACCATTCACCGATGTAAACTCAGCTATAACCAGCTCTTTCGGACTTAACAACGGATTCAAAAATTGCATCTCTTCTGCATCACCATCAACAGGCCCAACCCACCAATATCCAAATCCGGCCAATTCTTCTTCTGTAGATGGAGCATGAACTTCAACAGCCGGGTGACTCAATCCATTATCAGACCGTACTACATTAAAATATATACGATTTGGCGCTTCTGTATTTCTTGGTGTGAACTTGATGCCCAACTGATATTCCCCGTCTTCAAGTTCTATCGGGAAACGATCTTCATATTCAAACAAACCATAATCAATATACTCAAAATGACCTGCTCCAGTTAAGGATTCTGTATAGATTGTCTCTCCATTTAGTACCACTTTGATCGTTCCTGCCGGATAAGTAAGCGCAAATTGCGGAGCAAAATCATAATCTCCAAGTCCTTCAGCTTTAATCACAGACCGAGCATAAAAAACACCTCTTTCACCAGCTGGGAACTCAACCATAAATACGCCATCCTGTTCAAACTCTTGCACAGCGGGTTCAAAGTGAAATTCGGTTCCTTCCACAATCACATCCGAAACGTGCCGGGCAAATTCCTCCGGAGTCATTGCCTGGTCTTGTTGTGATGTACAACCGAGGATGGTAGCTGTAAGCAAAATAGTTAGGGTTGACAGATATCTTAGCATATTCATAATTGGTCGGTTTCAGTTGAGAAATCGTAATTCTTATCGTTTATAGATGAGTGGGTTTAGTTCCGTTGCAGCTATATCTCCGGGCTCAAGTCCGGGAAGAAAAGCATCTCGATCTTCAGGGTGAGCTGAATTAGTAAATTCACTCACTCTAATTCCATCTTCCATATATATAATAGTCATCACCGCACGAACTTTATCAGAAATATTTGCACTGGCACGATGGAAGGTCCACCCGCCATGAAAACTAATTTCACCCGCATCGAAGCCCTCATCTACAAGTTCCAGATTAGCATCAGATAATGCTTTTTGAATTTTTTCTTCACTGTCGTCACTAATCTCCATGTCGCGGCCAAAATCATAGTTATGGCTTTTTTTACTGAAAGCCAGCGGCCCCATATTCGGAGTTGTTTTTTGAAGAGGAATCCAGGCGGTAATTGTATTGTCAGTTTCCAGCGGCCAATAATATTGATCCGCGTGCCAGGGGGTAATATTCCTGACTTTCTCTCCGCTGGGTTCTTTGTATAAAGCCTGATCGTGATACAATCTGACTCCTTCCACCTGCATTAAATCTGCAGCCAACTTACCTAACCTCTTGCTGAGAACCAGCTTTTTTATCGTGTCGTTAGTTTTAAACAGGTTGCCAATTTGTATAAAAGCTTTCTCAAAGGTTGAACGCTCTTCCATTGGTTTTTTTAGCATTGGGTTTTTCTCGTGAACTACTTTTGTGATCTCCGCATTAAAATAATCCAGTGTTTCCTCGTCCAATACTTGCTTTAGTTTTATAAATCCATTTTCCTGATAAAACTCAATGTCTTCAGGTTTCAAATCGTAGGGTTCGCTTAGTTTTTGATCGATCGTACTCATGATATTTTTTCCATTATATTTTGAGATGAGTGATTATCTATGAATAAGGTAGCTTGCGGATGAAGCCTAAGTACTGTAGCGGGGCAGCTTGTTGAAACAGGACCAAATAATGTTTTTTCAATTGCATTGGCTTTACTTTCTCCGGGTACCACCACTGAAAGAAAATCTGCTTTCATTAAGGCCGGAATTGTAAGTGTAACTGCCTTGTCAGGCACTTCCTCTATTTTTTTAAATGCGCCATCATTTACCTGTTGCTGACGACAAACTTCATCCAGCTCAACTATTTTTATAGTTTCCGGGTCGTCAAAATCTGCTACCGGAGGATCGTTAAAAGCCAAGTGACCATTTTCTCCTATTCCCATACAAACAATATCGATGGGTGATGCTTCAATTTTTCGGGCATAGGCCTTCCAGTCATCTCCGATGTAATTCACTTCAGCAAATTTTTTATGGCTGAATAAATGATCCTTCAGGAATTTCCCAAAACGCTGGGGGGCTTCATCTGAAAGCGTGTGATATTCGTCCATATGAAAGGCAATAATCTTATTCCAGGGGATGTCCTGTTCCAGCAATTCAGCTAAAAACTCTTGTTGAGAAACAGCTGATGCAAAAATAATGCGCACCTCATCTTTTCTCTCAGCTACTTTGTTAATCTGTTCTGCAACTAATTCAGCAGCACTTTGCCCCATTTGAAGCCGGTCTTCAAATACAGATACATTAAGCTGATCAATTTTCGTTTGGATATTCATGGATTATCGTCTTCCCAATTTTTCTTTATTCAATGATTCTGTATCGGTTTTTGTAACTACGCATTTCGGAATCTGGTAATCTGAAGCTGAAAGCCCAATCTCCATTACCTTTGGTAACTCTAATCATCAGGTGATTTCTTCCTTCCTTGAGTGGCAAATACATCTCATCTTCGTCAAGCGTAAAAGGCCGTTCCACATAGTTTTCGTGAACCGATTCCCCATTTACGTACACTTCAATTCCGTCACTGCTGCCTGCCAAAGCTCGTACATTCCGGTCTTCTTCAATGTCGATATGAGCAAAGGCGTACCCAATTACGTTTTCTGATTTACCGTGAATTTCATCCAAATCAACTTTTGCAAAATATGGGGTATTTACTCTTCTCCACCGATACTTTACCTCATCATAGAAGAATTCTTCGGTCACATTCGGAAATGTTTCTTCAATTCCATTCATGTCTTTTAAGTGGTCAACCTCAGGATCTTTGTATCCAACCGGATTGGGAATGGGTTCTATCATGAGCCAGCCCTGGAAATACCATCCTTCGCTTTCTTTAATATCGAGACGAATTTCTGAAGGTTGAGGCAACTCCTTACCCTTATCAAAACCATAGGTGACACTTAGAAGGGAATCCCGTAATTCAAATAGATTTGCAATTTGAGCATCATATTTTTGAATCACTCGATCCAGAGCATAGACTCTGTTTTCCATAGTCCAAAGAGTCTGATTTCTGGTTTTTAGCTCTATCAAACCAGAATAAGCTTCTGAAATAAGACCATAAGCTTCCACAAGATTAGACCGTGTGGTCATTCGATTTTCGTTCTGCATCGACCGTGCTTTAGCATAATTAGATGAGGCCTTTACTAATGCCGGACGGCTGGCAGCCATATATTTGTATAGATCAATAACGTGCTGAATGTATAAGAGATCTTCCTGGTAAATCAGCGGATCATAAGTCTTCAACTGACTCTCAGCTTTTTGAGCAATATTCATCACTTCAGGCCAGTCCTGAATATTCATAAGTACGGTCTCTCCTTTTTCCGGAACTACCTTGGCCCAAATGACATCTTCATTCATTTTTTCCGTTGACTTCAAATTAGCCAACTCATTTAATGAATGAATAGCTTCCGAGAGTCCATTTCCTTCGGCACCGTAAATCGCACGGTTAAAGCGGGTGTCGTAGGTATCATCTTCAAAACTGCTATTCCAGCTTTGATCGGCTGCGTAAGCTACTCCGTACCAATCCCTTGAGAAGAGCGCAAAACCGCCATCATCCCAAACTGTATTTAACATGCCCCAGGCACCTTGTTTTACCGTTTCTTTCATAAATCCACCAATATTCCCTCTGGCTACATTGAAATCAGGAATAGTGCTGTAGGAGTTTAAAATTCCCGTGGAAACAAGCTGTGTAAATCCCGCTTCTTTAAATGGAATAATCCTGTGCGAGTAATCATCCATAATATCGTAACCCCAGGTAATCAAAATGATATCCTTGGGAAGCAGCTCCAGTAGCTTTGGATGTTCCAGAGCAATATCTCCCCACATCATCACTTTTTTACCCATGCCCGTTATAATTTTGTGGATTCTTTTAATGTGATTAGCATAAACAAATTCCATCCCTAAGCTATCCACCATTGCTTTAGAAGCACCGGTACCTAAATCGAAGGTCTCATCAGAATTGATATGAAAGTAGTCTGAATGAAAAGCCGGAATCATTTCAGAATAGATATCTTCCAGCAGTTCATAGCTTTCTTCAAAAGCGGGCGACAATAGCATTCCACTTTCACCTAAATGTGCATATTCAGGATGCTGTAGGATTTGATCAAAGTGACCAAAAGACTGAAAATTACCAACCAGATCTATGTGATATTTTTTTGCGTAATCAGCTAACTCAGCCCATTCCTCGATATCAAGAGCACCTCCGGGAGGAGCAAATGCCGGATGACTTTCTGTTTTCACGACATTCTCTGTGTAGTAGGTCAGCATATTGATCTTCATCTCTGCCATTCGCTCAATCTGCTGATGCATATACTCTTTTGTAGGAACCGGACCTCGACTGATATCATCCATCATTCCCCGAATTTCAAGATCCGGCCAATCTGTAATTTTCAGCGCCGGGATTCCCCCCTCCATCCGCTTTGTCCTTATCAATTGCTTTAGGGTTTGCACTCCATAGAAAGCTCCTTTCTTCGTATTGGCAGCAATTAAAATCAGGTCTTTAGATACCCCGAGCTGGTAGCCTTCTTGACCGATTTGGTTTTTTATATTTAGATCATGGTTCTTTGCCATTCGATCAAATTTATTGCTGTCCCCATGAATGCCTACCACTATTTTCTGGTCCGCTTCGGATGAAATTTCCTTACCTAAACTTTGATGGAATTCCTTAGATAACTGATCCTTTAGAAAAGCTTCTTCATCGCTATCACTCAAATAAAACTCAACGGAAACATCTTCAGAAAGAGTAAAAACTCCATCCATATATTCAACCTGTTGAGGGTTTGGAACCAGATGTATCTTTTGTTGAGCAGCCGCTGTATTCAAACAGAGAATGGTTAATAAAACTGCAAGTAAGGTAGTTCGAGTGGCTTTCATAGTGCTAAAGTTTTTCTTGAATAAATTTTGCGGCTTGCTGATATGATGAGTCTAAATCGGCTACATCTGATTCTGCTCCTCCAATATCAATACCAAAGTGACCTTCGAAATTGATCACATCCAGCGTTTCGAAGAAATCATCCCATCGGATTTTTCCTTCTCCAATTGCCAGGTGTTCAACTTGCTGCCCTCCGTTATCTGAGATGTGGATATAATCGATGTAATCTTTCAGTCTTCTGAGTGAAAGCTGAAGGTTGTCTTTCAGAAAATATTGGTTGGCTGTATCAAAGTTGAAGCGCAGATTGTCTCGCCCAACAGCGTCATGAAAGTGCAGAAAAGCATCGGTTGTTGAAGCCAAAACCCCAACCGCCGGATGCATTTGATATGTCAGATCATATTGAGCAGCAATATCACAAGCCTCGCTATAGGTTCCGGTAAGCTGTTCCCAATACTTTTCCCAGATTAAATTCTCAGGAAATTTAGCCGCCAGTATTACATCTTCGTGATAGTGGCGTATAACCGGAATGTCTTCCGGAAACTGATATGGGGGTAAAGGAGCGTTATCTAAAATTCCTAATGAACCAAGTTCTGAAGCAACTTCACATCCTTTTTCAAAAAGCTGGAGATTATGTTCTCTTTCCTGTTTATCTGTGGATGAAAGTCCCGGAAGAACGGCGCAAAAGTAAGGTACTTTTAAATCGAGTTCTTTAATTTTTCGGGTGATGTCAGCCTTCATTCCATACACCTTATTCAGATGCTCTTCCCTTATCCCTTCCAACTCCACGGATTTAAAGCCCAAAGCTTTGAACTCTTCCAGGTATTGAAGGGTATCCTCAGCTGCAGGCGGGTAGCCATACTTGCTGATGGTGTATAAATAAGCACAAGCAATCCTTGAGTTAATCATCGTTCTGTAAATCCGGGTCGTTAAAAAGTTCTTTTATCTCAGCTACACCTTTTACTGAGATCACGATGGCTATCACAAAAAAGATGGTTGCGAATACACCAAATAAGATCATCCATAGTAAAGTACCTTCATTCATAGCTGATCTCCGCTTCGTTAATTATCTTAGCCGGATACTTCTCCTGTGTAGCCAGAGAGCCTATTATCATTCCAAGAGCTGCAAGTATAAAACTTAGAAGACCGGCGATATTCACATCGGTTGCAAAAACCAACCAAGCTGGTAATGAATCAGAGAATTTTTCGAGGATTAGAAAAGCTGCCGGAGTCACCGCACCTAAAATTAGGGCTGCCTGAGCTCCAACATCATTCGCTTTTTTCCAATACAGACCGGCCGTAACCGTTCCCAAAGCACCCGCCGTATACATGGTTCCCGTTATAAAAATGTATTGGAAAGCTGTTTCAGGAATTTGATACCAGAGTCCAAAAACGAGTAAAAATAAACCGATTAATCCTGATACAAATCTGGAAATGAGCATTTTTGTTTTCTCGCTGAATCCTCCGGGTTTCAACATTGAAATTACATCCAGCGTAATAACCGAACTCCATGCCAATACATAAGAACTGTAGGTACTCATAGAAGCTGCTAATAATCCTGCCACCAGTAATCCTAGTAAACCAACGGGAACTAACTCGCCAAGCAGCATTGGCATAGCAGCCGCGCTGTTTTCACCCGCCCCGAAATAGGCGAAAGCTGCAACTCCCCAAAACATGGGAATCATAGCTCTGCCTGCAAAGGTGAGGCCTGTTACCCAGAATACTTTTTTTGCCACTTCAGAACTTTCGGATGATAATGCCTTCGATGTGCCTGGTTGCCATAAAGCAGCCGCAGCAATGTTGGTTACCAGAATCCAGATAATAAAACTCCATCCGAACCTGGGGTTCTCAACCGGATTAAAACCACCACTTCCAAAACCTGAAACAACCGATTCGGATATTAAACTCAGGTCAACTTCCATGAGCACTATAACAGTTGTGGCCAACATGGCAAAGGAAAGAACCACATACTGCATAAAGTCTGTAATCACCACTGAAAACATCCCACCAAGAATGGTGTAAGACATTACCACGATCAACATTAATGTCATGATAAACCCGAGGGCCTGAGGGCCAAATCCCATCACTTCAGACAGGAATATCCCATCAAATTTGAGAAAGATGCCCATGTTCAACACTCCGCCTACGAATAAGATTAATCCGCCTACAATCCTCACCTTTTTATTAAAACGAAGTTCATAAAATTCAGGAATGGTCATCATTCCATAGTGACGAAGTTTTTCAATGATGAATCCTGTTTTACCAACTGTGGTGTATGCGATCATTGCAAGGATGCCAATGATAAAACAGGAAAAACCGGTTACATATCCCAGTTCCCCAAAATACACGAAGGTTACTGTACCCAGTTCAGTAGCGGTAAAAGTGGCGACACCAAGCGAGACTTTGATCTTCCGACCAGCTACCATATATCCGCTTAGGTCTTGGACATACTTCTTAACCCAGATACCTACATAAACGGTAACTGCCAGATAGGTGCAAAGTATAATCCAGTCTATCGGAGTGAAATTCATACGTCGGGGTTAAAAAGTTGTGTCCAGAACTGCTGGTATTGTTCCCATTTCATGAAGTTGATTCCCCAGTGAGGGCTGGCGCCGGTCATCCAGGTAGAGACCCTGCCCTTGCCGTAGTCATGCTCAGCCAGTAAAGGATGCCATTCGCCCATATTCTCAATTTCTACGATAGAGGTTGCATCAGGCTTAAGCTTCGTTTCGTTAAAGCCCAGAATTGGTGGAACGGTATCCCAATCGAGACCTTTAACAGCCCGATGGCTATCTTCTACCATTCTTACTTTATAGCTGGAAGTGGATTCGATTAAATCATCTCCAGGAAGGCAATCCACAGGAAGTACATTCTTGAATCGGGATCGTCCCCAGCCACCTTTTCCAAGCTCACCAGAAAAACTGAGCCAGCCTCCATTCATATGAAAATGACCTCCCTTCTCCACCCATTCCCGAAGCAGGTCAAATCGGTCGGGAAAGGTAACATAGGTATCTTCCCATTTTGTTCGGTTGAAAAAGTCGGGATGTAGCATCAGGCACTTGGTTTCCACATCTGCAAAAATGATGATATCGGCCCATTCCAAACGCTCATCAAATTCTTCGGGCGACATGTGATATAATTCCCAAGAAGGTTGGGTTATTACTTCTGCTGTTGGAATATTACGTAAGGTATCTACAAAGGGTTTAGCATAATTAAGCACTTCAACATCTTTACTTGGTGCCTCAAAAGGAGATTCAACATAGGTTTGGCCGATGTGAATACACCAGTTTCCAACATGCCAGATGGTTAATCGATCAGAACTCATACTTCTATAATGATTAGTTTTTAGACTGCTATTTATTATACATCGGGAATCAGAAAACCTGATTTAGGCTTTTTAGGTCTGTGATCATCCTGAATTCTTTCAAATGAATTCCAGTAGTCCCTTAACTTGAACGCGACACTTTTAGGATTACGGTCGCGTGTAAATACTCCTTTCTTGTTGAGCACTACTCGCCTGAAATGCTGTGGAGTCATGAAGTCGGCGAAGTTCCAAACATGAGCACCCACCACAAAATCTCTGGGTTCCATCACTTCCAGGTACTTAAAGATAAAAGCGGTCTGAAATTCCTCGGTAAACATCTGAGCCGTTGTTGCATGCAGGCCTTCCACAGTATCAGCTCCAAACTCTGTAACCATAATAGGCTTTCCATACTTCTCAAAAGTGGCATCCAGTTCTCTGGCCAGATCGTTACCCGCCTGCTCTAAATCAACGGGTTTTGTGTACCAGCCGTAATACCGGTTGATTCCAATTATATCACATGACTCAAGTACTACATCGTCTTCTTTATGAGCCGCCATTGAAATGGACATTACCGGACGGGTATCATCCAGCCCTTTGGTAAAATCATATAACTCTTTGAAATACCTTTTGCTGGCTTCGTTCTGGTAGAATTCTTCCGCCCAAAGATTCGGTTCGTTGGTGATGGACCATGAAATCACACTTGGATGATTTTTATCTCTTTTAATTAATTCTTTGATGGATTTCTTGTGATTCTCAAAAAGTGGTTTAAGCTCATCAAAATTATCGGACCAAAACCCCAAACTGACAGCAGGAACTTCATCTATAATTAGAAATCCCATCTCATCTGCCAAGCGCATCATTTCCTCATCATACGGATAATGACTGGTTCGGTACGAATTTGCTCCAATCCAACGCATCAACTCATGATCTTTTAAATATGCGGGGCGAAACTGTCCACGACCTACAATCGGGAAATCTTCATGCTTGCCAAATCCACCCATAAATAGTGGCTCATTGTTGAACAGGATTTTTCCGCCTTCAACCCGAACTTCACGAATACCAAAAGTTTCTTGATATTCATCTACCACGCTTCCATCTTTCATCAAAGAAATACCAGCGGTATACAGGTAAGGATTTGAAGGTGACCACCAGGTGGGATTATCGACTGAGATTTCACATACTCCATTTTTGCTCGTTCCAGTTGCTACTTCATTATCATCCTCAGACAAGATCCGAACCATATAATCCAGATCTGATTCTATGTCTGCGGTGATTTTTATTTGTCCTTCCAGAGTAGAGTTTATTGATATATCTGAAATGCATTCTTTGGGAGTCGTTACAAGCTGCACAGAACGGGTAAGCCCACCATAAGGGAAAAAATCAAAGCGGGTTGCAGGGAAAAGATGTCTTCTCTCATAGCTTGGTGTATTGTAAAGAGGTGATTCCGGGCTAACATCCTGAGGAATGGTGTGCATGGAGAGAGCACTGTCTACACAAACCACCAGGTGATTCTTTTTTCCCGATTCATTCAGAGCACCGGACAAATCCAATTCAAAAGGTAAATACCCTCCTGTGTGCTCCCCAATGAAATTTCCGTTAAGCCATACTTCAGCTTTATGATCTGCAGCTGCTATACGTAACCACACCTTACTGCTTTCCTGAACCATTGCAGGTATTGTGAAATACGTCTCATGCCAGGCCTTACCTACATAGTTTCGGAGTCCCTGCTCAGCAAGCTGTTCGTTCCAAGAACCAGGTATAGCAATCGAGTGTAATTCTCCATCCAGCTTATTCTTGTACCATTCATCCTGATGACCTTTATCATTAGGATCTGCTTTAAAATTCCAGTACCCACCTAAATCAAATACCGCACGAAAGTTATTTTGTTGTGGAAAAAGCATAATATCCTTCTAATTGTTCAATATTAACATTCTTAACTCCCAAAAATCCCGATGATTCCCAGTATCGCCATAATCAGGGAAAAGAGGAAAATCAGGCCTAATACGATATTCTTGCCGGGTTTGAGAACATGTTCTCCCACCACTTCTTTTCGATTCATCAGAATGATCATAAATAAAATGACAACCGGCGTTACCGTTGCTATAAAAGCCTGAGACAATATCATAATAAAGACAGGACGGCCTCCAAATAATGGAACCGTAAGTGTCAATAAGACAATACCCAGAGAGATCAGGCGATTTGTTTTGGATTGGAAATCAGGATTCACTCCCTGATAATCTGAAAGCAACATGGGAGCCAACATAATGTGCGGAAATAAGGAAGAAAGACCGGCAGCCAGAATACCACCTACAAATATGGAGACTGCGAAACGACCGGCAAAAGGCTCAAGCAAGCGGACCATATCTATCGCATTATCAACTTTCATCCCTTCTTGGTGCAAGGTTCCGGCAGCTGCAGCCATTACCGCAATACTCAGTACAAACATCAAAATAGCAGAAATCTTAGCATCCCTTTTCTCAAGTTTAAATTGCTCAATTCCCCAGCCTTTGTTTTTAATAAGTACCGAGCGAACCACATATATTACAGCTCCCATTGTGGTACCAACCATACTTGCAATCAGTAAAAAAGCACCTGATTCATTAGGAACTCCGGATACTATGCCCGCTATCACTTCTGATGGATCAGGAATCACCATAAACATGGTAATTATAAAACTTAACCCCATCACTCCTACAAACACCGCTAGCACCTTCTCAAAGAAATTTTGTTTCCCTTTCCAGAGCAAAGCATAGAGTACTCCCCCAAAGAATATGGTTGAATACAGAGGTTCGATGCCTGCTCCTGAGGTAGTCAAAGGTCGTGTCCATTCCTGGGTAACCTGCGTTACTATTGCCATTACTCCAATACAGCCTACAGCCTCTGTGAAGATCAAAGCGACAAGCACAAATAGTCCGGCGGGCTTACCGAAATGTTTTTTATAACTGTGAATTACAGTGTCTCCGGTTACTATGGTGTACTTCCCAAATAACACTATGAGTACATACGTGAAGATACAGGAAAGCAGTAACGGCCAGGCCAAACTCATTCCATACTCAGCGCCGGTAGAGGCCATAGAAGTTACACTTCCTGTACCGATGTTATATCCGATTATGAATAGCGCCGGACCAATTGAGATCACAAAAAGCTTAAACCTGTCCCAAGGTGATAAAGACCTTTCCATTAATTCCCTGTTTTTGGTTTAATTTTGATTTCTGTCAGTTTTAATGAAGGAACAGACACATCAAACCTATCACCACCTTTTTGTACCGTTATGTTTCTTGAATTTTCAACCCCCTCTACACTTTCGGTAAGCACGTAGCTTCCTTTTCGTAGTTGCCATGGCCGCATTGTTATCGCTTTATTGGCTTCCCCAAAATTGTAAAGCTGTACATTTAACGAAGTGGAATCATTCTCAGAAACCAGGTAGGTCATATCACGCGTGGTGTTTTCCCATGATACGGCTATGTAGGGTGAGGCGCTTTCGTCAATAGCAAAACCTGTAATCATTCCTAGTAGTACTTTCGCTTCTCGCTCATTGGTTCCTTTAATAAACACCCGATCTGTATGAATGGCTTCGGTTGTTCTCATGGGATTGTTATATCGAACCGTTTCCAGGTATTCTTCCATGTCACTAACCAAAGGAGAAGGATCTCCGGTTAACCTGAATTTGATGTAAGGTTCTCCGTATTTAGCAATAAGAGCATCGTACTGGGTATTTCCGGTAAGTATCCTCCACGTTTCTACCACATTCCAAAAACCTCCCCGGTTCCCAAGACTATAGGCTGCCCAACCCTCAGAACCCGGCTCATAGGGATTCTCAGCTTTGTTGATATCATCCTGATATTCTTTTACCAATTCTAAATTTTGGAAAATGGGCTCCAGGTATTTGTCATCACCGGTAAAAGTCCACGTAAATAACAGCTGATCTAAAATTGCTTTTCCATCCCTCCAATCAAAATAAGGCCAAAACATATTTGCTTCGTACCATGTTGGCCCATCGCCATTTATAATCTCAGTAGGGAATTCTACAGAGGCTGGTATTACCCCTTTTGGTTTACCTTTATCTGTTTTTTGGGAAACTGTATACCAAGAATCTGCCCACTCAATCAGGGCAGACTCTGTGGCTGGGTCATTAGTTTTCCAATGGTAATACCTCACGGCCTTCACAGCTCTTCCATTGTAGATAACATCTCTGTTTTTAGGTTCTTCCATCTCCACCTCAGTTGAACTGAACCAGGCGGACTTAAAAAAGCGATTGCCATTTTCATTATAGCCCGTCCATAGATCCCTGAAATATCTGGCAGAGTAACCTAGCCTTTCCTGATACTCCTTGTCGTCATTGAAAAGCACCATCAGTGGCGCTGAATCAGAAATAAACTCCGAAGAATGTTCAACATCACTTGGGTTTTTAGCATATCCCTTATACACTTTATTGCTATTCCATACACCATCAGCCAACCTTTTCCAACCTTTGTATGTATTCTCATCACCCGACAAAATTAGTGGTGACCACCATCGTAAAATCTCTACATCGTCTCCGAACTTTCCGCCAAATTCACCATTCTCTGCTTGTTGTTCATTTACCCACCAGTCCACAATATTTTTTAACCGATTGGTTAATTCCCATTGAACAAACGCCCACTCAGGAGCTCCTGATGGTTTGGATATGTCATCAAACTCATCTTCAGTATCAATCTTTTCCCCGTTGTACATTCTTACAAGCTTATTCTCGGGATATAATTCATACATCCTGGCAAGATCTTCTCTTCCTTGTCTGCCCTCATTATAACCACCCCTTTCGAGCTCTAACCAATACAGGGTTCGCCCTCTGTACCAAAGTGCCCGTTCAAAAAGAGGATCCATATTTTTTGAAGAAGAATTAACAATTGCATCATAAAGCATGACCGATTGATGCAAATGGTCGAAAAGAGACAATCCTGTTTTATCGGTAGCCCAACCCCATCCTCTATAATAGAAATACTTTTCTGCTTCCTGCAGAATTGAAATATTTTGCTTCCAAAAGGCTTTAAATATCTCACTCTCTTCGCTATCCGGTATATTTTCAATAATTGAGTTGAATGAACTAGCTGAATCCGCACTGTTATAGGCCGCTTTTTCTTCAAAAAGAGCCATCGCTTCTTTTTGTTCGTCATTCTGAGGGGCAATCTTATCCGGAATAAGTGAGAATGCCAGCAACCTTGCCACGTCCCTGCCGCCCTTCAGTTTAAACGTTAACGAGCCTTGTTCTGTCTCAACTCGTCGTTGAATAATCCTGTACATTTTTTGGGGTGATTCTCTTAATACCCCGTTTTCAGCATGTGGACTAAAGGCCTGTAGTTCCAGTTCCTGCTCAATTCCGTTGATGCTAAGTGAAACGGTGGAAGAATCTTCAAGCCCTCCATCAATCCAAAGTGTAAGCCACCAATCTTCTTCGTTTAAATCTGCCTTAAAAGCAATTTCATCTGCTTTGAGTCCATCAATAATCATTGCGTTTCTAGACGCTTCCCAATCTTCATGATAAAATCCCTCCAAATCTTCAGACAACCACCCATATCCATTACTTTGTGAATATTTAAATTCAGGAGTGATTGGCTTCGAATCAAAGCCTAACGGTGTGTTGCTACCTCCAACATCAAAAAAGTAGGGCTTGCTTTCAAAGGATATAGGTTCAGGTTGCAGTCCTCCGCATCCCGCAAAAATTAAAACTGTTGTAACAATTAGCAGAAATCTATTCATATGAATTTTGTTCTTTTTCAATTTGGTCATACCATTTTTTTAAAATTTGGTACGATTGCTTGGCCTTTCCTTCCTCGTTTATGAAACCTTTCCTGTTCCAGTAATTTTGAAACTCCCCATGATATCTTCTTGGAGATCTGAAATCCTTTAAAACCCACGGCATTGTTCCTTTGAGAAAGGGGATTGATGTTGCCATTTTCATCGTTTCGTCAATAAAATAAGCCTGAAACTCTTCGGTCCATCGGGTCATTCTATCTCCATAATTTCCCGATAAAGCCCCTGCTCCAAATTCACTAAGCAACATGGGTTTGGTATAATCAGACTCCCATTCAACCTCTGTGATTTTATCAGGGTAATCGGTTCCATACCAGCCTACATATTGGTTTATCGAAAGCACATCCAAATGCTTCCCCAGCGGGTCATCAATGGTTTTTATGCCGCCATCATGTGAAACTTTTAGTGCAGCAGAAATCAATCTTGATGTGTCCAGCTCTCGAACAGTTTCGATCATCTCAGTTAAAAAAGCATTTCGATGATCCGTGATCGGGGTTTCGTTGGCAACACTCCAGATTATGATCGATGCCCGGTTTTTATCCCGTAAGTAATTCTCTGTCGCTATTTGCTTTGCCAGTGACAAGGTTTTGGGATTTTGGTAATCCATATCTTCCCAATAAACAGGCATTTCACTCCAAACCATAACGCCGAGGCTATCAGCCAAGCGGGTCATTTTTTCGGTATGAGGATAATGTGCCAGGCGCACAAAATTTACGTTCATACCCTTTGCTTGTATCAGCAATTCCTTTGCTGATTCCCAGGAAAGTGTTCCTGTGGGATTTCCTATCGCTTCTTCATGAATACAAATTCCTCTTAAAAAAACGGGATCACCGTTTAATAAGATTTCTGTTCCTTTTGTTTCGATAGTTCGGAAACCGATTAATTCCGAAATGGAATCTTTACCGGAAGATATATTTACCTCATACCGTTTTGGATTTTCGGGCGACCACGGGGTGAGGTTTTTTGGGTTGAGTGAAAACTCCGCATATCCTTCGCTATTTGTTGTTGTAGAAACTTCTACTCCTAACTCTGGAACGGAAACATTGACCTGAAGAGAATTTTTTTCGTTGCTGGCTAAATGAACATTCCCAACGATTTCATCACCAGTGTAGGATAACGTATAATTTTCAATGAACTGATCCGGGACTTTAATTATCCAAACGGGTCTGGTTATGCCCCCATAATTCCACCAATCGAAATCTGCGGCCGGGATCCCGTCGGTAACTCTCTTGTTATCTACTGAAAGGACCAATGAGTTTTTGAGTTCAATATCATTTGTTATCTCAAATTGAAATGGAGTAAAGCCCCCTTCATGCATTCCCAGTTTTTTCCCATTCAGGTATATATCACTCTTATAATTAACAGCCTCAAAGTAGAGGAAATACCTGTAGCCTGTCTCTTTCCTTAGGTCAAATTTTTTCCTGTACCAAGCCAATCCTTCGTACCATTTAAGCTGCTCAAACTGACTATTCCAGTCACCCGGAACGGTGATACTCCATGAAGAGTCCCACTCATATTCGATTAGAGGACCCTCATTTAGTTTTGCAGTTTCATCCGCCGGGAAATCTCGACGGTATTTCCTTTTGAGGATGCCCGTTTCCATTGGATCCACCAGAAACTTCCAATCGCCGTTCAGTGATATTTTCTCTCTCTGATATACATTATCTAGTAATGATACATTTTGTGCATAAAGACTGGGAGCAACAAAAATAGCAATCCCAAATGATGAAAAGAGAAGTCTTTTTAACAAAACTATGACGATTTTATGAGTAGAAAATGAGATTTAAAAAGAAGAGCCCTTTCACAAGCTCTCCAATTATTTTACTTATAAAGTTTTTATTTGACCAGAGTCATTCTTCCTGTTTTCACAAAACTATTTGTAGCAGAATTTGCAGTTACTCTGTAAATGTAAAGTCCGGATGTCAGGTTAGACGCATCAATCTTGATATTAAGATTGCTTCCGGCACTCATTCGCTGAGCAGGAATAGACATTACACGCTGTCCGATCACACTAAATACGTCAATACTAATGTTAGCGGCTTCAGCTAAATCAAATGAGATATTAGTAGTTGGGTTAAATGGATTTGGATAGTTTCCGTTTAAATTAAAAGAGGAAGGAGTATCATTCGATAATTCTTCTTCATTTTCATTGCTTACGGTTATTCCGCCATGCCAGTATAGTGACCCAAGTTGCTGCCCTGAAGTACCACCGGTGTAAGAGTCAAAAGTCTCGGCATAACCAAAGTCGAATGGTTCACCATCAACAGGAAATGAAGGAGGGGATTCATTACCTGGATCTGTCCAGTATGAAGTAACTACATCTGAAGGTACAGCTGGTCCATCTGTGAACGCAACATCTTCATTCAGGAAGGTTGATGCACTTCCCTGTTCATCAATGTAAGCCTGAGCGGCGGCATTAAAAGTAACTGCAGCTGCTACTGTATCCGGGTAAGCGTCTATAATACCCTGAGAAGTAAAGACATTATTATTGTTTGCGGTAAAGCTCTGCGCACCCAGGGAGTCCAGTTCACTTTGAGTAAGTGAGTCTAGCCCAACAATATAATTTGGATCATCGTCACTGTTTGTGTTATACCCATAGAAAGCACCGTTAATAATCATATTATTAGTCATTACAGCTTCTACAACAGGTCCAAATTCAAAGGTTTGATTTTTACCTATGTTTACGACCGTGTTCTGATTTACGTAAGCGTAATTAATAATTCCACCACCGCCATCACGTAAAACCTGACTGGTAAGATTATAAAAAGTGTTATTCTCAAACCAAAGGGTATCAATCTGATTACCACGGTCATCTAAACCACGACCATTATCCGGGCTTGCAGATGTACCAATATTGCTTACAATTGAGTTTGTTAAGAAAATACGGGTTCCGGTACCATCAATACGGAAACCAGACTGACCATCCTTATCTAATTGGCAGTTATCTACCGTGATAGTAACATCATTTTCACTAACCCTGATTATTCGGGTATTTAGACCACCCAGCTCATCTTCGTTCGTAACATAAAGACCTCTGATTGTCAGGCTTCCTCTTGGTCTGAAAGCACGACTTGAGCCTCCACCTTCATCAACTGCAGGGATAAGCTTTGGTCGCTCTGTCCATCCTTCTTCAGCAACAATAGTAAGGTGATACCCTCTGTGCTCTACACTACCATCAAGCAAATAAGTACCGCCACTCTCTAATACATAAACTGTACTTGAATCAACTCTTGCACCAGTAGCAGTTGTATCACTGTCAATGGCTTCATTTAGTGTACCTACTCCAGGTTCAACGGTTACCGTTCGCTGTGCATAAGCTTCTTGTACAGGAATTAAGAGCATAGTCATACTAAACAGAAATGCCCCCAAAACCGTAACTATTTTATTAGTATCGATTGTCATAATCGCTCCTTTTTTTGGGTTGATAATGCAATTAAGCATTAGTTAAAACTTGTACTTTATTCCAATACTTCCGGTTAAACCGTAAGTAAAATTTTGTGTATTCAAACGTCTGTTTCCAGCACCTACAAAATCTTTTTCTGCCTCACTGGTAAGATTATTCACATTCAGGAATGCCGTCAGATTTGGCATACTTGCAAAAGACTGATTCACCCTTATATCCCAAAAACTAAATCCTTTGGAAAGTTGGTCTACCGGTTCTGATGAACCTAGTTCTTCTAAAATTTCTTGTTGATAAGCTAGAGATGCCCGTGCTGAGAAAAGTCCGATTTCATATCCCAAGGTAAATGAAGCAGTAACGTCCGGTTGTCCGGGGAGCTTACCCGATCTTACGGTGTCAATAATAGTGGGGCGGAAAGGAGGTTCTGGGCTTCGCGGACCGATTTTCAGCACAGGAAAGAAAGTCTCAGACTCGATAAAAGCGATGTTTGTGGAGAGAATCAGCCCATTTAATGGCGTGGGTAAAAATTTGAAGTCAGTCTGTAAATCAAGCTCAACTCCTCTCAC
Source organism: Gracilimonas sp. (assembly GCA_965227215.1). Lineage (GTDB taxonomy): Bacteria > Bacteroidota > Rhodothermia > Balneolales > Balneolaceae > Gracilimonas. The sequence continues at coordinate 590,632 of OZ245729.1, forward strand.
TGTTGAAGTTCCATTAGCATTGACGGGTGAGGTTAATTGATAACCCGCAAAGTTACCCTCGGTAACCCTTGTCGTTCTCAGGTAATCAACGTCTTCAATCTCTTTGTAAAAAACACCCGCACTTAAAAAGCCAAACCGGCTGCTATAAAATGAAATAAAAGCATCATAATTGATGGCCTTAGAATGTTTTAAATTTGGATTACCTCGTGCTATTTCTCTTTCAGGCTCGTTAATCTGCTCATAAGGCACCAGGTTATTGTAATCAGGCCTTGATAAGCTATGCGTGTAAGCAAAACGTAAATCTATACCCTCAAGAACGGCTATTTTCAGATGAAACTGGGGAAATATTTCACCATAGTTTTGCCCCCCTGTTGTATCTGAAATAGTTCCTGTTTGTCCGAGATTATCTCTCAAATTCCCTACATTTCCCTCATAAAATGTTTCTACATGTTCGTACCGCACACCAGGCAAGAATGTAATTTTTGAGCCTATTTCAAGCTCTCCCATCACATAGGCTGAACTCACTGTTTCTCCAGCTTCATAATCTTCAAGTTCCACAAAACGATTCAATTCATAAAACTCGGAATATGTGTTATAAAAATCATTTAAGTCACCCATATCGAGTCCGGGATTGAGCACTGAGTATCCATTTATGGTAGGAACATCATAACCCTGATTTATGAAATTACTAATGGCTATGTGAGTTTCATTATATAAATCGAATTCATCAGGATTCGCTTGCCCAATCTCACTTATAACGTTGAAATCTGTTCTGACTGAGTTGTCGTCACTCTCTTTGTCTTTCTTTCTGATTTTCCCACCCGCCTTCAGGTATCCACTCAGATTTTGGTTGAGATGGAAATTATACTTGACGTCTCCGGAAACGGTCAAATCTCTTTCTGTTCTTCTGTAGCGATCGTTAGTACCATACAGAAAATAAGTTTCACTTAAATTATTTCTAGCTTTATCAATAATATCATCTACATTCGTCTCATCTAAGCCGGTATCATAAGCTCCCACTTCATAGAAACGGGCGTAGTTTCCAAAGGTTTGCTTGGCTAGTGTAAACGAATAAGCTCCCTGCCAGTCAAATTCAAAATTGTTCAATTCATGCCGGCCATTTAAAACATTGGTATATAACAACTCATACCTGTCCCGGTCTCTGGCATCATATTCGGTCCGGGTGTTACCCACACGGTATCTTTTTCGGTACCGCTGCTCATCCCGGTCAGTTCTTCCAAATAGAGAAGAAAGCGAGAACTCGTTTTCTTCATTAAGCTGATAGTCCAGGCTCACACTCAACCCATATTTATCCCTGATCTGGAAGTTGTCCGCAAAATTCAGATTGTTAATTACATTAATTGAATCACTCTGATTCCACTCAGGATCAATGTCAAATAATTCTGAACCTCGATTAGCCCGCTGAATACTACCTGATACCAGGATACCCAGCTTGTCATCCATGATACGATCACTCCCATAAGCCGAAAACTTATACTGCCCAAACTCAGAACGGATATCATTATAGCCGGTTTCAGCACTTACATTTCCTCTAAACCCGGAAGGAGCTCTTCTCACCAATAAATTAACAGTTCCCCCAACAGCATCTGCATCTTTATCGGGTGTTAATGCTTTAAAAACCTGAATTCCGTCTAATACATCCGAAGGAAGCAAACTTAAATCAACAGAACGATCTCCTTCAGTCCCCGGCATCCTCACACCATTCACCGTTATAGAATTGAATCTTGGTGATAACCCCCGAACAACAACTTTAGATGCTTCCCCGGCATCACGCTGAACTGAAACTCCCGGAAGCCTGGCCACCGATTCAGCTGCATTTTGATCCGGCAGTTGTGCCAACCTCTCCTTCGAAACAATATTTACGATAGTATTGGAATTCATCTGCTCTTTTAACGCCGCAATTTGACCGGCAGCCTGAGCTAATACCTGAATCTCCTCTCCTTCCACTAAATTTACTTCAAGCTCTACATTTAGAATCGTTTCCTCATTTGCTGAAATGCTTACATCAACGAACTTCGTTTTGTATCCCAAGTAAGAGACACGGACTTCATAACTTCCAACCGGAATATTTCTTATTTGAAACTCACCATTAATATCAGTTGCATCTCCTTTAGATAAATCGGTGATAAATACATTTGCTCCTAAAATTTCTTCCCCCGTCTCAGAGTCTGAAATAACTCCTGACATACTCCCTACACCCTGAGCTGTTGCCATAGATGGAATGATCAAAACCCCTGCTAAACTGGCAATATATTTCATCATGGTTAAAAAACTGATTCCGCTATATACATACTTAAAAAACTTCATTTCTTTTACTTATCAGTTCTTGAAATAATAAATCGATTTAAAGTTGAGATGATAGCCAATAAAAGCGCTTTTATCACTCATGCTTAATATGCTAGGTATACTTTATATATGCAATTTTTTTTTGAATTCCCTGAAATTATTCCTTAAGTCTAATTTACTGATCCCGATGTAAGTAGCAAGTCTTAGATAAACCAACCCAAAATAATCCACCAAGGTAAGACTTCGAAAACAGCTCTTATACACTAAAAAAAGGTACTGTTTTAAATACCAAGTAAAATGTGCCTCAAATATTTATATTTCGTTTCCAATAAAAAGTATTTGCTCAGGCAATACTATCTAGCGTAGCCTCGTCCTTTTGTGTCGGGGCTACTTTGGTATAGCCCTGCTGGTACCGTGTTCCGTTCTTTGCACAAACTATACATGAGTACCAATAGCTTTAGCTGTACAGCGACCTGGGCAATCATTTTTGAGGGTTTGTTTTGTGCCACTCTTTGATAGAATGCCTTCAGGTCGGGATTAAACCGGCAGGCTACCATGGCAGGAAAGTATAATGCATTGCGTAAGTACCGGTTTCCTTTTTTAGAGATTCGGGTCTTTCCCTTTACCGATGTCCCCGACTGGCGTTCGACTACATCATAGCCGGCTATCTGACGTATATTTTCTATACCCTCAAACATCCGGGATTCGGCCAGAATCACCGCTACCGTTAACCGCCCAACCCCTTTAATACTGGCTAGCTGATCTACGTGCCCTGACAACCCCTGATCGCTGGTAATAAGCTGTTCGATCTGCTGCTTGCATCGCTCGATCTGTCGGTCAATCTGGCGAATCAGCTGCTTGTTACTGCTAATAATAAACGATTGCACATGATGAGCGGCCTGTTTGCTTTGCACCATGTTGTTCATGGCTGTCTTTTGCTGCTGCAGCTGCACGTAGTAGCGCGTCAGATTGCGCAACTCAGTAATAACAGGCGAGGACGGCTGCCATGCTTTGTGGCTGCGCTCTAATCCAAATCGTGCCAACACCTGCGCATCCACGGAGTCCGTCTTTGTTTTTACGTTCAGACTTTTTCCGTAATGAGCACTCTTATTGGGCAGAACCACATACATGGTCTTTCCTATCCGGTGAAGATGATGCGCCAGTTTCTGGTAATACACTCCGGTTGATTCCATCAGAAACACCAGTGGAGTGTCCGTATCGATCATCGGCTTTGCCCAGCGAAGCAATCGGTTGAATCCGCTTTTGGTGTTGTCAAACGTCTCTGTCGGACTCAGTTGAATAGCGCTATTGTGGGATACCCTACCCAGACAAGCGGTGAAGGTTCCTTTAGAAATATCGATGCCAATGGCTTGTTTGCGAAGGTCCATAACGAAGAAGGTTAGGTTATTGGTGGTGCATTGACTATTTCTCCTTCGTCTACCCTTTTGTCTTATCCTGGCTCACCTGACGGTGGCCTAAAGTACTGTCCAGACTCCTGAGAAATAAAATGTGTACGGGCCATCCTTTTTTACGATATAGCCCCAAGGCTTATCAAGCCTGCCCTCGCCTCGTACACCAGTCAATACGTGATGTATAAACATACAACATACTGACCTTTCAACACGTCTGGATAAAATAAAAGCCTGACCCGCTTTTCGCGAATCAGGCTTTGGTAAGCTCCCCGGGCTGGATTCGAACCAGCGACCAATTGATTAACAGTCATGCTATTTATGATTAATAAATATCATTAAACCATTTTTTTCAGCATTTTGCACCAACTAATGTACCAATTTTATATTTCATTGGTGAATATTATTAATCTTGATATTGATCTCACAAATTCTTGGGATCTCCTGATTTACCTCATCGCTTTGTAATTGCTATCCGGCGTTTTTTTATCCTTATTACATTTAAGCCCGGTCATCAACAAAAGTAAGACTGTACTCACCGAAAGTCCCCAAATCACAACAATGGCCAGGTTTTCCCAGAATTCATTATTTCCAAAAATCATCATGGGGAGTAGTCCGGTAATAGTAGTCACTGTGGTAATGAGGATCGCCCGGATTCGCTTTTTATATACATACATCCAGCTGCGCAGGCCAAAAATACCCTTTTCATTTTCCAGCTGTTTTTGGTGATAAATGAGGATAGCGTTATTCACTACCACCCCAATACATAACAGTGAACCGGCAATGGCTCCTCGATCAAAAGCCAGACCGTTAGCCAACCCTCCCAACATAATTCCGATTAAACTAAATGGAACGGCCAGTATCACAAACAGCGGATATTTTATGCTTTCCAGCAGGGCCGAAACAATCATCCAAACGCTAAGCAAACTCAACAATGCTACAAAAATGAAATTTTGTGTGCTTTCATTATTTCCAAATCCAAAGTAGCCTCTCCCAAACTTGATGGAAGCCCCAACCGGTACCGGCGTCTGTTCAATAACTGATTCAATATACTCCCTACCCATGCGATAATTTCCCAAATAATCGACTGCAACGGTTCGCTCATACGACTGATTATCTCTGCGAATTTCATTCAAACCGTCTTCCTGTACGATGGAACCAATATTGGAAATACTAAAATTTACGTCTCCGAATGTTCGAACCTTATCCATCATGTCATTTTCGTACATGCGCTGTTGTTCACTTCGGCCCAACAGATACATCTCTTGACCTTCGAACTCTACCTTTCCGGCTGTATTTACCGGATTCAAATCCAGCATCAGCGTAGAAATTACTTCCCGGCGATCTAAATCCTGAGCCAGAACCCGTTCTTCATCCAGCCGGAGTTTATACTGCTGAAAATCATCGCGGCGGGAGTAATAACTGGAGTTGATGTCCACCTCCCGCACCCTGCGGCTTTTCTTTAACCGGCGTTCCAAGTCTTTGGCCAGACCCAGGAGTTCGTCATAGGAATAACCCTTAAGCCGAATGGAATGATTGGATGATCCACCACCAAAACCGGTACTGATTCCGTCATTAAAACCTGAAACCGAAGTGGCTACATTCCCGGTTCTCGCGGCAAGGTACATCGCTTCCCCGAAAAAATAATAGGGATCTGGTTGGGTCAAATATTCATCCTTCACTACAAACTGCATACGCGCACCATAATACTCCGACATGTTAGCCTCATAAAAAGTAAAAGCCTGCTCGTAGGGTTTTACGATTTTCTCGTAGTTCTGAACAATTTTGTCGATCTCTGATAGCGGCGTTCCCTGTGGAGATTGGATGTAAACCGATATGACCTCTTCCGATCTTCCCCGCCACGGACTTCCAAAATAGGTTTCGTCCACAAATTTTTTCGTCAATCCTCCAATCCAGGAATCGATGTCATCGCGGTTATCAAAGTAAACCTTTGTGAATTCCGGCCAGGCAGTTCCTTCTTCAGCTTCCCACTCCGGTTCCTCAATAGCAAAAAACGGTATTCCAATAGTGGCGATGATAATAATCGGCAGCACCCATCTCAGCTTTGATTTTGCAACAAAACTCCACAGTAAAAACCGCTGTGTGATTGCCCCTGCTTTGCTTTTCTTTTGGGTGGATGATGTTGCCGGTGTTAACCATACTAACGAATACGGAATCCAGGTGAAGGCGATAATCACCGAGGATACCAACGTAACGGTAAGTGCAACGGCCAGCGGCACCAGGAAAATTCGAAGTTCATCGAGAGCAAAGAGAAGTGGTACAAAAATACCGACCGTTGTAAAAGTACTTCCCAATACGGGCACCACAGCCTTTGGCAGTTCCTTTTTGATATGATCCAAACGGGATGTTTTTTGATCCGGCAGACCGGGATTCAGGTGTTCGAATACCACTACCGCATTATCAATCAGCATCCCAAGGGCAATCGTCAACCCTGCCAGCGTGATGATGTTCAGGCTATAATCCAGCAGATACAAACATATCATACTCAGCAAAACCGAGAACACAACGCTCCCGATTATGACCACAGGAGCACGGATTTTGCGAATGAATAAGATCACCACCAAGAAGACGAGTACTCCACTTAGAATGGCCTGAAGCTGCAGGTCATCAAATTGGTGGCGAAGTTCTTCGGTTGAATCTACCGTTAGCATCAGGCTCAATCCATCCAGAAGTTCTGCTTTTATTTTGTCCATTTCAGCCAGCAAATCTTCTGCCAGCTGAAAGGCATCCGCCCCCGACTCTTTCACGAACTCAATGGTGAGCGCCGGATTTCCATTTATCCGTTTTATGGATTTTGCCGGGTAATCCTGAACAGAGATGTTGGCGAAATCATCCAGTGTTAACTGTTTCATCGAGTTGGGCAGACGCACCTTCATCCCCGCGATATCGGCAATGTTGTTGAACTTAGGTGGAATGATCAGGCTATATCTCGAGTCTCCCTGATCTACAAACCCGCTGGATCGCCAGCTTAGCTGCTCTTTAACCTGCGATAAAATCTGCGTGGACGAAAGATTGTATTTCTCCACCTGCTCCACATCAAACTCCATCACCAGCGCCGGATCCAGCACCCCTTGAATGTTAATTTCTGCCAGTCCTTCCAAAGCCAATAATTTTGGCTCAATGGATGTCCGGGCATAATCAAGCAGTTTCCGGGGCGGAAGATTTCCATCTAAAGTATACACGATAAAGGTCTGCTGATCTTCTAATTCATCGGGTACCTGACGCGTAATGGATGCCGGAGGAATACTTTCCGGCAGGTTTTCATCCAGCGCAAACAAATATTCCCGCAGCTCCAGAATGCGGTAATCAACCGGGGCCTCTTTTCGAAACGTGATGGTAACAGAAGACCGGCCTTCACGGGTAATAGAGCGAATGTCGGTGACATCCCGCAGCCGGTTGGCCTCCCGTTCTACCTTACGGGTAATTTCCTGCTCCATGATTTCCGGGGAAGTGCTCGACCAGCTGTAATTTACTGTAACTGAAGGCAGATTCAACTCCGGCGTACTTTCAATCGGCAACACTTTCCATACCGCTACCCCAATCACACATACAATGATGTAGAAAAATGAAATGAGATATTTTCGGCTGAAGAGTTCTTTCATCAGATAATTAAAAGTTCAAAATGAAAAATGGCCTGAGCCAAACTTTTCATTTTTCATTTTAAATTTATAATTGTGTATTAGTTCGCCATAAGCGGCACTACTTTCTGTTGATGACTAATGCTGAAGTGTTGATCGACGGCCAGGGTATCGCCGGGGTTTATTTCGGGGTGATCAATCAGTACATAATCGGTATTCATGGAGACCGGAGTCACATAAATCCATTCTACCTCTTCGTTATTAAGCAGACGGAAAACCAGGGTCCGGCCATCTCTTTCCAGCAGAGCTTCACGAGGCATCCGCACTTTGCTTTCTTCGCTTCGTATAAACACTCGTCCCTCTACCGTCATCCCGGTCTTTAATTCTCCGGCCCGGTTATCCACTTCAACCAATACCTGTCCGGTTTTCGTGGAAGGATCTACTTCCGGGGAAACAGCCACAATGTTGCCTTCAAACTCATTGCCTCCCGGACCGTTGAGCGATACACTCATCCCGGTTGCCAGGTTATCAATCTCTGATTCAAGGATATCGAAGCGGACCCGAACCTTGCTTGCATCTACTAAAGTTGCCAACTGCTGCCCTGCAGAAATGTAGGACCCCTCGGAAATAAAGCTGCGATTATCAATCACTTCCCGAAGCGAGAGAACGCCTGAAAAGGGAGCTTCGATGGTCGTGTAACTGAAGTTGAGTTTTGCCCGATCGTAGGCCACTTCGGCATCGGCCAGCCCGGTTGTGATTTTTACCAGCGAATCCCCCATCGCGCTTCCATTCGAGCTCTGATTTCTGAGACGGGATTCAATTTCATATTCGTTCTTCGCTTTGATGTATTCATTCCGAGCCTGCTCCATCTCATACTTCCACTCATCATCCACAAACTGAAGCAGCACTTCCCCTTTTTTAACTCGAGCTCCCTCTTCAATTCGGTGCGATTCCACATACCCGCTGATTCTCGGCGTGATTTTGGTACGCTTCAGCGGCTCTACCACTCCCCTGCTTTCGATATAGAAATTCAGTGGTTCATCATCTACTACCGTAAACACCACTTCCGGGCGGATCTCAATACTGTCTAAGTCCGGCGTCTCTCTCTCCTCTTCCTCACTCTTACAAGAAGTAAAAAGAATGAAGGGTACTATTAATAAGGCTAATACTATTTCTCTTTTTATCATAACTGGTGATTTTTTAACGCAGAGAACGCAAAGTTTTCGCAGAGCTCACTGAGTTTTTAATAGGTAAAATTCATAAGTCAAATCTCACTTCTATATGAATTCAAAATTCAATATTCGACACCCTTTTCCTTTCAACCCACCTGAAAACCAGAGGAATTAGATATAAAGTCAGAAAAGTACTCGTCACCATTCCACCCATCAGTGCAATAGCCAAAGATTGGCGAAACGCATAGCCATCTCCAAAGGGAATTAACATGGGAATCAGTGCCAGAATCGTGGTCATACTCGTCATTACTACCGGACGAAAACGATTGATGCCCGCCTGTTTAATAGCCTCATCCAGGTTACCGGTTTCAGCGTAATAACGGCGCATAAAATCTACTTTCAGGATGGAGTCATTCACGGCAATACCCGTCAGAATCAGAATACCCATAAACGACAACGCATTCAGGCTTACCCCACCAATATACAAGGCAAACAGCGACCCAATCCAAGCAAAGGGAATAGCCAGAATAATAATAAAGGGATACTTTAGGTTTTCGTACTGAATAGCCAGAATCAGGTAAATCAACAGCACGCTGATGCCCAGCAGAAACCCAAGCTCTTTTAACAAATTGATGACCTGCAGGGCTGAACCGCCAATCCGGATTTCATGTCCCGTTTGCTGCATAAATTGATGGGTCAATTCCTTTATCTCATCTCCGTCCCACCACCAATCCATAAAGCTAAGGTTGGTGTTATAGGTCAAAATCGAGGACTGCCGGGTTCTTTCTATTTGCTCGGGTTCTTCCACCCTGACAATTTCAGCTAAAGCAGGCAGGGGAATGATCTTGTCTCTCAGGTCAAGCGTAATATCTGCCGGATCCATGCTTTCTTCTTTCTCTCCAATCAACCGAATGGAAATCTGTTCATCCTGCCGGTTCCAGTCGGTAATAAACGAACCGCGGGTCAACGATTCCAGATATCTGATCAGTTCATTCTCCGACAATTCATACGCCAGTAATTCCTCTGATTTAAACTGCAGCTGATAGGCTTCAATCCGCTGCGGATACTTCAACCCAAACTCCACATTCTCGTATCGCTGATCCATAAATTCCTCGAAAGCGGAGGCTACACGGGCACTGAAATTGCGGTCGGTTCCCACCATGCTAAACTCGACAGGCGCATCCTGTCCCGCGCCCATGGCCCCAAAACCGCTGTCTTCCATTTTTTGAAAACTCCACGACTTATAGCTATTTGCCACGTTTGTCATAACCCGCTCTACTCGTTCAGCTTCTTCAAATCCATTCACCGGGATGGAAACTCTGAACTTATTTAACCCCTCGTTGGTGATAGAAGCCAAATTGGTGTTATCCGTGTATCCACCCAAAGACAAGATGTTGGTTTGAGCCGTTTGTTGCAGAAGGATTTCAGAAATATCCACCGCAGCCGACTTGGCTGAGCGAAGCGCTGTATTCCCCGGCATCGAAACCAGATACTCTACCGAAGAAGGCTCATCGGGAGGAAGAATGGCTTTGGGCGTCGTCATGAAGGCAAACCCGGCTCCACCCAACAAAATCATAGCCAGTATAATAATGGGAAGCGGCTTTTTAATCACCCGCCCCAGATTTTGTTCATAAGCTGCAATAATGCTATCCAGACCGGAAGAGACTGTACTCAGAAAGCCTTTTGAGCCTGCTTCTTTTTTAGTCAGCTGCACCACAAAAACCGGTAGTATAAACAAAGCCACCAACAGCGAGGCTACTAAGCTGAACGAAAGTGTTGCAGCCAAATCCCGGAAAAAAGCCCCTTCAAATCCGCCCAGAAAAATAAGCGGCAGAAATACCGAAATGGTAGTAAAGGTTGAAGCGGTTACCGCCAGGCTGATTTCCTTGGTTCCTTCCCGGGCAGCCTCCAATCGTCCCAATCCTTTTTTGCGATACCGGCTGATATTTTCCAGCACCACAATGGCATTATCCAGCAGCAGACCAATCCCCAGCGTCAATCCACTCAGGGAAATGATATTAAGCTGAATATCAAACAGGAACATGACCACGAAAGTGAGGAAAATGCTGACCGGGATTGAAATCCCAATCGTAAACGGACTTCGGGCATCATCCAGAAATAAAAACAACACCAGAAAAGCCAGCACACCACCAATCAGTAATGTTTGAAGTAAGTTAGCAATGGAATTCTCGATGTAGCTGGCATCTTCCTGAATCACCTCAATCTGTATATCCGGGTTTTGGCTTCGGATTTCCCCAAGTACTGTTTCCAGCGTTTCAAAAACCTCTACGGTATTGGAGCCATACTCTTTCTTTACAAGTACGTTCAACACTTCATCGCCATCCAGCAGGGCAAAAGAAGTGGGATCGGCTTCCCCCATTTCCACATCGGCAATTTCTTCGAGCAGGAGTACACGACCGCTTGCCAGGGAAAGTATGGGCGTTTTCCGCAGGTCATCCAGCGACTCAATCCGGCTTTCGATCTTTAGCGCATAACGATACCAGCCATCGCGCAATTCTCCGGGTGAGGAGAAGATGTTGGCATCCGATACCTTTTGCTGAATTTGGGAAAGGGTTAATCCATACCGGTCAATCAGTTTTGGGTTGAACCGGATCTGCACTTCGGGCTCCACTTCTCCCACCAGTAACGCCTGCGCAATTCCCTCCAGCTGCTCCAGCCTTCGGGTAAACACCTGATCGGCCCACCGCTTAAGCGACAGCCGGTTGCTGAACTGCTGATTGGATACATTGGAAAGCTGCAGGGCAATAGTGGCAATAGGTTCATCCGAAGCTGAAGAATAAATCAGTTGTGGTCGGCTCGCCTGATTAGGCAGATAATTCCGGGCTTGATCCAGCTTCTCCCTGACATTCAGAAAAGCGATATCCATATCAAAGCCCCATTCAAAGGTGAGGAAGATCAGGCTTTGCGCCTGTCGGGAAAGGGATTCAATTTCCTGCACGCCCCGGACTCCGCTCAGTACTCCTTCCAGCTGCTCGGTAATTCGAAACTCCACTTCCGAAGCCGGTGCTCCTGAATAATCCGTTCGCACCAATAACGTAGGCCGGGCGATATCCGGCATCAGCTCAATAGAAAGGCGTTCCAGCGCAATGCTGCCAAAGATGAGGACAGCCAGTACCAGGATAACAGAAGCTATGGGTTTTTTAAGGAGCAAATAAAGAATTATTTAACACTTAGCAGAGAATAGTAAAATAATTCGGGTTTTGGAAACTATGGTTTTAGTAAAATGGCTATCCTTTTTTACCCTCGTTCCGGTGCTCCGCTCCTGAATGTTCTATCGAGGCTCAGCCTCATGTTACTAATATCGTTTGCACCCGGCAACTCAACTATTTTCATAGCTATTACACTCCAATTAATCCCTTCCATATATGGCCTGAGGCAAAACCTCTATCGCAGGATCTGCAGCGGAGCGGAGGGGCGGCGGAGCCAGAGAAAAATAAAAATTACGCTTCTATCCAAAATATCAGCCCATTACGAAGACCTAATTCAATTATTGGTGGAGTAGGATAAAATGTACTTAATCTGAGTGATTTATATGTTTTCTCCACTTTCTTAAAAATAATTGAAGATCTATTAATTCTATTTTTAAATGGTTAATTACAATTCTTTTGATTCAGTAATCAAGCTAAATAGCTTTAAATTGGGGTATTTACATGCAAGATTTCACACAATTTTTGTTGTGTGAACAACATTTACAGACATATTTAAGCATTATAAATATCAAATAAATAATTACTTAGGAAAAATAAACCAGAGTATAATTAAATAAAATGTAACATTTTCCTAGCATGTTACTCTTTGTTATAGTAGGGGTAAATAGTAGCTAAGCTACTTCATTTAAAAAGGGAAAGATCATATTAGTCATATGATAAAGAAAATTAGAGATGTTTCTTGGGATGCAATTAAACTGGTTGCTTGCGTATATTTAATCAGTTGGATAATAAAAGGTTCTTTTTTCAACTTTTATAAAGTACCCACAGGATCCATGTATCCAGCTGTTAAACGAGGTGACTATGTTTTAGTTACAAAGCTACCCTATTTGATAAGAAGTCCAGAAAAAATCCCTTTAACTAATATTGAAATTCCTTCATTTAATCATAGAGGGCTTAAAAGTATTAGTAGAAATGAAATTGTTGCTTTTAAATCTACCTATATAGATGGAGCAAATGGAATGCCATTATTAAAAAGATGTGTAGGTCTGCCTGGGGACACATTGTATTATTATAAAGAGAAAAAATATATTTACAGTTTAAAACCTAGAGGTGTGGAAGGAGAAGAAAGCTTTATAATCCCTTACAAAGGAATGGAAATTACAATAAGTGATAAAAACGATGAAGTTGTAAGCGATATTATATATAGGGACGCAAATCTTGACGAGAATTATTTTAAAGAAGGTCAATACAGATTTAACAACGACTTCTATTTTTTTTCTGGTGATAACATTGATCGGTCAAATGATAGCCGGTATTGGGGGATAATTCCAGAATATGAGTTAATTGGAATCGCAAAGATTGTTATTTGGTCTGAATATGATGATCAAATATTTGAATTACTATGAGAATAAATATGAAGGTGCCAATTGAAAATGCAGATAAATTTCTAGATGAAAATTTCGATAAAATTGATTCTGTAAATAGCTGGGCCGATTTAATGGGTTATTCTAGAACTGAATTTTGGAAAAGATACGACTCTGAATTCTTAAAAAGTCCTCAAGACACATACATTGATAAGAAAAAAGAAGTATTGCTCAAATTTATAGGTATGAATAGGAAATTCAAGAATAGAGAACTAGCCCACAAAATTCACTTAAATGATGGTAATAGTCTTTACCAATTTGTTAGATATCACTTAAAAACAACTCCTAGTAAACTGAAAAAAGTGGCAAACCATAGTAAACATTAATTATACATTTTATGGAGTCAAGTTAATTATTGAATGTTATAATTTATATAAATTAATTAAAATGTGCTGTTTGCACATAAACACTTAACTAAATATTAGAATTATGTCAGTCAATAAAAAAATACTGAAGTTTTCTTCATTTACCTTTTTAATGGTCACAATGATGTTTTTAAACATTTCATTTGTCACCAGCTCCGAAGATATAAGTACAGTTGATTTTTCAACGCCAACTGCAATTGCTAACGACCAGATTGGAGAAGCTGGAGGGGCATGGGAATCAGTGAGTTGTGGGCACCCAACTGAACCAGATTACTGTGTAGGCGATGGTTCTTATGTCTGTTGTAAATAAACTTAGTATGAAAAGAATAAATATAGTACTTGGTCTTTTAGCATTGGTAGTACTAATGTTTTTTAATGTTTCTTTTGGAACATTCGAACAAGTTTATCCAGATGTTAAAGTAGAAACCATTGAAGCCAACGATCAAATAGGAGAAGAAGAAGGTAAATGGGCTGTAGTAGATTGTGGCCCTGGTACACCTGGTTTGTGTATTGGTGTAGGTAATCTTACATGTTGCGATTAATTATAACTCATAAATAAAGTATAAAATGAAAAAAATAAATATAGTTATAGGTTTTTTAGCATTGGTAGCACTTACGTTTGTTAATGTTTCTTTTGGAACATTCGAACAAGTTTATCCAGATGTTAAAGTAGAAACCATTGAAGCCAACGATCAAATAGGAGAAGAAGAAGGTAAATGGGCTGTAGTAGATTGTGGCCCAGGTCATCCTGATGTTTGTGCTGGAGACGGTGAATTTATTTGCTGTAAATAAATATTAACCTTTTAACAAGGGCAATCACATTGCCCTTGTTTTATTTAACATAATATCGAAATATGAATATTAATTTTACTCTTCTTTTATCACTCACACTTTTGTTTTTATCTTGTACGGAAGAAAGTTCTAAAAAATCTAATATTATTCTAATTGATGAATCAAAAGTTTCAGAGACGCCCTTAGAGTTTTCAGATATCTTTACAAATGAAAAAGAGGTAGCACTGAATTTTAGTGAAACCACCAAAGAATTGCCTCCTGGTATATTTCAGTTATTAAAGAATAAAAAAGGAAACTTAATACTAGCGGATGGTTATAGTAGAGAAATATTAATGCTAGATTCAAATGGGAGATTTGAAAAGCAGATTGGGGGGGCAGGTAAAGGCCCTGGGGAATTTGAGATTTTAAAGACAATTAAGCTTGATAAAAATGATAATTTGTGGGTATATGACGTAGGGTTGCAAAGATTGTCTCAATTTTCTGCACCAGACTATACTTATGATAGTTCTTTTAATCTAAAAGGAAGGTTATCCGATTTTATTGTTATGGATGATTACATTATAGTTTATGATCCTTTAGGAGATGAGGTTCTTAAAAAATATGATCTTGATGGTAATAAAATTAATGGTACATACAGTTTCTCCGAAAGAGAGCTTCAAATTTTCCTTAGCCGTTTTCAAATAAGAGGACTTTCAAGAGGGTTTAATGAAAACAATTTATTTATGGTTTATCCAGGAGAATTTGCAATTCACAAATATAACGATGATTTGGAATTCTTGAGTAAGTTGGTTCCACGAAAAGACACAAAATTTAATTCATTTCAATCTTCACCACCTGAGTTTCCGGAGTTTCTTGATCCTTATGATTATAATAATTCACATCAAGATTACTGGGTTTCATTTAACCATATCTACAATCTTTTTAAGATAGAACCCAACATCTTGTTGCTTCAACTATATAGTCAAACTAAAGATAAAACCTTTGATTTTTATTTAAACATATATGATGATGATGGAACTTTGATTGCTCCTGGAATCAAATTACCGAAGGAAAGTATTCTAATAGGAACAGACGAAAAAAATATATACCTAACAACCCCTGAAAGAATGCTATATGATGGAGAAATAAAAAAAATGACTATCAAGTCATACAGTTATAGTAATTAATTTAAAAATTTATAGATATGAAAGTCAGTTATATCGTTATTTCTATTTTAGTGATAATGAATCTATTTTTGTTGTTTAATGGAAATAAAGTAAAAGAAAACTATAGTAATCTATATGAAGAATATAGTGAAATATCTAATAATCTAACCACAGAATCTACAAATGTTGTCGAGAATGGTTCAATTATACATCCAGAAGTAAATTTCTATGAAGCTGATTCAGGAATTTTTCTAGCCGTTTTCATACCTCAAAATAGTTGTCCAGATTGCTTAGAATATGAAATACCAAATCTAAATCAATTTTACACCGATCATAGAGAAAGTGTTAAAGTATATCTGGTAGCAAGAGATAGTTTGACGGAAAAGAATAGTAATCACAACATAGATTTTACTTATGATATAATTAACCCAACTGCAAAATTATTTAATGTTAAAGTACCAGTATCAAATCCAATAGCTATTTTAACTGATAAGTCAGGTAATATTTATTCAGCATATTTTTCAGAAATTGGTAATGAGGATAAAAGCAATATGTTTTATAAAAAAATGCGAAGATTTTTTCAATATAAATGAACAGATAATTATCTAAGAGTACTTTGTTACAGGGAGTGTAATTTAAACTCTGTCTTATTTATTTATTCTGAGGCAGAACCTCTATTCCAGGATCCGCAGCAGAGCAGTAGAACCAGAGAAAACCTCTAAGGTAAATCCAACGTGAACCTGATTACCAAAGGCTTTCCAGTAGAATAGTCGATCATATAAAAATTTTCATCTTCGTCCATCCAGTTTACCAATGCTTGATTAGTACGACTCCTAATTTGCATGGAGGTTAAATAACTTTGTTCAATCAGGTTTCCTTCAAGATCAAAAAGTTGCATACTTAAATCAAGCAAGTTTCCGTCCTCCAGTGTTACGTCTCCCTCTCTCCATTCTGCATAAAACTGAACAATTTGTTTTCTATTGGGTAAATAAAATACACCAGCATTCATACTGTTCAACTTTCCACGTCCTGACTTCCCTGCAAAACTAATTTTAGTTACTCCTGGATATTTTTTTGCTGATTCGTACTGGGTATCAGTGTCATATAGAATGTAAGGATCTGAGTGAGGCGGCGTTCCCGAAAAAGTGCTAGAGAGACTCCATTTATCTTCTTTATCTTTTTCGTAGACATATAATGAACCAGTATATATGCCAGGAGAAAATAACAACTTATTTAGTTGATCATCATAATCCATGCTTCCAACAAATATTGAAATAGTATTCCAACCAAACCAGTCCTCAATACCTAACTGGTTAAATTCACCAAAAGACGAATACTTTGTCTTCATATCAGTACTAAAAACGTGAAAAATAGGTCGGTCATAAACTTCCGAGCTCTTACTCAAACTTGTACTTTTTGCACTAATGTACATACCAATCATAACCTTATCTAAAAATT
This sequence comes from Gracilimonas sp., assembly GCA_965227215.1. Taxonomy (GTDB): domain Bacteria; phylum Bacteroidota; class Rhodothermia; order Balneolales; family Balneolaceae; genus Gracilimonas. The sequence continues at coordinate 607,473 of OZ245729.1, forward strand.
GAACACCCTTGAAATAGAATTGGTCATTAAGCCGAATTGTTTGACTCCACACATATTCTCCCTGCCTTGTGAGTATAGTGTACCTTAAGTTATTCCTGTCTAAGAACATCAAATCACCTGAAGGTGTAATTTCCATGAAGCTAATATCATGAAACTCCGCAGGTCCCCTTCCTCTTCTACCAAAACTTCGTATGTATTTTCCTTTTTTATCGAATACTTTAACATTTGAGCTAGAACGATCAGCTATAAATATATAATTGCTATCTGATCTAATAGCTACTGGTTCACCTAAAACTATTTCCAGTGAATCGGACTCACTATTTTTCCCAATTATTAAATTGGACTTCATAGTAATAGAAGGTTGTCTGTCAATCTCTTTCTTTGTTGATTCCTGAAAAGTGCAGGAACATATAAAAACTATCAAAGCCCCAAGAACGAATATTAGCTTGAAATTAAAAGGTGTCTGAGATGCCATACTGAAAAAAAATAAGTTTTTCTTTCCTATAAAAAATTTGAGCCCTGAGTTATAACTACTCAGGGTCTGAGTATTAATATTATTGTTCAACCTCCTGGAATGCCCTTGCATTCTCCACATAAATCTCCAGTTAAACCGCAATTAGGGCCATCTTCACACTGTGTTAACCCACAGTAAACCGCTCCTTCAACACAGTCATATGTATAGTTATCACATGTGTAGCATGTATCTAGAGAACTTTTGTTTTCAATTACTTTAGCAGGTACGATTGTAAATGCACTAGATACGATAAATAATATCCTAGAAACAATTTACTATTTTCTAACTTTTTCATAATATTGATTTTTTAATTAAGGTTAATTGTTTTTAATTAATTTATTCCGTTTTGCGTCACATCCTTTATTAATTCTTGTTTGTGCTCAAGAGAAGTTAGAGAATTAGGAATATTATGATAGAAAATGACTTTCTGAGTAACTTTATCGATGAAAATTATTCTCTTTTCGGTTGACTTAAAGATAGGGTGAAGATTCTCTGAATTCGCAACTCTAAAGGAAATATCTAATTCAGTTACTTCAACAAAATTTTTCACTTCTTGGCTTTCTTCATCAACAAAAACTGCGATAAGTCTATCAAATTCCTCTTGCTTTTTGATCAAGTCATTAAATTCTGAGATGTTATTTATACAAAAGAAGCAGTCTTTGGTCGACAAAATTACTAGCGGTGTAATTTTAGATTTGTTATTCGCTTTTACATCAAGCATACCATAAATTCCCGATAGATTTACTTTAATCAGACTATCCCGAGAGTCATCTGGACTTAAAACATTTTATCAGGACTATCAGACACATTAGTCAAATATATTATTACAACCGAGATTGAAGCTGCAATCAAGATACTACTAAGAATATATTTTAGTTTATTATTCAATGGCTATAAAATTAATTACCAATCTTTTTCCATTTTAAAAAACCTTTTACTATACATTTATACTATCCTTTTTTCCACTCTGTAGGGGGCTTACCCGTTTGTCTTTTTATAAATCTATTAAGTGCTATTTCATCTCTGAGACCTAACTTTAAAGCAATCTCATAACAAGCTATTTCAGGGTTCTCTTTTAATAGATTATGAAATTTATCTATCCTAATTTCTATGAGTTTGGTCTTTGGTCATTCACCAAAAACATTTCTGAATTTTCCGGAAAAATACTTAGACGAGCTGTACTTCATTTCCTTAGCCCATTCTTGAACGATGAAAATTTCAGCCATTCTTTCTCTTGTTATTTGAACAGCAGACTCAATTGGAAGACTCATAAAATTCTATCAACATTTAGTTATAGTTCTAATTAATAACCCTAATGTTGAAACCTAAACTTGATTGCCCTTCCAATATTTTACAAATAACTCCCTTGTTTTTATTGCACTTAACCTTAACTAAACATTAAATCATATCAAAATTAAAAATACAAAGATTTAGTTATCATCAACCAACAATCGATTGGGAACACTTCTAATTAAGTTATAAAAGTGTAATGGCACATTATCAATGCATTATTTCTACCCACAATTAATTTTCAGAAAGCTACAATAGTAATAGAATCAACCTGTATATTAAGTTAAGTTCCTTTCCTAGCTCCAGAAGCATCTCTTTTCACAACTGCTTTCTATTATCCCGAACCGAAGAAGTCGTATACATTTCACTGGTGCCAATGATCTCTCCATTGGAAGCTTTTAGGTTGAAGTAATATTGCTCGTTTACCGATTTCCGGTCATCTTACCGAGAATCATTTTGCGAATTTTTTCTTCACAGATTGAATTCCATTCAAACACGATTGCTTGGATGTATATCCATCTCCACTTAAGATATTCTCCCCATTTTTTGCTCTAAGTCAATAATAGCATTGCTGGTTCGCTGAGCTTTTGAATACTTGAAATTTAGGATTTTGCATAGGTGCTCCACGTTTATTGTTGATTGTTACCAACAGTTAGAGCGATTTCAAGGTAAATTCTTTTACTCCAATCCTACCGACCTTCGTATAATTATGGCAGCACGACAGCAATCTGTCGGGAAATCACGTTCTACTATTTCTTTGGTGATTTTTGGACCTCGTAAAGCCCAATGCCCTGTTTCAGGATTTTTGACAAGCTTTCGTTCGATGCCATCATCGGATGAACCAGATTCTTTTTTTAGAGAATCTTTTGCGCAACTGCATTGATGTTTGTTTGGGTTTTTGATGATTTTCATAATGCTATAGTTTATCAAATCTATAAGAAATTAAAAAGTTAGCGCTCCAATATCTTATTCGCTTTATTAAACCAGGCAAACAGCAACTCGCTATAATTTTCTCATATTTTTCACAAGTCTTTAATGTTTCTCTTTGTTCATTTTAAAACTTTCAGAATAAAGTTTAAAAGTAATGTTTTAAGAACCTTGACAAATATACTACTTAATGTATTTTGTCATAAGTCTAACTAGTAGTGCCTTTAGTTTATGAAAAAGCGTCTCTTTGTTTTTATCATTCTTCTGCTCATAATGATGGGATTTTGCCACTTGGTCTGCTTCCCTGCCAGAACGAACTCTCTGCTCTGACCACATTTCAGCCCAAATTACTTTCCCTTCTCTTACCCAGTAATGAGACTTACAATCAAACTCCCAGTTTCCTATCGAAGGAAATAGGGACACAGCCTCTCCGTTATAGGTTAGCTTCCAGTCGGTAGGAGATAATGGGGTAACTACCTGCTCCCCACAACCACACATGCAGTTATGGATAGCGGTATCGTATTCAAACGATATGTAGATTACCCCATCTTCCATTTCCTTCTGTTCAGGAATGAATTCTACAAACTTATGGTCTATGATCTTCATTGAACATTTCATTTACATTTGTGGAATAGAAAGTAGAAAATTCACCCTCATCATCCTGATAGAACTGAATATGCTTCTTCCACTTAATCACGGCCATGATTGCATTTAAGGCATTCATGTCAGCGATTTGAATATTGGAAGCATATTCATCTGCATCCCGGTCCGTTAGTGAAATACGGCTCGGGATGTGATCGGTCATTTGATCTGTAACCAATGTTGAACGGACAGTTGCCAATAGGCTCTGCCCGGCCACGGTCACATCAAGACCGACATCTATAAAAGGAATCTTTTTGTCAATCAGGTACTCAATAATACCCTTTTTAGCAGATCCCTTGTCAATGCATAGGAATACAAAGTCCAACTCCTCTAACATGGACACATTTGATTCATCCAGGTATTTGGGATGGGACTTTATTCCCCGATGCATTTTTGAATAGATCATCTTGAAGTAGCCCGTCTTAAAATACTGCCTGTCAAGCTGTTTTATGGACGGAGCGCCAGGAGACCGGAAAGCATTATGCTGTAAGAAACGGTCGCCATCAAAAAGATGGATTTCTTGCACCGGGGTCTTGGCTACTTGATCGAGTACATACGAACCCGTACCTCCAAGGCCAATTATTCCGATTTTATGCCTTTCCAGCTTCTCCGTTATTATTCCTATTTCAGCACGAGTTGAATTCGTATCAATGTAATTGAATACAGATTCGTCCTCCGGCACTTCAATAACTTCGTAAACTCTTGCTGTTATCGAAGGGGTCATCGAGATTGCCGGTGCGGATATGATTTCGATATACCGTGTTATCTTATGATAGTAATCTTTATAGCCGCTTTTCGGTTTGTTTGAAAAGGACCTATTTACTTTGATGGCATTCGATAGGGTGCGATTTGTGTTATTATGCTGTATTGCAGTTATAACACTGCCATCTTTATTGCACGGTTGATCACCTATGAAATAGATTACATGACTATTGGGTTTAACGGTTTTATTACCAGCGAGATCCAAATCCGTAACAAGAACCCCTTCTCCGATTTCGGAGGAGGAGTTCACATACGGAATACGGTGTACAAGCAAGTGTCCATCTTTGAGCTCTAACTTGTACCCTTCATCTTGTAGTCGTTTTAAATCAGGGTTATGATTTATCAGTGGCTGTGACATTGAACACCATCCCTTTTTTAATTGTGACTACATCACCTTTAACCATCACCCCTTTGGGTTTTTGGTTTGCTCCCCTTTTATAGGTAACGGTATATACCATGTGGGGTACGAATTCAGCTTCAGGAAAGGCAATTTTTATAACTTGTTCAAATGAAAGCTTCTTTTCGGTTACTTCTTTTTTACGACCATTTACTATGATCTCTGTCGCCCGGGCTTCGGGCTTCCTATCTTTAGATTTCTGTTCTTTGGTAGACATGTTTTGTCTCCGTGTTTAAATGTTAATGATTGACACGGAGCAGAAACCTTACTACATTGTAGTGCTTAAATACGCTAAAGCGCGGCTCTGAGCCGTGTTATTAGAATTTAAAGGGTCTAAGTATTCGTATTACTTAGGCCTTTTTTATTTTTCCTTTCGGACACCTTTGAACTTCCCGCCACTGGTTTTTACGTCCATAAACTTCCCAGTATCAGCATCTCGCTTCACAAATAACTTGCCATTCGAGTGCTTTACCTGAGTTCGCTTACGAACTGCACCATGTCGCCGGTTATCTCCGGATTTACCATTGGTAGCCATAATTGCCTCCTTATAGGTTTAGGGTTAATATTTTAACTAGTTGACAAAATACTAAATTATTTTATACTTTGTCAACTAATCAAACCACAAAACACCCTATGGAAGCAATAAGCAATCGGATAAAACATGCACGTCTTATGAGAGGCCTGTCTTTACAAGGCCTTTCAGACAAGATGAATAATAAGGTGAGTAAACAGGCTCTGCATAAATATGAGAAAGGTACTGTTGAGCCTGATTTAGACATGGTTCAGGATATTGCTGAAGCACTAGACCTAAAACCGGACTATTTCTACCGAGAGGTATCGGTTGAAATCAAGGATATTGCATTTAGAAAATTGACCTCGCTTTCTAAAAAAGAACAAAACCGCATCATTGAAACCGCGCGGGATTACCTAAGCCGGTATCTTGAGTTGGAACAAATTATCGGAAAACAGCCAAGCGTTAAAAATCCATTGAAAGGATTTACTATCAACAATAAAGAAGATGTTGAAAAAGCAGCTCAGAAATTGAGAGAAGTCTGGAAACTTGGCACTGATCCGTTATACAATGTGCTTGAGCTATTAGAAGATCATGGCATTAAGGTGATTGAGGTAGAAGGAGATGATTCTATCGACGGGTTTTCAACCTGGGTGAATGAATCTATTCCGGTAATTGGCTTAAACGCCTTAAAAAGAAAAAGTCTGGACCGGTATCGATTCACTGTATTGCATGAGCTTGCTCATCTTTTATTAAATCTGGAAGAGTTTCCAGAAAACAAGCAGGAAAAACTTTGCCACTATTTTGCCGGAGCCATGCTGTTACCACTAAGTACCATTGAAAATGAAGTTGGTTTAAAAAGAAAAAAGGTGTCCCTTGAAGAACTTAAAGCCATCAAAAAACAATATGGCATTTCTATGCAAGCCATTGTTTACAGGCTCAAAGATCTAAGCATAATAAGCGGAGCTACCTATAGTGATTTTTTCCACTTCATGGCAAAAAGTGGCCACAGAAAAGATGAGTCTGGTCTTGCAGTTTATAAAGGTGAGGAAGAAGCAATGCGCTTTAATCAGTTACTGGGACAAGCGCTTGCAGAACAATTTATAACCGTTTCTAAAGCTGCCGCGTTGAAGAATCAGCGCATTACCCAGTTTAGAAAAGAATTTTTACTGGGATAAATGAAAGTAGCAGTAACAGACGCTTGTATATTTATTGATCTTTTAGACTCTGAAGCCTGTTCTGCTTTCTTTCAACTTCAGCATGAGATAGTTACTACCCGACAAGTATGGATGGAGCTGGAACCTGATCAAAGAAAGATATTGGAAACTTGGATAGAGTCCAACCAGCTAAGTATCATTTCAGGAATTGATAATGTCATAGCAATCAGAGATAAAAATAACCTGTCAAAAGGCTTATCAATAGCGGATTTGTCTGTATGGGCTCTTACTGATCGAGAAGATGGCATTTTGCTTACAAGTGATGGGATGTTACGAAAGATGGCAAAAAACCATGAGATTGAAACCCATGGGTTGTTGTGGGTTTTCGATCAGATAGTTGAACAAGGTTTACTTCCGGTTAAGGAGGCTACTGCGAAGTTACAGGTGGTATTCAACCAGAATACGCATTATAAATCAGATCAAAAGTTATTTAAAGCTTATGAATCTTTATTAACAAAGTGGCAAGATCTTTAGTACAATAACTTGTAATAGCCACGACTTGATCAAAAAGTCAATGGTTATAAATTGATTTTTCTATCAAATATCATCTCGGCAACTTCATGTTAGCTCCCTTCATAACTTTTCAAAATCAACGCTTCTACTTTTTCAAGATCTTCTTTGTACTAATGATTATTTCCAAATCATCGGTTTCATAATTACCTGCTCTTGTGGAAGTCGACTGACGATCGATAGGGAATTCCATTAGGTAAGCGTAGAACTGTAGGTTAAGTTGCCATCAGTCCAAGTTTTGCACCCACTTTTTCCAGCAATATGAGTCAGCTATTAACCCCCAAATATTATGGAAGAGCCGTCTTTCATTTGACTTAGAATAGTCTCAGATTAAAGTCTATTTGAGAACTGTAGTGTTCAATTTTTTCTGACAAAGACATTTCTCGTATCATCGCATCTATATCTTACCGTTGTAACGGTTCAACCAACATAGCCCATAAATGCTCTGATGCACCTTGCCGACTGAGTTTTCCATCATCATTATTAAATTGGGATTGATACATAGAATGAAGCCCGGATGATTCTAAATACTGTGTATACCCATCATCACTAACAGTAAACATCATATTAAAACTGTTTCTTTCATTTATGGAATTTGAATATTTAATAGCTTCTGTATTACCGAAATCTGTACCTCTCCAGACCTTACACTGACTTACTAACTTTTCCTCTTTATAAACTTTTGTAGTAAATGTCTGGGAATCGATCCGCTCAATATTAGTGTCGATGAATTCATTACGCTGTTCTAATTCTTCAAGAGAATTTTTAAAAAACTTGTAGATGTATTCAAACACATTCACCAAAAAATCATCCTTCTCTTTATCGGTGAAGTTTTTTTTAACCCTTAAATTTGATGAACGTTGAGGGTCTTTTGTCTTATTAGTTGTGGGTGCTTTTTGTGCAATATCTGAAGTTTTGGCTTTTACGGTATGCTTAGCCCCTTCACTTTGATTTGTCGAAATCACTTTTCTGAATCCCTCAACAATCTCCAAGAAAGCCTTATTCTGATTTGGGTAATCAGAAATAGGTTGTCCATCTTTCGGAAGAGCATTTAATTTTCCAAATAGAGCATTTTTCCAATCACAATGATCCAGTATGACGGGTATGACTCTGGCTTCTCCATTTTCATGCCTTTCTATAGCTCTTTTCATCTCAATTTCATAACAATAATCAGAAGCCAAAAAATATGGACTGACCAATAACAAAATGATGTCAGAGCTTTCCAGGTTTTCATCTATTTCGTTTTCAAACTCATCTCCCGGTAGAATCTTGCGGTCATGCCAGGTAGAAATCAAACCTTGTCGTTTTAGCATGGAGAGATGAAGCTCTAACTCGTCTCTAAGTGGCTCGTCTTTATGTGAGTATGACATGAATATTTTGGACATAATAAAATGATTTTATGTATCACCATCTAAAACGGCGCACATTCTCTTGAAATGATGTGATAATTTTGTGAAATCTACTGTAATCTCCTTTAAAGAAACCTGCTTTTAAGAGCTCCCAGTTTTCTTCTTTTTGTTGAGCCTCCTCAATAAGTTCATCAAATGGGTTATATCCGTAATACTTAAATCCAAATAAACCAACTGGCCCCCAAACTCTTTCTCCTATTTCATCAAACCTTCTGTTTATATATTCCAAAGCAAAAATAATCTCAAATCTATAGAAAATAATCTCAAATCTATTTCCTAAGAAGATTATGTCCTGCATGTTCTTTTGAATTTGATTAAAAATATGTTGCCTTTGAGGCACATTATGCTTTTCCTGTTCAATCAAATTAACATATACACTATCTAACTCACTATTCACATACAACAAAGCTTCCGGAATCGTGGTTTTTGCTTCTGAAGTAGCGGGACTAATTATTTTTGTATTGAATAGTTGAAAAAGTAATTCGCTATCATTCCTTGCTGTTATTGCCAATCCAGCGTAAAAGAAAATTAGTTGTACTGCATGCCATTTTACAGCTGTCCATACCCTATTACCCCTGACATCTTTTAATTGATAAGCAATATTCTCTAAAGTGAATCTAAGAAGCTGTAAATGTTTCTCAGTTCCCCAAAAACCAATTAAAGTATGAATCACACAAAGCTCTTTTACTAATTCTTCACATTTCTGAATTCTACTTTTAAACTCTCCAGTAGTATAGTTTACTTCATTTGAAAAAGCTTCACTTTCAAATTCTTCAAAAAGCTTTTTAAGGTTTGAAGCGATTCGGTCATGAAGCTTAATCCTTAGATCATCTTCTGCTACAAGTTTTTTTAAATCATCCATAACTCTTAACCCAATTTAATCTTCATCTGAAAGGTTTAGTGCCCAAATTCTTTTTAGAGGAAGTTCTGCCTTTATTTCATCATCAAGTTGAGAATAGTTAGCAAGCAACTGTTCTATAATTTCCTTTTGTCCCCAAAGTCTGACTCTAAAAAATTGATTAGCAATTTCTTGTTGTACGGATCTTTTAAAGCCACCCCAAGAAACTAAAAGTCCTTGATCCGCACTAAAGTTTTGCATAGTACCAATCAGTTGATCAAGAGTAGGCCTATCAACGGGTGAATCTCCACTTTTTACCTGAACACAAATTTTTGGACTTCCAAAGCCTAATAAGCCAGAAGATGCTAATATATCAACTCCTTTATCCGGACCAGAGGGCGACCTAAATGTGCTAAAGCCTTTGGATTTTAAGATCTCTTCAATTAATACACTGAGTCCATGTCCCTTAAATTTTCGAATGAGATATTTAGCAATCTGGTCGGTTGCGACTTCTTCAAGATCAATCTCTACATTTCCAGTATCTGAAGCATCTTCGTCATTGTCTAAGCTTGTTTTTGGCCTTTCAATTTTTTTACCTGCTAATATAGCCCTTATTCTTTCTTCAGCGTTATTTCGTTCAATCTTACAAACCGTCATAAACGCGCCAAAAGAATACAATAGATCTTGATCAAAAGTACTTCTTGGGATGTCTTCTTTTATCCATTCAACCTTTCGATAATGTTTATATGGATCTTCATTTGAAGCATCAAAAACATAATCCCCAACAACCCTACCTATATGAATTGATGATTTAAACTTACTCGGCAAAATAATCAAATCATCTTTCTCAATTCTTTTTGCGATTGGCCATATTTGACCACTCCAATTCCGTAACCGTCCCATTTTATTATCTGGGTATAAGTCATGAAGTAACTCATATAGTTCTCTCTGTTCAGTTAATTTTGACAAGTCATAATCCAAACCTTCCCACGTTAAATAAATTCGGTTTTCCTCCAAAAACTTGTTTTCATATTCTCCAACTTTCCCTGCTCTAAATAACCAAATACTCATTATTTTCTCCTATAAATTTAAAGTGTAAAATACTTGAACTAACGCCACTATTGTTGCCAAAAATAAAACAGCACTCGCTATCCCTACTGCCCATTTAAAATGGTTATACTTACTACTGGCAATAATTGAATTCTGCTTTATTTGTTCAGCTAGATCCCGATCAAGTTGACCCAATTTTGAAAAATCTACTCCTGTTATTTCTTTACCAATCAATTCTGTTGGAATTTTTCTCAGGTACTCAAAAAAGATCATATTTTTTTCACTTTGCATCGCAGCACCTTTTTCCGGTTTAAAGCTTAACTGAGGAGAAAACGAAATCAATGCAATTATTAAAGAAATGGTCAACAAACCAATTGCACCAATGAGTGAATAGCATAAGAATTCAGAGTTTTTTATAAAATCAGCACTGTGAATTTGAGCTAATCCAAAAATGGCAGCACCGTCAAAGGCGACTAGCATGGCATTCTTAGCTTCTGCATGTTTGAGCCATTCGTTAACGTTTTTGAATATTTCTAAAAGATTTTCATTCATTGCTTTAAATAATCCATATTAGATCTGCGCCAAAAATATCTTCGGATACGTTATTAACCTTCCTTGTCTGTTTATCCCAATAATCTTTCACTAGGCTATTCCTTTTAGAATCTTCTTTCTTCAAACCTTCAAAAACAGATTCTGTAACTAATATAGGTTCATAAGTATAGTCCCTCTTCTTCTTTTCAAATGAAACATTTTTACCATCCTTCATATAAAGTGATCCATCACTTAAATGAGAAATCGAGTCAGAAAACTCTTCTTTTGATTTTTCTACAGTCTCAGTATAACTAAGATATCTTGGAGCATTGGGATCATATGCAAATTGTTCAGGAAACAATGCGCGGGCTATTGAATAGCCAAATAATTGTGATCTGGGATTAATTGGGTGTCTTATAACTTCATAATACTCTTCCTCAATAGTTTTATTAGCCACATCGGTTAATCTCGAAGCAATATTAGCAGGGCCGCCAACCCATACTAAGTTTTTGTTATCCTTATTTTCTTTCCCCCTTTTTTCAACACCTACTTTTAGGACTTTCATGGCACCATAATCAATTCCTATTCCACATTTAAATGTAAATCCCTTGAAACTAGGATTAATGATTTTAGATGAAATATGATTTATGGATACAGCACAGTCTACAGCATTCTTAAAGCAAAGCGTTGGTGGAAATACGACCATTACTCGGTCGCCAATGATATTTCTTACGGATCCCTTGTGATGTTCAGCAGCTCTTAAAACAGCTTTAGTAAATGCAGTATAGAGCTGACCCATCGTTTCAGAGTCATTACTTTCATTTAATTTTACGGAGTCCCTGATATCTGCGTACAGGATACAAGTTTCTAACTCTTTACCCTTTTTGGTCTCCCCACTTTCGTAGGTTAATCCTGCATCATCATAGTTTGGTACAGATGTAACTCCGCTATATTCAAAATCTGTATTTATAACATCCTGAACTTCTTCCTCTACTCTATCTATTAAATCTTTTACAGGCATCCCCGAATCATTTTATTATAGTTAATTTTTCCCTACACTTTGTAATTATTGTAATCTGTTAATTTGCTTTTGGGTTGAGGCAATCCTTGCGTCTATATCTATATACCTTCCGTATACCCAATTTTCTAGTTTTATTTCTGTAACTCTTATGAAGTCTTTCAAGTCTCGATATGTACCCGTAACAAAAAAGTTTGCCCCAATTACAAACCATAATGGAAGTGATGAAAGTGCAATTAGCCCCAAGATTCCCGTTGCAATTCCTAAAGCATACATGGAATAAATAAAGGCCGACCAAACTAAAAGAACAAAGGCTCTTACAAACGCATAAATCCATTTAAATTTCAATTGTAGATCAGTCTTTAACTTTTCTTGGTTCCTCAAAACCTCAGTAAACCATTGATGTTTACGTTCTGCTTCCACTCGGTCGTCTTTAAACTCTTCCTGCTTGGCTATACCCGCTGGGTTATACTGACCCAATGAAAATATGAACAGAAACACGATTACTACAAAAATCACAATCGCTAATACCGTTTTCCATCCTATTTTTCCATTCATAAAATATATAGCCCTATTTACATCTATTTTTTAGCAGTTATTTTTCTTAATCCATTAGGTATCAATTTCTTCCTCTTAAGCCAATCGATAGATTTAAAGAACTTCTCTTTTTCAAATCGTTCTTTATCAACTGTCCAGAACTCTTCAGTGCTTGCGTGAATTACAATTTCACTTTCTAAGGGTTGACACCCATAAGCTAACAAGTCATGCCATGCAGCATAAGTGGTTACAACTAATTCTGTCTGTTCACGATTTAGTTTTATAAAATCTCCAATAATTGCTTCAATTTGGGATACGGCATTGGGGAAATACTGTATAATCGTTCTGATTGCAGAGTCGATGTTAGTTCCCTGATTGTATGAATAACTTCCATCTTCATGTTTTAAAGTATGGAACCATCTTTTTTTGTTGGCACGATGTTCTACTTTTACCAACCAATTCATGTCAGCGGGACCTGCTGCTATTCTTTTTGGCTTTCTTCCTAAATTTATGGCCGTTTCTCCTTCAATTATGTGGAGCAGTTTTTCCATTTTTACATGGCCGAGCGTATTCTTGTAAGAAGGACTTTGATCATGTTTTTGAATAATCATTGCCATAACTCCGGCTTGAACATCTTTTAAATTTACTCCCTCTTTAGATTTGAGGCTTTGCTCAGTTTCCCTCGAATATTTGAATAGCAAAACCCTTGCCTGTTCCGAAGCACCGTAAGACTCCCCAGGCTCAGCAGCTTTACTTAACTCTTCCCCTGCTTCTTTGACGGTTACCTGGCCATTCATTAGCATTGGTAATAGCCAATTCCTTAACTCCTCTAGCCCCTTGTTCTCTTTTTCTAAAAGATCTTGCTGTTCAAATATTGGTTTTACTTTATTTGAGAATTTCTCAATCAACTCTTCAGGTGGTAGATGGATTTTAATCATTTTAAGAATGGTAGCTGATATTTCCTTAAAAGTAGATCCCGAGGCATATTGTATCATAGCTGGTATGAATGTCTTTATTGTATAGTAAACATACTCAGTTGGATAAGAATCAAAAGGAACAATAGATTTGAAGCCTTGATTAGTTGTTACATCATTTCTTGCTATTGCTAAATAGCCAATGGGGGCTCTTGAGCTCAACAACACAGTACCTTTTGGAAGTAAATTTAATGATGCATCCTTAATCCCTTTTTCAGTTACATCCCACTCTCCTTTAGAGAAAAACTTTTTCCCTGTGTTATCAGATAGATCCTTTGGAGTTATCCAAGGTGTTCCATTTTTCGTGAAATTTTCTTTCTCCGATTTAGACGGGGTCGAACCACCGACTATATCTCCTAAATCCTCAAATCCTCCAACATCCCAGTTCTTAGGAATTTCTCGCTTCAATTTTTTTTTGTATTCCATCTCCCCACCAGATGATTTATAAGGCTTCCCATTCTCATCGGGAAAATCAAACTGAACAAACCAATAATCATAGATCAGTTTAGCCATCGATTCGAGCTCCTTGTTTATTTTTTTATTGAGCTCAATCTTTTTATCCAAATCTGAAAGTACCTTAGCTATTCTATCTTGCTTAGGCTTTTCAAAATTTGGAATTGGAAAGTCAAGAATCTGATTTTTGTCTCCCCTTGGCATTTTCGTACCCTTTGAGCCATTCATCATATGCTCAAAAAAGATATCTCTAAACAGAGCGTAGTAAATGAAGGACGGATTGTATTTATCATTCACCTTAAGAGTTAAAACATCCGATGAATTCCCGCCATCATGAGTAGCTAACCAAATTTTTTTTAAATAAGGGCGAATATTTGCTATTAAAATATCATTCTTTGAAAACTTAGTGACGGTTTTACCATTTGGTGGCAGATTGGTCGCTTCAACTTTCCCTTCTTTATTTTGAAGTAAATTATCCGTTGTGACATACGTTGATAAATCAAGATCCTCCAGGAGTACCCTTTCTTTAGAATATTTTGCTACTTCACGCAGTGATCTATTCATAAGATAGAGTCATTAAATTTTTCTGGATTTCGGTTTCGAGGTTGTTTGATTCATTGAAAAAATCATCCAGATTTTTACTATGCTTACTTATCTTTTTATCAAACTCATCTTTTGAAATATCTACGTATTCAATTTTCACTTGAAAATATTGCCCTGCGCTTAATGAATACTTTTTCTTTTTAATCTCATCGTAGCTAACGACCACTGAAAAGTCATCTATCTGTTCTTTCTTATTGAAGGTTTCAATAATCTTATCTTCTTCTTCGTGCGTCAATACAGTTTTTTGATTTTTACCCTCTTTAACGGTTTCTCCCAATTTCGAAGCATCAATTAATACAACATCCTCCTTGTTCTGTTTATCAAAAAATAGTACTGAGACGTTCGTCCCGGTATTGGCAAATATATTACTGGGCATACTAATGACTCCAGCCAACATTTTATCCTCTATAAGCTTTTTGCGAATTTTTCTATCAATTCCACTCAGTGCTGTAATAAATCCCGTAGGAACTACCACAGCCGCCTTGCCATCATCTTTCATAGAATGGGCTATGTGTTGTATGAATAGCTGATAAATCGCCATCGAAGACTTCTTCTTTTTAGGAATGGTTGGAATTCCTGCAAAGAATCTATCTTTGTTTTCCTTTGTATCTAAATCATTCCGAAAATCACTAAAGTCTAACTTGAACGGCGGATTTGATACGATGTAATCAAACTTTTGAAGCTTTCCGTCTTTCTCTTTGTGATACGGATCAAGAATGGTATTCCCTTTTACGATATGGGGAATAGAATGGACCAGATCATTCAGAATCAAATTTAATCGTAACAGGTGGGATGACTTCTGCGAGATGTCCTGAGAATAAATGGTACACTTATTCTCACCAATTTTATGTGCCAGGTTCATCAACAGTGTTCCCGACCCGGCTGAGGGGTCGTAGCAGGTTACATTTTTCACGTCTTCCTGCACCAAACATTTCGCCATGATCTTAGAAACGGCATGAGGGGTAAAATACTCAGCATATTTCCCGCCACTGTTAGAATTGTAATCTTTGATTAGGTACTCAAAAATGGTGGCATAGAAATCAAATTTCTCATGGAAAATATTCTCGAAGCTAAACCCTACCAGCTTGTTGATGAGTGCTTTGCAAAATTCATCCCGTTTCCCGGTTACATACTGGCTGAGTTCATCAAACAATACAATCTTTTCACCATCTTCAGTAACTACCGAGAAAATCTCACTATTGATCTTTGCTACATCTTTTAAAGTATTATCAAATAGCTTAGAAAAATTATCTTCATTCTGCTTTTCATATAAATGAGAGATAAAATGATGTGGCTTAAGAATGGCCGTGTTTTCATTCAGCCCCATGATGAGCATTTCATACTCACCTTCATTGTAAGCTTTAAGTTTCTTTTCTATATCCTCCGCATTAGCAAGCTTCTTATCCACCTGCTTTACTTCGTGTATAAATTTGTCGTTCAGAAACTTATACAAAAAGACCTGAGTAATAATTTTAAACTCATTCCCATCATTGCCTAAGCCATAGTTTGCACAGACACTCTTCAGGTCATCAATTAAGGATTTGGTCTTCTCTTTAAATTCTAAAGTTGTATTCATGCTACTTCGCCGTAATACTCATTCATATATTCTTTTACAATCAATCCATTGATGCGTTTTGAAGTCTCAGCATCAATGGACAAATCGTGCTTATTATTAAATTGGTTGACAATGATACGACCCATCATCCGCTTTATAAAGTTTTCATTTTCCAACATGTTTGAGTTTTTAAGGATGTTATCATCAATTTCATGCTTTAAGTCCTGGAGCACTTCAAATAGCTTACTTTCAGAGTCGGTTAGGGGATCTTTTTCCATTAATCGTTTGTGTAACCGGGCGTACTTCTCATCGTTTTCATACTTCGCTTTCAACAGCTGATTCTTACGCTCTAATTCTCTGGCTTTTGTATGGATGTTCTCCAATTTTTTAATGTTGGCTTCCATTTCTTTTTTAGTCACATCACTAAGCTTTTTCTTTTTAAACAACCGTTCCAATTCTTCCTTCAAAGAAATGAAAACCGGATCTTTATGATCAAAGTTACCTCCCAAAGCTTCACGAGTTCGCTGTAAAGTGTTCTTTAACTCATCCGCTATGATGAGTTCCTCTTCTTTAATTTTAGAGAACGTGAAGACTACATCTTCTAACGCTACATTCAACAGATTGGTAGTATCAACGCTTTTTTCAAGGGCCTCCTTTTGGTTGATTAAGGCCAGATGGTTGTTTGCTTCCCTTGCCAATATATTAAGCTTGTGGAAATCCAGTTTTTGTAATAATTCATAATTACCTGAAAGCCGAATCAGATTATACAGGCTCTTCGCATTATTCAGAACCTTGGTGATTTTCAGCATTTCCCCACGATCTTCAATCTCACTGATCTGTTGAGAAAAAATCTCCGCATTTTCGGTATTGAAATGAAATAGCACATCTTTGATTTCCGCTATCTCGGCTTCAATTTCTTCCGGCTTTTTAAACAGGTTAGAGTAATGCTCCATCTCATCCCCAAGCTCGGATTGAAGCTCATCAAAATAGGCCTTGTTCGTCTTATCAAACTCGGTTTCTATATCTGCAAAATCTACAACATAACCATATCGAAAATCCTTGTAGGTTCTGTTAACACGTGTAAGAGCTTGTAATAAATTATGGGATCTAATAACACGTCCGATATACAGTTTCTTGAGTCGTTTTGCATCAAAGCCCGTCAGCAGCATGTTGTATACAAATAGCAGGTCGATTTTTCCGTCTTTAAAATTCTCAACTATATTCTTCCTTTCCTCTTTAGTCCCTATATCGTGAAGAATGACTGCAGCGCTATCAACTTTATTCTTCTCTTTCTTCTTTTCCCCATAAGTTACCGGAGGAGAAGCAGCCATTGAAAGATCGACCTCTGCCTCAGCATATATCCCAGTAAATACTTCATACATTTTCTTCGCCTGATCAGAACTATCACAAATAACCATCCCGCCTATAGTTGGATCACCCATCGCAATCCGGGCATTTTCAAAATCCCGGATTACATATTCCAACATCGGCTCAACAAATTTATAATGAGAATACACATATCTTCTATCGGCATCGCCCTTTAGCAATTCTATCTCTTCCAATGCCTTTTGAAGGGTCATTTTATAACCAGTTGCAATCTCCTCCCTGATCAGACGAAGCGTATAGCCATCAGCAATGGATTTGTTGTAATAGTACTTGTGAATGTAATCGCCGAATAGATCTCTGGAGTTGTAATCATTCCCCAAAAGTGGTGTCCCTGTAAGTCCAATTTTAATGGCATTGGGATCTGACTCCTCCAAGTTTGCCAGAAAACTACCTTCCGGGTTATAACTCCGGTGCACTTCATCCAAAAAGTAAATCCGCTGGATATCTAAATTGTAGTCTGTATTCCTCGTGACTTCAGGATCATCTTTAAACTTTTGGATATTAACGACCGTCATTTCAGGTTTTCCACTGTCATTGTGAATCGCCTGAGGTGATTTAATATCCTCTGCAAAATCATCCCTCGAATCTATGTGATGTACATTTAGATCCCGACTTTTAAACTCTCTACTTGCCTGTTCCAGTAAATCCAGCCTATCGACAATGAAATAGAACTTTGGAACGACTCCCTGCATCTTGAAATAATCTGTCAGGAATTTCACATTATAATAAGCAAGGGCCGTTTTACCGCTACCCTGCGTATGCCAAATAATTCCTTTTTTGACCCCTTCATCCAATTTTTTTTCAATAGCCTTAGAAGCAAAAAGCTGCGGATAACGCATAATGTGTTTTTCAATCCCAGCTCTCTCTTTCACATAAGTGATAGCATAGTTAAGTATGAAAGCTAAACGGTCCTTTTGAAAAAGCGATGTACATATCCGGTTGGTAGGAGTATCCGGATTCTTGTTGGTTTTAAACTCTTCAGAATTTTTAATACCTACTAAGTTATTGTCTTTCAAGACATAATTTTCTTCCTCATCGGAAATAGAACCAAGGATGTTACCAAGATCAAATTCTTCATCTTCTCTGAAATAATTAAAAATCGGACTTTGGTAAGATGAGGAGGCGTAAAATGCCCCTTCAACCGTACTAGGTGAATCATCATTGTACTCCATGTTATTCGAGAAAACCATCAACTGCGTAATGTTGACAAAGTTTCTGAATTTCTTATTTCTGAAGCGGGTCTTAATGCGTTTCTGTTCAGCAATAATTCCTTCCCTGTTATTAGGCTTCTTTACCTCAATAAACACTAAAGGCATTCCATTGATTAGCAGAATGATATCCGGTCGAAAATTGTCGTCATCTTTCTCGTAGGTAAGCTCTGTTACCACATGGAATGAATTGTTATCAAAATCATCAAAATCGATCAGCTTTATCCCAGACCTGTTAACCAGTTTTTGATAAAACGCCTTACCCAGATCCTCATTTTCTAAAGACAACGAGACATCATCATACACTTTTTTTGCATCTTCATCGTCCAATTCCGAATTAATTCTTTTAATACTCTCTTCAAATATATCTGTAAAAATATTCGTCTCTTTATCCCAAATCTGACCTGATAAGGACAAATAAGTGTATCCCAGTCTGATCAAATGAAGGATTGTTGGGATTTTAACTCTGGAGTCTTCGTTGAATTTCATGTGACCATGTATCTGTACCCATTAGTCTAAGCGTTTGGATTATCGTAAAAATATCAATCACTTTCATCTAATGATTCCCTATACAAATAAATCCAGCCCAACTACGTAATTGTCAGTTAGTTAAAATATTTATTGTGAAGAAGGAGGTTTATTATACCTTATCTCAATCTTATCGATATGTTTTATTTTTTGATGTGATGCATTAATCTTTTGAACTGGATCCATTTTCGAAAACCTGGTAAAACGCATGATGTCTTCTTTATAAAACTGAACTCTCCTCATCGTAATCATATTCATAACTAAATGACTTAAAAAACTAATTCTTTCCTAATCTTTTCCTGAGTGAATAGGTATTTCATAATAAAACACACTTTGATTCTATACTTTTCTTTATAATCTGCCCAAAAATCTGTTTTTCAACCGAAATATGGTTTACATACTTCCCAGTTCTAAATTATTGTATGCTTAAATTTTCTGTTTTTTCCATTTTCAGTCTGAATCAACCAATATTCTGAAAATTAAGCCCTCATTTTTCTGATTTCTCAGACTTTCATATACACTGCTTCAGTGTAAATTCTTCAATTTTTCTGCTTTTCGACCGATTATCAGTTTAAAACATCCAAAAAGCTGAAAATTTACCTCGCATTATTCTGATTTCTTAATACCCAGAGTATCTCACCATATTCCTGAAAATCATCAATTTTCTGAAAATCGCAATCCATATTCAGACCTTCTTTAAATATTTTATCTACCGTTTCAGCATGTGTAAACACATTTTCAGGTTTTCTCTGTAAATCATTGGAAATGGTTTTCGGATAGCCAAAGAATGATTCGGGCTGATTTCTCAAATGAGGAACCCTTTTTCTGTAATAATCAGCATTGGATCGATTAAAAATGGCTTTTTTTAGCTGGTATACAGAAAATTTCCCCATTGCAGTGATAATCTGCTTTTTAATTCTCTGATTTTTCGGATCTAAGGTATCGCCAAAAAGTTTATTCCAGAAAACACAGACTTCCAGATATTCTTCCTCAGAAAAAGATATAGTAGTAGTATTTATTTCATCTTTTTTTAGGTCTTTCTTTAGTGTGTTTGAATTCTGAACTGGATAAAGGTTCGGATTGTAAACCCCCGACAATGCAGAATCTGAACTCTGCTTTTTAGAATTTGAACTATCTGTCTTTGACAAAGCTTCCAGGTATGATTCGTTGATACTATACCAGAATGAGTTCTGTTTTCTCTTTTTTTCGATGATTTTCTTGTCAACCAGTTCGGTAATCGAATCAAGCACGGTGTTCCTGGACAAACCGGCCTGTTCTTCAAACTGGCTTAGAGATATCATATCCCCATTTTTTTGATATCCTCTCGATTTTCTGATTATTATCGATAAGATTTTAAAGGCACTGGGGCCAATTACGGGCATTACGCTATCCAGAACCACATTTGGATATTTCGTGAAGTAAAAACCTGATTTTTCCATTTTTTACCTCAGTTTGAAGATTCGTTCAATGACAACCCGCTCAAAGTATTTTCTACGGCTGCCTCCAAACTGAATGGATGGAATAAAACGGGGATGATCCTGGTCAAGATTAGATCGGTTAAGCACCGTTCGATGGTTAAGACCGGTTAAGTCTTCTACTTCTCTGGCTGAGATATACTTTTTCTCGTTTATTCTGTGTTTTTTGGAATTGAGAAGTAGGTCAAGTTTCTTTTCAATTCGTTCTAGGGTATCTGTTTTCATGAGATATGTCATTAGTTGAATGTTCACTCATGAACTTAACTCCCTAATTGAGCTCTCTTCAAATTTTGGGTGTGTCACAAATCCGACACAATAAGAGAAATAACTCTAAAAACATCCATTATTGCTGACACATGGCAGACACACTTATTTGTTCCATTTAGTCATATAATACTTATGTCGCTCCCTTACTGCTTTTTTAATCTTTCTCTCCACTTCTTTTCTATCATTTTCAGCCTGATAAATTTTAAAGACATACTTATTTAGAATAATATCGATCAACTCTTCAACAGTTAAATCCTGATTTTTTGTTAATTCATCCAAACAGGCATCAGCAACCTTATCTTTTACTATTTTCTTATCAGGGTTATAAATCTCAGAAAAATTAAGCTCGTCTTTTATGCTTTCCATAAATTCAATCCTAACATATTCCTTTGCTGTTATCTGTATTTTATCAAAAAGGTCATAAAGTACTGAATCTCTCAGCTCTAAAACCTTGATGGGCTTATTTCTGGACCATTTTGACTGGCTAATATAATTTTCATACAACTTCCCAAACTTATTTGTGAGACTATCGCTTAAAGAAACCCAACAACTAGATGTTGTTTCCACCTCTTTGACTAATGAAAATAATGACGATCTTTTTATCTGAAGCTCTTCCTCCAGTTTTTCATACTCTTGCAAAAACTGCTCTTTACTTATCCCCTCATATTCTTGCTTTAATTCATTTTCAAACCCTTCAATTGAATTAGTTAGTTCAAAAAAATAAGTAAGAATGTAGTTAGGCATGCTTAATTCAAGCTGATCGGAAACTTGATAGGCGCTAACAAATAATTCAACACTAAATTTTTGCACTGGCTGCATCAATCTATCCCCTTTATAGCATCATTTATATTACTGGTATCCAAATGCTCATATATCATAGTAGTGTTTATGGAGGCATGTCCCATAATTTTTTGAACAATGGCAGGGGACACCCCTTTAGCCAAGAGATCGGTTGCACAGGAATGACGTAATCCGTGAAGTGTCACTGTATTTGAAACTTCATCGGTAAGCTTGACGAATTTCTTAAAGGATTTCGATAAAGCCAGTGAATCCATTTGTTGCCACCGGTTAAAACCTGTCGCACTTGGAAATACATATCCGTCAGATGGACTCCCCTGATCTTCCTTCCATTTTTTTAGCCATTTATACAGGGGTTTCCGAATCGGGATAATTCTCTCTTTTCCTGATTTTGTGGTATTCGTTTCTGAATTACTGATTTTTACGGCCCCGAAATTTTCTGCTTTTTGGGGATTTTCAGATAATTCAATGTCTTCCCAAGTTAGATTTACCGCTTCTTTAGCTCGCAGTCCACAGTAATAAATGGTGTTTATCATCGGTTTGAACCATAATCGCTGTTGTTCCGGTTTAGTCACAAATCCTTTTTCCTGCATTTTCTGATTATATGCATCAAAGGCGTGAAAGATTTTATCTAACTGCTTTCGATTTACTGTTTTTTGATTGATTTTTTGAGGAATCTTCGGTGATTTTATGTCTTCTGTGATATCCTCTTTTAAAATTTCTGTTTTTCTAAGCCATGTAAAGAACACCTTCAGATGCCTTAGATAATTTGCCTGTGAAGCAGGAGCTAAATCCGATTTAAAACAGAAGCCCCTAATATCTTGTTCAATAATTTCTGTTACTGGCATCGTAGTCCCAACCTGATCCATAAACATATTTAATATCCTACGATAATTATCTTTAGTCGTTTGATTAGCCTGGCTTCTGTTGCTTATAAATTGATCAGTAGCTTTTTTCATGGAAATATGCTTACCCGATAATTTCTTTCTTTTTCGTTCTGCCTCTATTTTCGGAGTCCACCCATTGAATGGATCGATCTCTCCTCTTTCGAATTTATCTTCATAATCAATTAACAGTTTTTCAGCCTCTCTCTTTATTGAAGTTCCTAAACTCAGAGCTTTTTGCTTCCTTTTACCATCAATTTTTGTGAAAAATCGAATATAGTAAGTTCCATTTCTCTTCTTAAGGCTTGCCATGACAGTTGAGATTTGATCAATTGGTTGAAGGTTAGTGAACAACTGTACCAACTTTTGTACCAACTAATTACGTGAAATGTGTTGTAAAATGAAAATCTTTCATTGCCAGAATGGCGCTATGTAAAAACAGAAAAGCATAAAAAAAGCCTTTCAGCGTTAACTGAAAGGCTTTTTTTGAATAATAATCAGTAAAAATAAAAAGCTCCCCGGGCTGGATTCGAACCAGCGACCAATTGATTAACAGTCAACTGCTCTGCCACTGAGCTACCGAGGAATGTTGTAGCTTTTTGACTTTATTTACTTCAATAAATAAAAAAGCCCCGTTGAAGGGGCGACAAATATAAAGAGATTATCCACCTACTTTCAACACTTTTCTTCACTTTTTATAGAAAACTTTTTGAAGCACCAATCCCCCGGCAGGGGCAGTATAAGTTGGAATCCCTGAGTCGGGTTTTTTCAAGGCTTCCTCAAACTGATCAAGTGTCATTTTGTTTTGTGCTACACGCAC
The DNA here is from genome assembly GCA_965227215.1 of Gracilimonas sp. Lineage (GTDB taxonomy): Bacteria > Bacteroidota > Rhodothermia > Balneolales > Balneolaceae > Gracilimonas. The sequence continues at coordinate 630,577 of OZ245729.1, forward strand.
CATTGTGCCCACTAATCGGCGCACCATATTCCGCAAAAAACGGTTGGATCGGATGTAATATTTAATCACTTCTCCCTCCTGTTCAAATTCCGAAAGTTGAATTTCACACAAAGTCGTCATGTTGTCTTCATTGAATTTTGAGAACCCCGCAAAATCAAATTCACCCTTTAACAAAGCTGCACATTCTTCAAGCTTTCCATAGTCGATCGGTTGATTGAGCTGCCATGAGAATCGTTCTTTAAGCGGCATCCATCTTTTGGTGATCGTGTATTCATACTGTCGGCCGGTGGCATCAAACCGGGCATGGAAATCGTCGGCTACCTTCTCAACCCCTGTGACCTGAATTTCTTTCCCGATCAGCTTGTTAGCTTTGTAAAGAAGATCATCGGGCTCAATGTCGTCTGGTAAATCCATATGGGCCGTTTGCCCTGTTGCATGAACGCCGGCGTCGGTTCTGCCCTGCCCAATTATATCAATATCAGACTGAAGAATGGTCGAAAACGCATCCTCAATGGTTTGTTCTATCGTGGAGACGTTGGGCTGTATCTGCCAGCCGGAGAAGTTGGTGCCGTCGTACTCAATCGTAAGTAGGTATCTCTGCATGTCCGCAATATATGAAGGAGATTCAACATTCCTGAAATTAGAATTGTGTATTCAGATTCGTTACAAATTTTGTCATCTTTGACCTGTAATTGTAAGCCCGAAATTTTGAGAACAGATTATGCGCATTGAATTAGATATTAAGCTTGGTTTTAAAAACGTAATGATCCGCCCTAAACGCTCTACCCTCAAATCGCGAGCGGATGTATCGCTTGAACGATCTTTTAAGTTTTTGCATGCCAATAAAGGCTGGACGGGCATCCCGGTAATGGCAGCCAATATGGATACCACCGGTACTTTCGAGATGGCCGGTGCCCTGGCAGAGCATAAAATGTTCACCGTTATCCACAAACACTATTCCATCGAAGAATGGAAGGCTTTCTTAGACTCTGCAGAAGACTCCATCACCGAACATATCGCGGTTAGCACAGGAACCGGAACAGCAGATATGGAAAAATTGGATGAACTGATGAACCTGTTTCCACAGTTACGATTTATCTGCATTGATGTGGCTAATGGATATTCAGAACACTTCGTGAAGTTTGTAAAGAAGGTGCGGGAGAAATATCCCGACAAGGTTATCATAGCCGGAAATGTGGTTACAGGAGAAATGGTGGAAGAGCTGCTACTCGCCGGAGCTGATATCATTAAGGTTGGAATTGGACCGGGGTCGGTTTGTACCACACGACTCAAAACCGGAGTCGGATTTCCTCAGCTTTCAGCCATCATCGAATGCGCCGATGCAGCTCACGGATTGGGCGGACAGATTATTTCGGATGGCGGATGTAAATCGCCCGGCGACGTAGCCAAAGCTTTTGGTGGAGGGGCAGATTTTGTAATGCTCGGCGGGATGTTTTCCGGTCATACAGAAAGCGGAGGCGAACTGGTTGAGGAAGATGGTGAGAAGTTTAAAACCTTTTACGGCATGAGCTCCGAAACTGCTATGGAAAAATACGCGGGCGGTGTGGCCGAATATCGTGCTTCCGAAGGGAAAACCGTAAAAGTGCCCTATCGCGGACCTGTGGAAGACACCGTTCAGGATATCCTCGGCGGCGTACGATCTACCTGTACCTATGTAGGCGCCAAAAAACTGAAAGAGCTAACCAAACGAACGACCTTCATCCGTGTTCAGGAACAGCTGAACGAGATGTTTTCGGAGTAATGTTGTGTGTTAAAGTGTTGATGTGTTTTCGGTTTTGGCACATTCTTGAATCCTAGGGGCCAAAAACGTAAACACTTTCACACATACGTACATTAACTTAACAATCGAAAGATGATGGCAAGCTGTCCTGTATGATAAGCGTTATGTTGCAGCACCAATAGAGCTTCCCTCAGGAATGAATGCTCCTGCCCTCCGGCAACCGGTGCATTTAATCCATTGGATTCATCCAGTATGATATTCATCATCTCATCCCTTTCCCGGAAAAAGGAATCTTTAAGCTGCTCCCACTCCTCTTCTGATTCCGGTTCTTTTTCCAACGGCCAATACTCATCGGGCCATTCCTTGGATTCGTAATATTTGTTTCTACAATAATCCAGGATATCAAACTGAGCAACCCGAATGTGAAAGAATTGCTCATAAAAAGAATAGGGTAATCCGGCCGGGCGTTTTCCTAAATCTTCGAACGCAATCTCATTCAGCAAATCTTCAATCTTAAGATAGGCTTGCCCTCCCTCCAGCTGTTGTACAATTTGTTCTCTGGTGATCCGGTGTGAATTTACTTCCATAAGTGTTTTTTGATTCGGTTTTGTCATTAAATACATGTTATGGAAGAATCATTCAATGCCAATCCCCATCTTAGTACAAGCAACCTCTCTTCGCATTAACCAGCGCGATACCGTAAACGACTCGCTTGCGTACCAAAATCCACCTCAGCCCGGGCCACCAAGTCATCACAAAGCAACCATCTCTTCCGGTACTCAAGCGAAGGGGTTCAGCCCTTCGCATTAACCAGCACGATGCCGTGAACGACTCGCTTGTGTACCAAAACCCACCTCAGCCCGGGCCACCAAATCATCACAAAGCAAGCATCTCTTCCGGTACACAAGCGAAGGGGTTCAGCCCTTCACACCACTATCCTTTAATCGTTTCACCCCACCTAATTAACAGCCTTCAAAAATTACCGATTTATATCCCCTGCAGATTGTTTAATTTCCGTCATTCATCTAAACCTATTTTTATTTCATGAACACGTTTTTAAAGCTGTTGATCTTTTTTGTCATCCTGATATTGGGATTTGCCGGACTGGCTTTTTACTGGACGTTCTATAAACCCCTTCCCGATTACGAGGAAACTATTTCACTGGCCGGAGTTTCTGAAGAAGTACAAATCCATTGGGATGCCTACGGTGTACCTCATATCTACGCCACCAACGAAGACGATCTATATTATGCTATGGGATACGTTCATGCACAGGACCGCTTGTGGCAAATGACCCTCACCCAAATAGCTGCTGAAGGACGTTTTTCAGAATTTTTCGGGGATGATGAAGAGCTGATTAACCTGGACAAATATCAGCGAACGCTCGGGTTTTGGAAGGTAGCCCAGCAACTGGTGGATACGCTCGGACAGGAAGAGCGAAAAGTGCTGAATGCCTATTCTCAGGGTGTAAATGCATTTGTGGACCATAACTCAAACCGACTGCCGGTTGAGTTTGCACTCACCGGAATACAGCCACTTGAGTGGACCCCTGCCCGTTCTCTGGCTGTAAGCCGACTGATGGGCTGGGAACTAAATATGGGATGGTGGAGTGAAGTCACCTACGGCTATCTTCGGGATAAACTTCCTCCCCAGCAGTTTGAACAGCTTCAACTACGCTTTCCGGATTCGGCTCCCACTTCCCTGGATGATCAGGAATCAATGGGTTACTCCAGCTCCCTGTTACCTATGCTTCAGCAGGAAATCAAAAAAAGAGAATTACTTGAAATGGAAGGAACCCATGTTGGCAGTAATGCCTGGGTGATTGATGGATCCAAATCAGAGACAGGCTACCCGATGCTGGCCGGCGATCCTCACCTTGGACTCGACATGCCCGGCAAGTGGTATGAGGTACATCTGAATCTGAATGGGAAAAATGTATCAGGGGCCACCTTGGCGGGCGTCCCGGCCGTTATCATAGGGCAGAATGATCAAATGGCCTGGTCTTTTACCAGTATTATGAGTGACGATACTGACTTTTTCCTAGAACAAATCGATCCCCAGGACCGCGGCCGTTATGTTGCCGATTCTCTGAACGACACTACGGCCTCTTACCGCTCGTTTGATAAAATCAGGGAGATCATCAAAGTAAAAGACGGAGATGACCGATCTTTTGAAATTCGGTATACCAAACACGGGCCTGTAATCTCGGATATCTACCCGGTTCAGGAACTCACCGAAGACAAAGTGATTTCCATGCAATGGACCGGTTACGAAATGAGTAACGAAATGCGGACTTTGTATCAAATTAACTGGGCTGAAGACTTTCAGGATTTTAAAGATGCCCTCCCTTCTTTTGGAGTACCGGGCTTAAACCTGATGTATGGAGATGTGGAAGGAAATATTGCCATGTACTCCGTAGCTAAACTTCCCATTCGCACCGGTGACCCCATCACACTGCGTAAAGGCTGGGATCCCAATCAGGACTGGCAGGGTTTCATTCCACATGAGCAAATGCCCCGTCTCATCAACCCGGAAGACGGCTGGATTGCTAATGCCAACAACAAAATCACTACCGACAGTTACCCTTATTACATAGCCACTTTTTGGGAGCCGCCTTCACGAATCGAACGTATTGAGCAGATCTTAACTGCCGATTCCACCCTGGGCTATAATCAGTTTCAGGATTTACAGAATGATTCATATTCAGCATTTGCAGCAAAACTGACGCCCAAGATTCTGGAGGTCATCAAGAATCAGGATGCCTATAATTTCGATCTCCCCATCTCTTACCTGGAGAACTGGAACTATAAGTACGACCTGAAATCTACGGCTGCATCCATATTTGATGTATTTTTCGTCAATTTCACAGAAAATACGCTGAAGGATGATTTCGGCGATGCAGCTTACTCTAATTTCATTCATCATGAGAACATTCCGGTACGTACCATGAGTTCTCTGATCGATACCGAAAGTTCTTTTTTTGATGATTTGTCCACCGAAGCTGTAGAGACAAAGGAAGATATGGTTGTAAAAAGCATGCAGGATGCTATCCTGTTTCTGAGTGATTCTCTGGGCAGTGAACCTTTCGAGTGGCGATGGGAACAGCTGCATACTCTTATGCTGGAGCCCCCCCTTTTATCACAGGCTGCGGATGATCCTGAGGCCCCAAATGCTCTGAAACTGATTGTAGATAATGTACTCAGTAAAGGGCCTTACAAGGTCCCGAGCCATGGAATGAGCGTAAACAATGGACAATATAGGTGGAGCAATGCTTTCGAGATGGTACTTGGCCCCTCCATACGTCGCATTTCTGATTTATCTGATATGGGTAGAAGCAAAAGCATTCTCCCTACCGGGCAATCAGGAAATCCACTTTCTGACCATTACGGCGATCAAACTTTTATGTGGCTGGACGGGCAGTACCGCTGGTTGTATCAGGATTCTACCCTCTTTGAGGAAGCTGACATCCGAACCATGCGGTTGGTTCCTGTGGAGTGAACCATCTCTTTATTGTTGCTGAACCAACTCGGTTGTATGATTAGTCCTCATGTCAGCGATGCCGTAAACGACTCGCTTGCTTACTGGAATACATCTAGGCCAGACTCCCTATATCATCACAAAACAACCATCTCTTCCGGTACACTAGTGAAGGGGTTCAGCCCTTCGCATTAACCAACGCCATGCCGTAAACGACTCGCTTGTGTACGGGAATACAACTTACCCTTAGTTATAACCTCCAACCCTATCATTTCAGATTTAAGACAGCTTGATCATTACCTGTTCATCAGTCTTTACTACTTAGAGTGAAAATAATTTGTAAGGAATAGTGCCAGAATAGCTCTTACTACAGACCCTGAACAAAATCAAAACAATGCCTAAAACATATAATATGATCTGGGTACATATTGTATTTAGAACCAAAGAGAGTAGACCCTACCTATCATGGGAAGTACGAAACGCGGTATGTAACTTTATTAAAACAGAAGGAAATAAAAGAGGTTTGTTCGTTGATACTGTAAATGGAGTGAAAGATCATCTACATGTTTTACTGCGAATCAGAACAACTCAAACAGTCGCAGAATTAGTTAATTGGATTAAAGGAGCATCTTCAAGATGGCTTAATTTAACATATAACTGGAAAGATGGTTTTGAATGGCAAGAAGGATATGGCGTCTTCTCTGTAAGTGAAAATGACATACAAATGATTAGAAACTGCATCTACAACCAGGAAAAGCACCATAAAAATGATAACTGCATAGACCAGTTCGAAAAAACATCCTTACCAAACCAATCAAGCGCGATGCCGTAAACGACTCGCTTGTTAACTGGAATACACCTAAGTCCGGGCCACAAAGTCATCACAAAGCACCCATCTCTTCCGGTACACAAGCGAAGGGGTTCAGCCCTTCGCTTAAAACAAAGCGATGCCGTGAACGACTCGCTTGCTTACCGGAATACATCTAAGCCCAGCCACCTCCATATCATCACAAAGCACCCATCTCTTCCGGTACACAAGCGAAGGGGTTCAGCCCTTCGCATAAAAAACAAAGCGATACCATAAACGACTCGCTTGCCAACCAGAACCCACCTCAGCCCAACCACCCCATATCATCACAAAGCAACCCTCCCTTCCGGTACACAAGCGAAGGGATTCATCCCTTCGCAAAGTGTAATATTTCTCTCACAATTTAACCCTCACTGTATTCACCAATTTTAACAAATCCATCCGCAACAAGAATTTATGAGCAGCGTATTTCTCCACCACGTATATTCCGCCCTAAACCTAACTTAATTCTGCTATGAAACCACGTCTATTTTACCTTTTCTTTGCCCTCCTCATTTCTTCCTTTATAACAGCTGCCTGTGTTCAGAAACAAACCGAATTTTCCGTCGATTACGAGAAGTTCACTTTAGATAATGGTTTGGAAGTCATTTTTCATAAAGACCACTCCGACCCGGTTGTGGCAGTAGCTTTGACCTTCCACGTAGGTTCTGCCCGTGAGATTGAAGGGCGTACCGGTTTTGCGCACCTGTTCGAGCATTTGCTGTTCCTGGAATCTGAGAATTTAGGGAAAGGCGGTTTAGATAAAATGAGCAGTCGTATTGGCGGGTCGGGTGCGAACGGCTCTACCAGTCGCGACCGCACCAATTATTTCCAGACGGTTCCAAAAGATGCTTTGGAGAAAATGATTTGGGCCGAAGCGGATAAACTCGGCTACTTCATCAACACTGTGACTGAAGCCGTACTGGCCAAAGAAAAACAGGTGGTGAAAAATGAAAAACGGCAGGGCGTGGACAATGCTCCTTACGGTCATGCTAATTATGTGGTGGGCAAGAATATGTACCCGGCCGAACATCCATACAACTGGCAGGTCATCGGTTCTTTGGAAGATCTCCAAAATGCTACGCTGCAGGACGTTAAGGATTTCTACAACCGTTGGTACGTTCCCAACAATGCCACTCTTGTAATCGCCGGTGATTTTGATTCGGAACAAGCCAAAGCATGGATACACAAGTATTTTGATGAAATTCCCCGTGGCGAGGAGATTGAACCGTTACCAGATATGCCTGCCAATCTGGACAGAACCAAGAAGAAGTATTATGAAGATAATTTTGCCCGTTTGCCGGAATTAAGACTCGTATGGCCCGGCGTGGATTTATATCACGAGGATGCCTATGCACTGGATATCCTGACGGAACTTCTTGCTGATGGAAAGAAAGCGCCTCTTTATAAAGTGCTGGTTGAGGAGCAGGAACTGACTTCTAATGTGTACATGAACAGCGGAAACTCAGAACTTGCCGGGGAAATTACCTTCATCACCCGCGCCTACCCAAACACAGATTTGAATGATGTGGCCGGAGCCGTGAATGAGGCTTTTATGAGATTTGAGGAAGAAGGGTTTACTCAGGCGGATCTTGACCGTATCAAAGCCGGTATTGAAACGGATTTTTATAACGGACTTTCCAGCGTGTTAGGGAAAGCCTTTCAACTCGCGCAGTATAATATCTTTGCGGGCGATCCCGGATACATCAATAAAGACATTCAGAAAACCCTTGCGGTCACCAAAGAAGATGTGATGCGGGTATATCAGAAATACATAAAGGGTCAATATTTTGTGGGCACCAGCTTTGTTCCACAGGGGCAGGCTGAGTTGGCATTAGAAGGATCGGAACCGGCTGAAGTTGTGGAAGAAGAGATCGTTCAGAATGGAGAGGGTGAAAGTTTTACCCTGCCTGAAGAAACCGCCTATGAAAAAACACCATCCAGTTTCGACCGGTCTGTGGAACCACCTTATGGTGAAAGCCCTGATTTAAAAGTTCCGGAAGTCTGGGAAACAAAACTCAGTAATGGATTGGATGTATATGGCATCGAGAATTATGAACTGCCTCTTGTTGAATTTGAGATCTCAATCAAAGGCGGGTTAATGCTGGAAGATCCCGAGAAAACAGGCATAGCCAATTTGGTTGCAGAGCTCTTGACAAAAGGCACAGCCAATAAAACACCGGAAGAGCTGGAACAGGCTATCGATGAACTTGGTGCCAGTATCAACATCTTTTCCGGCCGGCAGGCTATTACCATCAGGGGGAATTCCCTGGCTCGTTATTATGATGAAACCATGGCTCTGGTTGAAGAAATGTTGTTGGAGCCCCGCTGGGACGAACGTGAGTTTGAGCTGGCCAAACAAAGTACTATGAGTCAGATCGCCCAGCAAAGTGCCAACCCAAACAGCATTGCCACAAACACCTTCAACAAGCTGCTTTATGGTGAAGACCACATTTTATCCTTCAACCCCATCGGTACCACTACAAGTATCGAGGCTATTACTCTGGATGATCTGAAGTCTTATTACACGAACTATATATCCCCTTCAGTAGCTGATATGCACGTGGTGGGAGCGATTGACCAAGGTGAAGTTGTTGCTTCTCTGGAAAGCCTGACTAATCGCTGGGAAGCCAAAGAAGTAACTCTTCCTGAGTTTGAAACCCCGGAGCCACCAACAGCTTCGAAAGTGTATTTCTATGATGTACCCGATGCCAAACAATCGGTTCTGAGGTTCGGTTACCTGGCCATGCCTGAGACCCACCCCGATTTCTACCCTGCTGAGGTGATGAACTACAAACTTGGTGGCGGCGGATTTGCATCACGCTTCACGCAGGAATTGAGGGAAGGAAAAGGATATACCTATGGAATAGGTTCCGGCTTTTCCGGATCTGATATTTCCGGCCCTTTTGTAATTTCGAGCGGAGTTAGAACTAATGTAACCTATGAGTCAGCTGCATTGGTCAAAGAAATTCTGGAAGAATACCCGGACACATTCACCGAAGAAGACCTTGAAAACACCAAAAGCTTCTTACTGAAAAGTAACGCCCGCCGTTTTGAGACTTTAGGGGCCAAACTGAATCTGCTGGAGAATATCAGTGCCTATGGCTGGTCGCCTGATTACATCAAACAGCGGGAAGAAGTAGTAAAAAATATGACACAAGAGCGCATTCAGGAGCTGGCCCGAACCTATGCCAATCCCGATAAAATGATCTGGCTGGTAGTCGGGGATGCCAAAACACAAATGGATCGACTTGAGCAATTAGGTTTTGGTGAACCGGTGCTGGTTAATGAACATTTTAAGGAAGGAAATTAGTCTATTAGATGATAGACCTGAGACATAAGATTTAAGATGGAACCATTCATCTTAAATCTTATGTCTTTTATCTTACGTCTGTTATCTTAAATCAATACCCAATATAGCTCTGCCCTTCTTTCAGCTCGATGATGCCATCTTTGGTGGTGAATTTGACTGGTATGGAAATGAAGCCACCTCCCCTCTTAGCTTTTTTCACAGTAAAGTGCAGATGCGGCCCGGTTGCATATCCCGTAGCGCCGGAATATCCGATCAGTTGTCCGGTTCTAACCTCCTGCCCCAAACGCACTTCCACTCCCTGGTGCTTCAGGTGTGAGTAGTCGGCAAAGGTTCCGTCATCATGTAAAATGGTAATGAAATTAGCGTAGGACATCATGTCTTCCGATCCACCTCCGCGGTTATGCTTCTCCTCCATCATTACTACCTTACCGCTGCGGGCAGCATAGATTTCCGTTCCGGTTGGCATATTAAAATCGAGGGCGTGCCGGGAATCTCCGTAATGAGAAAAGGTTCCGTCAAATCCCTGATCCACTTTGTACGTCTCCCCGATTGGAAAAGGCAGTCGGTAGGCAAAAGAATCGTTGTGGCGGGCAAATATATTCCCCATGTAATACCGGTACCTTGTACTTAAATTCCAGCCTTCTTTTAAATCCTTGTAAGTAAATCTTACCAAAAGCCGGTTACTGTTTGCAGGAAGAAAGTCTAGAAGGGGAAGCTTCTTATTCGGCTCCAGCTTGTCAATATCTGCATCAAGCTCTATGGTAACCGGATATAAATTCGTGTTTCTGGCGTGAAGCTCAATGTGTTCTTCCTTTTCAATCCGGAAAACTTCGACCGTTCCTTTGTCCTGAGTAAGAAATCCGGTCAACAGAAATATGAGTACCCAAAGTGACTTCATACTGATTTCTTATTCTTAGGTATTTTATTGAACTTTGATATCAACAAACTTTTTCTCATGGATTTATCTGTCATTCACTTACTGCTGGTTTTAAGTGCTTCACTCGATGAGGAGTCTAACGAAAGCCGGATTTATTTAAAAATAAAAAACGGCGATCAGCAAGCATTCCGTAAATTTTTTGATACCCACCACGATGAATTATACCGATATTTATCCTCTAAAGGGGTAGCTAAAGAAGCAGCCGAAGACCTGATCCAGAAAGCCTTTGTGTATATCTGGGAGAACCGGGCATCCATTGAAGAGCATAAGTCGTTGCGAGCCTACCTTTTTCGCATTGCCTACACGCGGATGCTTAATCTTTTTCGTGATAACGAGAAGTTCGATCAGAACAAGGAAATCCGGGAGCTGGATTACCCTGATTCCGGTTCTCAACCCGATCAGGATATTCATCAAAGAGAATTAAACAAAACCATCGAAAAGGCCATATCTGCAATGCCTGAAAAACGCCAAAACGTATTCCGGCTTTGTTTCATGCAGGAATTCAGCTACAAAGAAGCCGCCGAGTTCCTGGATGTATCAGTCAAAACCGTGGAAAATCATATGGGACTGGCTCTGAAAGATCTCCGCTCATCCCTGTCAAAAGCAGCAGAAGATTACTTGTAAACTATCTGCAATACCTCTGTTATTCATATACTTATCCTCTCAAAAATTACTATTTCTTTTACTCATAAATTCAGCAGAAATTTATTTACTATATGATTGGGGGAACTTTGCATTTGATGTGTAATAGTAGTGAACACATAACTAATTGAATCATTATGAAATCACTATTCAAAAAAATACCTACTACTGTACTCCCACTATTAATGGTGGCGGCCATGTTTTCTGCCTGTACCCTGGATGATATCTCCAAAGACATCGACAATCAGGAGCTGACCGCAGAAGAAATTGAAGCGGCAAGCCAGATTATGGGTCAAGCCTTATCTGATGATAATGACGGCGTTTTTTCCAGTCTGAATGATGCCTTAACCACCATCTCATCTTCCGGTTTTGGCAACGACAGTCAAATGAAAGGACATGACGACGACAGAAACTCCGGCCGGGGTAACGAAAGTAATTACAAATATGAATACAACCCGGAAACCGGTACTCATACCATCAGCTTTAACCGGGAAGTAAACAACCCGAATTTTCAAAAAAGCTTGTCGGCTGTACTAACCTATGTATTTACAGATGTGAACGGAGAATACATTGCTGCGCCCCGACATAATCGTGAGCGTATTGAGAACATCGATTTCACATCCGACAAAAACGGGAGCACACAAAGCCGTTTCCGTAATTCGGAGTTCAGCCGTGCCGATACCTTCGCATTTACCGGACTGAGCGATGCCAGCTCCATTCTTACCATCGATGGTAAGCACTATGGCAATGGCTCCATTGATGGTGTAACCAAGGACGGCGACACCTTCGAACGCTCTTTTGTAAACGAAATTAACTTCCTGGATATACAAGTCAATAAAGACACGGTTGCCGAATACGGTTCTTTGACTCAGGGAGTAACCGGAACCCTTAATTACGAGCTGACTATTTTCAGAAGCAGTAATGGACAAGGATCTTCCAAAACCGTCACCGGAACCATTGAGATGGATGGAGACGGAACCGCCCTCCTTCGCTTTGCGAACGTAAATCGCTTGTTTAAAGTGAACCTGCGCACCGGCTTTGTCAGTGATGATGAAATTGATGTTGAATCAGCCGTGGCAGCTGTTGATACGGTAAACCAGACGGTAACACTCCGAAATGACTTGTTAGTCATAGTTTCTGACCGCACGGAGATTGAAGGTGATGATGGATTGGATTCACTGGAAGCCGTAGCCAGAGCCCTTGATGCCGGCGAAAGCGTACACGCAGAGGTAGAAGGGTACCGTAATCCTGATAACAGATCTGAATTCATAGCTGAAGAAATCGAATTCGAATTTGCTGACGATGATGATTAACCCGAACTGATACTTCAAACATTACCGTGCAAACTTTTGACCGGGTTTGCACGGATTCTTTTAGATTCAACAATCACTGATGGCAAACAATCAAAACATATCACCCGATGAACAGGACCTTAAACGGGCCCGTATTATTGGAGAGGCATTGCCTGATTTAGCAGTTCTGAAGAACACTTCAGATCCTTTGCTTTCCCAATTGTTTGCCTACAAAAATTCGGTAAACAAACAGATTGAACCCATCAGCTCAGAAGCTGTGTGGGATTCAATTCAGGCTGAGATAAATGAATCTTCGGGTTCTGCCCGTATTTTTCAGCTATCTCCTGCCATTCGAAGATATGCTGTAGCTGCTGCCATCGCTGTGTTTGCCTTGCTGGGAAGCTTCATCTATCAACAACTGACGGCCCCAACCTTGATTGGAGAAAGTTTTGCCACAACGGAAATTATTAACTTGAGCGATGGCTCTACTGTTACCCTACGCCCCTATTCTGCTTTATTCGCCATCGATGTTTCCGGTAAATCGGCCGAATATAAACTATCGGGAGAAGCCTATTTTGAGGTAGCACACGACCCTTCCCGAACATTCTCCGTTCGTACTGCACAATCCGAAGTACGCGTATTGGGAACCCGATTCATACTTAGTGACTGGGGTAATACTTCCACTGTGTACCTGCAGGAAGGCCGAATTCAATACACTGCACTCAGCAACCTCCAATCGGTTCAGCTGGAACCGGGACAATCGTCCTCCGTCAGTGAAACCACGGCCGCTCCGGAAGTGTCCTTCTCAGAAGAAGCACCTTTTACCGACTGGCTGAACAATGAACTCGTATTTCAAAACAAACCGGTTCAATCCGTATTTAGTGAGCTGGAGCACCATTTTAATATCAGCATCGAGGCACAACCTGCCATTCTTCAGGAAACTCTGAGTGGTTCCATTCCACTCGATAACCTTGATTCTGTACTCAGTGATCTCGGGCTGGTTCTGGGCGGTACTTTCTCAGAAACCGGGCAAAATTCATACGTTTTCAAATCGAACTCCTAATGAGAGAGCAATGGCTTGTCTTACTATTCGGTTTCATCATTTGTCTGGGTCTCAACCGGCAAACCTATGCTCAGTATGACTTTGAGCAAGCCTCGGTTCTTGAAATCATTCAAGAAGTTGAAGACCGGGAGGCTTACCGGTTTCTATACCGGGAATCACAACTTGCCGGCATCAACTTAAGCTTTTCGGCTAACTCGGCAACCGTACTTGATTCACTGCGAACCCATCTAAATGATTTTAATATTGCAGTGGATGCAGATTCGACCCGAAAGCAGGTAGTCCTGTACAAACAGACAACGTCCTCCTCCGGAAAAGTATCTGTCACAGGTCAGGTTGTGGACGCCAAAACCGGCGAACGGCTTCCTTATGCCACTATTTATTACAATATGAACGGAAGTAAAAAAGGTGTGGCTGCCAATGCATCGGGGGTTTTTCATATTAAGGAAAGTTACTCCGGGGAGCCTGTCACCTTGCATTGCTCCTTCCTTGGTTATGAAAATAATCGCATTCAGCTTAACCTGGAGAAGAAAACAACTTTTGAGGATCTCACCTTCCGTCTTCAACCAATTGCCCTGCATGCTAATGATATCATCGTGACCGGTTTTACCTATCCTGCCGGTTCCGACAGCATCTATCGTAGCTTTGTTAATGCGGGTGTCCTCAATCCTTTAGGAGAGAACAATACCACCAAAGCCCTGCAAGCACTACCGGCTGTAACCAACGCAACGGCTTTAAACAACGGAATTAACGTACGGGGCAGCTCCGCTGATGCTACCCATATCCTTTTGGATGGCATCACCATATATAATCAAAGTCATCTGTTTGGCCTTCTCGACAGCTTCAACCCCAATGCCCTGCAAACTTCCGGTTTCTTCTATGATGTGACCCCGGCTCAGTTTCAATCCTCTCCCGGTGGCACTATTAATCTGCTCACTAAAACCGGTTCTTTAAATGATGTTGGAGTTTCTGCAGGACTAAGCAACACGGCTTTCAACGCAACAATACAAGGGCCTTTTTCTCCCGGTAAAAGCAGCTGGTTGCTTTCCGGGCGTACTTCCTATATGAATTCCCTTAACTGGTTTCGCAACGATGAGCTGATCGCCTACGGACTAAACATTGATCGGCCCACCAATTTATCCGGAACTGATGTAGCTGACATTGATTCACGATTGGTTTTTCCGGGTAATTATGATGCTGCTTTCTTCGATCTACACGGAAAAATGTATGTTGAATTCGAAAACGGAAGCCGATTAATTGCCGGTGCTTACTACGGTGCCGATGATGTTTCTCAGGATGCGGAACGATTGGTTCGCCGGTTCAACCCGGATGCTCCATCTCAGCGATTTAGCCTGGAAGAAGTACAGACACTTAATAAATGGGGTAATTTCAGCTCCAGCCTGGCGTTTAAATCTCCGGTTTCCGACCGGATCTACAGCAGTTCATTAGCGGCGGTTAGTATTTACAATTCCGAGTTCAGTAAAGATGATTTTGTGTATAACCGGATTCAGGAAAATGGCTCCAACATCCAGGTATTCACCTATCCCCTTCAGAACCAAAGCGTATTCAATGAACTAAAGCTGGATCAAGCATTTGATTTGGTGCTGCCGAATACCCAGTGGACGTTGGGGGCTTCCTACCAGTATTTTATGGGTGAGTATTTTGAAGAATCCTTCGACCGGCCCGGCTTTCTCACTACCTTTAAATCAGGTTTAGCTGATCTTTATGCACAGCTTGATTTCACCTCTTTGGATGTAATAGATGTACATTTCGGTTCCAGGATGCACTATTACACCAATGGAAATTATCTCTACTATTCACCCCGGATAAAGCTAAAACTTTTAAACGAACGTCCGGTCTCCTTTACCGTTGGCTACAGCCGAAATTACCAGTTCACACACCGGCTCTCTTTTTATAACATCAGCAGCCCGGATGTTTGGATTCTCAGTACGAAGGAACAACCACCCACTACCTCCGATTACTTCACAGCCGGCATGTATGTGCGGGTTTTTGACCACACCCTTTTTCAGGTTGAAGGTTATCATAAATCACTCGAGAACGCCCGTTTATTTGATATCAACGCCCAAACCCTTACCAACAGTTTTAACGCGCCACCCTGGTTTTATGGAAATAAGGGAACTGCAAAAGGTTTGGAGTTTTTACTGAAAAACCGGTTCCAGAAGTTGACTCTGACACATTCTTATGCGCTTTCTGAATCCACCTTCCGGAATCCGGATATATTTGCCGGGAAAGAATTTTATACTGAATGGGATCGCACGCATAGCTTCCATTCTGCTGTAGAGTACAGGATTATACCAAACTTAAAAACCTTTGTGAGTCTCACTCTTGCTTCCGGTACGCCGAACCGCCTGCACTTTTTACAAATTGAAGATCAGGAACGACTGGGGAATTACCGCAGGTTGGATGCCGGATTAGAGTATAAAGCAGAATTAGATGGAGTCTCTCTCGAGTTCGGCGCTTCGGTCTTTAATATTTTTGATCATCAAAATGCCTGGTATCGCGAACTTAACCTGGTGATTGACACCTCAGTTCCTCCTTCTCAACGGCGCCTAAGTTCCCAAGCGGTGGACGTGTACGATTTAGGAATTCAGCCCTCTTTCAATATGATGGTTAGTTTTTAAAAAGAGGTATTAGGTATTAGGTGTTAGGTTTTAGGTTCCACACATCATCCTGAGGCTAATGCCAAAGGATCATAGCTAAAACCGTTTGGTAATCTTTTCATGGCTCAGATTCTTCGCTTTCACTCAGAATGACTCACTAACACCTAATACCTAATACCTAACACCTAATACCTAATACCTAACACCTAAAACCTACCCCCCTAAACAACTGCGTCTACCTCAATCTCCACCAGCAAATCCGGATGGATAAGCCGTGAAACTTCCACCAGCGTAGCAGCCGGTTTGATTTCCCCAAAAAACTCCTGATGAGCCCTCCCGAATTCCTCCCATTGGTCTATATCGGTAATAAACGTACGCGTGCGAACTACACTCTCCAGCGAAGTGCCGGCCTTCTTCAGTGCCATTTCAATATTCAGAATACATTGCCTGGTTTGAAGGTAAACATCATTCTTTCCCACAACATCTCCGTTTTCATCAATTCCTGTAGTGCCCGATACAAAAACCTGGTTCCCCGTCTTAACCGCCCGGCTGTATCCAACTTTATCTTCCCATTCTGCTCCGGAGGAAATATTCTTACGCATCGCTCTTCCTTAATTTGTTGTCCGTGTTTTCGCCGACAATTTCTTCTTTTCCGGAAACCTGGGCAAATCTGAGTACCACTACTATACTATTATAATGAATCACCCTGAGCCGATTTCAGGTTGGAGGGGATATAAATTCTAAATGTTGTGCCTTTCCCTACCTCGCTTTCTACTTCTACCCTGCCACCGTGTAGCCTTACCAACTTCTCTGTTACTTTTAGTCCGAGTCCGGTTCCCTTTTCATTCTTCGTACCATATTCGCTGGGGTGGTGCATTGGCGAAAACAAGTTCTGTTTAACCTCTTCCGACATCCCGACTCCCTCATCCTTCACAACAAACCTCCAATCCTGTTCTGACTTATTCAGACTCACGTCGATCTTCCCCTTCTCATTCGAGAATTTGATAGCATTCGAAATCAGGTTTCTCAGTATGGTTAATATCATACTCTCATCCGCATAGATGAAGGCATGATCTGAAAAATCAAAACTCAGGGTCAGATCTTTATTACTAAGGTTCGCCTGAAAAAAGTCGGAAAGTTTACTACCCACTTTTTTTAAGTCTATGTAAGCAATAATCACATTCAGATTACCTGTTTGTAGTCGGGACCATTTCAGTAAATCGTCAAGGGTGGTGTTCATTCCTCTTGAAGAAGTATAGATCAGGTTGAGAAACCTTTTAAGATTTTCCCTATCCAGGTCACTTTCTTCTAATGCCTTCATGGATAAGTCCGAAAACCCTATAATCGTGTTTAGTGGAGACTTCAGGTCGTGGCCAATAATAGCATTTATATCGTTGGTGGCTTTAAGCAGTTGTTCCAGCTGCTCATTCTTTTCTTTTAGCTGATCTTCCATCAGCTTCCGCATGCTCAAATCCTGAAAAACACCATACAACTTATAAGCCTCGCCATGTTCGTCAACCTGGGCTTTACCAATTGCCCGTACCCATTTTCTGTTTCCTTTTGCAGTAATCAGGGTGAGCTCAAGATCATAACCCTCACCAGTCTGGATCGCATGGTTTACAGCTTCAGTAATTTTTGGCCGGTCTTCCTCAGCGTAAAAATTAATTGCTTCCTCAACATTCAGTTGAGTTTTCAATGGTAATTCATGTATTCGATAAACTTCATCCGTAAAGAATAATTCTTCCTTTCTAAGATCTAATTCCCACCCTCCTACCGAAGCCAGCTTATTTGTGTCTTTCAGCAGGTTTTCGAGTTTCTTACGCTCGGTTATTTCTCTGGAGGAGGTTTGCAGTCTCACAACGTCCCCATCTTCATCCTGAATTGGTTCAGTGGCTGTTTCAAACCATATATATTCACCGTCTTTTCGTTTAATACGATAATGAATATGACTTATATGCTCTCCTTTCAACGCTTTTTCGTGTGATTCACCCTGAATGCGCTTTAAATCCTCGGGATGAAATAAATCATAAGGCGTTGTTCCAATTAAGTCCTCCTGAGCGTACCCCAATATGGCCTTTACCGATGGCGACAGATAAACATAGGTTCCATCTGATTCATGCAGACAAATGAGATCCGCTGAATTATGGGAAATAAGCCGAAACCGATCTCTGCTTTGTTTTAACTCATCCTGATAGGCTTGCTTTTCATATTCTGAACTAATCCATTGCCCAAGCAGCTTAACCATATCCTCATCCGCTTGGCTGAGCGGTTCCTTCCTGGGACTGGAACTGGAAAAGTTGATGGTACCAACAGCTGCTTCATCTACAATCAGAGGAACGCCTATATAACTCTCCAGGCTAAATTTTGAGTAGCACGGATGCGCTTTATAGGGAGAGGTTTTCATCTCATCAATACATACCACATCTTCTGACTGAAGGGTGATACTGCAGTAGGTTTCTCGCAGGTCAAATTGCATGCCAACTTCCAGGTCTGCCGATTCCGGATAATAGTGCATGATTGTGTAGGTATCCTCCTCAATCCGGCTCACAATACCAATTTCAAACCCCAGTAAATCAGTGGTTAGTTTAAGGGCATTGTTAATTTTGGCTTCAAAATCCTTTTCCTTATTGGCCACAATAGCAGCTATAAGACGCAGCCTTTTAGTGAGCAGAGATATTTCTTCACTCCTTCTCCTCTCCCTGGTCAAATCCTTTATTGCGGCAAGGTAGCCAATGGTCTCGCCCTCATCGTCCTTAACCACGCTGCCAATAGACTCTGCCGGAAATACTTCTCCGTTCTTTCTCCTGTACTCTACTTCATATACTTCTGCCTTTACATCCGATTCCGGATTGAACATGGATTCCCCGGCATCGCTATAATCCTGTTCGGATGAGTAAAGCATAGAAGTTTCCAATCCCTTGACTTCCCCCCTCTGGTACCCAAACAACTTCACAAAAGCCGAATTAACCGAAATAATTTTTCGGTGTATATCCGTCACCACCATAGCATCAGGAATTGAATTAAAGGCCGAAAAAAAGTGATGCCTTCGAAGTCCTGTTTTTTTGCTTGATTCCTTTTTCACAAATAACCTGTTGTAGTGTCTGTTTTGGATACAGCTCTGAATTAAGAATGAACCAATATAAGCAGTTCGTTCAGTTTTACGAGAACCGATGTTGCCGGAATATCAACTCAGAAATTAAGAATTGCTAATCATAATTTATTGATAAAGCAGTTACTTATAACTTAATTTTAATTATCTTCGCCAAGGCAGTCTTAGCCTTCTGAATTGGTTAATGAGTGCTTATGAACAGTAATCAGTACCTATGGCTAAAGAGAAAGGTTTTTTTAGGGTACTATTGGTTGAAGACAATGCATCGCATGCTGAACTGATAGAAAATAAAATCGGCGATCTTGAAGAGAAGGTTGCTATCACAAAAACCGATAGCAGAGATGAGCTTATTTCGGCGGTAAAAAAAGATGAGGTCGATCTGGTTTTGTGTGATTATCACCTCCCCGGCTATTCAGGACTCGAGGCCCTAAGCGTAGTCAGAGAAATCAATCCTGATCTGCCATTTATTTTGATCACGGGATATCTCCCTGAAAAGTTAGCCGTAGAGGCCATGAGAGAAGGTGCCTCGGATTATATTATGAAAGATAATACCGATCGCCTGCTCCCGGCGGTAGTGAGAGAGCTAAGAAACTACGCCCGCCTTAAAGAAAGCCAACAGATTCTCGCCAAAAACCAGAAAACCATAGACCGGGCCTATCAGTTAGCGGAAATTGGTCATTGGGAATTTGACGTTAAGAATAAAAAAAGATTCTGGTCTGATACGGTGAAGTCTATTCACCGGGTAGACCATGATTTTGACCCTAATACCGAAGATACCTTTCCACTGATTCGTGATGAACGGGACCGAAATACCTTACAAGAGGCTTTAAATGAATCTATAGAGAACGGAACCCCATACGAAACCGAACTTAAAGTTCAGTTGCCTAAAGGGGGAGAAAGGTGGATTCGGATTATGTGGGAAAGTGAAATGGAAAACGGGGAATGCCTTCGGATACTTGGAAGCATTCAGGACATTCATGAAAAGAAACAGAAAGAAGAAGAACTGCAGGAAGCCCTCAAAGAGAAGAATACTCTTTTAAATGAAATTCACCACCGGGTAAAGAATAACCTAGCCGTAATTTCCGGCATGTTGCATTTGCAGGCATTCGGGGAAAATGACGAACGCTTACAAAGTAAATTATTTGATAGTGTAAGCCGTATTAACTCGATGGCGGCCGTACATGAAATCCTATACAAATCAGAAACATTTTCGAGATTAGACTTCAATGAGAGTATTCACCGACTGGTATCAAGCATCACCTCTGTATTTCAATCCGATTCGGCACTTAATGTTCGCCTCAATATTGACGACAACCTGGAATTGAATATCAATCAGGCCATCCCTCTCTCATTAACCATCAACGAAGTCATCACCAACACCATTAAACATGCCTATGATAAAGATGAATCAGGCGATTTGCATCTTTCACTCACTAACCGGGATGGCAAAGTTCAGCTTGTGATTGAAGATTTCGGGAAAGGCTTTCCCGAAAATTTTAAACCAGACGATAATACTCTGGGTTTCAATCTTATCGGAGCACTCACTGAACAACTGGAAGGCACATTCTCCTATAAAGGAACCGGAAAAGGCACCAGATTTGAGCTAAACTTCACACCCTCCGAAAAGAAAGGCAGCAGCAGTACGCTTACGGAATTACAACAATCCTCGTAATAAACCCCGTCCGTCTCCCCGAGGACTACCCTTTGCTTGCGTACAGGAAGAAAGAGTAACTGATTGATAGATGGGTCACAGGACGGAAAATCTTACGGTATGCAAGCGAGTCGTTCACGGCATCGCGGGGAAAGGTCGCCAAGGGCTGAACTCCTTTGCTTGGGTACAGGAAGAAAGAGTGGCCGGTTGATAGATGGGTCACAGGACGAAAGATCTTCCGGTATGCAAACGAGTCGTTCACGGCATCGCGGGGAAAGGTCGCCAAGGGCTGAACCCCTTTGCTTGCGTACGGGAAGAAAGGGTAACCCGTTGATGGATGGGTCACAGAGACGAAAAATCTTCCGGTATGCAAGCGAGTCGTTTACGGCATCGCGGGGAAGGGCGCGAAGGGCTGAACCCCTTTGCTTGCGTACAGGAAGAAAGAGTAGCTGATTGATAGATGGGTCACAGGACGAAAGATCTTACGGTATGCAAGCGAGTCGTTCACGGCATCGCGGGGAAGGGTCGCCAAGGGCTGAACCCCTTTGCTTGCGTACAGGAAGAAAGAGTAGCTGATTGATAGATGGGTCGCAGAGACGAAAAATCTTCCGGTATGCAAGCGAGTCGTTTACGGCATCGCGGGGAAGATCGCCAAGGGCTGAACCCCTTTGCTTGCGTACGGGAAGAAAGAGTAGCTGATTGATAGATGGGTCGCAGAGACGAAAGACCTTCCGGTATGCAAGCGAGTCGTTCACGGCATCGCGGGGAAGGTCGCGAAGGGCTGAACCCCTTTGCTTGCGTACGGGAAGAAAGAGTAACTGATTGATAGATGGGTCACAGGACGGAAGATCTTCCGGTATGCAAGCGAGTCGTTCACGGCATCGCGGAATCATCGCGATGATGGTGTGGATGGGTGTGGTTAGCCTACACTCTCTTCCACGATGGCTATTTCTTCTTCGGTGAGGCCGTAGAGCTCGTACACCAGCTGATCGATTTCCGCTTCTAACTTACTCGTGTCGGCTTCGGGGTTTTCTTTTTTGGCGGTGAGGATTTGGTTACTGATTGTACTGATTCTCTTTTGGTTGGGACTATTAATTTCAGGAAAGGGAATTGGACTTATGTATCTGGATTCAAAGCTCAACCAATCACCTCTCATTCGGGTCGAAGTCTTAGATATAAACCAGTAAGTCAAACTACTGTTTAGAACTCCTAATAAGAATTTAACATCAACATTTTCTTTAGGTAAAATTCCATAACCACCTGAAGCGCCACCTGTAAAAAAAATGTTTCCTGAAAAATCATATGAGAATCTTGGTTTAGGAGCTATATCAGGAGTAAATATCTTAGGCTTGTTAATAACTTCTAAGGCTTTTGGATATACATAACCAAACCATTTATCGCCTTTCATTCTTCCCCTTTCCCGATTTTCTAAATACTTCTTATTTAATTTTAAATACTGAGTAGTTTTTGGATAATCTGACTCAATTGTATTCCAATCAATTAAATCTGAATTTTCATATGGGAAGAGAATCAGTTTTGACGTCTCTAAAATTGAATAGGCTCTGCTATCTCCCCCCTTAATCAATGGATAGAATAACTCTTTTTCTACATTAAACTCTTTTTCATTCTGGGAGGAATAAATTAAAAATGATTCGTCTTGTTCTTCCCTCTTTTCAACTATAAATATTGCGTCTGCACTTGTTTTAAGTCCCTGAAAAATTCTTTCAGTTAAGCCTTCAAGTGTATTTGGTAGTGAAGTAAGTTTCTTATATAAATTTGCATCACTACCAGTTACAAAAGCCCAATTCTCCGATGTCAATATCTCATTAGGTAAGTCTTCATAATCATAATTAACCAAATCAGAAATTACTTCAGGGTTCTCTGGTTTGTAAAATTCAATGATACTTGAGTCTTCATTTGAACCAAAAAATAATCCTGTATATGTAGTAGCCTCAGGAAAAACCTGGTTTGTGCCAAAGTGAATTACTCTATGAAGAATTTTATTAGATGCTAAGTAGCTCCTTAAATTCTCTCCATAATTTGCGTTGGTAAACTTATGTGGGTTTATATAACAGAGATTTCCTTTGGATGAAATTAATTTAGTCGCTAATTCAAAGAATGGTATGTATAGATCATAGTTACCTTTACCTGCTGTTTTAAATTTCGTACTGATGTAATCAACTAATAATGTATCTGAAGTTCTTAAATCCTGTATTCTAATATACGGCGGATTCCCAATCACCACATCAAAACCGATGTAGTTTCCGGCATCATCCAGCACTTCCGGGAATTCGAAGCGCCATTCAAAGGCTTCACGGTAAAAGGCGCCGGCTTCTTCTTC
The DNA here is from genome assembly GCA_965227215.1 of Gracilimonas sp. GTDB lineage: Bacteria > Bacteroidota > Rhodothermia > Balneolales > Balneolaceae > Gracilimonas. The sequence goes on from OZ245729.1 coordinate 653,608, forward strand.
GGCTTTTTGCTCTTCCAGTTTGGCTACTTTCTTTTCCTGCTTTTTAAGCTCTTTCTTGCTCGCCTTGCCTTCCCCGAATAAATCCTCATTTTGCATCAGCTCCAGCTTACCGCGGGCTTTACTCAATTTCTTGTTAATCGGTTTGTTGTTCAGCAGGTTTTCGCTGTACTCGGCTTTTATGTCATCAATCAGGGTTTGCAGGCGCTGCTTTTCGGAGCGATCGCGCGTTTCGCGATAGTTTTTTACGGCCTGTTTGTAATCGTCCAGCGAGTGCTCGCTTTTCTTAAAGATGGAGCTGAGGTCTTCGTCCAGCCCAAAGCGGCTTACCAGCGAGTTCCCCTGCTTTATGTTGATGTCGATGTTGGGGAGTACTTCGAGTTCGGAATAAGATCCATTGCTGGTTTCAGCTTGTGAAGACCCTTCGGGAGTGCCCTCAGGATGACTTTTGTAATAGGCGTGTTTCAGCAGTTCTATCCACAGGCGAAGGCGGCATATTTTTACCGAGTTGGGATTGATATCTACCCCAAACAGGCAGTTTTCAATCAGGAATTTCTTTTCATGAAACAGTGCTTCCTGTATTCGCTGGCTTTCTTTACCGGCGGGTTTGCGTGTTACCTTTCCGTTTTTCCATTCGTGATTGAGTTTGTATTCAAACAGCTCGCCGTTGTGTTCAACTGCCAGCTCATCGTTTTCAACGGATATATCCAAGCGCGAAATGTACTTGCCTTCATGATCCACCAGCACCTTCAATTCCGATTTGATGGCAATCAGCTCATTCAGGCACGAAACCAGGAAATGCCCTGAACCCACCGCCGGATCACAAATAGTGATGGAATTGATCACCTCATTCACTTCCGAAAGTTCTTTGGATTCAATTTTCCGGGGCAATTCATCAAAGTGTTCACATTCCCAGCCAAAAGCTTCATTCAGCTTATCCGTCACCGATTTCCGCAGCGTTTCACGCGCCATATATTCGGTGATGAATCCCGGGGTAAAAAACGAGCCGTCTTTATAGCCATTGATCTTCTCAAAAATGAGCCCCAGCACCGAGGCATTGATCAGCGTTTTATCTTCGGTTTGAATACCGCCCGAACTCTCTGCACTGAAGTTATAAGCATCCAGAAAACGAAGCAGGTAATCGAGGGTGCTCAGCTTTTCTTTGGGTGGATTGGCTCCTTTTTTAAGGATACTCCGGGAGTGAAGGTCGAGGGTGGCTTTATCATCCAGGCCGGAAATCTGAATGGTGGTTTTCTCCAGCTTGGTGGAGTCGAACAGGGAGGAATTGAGGTATGGAATATGCCCGAAGCGTTCCTGCACCGATGCCGGGCGTTCTGCGTTTCGCAAAGCCAACACCCGGAAAAAGAGCTTGTTGAGTTCATCGTACTCATCAATGGTTTCGAAACTCAGAAATTTAAACTTCTCATCGTAGTTGTGATAGGCCAGCAGCTGGGCTTCCATCAGCTTCAGAAACAGCACCCGGTTCATCCAGGTAATCACCAATTCCAGCGCCACCCCAAAAAGCTGATCATCTTCTTCATCCCCGTAGTGCACGGTGGCATCCCGCACCTCGTTCATGTGCTGGTCGTACCGTAAAATCTCGATGGTATTTTCAATCAGCGAACCGCGGTGGCGTTCATTTTCCGGGAGTCGCTGAATAAGCCGGCTTCCCTTTTCCTTCACTTCCTGCAGCCCGAGGATGTGCAGCAGCTCGTTATAAAAGCCTTTATCGAGGGAGTTACTGTCGTTGGCAAAATTCTTCTTCACCAGGTGTTCCGGTGAAAAGAGCTTATAAAGCGGAATCAGCTTTTTGTCGCTATCCTCATCTGCTTCAGCAGCCAGTTGTTTTTGATATTTTTTGAGATCAGCATGCGTAACGGTCAGAGATGCATCTGATTCATCCATAAAAGCTTCAAACTTCTTATAGATAAAATCCGTTTTCCCGGAAACTTTCTCATCATTCTTCCACTGGCGGTAGCTTTTAACCAGCTTCTTTATGGAGTAGAAGTGACGTTCAATTTCCTGGGCATCAAAAATAAAAAACTCAATGTAGTTGGTTACGATTACATGTTTGATGTCATCGTTTCCGCTTTCCCGTTGATCAAAGTAATAATGAAGAGCTTCCTGAAGCGCCTTTCGATTCGGGTTTTCTTTACTGATCATTTCAGCTTTATTATCCGGGCGCTTAGCTTCAATAATCACATCCACCGAAGAGGACGTCGTTTTACCGGAGTAAACCGCCAAATCGATCCGATCGCTGGTGTTTACCAGTTTTTCCTCTGCCTCATAAAATGCCTTAGACAGAAAATCTTTGAGGTAGCCTTTTAAATGTTCTTCACTTTCGCTGCCGGCTTCTTCAACCTGATTCAGGTAAGCAGTTGCCTGTTCCTTAAATCGATCAAGATCTGCTCTTTTAACATTTACTTTCAGATAGGCTTTATTAATTCCCTGCCGAACGGTTTTGGTCTGTAGCTGCATCTATTCCTCTTTTAATATCAACGGATTATAGGGAAAGCATCGGTCTTTGGAAAGCTGATCAAAAACAAAAAAAAGCCATCACACTCTGTCGAATATGATGGCTTTTGAAGTATAAATGTATAAGTATGGTGGAGGTGCGGGGAGTCGAACCCCGGTCCGGGAAGGTAGACCTGTTAGCATCTACATGTGTAGGTACTGATTGGTAGTTCGCCTGAAGCCGAGCCCAGTACCTAAGCGACTTCAAACTATTCTGCTAAAGTTTCACGCAAACGCGGCAGAAGGCACGCTTACGATATCCTGTCTTGTATGACGTCCGGGCCGGCAATGACAGGCACTTAACCGGCGGGACGGCTTAGTCAGTTTAAGCTGCTAAGCGGTATGAGTAATTATTGTCAATTACTTTTGATCCATAATGATTGTTATTACGAGAATCATTGGACACTCTCGACACGCAACCAACGGTGATACTCAACCCGTCGAATCCAGAACACCCCCAATACGTCAATGAACTGCTCCTAATATACGAATAACTAAGCTTTTTATTTAATGCTAATCTTGATCTGAAACTTCAACCTTTCGGCGGTTTGGGTTCAGAATGTTAAGTGTTAAATGTTAAATTGTGCCCACTATTTAACATTTAGAATTCAACATTTAACATTCCCATTATGAAATTTGGCAAGGTAGATAACCCCGGCGACATAGACTTTACCCTCCCCCCTGATCATCCCGACACCCTGCGGGTTTTAAATCAAAAAGGCGGCGGTGATTTCGAGGCTTACGTGGGTTGCGCCAAATGGAATAAGAAAGACCTGAAAGGCTTCTACCCTCGCGGAACCAAAGATGAACTGGAATACTATTCCCGCCAGTTTAATTCTATTGAACTGAATGCCACGTTTTACGGGAACAAAGGACCGGAACAATCGGAAACCTGGGCTGAGAAAACCCCGGACGACTTCAAATTCTTTCCCAAAGTGGTAAATACCATCAGTCATTTTAAGCGGCTGAAGAATATTGAGGCTCCCCTGGAAGAGTACCTCCACGGTATGCGGGCTTTTGGTGATCAGTTGGAAATGATATTCCTGCAGCTTCGCGATGATTTTAAACCCAAAGATTTTGACCGGGTACAGCGACTGGTGGAAATTTGGCCGGATGACATTCCGCTGGCTATCGAACTGCGGCATACGGATTGGTATAATGATGAGGCGGTAGCGAGCCAGGTTTATCAGCTGTTCGAGGAAAATGGAGTAGCCAATATCATTACGGATACCGCCGGTCGGCGTGATTTGCTCCATATGCGGCTTACTTCTCCCGTTGCTTTTATCCGCTATGTGGGTGCCAACCACGCCAGCGACTATGACCGTCTCGATGATTGGGTGGAACGCCTCAAATTCTGGAAAGAACAGGGACTGGAGAAACTGTACTTTTTTGTGCACCAGAACCTGGAGAAAGAATCACCGGTGCTTTCGAAGCATTTCATTCAGGCCATAAACAAAGAATTGGGAACCGATCTGGATATCCCCGGCGAAGCCGAACAGGGTGATTTAGGGTTGTGAAAAACATCCCGCCTTTGCGATGATTTTGTATTACAACCGGTTCCACGTCATTGCGAGGAGGCCGTGATGCCGAATGCCGGGTTGGGATGTGCACCGACGAGGCAATCTCCCTGAATCGGCATCCCAAGTAATACAAGGAGATCGCGTCGTCGTCCGACTGTGTTTCCAATGGTTCTACAATTTTCCTCCTCGCGATGACCGGGCGTTGATGCACATTCAACATCGCGCGATGCCGTGAACGACACGCTTGCACACCGGAATACCTTCCATTCCTGTCACCCATCCATCAACGGGCTACCCCCTCTTCCCGTACATAAGCGAAGGGGTTCAGCGACACAAACAACATCATCCCTTCCCCGCGATGCCGTAAACGACTCGCTTGCACACCGGAAAACTTTCTATTCCTGCCACCCATCCATCAACCGGCTACCCCCTCTTCCCGTACACAAGCGAAGGGGTTCAGCCCTTCGCGATACTACATCAACCCTACGCTTCCCTTACCAACCCACCAAAGCCTTTATTGAAAAGAACCCACCCTAATACTTTCTTAACATTTGGGAATGAATTTAGCTCTAACTTTCTTTGAACTAGTTCGTGTAAGTATCTCAAAAATTCAGACGACTCAAATTTCATGCACCGCACACTCTTACTGGTACTCACATTCATCATCGGGGGATTCGCATCTGTTAAAGCTCAGCAAAACGCTTCTTTAAATGGATATATCACCGACTCCGAAACCGGGGAAACGCTCATCAGTGCAAATATTGGTTTTCAGGAAATCAATAAAGGAACGGCCTCAAACACACTCGGTTATTATTCCCTGCCGAACATTCAGCCCGGTACCTATACCCTTTTTTGCAGTTATGTTGGGTATAAACCCTATCGCCAACAAATAACCCTTGAGCCCGGAGAAAACCTGAGGCTGGATGTTGAACTGGTTCCCGAAAGTGTGGAACTGGATGAAATTGTGGTACGCTCCAGCCGTGAGGAAGAAGAACAGAAAAACATCGGCACCGTTCAGGTGGATGCCAAAATGATACAGGAACTCCCCTCTGTCTTCGAAGCAGATGTATTCCGGTCCATACAACTGCTTCCGGGTGTTAAGGCTGCCTCCGACTTTTCGAGTGGTCTGTATATCCGGGGTGGAAGTCCCGACCAGACGCTGATTCTCTTAGACCGGACTACCGTGTATAATCCCAGTCACTTTTTCGGATTCTTCTCCACCTTTAACCCCGATGCCATCAAAGATGTGCGACTATATAAAGGCGGATACCCGGCTGAATATGGCGGACGATTGGGCTCAGTATTGACAATCTATAACAAAGATGGAAACCGGAATGAATTGGACGGTACTGCAACTATTGGACTGCTGGCTTCCCGGGCTTCGATTGAAGGTCCGTACAGCAAAGGATCCTGGATGTTTTCTGCCCGGCGTTCTACACTCGAACCCTTACTGGCCGGACTTCGACAAGCTACTGATAATGTCCCCAGCAAATTCTATTTCTACGATGTTAACGGAAAAGTGAATTTCGATGCCACTCAGAACGATAAACTTTCCCTCGCTTTCTACGCCGGCCAAGACCAGGTAACATTTCCCTTTGCCGATGATGCGCAATTTGACCTGAATTATGGAAATCAAACCCTGAGCGGTAACTGGACACATATCTTTTCAGAAAAACTGTTTTCGAATTTCGTTTTAACCGGTTCCCGGTACTTCAACTTTCCGGGTTTCGATTTTGCAGGCACAAAATTCACCCGCTCCAATAACATCTATGATTTTTCCCTGAAAGCCGATCTTGAATATTTGCCCGGTAATAATCACACCATCGAAACCGGGATCTGGTCGGGTATTTTCACCTTTAAACTGCAAGATACCTTTGACGGGCAGGACACCTTCGGAAGTCGCATTCAAAATCAATACGCTTCTTTCTACGTACAGGATGAATGGCGCCCCAACGACCGGTGGATTTTCACCCCGGGTGTGCGCATGAACTATTTTTCAGATGGAGATTATGTGCGAATTGAACCTCGCTTTTCCATGGAATATCGTCCGGGAAACCGTGTGCGGATACAGGCTGCCTATGGCCGTTATAATCAGTTTCTCACCCTCGTCACCAACGAAGCCTTTTCCGGCTTTGATGTATGGCTGACTTCCGCCGAAGGGGTGTCTCCCGCTTATGGAGATCAATTTGTGCTCGGAGCTAAAACCATCCCTTTTGAAGATTACGGCCTCGATGTTGAACTGTATTACCGAACCATGGAAGACTTGTTCGAGCTGGATCCCTTCCTGCCCGACGTAGCCGGACTTTTATATAAAGATTTATTTCGTGTAGGTGATGGAAGTGCATACGGAGTAGAAGTTTTCTTTGAAAAACGAGCCGGAGATTTTACCGGATTCATCGGTTATACGCTCGGCTACACCTGGAGAAGATTTCCCGGGTATAATTCCGAAATAACTGAACAGGGACAAACCGCGCGATTCTATCCGCCTAAATATGATCGCCGACACGACATTAACCTGGTTGGAAACTACCAGCTAAACGAACGCTGGAAAGTCACCGCTTCCTTTAATTTCGCCACCGGTCAGTCTTATACCAAAGTTCTGGGACAATACGTGCAGCTCGATTTACCATGGACCTTTGATGACCGAAACACCTTTACTGTGGGGCGAGTAAATGCCTCCCGGCTTCCAAGTTATCACCGGATGGATGTCTCGTTCTCACGAAAGGGTAAATTCTTTGATTTAGGTGATTCAGAACTGCAGTTACAACTCATAAACGTGTACTCCCGCCGCAATGTATGGTTCTACAGCTTCGACTTTGATGAAAACCCTGTGGAACGTAACCCTGTGTACCTGCTGCCCATTTTGCCCTCAATTTCTTACACCGTCAACTTTTAGAATATGAAGAATCTAACGCTATTACTCTTATTCATTTCCACTCTTATCACTTCGTGTAATGTATATCCACAAGATGATTATGAGGAGTTTTATGTAGTTGAATCATACCTGGTAGCCAACCGGCAGCTGCCCTCGGTTCGGCTTTCTACGACCGTTCCGGCTAAGGAACTCTATGACTTTGATGAAGCAGCCGTCAATGATGCAATCATAGAAGTACGCCTTTTGGCAAGCGGACCTGAAAGCTCCGTTGAGCAGTCTTTTACCTATTCTAATTCCGAACCCGGTATCTATCAACCCGACCAAAATCATGCGGTAATCCCCGAAAGAACCTACCAGCTGCATATCTCTTTTCCGGGTTCCAACGATGTAATCACCGCGCATACCATTATCCCCGGAAGCTTTGAGATTCTAAGTGGTGTTGCCGAGTCTGTGGTTTATCAGTCATCCGAACAGCTTGAGATCACCCTAAGCGAAAGCTCATATCCCGGCCGTCAAAATATCTTTGTTTTCAATGCTATCAGTTTTGAACCCGATGCGGAGGATCTCACCCCTTTCTATTTTGATATATTCCAGGACAGTGACGACCCCGAAGAAGATTTAACCCTGCTATCCAACAACAGTTCGGGTATCATTAACGAAGGCAATTTTGAAGTAAATCCTGATGGTTCGGTAACGGTTAAATACCCCTGGATTGGCATTGCCTTTTATGGCTTAAATAACATTGTTGCCAACACGCTGGATGATAACGTGTACGACTTTGTGCGATCTCAACAAGTGCAGCTGGGTGGCTCCACCCTTTCTCCCGGTGAAATTCAAAATGTAATTTATCACGTGAATGGAGGAATTGGCGTGTTCGGCTCCCTTGCTTCTGATACCGTAACCACGAATGTAGAACGGAACCCTAATCTTTAGTCAAAAGAATATCTTAGCGAAACCACCCATGAGTTTACCGAGGTTAAATTACCTCTGAAGTTATTTACTACACTTAAACCCGACTTGTGGGTCAGCTTGAACCCCATAAACAGGCTTTGGTTGTAATTAAAAGCGTCTCTTGTAATGGTACTAATCTGAGGCAAAACAAAAATTAATTCCGGGTTTTCATAATCGCTGAGATCCGGCATTGTAGTTTCTTTTGTCTTTATCCTGCTAAATCTTGCGTTCAGGTTTGCCCCTCCCCATACGTTAAAATACTTGCTTACGGCATATGAAGTGTAGATCGGTATTTGTGCTCCCGCTTCCTGAGTAAAATGATCTTTGCCGACGCCTCTGTAATTTTCAATATCAAAGCTTTCGTAATCCGAGAATCCATAATATGGATTGATTCCTGTAAAAAAATTCAGATCCTCACGGTCAAGCTTGACGATATACCCCACCGATAGCATTCCTCCCCAAAGCCTGTCATCAACCTCAACCGCAGGGTAATCATCAAGTTCTTGGTCTGTCATTGTTATTTGCCCGTTTGTAGTTTCCACCAGCTCAGAACGCAAACGCTGTTGTTGATTCGATGTTCCTTCGCTATACAAAGCCCGGATACTCGCAAACATATAGTCTTTATCGGTTACCCAACTTATCGGCTTATTCAGGTATCCGGAATATCTAAACTGAAGTGGATCAACATTATTGACAAAAATCCGCTCAATCTCCCGCTCAAAAATAGTATCCCGAAACTCAGAATCTCTGTAGTCGTCTAAATCAGTAATGGCTCTTTGTGTGGTAAATTCATCTGTTTCCCGGGTATGATTATTCTTCTGAATAAAAAGCTTGTGCCTGCTATCTGTGCCATTGTTGTAGGAATGGAAACTTAAACCAACCGTAATTTTTTCTGTTGTAGAGATATTAAATAGCAGTTCATCTATCTCGTTATCTCTATCGAAACTGAACTGAAGGGTATCAGCCGCAGTTAATGTTCTATGTTCGACCTGAACTCGTTCAGAAATCACATCTGATTTTCTGTTCACTTTCGAATACCCCAAAAATCCACCGATTGAATAGTTTTTACCTCCCGGAGTTGTGATTACCTTCGAAAAGCTAAGATCAGCCTGACCATCGGTTCTGTTGTCTGTAAAATCTCTGGAATTAAAAGTACTTCGGCTATATTCAGAAACCCGGTCCCCTTCTTCATTAATGCTCGCATCCAGAAATAAGTCTTCAACATCACCTGTAGCATTAGTTTGGGTTAAGTTTCCTCCAAATGAAAAAAGCCACTTACTTTTAGTAAGAACTGATATCCTGAAATTATCCGGTTGTTCAGACGGAGAAATGACGGAACTTACAAAGGCATTCTCCATCTCCCCCGCCCGGGCTGGATTGAAGAGTACTTTTTGTATATCATCATCAACCAAAAACAAGTAGTACTCAGAAATGCTTTGTTGGTAAGGGGTAACATTCCCTAATTGCTGATATGGCAAATGTTGCACTTCACTAACCGGTTGTGCCATTAAAGGATTAAGTAAAGAAGCGGCAAATAAAAAGGCAGCAATAAACTTATTCATACATTGTTTTTTGATTATTGCTAAGTCTATGAAATATCTGTAACTAATTCCTAAGAAATTGGACGCATGAGATTATCCTCTTTATTGATTTTACTTCTGATGGCCACTGTGGCCTTTCCGCAATCAGCACCGGCCCAAAGCTCCGGTGAATTTGAAATTGCCCGCGCCAAGTATCGGGGAGGCGGCGATTGGTATAACGATCCTTCTGCTCTCAAAAACCTGATTTCCTTCACCAAAAGTAACATCCCGATCAGTATAGCAGACTCTTACACCGATGTTTCGCTGGGAAGCGCCGACCTCCACTCGTACCCTTTTGTATTTCTGACCGGCCACGGTAATATAACCCTTACATCAACGGAGGCACGCAATGTGCGTGAATATCTTCAGAATGGCGGGTTCCTTTTTATAGATGATGATTACGGACTGGATGAGTATATACGTCCGGTCATGAAAGAGGTATTTCCGGATGAAGAATTTATAGAGATCCCATTCAATCATCCCATATACGATCAGGTTTATACCTTTGAGAATGGCCTACCCAAAATCCACGAGCATGATGGCAAACCTCCCCGGGGATTCGGTATTTTTCATGAAGGCCGGCTGGTCGTTTTTTTCAGTTATGAGTCTAACCTCGGGGATGGCTGGGCGGATGCCGATGTACACAACACCCCCCAATCACTCCGACAAAAAGCTTTGCAAATGGGCGCAAATATTTTAGTATATGCCCTAACGTCTAACTAATCTGATTTTAACATGAAAACGCTTGTTCCATATTTATTTTTTCGGGGAAACTGCGAAGAAGCCATGAACTATTACAAAGAATGCCTGGATGGTGAAATCACCGCTTTGCAACGCTTTGGTGATACTGAAATGCCCGTGGATGACGATCATAAACAAAAGATTATGCACGGAGAGCTGAAAGCCGACGGTATCCATATGATGTTTTCGGACGGTGCTCCTCACAAAGACATTACCGTTGGCGATAACGTGCAGCTGAATATCAATTTGAAATCAGAAGAAGAGCAGAACCGGCTATTCGAACAGCTTTCAAAAGGTGGCGAAGTAACGATGCCTTTGGAAAAAACTTTCTGGGGCGCCCGCTACGGCATGCTCAAAGACAAATTCGGAATCCGCTGGATGCTTAATTGTGAGCTGGATGGTTAGTAAAGTGTTTACGTGTTAAGGTGTTTATGTGTTAAAGTGCCAGCGTTTTTAGATGCTGAGATTTCCTAAGCGTTAACACGTCAACACCTTAACACTTCTTTACTTCTCCCCCTTCATCTTATACTGGAATACTTTGTCGTTAACCTGGTGGTCTATATCAGAATCCGGATCAGGATAGAGATCGTCCGGGTCGGTTGTTTCCCGGCGGGTAAGTTTTGACTTGATATCCTTTTGACGTTCCATCAGCTCCAGCTTTTCGTCGCCGTTAGCGGCCGCAATTTTATCAGCCAGCTCATTTTGTTTATGCCGATAAAAGTTAATCTGAGCGGCCCGAATCGAGCTTTTTGCGGTTTTATACGGGTTTTTATCCTTCTCGTACTTCAGTCCCACTTTCTCCTCATGCCGATCACTGGCGGTATGCTGCTCCAGTAATACATCGCCTACCAACCGAGGAAAAGGTTCGTCCATGCCGGAATAGGTATTTACAGAAATCTCTTTTTCTTCTTTGTATCGCTCAATGATATCCTCATAAAACATTCGCAGCTCATCATCTTCAAAGAGTTTAGAGTTGGTGAACGAACAAATGTATTCAACCATGCTTCGCCCATAAGTGATCATAAGTCGGATCAACTCTTTCTCAAAGTGAGGCTTTTTCCTGGAGCGGGGCTGAGCTCTTTCCGAAGCAAGCTCACCGGAGGGATGTGGTGGTTCATCGTCCGGGCCGGAAGTATGTTCATAAGCTGAGGGACCTTGTTCCTCCTGAAAACGCTGCCTGGCTTCTTCCCGGCGTTGCGAACGCTTTTCTTCCCAGCGCTTGTCGTTCATCACCCGTTCCAGCTGTTCGTATAAATCGCTTTCTTTCACCTTCTGGAACTTCTGCATCTTCTGATGCAGATACTGCACATACACCTGCCGCTGGATGGAATCTTTGATATTGGCAATCGACTCCAAAATTTCTGTAATAACCTTGGGTATTTCTGTCGGCTTTTCCAGACGGCCTTCTTCCCCGGCCTTCAGCAACAAAAAATCCACAAAATCCCCGGCCTCTTCTTTCTTTAGCTCTTCAAACGATTCTTTCCCGAACTGCTTCACAAACGAGTCCGGATCCTGATCCTCAGGCAGCTCCAGCAGTTGCACTTCCATGCCTTCGGCCAGTGCGATATTGATACCTCGCTTCATGGCTGTTTGTCCGGCATCATCAGAATCATAGATCATTACCATACGCTCGCCATAGCGGTGCAAAATCTTCATTTGTCCGGGTGTGAGTGATGTCCCGCTACTGGCCACCACGTTCTTAATGCCGTGTTCGTGGAGAGTAATTACATCGGTATAGCCCTCCACTAAAATCACTTCCTTGTTCTTACGGATCTCATTCCTGGCAAAATTAACCCCGTACACCACCTCGCTCTTATTATATACTTTGGTTTGTGAGGAGTTGATGTACTTCGCCGTTTTTTCATTCCCCAGAACCCGTCCCGCAAAGGCAATTACTTTTCCGGTGGGATTGAATATGGGAAACATCAGCCTTCCCCGAAAAGTATCGTAAAAGCCACTACCACGATTACTTGGTTTAATCAGGTCAGCTTCAACCAAATAGTTCTCATCAATACCGGCATTTTTGGCCGCTTTCCATAATTCTTCTCCACCGGAAGGGGAAAAACCCAGGCCAAATTTCTTATACACTTCCCGGTTATATCCTCGCTTTTCAAGGTATTTGATGGCTTTTTCAGCTTCCGGATTTTCAACCAGGTTTCGGTAATAGAACACTCCCGCAAATTTTAAGGCGTGATATATCCCTTCGCGGAGCTGAGTGTTCTCGCTGGGCTCTTCGTTATCTTCTTCAGGGATGAACACTCCATAACGTTCGGCAAGCTGACGAACCGCTTCATTAAAGCCCACACCTTCCTGATCCATCACAAACTTAAATACATCCCCGGATTCCCCACAGCCAAAGCATTTAAAAATCTCGAGGCGGGGCGTTACGTTGAAGGAAGGTGTTTTTTCATCATGATAAGGACAGAGTCCTACAAACCCACTGCCCGACCGCTTCAGCTTCACATAGTCTGAAACCACCTCTACGATATCTGCCGCTGCCCGTACTTCCTCTTTTTTCTCGTCACTTATCATAGTCAATGATGAGCATTTTCAAGCTGTAAATAAAGTGAAAATGTGTATTCATACAGAAAATTTATTTCGGTGGAATTTAAGTGAACCAAAATTCAGTTTAAAAGTTGTGACAGTACTGTCTTTGAAAAGTTTTCACTGAAATGCTTAGAAATAAAGCGTTGGCGTAGTCTGTTACTATCACGTACATTTAGAGCATCATTAGGTCAATAAAATCATCTACACTTCATTTTATGAAAAGCAGGTTTTCCACAGCTTTTTTTGTCATGATGGGTTTTCTCCTCATAAATAACACAGCAGGAAATGCCCAAAGTTTGTCTGAATTTCTTTTTGGACAAACGATTCAAAACTTCCCGGCAAAAACCATTGATAAAACTTCGGAGGAATATCTCGACTCCCTGATTGTACATACCCCTTTGAAGGAAAAAATCGGGCAGCTCTTTTTTATCCCGGCTGAAGGTGAATTCACCAACCGGGAAGACCTAAGTTTCAAGCTACTGGAAGAAATGGTGCAAAAGCACCATGTGGGTGGCATCATTTTTATGCACGGAGATATTTACGGGCAGGCTATCATGACCAACAAATTACAACGGATGGCCAAATTCCCGCTTTGGATTTCACAAGACATGGAATTTGGAGCTGCTATGCGAGTATCAGGCGCAACCCGGTTCACCCCTGCCATGGGAGTGGCTGCCACCGGCGACAAGCGTAATGCCTTTATGATGGGTAAAATAACAGCCATTGAAGCTAAGGCTCTTGGGGTTCACCAAATCTATGCCCCGGTTCTGGATGTAAACAACAATCCCGACAATCCGGTCATAAATGTGCGCTCTTTTTCGGGCGACCCCCAGATTGTATCTGATTTTGGAACAGCCTTTATGCAGGGAGTTCAAAGTGAACACGTCGTAGCTACAGCCAAACACTTTCCCGGCCATGGAGATACCGACGTTGATTCGCACACTGACCTTCCGGTTGTAGATTACGATTACAACCGTCTGGATTCTCTTGAGTTGATCCCCTTCCGTGCGGCTATTGATGGCGGCATTGAAAGCGTGATGAGCGCTCATATTGCCTTTCCTAATCTGAATACTGCTGAATTCCTTCCTGCCACGCTCGATTCGGCTATCCTGGGAAGCCTGCTCATGGATTCCCTGAAGTTTGATGGTATGGTAGTTACCGATGGTCTGGAAATGAAAGGCATCAGTTCCAAATTTTCACCCGGGCGGGCAGTTGTACAAGCGTTAAATGCCGGTGCCGACATTATGCTCCTCAGCCCGGATGTATTCACGGCCATCAACGAAGTTCAGCAAGCCGTTGAGGAGGGTGAGATTACGGAGGAGCGAATTAACAAATCCTTTGCCAAGCTGATGCTCTGGAAGCAACAATACGGCCTCTTCGACTCCGAAAATCAGGCTGATATTAATGAGTTGGACACCAAGATAAACACGGCTTTTCATGAAGCTGAAGCCCGCCGTATTGCGCGCGAGTCTATCACCTTGCTGAAGAATGAAAACAATATTTTACCTCTGCTCCCTTCTGAGTATCCGGAGATCATGGTGGTTTCGGTTGCTGATGACCGGTCGGGGCAAACAGGATCAGACTTTGTGAGAGAGCTTCGGGACTATCACCCCGATGTTTCCTTTCATATTTATGACGAACGAACCAGCGAGCAGGATAAACGAAGGATTCTGAGTAAAGCCGGTGATGTAGACCTGATCATCATAGGATCTTTTTTGCATCTCAGACATGGCCAAACCGTTCACCTGAATTCCGAACAGCAATATTTTTTGAATAACCTGGTCAAAAGCCGAAAGCCCACCGTGTTGGTTTCATTCGGGAATCCTTATGTGCTTTCTGATTTGAAAGACACCGACGCCCATGTATTAGGCTGGTACAATTCATCCCAGCAGGTTCATGGAGTAGTGCCTGCCCTTTTTGGCGCCAGCAAGATCAGCGCTAAACTCCCCATCGAAATTCCCGGTCTTTATCCGTTAGGGGCCGGTCTGGAAATGGACCATACTACCCTGAGATTCGGAGAACCCGAAGAAGTAAATCTGGATCATGAAGAACTGTTTGAAGTAGACCGAATTATAAATGAGGCTATTCGGGATTCGGTTTTTCCGGGAGCCGTAGTTGGGATTGTGAAAGATGGCGTTTTGGCTTACAATCGTGGTTATGGTTATCAGGATTATGAAAAAACAGAGGCAGTCAGAGATACAGATGTATATGACCTGGCATCTATCACCAAAGTAATGGCCACTACAACAGCTATTATGAAGCTGGTTGATGAAGGCGAACTTACACTCGATGATCCTGTTGCCAACTACATTGAGCAATTTAATACCGATAAGAAGAAAAGCATTACCATTCGGAACCTACTTCTTCATCAAAGCGGACTCCCTCCTTTCCGGGTATATGTAGATTCACTTACCGAGAGGAACCAAATTGTGGAGGCTATTAAGAATGAGCCATTGATCTATGAACCCGGTTCTGAGTATAGGTACAGTGATTTGGGGATGATTTTATTGGGGGAAATTGTTCATGAGGTAAGTGGCAGCCGCCTTGACCGATTCATGAGGAATGAATTCTATTTTCCGATGAATATGTACAGTACTTTTTTCAACCCCGCTTCAACCAGTCGCTGGCTGGTACCCCGAATATCCCCAACTGAAATTGATACTGTTTTCGATCGCGGAAGAGTTCGCGGCCGGGTGCATGACGAACGCGCCTATTTCATGGATGGCGTAGCCGGCCATGCCGGGTTGTTCTCCTCTTCCATCGACATGGCCAAGTACAGCACCATGCTGCTGAACGGAGGCGTATACTCCGGTAAAAGATATCTTAAGCCCGAAACCATTCAATTGTTTACGTCCCTGCAATCCGAGCTCAGCGGCCGGGGACTTGGTTTCGACCGCAAAAGCCCGGACGGCTTTTCCACTGCCGGGCAGCTTGCAAGTGAAGACACTTTTGGGCACCTGGGCTTTACCGGAACCAGCCTGTGGATTGACAGAGAGAAGAATATGGCCGTTATTCTGTTAACAAACCGAACATTTCCATACCGGTCGTATGGAAAGCGAATCAGTGAAATCAGGGCCAAAGTTGCAGATGCAGCCTATTCCGCAATAACCAATTAATATGAGCTGGAAACTACTTTACGAACGATCTTATGTACCCTATTCCTCAAGCCAACAGGCATGTGTGGTAGAAAGTATTTCCGGAAAGTTTTACGCCGGAGTGAGGATTGAAAATATTTCTTATCCACTCACTATTCCTGCAGTACAAGCCGCTTGTGCTATTTGTCTGAGTGAAGGTGAAACCCCAGCTAAAATTTACATTCAGGATTCCACAGCAGAACAATTGGATTATTGGGCCGGTGAATTTGACCTTGATATCATAGAAACGAACGCCCCTCCCGTTGAAGATCTGGAAGACCTCTTTCACACACCCAAAGAAGAATTAGAAGTACTAGTCCGGTTAAAATCCCTGCTTGATAAAGCCGTGACTCCCAATTCTGACTTCCCCGTTTCCGCGATTTTATTTACAGAAGATGGATATTTCGAAGGAGTGAATGTAGAAGTTAATGCCTGGACGCATGGCATATGTGCCGAAAGAGTGGCCATTTCAAAAGCCTTTGCAGCAGGTCAAACTGACTTTACCCTCCTGGAAGTCCATACCCGAAAAGGGGAAATCAGCAGTCCCTGCGGGGCCTGCCGGCAGGTGATCTCTGAGCTGCTTCCTTATCATAACATTGTGCTTCATCATTCTGATGATACACAATCCGAACACCTTTCCCTCGACCTTCTGCCCTTTAGTTTTAAATCTTCTGCATTAAAAAAATAGTTCATCCTCTAAATGGAATTCCTGTAAAATGGGTTAGTCATCAACAGAATGAATGGTTAATTTGAAGTTTTATAATCAACCTTATTTATGCCCATTAACTTTATCGCCGTACTTGACCACGAACACCTGGAGAATTCGGTTTTCCTTACCGCTTTTGCCAAATCGCTGGCAAAACTTGGCGACCGCAAAGGACTCGTAATTCACGGTGACAGCCCCTACACCGATCGGCTCATACAAACAGGCATGATGAGAGAAGACGCTCGTCTAAGAGCCATTAAAGACCTCAACAAGCGATTAGTTGGGTTGTTTGCTGACCAGGGAATTCCCACCATAGGCATTCATGGATTTCAAAAAGGTTTGATCACCAAAGGAGAAGGTGACATCTCCTTGAATAGAGAAGCATTAGATGCCCATCATGCCACTCCTAATTTGTTAATTTCAAGTCTTGTGGAGCAGAATGGAGCTCCTCAACATGTTCCTTTACCGGAATTCAGCCGTTCGATATCCTCTGAGCTGGATAACACAGATATCCTCTTGTTTTCTAAAAATGAGAAAGATGAAATCCTGATTTCAGAATCCGAAGAAGAACTCTCCTGGAGTAATCTACCGGCCGGATTTGCAGAAACTTCTCTTCCAGATGAGTTCCGCAATTTTGATTATCCTGTAAAGTTGACCACCGCTACTGATTTTGCCAACTGGCCATCGCTGAAAAAAGTCACGAAAATCGAATAATCCGAAAAAAGTTTAAAATTTATACTAAAAAAGCACTTTTTAATTTGACTCGATATCCCCGATTGAATAGCTTCAACGCACTTTCTGAAAACAGAAAATTTTAACTAATTAATAATTTAACGGAGCTACATAATGAGTAGAGTTGAAGAAATCAAAAACCTCGTAGAAGAAACCACTGTAGAAATGGAAAAATTCTACGACAAGGGCAACAAAGCAGCGGGTACACGTGCGCGTAAAGGCCTTCAGGAATTAAAAAAATTAGCTCAGGAAATCCGTCTTGAGATTCAGGACATCAAAAACAAAGACTGATTTTTACAGCTCTAAGTTTTTAAAAAGCCGCTTCAACAAGCGGCTTTTTTTATATCCATACATTCTTTATTTACCTGCTGTTCATTAAAATAAATACCCAACATGCGCTCACTTTCTTACTTACTGATTTTTTGTTTCTTCATTTCCTGCTCCTCCCCTCAACAACCTGAGACCCTGACCGAACTGGAAACCCTTATCAATTCCAGAGTTTCTGAGCTTGAAGGCACTTTTGGAATTTCATTTAAAAGTCTTGAAAACCCTGATTTGGCGATAGGAATCAACGAGGATGAACGATTTCATGCCGCAAGCACCATGAAAACGCCGGTTATTATTGAACTCTATCGACAAGCTGAACAAGGTCGGTTTTCGGTTCAGGATTCTATCACCGTTCAAAATGAATTTGTAAGTATTGTTGACAGCTCCACTTTTACGATGTCTGTTTCTGAAGACAGTGAACAGGACTTATACTCACTTCTCGGAAAGAAAACTTCTCTCTACCATCTCGCTTACGAAATGATTACCCGAAGCAGTAATCTTGCCACCAATATTTTAATCGATTTTCTGGATGCTAAGAAAGTGACCGCCACCATGCATGAAATCGGAGCCGACAGTATGGAAGTACTCCGCGGCGTGGAAGATATCAAAGCTTACGAAGCCGGATTAAGCAACACGACTACCCCCAAAGATCTTCAGATCATGTTTGAGGAGCTTGCAACGGGTGATTTACTGACCGAAGAATCTAAACAAGAGATCCTATCCATACTGAAAGAACAAAAGTATAACGACATGTTCCCGGTTAAACTTCCGGAGGATACACCTTTAGCGCATAAAACCGGATGGATTACCAACGTCCATCACGATTCAGGAATCATCTACTTGCCGGATGGAGATGCATTCGTTCTCGTTTTCCTCTCAAAAAATGCCCCAAACCGTGAGGCCGTTCTGGAAGCCTCAGCCGATATCGCCCGCTATTGCTATGATTTTATGAGTAATCGTTAAGCTACTTCTCCATATCGAAACATTCTTTGGGTTAAGCTTGTTGAAGGTATGAATATGAACAACTAATCCAGATATGTATAACGATTTAGCCGACGCCGTAGAATCACTTAAAGAGAAAGGCTTTGATAACACCTTTGAACTCGGAAATGACTGCATTACCTGCAAAGAACTGGATGTAGAATACACAACGGATGATCTCTCCATTAAAGAAACCCATAAGTTTGATCAGGGAACCGACCCCGGCAGCGAGTCCACCGTCTATGCCATAGCATCTGACAGCGGCGTTCAGGGCACGCTGATTATGTCGTATGGAAAATATGTAGATCCTGAGAAAGCCGAACTTATCGACCGGCTCCTCGAATCTCATGAAGCCTGATTATTTTCCACTGTATTTTTCGGGGATGGGATTAAACTCTGACTCGTGTGCCCAGTAAATGGTAACAACCCACCATCGGTCGCCATCATCAAAAAGCTGAATGCTGTTTATCCCCTTATTAAAGGGTTCAGCATCTGATTCACTTCGTTTTGAGCCATAGGTACTGAAAAGATGTACTACCCTCCCATAATGATGTTCTTCGCGATGAATCTCATATTCATAAAATCCATTCTCTACGAAATATGAGTCAGTGTTTTCGATAAATTCCTCAGGTGTCATCACCTGATATACATTTTTGCCCTGCTGATTTCTTCCTGTGGGGATAAGTCGTGCTTCCGGAATCACTAAATTTCTGAACCGATCCCAGTCTCTGGGTTCGCCCTTTTCACCTGAAATAGAGGCATATAATGCTTCTATCAGGTTATCGATGCTTTCCACATCTCTGGCGCGCTGCTCTACACTAACCTGGGCAACAGCAATTTCCACTCCAAACAGAACTATGAGTAGTATGGTATATAGTTTTTTCATGATGTTTTTCTTAAACGTTGAGTGTTCAACTACTATGATTCTACACAATTGGACTGACGACTGGTGTCAACAATAAAGAATATTTTCCAGTCCCCGTCTTTCTTCACAAGCTGAAAGGAATTCACCCCACAGTGCGAGAATTTGTCTCCTATATAAAATTCAAAAGGCGTCCATACGGTAGCCAGATTACCATCGATATTAATGTCATAGCTGCCAATGCGTTCGTCCCATACTTGCTCTTTGGGAGAACCGATAGCGTTTAGAAATGAGGCAAGATTGCCGGTGTTAACAACTACCTCTCCTTCCGGGTTAGTGGCTACCCTTCTCATAATTGCATCTTTGGTGAAGGTATCGGCCACCATGGCGCTGTCACTTGCTCTCATCCCATCAAACAGTTGCTCTATGGTAGCCTGCACATCTTTGACATCCTGGGTTTGAGCATTCACTGATTCAGGGACAATTAACAGAAGAGCTGCAGCTATTAAAAATAAAAAGTGCTTCATCGTAAATCGGTTTGGTTAAAGGTTGAACCGAATTACGTAATAATTTTTGACAAGTTTGTATAAAAATGTAATCACTGAATGATAGATAAAAAAAGCCCCGACCAAATGATCAGGGCTTCACTACATCCATTAATTTAGACTTGGCTACAGTAACATGGAAAGCGGGTTTTCCAGCAGGTTCTTCACTGTATTCAGGAATTCAGCTGCTTTGGCTCCGTCCACAATTCGGTGATCGCTTGAAAGTGTCACCTTCATTCGCTTACCGGGAACCACTTCTCCGTTTTCAACCACAGGCACGTCTCGAATAGCACCCACGGCCAAAATACATGCATTTGGCGGGTTGATGATGGCCGTGAATTCCTCAATGCCAAACATCCCCAGGTTACTGATGGTGAAGGTACTGCCTTCCATCTGTTCCGGCTGAAGTTTACGGTCGCGTGCAAGTCCGGCCAGTTCTTTGGTTTCTGATGAAATCTGAGCCAGACCTTTCTGGTCGGTATGCCGGATAACAGGAGTCATCAATCCTTCATCAATAGCGACAGCAACCGCTACATGTACATCTCCGTGCTCTTTGATTACATCGCCATGCCAGGAGCTGTTTACCGCCTGGTGACGCGTAAGAGCAATGGCACAAGCCTTCACTACAATATCATTAAAGCTGATTTTCACATCATTAGCTTCATTCACCGACTTGCGTGCTGCAATTGCCGCCTTCATATCAATGTCGATAGTCTCGTAAAAATGCGGACTGCTGAATTTACTCTCTGACAAGCGGCGGGCAATGGTTTTTCTCATTTGAGAAACCTTCACTTCCCGGCTTTCCAGACTTTGGAATGATGCTGTTGAAGCGGATGCAGCAGGTTGTGCCGATTCTTTATAGTTCTCTATATCGGCCTTGATAATTCTACCACCGGGGCCGGAACCGTCCACTCTGCCTAAATCAATACCTCTGTCTTCAGCCATATTTCGGGCTAAAGGAGATGCTTTAATTCGTCCATTGTCGGAAGTAGAGTCTGTTGACGACTCCGATTTAGGCGAAGTCAACCCGGAAGAATTTTCGGTTGCCGTTTCCTCTTTGTCCGCAGAAGCTGATTCTTTTACTTCATCTTTTGAAGAAGAGTCGCTGCCTGCACTATCGAGAATATCTGAAATATCTTCCCCTTCTTCTCCCAAAACAGCCATTAAACCACCCAATGGTACGGCATCGCCTTCATCTACCAAAATTTTGAGGACAGTGCCGTCATCAAAGGCTTCCACTTCCATAGTGGCTTTGTCGGTTTCAACTTCCGCAATAATATCGCCGGCTGCAACCTTATCACCTTCGCTTACATTCCACGACGCGATCACCCCTTCTTCCATGGTATCGCTGAGCTTCGGCATTTCAATCTTAATCGCCATAATTCTTCTAATCTAAACTGTTGAGTAAGTTGTTTCTAATTTATTACTTCCGCCAATGTAACGGGTGTTTCAGTGAAAAGGCAAAACTGAAAGGTGAAAATGTATGATAATAACTTTTCACCTTTGCCTTTTCACATTTACTAATTCCTGTATGTAACCTGATTGATTGCTTCAATCACTTGCTTTGCATCCGGCAGCCATGCATCAAACAATGGCTTGGAGAATGGAGCGTTTACATCCGGTAAAGTCACACGTTGAACCGGAGCATCTAAGTAATCAAATGCTTCGCGTTGAATCAAGAACCCGATTTCAGCTGCAAACCCGGCAAACGGATGAGCTTCATCCACCACCACACATCGGTTTGTTTTCTTAATGGATTCAATAATCAATGGCAGGTCGAGGGGTTTAACCGTACGCGGATCGATGATCTCTACCTCTACTCCGTCTTTTTCGAGCTGTGCGGCAGCTTGTTTCGCTACGTGGTACATCTTTCCGTGAGCAACAACCGTCACATCGCTTCCTTCACGCTTAATTTTACCTTTTCCAATCGGTATAATGTAATCTTCTTCGTCTGATACTTCTCCTTTCATTCCGTACATCTGCTCCGATTCCATGAACAACACCGGGTTGTCATCACGGATGGCAGACTTAAGCAGCCCTTTCGCATCATCGGGCTCGGAGGTGTAAATAACTTTCAATCCCGGAAAGTGGGCATACATGGAATCGTATGCCACAGAGTGTGTGGCTCCTAACTGACCTGCAGACGCATTAGGGCCACGAAATACGATAGGCATATCAATTTGCCCTCCCGTCATATACCCGGCCTTGGATGCGTGGTTTATAATCTGATCAGCAGCAAGTACCGCAAAATTAAAGGTCATGAACTCCACAATAGGACGAAGACCATTCATAGCCGCACCTACTCCAATTCCGGCAAAACCAAGCTCTGAAATAGGAGTATCGATAACCCTTTTGTATCCGTATTTATCTAGGAGTCCTTCGGTAGCTTTGTAGGCTCCATTGTATTCGGCAACTTCCTCACCCATAATGAAGACTTTCTCTTCACGGGCCATTTCCTCGTCAATTGCCTTATTTATCGCTTCTCTAAATTGTAATTCAGCCATTACTTTATGTAGTCAGTTTTAAAATTATTTATGGAAATAAGGATTGTCTTCAGCAAACATGTCATCATAGAGCTCAGACTCTTCAGGGAAGTCGGCATTGTCCGCAAAATCGACTGCTTCCAATACTTCATCTTCCACCTTGTCCTCTATTTCCTGAATTTCGTCATCGCTCAGAATTTTCTCGTCCTTGAGATAGGTCTTCAGACGCTCAATGGGATCTACTTTTTGATATTCTTCCAGTTCCTCTTTGGTTCGGTACTTCTGAGGATCCGACATGGAATGACCTCGATAGCGGTACGTTCTGATTTCGAGGAAATAAGGCTCTGATGTCTCACGTACTTCTTCAGCTACTTCTTTCATGGTTTCATACACAGAAAATACATCCATGCCGTTCACCACTTTGGCTTTCATGCCGTAAGCTTTAGCGCGATCTACAATTTCCGTAACCGTATGGCGACGAGCAGCAGTACCCATGGAGTACCCGTTGTTCTCTACCGCAAAAATAGCCGGCAGTTTCCACAGGTTGGCAATATTAAAGGTCTCGTGAAGCGCTCCTTGATCTACAGCACCGTCTCCGAAGAAAGTAGCTGAAATACGCCCGTTCTGGTTGTACTTGTTAGCGAAAGCAAGTCCGCCACCGATAGGGATATGTCCACCTACAATACCATAGCCTCCCCAGAAGTGATTTTCTGTTTTGGCAAAGTGCATGGATCCACCTTTACCTTTGGAGCACCCTGCCGCCTTACCAAACAATTCAGCCATTCCTTCTTTTGCGGTGATGCCCCGGCAAAGTCCCCAGCCGTGGTCACGATAGGCTGTAATAATATCGTCGTCATCATTCAAGGCATATACGGTTCCGGTAGCAATGGCTTCCTGCCCAATATAAAGGTGGAGGAACCCACCGAATTTCCCTTTCTGATACTGTTGCATGGCTCGTTCTTCAAATCGTCGTTGAAGATACATTTGCTCATACATGGCTTTGAGGTTGTCTTCACTCAAGCCTAAGGATTTATGTTTCTTTTTGGTTGGTGATGGCAGATCTACGCCTTTTTGTACAGCGCCGTCTTTTTCATCTCCAATCCCCCGGGGGGCAAAATTTACTTCGTCTGTTTTCTTCTTAGCCATAATATGTTTTAGTGATAACAGGTTCTTCAAAAGACTGGAAATATATCCAATTTTTGTGAAGATTTCGTGATTTGATTACCATCTTTACAATCGCTTACCAATGACTGGTAAATAGTTTGTCATATCGAGTGCTTTTACTCTTCGAAATAGTTCAAGCCTCTCGCTTGGACTATTTATACCGCCGAACAGCTATATCTAACAACTCCCAAGCGTGAAGTTTGTGCTATTGCTTGGGATGACAAGCTGTTGGGTTGTTATAAACTCTACTACTGAATTGATTCAGTGATTATTTCATTCACTTTTTCTAAAGCTTCACCCAGTTTCTCCGGCTGGCGTCCTCCGGCTGTTGCCAGGTTTGGCTGGCCGCCTCCGCCTCCGCCAACGAGTCTTCCAAGCTGCCCTACAATAGCTCCTGCTTTGAGTCCTTTCTCCTTTATAAGATCTTCGGAAAGAGCTACCATCAGGTACACCTTGCCTTCTTCCTCATCTTTAGAGCCTAATACAATAGCGGTGTTATTCTTTGTTTTCTGCAGACCGTCATATCCAAGTTGCTTGAGTACATCCATATCAGCTCCGGCAATTTCTCCTTTTACCAGTTTGATATCTGAGTCCAGTGAACCGGCATTTTGGATCAGTTCATCCAGCTTTGCACCGGTATTCTGCAGCTGCACTTGTTCAAGTTCTTTCTCCAGCGATTTCTTTTCCTCGATCAGCTTCATCACATCGGCAGCCAGGTCCTGGGTTTGACCAATCGCACCTTTCACCTGCTTCAGCAGGCGCTTTTCATCGCGAAGTATTTTATCTGCCTGTATTCCACAAACGGCTTCAATTCGGCGGATTCCTGCTGCCACCGATGTTTCCTGAGTAAAGCGGAAGTATCCGATTTCCCCGGTCGCGCCCACATGTGTTCCTCCGCAAAGCTCAACCGAATAATTTTCATCAAAGGTGATTACACGAACCGTATCGCCGTATTTCTCACCAAATAACATCATCGCACCGCGGTCTTTGGCTTCTTCAATCGGCACGTTACGTTCTTCCTGCAAGGGGATGTTTTCCTGAATTTTTTCATTCACCAGCTGCTCAACTTCATCCAGCTGTTCGTCGGTCATCGCCTCGAAATGGGAGAAGTCGAAACGGAGGTGATTCTCATCCACCAAAGAACCCTTCTGAGTTACATGATCTCCTAAAATTCCGCGAAGCGCAGCATGCACAAGGTGTGTTGCGGAGTGATGTTTCTGAATTTCAATTCTCCGATCCAGATCTATACTTGCTTTCCAGGTTCCGCTTAGGTTTTCAGGAAGCTTATCTACGTAATGAATAAACTGTCCGTTCGACTTCTGAACATCCAGCACTTTGAGGTATTCATCGCCATTGGTTATGAGTCCGGTATCCGCAACCTGTCCACCACTCTCCGCATAGAAAGGAGTTTTATTTAACTGAATAGCAAAGCGATCGCCCTCTTTTCGATAGGCAATGATTTTTACTTCAGCCTCAGCGTCATCATAGCCTACAAACTCAAAGTCATCGGTATCCTCAACCACATTCCATGATTTGGAATCTGACTGATCCACCAAAAACTTACCGGCAGCACGAGCTCGTTCTTTCTGCTCTTGCATGTGCTTGTTGAAGCCTTCTACATCTACTTCAACGCCTCGTTCACGAGCCATCAATTCGGTCAAATCAATAGGGAAACCGTAGGTATCGTGCAGTTTAAAGGCATCCTCACCGGACAGCTTATCTTTGCCCTCTACCATTTCATTAAACAGTTCGATGCCCTGTCCCAATGTTTTCAGAAAGCTCTTTTCTTCTGAGCGAATTACGTTGACGATGTACTCTTTTTGAGCCGGGATCTCCGGAAACACATCTTTGAATTGATCCGCCAGTACATCCACTAACTTATAGAAAAACGGTTCTTTGAAATCCAGCACATCCCAACCATATCGGATAGCACGACGCAGAATCCGGCGAATTACATATCCCCGTCCATCATTACCCGGGGAGGCACCATCGGCAATAGAAAAGGTAACCGCACGAATATGATCGGCAATTACACGCATGGCAATATCCTTGTCCTCGTCGTTGCCATATTTCAAACCGGCCATTTCAGCAATTTCATTGATTACAGGCGTGAACACATCGGTGTCGTAGTTGGAAGTCTTGCCCTGCAAAACGGCACAAATTCGCTCAAAACCCATTCCGGTATCTACGTGTTGTGCGGGAAGTTTTTCTAGTGAGGCATCCGGTTTTCGGTTGAACTGAATAAATACCAGGTTCCAGATTTCCATTACTCTTGGGTCGTCCATATTCACCAAATCGGCGCCGGGTTGTTTCTTGCGGTCTTCATCAGGACGAAGATCAACATGCACTTCAGAACAAGGTCCGCACGGACCGGTTTCCCCCATTTCCCAGAAGTTATCTTTCTTTCCAAACTTCAGGATGTGATCATGATCTATGCTGGTCTCACTTTTCCAAAGTTCAATGGCTTCCTCATCCACCGGGAGACCGTCTTCTTCGTCACCTCCAAATACGGTAGCATACAGGCGGTCGGGTTCCAGTCCCCACTCATCTACAAGAAGCTCCCATGCCCAGCCAATAGCTTCCTTCTTGAAATAATCGCCAAACGACCAGTTCCCCAACATCTCAAAGAGCGTGTGGTGGTAGGTATCGTGACCTACTTCTTCCAAGTCGTTATGCTTGCCACTCACACGGATACATTTTTGGGTATCGGCCGCCCTGTTCCAGGTTTTTCCGTCATACTTAAGGGCTTCTTCTTCCCCAAGAAAAATGGCTTTAAACTGGTTCATCCCCGCATTGGTAAACAACAGGGTTGGATCATTTTTAGGAACAACAGGAGCACTATCCACGATAGCGTGATTCTTTTCAGCAAAGAAATCGAAAAATTCCTGACGAATCTGGGCAGAAGTCTTGTGCGACATTAATTTTGATGTGTGAGTGTTGAGTTTTACAGAACCCTGAAGATAGGAAAAATATGATTTGAACTCATGTTTGGTTTGATATCCGTATTCATTATTCGTTCGTTCAATTCATCACAGATCAAAACTTCAGCGTAGAATATGGAGTGTTCTATAATCAATGTTCTTTCCCCGGTCTGCACATCTTTCACGATTTACCGTTAGATTCTGAAAAAGCTAACATCATCTACCGATTATGAAAACGATCCTGAACTACTTCTTTCGTGGAATGCTGGTCATTTTACCCGTTACCGCAACTGTTTATTTAGTCTATGCAACTCTGGTCTGGATAAATGACATTTTCAATAACCTGTTCTACAGTTGGTTTGATCTGGAAATACCGGGACTTGGGATTGTTACCGGTTTCATCGCCATTACCCTGATCGGTTTTGTGCTTACGCAAACGTTTGTGAAGCCCATCCTTCACCTGTTCGAAAAGCTGGTCACAAAAACTCCCTTCGTCAATATTGTCTACAACTCACTAAAAGACCTCACGGAAGCTTTCGTTGGTGATAAAAAGAAATTCACCAAACCGGTAAGTGTGGAATTCAGTGAACCGGTTGGAATGAAACGATTTGGATTCATCACCGAAGAATCCCTAAACCATTTTGGACTGGAAGACGAAGTAGCTGTGTACTGTCCCCACTCTTATAATTTTTCCGGGAACCTGTATATCGTTCCTAAGGATAAGGTGACCCCAATTAAAGCTGACCCAACTAACTTTATGCGGTTTATCGTTTCAGGCGGGGTGACGAAGATTCATTCTTAGACGACTTAGGCATGAAGGATTCTGAATTAAGTACCGGAATTAATAAACTTCTTCGAAGGTGCGATCACCGGGCTTAACGTTCCGCTTCATTTCGTCCCAGTCCCATTCGGCCGGATCCATATCGGCGTAATCGCCCTTTAGCACCAGGTAATCTTTAAATCCTTTCTTGGCCAGCATCTTATAGATACCTGCTTCCATGCCTTTAATTCCACAAATGTATATCAGCGTGTTTTCTTTGCTCAGAATAGGATCCAGAATCTCTTCTTCGTCTTCAATGGCTGTTTGCACGTAGTATTTTGACCCGTCCGGGCGACGGTCTTCACGGGATATCTTAGCGATATAATGGAAATTGTCGTTCTCTTTTTCGGCTTCCATAAAGTAATCGGGGTAGATCAGATCGGTTCGGTACGCTGCACCAAAAACAAGAGCAATTTCGCTCTCCATACCTGCTTCCAGCATTTCCATAATCATACCTCTGAATGGAGCAATACCGGTTCCCGTAGCAAAAAAAACGTAATTGTAATTCTCCGGATTTTCTGGAAGTAAGAACCTTTTTCCGGATGGACCGGTTGCTTTCACTTTATCACCGGGCTTTAAATCGGCCAGGTAATTTGAACAAATGCCGGTATATAATTTCCCGTCCAGTTCTTCGATAGTCCGCTTTACGGTTGTGGAAACCAGATTGGGTTTACCACCCTCCCCTTTTGTAGGAGATGAAACCGAATATAAACGGAGCTTATGAGGGCGTCCTTTCTCATTTTCACCGGGAGGTAAAATCCCGATCGACTGCCCGATGCGAACCCTGCCTTCAAGTTCTGTTCCTGATACATCAAAGGTAACATGTCTCACAAAATTGGGGCTGCTTTCTTTGGTACACACATAGTTTTCAACTACGGTGATCTCGGTAGGTTCTTTCGGTGAGTAAATGTTTAATTCGACTTCAGGTAGTACGATTTCCGCCATATTTCTGTTCTTCAGTAAGAGTAAAAGAGGTTCATTTTGGGTTAAACAAAAAAATCCCGCACCGGTTAAGTGCGGGATTTATAAAATAGGACATTTTTAGCTTAGAAATAAAACGTCAGTCCTGCTGAAATCACATTACCGCTGAATTCTTTATCGGAAAGATCATCACTTCCGTCCAGGAATAAATAACGGTAATCTAGATTCAATGCTGCTGATTCTGAAAGGGCTACATCGGCGCCAAAACCTAAATGGTATCCGATTTTTACCTCAGCATCATCACCGGGATTAACAAAGCCGCCGTCATAATCATAAAAGGTATAATAGGCTCCCAATCCTGCCAATCCGTAAGGGGCAAAATTCTCAGCCAGTGGGGCAAATACTAACAAAGAACCGGTTACAGGAACCTGACGAACAGTTAGTTCGCTTCCGCCTGTGGTTGTATAGCTTTGCTCTCCTCTGTATTCAAGAGAGAATTCAGCGCCTACATATTTGCCTTTAGTTCGGGACTGAAGACCGATAAACATGGTTCCGTCTTCGGCATCAGGTGCTTTGTAGAAACCAACTTTTGGTCCAATTCCGGAGGAGTTTTCAATCAGATACTGCTGAGCCGTAGCTTGAGTTAGCAGCGTTGAAATTATTATTAAAGAAAAAAGTGATAGTAATTTTTTCATTACAAGGGTTTTGTTTGTTTCTATTCACTACTTGTAAAGAAATTTAAGTAGAAAATGTTCCCTTATAATCGTCTTACTTATTGATTACTAATGCGATAGCGAATTAACTCATCAATAGTAGGTCGTGCTCCACGTTCTTCTGTCAACCTTTCAGCCAGTGTATGGGTAACGCCGATATTTCTCATCCTGATCAAATTCTCTTTGGATAACTCTTCCATCGAGTATCCCAAATCCATCATATTACTGGTGAAAAATGCAGTAACATCAGCTCTTCGCAGATCAAGCAGATCCTGAACAGTCAACTCGTAACCCAACTCGGCCATCATACGGGTAAAGGTGGCACTTACATCGGCATCCTGAAGTTCTACCAGCTGATCCAGGGTTACATCCGGATAACCCGCATCCCTTATTTGAGAAGTATAGGTTGCGGTAACTCCTTCTGCCCTTAGGGCGATTAGCTCTTCATGGGTAAGGGTTCCGTAGCCCATTTCCTCCATCCAGGCACCCATTCTGTTAAGCAAATCCTCATCGGGCTGATTAAATTCCTGAACAATGTTATCCAGCGGATTTAAATCAATACCGGATGAACTAAATTGTGAGCCGGCATAAAAAGTAAGAGTAGCGATAAAAGCGAAAAGAAGAATATAGTTGGCGATTTTTGAACTCGATTTGCCGCCGGAAATTGACGAGCTCTCATCAAGATCAAATTGCCCATCCTGCTCCAGATCTTCTAAATCATTTCGGAGATTTTTGAATTTTGTACTCATAGTATTTGCCCATAATTATTTCGGACTAACCTACGACAAAATTATAAAAAAGATGCACCAAATAGTTATCAGGGAACGAGCTCTAATGAACGAGTCAACTCGCCAATGGTAAATGGCTTTGAGATAAGATCTATGCATTCGGTTGCTTTTGCTCGCTCATAGTTTACTTTGTCAGAGTTTCCGGTTAGATAGATTACTTCTGTTCTGATGTGATCTTTAATCTGTGTTACAGCTTCAATTCCATCCATATCTCCTTTCAAACGGATATCCATCAACACTATGTCCGGCTGATGTTCTTTAGCTAACTCTATGGCTTCGGCCCCGGAGGCAGCCTTTCCAACCAAAGTATGTCCAAGTTTTTTAATCATGTTTTCAACGACTAATGATATGATCATATCGTCTTCTACAACAAGTATTTTCTTATTTGCCGATTCACTCAATGTTACGTCCTTTATGGTTTTTGTACTGTCAGTGCTCATAAAGTTAAGAGTAATAAGGTTAACATTTGTTACTAATCTTAATAATAAGGTGTTGTAAAGAAATTTAAGCTTCTCTACGTCACCTGTTTTTCTATCTACCGGGCTCTCATATCCACCAGGAATCCCTCTTCTATATCCACATATGCTATCCAGCCATTGAAGGCTGAACTTCCGCTGTAGGAAATAGGAATTGCCCAGCAGGTACGAATTTCCAGTTGTTGTTTACTCTCATTTTCTATCGGCAGATATACCCGCTCGGGTTTCCCGCTGATGTCATTTTCCTGTACTGTATAAATTGTTTCCTCACCGGTAAAACGGCGCATATCAATTTGCCATCCTATCATTCCGGACTGAACTTCTTCGTATCCAAAGTTCACAAAATCAGGAGTTTCTAAATCGGAATACCAATTTCCCCAGATTCTGTTCACTCCTTCCGCGTCTATAACAACCGTGATATCGGTTCCAACTACTTCGTTCGAATCAATTGTTTGCTCGGCAAAAGTGAGTTTTAACTCTATCGGCACGTTGTTAAGTCCCGGACCTTCACAGATAGTACATCCTCTTATCGGCAGTAATTCTGTAATAATAAGTTTTGAAGTATCATTTACTCCGGTATAGGCATTATTTTTTAACAAAGCGGCTTTTGCTGCCGTTATGAGTGTATCTGTCTCTTCAATCTCAACCCGTACAACTTCTCGATTCGCACACGGACTTTCCCCATTTACAAAAAATATTTCGCTATATCCCGTAAACCCATACTTGTTGAGTGTCGAACAAATGTGACCATCGTTCAGTGCCTGATATTCCTCATTCAACTTATTAAGTTCGGAAAATTCGATTGCGGAGTACGTGGTGGGATAGTCTGAGGCTTCTTCATCCACGGTGAGCAAATTGCAGGACACAACGCTCATAAAAAGAGCAGTGAATAAAACTGATGATATTGTTTTTTGCACGTAAAAAGCCTGTCTGTTGATAAATAAAATTACCAAAATTAGATACTTGAAACAACAAAATAGACGCTCCGAAAATTAATTTATTCCAACTTTATGGCTTATATTTTGGCATGAGTAATAGAAGAAATGTTTGCGTAATCGGTTGTGGAATAAGTGGATTAAGTGTAGCCAAACTTCTGCAAAAGCATGAATTCAATGTCACAATAGTATCGGAATCCGACCCGAGAAAAACCCACAACGATCCCACCTTTAGTAGCCTCTTTCCGGCAGCTTCTGTCATTCCCCGCAGTGTCAACTCCGGAGAAACCGATTCTTTGTTTAAAGAAAGTCTCTCCCATTTTAATGCACTTTATAAGCAACAATTTCCCGGGTTGAAGATTCACGAACACTTTGAACTTTTTGCATTCCAAAAAGACCTCCCCGGCTACGCTAAATACATGGATGCATTTACTCCATTAGAAGAGTTCCGGGATTCTTTTCACCCCAGCCATTCTGAAATCGACATTCATACCGGGTGGAAGTTTAACTGTTATTTTGCTGATTGG
Organism: Gracilimonas sp.; assembly: GCA_965227215.1. Classification (GTDB taxonomy): domain Bacteria; phylum Bacteroidota; class Rhodothermia; order Balneolales; family Balneolaceae; genus Gracilimonas. The sequence goes on from OZ245729.1 coordinate 685,368, forward strand.
TCGCTCTATTATCCTGCCCTTTTGAATTCCGTTTTGGATGCCGGGGCAAAACTTCAAATTCAATCTCTGCAAAAAAAAGATTTGATAGAGCTTCCTTTCGATATCATTATAGACTGTTCGGGACTCGGGACTGCCGAACTTTTTAATGACCCGAATGGACTACTTTACCGCGGACATCTTCTTCAAATTCTGGAAGCACCTCTTTTGAAGAGCCCCAATGGAGAAATCGTTTCCTATAACTTTTCTCCGGGAGCAGAAGCCTATCATACCGAATCAGGCAATGCACAGGATGTTTACTTCTATCCCAGGAGCGATGGCTGGATTTTGGGAGGAAGCCGCCAGGAAGGACGATTAGATAAGGACGGGAGATGGACGGGAGAAAAAACCATTTCGCCGTTTGTAATAATTGACGATACCAAAATACCCGAACAGATATACACACTGCACGAAAATATTTTGCACGAAACATTTGGAATGAAAATAGACCGGTTCACCAAAAGAAAAGTGAAAATTGGATACCGATACGTCCGCAAAAAAGAAGAAGGATTACGGCTTGAAACTGAAGAACTTCACGACAAGCTCTTTATCCATAATTGCGGACACGGGGGCGCAGGGGTAACCTTAAGCTGGGGGTGTGCCAACAAAGTTCTGGAAATGCTTAAGAAAAATGTCAGGTGATGCTTTTGGTTTTATAATTCAGCCAATGCCCTCTTATTAACAGCACACTTCCCGCCAAGGTAACTCCAGCCTCTCCGTAATCACCAAGCTGGTGATTAAAAAACCAGGCCACAAAAATGATAGCCAGTCCCACAAATAAGTAACCGGATATAGATTTCAGGTTCTTACGGTTTTTAACCGATAGAATTACCGCCGGTGCTATCGCCAGAAAAAACACCAGATGCGTGTACTCGTGAAAGTTATCCAAAGCCGGCCACAGAGGAATCAGCGAAACAAAAACCGGCACCAGCAAACAATGAATTGCGCACAACCCAGACAAACCTATGCCCAACCTATCCCAGAAACCTTTTGACAATTTTATGATCTTCTTCTGCATTCTGAACTTTTTCTGAGTCAGCTTAGGCACACCCGGAACAGTAACCGGATACCATTCCGTTGAAATTTTTAGCGATGTAACCCGACGGTAATTTAATTTCTATTTCCCGGGTCAGGCACTCTACCTTCCCACAGTTCTTGCACCGAAAATGGAAATGATCGTGGCTGTGGTCATTCTTCTCACAATTTTCGCAAATGGCAAAGTATTGCTTCCCGTTTTCTCCGATTACCCGGTGTACCAGTCCATCTTCATAAAACCGGTTCAGTACCCGGTATATGGTGGCTCGGTCCACTTCTATGCTCAGGGCTTCTTCGATCATCTGATGACTCATGGCCGAATCTGTTGCCTTTAGCACTGATAAGATTTCCGTACTTGATTGTGTTTTTCTTCTCGGCATATTTCTTTATTGCGACTGTGTTGCAATAATACGATTTATTCCTCTCTCAAACAATAGAGCCGTTATATCATTTAAGAATATTTGAATATGATCGCATAATCATTCATACTGTCATGGAAATAAATCCAGTAAAAAAAGAACCGTTCATCTTCCTATCATCTTTTTGAGGGGATACCACTCAATCTTAATTTCAATACATAACCTTTGGCCGAGCAATGAAAACCAACCTACTTTCTGTATCAATACTGGCATTGATTTCCGTGTTTGCTTGCACCTCTCAAAACCAATCAAACCAGCTCCTCTTATCCAACCTAAACGTTATTGATATCGAAACCGGTGAAATAGCTGAGAATCATTCCATCCTGATTGAAGGAGATATAATCAAGGATGTTTTTGAAGACGGAAGCAGATCGGTAAAAGGTGCTGAAACTGTATCCATGGAAGGTAAATTTGCCATCCCCGGACTCTGGGATATGCACGTTCATCTTAGAGGTGGAAAAGACCTCATCAGTTCAAACAGAGAATTGCTTCCACTATATATTGCCAATGGTGTGACAACCGTTCGGGATGCCGGTGGTGATTTGACACCCTCTATTTTTGAATGGCGTTCTGAGATTAAAGCTGATTCTTTAACCGGTCCATATATTTATACATCCGGACCGAAAATTGACGGTCCGGACCCCACCTGGGAAGGCTCCATCGAGGTACAGAGTAATGATGAAATATCAGCTGCCTTAGACTCTCTTCAATCAATTGGAGTAGATTACGTAAAGATATATGAGAGCACCTTAAGTGGGGAAGCCTATCTGGAAATTATTCGTCAGGCTGAAGAGCGCGGACTAACCGTAACCGGCCATATGCCAATGGGTATTTTTGTTGATGATGCCATTGATGCTGGCCTGGATGGAATCGAACATCTCTACTATGTCTTAAAGGGAACTTCGGATCGGGAAGAGGAAATAACAGCAGATGTGTATAACAGCCAACTGGGTTTCTGGGATGCCGTGGCTGAACTGAAAGACAGCTATAACGAAGATACCGCGCGGGTTTTTTATCAGAAATTAGCGGATGAAAATGTCTATGTGGTACCTACTCTTCACATAGATGATATACTCAGCTTTCTTCACAAAATGGATCATTCCGACGATGAATACTTGGCATATATTCCGGATGACCTCCACCAAACCTACCAGCGCCGGGTTCGTTCGGCCCAACGTAGAGATGCCGAAGCCATACAGTTTGAGAAAGAACTTAATGACTTATTTAAAAAGGTAACCCTTGAAATGCAGGAAGCCGGAGTTAAATTATTGGCAGGATCGGATGCCGGAGCTTATAATTCGTACGTATATCCGGGAATTTCTCTCCATCGGGAACTGGAGGCTTTTGTGAAATCAGGCATTACACCGTTGCAGGCTCTTCAGGCTTCTTCCTATAACGGCGCTCATTTCTTTGATGATTATAATCAGATTGGCAGTATTGAGGCCGGGAAAAAAGCTGATTTGGTTATTTTGAATAATAATCCTCTTGCGGATATCAAAAACACCACGGCAATTCATGCTGTAATCTCAAAGGGAAAGCTACTAGGATCCAAACAATTAAACGCCCTTCTAATACCTCAGAATTAAGGATGGTTTCTGTTTAATACTGATTGGGACTCACAAACCGCTCTACGTCACCTTTGCGTTTTTTGCGATGCTTGGTATCTCTGCCTGAAACCCGCTCTCTCCACATTTTAAAACTGGAGCGTTTCATTTCAGACCGCATCAGCTCAATGGTTTCATCTTCGGAAAGGCCAAATTGAAACTCAATGGCATCAAAGGGAGTCCGGTCTTCCCAAGCCATTTCAATAATCCTGCTTTTGTCTGATTCGGATAGTTTACTGAAGTCTGCCATAGTATTTCTTTTACCCTGCAATACAATTTATCCGGGTATATCAGTCCTTAATGGAAGATTCCTTAATAAATATCTCAACTGTAGATCAGGTTTCCAATATCAGATTCCGTTCCATACTTTATAGTTTACAATAAATGTTTAGCGAAATAATAATCATACAAGATGATCCGACCCTACATTCTAGCCGAGACGAACTGGAAAAACCTTAAAAATGCTAACTTTGATTTAGCTATCCTTCCATGGGGAGCAACCGAGGCACATAATTACCATCTCCCCTATGCCACCGATGTAATTGAAGCGGATCATATAGCAGCGGAGTCGGCCCGGTTGGCGTGGGAAGATGGAGCTAAAGTTATTGTACTACCCACAATTCCGTTTGGGGTAAATACTGGGCAGTCAGACATTTATCTGGATATGAACCTCAACCCAAGTACCCAGTTCTCCATTCTAAAGGATGTGATTACCGTTTTAAACCGACAGGGAATTCATAAGCTTTTGATACTGAACAGCCACGGTGGTAATAACTTCAAGCCCATAGTGCGGGAACTTGGCCTCGAATTTCCGAAGATGTTTCTTTGTGTGGCTGATTGGTTTAAATCACTCGACAAAAGTAAGTTTTTTGATGAAGGCGGAGACCATGCCGATGAACTTGAAACCAGTTTACTTCTCCACCTGAAGCCGGAGCTGGTTCTACCTCTTGAGGAAGCCGGACCAGGCAGTGAAAAAAAGAGTAAAATTAAAGCTCTCAGGGAAGACTGGGCCTGGGCAGAGCGACCCTGGTCTCAAGTAACAGACGACACCGGAATAGGCAACCCAAAGAAAGCTACTGCGGAGAAAGGTGAAACCTATTTCAAAGCCGTTACCCAAAAAATGGCCGGGTTTATGATTGAGCTCGCCCGAGCAGATAAAGACAATTTATACGAATAAAACTACCGTCGATCTCCGAAAATCCGCAATAAGAAGATAAACATGTTGATGAAGTCGAGATATAAGGCAAGGGCGCCCATAATAGCTCCTTTACTTCCCTCTTCGGATTCTACATCTACCTCCAGGCTCATCTTTTTCATCTTCTGTGTGTCGTAGGCGGTTAATCCCACGAAAACCAAAACACCTATATAAGTAATGCCCCAATAGAGCATTTCACTGTGCACAAAAATATTTACAATGGTGGCAATGATAATTCCGATAAGCCCCATGAAGGCAATATTTCCAATGCTGGAAAGGTCTTTCTTGGTGAAATAACCGTAGGCACTCGTCACTCCAAACGTACCTGCCGTAATAAAGAAAGTGGACGCAATGGAAGCCGAGGTGTAGACCAGAAATAAAATAGAGAATGTAAGCCCATTAAGTGCAGAGTACAGCAGAAAAAGCCCAATGGCCATGCTTGCGTTCATGCTGTTGATGCGGCCCGACAGCCAAACCACCAGACCTAATTCAGCAATGATAACTCCGAAGAATAAAATCTGGTTTTGAGCCATCGTTTCCACAAAGCCGGAATCCACTACACGTAAGGCTACAAATCCTGTGATCGCGAGGGCAAGTGCCATCCATCCATATACTTTATTAATGAAACTGGACTGTATCGATTTTACCTGTTCTGCTGTTAAATGCTGTGTATTCATTGCTGCTTTAGAGAAATTAATTCAGTTACAATTTAGCTGTGATACCAAGTTCACAAAACCTTCAAAAATAAATTTTATTGTGCGTGTGAAAATACTAAAACTTCTTGCCGTTTGTGTACTCTGTATACTAATAATTACAGGTTTAGTTTTTCTAATTGATTGGATTATTTAATAAAAAACTGAGGTTATTATGAAAAAGAATATGGGTTCCGCTGATAAAATCATTCGCTTTGTTTTGGCGATCATTTTTGCAGCACTGTACTTTACCGGCACAGTTGCCGGCACGTTGGGTGTTGTTCTACTAGTATTAGCAGGTGTGTTTGTGCTTACAAGCCTGGTGAGCTTCTGCCCACTTTACGCACCCTTTGGGCTAAAAACATGTAAGACCTCTGCAGAATAGATGAATCGAATTCCAGGCTTTGTACTGAAACTATAATTCATAAAAAAGGGCGCATAGGTGCGCCCTTTCCATAATTGTAAGTAGTTCTCATCAGGTACCGAACCAATAGCTCAGTTTAACGAGGAATACATTGGTAGGCTTAGCACTGAAAAGCCCGTCCAAGTCTCGACCCAAGTCAAAATTACCCATTCCAACAAAGTCATCCCGTTGTTGCTGCCAAACCAGGAACAGAGTAGATCCCGGCATATATTCCCATCGAAACACTGCGTTACCTTGCACCGAACGGAAGTTAAAATCAGGGTCACGGAAATTAAAAGCTGCTGATCCTCCCGCTCCGTCAGGGTCTACGGTGTACTCATCTCCAGACTTACTAATGGTTCCTTTATCTTCGCCATATCGATCAAAATTATACGTCCCGGGTTCAGCAAATTCCTTAAAGTGCGTGTACTCACCACTGGCAATAAACGGGCGCACATAGGTCTGTAAACTCATCGTTGGTGAGAACGTCCAGTTTAACCTTACACTGGTCATGAGTCTTCGCTGTTTGATATCCGCAAATACATACCGGTTGCCATAGGTATCGGTAGCATTCGCATCCTGCACACGGGTTACATATTGATCTGTATCCCGCTGATACCCAAATTCCGGTGAAACTGATACCTGTATAAAGGTAGTAGGCCGATAGGTTACTCCCATCCATACATTGTTATCAAATTCCCCTGAAACATCTTGGCGCTGAAAAGTTCCAAAATAGAATGACACATCCTTATTCTGGTTTGTGTTCAGGTTCATATTGAAATTCCAGTCACGCGGCCGTTTCATAATCGGTCCCCCACGGGTAGTGCGATCCATGTACTGTTCACCGGACATGTTTCCGTTGTAGTTGAAAGTCCACAGGTTATCAAAACGCATGAACCCACCGGTTCCGTACCAATTGTTGATCATATCTCCATCATAATTCCAGGCATTGCCTTTAAACAACCATGTCTCAAAGTACTGCAGTTGCAATATCTTAGGATCAGTCTCCCGGTAAATCAGACCTCCGTTTATAGACCGGTAGTCGGATCTGTTTTGAAAGCCGATGTCATTGGTCTCATATCCAGGCGATACATCCGAATAAGTCAAAGAAGTCATCCAGTTATCATCTCCCCCTCTTTTTTGGATGCTTATTTCTGTCGCAAAACCCGAGAGGCTTGTTTTATTGGGATTGACTGAAAGCTCATCCGAATCTACCCGGTTAAAATACCGAACCGGTGATGTTTGAGCCCGTTGAATAGCTTCTTTTGAACCATTTATGACACTGTAGGAGAAGGCACCGCTTGTAATCCAGTTACGGTCATTAAAACTGTGTTCAAAATCCACGCCTCCCAAATAAGCTGAAGAGCGGAGGAAGTCTTCAAAATAAGTTCCATCAATACTTCGGTTTACTGCGCTGCCAAAGCCACCGAAATAGGTGTTACCGGAGTTGAAGTCTTTCTTGGTTCGGGCAACCATATAATTGGTAGCCGGTTCAACAGCAAAAGAACTTTCTGCTCCTGAAGGTGCAGTATATAAAGCTTTTTCTTGCAGGGTATATGCATCCAGAAAACCAATAGACCAGCCGTTTTGTGTTTTACCACTTACTTTTGCGGCGGCAGCGATAGTCGTCAAATCCGGTTGATCTACATATTCTGCATTCACTCCAGCCCTGCCCGGGGAGCCCTGTGGTGCCCTCCCTATCCTTCTGGAGTAAAAAGTAACCGGGTTTCCAAACCGACTGAAAGTTTTCGTGTTACCGAACTGGAAGATATCATTGCCTTCGAGAAAGAACGGCCTGCGCTCTGAGAAAAAGTTTTCGTTGGCCGTTAAATTGATCACTGCCGGATCTGCTTCAACCTGCCCGAAGTCCGGATTAATAGTCGCGGTCAGGGTAAGGTCGGAAGTAAGGCCGTACTTAATATCGCCGCCTACTCCTGTTCCCAATTCATTCCGGCTGTAATAAGGGTTATCCGTACTTATAGATGGAACACGGGTCAGATCTGCCGACACATAAGGTATTACCTCCAGCCTGCGTGGCTCTTTCAGGTTCTGAATTCCATTCAACCTTCCAAACTTGGAAACAATGCCCGTCTCATTTTGTGAGGTTGGCGCCCAGAATGATACTTCTCCATTACGGGCTATCCTTCTCTGAAAATTAACCCCCCACGATTGCTCCTCGTCCTTAGAGCTGAAGCGCAACTGTGAAAGGGGAATTTTCATCTCTGCTGACCAGCCGTTTTCTAAAATCTTCGTTTCTGCTTGCCAAACGGCATCCCAAAGCTGATCTTCATCGGTATCATCATATAGCAAAATGTCTTTTTGTACACCTCGTGGGTTTATCGCGAAAGTGAATGCTGTTCTTTTATCATTGTAACTATCAAAAAGCACATATACCCAATCGCTGGACTGGTTTCCATCGCGGCGAAATAGAGGCGCGTTAATGGAATCCGGAGCTGAATCGTACGCCATAATTCCAACAAATATGTATTCATCCGTATATAGTAATTGTACCTCTGTTCTTTCTGAAGCAGCACTACCATCGTCGGGAGCACGTTGAGTGAATTGGGTTGCGATCGGTACATTTCTCCAGATAGATTCACTCAAAAGCCCATCTAAAACAATTTCGTTTTCGCCATCAATTCTTATGGCATTCATTGCGGGATTCTCAACCGTTCCTCTTCTTACATCATCTGTTTGAATGGCTATGGTATCCGCTTGTTTTTGATAGGAAGTCTGTGCAAACAAGTTGGCACAGAGACATACCAATGCCATAGTAGTTAATACGTGCTTCATAGGTTTGGGGATTTTTTGAGAGGAGTCCTATCCCTGCAAGCCTCTTAGCTCAAATGACTTACAGCTCCAGTTTTTTGTTTTACCTTTAGACGATTCAGATCTTAAAAGGTTGCTGAAAAAAATTACTTTTTACGAATTGAAATATCTCCGTGCAGTGTTTTAAACAGAAACTCAGGCCCGCCTCCATTCACGTTTCCAAAAATCCATTTATTCACGGCCACCCGGTACTCTCCGTCTTTAGTATTCACTTCCGGTTTGGAGGAGGTACGATCGATCTCCATGTCGAAATTGGTATACACATCGCCCCACTCGGTTTTCATTTTTGCAGTGAATTTGGCATTCGCCGGAAAGGCTACTTCAATATCTCCATTCACCCCGGTAAAAGACATGGGGGCATTAGCCGTAATCTCATTGAAATCGATTTCGATATCTCCGTTTACGCTATTAACCAATACCGTACCGGAAATTTCATGCAGTTCTACATCTCCGTTTACTGCACTTATTTCTAATTCGCCTGCAAGTCCGAATACTGAGACATCACCCTGCACAGTATTCAGCTTAAGAGAGAAGTTTCGGGGAACATAGATGATCATTTCCAGGTCATTGTTTGGCATTGGGCCGGTATTTACCCGCACTTCGTTATTATCTTCGGTTACTTCAATTCCTACCCCTCCGCCAGAAATACGACGCATCCCGTTTCTCATGGCATCTCTATCGTCATCGGCATTATCACCGTCGTAATTTACAATTACATTATCCTTGTCGTGTGCTCTGATCTCGACTTCGTCTGAGAAATTAGCCGCTACAATCAGCTTACCGGGTTCCCCGGGATTAGACAGTGGAATTTCCAGATTATTTTGAGCCAGGGCCGGGATGGTAAAAAGGCCCATTGTTAAAACGAAAAGCAATTTTTTTATTGGTCTATACATGATGTTATCTCTTTATGATTTTCTTTGTTTGATATAAGCGTTTCCATTTAAAAGGCGGAACCTGAGTTCCGGTCCTCCTTCGCCAATTTGAATAGGAGTTGTTTGCTCTATGCTGTATCGGGTTGTCCCATCCTGACTTTTATTTACCCGTTTAGGCAGATATTCAATATTGTTGAAGTCGGTATACAATTCACCGTGTAAACTTCGGAAGGTTACAACAGCGGATAAACTTTTTGGGGCATACACTTCGATAGTACCGTTCACTGTGTGAAATTCAGAGTCGTTCTCGGGTGTCTCGATAAATTCTACGCGGATATCCCCATTCACTGTGTTGGCATCAACCATTCCGGCTGCATCATTCACAAATACGCTTCCATTTACATTATTAGCCTTTACGCCGCTACTCATTCCACTTACTACTACTTCCCCGCCATTTATGGTAGAAATCTCCGACATGAGGTAATGAGGGATTTTAAGCTGAAGGTTAAATTCAAAATTCAGCCGGTCATCATCTCCATATCTGTTCTTCTTTCTTCTCTGGTAATTGTATTGAAGTTTGTCTCCATCAATTTTCACTTCCATACCCGGCTGGCGTACAAAAATGAAAATGCTGTTGCTTCCATCAAGCCTATCCAGATAAATCTCATCCGGATTGAAGTCCCCTGGTAACCGTGGTTTGCTTGTTACAATCTTGGTGCCCGTAATGACGATTTCATCACCATCATACCCTTCAGCATTCAAATCACCATTAATATTCTTCATATGAAAGTAGGTCTCGGTGTCAAACTCCGAAGCAGGAATCCGGATTTCGATATCTTCCTGTGCCCGTTGCGAAGAAACAGAAGTTTGAGCCTCAGCCGCAGAGCTCAATAAAAATAGACCTGTAAGAAGAAATAAGAATTTCATAGTTACTCTCACATTAATGCAGCAATACTGCTTTCCAATTTCTGCTGAACCGTAAAATCAAGATCCCGCTCTTCGATAAGGCGCCTGAACTCAGGTGCTGAATTTTTCAGCTCAAGCTCCAGCATAGCATCGGCTAGTTCGGTTATCACAATAGGTGATTGTTGCTTGGCAATAGCTTTCACCAATCCTTCCCGCACCCGTTCATTTCCGCCCCATCGTTTCAAAGCTTCAATAGCCTGCACACGAACATTCACACTTGGATCATTATTAAGTGTAAAAAGCAACGCATGTACCGCTTCCGAATCAACTGAAGGCAGTTCACTGCTTATAGTTACCGCTTTAAGCCGGTCGGCAGCCGAAGCCCCTTCCAGCATATTCACCATCATCATCTCTCGCATATCCTGTACCTGTTGACTCAGTTGCTCAATTTCAGAATCACTGTTATTCAGACCAGAACCAATAAAACCACCCACAATCAATAACACTAAACCGTAAGCAAGCCGTGGCATAGTAAGTTCTGCAATAAGTTGTTGAATCTGATTCTGTACCGTTTTTAACCAAGGCTCTTTAACTGACTGTTTCTCCTCCTCCAGCATGGCGTAGAACTTAGCACTCATTTCTTTTCGGGGAGCCGGAACCGGAATAGAACCCAAGTCTTCGTGCAACTTTTCAAGCTCACGAAACTCCATAAAGTCAATGGTGCCATCGGCAATAAGCTCTTCGACCTTCGTTTTACCGGCATCATCCAGATTTCCCGCGAGGTAATCGGCTATTAATTGTTCATGTTGTTCATTCATGGCTGCATTCCTCATTTAAGGTATTTACCAAATCTTTTAATTCTTTCATGGCCCTAAACATTTTTACTTTGATCGCTCCTTCTGTAGTATCCAGAATGTCAGCGATCTCTTTGTATTTCAAGCCTTCATACCGGCTCAGTACAATAATCTCTCTTTTATCTTCATCCAACCTTCCAAGAGCTAATTCCAGCAATTCCTTTTTCTCTTTTTTGTTGACCAAGGCCTTCGCCTCTTCCTGGTCAACTTCCATCCGTTCTTCATCAATTTCTATCGGAATTCCTTCCCGTTGCTGTTTTCGGTAATGATCAATGTGAGCGTTCCGCGCAATACTGAACATCCAGGTAGTGAACTTCCCGTCACCTGTATAGGTATCACGGTACTTCAAAATACGTTCAAAAACCGACTGAACCAGGTCTTCACAAAGCTCAGCTTCTTTACACATTCGGTAGAAAAAACTAAATAGCGGGCGATTATAACGCTCAAACAGCAGACCCAATTTATCAAGGTCGCCGTTCTTCACTTTCATCATCAATGCCTTATCCGAAGTAGAATCCACCGCGTAAATTTCCCGAGCTTTATGTTTTCAACCTTATACACTGATGGTAATAAAAAAGGTTACATATTTATTTTTCGTTTTTTCGGGAATCGTTATTCGTGATTCGTCCTCTTTCCGATTTGAACCGAACTAAAGACCAACGAAAAAATCCTTATTTAAAATTCAACATTTCGATGCCGAGTCCTTATTTTCAGCGTCCTAATTTTGAAACGAATATCATCAATGAGCGATACCCCGATTTTTAATTTTTTAGCGAAGAAACTGAACTTTTCACCCAAACAAATCAGTACGGTAGCCAATTTCCTGGATGATGGAGCTACGGTTCCATTTATGGCACGTTATCGTAAAGAAGCCACCGGTGGGTTAGACGAAGAACAAATCCGTGCGATCCGGGATGGTTTGGAAACCCAGCGAACACTGGAAGCCCGTAAAGAAACAGTTCTAAAGTCTATTAAAGAACAGGATAAATTAACTCCTGAGCTGGAAGAGCAAATCAAGGCTTGTACCGACCTCACCACGCTGGAAGATATCTACCTTCCATACAAACAAAAGCGTAAAACCAGAGGTGATAAAGCCAAGGAAAAAGGCTTGGAACCATTAGCCAAGCTTATTTGGGAGCAGAAAATCGAGAAAGGTGATCCTGTTGAGTATGCCAGGGAATACATCGATCAAGAAAAAGAGGTAGAAACAGTTGAAGATGCTTTTGACGGAGCCACTGATATTGTAGCCGAGTGGATCAATGAAAGCCTGGAGGTTCGGGAAATGCTGCGAAAGGTTTTTGCCGAGCATGCCAATATCGTGACAAAAAAGAATCCGGCAGTTAAAGACCGAACGAATTACGAAGATTATTACGAGTTTTCTTACCGGGCCAGTAAGATGAAGCCTTACCAGATTCTGGCTATTAACCGGGGCGAGAAAGAGAATGTACTCTTTGTGAATGTGGAACTTTGGGAAGAGCGAACACTTGAGAACATTGATGATCTGGTCATCAATAACGACCTGAGTATTTTCACTGAATACCTTCAGGATGCCGTTGAAGACGCTTACAAACGACTGCTTTTCCCTTCACTGGAACGGGAACTCAGAAGCGACCTTACCGACAAAGCCGATGAACATGCCATCGAAACTTTTGCGACCAATCTTGGTAACCTGCTTATGCAGCCTCCCTTAGACAAGAAAGTAGTAATGGGCATCGACCCGGCCTTCCGAAGCGGTTGTAAAGTGGCAGTGGTAGATGAGCACGGAAAATACCTGGAAGGCACGACTACCTACCCTACACCCCCTCAGAAAAAAGTAGCAGAAGCCGAAGCCGTTTTCGAAAAACTGATTGATAAATATGGGGTAAGCCTGATTGCCATCGGAAACGGAACAGCCAGTCGGGAGACCGAACAGATTGTGGCCGATTTTCTTCAAAAAAGGAAAGAGAAACACCCGGATGAAGAACTGCATTACCTGATTGTGAATGAAGCCGGAGCTTCGGTGTACTCTGCATCTAAAGTTGCACGAGAAGAATTCCCTGAACTGGATGCTGCACAACGCGGAAATATCTCCATTGCCCGTCGGGTTCAGGACCCGCTGGCAGAATTGGTTAAAATTGATCCGAAATCGATTGGTGTAGGCTTATATCAGCATGATGTAAATCAGAACCAGTTGGCCGGTAAGCTGGATGATGTAGTGGAAAGTTGCGTAAATGAAGTAGGCGTAAACCTGAATACGGCCTCCGCTCCCCTGCTGTCTCACATATCCGGCTTAAGCAAACGAGTGGCTACCAATATTGTTAAGCACCGGGAAGAACAAGGAATTTTCATGGATCGTGAACAAATTCGCAGCATTGATGGTGTGGGTGATTTCCGCTTCCAGCAGGCAGCCGGATTTATGCGTATTCCGGAATCCAAAAATCCTTTGGACAATACCGCCATTCACCCCGAAAGTTATGAGGCGGCTGAAAAACTGTGTAATCTGTTTGGCATTAATCTCGAAAACCTGTCCGCCGAAAAAAATAAAATTGCATCCAAATTTGAGCATGTAAACCTGGAAGAAACAGCTGAGCAAATCGGGGTTGGAGTTCCTACATTGGAACTTATTATAGAAAACTTGCAGAAGCCGGGACGTGATCCCCGGGAAAACCTCCAAAAACCACTACTCCGTACCGACGTTATGAAGATGGAAGACCTGAAAGTAGGTCAAAAACTGGAAGGCACCGTTCGGAACGTGGTTGATTTCGGAGCGTTTGTTGATATCGGAGTGAAACAAGACGGACTGCTTCATATTTCCAATATGGCTGAGAATAAAAAGATTGAAGATCCGCATGATGTAGTAAGTGTAGGCGATATTCTCAGTCTTGAAATCATTACTTTAGACTTGGAACGAGGACGAATTGGTCTTAAACTCGTTAATGGTTAGTCGTTATTCGAACCGGAGGTTCTGGCAGGCGTTCCCAACCAGTGGTTGGGAACGAGAATACTCTAACAAGATTTCTTTTAAGTACTCTTAGTGCTCGTTCCGAACGTCCCGTTCGGAATGCATGCCGGAACCGCCGGTTCCAAATGGTGAATCATAGCCATCCCGCGTAGACAGTAACAGGAATTAATCCATTTTGACCCAGATAGTTCCTCGCTGATGAATATCGCCAGTGCTCCGGGGAATCAACAAGTCCACTCTTTATTGGATTGTAGTGCATATACTCTAATTTCTGATTCAGCATCTCATCATTAAAAAGCTGTTTTGGGTGAAAGCCTTCCTCCCAAACTTGATAATCAGACTTCAATTTATGTTTGAGTTTTCTAAACGCAATCTGACTTAGCAATTTACTTTTGCCACTTTCTTTCATCATATCAACCATAGTTCTGGCCATATAAGATTTTGCGAGTCTCAACTTCTCGCTTAACCCCTCTCCCTTTACAATTGCATGAAAATGATTTTCCATGATTACATATCCGTAAATGGTTACATTTCGCTTCCTCTGCAGAAATATAAAACTATCCAACACTATCTTCGCCAATTCAGGATTAGACAATAAAGGCAATCCATCTTTAATAGAACTGGTAATGAAGTATGGATAATGTTCTTCATATATTTTATATCGGCTTCGCCCCATGATTTCTCTTTTCTAGAGTTAGAGAGATTTGGAGACGATTCCTTACAGAATTAATTCTTAAACTTGGATTCTTTTTTGAACCAGAGGTTCTGGCAGGCGTTCCCAACCAGTGGTTGGGAACGAGAACCAATCCGTGAATCAACGAATAACGAACAAATATGGACAAAGCACAGCAGCTCGAAAAGCAATATCACTTCCAGGTGTACAACCGCCTTCCGGTTACCTTATCTCACGGAAAAGGGGCACTGCTTTGGGACACTGAGGGTAATGAATACCTAGATGCTTTTGGTGGATTAGCTGTCAACAATCTGGGGCATGCTCATCCCAAAGTAGTTGCTGCAATTAAGGAGCAAGCTGACAAACTTCTCCATGCCTCCAATTTTTTCTACAATGAGCCTCAAAGTCTGCTGGCCGAAAAGCTGGCAGCCTTATCCGGATTAGACCGCGTTTTCTTTTGCAACAGTGGTGTTGAAGCCATGGAAGCCTGCGTAAAACTGGCTCGAAAATGGGGTAAGAAAAACGGAAAGACCGGGAATATAATTACACTCAGTGAAGGTTTTCACGGGCGGTCGGTAACGACCATTGCAATGGGGATGCCAAGCTACCGGGAAGGATTTGACCCCATGCCCACCGGATTTGATCAGGTACCCTTTAATGATTTTGAAGCCCTGAAAGCAAAGGTAGATAAAAACACCATCGCTATCGGGTTTGAAACTATTCAAGGCTCAGGTGGGGTGAATGTAATTGACGGTGAGTTCCTGAAAAAAACACGGGAGCTTTGTGATGATCTCAACATTCTGATGATCATTGATGAAGTGCAGTGCGGCATCGGTAGATCCGGGAAGTTTTATGCTTACCAACACTTCGATGTGTTACCCGACATCCTTGCAACAGCAAAAGCATTAGGTGGAGGAATTCCCATTGGCGCAATTGTAGCAAAAGAGGAAGTAGCCTCAGCACTTGGTTTTGGAGATCATGGGACTACCTTTGGTGGAAATCCTTTTGCTTGTCATGTAGCCAATGCAACCTTAGATGCTATTGAGGAAGAAGGTATTGTTCAGCAAGCCGCTGATAAGGGAGAATTCATGTTGAAACTTCTGCGGGAAAATATAGCCGGACTCCCTTCTGTTAAAGACATCAGAGGAATGGGGCTAATGTTGGGAGTAGAACTTGATCGTCCTGCGCGGCCTGTAATCGATAAGATGTTTGAGCATAATATACTGGGTAATGCCGCACATGGTACCGTTGTAAGATTTCTACCGCCACTGGTCATCACCATAGAACAGATTGAACGCATCGTGGATGAACTGGTTTGGGCTCTGCAAGAGACAACGTGATAGAACAGCGTTGAGTGTAACCTACAGCAGAAAATCCCGGTAATCCAGCAATCCCTAAATCAAGATTCAAAAGCAGAGATACTTATCCC
The DNA here is from genome assembly GCA_965227215.1 of Gracilimonas sp. Classification (GTDB taxonomy): domain Bacteria; phylum Bacteroidota; class Rhodothermia; order Balneolales; family Balneolaceae; genus Gracilimonas. Next base: position 701,256 of record OZ245729.1, read on the forward strand.
GGCAGACTAATCTTACCTAAATGAACTTTTTCCTCCTTAACTCCCGGAATAGAAAAACCTTCCCCGGCCACCAACTCATTCGCAAAAAAGGCCATCATAGCCGATTCTTTGGCATCGGCTGAAATGCCCAATTCTTCAAAATTTTTGAACTCTGCATTAGGGTTTCTCTCTTTCAGATCTTTCATCAATGTTTTGTTGTGAACCCCACCACCACTTACGAAGCATTCAAAACCCAGATCACCAATTATTTCATCAAAAGCACGGCTGATACTTTGTGATGTAACTGCTGTGAGTGATGCCACAAGATCTTCCTTCGAGAGCTCTATACCGTGCCCTTGCATCAGGTTTTCAATGAACTCGAGCCGGAAATCTTCCTGTCCGGTGGTTTTAGGAAATGCCTTTCTGAAATATGGTTCAAGCAGCACATATCTTACGAATTCTGAATGTAACGTTCCCGAAGCTGCAACTTCTCCTCCATCATCAAAAGGCCTATCAAAATACTTTTGCATGGCTTCGTTGATCAGTGTATTTGCCGGACCGGTATCGCTTGTCAAAACCGACTTGCCGCTATCCTTTGATGGCAGCCAGGTAAAGTTGGCAATTCCACCCAGATTCAGCAAAAGCCGGTTTTTTTCCTGATGGCGAAAAAGGACTTCATCAAATATCCCCGCCAGCGGCGCTCCCTCTCCTCCAACAGCCGTATGCTTTTGGCGAAAATCAGAAATCGTAATAATCCCTGTTTTCTGGGCTATATGATCACCCTCCACAATTTGCAGGGTGGCATGTTCTTCGTCCTCATTTTGATCAGGAGCATGGTAAATCGTTTGCCCATGGCTGGCAATCAGGTCAACATCTTCCGGGGCAAAATCCCAGAGTTCCAATACCTGTTGAATGTACGAAGCATACAGCCCTGCAAGTTCAGTATGCAATACGGTTAGCTCCCGAGTCGGAATCTGTTCTTGAGATTGAATAGCTTGAATTCTACTTCGCAAACCGGGTGAATACTCCTTCGTGGTAAATTCAATAGTTTCCATCTTTGCTTCACTTCCTGAACCGGAAATTTTACATAAACATAAATCAAGTCCATCCAGCGATGTACCGGACATTAACCCAACAATAAGTCGTTCAGGTTTTTGGGAAATTTCCCACAGTTTTGCCAAATAATTATTCATAGATTTAAGCTGAATTTATAAGCAAGAACCTACGGAAAATGAGCGAACCTACCGAAGACGAAATTAAAGCTTTTATTGAGGATGTGGAATTTCTGATTCAAACCTTGAAACAAAGTTTTGAATCTACCGATGCACAGTTTTTTATCGATGAGCACAACGATATACTATACGTAAAGCTGGAAGGATTGAATGATTACGATGAGCATGAAATTGAAGAAATCGCTGCTCCTGTTTTAAGTGAATTGGATCTGGATTTCGAAGAAATTATTATCCTTCCATTGTAATCACAACGGCTGAAAAAGCGCTTTTTTCTTTATTTTTTGATACCTTCCAAAACGTTTTATTTGCGAAATCCCAATAGAATTATTCCATGAAATCAAGCAATTCCGGATATACCATGAGCTGCATTATGTGTGGCCAGGAAAATGATGAAAGAGAGACCAGCACCTACTGCACCAATTGCGGGGGAGTACTGGATATTGAATACAACAAAACTGAAAAGAATATTCAGTATCCGCTTAAAAATATTTTACCGGATCCTTTGAAAAATCACTATACCTCGCTTAAAAAACTTGATCGTCTTTCCGAAAAATATGGCGCCGAACTTTATGCCAAGCTTGAGTTCGATCATCCCACCGGCTGCTTTAAGGATCGTGGAAGCTACATCGAGGTTCAAAAAGCCCTTGAATTAGGAGCTGATGCCATTTGCCTGGCCTCTACCGGGAATATGGCTGCCTCAGTGGCTGCTTATGCCTGTTATTTTAAAATTCCTTGTTTCGTTTTTGTACCGGAAAAAACACCGGAAGTAAAACTGGCTCAGGCTACTATTTATGACGCAACTATCATCAAGATTAAAGGGGATTTCATGGCCTGTGAAAAGCTATGCCGTGAATTTGCCAAATCCGGTAATTATTACCTTGCCGGAGATTATGTATTTCGTCAGGAAGGGCAAAAATCATTCTCCTATGAGCTGTACGAGCAAGGCGATACCGAATTCGATTATATTTTTGTACCCATTGGCGCCGGAACCAATTTTGCTGCCATTTACAAAGGCTATAAAGAAATGAAAGCCGCCGGGATGATTGATAAAATCCCAAGTTTTGTGGCGGTTCAACCCGAACAAAGTTCACCGGTAGTAGAAGGAATTTTCAAGAAAGATAAAATTGTGAAAGAGCAGGTGAACACCATGGCAGATGCCGTGGCAGTAGCCGATCCGCTGGATTTCTATAAGGTATTTCGCGGAATTGAAGAGACGAACGGACTTGCTTTCACCGCTACCGAAAACGAGCTGCTCGATTCCATGAAAGAAATGACGGTAGAGGAAGGATATTTCACCGAACCTGCCTGCGCTATTCCACTCGCTACCTTCAAGAATAACCTGGATCAGTTTAAAGGAAAGAAATGCCTGTTTGTGCTTACCGGAACCGGACTAAAGAGTTCACATATCGTGGCTAAATACTCTCTATCGTCTCCTGTGCTTCCTCCTGATCTGGAGCGAATTCAACAATATATTGAATCCGGCTTTATTGACATGCAGAAGAATAGCTGGGGACAATCGCGCAACACAGGCTTCGAGAACGTCAATATGGACGAGGGACACACGAAGCTGTATGATGAGTATGTGAATAACATCAACCGTAAAGGAAAAACGCTGAAGGAAGAGGAAATCAAGGTACTTCGTTCATTAGTTTACAATGAAGATGCCAATCTTGAATACCCGGTTGAAGTAGTCGATTACAAGCTAACCATGCGTAAACATGGTTTAGTCAGTGCAGCCGTGAAGCTAAAGATTGAAGATCGGGATGAAATTATATCCCTGGATCAGGGTGTTGGGCCGATTGATGCCATTCTTACGGCGATTAAAGCTGAAACGGATGGCTTCCTTCCGCTTGATGTCATAAATCATGAAGTGGAAATCCTGAGTCCGGATACCGATTCGCTGGTGGTGGTAACGCTGACGCTTGAAAAAGAAGGACATCGATTTACTTCAAAAGGCGCTTCACCTGATACGCTGGAAGCGGTTATCCAAGCTTTTGTTAAAGGACTGGCTATTGCAAACAAGGCTTTGGCTGTGTAAAAAGTGTTTACGTGTTAATGTGATGTCGTAAAACAAATTCACACTAACACGTTAAAACATTAACACTTTTTTTATCGAAGGGCTTCTTCAAGTTCCAATGAGGCATTACTTCCTTCATCCCTGTACTTCACGATAATAGGACAAGCCATACTGAGTCCGTTCTCTTTTGCCCAATCGTTACTTACCGGACGGGTTCCGGGAATAACCACGGCATTTTCAGGGATTGCAGATCCACGCTCCAGAACTTTCTCATTCACGGTATCATAAACAGGAACGGCTTTAGAAAGCGTTACACCGGGTGCAATAACCGCACCTTTTTTTACGAGAATTCCTTCCACAATTACTGAACCGGCTCCGATAAAGCAATCATCTTCAATGATAACCGGATTCATGCCAACGGGTTCAAGAACTCCCCCAATTTGTACTCCTGCTGAAAGGTGTACGTTCTTACCAATCTGTGCACAGGATCCTACAAGAGCATGACTGTCAACCATAGAACCTTCATCCACAAAGGCTCCAACATTGATGTATGCCGGTGGCATAATAATCACACCGGAAGCAACATACGCTCCTCTGCGAACCGATGAACCTCCGGGAACCAGGCGCACACCGTCTTCAGGACCAAAATATCTCGGAGGCAAATTATGTTTGTCAACAAAGCCCTCATAAATACCTTCATAGGAAGTATTTTCACCGTCTTTGAAAGAGGCCAGAATAGCTTCTTTCACTTCAACATTTGCCTCCCAGCCCTTGTCAGTTTTATTGGCTGCCCTTACGGTTCCTTCTTCCAGTTGATCTAAAATATCTTCGTAACTCATCGTATATATTTAATTATTGAATTCATTATGTGTCATTCTGATCTAAATTATTCGGGTGAAAATCTACATTAGCCCCTCACTTTAGTTCTATGCTCCTACCCTGAATCACTTGAACGGACTGTTATTTTTGCTCAGCAAGCCATGCTGCAATTTCTTCATCAGCTTTCATCAGGGTTTCTTCTACTTCCTCAGAGATATCCCCAAGGGACAGTGGTAACCTAACGGTATCGGTGGAAATCCAGTTCTTTTTACCAAGCAGAACTTTTGCCGGAACCGGATTAGGAGCTTTAAACAATGCATCTGTTGAGTTCTTCCAAAGTGGGAATAAGCCCTCCGTTTCTCCATTCAGGCAATGCTCTACATATTTGTGAGTAGCTTTGGGCCATACATTTGATGCAACAGAAACCAGCCCAACTCCACCTTCTTTACAAAAAGCCGGCGTCATTCCATCGTCTCCGCTATAGAATTTAACATCAGGAGCTTCCCGGCGAAAGGCTTTGAACTCTTCCACGCTCCCGCTGGCTTCTTTCACACCCAGCAGGTGATCAAATTCTTTACTGAGTCGGGCCGGCACGCTCGGATGCATCTTTACCCCCGTTCGTGACGGAACGTTGTAGAGCATACACGGAATGTCTGTCTCAGCCATCAATTCACTGAACCATTCGAACTGTCCTTCGGCTCCCGGTTTTGCATAAAGAGGTGTCACTAACAATAGAGCATCCGGTTTTACTTCGTTACAGAAGTGAATAAAATCGACCTGGGCCGGAAGATTAAAGCCCCCCACTCCAATCATCATCGGGACATCGAGATTAAGGTCTTTGGTAAATTCGGCAACTTCCCTTTTTTCCTCTTCATTCAGGTTCAATCCCTCACCGGTACTTCCCAAAACCAATACACCGTTTCCGGCCTCTTCCTGCTTTCTGAGAAGTTGTTCAAAACTGCCATAGTCCACACTCCCATCTGTATTCATCGGGGTGACAATTGCTGTCCACAGTGGAAAATTTTCCATTATTTTTGTTCCTCCATTAATTGGTCAAATAACTCTCCAAAGGTACGAATTCCTGCTTCCATCTTCGAATGGCTTACCAGCTGTCTGGCTGCCCAAATAGCTCCCTCTGCAAATAAAGCACGATCTAAGGCTTTATGTTTTAAGGTGATTTCCTCAGTCTCTGTTTTAAGAGTCAGCTCATGAATTCCTTTCACGTCACCTTCTCTGGCAGAAGTTACTTCGGCTTCCTTATCCAGCCATTCCTTCCATGATAATGCCGTTCCGCTGGGAGCATCTTTCTTATGAACATGATGCACTTCGTGAATTTTAAATTCCGGATCTTTCAAAATAGTTGAACCCGCTGAAATCGCCTCTATACTTTTCCGGATTATGTTCATCCCGAGGCTAAAGTTCGAGGCCTGAATCCATTTTGCATTTCTGGCTTTTACACGCTGCTCAATATCATCAGGCCATTGAAACCCGGTACTTCCCCAGGCGGCGGGAATGCCGGCTTCAATGACGGTATCCGTAATCTCCGGAACGGCGTCACCCGGTACAAAAATAATTACGGCATCAGCGCTTTGAAGCTTTTCAACCGTTGGCGGATTGTTGGAGTCGAAAGCTTCGGATAATTCATCTCCCAGAAGCTCTACTACTTTACCACCGGTCTTTCCTGTTCCAATAACTGCGATTTTCATACCTAAGATTTTTATTGAGTGATAAACTTATCGTGTAACATTCGAACAATATCTTCAGCTTGTTTCTGCTCAACCAAAAAACAAAGATTATTCGGGCTGGCACCGTGACAAATCAGGCGAACGTTATATTCTTCAAGTGCGGTAAATAGCGGCCCACCTATACCTGATGTCTTTTGAAGATCATTCCCGATCAAGGCAATTAAAGCCAGCTCTTTTTCAACAATTACCTCGGCAAAGCGACCTAATTCTTCCAGCACCTCCTCATTCAGCTCTACCTTGTTAGCTGCATTTACGGCTGTATCCAGAGTAAGGGCTACGCTTACCTCACTGGTACTTACCAGATCTACGGATATCCTGTGGTCGGCCAACACCTGAAATAGATGAGCCAGAAAACCATGCTGGTGAAGCATTTCAAGGCTGTTCAAAGTCAGCAATGTTTGGTCTCTCCTGAGTGAAATGGCTCTGATCGGAGGCTTTTTATCCAAATCTTTTACGATGTACGTTCCCGGGTTTTCAGGATCAGCACTCGAAGCCACTCTAACATTCACGCCACCCCTTATCGCTGGTTTAAGCGTTGCCGGGTGAAGTACCTTACCCCCAAATACAGAAAGCTCAGCTGCCTCATCGAAAGTAATTTCGTTGATCGGAAAGGCTCCAGGTACAATGCGGGGATCGGTTGTAAATACACCGGCTACATCTGTCCATATTTCCAGAGTATCGGCACCCATGGTTTCTGCAAACAAAGACGCCGAAAAATCACTACCTCCCCGGCCCAATGTCGTTGTGTTTCCAAATACATCGGAACCAATAAATCCCTGAGTCAGATAGGTCTTGCCCTTCTGAATATGCTTTGCAGCTTTCTTTTTGATGGATTCGAGAATCGGTTCTGCATTCCCAAAGGTAGAATCCGTTTTCATCACATCTCGGGCATCCAGCCACTCTGCATCCACTCCGTTTTCTCTTAGCACTTCAACAAACACCCGGGTAGACATCAACTCCCCAAAAGCATACAAGGCATCTTTCCAACGCTTATCACGGCCTACAAAATCAAGATGCTCACGAAGCCTCGAAAACTCAGTGTAAAATGCGTTCCTTAGCTTTTCCTGCTCTTTACACTGCTCGATAATGGCAAGGTGCCTCTTCTCAATATTGCCAAGTAATTCTTCACGTTGAGTAGAATCTAACTGACTGGCGGAAAGAGCAACTAAGTCGTTGGTGGTGCCGGATGTGGCACTAATCACGATAAGCTGACGGTCAGGATCGGCAGCCACAATGCTGGCACTGCGTTGCATAGCCTCAAAAGTGCCTACGCTGGTGCCTCCGAATTTGGATACAATCATTACTTGAATCTTTATTAATGAATGAGTGAGCGCAGAAAATAAAGACTCTTTACTCCAATCCCTTACTTAAAAAACCTTATTTAACGTTTTTTTTTATGCTTTTAAAGGGTTGAATGATTACATGCCTCATTCCCAAGAATTTTGTATCCTCACTCGACATTAAATTCAGAACAAAATTCACTTTATGGATTCAGCACTAATCACCAGCGATGCGGTTACCTTTGGACTTTTGATGGCTATACTGGCCGGAATTTTCATTACCTCTCACAGTGATAATCCCAAATGGCAGAAATTTTATAAGTTTGTGCCCTCGCTGCTCTTGTGCTATTTCATCCCTTCTCTACTTACTACCTTTGGAGTGGTCTCTGAAGCCGATTCCAATCTCTATTACGTAGCTTCCCGGTATTTACTGCCAGCCAGTTTGGTACTGCTCACCCTGAGTATAGACCTTAAAGGAATTATGAACCTGGGGCCTAAAGCCGTCATTATGTTTTTGGCAGGAACCGGAAGTATTATGATTGGCGGCCCCATTGCCCTGCTTATCGTAGGAACCATCAGTCCTGAAATTGTGGGCGGAACCGGACCGGACGCCGTATGGCGTGGACTTGCAACCGTGGCCGGAAGCTGGATTGGAGGCGGAGCTAACCAAACCGCGATGCTGGAAGTGTTTGAGCCAAGTACCGATTTATTCGGAGCCATGGTAACAGTTGATATTATTGTAGCCAACATCTGGATGGCATTTCTGCTCTACGGAGCCGGCATCTCCGAACAGGTGGATAAGTGGTTTAAAGCTGACGCCTCAGCCATCGATGAACTGAAGCATAACATTGCGGAGTATCAGGCGAACATTGCACGTGTTCCAACCCTGGTCGATTTCACTAAAATAATAGCCGTTGCCTTTGTGATAGTGGCTCTTGGTCACCTTGCCGGTGATACTATCGCTCCCTGGATTGATGAAAACGCCCCGGCACTGGCTGATTTAAGCTTGAATTCAGCCTTCTTTTGGATCGTGGTTGTGGCCACTACCGGTGGACTTATCCTGTCATTTACCAAAGTTCGAAACCTTGAAGGTGCGGGTGCTTCTAAATTGGGAAGTCTTTTCCTGTATATCCTGGTAATGACCATCGGGATGAAAATGAACATCGCCTCCATGCTGGATGCACCCGGCTTTTTCGTGATCGGTGCGGTATGGATATTAATTCACGTAGGGGTATTATTGACGGTTGGAAAACTCATTAAAGCACCATTTTTCTTTGTGGCAGTGGGTAGTCAGGCTAACGTAGGTGGGGCAGCCTCCGCACCGATTGTAGCTTCGGCTTTCCATTCGGCATTGGCTCCTGTAGGTGTACTGCTTGCCGTATTGGGATATGCCCTGGGTACATATGGAGCTTATTTATGTGCCATCATGATGCAGGCTATTGCTGGCATGTGATTTGGGAGTAACCCGAGCTGATTTTATTTACAATTCTGACTCTTTGTAATCTCAATGCATTACAGAAATCCTTCTCCTTGGCAAGGAGAAGACGGATGGGGGCAAAGAATAGATCATAATCTAGTAGCGTCACCGCACAGGTGGACACTTGCGCTATTGCCGTTAGATCAACCCCATTTGTTCAACAGGAATTAATTCTATTTATATCCAAGATATGCTCTGCTCTTATTCGTATCTTTGAGACTGAAATTTAACCGAAAATATCCTGTTCCTTGAAGAGAGCACTTAAGTTTTTGTTTACCTTTATGGCCGTTGCTGCATTCATTTTTGCTTTGGTCATTGGTCTTAATTATTCCGGCTTTGAAACCCTTTTTGAAAATGAAGAAGGAATGGCCGAAGGCAGCCAGTACATTGAAAACACCTACTCCCTTGCCGGTCTGGCAGAATTTATAGGCGAACATCCGGAGTGGGTTTCTATTACTTCCTATAATGTAAATAATCCTGATTCCGGAATATTTTATCAGGAGAATGTCCCCAGAGCTCTTGGTGCTACCTCTAATCTTTTTTTACTGATGGAGTATGAACGGCAGGTTGCGGAAGGTATACTCGATCCGACTGAAAGCATCAGCCTGAAGGATATTAAGAAGTTTGCCCTGCCCGAGATCAGTGAGAACAACCACGACAAGCTCATTGAAGAGTTTGAAGGTAGAACAGCTCCTCTTGATGATGTAGTTTTGGCCATGCTTGAGAACAGTGACCTGGTTTCGGCAGACTACCTTTGGTTCCGGCTTGGAGAGGAGAACATCAGAATGCTTATAGACTCGCTCGATATGCCCGAAACTGCTCTTCCTCTTCCTTTCAGCGGGATGTATATGCGTATTAATCCGTCTCTAAATGATACTGCAGCACTTGGCAGTTTAAGCTTTTCTGATTTTGCCAAACAATCAATCTCAGAAGCCAAAAAACTAAGTGAGGGTGATGAATTCAATCAGCAGGTGAAAAACCAGTTTTATGATGACCGGCTGTCTCTCACCTTTATGCAGGAACGGGATGCCTTGGCTTATTTTCCTCAAGCTACTACCCAAGAAATGGCTGATCTTATGGCCCGGCTTATTAATAATCAGGTGGTATCTGAAGAAGTCTCAAAAGCAGTAAAAGAAAAGCTTCGCTGGCCAATGGGTTCTGAACCTATTTCGCGCAGTTTTGAAGACTATGGCGCTATTTATGATAACCGGATGGGGCTGTTGGGTGGAATCGATTTCGGTACTTCCATCTATGATGGCCACACCTCGGTACAGGCTGTGTTCTTTGATCAGCTTCCCGTTGGGTTCTGGGTTCACATGAGCGCAAACCACATGCAAGAAGACTTCCAGCAACGGTTAATTTGGGACCCTGCTCTTTATGAAACCACACAAAATGAAATAGCCGAGAACAATGAATAATTACCGACTGCTTTACTTCTTCTGGGCTATTCCTACTTATCTTTTGTTCTTGGTAATCCAGCAAGGCCTGGTTTACCAAAGCTCCATTGATACCTATGAAAATGGAACTACCTACCTTGCCGAAATCACTGATTTTGAGATCAAACAAATTGCAGCTCAAAGCAACGGTTACGTTGTTATTAAGTTTGAGACCGAAGATGAAGTAATCGAGCGCCGGCTTTCTCTGTCTGTACAAATGGCACAGGAACTAATGAAGTCCAGTACCATTCCTATCCGATATCAAAAGGGAGCCTTCCAGGAAATTGTGCTTTATCCCACCTTCAATATTCAGAAAAGCACCTCGTTTTTTAATATGAGTGTTGCTTTCATAGGGTTGGTTGTGACGGTTATTTCCGGTTTTTTTGTGAACCGATATGTGCGAAGGAAACTCATCAACGAAAATGATGAGAAATTTGAAATTGAACGGGTAGATTAATGAATACAGGAACGCTGTATCTGATTCCCACCACGCTTGGAAAAACTCCGGAAAATAATACCATTCCGGAATACACTTTGAATGTACTCAGAGAACTTGATGTGTTAATGGTAGAAAACCTCAAAAGCGCTACTTCTTTCCTTCAATGGGTTGGAGCAACCGTTCCCGAGTATGAGATAGATTTTTACCCTCTCAATAAAAACACGCCGGAGCAAGAAATACACTCCTTTCTTAAACCGTTGCTCAATGGTCGGAATGCCGGAATTCTTTCTGAAGCCGGAGCTCCAGGTGTTGCCGATCCCGGTGCACGATTAGTAAAGCTTGCTCATCAGTATCAGATTAATGTGGTTCCTCTTGTGGGCCCCTCCTCTATCCTTCTCGCCCTTATGGCTTCCGGATTTAATGGGCAGCAATTTTCCTTTCACGGCTACCTTCCTATGGACCAGAAGAAAAGAAAATCTATGATTAGTCAGCTGGAAGGCGAATCCCGCAGACACGACCGAACCCAGATTTTTATGGAAGCTCCTTACCGCAACAATGAGCTGCTTAAAGATGTCATTTCTGCCTGCTCTCCGGCTACCCGCCTTTGCACGGCTACGGATATCACACTTCCTTCAGAAAAAATCATTTCGAAGCATATTTCTGAGTGGGAATCGATGAAGCTACCGGATCTGGATAAGCGACCGACCATCTTTTTGCTATACGCGAAAGAATAAAAAAGCCCCATCGAATATCGAAGGGGCTTTAATCAATGGTTACCATAAATCGCTATTCCGGTTAATGGGCGCCGGCTTCATTTAACAAATCCACCACTCCATCATGGTGATGCGTTATGGCCTGATCTTTAGCTGACCATCCACGGTCATCATGAACATCCACATCTCCGCTGTTCTCAATTAATAATTGTACAATATCGTAATGTCCGTTTGTCGAAGCCCAATACAAAGCCGACGTTCCCCTGTTATCACGATGATCTATCTCGGCACCGTGTTTAATTAAAAGCTCAACAATATCCATATGCCCATGCTTGGCAGCTTTCAGCAGAGCGGTTCGTTCGTGGCTGTCTTTTGTGTTTACGTTCATACCATCTTGCAGCAGGGATTTGATGGTTTTAATATCGCCGCTTTCTGCGGCATCGAGAAATGCTGTCTCTTCATTCATAACGTATCCTCCTCTTATGAGAGTTATAGATTGGCTCCTGAATTGTAATTTCCAGGTAGTCAAATGTCAAATTAGAAATACGCTTCTATTTTGAAGATTGAATGAATTATCTATTGTCGGAAAAGAAAAAAACCCGATATCTGACTCGAGGGCTAATATGTTGAAAAAGCTACTTTTCTTGAGGTTGCTCTCGGTGCTTATAGATATCGGGCTTTAAAAAAAAGCTACTTAATACAGTATTAAGACGAAGAAAAATCTTAATAGTTTCTTTTTTGAATTAAATAATTGTAATACCGTTAAAATAATTTTAGCTGTGTGCCAGTACTTTTCTTAAAATGGTCTGTTGTTAGATATCTTTTCTTCTCATTGAGCCCCAAACGTTTAGTTTGCACTTTAAACAGATCGGAAATTTGTTTTGAGAAATTCCCCTTCCCTTTCATGCGCTCTTTCCATTCATAGCTGTTTAATTTTCCATCGCGAACATCCAGAATCTTGCGCAGCACTTTCTTCTTTCTCTCTGGATAATGTTGCCCCAACCATTCCTGAAACATGTCCTTTACTTTATACGGCAACCGTACGATGATATAATTTGCGAATGATGCTCCGGCTGCCGATGCTTTTTCCAGAATTTCTGCGCACTCATGGTCAGTTAATCCCGGAATGATGGGAGCTACGTTTACCCCAACCGGAATCCCCGCATCTGCCAGCTGACGAATAGCGTCCAACCTGCGGTTTGGACGAGAAGTTCTCGGTTCCATTACTCCGGTCAGATCCTTGTCCAGCGTAGTGACTGATATCGTCACGCTCACGCAATTATATTCATTCAGCTCACAAAGAATGTCAATGTCACGGGTTATCAAATGATTCTTGGTAATTAAACCTACCGGATTCCGAAACTCAGCCATCACTTCCAAACATCCTCTGGTTAACTCCAGCTTTCTTTCTAAAGGTTGATATACATCCGTAACACCGCTCATCGCAATTACCTGGGGCTTCCACTTGGGGGAGCTCAGTTCTTTTCTGAGCAGTTCGGGGGCATCATATTTCACAACAATCTTAGATTCAAAATCCAGTCCTGAGGAATAGCCCAGATACTCATGAAAAGGCCGCGCATAACAATAGATACACCCATGTTCACATCCCCTGTATGGATTGATACTCGCATCAAAGCTGATGTCTTCACTTTTGTTATAGGTGATTATTGTTTTGGTATCATCCTTGATAAGTTGTGTTTTAGGGGATGGCTTTTCGCCTGTTTCCTCATCAATATCATAATCGATGTAATTTCCCTCAAAACGATTAACGGGATTATCAGATGCTCCCCTCCCTCTCAACGGATTTTGCTTGCCTTTCATAAATGCCTCCTGAAACTTTATACATATTTTGTACATATAATATATGCTTTCAGATGCTTTTATAAAACAAAAAGCCCCATCTAATAAAAGACGAGGCTTTAGAATTTTTAAAGGCTTTTTAAACAGTCGTTAGCTGCTGCAGGTTGTATTGTTGAGATTTTCATCCCAGCAAGATTTTGCACCTTCATTATAATTTGGTGAAATAATGAAACCGGTCATGGTTTCCGTGTTATAGCTTATGGTCGTAGTCTCATCTTCAGAAACATCCACAAACACCACGGTTTTAACCGTTCCATCAAAATCATAACTGATGGAATCGCCAAGGTTGTCATTCCGGTCGCTTTTAACTTCAAGCATCACGGATGTTTCACTTTCCGATCGCTCCCAGGTTACTACTGACACTTCCTGTCCGGATTCCAAATCGAAATAAGTCCAGGTGCCTGATGTAGCATCAAAATCAGAAGTACCGGTGAAGAACAATTGATTATCGAATCCCAATTCAGAATTGGTAACATAGAAATTCCAGGTTACTTCATCGGTAGACTCTACACTGGCTGTCAACCTAACTCCGTAGTTTTCACCGTTGGCAGCTGTGGTGTAGCTCCACTCCCACTCATTGCCATTTACAGCCTCAGCTGATTTATCCTGAGCGGCGGTCATGAGTGCTCTTGGAATAGCCAGGTTCGCTTCTAAAATAACTTTAGCTACTCCTGCAGCAAACAAAGCTGTATTGAAATTAGATTCGGCAGCTTTAGCAACCGCTTTATTCGATGCCGATTCCATCTCCGACATGTCAACTTTCATTGACTCAGGTGGTGGCATCTCCGGTGGGTTTTTGTCGCTGTTAGTTGTATTGCACGAAAACAAAAACAGGGATACAGAAAGTAATAAACAAGTAAAAGTGGTTATTCTATACTTCATAAATAATGATTTTTTAGATGTTCATTACCTTAAACCTGTTACTAAAGCTGATGTTCCCGATTTAATCAGTCAGCCTTGGCATATACCTTTTCACCGGCTACCCAGGTTTCCAGTACATCTATTTTGTAAATATCCTTAGCCGGCACTTCAAAATAGTCCTGATCTATAATCACGAAATCTGCCCATTTTCCTTCTTCGATGGAACCAAGCACTTCTTCCTGATGAGCGGCATAGGCTGCATCAATGGTGAATGCTTTAAGAGCGTCCTCCCGGCTCAAAGATTCATCCGGATACCAGCCGCCCGGAGGGTTTCCTTCATGGTCCATTCTTGTTACAGCCGAGTACAGTCCCCAAAACGGGTTTGAAGGCTCCACCGGAAAGTCGGAACCTGCAGCAACGATTGTTCCCTGATCCAGGAAGGTCTGCCAGGCATAACCGCCTTCAATGCGTTCTTCACCAACACGATCCACGGCCATATTCTTATCACTGGTGGCATGGCGGGGCTGCATAGAAGCAATGATGTCCAGCTCTGCGAACCGTGGAATATCTTCAAGTGAAACAATTTGAGCGTGTTCTATTCGGTGACGAAGCCCTTGATTACCCAGCTCATCCTTTACATGAGCAAAAGCATTTAAAATCACACGGTTTGCACGGTCACCAATAGCATGCACGTTGGTTTGAAATCCTGCCGATGCCGTTGTCATCATGATTTCGTTAAATTCTTCCTGGTCTGCAAAAAGCAATCCACGATTTCCGGGATCATCCGAATAAGGTTCAATCATGGCAGCACCGCGACTTCCTAGGGCACCATCCGAATAAAGCTTTACACTTCTGAGTGCTAACCGGTCATTCGCATACGAGTCAACAGGTCCGTTTTGGGAAAGCTCTTCAAAAGCGGTCATGCCACCAATCATAGCGTAGATACGGCCGGTCATTTTACCCTGATCGGCAAACTTTTTATAAATTTCCCAATTCGTTGCGCTTACTCCTGCATCATGAACGGATGTAAGACCCATACGTGCCATTTGCTCGAGAGCCAGCTCCAACGCACGTTTTCTTTCAACTTCAGTGGGTTCCGGAATAATTTCCATAATGTAGTTTTCAGCCGCATCCACAAAAACACCGGTAGCTTCTCCATTTCGGTCCCTGATAATTTTTCCGCCCTGCGGATCGGGAGTATCTTTACTAACCTGGGCCAGTTCCAGGGCCTTGCTGTTTACCCATCCTGCGTGGCCATCAACCCTGGAGAGATATACCGGGCGATCAGGAACAACCCGATCCAGGTCTTCCGCAGTTGGGAATTCATTCTCTTCCCAAAGGGTTTGGTTCCAGCCCCGTCCCTGAATCCATTCCAGCTCAGGATTAGCTTCCGCATACGCCTTGATAGTATCTAAAGTGGCTTCCAGTGATTCTATTCCGGCCACATTTACATTCAGTTCCTGGAACCCAAGCCCCATTACGTGACCGTGAGCATCAATCAAACCCGGTAGCACGGTCTTTCCTGCTAAGTCAACAATCTCGCCGGTCGCTCCTTCCGATAGCTCTTGTCCACCCACCTTTTTAATTTTTCCATTTTCGATAACCATAGTCTTAAAGGTGACCAGTGAATCTCCGGAGAAGGTATAACCATTGGCATTAATAAAAGTCTTGACGTCCCCGGAATTCGTACAGGCACTGATTGAAATTCCGAGAGCAAAAAATAGAATGAGTAGCTTTTTCATGTGTTTTCGTTGATTAGAATTTTGTTGAATATAAGGAAAGAAATACGCTTTGATAAGCGTTTTGCAAGCTTTGAGGTTTTCCCCTACACTTTTTTATAGTGAAGCCTTCATTAACCAGATCACCGTGCAATCTTATCCCAAAGAGAAGGTCCAATAAAATCCGGGGCGGTATTTAATTCTGCGACTTCTTTTCGCCCAAAGAAACCAATATTGCGCAATAGCTGCCGATCTGTACTTATCTCAGGATCTGTACCTAGCTTAAGGTCACCGCCTTCCTGATTCACGATATAGTAGAATTCAATAGCATGGATCGAACCTTGAATAACTTCATTTATATGAACCTGTTTACCAACAGATATAATGAGTCCGGTTTCTTCCCTGAATTCACGAACGAGAGCTTCCTCAAGCGACTCTCCAAATTCTACGCCACCGCCCGGCGGAATCCAGGTCCATTGGTTTGTAACCGGCGACATCAGCTCCACAAGCAGAAGTTTCCCCTCTTTAAATAGCAACCCACAAGACCGAACGCGTACCCGATTCGTGTAGGATTCTGACATCAGGAATTTTCAGCTATGGCTTTCTTGGCCTTGCGAGGCTTATACAGCTTTGAAGATTTTGCATGTTTCAGACTGGCTTTAACAAAATCCACGAAAAGCGGCTGCGGGTTATTCACCGTACTTCTTAATTCCGGGTGAAATTGAACGCCAACAAACCAGGGATGATCCGGAATCTCGACAATTTCCACCAAATCTCGTTCGGGATTCATACCTGCCAGCACCATTCCGTTTTCCGTCAGTTTGTAGCGGAGATTGTTATTAACCTCATATCGGTGACGGTGGCGCTCTTCAACCACTTCATCCCCATACGCTTCGTACGACTTGGTCCCCTTTTTGAGTTTGCAGGTATATTTACCCAATCGCATGGTTCCGCCCATATTCTCGATATTCTTTTGATCATGCATAATATCGATAATGGGGTATTCGGCATCTTCATCAAATTCGGTGCTGTTGGCATCTTCCCATCCGCAAACATCCCGGGCATATTCGATAACTGCACATTGCATGCCCAAGCATATTCCAAAAAATGGAATATCATTTGTACGGGCATATTCAACAGCCGCTAACTTTCCGGATATTCCACGTCCACCAAAACCCGGAGCCACTAAAACACCGGATATGTCATTGAATTCTTTCTCAACATTCTCGCGGGTCAGGTTGTCTGACTGAATCCACTTTATATTTACTTTGCAGTCATTAACAGCTCCGGCATGGATAAACGCCTCAACAATCGATTTGTAAGAGTCATGGTGCTCAACGTACTTCCCGACCAGCGCAATATTTATATCCCCAGAAGGATTACAAACGGCTTCTACAAAACCAATCCAGTTATCAAGATTCGGCTCTTTTGTTTTAAGCTTCAGCTTTTCGATCACCCTTTTATCGAGACCTTCTTCCTGCATCAACAGCGGTACTTCATAAATACTGCGGGCATCGCGAGACTCAATCACGTCTTCCAGATCTACATTACAGAACTGAGCTACTTTCCGTCGAATAGTTTCGTCAAGGTGATGTTCTGTTCGGCAGACCAGGATGTCGGGCTGAAGTCCACTTTCTGATAGCGTTTTAACCGAGTGTTGGGTGGGCTTGGTTTTTAACTCCCCGGCCGCAGCTAAATACGGAACCAGTGTCAGATGAATAGACAAGGTATTTTGTCGCCCCACATTATATCGTAACTGTCGAACAGCTTCTATGTAGGGTAAACTTTCAATGTCACCGACAGTTCCTCCAATTTCTATAATCACCACATCATAATCCCCGGACTGCCCCAATTTCAGTACATGAGACTGAATCTCGTCGGTAATATGTGGAATCACCTGAACGGTTTTTCCCAGGTAAGCTCCCTGCCGTTCTTTCGTAATTACATCATAATAAATACGACCGGTGGTCACATTATTACTTTGTGACGTTTTGATATCCAGAAAGCGCTCATAGTGTCCAAGATCGAGATCAGTTTCAGCGCCGTCATCAGTTACGTAAACCTCACCATGTTCGTAGGGGTTCATGGTTCCCGGATCCACGTTGATGTAGGGATCCAGTTTTTGAATGGTTACTCTGAGGCCTTGCGCAACCAACAGACGACCGAGAGATGCACAGATAATTCCTTTTCCGAGCGAAGATGTAACTCCTCCGGTTACAAAAATATATTTGGTGGACATGCGGGAAATGAGTGTAGTTGATGGATGTAAAATATAGGGGGTTCACCATCCCCATTCAATCCAGATTGGCAATAAAAGCTACTTTGTTTTCCACATGTTATCCACAACCCGCTTCAGCACGTCCGGCTTATCGGAAAAAATACCGCTTACTCCCCTTTCAATCATTTTTTCCATCTGCCTTTCTTTATTAACGGTATACACAAAAACAGGAATATTATGCCTTTGGGTGTCTTCTGCCCATCTTTTTGAGTACTGACGCCTGCTGCAGTTAAAAGCATCAGCCTTATAATCGGCTACTAATTGGGAAGGAAGTCGGCGAGACGATTGCTTCTTCTCGTACAGTAATGCGGCTGAGATGTCCACATCCAGCTTTTTCAGATGAGATATAGCCCGATAATCAAAACTGGAGAACAATACATACTCCTCCATTTCATATTTCTTCACCAAATTCAGTGCCTTCTCTTCAATGCCTCCGAGGAGTTCATCCGTAACGGCTTCGGTTTTAATTTCGATGTTAAGCGCTATTCTATCCTTGGCAAATTGAAGCACTTCTTCGAGAGTGGGAATTTGCTCACCGGCATGCTCTCTTCCGAACCAAAGACCGGCATCTAATTTTCGAAGTTCGGTCAGAGTGTAGTCAGCTACTTTTCCGGTACCATTAGTAGTACGGTCCAGGGTTTCATCATGAATAACAACCGGAACTCCATCCTTGCTCAGCAAAATATCGAGTTCTATCATTTCGGCTCCCATTTCATACGCAGCCTTAAATGAAGTCATCGTATTTTCAGGATAATAGGCGCTGGCTCCCCTATGGCCGATGACTACAAAATTGTATTCAGAGCCGGAATATAGTTTCACTGGTAACTTCACAGATGAGGGCTGAGAATTGATGGTTGTTTGTACCAGCAATAATAAGGGGATTAAAGAAAAAAGGAATCTCAAATTAACAGAGGGTTTTGAAATACAAAGATTACCCTATGATAACAAGGTGAGTTGTTACTGCCGTAAAAAAATTATTAACAATGAATTAATTTTGTGAGCTTATTACACGCTTAATAGCTTTATGCAAAAGTGAATCGAATGCACCTGAGTGAGTAATAATGCTATACATGAAATATAATCCTACCATAGTGGTAATACTTCCAAACACCGTCATGATGGTAGCTAACCAAAATGGCTGAATGCTATTTATCAATGAAAGCGCTACCACAGACGTCCCTAAAAAAATCTGAGTTATGGCCGACACAAAATGCAGTCCGTTTATGGAGTGCACACGATCCATGAAATCAGAGATGCCTGTAGCCTTACGGTTGGTTATATTGAGTTGCTCTAAACCATCGCTAACTAATGGGTCTTTATGTTTCTCTTCTTCAAACATGTC
Source organism: Gracilimonas sp. (assembly GCA_965227215.1). Classification (GTDB taxonomy): domain Bacteria; phylum Bacteroidota; class Rhodothermia; order Balneolales; family Balneolaceae; genus Gracilimonas. Next base: position 720,452 of record OZ245729.1, read on the forward strand.
CTTTATTTTTTAGCTAACCTGTCTTTCGACACTCATTTATTATAATGAAACTAAAACGACTTTAAAATTTTTTATGAGCAAATCTGAAAACTTTTTTATCTATGGACGCAATCCGGTAGAGGAAGCGCTCCAAAATCAACCCGCTGAAATTGACAAAATTTATGTCAAGAATAATATCAAGCCTTCTTCCTACCAAAATATATCAGAGCTTGCACATACCAACGATGTCCCTTTGGTGAAGGTTCCCGGTCCCAAAATTTTCAGCCTTGTTGGTAAAGTCAACGACCAGGGATTTGTGGCTCAAATGAGTACGGTATCCTACACTCCTTTTTTTGATTGGGTGGAAACGCTGATTATGTCGAAGAACCCGGCTGTTTTGCTTCTACATGGTATTGAAGACCCTCATAATTTCGGGGCGATTTTACGTTCCGCTGCAGCTGCCGGGATGGATGCCGTTATCATTCCGATGCAAAATCAGGCACCGGTTAATTCCACGGTGTTTAAAACTTCAGCAGGTACCGCAGGAAGAATTCCTGTGATCCGTATTCATGACATCAACCAGGGGATTAAAGACCTGACGGCCACCGGCTTTTCCATTATTGGTTTGGATGGATCGGGCAAGAAATCCCTGTGGGAAGCTGATTTAAATAAACCCGTCGCTTTTTTAGTGGGAAGTGAAGGTGAAGGAATTCACCCCGAAAACTTAAAGCGATGCAATGAAGTGATACACATTCCCATGCAGAATAATGTTGAGTCTTTGAATGCTTCCGTGAGTGCTGCTCTTGTCAGCTATGAATGGATGCGCCAAAACCCCGAGACTGACTAAAGCCCGGTTAGTATATCAAATACGGAGTTCGAAGTTTTTTGAAAGCTTCTACTTCATCCTGCCACGATGGAATGTCTTCTTCGTTCTCCATGATTGATTTCAAATCGATGCCATAGAGTTTATTGGCGAATGCCTTCATCTCAAAGTTGGGGGTGTGAGCCTGAGCAAACTTCAGCAAATCCAGTCCTAATCGCACCGGATCTGTTTCATCATAATCTCCCTGAATAGAAATTCGAATTCCGGTACATTGCTGTCCTTCATGCTTGGGATGTAAAGCTTTTCCGGGGAGGGATTGTGGAGTGAAGGTGACCGAATCTAATTGTACCGAATGTTTTTTCTCCAATTCCCGGAGCTCGTTCTGGTTAAAATCGAACCCGGGCGAGCCAATGGTTAAAAACGGGTTCTCTGTCCCCCTCCCTTCCGAGAGGTTGGTTCCTTCAAAAATCACCGTGCCCGGATATATAAACGCATGCTCAAAAGTAGGCAGATTTGGAGAAGGGGCAATCCAGGGCAATCCGGTTTCGGGCCAGCGCATGTCCCGTTCCCAGCCGGCCGTTTTAATTACTTTGTAGTTTGGCTCATTTGGTAAATTCAACCACTTTTCGCCCACCGCCATATGAGCAATCTCTCCCATCGTCATACCATAGGCAATCGGCATGGGATAGGAACCTACGAATGATTTGTACTCCTCCTGAAGAATCCACCCGGCTACATAATTTCCACCCAATGGGTTGGGTCGATCCAGAATCCACAGCTCTTTATCATACTCGGCTACAGCCTCCATCACCAGCCCCATGGTAGAGTTGTAGGTGTAGAACCGAACGCCCATATCAGGCAAATCAAAAAGGAGAAGATCAACCTCATCAAGCATCTCAGCCGTTGGTTTTTTGGTAGAGCCGTACAGGGAAAATACAGGCAACCCGGTTTCCTCATCAACTCCATCCGTTATTTGCTCACCGGCTCCGGCTTCCCCCCGAAATCCATGTTCAGCAGCAAAAAGGGCTGTCACATTCACACCAAGGCTCAGAAGGGTATCCACCATATGTACGCCTTCTACCCGGGATGTTGGGTTCATCACCAGCCCTACCCGTTTTCCTTCTAACTCCCCCAGATGTTGATCAAGTAACACCTCGGCACCGGTTTTTACGGTGCTAGTTGTTTGCGGCTGTTGGGAAGAACAACCAAGCAAAATCAGGCTTAGTAAAATCAGACAGGATATATTTTTCATAGCGTGGATCAGGTTTGGAAATAAAAAAGCCCCACAGAAAGCCTGCGGGGCTTGAATGTAGTATGAATACAGGAATTAATTAAGCCTGATTTGCCACCACTTCAGATTCGGCGAAGAAGTAAGCTGCCTCAATTTTTCCATTTTCAACGGAATCGGAACCGTGAATGATATTCTCTCCAACGCTGTCAGCGAAGTCGGCGCGAATAGTCCCTTCATCAGCTTCCGCAGGATTGGTAGCTCCGATTAATTCCCGAAAGTCTGCAATTGCGTTTTCCTTTTCGAGGATCATGGGTACACAAGCGCCGCTGCTCATGAATTCACAAAGCTCATCGTAAAATGGACGCTCCTTATGAACGGCGTAAAAGCCTCCGGCTGTATCTTTGGTAAGGCGGGTCATTTTCATCGCAAGGATTGAAAAGCCGGCCTCTTGAATTCGTTTAGTTACTTCTCCGATCAGTCCTTTTCGTACGCAATCGGGTTTCAGAATAGTCAGTGTTCGTTCTTTAGCCATTATTATTGTCTATTAAAATTTTGTAACATTCTACTTATCAAAAACTCTATTTAGTAACGATAAAGATACGGGTTCATTCATCAAGTGTCGAACCTTTATATAATAGAGTTATTCGGTTAGTTAAATGAAAGAAGGACAACAGCAATTTTATCACTGGCAATTTAGTCTGTCGGCTCCACCGGCAAAGCTATGGCCTTACGTTTCGGATACCAACCGGATATTTCGCATATTAGGTGCCACTCCCGTCAGCGAAACCTCTCTTTCCCGAAGTACCCCCAAAGGTTCCCTGGAACTCAGCCATAACAAACTAAAGTCGTATGTTAGCTGGCGTCAAACTCCATATATCTGGGAGTATCCGTATCGTTTTGGGGTGAGCCGCCACTACAAACTTGGAATCCTGAAGGGGCTTAGATTCTCAACCGAATTTACCTCTCTGGATGATCAAACCCGGGTCAGTATAAAAATCTGGATAGAGCCGGCTAACCCACTGTTCTCGTTCTTGATAAAAGGATATGTCGAATATGTAGTTAAGCGACGTTTAGCTAAATATCTGCAGCAGGTTGATGACAGTATTTCCCAAAACCTGAGGCCATACGAAATTTCAAAACCCAAGAAATTGGTTCGTGGCGCTGAGCGTAAAATCAAAACGATAAAAGCACAGCTTATTGAGAACAGCAAACGTAAGCGAATTGTAAACCGCTTGTTCGATCTTATCCTTCTTGGCGAAGACGAAGAGCTGGAACGCATTCACCCCTATTCCTTAGCGGAGTACTGGGGGGAGAAAAAGTATTCTGTTCTGAACGTATTTCTTCATGCTGCCAAACTGGATTTACTGGACTTCAGCTGGGATGTATGCTGCCCAAAATGCAAATCCCCGAAACATACCTTCCGGAAGATGCGGGAAGCACGGGTCCACCTGTATTGCAATGATTGTGAATCCGATTACATGATGGATTTTAACCGAAACACCCACCTGGTGTTTACTCCCCACCCTCTGATCCGTAAAATCACCGATAAAAAGTATTCTTTGGGCGGACCTCAGTCCAAACCGCACCGTGTAACCCAACAAAATTTGGACATTGGTGACACCAAGTATCCCCAAATACAGTTGGAAGAGGGAACCTATCTTTTCCGGACGCACAACCATGAAGGTCACCTGATTTTACACGCCAGAGAAGATGGCCCCGACAATATCAATGTATTTATTACCGATGAAGAACTGGATGGACAGGAAATCACCATTTCTACCAATCCCAACCTGATTATCAGCAACCGTTCTTCAAAGAAAGCCGTCTGCTTTATCGACAAATTGAACTGGAAAGAAGAAGCCATTTATGCCAGTGAGGTAAGTTCTTCGCACGATTTCAGAGAGTTATTCTCCCGTGAAACTCTGAAAGAAACCAGTAAAGTAAAGGCCTCGGAAGTAACCATGTTATTTACTGACCTGATGAACTCCACCGAATTGTATGTTCAGGAAGGAGATGAATCAGCCATTGGCCGGGTAATGGGTCATTTCAAGATCATTCAGCAGATTGTGGCAGAGGAACGCGGTGGTATTGTAAAAACCATCGGCGATTCGGTGATGGCCGTTTTCTGGGAGCCGGTTTCTGCCCTTAAAGCCGTACAGCGTATTCAACAGATTTTTACCACTTCCACTTCTATGGGAGATGCTTTCAAGATTAAGGCCGGCGTTCACTTCGGTGATTGTACCGCCGTGAACCTGAACGGCCGTATCGACTATTTTGGCACCACGGTGAACATTGCCTCCCGCCTGGTGGATATTGCCTCTGAGAAAGAAATCATGGTTTCGGAAGCCGTCTTTAATCACCCCGACGTGCAGCTGTATCTCGACAAACACTCCGACACCTTCTTCGTGAAGGAAAGCATGAAAGAGCTCAAAGGCTTCGATGACGAAGAATTCAAGGTGAAGCAAATTCGTCTGGAACGCCCTCCAATGCGACTGGTTATTTAGATACAGTCAGAGCCTTTTATTAGATCAACTTTTTATCTCGCCACTAAATCACGAAAACTCTAAATTTTTAGTTGTTTTCGAACGTCCTATTTTGAATTCGGATCCGTGGTTACTAAAGATGATAAATAACTTCACAAGCCATTCGACTCGGAATGAGTTCGACTCATAAACTTTTTCCCTTTTACAACCACCGACCTCCTCTAAATCTCTTCCTTCTCAAGGAGGAGACTTGTACGGGTGCAAAAAGAATCAACACCAATACCGGCTTCCCCTGTTAATCAACGAGTCTTTCTCCTTGCGAAGGAGAAAACAAAAGAGGTCGGCAACCGGTTTATAAACAACTCATGTCTGCGCATTACTCTTTACTCCCTGAAAAACAGTTGTTTGATAGATTACAATAAAGTAGCTTCGTTCGTATAATTATATGTTAGGCTTACAAAAACTAAACTTATGGAACCAGCTGTATGGGGATTTATTGGAACTGCGATTGGCGCTTTAGCAAGTATAGCAACAACTTCAATTTCAAATTGGAATTCATTTAGAATCCAAAAAGCACTAAGTAAAGAAGAACGAGAAGAAAGGGCTAGGGCCTTTCAAAGAGAAACGGTTTTAGAACTACAAGAAGAGCTTATTGGATATATTAGGTTGTTCGCACTTTCCTACTTTGAACAACTCGATTCATATGAAAGTACTGGGAAATGGGGCGCTTTACTTACAGAAGAGCTTGATGAAAAAATCAGACTTTCAGATGCTAAAACTACTGTTCTGATTGAAAGAATAATGAAGGACGAGATTCGAGCTCAATTGGATGAATTAAAAGCTATAATATGGAATGGGATTATCGCTAATTCAAAAAAAGAGGCCGATTCATATCAACTTCAAGCATCAAGAAAATTTGACGAGTGCAATAAAGTGCTTGGTAATGTACTTAGAAAAAATTATTAAGATTGTATGCCTCATAAGGCGCTTCAAACGGACTCGAACAAAGTTCAGAATTTTATTAATTTAACTCGGCTCGCTCTTTAAACGCTGGGTCGTTACACTTCTTTTCCCATTTATGAAAAACAGCCTTTCAGTAATCTTACTTCTCATTTTCTTTGCCTCTTGTAAATCCGATGTGAAAGAAGAGATTATTGAAACTGATTCTACCATCTACTTCCAGTCTGATTCATTACATGCCATCGTTTTTAAGCCAAATCACCGAACCGAATTTCCGTCACAAGACACTTCGATGTCAATTTTAGAAATGTGGCCAATTTTATCGAATAAAGGTTGGATTCCAAACAGAAGTAATCTTCTCAATTTCAAAAAATCCTTTGCTCAATATTTGGAACGAGCAAAAAACGATTCTTTAGCTGATTTAAATAACCTGACTTTGGTAAACTGGAGAAATATTGACCTTCTTGACTATCAAATCGTTGGGTATATTGATTCATCCAATTCGAAAAAAATGTTCGCCAATATTGGTAATTGGGATGCTTTGGACATGACCACTACAGATTGGAAGAAAGATTGGATAATCATAAATGATGGCAGAGGTACTTACCACTCAATTTATAATGCAGACACTGATTCAATTGAATTGCTCGAATTTGACTAAACAGAAGTATAACAAACATCATAACTAGGATAACCAACCCAAAAATTTTAGTAGCAGCAAAGTTACCCCCCACCCAACTCATTTTTATAATTGCCCATCACTTCGCATCTTTGAGTTATACCAACTCACTCAATTCAACATCTTGTTATGTCTGCAAAGCAATTACATCCGTCCATAGCGGATACAGTTCAGCCCATGAAACCAAAAAAGAACATTGCGCTGATTGCCCATGATCATCGCAAAGCGGATTTACTGGACTGGGCCGAATACAACCGCGATCATCTGTCCGAGCATAACCTGTTCGGAACCGGAACCACCGGATCACTGGTGTCTGAGAAATTAGACCTGCCGGTGTTTACCTTTAAAAGTGGTCCCCTTGGCGGCGACCTTCAGATCGGTACCGCCATCGTACAGAATGAAATTGACGTGATGATCTTTTTTTGGGACCCGCTTCAGGCACAACCCCATGATGTGGACGTGAAAGCCCTGCAGCGCATCAGTATCGTGTATAACATCCCGCTGGCCTGCAACCGCTCCTCGGCCGACTTCCTGATTACTTCACCCCTAATGAAAACCAAATACGATCGATTTATCGTTGACTACAGTCAGCGTTTCAAAAAAGATTACCATGCCGAATAAACTCAAAGACGAGAAAAGCCCATATCTGAAACAGCACGCTGATAATCCCGTGGATTGGTATCCCTGGGGGGATGAAGCCTTCCGTAAAGCCAAAGAGCAGAACAAACCTGTCTTTCTCTCCATCGGCTATGCCACCTGCCACTGGTGCCATGTAATGGCCCATGAGAGTTTTGAAGATCCGGATATCGCCGAGCTGATGAATGAAGCCTTCATCAACGTGAAAGTGGACCGGGAGGAACGTCCCGATATCGACAGCACATACATGACCGTGTGCCAGATGCTGACCGGACAAGGCGGCTGGCCTTTGACTATCATCATGACCCCGGATAAGGAACCGTTTTTTGCGGGAACCTACATCCCGAAGGAAGCCCGCTACGACCGAATTGGACTTCGTCAGCTTATTCCCGGCGTAAAAGGTATGTGGAAGAACGAGCCTAAACGAGTGGAGAAGGCAACGGCTAAAATCCGGGAAGGATTTACCCGATCGCAGGAGTTCGAAAGCGGCAAGTTTCCCGGAACCGAAGCCACCGATTTTGCCGCCGAACAGTTAGCTCAACGATATGATGCCAAACATGGCGGATTTGGATCGGCTCCTAAATTCCCCAGTCCCCACAACCTGATGTTTATGCTGCGGCAGTGGAAACTTACCGGCGAAGAACGTTTTCTGGATATGGTGACCGACACGCTGGAGAAAATGCGATTGGGCGGAATCTGGGATCATATTGGATATGGCTTCCACCGTTACTCCACCGATGAGGAATGGCTGCTCCCCCACTTTGAAAAAATGCTTTACGATCAGGCTTTGATGCTGATGGCCTACACGGAAGGCTGGCAAGCCACTCAAAATCCGCTTTTTAAACAAACCGTATATGAGATTGCGGATTATGTGGAACGAGACTTACTTCATCCCGAAGGCGGTTTCTATTCCGCGGAAGATGCCGACAGTGAAGGTGAGGAAGGGAAGTTCTATGTGTGGGAACAAAACGAAATTCAATCCCTGCTTTCCGGTGATGCTTCTGAGTTTATCGAGCTCTTTGGGATCACAGAAGAAGGCAATTTTGAAGATGAAGCTACCAAACAGCGAACCGGAAAAAACATCCCGCACCTGAAGTCTGTTTTGAGTGAAGAACAGCTGTCCTTGTTTAATGACATCAGAAGTACGCTTTTTGAGCAACGGGAAGAAAGAGAACGCCCTCTGCTGGATGATAAAATCCTTACCGACTGGAACGGGCTTATGATGGCCGCTTTGGCAAAAGCCGGTTTCGCTTTTGGTGAAGACCGGTTTACCCAACTTGCCGAAAAGGCCCTGCAGTTTATTGAAGAGAATCTGATGGATAACGGAACCCTATTGCACCGATACAACGACGGTGACGCAGCTATCAATGCCATGGGCGATGACTATGCGTTTTTGGTGTGGGGACTTCTTGAATTATATGAGTCGACCGGAAAGCCGGAATACCTTAAAAAAGCTTTAAATCTGAATGATCAGTTTATTGAGCTGTTCTGGGATGAGGAAAAAGGCGGATTCTATTTCAGTATTGCAGACGAGGATCAGGTATATGGTCGTCAGAAGCAGATCTTTGACGGAGCCATGCCTTCCTCCAACTCCGTAGCCATGACGAACCTGATCCGGCTAAGCAGACTTTCCGGAAATACAGGGTTGGAAGATTATGCGGATAAAATAGGACGGGCATTCTCGGCTGATTTAATCCGCTCGGGCGCAAGTATTTGCCACAGCATGCAGGCTATACAGTTCTTACATGCGCAAGCCAAAGAAATAACATTACGGGGAGAAACTTCTGAACTGAAGGAGATACTTGATGTAATCAGAAACCGGTTCTCTCCTTTCAAAGTATTGCATTTTGTAACCGATCAGTATCAGGAATCCCTGGCTGAAATTGCGGGTTATGTGGCCTCCCAGAAGAAACTGGATGATAAGCCCACCTTATATATATGCAGGGATTTTGCCTGCGATCAGCCCATCACCGATTTAGAGAAAATGAAGAAAGCTTTGGGTTAATGATCAGTTTTTCCTTTTATTTACGTCATAATTTTATCAGGATGTCAATCCAATGTTGAACGGCCTGCGTATATAATCACATCAGACATTTATGCTATTTTTTATTTTATCGACAATTGGGAAAGTCCTGACAAAGGACGAAGAAAGGGATCGGGATATTATGGCCCGCATTCAAGCGCGGGATGCCTCTGCCCTCTCCGAATTGTATGATCAATATAACAGACTGTTGTTTGGCCTGATTCTATCCATCCTCAAAAAAAGAGAGGAAGCGGAAGATACGCTTCAGGAAGTATTTACACAGATCTGGGAAAAAGCTGAACAGTTTGATTTGGAACGAGGAACTGTGTACACCTGGATTGTTTCCCTGACCCGAAATAAATCGATAGACCGTCTGCGGTCCAAGGTTTATAAGGAACAGAAAAAGCAGTCAACCAGCCTGGATAATGAGGACGTTTTTTATCCGCTGTATTCAGATGAAACAGATCCATTGGAAAAAACCATATTAACCGATCGGGCAAAAAAATTGCGCGATGCGTTGGACCAAATATCTGACAAACAAAGGAAGGTATTACAAGTGGCTTATTTTAACGGAATGAGCCAAAGTGAAATCGCAGACGAATACGACATCCCTCTCGGTACTGTTAAAACAAGGATGAGAGACGGCATGATAAAATTAAGAGAGCTTTTAGCGAAGGAAATAGAATTATGAGCAACGAGAATAACAGATTTACTGAGCTCTGTACGGGGCACGTACTCCATGCATTAAGCGACAGTGAGGAAAAAGAATTTCAGCAGCTTTTAGCTGATGCCAATGAAGACCAGCTTGCTCTTTATGATGAATTGAAAGCAGTAGCAGCCGAAATGGCTACTCTTGCACCGGCTGAAAAGCCTTCCCTCTCCGTAAAAGAGAGCATCATGCAAATGGCAACCGGAGTTGCTAACAACCAGTCTGCTGACAACAAGAACGCCACTGTCCATCGCATGAGATGGTACCGGGTAGCGGTTGCGGCTTCCTTCATCTTTATATTTACATCTATTGGATTACTGTTTTACTCGCAATCACTGGAAGAAGACATGCGCGGCCAATCACAAACAATAGCGCAGCAACAAACCACTATAGAAGAGCTTCAGAGCGAAGTGCAGCGCAAAGAAGAACTTCTTACTATCCTGGAAGCCCGGGAAGTGGACCTGGTAATGATGGCGGGTATGGAAAATACCAACCCAAATGGCTATGGAAAAGTAGTTTGGGATAAACAAGGTGGTCGCGCCTTGCTTCAGGTTGCCAACATGCCGGCTGTACCCACCGATAAAGATTATCAGCTATGGTTTATCGTGAACGGACAACCTATCAGTGCCGGAGTGTTTGCTGTAGATGACCCGCAACGGGATAACTTCTTCAAGATCGAGCAGCTGCAAAGCGATGCCCGTGAAGGCGCCTTTGCCATTACCATGGAGCCTAAAGGCGGAGTACCTCAGCCTACCGGCGACATGTATCTGCTTGGTAACATGTAACCCACTACAGCATATTAGAATAATTTTATCTGCGGGTACATTCGAAACTTTATCCGCTGACACTTCTTTGATTTAGTACAAGCAATCTGTACGGCGATTTATCTCGTATAGATTAGTCAAGAGAACCAAGACCCAAACCGGGTTTTGTGAATTTTAATAAAAACTAAATCATATGAAGACGCTTAAACAGTTACCATCTTTTTTGACTGCTTTGTGTTTACTGATGTTTGGATTGACTCCCTTCTCAAACGCACAAACAGTATTCGAAGCACAACTAAGCGGAAGTAATGAAGCCACTCCTATTACTTCCATGGCCAGCGGTTCTGTAACCGCCACGCTGAACGGGAATGAACTGGTTGTAGAAGGCTCGTTCGATAACCTGAGCAGTGCCATTGCAACCGACATTGCCGGTGGAGCTCATATCCATTCCGGAATGGCAGGTGAAAGCGGTGGAGTACTTTTCCCTTTAACTATAAACGCTGACGGAGACAGCCAGGGCGGAGCTTTTGTAGGTTCTGAAAACACCTTTACGCTTACCTCCGGACAGGTTGATACCTTGATGAAGCGTGGAATGTACATCAACATTCACTCCGAAAATTATGCCAATGGAGAACTCCGCGGACAACTTTTACCCGAGGCCGAGGCTTATTACCGGTCTAACCTCTCCGGTGCTTTTGAAGTACCTGCTGCCAAAACCATGGCCAGCGGTTCGTTAGTATTTGAACTGGTTGGAGATTCTTTGTTCGTATCCGGTTCTTTTGCAAATCTTGAAGGAGAATTTGACACTACTGTAGCCGGTGGTTCTCACCTTCATATTGCACCTGCAGGATCGAATGGTTCCATTGCTCTTACTTTGGATGCCGAAGTAGCCGCAGATAATCACTCCGGAGTTTATCTTGCTTCCGACAACCGATTTGAACTAACTGCTGAGCAAAAAACAGCGTTGATGAATCGTAATTTCTACACCAACATTCATACCACAGCGTATGCAGGTGGGGAGTTACGCGGACAAGTAGTTCCGGCTGCATCAACTACCTTTTTTGCACAACTTTCAGGAAGTGCGGAAATTCCATCAGCTACTACCGATGCTACCGGTGCTGCCGTATTGGAAGTACATAATGATACTCTGATTGTTACCGGTTCTTTTACCGGATTGGAATCTTCCTTTAATGCACAAGTGGGATCTCACCTGCATGTAGGTCATGCCGGAGAGAATGGTGGCGTTGCTATTACATTGGACGCCGACCTGAATGCAGAACTTACAGCAGCTACCTATTCTGCTACTAACAATGAATACACTCTTACAGCCGAGCAGAAAGCAGAACTATTCGCTCGCAATATGTATGTAAATGTACATAGTGTTGAAAATCCTGCCGGCGAAATCCGCGGACAAGTAATGGGAGATGCAGCTGCATACTTTCATACCAACCTGTCTGGCGTACATGAAGTACAGCCAATTATGAGTGAAGCTTTCGGTGCTGCCGCTGTAGAGTTCATGAGTAATGGAAATATTATGGTAAGCGGTGGATTTGAAGGCTTGAGCAGCTCAGCTATTGAGATTGCCGGTACCAGTGGTCACTTACACGAAGGCAGTGTTGATGCCAACGGTGGAGTAGCTTTTGGACTGGATATCACCCTGAGTGAAAATGATACCGCAGGAACCATAATTGCCTCTGATAACATGTTTACGTTATCTGCAGAGCAACAAACCACGCTTTTCGAAGAAGGCATGTATGTAAACTTGCATTCCGAGAATTTCAATAGCGGCGAGTTGAGAGGACAAGTACTGTTTTCTTCCAACTTCGCTCCAACGGCTCCGATGCTAACCGGTCCGGCGGATGATATCACCCTTTCCCTTGAAGGTGAAGCTTCAACCGCTTTTGAAGCAACCTGGGAAGCTGCAACGGATACTAACGGTAACGACCTGGCTTACATCTGGCAGCTATCTACAGATGCAGCATTCAGCAATGTTGTAGTAAATGCCAATGTTGGTACTTCTGCTTCTTTTGAAACCACATTCGGCGCTCTGGATACGCTGCTTGCCGATCTTGGTGTTGATGTTGGAGCTTCAACAACCGTTTATCATCGCGTGATTGCCAGCGATGGTAGTGACGAATCGGCCAGTGAACCACGTTCAGCAAATGTTGACCGGGGAACAGTGACATCCAATGAAGACGTTTTATCCGGAACACCTGAGCAGTTTGAATTGGGACAAAATTACCCGAATCCGTTCAACCCAACTACCAATATTAACTTCTCCCTTGCTGAAGCAGGACAGGCTTCCCTGACTGTATATAACATGCTGGGACAAGAAGTTGCCGTAGTTGCCAATGAGCGGTTCAGTGCCGGTGAGCATTCGGTAAACTTTGATGCCAGTGCATTGGCGTCCGGTATTTACATTTACCGCTTACAGGCAAACGGACAGACACTGACCAAGCAAATGACACTTATTAAATAAGCCCAACAGCTTATACCTCAACAAAAAAGGCGCTGTTCTTAATTGAACAGCGCCTTTCTTTATTCTCTTTATTATCCGTAGAAAATTACTCCATCATCATACTGAAAATGTATTCCTGCAGGCTGATCAGCTGAACGCCGGATGGGACTTCCACCATGGCTTTGGCGATACTTGATCGGTTTACATTCTTCACGTCCATTACAACTTGTCGCTCATCTCCTTCCACTACTTCAATCATCAGTGGGAAGTTCTTGCCTTTAAAAATCACATCCTGAGACATGCCGTTTATTTCTTTGTCGATGTCTTTAGGCATCCCCTTCCACGGCTCAGCCAGCATTCCCCAGTTGATATCGATTCCGGGTGTCAGCCAAACGGACAGGTAATTTTCAGGTTCTTCGGTGCTTCTGACGATCAGTTCTGTAGTTTCATATCCCAGAATGGTTTTGGTTCGATCGGTGTACTCATATTCAGCTGCCGGGGTATCCGATGAAGAACTTTCCGATGCTCCGGACCAGCTGAACAGCATCTCAACAATTGACTCAATTCCGGTTTTGGTTGCCTGCAAAGCTTTATCCTTTTCCGTCATGATGATAAAATCTTTCATATCATTTCGGATCAGTAACCCACCGGCACTTACTTTGCCCATCACTTCCAGGCTTTCCTCCCCTTTAATCATGATGCGATCAGCTGTAGCATACAGATTCAGTTCACTCACCTCTTTCTGCCCGTTATTCTCCCCGTAGAGGTTCATGGTAATATGTCCTTCAAACTGAGCAAAAGCAGTTGAGGAATACAGAATGGCTAATAAAAATAATGCAGTACTGAATAGTCGTCTTGTGTTCATAATGAATATTTTTAGGTTTGATAGACGGAATATTTAACGCCTCTCGAATAGAGTTGTTTCGTGAGAATATATCAGGCGGGAATTAAATCATCCATACCCACGCTCACTTTTTTGATCCAGCCGCCGGCTACTACATCATCCCCTTCGTAGCATACAATGGCCTGTCCGGGTGTGATGGCTTCCCTACCGGCGGGGAAGTGAACCTTCATTTCGTTGTCATTGATTTGGGTAAGCTGACCAATGGCACCGTCATCATTATAGCGGATGGCTCCGGTAACCTCCATGTTGTCTTCCGGGATTTTATCGTACTTGATCAGATTCATTTCCCCGGCAATAAGGGTTGAGCTTACCAGATCTTCCTTCTCCCCGATGGTAATGGTATTGGTAGCCGGATCGATATGCGTAACATACACCGGTTTGCCCATGGCCAAATCCAGTCCTCGCCGCTGACCGATGGTATAAAACGGATAGCCTTCATGTTCGCCAACGATGTTGCCGTCTTTGTCTACAAACTTACCACCGGAAACCCGCTCTTCAAGTCCATCTACACGATCTCTGAGGAAGCGACGATAATCATCATCCGGCACAAAGCAGATTTCATAGGAATCCGGTTTGTTTGCCACGTTTAACAGGCCGTGGTCTTCTGCAATCTGCCGGATTTCTGATTTGGGATAGTTCCCAAGTGGGAAAATGGTACGCGCCAAATGCTTTTGAGCCACTCCCCACAGGGCATAAGACTGGTCTTTCTTGGGATCATGTCCGCGTGAAATCACATAGCGTCCGTTTTCCTCTCGTACTTTGGCATAGTGTCCGGTTGCGATAAAATCACAGCCAAGGTTGTCCGCTCTTTTCAGTAAAGCCGCCCATTTGATATGCGTATTACAAAGCACGCATGGGTTTGGGGTTCTCCCTCCCAGGTAATCATCCACAAAACGATCGATAACCCAGTCGCCGAACTCTTCGCGAATATCAACGATAAAATGTTTGAACCCATGATTTACGGCAATATGACGGGCGTCATTCATGGACTCCACCGTACAACAGCCGGTTTCCTTGTCAGAATTTCCGCCGCTCCGGTGGTAATCCCAGGTTTTCATGGTAATACCGATCACCTCATAACCCTGCTCCTGCAACATCACGGCCGCTACGGATGAATCGACACCGCCACTCATGGCTACTAATACTCTGCCTTTTTTACTCATAGAAAGGAAGTTTTAAAATACTTCTTGACGTTAAATGAACGCTAAAGATAAGGCTTTTTATGGACGGTTGACAGAGCCGGAAGAACATTGAACATTCAACAAGGAACATTGATCTCAGAACTAACCTCACTCACTTCATAATTGAATGTTGAGTATTCGGTATTCAATGTTCTGTTGGTATTCTCAGGTCATATATAGATAAGGTTTCCAGGGCTCTTGCACCCCGCCGTTGGAATCGCGGAAGAAGGTAATAGGAATGGGTCGATAGGGCTTTTTCTTCAGCGGCATACGGGCTTCCTTGGGCGTGCGATTTCCTTTGTGCACATTACATTTGTCGCAAGCGGTGGTCAGGTTTTCCCAGGTGTCTTTACCGCCCCTGCTTTTCGGGAGAATATGATCGATGGTGAGGTCTGATTTTTTACCGCAATACTGGCAGGTGAAATCGTCACGGCGCATTACATTTCTTCGGGAAAGCACGATTTTGGTATAGGGAACCCGGATATAGTTACGTAACCGAATTACCGAAGGGAACTGAAAGGATTCCCGGGGAGTGCGCACCTCTTTTTCCGGATCATCATGAAGCAGCTCCGCTTTTTCAAGAAAGATCAGTTTCATGGACCGCTGTACAGAACAAATACTAAGCGGTTGGTAGTCTTGATTTAAAACTAACACATTGGCGTTCATAGTGCATCCGGTTTACGTTCTGTTGATGATATTTTGGTTTTTTACTTTCATGAAGAATGCAGAATATGAAACAAAAAAAGGCGTCCCGTACATAAGCAACTATGTGCGAGACGCCTTAGTATGAGGTATTTGCCTTTAAATATCAATAGCCAATCATTCCTAACAGCTGATCTCGCACTTCATCGTTGATAGAAATTGCCAGTACAATAGATACAGCCAGGCCTATTAAAGCATAACTCAGGTCCTTGAAAGCCATACCAAACACTTTGCTCATAGGGCGTCCTTTCTCTTTTCCGTCCATAATGCTCATCCCGATTTCTCGCCCGGCAAGCAGCCCCAGGAACACCCAAGTTGTACTCATCGGCACCGTACTGATCGTGAGTTTATACACAAGGAGGATGGCGTACACAAAGTCAATGATGGTTGCAGAACGAACATCGGTAACCCGCGATTTCTCGGTCACAATTTCCTGAATCTTATCTCCTCTCAGGTAGAACAGCAGACCGAGGCCAAAGAAAATGAAGAGTGCAAATCCGAGGAATTGTGTAAAGTCTAACGATCGCGGAAGGTACACGGCAATGTTGGCAGCATCCTGCATTACCCATACGGCCCAAAGCGTACCGGAAATAATCCACTGCAAAGGAACCCAGATTTTTTTGGGTTCTCCTTTAAATCTCTTCTCAATAGTATTTGTAACGATCAACCATACCACAAGTCCGGTTACCAGGGCAATTCCATATCCCTGTAAACTTTTACCCAGTACCGAAGTGATACCCTCAGCAGAAGTGGCAAAACAGCTTAACAGTAAGAAGGTAGTTGAAACCGGCATCCGCATACGGGTCAGTATCAACAAAAATACAGGTGCTGCTACCTGAAGAAATGAAAACTCGGTCGGAGCTTCAGAAAACCCTTTTGATGTCAGCCGTTGGTAGGTAACATCCCCATCAAATATATACCAGCTTACCGAAACGGTAACCAGAAAAATCCCTCCGATCCACAACCAAAGCACCCACCATTTTTTATCCATATTGGATGCCAGAAAGGTACCTATGGTTTGAATACTGTCATTGGCAATAGCGGAATAACCGGCAAAAATAAAACCGACCCACATAGCCAGCTCAGCGTAGGGAAAAACGACACCGGAGATAAAAAAGAAAAGACCAATAAGGCCTATAAATATTCGTTCCTGTTTAATTACATCGTAAAAGCCTGTTGGGATCAGGCGTTCTATCGGGCTTTGATCACTTTCGTTAGATTGTGTATTAGACATTGATATAAGTTCGTGTACTGAATATTTGTCCAAGGGTACTAAGTTCATGTTAAGACAGTGTTACGAGAAGCTTTAATGCCCGATACTTAACAATTTTATAACAATGGTTGTTTTAGGAGCTAAGGCCTTGAAAATCACATAGCCATGCTATTTCATTTCATCACGCAAACCCTTTTATTTAATAAAAGTCATTTCTAATTAACGTACTGTTATGCTTCGCATCTTCCTTCCTGTTGCATCTGCCCTGCTAATAATTTTCGGGAGTTTCCCTTCCCCGACTCAGCAATCTGAATTTCACCTTAACACCATTAATGCCGCTATTGGTGATATCAGTTATGAGAAAGAATTCGGAGCTAAACCGGACGCTTCCGCTTCTGAAGAAACCCGGATCAAAACGCACCTTCAGTATGTAATAGAAGTCCTTGAGGATACCGAAACTCATCACCTGAATGCTAAACAGGTTGAAAACAGAAAGTACGTTATCACCTTACTTAAGCAGTACAAAGATGCCGGAGAGTTTCCGCAGAACCACCATTTTAAAAATCGCAGACCTGTTTTTATAGATCAGGATGGCAACCTATGCGCCGTTGGACACCTGATTGCTAAAACCAAAGGACTGGAAGCTGCCCAACGAATAAACCGGGATCATAAATTTGACTACATCAAGGATATTGATCCAAAATTAATAAACGGTTGGCTGGCTGAAAACGGTCTTACCCAGAAAGAAGCGGCTATGATTCAGCCAGCTTATCGTTCATCAATTACCAGAAACCAAAACAATATTGAAACGGAATATGCCATAGGCTCTTCTTTGTTAGCCGGGGCTCAGTTAGGTGCAATGAGCTATAGTCTGCTAACCGATAACTCACCGTCCGACATTAGGAAAGTCTCTGTTTTCAACACTGCACTTGGAGCTGCCTCCCTCACTTTAGGACTGGTAAACCTTGATAACCGATACTCAGAAACTTCATCACCCGCCCCTGAACAACCGTGCATATGCTGGACTACTACAACCACCTATACAAATAAAGCTCGCACTCAACTCTCCATAGCAAATATTGCTGTAGGCACTGCTTCATTAGTTTATAACAGTATTCGGTTTTTCAGTGCTCCCAAAAAAGAAGAACCCTCAACGTTTAACGTTTCGGCGACACAGCTTTATGATCCCTCCTCCGGGCAAACCGCACCTGCATTATCGTTGTCCATGAAGTTCTGAATCTGCCAAAATTTCACCGTCTTTTTCATTTAAAGTTATACTTGTTTTCCATATTCCTTTTATATTTGAAACCGCTTTTTTGAGCGATTCAAGCTACAAAACCATCAAATACAGACGATGTCCACAAAAGACTCTATTGCCAGCGGCTATTACAAAGAACCGGTTCCACACATTGCTCACGACTCTCCTTTTGCTTCCATGATGGAGCGCTTTCGGTTCGCAGCAGAAATTCTCGATTTAGATGAAGGTGTTTTTAAATATTTATCCAGTCCCGAAAAGGTGGTTATGGTTTCCATACCGGTTACCATGGACGACGGGCGCATCGAAGTATTTGAAGGATACCGTGTAATTCATAACAGTATTCTCGGCCCATCCAAAGGGGGAATCCGGTATTCTGAAGACGTAACCATTGATGAGGTTAAAGCGCTTGCCGCCTGGATGACCTGGAAATGTGCCGTTGTGAATGTACCTTTTGGCGGAGCGAAAGGTGGCGTTCGGGTAAACCCAAAGAACTTATCCCAGGCGGAACTGGAACGGCTTACCCGCCGGTATACCGCCAACATGCTGGACGTGTTTGGTCCCGATCGTGATATCCCCGCACCCGACATGAACACCAACGAACAGGTGATGGCGTGGATTATGGATACCTACAGCATGAAGCAGAAGAAAACGGAAAATGCTGTGGTTACCGGAAAGCCTATTATTTTGGGTGGTTCCAAAGGCCGGAAAGAAGCAACCGGACGCGGTGTAGTAACCTGTACCCTTGCTGCTTTGGGCAAACTTCGAATTTCCCCAAGTAACACCACGGTTGTAGTACAGGGATTCGGAAATGTGGGTTCTGTATCGGCACAACTTATGTATGAACAAGGTGCCGAAGTAATTGCCATCAGTGATATTAGCGGTGGTTATTACAACAAGAATGGAATAGATATTGAAGAAGCTATTCGGTATTCCCAAACGCATGGAAATTCACTGGAAGGTTTTGACGGAGCGGAGCCCATCAGCAACCAGGACCTGCTTGAACTTGAATGTGATGTATTGATTCCTGCTGCTAAAGAAGACCTGATTAATAAAGAAAATGCATCGAAGATTAAAGCCAAGATTATAGCTGAAGGTGCTAATGGCCCGGTTACAGCCAGTGCTGATAAATTACTGGAAGAAAATGGTATTATGATTGTTCCTGATATCCTCGCAAATGCAGGGGGCGTAACGGTTTCCTACTTCGAATGGGTACAAGATCGCCACGGATATTTCTGGACTGAAGAACGCGTAAATCGCCGGTTGAACCGAATGATGAGAGAATCGTTTGACAACTTGTTTATGGTTAGTGAAAAGTATAGTATTACGCTCCGTCAAGCGGCTTATGTGTATGCCATCGACCGGGTGGCCACAACGCTGAAATTGCGTGGTATATATGCTTAATACATGAAATTACTACAGACCCTTACCCTGAAGTCAACCTACGAGGAAGTTGAGCGAGTTGAGCAAATGCTTACAGCTCTTCAGGAAGAACTCGGCTTTAATGATGAGTTTTATGCACGCCTGATGCTTACCGTTTCGGAAGCAGCTACCAATGGTATTTTGCATGGCAATAATTTGGATGAGTCCAAAACTGTGACCATTGAGGCATATAAGGATGACAACAAGCTTATCTTTGACTCAAAAGATCAGGGCGAAGGATTTGACCCTGAATCTATTCCGGATCCCCTGGCAGAAGAAAACCTGCTTAAGCCCAGTGGGCGTGGTGTTTTCCTGATGGAAGAGTATGCCGATGAAGTTTCCTATTCCGAGAATGGAACCCGATTGAAGTTGGTTTTTACCCTGCCTGAATAAGTGTAAACCAAGGCTTTTTCCTTACTCTTCTATAGTCTTTCAGGGTTCTGAGAATCAGGACGATGAGCCTTTGCTATGAATCGCTTCCCAATTATTAATAGGTACACATCCTTTTTCAAATATGATACTTTGAGGTAATCAGGAAAATCCAATAATCCTGTAAATCATGGTTCAAAAACTATGGAGC
Source organism: Gracilimonas sp. (assembly GCA_965227215.1). Taxonomy (GTDB): domain Bacteria; phylum Bacteroidota; class Rhodothermia; order Balneolales; family Balneolaceae; genus Gracilimonas. The sequence continues at coordinate 740,454 of OZ245729.1, forward strand.
CTTGATTAGCTTGATTTTAGGATTACCGGGATTTTCATTCAGAGCCCCGATAATCAGGGTGATGAACTTTTCTTGTGAAATGCTTACCAAGTAATTTCTGGATAAGATCCTTCGTGCTTTACATCAAAACCTATTATAACATTATTGCGCTCAGGATGACTTGAGTTTAATTAATTTGAAGAGGAAAGCAATCGACCGCTTAACCTCAACAGTTGAGTTTCGGCAGATTTAGCTTCAATTTGAGCAGCGATTAATCGGTTTTCAGCATCCAGTAAACTTTGCTGGGCTTCTCTCAGCTCAACCGAGTTAATAGTCCCCAGCCGGAATCGCTCCAGGGCTATTTCCTGGCTTTGTTGGGCATATTGCAGGTTTTCTTTTTCCAGTTCTATTAAGGAAAGAGCATCACTGTATTGAGCGTAGATTTGGCGAATTTGGGAGGTAACCTGAAAACGAACATCCTGTAGCCGCAACTCCTGATTTTTTTTGGCAATCTTGGCATTTTGTCTCGCCCGGCTTTTATTCATCCCATCAAAAAGATTAATGCTGGCCGTTACTCCATAGTTGAAACCGCTGGTTTCTGTAAAGTCAGCAAAACCGCTACTGGTTTCGGTCCGCTGGTAACTGTAGCCTCCGTTTAGACTGATCTGTGGGAAAAATTCCCCAGTAATTTCACGAATTTCAGCTTCAGCTGCGTCCTGGTTTAATCGTGCAATCTGAAGTTCACTGTTCTGTTGTAACGCTTCCTGCAGTAACGGTTCAAGCCTTAGCTTCTCAGCTAAAACAATTTCAGCACTTACATCATAACCGGATAACGACGTATCTGCCAGAACCTGTGTAAGCAAAATCTTGGCTTGTTTCAGGCCGGTTCCGGAGCGAATAAGTGCAGCACGGTCGGCATTGAAATCGGCTCTCGATTGGATAAGATCATATTCTGAGCCCGATCCCAAATCAAGTCTTGTCTCTGCTATACGGATTCGTTCCTGAGATACCTCTACTGTATTCTCCAATACATGATAGGCATTCTGCTGGCCTACAATCTGGTAATAGGTGCTTATGATATCAGCCAGCACCTGCTCAAGCTGAAGACGGGCTTCCGTTTCATCAATCTCCTCTTCCAGTGAAAGCCGATCAGAGGTGGCAAACATGGAAAGTCCGTCAAAAATGGTCCACGTTGCATTCACACCATAGCTGAAGATGGTAGTCCGGGCATTTTGATCATTCCGGTCAGGGATGGCATTGGTTGAATACTCAGCCCTGTTGTCTTCAACACTTTCATTGAAAGTACCATCCGCAGAAATGACCGGCAGAAAACCGGCATTACCGGGTGAATTATTGTTGGATGAAATCTGAGCCTCATTCTCTGCAATCCGGATGGCAAAATTATTCTCGAGGCCGGTTCGAATTACCTTTTCAATGCTGAGTGTATCCTGAGCCATCAATGGCTTTTGCAGAATACTTACGGCACCAAAGATCAGTATAAATAGTAATAGTCTTTTCATTTTAAACAGGAGCGGTATCTAATTCTTTTTCAGCTTTCTTGATCGTCTCTTCGTCAATCATATCATCATCGGATTTCACCGGTGAGAGATAGGAGTACATAGCGGGAATCACATACAGAGTCAGTAAACTACCGATAATTAATCCCCCGATAACAGCGATCCCCATAGAAGTCCGGCTTTCAGCGCCGGCACCAAGTGCCAGGGCAATAGGTAAAATCCCCAGAACGGTAGAGATACTGGTCATCAAAATCGGACGGAATCGGGCAGCCGATGCATCCAAAATAGCATCCATAATGGAGAGCCCTTGTCGCTGTCGCTGATTGGCAAACTCCACAATCAGGATCCCATTCTTGGTCACCAGCCCAATTAACATAATCATCCCAATTTGGCTAAAGATGTTGAGCGACTCATTGAAATACCACATGCTCAGCAATGCACCGGCAAGGGCGAGCGGTACCGTTAACATAATAGTGAACGGGTCCCTAAAGCTCTCAAACTGTGCCGAAAGTACAAGATAGACCAAAGCCAGTGCCAGCAGAAAAATAAAACCGAGGCTGGATGAACTTTCCACAAAATCGCGGGAAGGACCTGCCAGGCTGGTCACAAAGGTATCGTCCAGTACGCCTTCAGCAATTTCATCCATTGTATCGATACCATCAGCAATGGTATTTCCGGGAGCCAAACTCGCCGAAATGGTAGCTGAAGCATACCGGTTAAAGCGATAGAGCTGAGGCGGACTACTTTGCTCAGCCACCGTTACAAGATTGTCCAGCTGAATGAGTCTGCCTGAATTATTTCGGACATACAAGCTCTTAAGATCCACCGGCTCGTTTCGGTTGCTACGGCTTACCTGGCCAATAACCTGATATTGCTTTCCATTCATAATAAAGAAGTCGAACCGCTGACCACTCAACGATAGCTGTAAAGTCTCGGCGATATCCCGAACGGAAACGCCCAAATCCTGAGCCCGTTCACGGTCAATAGATACCTGAAGTTCCGGTTTATTGAATTTCAGGTCCACATCCTGATAGGTAAACATCGGGTTGTTTCTTACTTCTTCCAGGAACTCGGGAATAACTTCTTTAAGTTTTTCGAAGTTCTGATTTTGCAATACGTATTGTACCGGAAGTCCTCCCCTGCTACTGCCAATAGTTTGTTCCTGTGATACAAAAGTTTGAGCTCCGCTGAGGTTCGTTACCAACTGAGATAAATCGTTGGCCACATCATCCTGCGAACGTTCTCTGTTTTCGGGTTCTTCAAGGATGGCAAAGGCAAAACCCGAGTTCACCGAACTGGAGGCTCCAAAACCCGGGGAGGTTACCGAAATCACCGATTTGGCCTCAGGAACGCTGTCCTGCACCAACGTGATGAGCCGATCCATATAATTATCCATATACTCGTAGGATGCGCCTTCGGGAGCCTGAGCAAACATCCGAACACGACTCCGGTCTTCGAGCGGAGCAATTTCCTGCGGAAGGGTCATCATAAAGAGATAGATCAAACCACCGGAAGCTGCAATCACCAGAAATGAAACCCACCGGTTGTTCATGAAAGTCTGAAGTGAATTCTTATATGCCTTATTCATCGCAATGAAAAAAGGCTCTGTCATCTCATAAAACTTATTATGCCGCTCCCGCTTTTTCAGCAGTTTTGTGGAAAGCATCGGGGTGAGTGTCAAGGCTACAAATGAAGAAATAACCACAGCCCCGGCTATTACAACTCCGAACTCTCTGAACAATCGGCCGGTGATTCCGCCTAAAAACAAGATGGGCATAAACACAGAAACCAATGCAGCCGATGTCGCAATAACAGCGAAGAAAATCTCTTTGGAGCCTAAAATTCCTGCGATAGTAGGTTCCAGTCCCTGCTCAATTTTGGCATAGATATTCTCCAGCACTACGATAGCATCATCTACCACCAGACCAATGGCTAACACGATGGCCAGCAACGTGAGCACATTGATGGAAAAGCCGGCCATGTACATCACAAAAAAAGCACCGATTAAAGCAATAGGAATCACGACAACTGGTATAATAGTGGTTCGCCAATCTCTCAGAAACAAAAAGATGATGGCGATTACCAATAAAAAGGCAATGAAGATAGTCTGCTTTACTTCATCAATCGAAGCCCGAACATACTCAGTGCTATCAAAGCCAATGGCTGTTTCGATATCGTCGGGGAGATCTTCTTCGATGGCATCCGCCCTCTTGTAGAACTCATCGGCTATGTCAATTTGGTTGGCGCCAGGCTGCGGAATCAGAACCACTCCTACCATGGGTACACCGTCCCGTTTCAGAATAGTTCGCTCATTCTGTGGACCTAATTCAGCGTAACCCAAGTCCCGAAGTTTGATGTTACTTCCATTGCGCTGACTGATAATCAGGTTGTTGAATTCTTCTACCGTAGTCATTCTTCCCATGGTCCGAACCGTTAACTCGGTCAGGTCTCCTTCAATTCGGCCGGAGGGTAATTCTACATTCTCGCTGGCGAGTGCATTTCGTACATCAAGCGGGGTTAAATCGTAAGCGGCCAATTTCATCGGATCGAGCCATAGACGCATCGAGTAGGTTTTATCTCCCCAAATTTGCACACTGCTCACCCCATCAATGGTTTGAACCCGCTCTTTGAAGTAGTTGATGGCCACATCGGTAAGCTGTAGTAAATTCCGGGAATCACTCTTAATATTAAAAAAGAGTATGGGGCGGGCATCGGCATCCGCTTTGGAAACTACGGGAGGATCGGCATCAGGCGGTATATTTCTGACAGCTCTTGAAACCCTTGCACGTACATCATTAGCGGCCGTCTCTAAATCAACGTCCAGGTTAAACTCCACGGTTACCGTACTTCGTCCTTCCCGGCTAACAGAAGTCAGGTTCTTGATACCGGCAATCCCGTTAATTTCTTCTTCCAGCGGTTCGGTAATCTGCGATTCGATGACCTCAGCATTTGCCCCGATGTACGAGGTACTTACCGTTACAATGGGTGGATCTACAGCCGGATATTCCCTGACGGGCAGGTAGTTGAAGGATATTATCCCGAACAAAACAATTACGATAGAAAATACCGTAGCTAATACCGGGCGACGAATACTCAGTGATGATAAACTCATGCTACTCCGTTTCTACATTTCCGATATTGACCGGCATTCCGGGTCGAACCTGCAATAACCCACTTGTAAGTACCGAATCACCTTCCGCTATGCCTTCGGTGATTTGAACCTTAGCTTCATTCCTGAGCCCGGTTGAAACCGTTTGAGGCTGAACCATACCGTTCTTCACCACAAATACTTTTTGTCCCTGTAGTTCAGGAACGATAGAGATGGAAGGAACCATCAGGGCGTCGTTAATTGTTGAAAGCGTGAGTTCCAAATCTGCAAATGCACCCGGTAATAAAGCTCCATCTTTATTCGGACTTTTGGCCCGTACCTGTAAAGAGCGGGTTTCAGTATCAATTCGGGGTTCTTTAGCGTATACACTTGCTGTGAGTGCCCTATCCAAACCGGAAACAGTAAATTCTACTTTATTGCCAACTTCCACCAGTGCAGCGTATCGTTCGGGGATGGAAAAATCAATTTTGATCGGATCGATATCCTGTAAAGTCGCAATTCTTGTACTGGGTGTGATGTAGCTGCCATCACTTACATACTTGAGACCAATTTGGCCTGCAAAGGGAGCACGGATTTCGGTTTTGGCTATCTGTGCTTCTATCAGGGCAACTTCAGCCCGCATTACATTTACTTCATTCAGCGTAGCATCGTATTCTTCCTGGCTGATTCCTCCCTTATCCAGCAGCTGCGCCTGACGTTTTTCACGATCTTCAGCAAGGTTCAGCCTGAACTCAGCGCGATTCAACTGTGCTTGCAATTCACTGTCATTTATTTTGATGAGCAACTGTCCTTTCTCAACATATTCCCCTTCTTCAAGAAAAATTTCTTCAATTAATCCTGAACTTTCGCTGGCCAGTTCCACTTCTTCATTGGCAAGCAAAGTACCGGTGGTAAAAATATTGTTTTCAATGGTATCAGGGTTGGCAAGATATACATCAACCGAAAGGGTGTTATTTCCTGAGTTATTGGATACTGAATTATTTGCTGACCCTGTTATTCCTTCTAACTTGGGAATGGCCAGCAAAGCCAGAGCAACTAACACGCCTGTAACTATAAGAATGCGTTTCATTTATACTGTTTGAAAATTTTAAAGGTATTGCTAAAGGTAACCTTTGTGCAGGTTTCAACATTCTTTAAACATGAAAAGCCTTGTAAAAAATTTGAAACTGATAGAGATAGAGAGTATCAGTTCTTCGAAAAGCGCAATGGATATAACCACTAAGTACAGAGGTAAATGATGTGTTCTCTGCCATTAATCCCGGAAAAGCTATAAAAAGAAAGCGAGGCAGGCTTCCCCACATCGCTTTCATACTCGAATAATACTTATTTACTTAAGCTACCTGAGCTTCAAGCTGTTTGCTGAGTTGTGACTTGGGAACGGCTCCCACAATCTGATCAACAACTTCGCCGTCTTTGAAAATTAACAGAGAAGGGATACTTCGAATACCGTACTTAACGGATACTTCAGGATTGCTATCCACATCTACTTTTCCAATTTTCGCTTTTCCTTCATATTCACCGGCCAATTCTTCAACAATAGGACCTATCATTCGGCAAGGGCCGCACCATTCAGCCCAAAAATCAACTAATACAGGTTTGTCTGAATTCAGTACTTCTTCATCAAAATTGGAGTCGGTTAACTCGATTGGTTTTGACATAATGTTTATTCCTTTATTGAGTGTTCATCAATTTTGAACAAATATCGTGATAATTCATTCAAGATTGCACATACTTTTAAATTATAGACGTAATAGCGGGGGTTTATGAGTTTGCGGGTTCGGGGTTACGAGTTAGTCATTGGAATTTAGAGCTTGGTATTTCTCCACTTTAGCTCCCATGCACCAACTGCACCGCTTCTTCACCCAGTACATCCCGCAACCCGCGCAATAAGTCGTCATTCGGCTCCACTACAAAATTGCGAACATTCATTTTAATAGGTGCATTCGCCTCCTCGCTATGAACAGCCAGCTTCACCTGTGTGCTTCCCTTATTTATGGAAAACAGGGTTTCAATTTGTTTGAGATGGTCTTTCTCCAAATCCGAAGTTTTTAGCCTGATTCGCAGGTTCAGCTGCTCCTGGAATTTCTCCCGCAGATTTTCCACCCGCTCAAATGAATTGGCGATTACCTTTGGCTGACCGCTTCGTGTATCAACCGTTCCATCAATAAATAGCACATTATCGGTTTGAAGAAGCCCCATGTATTTATCATAGGTTGAACTGAAGGCAATAACCTCCGTGGAATTATTCAGATCTTCTACCTGCAGGAAAGCAAAGGGACGGCCTTTCTTATCCGTCACTCTTTTCACACCGGTTATTATGGCAATGAACCGGATATCCTGCCGATCGTTCATCTGACCAAAAACTTCATCGCTCAGATTCTGTTTACCAAACAAGCGAATTTCTTCTTTAAATCGGCTCAAAGGATGACCACTCAGATAAAATCCGATCAAATCCCGCTCTTTATTTAGACGTTCGATCTGTGTCCAGGGTCGAACTTCCTGCAACTTAGGTTCCTGTAAAGCAGCACTTCCGCTTTCCCCCCCAAACAAATTCCCCTGGTTAAGCCTTATCTCTTCCTGTTTACGAACCGCATAGGCCAGAATATCTTCCAGCGAATGGTGAAGTTGTGCCCGGTTGGGATTCAGCGTATCGAAAGCACCGGCTATGATTAAGCTCTCCAGCGTTTTACGATTACATACTTTAAGATCAACACGGGTGGCAAAATCAAAAATAGAGGTGTAATCCCCGTTCTCTTCCCGCTCTTCCACTATATGTTGAATGGCTGATGAACCCACACCTTTAATGGCCGACATTCCATACTGCACGCGGCCTTCCTTCGGACGGAATTTACCCCATGCCGTATTAATGTTAGGCGGATCAACCGGAATGCTCATGCGTTGACATTCCTCAATAAAAGCCGACACCTTATCGATGTTGCTCATATTATGGGTCATAACCGCAGCCATGTACTCCGCCGGATAATTGGCTTTGAAGTACATGGTGTGATAAGCCACTACCGAATATGCGGCCGAGTGAGATTTGTTAAATCCGTAGCCCGCAAACATGGCCATCTTATCAAAAACCTGTTTGGCGGTTTGCTCATCATAGCCTTTTTCGACGGCCTGATTAACGAACTTCTCTTCCTCTGGCGGAAGCAGTTCCGGCTTCTTCTTACCCATGATACGGCGGAGTACATCCGCTTCACCAAGCGAGTACCCACCCATTCGCTGTGCCACCTTCATGATCTGCTCCTGGTAGATCATGATACCATAGGTGGGCTCCAGCAGTTCAATTAAGTCTTCGTGATCGTATTCTACTTTCTCACGGCCATGTTTACGCTCGATATAATCCGGAATGAACTGCATCGGCCCGGGTCGGTACAAGGCGTTCATGGCAATAAGGTCGTTGATGCTGGTCGGTTTCAGATTCTTGAGGTGCTTGCGCATCCCGTCACTCTCAAACTGGAAAATCCCGGCCGTTCCTCCCTGCTGAAACACTTTATACGTAGCTTCATCATCCAGCGGAATATCATCAAGATTATATTCCTTACCATAGTTCTCTTTCACATAGCCAATAGCTGTTTTAAGGATAGACAGGGTTTTCAGCCCCAGGAAGTCCATCTTCAGCATACCGGCATTTTCAATCACACTGCCGTCGAACTGTGTTACATAGAGATCGGCATCTTTGGCCGTACTCACCGGAATGTATTCGGTGAGCTTATCTGGAGCAATGATGACTCCGGCCGCATGAATCCCTGTATTCCGAACCGAGCCTTCCAATACATAAGCCATCCGCAGCGTTTCGGCCTCCAGCCCCTCCCCATCCCTTATATCGCGAAGTTCTTTGACTTCAGCGAATGCATCATCAAGAGAAGTTCCGGGACGTTCGGGCACCAGTTTGGCAATACGATCGGCATCGGCCAGCGGAAGATCGAGCACCCGGGCTACATCCCGAACTGACGACCGTGCTGCCATCGACCCAAAAGTGATAATGTGCGCCACCTGATCTTTGCCATATTTATTTACTACGTATTCAATCACACGCTGACGCCCGTCATCATCGAAATCAATATCGATATCAGGCATAGACACACGTTCCGGGTTCAGGAAACGCTCAAAAAGCAGGTCGTATTCCAACGGGTCGATGTTGGTAATTCCGGTACAATAAGCTACTACCGAACCTGCAGCAGAACCACGCCCCGGACCTACATAAACACCCATATCGCGGGCAGCAGCAATGAAATCCTGTACAATGAGGAAGTAACCCGCAAAACCCATTTCCTGAATAATTCCGAGTTCCAGTTCGATGCGTTCTTTCACCTCATCGGTCATTTCCTCGTAGCGAGGCTTGGCCCCTTCGTAGGTAAGGTGTCGCAGGTAAGCGTCCTCTGTATCAAATCCATCCGGGAGCTCAAAGTTGGGAAGAATTACATCCCGCTCCAGCTTAATCGGTTCAATTTTATCAACGATCTCCTGAGTGCTCTTAATAGCAGAAGGCATGTCCACAAAGAGTTCCTTCATCTGATCCTGCGTCTTGAAGTAGAACTCATCATTCGGGAACCCATACCGGTAACCGCGGCCCCTCCCTTTCGGCGTGCTCATCAGTTCGCCATCGTCAATACAAATCAGCGCATCATGGGCTTTGGCGTCTTCCTCTTCCAGATAAAACACGTTGTTAGTGGCAACCAGCTTCACCCCATACTTTTCAGAATAGGATTTAAAGACTTCATTTACCCGCTTCTCTTCTTCCAGCCCGTGATTCAATACTTCCAGGTAAAAATCATCCCCGAAAGTTTCCATCCACCACTGCAATTCTTCTTCGGCAAACTCCTCCCCCTTATTAAGGATCAGGTCGGCCAGCCAGCCCCGAACACCTCCACTCAGACAGATGATATCCTCAGCGTATTTGGCAATCACTTCTTTATCAATCCGCGGATACTTGTAATAGTATCCTTCGGTAAAACCGATTGAACTTAGCTTGGAAAGATTTTTATACCCGTTTTGGTTTTTGGCAAACATCGGGATTTGATAGCGCCGGTCTTTATTATCGCGGGTGAATTTTTTCTGAAGGCGATCTTCCACCACATAAAACTCACAACCAATAATAGGCTTGATATCTTCGGCATGTGCGGCCGCTGCAAAGGCAAAAGCTCCGTACATATTTCCAAGATCGGCCAGTCCCACAGCCGACATTCCCTCGGCCTTTGCCTTGGCCACTAATTCTTTAATTCCAGCCGTTGCCTGAAGTACCGAATACTTTGAGTGATTGTGAAGGTGGGTAAATGTGGCCTTCTCAATCAGCTCAGCATCAACTCCGTCTTGATCTCCACTTTTTTTTTGAGCTGCTTTCTCTTCGTCGGTTTGCTTGGTCTTGAAGCGGGATGGGGAAACCAGGTCTATGTATTCTTCCCGTTTAATATAACTCTGTGACGACTCATACAGCTTGGCATCCATCGGAAAGTTGACCTTAGTTGCGCCAATCCTCACCATTTCCAGGAAACAACGGGCAGTTGCCTCCACGTCGGCTGCGGCATCGTGAGCATCTTCAAAGCCTTTATCAAACAAAGCATGATGGAGTTCACCTAAAGAGGGCCATTTGTAATTACCTCCTCGTCCGCCTTCGATTTTAGCAACATCGGTACCATCGTCTTTGGTGTCAATTTTGGGCTTGTCGATGATGGCTGAGGGAATTTTCTTCCGGAGGTATTCCGCCCCCATGATCTTCTCATCAAAACTAACATTGTGCCCAATCAGAAAATGTGCTCTGTCAATGTCTTTGGAAAACTCTTTCAACACAAACTCAAGATCCACCCCTTCTTCATTCGCACGTTGGGTAGATATTCCGTGAATTTTTTCCGAGTTGAAAGGAATGGTAAACCCTTCGGGCTTCACAATATGATTACCGCTGTTGATGAGCTTTCCGGTATGATCGTGAAGCTGCCAGGCAAGCTGAACCAACCGGGGCCAGTTATCCAAATCGGTGATAGGGGCAGAAAAATCGTTCGGTAAACCGGTGGTCTCGGTATCAAAAATCAGATACATATACTATTGGCTTGCACAAATTTGAATTAGCATCTCAGCAAATATAGTAAGTCCGCAACCCGATTGTAATTAGTTTCCGATTTTAATAAAAATATCTGTTTGAGTTTGAGTTATAACCAGAAATAACATAGACTATCGGCCGTATTTTCTTGTATTCATTTAACAATCTTTTCTCAAAATCTTTTGTAAGATTGGACAGTTGAAATAATTTTCCGTCTGAAGTCGTTCAATGCAGTACTAATCCCAAACAGAAAAGCATGAAAGCACCAAAACATTTTTTACTTACACTTCTCATAGCCACCATAACTACAGGTGTATTAGCACAAGTTGAAGATCCCGTAGATTACCAGACAGTGCCGATTACGAATCAGGCCGGAACACAAATTTATACTGAAGACTCCAAGGATATTGTGGGGAGTCCGCTCTTAAAAGATTCTTTCAAAAATGGACGCATTCTTTTCCACTCGAATAAAGCTTCGGAAATAATGCCCTTAAATTATGATGTTTACCGCAATCAGATATTGTTTAAAGAATATGATCTAGTCCTGGCGCTGAATACGAATAATGTGAGAGGTTTTGTATTCGAAAAGCCGGCCGACTTTGCCTCATCCGATAAAGTTCAGGAAATATTTACTCTGCAAATTCGGGACGAAGCATTCGGATTTTCTGAACCTACTCCTGTGCAGGTGATATACAACCAAAAAACCGGACTTAAATTGCTGGCTTTGCACAGATCAAACCTGCTGAAAGGAAATAACAAGGATCCATTTACTGGAAAAGTCACTGATCGTTATATAAGTGATACAGAATATTATCTACAAACCAGAGATGGTACAATTACAGAGCTTCGCCGCCTCCGTGACAAAGACATCATGAATGTATTGGGCAAGCAGTACAAGAAACAACTTAAGTCGTTCATGAAGAAGAATGACCTTGACGGACGGTCCCAAAAAGATTTGGTGAAATTACTTGCGTATTTCGATACAAATATTGCCGATAACTCTTAACCTGCTCTTGAAGATGCATTAAAACCGAACCTTAAATTCGGTAAATGCATCTTCCTCTTTTTCCTCATCTACTTCTATGCTTTGCACATAAGCTGAACGTGGGCCTCTCTTACACTTTTCGATGAGCTGATTTACTAATTGTTCATCTCCCTGAAAAATGGCTTCCACCCGTCCGTCCTGCAGGTTCCTGACCCATCCTTTAACCCCTAAAGATCTGGCATGGGTTTTTGTGAAATGGCGAAACCCTACACCCTGCACCCGACCTGATATAAAAATATGTTTCTTCACAAATCTACCTTTTTGTATTTAATGTTCTATTTTAGGTCTGCTAATATTATAAAAAGGTTTCTTTACCTTAGAGTTCAATTGAGTTCAATTATTATAAAAGAATATGACGTTAACCCAGCTCTCATACATCGTTGCTGTTGACAAGCACCGGCACTTTGCCACCGCAGCACAGAAAATTTATATCACCCAGCCTACCCTCAGTATGCAAATTCAAAAGCTGGAAGATGAATTAGGTGTACTTATTTTCGACCGTTCAAAAACCCCGGTAGTACCTACCGCAATGGGGGAAGAAATTATCGAGCAGGCAAAACAAATCCTAAGCGGAGCCAAACACATTGAAGATATGGTAGCCGTTCAGGGAGATAGTCTGAAAGGAACATTCAGGGTGGGCATCATCCCGACCATAGCTCCTTACCTGGTTCCTCTTTTCCTGAAATCTTTTGTGGACACGTATCCCGATGTTGAGCTGATCTTTGAAGAAGCCTTGACGGCCGAAGTCCTGAAAGGTCTAAATGAAGATTATTTTGATGTCGGCATTATAGCTACGCCTACTGATAAGCACATGTATGAGAAGGATCTGTTTCTGGAGCCTTTTCTGGGTTATGTAAGTGTGGACCACGAACTGGCAAAGAAAGACAAGCTTTGCATTGATGACCTCTACAAAGAAGATTTATGGCTGCTGAATGAGGGGCATTGTTTCCGTGATCAAACCATCAAAATTTGCAAGCAGAACAATGAAAAGCTGAATAAAGCACCCATTGTGTTTGAAAGCGGTAATCTTGAAACTCTGAAGCGACTGGTAGAACAAAACTTTGGTATAACTCTGATGCCTTATCTGGCTATGAATGATTACGATACCAAGTGTGCCAATGGGGTGGTTAAACAATTCGAAGATCCGATTCCTTCCCGAAAAATAAGATTGGTGTACAGTCGGGAGTTTTTGAAGAAAAACCTGATCGAGGCCTTTGCTGATCTTATCAAAGAATCTATTCCCGAAGAACTGGAATCCCAAGATGAGGCCATGGTTATTGAGTAATGGAACACAGCCTTACGCTCTGGATCATTTTCAATATTTTTATAGTAGCCATGCTGATTGTGGACCTATTGGTCTTTAATCGCAAAGAGCATGAGATCACCATCAAGGAATCGCTGATCTGGACAGGAATCTGGATTTTCCTGGCCTGTGTATTTGGTGTAGGGATCTACTTCTACATGGATCCCGCCAGCTCCCTCGATTATTTTACCGGCTACCTGATTGAGAAATCGCTGAGCGTGGATAACATTTTTGTGTTTATTTTGGTGTTCTCCTATTTCGGAGTCCCGGCTAAATATCAGCACAAAGTGTTGTTCTGGGGGATTTTCGGGGCTCTTGTACTCCGGTTTCTATTCATCTTTTTGGGTGTGGCGCTTATCGAGCGTTTTCACTGGATCGTCTATATTTTCGGGGCTTTTCTGGTATACACCGGAATTAAGATGGCATATGATACCGAGAAAGAAGTACACCCTGAACGGAATCCACTCCTAAAACTGACACGCAAATTCATCCCCGTTACTAACAAATTTGACGGTCCTCATTTCCTCACCCGGGTTGATGGAAAGCTGATGGCTACCCCGTTGTTTGTGGTGCTTATTGTGATTGAAACCACCGACCTGGTATTTGCCATCGACTCCATCCCGGCCATTCTCGCCATCACCACCGATGAGTTCCTCGTTTACAGTTCCAACGCTTTTGCCATTTTAGGATTACGCGCCCTCTATTTTGCACTGAATGGTGTGATGAAGCTTTTCCATTATCTGCACTACGGATTGGCAGCCATCCTCTCTTTTGTAGGGATCAAAATGTTGATCGCTGAAATCTACCACGTTCCTACTCCTTGGGCTCTGGGTTTTGTAGCCTTTGCTCTGGTGAGTTCCATCGGTGCTTCCATATTGTTCCCTAAGGAAGAGAAAGAAATTTCACAGGCTCCGGAAGAAGAGTAGTATAACGTAGATTCGAAGATCCTTATCGGATAGTTTCTATTCCTGTGTAATTTAAATTTTAGTTAATGGACCAGGAACTTCAATTCACTCCTTAACCTTCACAAACCGGGTTCTTGCAACTAATAAAAAGAGTGAAGTTAAAGCAGAGATCACTAGTAACCCGCCAAAAACAGTAATAATCGGGATTATAAGATCGATATGTGACTCAAATGACAGATAGAGAGGCATACTTATTACTACTAAATAGGATAGAGTCATAAAGAAAATACATACATAAAGTAACCGGCCATGAATTCGTCTTAAGTAGGTTCCGCAATTAATACAGGTTAAGTAACCCTTTAGACGTTTATAAAATGAGACACCCGGTCCTGACCATTTCCAGATCTTATAAGGTTCCTCACCACATTCCGGACAGTGCATTATCTTATAATCAGAGGTTATCTTTGACTGTGTAAACAACTTATACAAAGCATATACACAGATAGCGAGCATGAAAACAGAAATGATCAGCTCCGGCGTTGAGTAGTAAATTCCTGGTTGAAGATTGGTATTTACTTGCAACTCTCCACGTACCCCTATCAAAAAAACAATACTTAAATTAGCAGCTGCTAAAATGTTCATATTACCTCCGAAACTATTTTTCGTAAAATAGAAGTATACCTGTGAGAGTCAAATAGGCGCATTCTATTTACTATCTGATCCCAGACCTGCATTACCTGAAACAGCCTGTTTATTTTGTTGTTATAGGCTCGGTTCTTAGCAGAAATAATTAGATACTGACCCTCGATTATTACAGACTAATAGAATTCTGGAGGGTAATACACTTCCCCTTGCACATCCTTCAGCGAACCTTTCCTGAGCTCAACGGCCATGCAGTTTTCCGGAGGAACTTCAAAAGGCAAGGTGATATCAAATTCTGCACAGGGCCGGTACCCAAATCGGGGATAATACCCGGCATGCCCTACTAAAAAAGCCGATGTAAATCCTGCCTGCCGCGCTGCCTCATGTCCGGCTTTGATCAGCTTACCACCAATTCCCTTACCCTGATATTCAGGCAGCACGGTAACCGGTGCCAGAGCTAACGACTCCCACTCCTGTTGTTCACTCTTAATTAATATCCGGGTAAAAAGGATATGCCCAACAGTTTTCCCGCCCCTTTCAGCCACCAATGATAACTCCGGAATGAAGGCGTCTGATTCTCTCAAACGCTCCACCAGCAAATGCTCCGTTTGATCGCTGTACTCTTCTCCTTCAAAAGCCTTCTTGATTAGCTCAAATACATCAGAATGGTCGGCTTCGGTTTCTCTTCGTATAGTGATATTCATGCAATCTTTTTGATAAAGATAACAGAAAAGTTTCAGTGAGGTTCTCTAAAGAACTGTTCAGCTACTTTTTCTTTACCAGCCTTGATCCACCTAAAATAACAGCGATAGCACCAGCAACTAACATGACAATAGCTTCTGTTGAACCCGACCCTCCAAATGCCTGGTCAAGCTCAGAGCCGAAAGAATTATATTCCTGATATCCAAAATAAAGAAGGAGTCCGCCAGCTAAAAGAAGTGTAATAGCAACAATACGATTCATAAAGTGGAGTTAATTTTGGGTTGTGCCTTAACTAAGAATTTCGGGAAATAAGTGCAATAAGGATTTAGCAGAAGTGATTACTTCTTTATCATTCAATAACCATCCTAAACAATTTCTTATAAAAGAATTATCAGAAAGCAACCTGCCACGAACTGTCACCCTCTCTTCTTAGTTTAGTGTATGAGGAAATGAAATAACCACGATGTTGTCATCCTATGCCTGGGAAAGAAAGCGAGATGGTAGATATTTCGTGGCTTAGGTTCTTCGCTTCTGCTCAGAACAACTTAAATAAATACTTCCGCAATTAACTAAATCCAGACTCCTGCTTTCGCAGGAATGATCTTTATGCTCAAAATCACCAAAGCCGGAAATCATGGAATATTGCTGCCTCAGTTAGGCATCGGGCTGGATTATAGCGGAAAACAGGCCAAGCATGTGTTTGTGTCCCACGGCCACGCTGACCACATTCCATGGAGCACCAACGCCAAAGTCGTTTATGCCACACCTCCCACAAAAAAGTTTATGAAACTTCGGGGAGCTAAATATGAAGTACAGGAAGTACCCTTTACACAAACAGTAGAAACGGAGAACGCCAGGGTTACCTTTTACCCGGCCGGACATATACTCGGCTCAGCCATGACTTTTGTGGAAAGCGACTTCGGTAACCTGCTTTACACCGGTGATTACCGCACGCCGCCCTCTCCCGCCACCGAAGGCTTCGAACTCCCTGAGGCCCGAATTGACAGCTTCATAACCGAGGCAACTTTTAGCCTGCCCGTGTACCGTTGGGCAGATTATGAAGAGCTGAAAGCTGATATCTCCGGCTTTGCGAAGTCTACCTTAGAAGAAGGATATACGCCTGTATTCCTGGCCTATAATTTGGGAAAGGCACAAGAAATCATGCACTTGGTAAAGGATTTAAGTCACCCAATACAAATTCACGGTGCCGGATTTAAACTGTGTGATGTGTACGAGGAAGAAGGTATCGACCTGGGGAAGTATGAAACCTATGACCGGGATACTTGTGAAGGGAAAATCCTGATTTGCCCGAGTTCAGCCATCAATAATGGGTTTGCTTCCAATGTTAGGAAGAAGCGGATTGCCTACTGCAGCGGCTGGGCAGCGATGGAGTCGAGACGAAGTCAGCTTACGGTAGATAAATTAATTCCCCTCTCTGATCATCTAGATTTTTTTGAACTGATTTCTCTTTGCGAAAAACTTCAGCCCAAAATGACCTACATCACTCATACCCCCAACCCGGATGTGGTAAAACATTACCTGGATCAGCGAAATATTCCGTCACAGTTTTTAGATATGGAGATTCAGCAGGATGATTAGGGGAATTCAAAATTTAAAATTCAAAATGAAAAATGAGTCAACATCTGCAGTTGTAGAACCATCTGAACTTTGGGAAACGATTTCACATGCATTAACCACTCCATCCTCAATTTTAATTTTTTCATTTTTCATTTTGAATTTTAAAAACTGAGATATCGTGGCAAACTCAAACATCCATACCTTCCACACCTTGGCTACGACCGCTCAGCAGATCAATGAGACGAGGGGGAGCAATGCCAAGATTAAAATCTGTGCGGAGTATTTTAAGTCGCTGGATAGTGATGAGGATTTAGGGCGATCTGCCCGGTTTTTGGGTGAAGGAGCTTTTTCGGATATATCAGGGAAACGAGCTTCGGTTGGCAGTCGCACCTATTCTGTTTTAGCTGCCGAAATCTGCGAAATTGATTATGAGAATGTATTCAAGCCCTCAAAAACAGCTACCGGAAGCTCCTCTGAAACCATTGAAAAACTTTTAAATAATATCCCGGAGGCGCGGGCAAAGTGGTCAGCCGGGAACTTATCTCTGGAAGAAGTAGAAGAAATATTTGACCGGCTCTGCGAAGTTTCTTCCCGAGCTGATAAACAGAGAATACTTAAAGAGGCATGGTTCCAAATGACTCCCCTCGAAGTAAAGTATTTCCTGCGAATCCTGGGACGCGGTTCGTTGCGGATTGGCTTTGAATCCAGGAGTATTGCTTCAGCCATTGCCAAAGCTTTCGGACATAAAACAGAAGAAGTACGTTATGTGCATATGATCACCGGGAGTATTGAGAAAACGGCCGTTCTTGCAAAAAACAATCAGCTTGACCAGGCAACATTCACCCTGTTTCAACCCATTGCTTTTATGTTAGCCTCCCCGATTGAAAGTCGGTCCGTAGAGGATTACAGCACCTATGTTGCTGAAGAAAAATTTGATGGTATGCGTTGCCAGCTACATGTATCGGGCGACAAAGTTCAAATATATTCCCGTGATTTAAACGAGATCACGCATTCTTTCCCTGAGATTGTAGCGTTTTTTGCCAACAGAGAATTACCGGAGTTGGTGCTTGATGGTGAAATCTGCGTTTACAAAGATGATACCATACTTCCTTTTCAGCTACTTCAAAAGCGAATGGGACTTAAAAAGCCATCTAAAAAGGTTTTAGATCAATATCCGTGTCTGCTTATTTCTTATGACGTACTATTTTATAAAAATGAACCCGTCTTTGACCTGAATTTAACTGAGCGACGAGAGCTTCTTCAGAAAATTTCCGAGGATTACAATCTCCCCATCACCACGCAGCAGGAAATTAATTCCAAAGAGCACATCGAAGAACTGTTTGATTTAGCCTTGGCTCATGGCAATGAAGGTTTAATGCTTAAGCAGAAAGACTCAACCTATGAATACGGACAAAGACGAAAAGCCTGGCTGAAGGTAAAGAAGCCCAGCGGATCCATTGATACCATCATGATGTATGCCCACGCAGGGAGCGGAAAGCGAGGGGGAACATATTCTGACTTTACTCTTGGGGTCTCGGTTCGGGAAGATGAACGGTACGAAGAGGAATTCATTCCCATTGGGAAAGCTTATGGCGGTTACAGCGACGATGAGCTTAAAATGATGAACGACCGAATCAAACAAATTACAGCTGAAAAGTATGGGCCTACACTTGGGTTATACCCGGATATCGTGGTGGAGCTGGAATTTGATGACATTCAGGAAAACAAGAGAACCAAAGCCAATTACACGCTCCGGTTTCCGAGATTTAAAGCCATTCGCTGGGATTTATCCCCCGATGATGTGGATACACTTAAAGACGTAGAGCGGATGTATCAGGAAAAATTAGATCAGGAGAGACTGAAGCAGCATAAAAACCCTTCTTTTAAAATAAACCGGTCAGTCTAATATTCAATTACATCACTTTCTTTGACAGCTATAACCGTCAGGAAAGATTTATGAGTGGTAAACCTCTGCACATTATAGATCCCATTGTAAATCAAGTTAGACTTGAAATACGTAATGCCGCCTGATTGGGTATAATCCCCTTCTTCCAGCTGTCTTTCAATAGACTGAACCGAAATGCGAATGGCTTTGGTCAGGTCCTGAAGGGCGTTGTTCTTGGCTTTCATCCATGCCAGACTCGGATTGTATGAAGTTGCCTTTGTTTTGCCTACTGCAAACCAGGTATCTCCTATTTTTTGAGGTCCAACAAATAACTTTGAGAGAGAAGGAACTTCAACATTGATGCCTGATGATTTATTTACAGGTGCTGCCACACAAACAGCTTGTTCATTAATAATGACCGAATCCTGTTTTACTACGTTATCCCCAAAAACAAGAGCGGTGTCTCTGACGCTTAATTCAGGAAAATTGTAGGTGGTATAATCATTGGTTTTGAATTCTTCGATATACACCGACATAAATAAGTTGCTATTCAACTCCTTGAGTGCCTTTTGGCAGGCATCCTCAAACTCTTCTTCCGCTGAATAGGAATAAACAGGTTCAACCCCAAATCCATGTACGGATTCTGATTGATAGATGAGAACGGGTTGTTCATCTTCATCCAAAAAAAAAGTACTCTGCGAAAACAAGTTTCCACAGAGTACTAAGTTTATAAGAAATGCTTGAATTAGAAATATGAGACTAAATTTCACGAAAACAGTGTGTCTAATTTAGTCTTCTAATTCATGAAGTTTGTTTTGCAGTTCTTCAAAAGCTTTGGAAGCCTTAAATTTGGTGTAAAGCTCTTCGTCTTTTGAAAGTGCATTTTCAAGTACGGAACGAGCCTGACCTACCGGCATACGTACTAATACATAGCATCGCTGGTTTACATTTCCACCGGTTACTTCCGGATTCAATTGCTCACACTCAGCACGGTCGCGGGTTACCCCATTCATGGTGTTGTTAACTAATTGCTCACTGGCACTTGAGAATGTAGCAGCATAGTTAGCATTTGGTCCGCTTTGAACTTCTTCTTCAAAAGATTTTTGAAGGGCAGAAACTTTTACTTCCAGCTTCTGAGCCATAGCTGATGTAGCGTTATTTTGAGCCATTCTCAGTGCGGTACCCTGGCGGCTGCTTTCAGCCTGTCCGGGTGCGTAAAAGAATTCTTCAGTATCTGTTGGAGGAACCATGATCCAGTTAGGCATAGAGCTTTGGCTGGTTACAGCTTTTTCGCCCCCGCAAGATACCATGAATGTAAAAGCGAATAACGTTAAAAGAATAGATTTCATTTTCATATCGATTACCCCTTTGTGGTATTATTTGGTTTCAGGAATAATAAAATGAAATATCAACCAACACAAATTCTTTTTAATTTGACTATCACGCTATTTTGTTCAATTTTTGTCATATATACTACTTAAAGTAACGTTGAGGTTTAAAATGGGGTTTTTCGATTGCAATGATACAGGGAAAAAATATTTTCCCGTTTTTCTGATTTTTTTCTTTTCTCTTTCTTTGATTCCTGCCTTGGTTTCTGCTCAGGATACAGAATATGAAAAATGGAAAAAACAGCAAGAAGCTGAATTCAAAGAGTATCAGGATAAATTCGATAAAGAGTTTATCGAGATGCTGGAAAAAACCTGGGAGGAAGTGGGTATCAATCAGGGCTCCGACTTTTATCAGGAAAGAAAACCTGTCACCATCCCCAAAGCTCCTCCGAAACCAACGGTAGAGAATACAGTTCCCAAAGATGACACCCCTGTACGGGAACGAATTAGCATTGACATTCCGGATGCACCCGAGCCCGAGCCAATTAAAATAGAGATACCTGAACGGGAATCTATGTTTGGGGATATTGAGACACGATCAACCAATATCAATTACTTCTCCTCCACTATTCCTTTTGAGTACCCCACTCAACTCCGGGCTCTGTATTCACCACAAGAGTTTTCTATGAGGAAAACCGACAACAAGCGTATTGCAGAGTTCTGGGACAAAGTGAGCCGGATAAACCACGACCCCATTATCTCCTATTCCAATAAAATACGTGAGGAATTAAAGCTGAACGATTGGGGCTATGTTCTGCTGATCAACGATTTTGCGAATACCGTTTATGAAGGGTATGACAAAAAGTTGGTAAACCTGTACAACTGGTTTTTACTAACCCGCGCCGGTTACAAAGTACGCATTGGATACGACCAGAACGATGTCTATATCCTCTTTGCTGTAGAGTATAATGTATTTAACACCAAGTACTACACCCTAGATGGTGAGCAGTATTATGTAATTGATTTGAATGAATACAAGCAAACACCAAGCTCTATCTTTACGTACACAGGTTCGCATCAAAGCCAGAGTAAAAAACTCGATTTAAGGATTAAAGAATTTCCCAATTTGGGCGATAACAAGAATGTTAAATCACGAACTCTCGAATTCTCCTTTAACGATAAGGACTATAGCATTCCGGTTTCCATCGATAAGAATTTGATTACCTATTTCGAATATTTCCCGCTGACCGAGCTTCCTGTTTTCTTCACAGCTTCACTTTCTGAATCGTCCAAAAAATCGATTTATGAAAAACTGGCTCCTGCCATTGAGGATATGAATGAAGAAGAAGCAGTGAACTTCCTTCTTCGTTTTGTACAAACAGCTTTTGATTACAAAACAGATCAGGACCAATTTGATCGTGAGAAATACATGATTCCCGAAGAAACTCTTTTCTACCCTTATTCTGATTGTGATGACCGATCCATCCTGTTCGCCAACCTGGTACAGGAACTGGTGGGGCTAGATGTAGTTGGGCTGCGCTACAGTAAGCACCTTGCTACCGCCGTAGCTTTTACCGGTAATGCTGTAGAAGGCGACAGCCACTATCACTCTGGGAAAAAATATATTGTTGCAGATCCGACCTATATAAATGCATCTGTTGGAATGACCATGACTCAATACAAGAACGAAAAACCAGAAATTGTAAGCCTACAATAATCGCAATGTACTATTCAAAGAAAAATTCCATCAGTAAACTTATTCTGCCGCTGCTCTTCGCTGTTTTTATTTCATCGAATACCTTTGCACAAACTCCGGATATTGAAGCCATAAAAGCCGGAGATGACTACTACTGGGGTGAATTTTGTTCACAAAACCAGAACGAGAGTGAATCTGCAGCCATCGATCAGCTTCTGTCTAAAATTGCAGTAAATATTGAGTCTTCTTTCACCAATAAAGTATCCGAAAGTATCACCGACAATCAGGGGGAGTACAAGCAGGAAGTAGAAGGAATCGTTAAGACTTATTCATCGGCACAGCTCAAGAATCTAAAAACCTTTAAGGAACCCAGAGATTGCGGGATTTATGTATTCAGATACATCAAAAAATCTTCTGTAAACGAAATCTTTGAAAACCGGAAACAGCTGGTAAAAGATATTTTTGATAAAGCTGAGGAGTTTGAAGAAGAAGGTAACTATGCCAATGCTCTCAAATACTATTACTTCAGCATTGTGCTGCTGAATTCCATTCCTGAGTCAACATTGATGCATAATGGAGATAACCTATATACCGAGCCGGGTTTCCGTATTCCTGATATCATTCAGTCGGTACGTTTCGAGATTCTATCCGATGAAATGCTTACTGATAAGGAAAGAGAAATTACCGTTGCGGTATTGGTAGATGGCGAAAAAGCCGAGACTCTTGATTTCAGCTTCTGGGACGGAAACAATTCTGTTTCTGCAAAATCTATTGACGGTACCGCTACGATAAACCTGTATGGTTCCAGTACACAATTCAACTCACTGAGAATAAGTGTTAAGTATTCTTACTATGAGAACAAGGATGAAATTAAGGAAGTAGGAGACCTTTGGGAATTGGTTCGCCGACCTCCTTTCAACTACCCAAAAGAACTGGATCTAGATCAGCCGATAACTCAGCAGAAGAAAGAAGAACTGAAAGAAAAAGTGACTCTTGAACCCATGAATGAAAGCTTTACGCTGAATACATTTATGGAAGAATTTGCCCAGACTGATGCTGTTCAAGAAGTACAGCAGGCTGTTGATGTTGAAGAACTCAAAGAAATTGTGCCAGATCATCTGAAAAACCTTCAGGCCTACTTCAATGAAGAAAAAGAAACGGATGAATGGAAAGAAGACGAATTTTTGGATAATAAACTGGCCAGCCTGGAGAAATTTAACAATCTGAGTATCTCCAATAACACTTCGAAGTCGGACATTAATAAGACGATGGAAGGCTGGGAATTCCGGCAGCTTTCATCTACGGCCCGCTACCCTTCTGTGAACATGCAAAGCAAAGAGTACTTGGTGCCCGATTTTGACAGCACCGGAGCTATGACCGACATCAACTTTGGTATTATGGACGGGATGTACGAAGAATTTCGTCGCGCTTCTAAATTTGGAAAGGATTGGGATAAGCGTCAGGTCATGATCAAGTTTGTGGAGAAATACAGAACTGCATACATGACCCGCGACCTGAATCAGCTTGGAACCATGTTTGCCGAACAAGCTGTAATTATAACCGGTCGAGTCCTGAAAGTTGATGAAACCGCCAGCAACAATTTTGCCTATGAGCAGAACCAGCCCTCCCAGCCTGATGTAGAGTATCTGCGGCAGACTAAACAAGAGTTTTTAGAACGTCAGAAAGTATTATTTGCCTCCAAACCGGATATCCATTTAGGGTTTTCCACCTTTAATATTATCCGAAAAAATAATCAGGAAGGTATTTATGGCATCAGTATGCGTCAAAGTTATACATCCACAAACTACTCTGATGAAGGATATTTATTTCTGCTGATCGACTTTAATGATGAAGAGCCAAAGATTTATGTTAGAGCTTGGCAACCAAAGGAATGGTCGGAAGCAGCTTTAGTGGAATTAGGTAATTTTAACGTGAATTTTTAACTTATTTACCGACGATTTAATCGTTTTGGGGAGGGGAAGTCAGGGGCATTGCAATGATGTTTCAGACAGTATTCAGGTATACAGGAATTTGGGGATTCTTGTATGTCCATTCTTCTCTATTCATAAAAGGTATTATGATTTGATATAGTTTAACTATTCGTTGGCTATGCTATATCAGGCCAATACTACATATATATGTAGTTATTGTTTTCATAAATGTTTGTAATGTCTTTGGTAAGGGGCTCCCAGGGGTTGCTGTGTCAGAGGCTTACCGGTGACTTTAATCTAAAGAAGTATCAAAAAAGTGCATACACAAAGATCTAAACTGTTATTTGTACCCATTTTTCTTTCACTCTTATTCGGGGCTGGCTCATTAAACAATGTACAAGCTCAGGATGACACCGAAGAAATGGCCTCCCTTCGAGTGGTCGGGCAGGCTGAACGCCTCCCCAGTGAAATCATTGCTGACAGGGACGACAACAGGGATATAAACGGAAATCTGACTGCAGGCCTTCGCATTGTCTCTGACCTGACGGGCTTGACTTTCCGATCTAACAACGGAATACATAAAGTGCAACAGTTACCGGGATACAACCTTCTGTATCTATCAACCAATGAGCGTGTTGTCAGTATTTATAAAGACGGTTACCCCCCCTTTCAGCTTGTTTTGAATGACGAAGGCATAAATCTTGAAGCCGGAGAGGTCTGGGAAGTTCGAATTACAGGTAACGCCAAATCAACAGAGGAACCTGTGCAATTCAATGTTAGTCCAGAAAACAGCACGATTTTCATTGATGGTGAAGAGTTCGGTATTGACGGTACGGTTTTTAATACTGAACTAACTACCGGTGATCACTTTGTTCAGATCCGTAAAGATCGCCATGAGTTTATAGATGATTCCATCTCGGTTTCTGCAGATCGTGTTAATACATTTAATTATGAACTTGAAGAAATAAACCCGATTGCGGTTTTGATTAATTCGACGCCCGAAGGTGCTTCGATCTATCTGAATGATGAGCCCGGCGCACGTGGAGTTACTCCCCTCAGGGTAAACATATATCCCGGAAATTTAAAAATCAGGTTAACCTATCCCGGATACTCCAACGTAGAGGATGAGTTTGAATTTACCGGCGAAAACCCGGAGCTAAGCTATAACCTGCAGCGGTATATTGGCTACCTTACCGTTAATACCACTCCTGAAGATGCTACTCTTCTCATTGATGATCAGCCACAAAGCCAGCGGGAAAACATAGAACTTGTTCCTGGGGCGCACATACTTGAAGTCCGTTCGTCCGGTTTCGATCCTGTACGACGAACTGTTGACATTACTCAGGGTGATTCACTGGTAGAAAACGTTACTCTGGGACAAATTACCGGTAATCTTTTTGTAATTGCTCAACAAGAGAATACCGAATTCACTCTTCGAAAAGATGGCGATGTGCAGGAACAATGGGTAGGCTCCAAGACCTTTAGGAATATACCGGTGGGTAACTATCAGTTAACAGCTGAGTTATTAAACTTTGATACGCAAACCCGGGAATTTGAAATTCGCAGAAATTCAGATGAGGAAATCAGCATTGATTTAAATCAGATTCAGGGGCGAGGAAGTCTAACCATTAACAGTCTTTTTCAGGATGCTGAAATAGAACTAAAAGGACCCGGGTTTTCACGTAGCTATAATGAAGCACCTATACAACTTCCTTCACTCAGGTTTGGAACCTATGAAATAACGGTTGAGAAAGACGGATTTGATGATGTAACCAAGCAAGTACAGGTAAATTCTCTTAGTCAGGAGATTACCTTTGTAGATGAATTTCAACCCAGGAGTAAAGGAAAAGCTGTACTTCGGTCTGTTATACCCGGAGCAGTATTCCCCGGAATGGGTCATGGGTACTTAGGGAAAGGCGGAAGAGGATGGCTCTATTTCTTAGCCGGTGGCGGGGCACTCGCTTACAGTATTAAGTCGTATGTAGATTACAACAACTCCTACAATAAGTATCAAACCGCTTTAGACCTATATAACAGTGCACCTGCAGGGGCAAACTTTGACCAGCTGAAATCCGATTACCGGGGACATTATGCCACGGCCAACGATGCCCTTGACCAACTTAAATTAGGGCTTTCAGCTTACTTTGCCGTGAAAGGAGTAGAAATTGTCGATTTACTACTTCAGAAATCAAACAAGAAAAAACTTGAAGAAGCCAAGATTCAGTTTAATGCTCGTAATAACGGCATCAGCATGAGGGTAAATTTTTAAGACTATGGAATACCGAACAATGAATATTTTTAAGAAGCAAATATCACTCATACTCCTGCTTTTAATATCCGGTGCTATGATATCCTGTGATAGCATTATTAGTTCGATTAGCGAATTACCTGAGAACGAGGATGAAGAAGCTACCAATTCAAATGATCCCGCTAATCCCAACTACATATTGCCGGGTATTCGTTTCACCAACGGGAGTTTTTCTCTCGATACCCCTTTTGAAGTTACTCAGCGGGAAATCACTTTGGACTGGGATGTAGTAAACGATCAGGGATCACCTATTGAATTCGACTTCGAATATAGTTACCGGTACGCATCGCCGGAAGAAAGCATTGAAAGCAAAAGCTTTCAGCCTGTAAATGAACTCGAATCTATCACTATATCTAACCTTAATGAGACCTTTGAAGGAGAATTATACACCTTTGAAATTTACGCTGAATATCCGGTTCCGAATTCATCTGCTGTAAAGGATACCACCTTCGAGGGGCAATTTTCTGTAAATGCCATTCAAAGCCGGGGCTTCCTTTTTAATCCCTATCGGATCAGCAGCAATAACGACGGCACATACACCGCAAAAATTTATCTGGATGAAATTCAGGAAAGTGATGACCTGAGTGCTTTTTCACTTGTACTTAACTACAGCGACGCACTATTGACTGTTACTGATGTACAGGTTTTTGGAGAAGCGGGAAGTTTCTTAAACCGGGATGGTAACAACACCCTTATTTATGTTCAGCCTGAGATTACATCCAATTTTATAACCATTGAGGCGGGAATAGCCGGAAATACTGCATCCATTTCCGGGGGCGGTGCCGTTTGTGAAATTACCTTTGCTCCCACAGGGAGCTTTCAGGGAAATGCCAGTTTAACCATACATAACACTTCTGCGCTGAAGTCTTCTGAAGGCTTTGACATAGATATTCTGCAATTCGATCAAGCAGATGTAATCCAATAAGCCCAGGAGTACTATGTTCTCAAAAAAATTATCTAACTCTACGTTTATCAACCGCGCAGTAACACGTTGTATTATGAAAAAAGGCCTTCTATTATTCGGGATATTCACCTTCGGTGCTTTCACCTCACCCTCTTCTTTTGCACAGGATAAGAAAGCAGACACCCAATCTGTTTCCGCATCCACTTTATCCGGCAATACGAATATGGTTTTAAATAACCCGGTAAGTCCCAAATCTCCTGACAGGGATTTAGTTGCTGAAAGCGAAGTATTCCCTACCGCAGATACCACTTATACCTTTTCTGACGGCACCCTCCCAAAAAACTTCATCGCTTTTACAGGTGGAACCATGTTCGGCCGTGAAAACTCAACACCTTGGTCACTGGAGCAATCTACCAACACTTTTGAGACCGGCTACAGCCTAAAAAGCGGAGCTATCGACAGCTCTCAAAACTCAAATATGGCTATATTTGTAATAATAGGTGATGGAGGAGGTACCCTTCAGTTCAAATACCGGACCAGTACGGAAGCTGACTTTGATTACTTTTATCTTGAAATAAACGGAGCTGTTGTAGATTCTAGCTCTGGAAGCATTCCTTGGTCAAATAGTCCAGTATATAATTTGCCCGCCGGTCAGTATTACATAGATTTTTGGTTTACAAAAGATGAATCCGTTGACGACCCCAATGGGATAGATGCGGTATTTCTCGACAATATTGCCTTAACAGGACTCGATACCACTCCGGTAAGAATTTCCAACGTTCAACCTCATGCAGCGGCTCCCCTTTCTCAGGTTGATATTTATGGGAGTGGATTTTTCAGCAGCTCCTTTCCAACCGTTCGTTTTGGAGGTGTAGAAGGTTCAGTACTATCCCGAAGCGAAACCAAAATAACCGTAGAGGTTCCTAACACAACTACCGGAATTCAGGATCTGTCGGTCACTAATTTCTTTGGCGGGGATACCTTATCCAATGGGTTCTCAGTATTGAACGCTGTAGATGCAAGTTTTGGAGGGCAGAATGTTATTTCTACGCTCGCTGATGGTGCTCAAGAAATATATGCGGCAGATTTGGATGGAGATGGAGATGGAGATGTGCTTTCTGTCTCCGAAATCGATGATAAAGTATCCTGGTATCCCAATAATGGAGATGGTACTTTTGGTACCCAAACTATTATTTCTTCCCTTGCAGATCTTCCAAAAAGCATTTTCGCTATTGACCTAGATGGAGATGGAGACCAGGATGTACTCTCAGCATCAGCTAATGACAATAAAATAGCTTGGTATCCGAACAATGGGGACGGTACTTTCGCAGCTCAGTCAGTTATTTCTACTCTTACATCCAGTGCCTGGAGTATCCATGCGGCAGATCTTGATAATGATGGAGATCAAGACGTTCTATCAGCCTCTTCCAGTGATGGAAAAATAGCTTGGTATCCGAATAATGGGGACGGTACTTTCGCAGCTCAGTCGGTTATTTTCACTGGAGATGTAGGAGCTGTAAGTATTTATGTATCGGACTTAGACGGTGACGGAGATCAAGACGTTTTATCAGCCTCTTACATTGATGATAAAATTGCTTTGTATGAAAATAATGGGGACGGTACTTTTGGCCAACAAACTATTATATCTACACTTGCTGACGGGGCATATAGTGTTTATACAGCAGATTTAGACAGAGATGGAGATCAAGATGTGCTCTCCGCATCAATCAATGATGATAAAATTGCCTGGTATCCTAACAATGGCGATGGAACCTTCTCAACACAAGTTGTTATTTCAAACTTGGCAGATGGAGCTAATGATGTATATGCATCAGATCTAGATGGGGATGGAGACCTAGATGTACTATCTGCCTCATCTACTGATAATGAAATTGCTTGGTATGAAAATAACGGTGACGGTACCTTTGCAAACCAAGTTGTTATTACTACCCTTGCTAATGGAGCTAATGATGTATATGCGTTAGATCTAGATAATGACGGGGACTTAGACGTACTTTCCTCATCTTCAAGTGACGACAAAATAGCCTGGTACGAAAACACCGGTACCGAAATTGTTTCCTATGTTACCAAAGTAACCCCCGGAGCCGCTGCTCCCGGTTCATCCATTCAGATTTACGGTTCCGGTTTTAACAGCTCCAGTGCGGTTTATATTGGGGGCGTTCAGGCAACGGTTGAGTCCGTACAATCCACTAAGATAACTGCGACAGTACCCTCCATGAACTCTGGTATGTACGATATAGTCGTCCAAACCGATGGAGATGTGGCTGAATATGTGGGCAGGTTTACCGTGATAAAAGACCAGCCGGCTTATTTTGAATTTGCAACATCCATCGAAAATGGAAATACAAATTCCATTACTTCGGTGAGCCTGGATTTAGATGGTGACGGTGATTATGACTTGCTGGATAACTACAGTTTAGGTGGTGGTATATATGAGCTCATTCCGGTAATCAATGATGGGAACGGTAACTTCACGTATGGCACTCCTATTGCCAATACTTCTATTATAGAACAGGCTACCGGTGACTTTAACGGAGATGGAAACGAAGATCTCATTTATTTTACATCTCTTGGCACCGATTCCCTCATATTTTTACCGAGTAACGGCGATGGCACATTCGGTACTAAAGTACATTTAACCGGTTTTACCACTACCTTCTTTAACTATCATATGGAGGCCGCTGATGTAAATTCAGACGGTAATTTAGATTTGTTAGCCGGTAATTTAGGTAGTGGAGCACTTAGCTGGTTTGCCGGTAATGGCGATGGTACTTTTCAAACAGAACAAACCATCATCCAGGGATCAAATATAATTTATGATTTTACCCTATCAGATTTAGACTTAGATGGAGATTTGGATGTTATTTTGGGGCAAGCTGGCATTTTAAACTGGTTCGAAAATGATGGAACAGGATCATTTACACTCATAGCAAGCCTTGGTTCTTCCTCCTATCGAACGGTAGCAACCTCCTACGTAAATGATGACAATTATCCGGATATCATAACCAGTGCTTCCAATGAAACCTATTATTTAATCAATAATGGAAACAGCACCTTTGGTTCGCAAATTGCAATCAGCTCTCAAAACAATAATGGAATTACGGATGAGCTGGAAGTTTTTGATTTTGATGGTGATGGTGATGAAGATATTCTGGGTAGCAACAGTAATTACCTGTTCTGGATAGAGAAAACCGGCACCTTCGATTATTCAGAAATAGCACCTATCCGAACCTCAGATGGTCTACGACAAAAAACCGATATAAGAGATTTTGATAATGACGGCGATTTAGACATTATCGGAAGCTCCACTTCTAATGGGACGTTGGAGTTTTATAGAAATATTGTTCCTGATCTTATAATAACGGATATAAATCCTCTTGGTGCTGCGCCCGGTTCAGAGGTCGAAATATTCGGTAATTCATTCAGTAAAGATCTTACTGAATTAAGTATCTCTGTAAACGGTGTACAAGCTAATATCCTGAGTTCAGAGGGAGAACCTTCCTATGGTAAAAAAGTGGTTATTGAGATACCAGTTACAGCCTCAGGACCTGCAGAATTAAGCATTAGCAGTGGAAACCGAAGTATTGTTAAACAGAATGCTTTTACGGTCCTGAAAAGCGAAAGCGCCTATTTTGACGGGCAAAATATTATCTATAACCAGCCTGAACAACCCTATATTTCTGTTTTCGGAGATCTAAACGGAGATGGGTACAAAGATGTAGTTACATGGTCTAATACCAACAATAACCTGGATTGGTTCGAAAACAATCAGTCAGGCGGTTTCGGAACCCGTACTCCCATAGGAAGTGGCACTTTTGTTTACAACATAGAAATTACCGATGTGGACAACGATGGGGATAATGATATCGTAACGCTGGATGGAACAAACCGATCCATAGTAGTGTATCCAAATATAGGCTCCGGTTTGTTTAGCACACCATACAATCTATATCATTACCAAACTCAAAGTGGATATGTTCCTTCTCTCAAAGACTTCTCTATGGCAGACATTGACGGAGATGGGATAAAAGACCCCGTTGTGAACCTTTACTATTCATCATTTAATGGGTCTTTTAACACATATTACTCAAAAGTGTTATGGCATAAGAATAATGGTGATGGTACATCGGAAGCACCCATAGATATTTTCAGCAACTCAAGCAGTTCTTTCTCATCAACTTATATCACCGACTTCCATATTACTGACCATGATGGCGATGGGGATCAGGATGCATTGATTGCCTATTCAGATGGCAAAGGGATAAGAATCCATATAAACGATGGAAACGGCAACTTCATCTATCTTAACAACCAGTACTTTTATACTAATGACCTTATCTCCGACATAAAGTCTGCTGACTTTGACAAAGATGGCATTGAGGACATTATTTTCAGCCGGCGTTATATTGGTACTTCTTTTTCAAATAACATTACGGTTACACAGAGTACAGGCTCTGCCAATCCTCCTCTGTTAGTACTTCATGAAAGTGCCGGAATTCCTGACAACCTAAAGGTTTTGGACTTTAACGGCGACGGAAACTATGACATCCTTTACTCCTCGTTGGGTGCTGATGAAATTACCTTGCTCATTACCGATGGATCTGTTGTTACAGATACCGTTTCTATAGCTAACTCAACTACCATTAATGGTCCACGGTATATCGATGCGGCCGATATGGATAATGACGGAGATCTCGATGTGGTTTCTGCTTCCTCTCTTGACGATAAAATTGCCTGGTATGAGAATGAAGCCCCTCCTCTTCCATTAACAACCATCACCGATGCACGTCAGCTTGCAAACGGGGAAACTGTAAAGGTTCAGGGAATCATCACGCGAAAGCATGAGAATGTATTTAAGATTCAGCAAAACAATGCTGGGTTGCACATATATGCCACCGCCGATTTCAACGCACCGTTTTTTAACGCTGCTGTGCAGATTGGTGATTTGGTAGAAATTACAGGTACCGTTGGTGAGGTAAATTCCATGAAGGAATTGACTAATATTACATCAGTAAATGTTATTTCTGCTCAGAACCCCCTACCTGACCCTATTGATATTGTACTGGCCAATGTTTCAGATTTTGAACAATATGAGTCGGTATTGGTCAGAGCCAAAAACCTTTCTTTAACCGAAGCCGGTCAGAACTTCGTGAATGAAACAGATTATGACCTTTATGAAAATGATGTATTAAGAACCATTCGACTTATTGTTGGACCGGCATTCACGACAGAAATTGCCGGGCAACTTATTCCGGATGATTTCGAATTTACCGGCATTGTTTATCAAAGCTCGGGCACCGGTGATGAAGGCTACGCATTGTATCCCATCAATAACAGTGATATTCGATATTATACCCCGGATAACGAATATATTTCCCTGGAAACGGCCAAAAATTCAGCCGATAGTTCATTCGTCCGAGTGCGAGGTATTGTGACTTCTCCTAACCTTCAGGTTTCTGCAAATAACACCGCTATTTATATACAGGATGGAGATTTTGGAATCGTCGCATTTAATGGTGATGTCGCTGCATCCGGCATTGCACTTGGAGATAGCCTTGAAGTAGAAGGTGAACTTAAAACCTTTAGCGGTCTTCGTGAGATCGAAGTCGGTGATGTAAATAATGACATTTCTGTACTGAACAGTGGGAACACTTTACCTGAACCAGTAACGATAACTTATAATGATTTTGTAAATGCCGGTGATCCATCTACCGACCTGCAAAACCTTCAGGGAAGACTGGTCAGAATTAATGACCTGATTACCGACCCCGGCACATGGCCGGCAAATGCATCGGCAGTGAACACAAATGTCACCGCCGAGACCTTTAACGGAAATACGGTTGATATTCGTCTTTGGGCTCAAACGGAAGTAATTGGAGACACCCCTCCAACCTATCTCGACATGATTGGTGTATTGGGTTCTTTTAATGGAGCACAAATTTATCCGAGATATTCGAGCGATCTCGTTCCTATTGAAACTCCCGGTCCTTTGAATCTGGCCGCCTCTGCAGGAGCTTCATCCATCGATCTCGACTGGAGTCCGAGTCCCGCCCCGAATGTTGGTGGGTATAACGTGTACCGATCCACATCTTCATTCTCAGATTCAACTGCCGCAACGCGATTAAATACATCGGTAATTAGTGATACAGTTTTTACTGATACCACCCCGGTTGAAAATACCACTTATTACTACCGAGCAGCCGCTTACGATACAGTGACCGGTAACTTATCTCAGTTAAGTGATGAAATAGTGGTGCCTTTTAAAATCAAGCATGTGTATGGGTTATCTTCAACGGCCGGCGATGAAGGTAGTTCACTCACTATTTATGGTGCTAACCTCACTAACAGTTCACTTGACGTGCAAATTGGTGGCCAGAGTGCACCCATTTCTTCGTCAGACTCTATCAAGATCTCAGTTACCATTCCGGCAATATCTCCGGGCACCTATCAGGTCACAGTTGTTATAGACGGTAGCACCTTCCTGAATGCTCCGGATATGTACACCGTATTGGAAGATACCCCGGGAGAGAGTGGCTTTTTCCAAGACCCTGCTACTCTGGCTACTTTGTCGGGAGTGTTGGATATTCAGGCAGCTAATCTGGATAACGACCAGGACCTTGATATCCTGACCGCCTCATACAATGAAAATGCTTCCAACAATGTGGAGTTTTTAGAAAACCAGGGGAACCTGAGCTTTTCAAGTCCACAGCCCCTTGGAGAAACTGGCGATGCCCGGGCACGCAGTGTTACCTATGCGGATTTTGACGGTGATGGAGTGTTGGATATAGCCGCAGCTTACAACAATGTGCTGGCCTGGTACCAAAATGATGGCTCATTCAACTTTTCCAGCGTAGATGGCTCAGTAATTGAGACTTTCCCTGTAATTTCAAACTACAACACCCAGAAAGTCATAGCTTTTGATGTAAACCTCGATGGAGATACCGACATCATTCATGTGCATACCGTATCTGACGATATCTCTTATTATGAGAATAACGGAACCGGAACTTTTGTACTGCAACAGCTAATCGATGGAAATGCTCCATTAGCCAGTGATGTAAAAGCAGCCGATTTTGATGGTGATGGCGATTTTGATCTCGTTGCCTCAATTGAAGCTTCAGATCAAATTGTGCAGTACGTAAATAATGTCGGCACCTTTGCTGCCGCTTCCGTAATTAGTTCATCTGTAGATGATCCCAAGAACGTAATTACTGCCGATCTGGATAACGATGGTTTTATGGATGTGCTGTCCATTTCACAAAATGATTCTAAGGTAGCCTGGTATTCCAACAGTTCCGGTAACGGTACATTTGCTGCGCAAAATGTTATTTCCAGTGACCTTACCTCCCCTTTCAATGCCACTGCTGCTGATTTAAATGGTGATGATTTAATAGACGTCATCGTTTCTACACTGAACGGTGATCTGGTTTGGTATAAGAATCTTGGATCCGGCAATTTTGATACGGCCGATAGCCTGATAACCGGAGCCGGAGAATTGCGATCTGTTGCAGCTGCCGACCTGACTGAATCAGGCTTATTAGACCTGATTGTTGGGGATTATACCTCCAATCAGTTAATCTTGGTGAAGAATGTGGACACCCCTCCTTTGCCACCAACCGGAGTTACCGTTTCCGGTAATATTGGATCAGCTTCTCTAAGCTGGGATGCCAATGTCGAAACTGATCTTCTGGGGTATGATGTAATTCGCAGTACCAACCCGGATGCAGATGGTTTTACTTCTCTGCTGTCAACCCCTCAATTAGGAACTACATACGAAGATACCGGCTTGAGCAACGGGGTAACCTACTATTATCGAATAGTAGCCATCGACTCAAGTAATACTCGTGTAGCTTCGGACACTGTAAGCATTAAAGCTGTTTCAACTCAGATAGCACATATTTATCCGACTTCCGGTGTTCAAGGCACTCAGATTACATTGTCAGGAATTGGATTTTCTAACGTTCTTTCTGAAAATCAGGTTCAGTTTGGTGGAACTGATGCTAATGTTGTCAGTGCTGACTCTGCGTCAATTGTGGTAGAAGCTCCAGCAGGATTAACCGGCTTTGTGAATATATCGGTTACAGCCAATGGTGTTACTTATTCCTACCCGGGTAAGTATCTTTTTCTGAATGAAAGCGAAGGCACCTTTGGGTTGTT
This sequence comes from Gracilimonas sp., assembly GCA_965227215.1. Classification (GTDB taxonomy): domain Bacteria; phylum Bacteroidota; class Rhodothermia; order Balneolales; family Balneolaceae; genus Gracilimonas. The sequence goes on from OZ245729.1 coordinate 775,507, forward strand.
CGAAACGCAGAATGGTTTTGCAGGTGTGGGTAATATTACATCAGCTGATATTGATGGAAATGGTTTTGAAGACCTGATTGCCACAAGTCCCGCCGATAACCTGATTACCATGTACTTCTCGAATGGAGATAATCCGTTTCAGGGGGCGCTGGATTTCAACTATCCGGGGTCGGTGAATCCTAAAATCGTTCGAACCATGAATGTATTCGGTAATGAATATCCTGATCTGGTATTTATTTCCAACATGAATAACGAATTCAGAGTCCTGAAGAATAATGGAGGCAGTACCTCTAACACCGGCTTCATGGACGAAACTACCGTGACCGTAAGCCATTCCGGTATCTCCGATATCTTCCCCGCCGACATGAATAATGACGGATATACAGATGTTGTGATCGCTTCTTCCGGTGATGGTAAAATCAGCTGGTACGAAAACCAAAGCTTCCTATCTGAAGTAGCTTTCGGGGCAGAAAATTCTGTGGTCGATAATAGCAATCAGATCAATTCAGTTTATGCTGCCGATTTTAACGGAGATAACCTGACAGACATCATCTCAGGTGAGAACGGTGGGCATGAAGTAGCTTACTACCAAAACGATGGTAACGGGGCTTTCACGCGCACAGTCATCGGAGCCAATATCACCAATCCTGAAAGAGTGACCGCTGCGGATCTCGATAATGACGGTGATCTTGATGTGGTATATGCTTCCTCCGGAGATAGTGAGGTTGGGTTATTCATCAACAACGGAGACGGTACATTTGGTAGTAAGTCGGTTATCGGAAGTGGTATCACCCAGGCTGTTGATGTATCAGTTGGTGACCTTGATGGGGACGGACTAACGGATGTACTCGCAACCTCACCTGATGACGGACAAGGCATGTGGTTCCAAAATAACGGAAACAACGCCTTCTCCTCCGCAAATGTTCTTACCAGTGATTTTAACGGAGCTATCAGCATTCACCCGTACGACATGGACGGAAACGGCAACCTTGATATTGCCATCCGTGGACAATTCAGTGGCACCATCGGAGTGAGCAGGAACTTCCTGATTACACCACTGAGTATCACCGATTTCAATCCAAACAGTAACATACTTTATGTAAATCATGGGGTAGAAATCGTATTTGATACTGACGTAACTGCACTTAACAACTTCTCATCGGTATTCTCCGGTGCTGTAACCATTATAAATGATGATGGACAGACTATCAGCTCCGGTGCTCTTAACGCCGAAGGCAACAGCCTGATTCTGGATAATAACAACTTCTATACTCTGGATACCCTGACTGCGCAAATCTCATCACAGACTATTCAGGATAACAGTGGTGGTCAGTACTTCATTGACGTTGATGGAGACGGGCAGTTTACCTCAGCAGACAACACATACAACTCTCCGGAGTTTTATGTTACCATGATCGGTGACTTCAATAACGATTTTGCTGTAGACTTTGATGACCTCGATGCTTTCAGCAGCGGCTGGAGAGACACTAACTTCAGTTTTGAAACGGCACCACTCGACTTCAGTGGTGGCTTAAGCTTCCCGAATGCACGATTAATTGGTGATAATGACTTCAACGTAGATGATATCGTTGCTTTTATTCGATTCTGGAATTTAACTCAGGAGAGAAGCAAAGTAGCTAAAGCTCAGGATATGGCTGCCCTTATTTCCGGACAGAATGGTGGCTCGTCTGTAAGCAAAGCCGTCTCAGCGAGTCGTTCGGGGGCCAAGCAATCACTTGCTTCAGGAACGGAAATCCCTGTTGGCACAAGCAATTCTGTTCACACGGCTTCTCAGCAAAAGTCTGCCGTTTCCATATCCGATACACTGCAGCATATAAGCTATCGCAAGGTGCAGCAGGCTCAGGAATACAGCAGTAACCCGGATGCTCCGCGTGAGGTAAGCTATGCGTTTGCCCTCTCCCACCCTGACAGCGTAACCGCACTTTCGCTGGTGATTGATTACGATGAGGATAAACTAAGTGTAGCTGATGTTACCGATCAGGAGTTGTTTAATATGCACAGCAGCAATGCCAATGTATTCTTATCACACGTGGATAGTATAAATGGAATTATCACTCTGAATGTGGCCAATTTTGGGGCCTTATCCCCGGTGCAGGAACGGGAAATCGCAACCCTCACCTTCCGCTCCCTGAACGATCAGGATGCAGAACTCATCATTGCCTCCGACCTGAGAGCGAAAGGGAAACCCGCTCAGCAGCAAGTCGCCCGAAAAGCGGTTAAAGTTGTGGAAGAACTGCCGGAAAGTTTCACCATGTCACAGAACTATCCGAATCCGTTCAATCCAACAACCACCATCCATTATGAATTGGCTGAGCAGGCAAAAGTAAGCATCACCGTGTTTGACATCCTGGGCCGAAAAGTGGAAACGCTGATTAATGAAAACGGCGTACGCCCCGGTTATTACAAACTGAACTGGGATGCTTCACGATACGCTTCCGGAATGTATATTTATGTTCTGAACGTGGAATCCAACTCCGGAAAAGCCTATTCATTATCCAAGAAAATGGTACTGGTGAAGTAGGTCTCTAGGCCATTCATCTTCAAAATCCTTTAGAAATCTTTTATGAATTCTAAGGGATTTCTTTTTTTTGTCAAATTGATAAACATGGTCTTGCTCCGAGATCAAGTTTCAAATAGGTGAAATGATCTTCCCCATCTAAAAGTTGATTTGATGTGTGCTTAATTGTACCCTCACATTACCAACTTTCATTTCATATATATCTTATGAGCTCCTGGACCCTAAAATCCATCCCTCCTCACGATTGGTTTCTTTGCCTCGACATCGAATCCTACTTTGATCACGAACATGAACCTGAAAAAATCTTTGAGGAAGGGTTTACCCGCCCCATCCCCATTGGTGAAACCGATGCTATTGTAACGGTCTTTTTTAACGGGGATCCGGAAAACCCGGAGTTTCATATTGAATCTCATGAGTCGTTATCCAAAGAAGAAATAGTAGAAGCAAATAAAAGCTTGACCAAGATTTTTGGAACGGATATGGACCTGAGACCACTTTACGATCAAGCTGAGAATGACCCGGTTCTTGGAGACAAACTCACTAACCTGTATGGTCTGAAACGCATGACCCGTGCTAATTTGTTTGAAGACATCCTGTACCGGATTGTTCAAATGCAGATGAACCATAAGCCCACCGCCAAAAAAATGATGTATAAAATCAGGGAAACGTACGGGACCGCCCTGATGCTGGGTAAGAAATCGCTGCCGGCCTGGCCTCGTCCTCATCAGCTTATGAAGGCTGATCCTGCCAACATCAGAAAACTGGGTCCTACCCTTCGAAAGGGACAATATTTGGTTGGCCTGGCAAACGATATTGTAGCCGGTGAAGTAGATATGGAACACCTGAGTACCTGCGATCCCCAAACCTGTTATGATGAACTCACAAGTATCAAAGGCATTGGTCCCACCTCAGGGCAGGATTTAATGATGATGCGTGGACGAACCGATGCGGTTTTTCCATCCAACAAGAAAAGCGGAGAAGAGAAAGGGCTGCGCCGATGGATCATCTGGAGCTATGGAGAAGATCCGCATAATACTACAGAAGAACGGTTTCAGGAACTCATCCATAACTGGAAAGGATATGAAGCCTCCGCATTGGAGTTTTTATATGCTAATTACATCCTCAAAGAAAAAGAAGAACAAGCTAAAAAATAAGTATTCTATAAATGCTATCTTGTCGGTCAAAATTACTGAACTGATACCCGACAGATCATGAAAAAGGCATTACTTACTACACTTCTCCTATTCACCTTTCAAATGCTTTACGGCTTTCAGGCGCAGCCTACCGTTTCCATCATCCCCAAACCGGTTTCTCTAGAATATGGAGACGGTTTATTTGAACTGGACCGGCTGACCACCATCCATCTTTCCAAAGACACCGAAGACATGCAATTTTTGGGCGAATATCTTGCTGATTTACTTTACTCGGCCACCTGGATGGACCATTCAATCTCTTTTCAAGAGTCCCGAACGGATACGAATACAGCTGTTTTCCTGATCTTAGATGAAGATAACGAAATTGAACACCCGGAAGGCTATACGCTATCGGTTATGGAAGAAGAGATCAGAATTTCAGCACGGCAAACCGCCGGACTTTTTTACGGGATACAAACCCTCCGCCAGCTTTTTGATCCGGTTATAGAGCATAAACTGCCTTCGCTGGCTCCTAATAATCAGGAGTGGATGCTGCCCGTTTTGACGATTAAAGATTACCCTCGCTTTCAGTATCGGGGCATGCACCTGGATGTAGCTCGTCACTTCTTCCCCACCGAATTTGTGAAAAAGTATATCGACCTGCTGGCTATGCATAAAATGAATCGTTTTCACTGGCATCTGACCGAAGATCAGGGCTGGCGAATAGAAATAAAGAAATATCCAAAACTGACGGAAGTTGGCGCCTGGCGGGATTCAACCCTGATCGGCCGTTATGGAACCGGAATTTATGATAATGTGAGATACGGAGGGTTTTATACCCAGGATGAGATCCGGGAAGTTGTTGCCTATGCCAAGAAACGAAATATTACTGTCATTCCTGAGATAGAAATGCCGGGACATTCCTCTGCGGCTTTAGCTGCTTATCCTCAGTTTGGGTGTTTTGAAAAAGAATATCATGTGCAACCTACCTGGGGAATTTTTGAGGACATTTACTGTCCAAAAGAAGAAACTTTTGAGTTTCTGGAGGATGTGTTGACCGAAGTGATGGAATTATTCCCGAGCACCTACATTCACATTGGTGGGGATGAAGCTCCCAAAAAGCAATGGGAAGAAAGCCAAATTGCACAGGAAGTAATAAAACGGGAAGGCCTGAAAGACGAACACGAACTGCAAAGTTATTTCATCAGTCGCATTGAGAAGTTTTTAAATAAGCACGGTCGCCAAATTATCGGCTGGGATGAAATACTGGAAGGCGGTTTGGCTCCACGAGCTACCGTTATGAGCTGGCGGGGTGAAAAAGGCGGTATCGAAGCAGCTAAGATGAACCATGATGTTATCATGACGCCCTGGGGTTCCAATTATTACGATCATTACCAAGCCGAGCCTAAAACAGAACCTCTGGCCATTGGAGGATTCACAACGCTGAAGGATGTGTATTTCTACGAACCGATTCCCTATGAGCTATCGGACGAGGAAGCCAAATACGTACTCGGTGCCCAGGGTAATGTTTGGACCGAATACATGCACTCGGGTGATAAAGTAGAATACATGGCCTATCCGAGAGCTACTGCGTTATCTGAAGTATTATGGACGCCGGTTGAAAATAAGAACTGGCTGGAGTTCTGGTCACGATTGCAAACTCATTTTGAGCGGCTGGATATTCTGGAAGTTAATTATGCACCGCATTACAGAAAGTAGGACATCCAAATCAACTAGTAAAATGATTAGGAGGCTTGGAGTTTTCGTCTCCTGTAATCAGATATAAACTTACCAATTATCATAATGATCGTAAGCGGAATAACAACCCAGATCATCCCCCACTCCATGGTTTCTTTGAGCGGGTGCTGCATGGCAATTAACACCAGGTAGGTCATATACGCAGCATAATAAAAGAGAAAGCCGGTGGCTTCAGCTCTCCCCAATTCCTTAGCCGGCCAGAAAAGGGGCAAACAAGCTACTGCAACAATCACCATAAACGGGAGATCGAGCCTGATGGCATCCATAGATACATCTAAAGCACCGGGGGCTACAATGATGGTCAGGCTTAGCGTGAGCAAAATATTATACAGGTTACTGCCCATCACATTAGCAACGGCTGTATCCGAATCATCCCGGCGAACAGCCGAAAGCGAAGTTGCCACTTCAGGGAGCGAGGTACCAATTGACACGATGGTTAACCCGATTATAAGCTCTGAAATCCCCAAAATACCGGCAATTTCTACAGCAGATTCTACCATCCAGCGGGAGCCCATCACGATAAGCACTAAACCGACCGCCAGCAGAAGAACATATTTTCCATAAAAAAGTGTAGTCACAGGCTCGTCCAATGAAGACTGCTCTTCTTTTTTCAGCTTATTATCCCGCCGATCTTTTTTGATTTGGCTAAACATGAAAATAGAATAGGCAACCAAGGCCCCAAAAATAATAATACCGTCCACCAGGGTGAGTAATCCATCCATGGCGAGCACATAAAGCAAAACACTGGCTCCTAAAACTACCGGCACGTCAACCTTAATAATCCGATTTGTGATGTTAAGCGGTTTTACCAAGCCGGCAATTCCCAGAATCAGCAGAATGTTCGCGATGTTACTTCCCAATATGTTTCCAAGCACCAGATCAGGTTTGCCCTCGGCTGCAGCTTGTAAACTGATCGCTAATTCGGGGGCTCCGGTAGCAAAGGCGACAACAGTCAGCCCCATAACCACCGGAGACACGCTCCACGCCAATCCGAACTTATCCACCGATTTCAGGAACAATTCTGCCCCAATAATCAGCGTAACCAACCCTATGATGAATAATAAAACCGTCATTATTGATGAATTTTTCTTTTATCTGAAACCGACTGAAACTACCATAAAATACACTTCAAAGCGTATGCTAAACCGCTAAAACTTGTTATACATTTTCACAGATTCATCAACTCTTATATTTAGGTTCATTTACCTATATTGCCCAACATTACATAACCAAACAATACTTCTATGAAATTCCGCCGTATTCTCTTCACCTTCTTTTTATCCCTTTTTATTTCAACTACTGCATTTGCCCAACGCACCATTATTCATGCCGGTACACTGATTGACGGAGTTTCCGAGGAGGCACGAAGTGAAGTAAGTATCATTGTAGAGGGTAATAAAATCATCGCCGTTGAAGACGGGTATGTTTCCGGTAACAGTAATGATGAGGTTGTAGACCTGAAATCCAAAACCGTTTTGCCCGGACTCATAGACCTCCATGTTCATCTTGAAAGTGAAACCAGTCCCCAAAAGTATTTAGAACCCTTCACCTTCGATGATGCAGAGAAAGCATTTCGATCGGTTCAATACGCAGAAAGAACGTTATTGGCAGGATTTACAACCGTCCGCGAGCTCGGAGGGTCCGGTGTTAATATTGCACTCCGGGATGCTATTAAAGGCGGATATGTGGACGGGCCGCGCATCATTACCGTTGGGAAGTCACTGGCAACCACCGGCGGTCATGCCGACCCTACCAACGGCTGGAAGAAAGACCTGATGGGAAGTCCGGATCCGGTAGATGGTGTTTTGAACGGAGTTGCTGAGGCCCGGGAAGCCGTTCGCCAGCGATACAAAAACGGTGCTGATCACATAAAAATAACGGCAACCGGCGGGGTACTGAGTGTGGCTAAATCCGGCGATGCTCCCCAGTTTTTTATGGATGAATTGAACGCCATCGTAGAAACTGCCGGTGAATACGGAATGCATGTGGCCGCCCACGCTCATGGAGCCGAAGGTATGAAACGTGCTGTTGAAGCAGGGGTCAGAACCATCGAACACGGAACCAAAATGACCCCGGAAGTCATGGATTTAATGATCAAGAAAGGCACCTATTACGTACCTACCATTTCAGCCGGAAAATGGGTAGCAGAAAAAGCAAAAGTGGATGGATACTATCCAGAGTTGGTAGTACCAAAAGCCCTTGAAATCGGCCCTATGATCCAAAACACTTTCGCCGATGCGTACAAACGTGGTGTTAAAATTGCCTTTGGCACCGATGCCGGTGTTTTCCCTCACGGACTCAATGGAAGAGAGTTTCAGTATATGACTGAAGTAGGAATGCCGGTGATGGAGGCCATTCAGAGTGCTACCATAACTGCAGCAACCGTTTTGGGAATGGAAAAAGAAATAGGATCTATTGAAACCGGAAAGCTGGCTGATATAGTAGCTACTGATAAAAATCCTCTTAATGATGTAACAACACTGGAGCGAGTTTCTTTTGTAATGAAAGATGGTGTGATTTATAAATAATAGATATCAGCACCATGTAGTCTTTTACTCTCTATGGTCAGCAAACATCCCAAAAAGCGACTCATCAACCGACTTCAATGGACTTTTCAGGTTGAAGGTATGAATGTAGCCATGTTTTTTGGAATCCTGATCTTTCTAAACTTTAACTATGAGGTGTACGACATTCTGTTCTTGTCGTACGGGCTTTTTGTGATGTGCTTTATCCTGTTTCAAGGCACCTATTACTGGTGGATTAAGTACTCGATCTTAACCGAACGGCAAGTATTCAAACATACGGTTCTCTCCAGATTCCGTAGCTTTAGAAAACAGAATCATCTTGTTCTACTACTAATTCCCGTAATTTTGATCGTACAATGGTTTATTTCAGAAAAATCACTCTCGACTGATAATCTCATAGGCTGGGCTGTTTTTGCAAACCTTTTTGGAGTGTGCGAATACATCAATTATTACCACAAGCAGTTGATGTATGATAACCGAAATGATCTGAAGTACCTCTTAAAGAATAAGAAACTCAAGGAAGCATCCCTCCATAAAGACCTGAGAGAAAATAAAATCTGAATTTAAATCTGTTATGAATAATGGGATGATGTCGCAATAGTCCTTCCAATTTTGTAAGATGTTCAGGCACATTCACTTAAAAACGGAACTATGACAATAGAAGCCATTAAAGAACAGCTTAAGACAGCTAAGAATCCGGTTGCCAAATCTTTTCACATCGGAAATCACTTTAAAGTTCTCCTATTCGGTTTTAATAAGGGAATGAAGCTGGAAGATCATAAAGCCCATCACCCCACCAAGCTACTCGTTTTGGAAGGAGAAGTAATTTACCATCAGGAAAAGAAGGATATTCGCCTTAAAAAACATCAGGAAGTAGACATCCCGGCTGAAGTTTCCCATTCCGTTGCCGCTCTTGATGATGCCATTGTGCTACTGACTCAGGGTTAATTTTATTGGCTTTTCCCGTTCCCTGCCTAACCACCCTGTCGGGAATATTTCGGATCGTCATATTTTAATTTGCGTAACCATTTAGTTACACATATATTCGTGTAACCAATCCGTTACTTAAATTAATTTTTATGTCTAAAGATGTTTTTCAGGCCATCGCTGATCCAACCCGCAGACAAATCATAGACTTGCTTGCTGAAGAATCGCTCCCTGTCAATGATGTTGCTGAAAAATTTGAGATGAGCCGGCCGGCCGTATCCAAGCACATCAAAATTTTAAATGAATGTGGATTAGTGGTAATAAGACAACAAGGTCGAAAGCGATATTGCAGAGCCGATACCCGCAAACTGCAGGAAGTAATGGAGTGGACACAAAGGTACCGCAAATTCTGGAGTCAAAAACTGGACACACTGGAAGCCTTGCTGAAAGATATCGAAGAAACTTCAACTTAAAAGAACAGCTATGAACAATAAGAAAGGAGTATTTACTGAACCCGGAACGGTTCGCTTTGAACGGTTGCTACCCGGCCCTGCAGAACGTGTTTGGGATTACCTGACTAAATCAGAATTAAAAGCAAAATGGTTATCAGCCGGAGATGTTGAGACTGAAGTAGGCGGAAAAGTTACCCACGAATTCGATCATACCCGGCTATCTCCGGAAGAAGATCCCTGGCCGGAAAAGTATAAAGATCTCAAAGACGGAGATACATCTCATGGCGTAGTTACCCAATGCGATCCTCCACACGTACTTAGCTATACCTGGGCCGAAGGTGATGGTACCGGCTCTGAGGTTACTTTTGAGCTCTTTCCGGAAGGCGATAAGGTAAAGCTGGTTTTAACGCACCGTCAGCTGCCTGACGAAAAAGAAGTTCAGCTTGGGGTTGGCGCAGGCTGGCATACTCACCTGGGCATACTGATCGATCTTTTGGAGGGAAATACACCTCAGGGCTTTTGGAAAGTACATATGCCTTTAGAAAAAGAGTACGAGAAACTACTCTCATAAAAGCATTGGCCTGATCATGTGGAACATCATCCAAGTTGAATCTTCCGATAATCATCAAAAATTCAGGATTACTCAACAGAACAAACCGCTTACCAACCAACAATTTCTAAAGCTGTTAAAGAAAGACCGAGATTTTCGAACTTTCTATACCAATTATCTTCAGGACCTGCCATTCGAGGCTTTCTTTTGGGAAAACAAACCGATGACTACTGTAAACCTGAAGCAGGAATACGAATGCAGTATCATTAACAGTGAATTCCTGGCCAAGAAGTCTCCTGATTCTGACACCTTCAATTCTTATTTCAAGACTGATCAAGATGTGGTGAGCTTCAGGAATTTGGGGAATGATGCCCAACTCATTTCCCCCTGCCCTGTTGATGAGCATCCGGGATATGCCCACATCGGAACTTTTATCCGGGAGGCGCCGGAATCACAGATACAGAACCTTTGGGAACGTACCGGCACAGAGATGTTCGAATCCATCGGACAGAAACCACGATGGCTGAGCACCTCAGGGTTGGGAGTTTTTTGGCTACACATTAGAATCGATTCGATTCCAAAGTATTATCAAACCGAAGAGTATAAATCCATTCGTTAAATAATAACGGCTACAACTGATTCATAACATCCCTTTCGTATATTACCTCTGATGGATCCCAAAGAACTTTCTGAACAACTGAAAAAACCAACCGGGGAAGCCGGACTGGAAATCGCTAAAGCGTTAAATGAATCGAATCAGGGACTTTATGATCTCGCATTCCAGTTGCTGGACCTGAAACCGAATCAATACATTCTCGAAATTGGTTTCGGAAATGGAAATCACTTTTCTCAATACCTTGAAATCGAAGCAGAACTCAACTTAACCGGCGTAGATTATTCTGCTGATATGTGTGAAGAAGCCAAAGCTCGTAATTCAACTTTGGTTGAAGAGGGGAAGCTGACTATTCACTGCGCTGATACCTCCTCTCTCCCTTTCAGGGATAATGAATTTGATGTTATCCTTGCTCATAATGTGATCTACTTTCTGAACCCACCTCACTCCCATCTGCAGGAAATAAAGAGAGTATTGAAACCAGGCGGCACTTTTTTGATTGGATACCGGCCCCGCCATTCCATTGAACATCTTGAGTTCACCCGGCATAATTTTGTGTTGTATGAGACAGAAGAGCTTATCGAACTTATGAAAGCCAACGATTTTGTGATATCAGATCAACGGACCAACCAGTATCAAAAGACTTCTGTGGATGGCACAACATTTCAAGTTGCCGATGCTTGTCTGTTGGTTAAAAAAGAAACGCCTTCATCTGCTTAAGACAAAGGCGTTTGAAAAACATTCTTCCCGTTTTGCTTATTTAATCAGCATCATCTTCTTGGTGAGCTGCTGTCCCGCAGAGGTTGATAACCTATAAATGTACACCCCGCTTGACAGGTTGGAGGCATCAAAACTGACGGTTTTCTTTCCTGCGGCCTGATTTCCCCTTACCAGTGTGGCCACCTTCCTTCCCATCACATCAAATACTTCCAACTGAACAAAACCACTTTCCGATAAGCGATAGCTGATTTGTGTGGTTGGGTTGAATGGATTCGGATAGTTCTGGTCCAGCGAGAAACTTACCGGCTGTTCCTGCAGCTCATCTTCATTGCTCACCAGCGTGGTAAACTGAAAGCGTGTCCAGATAGGATAATGATCCGAAGTAGAACTCAAATAACTGCCAATGTACGTCGTATTCTCCACCCGCTCGGTAGCCACAATGTATTCATCAGCAAGCTCTGAGGTAATTGTAATATGGTCGATGAAAGAGCCCGATGCCTGGGAAGCAAATCCTCTTTCCTCCAGGCTTTTAGTGATAATGGTGTACTCTTCGTCTTCGTCAAAGTTATCATACGGAGAGTCCTTACCGGAGCTAATTGAACCGTCAATAGTATCATTGTAATCTCCTAAAAAGATGACATTATCGGCTGCTCTCTCACTATCCAAATACTGCTTGAATTCAGCAGATGCATTTTCCCTTTGATTGTAAGAATTCAGGTCATCAAAAGCTTTTGCATGTATGTTAAAAGCATAAATCTCGCGGGTTTCTCCCTCTATAGTGGCATTAAACCTGAAGAACAAGGGATAGCGGCCATTCGCCCAGTTCGATTGGGTCATGCCGGAAGTGATCATCCCCGAATCCAGGGAATCAATAGTAGCACGTTTAAATACAAAAGCCGTTTTCTGTGTTTGGGAGAAGTCGGCCACAAACCTACCATATCCTTCCAGCCCGGCAATCAAATCTGCAAAATCAGCTGTATTCGAAATTTCCTGAAAAGCATATAAGTCGGCATCTACTTCGGTAATCACCGTCGATACATTCGCCAATTGCTCTGCTTCATCACTCGGGCCGTTACTGGCAGAGCCAAACCACTCAATATTCCAGGTAGCTACTTCAAAAGTCTGGTCTTTGGAAACCTCTTCACCGGGATACTCAAACGGATCAGCATTCAGGTCTTCGGTATCTCGTGGTAATAGCTGGAATGTGTCTCTGAATCTGCCTACCACACCTACAATAGTGGTAACACCTTCCGGTGCCTCGGCCCCTACCAGGTTGGTAAAACGATCGATACGAAGCTCGCCGGTTCCTGAGTTATCTGAAATATCATAATTCGTGTTGCCCTGCAAAGCTCCGGTATGTTCAATATCCACATTCATGGAAACCAGCTGACTTTCAAAATCACCGGAATTCAGCTGTTCAATTGTAATTTCTACCGGTGTAGTACTGTGGGTGGAATCCGGAAAGAATTCAAACGAAGTAGCATCAACAACCTGCAGCAAATCATTAAAAAAGCCGATCTCTCCGGTTACCACAATGGAATCGCCCCGCTGCACATCCAGGGTAAACTCTTCTCTCATACTGTCAAATTCAAACCAGGCGATGCCTCCGGTCTCATCCTGAAAATAGACGGGACCCGAAAATTCATCCGAAACTGTAACATGTCCCGAAACGGTTACTGTAGTTCCTTCCGCCTTTTCACGGGCTTCAGATATTGGGATGGGATCTTGAGCAAAAAGAGAGCTTATGCAAAAAAGGAGAGCAAAAAGAGTTAACAACGTGTTCCGGATATTCTTCATTTGATAGGATTAACTTAATGAATGTTTATTCTAAAGATAGGACTTTTCGAACCCGAGTGCATATAAAGGTAAGCTGACCATTGAATTAATACATTCATTCAGATCAGAGGTTTGCTGATTACAGCAGTCTTAGTGATAAACTTCCAGCTTTTCCATGGCTTTCAACAACGCCTCGTACTCTTCCTTACATTCACCACATCTCTCCAAATGCTCTTTCACCAATGGCATCGCTTTTTCCGGGGATTTACCCAACAGCTCCATCTCGGCAAATTCATGGATTTGATCAAAGCAGTCTCCACAACCCAGCTCATGCTCATGAGTTGATTTTACGGCGCTTACTAATATTTTTATGATCTTCTTATTCAATTTCATCTTAAAGTAACTCTTACTTTTCTCTGATGGGTTGAACCTTTCATATCTTACATTTCCTCTAAAAGTTTTTCAGGATCAATACCTTCCAGCTCAAGGCTGTTTTTTAATTTAAGGCGGGCATCGTGTACCAATTTATAAATCGCATTCCGATTAGTATCCATTTTCTCTGCAACAACCGTTAGTGGAATTTGATCTATTATCAAATACCGGAGTACCGTTTTCTGTTTTTCGGTGAGTTGCTCGTTCATCACTTTCATCACCTTCTCAACGGCCATCGACTCGTGCGCAATCTGGTCGGGTAGTGCTTCTTTCTCCTCAATCTCCACTGCATGTTCTGTCTCCCCTTTTGGATTTACATAATCATGCAGCGAAATATCATCGTATCGCTTTCGGCGAAGCTCAGTATATCCTTCCCTAACCGCTATTTTCATAGCCCAGGTTGTGAATTTACTCTCTCCCCGAAAGGTGTCCAGCTTATCCAGTATTTTAAGCACCGAATCCTGGGCAATATCTTCAACAAAGTCACCCAGATTTTTATCTACATATTTATAAAGAGAAGCTTTCAATCCTCTTACCAGGTAATCTCTCAGCTTTGAAATAGCGGCTTCTTCGGGAGGTGGAGATAATGCCTCAATCCATTCTTCGTTTGTAAAAGAAGTTGCTGATTTCTTTTTGAACCAATTGAACATCTGGTAAAAATCTTAAAGACGATGCGCCCAAATAAAGCCGCAGCCTGATGAAAGTTCAAGATTAATTTACTGGATGTCGATATCATTTCACAACGCAATATTTTCTCGAAAAGCTATCGGTATTCCGGGTTTTCGAAGTTCCAACGCGTCCCGTCGTCCCAGTCTCTTCGAGAATTCCCATAGGCTGGATAGCCTCCCAGCTTTTTAAGCATACGAGCCAAATGGAGCAGATTATACGTCATAAAGGTGGTGTTTCTTTGAGTGAATTCATTATCGAAGCCAACCGGACCATCTTCGCTTTCATCCCCATAGCTTGGACCGGGACCGGCTTCCCCAATCCAACCGGCATCAGCTTGGGGTGGAATGCTGTACCCTACATGCTGAAGGGCATATAATATCCCCATTGCACAATGTTTAATTCCGTCTTCGTTTCCGGTAACCAAACATCCCCCGGCCTTTCCATAAAATTGGTACTGCCCTTTATCATTCTGCAGACCACTCATAGCATAAAGGCGTTCAATAAGCTTTGTAGCTACCGAAGACTTCTCCCCAAGCCAAATCGGTGTTCCTATAATCAGGATATCAGCTTCATCTACCTTTTTCCAAATTTCAGGCCATTCATCGGTATCCACTCCTTGTTCTTTCATATCCGGATATACGCCATAGGCTACCTCATGATCCACCAATCGAATACATTCTGCATCCACCCCTTCTTGTTCCATAATATTCATTGAAACGTCAATAAGCGTTCTCGTATGGCTTTCTCTGGGTGATCTCTTAAGCGTGCAGTTTACATAAAGTGCTTTAAGGCTCGTGAAGTCATTAGGCTCGGAACTCATATGTAAGGTCTTTTAGATTATAAAGTGGTTTGAGTTTCTGACGAAGTAAGTTATGATGATCTTACCATCACTACGTTCTATCAAATTCAGTAAGACATTTACGGTTTGTGATGTCCTTTATGTAAAGAAAAGACAGTTAAGTACTGATGGAAGCCACTACAAAAGAACAGTCGGGGAAATTATACCAATCTCATCGGTACATTTTGGTGGTTTCACTTTTTATTGTTTCCGCAAGCTTATTGGTGGTTCTTACCACATTTGCGATTAATATGCTCACCTCAACCGGAGATTTTAACCGGCTTTTAGTGCAATACAACCATCAGACCAATGATCGAGATAAGATTCTTTTT
The DNA here is from genome assembly GCA_965227215.1 of Gracilimonas sp. Classification (GTDB taxonomy): domain Bacteria; phylum Bacteroidota; class Rhodothermia; order Balneolales; family Balneolaceae; genus Gracilimonas. The sequence goes on from OZ245729.1 coordinate 790,771, forward strand.
AACTATATAGAAACAGGTGACACATCTTACAAAGTTGCATACCAAGAGTTATTGGAACACAGCCATGCTACCCGAAATGTAGTAGATGAACTGTTAGATGAAAATCCAAAGCCGGAACTTATTTTTGAAAAAATTCAAGTAAATAGAATCCATCCAAATGAAATAACCGGCCTGATCAGAATCTTCACTTTTTTCTCTGAAAAGCCGGAGGTAAAAGAGCTGAAGAAGAACTGGGCCAGAGTAAAAACTCTGAACATGGAAAAAAGAATTTGGGCAGATTCTTTACTAAGTGAAGATTATGATGAGTCAGGCTGGGCAAAAGAAGCTTCCGTTCTGCGCCGGCTCAATGAAGAAATCAACACCCATATCCTTAAAATGATTGAAGGAAACTCTACAATCCTGCTGCTCCTGAAAAATTATTCACTATGGGCTACCGTTTTGCTGGGAATTCTAATTGTGCTCATTGGCGTCATCTTTACCGTTCGGGGCGTCAAACAAATAGATAAGTTGAAAAAAGTTCTTCATCAGCGAGACTACCTGGCTCTGTTTCCTGAATTAAATCAACACCCTGTTTTAAACATTAGCAGCAACGGCCAGCTTCAATATGTGAATCAGGCTACCTACAATCTCTTTCCTGATCTGCGCAAGCAGGGAATAAATCATCCATTCTTAAAAGAAGTTAAAGATGAACTTCCCGTACTTCATAATGTCAGAAACCATTCGGTGATTAAAGAAGTTAAGGTTGGCGAAAGCTATTACCAGCAAGCCATAAACTACCTCTCAAAAGAAAAAGGCATTCATGTACACTCTTTTGATATCACTACTATAAAAGAGCAGCAAAATGAGATTTCAAAATCCCTGGCCGAGAAAAATATGTTACTGGCCGAGGTTCACCATCGCGTAAAGAATAATATGGCCGTGATTTCAAGTTTGTTGGAACTCCAGGAAATGCTGGGTGATGATCCCAATACGGCCTTAGCCGAAAGCCGTTCCCGCATAAAATCTATGGCCATCGTTCATGAGTTATTGTACCAATCCGATTCACTTTCTGAAATAGTGACCCACGAATATCTTGAAAAGATAAGCATGCACTTAAAACGTACTTTTCCAAACGTAAGTAAGGCCGATGTAGATCAATCCGCTCCATCTCAAAAGCTAAATATTAACCAAGCTGTGCCACTTGGCCTGCTCATAAATGAGTTGGTGCTCTTTATTTGCCATCAAGCCATATCTCCGGAACAATCTTTTGATTTAGCCCTTGGTGTCCACTCAGCTAATAACCATCTCTGTCTGCAACTTTCAGCTTCACTCCCACAAACTGAAACCCCACTGGCAAGTAAGAACCATGCCGCATTGAGGGGGAATTTAATTGAAAACTTATTGGAGCAAATTGAAGCTGAACTCAAGGTTCCTGATACTGATCATTTAGTCATGCAAATTTGGTTTAAACCGTCTGATAAAAGTGGCTCCAGCAGCTCATACCTGTAACTATACTATTGAATTATGAAATGGATAAAAGTAATTGTTTGCGGCATTTTGGCAACTTTGGCCATGGATATTTCCATGAATGCCCTTATGTACCTCTTCGGTTTAGCTCCGACAAATATTCACCCGGCCGCTGCTTTTCTATTTAATCTTGGGATTGAAAGCTCTACCCTTTCCACAACCCTGCACTACAGCTATGGCACCCTTTGGGCACTCGTTTTTGTGTATGCTTTTGAAGATGATCTTACTGTAAAACGTGGGCTGCAGCTGGCTATGGTACTTTGGCTTTTTATGATGCTGGTTTACAGTCCTATAATAGGATGGGGCTTCTTTGGTTTTGGAAATGCCGGACTTCTAAAACCTTCCCACCCACTCTATATGAATTCTACCCTAAGTTATCTTACAGTCACTTTTACTGTACACGTCTTTTATGGGCTGACTTTGGGGATAGTTTCAAAGACATGGATAGTTAAACAGCGGACAGATCAGAAAACCGATTAAAGCTTTTCAGATCACCGTAAACCATTTGGAAGTCCTTTACAAATTCTGCTAACAGCATCATGGCTATGCAGGCTTTCCATGTGTACACATCGTACCACAAAATCACGGATGCTATTGTAGCTGTCCAATTCATCGTAAAGCAGGCGGGCTGCATCTTCCACGAACTTCTGATAGGCTCCGTTCAACTCGGCAAATGCTTGCTCATCTTCCCTTTTTACCATGACCTGGGTTTCAGTTTGCAAAGCTGTGCGACATATATTTACTAAATCTTCCACAAAAAATTCATCCTTCAGCGCTACCGTCACATTTGCCACACTCCGTTGGCTGTGTGGTATGGCGGCAACTTCCCTTGTTTCGCGTGCATGTTCAGATAATTCATAGGAACAAGGGCAAGCGCTGCTATACTCAAAATCGAGGTGCATGTATTTTTGAAACTGATTGTAATTATCCATCCTACCCTCAAAAGAAACCTTATAGTATTGGTAACCCTTCAAATCAGAACGCAAGCTGTCTTTTAGCAACGGATAGTTGAAGGTAATTCGCAGAAATGATTCCTGACTTTCTAAATCTTCTTTATATGCTTTCAGAATCTCTTCGAGTCGGTCGAGATGAAAAACCTTATCCTGAAACTTATAAAAGGTACGCATGATACGACTCATGTTAATTCCCTTCTTATCCATTTCAAGACTTACATAGCCATCTACGGAAGCCTCAAGGGTGATAGGCTCTCCTTCTCTTCTACGGAATTTCAGTGGAAGCTTGAAGTTTGAAATACCCACTTGCTGAATAGGCACATTCGCTCCTTCAATTAAGGAAGCCGGCCCGTTCTGTAGATCAGGCAGAGATTCCTTGTATTCTTCGGTTACCGTAAAGGTAGGGTCATAAAATCGTTGCGCTTCATTTTTAATCATATCTTTAACTACTAATGATGAATAGTCTTTTAAAGTCTTCTGTAGGGACAATATTCGGCAATATTTCGTTCGGTTTCGTACAGCTTAACCTTGTATAACTTGCCATCATTGGAACATGCAGCCTCCACATCAGGGCGCAGTTGCTCAAAAAAAGCACGCACTAAATTTTCAGTGGTAGGAATGATTCCTTGCAGAAAGTCCACGTCCAGATTCAGATTTTTATGATCGCAAGGATCTAAAATCTTTTCCTTGATGATAGCCTTTAGCTTGCTGAGGTCAATTATGTACCCGGTCTCAGGATCAGGTTCTCCGGTAACCGTTACCTCTATTATATAATTATGGCCATGCCAGTTCGGAAGGTTACATTTACCGAATGTTTCCCGGTTCCAGTTGTCACTTTTATCGGGGTTATGAAGCCGGTGTGCTGCATTAAAATGAGCTCTGCGTGTTACAAACGTCAATATTCTGTTCCTGAAATTTCATGTTGTTTGTTTAGCTAACATTGGGAAGTTATAAACAGTTCTACAAATGGGAATATTTTTTTGCGTACCGCCTTTTTAGACAAGTATTAGTTCCGATGTTGAGCAAATATTAATCCCGGCAATCGGTTATTCCGCTAACTCGTGGTTCTAGAAAAATATTCCTTTCAGAAATTGATTTCTTAACAACAAGCCCCCGCTTTCACATCCCTATTCAAACTTGGCTTGCATACAGTTGGCTTTACCGCTAATGCCATAGTCAATGTTTCCTGATTTTCCTTTACATTTTGAATAGAGTATCGACTTGTGGGATGAGCGGAATCACCAAACTCGATAAACAATTCAGCGTCATCACGGTATGGTTGCTTCTCGCCTACAACTCCTATGATCTTCAGTGCTTTGTCGGTTGTCCATTCTGCCGTGTTTTCAGATCTTTCATTCACCCAAAGCTGAATAACCGTTTCATTGTAGGAGTGTTCGTTTCCGCCACAGTCCACTGAATCTACCGAATGGTGCTGTATTTCGGTGATATGAAGGTCACCGGAAATCACTGTTGAGTCCCGAAGACTGAATTGCAGCTCTTTACCTGTATTGTTTACCAAAGTGGTTATAAAAGTTGAAGTATTCATTTTATCGTATTTTTGCGATTAATTTGGGTAAATTTTTTAGACCTTGCTCATCATATAAAACATTTCTGTTGCTATTTGAAAACAACGTTCACTGTATGTCTCTTTTGCTTTATCGGTCCCGTCCGATTCTTTAGGATCACGATAGGTAACAGACAGCCTGAACTCGGAGCCGGGTACAAACGGGCAATTTTCATCTGCATCGGAACAAGTCATAACAGCTGCAAAAGATGTCTGCGGATTAACATCATCATCGAATTTCTTGGAAAAACAGATCAGCGGTTCTGCATCTTCGCTGAATTTTAACTGATAACGGGGATTATCCCCTCCCTGATTGTCAACTTCAAAGCCGGCCTTTTCTATAGCCGCTACTGCTCTTGGGTTGAACGCTGTTGCTTCTGTTCCGCCGGAATACGTCTCAATGTTTTTAACGCCAAAATGGTGGGCGGCCACAGCGGTCCAGATTTGTGCGAGATGACTCCTCCTACTGTTGTGAGTACAAATGAAGTTCAGTTTGGCAATCTGATCCCCATCCTTTTTCTTGCGGACATAATCGGCCAGCTCTTCTAATACTTGCTTTCTTTTGTTCGGTATTGAACCATACTCAGCTTGCAGATTCTTAATATAGTTTTGAAGTTCGAGATGCATCACTTCCAAATTTAGCAGCATCCCGAACCGGGCTCACAAACATTGGTATTTGTATTCCCAAGCATCGTCACGGCTTCTTTTTTTGCTGATTTACCATCTCCGGTTTTCCTTGCAAAAACAGTGATGCTATAAATGCCGGTACCGCCCGAGTTAAATTCAGCAATTTCGTCCTCACCTAAATACTGGCTCAGAATATCCTCAGGAATCTCAATGGGCTTCTCCTTCTGAATGGTGATGCCTTCAAACCCGGCTTCTTTAATAAATCCCAGATACTCATCTTTTTGTATGGCGCCGGCTACACATCCTGCATACATTTCAGCATCTTCGCGAAGGGCTTCAGGAAGATCCCCTTCCAGTACAATGTCGGAAATACTGAAGTGTCCCCCGGGTTTAAGTGTCCTGTGAATTTCGAAAAATACTTTCTCCTTATCGGGAACCAGGTTCAGCACACAGTTGCTGACAACAACATCAGCTACATCATCAGAAACAGGCAGTTCTTCTATATCCCCATATCGAAATTCTACATTATTAAACCCAAGCTTATCTGCATTTTCCCGGGCTTTGGAAATCATCGGTTCCGCAAAGTCAATTCCCAATACCTTCCCTTTTGCACCCGTCTCATGCCGGGCAACAAAACAATCATTCCCGGCTCCGGAACCCAGGTCAATTACATAATCCCCTTTTTTAATTTGTGCGAATTGAGTGGGAAGCCCACAACCGAGTCCTAAATCGGCATCCACATTATAGCCGTCAAGTTCGCTGTAGTCATCCGTCATGATATTGTACACTTCGGTGGATTCCCCTCCCGCTCCGCAACATGAACGAGCGTTATAATCTTTAGCCTGTTCACTGATTTGGCTGTATTTCTTTCGAACAGTTTCTTTGAGCTCTTCCGGTGATTTTGATCGAGTTTTCATAGTCGGGAAATTTTGAATTGGGTGGTTATACTTAACAACAGTCAGAGTTTTGGGCTGTCAGGTCTTTTAACAGTGATTCCATGACGGATTTTAATTCGGAAACATTATCTTCATCCAAGCAATAGCAGGTTCGAACTCCGTCTATCTCCCCTTTAATAATTCCGGCCGACTTCAAGGCTTTCAGGTGCTGGGAAACGGTAGATTGAGCCAACGGAAGTTCATCGGTTATGTCTCCACAAATACAGGTATTTCGCCTTGCCAGTATCTCCAGAATAGCTATACGTGCAGGATGAGCCAGAGCTTTTGCATACTCAGCTACTTTCACCTGTTTCTTGTCAAATAGTTCAGCTTTGGTTAGCGCCATAATCGTATATCGTAATTTTACGATTAATGGTACGGGAATATATGTTCAGTGTCAACCTAATTTTATCATATTATGGTAAGTGCAGGAGATCTTTATGGTTTATATTTCTCTGTAAAGAACAAGATTCCCACCTTCGCTTGAATGACGAAAGTTTGTTAATGGGTACATTCCGAAATCAAAAAAACTGGGAATTAAAAAAGAGAGCCCCGGTTCCCCGGAGCTCTCTCTGATCAGCACACCTCACAGTGATGTGAGACGTTTATGTGAGTAGGAAAGAGATCTATTACTTAATCAGTGTCATCTTTCGTGTTATAGCTACATTTCCACTGGTTAGACGATAGATATACAATCCGCTTGAGAGATTGCTTGCATTAAAGTTCAGAGTGTTTATTCCTGAGGAGAACATTTCTCTGTTTGCAAGTGTGGCAACTTCACGACCCAACATGTCATACACCTTCAGTGTTATCTGCTGCGCTTGAGGCAGCTTAAAGCTAATTTGCGTGGTTGGGTTGAATGGATTCGGATAGTTCTGGTTTAGAGAAACTGCATTTGGCACTTCAGCTACCGGTTCTTCTGTTTCTGTTACCACACCGCTACCCAGAAAGCCGTAAGCATCCAAAGCAGTCCAGCCTGCTGCCCAGTTGGTACCATCGAAGGCACCGACGTAATTTGTACTGTAGAACCAGCTGTCTCCCATCGATCCCGCTGCTCCATAAACAGGACTTGTTGGAACAGGACGTGGATCTAAACCTCCATCTGTAGATCGACTGATACCAATCAGTTTTGGGTCGATCACTGAGTTTCCGTTTTCATTCAGCATGGTTACTTCATAATCGTTAGTAACAATATCCGCAATTGTTGACCCCGTACCGAAGTCGTAGAAGAAGCTGCTATTAATATTTAGGGAATCAGCTTCCAGACGGGCTCTGGAATCAAAATCATTCACCCCATCCACGTCTTCTACACGCAGGGCGTTACCAGGATGATCTGTGAAAATAGAATTTGCGTAAAGAGCTCCGGTATTATCACGGAATTCCAGCATTTGTCCGGGGTCACCGGAAGGAGTAGAAGAAGAGCCGGGGCCAATGTAAGTAGCATTTGCAATTACCGGGTAAGCGAATGGTGTTCCGGTTTCATCACCACCGGCTCCGTCCATTTCGGCAGAACGACCTGCCTGATCGCTGTCCTGAATTACAAACCAGAACTGGCCTTTTCCACGGAAGCCCTGATCCCAGTCAAAAGCATCATCATTGTTGAAAGCGGAAATCAGGTAGCGGGTGTTAACAGTGCCACCAAACCACTCGTATCCGTCGTCGCCTGAGGCAAATGACTCAACGTATTCGATAGTTGTACCGGCACCGACTGCACCTAAAGTCAGCCCCTGGATTTCATTACCGGAACTGGATCCAATATTGATACCCGTATGTCGGATTGAGACATATCGCAAAACACCGGAATTATCCATGTCATTATCTCCACCGTAACCTACCAATGCAGGGTCAGATGTAATCTCGTTTACCCCTTCGATCGTTGCTTCAACAGTGTTGTTCGTAGAAGCACGACCCAGGATTACAACACCGCCCCATTCCCCAACATCATCTTTGGTTAAGTTGGCGTCATCTTCAGCAGTAAAGATAATGGGGTTATCCGCTGTTCCTTCGGCAAAGATTCTGGACCCTCGGGTAATGACCAATCCGGAAGCGTCAAGGTCTTGCCCGGCTGCTCCGCGAACGGTTGTTCCGGCTTCGATATAAAGATCTGCACCTTCAGTGACGAAAATCATTCCATCGAGCAGGTACTCGTTATCGGAAGTCCATTCGGTGTCTTCCGTTATGTTAGAACTGACAGTCACTGTTGTCTGCGCCATCGCTAAAGCGGGAACAAATATCAGTGCTGCAATAAGTAGCGTTACTTTTTTCATTTGTACGTTTTGGTTATTTGGGATTTAAGTTAAAGCCTCTTTAAATCTTGTATTTGATGCCCAGAGAAAATGTACGCCCACGCTTATATCGCTGATAGAAATATTCGTCCCCATTAAAGAATTGTGACTGAATGATATACGGGTCCAGAATATTGCTCACCTTAAAGCTGAGCTCAAAATGATCAGCGATAGTTTTATTAGAGGTGAAGTTGAGAGAGCCATACCCTCGTTCATAAATATCAGGGGTAGCACCCTCAGAGATTATCCCCAATCGGTCTCCAAAGTAGTTATAACTCACCGACGAGTTGAATTCGATGGCGGGGTTTGAATACCCTAAATCAAGATTAAATAGGAAGGGAGATTGTCCCTGCAGTTCCCTGGTATCTTCTGCATCTGGTTTTGCATTTCTAATAACAAGCAGTTCTAATTCCGGAATATCCACATAAGAGCGTACCAACGTATAGTTGGCAGCTAATGAAAAATGGCGCAGGGCTTCTGTAAGGAATCTCAGGTTTCTGCGAGCTTCGAGCTCGAGTCCGTACACGCGCCCTTCTTCAACGTTTTGAATGGACAGAGCGTCATTTCCGATATCTGTTCTGATTACCCGTTCCAGTGGATTCTTCATCTCCTTATAAAACCCGCTTACAGCCAGTATTTCACCCGGACCAGTGAATAATTCCCAGCGCAGATCATAATTCGTAATCATTGTACGCTTCAGGTTTTCATTCCCCTGAAATAATAATCCCCCTACAAAGTCAAAGGTGATATATGGTGCAAGCTCTCTGAAGGTGGGGCGTGCTACCGTTTTGGTGTAGGCTGCACGGATATTCATATTTTCAGTGACGCTAAAAATTCCGTTAACGGAAGGCAGGAAATCGGAATTGGAGATAGAACCGGCATCAAGCGAGGTATCCTGGCTTATCACTTCAATATCAGCCTGCTCGAACCGTACCCCTCCAATCAGTCTAAACCAATCAGTTACAGGTAATTCGGTCATCAGGTAAGCAGCTGATACCCTTCTCGTGGCGTCGTAATTACTTCTGGGAGTAGAAGCATTTTGAACATAATTGCCAAATTGTGGTCTACCGTTGTTGCTATATCCCAAGATTCCCAGTGAATCAAAGAAGGCATCCACATTTCCTTCCACATCGTTAAGTGTAAAGTTTCGGGTGTCTGTGTAGAAGTCGAACCGCTGTTCTCTGAAATCACGGTCAACATCCACAAGGTTACCACCGAGTTTGATATTACCGCCCCCTCCGTTAAATGAATTGAACGGAATGGTCACGTCCACCCCAACCGATCGGTTCGACTCTTCCAGATTGCGATAGAATCGTCCGGGTCGCTGGAAGTTGTTCGTTGGGCTTGAATGTAGAATCGCCCCTGATGGAAAGGTATCCACTTGCGTGGTGAAGTAACGCAAATCAGGTTCATCCTGAATGTTAGTGGCATTGGATGCTTTCCATTCTATGGTAGTATTAAGGAAGTTCTCAAAATAACTCTTGCCACTTAACTGAAAGGACCTCAGACTTCGCTCGGTATATTTTACCACTCTGGTTTGGAAAAGTGCGTTGGGAATATCGTACTGAAACCCCTCTAAGTAACGACCTGCCCCGGTACCACTTTGTGTTCTCAGAAAACGTGCAGACACTTTATGCGCATCAGAAAGTCGATAGGATACTGTTGCCATTCCACCCCAATCCACAGTACGCTGGCCTTTTATGTCTGTCACATCGAGGCGCCGAAACAGTTGCTCCGAATCATAGAAATTCCCAACGAGGTCGTACCTGGATACAACTCCATCATTATAACCGGAATATCCCTGACTGTATGAGAAGCTGGCCGTATATCCGAGATCATTTCCTAAAAAGGGAACCTGATTTCCTATGGATATCCCATAACTCTGGTCCATTACTCCGTACTGTTCCCGAGGGCGAAATTCGTTGTTGAAAGCCTTTGATAAACGATCCAGTGTTTCCGCTGCCTTCGGATCATTGCGGGTATCACGCAGGGTTGGAAATTCCTTTTCGCTTTTGATGAACTCTTGTACTTGTTTTGGGACCCCTCTTTTTCCACTGTCAAATCCTAAATAATCCGTGCTGCCAGGAGCGCCAATCACAAGGTCTGTGAACGTAGACTTAGTATTAAACCCCGTTGAAGCAGATGCCTGGAACGAGAATTGCTCCGGAAAATCCTTGGTTGCGATATCCACCAAGCCCCCACTAAAGTTACCCGGCTTATCCGGCGTAAAAGTTTTCAGAGTTACGATATTCTCCAAAAGATTACTTGGAAAAATATCCAGCTGAAAAGACTTCCTGTTCGGATCTGCCGAAGGAAGTTCCGAACCATTTAGATGAGTACTGGTATAACGGTCACCCAGTCCCCGAATGAATACATACTTTCCATCCACCACTGAAGCCCCTACCACTTTCTTCAAGGCTCCGGCAGCATCCCCGCTTCCGCTGCTGGAGATACTTTCGGCAGAAATGGCATCGCTGAAAGAAATAGATTTCTGACGTTGACGCAGAAGTCCGGCTTCGTTATCCAGAATCGCTTCTGCTGTAATGATAACGTCTTCAAGCTCTTCCGTTTCAGGTTGTAGAGTTAGGTCAAGCCTGGTTGCCTGTCCTGCATTTACCTCAACGCCGGTAATAGTTTGCTTCTGGAAAGAAATGTAACTGACTTCGAGAGTGTAGCTTCCCGGCTCAACATTTCTGATGGTATATTGGCCATCAATGTTTGTGGATGTACCAATGCTGGTTCCCTGAAGTACTACATTAACTCCGATAAGAGTTTCGCCGGTTTCGGCATCTACAACGGTTCCTGTGACGGAACCGGTTTTTTGCGCTTTTAGGTTAACAGAAAAAGAAAGCGCAAAACAAACGAGTGCTGATAATATGCGTGTTTTCACGAGTGCTGATATGTTTAGGTTTTGCTTTCATAATGCACTGCAAAACTAAACCTCAGCCTTTGCGCTACTGTTAAGGAGGGGTTATCCTTTGTTTACCTGTAGATTATCTCAATGTTAATAGCCGACCTGTCAGGCTTTGGATTCTTCGCTCTCTTTTTTATCTGAAGAATCATCTGAGTTTTTTTCTGTCTCCTCACTTGTATCCTGAGTGTCTTCTGAATCCACTATTTCAGCATCTGCGACATCCGTTTCTTCGTCTTCGTCTTTCTGGACTCCATTTTTCTTGGAATCAGAAGAGCGTTCGAAAATTCCATCCGGATATTTACCATGAGGTCGATCACCCAATAGTTCACGAAGGGCATGATGATCAAGAACTTCTCTTTCAAGAAGGGCTTCCGCCAGTTTTTCGAGCTCATCCTCATGCTTTTTCAGCAACTCAATGGTACGTTCATGATTCAGGTCAATGATTCTGCGAACCTCTTTATCAATTTGCTCACTGGTTTGCTCCGAATATTTCTTATTAAATCCGTAGCTGTTTTCAGGATTCTGGGAATCTTTTAAAGATATATAACCGAGTTTCTCACTCATACCGTACTCTGCAACCATAGCAAATGCCATGGTTGTAATACGCTCAAGATCGTTTTGTGCACCGGTAGAAATTCGGCCAAAGATAATTTCCTCAGCAACTCGCCCACCAAGTAGCGCACAAATTTTGTCGTTCAATTCCTCAGTTGTCATCAGGAAGCGTTCTTCAAGGGGAGTCTGTAACGTATAACCCAATGCGGCTAACCCTCGCGGTACAATACTTACTTTTAACACCGGGTCGGTATGCTCCAGGAACCAGCCAACAATAGCGTGACCTGCCTCGTGATACGCCACGATTTTTCGCTCGTCTGGACTAATCAATTTGTTCTTCCTTTCCAGACCGGCAATAACTTTCTCGATAGAATCCTGAAAGTCTTCCATCTCAATGCTGCTCTTCTCACGCCGGGCAGCCAACAGGGCAGCCTCGTTACAAAGATTAGCCAGATCAGCACCGGCAAAACCCGGGGTTTGGGATGCCAATACTCTCAGATCGATGTTATCGGAAAGTTTTAATTTCTTGGTGTGAACCTTCAAAATTTCGACACGGCCGTTTAAATCCGGCTTATCAATCATAATTTGACGGTCAAATCGACCGGGACGTAATAACGCCGAGTCCAGAATATCCGGACGGTTGGTTGCTGCCATCAGGATCACCCCTTTATCGGAGTTGAATCCGTCCATTTCACTAAGCAGCTGATTCAGGGTATTCTCGCGCTCGTCATTAGATCCCATAGCCATACCACGACCCCGGGTTCGACCAATAGAGTCAATCTCATCAATGAATATGATACAAGGAGCTTTTTCTTTGGCTTGTTTGAACAAATCTCGAACACGAGCTGCACCCACTCCCACAAACATCTCCACAAAATCGGACCCGCTTAAGCTAAAGAAAGGCACGCTGGCCTCTCCTGCCGTTGCTTTAGCAAGCAATGTTTTACCGGTTCCGGGAGGCCCCACCAATAGCACACCTTTAGGCAGAACGCCACCAAGCTTGGTAAACTTCTGTGGGTTTTTAAGGAACTCCACTACCTCTTCTACTTCGGCTTTTGCTTCCTGAAGCCCGGCCACATCTTCAAATGTAACCTTGGTTTCTTTTTGCTGATCGTAGAGTGATGCTTTGTTCTTTCCAATATTGAGAACCTGCTGTCCGGGATTCATCTTTCTGAAGATGAAAATCCAGATTACAATTAACAGTGCAATCGGAATCAGCCACACAAAAATACCACTAAACCAGTCTTCTTCAATCCGAACATCATATTCCACAGCGTTAGCATCCAGCACGTCACGAATTTCATCTCCACGCAGCATAGTGGTTCTGAACTTTCTAAAGTCTTCTACGCTCTCTGTTGCAAAAGGGAGATTGTTATTGTCGTCTTGTGCCGGCCGGGTAATAATTCCATCTGATATAGCTTTATCCGAATAGACCCCGGTTACATCCACACCATTGGTTATGGTAATTTCACTGACATACCCATTCTCAACATGTTCGAGAAATTTACTGTACTTAATTCTGTTCCCGGTATCAGGAGAAAAGAAAAGTACTTGTGCAAGAAGAAGTACAAAGAATAATACGAATATACTCCAGGTAGGAAATTTAGGGGAGTTACCGCCTTTTTTACCGCCTGGCTTAACTGATTTTTTTTGGTTTTGGTCTTTCTGCGCCATTAAAACAAACTTATAAAATTATCTTAGACTGTAATATAACGAACCTTACACTCAGATGAGTTTACCGGATCGAATTATCTTTTTGAACCGAACTGACAGTTGGCAAAAAACGTGCCACTGACGTTATTATGACAAATCATCAAATGAGACTACATCGCCTTCTGCAGTCTGCATTTTCATGCCCTCTTCTTTGGGAACCATGCGCCCTATTACTACAAAGTCATTAAAATGATTCACGAACTCTTCTACTTTCTCTTCTGACAAGGTAAACATCAGTTCCAGATCTTCTCCTCCAAACAAGGCGTAACGGTCTACATCTTCCTGCATTTCGTCTGCCACCTGTCTGGTTTCGATCGCTATGGGCAAGGCCGCTTGGTAAATATAAGCTCCAAGATTCGAAGCCTCGGAAATGGCATTGACTTCACTAACCAAACCTTTTGTAATATCGATCATTGAGGTGGGAATAAAGTTCTGCTCTCTTAACGTATCAATAAGGTCTTTTCTTGCTTCAGGTACCAACTGTCTCTTTACCACAAACTGATAATCACCAAGCTCCGGCTGAACAGATTCGTCTCCGTGCTCCTCCCAGAATTTCTTTTCGCGCATTAGAATTCGAAGTCCGGCCAGGGCACCACCAAGATCTCCGGTTATACAGATAGCATCTCCTTCGTTTGCTCCTTTCCTATACGTAATGTGCTCTTCATCCACTTTACCATACACGCTTATGGAAACTACGAGGTTGGCATGATTGGCTTTCATGTCGCCACCAACAACTTCCACCTCATGCACTTTACCGGCTGCATATATTCCCTGATATAAATCCTCAATCATTTGGACCGACATCCGGTTAGGTACAGCAAGATTAACGAGCACTGCCTCAGGTTTGCCATTCATAGCATAAATATCGCTAACTCCGGCTGAGAATATCTTATAGCCAAGGTGATTAAAAGGAGTGTAAGTTGGATCAAAATCTACTCCCTCAACATAGGTATCACTGGAAAGGAGTGTCAGGTTACCACCCTCTTCCTTGATAACGGCAGCATCGTCTCCTATAGATTGCGTTACTTTCTCATTTTTGAAAGCATCATAGTTTGTAATCTTTTCAAGAAGCCCTTTGCTTCCGATGCTTTGTATCGTTTGAAATTCTTCGGACATAAAACAGGAGGGTTAAAATAAAAAAAGGCACCTGCACCATTGAGCACAGCTGCCTTAATCTTTAAAAACTAAAATTAAGGTTCGCGACGTGTAGAGTAGTTAATACGAAACGTGCTGGCCTGCTTCAATTCTTCCTGAACGTCGGTGAGAAGCCCAAACTCGGAGTTCTCATCCACACGCAGGGATACAATTAATTTAGGCTGTTCGCGAAGCTTGTCATACATCAGCGTTCTAATACCACCAATGTCTTCGACGATAGCGTCATCGATCTGAACCTTATCTTCACCCAATTTATTACCCGGAAGTCGTTCCGGCCCGATATACACATAGGAAAGAAGTCGCTTTTGCTCAATCTTTTCAATGTTTTCGGCTTGGGTGAGGTTAACTCGAACCTTTAATGTTACTTCTCTCAATACGGTAGTTACCATAAAGAAGAAGAGTAACATAAATACAACATCCGGCATGGCGGAAGTAGGTACTTCCTGCTTACTGCCTGCATTCTTCTTTTTAAAATGAGCCATGATAGATTAGTCGTTAGGTTCTGCTATTGAGATTTTCTTTGGATACATATCCTTTATCTGCTCTTGCTGAGGGCTGTCTTCTTCGAGAGCACCGTATGGCACGCCATAGTTAGCTCTTGAAGCCTCGTCCCTGAGATCCTTGTAGGCACCCATCACCTCATCTAACATATCAACATAAATGCGGTATGGAGTTTCCCGTTGGGTTCTGATAGAGACAATCGCCAAGTCGGGAGTTTCTGCCAGATTAGGATCTTGTGTTGGATTCTTAATGAACTCAATCAACCGGGCCTTAACTTCCCCAAGCTGATAGAATTCTTCATCCATCACAATTCGCCCTTCCTGATTCACAAGAATATTCATCAGGTTTCTTTCCTTAATGGGAGGTGGTTCCACATCATCTTCCAATGGAGGAGGAAGCACCAACCCAATTCCGGTATCTACGTTAATCGTAGTTGTAACCAGAAAGAAGATCAGCAAGAGAAAAGCGATATCTGCCATGGAAGATCCATTGATCTCCGCACTTTCTCTTTTTCTTTTTTTAAGTAGCATATTGCGTTCCTACTAAAACTTAAATGTTCCGCGAAGTCCGGTCAGGACAATCGCTACAACCATACCAAGCATCATTAGAGCTGCTGTCATCACTCCGGCATCAGAAATTTCACCGGAAATTGCATATGCAATTCCAAAGACAACAAATGGGATGGCCATCATTCCAATCTTTTTGTAGTCCTGCTTGCCCATTACAAGGCTTCGAATCCCGGCCCCGGCCATAGAGACCACACCGAGAACGATCAACCCAAGAGCAAGTCCGACACTAATTGCAACCATATCTATATCCTTTTTATTGTTTGGATTCTAATTATGCGTCAGTGTCGCTGCTTGATGGAGGAACTAAATCTTTTCCTTCATTCAGCATAATAATGGAGTCAATCAGTGTAATTGAACTTTCTTCCATTTCTGCAATCAGTCGGTCAATTTTAGATACACAATAGTTGTATCCAATTTGTAGAATAATACCCGCAATCAAACCTCCGGCGGTTGTCAAAAGTGCAGTTTTAATACCACCCGCTACAATACTTGGGGAGATATCGGCTGCAGCTTCAATGTCATCGAAAGCCTCGATCATACCTACTACAGTACCAAGGAATCCGAATAGCGGAGCAATTGCAATGAAAAGTGATAACCATACAAGACCGCGCTCAAGGAAGCTCATCTCAATAGAGCCATAAGCTGAAATTGCTTTTTCTGCAGCTTCAATACCTTCGTGAGAACGCATTAAACCAGCTTGAAAAACTGACGCTACAGGACCTCGGGTTTGTGCACAAAGTTCTTCAGCAGCTTCAATACCACCGTCCTGAAGAGCTTCTTGTACGTTAACGATAAATTTACGTGTGTTGATGTCAGCAAGGTTGAGAGTAATGATCCGCTCAAGAAAAATGGCGAGGCCGAGAATCAATGTAACCAATACCGGCCACATCCATCCGCCTTCATTACCTTCGTTAAATTTTGCTACTACGACATTAAAAAACCCTTCGTCAGCAGGGGCTTGTAAGAGAAAAAGAGCAATCGACGATATCATGTCTACTCCACTAATAGTTTAATTGTTAAAGGCTAAGAATAATGAAGCGAAAGAATAGTTCATTTTATACTAAATGTCAAAGTAACATCCGCCATAAAAAGTCATTTTTACGTAATGTTACCCACTTTCGTATTCACCCTCTTAAGTTACAGATTATTAATGGTTTTTATCAAAAAGTTGCACTCATAACTAATTTTATAGTATGTATGGCAGCACGGTCTGTGACGGTTCTTCCGTCGTAATTAAAACTTATTCGAATTAAATTACTTGCACGATAGGTACTATTGAGCGACCAAATGAGATTTGTTCCTTCCCCGGTTCCCTCAGTCAGCTCATAGCTTCCATAAGATGACGAACTTCCATTTACTACTGTATTTCTAAACTCCAGCCGGAGATTGGATTGGAGTTTTCTCCACAAAAAGGTTCGGTGAGTTGTAGAAATCTTTAACAAATCTGCCTTTACATTTTGCGAAGGGAAACGGTCCTCTTTACGAGCATAGGAAATCTCCAATCCTGCATTCCACGCCCGACTGATGGTTCCATTTATTCCCGGCTTAAGGGTGAGCGTTTTGATATCATAGTTCCTGTTTTGAAGCCGGCTGCTTTCGCTTCGATTTGTACTGCCAAGAGCATCCAGAGAAATACGGATCCGATCTGTGATATCATACGATGAATTTAGGTAAGTCAAGTCAGTGTAGCTTTCTATAGATTCAGTACTTCTCTGATTCAGGCTTCGGTTCTGAGTATATCCCAGTCTAAGATCAGCCCGATTCACTCCATCCAACAGGCTTAATTCTTTTTCCCAAAGCAACCTCCCCTGCACGGTGTTGGAGTCATTTCGAAAAGAGCTCAAATTCAGCAAATAAACATCGGCTAAATCTCGGGTAGTAGAGTTTTCGGTAATATCTATTCGCGATCTTAACCCAACTTCTCTCAGCCAACTCCCTTCTTCCAGAAAAACCAAAGGCTTAATATTGTTAAGTAATCGAACGTTCAGATCTATAACCGGCAATAACTCATCGGAAGGTAAAAACTGGCGGATGAAGGTTCCTTCATTAGGACTCACTTCCAGGAAAAACTCATCCACCTGTTGAGTACCGTCTCCGTTTACATCATCCCATACATATTGACCAATTTCTGGACCTACTTCAATATAGGTTTCCTGTAATAAAGCACGGCGTTGGGTGTTGGCCTCGTAGAAAAATTCTCCATCCAACAACCGGTTACTGCTCGAATAGTTTGTAACGGATTTAATAAGCAATCCCTGCCGGTTTCTCCCTCCTTCTGCTTTAAAAGCTTCGGTAAACTGTTTATCACGTAAGCGTACCTCATTGGTAGTTCCAAAATTACTGCCGGGCCGATAGCTTAGCCGGTACCTCTGCTCAATGGCGGTTGCTTCATCTTGTAGCCGGTTATCAAGTACACCATCCTCTTCCCGATATGCTACAGATGCATCCAGTTCCAAATCTGAAAATGCTAACTGTACTCCCGGGCCTACATCATAGAAGTTCTGGGAAAGCTGGCTGAGTGAATCTGTTTGAGCACTACGCTGCTTTCTGTTCTCTTGTTCAAAGGATACATAAGGAGTAATAAGGGTTGAACCGAGATCAAGTCCTTTACTTACAGATCCATTCTGTCTGAACCAGTTCCCGTTCTGTTGTAATACCTTATCTTCACTTTGTACCCAATCTTGACTGTAACTAAAATCCAGAATTCCTTCTTCCGAACTTGAGATGGAAGAAGCCTGACGAATCCCGGAAAACCGATCCCTTTCTACCATTCCCAGCTCACCTCCCACTGTAGTTTGTGCTGTTGGACTTATACTCAGACTAGCCTGGTTGATCACTTCCTTACTTTCACCGGCTCGGGTGATATTCCACTTTCGGTCAAACTCCACATCACGGGTACGCTCAAAAAACTGAAATCTTCTGCCTGAATATCTTCGGCTCACGGAGGCATTAATCTTGCCAATAGCCGAATTTGCTTCCAAAACCCTCAAACCGGATTCATAAGCCATGTCTGTGTTATCACCGTCATCAATGGATGAGAAACGGTTGGCATCGAAATCACTGACGGCCCATTCCCCAAATAGTTCAACATGATTACTAATGTTCAAGCTTCCATAAATACTGGCCATTTGCTGTTTTTGGGGAGCCGGAAGCTGGCGAAACGGTTCATAGCTACCAAGCCCTGGCCCAACCCACTCATACAAGAGGCCATTTACCTGGCTGCTCACCCGTCGGTAACTCCCCTCTCCTTCTCCTACATTGGTAAATTGCACCCTGTAAATTGCTTCTTCAGAACCGGGCTGATTTTGATAGATCGTATAATTTTGTCCACCCACTACGGTATCCACTTCTGCATATATAACGAATCGATCCCGCTCTTCTTCGGTAGCAACCCGAGCACCACTTACTACTGCATCATCAAGATCATCCCCTACATCCTGTAGTAATTCGATATCGCTTTGAGTGAGCGATTGTTGAGAAAGCAGATCATCACCGTCTGCCTGTCGAATAACTGATGCCCCGATATTCATCCTTCCATCTAAAAAACTTCCGCCACCTTCAGCTGCCACCATGGTACGGTTAAAATCCTGTTCTACATATTCGTACTCAATCACGATTCGGGTTTCATCTTTAATAAGCAGATTATTCGTGAAGGTGACTTCCCCTAATCCATAGTCTATAATATATTCATGCTCGGCTCCCCGCTGCACCTGCTGCCCGTTCACATAAACCCGCTCGGTCCCGGCCAGTATAATCACAAATTCCTGGTCGTTGCGCCCGGTAAGCCGATAAGGTCCTTGCACACCTTCCTGCCCCGAAAAACTCATGGGTTTGTACGTGCCCCGTACTACTGAAGCTGCACCTGTATAATCGCCATAGTCGGAATTAACATACCCGGTAGCTCCCTGAAGTCTTCTGTTTAGACGGGCAAATGTGCTTTGTTCAAGACTGATATCCACATCCCCCATTTCTACTGTCGTGTTCGGAGCCTCTACCTGAATGAACACCTTATCAAACTCGCGCAGGTTTTGTGTGGTACCATCGGGCTGAATGGGGATGCTTTGGTCGGTTAAGGAGGCGTTGATGTTTATATTTTCAGTCAGAGCTCCGCTGAGTTCAAAATTCAATCCACTCTCGAGTGCAAAATCCTGATTTGATCCCACAATAATTCCCCGGCTTAAACTCCCGGATTGCCTCAGGTTCGATTCTGTTAATGCCGGGCTGCGTTGTCGGCGGACAATTTCTTCATCCAGAGAATCAGGATCAGAAAATAAAAGGCTGTCCAGTTCTATCGGTTGCCTGGCCTGATAGGTTCTGGAAATAGTGAAAGGATATTCCTGATAATGAGCTACTACTTCTGTATAACCGGTAAGTTCATTTTCCTGAAAAGAAAGCAATCCTGAGTGTTCATGGAAAGTCCATGTGTCTGTGGTAAGCTCCATTCCATCTGCCACGATACTTATACTTGAGGAAATCACCCATTCTCCTAAATAATAGGCAGAGTCCGGATCAAAGGGTTGCAGTAATTTTTGCTTATCGACAGGAGTTTGCGCCTGCACAGAACCCAAACTTCCGAAGCACAACATCATTGCGCAGGCCAGATAGTAAAAGAATGTATTGGTCGCAGGGGCAGCCAGAGGAATCTACATTAATTTGGGTGTGATTAAGGCTAAAGCTTTCCGCGGAAAGGGTCAACAATCAGCGATTATTAAATGCCTGAAGTCCGCGATCCAGAAAGGCTACAAACTCATCTTTTTTGCTGTAGCCTAAACTTTGGGTAATCACCCGCCCCGATTCCGGATCCACAATGGCATATGTAGGAAGAGCCACATTTCCGGTGAGCTCAAACTGGAACATCTGGTTTTCAGGGCCATCCGGACCTCCATCCGTGTAAAGTTTGACCAGTTCCATCTGTTCGAAGCGTTGTACAACTTCATCCAGCGGAAAGATGTTTGATTCCATTGCCCGGCAGTTGGTACAGGTGTACCCGGTGAAGTCAATGAAAATTGGCTTTCCAGCTTCTTTGGCAGCTTCACGGGAAGCTTCATAATCTTTTGACCAGCCTTCATCCGCACTGGTGGTGGCACCCGTACCCGGTGTAGTACCAATGGACGCCACCAAACTGACATCTGTTGCTTGTTTTGGAGGAAGGAAGGCGTCCCAGATACCCAGTGAAGAACCCAACAGGCCCGGAATCAAGTAGAAACTAAACAACAGAAATGGAATCGAAAGCAACATTCTGCCGGTTGAAATACTCTCGGGCTTTTGCTCATGTTTGAGTGAGTAGGTTCCTAAAAGATATAAACCGGTGAGCAGGAAAATTGCAATCCAGGCCGCGATGGTTAATGGACGGGAAACAACTCCCCATTCCCATACCAAATCTACGTTTGAGAGAAATTTGAAAGCAGCAGCGAGTTCTATAAAACCTAGCAATACTTTCACGATATTCATCCAGGAGCCACTCTTTGGTAGCGACTCCATCCATTTTGGGAAGATGGCCAGTATTACAAAAGGGCTGGCAAATGCGGCTGAAAATCCAACCATCCCGATGATAGGGTAAAACCACTCACCCCCGGTAGTGGCCGCAAACACACCACCCACAAAAGGTGCCGTACATGAAAATGATACGGCACTGATGGTAAGGGCCATAAATAAAATCCCGGCGATTCCGGAGCTCTCATTACTCTGCCGGTTCAGCCAGTTCGTTAACTGATGAGGTAACCGGAGTTCATACATCCCCAGCAAACTGAACGCAAAAGCAACCAGTACAAAAGCAATAAACAGGTTTACCCAAGGATTGGAAGCGAAATTCTGAGCTCCGGATACTCCAAAAATAGCTGCAAGTAATACACCCAGAATCGTGAAAGTGATGACAATAGCGATCCCAAATAGTACCGCGCCTCCAATTCCCTTCCCTGATCCTTCCTGTTTAGAGAAATAGGAAACCGTCAATGGAATCATAGGAAAAACGCATGGTGTAAGAAGAGCTGCAAATCCTGCTAAAATAGCTACCCAAATGAATGAGAAAATCCCTTCTCCGCTCAATGAAGATGTTTTGATTTCACTTCCTGATGTTTCCGTCTCCTCTTTATATACGGCTTGCTCAACCGGATTCTCAGAAATACCGGTTACAGTTACTCCCGCTACAATAGATTTTGATTTGGGCGGAAGGCAAACCCGATCATCGCATACCTGGTAAAAAACTTCAATGTCCAGATTCTGCGAACCCGTTTCATTGGTTTTAATGGCAACAGGCACGGTAAAACTGGCGAAACTGCTGTGCCAGCCTAGTTCGGCTTCGAAGTTAGGATCGAATTCAATATCGGCTTCAGACTCAACTACTTCACCGGTGATTACAAAATTGGAAGACTTTGCTGAAAACTCCGTGGGGAAAGGGCCGGCGTCTTTGTCGTTTAGAATAGAATAGAGGTGCCAGTCACCTTCGATGGAGGCATCAATTTTTATCTCAAAAACCTCCCCTGCCAATACTTCTTCCGGAGCTTCCGAAACGCTGAATTTAACCGGGTCGGGGATTTGGGCGTGAATAAAAAATGGGGATAACATCATGATGATGATCCCCATTAATAGTGTTTGAGTTGATTTCATTAAACCTAATTTCTTTGAGTTAGCCGTCACGGTTAATACTTGCAATCTGTACGTTCAATCAATTCCGGCATCACTACGTTCATTGTAATAAATGCGTTTGTTCTTGGATGACTGTGCAACCGTTTATCTTACGAATGCTAACTCAATTCGTACAAAATTAGTATATCGAAATCGAGTCAGTAAGTTATCACTCGTCTTTAACAACCCAGAACTTCACCTGTGGATTAAGATCTCCAACAAGGTTTACGGTGGCTGTGTATTCACCAAGTGCTTTTACGTCCTGATCGAGTGAGATGTCTTTCTTGTCTACAAGAATTTCCCGCTCTTCCAGAGCCGCAGCAATATCAGCGTTGGTTACGGTTCCGTGAATTTTATCTTCTTCGCCGGTGGTTACCGGGATAGTCAGTGAAGTTACTTCCAGCTGTTTAGCCAGTTCTTTGGCTTCCTGTACAGTAAACTCAGCCTGACGAGCTGCTTCTTTTTTCAGTCTTTCAAGTTCCTGAATAGCTCCTTTGGTTGCCATAACGGCTTTACCTTGTGGAATCAGGTAATTACGTCCGTAGCCGTCTTTTACATCAACAACTTCACCGGACTGTCCTAATTTTTCTACGTCTTCTCTAAGTATGATTTTCATAATTCTGTCAACTTAAAATTTTATCTAAGGTTTTCAGCTACGTATGGCATAAGAGCTAAAAATCGGGCTCTTTTCACGGCCGTTGTTAACTGTCGCTGATGCTTTGCACTGGTACCGGTAACACGACGAGGAAGAATTTTACCCTGATCGTTAGTAAAACGCTGCAGAGTATCTACGTCTTTGTAATCAATGTATTCAACTCCGGCACGTGTAAATTTGCACTGCTTTACCTTACGTTGACCTTTCTTTGGATGTGATGGATTCTTAATCATAATTCAAAATCTTTAGGTGTGGGTTCTCTTTATTTAATCGTCGTCTTCTTCCGACTCGTCTTCATCATCAATTGCGAAGATATCAGGCACTTCATTTTTCTTCTGAAGTTCACGATGACGCAACATTTTGGCGTCATACTTGAGTGTCAGATAACGAAGGATGTCGTCATCAATTCGTAATTGACGTTCAACGCTGGCAATAGCTTCAGCGGGTGCTGTGAAATACATATTCACATAATAACCACTGCCTTTTTTATCGATGTTGTATGCGAACTGACGTAAGCCCCACTCATCAACTTCATCAATTTCTCCGCCGTTCTTTTCGATAAGATTGGTAACTTTATCGACGGTTTCTTTGAACTTATCCTCTTCGAGAACAGGATTTATGATATAGGTAAACTCGTAATAGTTTTTGCTCATTTTGATATGTTTTTCTTTGGTTGCTTCCTAAGATGAAAGCAGTCGCCCTGGCACTTTGCCGAGCAACAGAAGACTATAAAGATACGCTTTTTTTGAGGTCTATTCCAACCTCTCAGGAAGGTTTTATTTTACTGGCTCAAGAGGTTTGTCAGGTATCGGTCATTGCTCAACTTATAAACTCCAAAATCACTATCCAGCGTAATTATTGATTCAACGTCCCGCGCTTCAGCACTAACAATCAGTGAGGCATCAGCAAAATCCGCAGGTAAATCAGCATACCTATCCATTACTTCTCTAACCTTAATAAGCTGCCACTGTTCTAAGTTCACCACTTCAATCCCGCCTTCCGCTACCCAATCCAAAAAATCCAGCTGTGTTTCCTTGTTGAAGTCGAGCATGTAGGATACTTCAGTTAAAACCGGCCAGGTAGAAATCAACCTTCCCCGGAACTCTCTCATAAATTCCAATACGCTGGTATGGTGTTGATCATCTTTATCGAAGAGAGCAATTACAGGGCCGGCATCAATCAGTGTGCTTATCACGGACCTTATCTTTTATGCGTGATTTGTAAGTAACAGACCGATTTGATTCTCCGCTTCCATGCTTACCAAAATAGGCTGCACCTGCTTCATAGGGTTTGTTGTATTTCTTTTCTTTTGCCATATACTCCACCAAGGCCTCTTTTATAATATTGGAGCGGGATACATTCTTCTGATCTGCTAACATCTCCAGCTCTTTCTCCAAATCTTCAGGTAAACGAACTGATCTCATAACTCTCTTAGTTAATTGTTTTACAAAATGTATTACAAAAATGTATTACATACAAATTCCATCTAGTAAACTTTTTGGATACTCTGATCTACATTACCAAAGATTGATGAAATGAGAATCAGCAGCTTATCGACTTTTTAACAAGCCCCTTAGCAATTTATCTGATGCTGAGAATGCTAATCAAGGAGCCGCTGAGATAGCGGAAGTAGAATATCCGCCGAATGTATTCAACAGATCCATTAAGCCACCGGTTGGAAGCAGTGGCTCAACTCCGTAGTAAAGAGTAAGAATAGCAAGAATTGCGATGGTTCCTTTGTAGAGCAGCGTTGGTTTGAATAGCTCAACAGGCTGATGCTCTTCACGGAAGTACAGGTACACCATTACACGAAGATAATAATACACACTGGCTGCGCTGGCTAACACACCTACAATAGCTAACCCAACCATCTCGGCATTAATAGCTGCAGCAAATACATAGTACTTACCTACAAAACCTACCAGTGGCGGAATACCGGCCAGAGAGAATAAGAATATAGACATTGAAACACCCATCATTGGTTCTTTATAACCAAGACCGGCAAGGTTTTGTACCTGAGTGAAATCAAGACCTTTGTTGCGTTCGTAATAAGCAATCACGCCAAAAGCACCCACATTCATTAACGTGTAAGCAAACAGATAAAATAGAACGGCACTGTATCCTTCAAAAGTGCCGGCAGCCAAGCCAACCAACGCATAGCCGGCGTGAGCTACACTGGAATAAGCAAGCATGCGCTTTACATTATCCTGTACAAGGGCAATAATGTTACCAAAAATCATAGTTACAATTGCTATGAAGCTTAGCGCTGACTGCCAATCCAACCCTTCCATAATCGGCAGGGCTCTGGACAGCACAAGGATTAATGCAACAAACGTTCCGGCTTTGGATGCGGTGGCCATGTAAGCGGTCAACGTGGTTGGTGTTCCCTGATACACATCCGGGGTCCACATATGAAATGGTACCGCTGATACTTTGAATAAAAACCCTACTAAAAGAAGTCCGGTTCCGGCAAGGAATAATAAATCGGTACTTGCAGCTGCTCCTATTTCTGGGATATTCGTGGTGCCGGTGGCTCCATAGAGAAGAGCCATTCCGTATAGAAGAAAACCGGTTGAAAATGCCCCCAACAAGAAATATTTAAGAGCTGATTCGGCTCCGGCTTTTTCATTTTTGATCAACCCTGCCATCACATATAAACAAATGGACATAGTTTCCAGTCCTACAAAAAGAGTAATCAGGTCGTTTGACCCGGCAAGAGCAAGCATACCTGATGTGGCAAATAACATCAGTGCATAAATCTCACCGTAATAGTGACCTATACCCTTCAGGTAATCTTCACTGATAAAAACACAGAATACGGCTCCGGTAAGGATTACCATGTTTCCGAATGCTACCGGCCCGCCATACACCAGCATACCGGAAAAAGCCGTATCCAGGTTGGTACCCAAAGATTGCACACTCACAATAAGGGCCGCAATCAATGAAAGAGACGTAATCCAGAAATTAAACGGACTGTCTTTTTTGAGTGATTCAACCACTATTACTACTAAACCGGCTACAGCAGTTATAACACCGGGTAGAAAAGCTTGTATGTCGCCTAAATAATCCATTCGCTAATTTTATAAAACGCTTTCAATTGCTTTGGCCAAGTCCACATCTTTTTGTGTGACCTTATCTCCCACATCATGTGTATTCAAACTGATATTTACAGTGTTGTACACATTGAATAGTTGCGGATGATGAACCTGTTTTTCAGCTTCTACACCAACACGGACAATGAATCCGAGTGCTTCGCTGAAATCGTTAAATGAAAATTCCTTTTTGATAACATCGTCGCCAAGCTCCCACCCTTCTAAAGATTTCAGAGCTTCGCGAATATCCTGTTCTGAAAGTGGTTGTGCCATGTTACTTGGATGCCATTTGTGATTCAACCTGATCTACGTCATAGAATCTTGCAGTCCAGTCAGGAAGGTCTTCATCAAGTTTTGACTGTTCAATTACAGCCATACTTTTTTCCTGAGACGCTTCAATTAATTCCTCAACCTGTGCTTCTGAATATTTCGTAAAGTCAACCGGGTGGATTCCAATCCAGAACATTAATATTACCAAGGGAACCAATAGCCCGATTTCACGACCATTCAGATCAACTAATTTTTCATTTTCTTCATTGGTCAGTGGTCCAAACATAACTCTTTGGAACATCCATAACATATATACCGCAGCCAGAATAACACCGGTTGTAGCCAGTATCGCGAACACCTTGTTATTGTATAGTTCAGAGAAGAATGAACCGTTCAAAATCAAAAATTCACCCACAAAACCATTTAGTCCCGGAAGACCTATGGAAGCCAGTGTGGCAATCATAAACATCACGGTAAATACCGGTACTTTCTTGGCAATACCACCAAAATCCTTAATCATTCGGGTGTGGCGGCGATCATAAATCATCCCTACAATAAGGAAAAGAGCTCCGGTTGAAAGTCCGTGATTAATCATCTGGATGATAGCTCCCTGTACGGCAACTGTATTCAGTGCAAAAATTCCTAATACAACAAAACCTAAGTGACTAACCGAAGAATAGGCTACCAATTTCTTCACATCTTTCTGAACCATAGCAACCAGAGCTCCATAAATAATTCCGATCACGGCAAGTGTAGCCATCCAGGGAGCAAATTCCATAAAAGCATTTGGGAAGATTGGCAGACAAACACGGATCAATCCATAAGTTCCCATCTTAAGCATAATGGCTGCAAGTACAACCGACCCGGCCGTTGGTGCCTCGGTGTGTGCATACGGCAACCATGTATGGAAAGGGAAAAGGGGCACTTTGATACAAAACGCCAGTGCAAAAGCCAGGAATAAATAGGTCTGCTCAACTAACCCTATGGTGTACATATCACCGGAGAGAAATCTCCAGTCGGTTGTAAAGCTGGTTCCGCCTCCCATTGCAGCTCCGGCATCATATCCGAGATAAATCAGCCCAACAAGCATAATCAAAGAACCAACCAGTGTATAGATAAAGAATTTAATAGTGGCCTGAATACGTCCGGCTCCACCCCAAATTCCGATCAGGAAGTACATCGGGATCAGCGATAGTTCAAAGAACACATAAAAAACCATCAGGTCGAGTGATGCAAAAACACCAAGAGAGGCTGTTTGCAATAACAATAACATACTTAAATAACCCGCGAGATGTTTTTTCACGGAACTCCATGAAGATAGAATCACAATGGGTCCCATGAAGGTAGTCAGCATAAATAGAAGCAAACTCAATCCGTCCAGACCGACCAGGTATTTAATATCCAGGGATTCCATCAATCGGCCACCTTCGGTCAGGAACTGAGGTGTTCCGGAAGCTGCTACATCAAAACTAAACATCAGAGGCAGTGAAGCCACAAAGGTCAGGCTGGTCACTAATAGGGCGATCCACTTACGGGATGTTTCATTCCTGATCAGCAAAATCAGCGGAATGCCTAACAGTGGTAAATAAATAACGATATTTAAAAGAGTTTCCATCTACTAATCAGTGACAATTACATTATCATTAAATAAAGGATCACAATCACGCCTATTACAAAAGCCAGCGCATAACTTGAAACCACCCCGGTTTGTACGTATCGGAATAGGCTACCGAAAAGTCGAACTGTTCCTGCTGTGGCATTTACAATACCATCCACTACTTTCATATCGAAGACGGCAAGTACTTTATCGGAAAATTTCACAATAGGATCTGATACCAACCCTTCGTATACCTCATCAAGGTTGTACTTGTCTTTCCATGTTTGGTAAAAACCACCGAATCGATCGGCTAACTTGGCATCCGATTCCAGCTGCTGATTGTTATTATACATTCTGAATGCGGTATATACACCGGCAATAGCAATCACGATGGAAGTACCCATTAGCGCCCACTCAATACCGTGCGAAAGCGTGAGCTCATAGTCTGCAGTGATATTATATAACCAGTTGTGAAGCAAGTTTATGTGAGCTTCCTCGTGCGTGAATGTTTCTACAATAAAATTTGGAACGCCTAAAAAACCACCTACGGTGGCTAACCCGGCCAATGTCCATAAAGGAATAGTCATAGTAGCGGGGCTTTCGTGTAAGTACTTCTCTGCCCCAATAGCTTCTTTAAATCGCTGACCCAACTTGAACTCTCCATGGAAAGTTGTAAGTGTAAGCCGGAACATATAGAAAGCCGTGAGAAACGCAGTAATGATACCAACCACCCAAAGTGCCATATACATATAGCTTCCAAATTCTCCCGCACCCGCATTAGCTGTCATTGCCAATACTTCATCTTTAGAAAAGAACCCGGCTAATGGTGGAATACCGGCAATTGCGATGGTAGAAATCATGAAAGTCTTATAAGTAGATGGCATATATTTTCGAAGCCCACCCATATTTCTCATATCCTGGGGGTCGAAATGCACATCCTTACCTTCATGCTCAAGTTCATGCTCCACATGATGCATTGCATGAATAACTGAACCAGAACCAAGGAACAGGCAAGCCTTGAAAAATGCGTGTGTCACAACATGAAACATGGCAGCGGTAAAACCACCTGCACCCAGCGCAAGAAACATATAGCCCAACTGAGATACAGTAGAATAAGCAAGTACGCTCTTAATATCATTTTGCGTGATGGCTATGGTTGCAGCAACAATGGCGGTCAGCGCACCGATAACAGCTACAATCAGCATCACTTCCGGAGACATCACAAACATCGGCGACATTCGGGAAATCAGGTAAATACCTGAGGTTACCATCGTAGCTGCGTGGATAAGGGCAGAAACCGGAGTCGGGCCTGCCATCGCATCGGGCAGCCATACAAATAAAGGAATTTGTGCAGACTTACCGGTGGCTCCGATAAACATCAGCAAGCCAATGGTGAAAGTATACTCGCTAGAGAAGGCCTCAAGGTTTCCGAGAATCACATCAAAGTTCAGGCTTCCCACCGTTTGGAAAACCATAAACATGGCAATCAGGAATGCAAAGTCACCGATACGGTTATATATAAAAGCTTTTTTGGCGGCATCAGACTTTGCCATGTCGGTGTACCAGAAACCAATCAACAGATAAGAACAAACACCTACTCCCTCCCATCCAAGAAAAAGCAACAGCAGATTGTTACCCAAAACCAGATTCAGCATCGCGAAGATGAAAAGGTTCAGATACGCAAAAAACTTCCAATAGCCTTCATCATCCGCCATATACCCCATTGAGTATAGGTGAATAAGAAAACCGACACCGGTCACAACCAGTGTCATCATAATAGAAAGCTGATCGAGACGATAAGCTATATCAACACTAAAGCTGCCCACTTCCATCCAGGTGAACAGTTTATATACTACTACCTCAGACTCTGCATTGATATTGAGGAAGAAATATACCGCAATAGCAAAAGGTATAAATACGGCCAGGTTGGCAATCAACCCTATGAGTTGCTTCTTGTTTCTATAGTTCTCTGCGAACAGGCCGATTATTCCGTTAATCAGAAAACCAGCTAATGGAAGAGCAATTATGAGTGAAAACAGCGCCGTAGCGGATTCCATTTATTAAACTTTGTTTTGATTTCTGTAAAAACAAAGCCGCGACAGGCACGGCTCCGAAATGGATGGCAAAGATACAAAAAACTATAGGAAGGTAAAGACAGTTTTCTATGATTTTCACCTAAAAGTTTCGCAACTAAAAGTCTGCGCTCGACAGCAGATCTCTACAACAACCCCAAGAATACAAATTTAATAAGAGCTCGATGATACCAAGCTCAAAAATAATGTTTAAAGTTGTCAAAAATTGAACCGATAAATGGGTTTGACTTTATTAATGCAAAATGTAAACAACTGCCTCGATTTTCATTTCGGGTAATTCTTATAATTTGTATGTTTGAGGCCGTAAAATTCTACTGGAACTGAATAAACTAAAAATTTGAAGTCTTTATCCGCTCAAAGCCTGATTGTTTCTTTCCTCACCCTCATGGTGTTTTGGTATATCATGAGTGGCTTTTTTGATGTGATTCATACCATCATGGGGATCATCAGTGTGTCTATCGTGATGGCTATCAACTATAAGTTGAAAGCTTTTTCTTTTTACGATGATGAAAAGGATGTAATTAACGACCTCCGTTTATTTTACATGCCATGGTATTTTGTTTGGCTATTTTGGCAAATCATTGTGTCGGGAATTCATGTGGCTAAAATTTTATTGAGCCCATCACTTCCAATTAAAACTTCCATGGTCCGGTTCAAAGTAAATTATCCAAACCCCCACGCCAAAATGATACTTGGCAACTCCATCACTCTTACACCGGGTACCCTTACTGTAGATATAAATGGAGACGAATTTATTGTCCATGCAATCTCCCCTGAATCTTTTGAAGGTATAGCGAGCGATAAAATGCCAAAACAGGTGCTTAAACTTTTTACAAACGAGATGCACGACGTTGTCTCAGATTTTGAAGTAATTCACAGTAAGGAGGAACTGTAATGGATTCTTTCTTTCTATACAGTGCGGTAGTGTTAACAGCTATTATTGTAGTGCCAGCTTACCGTGTATTACAAGGACCCACGGTTTTCGATCGCTTAGTAGGAACGAATGCTATAGCTACAAAAACTATTGTTCTCATTTGCCTTGTTGGATTTATATTTGACCGCATCGACATGTTTATAGATATCACATTGGCTTATGCCATCCTCGGTTTTATAGGGTCGCTTACCATTGCAAAGTATTTTTCATCCGAAAAAGTAGATGTTCGCTTCGATGATTGATTTAACTTCTATATTGACCATCGTATTTGTTGTAGCAGGCATCTTCTTTTTGCTTGTGGGAAGTGTGGGTATTATCCGCCTGCCCGATTTTTATTCCCGCACTCACGCCACCAGTAAAAGCGACACGCTCGGAATGATCCTGATTATTATCGGGCTGATTATTTTTGAAGGCCTGACCATCAATAGCGGAAAACTGGTATTGGTATTACTGTTTATTATGCTGGCCAATCCCATTGGAGCGCACGCCCTGGCCCGGGCAGCTTACAATGCCGGCCTCAAACCCCTGCTTCCCGAAAACAAAAAAGACAAAAAGGAAGGCTGATGTACTGGGAACTTGAACTCATATTATTCATCTTTTTGCTGATCACAGCTTATATCGCTCTCGAAGCAAAGGATTTACTTATTTCAGTAGTCATGTTGACTGTATTCAGTTTTTTGATGGCACTAATGTTTACAACTATGGGAGCCGTAGATGTAGGATTCACGGAAGCTGTAGTAGGAGCCGGGGTTACCGGTATTTTGTTAATCGTAGCAATCTTTCAAACCACTTTTAAGACAGAAGATTGAAGTACATAAAGCTATTTATCATCATGGCATTTACCACCGTGTTGCTTTTTGCAGCATCGGACTTGCCCTATCGTGGAGATCCTGATAACCAGATGAATCAGGAAGTAAGTATGACCGGTACTAAAGTGCCCGGCAACTATTATATACAAGAAGCTTACAACGATGCCCACACCCCTAACATCGTAACAGTGATTTTGGGTGACTATCGTAGTATTGATACCTTGGGTGAGCAAATTGTGATCTTTACGGCCGGTCTCATCACTTTTTTACTGTTAAGAAACCGAAAAGAAGAAGTCGAAGGAGAGCGCGATGACCAATAAAGAACACAGCCCTATTATTTTGCTGGGCTCACGTTTTTTGAGTCCATATATCATGCTTTTTGGCTTTTATGTAATTTTCCACGGGCATTATTCCCCCGGTGGTGGGTTTCAGGGTGGGACATTATTGGCGGCTTCCCTGTTATTAGTCCGCATTGCAAGCGGTACCGAAATTGCCAGCATTCATTTTAAAGATTATTTGGCAACACCCTATGCAGCCCTTGGAGTACTCATTTATTTCGGAACGGGGCTAGTGGCTGTTTTTACCGGCGGATATTTTCTCGATTACGAACAATTACCCATCCCCGGGCTTGAAGCAGCCGATCTTCGTTATTGGGGAATTCTGATTATCGAGTTGGGAATCGGACTCACCGTAATGACCGTTCTCGTCCTGATCTATGACAATATGGTTAAAGGAGAAGACTATGCTTGATTTCTTTCTAGGACATTACGCCTATTGGTTTACCATCATATTACTGGCACTGGGTTTGTATGGAATGCTTTTGAAAAAGAATCTGGTAAAGAAAACCATCGGACTGTCTATTTTTCAAGCCGGTGTAATTCTGTTTTTTGTTTCTGTAGCGATGAAGGAAGGCGCCACGGTACCTGTTAAAGCCTATGGTTTACCTGTAACAGAAGTATCCAATTATATGAACGCACTTCCTCACACCTTAATGCTGACCGCTATTGTGGTGGGTGTAGCAACATTGGGAGTCGCCTTTGCCCTTTTGATTAACATCTATAATCGCTACGGCACCCTTAACGAAGAAGAACTTTTAGATAAGATTCAATGATCGGATCCGAAATACCGGCGTTAATACCCGTTACATATATCCTTTTTGCGATTCTGATTCCCGTCATCGGACTCTGGAAGCGTGAAATCACCTGGCATTTGAGTCTGCTGGGAACAGGTATAGCTACATTCTTTTCCGCATGGGGTTTTTGGCACCTCATTCAAACCGGTGAAACGATTCGGTATTTTTTTGGAGGATGGGCGCCCCCTATAGGTATTGAATTTGTGTATGATGGCCTTGCAGCTTTCATTGTTCTCGTAATTAATGCCATTGCCTTCTTTGTACTCATTCACTCCAAAGAAATCAGCAAGGTTGAGTTTCCCCGTAAAAAGATGGCTTACTATACCGTCTCTATGCTGCTGATGCTTGGATTCAACGGAATGGTGCTTACCGGAGACCTATTTAATCTCTACGTATTTCTCGAAATTTCTTCCCTGTCCAGTTATGCATTAATTGCCATTGGCGAGAAACGAGCTCCATACTCGGCATTCCGGTACTTGATCATCGGAACAGTTGGTGGTTCTTTATACCTGTTAGGCGTTGGCTTTTTATATACCATTACCGGCACGCTCAATATTATTGATATGCACGCCATGCTGCCTCAAGTAATCGGGCATTCTTCAGTAATTGCCGCATTACTTCTGATGATCATAGGTGTTGGGGTTAAAGCCGCCCTTTTCCCACTTCACGGCTGGCTACCTGATTCTTATACTTTTGCTTCTTCTACCTCTTCTGCTTTGATTGCCCCCATCGGAACTAAGGTTGCCGCTTACATCCTTTTCCGAATTGTTCTGTTTTTATTCGGTGTTGAACTTATCGATGATCAACTTCCGGTTACTACTATTATTGGCGTATTTGCCGGCATCGGCATTCTCTATGGATCCATCATGGCTATTGCCCAAAGCGAACTCAAGAAAATGCTCGCATATAGCTCCGTATCACAGATCGGATACATCATTATGGGAATTAGCCTCGCAAATCCGTTTGGGTTTATTGGTGCCGTGCTACATATCCTTAATCACGCAATGATGAAAGCCCTTCTTTTCCTTGTTTCAGGAAGCATGAGGCTGAAAGAAGGGCACTCACTTATCACAAAGTTTGACAATTCATACCGTAAGAAATACCCATGGACCATGGCGGCTTTTACCACCGCTGCTATTTCTATGGTCGGACTTCCTCCACTGGCAGGATTTTTCTCAAAATGGTACCTGGCGTTGGGAACCATCGAAAACAGCGACTGGCTTCTGCTTGCAGTAATACTGATCAGTTCGCTGCTAAATGCCGTGTATTTCTTCCGAATTCTGGAAAAAGTATATCTCAATAATCCCGAAGCGGATTCTTCTGAAGAAATTGAAACTGCTCAAAACAATGAAGTGGGTTTCAGCATGATGTTCCCTATGGCAGTAATGGCGATTGGGTTATTACTGGTTGGTATTTTCAACGTCTACATCGTAAATGTAATTTTCACCATGTTTCCGGCAGGATTTTAATCAAGTAATTCACTCAACTCATGGAGCTTACGTACATTCCTTTATTTGCTGTTCTTGTATCGCTGGCAGCGGTGCCGTTCATCTTGCTGAGTTCAAACAAACCGAATCTCCGTGAGTTCTGGACTATCCTTGCCGGAGTGATAAAATTCCTGCTGGTACTTACTTTGCTTCCCTCAGCACTTCAGGGTAATGTTGTTGAACTGGAACTGGTCGAAATAGCTCCCAACCTCCCCTTAGTCCTTAAAGCCGACACTTTTGGAGTTTTCTTTGCATTAATTGCCTCCGGACTATGGATCTTTACTTCCTTCTACTCGATTGGCTACATGCGTGGTCATCATGAGAAGAAACAAACCCGATATTTTGCCAGCTTTGCCATTTGTCTGAGTTCTACCATTGGTATTGCCTTTTCCGGAAACCTGTTAACCTTCATCATCTTTTACGAGATGCTGACGCTGGCAACCTATCCCCTGGTTATCCACAGCGAAAACAAAAAAGCCATAGCTGCCGGCCGCAAGTATTTGACCTATACGCTGACCGCAGGATTACTTCTTATAGCCGCTGCGGGTATCACCTATGCCTTAACCGGAACTCTGGATTTCAAAGCAGGTGGTATTTTTGGTGATACTGAGTTGTCACATTCAATGGCTGTTACCATTTTCCTTTTATTTCTCGGTGGTGTTGGGGTAAAGGCCGGCATCATGCCCCTGCACAGCTGGCTTCCATCTGCCATGGCTGCACCAACGCCGGTTAGTGCTCTACTGCATGCCGTGGCCGTAGTTAAATCAGGTGTATTTGGTGTGATTCGGGTAGTTGGATTTATCTTCGGGCCGGAAGTGATGGCCGAGTTTGGGCTGAATGAAATATTGATGGTTCTTGCCGGGGTAACCGTTATTGTGGCTTCATTACTGGCATTTGCTCAGGATAATTTAAAACGACGACTGGCTTATTCCACGGTCGGACATCTATCATATATCGTGCTGGGAGTAGCCTTACTTACGGAAACCGGGCTGATTGGAAGTATTATGCACATCTCTTTCCACGCCACTATGAAGATTACCCTCTTCTTCTGTGCGGGAGCTATTATGGTAAATCTTCACAAAAAGAATATCAGCGATCTGAATGGGATTGCTAAAGTAATGCCCTGGACCATGGCTGCATTCACCATTGGCTCTATGGGACTGGCCGGAATCCCACCGGTAAATGGATTTGTAAGTAAATGGTACCTGGCATCCGGTGCATTAGACGGTGGCATGATAGTGCCGGTAATTATATTGGTTGTGAGTGGGTTACTGAACGTGGGATACTTTTTCCCCATCATTCACCGCGCCTATTTCCGCAAAGGCGGACCTGAACTTGAAGGACACACGGAAGCATCACCATTTATGGTAGTTCCGTTATTCAGCACAGCGGTTCTTTCCATTTTATTTGGATTGAATCCCGATCTGTTTTTCAACTTTTTTGATATGGCTACCTCTGTAGCATCAAGCATTTTTAATCCTTATTAACTATGAAGAACTGGCACTGGACCGTACTTGGTATTTTACTGATTGCAAGCCTGATTCTGGAGTTCACCTATCTGGCTGATTATGATTCCCACTGGTGGAACAGCATCCCTGCATTTTATGCACTGTGGGGAGGCCTTGGCTGTGCCGTTCTTATTTTTGTTTCCAAAGGATTAGGCAAATTTTTCATTTTAAGCGACGAAGATTACTATGATCGTTGAGCTTCTTTCCGTCCCTGCCATTATTTTGATTCTGGGAGCTTTGATCCTCCCACTGATACCGGAGCGTTTACGAAGCACAGCCTTCGTTACCTTCCCCGTCATAGCTTTGGCTATGATCTGGACCATGCCCGAAGGCAACCTCTTGCAAGTGCCCTTTGCCAGTTATGAACTGGAACTGCTTGCCGTAGATGGCATGAGCCGTATCTTTGGAATCATCTTCGCTTTAATCACCATTATCGGTGGAATTTATGCCTTCCATATTAAAGACCTTGGACAACAAAGTTCTGCTTTAGCTTATGCAGGTGGAGCTTTGGGCGTTACCTTTGCCGGTGATTTCTTTACCCTTTTCATTTTCTGGGAGATTATGGCTGCTGCTTCTGCCTACCTGATTTGGGCAAGAGAAACGGAAGAATCAGCCAAGGCCGGAATGCGCTACTTACTGGTTCATATTTTCGGGGGTGGATTGCTGTTTACCGGAATCCTGTTACACCTTGCGAGCGGAGGTTCTTTGTATATCGAGAGTATAGAACCCGCTTATACTGCTGCAAATATCTTTATGCTTTTGGGTGTAGCCCTTAACACAGCTGTTCCTCCACTACATGCATGGCTCGCCGATGCTTATCCTAAAGCAACCATTACCGGTGCTGTTTTTATGTGTGCCTTGACCACAAAATCAGCCGTTTATGTAATGATTCGACTTTTCCCCGGCTGGGAAATCCTGATCTGGGTTGGAGTGGTGATGGCCATTTATGGAACCATCTACGCCCTTCTGTCCAACGATATCCGGGAAATACTGGCTTACAGTATTATCAGTCAGATTGGCTATATGGTAACTGCTATCGGAATTGGGTCTGAGCTTGCACTGAATGGAGCTACCGCTCATGCCTTTAACCACATTATTTATAAATCACTGCTGTTTATGGTAGCAGGAGCCGTCATTCATGCAGCAGGAACAAGCAAGTTAAGCGAGCTGGGCGGTTTAGCCAAGAAAATGCCCCTGATTCTTGGACTCTATTTGGTTGGAGCTCTTTCTATTTCAGGGATGCCTTTACTGAATGGTTTTGTAAGTAAAACCATGATCTCCGGAGCCTTGGGTGATGCCCACCTGGAATGGCCTATACTACTGCTGCTGATTGCAACGATCGGGACGTTCCTTCATACCGGACTCAAACTTCCTTACTTCACCTGGTTTAATGAAAAGAAACAAGATTTTGAGCTTTCGGCTATTCCAACAAATATGAAAGTGGCAATGGGTATAGGTGCCACGTTCTGTATTTTGCTAGGCGTTGCGCCTCAGTTGCTGTACAGCCAGCTTCCATTCCCTACAGACTTCCAGCCCTTCTCGGTTTATAATTTTGTGGAAATGACTCAGATTCTGGTGTTGGCATTTGTGGGCTTCTGGTTCTTTAAGAATCACCTTAATGTTTCAAATACTATTTCGCTGGATACCGACTGGTTTTACCGCCGGTCTGCTGCCATTGTTAGAACCGTCTTTGTTGAGTTTCCTAATAATGTATTTGGTGTTGCTGAAACCGTTACGCTTAAACTGGCAAATAAGCTTTCAGCGATTTCAAAGAACCCGGCCAGGGTGATTATTCCTTCTTTTGCCATGAGTGGCAGAGAGGTAAAATCTGACGGCTTCACGGCCTCCATGAGTGCCGCATTAGCATTCATATTATTCGCTTTTGTTATTGCTGCACTGGTGGTGTTACTCTAACTTGTATTCCCATATAATTGATTTCGATGTGTACTTAACTAAAGCATTAAATTAATCACCGGTTCTTATTTTTGAAGACACATTTCTCTCCCACATATTTGTGCATTTTTTTTGTTGCTCTTCTGACTATAACTCAAGTTCCTGCACAAGCACAAGAGACTACTCCAACTGATTCTACCAAATTGGCTTTTCTACCTGCCATCGCTTATGACAGCGATCTGGGAGTGATTGCCGGAGGTATTGCAAGCCACTATCAGTACCGAGGGGAAATGAAGCCCTTTTACTCTTTTTTGAATTTGTATGGATTGGTCACCACCAAAGGGCTGATATCGGTATTCGTAGAATACGACAAACCATACATCTTTGGTTCCGATAATCGGTTCTACAGCGAAACATTTGTATCGCGGTTTACGGGAAATCAGTACTATGGAATCGGCAATTACGACAAACTTCCTGAAGCATTAAAAGACAGCAACGACTACTACTTCTATAACTCCTTTTCCCTTGGCTTTGACATTATGTTGCGTAAGCCCTGGTTGCAAAAAGCAAACGGCAAGCAGCTCGACGTATATGGTAAAGCTGTTTTTGAATATGAAACTCCCTGGGGTAATGATGATGATCAGCTGTTGGTAGCAGACCAACCCCGCGGCGTGAACGGCTCCCATATTTCGGCTCTGGGCGGAGGTATTGTCTGGGAAGGGCGTAATAATGAATTCAACCCTACAACCGGCACATACGCCCGGGCAGGCGCTGAGGTTGGAAGTAAACTTATAGCCAGCTCATTTAATTACCTGCTGCTGGAAACCGATCTGAGAGCTTACACGTCATTCACGCTTCTCCGTGAAATTACCTTTGCCAACCGGGTTTCATTTAAACATACATCCGG
The DNA here is from genome assembly GCA_965227215.1 of Gracilimonas sp. Classification (GTDB taxonomy): domain Bacteria; phylum Bacteroidota; class Rhodothermia; order Balneolales; family Balneolaceae; genus Gracilimonas. The sequence continues at coordinate 829,046 of OZ245729.1, forward strand.
AACGGTGCCCTACTGGAAAATGCCGGCTTTAGGAGGCGGAGATAAGATGCGCGGTTATCCCGAATACAGATTCCGTGATGAAAATTCCCTTCTGCTAAATTCAGAATTAAGAACCTGGCTTTTTGAAATCCCTTCCATCACCTCAAAATTCGGCGGTTCCTTATTTACGGATATCGGGCGAACATTCCCGAATGGCAAATCCTTAGATTCCATCGTAAACGATCTGAAATATACCTATGGCTTTGGTATTACAGCATCGTTTTTCACGGAAGACTTCATACTCAGAACAGATGTTGGGTTCTCTGAAGAAGAATATGGCGTTTACGTAACAGCCGGCTACCTGTTCTGATCGAGATTCAAAAAACTTTCAAGCGTCCTTTAGTTCTTGGAGCATTCACAAACACCAAGATGGTTCCATCTTGGTACAAGTGATAGGTCAAGCCTTTGTTCAAGCGTCCGCTTGGACCAAATAGCAATATCCCTTCTCTTCTACTGGCAACTCTCCCTTTCCATTTCAAAAAAACTTATCGACATAAAAAAGCCCTCCTGAAATCAGGAAGGCTTTAACCAAAACAACACAAAAGGTTGTTATGTCATATAAATCGTTACTACCAGCGCAACAAGTTAATTTTGCCAACATCCACCGTTAGATTATTCCGGAAGATGGCAATGATGATGGCCAATCCTACCACAGCTTCGGCAGCAGCTACAGCCAGGGCAAAAAATACCAGAACCTGACCGTCAATGTTTCCGTGATGACTGGCAAAAGACACCAGCGAAAGGTTCACGGCATTCAGCATCAGTTCCACACACATAAAAATTACGATGGCATTACGCCGAATCAGTACACCAATAATACCGATGGTGAACATGATTGCACTTAATCCTAAAAACCAGTCAATTCCTACCATAATTAAATCTCTTCTGTTCTTTTAATTTTATGCTGTGCAATCATCAATGCTCCAACCACAGCTGCGGTAAGCAGAACAGCGGTCATCTCAAATGGGAGCAGGTAATCGGTGTACAATACATCACCTACAGCTTCAACCGTTCCAATGGCAGCCATCTGCTCGGAAATTTGGGGGAGCATATCGGTAACTCCAGCGAGGCTGTAAAATATTTGCCCCATAACAGCCATTGCCAGAACAAAAGTCAGCAAATACTTCACGCGGAATTTGTCGAACAACTTCTCCTCATCATCCACATTCAATAACATGATTACGAACAGGAATAATACCATAATGGCACCGGCATATACCAGCACCTGTATCACCGCAAGGAACTGGGCATTCAGTATCAGGAAGATTCCGGCCAGTGATACCATGTTCAAAACCAGGAACAAGGCACTGTTAACGACATTTTTGTTGATGACCATAGCCAGGGCAGAACCAATGGCTAAGACTGCTAACATGATGAAAAAATAAACGATCATAAATAATCTGTTTTGTGAGCGCCAAAGGTAGCCATATTTGCTTCCGGCTTCAAGAACTGAGGTCGCTATTTTTACGATTTAATGAAATTTATTCCAAAAACTTTAGGTGATGAAGTAGATGAATCCGGCTCCGCCTACCAGCCAACAGTAGTACGAAAAATAATGAAATCCTTTCTTCTTAAGAATCAGGATCAGGTATTTCAGGGCAAAATATCCGGATATAAATGAGGTCAGAAAACCAACTACCAGGCTTATCATCTGGGCATCACTTACTCCTACTTCCATCATCTCCTTAAACTGCAGGAGCATGGCTCCGGCTATTACCGGTATTACCATCAGGAAGGAGAAATTGGCAGCATCTTCCCTCTTGACTCCTAAATATAAAGAGGCTGAAATAGTTGAGCCTGCTCTGCTCACACCGGGAATCATGGCAAATGCCTGAGCCAGTCCTATCATAAAGCTTTTAGGGAGATTGATTTCTTTGGTGGTGTCTCCTGCAAATCGGGTCAGAAACAAAATCAGTCCGGTAACTATTAACATGATGGAAACCAGCAACGGATCCATAAAAATATCTTCGATGTAATCTTTCATCGTGAATCCAATGACCATAGCTGGAATCATACTCACTAAAATGAAACCGATCAGTTTTACCTGGGGGTCTTCTTTTTTCTGGGAAGGTGCCTTTAGAAATCCAATACCTGACATCAACAAATCACCCAAAAGCTTACGATAGTAAAGCAGAATGGCGCACAAACTTCCAAAGTGAACAACAACCTCATAGGTGATGCCGGCTTCAAGGTCTCCACCTAAAATATATTTCCCTAAAACAAGGTGCCCCGAGCTGCTGATAGGAAGAAATTCTGTGATTCCCTGGATGAGTCCTAATAAAAAAGATTGTAAAACGTCCATTTATTATATTTGTTCACTTTTTGAAGGCGAGAAAATAATCATATCATCAGCTAATACTAAAAAAAGAATTTACGAAATGAGCGAATACGCAATTGACATGGAAGCGCTGGGCGAAAAAATTGAAAAGAACAGCGCCTTTATTGAAGACATTCGAAAAGAGTTAGATAAGGTGATTATCGGGCAGCGGTACATGATTGACCGCTTGTTGGTTGGGCTATTAACCAACGGACACGTTCTGCTTGAGGGCGTTCCCGGACTGGCTAAGACCCTGACGGTTTCAAGCTTAGCAACGGTTTTGGACACGGCTTTTCAGCGCATTCAGTTTACACCCGACCTCTTGCCGGCCGACCTGATCGGTACGCTCATTTACAATCAGAAAGAAGCAGAGTTCCTGGTTAAAAAAGGACCCATCTTCGCGAATATCATTCTGGCAGATGAAATCAACCGTTCTCCCGCCAAGGTTCAGAGTGCTTTGCTCGAAGCCATGCAGGAGAAACAGGTTACCATTGGTGAAAATACATTCAAACTGGATGAACCGTTTCTGGTTCTTGCCACTCAAAACCCGGTGGAGCAGGAAGGAACCTATCCGCTGCCGGAAGCTCAGGTCGATCGTTTTATGCTGAAGCTTAAGATCGACTACCCTACCGAAAAGGAAGAGATGCAGATTATGCGTCAACAGGCCAAAACCGGGAAGAAGGAAGAGCTGAATAAGGTTGTAAGTCCGGCCAAAATTTTAGAAGCCCGATCTACCATCAATGAAATCTATATGGATGAAAAGGTGGAGCAGTACATCGTGGACCTGGTGTTCGCCACCCGTAAGCCGAAGAATTATAACCTGGATGATCTCGAGGATTTAATCAGCTTTGGAGCTTCTCCACGCGCTACTATCAACCTCAATCTTGCTTCCCGGGCGCAAGCCTTTATGGAGCACCGTGCGTACGTTACACCGGAAGATGTGCGAACTATCGCGATGGATGTGTTACGCCACCGTATCATTCCAACCTTTGAGGCGGAAGCTGAAGACATTACGCCGGAAGACATTGTGACGAAGATCATGAACAATGTTCAGGTGCCGTAGGAATATTCAACATTGAATTCAGAACATTGAAGTTAAGAGGCGCCGGGTGGCGCCTTTTTTTTTGTTTAATGTGTCATCGCGTAGAGCCCACATTTCTGACCTTAAACTCCTTTTTCCTGGTTCCGCCACTCCGCTGCGGAACCGAGCTGTGAGGCTATGCCTCAGAATTAGCTGGATTGGTAGTTTCGTTATTGCATTGAGTTTGAGGCTGAGCCTCAGAGGGGCCTTACGGAGCAGAGCACCGTAACGAGGAAAAATTCTCATCCAATAAAAAAGCCCCTGCACATAACTTATGTGCGGGGGCTTGATAACTTTAGAAAGCTATTCGGGAATTATTCTTCTTCGTCAGAATCTTCTTCCTCTTCATTCTCAGCTTCTTCAGCTTTTGCTTCTTCTTCAGCCTTTTTCTTGGCTTTGGCAGCATCTGCTTTCTTCTGAGCTTCGGCTTTCTCTTTTTCTTCCATGTCTTTCTTCAAAGCTGCAAGTCCTGACATCTCACCGAGTGTCGGAGCACCGGTTTCAGTGTTGGCACTTTCAACTTTCTTCTTGGCTTTCTTAGCTTTGTTCTTGTCAGAATCAAGCTGACTCAATTCGATGTTTTTGTTTCCTTCATCGAAGTTCAGAACAAATGCGTCTTCAACTTTGTCGCCTTCTTTGTACTCGGCTTCGGTTGATTTAGCATAGCTTAAGAATGCTTCAGCACCTAATGGAAGCTTCACAAATACGCCTTTGTCGGTAGTTTTAACAACTTCACCTTCAACGGTGTTACCCGGTGCGTACTCTTCAGCATATTGTTTCCATGGGTTGTCTTCCACTTGCTTATGGCCAAGGGTGATTCGACGGTTGTCGAAGTCAACACCAAGAATTACAACCTCGATTTCCTGATCTTTGTCAACCACTTCATTTGGATGATCAACTTTCTCAGTCCAGCTCAGGTCAGAAACGTGAATCAAGCCATCAATGCCGGGCTCGAGTTCAACGAATACTCCAAAGTTGGTAAGGTTGCGAACAACACCGGTATGCTTGGATCCAACAGGGAAACGATCAAGGATGTCTGCCCATGGATCATCTTCAAGCTGCTTAACACCAAGAGAAATTTTCTTCTCTTCTTCGTTGATGTTCAGAACAATACATTCTACGATATCATCTTTCTCAACTAACTGAGACGGATGCTTGATGTGCTGTGTCCATGACATTTCAGAAATGTGAATCAGACCTTCAACACCTTTCTCGAGTTCAATAAATGCACCGTAATCAGCGATAGAAACAACGCGACCCTGTACTTTATTTCCTTCAGGATACTTCTCATTGATAGCATCCCATGGATGTGGCTGAAGTTGCTTCAGACCCAGAGAAACTCGTTTGCTCTTCTCGTCAAAATCGATAACAGCAACGTTCATGCGCTGGTCGAGTTGTACAATCTCGTGTGGATCGTCAACACGTCCCCAAGACAAGTCAGTAATGTGAAGCAGTCCGTCAACACCACCAAGGTCGATGAATACACCGAAGTCAGTAATGTTTTTAACAGCACCTTCGAGAACCTGACCGGCTTCGATGGTTTCGAGAATTTCTTCACGCTGCTCTTCAAGATCAGACTCAATAAGGGCACGGTGAGATACAACCACGTTTTCTGCAGCCATATTCAGCTTAACAACCTGGAACTCCATGGTTTTGCCTACATAGGCATCGAAGTCACGCACAGGTCGCACGTCGATTTGAGAACCGGGCAGGAAGGCGTCGATGCCTAACACATCTACAACCATACCACCTTTGATTCGGCGCTTGATATATCCTTCAATAATAACGCCATCATCATGAGAAGCTTCAATTTTCTCCCAAGCTTTCAGGATATCTGCTTTACGACGGGATAGGATTAACTGTCCTTCTTTGTCCTCAACGCGATCAAGGAATACTTCCACTTCATCGCCGGGCTCCATTTCTTCCAGAGCTTCGTTGGAGAACTCATTTACCTGGATAATACCTTCAGATTTGAAACCGATATCTACAACAACGTATTTCTCATCTACAGAGACAACACGGCCGTGTACAATTTCTTTTTCTTCAATTTCATTGAGGGTGTCTTCATACATATCCACCATCTCATTGTACTCATCATCAGAATATTCATCGGATGGACGCTGGAGGTCTTCAAGACTGTACACCTCTCCTTCCACGTCTCCGGAGTACACATGAGTCAATGTTTTTTTTCTCTCTTCAGCGGCTTTTTCTTCGGCTGTAGTTTCTTCTTGCCTTTGCTCTTCCGCTTCAGCTACTGCTGTTTCCTCAGCCGTATTCTCAGCTGTTTCTTGTTCTGCTTGTTCTTGCTTTAATTCGTCAGTCATTATGTTTGGTTATTGGTTTACCTCACAATTGACTTTCAATTGTGGGATAAGTTTATGGTTAATTGTTTTTCTATTGTGATATCAATCGTTCAATTTTTGCACTGATAAAAGCGACTTGTTCTTCGAAGGTCATTTCCGATGTATCCACTAGTACAGCATCATCTGCTTTTTTTAGCGGATCAGAATCCCGGTTAGAGTCTTTCTCATCCCGCCCGGCAATATTCTGCTTCACATCTTCAAGTGTCACATCTTTGCCTTGTGCTTTCACTTCCTGATATCTTCGCTGTGCACGTGTTTCCAAATCGGCAACCATAAAAAACTTTAAAGCTGCATCCGGGAAAACAGCGGTTCCTAAATCCCTTCCATCAGCGATGTATATATCGCTTTTAACAACTTCACGCATTAAATCATTTACGTATGCGCGAACATCAGGGTTAGAAGCCACCTCACTTACATGCTCAGAAACTTCCATACTTCTTATCCGGTCACTCACATCGCGACCATTTAAATACGCATGAAATTTTTCGTTCTTGAAGTGAAAGCTAATTTCGCTTTCTTTCAGTGTGTCAAAGAACTGTGGTAAATCTTTATTAACGTCCAGGTATAACAAAGTGGCGACGCGATACAACGCTCCAGAGTCAAGAAATTGAATCTGAAGGTTGGCCGCTACGGCCTTTGCTGTTGAACTTTTGCCCGATCCTGCGGGTCCATCAATTACCACTATCATAACAGATCAGCTAAATTAAACTTATCCTGTTAATTATTCAATCATTTCTTGTTTAATATTTTCATAACTCTTAATTTTGGTTTCTCGGAAAAATCCGGGGAAAAGATAATTTCAAAAGCATATTAGCAATGCCAATAACTGAACAAGCCAAAAAAAGAGTACGACAGGCTGAAAAACACAGACTTCATAACCGAAGCCGAAAGTCTAAAATGAGATCTTTGGTTAAGAAAGTGTACGAGATTGACGACAAAGCAAAAGCTGAAGAAGCTTTAAAAGAAGCTGTATCGTACCTCGATCGAATGAGCGTGAAGGGTATCATTCACAAAAATAATGCAGCCCGCAAGAAAGCTCAGTTAACTAAGTACGTTAACAACCTATAGATATATAGCTGGATGGCCAACGCCGAATCGAAAGCTCTGCTCGTCATTTTAGATGGATTCGGGTTGGCTGAAAACCCAGATGTCAGCGCAGTGGATAAAGCTGACACCCCTTATATCGACTCCCTTTTCCAAAATTATCCGCACGCCAAACTTTCTGCCAGTGGAGAGAATGTAGGTCTCCCCGATGGACAGTTCGGCAATTCTGAAGTTGGCCACCTTAATATTGGTGCCGGCAGAATTGTATGGCAGGAACTATCCCGAATCAACAAAGCCATTAAGGACGGTTCCTTTTTTGAAAACGAGGAACTGCTGGAAGCTGTAGAAAGAGCCAAGTCAAAAAATAAGATTCATATCATGGGTCTTTTTTCAGATGGAGGTGTTCACAGTCACAACGAGCATCTCTATGCTTTGCTTGAACTCTGCAAGAAGCACGGCATCGAAAATGTGAACGTGCACGCCTTTACTGATGGACGCGATACCTCCCCTAACGGAGGGATTGAATACGCCAAAGAGTTTGAGGCTAAAGCACAGCAAGTCGGCACCGGGCAGCTTTCTTCTATCATTGGAAGATATTATGCCATGGACCGGGATAATCGCTGGGAACGCATCAAACTTGCCTACGACCTGCTTGTGCATGGGAAAGGTGAGAAATTTGAATCTGCTTCCGAAGGATTTAACGCTTCTTATGAAGCAAAGGTAACCGATGAGTTCATAAAGCCAATTCTTCTGGATGACAGCCCGGAGTCACGAATCCAAAAGGATGATGTAGTGATCTTTTACAACATTCGTGGTGATCGGGCTCGTCAGATTTCACGGGCTTTAAATGAAGAAAGCTTCGCTGAGTTTGAGGTAGAAGACCTGGACCTGCACTACACTACCTTTACTTCGTATGACGAAACTTTTGAGTTTGCAAGGGTGGCTTACCCCCCACAGGAACTCACGAATACCATGGGAGAATGGATTAGCAAACAGGGACTCAGACAGTTTCGAATTGCGGAAACGGAGAAGTATCCACATGTAACCTATTTCTTCAACGGCGGAGTGGAAACTCCAAACGAGGGAGAAGAACGCATCGTAATTCCGAGCCCGAAGGTAGCTACGTATGACCTTCAGCCCGAAATGAGTGCCGAACAGGTTGCAGACACTTTATGCGAGCAACTTGCTTCCGAAAAACATCACTTTGTAGTACTTAATTTTGCCAATCCTGATATGGTTGGACATACCGGGGTAATGGAAGCCGCTATAGAAGCAGTGGAAACGGTCGATAAACAACTCGAGCGCGTGATCAATACCGCAAATAAACACGGTTATCGCTCGCTCATTATTGCAGATCACGGCAATGCCGACTGCATGATAAAAGAAGATGGAAGTCCACACACAGCGCATACCACCGCTTTGGTTCCGGCCATTGTTGTTAATTTCCCGGAAGAAATCACCTTAAGCGATGGTATCCTGGCGGACGTATCCCCTACGCTCCTAAAGCTTATGGGGATTGAGCAACCCGAGGAAATGACCGGCAAATCGTTATTTTAGTTTCAGCGATTCGCATTTAGTTTGCATTTACTTTTCCGCGCTACTACCTTCGAGTAGTAATGAACTAAAGCAGTGTTTCACACGTTTTTTTATCTGAATATTCACAGATTTATTTAGCAATTATTTAAGGAACTCGTCAGATGGAGGGAAATTTTTCAAGCAAAGTTCGAGATGTAATACAGTTTAGCCGTGAAGAAGCTTTACGGTTGGGACATGACTACATCGGAACAGAGCATTTAATATTAGGTATCGTTCGATTAGGTGATGGAGTCGCAGTCCGAATTTTAAAGAATCTGGATTGTGATCTTTTCAAGCTTAAAAAAACCATTGAAGACACCGTAAGAGGTACCGGTGGATCCGTACAGGTTGGCAACATTCCACTTACCAAGCAAGCCGAAAAAGTTCTTCGGATTACGTACCTGGAGGCCAAACTTTATAAAAGTGATACCATCGGCACCGAACACCTCCTGTTATCTCTCTTGAGAGACGATGAGAATATCGCTGCGCAAATACTGCAACAGTTCAGTATCTCTTACGATGCAGTTCGCGAAGAACTGGATCTTATCATATCCGGAAAATCTCGTGACGACCATAGCGATTCCTCGTCTATGACTGCGAGTGCTTCCACATCCAAAGGATCCGGTTCCGGATCAGGGAGCTCGAGGGAAAAGAAAATGGAAAAATCGAAAACACCTGTACTCGACAACTTTGGCCGTGACCTAACCGAGATGGCTGAAGAAGGACGTCTCGACCCTATTATTGGTCGTGAAAAAGAAATTGAACGTGTGGCCCAGGTACTAAGCCGTCGTAAAAAGAATAACCCTGTGCTTATTGGTGAACCGGGAGTTGGTAAAACGGCCATCGCCGAAGGTCTTGCAACACGTATTATAGAGCGCAAAGTATCGCGGGTTCTTTATGATAAGCGTGTAATTGCTTTGGACCTGGCTGCCCTGGTTGCCGGAACCAAATATCGCGGTCAGTTTGAAGAGCGAATGAAGGCCGTTATGACCGAGCTTGAAAAAACAGATGATGTTATTCTGTTTATTGACGAGCTCCATACCATTGTTGGAGCCGGTGGTGCAAGTGGCTCGCTGGATGCTTCCAACATGCTGAAACCTGCCCTTGCACGGGGAGATGTTCAGGCTATCGGAGCTACTACTCTGAATGAGTATCGTCAGTTTATTGAAAAAGACGGTGCCTTGGAACGACGTTTCCAGAAAATTATGGTTGATCCTACCACACCGGAAGAAACCACAGAGATTTTAAATCAAATCAAGCCCAAGTACGAGAAACACCATAGCGTTCGCTTTACCGATGATGCGATTGAAGCTTGTGTGAAACTCACTGATCGATATGTAACCGATCACTTCCTCCCGGATAAAGCGATTGATGCTTTAGATGAAGCCGGAGCCCGTGTTCACTTATCCAACATCACGGTTCCTCAGAACATTATTGATCTGGAAGAGGAAATCGAGACCACCAGTGAAGAGAAGAATTCGATGGTGAAAAAGCAGCGCTTTGAAGAAGCTGCCCGCCTCCGTGATAAGGAAAAACGTTTGATTGAGGAGCTTGAAGTAGCTCAGCGTCAATGGGAAAAAGAATCTGAAAGCATTGTGTATGATGTTAAAGAAGAAGACGTTGCTTCCGTAATCGCTATGATGAGTGGTGTTCCTGTTAACAAAATCACACAAAAAGAAGGCCAGAAACTGCTCAAGATGAAGAAAGAGCTAGGCGGTCAGGTGATTGGACAGGACGAAGCTATCGTTAAATTAACCAAAGCCATTCAGCGTACACGCGCCGGACTTAAAGACCCTACCCGACCTATCGGATCATTTATATTCCTTGGGCCAACCGGTGTAGGTAAAACAGAAATGGCTAAGGTGCTTTCCAAGTATTTATTTGATAAGGAAGACACGCTCATTCGTGTCGATATGAGTGAGTATATGGAGAAGTTCTCTGTTTCACGACTGGTAGGAGCTCCTCCGGGCTATGTTGGCTATGAAGAAGGTGGTGTACTGACTGAAAAAGTGCGCCGTAAGCCTTATAGCGTTATTCTTCTGGATGAAATTGAAAAAGCTCACCCGGATGTGTTTAACATTTTACTGCAGGTGCTGGATGACGGAATTCTGACCGACAGCCTTGGCCGTCGTGTCGATTTCCGAAATACCATCATCATCATGACTTCTAATATAGGAGCTCGTGATATCCGAAATATGGGCAAAGGCATCGGCTTTGATACCGATGATTCCGCTTTCGATTACGCGAAGATGAAATCAACCATCCAGGACGCGCTTAAGAAAGTGTTCAATCCTGAATTTCTGAATCGTATCGATGATGTAATTACATTCCGTCCGCTCGAGAAAGACGACATCTTCCAAATCATCGACCTGATGAACGAAGATCTCTTCAAGCGAATCAAGGAGCTGGGTTATGAAATTGAAGTAACCAAAGCTGCCAAGGAATTCATCACCGATAAAGGCTTCGATCAAAAGTATGGAGCACGACCACTGAAGCGTGCAATCCAGAAGTATATCGAAGATCCTTTAGCAGAAGAATTGCTCGAGAATGAACATCACGAAGGATCTCTCATCAAGATTAAGATGAATAACTCCCGTGATGGACTCGAATTCGACTGGAAAGAAGCTGAACCCACTGCTTCTCAAAGCGAAGACAACGATGAGTCTAAAGAAGAAGATACATCAGAAAAGCCGAAAGAAGCTTAGGCTGATAATCTTCTGAAAGAAACTAAAGCCGGTGCATGCTAAATGTGCCGGCTTTTTTTTGACTTAGAAAAAATAGCTCAGTCATTCCACACCTGAAGCAGAATCAGAATCTCCTGTCAAAGCATAGTTTTAGGAACAAGAGTTCGCGGGTCTGAGCCCGCGATGACGACTCAAAGATCTGAAATAAATTTAAAAACTAACGCTCAGGTTAAGCGCTTTACTCAGTCCGTTTAAAGAATAGCTGTTTGAGCCGGTTCGTTCTAAATTCAGTGACAGTAAATCTGAAATACCTAACCGACCGTTGTAATCCTGTCGTTCAATAGCCCGTGCTGCTACGTTAATAGCATGTAATTCTACTTCAGATAGCATGGAGCCGGCTATATCAGCAGTCAAAGCGATAATGGTGTTATCTTCAGGCACGTACTCCGCAAAGTGTAGCATGGAGCGGAAACTGGTACTTCCTTCCCGTTCTCCATCCAAAAGCGAATATACTCCCACTCGGCTATTTGAACGGATGGTTATAAATTCCCCATTATCAGAAAACCTTAGATCTGCAACTGATTGGTTGAATGAAAAAGTCTCCAGTTCATTTCCAAATCGGTCCATCACGTCAATTTTATCATCCTCACCGTCTTTATAAGAAACAACGGCTATCAGCTGTCCATTTTCAGACACTTTAACGAAACGAATAGCTCGATCTCCACTGTAAAGAATATCGGTTGTCGTCCAGTTTGGTTTTACAATTCGAGCACGAGAACCTTCAATCTGATCACGAACAATCTTGGGATTGTATAAGACCACAGTTTTGAAAGCAGGATCAGCAGCAAGTTCAGAAACCGACTCACCGTCTTTACTCTGAGAGCTATTTGAAATGGATTGCTCGATGCCTCCCGACTCATCAAAGAACAGGAAATTGGCAATGTTTTCACGAACAACAAAACCACCGTTCGGCTTTGCATATACTTTCACTGAATTGTCGCCGGACTGAAGTTTATAGGCAGTAGAATTGTACAATTCCTTTCCACTGCCCTCATATACTGTAATCCCATTAATCCCCAATGCACCCGATAAAGCCGTAACGGAATTCAGGTCGGTAGATACCGCCCCGGATGTAAAACCAAGAGATCTTTTGTTTAGGTTAATTTGGTGTCCTGCCACGGTAAATTCATCTACACTGTTACTGCGGGTGGAAGAAGACTCGGAAATTCGTAGCGACTGTGAAAAAGCCGTTACAGAAACCAACGTAAAAACAATAAAGGGAATAGTATATTTCATGGGTAATTTTGGATTAAATGCACTGCAAAGAACGGGATTTTTCGACAATATTTCTTCTTTTTCAAAGGCTTTTTCTCAAAATTCATATCTTCAGCAAAAATCAAAAATATAAACACCATATATGGGCTATCATCTAATTACAGGCGGATGCGGATTCGTCGGACGAAACTTTGTAAAACGACTTCATAAAACCACAGACGATACCATCTTTTTTATTGATGATCTGTCGGTAGGTACCCACCCTTCGGATTGGCTGCCTGATGGAACCCCAACACGAAAAGAGAACGGACTTGAGTATTTCGGGGAAGATGAACGAATGGTGTTTCTGAAACAGGATGCCCGTTACTTTATCCGTGCCATGCTGGACAACGAAAATCACATCAAAGATACTTATGGACTTGATGTAACCCGTTTCAAGGATGTATTTCACTTTGCGGCTATTGTAGGCGGACGTGCCAAAATTGACGGTGACCCCATGCTGGTAGCCCTCGACCTCTCTATCGATGCGGAGTTCTTTCTATGGGTTTGCCGGCAGAAACCCAATCGTGTTCTGTATCCAAGTTCCAGCGCAGCCTACCCGGTTGACCTTCAAACCGAAGAAGACGCTATCGCGCTGAGTGAAAGTGATATTGACTTTAAAAACATGGGTCAGCCCGATATGACTTACGGCTGGTCTAAATTAACGGGAGAATATCTGGCACACATTGCCGCCAAATATTACGGGGTTTCCGTTACCTGCATCCGGCCGTTCTCCGGTTATGGAGAAGATCAGGATCTCTCCTATCCTATTCCGGCTATCGCCCGGCGTGCTGCGCTCATGGAAGATCCCTTTGAAGTTTGGGGAACCGGACAACAAGGTCGCGATTTTGTGCACATTGAAGACGTGATGGATTGCACCTTCCACGCCATGGAGAGAATTACCGATGGGCGGGCTATTAATATTGGAAGCGGACGGCTGACTACCTTCCTTGAGATCATTGAAATTTTCACAGAGTTCGCCGGCTACGATCCTGAAATCAAAAAACTACTGGATAAGCCGGTTGGTGTTCACTCCCGTTATGCCGATATGAGCTACGTGAATGAAGAACTTGACTGGAAACCCAAACTATCTCTGCGGGAAGGCATGCGCCGAGTTTATGACGTTGCAGTAGAAAAATACGCATAATCAGATGGCTAAAATTGTATGCTTCGGGCCGGGACCAAAATTCAAAGGCGGGATTTCTAACTATAATACCTCTCTGGCTAAAACTCTGGACAAAGATCCGGAAAATGAAGTTCATATCGTTTCCTGGACGAACCAGTATCCGTCTATTATTCCCCGTGAGTTCGTTGATAAATCCAGTCAATCCGACTTTTTAGAAGGCACTCGTATTCAGGTGAAATACGTCACTAATTACAACAACCCTTTCAGCTGGAGGGAAACTGCCAAGTACATAAAGTCACTGAACCCGGATAAAGTCATTTTCCAGTGGGCTATTTCTATTCAGGGAATACCGATGGGTTCGATTTCAAAGTGGCTTAAGAAACACTGCGAGGCCGAGATTATTTTTGACCTGCATTTTGTAGTTCAGAAAGAAGACAGTACCATTGATGAGCGACTCACCAAGCGAGGTATCAAACACGCCGACACCTACATCACCCACGCCTACAAAACCGTGGATGAGCTTAAAGCCCTATATCCAAATCGAAATTTTGCGGTAAATGAAACCGGCGAACGCTCTGACTCTGAAGCTACCACTGTGATTAAGTTGTTTCACCCGGTCTATGATTTATATGAACCGGATCCTGACTTTGACACTGATGCTTTCAAGAAAGAGCTAGGGTTAAAAAAGCATGTTTTCCTTTTCTTTGGATTCATTCGAAAATACAAGGGATTGCATAATGCGATTAGAGCTTTCAAACAAGTTGCAGACCAACGGGATGATGTATCTTTTCTTATTTGTGGAGAAGAGTTCTGGGCTACGCTGGATACTTCTAAAATTACCACAAAAATTAAGCGTGGGTTATTTGCCGTCGCTCAAAAATTGTTTCTCAGAAACAAAGAAAGTGAACAGGATTACCGACCACTGCAACTGATTGAAGAATTGGGTTTAGAAGAAAGTACCGTGGTTAAGAACGAGTTCATTCCCAACGAGGATGTAAACAAATACTTTCAGGTAAGTGATTGCAGTGTGCTTTATTATCTCACCGCAACTCCATCGGGTGTAGAGTCGCTGACTTATAATTTTGAACTACCGATTCTTGCCACCAACGTCGGTCATTTCCCTGAAACCATTAAAGACGGCTTCAATGGCTATTTAGCAGAAGATCGTGACATCGACTCTATGGCTGAACAAATGCTGAAGTTTATTGAACATCCGCTGCCGGCTGAAAATGTTCGGAAATCTGCCGAGAATATGAGCTGGGAAAACTACGTTACAGCTATCCTGAAAGATCTCTCCGAATAAATGCCAATTTTTATAAAAAAGTAATTTATTCATTTGGCAACCGTCTGAAATAAGTCCTATATTTGGAGTCTTTCGAAGAACGGGGAGTGGCGCAGTCCGGTAGCGCATTCGCTTTGGGAGCGAAGGGTCGCAAGTTCAAATCTTGTCTCCCCGACTAAAGAAAGATTTTTCGGTTTTTATGATCGGGAAATCTTGTTTTTTGACATATTGTAAGTTGAGCGCCCGTAGCTCAACTGGATAGAGCAACGCCCTTCTAAGGCGTAGGTTACAGGTTCGACTCCTGTCGGGCGTACTAGCTTTTAGCTTTTGCTTAAGGCGACATGGCCGAGTGGTTAGGCAGAGGTCTGCAAAACCTCGTACGGCGGTTCGAGTCCGCCTGTCGCCTCTTAAGAGGTATACACACGTAGCTCTTATTTTGACTTATTGATTTATATTAATGCCGCGTTCGTCTAGGGGTCCAGGACGCCGCCCTTTCACGGCGGTAGCACGGGTTCAAATCCCGTACGCGGTACTTTTAATGGAGCTCGTAGCTCAGTTGGTTAGAGCGCTAGGTTGTGGCCCTAGAGGCCGTGGGTTCAAATCCCATCGGGCTCCCTTTTATTTAAGCTGTGGATTGATTTAACATCCACGGTTTTTTTATGGACTTTATTTTATGCCGCGTTCGTCTAGGGGTCCAGGACGCCGCCCTTTCACGGCGGTAGCACGGGTTCAAATCCCGTACGCGGTACATACAAAACACCAAAGCCTTGTGAGTTAACTCACAAGGCTTTTTTTTGATCAGTCTTTTTTGAGTTCCAACCCCAGATAATAATGGATAGGTTCACTTTGCTCCGATTCCCCAATCACATAAAGTTGGTAAGTGTATTTACCTTCCTCGAGAAAATCTTCTCCCACGTAATCGATCGGTTGCAAAACTGCTTTCTCTCCATCTATTTCGGATTCGATGTATGCGTAGCGGTAGGCCTTACTCACTTTCCGGTAATCGCTACTCCGGTTGGGGGTCAATGTCCCATAACTAACTTCTTCATCAGGAAATGAAACCCTAATATTCTCGAGGGTGTACTCGGATGAATTTTGAATTCGGATCTGTACATCTTTATTTGAATCAAAGATGTTTCCATCACATCCGGCCATAAGAATGAGAAGGAATATTGAAATGAAAGGCACATTACTTTTTAGGTTCATAAGTGTGTTGATTAAAGTTGAACGACACGATATAAACGCTTCCGCAATTTGATAATTATACCTGTTAAACAATTTCTCTTATCCTGGGTTTCTGATCCTTTACATTGTTTTTGTTGATCATTTCTCCCAACAAGCCGGTTGAGAAAAACTGCACCCCAACCACCATCAGCAAAATCCCGAGAAATAAGAGTGGACGATCACCAATACCCTGCCCATAAATAAATTTTAGCAGAGCCATATAGAGATTAATTCCGCCCCCTGCTACAAGCAGTAACACTCCTAATGTTCCAAAAAAGTGCATGGGCTTTTGCAAATACCGCTGAACAAATGTGAGTGTCACCAAATCGAGAAACCCATTCATAAAGCGGGAAAGTCCAAACTTTGTTTTTCCATACTTGCGTGGATGATGAGTAACCACCTTCTCCGTAATTCGGGTGTATCCTTCCCGCTTAGCCAGCATGGGGATATATCTGTGAAGCTCTCCGTACAGATATATATTCTTAACCACTTCTGATCTGTACGCCTTCAGACCACAGTTAAAGTCATTCAATTCAATCCCTGCTACTTTTCGAGTAACGAAGTTGAAGAATTTAGAAGGGATCGTCTTTGAGATAGGATCGTGTCGCTCTTTTTTCCAGCCGCTCACCAGGTCGTACCCGTCTTTGAGCATTTGTATCATCTCTGGCACTTCATTGGGATCATCCTGAAGATCAGCATCCATAGTTACAACATATGTACCCTGTGCTTTCTCAAATCCGGCCTGCAGAGCCACGCTCTTCCCGTAATTATGGCTGAGTGCAATTCCATGAATGAAATCTTTTTCAGCCCCCATCTCCAAGACCTTTTGCCAGGATGCATCTGATGAGCCGTCATCTACAAAAATAATTTCATAGCTGTTATCAGGTGATAACGCCTTATTGATTTCCTTTTCCAATTCAGGCAATGATTCCTCCTCATTATAAACGGGAACCACAATACTAATGTCGATATCTGTTTGTGAAGGTGTATCTTCCAAAATGTATTCTTTTATATATGTTCAGAAATGGTTTACTTTCACGCCATTAAAAACGATCTAAAATACACTTTCTGTCTGCTATGAAAAAATTGTATTACTCAATGGGTGAAGTCAGTAAGCTAACCGGACTTGAACCCCACGTATTACGAAACTGGGAGAAGACGTACACCGAACTGAGCCCAAAGAAAAACAGCGCCGGAAACAGAGTGTATAAAGAGCAGGAACTGGCCCTCATCTTTAAGATTAAAGAACTGCTGCACGACAAGAAATACAGTTCGGAAGGTGTTCAGGAAATTTTACGAGACGGTGAAATCAAAGACGCCCCACCGCTCAGTGCCGAAGCCAGAAAGGATCTGAATGAGATCAAGGTTTTTCTGAATGATTTGCTGGAACGATTATAGGCGACTATTTCCAGGCACAACATTCATTAGTTATTAGTCATTGAAAGATCATCTCCCCTTCTAAGCACCAAGATCATCAGAAACTGAGTGCAGACCATGACAGCAACTCCCACCAAATGAAGAACCTGTAAAACCCTTGGCATCGCCAGGTAGTTAAGACCTATTCCAATCAGCACCTGTACAAACACCAAAGCAACGTTCCAGTTACCGAGTGTTCTTACCCAACCTTCCGCATTTTCTTTATTCATGAGGAAAAACAACCATCCGGCAGCTATCACCAGTAACCATGAAAAACTACGGTGTATGGGGAATACGCCCTCCATGTTCTCAAGCCATGCCCCTCTGGGCGGTGCAACCGGAGCATTCTTTATTATATCAATGGCTTCACGAACCTGTGTTCCGAGTACAAGCTGAATGATGGTTAAGCCCAGCAATACCCACGCAGTCCACATCATTTTTTTTCGGAAGCTTTCCTCTATTCTGATCTTGAAGAGCTCGCTTGTAGCTTCAAATGTTGCATATAGAAGCACTGTCACTATCACCATCGCAACTAACATATGTGCTGTAATCATGCCTGCATGCAACCCAGTTTTCACAACAACTCCACCTAACCACCCCTGAAACAGTACGAGCACAAAAGCCGCCACAGAACTGTAAAAAACGGTGGGTTTCTCTTTTCGATACCTGATGGACTGTACACAAGTAGCCGTAATCAGCAGCCCGATTACCACACCCACCAATCGATTCACATACTCAATCCAGGTCTTCCATACGTTAAATTGTGATTCGTCAAAACCGGCAGGCAGGTCGGCTAAGCTCGTGGGAGGTATCCACATACCAAAGCATTTTGGCCAATCCGGGCAACCCAGTCCGGCCCCGGCAGCACGTACAAGTCCACCCACTAAAATTAAAAATAAAGTAGCCGCAACGGTGGTTATTGCTGTTTTCTGAAAAGCGTTGAATTTCATAGCTGAAATACTGTGAAGTATGAGGAATAATATTTAAATTTGGTGCCTGTAAACGTATTTATTTCGACCTATCAAATTTACATGAATTCAGCCGAAGATAACATTCTCATCAAGAGATCTTTTACGGATGTTATTACCGATTACTACCAACTGACCAAGCCGGGCATCACTATGTCGGTATTGGTAAGTATGCTGGTAGGGTATATCCTTGGCAGTGGGGCTAACATCAACTTTGTGACGCTCATTCACGCGTTGATAGGAACTTATCTGATCGCTGCCGGTACGGGAGCACACAATCAATTTATTGAGCGAGCTTCCGACAGATTAATGAAGCGAACCTCCAAGCGGCCGCTCCCCGATCAGCGCATCGACTCTAAAAGCGGGATGATCTTTTCCCTGAGTCTCATTTTTTCAGGCTTACTGTACTTAATACTTTTAGTTAATCCGGTTGCCGGTGCTGTATCCTTTGTAACAGCATTGATTTATCTCGGTGTATATACCCCGATGAAAAAAGTTTCTCCGATTAATATTGCGATCGGAGCAGTTCCGGGAGCACTACCGCCCGTTGGTGGATGGGCTGCTGCAACCGGAAACATTGCAGAACCGGGCATGTGGCTGCTGTTCGGGATTATGTTCTTCTGGCAGGTTCCTCACGTACTGTCCATTGCCTGGTTGTGTAAAGACGATTACTCAAGCGCCGGCTTAAAGATGTTGCCCCGCAAAGATGAAAAGGGATACAAAACCGTATTCTGGTCATTAGTTTGTACCCTTTCACTATTCCCGGTTACTTTTGCTTTGTATCACTTTGATATTTCAGGGATGATATTTTTGATACCGGGACTCGTATTCGCCTTGGGTTTTCTCTTCTATACCATCAAGTTTGGGATGGATCGAACCAAAGCAAATGCCAAAAAGATGATGTTTGCTTCCATTGCCTACCTTCCCCTTGTATGGATTGCCGTTTTTGTGGACCGGTTTTTTGTTTAGTATTTCGATACTAATTGTTCATTCCATATAAAAACCGCAACATATCCGGCATCCGTTTTGCCCATGCCCGCTCGTTGTGAGCAGCTCCCTCCTCGATGATAAAGTGAAGATTTCGGTCTGACCATCCCTTTCTTACCAAAGCCTGTTGCAGTGATTCTGCATTATCTACGGCTCCTTCTCCTTCGGCCGTTCCCATATCCAGCCAGATATGCTGTCCTGTAGAACCCGACAATTGATTGACTTCATCGATAATCATTCTTCCGTCCCACCAGACAGATGGAGAAACTACCAGCAGCTTACCGAAAACATCAGGATGTTCGAGTCCAAGATATAGTGTAATCAATCCGCCCAGAGAAGAACCACCAAGGGCAGTGAACTCTTTCCCAGGTTTCGTTCGAAAGTTCCCATCAACAAATGGCTTCACTTTATTTAGAATAAAATCACCATATACATCTCCCTTGCCCCCCATCGATGGCTTGGTTGCGATGATTTTTTCAGCCTTCCCTCCTGAAACCTTAAAGTTAAACGTAATACCCGCCTGTGGGAGGTAAAACCCATGTTCGGTTTTGGGGATCAGAGGCTGCCAGTAATCTCCACCGGGAATCATGGCATAGAGTGCATCTTCTTTTGTCTTGAACCGGATGGTATCTCCTTCAGTATTCGTAAAACCTCCTGTATAAGCCTCAGGAAATGAAGATTCTCTTTCCGATGAAATACGGTGTAATTCGTATCGCCACACCTGCTCGCTGGGGGTATACTCATCGATTCTATCCGGAGTATTACCAATACCTACAATAATAACGGGCTCAATCTCACCTGCCCGAATCAGTTCTTCAGCGGCTTCATCAACTTTCCATTCCTGTCCGATTTCCGAAGCGTCAAACAGCCCCCTGCCGTCATGCATATACAGTACCGGGTACCGCTTTTCACTCTGCTGATAGCCGGGAGGCAGGTAAATAAACAAGTCTCTGGGTAACAGACTTTCACTCTTAAAATCTCTGATAATCTCTACATGACCGGTTATTGTGACCTGAGGTTGAGGAGGCTGGTCTTCCCAGGCTAATGCAATTTTGTTCTCTTTTCCCTTATAAACGGTGACGTCATGGTTCCGACCGGCTTGCCAGCCGTCATCCGGATTGTCCGCTCCATCCACTTTAATTTTGAAGGAGATTTGCAAACTGTCGGCATTGAGTTTAAAAGGCACGGCTACCTCGTACATCCCATTATTATTTGGGCCTGCAGCCTTATAGGTTCTTCCCCAACTCAATGGAGGCTGATCACCCCGAATACCAACCGTTTCTGTGCCCGGTTCAAACCAACCTTCTGATATCGGTTTGCTCATATCCAATGAAAAGTAAAGGGTATCAGCGGTTTGGGCAGAAGCACTCGCGGTAATTAATAAACTGAGTAGAATAATCCCGAATTGAACGCGGAGAGAAAAATGGCGCATAAATAATTGCTATGATGAATAATAAGCTGCGAATATACCGCTAATCTTAAAACCGATACTAGTCCAAAAATGAAAAGCGTTATTTATCATCATAGAAATCCTAAAATCAAGTAATCATGGTTCAAAATTATTTGAACCATGATTAGAGGGATTATCCGGATTGGTAGGATTATTTAAAAACTAGTCACTCATGGCAGATATTTTAACGGATCCTGAGGCTCTCCATCCAGTAAAATCTCGAAATGAAGCACCGGCCCTGTCGTCTGTCCAGACTTTCCGGCTAAACCCAGCACTTGACCTTTATTTACTTTTGATCCATCAGAAAGATCACTATTAATACTTCCTAAATGAGCATAACGGGTCACAAATCCTTCTGAATGCTGTATCATAATAAATTTACCGAACTTTTCTTTCTCACCGGCAAATAACACCATTCCTTTTTCGGAAGCGTGAATCTTATCTCCTTCACTAACTTTGAAGTCAATGCCTTTGTGCATTTTTTGTGTTTGAAGAATAGGATGAGTTCTTACTCCAAAGTTCGAAAGTACAACCGCTTTATCATTCAGCGGGTTGATGAAAGAAACGCTCCCATCATTTGCAGATTTTACAACTGACGAATCAAAACTTAACAGCGAAAGTAGCAGTGTAAATATAGCGGCAATTTTCATGATCAGATCCCGAATTTAAATGAATGATTTACTGAAATAGCGAAATAAACTAATTATAAGCAAATCAACCCGATAGATTGTGCCATCGTGGTAATCCTAGAATCAAGTAAATCATGGTGCATAAATTGTGAACCATGATTAGCGGGATGATCCGGATTCGTAGGATTTTATTATGAGAGAGGTAACAGCGACCTACCTTTGATCTATTCCTTTGTCACCAAAAAATGGAACACGGATAACGCTGATCTAGCGGATAGTCACTGTTTAAAAAAACAGAAATCATACTTTCCTCGGAGATGATCTGCCACAATCCACCTCATCCGCATTCTATCACCCTTTCCCATGAATGGCATTATAATCTTTAATTACGGTCTTCAGGAATTCATCCCCACTCATGTCATGATTCTCCACGCCTAATCTCTCTTCAATTTTCTTACGGGTTTTCTGGAGCATCAGGAACCAGTTATCGTAATCGTAATGGGAACGGGAGTCGAGCACTTCCCGGATAATTCGAATATCGTTATCGGTGAGTTCGGCCACCTGCTGAAACCGGGGTTCGTAAGCATCCGCTACTTTGGAGTACAGCGTATTATCGAGATTGACCTTCTTGCGTTCTTTAATCACACAGGTTTTTCCCAGAATATCACCGATGCGTTGTCCTTTCCCATTTAGCAGTATTGCCACAAAAGCCAGAACGCCACTGGTCATAGAAATTTCGACCAGCCTGAACATCCACCGAACCAAATATCCCCCAAGATTGGCTCGCGTACCGTCTATTTTCACCACCCGGATTCCTACAATCTTTTTCCCCAGGCTGTAGCCATTAGAAATCACTTCTGAAACCAGGTGATACAACATGAGCGGCAGTACAATAATGATGTATAGTACCCAAACAGAATCCTCAAAGCTGCCTGTTGATGATGGGCCAATATCATTTACATACCCCCAGATCCATATCACCACCAGGTAATATATCCCGATAAAAAAAGCGTCCAGAAAAAAAGCGAGGATGCGCTCTCCCACTCCGGCCGGCTCATAGCTTAGTTTTACATGTTGTGAGGTTTCAATACCTACCATAATGCTGATTTATTAGGATTTCTGTGGTTTCGTATTGGTTTTGATTTGTTATCTTCTTGCACACAAACGAGCGCCAAGTTAGGCTCATGGTTGTTAAAACGAAAGTGAATTTACTGAATGAGAGAAGTTGCCTTTTTACGGAAGAATGCAGACAAATGGAAGGAGTTTGAGAGTCTGCTTAAGGATAAATCTCAGGATGATCCCGATAAACTCGCTGATCTTTACATCGAACTCAGCGCCGATTTGGCTTATGCACAGGCAAACTATCCCGGCAGTAAAACCGAAGAATACCTGAACCAGCTTTCCGTAGCCGTTCATGATGAAATCTATCGCTCAAAGAAAGAAGAGACCAATCGCCTGATCACCTTTTGGACCCGGGAACTGCCCGAGCTTTTTGCGACCAAACAGAAAGAACTGCTCTACAGTTTTATCGTTTTTAGTATAGCCATTGCGATCGGCGTATTGTCTTCGATGAATGATCCTTCTTTTGTGAGATACATTATGGGTGATGCCTATGTAAATATGACCATCAGTAATATTGACCGGGGCGACCCACTGGCTGTGTACAAAGAAGCAGAAGAAATGAACATGTTTTTCGCCATCACCGTGAATAATGT
Organism: Gracilimonas sp.; assembly: GCA_965227215.1. GTDB lineage: Bacteria > Bacteroidota > Rhodothermia > Balneolales > Balneolaceae > Gracilimonas. Next base: position 852,260 of record OZ245729.1, read on the forward strand.
GCGCGTTTCTTTTTATGCCTTTGCAAGCGGCTTACTCACTTCGCTTGGGGTTGGAATGGTTCTTCTGAATAATGGCGTGATGGTGGGAGCTTTTATCCACTTTTTTGCTAAATATGGATTGGTAACCGAGGCCCTGAGAGTGATTTTCATTCACGGTACGTTGGAACTTTCTGCCATTGTGATTGCAGGAGCAGCCGGATTCGTGGTGGGCAATGGCTTCCTATTCCCCGGTACCCGTTCTCGCAAAGATTCTTTCATAAAAGCCGGTCGGGAAGGACTGAAAATGATTGTTGGGCTGGTCCCCATTTTTGTAGCGGCCGGATTACTGGAATCGTTTGTCACCCGCTATACAGAAATGCCTGTCTGGTTGAGCTTATTCATAATTTTGGGTTCCTTAGCTTTCATTCTCTGGTACTTTGTGTATTTACCTAACACTCTAAAAAAGAAACAATGAGCGACTTCAAACTTCAAAAATATCGCGACCTCGGGGGCATTTTAACCGATTCATTTACCTACATCCGGGTACATTACAAAAGTCTGGGCAAGGCGCTGGGACTCCTGGTTCTGCCTTTCTATATCATCTCCGGCCTGTTGGTCGGCAGCGGATATTCCAGCTTTTTCACTGCTGTGTTAGATAACCCCGACGCTTCAGCTGAGGCTCTTTTCAGTGGAGACTTTGTGATCGGAATGCTCCTTCTTGCCTTTTCATCCGGAGCCCTGCTCACAGTTTCGCTGACGCATATCAATCTTGCCCGGGATACAAATGAGGTACGGTTTGAGGATATTTTCAACAATTTTGGACGGAATTTCTTTACACTCCTGGGCCTCTACATCCTGATCATAATCATTGTCTTCTTCGGATTTATGTTTTTCATCATACCGGGCATCTATATCGGGATAAAACTTTTTGTGGCACCGGCTGTGGCTGTAATAGAACAGCGAAATCCTTTTGAGGCAATCAGCCGTTCGTGGGACCTTGTGCAAGGCCACTGGTGGTTTACATTTGCCACGTACCTGGTAATGAACATCATCACGTCATTCATGTCCTATGTACTCATTATCCCGATGTCGATACTGTTTGGTTTTCTGGCAGCTTCAGGTACCGGTGATTCCGCGCTCATCGGAACCGGAATGGGACTTTTTTACGGATTGCTTATAGTCGTAGCCTCCCTGTTTTCGGTACTTATGCTGATTGCCATGGCTCTGCAGTACTTTAACCTGATTGAGCGAAAAGAAGGAAAAGGATTACGCGCACAAATTGAGGAGTTGGGTTGATCCGCAGACTGCTGCTAATATTTCTTTTTCTGATTCCGGCTGCAGCAACAGCTCAGGACTCTTCCGAGGTTCAAAACTTTGAACCGGACAGCAGCGAAGTGTATGTGAGAACCGTTGCCCCTTCCACCCTCGACAGTTTAACCGCTGATAATGTATTTGCTTACAACGAAGAAGCGGAAAACCCCGAGACCCTGTGGAGTCGGATTCAGCGATGGTTCATTCAGATACTTCAGTGGATATTCAGCAGTCCGTGGGCATCCATCACCGTACGGGTTATCTTTTTTGCCATATTCGGAGCTGTCCTTTTTGCTCTCATAAATCATATGCTGGGCGGGAATCTAACCTCCTCCTTCTCCAGGAAAAAATCGGGGCAATCTCTGGCAATGAACATTGGGGAAACGGAGCTCTCTAAAACAAATTACGAAGAAATGTTGCAGTCGGCTCTCTCCGAAAATCGCTACCGTGATGCCGTACGGATTCTATATCTGAAAGCACTTCAGCAGCTTAATGAGAATGAACTTATAAACTGGAAGCCGGACAAAACAAACCATGATTACCTGCGCGAATTAGGCAGTCACCCGGCCGGCGATTTTTTCAACAAGCTTACCACCTATTATGAATATGTAGAATACGGTGATTTTAACATCGAGAAGCCCGGTTTTGAAACCGTTCAGGATGTCTATCAGAAATTCAAAGATCAAGCCGGTTCATAGTGTTTAAAAAAGAACGAACATATTATTTCATTCTGGGCGGGTTGATATTTATCTATGTCCTGACTCAACTTCTTCGCCCAAAACCCTTAGACTGGACCGAGAGCTTTTCCGCTGACGACAAAATCCCGTATGGAGGCTATTTAATCCATGCCTTACTTCCGGCTACTTTTCCGGATGACGAAATCAGCATCAACAGGTCGCCTATTTTTGAATATGCCGACACTGCAAATCCCCAAAAGAACTGGGTTTTCATCAACAAGAGCTTTGGCATCGACCGCTGGGAAACGGACATTCTATTGTCTCAGGTTGAACAAGGAGCCTCCGTATTCATTGCCGCCCGAACCTTTGAACAAGCTTTCAAAGACAGCCTGGAGATTGGCACGTATTTAAATAACCCGTTACTGACGGGAGGATCTATTTTGGATGACGACACCGTCCGTGTCAATTTCACTAATCCACAATTAAAAAAAGAATCCGGCTTTCCCTATTACCGCAGTACCACCGAAACCTACTTCTATAGGGCTGATTCCACCCTGAATGTAACATCACTGGGCATCAACGAAGAAGGAAATCCCAATTTCATCCGAATTGAATTTGGAGAAGGAGAACTGTTTCTGCATTCCAACCCCACCCTGTTTACCAATTATTTTGTACGTGATGAAACGGGAGCCGATTATGCCCTGAAAGCACTTTCTTACCTGCCTGAAAGAGAAACTATTTGGGATGAATACTATAAGGACGTGCGCCTTGCCGGTGGCAGTGTAGTCCGATATGTTGTTTCAGAGAAACATCTCAGCTGGGCATGGTTTATCAGTTTAAGCGGAGTGTTGCTGTTTATGATTTTCCGCGCCAAACGAAAACAACGGATTATTCCAACAATCGAACCGCCTAAAAACTCCAGCATTGAATTTGCCCGAACTATTGGAAGCCTGTATCTCGAAAAAGGTGATCACAAGCTTATTTCCGATAAGAAAATCAGGTTCTTCTTTGATTATATTCGATCCAACCTGGGGCTGGATACTTCCGAAATTGATAAAGAATTAAAGCATGATGTAGCCCTACGATCAGGTATTGAGGAGACCGAAATACAGGCGCTTTTTGATCTGATTGACAAGATCTCCGGCAAGGACCACATCACCCAAAAAGAATTAAAATTGTTAACCGAACGAATTGACCAATTCTATAACGAGAGTCAACGATGAGCACTGAAGAGAAAGACACCCAAAGCGATCAACCGAAGAAAGAAAAAGCACCTTTTGAAAGCCGTACTGATTTATCGGGCGTAGAAAAGCTGGTAAAAAGTATCAGGGAGGAAATAGGAAAGATCATTGTAGGTCAGCAGCGTATGGTTGACTTACTGATCGCCGCCCTGCTCGCAGACGGACACGTTTTGATTGAAGGCGTTCCAGGTGTGGCCAAAACCCTGACCACCAAACTACTGGCCCAAACCATCAGCGCTGATTTTTCCCGTATCCAGTTCACCCCCGACATGATGCCGGCTGACGTGATCGGAACTTCGGTATTTAACCCCAAAACCACGGATTTTGAGTTTAAGGAAGGACCGATTTTCTCAAATCTTGTACTTATTGATGAAATCAATCGCTCGCCCGCGAAAACACAGGCAGCCCTGTTTGAGGTAATGGAGGAGCGCCAAATAACGGTGGATGGGAAAACCTATTTCATGGAACCGCCCTTCATGGTTATTGCCACGCAAAACCCGATTGAGCATGAGGGAACGTACCGGTTGCCCGAAGCTCAGCTCGACCGCTTTTTGTTCCGCATTGATGTCCCCTATCCTTCTTTGGAAGAAGAAGTACAGATTTTATCCGGCAGTTATTCCAGAAAGAACAAACTGGACTTCAGCTCGCTGGAGAAAGTCATTTCGGCTAAAGAAATCGCCAAACAACGAAATGTTGCTGCATCGGTTCACGTGGAGCCCGAGTTGATGAATTACATTGCTCAAATTATTCAGAATACACGAAACAGCAGTTCGGTTTCGATAGGTGCTTCGCCAAGGGCTTCTGTTTTTGTGATGAAAGCCGCACAAGCCTGGGCCGCCATGAACGGGCGCGATTTCATCACCCCTGAAGATGTGAAGGAAGTTATTAATCCGGTACTCCGGCATCGAATCACCCTTACCCCTGAGAAGGAAATGGAGGGCATGAAACCCGATCAGGTAATTCAGATAATCCTAGAGAAGGTGGAGGTGCCGAGGTAAAGAAAGTCATCGTGGGCTTAGACCCGCGATCTCCTTTCACCACATCCTAAATTGAATAAGGAGATGCCTGTCAATGCACGGCATGACCGACCTAAGTAAACTAGTTTATGAACCCATTAACCATTTTAAAGCAACTGCATCTCAGCAACCTGTTTTTTCAGGTGCTGGCCGGGGTAGCTCTGGCTTTCCTGGTCGGGTATTTTGTACCGCCGGCAGGAGCTTTTGCTGAAATCCTTTTCTTTGGGTTTGTCGTAGTTTTTGGAATTGATCTGGTGCTTCTATTCAGCAGAAAAGAGCCCGTAAACGGAAACAGGGTGGTTCCTCAGCGACTGTCCAATGGAGATGAGAATGCCATTCGCATTCAGCTTACCAATCAGCTTAACTTTTCGGCACAGGCAGAAATAATCGATGAAATTCCCCATCAGTTTCAGATCAGAGACTTCAGTATTAAATCACTGCTGCATCCGGGAACAGGTAAAGAATTTGAGTATTCACTCCGACCTAACGAACGTGGTGAATACGACTTTGGTGATATTAATGTGTTCTTACATTCCGGAATTGGTTTTGTCCGTCGAAAAGTAAGTATAGCCGCATCGGAAACAGTTCCGGTTTACCCTTCCTTTATACAGATGCGCAAATTTGAGATGTACGCCATTTCAAATCGGCTGACCGACATCGGTATTAAAAAGATACGCAGAGTCGGCCACACCATGGAATTCGACCAAATCAAGGAATATGTGCGGGGAGATGATGTGCGGTCGATCAACTGGAAAGCCACCGCTCGAGCCAACGACCTTATGGTAAACCAGTATCAGGATGAGCGCTCCCAAAATGTAATCAATGTAATTGACATGGGACGTGTAATGAAGATGCCTTTCGATGGACTGCACCTGCTTGATTATGCCATCAACACCAGCCTTGTTATATCAAACATCGCACTCATCAAAGACGACAAAGCGGGGTTGGTTACTTTTTCCAATGATGAGTCCGTAGTAGTAAAACCTGAGAAAAAGCGCACCCATATTCAGCGCATTCAGGAAACCTTATACAATCTGGAAACTAATTTTCTGGAATCCGACTACGAGCGGCTGGTCGTTTCCCTGAGAAAGCATGTAAACCAGCGAAGTCTGGTATTGCTTTACACTAATTTTGAGACCTTCTCTTCGATGGAGCGGCAGCTTCCATATCTGCAACGAATTGCCAAGGACCATTTACTGGTCACCATCTTTTTCGAAAACACCGAGATGACCAAGCTGCTGCATGAAGAATCTAAAACAATCGGACAAATCTACACCAAAACCATTGCAGAAAAATTCGCCTTCGAGAAAAAGCAGATTGTGAAGGCACTAAATCAGAGAGGCATTCAAACCATTCTAACCCCACCGAAAGAGCTTTCGGTGAATGCGATTAATAAGTACCTGGAGTTAAAAGCTCGGGGATTAATTTAGCTTATGAAATTTATGTACAACAAAGTAGAATTCGTTTTAACGATACTTTTTCTCCTTCTAATTGCTTTAGATGCAAATGCACAGACCGATTCGACCAGAGTTATTTTAAGATTCGATGAAGCCGACTCCTATCTTGTCATCAATCAGGATTATTCAAATTGCATTCCGGTTAATCCGAAAGAAGAAATAATGATTGAGTCAGGTAAAAAAAACCTGACTATTGCTTCTAAATACCATTCTGATGCTGTTGTTTCACCCACCCTTCGACCTGGAGTAACTCATACGGTCATGTTTAAACAAGAGCGAATTAAAAATCTAAACAAAAATGCACATCAAAGTTCTTACGCTGCATGTAAATTAAAATCTAATGTGTTCTTTTTTGCAGACCATGATGCAACTGTTAGTATAAATGGGCAAGAACTTGATAAAACTTCATTTCATACCATCCTGAATAACGGAACATATAAAGTTACAACCACCGTTGGCGGGGTGAAGGAAGTCTCGGAAATGAACGTCAATGGGTATACTGTATTTGAAAATTATGTTCGGCCGACCAGAATGGAACTGTTCAAAGAAAGTTTCATTCCCGGAGCAGCGCAGTTTAGAAAACGTGAAAAATTAAAGGGAGCATTACTCATCAGTCTGATGGGTGGATTCGCAATAAGTACCGTTTTTTCAAATAATAAATTATCTCAGAAAAATTCTAAATATGAAAGGCTAAGACTGGAGTACCAATTTGCTACTGATCCACGTGAAGTTTTAACTATTGCAAACAAAGCCGATAAAACTTACGATCAAATTTTAAAGTTTGAACGTTTTAGAAATGCATCCATTATAGCCTTTTCAGCTACATACTTGTTGAATATAATTGACGGAATAACCGCTCCGAAATTTGGATTGACGAAAGATAAGATCAACATGAAACCATTTATTGATTTTGATGCAGATTTGATTCCGAAAGCAAAAATTGAAATCGATTTTTAATATGACTAAGTACGTATCATTTTTTGCTTTATTGTTACTATGCTCATGTGCTGAGGCTCCTACTCAGTTTGACAGAAATAACCTCAATGATCCAGATAACCCTGAATATAGATTAGCTCCGGCTTCTGCTTTTGATTCAGAAATTTTAGAAGATAAACTAATTAAGCTTAGCTGGGATAATTCTGCAGAATATAACTTAGCAACCGCTTTTATATTATCCAAAACTGTACGTGGTAATAGTGATACCATTGTACTAGACACTTTAGATACTTCTTTTAATGCTTATGTGGACTCAAGCAGATTAATTACAATTAATACCTTGTATCACTTAGAAAGAATAAGATCTACTAAAGATACTGTAATTAAATCTGAAACATTACATACTGATATAGATTTTGGTAACCCTTTTAGCAAATATGGGGTTGTATGTTGTAAAGGATATGAAGACTCTGAGTCAACAGGTCTTGAAACTGCTCCTGACCCTGATTCTTTAAAAGCTTATTTTACTTGGGACTATGATAATGATTGGCCCTTTATTTCTATTGCTTACTCCTCAGCTGAAGATATCAATCATTTTGAAGTAATTGACACTCTTCTCCCGGGGCAAAAATACTATGAAAGCCCACATTTTGATTTAGACTTTCAAAAAAGAAAGTTTCTAATACGTTCTTTCGTATCAGAGCTTGATATTGAAGAAAACATAGTCGCTGATTCTATAATTACAGGGTACAGTCCACATTCAAAATTCGCCCCACGTATACTTGAACCGGATGTCCGGCATGAAAGTGAAACTGTAATTACTTGGGAGGATAATTCTGATTTCGAAGATAGCTTTGAAATCTTAAAAGGATATAACCAGAACTTCCAAAGTGTTATCGCAACTGTAGACCAGAATGTAAATACATTTACTGATACGCTTCAGCCCTTTCTTCCCCAAACAGGTACTTCTGGTGGTGCGTATTATAAAGATTATAGAACATTCTACAGTGTACGCGCGATTAAAAATAATACATCCGCTAGTACAGATACTACCCAAGCAGAAATACGTATCTATGTAGCAGACTTATTTCTAAAGGATTCAGACCAAAATTCCATAACCCTACAGTGGGAACCAAGACAACCTTCCGATATACACTCTTATACCCTTCTCAGAAGTACGGATGGCAACAATTTCACCTCTTATAAAAAATTTAACCCTACTCAAAGTACATACACAGATACCAATTTAGATACTTCAGAAACCTATCACTATCGAATTAAATCTGATATAAAGAATGGATTTGGTAAACCGATTCTTAGTCATTCATATGAATTTGAACAACTGTCGACTTTTGATTTTGAGAATGCAACAATCTTAGAGGTAAGTAACAACGATAATTATCTTATAGCAGCCAGTGGGCATGATACTGAGCCATCTGCTAATGCTCATTACCTGGCTATTTTTGACCTTAATACTAATACAGAATTCACCAGATTTAATCCTTTTAATAGTCCTATAGATGGAATTGATATTCTGGAAGAAAAAAACCTTATCGCCTATTCTTCAAAAGAAGCAAAGAAGTTTGAAGTAAGAGATTTTATTGCCGATACAACCGTATTCAGTATTTCTGATGTAGATGTCCATGACATTGAGTTTTCTCCGGACGGCTTATCTGTTTACGTGGTTAGTGAACTTAGTAATTTTAGAAAATATAGCTTTGATTCGCCTGACCCGGATTTTGAAGTCCAGAGTACGGATCAATTTTATACTTTCCCTTCTAACAGAAGGATATCGGTAAGTCAAACCGGTGACACAGTAGCTGTTAACATGGTTTCGAAATATCACCTTTATACCGATCAGGGAGAAAGGATTAGCTTCAATTCACTTACATCACAAGGTAATACTTCTGATTGGGTAAATATTTCCAATAAAGGTGGTTTTATTGCTTCAACCAGAGACTACGCAAACATCACCATAACCCAAGTGCAATCTTTAGAAACAGGTACTGAGTTATTTCATCTTGGCGGAATTGGATCGGCTTTGGATTTTAACCACAACGACCAATTAGCACTAGTAACAACTCTTGAGGACGTTTATCTTATCGATTTGAACACATTAAGCGTTGCTGGTGCCTATAATTTTACTGACAACCGATTTGACGAAGGTATCACTTTTTCCAGAATGAGTAATACCGATAACACTTTTTTTATTGCAAACAGTCAAGGTATTCAGAAAATGAGAATTACCAGTACTCGAAAATGGCAACCTGCACCTTATCAAATTTCGATCAGTCCTTATTACTAACTTCTCAATAAATCGCCGGAAAACGCTCCGTATCTGCTTTGTGCATAATATCGTAAATGGTCTCAAAGATATCCTCAGCATTTGGCTTGCTGAAGTAATCTCCGTCAGAGGCATAGGCCGGACGGTGGTCGTTAGCAGTCAAACATTTCGGCTCTGAATCCAGTTGAAAGTAACCACCTTGCTCTTCCAGTACTTTATGCAGAATGTAGGCCGAAGCTCCCCCCGGAACGTCTTCATCCACAATCAACAGTCGGTTCGTCTTGCTGAGTGATTTTCCAATTACGTGATCCAGGTCAAACGGCATGAGCGTTCTAACGTCAATCAGCTCAATGGAAATACCGGCATCCTCAAGTTGGGGAATAAGGCTTTCCACGATGTTGAACGTAGAACCGTAGGAAACAACCGTCATATCAGATCCTTCATGGATAATTTCCGGCTTACCTAATGGAGTGGTGAACTCGCCAAGGTTCGTCGGCATGTCTTCTTTCAGTCGATAACCGTTGAGTGGTTCAACAATAATTGCCGGATCATCTCCCTGAAGCAACGTATTATAAAATCCTGCTGCTTCGGTCAAATTTCTGGGTACACACAAATGTACACCGCGTGCTCCGCTTGTTATCATTCCCATAGGGGAACCGGAATGCCAGATCCCCTCTAATCGGTGGCCGCGGGTTCGTACAATCAAGGGTGCTGCCTGTCCGCCTTTAGTTCGATAACGAAGCGTTGCAAGATCATCTGAAATTCCTTGGAAACAATAGAGCAGGTAATCCAGGTACTGTATTTCAGCAATCGGGCGAAGTCCGCGAATCGACATCCCGATACCTTGTCCCAGGATCGTTGCTTCCCGAATACCTGTATCGCTTACACGGATTTCACCGTATTTATCCTGCATGCCCTCAAGGCCTTTATTCACATCACCCAGCTTTCCGGAATCTTCACCGAAAACCAGCGTATTCGGATATTTCTCAAAAATAGCATCAAAATTTTCACGGATAACCAACCGGCCATCCACTCGTTTTGGCTTTTCAGGATACTCTGGCTTAACCTCTTCTACCTTTAAGGGAGATTTCGGTGTTTGGCTGTATAAGTGCGAATTATAGCGATCCCGGTTTACTTCCCGATATTCTTTCACCCACTCAGCCAATTTCTCCCGGGCCGTACCTGTACTACCGGCTGTAGCTGCCAGCGACTTCCGCGCCGCGGATAAAATGTCTTTTCGAATGGCATTCGGATAGTTCTTAAGCTTTTTAGCATACTCAGCTACTTTGTCTGAACCGCTTTCTTCCTGAAGATTATTGATTAGCTCAATTGCCGTTGCTTTTTCCTCTTTGATAGGTTCAATAAAAGCTTTCCATGCAGCTTTTTTGGCTTCATTTACTTCGTTCTGTGCTTCTTCTTCCAGCTCGTCAAGTTTTTCGGATTTGGCAATGCCGTTATCTAAAATCCATTGGCGAAGCTTCGCCAGGCAGCAATATTCTTCTTCCCACTGCAGTCGTTCTTCCGACTTATACCGCTCATGTGAACCGGAAGTAGAGTGTCCCTGAGGTTGGGTAACTTCCTGCACATGAATTAAAACGGGTACATGTTCTTTACGGGCAATCTCTTCTGCTTTCTGATAAGTTTCAATCAGAGCCTGATAATCCCAGGCTTTCACCCTCAAAATTTCGTAACCGTCCTCATCTTCTGTACGCTGAAACCCTTTCAGGATTTCTGAAATATTCTCTTTTGTAGTCTGATATTTCTTAGCCACAGATATCCCAAATCCATCATCCCAAACCGACATAATCATCGGTACCTGAAGCACACCGGCAGCGTTGATTGTTTCCCAGAATACCCCTTCAGAAGTACTGGCATCGCCAATAGTTCCAAAAGCGACTTCATTGCCCTTGTTGGAAAACTTCTTCCACTCTTTACCTTTCAGCGCTTTCTCGTTTCGGTACACTTTGGAGGCTTGTGCAAGTCCTAATAGGCGGGCCATTTGTCCGGCTGTAGGTGAAATGTCAGACGCGGTATTCTTGGATTTGGTCTGATCGATCCAGTTGCCTTCTTCGTCCAGCAAACGAGTGGCGAAATGCGAATTCATTTGACGACCGGCTGAGTTCGGATCTGCTTCTACATCTGCGTGAGCATATAGCTGAGCAAAAAGCTGTTGCGGAGTCAGTCCTCCTATAGCAAGCATGAAAGTCTGGTCGCGATAGTATCCTGAACGAAAATCCCCATTCTTAAAAACTTTGGCCATCGCAATCTGAGGGATTTCCTTTCCGTCACCAAATATTCCGAACTTGGCTTTTCCGGTGAGTACTTCTTTTCTACCGATCAACGACATGTGCCGGCTTACCCAACCCAGTTTGAAATCGGCCAGAATTTCTTTCTTCTGAGCAGCGGTAAACTTTTTCTTTGTCGTCTTTTCTTTTACTTGAGCCATTTTGCAATTTTAGTTCTGAATATTTAGGAAAGCACCCTTCCAAAAGGGGCGATATAATACGGAAAAGCGCTTTTTTATGAAACAGTCTTCAGCGCTCGTATCGTTCTTTTTCGATTAAATCTGCTTGAACTTAGAGCTTAATAAACCTCTAACCCTTCCAGGGTTAAACTACCAAGACTGAACCAAATAGACGGTTAGTAACCCTGGAAGGGTTTTGGTAAAGTACAATTACTCCGTAAAACCGCCTTTGGTCATTTTAATCGGATCCAATGCTTTCTCCAGTTCCTCATCCGATAAATCTGTCATCTCTTTGGCCACTTCTTTAAGTGCCCGGCCTTCTGCAAAAGCTTTCTTGGCAATTTTGGCTGCTTTGTCATACCCGATAATTGGGTTGAGTGCGGTAACCAGAATCGGATTTTTCTCAACCATTGAAGCAATATTCTCTTTTCTTACCGATAGCTTAGAAACCGAACGGTCTGCCAAGTTTCGTGCCGCATTGGCCAGAATATCGATAGACTGTAACAGGTTATGTGCTACTACTGGCAGCATCACATTCAACTCAAAGTTTCCTGCTTGTCCGCCAACAGTTACCGTAGCATCATTACCTATTACCTGGGCGCATACCATCGTCAATGATTCTTCAATCACCGGATTCACTTTCCCGGGCATAATAGATGATCCGGGCTGAAGGGCAGCCAGTTCCACTTCTCCTATTCCACTATTAGGGCCAGAATTCATCCAGCGAAGGTCGTTACCGATTTTCATCAGGCTAACCGCAATGGTTTTCAGCTGTCCGCTGAGTTCAACAGGGGCATCCACCGTGGCCTGAGCTTCAAAATGGTTTTCAGCTTCGGTGAATTTCTCTCCGGTCAGTTCAGATATTGTGGCTGCAAATTTCTTCCCAAAATCCTCATGCGTATTAATTCCGGTTCCAACCGCGGTACCTCCTTGAGGTAGCTCGCTAACTCTTTCCAGAGCCGATTCAACCCGCTTGATTCCCAACTCAACCTGACGTGCATAACCGCCAAATTCCTGCTCGATGGTTACCGGCATGGCATCCATAAGGTGAGTTCGCCCGGTTTTAACTACATCGGCATATTCCTTCCCTTTTTCGAGAAAAGTCTTCTGAAGATGCTCCAAAGCCGGAATCAGGTTGTTATTTACTGCTTTTACCGCAGCTACCCGAATGGTAGTTGGAATGACATCATTTGAGCTTTGCCCATAGTTAATATGATCGTTCGGATGAATATCCACATCCAGGTTTTGCTTCAGCTCATTGGCGCGCCGGGCAATCACTTCATTGGAGTTCATGTTGGTGGAAGTACCGGAACCGGTCTGAAAAATATCGATCACGAATTCTTTATCGTGCAGTCCGTCAATGACTTCCTGAGATGCCGCCTGAATAGCCTTGGCAACACTTTCGTCTAAAAGACCCAGTTCAGCGTTTACGGTTGCGGCCGCCTTCTTAACATATCCCAGGGCCTCAATAAACTCCCGGCTGAATTTAATTCCGCTGATTGGAAAATTATCGTGGGCACGCTGGGTTTGTGCTCCATATAAGGCGTCTTTTGGAACTTTCACTTCACCCATGGAATCTTTCTCGATACGATATTCACTCATTCTTCTACTTTCTTCTTTAAAGGTTGAGAATTCGTGCCCCAAGATGGTACTAAAACGCTGAGCGTTCGGGGCAAACAAAAATTTTACTTCATAGCCTTAAGAAGATAAGGAAAAACTATGTAGATGTTGTGAATAGGATGTTAAAAAGAAAGGATGCCTTAGGAAGTAATGAGTATAGGCTATAATTCTTTAGAATACATCCGGTAGGTTTTATCCAGTGTGCCGCCAATGCGTTCGGCAACGCGGATCATTTCCGGGTTTGACTCCAGAATCCAGCTAAGCTCGGATACCGTTTTACCTTCACTTTCCAGGCCGTTTTGGATAGAGCGCTGATGCAACAGAGCATCGATTCCTCTGCCCTGCCATTCCGGTAACACGCCCATAAGTGCCGTACGGAGCCCCTTTACCCTGCTTTTTCCCCATAGCAGTTTGATGAACCCAAATGGAAAGAGCTTTCCATTCATTCCTTTCAGAATTTCATTGATGTTGGGAAGTCCGATGGAGAAAGCTACCGGTTCACCTTTAATTTCCGCTATGTGGGCGTAATCTGTGTCCACAATCATTTTCAGGTCTTTACCGGCAGCCTGAAATTCTTCTTCTGTTAAAGGTATAAATCCCCAGTTGTCTTTCCAGGCTTTGTTGAAAATCTCCCGGATAATCTTAATTTCAGAATCCATTTTCTTCAGATTCACAGGGCGGATTTCAATATCCGGCAACCTCTTCCTAACAATATCCATCGCCCGGTTCATCCGATCTACCGCCACCGTTTCAGTATCCACGATATAGGCATACATATCCATCTCTTTGGCAAATCCGGCATTCTTGATCAGCTCATCATAATAGGAAAAGTTATAGGGCATCATGATGTAGGGATCTTTATCGAACCCTTCAATCAAAACACCAATGGTGTCCATCATGCTTGGGCTTGCGGGACCGATCACTTTATTCATTCCCTTATCTCGAAGCCAGTCTTCGGCTACACGAAACAGTAAATTTGTGGTGTGCTGATCATTGATGCTTTCAAAAAAACCAAAGTGTCCGGTTTTAGTGCCGTGAAATTCATTAAATCGGTGATCGATAATAGCTGCAATTCGACCAACATCTTTACCGTCTTTCTCTGCCAGAAACAGAGCAATTTCAGCATTATTGAAGAAAGGATTTTTATCGGTATCGATCAGTTTTTTCTGATCCATTCGCAAAGGAGGAACCCAGTGCTCTTCACCTTCATAGAAAGGGTATATGAAATTCGTAAATCGTTTCTTTTCCTCTTTGGTTGAAACGAAGGTTACCCCGGAACTATTCATACAGCCTTGGTAAAATTAAGGGTTTATTCGGTTGCTGAGTGGCCATTTCTGTCGATCACACCGTGTTTCAATCCCACTTTGCGGAATGCTTCCAGAATCTGATCAAGGTGCTCATCCGTGTGGCTGGCCATATAACTCGTTCGAAGCAGTGACTGACCCTGAGGTACAGCCGGAGGCACAACTGCATTAGCGTAAACGCCTTCTTCAAAAAGATCTTTCCAGAATTTGAAGCAATCCATCATTTCACCGATAACCACCGGGATAATCGGACTCTGGCTCGACCAAACATTGAAACCAAGTCCGCGCAATTCTTTGCGCATATAGTTGGCAATTTCTTCTAACCGGTCTAATCTCCAGGTTTCTTCCTGAAGAATTTCCAAAGCCTTTAATACCGTAGCCACATTGGCCGGTGGCATGGATGCACTGAAAATATGCGCCGGTGAATTATGGCGGATGTATTCGATAACGGATCGGTCTCCCACCAAAAACCCACCTAATGAAGCGAATGATTTTGAAAAAGTACCACTGATAAGATCCACTTCATCGGTTAGACCATATACAGAAGCAGAGCCTCGTCCTCCTTTTCCAACAACCCCAACAGCGTGGGCATCATCAAGGTACAGACGAGCATTAAATTCTTTAGCCAGTTTAACCAACTCAGGCACTTTAGCCAGTGTTCCAGACATGGAAAAAACACCATCGGTTACAATGATTTTTCCTGCATCGGGATCGGCTCTTTCAAGAAGCTTTCGCAGCTGATCCATGTCATTATGGGTATAACGCATGGTTTTAGCGTTAGAAACCAGGGTTCCAACAACTATACAGGCGTGATTGTCTTTGTCTGAGAAAATAATGTCGTTTCGTCCGGCAATGGTTTGAATAGAACCTTCATTGGTTTGATAACCGGTACTGAACAGAACACAACCTTCTTTCCCCATGAAGTCGGCCAGTTTCTCTTCCAGCTCCAGGTGGCTGTCGAGAGTACCATTTAAATAGCGAGAGCCGGTACAACCAGTGCCATACTTCTTGAGCGCATCCTGTGCAGCTTTGATGGTGCGCTGATCGTTGGTCAGCCCTAAATAATTATTGGAGCCGGCCATAATTACTTTTCGGCCTTCAATTTCTACTATAGTGCCATCCGTAGCTTCGAGGGGTTTAAAGTACGGATACAGCCCCATTTCCTTGACTTCATCCGCTTTTGTAAAATTAAAAGCTTTCGAAAAAATGTCTGATTTTGTGGCGCTGGATTTGTGATCGGCCATTCGGTAATTCCTTAACAAAGATTCTAAATAAACAGCGAAATATACCCAGTATTAATTTTCTATCAAATTTTCGCTAACTCGTTGTTACGAACTGGTTGCTGTAAAATAAGTTTAAATTTCGTGCTGAAGATAAGAAATATATCGGTCTGCTACTGAATTCTATACAGTGTAAATAACATCAAAATTTACAGAATTCAAAAATCACGCGTTCAGCGATTACTGAACCGTCTTTTTCTGTTCCACCAGTTTTTCATACTTCTCAAACAGAAGTGAAAAGTGATCATCCATCGTTCCTATGTCATCCCGGGCAGCCATTTTGCAGGCAGCAACCAACTCGTCACGATCTCTTGAGGTGATATCAAGAATTGCTTTTGTCAGAGATTCTGAATCTCCGGCAGTATAGGTTTCCGCAATATCCGGATTGGCAATATCTCCGGCTCCTCCTCTGCTGGGAACAACCACCGGTAAGCCACTACATACTGCTTCAGCAACAACTATTCCATATGTTTCCGCTGATGAACCGTGAACAAAATAGTCACACGATGCAAGGATATTCGCCAACTCATCCCGGTTTTCTGTAAAACCCATAAGCTTTACATGTGGGCTTCGGTTTGCTTTAAAATCCACATACTTTCGAATAGGGCCGTCACCGAATATAATCAAAGCCATAGGTTCCTCTTCCGCAGCCTGATGAAATCCGTCAATAAGTGAACCCAGTCTTTTCTCGGGGTGATGACGACTTATGGCTATCATCAACTTAGCAGATTCCGGTAACCCGAAATCGGAAAGTAACTTTTTACGAAGCTCTGTATCCCTTCGGTTTGGGGAAAAGAAATCCTTATCTATACCGAATGGAACCGGAATGGGATTATTCACACCGTAGTTATCAATACGCTCTCCCAGCCATTCACCGCTTACAATGGTTGCATCAAAATTACTGCTAAGCCGCTGCAGATATTTCCAATAAAAACCGAACACTTTGTCCACACGATCAAAACCTAACATGTTCCCAAATATGGTATGAGGATAAGCTGCTACCGGATCCTGATGAAAGATAAACGTTTTAACGGCATCGCCCTTCCAACGCCCGGCAAACCAGCCACCGGTCCAAGGTGAAGAACCTTCTACCACATCGGGTTTTTCACGATCAAGGATTTCATGAACGGCTTTCTCCCGCCATAGTATATAGTAGCGCCAATCTACCGGAAGCCGTGGGCCTTTCACCCAAATCACCCTTCCGCCATAACGCTCTTCTTCTCCCCAATCTTCGCCCGGTGCCACAATCACGATATCATGACCGTGCTTTTTCCCGGCTTTCAGTTTCTGATTGATGTAGGTTTTTACCCCTCCACCCTGATCTGTGTAAAACTCTGCGACGTCGATGATTTTCATGGACTCAACTTATTTATAAATAGGTTTGGGGAACGGGTAGTTCTAAGGCCTCTTTGTAGTTTTGAACCAGCCTTCCATTAATCTCATCCCACTCGTATTTCAATGCTTTTTCTCTGGAGGCTTTTTTCATTTTATCCCGAAGAGCTTGATCAGAAACAATGATAGCCAACTTCTTGGTGAAATCTGCTTTGTTTTCGGGTTCAGCTAACCCCCCGTTCACCCTGTGTTCAACCAGTGATTTACTTCCTGTAGCATCAGCAACCAAACAAGGCAACCCGCTGCTCATGGCTTCGAGAGTCACATTGCCAAAGGTTTCAGTGTGAGATGGAAATAGAAAAACATCACTACTTGCATAAGCTCTTGCCAGGTTCTCACCTTCAAGAAAGCCGGTGTAATGAGCCTCCGGCATAAGCTTCTGCAACTCACTTTTTGCAGGACCATCACCTACAACCAAAGGCTTTACTTTTGAGTTTTTGGAAGCTACTTGCTGCACGCTGTGCCGAAAAGTATCCAATTCCTTTTCCCATACCAGGCGGGATACAAAAGTCACAATAATGTCATCATCTTCGAAACCTGCAGCTCTTCGCCATTCCATATCCCGCTTTTCAGGGGAGAAGAGTTTTGTATCAACCCCGCGTGCCCAGATTTTCATTCCCTCATCAAAATCATGGGTTTCAAGTTCATCTATCATTGATTGAGACGGCACATACACGTGAGTGCAGGAATTATAAAACCAGCTCAAATACCGCCACGCCAAAAACTCGATTGGCGTAAGGCCATAGTATTTAAAGTAGCTTGTGAAGTGGGTATGATAGGAACCCACTACCTGCACATTGTTTTTTTGAGCCCACAGCAACGCTTTGTATCCGGCCCGATCTGGCGTTGCAATATGAACCAGGGTTGGATTGAATTCTTCCAATTCCCTTTTTGCCTCTTCAGAAATCCCTATCGGTACGCGGTACTCTCCCCGCCCTGAGACAGGCATTCGGATAGATGGCACCGAAACCAACCGTCCGTTGTGATCAAGAGCCGGCTCTTTTACCGTTGGCCCGAATACCAAAACCGGTATTCCCTGCTCTTCCAAAAATTTCACTAACCGGTTCAGGGTAAGTGAAACACCGTCTTTAATGTGATTGTAGTTGCCTGTAAAAAGGGCGACTCGTAATTCTTTCATAAAAATTTAAAAGCAGAGGGTAGATTTGTATCTTATTTGCTCTGCGATGATCCTCGCTGTAAACTCTTTTTTATTCCAAACGATTCGCCAAATATAAGGAAATAAATGAAAGCCTTTGTAACCGGAGGAACAGGTTTTATCGGAAGCCATTTAGTTGAAGCACTGATTGAATCTGATGACTATAATGAAGTTCGATGCCTGGTAAGAAGTAATGAAAAGTGGCTGTCCGGCCTCAATTTCAAAAAAATATCCGGAGATCTTCAAAATCTTAATGCGCTATCTAAAGGACTTGAGGGTGCTGATGTTCTGTTTCACATTGCAGCCATTGTAAAAGCACCTACCAAAAAAGAATTTACGCATGCTAATGTAGATGCTACCGAAAATCTTGTCCGCCTGGCACAAAAGAAAGGCGTTAAGAACATGGTAATTTTATCATCCCTGGCTGCAGCCGGACCAAGCAACGGCTCACCCAAAACCGAAGGCGAACCTATGAACCCCGTGAGTATGTATGGGGAATCAAAAAAAGAAATGGAAGCCCGGATTCAAAAGGCCGTGAGTGGAAAGGATAGTATTAAAGTCATCCGTCCGCCTGCGGTATATGGCCCAAGGGAAGATCAGATTTTTTCTTTCTTTCAGGCATTTTCGAAAGGTATTTGCCCGATTGTGGGCGACGGGAACAATCCTCGTGTTTCCATGGTGTACGTTAGTGATTTAGTGAACGGGATAATGAAGGCTGCTCAGAAGAAAGATGCAGGTGTCCACACCTATTTTATTTCCGGTGAAGGCACCCATTCCTGGAACGAGATTCGTGCGGTTACCTCCAAAGTGATGGGCAAAAAAGCGATCCCGCTAAAAATTAAACCCGGATTAGTAAAAAAAGCAGCAAGCGTAATTGAAAACGTGGCATCATTACTTGGAAAATATCCCGTTATTAACAAGGAGAAAGCAAATGAGCTGATACTGGAATGGACCTGCACTTCCGATAAAGCTCAGAAAGAATTAGAATACACTCCAAAAGTGTCGCTTGCTGAAGGAATTTCCCGAACCGTCCACTGGTACAAAATGCATAACTGGTTATAGTGATATGAAATTTATTCCAAGGATTACCCTGATATTCACCTTTCTGTTTGTTTGTTTTACTCAGGCAATGGGGCAACAGAAATTGGTGCAAAATTATGCTCTCATGATGGAAATACCTGATGTGAAGGCGATGGAGGCTTCTCCTTCTCATTTGTATATACTTTCCGAAAGTGAAGGCATGGCTGTATTCAGAGCCTATCCCGATTCGCTGCAATGGCTTTACACCTCCTCGGGCATGCAGCGTCGTGGAAATACCATTATGTCCGACATCCGTTTTGCTTACTTGTTCGGAGATTCGCGAAGACTAACCGTTCTTGAACCTACATCTGTATTAGGTGTCTATTCTTCAACTATTTTACCGGTTCAACCCAAAGCAGCAGCCCGGCTGAATAACAGCTTATATATTGCTATGGGGGATGAAGGATTGGGTCGGGTCTCATTGGAGTCTCCTGAAACTGTAGATTCTGCTCCTGAACGTGTAGCACAGAATCTGGTCAATGGCGCGAGTGTAATTGACCTCCGGTCTTCCAATGTAAGCAATCAGCTTTTTGTGCTTACTGATGCTCCTTCCCTCCTTGTTTTCAATCAACAGGACAGCACCCTGCAAAACTCAGCAAACATTTCATTACGCAGGCCTTTGGAGCACATCTTTATAGATCAGGAACGCGTATGGGGAAGCACGGAAACCGGAGAGATTTTTGAAGTGAGATCTACCGGAATCGGAAAAAAAATTGGAGTAACCAACGAGCCCATTGAACATATTTCCAGCTGGAAAGAACGACTTTTTGTGAGAACGGTATCAGGACGGGTATGGACTACCGATAAGTCCGGTGTTCTCGGTTTGTGGAAAGATGACACCAATGCAGGAAATTATCTTGCAAACAGTGCCAATCGAATCTGGATTTCTGAAAATGACAACATCTCTGAAATTTTGATGCGTGAGCAGTCATCCGCTACCAACACTGCTGCTTCCGGTCAGTTCAGCATAAAACCGATTCCCAATCAGGTAATCACCTATCCTAGTCCACTTATTCTAGCTTTTGAAATGGAAGGGAATTATCCGGCCGATCAGGTTGAGTTTTCATACCGATCCAATGCTCAGAATGCCAAAATCCGTAATCAGGGATTTTTCTGGCAGCCCACCATCAATCAGGTTGGGAATTTCTGGTTTAGTATTTTAGCCACCAATTCCGAGGGACAATCCGACAGCACCCGTTTTGTCGTGGATGTACGCTCATTTAATGCCCCGCCCCGGTTTAGCCCGGTTCGCTCCACTTCAATAGCTGTCAACGAAGAGTATACCCTTCAGTTTAATGCAATCGATCCTGAAAACCCGCAGAATTCCTTGGTCAGATATATTGGTGTTGATATGCCGGATGGGGCTACCATCAACGAAAAAACCGGGGTATTTACCTGGTCTCCAACCGAACGGCAAGTAGGCGAATCCACATTTAAGGTTATTGCTACAGACAGGCTCGGAGCCGCATCGTCCATTGATGTAACCCTGAATGTGCTCAATATTTCCCGTGGCGACGAATAACAATTTTAGAACGCAGTTCTCTTTTGAATAACAACGACTTTTCTCATCACCTGCTAAGCTGGTACCAAGATCATAAACGCCAAATGCCCTGGCGGGGTGAGGCCGATCCCTATAAAATCTGGGTATCGGAAATTATGTTACAGCAAACGCGGGTTGAACAAGCCACTCCCTACTTTCAGAATTTCATCTCCTTATTCCCCACCGTATTTGATTTGGCAAACGCCGAACAGCAGGAAGTACTGAAAGCCTGGGAAGGGTTAGGATATTATAGCCGCGCAAGAAACCTTCACTCTGCTGCCAAAACGGTTGTAGCAGATTATGATGGGAAGCTCCCGGAAAGCTACGATGAAATCATAAAACTGAAAGGAATTGGTCCTTATACGGCGGCAGCTGTTACCAGCATTGCCTTCAACAAGCCGAATGCAGTAGTGGATGGAAATGTGATTCGCGTACTTACCCGGTATTTTGGGATCGAGGAAGACATCCGCAGCACCAAAACAAAGAACAAAGTTCAGAACTTTGCCACCGAACTGATTGACGAAGATAACCCGGCCGATTTCAATCAGGCAATGATGGAGTTGGGGTCGGTGGTATGCAAACCCTCTAATCCCGATTGTAACAAATGCCCGGTTCAGTCAGGCTGTGTGGCTGCCAAAACCGCTAAAACCGATGTCATCCCCTATAAATCTCCGTCTAAGAAAAAACCACATTATACTATTGGCGTTGGCATTATTGAAGATGATGATGGAAAGTTGCTGATAGCTTTACGGCCCGAAGAAGCCATGCTGGGCGGGCTGTGGGAGTTCCCCGGTGGTAAGCAAAAAGAGGGAGAAGAAATTCAGGAAACCGTTGAACGGGAATTGCAGGAAGAACTGGGGGTGCAGGCTAAAGCCTTTAAAGAATTGATGAGCCTGAAGCACACCTATTCTCATTTTTCAGTCACCATGCATGCGTGGATGTGTCAGCTGATTTCGGGGAAACCGCAACCTAAATCGAGCCAGGAAATTCGGTGGGTGGAGCGCAATGAGCTTGAACGATTCCCCTTCCCCAAAGCCAATAAAGTATTAACCGAACGACTGATGGGTAAAGGTCAGGGCGAGCTTGGTGTTTAGTTATTTAACAGCTATTCCGGCTATATGAGGCCTGATCGGAACAAAGAAGGTGGGTAATTGAAATTCTTCCTGTTTTATATCGGAGAACCCGGCCATTAGTATTATGCGGCCGGTATCGCGGGTTACATTACATCCGTCAAAAAACCACTTCCATGAGCTTTTTACCATTCGCTGTACTTTGCATACCCAGCTATGTTTGTGTGCCCTCACATGTTCAAGATAGATGAACTTTCCTGCCGGCTGAAGAATCCTTTTTACCTCAGATAAAACCTTAGGTGGATTCTTAACCGAACAAAGCACCAAACTGCTTATCACCATCGCTGCAGATTCATTTGATAGAGGTATTTCCTCTGCGACCGATTCGTACATCTCCAGGTTAATTCCATACCTATTAGCCTGGTATCTTAGTACATCTTTAAACCCGGCATTAGGTTCGATGACTTTTACTTTTGTGCCCTTTTTCAAATACCGGAAGTTGGCTCCATAGCCCGCACCTATCTCGACTATCACTTTTGGATGATCACGGAATAAAATTTCTTTACGGCTACCATATTGTGAATGCATATAGTTATCCACTGCGACGAAAAATCGATTTTTGATAAACTGAATCAATTCGCTTTGTTTTTGTTTTGATAGGAAAAGTGGGATGGTCACCACCCTGCAATTATCGACCTGAGTAACCAATACTTTATAATAATTAATTCACAGAAGTACATTGCCCCGAAAAAGGAAAAAATTCAAAACGCTTACCCGCAAAAAACTGATTGAGCTTAAACCATTTCTGGATGATCTGGTTGGTAAAATTGAACAGCCTGATTATATCAATGAAGACCCTGTTCAGTTTATGCATGCTTTTGAGGATAAGCTTGACCAGGAACTGGCCGGCTTTTTTGCGGCAACTATGGCTTGGGGGCGCCGGGATATCGTAAATGCAAAAGTGGAAGATCTTCTGCAACGAATGAACTATAAACCCGCTGAATTTATAAAGTATTACACCGAAGCTGAATTTTCAGTACTCGAAGGATTTAAGCATCGCACCTTCAAGCCCATAGATATGCATTGGCTAATCACAATTCTGCAAACTATTCTGCTGAAATTTGGCACCTTTGAACGATTCTGGGAGCACTGTTCAGAAGAAGCTAACCGCCAGAAACGTGAGCTGATAGCTGTATTTCATGAAAAGTTTTTCTTGTTTCATCCTGAAATGCCTCAACGAACGCGTAAACACGTATCCAATCCGGAAAAAAACAGTTCAGCAAAAAGACTGTATATGTACCTGAGATGGTGCATTCGTAAAAACAGTCCGGTAGATCCGGGTATTATGGATTTCATCTCCCCTGCAGAACTGAAAATACCATTGGATGTACATGTAGCCCGACAGGCAAGAAAACTCGGACTGCTTTCCAGAAAACAAAACGACTGGAAATCGGTGGTTGAACTGAATGAAAGGCTGAAATTTTTGGATCCTGATGATCCGGCAAAGTATGACTACGCGCTGTTCGGATTAGGCGTTTTGGGTTCAGATATTCCTGAGGAATTTATTATCAATGCTTAAAATTTCATATAAATAAAAGCTCCGCCGTAGAGTAATATTGCTGTCAGTATTGAATAGCTGAAATAGCCAAGAAAGAAGGTGAAAATCATCTTAACGTTATCCATAACCTTTGTGAAAGTGAGATAGCTTCTCATTACATAGTATGTAAAACAAAGCATGATGCCTACTGTCAGCATCATGTACCAGGAAGATAATGCAAATCCTTGTTCATCAATCAGAGGCGATACCAGCGAAGAAAAAATAGAAAATGTAGTCAGATTATAAAGCATCATCACATAGTGATAGACAAACTTTTGTTTCTTGGATTTAAAAAACATCCAGGAAAAAAGAGCCATTACCGGAGCAAACATCAAAATAGCTCCAACCTGAGCAAATTTTTCAGAAAACAATACCGATAACTCCACAAAGCTGTCGAAATACTTTTGCCAATCGAAAGAAGGAACTTGTGCTGAAAGATTAGCAATGAGCGTGTCGAGATCTTCACCGGCTCCCTCTTCAAGCGCATGCCTATATAAGGCTTCATAATCAACAAAAAAGCCTACAATCACTGCCGTTATCGCCAAAACAATAATAGCATAGCGGAACGGATTGATGTACCGGCCCTTGTCAGTAAAGTAGGACTCAATAACCAGGCCCGGGTACTTTATCATGTGCCATATCGTTACCGGCAATCCTCTTTCAAGACTTAAAACATCCTGAGTAAGGTCCCTGAAAACGTTGCTTTCACTAACTTCCGGCTTTTTTGGTTCTGAAGAATTGCTCATTTAAATGCCCCGCTACAATTTTAAAATAGAATGTTAGATTAACCGACTTTTTTCTTATATTTGCAACCCCAATTTTGGGAAAAAATCTAAAAGAAAGGATGTGATACTTCATGTTAGGAGTCGAAGTTAAAGACAACGAAAGTGTTGACCGCGCAATTAATCGCTTCAAGAAACTGGTAACAAGATCACGTGTTCTTAACGAATACAAAGATCGTCAACAGTATACGAAGCCATCTGTTGAGCGACGCGAAGCTTTGAAAAAAGCGAAACGTGAACAACGACGTCGCCAGCGCGACAACTTCTAAACGAAGTGAACTGATTTGAGCCCTCAGGTTTTTAACCGAGGGCTTTTTTTATGGCCTGATGTAAATACCGAACCCCTTCTCTCTCTTTTGAGCCGGGTAGAACAACATTCTTAAAGCCTAACTTTTTAGCCTCTTTTTCCCGTTGATCAAGATGAGGCACGGTTCTGATCTCCCCTCCCAGTCCAACTTCCCCAATAAATGCCATGTTTTGTGAAACAGTATCATCCACCAAGCTGGACACCAGTGCACAGCAAACCCCTAAATCTCCTGCCGGGTCGTTGAGCCTGAATCCTCCGGCAATGTTTAAATAAACATCATGATTAGAGAAATTCTTACCCACTCGTTTTTCAAGAACGGCGAGTAATAAAGCCAGCCGATTTCGGTCAAAGCCATTGGCTGTTCTCTGGGGTGAACCGT
Source organism: Gracilimonas sp. (assembly GCA_965227215.1). GTDB lineage: Bacteria > Bacteroidota > Rhodothermia > Balneolales > Balneolaceae > Gracilimonas. Next base: position 877,132 of record OZ245729.1, read on the forward strand.
AAGAGGATGGAGTTACCAGAGCCTGCACTTCAATCAAGAGTGGTCGGGTTCCCTCCATGGTGCAAACCACAGCATTTCCGCTTACTCCGGATGTTTTGTCGGATATAAAGAGTTCAGAAGGATTGGATACTTCAATCAGTCCGTCCGATTTCATCTCGAACACACCCACTTCTTGTGCGGCTCCAAAACGGTTTTTCAGGCTTCTCAGTAACCGATAGGTATATTGCTTATCCCCTTCAAACTGAAGAACGGTATCTACCATATGCTCCAGTACCCGCGGACCGGCTATGTCACCTTCTTTGGTAACATGTCCTATAACCAGGGTGGTAATATCCTTTTTCTTGGCAAGCTGCTGAAATAATGCCGCACACTCTTTTACCTGCTGAATGCTTCCCGGCATACTCGATAGTTCCGTTCGATAAACCGTTTGAATGGAATCAACGATCAACAAATCCGGCTTCATCTTCTGCGCTTCAGCAATGATGTTATCAACCTGGGTTTCGTTGTAGATTAGCAGCTTGTCGGATTCCACACCCAGCCGTGCAGCCCGCTGTTTTATTTGTCCGGCCGATTCCTCTCCGGCACAGTACAAAATGGTTAAATCAGGATTGGCTTTAGCTATTTGAAGGGTGAGGGTACTTTTTCCGACTCCTGGTTCACCCCCGATTAACACATAAGATCCGGGTAAGAAACCTCCACCCAACACCCGATCCAGTTCGGTAATATTACTTTTAAACCGGCTCTTTTCTGAAGTTTCCACTTCATCCAATTTCTGAGGGGCAGCCGATGAATCCAGTCCTTCTACTTTGGCTTTGTGGCCGGATGAAGATTTGTTTTTACTTACCGTTTTCTCAACAAAGGTATTCCACTCCCCACACGACGGACAGCTTCCATTCCATTTTGGTGATATATATCCACAGCCGGAACATTCGTATTGCGTTTTCACCTTGGCCATGGATTAATCCTGCGCTTTAATTTCAACAACTTTTTGATTCACATACCAGGTTGTGGCCATCATTCCCAAACCTATACTTATGTAGTAACTGATAATTCTCCATAAGAATACAGCCAGCCCGATAAATCCTTCTCTCGATATTAAAGGCCCCTGGAACAGTACGAACAATCCTTCTACTCCTCCACTACCACCGGGTGTAGGCACTACCAGGAATGCCAAATTCATAGCCAGGCTTCTCAACACCGAAAGTACTTCAGGCGCCGGAAGCAGACTTAGTACTACAATAGTTGGCAATGCAATTCTCGCCAACCACGACATGGTTGAAAGAAAAAATGCCTTCAGTAAAAAACTAAGGGGCTTTTGTCCAAGCTGTTGAGCGTATTCTTCCAGGTTTTCAGCTTCTTCTTCCACCTTATCGCCCATCCGCCTCAATACCGGCAGCTTGAATATAAACTTCACTACCCTTTTAATTGCAGTGGGGTTTACCAAAACACCATAGGCAAGTAAACCGGCATAGCTCAGTAAACCTACATAGAGCAGTCCCATAGATACATCTCCAACCAGACCAATTTCCGGGGGAACTACTTCATAGAAAAGTCCCGAAATAAGCAATATGGGAATAGCGAGTGCGAACCATATTTGATCCAGTAAAACGCCATAGAGAATAATAGCTCCGGAATCCCCTAGCTTAAGTCCTTCTTTAGTCATTGCGTAAGTGGCCATAGGAGCACCACCTATAGTTGATGGGGTTACGGCTGAAGTAAAATCCCAGGCCAGCACTACCCTTATCGAAGCATACCAATTCAATTTCTTTTCAGATAGAAACCGGATTTTAGCTGCTGAAAACCACACTCTCATCAAAGAGACAACGAGTGCAATAACCAAACCGGGCAACCTGCTTGTAGATAAAAATTCTAATACACCGGGAGTGTACGTCCAATAGATTACCCCCGCCATAGTGGCCAAACTCAGGAATATGGAAATAATGAGGTATTTCCTGGAAAAAAAGGATTGCGGCTTGCTGATATTTACAGATTCAGAACTCAATTAACAGATATTTGATAAAGATGGGCTTGAATAGAAAAAGCCTTACAGGGTAACCCTGCAAGGCCATAATTATTATGCACGATCAGGCGAGGGTGATTTCATCATTCAGGTACACGTCCTGAATCATGTTCAATAGTTTCACACCTTCTTTAAGTGGTCGTTGAAATGCTTTACGTCCGCTAATAAGTCCCATACCGCCGGCTCGCTTGTTGATGATGGCTGTTTTAACAGCATCTGCAAAGTCATTCGATCCTGAAGCGCCGCCTGAGTTAATCAGTCCGGCACGCCCCATAAAGCAGTTCGCTACCTGATAGCGGGTCAAATCAATGGGGTGGTCGGATGTTAATTCTGAATAAATCCGTTCGTCCAGTTTACCATAGCTGGAATCGCCGGAATTCAGAGCTTTGTAACCGCCATTGTTTGTCGGCTGCTTTTGTTTGATGATATCGGCTCCCAGCGTAGTACCAATATGGTTAGCCTGTCCGGTTAAGTCGGCTGATGAATGATAGTCAACGCCATCTACTTTAAAAGCTGAATTACGAGTATAGCACCACAGAATTGTCGCCATGCCAAGCTCATGTGCATAAGCAAAAGCCTGGGCTACTTCTTGAATTTGCCGGTTAGATTCTTCTGATCCAAAATAAATGGTTGCACCTACAGCGGCAGCACCCATATCGTAAGCCTGGTCGATGGTTCCAAACATGATCTGGTCATAGTTATTTGGATACGTCAATAACTCGTTGTGATTGATTTTAACCACAAAAGGAATTTTGTGAGCGTATTTTCTTGAAACAGAAGCCAAGGCTCCAAAAGTAGAAGCAACGGCATTACATCCGGCTTCCATAGCCAGATTTACTATATGATCCGGATCAAAATAATCCGGGTTCTTTGCAAAAGAGGCTCCTGCTGAATGTTCAATACCCTGATCAACAGGTAGAATGGATACATACCCGGTTCCGCCTAATCGTCCGTTATTTAAAAGTCTTTGAAGATTTTGCAGCACACGGTTGTTACGGTCAGAATGGTACCAAATGTCGTCAACGTAGCTGGCCGTTGGCTTTACAAGCCGATCCTTACTTATAGTCTGACATCTATGATTGAGAAGATCCGAAGCTTCATCTCCCAGAAGTTCTTCGATACTATTAATTCCAAGTGACATATTACGTTTTCCCTTATTAGAATTTGTTTTTTATGAGTGAGTAAGTGGGCTGAAAATATAAGCCTAAAAGAGGGAAATGGCTAAAGGGAAGTTTGTCATGTTTATAGGATTAAGAGTTGTTCTGTTTAAAACCTGACGGATTTTCAAACAGATTGTCATTTTGATACAGAGAAATTTTATAATTGACAGCTCTCCCCTTTAGTGAATCGTTTGGCACAAGATTTGTAATAATTGCTACACCCAAAGTATCGATTTGGGAATTACCTATGATCTTTAAATAAAATCATTTAAAAGGAGGAAAACCTATGTTGATGCAAGCAAATTCAACCACTCCAAGCTTATGGAACCGAGAAACTGATGTTTCTCCACTTAAGGTATCTAATTGGATAGACGAAGTATTTGAAAATGCCTTGAGACGGCCAAGCGCCCTGAATACAACTTTCACTCCGGAAATAAATGTATATGAAACAGATAACGAATTTGAAGTGTCTGTAGCTTTACCCGGAATGAATAAAGATGACCTTGAGATTAACTACAACTCAGGTGTGCTTACCATCAGCGGTGAACGCAAACTTCAAAAAGAAGATAAGAGTATTCGCTATCACCGTATTGAAAGCAGATTCGGAAGATTCAGAAGAACATTACCCTTACCCTCTGATGTGGTAAACGCTGATAAAATTAAGGCTAAATATGAGAATGGTGTACTCAATGTCACCATCCCTAAAATGGAAGAAAAAGCAGCTAAGAAAATAAAAATCATGTAACTCCTAGTATTTAATCGATAACAACTGTTAGAAGCCGCGGACTCGTTTCGCGGCTTTCTTTTTTATATGACAGGACGGGTTTTATTACAATTCCCATCATCACTTCGTGAGTCAGCTGGTGGGTTATAAATGCTTCAAAAAAGCTGTATCTTTGATCTAAAATTAAGCCAAAACTACTATATAGTAATGAATATCGGTCCTATTGAACTTCCTGACCAACCCCTCTTTCTTGCCCCCATGGAAGATGTAACAGACTCTCCTTTCCGTCAGCTCTGTCGCCGAAAAGGGGCTGATATTGTATTCACAGAATTCATCAGCTCGGAAGCCATTATCCGTGCTTCCGATATTGCTATGCAAAAAATGGACTTCGAAGAAATGGAGCGACCTTTTGGTGTACAGATTTTTGGCGGGCGTGAAGAAGCCATGGAAGGGGCGGCGAAAGTAGCTGTCGACCAAAACCCGGACCTGGTAGATATCAACTTTGGCTGTCCTGTTTACAAGATTGTGAAAAAAGGTGCCGGAGCCGGCTGCCTGAAAGACCTTGCCATGATGGAGCGAATGGCCGGTACTGTGGTTGATGCCGTTCAAGACCGCCCCGTCACTGTTAAAACCCGCCTTGGCTGGGACGACAGCACCATAAAAATTCAGGAAGTGGCTCTGATGCTTCAAAAACTCGGAGTTAAGGCCCTTACCGTACATGCCCGCACCCGCGCTCAAAAATATAAAGGAGATGCCCGCTGGGATTGGCTGAAAAAACTTAAAAACACGCCCGGACTCGAAATCCCGATTATTGGAAATGGAGATGTGACTTCTCCTGAGCTGGCCAAGAAAATGTTTGAAGAAACAGGAGTAGACGGTGTAATGATCGGCCGGGGCGCCATCGGCAATCCATGGATTTTTGAGCAAACCCGGCATTACCTGGAAACCGGAGAACTTTTACCTGATCCTACTGTTCGTCAACGTGTTGAGCTTTGTGCTGAACAACTACGGCTATCGGTTCAGCAACACGGTGAACGCTATGGCGTCATCATCATGAAGAAACATTATGGGCAGTACCTGAAAGGCGTTCGAAACGGAAAGAATTTACGGATGCAACTTATGGAGCATGATGAGATGGACCCCATTCTGGAACTGCTGTACAATTTTGATGAAACAGAAATTCACGCAGTAGCTTAATGATAGGGTGATAAAGTTAGTTTTGAAGAAAAGAATCACCCAATCACATTAATACCATATCACTCCATCACCTTGAATCTTTTCCAAGTTCTGGTCGTACTTTTCTACACCTTTGAACGAATCAACACTCTATGTTAGCACGATTGGCCCGACTTTTCAAATCACTTCTTGGAGCTTCCGCAGTTGCAGCTTCCCCATTAAAAGCCATCACCGGAATTGTTATCAGTATTATCCTACCCTACTTGCTATATGCTTTTCTGGGAGGATTTGGAATCGCATTAGCTTTAGTGGGTTTGATCTGGGGAATTGTTTGGCTGGCTAAGAAAAATAAATAAACAGCAAATTAGCCGTTTTTACTTATAGATAATCTCTTCCAATAAACGGTTTCAGTACTTCCGGCACTCTAACCTTCCCATTCTCTTCCTGATAGGCTTCCAAAATAGCTGACACAACCCGTGGCAATGCCAGCCCGGAGCCATTTAACGTGTGCAGCGTCTCTATTTCCTTTTCATCTTTCCGATACCGGAGTTGCATCCGGCGGGCCTGAAAGCTTTCAAAATTAGAGCATGAGCTCACTTCCAGCCATCGGCTCTGTCCTGGACTCCACACCTCTATATCATACTTTTTACTCTGGGTAAAACCCATATCTCCGGTACACATCAATAAGGTGCGATATGGAAGTTCCAGGGCTTCGAGAAGCGTTTCAGCATGTTCGCGTAGGCTCTCCAACTCATCGTAAGAATCTTCCGGCTTTACGATTTTAACCAGTTCAACCTTATCAAATTGGTGTAGCCTGTTTAATCCACGAACATCTTTACCATACGAACCGGCTTCACGTCTCCAGCAGGGTGTATGACATACATATTTAAGCGGAAGCTCTTTTAGCTCAATAATCTCATCGCGGTGGAAGTTTGTAACCGGCACCTCAGCCGTAGGGATTGTGAAAAATTCATCCCGGGGAATTATGTACATCATGTCTTCCTTATCCGGAATCTGCCCCGTTCCCCTTGCTGAATCTTCATTCACGAAATATGGAGCCTGGAGCTCCGTATATCCTGCCTTACCCGCTTCATTGATAAAATAGTTAATCAATGCTCTTTGAAGTTGAGCCACTCCGCCTACATAAAAAGGGAATCCGGCTCCGGTTACTTTCACACCTCGTTCAAAATCAACCCAGCCGTGTCGTTCGGTTAGCTCCCAATGTGGTTTTCTCCAATCATCTTCGTTGGGCTCGCCCCAGCTTTTGAATGTCTCGTTATCTTCTTCCGTTGCGCCAACCGGAACGCTCGGATGAGGAACATTAGGAATACGGAGCAGCATATCATCTCTTTTTTCGCGAAGCTCTTTCACATCTTCTTCAATTTCTTTGATCCGCTCCTTCATTTCGGACGTCTTTTTGATGATTTCCTGAGCTTCTTCTTTCTTTCCCTGCCCCATCAGCTTGCCAATTTCTTTGGCTTTGGTATTGCTTTCGCTTCTGAGTAAATCACCCTCATGCACTTTCGACCTCCACTCCTCATCAACAGCCAGAACTTTCTCTACTACAGAGGTGTCTTTCTCTCCTTTATTGATAATCGCTTTTTCTACCAATTCCCGGTTTTCTTTAATGAAGTTGATGTCGAGCATGTTTTAAGTACGGTATTTTTCTTTTGATTTAAGCACCAAAGATAAGAGGTATTCAGCTTTTTGTTACACCTTTTTTAAGCTTAAAAAGTTCTGTGAATCAGCTTTTCTGGAAGCGCTTTTTTATTGACTACCTAAATAATTAAGGTTATTATTAATCTATTAAAGAATTTTTAGGGAATTTAAGGCAAAACATGAGTCATTTATTAGATGATACCGATCTGGCTATTTTAAACCATCTTCAGGAACATGGCCGGGCACAGCGAAATACCATTGCTGAATTAGTAAACCTTTCAGTGCCTTCGGTTTCCGAACGAATGAAAAAGCTGGAAGAACGCGGACTGATTGAAGGATACAAAGCCATCCTCAACAGTAAAAAATTCCATTTTGACATTACAGCTTTCATCTTTGTACAAGTTGATGGCTCTGAAAACTATCAAGCGTTTGTTGAACAAGCTGCTGAAGAAAGAGAAATTCTAGAATGCCATTCCATTACCGGAGACGGTTCACACTTCCTGAAAGTAAGAACAAAAAACACAGGATCTTTTGAGAGCCTGCTTTCCAGAATTCAAGCTTGGCAAGGTGTTAGCAAAACCCGCTCAAACCTTGTTTTATCTAGCTTTAAGGAAACCAGATCACTTCCTGTTGAACATGCCGTGGAGCTTATAAAGAAATAGAAGAGCTCTAATTTCCCCTCACATTTCATTTACTTACTAGAGCAGGAATCGTTAACTTACGTCATTCTGACAGTATGTAATTCTAAAGGTATCAGTGATATCTATGCAGCTTGTCTGAAAAAGAGCTGATACTTTAATTCTATTTTCTATATGGATCGAGAAGTTTTTCAAGAACAGTTTGGGTTGCTCGGTAAATCGGAAGCCATGCGGCAGGTTATCGACAAGATTATGCAGGTTGCCAAAACTGATATTACCGTCACTTTACAGGGCGAAAGCGGAGTAGGAAAGGATGTAACCGCCAAGGCTATCCATGCTATGAGCGACCGCAGCCGTAACAACCTGGTGATTGTAAACTGTGGGGCCATCCCGGAAGGTATTATAGAAAGTGAATTATTTGGCCACGAGAAAGGGGCCTTTACCGGGGCCGAGACTTCCCGGGAAGGCTACTTTGAGAAAGCTAACGGTGGCACCATCTTCCTTGATGAAATTGGTGATACCCCAAAAAATGTGCAGGTAAAATTACTGCGGGTACTTGAAAACGGAGAGTTTTTCCGGGTAGGTTCCAGTACGGTGCAAACTACTGATGTACGAGTAATTGCCGCAACCAACCAGAACCTGTGGCAAATGGTACAGGATGGTTCTTTCAGAGAAGACCTTTATTACCGCCTGGATACCGTTCAAATTAAACTCCCCCCTTTGCGAGACCGGCAGGAAGATATCATTCCTATTTTTCGGAAGTTTGTCGAAGAATATTCGGCTCGGTATGACTCTGTTTTTAAGGGTTTTTCTGATGAAGCGCGGGAATTGCTGATTTCCTATCGATGGCCGGGAAATATCAGAGAACTAAGAAATGTAGCCGAACAATTGGTTGTGCTTGAAAAATCTCAGTTCATCGATCAAGAAAAACTTCAAAAGTATCTTAAAGGACGGCAACGTCAAGGCAGAACAGATAACCTGCCTATGGTAGCTGATGATGCATATCAAGAGCAAAGCAGCCAAGGTGGAAGTGATTTTGAACGTAAAGACCGTGAACTGGTTTACCGGGCTTTGGTTGAGTTAAGAAATGATATTGCCGATGTTAAAAAAATGTTTGCCAACTTTCTTTACTCCACTTTTTCAAATAAAAACCTGAAAGCTTTACCGGCTTCGGTAAGGGACGAGATGGACAAATCGGAAATGTCAGGTGTGAATGTCGATCTTGGAGATCATGCTACTCTGGGTATGCAATCTATGCCCGATCAATCCAATGTGGATGAAGATGAAGAAACTGAGCTCGTTGATTTCCTTCAGAACAATGAGATCCCTTCAATAGAAGACGCGGAAAAATTTCTTATACAACAAGCCCTCAAACGCTTTGATGGAAACCGCAGAAAAGCATCCGAAACTCTGGGTGTAAGTGAACGAACTTTATACCGGAAACTGGATCAGTATGGCCTGGAATAGAATTACTCTTTTATTGATTTTTTCTTTGTGCCTTACCTTTAGCGGTTGCCTGCGATATAGCTTTACCGGAGCCTCTATTCCGCCGGGAGTGAATACTATTTTCATCCCTTTCTTTCCGGATCAATCGAACAGCGGACTTGGGGATTTAAGCAATCGACTGAATGAAGCGCTAATAAACAGGTTCGTAAATCAAAGCAAACTGCAATTGGCAAATAATGAAAGTGATGCCGATGCCGTGCTGGACGGAGTAATAACCGGCTACACCAATCGCCCATTCAGTATTGGAGGTGATGAACAGTCTGACCAAAACGAGGTCACTATTACCGTTAGAGCAACCTTTAAATATACCTCAAAAGAGGAAGCGGAATGGACTAATACCTTTTCCGGGAAGTTTACATACGATCCTACTGACGACCCCATCAACGGAGAAAACCAAGCCGCAAACAGTGCTCTCGAACAAGCTGCAAATAACATGTTCAATGATGCCGTGAGTAACTGGTAATTAGCTTTGATTGTAACCCTACTTCATTTTATTATAGTTCAGTCTTAATACAGCCCATGCAACAACTGCCGTTCAACATACCAAAGTCACTGTCTTCTTATGTAGAGAAGTTCGAGGATAACCCGAAAGAGGTTACCCTGAAACTCAGGAAGCACTTGAAGAAACGAGGTCCTGATGCGGTCGGGCATTTTCTGCTCTCATGGTTTTACCATATGCAGGATAACAAACAGGATGCTATAAAAGAGGCACTCAAAGCAAAAACGTATGCTCCCGGCAGTCCGTTAATGGAACACTTACATTATTTTCTGGTCCACCCCGAAAAATTTGAAGCCGCCATCCCCGCTACTTCTTACACTTCTTCAAAACTCAAATTACAACAGGGTTCGCGCACTTCACCGATTTTAGACCTCGACAGGCTCATCGGAATGCTGGAAGCAGTGGAATCGAAACGTATTCAAATTCCCACCGATGATGAAGATTTTGATGATTCTGACCTGAGTAAGGAATCCGAAGAAATTGATGATGTGGTTACGGAAACCCTGGCTAAAATTCATTCCAGGCAAGGTCGAAAATCAGAGGCCATTAAAATGTACGAACGCCTTATCGACAAGGACCAAGAAAAGGCAGAGCATTATCAAAAGCAGATTGACAAGCTAAAAAGTAAACAAGAGTCAGCAGATTAGATTTCCCGCTCTTCTTACTTTACGAACGGGTTATGCTGTTTTTCGTGTTCAATGGTGGTTTCAGGACCGTGCCCGGGATAAACCGTTGTATTCTCAGGCAAGGTATACAGCTTTTCTTTGATGCTTTTTTCCAGCAATTCAAAGTTTCCTTTATATAAATCTGTTCGACCAATACTTTCTTTGAACAGTGCGTCACCGGCTATAACCAACTCCTGATCCCGAAAATAGAGAGAGATGTGATCGGGGGAATGTCCGGGGGTATATAAACACTCAAATTCGAAATCACCTATTGAGAATGAACCTTCGGTAGGCAACGCTTCCGGTTCAAATCCAAAACCTGTTTGATTAATACCAAACATCTGGGCCTGACTTCCGAAATTTCCCCACAGAAAACGATCTTCTGAGCACAGATAAACCGGTACTTCAAAATCATTCCTTAATCGGCTTATACCCATCACATGGTCCACATGAGCGTGAGTAAGCACAACTGCTTTCAGTTCACCGGTGATCTGCTCTTTTACCCTTTGATATTCAGTTTCACTTGAAAACCCGGGATCAACAATCAGGTGCTGCCCATTTTGAGTAAGCAGATAAGTGTTTTCCAGGAAAGGGCCGACTTCAAATTTTTGAATTTCCATAGGCTGCATAAAAAAAGGATGCACCTTTGCAGATACATCCTTTTAAAAAACGATTGTGAAAATTACTTGTCGTCGCCTTTTCCGTATCGACGCTTAAAGCGGTCAACACGTCCGGCTGTAGACGTAAAAGTGTTACTCTTGGTGTAGAATGGATGGTTTTTAGAGTCAACTTCGCTGCGATACACTCCGTCTTTGGTATCCATAGTACTGCGGGTTTTTACCTCGGTACCATCGCTCATCACTACCGTAATTTCTTTGTAATCTGGATGAATTCCTTTTTTCATGGTCTTATACTTGCTTGAAATTTGCAAAGGCTTTAAATATAAGGCTAACAAAAACTGAATTCAATCTAATTATCATTCAAATTCATCATACCCTTCCTCGTCTATATCCCCTAATGATGAAAACATGGAACCGAGCATATCTGTGTACAATGTTTGATCGTCAAGATCCTGCTTGCTGAGCATGGAATTCTGGTGCAGGGCTTCCAAAACAAAATCCATCCATATCAATAGCTCGGATGAATATGCGTCCGTAATGTGATCCTGAACGAGTTTATTAAGTCCTTTAACACTGCTCAATAACTCTTCATACTCTTTATTTGAAAGGGTATCAGAAATACTGATTTCGTTGCCGTCAGCAAACCAGTCCATAATTTCTTTATACGAAGACTTTTTATCTTCGGCTTTTGCCTGAGGATCGGGAAAATGTGCTTTAAAGATCTTGCTTATAGCCTTGCCCAAAATATGCTTAGCAACACTGATAGCCCCTTCCTGTTCGCCTTCATAAACCAGCTCTATTTTCCCCGTGAGAGCAGGAACCATGTGATATAAATCTGCTACCCTAACCGACGTCTCTTCTTCATCGTTGAGAATAGCCCGACGTTCGGCAGAAGATACAACCTGTTCTAAAGCAGTAATAGTCATTCGAGTAGAAACTCCACTTTTCTGATCAACATACTCAGACTCTCGCGCTTCGAAAGCGGCTTTTTCTACTATCTCCCGATACAAATCGGGAATATGAACTTTGATTCCACTTTCCCTTTCCTGCCAGGCTTCCTGCTTGGTGATGTTCATGCCCACTCCCAGTTCTTTCGGATAGTGAGTAATGATCTGAGAATCTATGCGATCTTTAAGAGGAGTAATGATATTCCCCCGGTTTGTGTAATCCTCCGGGTTGGCAGAAAATGCCATCGACACATCCAGCGGAATTCTTACATTAAATCCGCGAATCTGAATATCTCTTTCCTGCATTATGTTCAGCAACGCTACCTGAATTCTGGGTTGAAGATCGGGCAGCTCGTTAATCACAAAGATCCCTCTGTTGGTTCTTGGAATCAGCCCGAAATTAATCACATTCTGATCAGCCAGTGTCAGTTTTTTCGTAGCAGCTTTAATCGGATCAATATCCCCGATCAAATCAGCCACTGTTGTATCCGGTGTGGCCAGTTTTTCCCCATAACGGTAGGATCTGTGTAGCCATTCAATAGGTGTATCGTCACCCTTTTCTTCTACCAGCTCTTTGGCATATTTTGAAAGTGGATTGAGTGGATCGTCATTTATTTCTGAGCCTTTAATAATGGGGATGTACTCATCCATAAAATTTACCAGCAGCCTCAACATCCGGGTTTTTGCCTGTCCACGAAGCCCAAGGAGAATCATGTCGTGCCGGGAAAGCAGTGCATGCTGCACTTGTGGAATTACCGTCTTATCGTATCCGAGAATGCCGGGAAACAGTTCTTCTCCGGCTCTCATCTTCTGAATTAAATTCTTACGTATCTCTTCTTTGACCGATATTGATTCCCAACCACTTTCTTTTAGTTCACCTAATGTACTCGCCTTCATTCTGATCCTTCGATGTGATGTGATATGAATTTTATCTGTTTATTTTCATAACCCGCATTAAAGAATCTTCATTCAGCCTCCTTTAAATTCCCGAATATATTGGTGATTGCTCGTGCCTTTACCAGCGTTTCTTGCCACTCAGATTCCGGATCCGAGTCGCTGGTTATTGCACCCCCCACCGGATAAACTAATTTATCTTCTTTCACAATAGCTGTTCTGATGATCACGTTGAAATCAAAATCACCTTCGGGGGTTAAATATCCCATGGCCCCGGAATAGATTCCCCGTTTATAATCTTCGTACTTCTCGATCGATTTCATGGAAGCGATCTTAGGAGCTCCGGTCATAGATCCCATTGGGAAGCAGCTCTTTATAATCTCAATACTGTCGGAGTTATCAGGCACCTCACATTCTACCGTAGACACCATCTGGTGAACGGTTTCAAAGCTCTGAATTTCGAACAAATTAGATACTTTCACGCTTTGAGGTTCTGCCACCCGGCTGAGATCATTTCTCACCAGGTCAACAATCATTAGATTTTCTGCCCTCTCTTTTTCTGATTGACGCAGTTTTTCGATATCGAGCAGTGCCTTTTCTCCTGCTTTTCGAGAGGCCGTTCCCTTTATAGGTTGCGACCAAACGCGATTACCGGATCTGGCTAAAAAGCGCTCCGGAGATGAACAGCAGATCGCCAGATCACCAACACTTGCATAGCCTCCAAAGGGAACCGGCCCGGCTGATTTCATCGCTTTATATAAATCCCAACTATCTCCTTTTATTTCAAACTCTAAAGGATGAGATAAATTGATTTCGTAATACCTGCCTTCATAAATATCTTTTTTTGCCTGTTCCACCTTCCCGATATATTCGGACTCTGAAATTTGTTTTCTTAGGGTGATGGATATTTCTCCGGACTCCTTCCCCTTTTCCAACGTCTCATCTGGCTCGCCTTTTAAAAATTTGACCTTGCCGTCTGCATCAATCTCTACCAAGATCTGCGGAACCATAAAATACAGATCGGGTGCTTCAATCAACTCATGGTTTTGGGAGTGCAGGCTTTCAATCTGGTTTTTCAAATCGTATCCCAGATAGCCGAACAGCCAGTCCTTATGTTCATTTCTGAAACGGCTCAGCGCATCCCACGGATTGCCGGTTACTTCCTGAACAGAATTGCCATCCCAAATTTCCATTTTATTTCCCCGGGCTTTAATCCATGCTGCAGGCTTCATGGCCAGGTAGCTTTTGGTGCTTGCGGGGTGATCGGGCATTTGGGATTCGAGAAGGAGGACATCCCCTGTATCCCTTGATCTTGTAACTAAACTCGATATGTAGTCTTCCACTTTTTTCATATAAAACAGGCGATCGATTATAAGGCTTCTTTCACTCTTTTTGAACGTTTTTTCGTATCATTGACGCGATGATTTACAAAAAGCTTCTCAAACCCCTTTTATTTAAAGCAGATGCTGAAAAAGCTCACGAGTGGGCTCTTTCCATTGCATCAAAAACCAACAGCTCTCCACTCTTGCAGACATTGGCAGCAAGCATCTTCGGTGAAACCCGACCTGAGCTAGAACAGGAATTATTCGGGCTCACGTTTCCCAATCCCATTGGGCTCGCAGCCGGTTTTGATAAAAACGGAACCACTCCGAAAGCGATGCAGGCTCTTGGTTTCGGTTTTGTAGAAGTGGGAAGCATCACCGCACAGCCTGCTGAGGGGAATCCGAAGCCCCGTGCTTTCCGGCTACCTGAAGATCATTCCTTAATTAACCGAATGGGCTTAAACAATGAAGGAGCTGATGCCATTACCCGACGCCTTTCACAGCTGGATTTGAATATCCCTCTGGGCATAAATATTGCCAAAACAAATGATGCAACCATTCATGGAGATGCTGCTCTTCAGGATTATTTATATAGTTTCGAAAAAGCACAGCCGGTAGCCGATTATATAACCATCAACATTTCGTGCCCCAATACCGGAGAAGGCAAAACCTTTGAAGATCCGGCTGCACTCAGAGATTTATTAGCCACCCTTGAGCCACAGAATAAAGGACGAAAACCATCTTTGGTAAAGTTCACCGTCGACATCGATAGAAAGAGCCTGGAAAAACTGGTAGGGATTTGTGAGGATTTTGAAGTGGCAGGATATGTGGCAACCAATACTTCATCCATCCGCAATAACTTAGCTACCGGTGAAGGTGTATTAAATAAAATCGGAAATGGAGGATTAAGCGGAAGAGCTATTCAGCAAAGAAGTACAAAGGTTGTAAAGTGGCTGGCTGAGATCACCCAAAACGAGAAACCGATCATTGGGGTTGGCGGGATCGACAGCCCACATGCTGCTATCGAGAAAATAGAAGCCGGAGCTTCCCTCATTCAGATATATACAGGAATGGTTTATGAAGGTCCGGGTCTGGTGAAAAAGATTATAAAGCAGCTCTAAACCCGGCTGATTAATTATTGACTGGAAAGGTAAGTTTACATTCCACAGAAACAGCCTGTCCTTCGCTCATAACCGGCTCAAAACTCAATCCTGACTGCATCCCTTGCTCAAAGGCTGACACGAGCTCAGAGGGTGCATTTTCAGTCTCCAGAACAAACTCATCCACAATACCGCGCCTGTTTATACGGAATAAATAAGTCAACTCGTTAACCTCGGTGTCTTCAGGGATGGTCACTTTACCAAGAAAAGCTTGCATTCCTCCCCGAACCGTAAGCTGTTCACCAATGCTCTCGCAGCTTGTGTAACCTTCAGCCGGAGCTGTCTGCTCTTCGGCAATAATTTCAGGTTGTTCTGCCGGTTGTATCTCTGACTCTACAACAGGCACAGAAAGTTCTTCTTTTATCCTTTTCACCTTTCCGGCATAGTCCGAATCTTGAAACATTTCCAAAAAAGTATCGGCTGCAGCACGGGCACTGTCCCACATCGCGCCTTCATAAGGAAAAGAATCGGCAAAATCGGGTCTGCTCAAAGTTGAGTCAATCAGTACTTGTAGCTCCTTTCTCCTGTTTTCAGTGATGGTGGTATCGTTTAATGCAGCGTTCGCAGAATCCTTTTCCACTTCAAAAGCTGCTCTTTTTTGCTCCCATGCTTCATTTCTTTCAACCCAATCAGAAATCTTTGATTGATAAACCGGGTTTTCTTTGCCGGCCATCATATAAGATTGAACACTCTCATACAGTGCCTTGGGTGCAATCCGGTGAGTTGAATGATTATGTGAAAGTTCTTTTAATCGGCCGGCTTTTTCGACAAGAGTTAATGAATCATCCTCGCTAATTTCATTATAGACTTCGAAAGGACTTTTTGTGTTCTCAGTTTCTCTGTCAGATAACGGTATCCCAAATTTTTCGGATACCCGGCGTGCATAATCAGTCCCGGGATATTCTTCGATAAGGCGGTTGGCGTAGTAACGAGCTTCCTGCTCATTTTCCTGAATAGAGTATAACTCCGACAACGAGTACAACGAAACCGTATTGATGTTTACTTTCGAAGGGTTCTCTATTGCTTTTTGAAAATAATAGGTGGCACTGTCAGGTGAATTCAGAGACAGAAAAAATAAGTTCCCAAGCTGGTACTGATAAGAAGCAATTAGCTCCTGCACTGAATCCTGCTCCTGTGGTGTAAAGGGAATTGCACTTAAATCAATTTTCACATTAACCAGCTGTTGATCTGATGAGCTTCCTGATCCGGCTACTGCCCCATTTGCTTCATTTGAAATTGCGGAATAGTCAATCATGCTTTCCACTCTCCAGTTGTCGGCTAAGGGCCGGTCGCCCCAAATCGCATAAAATTGCTGCTGCTGATTTTCCTGTACAACCGGATTATTTGAGTTCAAAAATCCGTTGCTCATATTATTCGTGGCTCCAGATTCTTCCTCATTTCTATTTACCGTTACCAATTGGTTTTGCTGCTGCTCCTGCTGCTCTCTCAGCCGTTCCATTTCAGCTATTTTCTGCTTTCTCATTTCTACTAAAACAGAATCAAAGGCTTCAGGGGAAAGTCGACCAAGCCGCAGAAGACTATCTTGTAAGGCTATCTGAGATTTGAAACGAGCATATTTCCCAAACGACTCAGCCAACTCTTTAGCCTGGAACCCTTCCGGAAGTTTCTCGGCCGCTACATTCTTTTGGGCCGCAGAATCATAATAAGCGGCTGCTTTTTCAAAATTATCGTAGGAAAAGCGATAGATTTCGGCCAGTCCATAATAAGCCCGTGCAGCAATATCTGCGGCCGGCTGACGAAGGTTATTATGAAGAACATTGTTGTACAGCTTTTCCGCACGCTTAAAGTTGTTGCGTTCATGTTCGGTTCTGGCTAATTCGAAATCCAGTTCAGCTTTGTATTCAAGGTTCTTATCATCACGAACCATGTCGTCAAAAATCTGAAAGGCTACTTCATTACGCCCAAGTGCGCGTGCCACCTCCGCTTTTTTACGCTGAGATAAATACTGGATACGATATTCCACATAATGATTCTGAACTTTGTTGTACGCATCAAAAGCTGCTTCGGAATTCCCGAGTCGTTCATAAATCTGTCCGAGTAAAAAGTACCCTCTTTCTCGATATTCTTTTTTTTCAATGTTTGGAAGAGCTTCGGAGAGCACATTAGCCGCTACCTGCCAATTCTCCAATTTTACGTGATGCTGGGCAAGCAAGGCTTTTACCTCCGCACGGTAGCCTTTATTCCATTCCCCTTCAAGAAGCGTTAGCTGTTCGGAAAGAAAAGCAATTCCTTCATTGTACAACTCCATATCAAGAAGTACTCTACCCTGCCACAGAATCGATTTTTGTTGCATATCAGGGTTCTTGGTAGTCACGAACAACTCTTTAAACTTCTGATCTGCAGAGAAGTATTCCTGCCTGAAATAATACGATTTTCCTATTAATCCAATGGCGTCATCCACCCATTTTGTTTCTTCATACCGGCGGAGTACATCTGCTCCTTTCTGAATCGCTTTATCAAAATCCGAGGCACCTGCATTTACAGGTTTTGGATGGATTCTGATGGGTTGAAGAGGATTATACTCTCGCTGCTGGTCCAGGTTTTTCCGGAGCCCGGATTGATAACTTTCCTGGGCGTTGTAATAGGTATTATAGTAGGCATTAAAGTTCTTCCATTTTGATTGGAATGTGGTTTTACAACCTGTCAATAGAATCAAACCAAAAGAAATAAGAAGGAGTCTGCGCATCATCATATCGTTGTTTTAACGCACTGCTTTATTCAATCGTACTAACTTTAATCATGTTTGTGCGGCCACGTTTGGCAATAGGCATGCCCGTAGCTACAATTACACGGTCGCCATTTTTAACCATACCGTTTTCGTGCAGGTAATCTTCCATCATTCGAACACTTCTATCCGTGTCAAAAAGCTCGTCCAGGCGTACTGAATAAACGCCCCACACAAGATTCAACTGTCGCCGTACTTTCTGGCTTTCAGTAAAAGCAACAATGGGTACTTTGGGCCGAAATTTAGCAATACGCCGGGCTGTATTCCCGGAATGAGTGATCGTGCTTATCGCTTTCGCCTCTACATTGTCAGCAATGGTAACGCAGGAATAAGCCAAAGATTCTATTACCTGCTTCTCTTTCCATTCCGGTTTTCGATAACCCAGACTGTTATAAATTTGTGGTCGTTTCTCCTCCACCGAACGGCATATCCGGTCCATCACATTAACAGCTTCCATCGGGTATTTACCGGCCGCTGTTTCACCAGAAAGCATCACAGCATCTGTTCCATCTAAAACCGCGTTGGCCACATCAGAACTCTCGGCGCGGGTTGGGCGTGGGTTATTAATCATCGAATCCAACATTTGCGTCGCTGTGATTACCGGCTTACCGGCCATCCGGCACTTCTCAATAATCATCTTCTGGACAATGGGAACCTGTTCCGTTGGGATCTCAATTCCCAAATCTCCACGGGCAACCATAATTCCGTCTGCTTCCTCAATAATTTCATCGATTACATCCAATGCCTCCGGTTTTTCGATCTTAGCAATAATAGCTGCCTGACTTCCAGCTGCCCTCACTCTGGAAATTATATCACGTACGTCTTTGGCTGATCTTACAAACGAAAGCGCAATCAAATCTACGTCCTGCTCTATCCCGAACTCAAGATCCTTAAGGTCCTTTTCAGTTAAGGAAGGAATTGAAATGCGCACATTAGGCAGGTTAACGCCTTTCCGGGATTTAAGCTCACCTCCAATAACTACCTTCGCCTGAAGGGAATCCGGCTTTTTCTCAATTACCTTAAATTCGAGCAGACCATCATCGAGCAGAATAGAGTTTCCTACCTCAGCTTCATGCAAAAGGTTCTTATAGTCGATAGGAATTACAGAGCTGTCTCCGGTTACGTCTTCTCCGGTGATTTTAACTGTAGAGCCGGTTTCCAATTTGACTCCACCGTTTTTCATCTGGCCTACTCTGATTTTCGGGCCTTGCAAATCCATTAAAACCGGAACACTGTACTGATATTTCTTTGCTGTCTTCCGAATATTCTTAATCACATTGGCGTGATCTTGATGAGATCCATGTGAAAAATTCACACGGGCTACATTCATACCATGCAATAAAAGTTCTTCTATCTTGTTAAGACTATTACAGCTGGGGCCAATGGTACATACAATTTTAGTTCGGCGCCTTGCAGATATCATATAGAGTGTTTATTTAAAGTGAGCAAGTATTTTAACATAGCTAAGATAGGTTAAATGTTACAATCATTGTGAATTGTTTTTCTAAAAAAGAGGCCACATCATGAAATTACTACCGAGAGATTTTTTTTACTCCTTTTCCCTGATAGGTTTATTACTTCTGCTTACCGGTTGTAACAGTTCTTATATAGAGGATGTTAAAAGGGGTTCTGATTATGCATACCAACCCGGGCATCCTGAATTAAGAACTGAAATAGCCGGGTTAATAAGTTCCGATCAACAACTGAAGTTATTGGTTTCCGGAAGTATTCCGAAAAACAGCCTCATATTCAAAAAAGACGAAGACAATTCGCAGGCAAATGTTAGCATTGAAATTGAGATTAGAAATAATGACGCAAATAAATCAGAGTCCTTCAGTTACCCGGTTAAATTGAACAGATCATTAAACACCAGTGGATTTAATGACGATACATACCTGTTTAATAAAGAATTTAATGTATCCCCGGGGAATTACTCTGTTATTGTCTCAGCCACAGACCAGGCAACAGGAAAAACTACTTTAAGAACTGATGATGTAAAACTCCCAAATCTTAAAGAAGATGTGACCAATATTACAGACATCCGCATTTTTGCAAAAGCCGAAGAACTTAATAACAATTTTTTCCCGGTTACCACCTATGACGTGAGTTTAGCTGCTGATAGCATAAAATTTGAATTTCAGTTTTTCAATTCTATGCCCGACCCGGTTACTTTAAAGGCCCGGTTAATTAAGTTCAGGTCAGACAGCTCTTACTCTACCCCGATGAGCTTTGTAAACAGATCTTCTTCAAGCATCAAGTATAAAGGCATTGACTATCGCAATTTTGAAGTTATACAAAGTACTCAGCGACAACTTAATCAACCCGGGAATGTAACCATCGAGTTTGCCTTTGAAAACCTGCCAAGGGGTAATTACCGATTTGAAGTAAGTCCAAACCTGAATGACAAGGAAACCCTATACAAAGCGCGGGACTTTTCCATTAAAAGTAACAACTATCCATCTGTTAAATCAGCTGAAGAACTAGCTGCCCCGTTAATTTACCTGATGTCGGATAAGGAATACGAAAAACTGATGACCATTGAAAACTCCGACTCATTAAAAGCAGCCATCGATCGCTTCTGGCTAAGTAATATTCAAAATTCAGCCCTTGCCAGAAATATAATCTCGCTTTATTACCAGAGAGTAGAAGAAGCAAACAAACTTTTCTCTAATTTTAAGGAAGGATGGAAAACTGATAGGGGGATGGTTTACATTTTATTAGGACCACCACTTTACCAAAATCGAAGCTTAAATGAGATACAGTGGTCTTACAACTATAATTCGAGCTTACCAGAGTACACATTTTATTTTAAGCGGAGCAAATCCAAATCCGACTTCTATCCTTTCGAACATTACATTCTGCAAAGAGATAATACCTATTTTCAAATAGAATACAGAGTGAAGGAACTCTGGTTGTCAGGTAACATCTTAAATTCTAGTATTTGATGTATTGCAAGATTTGAACAATCCAACTCAGTTCATCCATCCCTTTGCTATTTCAAGAAAGGATAAGCATACATTTTTGTAAATCTATAAATAAGGGAACAATCTTTTTAGCTGAACCATGGGAAAAAGGGAGGCCTTCCTTCAGACTGCTGGTAGTACACAGTTAGGTCCCCCGAATATAGAACAGCAAGGATGTCATAGAATTGATGTGATTTAAGTATTGAAAATAATACTCCGGTATCCTCTCCAAGCAATTAGCATATCGATTGGAATAGTGAGGCCCCGAAATAGTTGAAAAGTTTTATTCAATTCAGTGGCTAACCTACGGTCACGGAACGCATTGTCCGGCTTCTCCCATTTGGCGGACTCCTTGCTTCAATCTTATACATGTGCCCTCTTTACAAAGTCTGGTGATTACAAGGCATAAAAAAAGAGCTACCCTCGTAAGAGAGTAGCTCTAAAATATTAATCGAAATGATTAATTAAGGATCATTGATCCCACCAAACATTCGTTGTTGGGGCATCAGGTCCCTGAGCATCAACAGCGGCATTATAATTTTCCGTGTTGTTAGTTGCTTCAGATGATGGATATGTGAAGCGAACAGGAATCTGGTTTAGTGCTCCAAAAGGATTCGGATCTAACTGAGGATACTCCAGGCGTCTCCACTCAGACCAAGCCTCATATCCATTAGGGAATAAGGCCAACCATCTTTGATAACCAATCTGCTCTTCCCATGTTGCAGAACTGTAAGCAACTTCCGGGTTAGCGAGATATGCGTTAAAGTTGGTTTGATCAAATACGCCCCATTGGTTCCATGAAGCTTCAATTCCAGCGTTGTAATGATCTGCTGCTACTCCGGTAATCCAACCGCGCTCAATGGCTTCTGCTTGCGCAAATTCCATTTCAGCTACGGTAATAATTGGTAGAGGAGCATCTTGCTGACCTACGCCAGGACCACCGGCACCAATTGCAGCTCCAGGAAATGAAATCTCAGAGTTAGGGATATCACCTGCGTTTTGAGCAAACGGAATTCCTACGATCTCATTAAAGGTAACATCACTGTCACCATTGTCCTGATCCGGTGCCGGATTAGCATATACCAGAATTCGGTAATCATTCAGAGCTTTCATGGTATCAGCTATCGTTTTGTGGATAGCATAGTCAGTTCGTGTACGGAACCGGCTGTACCATGGGTTTTCATTATCCGCGTTAGTTAAGTACGGATACATAACATCTTCCTGAATAATACCATCACTGATGGCATCGGCGAATTCAGTTGATCCCAGGGAAGCATTTGCCTCAGACAGGCGAAGTGCAGCACGTGCACGTAAGCTGTTTGCAAAAGCTGCCCACTGATCCATATCACCTTCAAAGATGATATCTCCCACAACACCTGCAGAAGAAGGATCAATCTGCTCGGCTGCCGCTTTCAACTCCGCAATTAGGTCGGAGTAGATAGCTGACTGAGCGTCATAGGCAGGCTGAAGGTTTTCACTACCCTGAAGTGCTTCAGAGTAAGGAACCATTCCCCATCGATCAGTGATCATCATGTAGAAATAGGCCTTCAGAATACGAGCAACCGCGATCTGGTTGGCATTACTACCACCGGAAAGCACATCACCGGCTGTTTCCGGGTTTGAATTCAAATCAATAATGGTTTGAAGATCCTGAAGCGGACCTGTATACCAACCATTGAAGTTGGCATTTACATTACGGTACTCCTGGTCATCGGTATACTGGGTTTCCCCTATATACTGAACCCAGAGAGTTCCCATTACGGCTCCAACCTTACTGTCCATGCTTTTTTGAGCATTAGTAAGCAATAACTCAGTTCTTACCTGAGATGGATTATTTGGATCCTCATTGATGTTTCCAAAGTCATCACAACTCGCAAATAGAACGGTTACTAAAGTAACTAGAACTATGCTTTTTACGGCTTTCATATAGTGTTTATTTAAAAAGTTCATAATAATCTGTCTCCTATGATTTAAAATCCTACGTTGATATTAAATCCGAAGGAGCGGGTACCCGGCAGGGTTCCACCTTCCCAGAATCCAAATCCATTCGCGTTGTTCTGGATCGCAGAAGGATCAACACCGTCAACGCTTGAATAAATCAACAGAGGATTCATAGCTACAAGCGAAACGCTTGCACGAGACAGAGGTAGTCGCTCGATAGTGCTTACTGGTAAGTTGTAAGTAAGAGATACTTCTCTCAGCTTAATGTAGCTTGCATCTTCCAGCCATTCTTCTTTGTTGAAGAATTTATTCAGCCAATAAGTTGGTGCATCAACCAGGTAAGCAACTTCATTACCATTAGAGTCAACACCTTCAAGCAGCATACCACCGGATGAAGGATCTGCACTTCCAACAGGAGTAGAAACTACTTCATTTCCGTTAGAGTCAAGTACCGGATCACGTACCGGGTTACCCAAGTTGTTGTTTCCAACAGTCTCCTGAGTCAGACCGGAATATGCACCGAACATTCTTGAAATAGAATAGAATTTCCCTCCTTTCTGGAACTGAACAAATGTTCCCAACGAGAAGTTTTTGTAGTTCACGTCCAGGTTGAAACCACCATTCCAGTCTGGAAGGATGTTTCCTAAGTCTTTGTTGGTTTCCAATTCATAAGCTGTACCGGAAGCATTAACAATTGGCTTACCATTTTCGTGGTATAGGGTTCCGCCATATCCACCGGAAGTAATTGCTCTACCCCATTCTTTTCCTTCCTCAGCATATAACTGAAGACCAAAGAATGCGCTTTCGAGCAATCGGGTATCAATACCCTCTGCCAGCTCATTAACTTTAGAAGTACTTGCTGACCAGTTAACGGTCATATCAACAGACAGATCTCTTGTTTCAACAGGAGTGGCACCAACTGCAACTTCCCAACCGGTAGTTTCAAACTCTCCGGCATTAACCAAAGTAGCACTATAACCACTTGATCCGGGAGCATCCAGCTGAATGATCTCATCTTCACGTATAGAGTTGTAGTAGTTTACATCTGTACGCAGTTTTCCGTTAAAGAAACGCAAGTCAACACCAAACTCGTAGTCGGAAGAAATAGCCGGCTTCAAGTCAGGGTTAGCAAGCACGTTAGGAATAGACTGAGTAGGCTGGCTTCCATATGGTGTACCACTGTTAAATGTCTGCAGGATACGATATGGATCCAGATCATTACCTACCTGTGCAATGGAAGCTCTCAGCTTACCAAAGCTCAGGATATCCTGATTGCTGAACATGCTAAACTCAGTGAAGATTAAACTTCCTGACAGTCCATAATATAGATATGAATTATTGTCTTCCGGTAGTGCAGAGGACCAGTCATTTCTCAGAGAACCCTCAACATAGATAAAGTCTCTGTAACCAAGAGTAGCTGTACCAAATAAACTACGTACTTCTTTCTGCTCTTTGTAGCTTGTTACATCCGGACGGTTCACCGAAGCAGCAATATTGAAGAAATTAGGAGTGGAAAGACCACCTACCGTTTGCTGGATCACAGAGCTGTAATCCTGAGTAAGGATGTTACTACCTGCATAACCGGAAACAGAAATATCTTCGAAGTCCTGGTTATAGCGAGCACCAAACTCATAGTTCACTTCTCGGCGAGAACGCTGCGCAATGTAATACCAGTCTTCTTCAAGACCTCCACTGCCAATACGATCTTCTACCGTAAATGAATACTGATCAAGGTGCAATTTACCTAACAGTTCAATGTTTTCATTCACGTTATAGGATAAATTGTAGTTACCATATACTCGGTCACGATCATCTTGCTGAACGTTTTCATATACAGAGAAATATGGGCTATCCCAGTAAAGGGGGCGGGTGTTAGTTGCAGAACGAATATTCCATGACATCTTAGTTCCATCTGCCTGTTCGTATTGCTTCAGGTAATCCATTCTCAGCTGTCGCTGGAACCACTGATTCATAGACTGAGCAGGGTTACCCTGTACAGCTGAATACCCGGTTGCGGGACGGCCTTTACCTTGAGTGTTCACATAGTTAAATGCAATACTTGAAGTCAGCTTATTATTATGATTCAATGATCCATTGAAGTTAATAGCTGTCTTATCAAGATCGGAATTTGGATACACACCGGTTTGATTGGTGTGATTTACACCTGCACGATAAGCTGCATTACTGGAACCACCGGAGATAGAAAGCTTATTAGAGATACGAACACCGGTTTCGTAGAAGTTACGAACGTTGTCAGGACGTGCTTCCATAGGTATCTCAGTTCCATATTCACTTTGTCCGTCTCCGTCAAAGTCATGATCAAACCAAGACCACCATGGACGATACATAGTTCCATCCATCTTTGGCCCCCAGCTTTCATCCGCAGCATAATTCAAACCATTATAGGTTTGGCCATCCGCCGGATCTGTATACTGCAAGAAATCCTGTGTATAACCGCCACCGTACTGGTTTTGGTAATCAGGTAGAATGTACACATTCTCAAATTGTGTGCTGTTAGAGAAGTCGATGCGTACCGGTTGATCAGCACCCATTTGTCCGTTTTTGGTTGTAATAAGAATTACACCGTTAGCAGCACGGTTTCCGTAAAGAGCAGATGCCGCAGCACCTTTAAGTACAGATACGTTCTGTACACTGCTTAGGTCAATATCGGATGCCAGGTTACCAAGGTCACGACCTCGAGCTGAAGATCCGTTACTTCTTACCATGAAAGATGAGTTATCAACGGGTGTACCATCAATTACAAATAATGGCTGACCATCGGAAAGGCCATTTACACCACGGATACGGATACGCTCAGATCCACCCATAGTTGGACTATTTACAACCTGAACACCGGCAACTTTACCGCCAAGAGCGCCAACAACGCTGTTTTGATCAACTTGGGCAAGTTGCTCAGCGTCAACTTCCTGAACGGAATAACCGATAGATTTCTGCTCACGGCTTACACCAAAAGCAGTTACAACAACATCTTCAAGTAGCTGAAGATCTTGTGCCAGTTCAAAATCAAATGTGTTATTGTTTGCATTGACGGTTATTTCTTGTTCAATGGTAATGTAACCTACCGAACTCACACGAAATGTGTAGGTTCCGTATTCAACATCACTGATTGAATATTCCCCATCAATATTTGTAGCAGCACCAGTAGACAAATCCGCAATGTATATTGCAACTTGTGGAAGAGGGTCTCCTGTTTCTGCATCAGTTACTGTCCCGGTTATGGTTGTCGATTGCGCAAAGGCTGCCGACATAAAAACCATGGACATAATCGTACTGAAAAGTAGCTTTTTCAACATATTATACCTCTATTGTAATGTTTCTGTTAAAGAATGTAACCGATGATAACCAAATGACATCCTTGATTCAACCTTAATTTACGTTCTTAATGGCTAACAATAATTGTACTGTACGATTAGCCTCCTGTTCTGCGGTCTCTTATAAAAAATAAAGCCTGAATGAAATATATTCTCGGTGATATAGGTTATGATTAATGATGCCTTGTAACTACTTTCTAACAACTTTTTCAGACTACCCTTTACCGATTAGAACAAATTTATAATTCAGTAAATAAAATATGATTCGTTTATATAGAATTGCCCTTTCTGTTCTTAGCTTCCTTATTCTTATGATTTTTCAGGGTTGTTCGAATCAATATATAGATGAAATAGACAGAGGCTCAGGATATAACTACCAGCCGGGTTTGCCCGAGCTTAGATTGGCGACTTCAGGAAAGATAGATGAATCTAATACCCCTACTATCATTGTTTCCGGTAATGTTGTTTATGGAAGCCTCGTCTATTCCAAAAAAGACAGTGTATTTGAAGCCAGCATCCTGGTGGAAATCCTGATCAGGAGCACTTCCGACCAAAATGAACCACCCAAAAGAAGAGAATTTGTTCAAACTGTAAGAAGAGCAAATCAAAGTATCATCAATAATCAGGAGGTCTTTCGTTTCGAAGAGTCATTTACTGTTTCTCCAGGAAAGTACGAGATACAAACAATAGTGACCGATCAGAAATCCGGAAAAAGCACCGGACGAACAAGTATAACTGAGTTACCTGACCCATCTGATAATATTTCACATATAACTGAAATCAGGGTTCTGGGAAAGAATACAGCAATTGCTCAGGAACACTTTAACCAGACAACCACCTATGATATCCCTTCAAAAATAGATTCTTTGAAGTTTGTATTTCAGGTTACTAACAATAAACCCGATGATCCTCTGGAAATAGAGTCGCGCCTACTTAGATTCGAATCAGACACCTCGGTTGCCAAACCTATGCACTTCAATAACTATTCGCCATCAAGTATCCAGTACAGGGGCATCGAGTATGACGATTACGATGTGATTCAAACTTCCACCCGCACCTTGGACCAAACCGGGAGCGTGTTAATTGAATTTGAATTTGCTGATCTCGAGCGGGGAAATTACCGGCTTGAAGTAACTGCCAATAAAGGCGAAGAAAGTGAACTCTATAAAGCCAGAGATTTTGGAATCAAAAGCCCCAACTACCCTTCCCTAAAAACGGCACGGGAGCTGGCTCAACCCCTGGCTTATTTAATGGAAGAAAAAGAACATGAAAAGCTTCTGGCTATTGAGGAGCCGGAAAAGATGAAAAAGGCTATTGACCGATTCTGGCTGTCGAACATTCAAAATTCCAATATGGCCCGTAATGTAATCTCTCTTTATTATGAGCGCGTTGAAGAGGCTAACAAACAGTTTTCTAATTTTAAAGAAGGCTGGAAAACAGATCCCGGAATGATCTACATCCTATTCGGCCCGCCATGGTATAGCGATAGTTTTTCAGATCAGATGGTTTGGTCTTACTCTTATAACCAAAACGACCCGGAAAAGACTTTTCTATTCAACCAGTCCAAACTAAAATCAAAATATTACCCTTTCTTTAACTACCTGCTTCAACGCAATGGCTATTATCATCAGGTACAATATCAGCAGATAAGCCGCTGGCTTAATGGGAGTATTTTAACTACCAACCTGTAATTTGTGATTTTCAGAGCTTCAGTATTATTATGATTCCATCCAGTCCATATAACATTTCCCGCAACCAACTACACAATCTGTTAGGTTGTTTGGTTTTCTACATTTTATTTGCTTCATGCTCTTCAAGTTATTCCGGAAAAGCCGACATTGGCAATGACACCACTCCTGAGTTAGGCCTTCCCTATATTACGTTAACCACATCCTCAAACGTAACGGAAACAGGCCAAACTCAGGCCTTAATCTACACCTCCATATTCGAGAATAGCCTGATATTCAAAAATCAGCGCGATTCTTTGGTAAGTCGCATATCAATCAGTATTGATATTATTGGAGAAAAGGACGCAGCTGAGATAAGTAAAACTTACCAGATATTATTAGGAAAAAATCCGGACAGCAAATATTATGAACAGAATACAGTTTACCGACGCTTCCGGTATAACTTACCTCCTGGTAAATACGATGTAAAAGTTGGGATTACCGACCTGCATTCCGGAAAACAATCTTCCGAGAGTAACGAGCTCTATATACCGGACCCAAATGCAAAAGCGATATCAATCAGTAATATACGGTTCTATAATAAACCCTCTCCTGAAGAAAATTTCCTGGCGATAAACAAATATAATGTTAATGCCGGCTTCGATTCACTCAAATTCACATATCAGGTAACCAATGGAAAGGCTAGTGAATCACTGGATATACAATCCAGATTAATTCGCTTTGAAGCAGATATGAAACCAGCCCGATCTATGAGTGGGCGTTCTTTCCGCAGATCAAACATAGAATATAAAGGTCTTGATTACTCAGACATGACCGTAATACATTCTAATATGCGTAAACTAGAAGCAATGGGAAGCGTAACGATTGAAAACAGTTTTACTGATTTGAGTAGAGGAAATTACCGATTCGAAGTAAAAGTAGAGACTTCCGACGGTGAAAATTTTTATGAGGTTCGTGACTTCTCAGTAAAGAGCAAAAACTTCCCTTCGCTAAAGTCGCCAAGAGAATTAGCAGAACCCCTCGTATATATTATGAAAGAAAATGAGTACAACGAACTATTAAAGATTGAAAACAATGATTCTTTAAAATCTGCTATTGATAAGTATTGGCTTAGCAATATACGGAATGTCCCAAGAACCAAAAGAATCCTCCAACTTTATTATGAAAGAGTAGAACAGGCAAACATTCAGTTTTCTAATTATAAGGAAGGTTGGAAAACAGACCCTGGTATGATCTATATCTTGTTTGGGCCACCTTTATATATAGACAGTGGTTTTGGGGAAATGACCTGGTTTTATGAATTTGATAGTGGAAACAGAACACCCAGCATTTTCTTTGAAGATAAGCGCTACGGAAATACGAAATTCCCATTTGAAAACTTCATACTCAAAAGGTCCTCAAATCTGTTCAATTTACAGTACCGTCAAATACAAGCTTGGAGAGACGGTTCCATTCTATATCTAAGCCAATAATAAGGTTATAGAGAGATAACATTTCAGTAATTTCTGTTTTGTTTTTAATACCCAATCTTTTGATATTGAGTTTTAATTGATATTAAGGTGTTTAAAACGAACAATCGTTAATTTTTATTCACTTTAATATCTATCCTATAACTAAAATCAAAGCTACTATGTTTAAAAAGCTACTATTCATGGCATTCGCCATGTTTTTGTCTGTTTGTGCATATGCACAAAGCGGGACAATTACAGGTGAAGTCACCGATGCTGAAACTGGTGAAGCCCTTATTGGTGCAACCGTTTATATTGAATCTATTCAAAAAGGTGCCCAAACAGACATTGATGGTATGTATACTATCAGCAGTGTACCTGCCGGCACTTACACTATTAACATCTCTTACGTTGGATACGAATCTTTTACTTCTGAAGTACAAGTCGGTTCCGGCACAGTAACACTGGATGCTCAACTAAGTGTAGACCTTGTTGGTCTGGATGAGGTTGTGGTAACAGGTTTTGGTACTATCGACCGAGCCTCTTTCTCCGGTACTGTTGCTTCTGTAAGTGCTGATCAACTTGAAAACGTACCTGTCGCTTCTGTGGACGGTGCGCTTCAGGGTAAAGCAGCTGGTGTTCAAATTACAGCTAGCTCTGGTACTCCAGGTGCTGTACAGGACATCCGAATTCGCGGGATCAGTTCTATTAACGCAGGAACAGACCCACTGTTTGTAATCGACGGTGTACCTGTTGTTTCAGGAAACATCAGTACAAATGGCGCTACCAGTAGTCTTGGATTCCTGTCAACGCTTAACAGCTCCGACATCGAGTCTATCACCGTATTGAAAGATGCTGCTTCTACTGCTCCTTATGGTGCCCGAGGTACTAACGGTGTAATTGTTATCACTACTAAAGAAGGTCGCAGAGGAAGTACAACTTATTCTGTTTCTGCCCAGCGTGGTTACAACAACAAAGCTGTAAATGGCCCAGACCCTCTCAATGCTGAGCAATGGGATGAAATTTACCAGCAAGCTTATGGTGTTGCTTCCCCATGGGATGGCCAAACCAATAGTAATTGGGAAAAAGCTGCTACTAACGAAAATGCGCTACAGCAAGAGTATTCTCTTTCTGCCCGTGGCGGTAACGATGTAACCAACTTCTACGCTTCCGGTAGTATTTTTGACCAGGAAGGTACCACTGTTGGTACAGAAATTAACCGTGCTACCGGTAAATTTGATATTACCCACCGTTTGGATGAAAGAGTAAGAATCAACAACCGTACCACTGGTTCTTTTGTTGAGCAAGACGGTATCCTTGAAGGTGCCGGTTACTTCGGTAGCCCGGTATTGGCTAAGTATTTTATGCTTCCAATTGACCCGGTTAGAAATAGCGATGGTACTTACAATATCGACAATCTGTCAAATGCTATTTACAACCCTCTCTATACTCAAGAGAATGATATTGACAGAAACAGAACGGCTCGAATTCTGAATAACACTCAGGTTGATATTCAAATTCTTGAAAATCTTCAGTTCACTTCGAAGTTTGCTGTTGATTACCTGGTAAGTGAAGAGAAAAACTACAACAACATCTTTTATGGTGATTCTGACGATGAAAGTGGCCGTGTTGATGACTATTGGTTACGTAACTTTAACTATGTATTCCAAAACAACATTACCTACAATTTCACGCCAAATGTAGATAACTCTTTCGTATTCAAGCTGTTCTCTGAAATTCAGAAGAATAGCCGATTCGAAGTTGGTGGTTCAGGTGAAGGTATTGCCGCACCAGGACTCATTAACCTTGCTACAACAGCAAACCCTGTTGCCGCATTTTCTGAGTCAAGCGACTGGGCTGTAGCCTCGTTCACGGGTCTTATGAATTATGGATGGTCTGAAAAAATCTTCGCTGACGGTAGTATCCGATACGAAGGAAACTCCCGATTTGGTGAAGACTACCGATGGGGTACGTTCTACTCTATTGGACTTGCTTATGTATTAAGTGAGGAAGACTTCATCCAGGATTTAGACTTTATTGACTTCCTGAAAGTACGAGCTTCTTATGGATTAACCGGTAACTCTGCTGTAGGTCTTAATAACTACCAGGCTACCGTTAATTACCAAGGGTCTTATTACGGAAACCCAGCTATCCAGACAGACAACCTCGGTAATAACAAGCTGTCTTGGGAAAAAGCCAACACCTATGACATTGGTTTAGAGTTCGAATTAGTTGACAAAGTATCAGGTTCTGTAACTTACTTTAGAAAAAACAGTTACGACCTACTTTTCAACGTACCTCTTTCTCGTACTACCGGTCACAATTCTCAAACTCAGAATATTGGCGAACTGTACAACCAGGGTGTAGAGATTGAAGCTAACTTTGACGTTGTAAGAACTCGTGACTTTGCCTGGAACCTTGGCGGTAACATCACTTTACTTGAAAACGAAGTTACCAAGTTGCCAACCGATGCGAATGGTGAAGACATCGAAATTACAACCGGAACACGATACAGAGCCGTAGAGGGTTTTGCTGTTGATTCATGGTTTATGCGTGGATGGGCTGGTGTAGACCCTGACAACGGAGATCCACTGTGGTATACTGATGGAACAAAGTCAGCCACTACCAACGATTACAATGCTGCTGAAGCATTCTATCAAGGTGCCAACGCACAGCCTACTACTTTTGGTGGAATCAACACTCGTGTAGATGTTAAAAACTTCTATGTAAGTGCTGATCTGTACTACAGCTTTGGAAACAAAGTTTATGACACTTGGGCGTTTATCAATTCTTCTGACGGCCGTTTTACTTTCTTGTATAACCAGTATGCCTCTCAGTACGACAGATGGCAACAACCGGGTGACAATGCGTTAAATCCTCGCCCAACTTCTGGTAATGCAAGACTTACGGCTGCTACCTCTTCCCGATTCCTTTATGACGGAGATTACCTCCGACTGAGAAATCTTAACGTTGGATACAATATTCCGGCGAGAGCTTTGCAGCAGATTGGTCTTAAATCAGCCACGGTATATTTCTTAGGCCAAAACCTATGGACACATACCTTTGATGATTTGTTAGAATTTGATCCTGAAGTTAGAGCTGACGGATTCTTAGATCTAAACGCGGCGCCATTACAGTCCTTGACTTTTGGTATCAAAGCTAACTTTTAAAAACTACCATAATGAATATTTCGAATAAATTATTAACAATACTTTTTGTGGCAGTTTTGTTTACAGGATGTAACGACTTTCTTACACCTTCTGTAGATCAAGCAAAAGAAACTGCTGAAGCAATCAACACTCCTGATGACCTGCAAGCCATGGTTTACGGAGCACTTGATGATATGAATGGAACCGACCTTTACGGTCGCGACTGGATCGTAGCTAACGAAGTGAGATCTGACAACATGTGGAGTTCTTCCGCTTCTAACCGATTCGGAGCTCCAAGTCAGCATGTTTATACAACTACTAATGGTTATGCTCTCAGCTTCTGGGATACTCCTTACGAGGCCATTGCGAATGCAAATATTGCAATTAACGCAGACCTTGAGTCATCACCTGAAGTAGATCACATTAAAGGACAGGCTTACTTCTTACGTGCCCTGTTACACTTTGACCTTGTACGTACTTTCGGGCAGCAGCACGCTGGTGGTACCGCAGGTGTTCCTATCATTACTACTTATAATGAAGGAAATCTGCTTCCTGCAAGAGCAACTGTACAGGAGGTATATGATGCTGTAATCAGTGATCTAGAAACCGCAGAAGATCTGATTGATCCTACTCTTGACGGTGATGTTACTGTACCTACTTACTGGGCAGTTAAAGCTCTGCAATCACGAGTATTATTAACTACTGGTGATTATGCAGGTGCTATTGCAGCAGCAGATGATGTTATCGACAACGGGCCATTTTCTATCCCGGGAGATTCAACTGCACTTGCAGCTGCTTGGGCTACTGATGAGTCATCAAACAGTATTTTTGAGCTCGGTTATACCGCAACAAACAATGCCGGTAATAACAGTATTGCCCGAATCTATCAAAACACCAACTATGGTGATGTTGAGATGAATCAGGCAACATACGATCTCTATGCTACAGATGACTACCGATTCGGTTTAGTAGCTGTTGAAGATGTGAACGGAGACAACCAGTATCGTTTAGTTGGAAAATATCCTGACGAGATCAACGGTGACGACAACATCCGTATGCTTCGTATTGAAGAAGTTATTCTGAACAAAGCTGAAGCTCAGGCACGTAGCAATGCTACTGGACTTGAAATTGCAACTACCTTAAATCAATTAGCTGATAACCGTTACCCGGTGTCACCTTATGTAGGTACTGCTTCTTTAGCTGATGTACTTCTTGAAAGACGTCTTGAATTACTTGGAGAAGGAGACTACTTCCATACCCAAATGAGAGACGAGCAAGATATTGCTCCAGATGAAGATCCTGGAGGATTCCAAACACTGGTTTATCCTGACTACCGTTCAGCTTTCCCTATCCCACAGGTTGAGATGGATGCAAACTCCAGTATGGTTCAGAACACTGGATATCAAGGAAACAACTAATAGTTAATTAGTTTTCATTTCTTTAAAGCCCTCACTTCGGTGAGGGCTTTTTTTTTGAACTAACTTTTTTTAGAAAAAGGGTAAGAAGAATCAACTTACTTCATTACCGAAAAGAAGAGCATAAAAAAAGCCCTCTGATAAATCAGAAGGCTTTAATAGTGGCGGGGGCAGGATTCGAACCTGCGACCTTCGGGTTATGAGCCCGACGAGCTACCAGCTGCTCCACCCCGCGGTGAAGGCTTTTAATATACGACTATTACCCAACCGATATCAAGAGATTTTTTAGATTTCTTACTAATCTTTCAGTGTTTGATTTAGTAATTTTGAGAAAACTTGAATTAAAGGATTGTATGATAGATAGCAAGCAAGCAATAGCGTTAGAAAATGAATACGGAGCACATAATTATCACCCCCTGCCGGTGGTATTATCTAAAGGAGTAGGAGTTCACGTATGGGACCCCGAGGGTAACAAGTACTATGATTTTTTATCAGCCTATTCTGCTGTTAATCAGGGGCACAGTCATCCAAAAATAATTCAGGCTTTAACCGAGCAGGCTAACACACTCAGCCTTACCTCTCGTGCTTTCTACAATAATGTACTCGGCGAATATGAAAAGTATATCACTGACTATTTCGGTTTCGATAAGGTGCTTCCTATGAACACCGGAGCCGAAGGTGTTGAGACGGCCATAAAAATTTGCCGTAAATGGGCCTATGAGAAAAAGGGAATTCCTGAGCAGGAAGCGCAAATCATTGTATTAGAGAATAACTTCCATGGGCGAACAACCACGGTCATCTCGTTCTCTAACGACCCGGACGCACGCAAAAACTTTGGTCCTTATACCCCCGGCTTCATCAAGATTCCTTATAACGATATTGGTGCTTTGCAGGAAGCCTTAAAGCAACCGAATATCGCCGGGTTGCTTGCTGAACCCATTCAGGGTGAGGCCGGAGTGGTTGTACCTGATGATGGATACATTTCCAAAGCTGCCGCACTTTGCAAAGAAAACAACGTGCTCTTTATTGCGGATGAAATTCAAACCGGGATTGCACGTACCGGCAGCCTACTTGCCGTTTGCGGAGATTGTACCTGCGCCGGTAATTGTGAGCGACAGAAAACCTACACCAAACCTGATATGCTTATCCTAGGAAAGGCATTGTCGGGAGGCGCTTATCCTGTTTCAGCCGTATTAGCAGACGACCATATTATGGAGGTCATTAAACCCGGACAGCACGGCTCTACCTATGGTGGTAATCCCCTTGCTTGTAAAGTGGCCATTGCTGCTTTAGATGTTGTGCAGGAAGAAAACCTGGCTCAGAATGCACGCGAGCTGGGTGAAATCTTTCGGGAAGAAATGAATAAACTGGTTGAAGAATTTGACCTGTTTGTGAAAGTGAGAGGTAAAGGGTTGTTGAATGCCGTTGTCATAAACGACTCCCCGGAAAGCGACACCGCTTGGAGATTTTGTGTGGCTCTGAAAGACAACGGATTGCTGGCAAAACCGACTCACGGAAATATCATTCGCTTTGCTCCACCGCTTGTTATGACGGAAGATGAACTGATGGATTGTGTGGGAATTATTAAAAAAACTCTGGTTCAGTTTATAGAAAGCGACTAATCGCCTAAACCCCGAGCCACTCTTTTAGCTCGGGAGTTTTATTTCGGCTAATGATAATTTCTTCTTCTACCGGAGGGGTAAGGTTTACCGTTACTTGTCCTTTGAAGTAGGGCTCCAGGTCCTTCACTGAGTTGATATGCGCTATAAACTGGCGATTCAGCCTGAAAAACAATTCAGGATTCAGCATCTCCTCAAGCTCGGTTAAGGTAAAGTTGATGATATACTTTTTCTTCTCATTCGTAACCAACCACACCAACTTATCACTCGCCATAAAATAGGCAATGTCGTTGATCTGCAATGGAAATAGCTTTCTTCCCAGCTTCACCAAAAACCGGTCTTTGTAGTTATTTTCGTTGAGTATTTCTTTGGTGAAAGTAAAAGCGGGGCCTTCTTCAAATGTCTTTTTTACCCGCTTATATTTTTCAAATCCCTTGGCTATATCATCCCGCGAAATAGGTTTTACCAGGTAATCAATACTGTTCAGCTTAAATGCTTTAAGTGCATATTCGTCGTAGGCAGTAGTGAATATAATGGGGGTATTAATCTCGATTTTATCCAACGTTTCAAAGCAAGGGCCGTCTGCCAACTCCACGTCCATAAAAATTAAATCTAACTCATGCTTTCTGATTGCGGATAACGCTTCTTCACCGGTTTCAACGGCAGCGACGATTTCTGCACCTTCATGTACTGCCTTTATATGTTTTGAAATCTGCTTGCTGGCAGGAGCTTCATCCTCACAAATAAGAATCTTCATGACGCATTCATTTTTATTATGGGTATCTGAACCACAAACTCGTGCTCACTCTTTTCAATGCGCACCTGCTTGTTGGTAAAATATTTATAGCGATCGGATATATTCTTTAGCCCTACTTCGGTACTTTTTACAGAGCTCTTTTTGGGTTGAAGGTTATTTCGAATCTCGAGCTGTTCATCATCCTTTACTTTAATCGAAATCTCCAATGGGTGACGGGAAGAAATCTCATTGTGTTTAACGGCATTTTCTACCAAAATCTGAAGGGTGGCAGATGGCACCCGATAATCTCCATGACCGTTTACGGAAATCGTGCAAGTTAGCTTTTCATTGAACCGGATTCGTAACAGGAACAAGTATTTTTTAATGAACTCAATTTCATCACGTAATAAAACCAGTTCTTCATTTTTTTGATTTAGTACATACCGGTAAATATCGCTGAGTGCATCCAGGTATTTTTGAGCCAGCTTTGGATCTTCGTCAATTAAGGCGTTCAGTACGTTGAAGTTATTGAATAAAAAATGGGGGCTTATTTGCGCCTGAAGCACACTTAATCGTGCTT
This sequence comes from Gracilimonas sp., assembly GCA_965227215.1. GTDB lineage: Bacteria > Bacteroidota > Rhodothermia > Balneolales > Balneolaceae > Gracilimonas. Next base: position 913,739 of record OZ245729.1, read on the forward strand.
TTGCATTCTCTTTTTCAAGGATCTCGTTTTCCAATAATGATTTTTTCCACTCCTTTATGATAACATCTGCATTCACAAAGGCACCGATAGAAAGTGAAAAACTCAAAGCAAAGAGATTGTACTCTATCATTCCCGGAAACCAAACGCTCATATCCCACATGGTTTGGTATAAAAGCACCATAACGGGGGTTACAATAGCCGGAGTCAAAATAGCGGTCAATGCAATTTCGGACCATAGTCGCCGGGGAATCTTTTGTTGCCAGGGCATCCACCTTTCCAGCCAGTGGCTTTTCAGGGTATGGACTTCAAACAACGCAACCAGTATGATAAAAACAGCTATGGAATACTCCAGATGTGAGTATAAAGTCATGTCCGAAAAATCATAGCCCCTGATCAAATACAAAAAGGTATAAGAGGGCATAGCCAACACAAAGGAAATGATAAATCTGTTTTTAAGGGTGTTAAACCTCATGGGCGTACCGCCTGTGTTTTAAGTTTGAATATTTTGAGTTTCGGCCATTTATCCAATACAGGACTTCTGTCTTCACCGTAATACCCCCAGGGGCTATTCCCAATATAGTACAAATCATCATTTACCCAAGTGCCCAGCGTAGGCTCATTAATATCCTCCCGGGCTTGATCCGGGAAAGCGAGTGTCTCAGTAACTGCTTTTCCTTTATCCCCCAACTGAATTTGAGCCACTCTTTTAGGCGTAGTTCCGTTTTGAAGAACAGTCAGAATCCCGCCTTTTTGATAAATACCATCTCCTCCCCTCAACCATTCATTCTCTCCCATTATTGGCTGAATTGTTCCTGAACTTATTTCAATGCTATACACTCCGGTGATATAATCCGACAGATATAGATACTTCTGGTCATCGGAAAAAGCCAACCCCTGCAGGTTCCACCATTTTTCATATTGAAAAGCTACTTTCAGTACATCATTACTATCAATAGTAAATACCACAGGGTTTCGGCTATCTGTTATATATACAATACCATCGTCAGTGATGGTTAGGTCTCCTAAAATTCGCTCCCCTTCCGGTTCATAACTGTTTATAATGCGGCCGGTTTTTTTACTGATTTTTAATACTGCAGACTCACCATCCACCTCCTCCTCAAAATTCGAAAATTGTGGCATTACAGAAGTAGTAATCCAGATTACCTCAGGATCGATAGGGTCGATAGCAGCTCCCAGCGCAGACCAATACCCCGATTCTTTTAAGTCCACAAACAGTTCAAGTTCTCCTTTATTTGGGTTGAACCTGTAAATGAATCCTTCTCTTATATCCGTCAGATAAAAATCTCCGGTTTCCCCATCATAGGCTATTCCTTCCGGGTGAAAGCCCGGCTTATCAAATTCAAAAGCTACCTCACTGGTTGAGTTGGTTGTTTGTTTTTCCGATACGGCTTTTGTCAGCTGCTCCCATTCCGGTAAAACTTTGAGAACATTGAACTCTGACGTATCCAATATTGCCGGAGAAGCATAGAAATGTAACAGCACTTCTAGGGTTTGAAAAGCTTGCCGGTTCTCATTATTCAGCATATGCCCTTTGGCCAGGTTGTACATGATAACCGGGTGGTTTGGGCGAAGCTCGTTGGCTTGCACCATACTTTCTCTGAATGTTTGAACATCCCCCTTTTTCAAAGCCTCCTGTCCTTCATTATAGATTTCTATATAGGATTGAGCCGATACATTCACCGATAAAAGTGAAAAGGTAATAAGAGTAAATAGCTTTAGTGATTGTGTCATCGTAGTTGATTTGTATAAGTTTTCGACAAGTTAACTGAACCCCAGTTATTGTTTGTTTTTTTTCAGGATGAACGTTCACCTAAGTAAGATGAAGTTATCGACCGGTTTAGTATAACCGTTAGCCTTTCTGTGATGCGATATTTCTTCTTTATGAATCCCTTTTCATCCATAAAAAATGTCATTCCATTTCTAACCATGAGCCAAGCTACCCATCGTTCAGTAATATGTTTACCGAACACATTTAATTTCATCATTCCATAACAGGTACTGCCATGTTTCCCAGACATTTTTGTTTAATAATACTAGCCTTTTGTTTCTCGGGTATCACATTCGGGTGTTCTACCCCGGCTTCAACTGATAGAAATGAACCACCGGGTTCATCGCCAGATAAAACATTTCGCCTTAGCAATGGAATAGTAATCGAGGTTTTTGTCCCTGAAGATTACGATCCGGATACGGCTTATCCGTTACTTTTACTGAATGATGGTGAAGACATGTTTGGTGGGGGCTCCTGGAATATGGATCGAGTGCTGCAGCGGTTAATTTCGGATCAGAAAATCAGACCGGTCATAGCTGCGGCTGTTTACAATCAGGGACAGCGGATGAATTGGTACATCCCCTATGAAGATCGGTGGATTACCACAAACTGGGGCCCTTATACTCCCAGTGCCTCTGAATATGCACAAGGCATTTTTGATTATGTGATTCCCTACATGGAAGAAAACTTCTCCGTGGATACGGGTGAAGTCGGCATTCTGGGAGCATCATTAGGAGGGCTTATTTCTACCTGGATGGGGCTCAAATTCCCCGATAAAATAAAATATTCAGCCGGACTCTCCGGATCCCTTTGGGTAGCAGATTACAGCATCTTTTCCGAGGTTAATGGTTCTTATGATGAAGGACAGAAATTCTGGTTCGACATAGGCACCAATGAATGGAATTACTACGTTCCTTTATACAGAGAGCTCGATAAACATGGAGTTATTCCCGGCCGGAACAATTTTTATTATGAAGTTCCAAGTGGAGCACATTTCCCGTCCGACTGGCTTCAGCGTATACACATGCCATTAATTGCTTTTTTCAATCAAGCAGATAATCCTGAGCCGGAATCCATGGAAGTAGTTCTGGAATGTATTCCCAGCCAATCTTCTCCGGGGTTACACTTCAGAAGACTTAATCCAATCATTACGTTAACCAATACGGTTAAATATTCGCTTGCTCATGCTGCTTCTTACTCTGTGTTAAGTGGTGATGCCGAACTCGGTTCAGAGGGAAGTTTCAAAAATAACCCTCAAACTGAAATTGAAATCTTGGTAGAATATGATTCACTTTCAAAAACTGTGAATGTACCGATTGGCTGGTGCCCTTAACGTCGAGAAGTGATCAGGTATTTGGCTCGATAGGCCTTCCCGAAAAGGAAAACACATCATTTCATATATACATGAAAAGCCAAAACCTGCAGGCTTCAATACGATATATGTTGAATAGCTACTTTCACATACTAAGTATTTTTGACCATACTGAACACTACAGAGCTTTGGCGATTCTTTATAAGGAGTTTAATCACTTGAATTCTCTATAGAGTAAGAACCACGATTTCTAACCAATTGTAAAAAAGAAGAATTACCGGCTGATCATGCACCGTTATTGACAAGACAATGTGCATTTCTAACTTTAATGAACTTAAAAGCTATTGAGGCAATACGCTCTATTTGGTAGCTTCCAAGAAACATGAAATTTACAGCAGGAGCTAACAATGCGAGATAGTATGACAATTACCCCTGATCAGGTTCGATCTGTATTAAGTAAACATATGCTTACCGATGGTTACGAAATGGTACTCGACCTTGAGGAAAGCGAAGGGCCTTATCTGTACGATTCCAAATCAGGTAAACGTTATCTCGATTTCTTTACATTCTTTGCCTCCAATCCATTAGGGATGAACCACCCCAAACTGGCCCAGGATGATGATTTTCTCGCAAAACTAGGTCGTGTTGCCATTAATAAACCATCCAACTCCGATATCTACACTCAGGATATGGCCGAGTTTATGGAATCTTTTGACCGGGTTGGAATTCCCGATTACATGCCCTACTCTTTTTTCATATCCGGCGGAGCCTTAGCCGTTGAAAATGCCATGAAGGTAGCCTTTGACTGGAAAGTGCAGAAGAATTTCGAAAAGGGATACCGGGAAGAGAAAGGGCATAAAGTGCTTCACTTCGAAAAAGCATTCCACGGCCGGTCTGGTTACACGTTATCTGTAACCAATACAGTTCCCGACAAAGTAAAATACTTCCCCAAATTCGACTGGCCGAGAGTTATCAGTCCGGCCATGACGTATCCTGCTACCGAAGAAAATATCCAACAAACAGCTGCTCAGGAAGAATTAGCCATCGCCCAGGCCGAACGCTACTTTGAGCAGTTTAAGGATGACATCGCCTGCATTTTGATTGAGCCGATTCAGGGAGAAGGTGGCGATCGTCATTTCCGACCGGAATTCCATCAAGCACTTCGGGATTTAGCTGATAAACATGAAGCACTGCTGATCTACGATGAAGTCCAAACCGGAGTAGGCATGACCGGGAAATTCTGGGCTCATGAGCATTACGTGAAACCCGACATCCTTGCTTTTGGAAAGAAAGCCCAAGTGTGTGGTATCCTTGCTGGAAAACGAGTGGATGAAGTTGAAACCAACTGCTTTCACGTTTCTTCCCGAATCAATTCTACCTGGGGAGGAAATCTGGTAGATATGGTGCGCTTCGGCCGTATTTTGGATGTCATTGAAGAAGAGAATCTCGTTGATAATGCGGCTAAAGTCGGTAATTACCTGCAAACACGTCTGGAGGCCTTTGCCGATCAACACGAACATTTAAGCAACCCACGCGGAAAAGGACTCTTCTGTGCTATTGACCTGCCAGATGGCCACTCTCGAGATGCTGTAATCAAAGAATGTGTCAATAGTGGATTGATGATTCTTTCTTGCGGTCCAAACACCGTGCGTTTCCGTCCGCCACTTACCATTACCCAGGATCAGATTGATGAGGGACTGGATATTCTGGAGAAGGCATATAAGACTTCGCTGGATAAATGCCCGGTAGCCGATTAATAACCTATGACTACAGGTGTTATTTTATCTTAAGAACCTTACTGCCATTAAACAGTAGGTACAAAGATCCGGCAAGCATCACTATAGCAGGAAACATTCCCGGATAGCTGTCCCCGATGTGCACCATTAATATGGCAACGGTAAAGTTGAAAACCATAATCATTGCAGCTATCCGGACGTGAAAGCCGATTACGTACATGATTCCACTCAGGAATTGTGCATACACCGAGACTATTGCGGAAAGCAGAGGTAATGGAAATCCGAAGCCGGTCAGGAAATCAGAAAACTCCAGCATACGGTCCCACGAAAACACGTTGTCTTGTGTTCCATAAATGAGATGGAAGCCGAGTATTATGCGAATGAATACCTCGCCATACTTTGAGTACTTATCTAAGAACGAATTCAGTTTTTTCATTTTCTTATCCGAAATGTGAAGTGACGGTAAATAGTACTCAATACAGCCCCAAACTCAAACAGAATACACCTCTTTAAGATCCGGTGTTTTCTGCATCAAATCTTCAAGTATCCATTTATGATTGTCACCAACTACTATCATCAGATATTCGACGGGGTCGCTAATTTTAGCAAATAGCCCATCATACGAATGTCTCTTTGAATAGACCCAACCTAGCTGTTCCGTACCATTTTTGTGAAGCCTTCAGCCATCTTAGGTGAAGGTTTACTTACTGAAATCAGTTTTTTGCCGTTTTTGCCGGGTAGCATATTTCACACCAGTTGATGACTCTCCGGTTGAATAACCACTTCATTCATAACCGAACCTGAAGGTTGGTTCACAGCATAATAAACGGCTTCTGCTACTTCATCGGGGGTAAGCATTATGTCTTTTTTAATGTTCATATTTACCCGGTCATCATCCCAGAATGGGGTATCCACTCCGCCGAGGTATAAGAGAGAGAATTTTGTATTACCCCTGCGCTGTTCTTCCACCAAAGCTTTGGTGAACCCCTGAATGGCAAACTTGGAAGCCGCATACACCGAAGCATTTTTCATTACGTATTTGCCCATGGTACCAGGAAACATGATTATGGACGTTGGCTCATCCTCTTTCATGTTTTTCATTACGGTTTGAGTAACCAGAAAAGTACCGTAGACATTAGTATCGATGATTTCTTTGGCATCTGCCGGATTGATATCCATGAATGGTTGAATAATTCCCTGCCCGAATGCATTAATCAGCACATCGATTTTTCCGAGCTGATTGGTAATTTCATCCGTCATTCTTTTGACGGAGTCTTCGTTGGTAGCATCCACTTCTATTGCGAATGCTTCCCCGCCATTGTCATTAATTTCTTTAGCTACTTTTTCGACATCGGCTTTGTTGCGGGAAGCCAGTATTACTTTAGCACCTTCTTTCGCAAATCGATTGGCCGTTGCGCTTCCAATTCCACCTGAGCCGCCTACGATGAGTACAATTTTATTCTCCATGATGTGATTGTCTTTCTTAATAAATAGTCATCATGGAAAAGTAGATTACATGAATTTTCGTTCCTCTATTCTTCTTCCAACCCCTTCACAATCACATCACTTCCTCTATATTCACCGGTATTTTCGTGATACCAGTGCCGGAATCTGGGAATAGCAATTTCACCAAAGTGATAAACCCCGTCAAACATGATGATTTCATCCGGGCGATTTGGATCCCCGGAATGATCAAATTTCAGTGCAAAAAGGGAATAATCATCCTTATCGAAATAAAGCACCCAATGCTTGCTAATCATTGCTGCCTTCAGTTCTACCTGAACTTTGTATACTTCCTGTCCTTCCAGGGTAGTAGATTCAGCATCCTTTATATTCTCCCACACGCTTTCCGTTACCGACATCGGCAACCCGTACATCAGTTTATAGAAAGAACGGTAGCCTGCGTTTCGCTCTTCTCCCAACCGGTATTCATTTACTATACTTTCATCCATTTGGGGTGAGCCGTTTAACAAAACCTTTGGGTTTCCTTCTTTGTCAATAATGCGTTCAACCCGGCCAACCTCAGAATCCCGAACCAGGCTGAAATAACCCGTTTGGTTATTAAGATTCAGTATTGAATAACGCTGAGGATTCTGTAATCTGGGTTCCTGGATACGAATATTCAATACTGCACCCGGCCATTTATTATTTGGATCGTGTTGTTTCTGACTTAGGCTTAGAATTTCTGTACCGGATTTATGCTGGGCCATTATTAATACCGGGTTGAATAAAACCACACCCAACATCACTCCCAAACAAAATACTTTTTGATGCATTAGTATCTTTATCTTCGTTTATATTTTATCTGCCAATTTAGCGACCAGGTTTCTCCTCCATCCTGAGATGATTCCCAATCCCAAGTGAATGAATCTTCCTCAATGTCATAGAATACCATGCGGTTAATGAAGCTCCCTCCTTGCGGTCCGGGTCGCTCATCTGTTTGGAAAATTCTCTTATCTCCGTCTACCGCTCCTTTAAGATCAATATATCCGCCCTGATTATCTACCCAGGCCTGGTGCCAGGATTGCCGCTGCGGGTTATAGACCGATACACTCTTTCCTTTATAGCCTTCCAGGTTTCCTTTAGTAGCCCTGAAGTTTTCCTGTATTACCACACCATCCAGAATTTTTTCAATGGTGTTGGTTCCTGCTCCTACATTCCCCTGGTTATCAGTCCACGACAAATCCCATTCTCCAACCCAAAAATCGAAGTAGGCTTCAGGTTCTAAATCAGATATGCTTGTTTGAGCATTAGATGAATTGTTAACAGCCAAAACCATCACTATTAGAATCATAATTAATTTCATAGCAGAACCATTAGTTGAAAGTTGACTGAATCATACATAATCTGAATGGCATTACCCTTGTAAAAAAGACGAATTTCTCGCTAACATTCACTATTGTTTTGCGTTGAAATACACGAACAATATGGGAGGAGTCACATTTTATGGATTATGTTGAATATTCGGCGCCCGGAAACATCAGCCATCTCGTGGAATCATATTGGGTAAGTACACTCCACCCTGATGATTTTGAACAGGATTTTGATTTCATAATTCCAGATGGTAACACAGATGCCATCTTTATGCTGAATGGGAATTACCTGAGAGAGGACGAGGAGAACCGTGGAAAGCATTTGGTTGAATATTGCAGTCTGGTCCCTGCATTTAGAAAAGCCGTAAAAGTATATCAAAAGCCATTCACTAAATGTTTGGGAATGCGATTCAAACCCGGTGCTATTCAACAGTTGACCGGAATAAGCCTTCAAGAATTAAGTGAAGTAGGATATCCTCTTCAACAACTAATGCCGGAATTAGCCGACCTCGCCATGGATGAAGCTTTAAAAAACACTCCAGCTCCAAGAATTATCGCAAAAATTAACTCCTGGCTGGGCGCTCAGGTTAAAGAGCCGAAGCAGGATCATATTATTTCAGCTTTTATTACCGAAGTGATAAAAAGAAAAGGCGGTGTTATTATCTCTAAGTTTTGTGAGTCTTTTGGGATGCATAAATCTACTCTGGAGAAAAACTTCAAACACGCTACCGGACTTTCCCCCAAGCAATACGCCAACCTGATTCGCTTTAACTACCTGCTCCATCAGTTGATATTTTCCGGAGGCAGTCTTACCGAAACGGGCTATGACCTTGGCTATTTTGACCAGAGCCACATGATCAAAGACTTCAAAAAAGTGACCGGAATTACCCCTAAAGAATTTCTTGATAAGAATTTTACCGTACCCAAGCTGGCTGCGCTTTCTATTTCAAATAAAAAGGCTCACTTCAGGTCAGTTTAGGCCTTACCGATTGTTCAGGCTTCCATTGCTTTAGGGATTACACTTTCATAAGTCTTCTCAGCTGCAGAAATATTGAGCGAAACCAGGTCTTTGATCTCCAGCGCATCTCCTTTTACCACACCTAACTCAAACATGGGTACGTTGGCTTTTTCAAAGTGATGTTTAGTCGTCTGCAATTCAGCTGCCGGAATGGTAATAACCACACCTGATTGTGCTTCACTGAATAGAATTTCATGGGTTGAGCCTTTCATGGTTTCCACAGAAACTTCTGCTCCCTTCTTCCCGAAAATAGCCATCTCTGCCAGGGCAATTGCCAGCCCGCCATCAGAAACGTCATGAGCGGCTGTTACCAGTCCGGTTTGAATGGCTGTAAGTAGTGCCTGCTGTAGGTTCACTTCAAAATCTAGATCTATTTCCGGAGCATCACCGGTAGTCAATTCATAAATGGTTTTCAGATATTCACTTCCGCCCAGGCCTTTACGGTCGGCCCCAATGTAGAGAACGATATCTCCTTCTTTTTTGAAGCCGGGGGTCATAACGTGTTTTTCCACGTCTTCAATCACCCCTAACATACCAATGATAGGCGATGGGAAAATAGCTCCATTAGGATTTTCATTATAGAAACTCACATTTCCACCGGTAACAGGAGTATTCAGGGCTCTACAGGCATCACTCATTCCAGCCAATGCTTCCTTGAAAGTCCAATACACTTCCGGCTTATAAGGATTTCCAAAATTCAAACAGTTGGTGATGGCCATCGGTTTGGCGCCGGAGCAAACTACGTTTCGGGCAGATTCTGCCACGGCAATTTGTCCACCTTTTCGTGGGTTCAGGTACACATACCGTCCATTACAATCCGTTTTAGCTACTAATCCTTTTTTGCTGCCCTTTATGCGAATCACACCGGAATCGGAAGCTCCCGGGCCGGTTACGGTATTCGTACGAACCGTAGTATCGTACTGCTCGTACACCCATCGTTTGGAGGCGATATTTGGCGAACCAAGTAGCCGGGTTACGGTTTCGGAATAATTATCATGATGATCCAAGGAATCAATATCAAAATTCTGAACCTCATCTAGATAAGCCGGTTTTTTCGTTTCACGAATATACTGAGGTGCTCCTCCACCCAACACCAGGTGCTCCGCAGGAATATCAGCTTTGATTTCACCATCTTTCCAGTAGGTTACATTTTCGGTATCTACCACTTCTCCGATTACTACTCCATGCAGATCCCATTTTTCATACACGTCTATCACTTCCTGCTCGCGTCCCTTTTCCGCAACAATGAGCATCCGCTCCTGACTTTCGGAGAGGAGTAGTTCATAAGCCGTCATACCGTCTTCGCGGGCCGGTACTTTATCCAGATCAATCTTCATTCCCTGTCCACCTTTGGCTGTCATTTCTGAAGTTGAACAAGCAATTCCGGCTGCGCCCATATCCTGCATGCCGATTACAGCGCCGGTTTTTAGCACTTCCAGGCTGGCTTCAAGCAACAGCTTTTCGGTGAAGGGATCTCCCACCTGAACGCTTGGTCGCTTGGCTTCACTTTCTTCACTGATTTCTTCAGAAGCAAAGGTTGCTCCGTGAATTCCATCCCGGCCAGTACTGGCCCCTACAATAATCACAGGATTTCCAAGTCCTTTTGAAATAGCAGAAGCCGTTTCGCCTTCCTTTACCAGTCCGATACTCATGGCATTAACCAATGGATTGCCTTCGTAGCTTTCATCAAAACAAACCTCGCCGGCAATTACAGGTACACCGAATGAGTTACCATAATCTCCAATTCCACGAACCACGCCATCCAGCAAATATCGGACACGAGGATTATCCATCGACCCGAATCGCAACGAATTCAAGCTTGCCACCGGTCGGGCTCCCATCGTAAAAATGTCGCGGTGAATACCACCCACTCCTGTTGCCGCTCCCTGATAGGGCTCAATGGCCGAAGGGTGATTGTGACTTTCAATTTTGAAGGCACATCCAAGTCCGTCGCCAAGATCAACGAGTCCTGCATTTTCTTCACCAGCTCCAACCAGCAGGTTTTCCCCTTCGCTGGGCAGTTTTTTGAGCTCAACTATAGAGTTTTTGTATGAGCAGTGCTCACTCCACATCACCGAATAAACACCCAGCTCTGTAAAGGTAGGCACCCGACCTAATCGGGATTTTATCATTTCAAATTCTTCTGCATTCAGGCCGTGTTCTTCGGCAAGTTCGAGCGTTACTTCCGGTTCTTGAATCGTTGTTTGCGACATTCCGATGGAGTGATTGAAGCGTTAGGGTTTCAGAAAGTTCAAAGGTACGATTATTTGTGAAAAGGCTCTAACTCACTTACTGCCTTTCTATTTTTTGTTGAACCGTTCGTGTATCGCTTTTTCCAATGCTTCCCTGTGATCAGGATGCGCAATTCCGGTCAGGGCTTTTGCACGCTGACTTAAATTTTTTCCGTACAAATTAGCCACTCCATATTCCGTCACCACATAATGAACGTGAGCCCGGGTTGTAACTACTCCGGCTCCTTGTTTTAAATACGGTACAATTCGGCTAATGCCTTTATTAGTTATTGAAGGCAAGGCGATAATGGGCTTTCCGCCCGGCGAAAGCGACGCTCCCCGAATGAAATCCATTTGCCCACCAACCCCGGAGTAATGATAGGTACCAATAGAATCCGCACAAACCTGACCGGTTAAATCCACTTCTACAGCACTGTTTATAGCTGTTACTTTGGGGTTACGACGAATCACGGCCGTATCGTTGATGTAGGCAATATCAAGCATAGCCACGGCCGGATTGTCATCTATAAAGTTATAGGTTTTCTTAGACCCCATCACAAAACCACTTACTATTTTCCCGGGGTGAATCTTCTTTTTTCGACCGTTAATCACTCCTTTTTCAACCAGCTCTATCACCCCGTCTGAAAACATCTCTGTATGCACACCCAGATCTTCGTGGTTCGTTAGGCTTTTTAACACCGCATTGGGTATAGCGCCGATTCCCATCTGAAGAGTTGCACCATCATCAATCAGTTCTGCACAGAACTTCCCGATTTTAAGTTCAGCTTCGTTTGGTTCCGGGGCTTCTTGTTCAGGCAGAGGGTCGTTAGCTTGTACCAATGCATCAATTTCATGTACATGAATCAATCCGTCTCCATGCGTACGCGGCATGTTGGGATTGACTTGCGCAATTACATATTTAGCTGACTGAACAGCAGCCAGTGCCGCGTCTACAGAAACTCCAAGTGAGCAGTACCCGTGATTATCTGGTGGGGAAACATGAACCAGGGCTACATCAAGAGGTAATATTTTATTTCGGAACAGATATGGAACTTCACTCAGGAAAACCGGAACGTAATCTCCACGCCCTTCATTGACAGCCTTTCTTACATTAGCTCCAACAAAAAGTGCATTCACAAAAAAACTGTCCCTGCATTCCGGATCGGCATAGGGGGCCGGACCTTCAGTATGTAAATGAATGACTTCTACGTCTTTTAGTTCGGAATGGCGATTCGCCATCGCCTTTATAAGCGGAACGGGCGTAGCGGAAACCCCATGCACAAATACGCGGTCTCCGGTTTTAATAGCCTGTACGGCTTCGTCTGCTGTCTGATACTCAATCATAGGTTGGACCTTAAATTTTAATTTCGCTAATGATAATTACCAATTGTGAATACTTTTTAAAGAGCACCGGTGTTTAGAAAAACTCTAAATACCGGAAATGCCATTACTGTTATTGACTGCTATTTGAAAACTTCTTAAAATCTAATATCGATATTAGAATATGGATATTCATTTAATTACTTTCTATGCGGTTAATATCTCAAGGGGCTCAATATGCCATCTCGGCCATCATAGCAATCTCCAAAAATGCGGATGATGGCGCCGTTTCTGCATCACAACTATCGAGATCTCTCAATTGCCCTACCGCCTATCTTTCACAGATTCTGGCTAAGCTAAAAGAGCCCGGAATCCTGAAATCCCGAAGAGGACTCAATGGTGGAGTTTACCTTGCCAAGCCGGTTGAGCAGGTTACCCTGATGGATGTAATCGCTGCTATTGATGGAGTGGAATTTTTTAATAAGTGTTTTATGGGGATTGAAGGGTGCGGTCATATTGAGCCCTGCCCTTTTCATCAGTTTTGGTCGGTAGAGCGAAAGAAGATTGAAGAGTGGCTTAAGGAAACAACTTTCGATCAGGTTGATAAGCAAATGTCACAGAAATGGTTCGACTTACGTTTGCAATTTTCAAACGGAGTTCCTTCATTCAAATAATGTCAAACCCGGCGGCTACCATATCAACCGATGTATGCTACCACTGTGGCGAGGTGTGTCAGGAATCAACCGTACATTTTCAGGAAAAACCCTTTTGTTGTACCGGCTGTCAAACAGCATTCCAAATTCTGGACGAAAGCGGCCTTTGTTCCTATTACGATCTTGAAAGTAATCCGGGAATCAATCTTAGAAATACACGCTCGCGTACCCGTTTTGATTACCTGGAAGATGAGGAAGTAATTTCACGAATAGCCGATTTCCGAAATCAACAGCAGCTTTCTGTTTCGCTTTATATCCCAAACATTCATTGCACGTCCTGTGTTTGGCTGCTTGAAAACCTGCAAAAACTGGATTCCGGAGTTCTACAGTCCACGGTTAACTTTCTGAAGCGGGAACTGAACATCCTTATTGACCTTGAATTCACCTCCCTCCGGAAAGTAGTTGAACAATTAACCACCATTGGATACGAGCCCGAAATAAGGCTCGATAAGCTGGATACCAACACTTCCAAATCGCACCACAACCGTTCCCTGTGGCTGAAGTTAGGCGTGGCCGGATTTGCCTTCGGGAATATTATGCTTTTCAGTTTTCCGGATTATCTTGATTCAGGCAATAGTGGTCTTGGAGGGCAGTTTCACATCTTTTTTGGTGCATTGAATATTCTCTTGGCATTGCCTGTATTGGTATATAGCAGTCAGGATTATTTGAAGTCTGCTTTCGCTGCATTAAGTCAGCGGGGGGTGAACCTGGATGTACCTATATCCATCGGCATCGTTGCCCTATTTGGACGAAGTGTTTACGAGATCGTTACCGGAACCGGTACCGGGTACATGGATTCGTTTACCGGACTCATTTTCTTTTTATTAATTGGGAAACTCGTTCAACAGAAAACGTTTAACCGCCTTTCCTTTAATCGGGATTATAAATCCTATTTACCCATTGCCGTAAATGTCACAACTACTTCTGGTTCTGAAAGGTCTGTTTCTCTGGATAAGCTGGTTCCGGGAATGGAAATCAGGCTTCGGAATCAAGAATTGGTTCCCTGTGACTCCACCCTTCTTTCCAAAAAAGCGTATGTGGATTATAGTTTTATCACCGGTGAATCTGACCCGGTTGAAGTTTCGAAAGGAGAACTCATCTATGCCGGGGCTAAATTAGTTGGCACCTCTGCTGCGTTCAGAACCGAAGAAGAAGTTGAGAACAGTTATCTGACCAAACTATGGAATCACGAGGCATTTACTAATAACGATAAAGAGTTGAAGCTAACCAGCTTTGCGGATCGTATCAGTCCCTATTTCACCGTAGCTGTTTTAGGAATTTCTGCCGTATCAGGAATGTACTGGCTACAGGCTGCAGGCATGGAAATGGCACTTTCCGTTTTTACAGCGGTGCTTATTATAGCCTGCCCTTGTGCACTTGCTCTTTCTACTCCTTTCACCTTAGGCTCTGCTTTAAATGTATTATCACTAAACGGACTGTTCGTCAAGAATCACCTGCTTCTTGAAAACCTATCAAAAGCTTCGGCTGTGGTTTTTGACAAGACCGGTACCCTAACGAATAAGAATGAAGCAAAAGTGCTCTTTAAAGGATTGGCTTTATCTTCAGAACAAGAATCTCTGATATATGCTACCTGCACGCAATCTGTTCACCCCATAAGCCGGAAAATTGCCGATTTTATTCAGGTTGATTCGAAAAGCAACCGCTTACCCGACAGCTATTATGAAGTTTCCGGAAAAGGAATTTTTGCTTCCTTCGGTGGACGTATGGTTTGTATTGGATCTCGGATTTTTTTAGCTGAACAAACTAAATGTCCTCTATCTGAAATACCCGAATCAGATTTTAACGGTTCTGTAGCTCATGTAAGCATAGACGGTAAATATCTGGGGTATTTCGGAATCAAGGCAGGGCTCAGAAGCGGGGTTTCTGAACTTCTTCAAACTCTTAAATCAAGCTTTCTCACCTATCTTATTTCCGGCGATAACGAAATGCAGAAGGAAGAGCTGGAAGGGTATTTTGCCAACCAACGATTCCTGTTCTTCAATAAATCGCCGGAAGAAAAGCTGGAGTTTATAAAGCAGCTTCAGGCTAAAAATCAAAAGGTGGTAATGATCGGAGATGGATTAAATGATGCAGGAGCCCTGAAGCAAAGTGATTTTGGTATTGCTCTTTCGGACGACATCAGCTCCTTCTCCCCTGCCTGTGATGCTATTCTTGAGGGAGAGTCATTGAGAAATCTGAAGAACTTCATCGAATTTTCACAAGGAAGCATGAATATTATCATCATGAGTTTTGTGCTTTCACTTTTATACAACACCGTTGGACTGGGCTTTGCCATTACAGGACATTTGTCTCCTCTCGTGGCAGCTATACTTATGCCGCTCAGCTCCATCAGTGTGATGGTATTCACCTTTTTAACCACGCGCTATAAAGCGCAAAAGCTGGGGCTGGCTATATGGAAGTAATCTATCTGCTTATCGCCTTCAGTTTATTGGTCGCTTTAATTTTCCTGGGATTATTTTTCTGGGCAGTGAAAAGCGGGCAGTTCGACGATCAGTACACTCCATCGATGCGGGTACTTTTTGACGATACAAATTCAAACAAAAAAACAACTAACCACAAAAATCGGGATGAGTAATGTCATCATTAGAAACCTTTCATTACGATAACGAAATCGTCCGGAAATTCGGGATAGCTACCATAATCTGGGGCTTAATCGGATTTATCGTCGGGCTAACCATCGCCCTAAAACTAATTTTTCCGGACTTCCTCGGCTTTATACCGGAGCTTTCCTATGGCCGGCTGCGACCGTTGCATACCAACGCAGTGATCTTCGCCTTTGCCGGAAACGCCATATTCTACGGGGTGTACTATTCACTTCCTCGGCTTTGTAAAGCCAGTATGTGGAGTGAGAAGCTCAGTAACATCCACTTTTGGGGCTGGCAGGCTATTATTGTTTCAGCTGTGCTTACCCTTCCCTTCGGGATTAACACCAGTAAGGAATATGCTGAGCTGGAATGGCCTATTGATATCGCCATCACTCTTATTTGGGTGATTTTTGGTATTAACATGATCATGACCATCCTCAAGCGTCGTGAAAAACACCTGTATGTAGCCATTTGGTTCTATATTGCTACTTTTATCACGGTAGCTGTACTGCACGTTGTTAACTCTTTTGAAATGCCGGCTACTTTACTGAAAAGTTATCCCATTTATGCCGGAGTTCAGGATGCCCTGGTTCAGTGGTGGTACGGGCACAATGCGGTGGCTTTCTTCCTCACCACACCCTTTTTGGGGATTATGTATTACTTCATCCCGAAGGCTGCTAATCGACCTATATTTTCTTATCGGTTGTCTATCGTTCACTTCTGGTCGCTGATTTTTATTTATATCTGGGCCGGACCTCACCACCTGCTCTATACCGCACTTCCGGGATGGGCTCAGGCTTTGGGTACCGTATTCAGCTTAATGCTGATTGCCCCCAGCTGGGGAGGTATGCTGAATGGATTGTTAACCCTTCGCGGAGCCTGGGACCGGGTTCGTGAAGACCCGGTATTGAAGTTCCTTGTAGTAGGGGTTACTGCTTACGGTATGGTAACGTTTGAAGGACCTATGCTATCCATCGCTAATGTAAATGCCATTGCTCACTACTCCGATTACATAATCGGTCACGTACACAATGGTGCTCTGCTTTGGAACGGTGGTTTGACCTTCGCGATGCTGTATTACATTACACCGAAGATATACAAGACCAAGTTATATTCTGTGAAGCTGGCCAACGTCCACTTCTGGTTTGCTACCCTTGGCGCCATTTTTTACGTGATCCCTATGTACTGGGGTGGAATCACACAGAGTTTAATGTGGAAACAATTTACTGCTGAAGGTCTTCTGCAGTATCCTAACTTCCTGGAAACTGTAACCCAGATTATTCCTATGTATGCTCTGCGAGCTGTAGGTGGAACGCTCTTTATCATTGGAGCTGCTATCGGTAGCTACAATATCTTTAAGACTTCACGGCAGGGAACACTCGAGAAATCTGAAGTGGATGAAGCACAGCCTATCATCAATCCTGCTGAAGGTCATAAAGAAAGCTGGCACCGTCGCCTGGAATCCCGCCCTATTCAAATGACCGTTTTGGTATTGGTTGTAATTCTGATTGGTGGAATTGTAGAATACGTGCCTACTGCACTTGTGAAATCAAATGTACCAACCATTGAAAGCGTGAAGCCTTACACACCGCTGGAAATTGAGGGACGTGATATTTACATCGCGGAAGGCTGTAATAACTGTCACTCTCAGATGATTCGCCCTTTCCGTTCTGAAACCGAGCGGTATGGTGAATATTCCAAAGCCGGCGAATTTGTGTACGATCACCCACACCTTTGGGGATCCAAACGAACCGGCCCCGACCTTCAACGTTTAGGAGGAAAGTACCCGGATTCTTGGCACGTACGCCATATGTACGATCCCACTTCTACTTCACCGGGATCTATTATGCCGGCTTACCCATGGCTCTTCACTCAGGATATGGACAAGGAATCTATTCCAGCCCGTATTAATGCCCTCAGAAGTGTAGGTGTGCCTTATGTGGAAGGCTATGAAGAAATCGCTATTCGCGACCTGGAAGCTCAGGCTCAGGAAATAACCCAAGGCTTGAAAGAAAATGGCTTTGATCAGATTGAAGGAATTCAGATTACTTCTGATAAGAAAATCATTGCCATTATCGCATACATGCAGCGGCTGGGAGTTGATATTAAAGGAGAAGACAATCCCTGGGAGTCACTTCCATCCAGTGATCGTATTCAGGCTAACTTCAAACCGCAAGAGGAGTAATCATGTATAAGAATGTATTACGTGCCATCGAAGATATTGGGATTTATCCAAGCATCTCCCTGATTCTGTTTTTCACCTTTTTTGTAATCATGTTGATTTACCTGATCAAAAAAGGAAAACATCACTGGGATGATGCCGCACGCCTCCCTCTCGAAGATGACAAGATGAACTTTAAGCAATCAGAGCAATGAAAATATTAGACGACGAAAAAGACCTGCTACTCGAACACGAGTACGATGGAATACGTGAACTGGATAATCATATGCCTGTTTGGTGGTTATGGTTATTCTACTTCACCATTGCGTGGAGCGTAGGTTACATGGTGTATTATTATATGCTGGGCGGCCCTTCTCAGGAAGAACTCTATGAGATGGAAATGGCAGCAGCTGAGGAAAAGTACAACCTCGACAGCAGCGGTGGCACAGAACCTCAGGGGGAATCTGATTTCACCTGGGCGTACCTCGAGGATGAAGCCAGAATTGAGGAAGGGAAGGAAATTTTTATGAGCAACAATAACCTTTGCTATACTTGCCACGGCAGTAATGGCGAAGGACTTGTGGGCCCTAACCTTACTGATGACCTTTGGATTCACGGTTGTTCTGCCGAAGAAATGGCGGCCAGTATCGTCGAAGGCTTCCCGGATAAAGGGATGATCGCCTACGGAAGCGGTGCGCCCATGTCGAACGAAAAGGTTCAAAGCCTGATCAGCTACATAGCCTCCATACAGGGAACTGACCCAGCCGGAGCAAAAGCCCCCGACATGAACCGTGCCCAACCTTGTACTATCGAGTAATTGACGAGTGAAAAGTGATGAGTGATGAGTAAGCTCTAATTGTTGAAATATCTACTTATCACTCTTCACTTTATCACTCTATCACCTAATTCATAAAATCATCACAAAAGAGAAGTACATTAGAACATTATTTGAGGTCGTATAAACGAGAGTAAACCACATGGCATCGTTAGAGGAAAAAAGAAGAATTAATAAGAAAGAGTTTCGAGACCACCTTGCCACCGTTAGTGAGGAAGGTAAACGCAACTGGATTTTCCCCAAGAAACCAAGTGGCAGGCACTACAAGGCTCGCAATGCAGTAGCAGTACTTTTACTGGCTTTTTTCTTTTCCGGGCCGTTTATCACCATAAATGGAAACCCCCTGCTGCTGCTTAATATAATTGAGCGTAAATTTGTGATCTTCGGAGTCGCTTTCTGGCCGCAGGATCTGAATCTACTTGTTTTTGGGATGCTCGCCTTTATCCTGTTTGTGGTTCTGTTCACCACCATCTTTGGCCGGCTTTGGTGCGGGTGGGCCTGTCCTCAAACCATCTTTATGGAAATGGTTTTCCGAAGAATTGAATACTGGATTGAGGGAGACGCTGCCGATCAAATCCGGTTGAATAAAAAACCCTGGAATTTTGATAAAATTTGGAAGAAATCGCTCAAACATAGTGTCTTCTTTGGTATCGCCTTCCTGATTTCAAATATGTTTCTGGCCTATATTATTGGTCCCGATCAGTTATTTGAAATCATCACCGATCCTCCTTCTGAACATCTGGCCGGGTTAAGCTCCATGATTATTTTTAGCGGTGTTTTCTACGGGGTGTTTGCCTTTATGAGAGAACAGGTTTGTCATTTTGTATGCCCATATGGACGCATGCAATCGGTAATGCTTGATAATAACTCTATCAACGTGATGTACGATTACAAGCGTGGGGAAACCCGGGCCAGTGTAAAAGAACGCTACCAGCTTGAAAACCGAAAAGCCACCCTCGAGGATTTAGGCTTCAGTGCCAACGAAACATTTGGCGATTGTATCGACTGTTACCAATGTGTGAAAGTTTGCCCGATGGGCATTGATATCCGCAACGGAACACAACTTGAGTGTGTGCATTGCACGGCTTGTATTGACGCCTGTGATTCAGTGATGGATAAAATTGATAAGCCGCGAGGCCTTATCCGATATTCATCTGAGAATTCAATTAAGGAAGGAAAACAAAAAGTACTTACTCCTCGGGTTGCCGGTTACTCCGGAATCCTGATTGTTCTGTTAGCTACATTTATCACGTTGCTTACCCTGCGTCCTGATACCGAAACATCTATTCTGCGAGAACCAGGAACGCTTTATCAGGAGCTTCCGGATAATATGTACAGCAATATTTACAACCTGAAAGTGCTGAACAAAACCTTTGAAGATCTTGATTTTGAATTACGCCTCGAAAACCCGGAAGGTGAAATTATATCTCTCGGAAGCATAGAAACCATCCCTTCTCAAAATTCTGCCGAGGGGCGGTTTTTAGTAAAACTGCCCGGAGATGAACTCACCGGTCTGCAAACAGAGCTCACTTTCGGTGTATATTCAAACGGTGAAAAAGTTGAAACCATAACATCCGGATTTTTAGGTCCGGCCAGTAACAACAATAATTAACCCTATGAAAAAATTTAACTGGGGAACCGGCATTGTTTTAGCGGTTACCCTTTTTGTAATTGCCACCTTAAGTGTGGTAAGCTATATGATCTCTTTAGATTTCTACCTTGTTTCAAACGACCATTATCAGGAGGGCGTAGAGTACCAGCAAACCATCGACAAGAAGCAGCGGGCCGAGAACCTTGAAAATCCTGTTGTGGTGCTTTTTGATGAACCCACCGTTTCCATCAAGCTGATCTTTCCTCAGGAATTACTTACGGATTCTCTCGCAGGTAACGTAACCTTCTACCGTCCCAATAATCCAGAACTGGATAAACGATATACGCTCAGTCTTGACCGGGAAGGTCGGCAATCAATACCGGTGGGTGAGTTTGAAGAAGGCCGATGGAAACTAACCGTTGAGTGGCAATCAGATTCACTGCTTTATATCGAAGAAAAAAATATTTTCATATAAGACTAATATGGAACTCTGGACCGGTTTTACATTGGGCCTTTTAGGCAGTTTTCACTGCATTGGTATGTGTGGGCCTATTGCTTTAGCCATACCCGGCCAAAACCGATCCACCGGAGCCATGCTGTATAGGGGAATTCTGTATAACCTTGGCCGGGTTTTGACCTATGCTTTTATTGGTTTTGTTTTCGGGATATTGGGATTAGGTGCCACTATTGCCGGATATCAGAATACATTATCCATATTGCTCGGGATCCTAGTTATTGTATTCGCATTTTTTCCTCATATCAAACTCCCCGGGAAGATCAATGCGGTGTATGCAGGCTTCACTTCCAAAATAAGCCAACACATTTCCGGCCTGTATAAAAGCAGGTCGCAGTTTTCTTCTTTCTTTATTGGGTTGTTGAATGGCTTCCTCCCCTGTGGATTTGTAGTAACAGCATTAGCTGCGGCTTTAATCACCTCTTCCACATTTCACAGTGCATTCTACATGGCTTTATTTGGGTTAGGCACCCTGCCGGTTATGCTGATGATGAATATGGCCCCGGGATTTATATCCCCCAAGCTTCGATCAAAGTTACGTCCCTTCTCTTCCTATTTTGCCATCATCATCGGCTTACTTCTTATCTGGCGCGGATACTCTATGATGAATGGTCAGCCTGCAATGATGCATTAAACCGATGATCAGACCCCAAGTGCTTTCAGCAAGTCATCAAAGTCATCAAAAATTAAGTCGGCTAATTTGTAGCCTTGTTCAATCGGCGTTTTCGTGTACCAAGCTACTTTCCAGTTGGCTTTGGACCCACCCACAACATCTGAAGTAAAGGAATCACCCACGTAAAGAATGTCTTCCCGATTCACCCCGGCTAATTCTGTGGAATGATCAAAAATTTTGGGATCCGGTTTCATCACCCCTACATCTTCGGAAATGACAATTTGACTGGCTGTCTCTCTCAACTTGAATTGATCAATTTTCAGGCGCTGGGTTTCGGCAAATCCATTGGTGATGATGCCTACCTTATAATTTTCAGCAATTACATCATAGGCTTCTTTAGCCCGTTCAATCCATTCCCAATGGTTCCGGTAATAATTCATGTACACTTTACCGGCCTCTTCATGCATGTTCATATCAAGGCCAAGCTCCTGAAATGTCTCAGAAAATCGGCGACGGTGCAGCTCATGGCGGTCGATCTCACCACGTCCGTATTCTTCCCATAATTCTTTGTTAATATGATGATAGGTTTCCAAAAGGTTGTCTTCCGAAATGCCATTAAACATATCAAAGTGCTGATGCACGTCTCGCAATCCGGCTTGTTCTGCCTTTTTGTGATCGAGGAGTGTGTCATCTAAGTCAAAATAAATGAATTTGGGATTCAGTTGTGACAATGGAACAGTTTTTGATTATTGTTGGAATGAAGTTTTAGTTCTTTGAACCTTAATATAATTCAGCTCGTAGCAGGGCGATAAATAAACAACTAAATCACTACTCATGAAAGCTAAATTTTGGATTATTCTCGGAGTTATTGCACTCTTCGTTTTTTATGGAATCAGCGTAAATAACAGCCTGGTTTCACAGGAAGAAAATGTAAACAGTGCCTGGGCACAGGTTGAAAATCAGTATCAGCGACGTGCCGACCTTATTCCTAATTTGGTGAACACCGTTCGCGGGGCGGCAGACTTTGAGTCAGAAACGCTGACTGAAGTTATTGAAGCACGTAGCCGTGCCACTTCTGTAAATATTGACGCCAGCGACCTGAACAATCCACAGGCTTTCCAGCAATTCCAGGAAGCACAGAGCCAATTAAGCGGAGCTCTATCCAGGTTATTAGTGACCGTTGAGCGATATCCTGAATTAAAAGCCAACCAGAACTTCAGGGATTTGCAGTCCCAACTGGAAGGAACCGAGAATCGGATTGCCACAGAACGTCGCCGGTTTAACCAAGCTGCTCAGGCATACAATACTAAAGTACGCCGCTTCCCCGCCAGCCTGATTGCCTCCATTGCCGGCTTTGAGCAGAAGGAATACTTCCAGGCCGATGAAGGCGCTCAGGAAGCTCCAACCGTAGATTTCAGTAACTAAATCAGACTTAAGGTAAAAGACATAAGATGTAAGACGTAGTGGAAGTCTTTCATCTTATGTCTTACATCTAAATACTCCAAAAGCGATGGCCAAATTTCTCACCGAAGAACAAGAAGAATCTATTGTAGAATCCATTAAGGAAGCGGAGAAGGAAACCTCCGGCGAAATCAGGGTTCACATCGAAAAAAAATGCAAAGCGGATTCTCCCTTGCAGCGAGCACAGGAAGTTTTTGCTGAGCTGAAAATGCACGAAACCGAACTACGAAATGGAGTGATTGTATATGTAGCCTGGAAAGATCACAAGGTTGCTATTTGGGGGGATGAAGGTATCCACGAAAAAGTAGGGCAGGAATTTTGGGAAGAAGAGCTTAAGCTGATCCTCGATTACTTCAAAAAAGAAGATTATGAAACCGGTTTAAGTGAAGTGATCCTACAAATCGGACAGAAACTCAAAGAACATTTCCCTTATCAAACAGATGATGTGAATGAGCTTTCAAATCAGATTAGCTACAATAAGGAAGAACAACAAAACGATGGTGATGCGTAAACTTCTAACTCTGTTTTTGTTTTTAAGTGTAACTGTAAGCGTATTCGGACAGGATTTTCTACCAGATCGCCCCACCGGTATGGTAAATGACTTTGCTGATATGCTCTCCTCTTCTGAAGAACGTCGGCTTGAGAATAAACTGCGCAGCTATCGGGATACCACCACCAATGCTTTTGTGATAGCAACCCTCGAAAGCCTGCAGAATTATCCAATTGAAGATATAGCACTTCAGCTTCACAACAATTGGAACATACAGTATGAAGATCGGGGTAATGGGGTTTTGATTTTAATCTCAGAACAAGACCGCGAAATGCGCATCGAAGTGGGCTACGGGCTGGAAGGTGCCATCCCCGATATTATGGCCAACCGCATTATCAATGATGTAATGACCCCAAGCTTCCGCGCCGGAGATTTCTATGGCGGATTAAACCAGGCTACCGATATTCTTATTGATTTAGCGGCCGGTGAATTTGAAGGCTTTCCGGAGCGCAGCACTTCTTCCGGCGAAGAAGGTATTCCCATCGACCTGATCATTCTTTTTATCATCCTCATTTTCTTCCTCATTTCTAAAGGGAAAGGGGGCAAAGGCGGTCGCAGACATTCCCTGGGTTCCAACGGTATCATCTTCTTTGGCGGAGGATTCGGTGGTGGAAGCGGCGGTGGTTCGTTCGGAGGCGGTGGCGGCTTCGGTGGATTTGGCGGAGGAGGCGGTTTCAGCTCCGGTGGTGGTGGCGCCAGTGGAGGTTGGTAGTATCCAGAATTAAGAATGCAAAATGAAAAATTTAAAATTGACCAGTCTCAATTTTAAATTTTTCATTCTTAATTTTGAATTTCTAAAGCCTGCTCAAGATCTGCGATGATATCCTCAGCGCCTTCAATTCCTACCGAGATTCTAACTAATCCGTCAGTGATTCCGGCTTGTTTTTTCAATTCCTCGTCCACAATGGAGTGTGTCATGGAGGCCGGATGTTGAATCAATGTATCCACCGCGCCCAGGCTCACTGCCAAGGTGCAGAGCTTTACATTGTTCATCAGTGATACACCGGAATCATATCCCCCTTTCAATTCAAAAGCGATCATTCCCCCATATCCGTCTTTCATGATGGAAGAAGCCAAAGTATGCTGGGGATGTGACTCCAATCCCGGATAAAACACATGATCTACTTTGGGGTGGTTTTCCAGGAAACGGGCAACTGCCATGCCATTTTCAGCATGTTTCTTCATTCGCAGTGGCAGTGTTTTGACTCCGTTTAGAGTGAGCCATGCATCCATGGGTCCGGCTATGCCACCCAAATTTTTTCTAAAAAGAGCCGTTTCAGATTCCTCGAATAATTCTTTTTCCGCAACCATTACCCCGCCAATCACAGAACCATGTCCACCGATGTATTTCGTGGTTGAGTGAACCACAACATCTGCTCCCCATTCGAACGGACGAATGTGGTAAGGTGTGGCGAATGTATTATCCACCATCAGCTTGGTATTGTACTCTTTCGCCAGTTGTGAAAGTGCTTTAATGTCCGCAACGGTTATCGTAGGGTTGGCAATGCTTTCCAGGTAAATGAGCTTGGTTTCCGGATGCTTTTTCAACTCCATTTCAACCTGAAACAAATCAGACATATCGGCAAACGAGCAGCTCATTCCCATAACCGGGACTTCTTCCTTTAAAAACTGACTGGTACAGCCGTATAATGCATCCTGAGCTACAATGTGCCCCCCTTTTGCAAGAGCGATAATTCCCGTTGTGATGGCTGCCATCCCACTTCCGAAAGCCATGCCGGCATAATCTTCAGGATTGTTCAATGAATACGTTTCCAACTCACAAACCGCTCTTTCAAGTGCTTCAACGGTAGGATTTCCGAGGCGGGAATAAACGTGACTGGCTCCACCTTCTTCATGGCGAAAAGCCTTGGCTCCGGTTTCTACATCATTAAAAACGAATGTAGAAGTTTGATAAATGGGTGTAGCATGAGAGCCGTACTGATCTTTCTTTCCTTTTCCGGCATGCACAGCAACCGATTCTAATGTGGGTTTAGTCTTCGTTTTCATCATAAACTGGAATTGGAGATTGATCTTTAATGGTATTCAGCACAATACTGGTATGCAGACGTTCAACGTCGGGCAGGGTCGTAAGCTTATTTCGCATAAGCTGTTCATAGTCTTTAGTGTCTTTGGCTACCACGTGCAGTAAAAAATCACCATCGCCCGTGGTATGGTAACAGGCCAGTATCTCGGGAATTTCTTTTATGGCAGATGCAAACTCTTCCAGTAGATTTAGCTGGTGAACACTTAAGGTTACTTTTACAAAAGCCGTAAACCCCCTACCGACCAACTCTTTATTTATCTTCGCGCTATATCCTTCGATAAACCCTTCCCGCTCTAAACGGCGAACGCGCTCTAAAGTCGGTGTAGTTGTAAGCTCAATTCTTTTGGCGAGCTCATTGTTGGCCATCCTTCCTTCTTGCTGAAGAATGGCGATAATCTTTTTGTCGGTAGCATCAAGCTTGGGAGATGACATATAAGAAGGACTTGCTATAATTACCCTATAATTATAAGCAATTATCCTTCAATAAGACATATTTATAGACATGAAGGCTGCAGTATTACTTTATACAGAATTAAATTCTTTTGAATAGGGTGCCGTAGAATTTAATTCTAGCCGTATGACCGATTCCCTGCACTCTCTGAAATAATATTCTATGTTATGCTTCTCTCTTGGACTTCTCTATCCTACCAAAACCACCTGAAGATCCATCAGATTATTACCGGTTGCTCCTGTTTTGAGCATGGTTTCCATTTCTCTATGGAAGTGATATGAGTCGTTATTCTGAAGATAGCTTTCCGGCTCCAGCTTCTTTTTCCGGGCTTCAAGCGTTGTTTTAGAGTTAATGATTGCGCCCGCAGCATTGGTCGGACCATCAACACCATCAGTAGCAAAACTAAGTAGTGAAATGGAGTGCTGGCCTTCAATAGAAATAGCCGCATTTAGTGCCAACTCCTGGTTTCGCCCACCTTTTCCATCTCCTTTCACATTAACGGTACTTTCCCCGTAATAAACCAAGGCTGCCGGGGCCTTCAAGTCTGATTTTTTACTTAAAATTGAAATGGCATCGCTGCATATTCTTTTGGAAACTTCTTTAACATCTGCACTATAGGCTTCATCACTTACCTTCACATTATATTCCTGTTCTCTTAAATATCTGCCTACATTTTCTGCTAACATTCCGGCTCCGGATATCACTTTTACTTCATGCTTCTTCCAATCATGTGTTTTTGGCTTTGGGGTTTCGGGGCTGTCGCCATGCATGCCTTTGGAAAGGTGAATACGAACCGAATGTGGAACATCTTCCCATAGACTGAAGTGCTTCAAAACTTGAAAAGCTTCTTTAAAGGTTGAAGGATCCGGTACGGTAGGTCCGCTGCCAATTACTTCAGGATTATCTCCGGGCACATCAGAAAGAATAACAGATATCAACCGGTGACCGGACAATAGCTCTCCCAGTTTCCCTCCTGCTGTTTCTGAGAGATGCTTTCTGACCACATTAATTTGCTCAATGGAAGCTCCGGAATTGATCAACAATTCGTACGTTTTCTGATATTCATCAACTTCAATACCTTCAGCCGGAATACAGAATAATGATGATGCCCCACCTGACAATAAAAACACAACGGTATCTTCTTCAGGTATCTTTTTCGCCAGCTCCCAAAGCTCGTACGAGGCAGAAACAGAATCATCATCCGGGTAAGGATGGGCACCTTTAAAAACCTGAACATGCTGCAATTCTCTGGAGCTTTCGGGGGCAATCACCATTCCGTCTTTTATTTGAGAACCGAAGTAAGCTTCTGCTTCTCTGGCCATCCCAAAAGAAGCCTTACCCGCTCCCAGAATCCATACCTTTCCCTCTATTTGAAAGGAGGATAAGATCCCAGCCACATCGGGATTAAAGAATTTCCCGTCCACAAAATTATTAACAACGTCTTCTAATATTGAGCGATGCTGATCTGTTTTTTCACTCATCAATTAAATCCTTCTCTTTTCAATTAAAGCCAACCGTATCAGATAAAAAGCTCATTTTACTATGAGGCAAACGAGCTTTTAATGTTAAGCAAATTCTTTTGCCTTTTCATCGGGAAAAGCATCAGCATAATTCACCCAAACCATCCATAAAATAAATATCACAATGTAGAATATGGCGGTGGTGGAATAATCATGGGTGAAATCAAAAAACTCAGGCCATTTTGCCTGTGTGATGGCCAGGGCGACAACTCTTATAATGTTTACCAGATAGATAATTCCGATCCCCACAAAACAAAAGCTCAGTTTATTTTTCCAGTCGCCCGGATAAGCCAAAATAAACCCGAGAAACAATCCCATTGCCGCAATACCATTACAGCCATCTACAATTTCAATTCCCGGATACTCTCCAATCCCAATAATCCGGTTCACGGTAAATACATCAAAGCCCAGTATTTCGATAATGCCGGCACTGGTACCAATTATATTCAGTGACAACCAATAGTCCAGATCCCCTGCCGGAAGCAGCCACAGTTCATACACTATATACCAAATAATAAAAATAACCAGCGTTTTGGCTATGAATTTGAAAATCGGAGAATTCATTTACAACTCATTTAATTAACTCATCAAATAATCTTCGATAATATAAAACGTTGAACTCCAACTTATTCAATCATTTTGAATCTGAATTACAACACAAGCCTCGTTAGAAAATTCAAAATTTGTAGAATCCTGAACGATATTAATCATACAAACCGTTATCTTGGAAGCGTTTCCAACAAACAAATTTAAACAGATAGTAGTATAGTAATATGGATGCCGTTTTAGACCGAGAGTTATCATTTGAGCTCACAGAGGATCAAAAAATGATCCGCGACAGTGTAAAAGAATTTGTAGAACGAACTGTAGCTCCTTCGGTAATGGAAAGAGATAACAGTAAAGAATTTCCTCAC
The DNA here is from genome assembly GCA_965227215.1 of Gracilimonas sp. Lineage (GTDB taxonomy): Bacteria > Bacteroidota > Rhodothermia > Balneolales > Balneolaceae > Gracilimonas. Next base: position 941,931 of record OZ245729.1, read on the forward strand.
GACATTGTTAAGCAACTGGGAGAGTTGGGAATGCTCGGCATCTACCACGAAGAGCAATATGGCGGTGGCGGGTTTGATGTAGTCAGCTTTTGCCTGGCTCTCGAAGAAATTGCCCGATGGGATGCCTCCCTTGCACTCACTGTTGCCTCGCATACTTCTCTGGGTACCGGACATATTGCTATTGCAGGAAACCACGAGCAGAAAAAGAAATACATGCCCGCTCTCACAAAAGGAGAAAAGCTGGCTGCCTGGTGCCTGACTGAGCCGGGTTCAGGCAGTGATGCTTCCGGAATGAAATCAACCGCCATTAAAGAGGGCGATAAGTATATCCTGAATGGCTCCAAGATTTTTATTACCCAGGGTTCTGTAGGTGATGTATATGTGGTGCTTGCTAAAACGGATACATCCAAAGGAGTGAAAGGCATTTCTGCCTTTATCGTAGAGCGCGAATGGGACGGCGTAAAACCCGGTGAAGGCATGCACAAGTTGGGAATGAATTCATCTGATACCACTGAAGTGGTATTTGAGAATGTGGAAGTTCCCGCTGAGAATTTACTGGGAGAAGAAGGACAAGGTTTTATTGACACCATGAAAGTGCTGGATGGCGGACGGGTAGGAATTGCCGCCCTTTCAGTGGGTATTGCTCGCGGGGCGCTGGAAGAGTCGCTCAAATATTCCATGGAAAGAAAGCAGTTTGGCACCGCCATTGGCAACTTCCAGTACATGGAAGGAAAAATGGTAGATATGGCTACCGAAATTGACGCCGCCCGCTTACTCGTTCATCGTGCGGCATGGTTAAAAGATCAAGGCAAACCATACACTAAAGAAGCCTCAATGGCCAAGCTGTTTGCTTCGGAATTGTCCGTTCGTGCAGCCGATGAAGCTGTTCAAATTCATGGTGGCTATGGATACACTAAAGAATACCATGTGGAACGATTTATACGCGATGCCAAACTCATGACCATTGGCGAAGGAACATCTGAAGTACAACGACTGATCATCGCCAGAGAATTAAAAAAGGGCTTAGTCTAATCAACTGAACGTCCTATTGTTGTTGGAATCAAAAGCCTGCTGTTCTTTGAGAGCTGCAGGCTTTTTTTGTTATTTCTTGTGATAATCTCTTTCGGCCTGAAGCATATTTTTCTTACTATCCATGAAACGAACATCAAGATAAAAACCCAACGTAATGTCCAAGAACCTATTCAATATTGATGACGCTTTTCTTTTTGAATCTGAGCTGAACGAAGAAGACCGACTCATCATGGAAACGGCCAGAGATTATGCGCAAAGCAAACTCGAGCCCCGTGCTTTAAAAGGAAATACCGAAGAATATTTTGATCAGGATATCGCCAAAGAAATGGGGGAAATGGGCTTACTGGGTGTTACCATTCCTGAAGAATATGGAGGCTCCGAAGCCAGCTATACGGCCTATGGGTTGATTGCCCGAGAAGTGGAGCGGGTGGACTCAGGCTATCGCTCGTTTATGAGCGTGCAATCGTCGCTTGTGATGTACCCCATCTCTGAATTTGGAACCGAAGAGCAGAAGCAAAAATTTCTACCCAAACTGGCTGCCGGTGAAATGATTGGCTGCTTTGGGTTAACTGAACCTGATCACGGTTCTGATCCCGGGTCCATGGTTACCACAGCTGTTAAAACCGATGGCGGTTGGATTATGAACGGTGCCAAAATGTGGATCACCAACTCCCCCATTGCAGATGTGGCTGTGGTCTGGGCCAAAGCTAAAGAGAGTAAAGATGATGAAGGCGTTATCCGTGGCTTCCTGGTAGAAAAAGGCATGGACGGATTCTCAGCACCGGCCACCAAATACAAAATGAGCTTGCGTGCTTCCGAAACCGGCGAGCTGGTTTTTGATGATGTCTTCGTTCCCGATGAAAATGCATTCCCCGATATCAAAGGTTTGAAAGGCCCGTTTATGTGCCTGAATTCTGCCCGTTACGGCATTGCCTGGGGAACCGTTGGCGCTGCCGAGTTTTGCTACCAACAGGCCCGTGACTACGTTTTGGATAGAAAACAGTTTGGCAAACCACTGGCTGCCAATCAGCTTATTCAAACCAAACTGGCCAACATGATGACGGATATCACGGCTATGCAGATGCTGGCTTTCCGTTTAGGTAAACTCAAAGACGAAGGCCGTGATCACCCTTCCATGACTTCCCTCGCAAAACGAAATAATTGCGGTAAAGCCCTCGAAATTGCACGTATCTCCCGGGATATGCATGGCGGAAACGGCATCACCGGCGACTACCGGGTGATCCACCACATGGTGAATCTGGAATCCGTAAACACCTACGAAGGTACTTACGACATTCATGGATTGATTCTTGGTAGGGAAATCACCGGTATTCAGGCCTTCACGCCGAAAGGGAATGATTAGGTAAAATTCATTACTTTGGATTATGGAATGGAAAAACCACATAGTTTCTGAGCCAAAGGTTCTATTCGGAAAACCTCGAGTTAAAGGTACCCGAATTTCGGTCGAGCTTATTTTAGAGAAATTGGGTAACGGAGCAACTCAAGAAGAGCTCATGGAATCATATCTGAACCTTTCCAAGCAACAAATCCAGGCTTGTATTTCTTTTGCAGCTGATAAATTAAAGTCCGAAGTCGCCTATTCGGATGAAAAGTAAAAAGTCAGTCGTAGTAGATGAAAGTGTAGACTTTCGATTCATACAAGCACTTCAGAATCATCATATTCTCGCCCATTCAATGTTAATAGAATTGATGGCAGGCCCAACGAAAATGACATTGATAGAGCTTGCAGACTTATAACAGAGACTATGCGGAAATGACAAATAATTTTTCTGTTATTACAGAAAAGAAACTTAGAATCAGAAAATTAAATTAACCATGAACACCCTAGGCAACATTATTTGGTTTATTTTTGGTGGTATATTTGTGGCTATTGAATATGCCATGTCCAGTCTGATTTTATGCCTGACTATTATTGGAATTCCTTTTGGAGTTCAGACTTTCAAGCTGGCCAGGTTGTCTCTCTTCCCTTTTGGAAAGAAAACGGTGGTTAATGAAAAGTCGGATGGCTGCCTCTCTCTTGCCATGAACATTCTCTGGATTTTGGTAGGCGGTATCTGGATCAGTATCACCCACATTGTGTTTGGGGCCATTCTGTTTATAACCATCATTGGCATTCCCTTTGCCAAGCAACACTTCAAACTGGCCTCGGTGGCATTACTCCCTTTCGGCAGAGATATAGTGCCCGAATAATTTTGAGTGCTTACTACCAAAACGATCTTTTACTGAAACTTTCAGAACATTCATTTACTTTAGGCGGGCAATTTATCCTTTACTATGACGCTTAAAAATCAGCTTTTAGAAAACACCGACACCTTTGTTGGCAAAATCGACGAATTCACCGATTCGCAATTCAATATAAAGCCGGCCCCAGACTCATGGTCGGCTGCAGATGTGCTGGAACACGTCTATCGATCTGAATTTGGAGTGCCCCGGTTGTTCACAGGAGAAACTGAACAACTCACAGACCGGGAGCCGGATGCACTTATACCTGAAATGAAGAAACGCTTCCTCGAATCGGATGCAAAAATGGAAGCCTCCGGAGTTATACTTCCCACGGAAGGAGAAAAGTCGAAGACAAGTCTGATTGAAAAATTTCGGAGTAACCGGAATAAAATTGCCGAACTTCTCGAAGAACTTCCGCCAGAAGAACTGTGCCTGAAATTTAAACATCCGGTGTTTGGATATATGACCCGCATGGAATGGGCTCACTTCAGTATCGTTCATAGCCAACGCCACATTAAACAGCTCGATCGCATTCAATCTCAACTTCAATGATAGAAAGAACTGAAATCTATATTCATCCGGAAAGAGTGTTTAACATGATGCGAGTAACCTTAGCAACTGTGAGCCTTGTTTTAATTGGTGCATTGTTTCCGGTTAGCAGTCTGGCACAGGAAGCAGCCAATAACACCGGAGAAGAAGTCGTTTTCAAGAGTGGAGACATTGTATTGAATGGCACCCTGATTTTACCGGAAAATGCTGAAGAAGTACCTGTACTCGTTTTTATGGGGGGAATGTATGAATGGGGAGATCCTCATCCTCAGCGCGAAATTTTTATTCGGGAGAACCTGGAAGCGGTTTTCCCGCAGAGTGGCATCGGGGTACTCTATTACGATCCACGCGGAGTGGGAGAATCGGAAGGACGATGGGGCCGGGCTTCTTTAACCGATTTCGCGGATGATGCCAAAGCAGCCATACATTTTTTACAGCAAAGAAAGGAAGTAGATCCCGACCGAATTGGAATTGTGGGCCTGGGGGAAGACGGCTGGATAGCTCAGGTTGTAGCTGCCACTGCCCCCGAGCAGGTTAAATTTATGGCTTCCCTTGCCGGACCTACCTTCGACCCAACCCGACAGCTGGTGAATGAGTATCACAGCGAATATGTATGCAACGGACAAGACAGCAGTGCCGCTCACAAGAAAGCAGTGCAAAAAGCTCAGTCTCATCAAAACTGGGTATCGGTGCTGCCACTTACCAAGCGCTGGCGCCACATGAATATGAAGCTTGGGTTTGAACCTGCCACATACATCAGCGAGATAACCATTCCTGCTTTATTTCTTTTTGCAGAAAATGACGGACAGGTTTATTCGGATTGGGCGATGGAAAGTCTTCAAGAAATTTTTCCTGACTCACTTCCCTCCAACTTTTCGGTTCATACCATTGCCGGTGCCAACAAGTTCTTTCATGTAGTTCCCAAATGCTATGACTACCAGGAAGAAAGCCCAAGTGTACAAAAGAACTTCTCGTTCCGGTTCAAAGAAGTTTTTCAGGATTGGGTTTTCGAGAACTTATAACCTCTTTGAAAATTAGCTGTATTTCATTTCATTAAAGAATTCCCTGCTTCTTTAACCAATATCCTGGAGTGAGCTATGATGACCTTTCTGAAATTTCTGGGCCTCGTATTTATTCTGAATCTAGTGCGGTACTTGATTGGTGGCCCGATTGAAGCAGTGGTACTTATGGAGCCAATGCATGCCGTGCTTCCTCAGTATCCCGAAGTCTTTGACAATGATTTTTCCTCAACAGATTTTGCCATCTCTTTATTCTACAATTTCATGATGTGGTTAACAGCAACCTGGGTTTTTTATATTGCCCATCCACAAGTCAAAGGAAGTTATATCGTTAAAAGCCTAAAAATTTTTGCTCTGATGGGGCTTTTCTTTGTCAGCCTTGCTGCTATTTATATGAATCATTACACCTCCGGTGTTAAAATCTTTTACCTGTACAGTATGCTGGATGCAGTAATCCTATTCCCGCTGGTGGGTTTAGCAAATGGATTACTTTTCCCAAGGATTTTCAGAAAAGAATTATCTGACCCAGACTAATTTTTATTTCTGCCAGCTCGCCTTTAACACTTTGTCGCCTACCATAATCCGATCCACCACATCCATCCCTTCAATCACTTCACCGATGATGGTATAACGCCCATTCAGATGCGGTGCCCAGTCGTGCATCACAAAATACTGGCTGCCTTCCGTGTCGGTTCCCGCACTGGCAATACCTACCATTCCACGGCGGTATTCTTTGCCGGAAGCTTCGGTTGGCACCACATAATCAGGTCCGCCAAATCCATCGCCTGTTTCCACATCGCCTCCCTGTATCACAAAATTTGGAACCACTCGGTGAAAGGCGATAGAATCATAAGCCCCTGCGCGAGTCAGGCTGTCAATACCAGAGATAGTTGCAGGAGCAGAAAGCACATCCATTGCAATCTTGATCGTCCCTTCTTCTGTTTCCAGCACCCAGACAGGTTCAACGTCCAGTTCTGCCAGCCGTTCCCAATCGGGAGTTCTGAAGCTCGGCGGGGCCGCTTCAGTTTCCGGAACATCCCAGCCCTGATTTGCCAGAGTAGAGTTTAGAGCAGGGTTTCCTTTTGCCGCCAGAGAATCAATCAAAGCCTGAGCTTCATCCCGAAATCGCTCATATAAAAATCCGGACATGGCTTGATATACCTCAATGTCTTCGGGCAGCTGATAGTTGGAGAGCAAAGATTCTATTCGGCCATAATCTTCATCATCAATCACGTCCGCATTCGCCATAAAAGAAGCTGTTACATAAGTAATGGAGCGATCTCCCCTAGCAAGTAAATCAAAAATAAGGTTCCTGACCCTTTCTTCGATGGAAGAAGTTTTTTGGCTTTCCTCAACTTCAGCCCACCAACCGGACATTGCCTGAGCAGCAAATAGTGCCTCCATCCTGTTTGAACTGCCCGCATGCTCTTCCAGCTTCTCCAGGAAACCATCAATACTCAAAGCCTTAACATAAATTCTTAGCTTCTTGGTCAGCAAATACTCCTGCCCCTCCGCAAGAGATTCTGCCAAACCTACATATTCATCCACCTCACTCAGCGCCAAAATTCCTGAAAGCCGGACCGAAGCTTCTTTCTGATCGTTATCTATTACTTTCTCAACAATGACGGCATCAAAACTGTCTTCTTTTTCGGGGTGACTAGCCATCCTGTTCAATGCCACTTCATTCACAACGGGGTTTGGATGATCAAGTAACCTTTTGTACACCTCTTCGAGTTTTGAACTCCAGTCTGCATTGGAAACCTGATTCGCCAGTTCCACTGCAAGCTGTACATTCATTTCAGAAATATCATCTACCGGTAGTCGCTCCAGAGTCCATTCTGCATCACTTTTGAAGGCAATACGAAGTGCATACTGGCGAATGTACGGACTTTCCACCCACTCATAGGCTTCCCAAATATTGGTTCTGATTTGCTCATCTTCGATAAGCTCATCTCCCCGGTAAAGTCCATAGAAGTAAGCACGATATAAATCCTCATCTTCCAGAACCGCAGCGTAGCGAAGAATACTTCTGCGGGATGATTTCGGAATATTATACTCCATCATCAACCGACCCATTGCCAAGGCTGAGTTATACTCGTAATCAGAATCGGGGCCTATGATTTCATCAAAGTTATGGACCAGTAGATCCAAAGATTCCTGATTGCCCTGCTGCCCCAGCACCAGGCTGATTCCTTTTCTCATGGAAGCTCTTCGATTCCACAAGTCGTGCAACCGGGTTAACTGTTCGTCTGTAAGCTCATGTGCACTTAGTGCCATCCATCCCAACTCGGTATTTGCGTACTGAGCTTTGGTGATTAAAGCGTCCTTATCTTCAACCGGTGTGCTGATAAGTGCTCGCCAGGCCTGTGCCTGCACAAAAGAATCCGGGTGCTCGGTGTAGGCTAACAAAGAATCTGCATTACGATCAAGAACGTACCGGTACAGCTCCGGATACTCATCCGTTAAAAGTTCGGAATATGCACTTTCCTGCATACACGATGTAGTGAGAAAAGCCATAAAAGTGACTCCCATCAAAACACACATATTTTTTACACATTTAGTATTGAACTTCATAGACAAACTCCGTTTATTACACATGTTTCTTACATTAAACTTCTTTCGCTATGGATAATGCACATTTGACTCGTAAACAGCACGAATTTTTCACATTCATTGTCGACTATAAAAAAGAGAATGAAGTGTGGCCAACCTATCGCGAGATCGCCGACCACTTCGGCTATGCATCTCCAAACAGCGTGACCCAAAATATACAGGCACTGCTGAAAAAAGGCTATTTAGTTAAAAGAAATGATGAGGAATATGATCTGCCCTCCGATAAAAAGAGTCTCTTGGGTGAAACCGAAGAGCAGGAAGGCATACCGGTTCGCGGGTTGATTGCGGCAGGTTCGCTGCAGGAAGCTGTTGAAGCGAATCTTGGAAGTATAACAATGGATACGCTATTCCCTAACCTTGACGACCTGTTCGCGCTTCGGGTAACAGGTTTTAGTATGAAAGATGTGGGAATCTACGATGGTGATTTTGTACTCCTCATGGATACCGATGTCAAGAACGGAGACATTGGTGCTGTTTTATATGACGGCGAAACCAGCCTGAAGAAAATTTACTGGGATGATAACGGCTTAAGACTGGAGCCCGCCAATGAAGAATATGATGACATCATCATTGAGCCGGACGTATTTGAAGAAGTACGAATTATCGGTAAATATATTGGTCACGTGAACCGTCAAGGATTTCAGCGGGCTATACCTTTAGTAGCTTAAGTTTTAGTTAGGGTAAAGGAGAATCCTCATTAAGATGAGTGGGTAGGTCTTTATCATCCAGAATAGTAGTCTTCTTATTAGGCACTTTCAGTTCATCGGCAATGGTAAGAAAACGTCCATTTGCATCCTTACGCGCTTCATGCAGCTGAGAGTCTTTAATCCATGCCCGACCGCCGTCTCTTTGAAGTCTTTTAGTATTTTTATACTTAAATGCTTGTTCGTGAAGCGAAGGTAGCTTTTTCATATTTATTGTCTGATTTACGTTTCTCTAAATTTAAGTGAAGTTTCTGAATTTATCAGTATAGATTTGCTTTGTTTTGTCTGATGTAAACGTTATCTTTTCAAGCTCTGAATTAAACGCAAAGAAAGAAATTAATCGATTATGTACGCTATTGTTGAAATCGGCGGACACCAATACAAAGTAGCAGAAAACGACGTGCTGTTTGTGGATAAGCAAAACGCCGACGGTAAGAAGCTTACATTTGATAAAGTGTTGCTGATTAAAGATGACAACGGAAATGTTAATATTGGAACTCCTGTAGTTGAAGGAGCTGAAATTTCCGCTACGATCCTGGATACGGTTAAAGCTGACAAAGTACTAGTATTCAAGAAAAAACGCCGTAAAGGATATCAGAAACTTAATGGACACCGTCAGGTAATGTCTCAGATTCAAATCGAGAGCATTTCCACCTCGGGTTCTACTTCAAAAAAGAAAGCCGCTAAGAAAGAAGAAGCTCCTGCCCCTAAAGCAGAAGCCAAAAAATCAGCTTCCAAAAAAGAAGAATCTGTTGATTTAGATTCTATGACAGTTGCTGAACTCAAAGACTTAGCGAAAGAAAAAGGCCTTACCGGTTACTCAAGTATGAGAAAGGCCGAACTGATTGAAGCATTATCATAAATTTTCATTACTAAACCCTTACTGTTATGGCACATAAGAAAGGTCAAGGTTCAACAAAAAACGGTCGTGATTCAAACCCAAAGATGTTGGGTGTTAAAAAATTCGGTGGCGAATTTGTGCGTGCCGGAGGAATTATCGTAAGACAGCGTGGAACTAAGTTTCACCCGGGCCACAATGTAAAAAGAGGCGGCGATGATACTTTATTCGCAACCTCCGATGGAACCGTAAGCTTTGCTGTTCGCTCAGGCGGACGCAAGCACGTGAATGTAGATCCTCTTAACTGATTTACATTTTAAAAATATTTAAAGCCCCGCTCTTTTTGATTTAAGTGCGGGGCTTTTTTATATCTTCCTGCTATGAAAAACCCAACTATTCCCGGTCTTGATATCCCTGTCAACAACATCTATTGCATTGGCAGAAACTATGCTCAGCATGCAAAAGAATTGGGAAATAAGATTCCTAAAATCCCTCTTGTTTTTATCAAACCGCGAGGCACAATTTGTTACAATGAGGCTACCATTGAGCTACCTGTTCAAACTAATGATGTGCACTATGAGGCCGAAATTGTTGTCGCCATTTCCAAAGAGGGGAAAAGCATCGCTCAGGATTCTGCCCTTAATTATGTAGCCGGATATGGAGCCGGAATCGATTTCACGGCCCGGGATATTCAATCCATTTCAAAAAAACAGGGACAACCCTGGACCATAGCTAAAGGGTTCGATAATTTTGCACCCATCAGTAACTTTGTTTCTGCTGAGGAGATTGACAACCCTACAGACATAGACATCAAACTCTTTCACAATGGCTTTGTAAAACAGCATGGCAACTCTTCGGAAATGATTTTCCCGGTAGCCAACCTGATTTCTTTTCTATCCGGTATTTTCACCCTACATCCCGGTGACCTTATTTTTACCGGAACGCCTGAAGGAGTTGGGCCGGTTGAATCAGGTGATAAGCTGGAAGTGCTGCTAAATAATGGAGCCACATCCTTAACGGTGAACATCGGGTAAGCTTTGCGATTTTTCAGTATAGCCATCTTCTCAGTTTTTATAATCGGAGCAAATGTCCAGGCACAGGAATACCTGTGGCCATCTGCTTCCGGAAATTACCTGAGCTCTACCTTTGGAGAAACACGTTCCGCTCACTTTCATGCCGGACTTGATATTAAAACCTGGGGACGGGAAGGCTACAAAGTATTTGCTTCCAGAGAAGGCACCCTATTCAGGTTACTTGTAACTGAACGCGGATACGGTAACGCTATTTACCTGAAGCACCCGGATGATACGTTCACTGTTTACGCGCACCTTCAGCGATTTAACGACCAGTTTCAGTCCATTGCTGACTCTATCCGTTTGCAAGACTTCTCTTTTGAAATGGATGCTTTTTTAGACAGCATGGCTATTCAAGTAAATCAGGGCGATGTAATTGGTTACACCGGTTCAACAGGAATTGGCCCTCCTCACCTCCATTTCGAAATCCGGGATTCATTGGAAACGCCTATAAATCCACTGCAGACGAATTTATCTGTAAAAGATGACCTCCCTCCTGTTTTCTCCTCCCTGATTATTGAACCCCTGACTAAAGATTCCCGCGTAGATGGCCGGGCTGTTTCCGCTTTTATCCGCGCCGGTAAAGAAAACACTATATACGATTTTGGTGAAGTGCAGCTGAAAGGAAAAGCCGGTTTGGCCGTAAATGTGTACGATCGTGCCAATGAAGTATATAATGCTTATGCAGTTTATTCACTCGCCTTAGTTCAGGATACGGATACTGTATTCTACCAAGAGCTGAATCATTTTGACTATAATGAAAGTAACGAAATGTTTCTGGACCGAATTGCGCCATTTGGCTCAACCCGACGAGGTCACCAGCGTTTATATCAAAAAGATGGAAGTGATAATCCATTCTACCTTATCTCAACAAAAAGTGCTGAAATTCCTGCGCCTGATTCATCAATAACTTATACGATCATAGCTTCCGATTACTTTGGCAATACTTCTAAAGCAACCATTTCTTTTGTCGGGGATACCCTTTCGGAACGTTCACCCGCTTCTCTGAATCCGGATACTGATAATTGGTACTGGTCAGAAAATTGGGCTTCTCCTGACCTCCAGAATACCCTTGACCTGACAAAGCTCAATCTTGGTTTTTCATGGGAAGAATCTCAACGTGTAGTTCGGCTTGATTCTTCAAAGCAACTGCTGTTTGCCAGAATCACCCCCGGAAGTACTCAAAAAGTCATTACCCCGGACCGACAATTAAAGCTGCGTTTTGATAAACATGCTTTCTTCGATACGATGAGTATCACCACCTCCTATTCAATGAGTGATGAAGTAATCAGCATCTCCGCACAACCTGAGATGCTTCCCGCAAAATCAAACTTTGGTCTGGAATTCTTTTTGGGAGATTACTTTGAAGCTGATAATAACTATCGGCTGTTCCGTATAGATGCTTCTGATGGAGATACTAGCTACGTGGATTCAGAGCTGATCGGGAGAACAATCCATGCCAGACCCTCCGCACTTGGCGAATTTACAGTTTTAGCTGATAATGAAGCCCCGGAAGTATCCGATTTCAATATTTATAAAACGGACTTTGGAAAATGGCGCGCATCGGTACGGGTTACCGATAAACTCACCGGTATCGAATCATCATCGGCCAAGTTTATAATTAACGGACAGCGAGGAATTGCCGAATACGATTATGAAGAAGAGCTGCTTATCTATTATCTCCCCAACTTTAAGCCACAATCGGTAAACAAGGCGTTTATTGAGATAAAAGATAAAGCCGGAAACAAAGCCTCAAAAGAATTTCAAAACTGATTTCCGGCTTTAAAAATTGGTTAGAGATGTGCAATACAGCTGATCTCAACCAATACATTCTTCGGTAGAGTTTTAACAGCTACCGTTTCCCGCGCTGGCGGATCCGACTTAAATCGTGCTCCATACACTTCATTCACAGCACCAAAATCATCCATACTTGCCAAAAATATGGTGCATTTAAGTACGTGAGAAAAATCAATTCCGGCCTCAGACAGAACAGCCTCAAGGTTATCCATAACCTGAACGGCTTGTTCAGCGGCAGTTTCTCCTACTAACTCCATGGTTTCTGGATCTAAAGGGATCTGCCCGGAGCAGTAAAGTGTTCCATTGTAAGAGGTAGCCTGGCTGTAAGGTCCTATAGCGGCGGGTGCTTTGTCTGTAGCGTGTATTTTTTTCATGAATATATTCCTTAATGATTATGGTGATACAAAAATCTAAAGCATATGCGCTAATAAATTGCAGAAAGCAGCACATATGACTATTTTCGACAACATATACATTTGACCCGATTTCAACCAAATTCAATTTTATAATAAAATGAAAAAGCTACTTAGAAACTTACTTTCAGCGGTTCTTTTTGTAGGGATCCTTGCTAGTTGTGAAACGACAGACCCTTTGATTGAAGAGGCACAGAAAAACATTTTCACTCAGAATTATGACTCTGCTCTTGCCGTTTTAGATCGCTCTATCCAAAACAATCCTGAAAGTGGCCTTCCTTACTACTATAAGGCTATGACTTATAAAGAAAAAGCAAGAACAATTCCTCAAGCGAGTGAAAGAAAAGGAACTTACGAGAACTTCCGTGAGTCTGCAGTAACAGCTCGTGAGAAATTTGCTGCTCAGGAAGAAGTACCTTCTGAAGCAGGTGATGTTGATAATCTCATCCTCAGTACCTGGGGTTTTGAGCACAACAAAGCCATCGAATATGTGAATGATGACAGCCTGAAAGCTACCGTAGAAGAACCTATTAAAGTAGCTGTTGCTCACCTTGAAAATGCTGTAATCATAAATCCTGACAGCACGCTCTCTTGGGATATCCTGGCTCAGGTTCAAAGCATTGACGGTAACTATTCCGGAGCCATTGAAGCCCTGAACACTTCTATGAAAATGAAGGATAATCCACCTTCAGAAGACTACTTACGATTAGGAACATACTACAGAGAAAGTGAGCAGCCTGAAGAAGCAATTTCCGCACTGGAAAGTGGTGTTGAGTCTTATCCTGACAGTGTACAACTGGTACAAGTATTGGCTGATGTGTACATGCAGGCCGGACAAAGAGAAAAATCTATTGAGACTATTGAAGCACTGATCGAAAGAGATCCTGATAATTCTCAATATCACCTGGCATTGGGAACCCAGTTATTGCAGGCTACAACCGAGATTTCTGAGAGCATCACCAGTAACTACGATGAGATTTATGACTTGGGTACTGAGCTTCGAAACAACCGTAACAGAGCGGATGCTATTAATGCCTCCATCGACTCTTTGGTATCTGTGAATGAGGAACTTACGTCAGAAATGAATGAGTTGAGCGACCGCGCAGAATCAGAGCTAATCAGAGTTACGGAATTACGTCCGGAAGACCCTAAGGCTTATCAGTACCTTGGTATTTCTTTCACCAATAAAGCGGCTGCTTTATATGAGAAAAGAAACTTCACCCAGGATAACGAACTTGCCAGCCAGCTTGACAAACAAGCTAAAGAAGAGCTTCGTGAAGCCATGAAATACTACGAAAAAGCTGTAGAGCTTGAGCCGGACAATACGGCCAACTGGCAATCACTGTCTCGCATTTATGTACAGCTCGACATGCAGGAAAAAGCTGCCGAAGCTATGGATAAAGCAGGCATGTAATTTCACCTATCAAAAAATTTAATATGACTATTTCAAATTTTACCCGGCTGACAGGTTTACTTCTGGTGGCCGGGTTTTTTATTTCCTGCAGTACATCGAAAGTTAACATTGATGAACTGCTTGCAAATAATAAGTATCAGGAAGCCATAACTGAAATTGATAACCGGCTTGCTGAAAATCCCGAACAACCTTCATTATATATTCAAAAAGCTACGATTAATGCCGATCTGGCCCAGCAAGCTGATCCGGAATTAAGGGCTGAGTTTTATGAAAACACGACTGATAATTTCGAGTCGGCTATAGAGTTTGGAGCTGATGATTCCCAGGTTTCCACGATTGACAGCCTGCGACAGCAATATTGGAAAAAAGAGCACAATGCAGGGCTGCGGATTTCAGAGAACGAAGACATTTCTGATCGATACCAACGCGCTGCCATTCATTTTCAAAACGCACTGATTCTGCGGGAAGATGCCATCAGTTCTTACAAAAATCTTTCGATTGCCCAGTTTAACGTCGGGGCGCTTGATGATGCTATCCAAACACTGGAAACAGCACTGAATTATGCCGACGAAGATCCGGTGGAAATCTATGAAAACCTTGGGTATCTGCATCTCGAGAAAGGAGATCCTGAACAAGCTGCTGCTTACTATGAGCAGGCCAATACGAACATGCAGGAAGATATGAACCTGGCATTCGGATTAATCAATGCCTACATATCTAACGGAAACAGCGAAGAGGCAGCCGATATGCTTGAAAATCTGGTTGCGGAATATCCGAATAATGCCAACCTGAGAAATGTATACGGAACTCAGCTTTATCAAATTACTTCCGGCATATTGCAGGATTTAAAAAGCGCATACGCCAATAATGACACAATGCTGGTAGAACAGATTAAGTTTGAAGCAGAAGGCATGGGCGATGAAGCCGAAACCCAACTCATTGAAGCCTTCAAAAGAGATACATCCAACACGGAGTACCTTGAAAGCCTTGCCGTTTTTTATAACAACCTCTCGGCGCAGTACTTATCTCTGCTACCCGAAGCATTTGAAAACGACAGAGACAGCCTCGAATCCAAAGCCTACACACTTATCAACTTTGCGATTGATTACTACGAAAAATTAGTTGTGATAGATCCGAATAACGAAGAGTACACCAGTAAACTCAGCGTTCTTAAAACTTTAAAAAATCGCAAAACTGCCTCAGCAGAAAATTAATTATGAAATTTAATACCAAGACGATACATGCCGGCCAGAAGCCAGAAGAAACTTCAGGCGCGGTAATGCCCCCTATTTTTCAAACTTCAACCTACGCTCAGGAAGCTCCTAACAAACACAAAGGCTTCGATTATGCCCGTGTTGGAAATCCGACTCGTACGGCCCTCGAACAAATGATCGCCGGATTGGAAGGAGCAGATGAAGCCGCCTGTTTTTCCAGTGGTGTTGCAGCCATGGATGCCCTGATGAAAATGCTACGTCCCGGCGATCATGTTGTAACAACAAACGATTTGTACGGCGGTTCTTATCGACTCTTTACCAAAGTGTTCGAACCTTACGGAATTGAATTCACCTTTGTGGACATGACGGACCTGGACAAGGTTAAAGAAGCCATAACTCCACAAACCAAATTAATGTGGATCGAAACACCCACTAATCCTTTGCTGCGCATTGTTGATATCGAGGCATTGGTTGGATTGGCTAAGCCGAAGGGTATACTTACCGTTGTAGACAATACATTTGCATCTCCATATCTGCAGCGACCACTAGAATTCGGAGCCGATGCCGTACTCCATTCAGCAACCAAGTATTTAGCCGGTCATTCGGATGTAATTCACGGCGCAGTTGCCAGCTCCAATGAGGAGATCATGGAAAACCTTCGCTTTCAAACCAAAACGTCCGGAGCTGTACCCGGCCCAATGGATTGCTATCTAACCTTAAGAGGTATCAAAACTTTGAGCGTCCGTGTTCAGCGGTCTGTTGATAATGCAAAGCAAATAGCCTCTTTCCTTGAGAGCCACAGCGAGGTTGAATCTGTGTTATACCCCGGCCTATCATCGCATCCACAGCACGAGTTGGCTGCAAAACAAATGGATGACTTCGGAGCCATGCTTTCCTTTACCCTGAAAGATGATTCGATCGAAGCCGCTACTAAATTTATGAGTAACACCTCTATTTTCACCTTAGCTGAGAGTTTGGGTGGTGTGGAGTCTTTGATTAGCCATCCCGCTTCCATGACCCACGGTTCCATTCCAAAGAACGTGAGGGAAAAAGCCGGACTCAAGGATTCTTTAATTCGTATTTCGGTGGGAATTGAAGACGCTGACGACCTCATTGATGACTTGAAACAAGCATTTTAAGATATCATCATTCCTGTGCCTTTAGTATCTTTATAGAGCTAAAAAAGCGCTTACAGAACATCTAATTAAAAACTTATTTCGATCATGCGAGACGTTGTAATTGTATCTGCAAAACGAACCCCTATGGGCTCCTTTGGAGGCAGCCTTTCTTCCTTTTCTGCACCCGAGTTGTGCGCTTCTGCCATCCTTGAAGCTGTAAAATCTGGAGGCATCAAGCCCGACGATGTTCAGGAAGTGGTTATGGGTAATGTGCTTTCAGCAGGTATTGGACAGGCTCCGGCCAGGCAAGCAGCTATGAAAGCTGGGCTTCACGAACGAACCCCTGCAACTACGGTAAATAAAGTGTGTGCTTCCGGGATGAAGTCGATCATGATCGCAGCCGACCAAATTCGTTTAGGTGAAGCTGATATCATTGTTGCAGGGGGAATGGAGAGCATGAGTAATGTTCCCTATTATCTTCCCAAGCAGCGTTTTGGAGCAAAATACGGACATGTTGAAGCTGAGGACGGCATCGTGAAAGACGGGCTTTGGGATGTATATAATAATTACCTGATGGGTAACGCCGGCGATTTATGCGCCAGAGAATGCAACATCAGTCGCGAAGAGCAGGACGAATATGCGATTAATTCGTATAAAAGAGCCATCGAAGCTACAGAAAAAGGCTACTTCAAAGATGAACTGATTAAGATTAAGGTTAAAGACCGCAAAGGAAATGTAACCGAGGTTGAGAAAGACGAAGAGCTGGACAAAGTTCGTTTCGAGAAAATTCCTCAATTAAGACCGGTATTCGACAAAGAAGGAACGGTAACTGCAGCTAACGCTTCCAGTATCAATGATGGTGCAGCTGCAGTGTTGGTTATGAGTGCCGACAAAGCCAAAGAGCTTGGACTGAAACCACTTGCAAAAATAGTAAGCCACGCCAGTGCAGCCAAAGCGCCTGAGTGGTTTACAACCGCACCGGCCGATGCCATCCCAATCGCCCTGAAACGAGCAGGTTTAACAAAGAATGACATTGACTTATTTGAGATCAATGAAGCCTTCTCTGTTGTGGCTTTGGCTAACAATCAGATTTTAGAACTCGACCCTGAGAAGGTAAACATACACGGAGGAGCCGTAAGTATCGGTCATCCACTTGGATGTTCCGGAGCACGCATTATTGTGACCCTGATCCATGCCTTGCGCAGGACAAAAGGCAAATACGGTGTTGCCGGTATATGTAACGGCGGAGGCGGAGCATCCTCTCTCGTGCTCGAAATGATTTAAAGCATCAAGCCCGCTTAAAAATTTAAGCGGGCTATTTTTTTATTGACATTATTATTTCACCGACCTATTATAAAGCAGACCTGAAACAAAACGACTCTACTGTATAGACAAAAGCTACTATTCATTTATCGTTAACTAAACATCAGCGCAGAGAACATTCTCATCTTACAGGTCAATCTTAACTCGAAGTACTATATCCTTATATAGAAAAACTGCTACAAAACCTTAAGCGTTAATACGCGAAACCAGTAAACGATTAGTTCCTTTATGCTCAACAAGCTGCTTTATATTAGTGGTTTGCTTTGCTTATTGATTGCTGAAGTAGCAAATGCCCAGCAACTGAAAGTAGTAGCAGAAACAGACTCTTTTACAGATTATGAGCTCTCTAATGAGAAGCTCGAGATCCTGTCTCCATATGGGTTGATGGTTCCGGTTTCAGGTAACACACCCCGTTACCAGGTACTTGAACAAGCTGTTTCTACAGTTAACACTTCGATTTCCCCGGAAGAAGCAACGGTATTAGCCCTTTCCGGTAACGCTAAACCGCTAATTGAAATCTCTGACCCCGGTATTCATCGTGGCAAAAAAGTAAGCGCGCTCAGTATAAACATAGCCCGCTATGGTGAAAACAGCACTAAGATTCTGCGAAAATTCAGAATTCGGGTTTATAAAGACGGTGATGCCCGACTGCCACAGGTAAGAGCAGCCAAGCAAAACAACAGCTCCCTGTTTGACAATGGAACCTGGTACAAAATCCCTGTCACTAAAAACGGGATTTATGAACTTGATGCCACCTACCTTGAAGACCTTGGGATTGAAATCAACACCATTGATCCCCGTAATATTCAACTTTGGGGAACCGGAGGGTATCAACTACCTGAAGCTAATGACCAGCCCCGCCCGGAATTGAAGCAGATTCCCATAATAGTGGAAGGTCAAAATGACGGTGTATTTAATACAAACGACCGAATCATTTTTTATGGTAACTCTCCACACCGGGTACTCAGAGACAGCATTACTTTTGAACACCGACTTCACCCTTACAGTGATCAATCTTTTGTTTTTCTGACCATTTCTGACAGTCCAGGAGATCGGCTTGCTGCTGTAAACAACAACCTTTCCCCTTCCCGAACCATTACCTCTTTTTATGATTTTATTTGGAAAGACGAAGAGCTCTATAAAACGGAAGAGAGTATAAAATCCGGCCGCCATTGGTTTGGAAGACGTTTTGACGCCTCAAGCAATGGAACCTCTATTCCGATTTTCTCAGATACTCTTACAGGCGTCATTTCCAGTGAACCGGTTATGGTAGAAGGTCAGTTTATAAACCGCTCAACAAATGCTGCCAATTTCGAAGTGTCGGTGAACGGCCAGCAGGTTGAAACTTTAAATATCCGGGCTATTTCGTGCACTCGATGTGGAAGCTGTTACAATTGCAGTAGCGGTGAATCCGGTGTGCAGGGAGCATTCAAAACGAGTTTCACCCCTACCATTCAAAATGGAATTATTGAGGCTGAGGCTACTTATAATCATAATGAATCGAGCTCCAGAGGCTTTTTAGATTGGTTCCGTGTGGTCGTCCGAAGAGAACTTCAGGCCCAGAATAATCACTTGTATTTCTACTCTCCTGCCGATGGGTCTTCAAGTGAGCTTGCCCAATACCGGCTTTCCGGGTTTAATAGTCAGCCTGTTATTCTTGATGTGACCGATGTAACCACCCCCAAGTTGTTAAACTCAACAGGGTCAAACGGAAATTATAGCTTCAATTATTATTCAGGCGATGACTTACGGTTCGCAGCTCAGTCCAGCTTCTTCCAACCTGCTATGGGGACTTTGGTATCCCCTCAGGATCTGAAAGGCATCACCGGTTACCCCGATTATATTATTGTCACCACCGAAGATTTTCTGGAATATGCTGAAGACTTAGCCAGTTACCGGGCACAAAAAGATGGATTAAATCCCGTTGTAGCTACCCAGGAACAGGTTTTAAATGAATTCTCAGGTGGTGTTGTGGATCCATCGGCTATTCGTGACTACGCCAAATTTTTATACGACCGTGCTTTGAATAACGGGCAGGAACCTCCACAATATTTACTCCTTTTTGGGGATGCCACCTTCGACTACAAGAACATTATCAGCAATGGCTTCCAAAATTATATCGTCACTTATCAAAGTGAAGAATCGCTAAACAGGATACAGTCTTTTGCTACCGATGATTTTTTCGGTTTTCTGGATGACAACGAGGGAGATTTAACCGGTGGACAAACCAGCAATTCTCATTATTTGGACATTGGTCTTGGCCGTATTTCTGCTCAAACTCGTTCTGAAGCAGCCATAGTTGTCCAAAAAATTAAAACCTACGAAGACCCGGCCAACACCGGGAACTGGCAAAATCTGTTAACCTTTGCTGCTGACGATGATTTTCCTGATGCCAGTGACAAAGACATACACGTAGTAAACGCCGATGAAACAGCCCAGCGCATGAACTTTATAGAGCCCGGGCTACGAATCAAGAAAGTATATGAATTTGCCTATCCGGTTGAGATCACGGGATCAGGAAGGAAAATACCCGGAGCTACAGATGCCTTCATAAATTCATTTAACGAGGGCACGTTGGTTATGAATTATTCCGGCCACGGAAATGAGCAGACGCTGTCCGATGAAGAGCTATTCCTCTCTAATTACATTCCCAATCTTACAAACCGAGATGAATTAGCGGTACTGGTTACAGCTACTTGCCAATTTGGTAGATATGACGACATTGACGCCCAATCAGGAGCTGAACAACTGCTTTTTGCTGAGAACGGAGGTATTATCGGTGCATTCACTACCACAAGAGTTGTTTTCACCAGTTTTAGCATCAGTGCGGGTAATAATTTTGGATTGAATGTTGCATTATCTCAACGCATGGTTGAACGTAATCCTGATGGAAGCCCGCTTCGCCTTGGTGATATTTACATGCGTACCAAAAATTCCAGTATCGGCAGTTCTACTATAGTTGCCTCCAGAAACAGCAAGAAATTCATACTCATTGGCGATCCTGCCACAAAATTCCGACTGCCGGAGC
The DNA here is from genome assembly GCA_965227215.1 of Gracilimonas sp. Taxonomy (GTDB): domain Bacteria; phylum Bacteroidota; class Rhodothermia; order Balneolales; family Balneolaceae; genus Gracilimonas. Next base: position 962,310 of record OZ245729.1, read on the forward strand.
AACAGGTCGGCCTGACATCCATCAACGATTACACTGAAACCGGTGAGGATACTACATTAACCATAAAAGCTCTTGACCAAGTTAATCTGTCGGGGCAAATAAAGGATCTGCAGGGTAATTTCCTGCCTGATTTTAACGGAGAGGCGGTTATCACCGTTATGGATGCCCCTCGCAATGTGCCACTGCCATCCGATCGTGAATGGGTAGCTCAGGACAACTGCCGACTTTCAGGCTGTGACTATGAAGCCGAGAACGACATACTTTTTAAAGGCAAGGCCGCTATCACCAATGGAGAATTCACTTCTTCTTTTATAGTTCCAAAAGACATCAGCTTTTCAGACAACACCGGCCGCATCATTTTCTTTGCGAACAGTAATGGGCAAACTGCCGGCGGCTCCTATACAAAAGTGCGCTTTAATGGAGTCAATGAAAATGCCGTTGATGATGGCTCCGGCCCCGAAATGGACGTATTTCTTAACGATGAACGCTTTGTAAACGGTAACCTGGTGAATAGTTCACCAACACTAATAATTGAACTTGAAGACCAATCTGGCATAAACACTACAGGAACAGGAGTAGGACATGAGATAATTGCTACAATCGATACAGAACCACAACAATCGTTCGTCCTCAACGATTTTTATGAGGGCAATTTAAATGATTTCACGCGGGGGCGTATCGAGTACCCTCTGGATCAACTTCCGGAAGGTAGCTATACCCTTAAAGTTCGAGCGTGGGATGTGCACAATAATCCTTCAGAAGAAGAAGTTTTCTTTGAAGTAGCATCGAGTGAGGAGCTAACCGTCAGAAATGTGTTTAACTTCCCCAACCCGATGAATAATGCCACCCGATTCAGCTTCGAACATAACCAACCCGGTAATCCACTTGACGTATCAGTTCGTATTTATACACTGAGTGGCAAGCCGGTACAACACATTGAACAGTCACTCATAACTACAAGTTCTTATGCCAGTATTTCATGGGATGGCCGTGACCGGGATTATGATCGCCTGGGTAACGGTACTTATATTTATGTGCTTCGGGTTGCAACAAATACCCCGAAAGGAAGACAAACAGCAGAGCAAGTCGAAAAGCTCGTAATCATACGATAGCATCGTAACTTAACCCTGAATCTCTTATATTCAACTATCTTAAATTCGTTATTTATGAAAAGGACAGTATCCATTATAGCAATGGCATTATTCTTAATGCCTGCCATTACATTTGCACAGGTTGCCATCACAGCGGTGCCCTTTCTTCAAATTGAACCGGATTCGCGCGGTGCCGGTATGGGTAACACCGGAGTAGCCATTGCAGATAATGCATCTGCGCTATTTTGGAATCCGGCCGGTTTAGCCTTTCAAAAAGGTTCTAATCAGGCCAGTATTACCCACTCCAACTGGTTGGCTAACTTTAACGTAAGTGACCTTTTCTACGATTACGTGGTAGGTAAATATTACGTCGAGGGTATCGGTACCTTCGGAGCTCACTTAACATACCTGAACCTTGGTGAACAGGTAGAAACAGATGAAACAAGCCCGGAGCCTATCTCCCGATTCCAGAGTTACGAAGTGGCACTTGGTGGGTCTTATGGCTACCAGGTAAGTAAAAACTTTGGAGTGGGTACCAGCCTCCGTCTTATCTACTCTAGTTTAGCCAGTGGAACTTCTATTGCCGCTCAAAAGGTGAATCCCGGTAGCAGTGTTGCTGTGGATCTTTCTTTCCTATATAAAACGGATATTTTTTCGCTTGGAGGAAGAGACGCACGCTTTAGCTTTGGCTCGAACCTTTCTAACCTCGGGCCCGGTATCCAGTACACTGACAACGCCCAGAAAGACCCGCTACCAACCGTATTGCGCTTTGGGTGGTCTTTTGATCTTGACCTGGATGACGAGGGCATAAACCGTATCACCGTTGCTAATGATATTTCTAAAATCATGGCCCGAACCGACAAATTTGAAGTACAGAGCGGTGATTCAACCGTTATTGAAACTAAAGCTGTTGGACCTATCGAAGCCCTCTACAAATCTTGGAGCAGTTACGAGCGGTTTGACGGACAAAATACTATTGAGGTTGGGTTGATGGAACAGTTTATGATTGGAGCAGGTATTGAATACTGGTATGCCGATCAATTCGCTCTTCGTGGCGGATATTATTACGAGGACCCCCAAAATGGTGATCGTGAGTATATCACTTTTGGTGCCGGTATTCGGTATAGTTTCCTCGGTGTCGACTTCAGCTATATAAAAACCCTTGAAGAAGATCACCCGCTTGCCAATACCCTGAGATTTAGCTTGCTTATTGACTTTTAATACATGCAGCATTTGAAGTTTTTCATGAAGAGCATGTTAGTTATTAGCATGCTTTTTCTATTTTGGAATCATCACTCCCACGCTCAACAGATTCCCGTTAAGCGCTCTCATGCTATTTCTGAACCACAACCGGTAGCAAGTCAGAATCTGAATGCTACTGGAACACTCAATGTGGTGGCCATTATGGTTGAATTTCAACCGGACAGTAACCGCCTCACTTCCGGTACAGGTATATTTGGACCCAATGGCATGGACGGTCTTCCGTATCTGGCTAATGCTGAAGACTTCCGCGTAGAACCGCTTCCTCACAACCGAAGTTATTTTGAAGCTCACCTGGAGTTTGCAAAGAACTATTATGAGAAGTCCTCCGATGGTGAGTTAACTATCGATTATCAGGTTCTTCCTACTATTTACCGGCTCCCAAAGAAAATGGAGGAATATTCTCCAACCGGAGAAACCTTCACCAACGAGAAAGTAGCCGAGCTTGCCCGTGATGCCTGGCAACAAGTTGAAAACGGACCCAATTTTGATGCTTCCGGCCTGGATCCGGAAACAACCGCTTTTGTCATATTCCATGCAGGGGTTGGGCGGGATATTGAACTTACGGGTACTAACCTGGACATCACCCCTTTTGACATCCCCTCTCTTTACCTTCGTAAAGAAAACCTTGGAGAGCTTTTAAATGATCCTTCTTTCAACGGATTTCCAGTAAATGACGGTTCGTTTCGTGTCACAAACTCTATGATTCTCCCAAGAACAGAAACACGCCGTGGGTTGGACATACAAGACAACGAATTTGCTTTTCCTCTATCTATAAATGGTCTTCTGTGTGCATCTATCGGAAGTCACCTGGGCTTACCGGATTTGTTCAATACCGTGACCGGAGATCCTGCCATCGGGCGATTTGGACTTATGGACGGCGCCGGGTTCTTTTCTTATAATGGATTACTTCCTCCCGAACCCTCTGCATGGGAGAAAATGTATTTAGGATGGGAAACCCCTTTTGAAATTGATGTAAATAATACGGGCGATATTCAACTGCCGGCAAGTTCTCTCGACCAGCCCAATGCCATTGCAAAATACAATCTTTCCGGTTCAGAATACTTTCTTATTGAGAACCGGCACCGTGATCCTGATGGAAACGGGATTACACTAACTATTCGTCAGCCTGATGGAAATGAAGTTCAGCAAACATTTACCAATCAGGATGAAGCTTTTGTATTTCAGCAATCCGGATTTGATTCTCTGCTGCAAGCCGGTACTTTTGTTGATGCATCTAATTTTGATTTCAGCCTACCGGGCGGCCTTGATCTAGGAGAAGATGAAAATGACCCTTCCGATGACAGAGAGCTCAACGGCGGAATTTTAATCTGGCATATTGATGAAGCCATGATCAACCAACAGCTTCAGAATGAGCGTGTAAATGCGGACCCTGATCGGCGGGGTGTTGATTTGGAAGAAGCGGACGGAGCTCAGGATATCGGTCCCGGAGTACCCGGAGCACTGGATAACAGCGCTGCTTTTGGATCAGCTTTTGACTACTGGTGGAGCGGAAACGATTATCGGGTAATCCTGCAGTCGGGGCAAGAAATCAGCTTTTATCAAAACCGCTTTGGTCCAGATACTCGTCCCGATAACAGCAGTAATTCAGGAGCACCCTCTTTTTTTGAGCTGTATGATTTTTCCGATAACATACCCACTGCTTCTTTTAAAATAAGAGCGGATGAACCCAATTCTGACTTATACACCTCAGGCTTTACGGTACAGCTGGACTCTTCTCAAAACTATTTTACCGGCAACGATCCATATTACAACTACTTTCCGCTTTCACTGTCCGTCTATGAAACGACTACCGACACTTTTCTTATTGTTCCTTCTCAGCAATCGGTGACAGTTCTTTCTATTTCTGAGCCTGCGAACATACAGTTTCAACTTTCTGATGTCTCCATTCAGCAACCTTTTATAGGAAATGAATTGGTGTTGGCTGAAAAGCCGGATTCAGGTTCTAACCAGATTGAAGTAGCCTCCATTACGTGGAACCCAAATACCCAACAATTCGACACAAGTTGGACAGCTACCCTCCCCGCTAACCGTGGATTTTTAAGCTCTCAAACCGGTGAAACCATTTTAGCAGATTTTACCGATGCCGGATTGATAGCCAATAATGGCAATCCGACCTCCGAAGGGATCCCACCTTTTCAGCGGTCTGAAGTTATTAGTGGTGAATTTGCAGAGGCATACAATTCAGGCGTTTCATTCTCATCCTTAAGCGGGTATGCTTATACACCTACTTCTGATGAGAACCGACTCTATACAGGTTCCATTCAGCTGGGCAGTAGAGTGATATTTTATGTTTTTGAAGATAACCAATTCGTTTTGATCGATCCTGAATCAGAGCAATCCGATTTCCCTGTTTTTGAAGAGGAAGTTGCAGAATGGCCTGCTATACTAGATGATGCAACCATCCTTCGGGTAGATAAAACCAACAATCGGCTTATCGCCCAAAACCGTTTTGGTACTACCAAAGACTATTATCCCGTTGATGCGCCGGAGGGCATTCAATTTATTGGCACTCCCCTTTATACTGACTTAATTGCATCCGGTTCTGCATATGCAACATTGGTTGTCGGGCAGGATAGTCTTTCTCAGAACATATTTGCCTATAATGATCAGGGGCAGCTTGTTGATGGTTTCCCTTTATATGTAGGCAAGGCCATAACCTCCGAAACTCAGCCAATACATCCCATTATCTATAACGGAAATTTATATGCGGTCAGCCATGATGGTACGGTAAAGTCATGGAATCTGACACAGGTATCGGATACCAAATGGCCAACCCGTTATGGAAAGGCTCCGTTTAATAAAGTATCAGCCCGGGTTCAATCTTCCGAAAATGAATCTCCTTCAGGTTTTGGTATTTTGAATGAAACCGAAACCTACAACTGGCCAAATCCCGCAACTGATCATACCAATATACGTTTTGAGCTTGCTGAGCCCGGTGGGACCGTACAGATCACAGTAATCACCATGAGCGGGCGTATCATTTTTGAACAATCCCTGACTTCACCCGGCGGCTTCCCTCAGGAAGTCCGAGTTCAAACCCGTGACTGGGGAAGCGGAGGTTATGTAGCTCGTGTAAAAGCTAACGTAGATGGAAAAACTGAAACCAAACTCATTAAAATCGGAGTGGTACATTGATGAGAAGATATAAGATACTTTCAGTTTTTCTGGTGCTTTTGGGACTGTGTCCATTCATATCTCAGGCTCAAACAGATGTGCGGTTCTACGATTATCCCATGAATCACCTGGACTGGTTCACCATTGAAAGCGAGCACTTTCTGGTGCATTTTCAGGAGGGGAACAGCCGCTCTGCACAAGTAGTTTCCCGTATTGCGGAAGAAATTCACCCGCCCATAACCGGTCTCTACCAGTACACTCCCGATGAAAAGGTAAGTATCGTTCTCAAAGATCGGGAAGACTACTCTAACGGAGCGGCTTACTTCTTTGATAATAAAATTGATATCTGGCTTCCGGCTTTAAACACTCCCCTGCGTGGCACTCATAACTGGTTGCGAAATGTGATAACCCACGAATACACGCACATCATCCAAATTCAGAAGGGAATGAAGCGAAGCCGAAAAATACCTGCATTCTACCTACAGTGGCTTTCGTACGAGGATGTGCGCCGCCCCGATGTGCTCTACGGATTTCCCAATGGCATCATAACCATGCCTTTTGCCACTGTGAACATTCCCGCCTGGCTGGCTGAGGGTACGGCTCAATATCAAACGGCCGGACTTTTATACGAAACCTGGGACAGCCACCGGGATATGATTTTGCGAACGCGCATTCTTACTGACACCTACTTTTCGCTTCAGCAAATGGGTACGTTCTCGTCCAAAACCAGCCTTGAACGTGAAACGGTATATAATCAAGGTTATGCATTTGTCATTTATCTGGCCAATCGTTTTGGGGATGAAGTACTGAGAGAAATCACTTCTGCTCTTGGCGAAAAAGGTGTGTATACGGTTGAAGAAGCTATTGAAATGGCAACCGGGCTACCGGGCAACGAAGTTTTTAAAGACTGGATAAACGAGCGCAAAGAATTTTATACCGAAGCTACGGATGAAATCAACCCAACTGTGAGCGATACCGTTGAGAAATCAGGATTCTTCAATTTTTATCCTCAGCAGTCTCCGGATGGTTCCAAGCTGGCTTATCTCTCAAACAAAGGAGTAGATTATGGTTTACTGTCGTTATATCTGAAGGATGTAAACGGTGCCGAAAAGGAAGTCGCTGTGATAGACGACCTTGATTTTCACCGTCCAAAAAATCATGTGAGTTCCCTGGAACCGGTTCTCACTTTTCTTGAGTCCTCATTTTCTTTTTCTCCGGATGGAAAACAAATAGCTTATGCCATCAACAAAAAGAACAAGTACGGAGAACACTACCGGGATATTTTTATTTATGATATTGAATCGGAAGAAAACAAACGCCTGACAAACAGTGCCCGCATCGAGTCGCCAGCATGGAATAAGGATAATAACAAGATAGTAGCTGTTCAGTATTCGCAAGGTACTCAAAACCTCGTGCTGCTTTATCCCGAACATCCTGATTCGGTAACCCAACTAACCAACTATAGCAGCGGAGAAACAGTTTATACACCGGAATGGGGACCAACCGATTCCAAAATTTACTTCGCGAAAGCAGTTAATGGAAACCGAAATATCCATATCCTCGATATAGAATCGGGAATAGTGCTTCCCTATCTCTCGGATAAATATATCGACTACAGGGATCCTCACATTGGACCAGATGGCAATTACCTGTACTACTCGGCCAATTCTGAAGGCATTTTTAACATCTTTAGGGTTCCACTCACCAGCGGAGAATCACAACAGCTGACCAGTGTAATGGGAGGGGCGTTTATGCCTTTCATCGGGGAAAATGGAATCCTTTATTTCTCAGAATACCACTCAGACGGCTATAAGATTAAGTCATCACCGGAGAACAGGCTGCTGGCTCAACCTCGATTCGGCTATTACGAACCTGCCTTCCCGGACGAGATTATGGAGCCCGGTGCTGGCTTTGAGTACATCAACAAACTGAATGATTTTGATGATACCGACATCCGTCCCTTCGGTGAACAGGCACAGGCAATCGCTGATACCGGCAGTTATCATTTTGATTTGTCTACCATTGATGAAAACAGTGAACGCACGTACCGTGAGTATGAGGACACCTATTCCGGCTTCAGTTTCTTCCCGGTACTCCGGTTCGATAACTACTCCCAAATAAATGGGAATAACGGCACACTGATAAAAAATGGAAAAATCGGACAGTTTGGAGAAAATCTGCTTCGTGATGCAAAACCGGGCGTATATTTCTCTTCCCGTGATGTAATTGACAAGTTGAGTTTATTTGGGGGCCTGATGGTAGGTGTAGCTTCTCAATCGGCTGAAAGTATCGGTGGTTTCTTCCGGCCTGATCGACTTTTTGGCTTAGATCGTGATGCTTTTTTGATTGCCGAACACCGCGGACTCCCATTTATTGAACGGAGTTGGTCTCCGACTGTGGCACTGGAAATTTATAACCTTCGGCGAAATGTATCTGATGGATTATCGATAGAAGAATTCAGATGTACATCCTGTGGGCAGCCTGATACCGTTTCCGTTGATATTGCCTACGATATCTGGGAAGCCGGTCTCTATTTCAGAAGTAAGCTGAGCCGTAGAAGTATGCTTGAGCTGGGGATTGCTTACAGTCCCTACCGTGTATCAACAGACGATTTTTATTCCCGTGAACTGAAAGCCCAGGTAAGCGGATCTTCCTCGCAGTATTTCCGGGGAACTACCTTATCCGCTTCCTATACTTTTGATTACTACACCTACTCTAACGATGCCGATATTGCGCCTCTTGGACTAAAGGGATATGCTCGCTATCAATATCAGCCCTCCAAATTGCTGGAAGAGTATGAAATTGAGGACGGCTCCCTCTCTCCCGTTTTTAAAAAATCCGAAAACCATTCTACCGAAATCCACATGCGGTACGGATTCAAAACATTCGGGGATCAGGCGTTTCAGGCTCGTTTGAGAGGCTTTCACTACTTCAATAACCCGGGCGATTCTTTTTATGCGGATTATGTAGGTGGATTCCTGGGGCTGAGAAGTTATCCCTATTTTGCACTGGGTGGAAGTACCACCGGTTTTGCAAGCTTGTCCTGGTTTGCTCCCATTTTCAGAAACATCAACAAACAAGTAGGCCCTTATACACTTGATAAAGTTTTTGCCCGTTTCTTCTTTGAAACCGGGAATGGTTGGCGAAGTCCTTATGACACTGGTAACAATCTAAAATCCGGTGTTGGAGCTGAACTTCGGTTGGCTTTAAACGGATACTATTTATTTCCTCTGAAGTTCTTTGTGAGTGGAGCCTACGGGTTCAATGAGTTTACCTTAACCCTGCCCGAAGATTTTATCACAAACTCACAAAGTAACAAAGTTACTTATGGACGCGAATTACTCATTCATTTTGGTATAACCTTTGATTTTGAACTGCTATGAGAAAGCTTTCTTTCATCTTAATTTTATTACTGCTGACTTCAGCCGGAAGTAAGGCCCAGACGTTGAGCAGTTTCAGTAATGAGATATTCAAGGAAGCTGAACAATCGACTGTAGAGGATTCCCGAGAAATCTCACTGTCAGATTTCTCTTATCAGACGGCTTATTCAAATAAACGGGGCTCCTTTTTAGAACTACCAAGAACCAAGCCGGTCGTTGCTTTTGCAGCCTCAGCAATTGTGCCGGGCTCGGGTCAGGCAGCAAATGGAAAGTGGGTTCGGGCCGGAATTTATTTAGCTGTTGAGGCTGTTGGTATTATTTATCACTTGGACCGTAATGCAACAGCCCGTCGGCAGGAAAAAGCCTATGAGGAATTCACCCACCAAAACTGGAGTGTATTGGCTTATGCGGAGTGGCTGGTGAATTATTCCATGCAAAACAATTTGAATAATGGGTGGCAGGAACTGCAGTCTCATATTGCTGGCAAGAATCCGGATTTCAGCAACACCACTAACGACTGGTCGAAAGTAAATATTAACCTGTTGCATCAGATTGAACAAGAAACACCCTTTGTTTTTGAAAATAGGTATGGCAGTGAATTCTCTCACGAACTGCCTGAGTATGGGTCTCAACAATACTATGAACTCATAAGTAAATATTACCAGTACCAACCAGGCTGGCAGGATTGGTATGGTCAGGTTACCACCGCCGACAACCAAAGCCCGGATATGTACCGTTATATGTGGAATGGCCGTGACGAGCCATTCACTCTTTTCTACCAGGGACGGGACCGCGCTCAGGAATTCAATGACAACTACCGTGCAGCCGGGAACATCCTCAAGCTGTTGGTAGTAAACCATGTAGTCTCCGCCTTCGACGCATTATTTACGGTTCAGCTTAAAAACAGCCGTATTGAGACCAATACCAACCTCATGAAGATGGAGCAATTTTCCGTTACCTGGCACTTTTAACACGTTGATAGTTCCTGTATTTTATGTACATGCTTAAACAGATTTTAACGAACAAGTATTTTTACATCGTCTCTTTTTCGGTGATGCTATTCGGTGCAGCTTTTTTATATGTGGCTGATAACCTCATCATGCCCTACTATACCAATTATAACGAAGGGGTAACCGTACCGGATGTAACCCGAATTTCTTTAGAAGAGGCAGAAGCCCTGCTTACCGACTATGGGTTGCGCTTTGAAGTGGCTGACCGCCGGGCTAACTCAGCCTACCCGGCCAATTATGTAATTGATCAAAGCCCCAGCGCAGATAACATTGTGAAGCCCAACCGGAAAATCTATCTCACGGTTAACAACGAAGTAAAGCCCCAGGTGGTAGTTCCCAATGTCGTAGACCTTTCCCTTCGCAACGCGGAAATACAGCTGCAGAATTACGGACTCGAAGTTGGAAGTCGCAGCTATGAGTCATCACGTTTTAAAACCATCATCCGTCAATCTATTTCAGGCGGTAGTACAGTTGAAAAAGGAACGGTTATTGATCTTGTGGTTGGTGACGGATTTGGCAGCCGTATTATCACGGTTCCGGAAATTATTGGACTCAGGCTTCCAGAAGCACAGCTTAAATTACGCGAAGCCGGATTCAGAGTAGGTGAAGTTCAGTTTCGCCCAACCAAAGATGTGATTCCTAACACCGTACTCGATTTTTCTCCGAAAGCGGAAGAACTTCGTGAAGGAGAAAGTCTGACACTGGTTATCTCCGAACGGTTTGAAGTTATTGAACAGAGTGAAGGCGGAGCCGTGATCATAGACTCAACCGATAATAATTCAGGTGCTAACCCGGATTCCCTCAACAACCCACAAAATCAACCTAATAACAACCCTGATCAATGAATTTCGAACTTCCTATCATCGCACCATCCATTTTAGCGGCCAACTTTACACGCCTTGGGCAAGATATTGATGATGCGGTTAAAGGAGGGGCAAGCTGGATTCATTGTGATATTATGGACGGGCATTTTGTACCCAATATCAGTTATGGGCCGGGCGTAGTTAAAGCCGCAAAATCTGCAGCACCTGAAGCTTTTATCGATGTTCATCTTATGATCGAAAACCCGGATGACTATGTAGAGACATTCGTTCAGGCAGGAGCTGATCTAATCTCCGTTCATTTTGAAACCTGTCCTCACCTTCACCGAACTCTTCAGAACATCAAAAAATACGGGATCATGACCGGTGTAGTTGTTAACCCGGCAACTTCACTCCACAACATTGAACCGGTCTTAAATGATGTAGATTTGGTTCTGATTATGAGTGTAAATCCCGGCTTTGGAGGACAGAGTTTTATTGAAAGCAGTTATGAGAAGCTTCAGAAACTGTCCGAAATCCGTGAAGAACAAGGGCTAGGATTCCTTATTCAGGTTGATGGTGGGGTGAACCTCAAGAATGCCAAGAAAGTAGCTGAAGCCGGTGCTGATATCCTGGTAGCCGGAAGCAGCGTATTCAGCGCTGAAGATATCACCGCTCGTTTTGAAGAACTCTCCGAGAAACTTGGATAACTGATCCTGCCTCACCTTTACCTAACAATTTTTTTAAAGATAGCACCCCGGGCTGTAGTACATCATTTCTTGTGCTAAATCCTTATCTTTAGGCTATTCTTTCATTCAAAAAATTATACCGCTATAGAAGACGAGAAAACACTTTCAGAACAAGTCATAGAAATCAAAGGTGCTGATCCTGTTGCCCTGTTTGGACTCCATGATCACAACATCATTGCTTTAGACAAGGCTTTTCCCGAAACCAAATTCAACACCCGTGGTGACCGGGTTAAACTCACCGGCCCACAGGAGGAAGTTGATACAGCTACTAAAGTAATTGAAGGAATGATCGAGCTCCTGGATCGCAAGAGCAAAGTAGCCGAGGACGATGTTAAAACCCTGGTTGCTCTTAAAAGTGGGGAAACCACTGCCGGCCGACCTCAAATCCGTACGCTGGATGAAACAACTGGTGATACCATCATCCACACCCACAACGGGGAAGCTATAACGGCTAAAACCCCCGGGCAGAGGAGAATTGTTAGCTCTTCGGCAGAGCATGATATTGTGTTCGCTATTGGTCCGGCCGGAACCGGAAAAACCTACACCTCGGTTGCTTTAGCGGTTCAGGCTCTGAAAAACCGTCGGGTGCGAAAAATCATTTTAGCCCGGCCTGCCGTCGAAGCCGGTGAAAACCTCGGATTTCTCCCGGGTGATCTTAAAGAGAAAATTGACCCCTACCTCCGTCCATTATATGATGCCCTGGAAGATATGATTGACCGGGATCGTTTGGAGCTCCACCTGACCAAAAACGTGATTGAAATTGCCCCACTCGCTTACATGCGCGGGCGTACGCTCAACAATGCATTTGTTATTCTGGATGAAGCTCAGAACGCTACCAATACCCAGATGAAAATGTTCCTGACTCGAATCGGGTTCAACAGTCGGGCCATTATAACCGGTGATATCACCCAGACTGACCTCCCCCATCGTCAACAATCGGGACTCATATCCATTCAGAAAATTCTGCAGGATATTGATGGAATTGATTTCGTATATCTTGGCGAAGAAGACGTAGTGCGTCACAAACTGGTCCGCGATATCATTAAAGCCTACGATAAGTTTGAGGATAAGAAGAAGAAATGAGCTGGCAGCTATCAGACTTCAGCTGACAGTTTCTTTACTTTCAATAAACTGACAGCTGATTGCTGTCGGCTAAACCTGATTTATTTATGAATCTGGAAATTTTGCTACACATATTATTAACCACCTACCATTTGTAAACCATGCAAACCTACGCTGCCACATTATATGAGGGCACATTTTCCGTTGGATTAGATAAGAAATTTGTACGGATAGGCCGAGATGATCCTCCGGCTAAGGGTGCATTGAAACTTTCTCTCAACCCTGTGCTTATTCGTACTCCGGAACGGAATTTTCTGTTTGATTGTGGGATTGGTGAGTTTGGAGAAGATACCGGACCCGAAACTATCCGCCGGAACCTGGATGAACACGGACTTACCGAGTTTGACATCACCGACATTTTTCTGAGTCACCTGCACTACGATCATATTGGTGGATTAGCCCATCGCGAGAACGGTTATTGGGAACTTACATTTCCGGATGCTAAACTTTGGGTATCCAAAAACGGATGGGAAAAAGTGATGGCGAAGGACGAATATTATAATGAAGAGAAAACAGAGTTTGTCTCTTTTATTGATGCCAAAGCTGATCTGCATTTTCTGGGTGAAGAAGAGCAGCCTTATCCCGAGTTAAAAGTGCAAAAGATTGGAGGGCATACTGAATTCCATCAGGTTCTACTTTTTAATGATGGCGAACATAAATACCTGCAAGCCGGCGATGTTATCGGAACGAAAGGTTCCATCAACCGGAAGTATGCAGCCAAATATGATTTTGAGCCGAAAGTAAGCCAGCAAAAACGGGAAGAGTTAGCAAAACTGGCATTTGAGGAAGGATATACTATTTTAGCCTACCATGAAGACCAGAACCCTTTGTTCAAACTAACTGATTATAATGAGAAAACCGGGTACAGCACCAAAAATGTCGAGTCTTATGTCCCTGCCTGATTACATTTCGGATATCAAAAAATTTCTTACTGAGAATGACTTCCCTGAACAAATAGATTCAGCCGTTATCCTGGGGTCAGGGTTAGGTACGTTCGGAGATCATATCCAGGAAGCATTAACCATTGAGTATTCCGAGATCCCTGACTTTCCTCAATCTACAGTAGTTGGTCATTCAGGTTCTCTTATTTGCGGTGAAGTGGATGGCAAAACCGTGCTCGCTTTCTCCGGCCGTTTTCATCATTACGAGGGACACGATTTTGCCAAAACCGTACTTCCGGTACAATTAGCTAAAGCTTTTGATGTAGATAAACTTATTATCTCGAATGCAGCCGGGGGCATAAACCTCCGTTACCGGGTTGGGGATTTGATGATCATCGACAGCATCATTAAGCAGTATATGATGGTTTCGGAACCGGCCGTGAATACCTGGAGCTCAAAATTTGAAAAGTATGCCCGGGAGGTAAAATCCATTGCACGCCACCTGAATATTGAAACCCAGATGGGAACTTATCTATACGTAAAAGGGCCAAACTACGAGAGTAAAGCCGAAATACGGGCTTTCCGTAAAATGGGTGGAGATGCGGTTGGGATGAGCACGGCTCCTGAACTAATTGAAGCTGCCAAACTGGGTGTTAAAACGGCTGCCGTTTCACTCATCACTAATGCGGCTGCCGGAGTCACAGATCAGAAATTAGACCATGCGGAAGTAAAGGAAGCCGCAGATCAGAAAAAGGAAGTGTTTGCGAAGTTAGTGAAGGGGTTGATTAGGGAGTTTTAGAAAGAGTGCTGTCGGCTTTCGGACTTCAGCTGACAGTATCTCCTATCTAACCCGGATAGATCACTCAAACTTGTTACAACCGGGCTGGTAGTACTCTTCACTGAAGTCAGGATAGGCAGCAATCAGTTCTTGGTCATCCAGGATTGAGGCTTTGGCTAATTCCCGGTTTTCGTCTACGTAAACTATCTGTCCGGTGCTGTCAACCCAACTGCTTGAAGTTTGCACAAACAGACACGGGTTAGAAAAATTGTCTGTTCTGTCGATTTCACTCACACCATCAGAAGGATGAATTAGATAAAACTTTTCTGAACAAAACTCTTCACATGCACTTACCAATAACCGATCTGAGTCAACCCAGGCTGCCCCGTCAAAATCATTACCGGGCACATCAAAAATGGTTTGTGCTCCCCACTGTCCGTTTTCTTGTTCCCAAAAAGCAATATCGATGGTACAGTCAGAACGAGTTTCGAGTACGGCCATCATACTTCCATCAAAAGAAGGAATTACATTGATGGACTGAAAATTTCCAATTTTGTCTCCGCAAATCTCCGAATCGGTTGGCGAAAACGTATGGAGTAATTCCCTGGTTTGAGTATCTGTAAGGTGGTATTCTTCTGAAAAGCTTCCCGAAACCAGATAACCGGCCTCTTTCATGTAAAACACATCCTCTGCATTGCCCGTCAGCATCTCCGAAACTTCGAAACCTTCGGTCAATCCTGAGTCCGTCAGGTAAATGGAGTACTCCTCATTCTTCACATCACCGCCGGTGGGGTAGTTTCGCCTGTATTCGTATCTATTCAGGATATAGGCTATTTCAGAATTATCATCACTCCAAACAGGAGCCGTAATTCTTTCTTTACTTTTCCATTTCGCACATGAACCCAGCAGAATGGCAACAAGAATATAAATTAACAGAGATGGACTTTTCATATCGATACCCCTTAACAATTATTTCTCTCGGATATACGGATATCTAATTAAGCTATCCATCCTGAAAGTAGCTCAAAAAATTCTTATTCAGAAAGGAAAATATATATCTCATTCTAATGAAAAAGCAGAGAAAACACACATAAATTTTAGTTAATAAACAATAGAAAAATGGACACTTGCCTGTATCTAACATATGGTTTACTTTATTTTTTGGCAACAAAATAGGCCATTAACTTATAATCAAATATAGACAAATGAAGAAAGCAATAATCTTATCTGTAATCACTTTAATGTTTATGGGGTGTGCAACTATTTTTAAAGGTTCAACTGCTGATGTTAGGTTTAACTCCAGTCCCGCTGGTGCTAATATCATGATAAACAACATCAATAAAGGAACTACACCACAAACAATAAGTCTCAAGAGAAATAAAAACCATGTTGTAACCTTTCAAAAAGACGGCTACGAAGATGTGACAATGGAGATAAATAAAAAGTTCGATATTGGCACAACAGTTATTGGCAATATTTTTTCTTGGGGGCTGATTGGTATAATAGTTGATGTTGCTGGTGGTGCTGCTTATTCACTAGAACCTTATGAATTACAGGCAAATATGGAGAAACTCCAATCTGCTGGTTATATCCCTTCAGAAAATATGGTCGAAAAGAATTCAGTTCATGTCTTTATGTTAACTAAAGAAGAGTGGATAGCACTACAGAACTAAAAACAATATAAGTTCTCAAATTAAAGCAGGGTGTTTAACGTCCTGCTTTTTTATTTCAATCGATTTTTAATAATGCTTATTTTAAAACTGTCTTTTCTTTACCAGACTTCTACCCAACCGAATTCAAACGCCTGAAGTAAAATCTCAAATATTACAGCGGCAGATTATCGTGCTTTTTCTTCGGCACAGAATCAACCTTGTTATGAGATACTTCCAGTGCCTTGATCAGTTTTTCACGGGTTTCTGAAGGCAAAATCACATCATCGACATAACCGCGCTCTGCTGCTTTATAAGGATGAGCAAAGTTCTCGCTATACTGATCTTCCAGTTCCTTCTGCTTGGCTTCCGGATCATCCGCTTTGGCAATTTCTTTACGGAAGATAATTTCTACCGCACCTTTGGTTCCCATCACGGCAATCTCGGCTGTAGGCCAGGCTACGTTGTAATCGGCACGGATATGCTTAGAGTTCATCACATCATAAGCGCCTCCATAGGCCTTGCGGGTGATAACGGTCATTTTCGGAACGGTAGCCTCACAAAACGCATAAAGCAGCTTAGCACCGTGTTTGATGATTCCATTCCACTCCTGATCGGTTCCTGGTAAGAAGCCGGGCACATCTTCAAAAACAACCAGCGGAATGTTGAAAGCATCACAGAAACGCACAAAACGCGCCCCCTTCAACGAAGCATCAATATCCAGTACACCGGCCAGTGAAAGTGGCTGATTGGCTACCACTCCAACACTACGGCCTCCAAGGCGGGCAAATCCTACCACGATGTTATCGGCATAGTCTTTATGGACTTCAAAGAAAGAATCTTTATCCATAATACCGTCAATTACATCATGAATATCATACGGCTTGTTGGGATTAAGCGGAACCAAATCTTCAAGTGCTTTGGCTTTAGCCGAATCCGGTTCTTTGGATTCGATCATAGGTACTTTTTCCTCACAATTCTGTGGAACGTACTTCATCAGCTCCCGGATGTCGTTCAGACAAACAGCATCATTCGGGCTTGAAAAATGGGATACACCCGATTTAGTGCTGTGTGTGGAGGCTCCTCCCAATTCTTCGGAAGTAACTTCCTCGTGGGTTACCGTTTTCACCACATTGGGTCCGGTAACAAACATATAGCTGGAATTTTCCACCATAAAAATGAAATCGGTTAGCGCCGGACTGTACACAGCTCCACCGGCACAAGGACCCATCACAGCTGAAATCTGAGGCACGACGCCCGAAGCCATACTGTTTCTCCAGAATACCTCCGCATAACCTCCCAGCGAAGAAACCCCTTCCTGGATGCGAGCACCACCGGAATCATTGAGCCCGATAATAGGTACTCCGTTCTTCATAGCCAGATCCATGATCTTGCAAATCTTCTCCGCATGGGTTTCTGACAGAGAACCTCCAAATACGGTAAAATCCTGGCTGAAAATATAAACCGGGCGACCATGGATTTTAGCATGACCGGTTACCACGCCATCACCCAGAATTTTTTTCTTATCCAAGCCGAAAGCTGAACTTCGGTGAGTTACAAACTTGTCAATTTCCTCGAACGAACCCTTATCAACCAACAGATCGATTCGCTCGCGTGCAGTTAGTTTGCCTTTATCGTGTTGCTTCTCGATTCGGGCTTCACCTCCGCCTTTTAGTGCTTCTTCCCTTAGTTTCTGTAACCGTTCTACTTTTGGATTGGATGCCATAATTAACGTTTAATTAAGATTTATATTCGTCAAAATAAGATTGCAGCCGATCGGTAAAATCGATGGCTACTTCAGATGTCATGTCAACTTTGTTGGACGTAAATACTTTCTTTTCTATGAATTCAGTAGCGTCTTCCCAATTTCCAAGCTCTTGAATTTTTTCCAGAGCCTTCTTGTACTTCTTATCTGATCCTTTAAAAATTTCTTCTACAAAAAAGCCTTCATGGTTAATCAAAAAATCTTTCAGGGTCGGTACAGTATCATCTTCTTCTCCTTCCTCATCCACAAGCTCATCAACCAAGGTTTCTTCATCAATCAACATGTCGTCACCATCCGCACCTTTACTGCCCATCAACATATCCATTTGATCAGGCCGTATAAACTGCTGCCACATCGGCTGCTCTTCGTTTTCTTCTGCTTCCTCTTTGATGATGGAGTCTCCTGTCTCATCATCAGCTTCCAACTCACCTAACACATCATTCTCATTCTCGTCTTCAGCTACCGGCTCAGAGGGTTTGTGTTCCTTGTTAGCGGTCTTCTTTTTCTTTGTTGATTTCTTTTTTTCCTCTTCCTGTTCTTCCTCGGTCAGGTTTTTAAAAGAATGAGCTGCCTGGTCAAGAACCGTAACCAGATTTTCCCGAAATTTTTTTATTTCATCGGTTTGATCTCCGCTTTTTAGCGACTCGGATATCTTTTCAGCATCGGGAACTTCTTCAAACTCTTCAAAAATGGATTTATCCTCCTGCTCCGACTTAAACAGCGCATTAAATGACTCTTCGTCCGTCATTTGCGGCCCCTCTCCGCTATAATCCCCAAAGAAGCTGTCTAACAAACGTTGTTCCTTCTCATCAATTTCTTCCATCTCCTCTTCATCAGGGTCATCAAAGCGATTTTTCTGTGCAATCAGTTCTTCCCGGAACTGATCTCTGAATTTCTCCTGCAGTTTCACATCCAATAAGTCAGGGTAGGAAAGTATTTCTACGAAGCGCTCTTTGGTAATCTGTTCATCCAACTCATTAAATGCTTTTGCTGTTAGGTACAACCCTTTGTCCTCAAAAAACAATTGAATCAGTTTTGCATCGATCTTTCCCCCAAAAAGGGTAAACAATAACTCGAGTACCTGAGCCCATTCTTTGGCTGTGTAGGAAGCAACCAAATTTGCATCCAGATTATGGATAAGCAGCTTACACCGTTTCTTTTCTAATGTTTTCAGCTTTCGCTTTTTCATATAAAGCGGAATAGCTTTACCAAAGTGTTTATAGATGGTCAGCTTATCGGTTCGGTGTACCAGTTCCTCATAATCAAGCTCCTCTTCCCCTTTATAGATGTAATCAGCCATATGTTGGCGGGGCTCCAGATATACCTTTACAATTTCGGTCATCACCCGGCTGGTAACTATATAAAACTTATCTTTAGGAATGCGTGAATTCGCAAATAATGCTTGCTGAAAGTCTTTCCATGCATCTTTAACCAGCTGCTGATCGGTGTTCGCCCATTCTGAATCTTCAAGAGTAAACTCTTTTTTCAGCTTTTCGTTTATCTCGATCCGAATTCGCTCAACGATAAAGGAAGGAAACCCCGCTGAAAGACAGTCTTTCAGGGTATAATACGGCTTGTCGGATTTAACCGCGCCAATAAGCCGATCGATGATTTCTTCTACTGCCTGATGCATAAGTCGTTTTAGTATTTCACTGAAAATAAAGCCTGCCGGCTCGCAATACAATTAAGGATTTAGATATTCTGTTATAGTTTTCAAATTTTATGAATCGATTACACATTCTTATTAATCTCAAACTTGCTACCTTTGGAGCATGACTTCACTTCAGGTACAGAATCTTACCAAAAAATTTAACCGGCATACCATTTTCTCCGATCTCAGTTTTGAGCATACCGGAGGAATTCTGGGTATCTCAGGAGCTAATGGCAGTGGAAAATCAACGTTGATGAAATGCCTGGCCCACCTGCTTCGGCCCAATTCAGGAACCATCACCTGGAAACAACATGGTGAAGTAATAAATCAAAAGCAGGTGAAAGCTCACCTGGGCTATGCGGCGCCCTATATCAATCTCTATGCAGAGCTTTCGGTTGAAGAGAATCTTCGCTTTTTAGTTGAAGCCGGTGGCAGGGCTGCAGAAAAAAATCAGCTTTCAGCCTTACTTGAGAAGGTACAGATTCCGCATTTGAGTGATCAACTCTTTGGTAGTCTTTCAACCGGTCAGCAACAACGAGCTAAACTAGCCGCCTCTCTTGTTCGTGAGCCTCAGATTCTAATGCTGGATGAACCCGGCTCTAATCTTGATGAAAAAGGTCATACGCTGGTATCCGAAATAGTAAAAGAAGCAGCCGAAACCGGCACTCTTGTCTTTCTCGCCTCCAACGATCCCAACGAAATTTCCCTCTGCGATACCGTCCTGAATGTTAGTGAGGGGTGAGAGTTGATAAAGTGATAGGGTGATAGGGTGACGAAAACCTTTCAAATTCTAACTCCTTTATTTCAATCAGTACTATATGTTTTACTGACTACTCATCACTTTATCAACTCTCACCCCTCACTCATCACTTATCCCCCCCACCCCATTCTTATAACTTCTTAACTCTCAACTGTCTTCGATTTCTATTAACTTTGTTTGCAAAATTGAATATTCATCATTCCAAATTCTAACAGCAATATGATCTCAGAAAACGATCAAAAACTGGCGACCCTCATCCTTGAGCACAGTACCGAAGTTCAAAAAGGTCACAATGTGATGGTTCAGCTTATCGGTTTAAACGGAATTGACCTTCTCAGGGCATTGGTAGAGCAAATCCGTCAGAAAGGAGCCCACCCGTTTATAAAAATAGAAGATGCCGATACCCAGCGCATTTTAATTGAAAATGGTGATGAAGATTTTTGGAAGAACCAGGCTTCTGTAGACCAGCTTCCCCTGATGAAACAAATGGACGCCTTTATTGGAATCCGTGCTTCGCAGAATATCTATGAAAATTCACAGGCCAGCAAAGAGGCCAATAAAGCCTATTCCGAGCATTTCCTGAAGCCGGTCCATTTTGATGAACGCGTCAATAACACCAACTGGTGCATTATGCGGTATCCATCAGCGGCCTTTGCGATGAACGCTAAGATGCCTACCCGTGCCTTTGCTGACTTCTATTATGATGCCTGCCTGGTTGACTACGCTCAGCTGGAAGAAGCCATGAAACCCCTGGAAAAACGCCTGAGAGCCACCGATGAAATCCATCTGAAAGGCGAAGGAACAGACATTAAATTCTCGGTAAAAGGACAGAACTGGGTTCCCTGCTTTGGTAAGCGAAATATCCCTGATGGAGAACTTTTCACCTCCCCTGTTTTAGATTCCGTAAATGGAGTTATTTCTTATGCTCCTTCTGTATATCAGGGTAAACCGTTTGAATTTGTGAAGCTGGGAGTGAAAGACGGTGTAGTTGTGGACTTTGATTCTTCCAACAACGAAGCCCTGAAAGATATTCTGGATACCGATGAGGGAGCCCGGCGATTTGGAGAGTTTAGCTTCGGGTTAAATCCGGTCATTGAAAGTCCGATGTACGACATCCTTTTTGATGAAAAAATTTATGGTTCTAACCACCTTACCCTCGGTAAAGATTATGAAGTAGCGCCAAACGGAAACTCGAGTAACATCCACTGGGATCTGGTTTGTATCGGCGCCGATGTGTATCTGGATGGAGAGCTGGTGCGCAAAGGACGCAAGTTTGTAGCCGACGACCTTAAGGGATTAAACCCCGAAGAACTGTTGTAGTATATCAGGTTGTAGGATGAAGAAAACAGTATTTATTTATGGGACTATACTTGCTGTCGGGGTGTTGGTCGTAGAATTAATCGAGTATTTTTACACGATCCAAATCATTTCAACCCCGGTTTATATCGTTGCCGTTGCTATTCTATTTACCGTTTTGGGTATTTGGCTGGGCAAAAAGCTAACGACTAAGGCACCACCGGAGTCTGAAAAACCTCCATTCAAAAGGAATAAAAAAGCCCTGAAGTCGCTGGGCATAAGTGACCGGGAGCTGGAAGTACTTGAGCATCTTGGAAAAGGTCATTCCAATCAGGAAATAGCTAATAAGCTTTTCATTTCTATCAATACTGTAAAAACACACCTTTCCAGTGTATACCAAAAACTGGAAGTAAGCCGCCGAAGCATGGCTGTAAAAAAAGCCCGGTCGTTAAAGCTCATCCCATAAAAATTCTCTTTTCTAATCACCATTAAGTACGATTTTGGCAAAATCATACTTTCGGGTGATGCATTCCTACCTCAATTTTACTTACTTGAGGCAGTCTTAAAAACCAAGCACATTGTAACATGTCAAAAATTGTACTCACATTCGGCATCCTTGCCGGACTGATAAACGCAGCCGTAGCAATGCTTCTCACAAGCATTGCCGGAGAGGAAATGATGCATGCTAATTCAGAATGGATTGGCTATTTAGTGATGATCATTGCCTTGTCCATGATCTTTGTTGGAGTAAAACAATACCGGGATAACTACCTGGGTGGGGTCATCAAGTTCGGGAAAGCTTTTTTGGTTGGCTTATATATCGCTTTGATTGCCAGTGCTTTTTATGTTGGAAGCTGGGAGATATACCTTCAGACCTCCGATGTCAACTTCATGGAGACTTATGCAACTTCTGTAATTGAGAATATGAAAGCAGAAGGGGCGTCTGAAGAAGCCATTTCTGAGATGGAAGACCAAATACAGTTCTATTCAGATATGTACGAAAATCCGATTTTCCGTGTGCTCTTAACTTTATCAGAAATTCTGCCGGTTGGTTTGATTATTTCACTGATTAGTGCAGCTTTATTGCGAAAGAGTACCTTTATGCCATCCGAAGAAAATATGAACCCGGATGCAACCGCCATTTAACTTTTAATCTACCCCTTATGAAAATCGAAGCCGATAGTCCCGAAGAATACATCCAAAAAGTGCCTGAAGAACGAAAGGAGCCTATCAAACAATTGCGATCTGTCGTTAAAGAAAATCTGCCGGAAGGGTTTGAAGAAGTGATGATTTATAATATGATTGGATATGTGGTTCCACATTCTCTTTATCCCGATGGATATCACGTCACCCCTGAGCTTCCTCTACCATTTATAAACATTGCTTCTCAAAAGAATCACATTGCCGTTTATCACTCCGGGATTTATGCAGACGCTGAACTCATGAACTGGTTTAAGGCAGAGTATCCAAAACATGTAAAAACCAAACTCGATATGGGTAAAAGCTGTATCCGTTTCCGCAACCCTGATCATATCCCTTACGAATTGATTGGCGAACTGGCGGGCAAAATGACGCCCCAAGAATGGATAGAGCTGTACGAAAAGAATATCAAAAGTTAACTAAATCAGAACATCATGAACCCAAATAACCACTCACTTTCTCTGGCTGTTAAAGACATCCATGCATCTAAACACTTTTATGAAAAACTGGGGTTTGAACCGGTTGAAGGAACCGGACCTATTGAAAATAATTGGATCATTATGAAAAAGGGACATTCCCTGATCGGTTTGTTCCAGGATATGTTTGAGGAAAATATCATCACTTTTAACCCGACGGATGTACGAAGTGTCTATAAAGACTTAAAGAAAAAGGATGTTACATTTCTGATGGAGTCTGATTCTATCCACGAAGAAAAAGGTCCGTGCCACTTTTGTATCGAAGACCCTGATGGAAATCAAATTCTATTCGACCAACACAACGATTAATTGATAAAGTTAAAAAAAAACAAAATTCATGAAAAAGCGAGTAACCGGAATTGGCGGAGTCTTTTTAAAAGCAAAAGATCCCAAAGCTACCAAAGATTGGTACCGTGAACACTTGGGTATTGAAAGTGGAAAATATGGTGGTACGTTCGAATGGCGACACGCCGAAAACCCGGATAAAAAAGGGTATACCGCCTGGAGCATGTTTGATGAAGACACCGAATACACCAATCCCAGCAAGAAAGATGCAATGGTTAATTACCGGGTAGAAAACCTGGAAGAACTACTCAACGTTTTGGAAAATGAAGGAGTGGAAATCGTAGGCGAAATGGAAGTTTACGAATACGGCAAGTTCGGCTGGGTCATGGATCCCAACGGCTACAAAATTGAACTCTGGGAACCGAATGATGAGGAATATGAGAAAATTAAGGGCGAGACTAACTTGTCCAGCTAGGCTGGAATTCAAAATTAAAAATGTAAAATTTTACTCCTCTTCTATTAATCTATTATATGATCTTTGGTTCATAGTCGGCTCAATCGGTATGAATGACTGGTTGCACCAATAAATGACACTGCTGTTGAATCACACATTCCCGGCCTAAATTCTAGCGATTTTATGACCTGCTCAGAAATTCCTGAGAGTCTCCGATCCGGACTCGAAAGGGTCGTAACTGAGTTCACCTTTCCTGTCTCATTAATCTCAAAACTCATAAATACAAATCCTTCAACCCCATTTTTCCTTAATTCTGCAGGATAGCTCATTAACCTTCTTGCTTCACGATAATTCTGAACTTGTGGTAGTACAATTTCCCCTTCGCATTCTTTAACTGGTTTAATGCTGTAGGGGTTTTTTTCTGACTCTGTAGCCTTGTTAGATGTAGAACAAGAAGTAATAAAAAGTGGAATGAATATTAAAAGTAGCTTTCTCATATAAAGGCAATTATTTTTGATCTGACTCAAAATAAAAAAGGCTAAGATATACTCCCAGCCCCTTTTAAATTATATTAAATGTGAAATCTTTTCATGTAACTAAATTACTTGAATAGTAAATATTCGAAGTTTAATCCTCTTCAGCCCAGGCTTCTACATCATCCAGCACCTCAGCAAAGTCAATGCCGTCTTTAGCCTTGTTGATGGTGGCCTCGTAATGAACCGGTCCTTCTTCCTCACGGCTGATTAACTTCGTAGCCAGCTTGTTGGTAATATTCTGCTGAATCACCCGCTTCAACGGACGTGCTCCATACACGGGATCGTAACCCCGGACAGCCAGCCAGTCTTTGACGTTATCAGAAACATCCAGTGTAACTTCACTTTTAGCGAGCATATCATGTACCCTTCGAAGCTGGATATCCACAATGGCACGGATGTGTTCCTGCCCAAGCGGGTGAAATACAATAGTATCATCTACACGATTCAAAAACTCAGGACGTATAGTTTGCTTAAGCTGCTCAATCAGTTTGTTTTGAAGCTCTTCGTACTTTTCGTCACTCATGTCGCCACCCGTTTTTTCAATCTCATTTGATATCAGATGAGAACCTATATTCGACGTCATGATGATGATAGTATTTTTGAAATCCACCGTTACGCCTTTATTGTCGGTCAGGCGACCTTCATCCAGTACCTGTAGCAGAATATTGAATACATCGGGGTGTGCTTTTTCTATTTCGTCCAAAAGGATCACCGAGTACGGATGACGGCGTGCAGCTTCTGTGAGCTGACCTCCTTCATCATAACCCACATATCCCGGAGGTGCTCCAACCAAACGGCTTACGCTGTGCTTCTCCATATACTCACTCATGTCAATTCGAATCATGGCGTTTTCATCATTGAATAGAAAATCGGCCAGCGAACGGGCAAGCTCTGTTTTACCCACCCCGGTTGATCCCAGAAAAAAGAATGAGCCAATGGGTTTCTGTTCATCCTGCAGTCCCGCTCGTGAACGGCGAACTGCATTTGAGACCGCTTCAATTGCCTTATCCTGCCCGATTACTCGTTTATGCAATTCTTCTTCCAATAAGAGCAGCTTCTTGCGCTCGCTCTGCAGCATTTTACGAACCGGAATACCGGTCCAGCGTGCAACGATGTCTGCAATATCCTCAGCATCTACCTCCTCTTTCAGAAGAGACTGATTTTCCTGCATATCATCCAGTTTATTTTTGGATTCTTCCAGGTCATTTTCCAACTGTGCGATGGTGCCGTAACGTAACTCTGCTACTTTCTCATAGTTACCATGTCGCTCCGCTTTGTCTGCTTCATTGCGGGAAGTATCGATAGCCTGTTTCAGTTCCCTCACTCGTTGAATCATTTCTCGCTCCTGCTCCCATTGCACCCGCATAGATTTTCGGTCTTCTTCCAGATCTGCCAGTTCTTTTTCAATCCCCTTTATTTTGGATTGATCTTTTTCTCGTTTTAAGGCCTCTCGTTCAATTTCCAGCTGCCGAATTTGTCGTTCCAGTGCATCCAGTTCTTCCGGAAGGGAATCGATCTGAAGTCGTAACCGGGAAGCAGCTTCGTCAATAAGGTCGATGGCTTTGTCCGGCAAAAAACGATCTCCGATGTATCGGTGTGACAGTTCAGCTGCAGCAACCACGGCAGAATCCGTTATCCGAACCCCGTGATGCACTTCATAGCGTTCCTGCAATCCACGAAGAATTGAAACGGTATCCTCTACAGAAGGTTCTCCCACCAATACGGTTTGCAGTCGTCGTTCAAGCGCCTTGTCTTTTTCAATGTACTTGCGGTATTCATCAAGGGTGGTGGCACCTATGGCATGAAGTTCTCCCCGGGCCAGCGCCGGTTTTAAAATATTGGCGGCATCCATGGCTCCTTCTGTGGCACCGGCTCCGACCAAAGTGTGGATCTCATCAATAAACAGAATGATTTCTCCATCAGAATCCGATACGTCTTTAACTACCGCTTTCAGCCTTTCTTCAAATTCTCCACGGAATTTAGTACCGGCTACCAGCGAGCCCATATCCAGGGCTACAATTCGTTTGGTTTTAAGCCCTTCAGGAACATCGCCCCGAACAATTCTCAGTGCCATTCCCTCAGCAATGGCTGTTTTACCTACGCCTGGTTCACCAATTAAAACGGGATTATTCTTCGTTCGGCGGGTTAAAATTTGCATCATGCGCCGGATTTCCTGGTCTCGCCCAATCACCGGATCCAGTTTATTCTTTTCGGCTAATTCGTTCAGATCCCGTGCGTATTTTTTTAGCGCTCCGTAACGACTTTCGGCATTAGGGTCGTCCACGGTTTGATTTCCCCGTACATCCTTCAGCACTTTCAGGATATTCTCTTTGGTCACGCCTTGATCTTTAAGCAGATTTGCGATCTCACCTTTAACAGCCGTCATTCCGATTAAGATATGCTCAGAACTGATGTATTCATCGCCAAGCTTATTTCCTTCTTTCTGAGCAACATCAAATAACTCTTTACTGGTACTGGATAAATATTGGCCGGAAACAGAAGCTCCCTGCACCTTTGGAAGCCGATCCAGCGTTGTATCCACAACTTTCTCAATGGCTGAAGGGTTTGCACCCAGTTTGCTCAACAGTGTATTTACGATACTCTCCTGATCTCTCAGAAATGCTTTTAAAATATGGGCCGGTTCAACGGCTTGGTTATTTCCGCTTTGGGCCAGCTCAAGTGCTTTTTGAACAGCCTCCTGTGCTTTCAATGTAAATTTATTCAGATTCATATTTTTGATCTCCTTGTTTTCTTTTTTCTATCCTGATAAAAACCAAAATCGTGCCTACCCTGTTTTATTGACAGAATTGCAGAACACGTAAAAGTTGATAAGTGCTGGCTTAAATTCACTTTTCAATGAACCAATCTATTCCAAGGAAGATACTTAGAGTGTGAGATGAGGAGGCCTTATAATTAGAATCCATTTTAACCAAAGAATTCTGTGCGTAGATTTATTTTCAGCTATCCCGCCCTTAATGGAAATTCTTATTCTATTGAAGTAGATGCTATCCCGCTGTTATTGCTGGAAATAAAAAACCCTGAACTGTATCAGAGTTCAGGGTTTGGGTTTTTCGGGGTACAAATTCTTTTCTAAAATCTTGTACTACAAGATACAAAATGTTTATAAAGTATCTGTGTAATTTTTAGTAAATGGATAACAGAAATTGCTTCGGGTTTAGTTCCCGAGTCGGAATAAAAACCCTGACCCGTATCAGGGATCAAGGTTTGGGTTTTCGGGGTACAAAAATCTATGCTTCCATATATTTTATATCTCAAAAGCGATGTATTGTTCCAGATCATTCCTTTTAACAGTCAACAAAACAACATCACTTTCTATTTCCTCAATTTGCTCGTAAAAATCTGATGCTGAATCAATAGGTGTTTTGCCAACTTCGGTAATAATGTCTTGGGATCTTAGCCCTCTTTCATAGGCATTACTCCCTTCTCTCACTTCCAGAACAACTACGCCTTCGGTTTCGTTTTCGATATTGAGCTGTCTGCGAATTTCAGATGACAGCTCCCGTACCGTAAAGCCAAGCCGTTCGTCCATCTCTTCTTTATTCTGAGGAGTGACAGAAGCTAATTGTTCCTCAGTACGCTTTCCTAACGTAACATTAAGCGTCATATTTTCTTCATCACGGATAATACCCAGGGTAATTTTATCGCCTGGCTTAAATGCCGCAATTCTGGTTCGGAAACTGGCCCAGTCTTTAACTTTTTCCTCATTTAGGGACACAATAATGTCCTTTTCCTGTAAGCCTGCTTTTTCAGCAGGCCCGTCTTCTTCAACACGGCCTACCATAATTCCACGGATATCCCCAAGTCCCAGTCCACGTGCCATGGTTTGATCTACTTCTCCGGCCATGTACATGCCCAGGTATCCTCTTGAAACCTCACCGTCGTCAATCAGGTCGTTCATAATTCGTTTTGCCAGATTGATAGGAATAGTAAATCCAATTCCGTCATTTCCACCTGATCGTGATGCAATAGCTGAATTAATACCTACTAATTCTCCATTAACATCAATGAGGGCACCGCCTGAGTTACCGGGATTAATGGCTGCATCAGTCTGAATAAAATCTTCATAACCAACCCATTGCTCCTGCCGGTTTTGGATCAACCCAATATTCCGTCCTTTGGCAGAGACGATTCCAAATGAAACCGTATGTGCTAAATTCTCGCTAAGTGGACTTCCAATCGCCAGTACAAATGAGCCGACTTTAAGTTCATCACTGTTTCCCATTTCAACGGCCGGGGGATTATCAACATCTATTCTCAGAACAGCGATATCGGTCTGAGGGTCTGTGCCAATTAATTCGGCATCTACTTGGTTACCATCAAACAAACGTACCTGAATTTCATCTGCTTGTTCAATTACGTGATTATTAGTGAGGATATATCCTTCTTCCGATACAATCACACCTGAACCTAACCCACGCTGTACACGCTCCCGGGTTTCACCATCACTTCGTGGATTTCCAAAAAACTGGGAGAAAGGGTTGATAACCCTTACTTCTTCCACTCGCTTGGTGGTAATGGTTACAACAGATGGGTTGGTTTTTTCAGCGATGTCAACTATTGCGTCATTAAAATCTTTAAGTGAAGCAACCGGTTTTTCCTCTGCAGATTCTACTTTATTATAAGTTGTAGAATCCGGAAGCGTAGCTGTGGTGCTGTCTATTGCGAGATTAAAACCTAACAACACTACTACAGCTGCGGCTACCCCAAATATATTCTTTACAGTAGTACTCATATGTATTCTGATTTAATTGTTGTTCATGGATTGCGGTATTAACAACGCATCACGTTTTTAAAATTGTGTGCTCCCACAAACCTTTACAATTCAGTAGACATAAATAAGAAACCGAAGCCCCATTCAAGGGACTTCGGCTCCCTTAACCTAATGGATCAGATTTATGAAATCTCGATCTTCTTCTTAACCTTTTCTTCGCTTTTTGCAATGGTGATATTCAGTATGCCATTTTCATATTTAGCGGCAATGCTTTCCTCATCAATACTGTCGGGCAGTTGAAAAGAACGGCTGAAAGAGCCATAGCTTGATTCTACCCTGTGAAAGTTTTTACCACTTTCTTCATTCTCTAGTTTACGCTCACCGCTAATGGTCAGGTGACCGTTATCAAGATCAACGTTAATATCTTCTTTGTTCATACCGGGCAGAGATACTGAAACTTCAAATTGCTCGTCCGTTTCAGATATGTCAACGGAAGGCATGAAACTGTCATTCTTGTAGTTCAGTGATTCATTGAAAAATTCATCCAGGATGTCACTGAATCTTTTTGAGTGAAGATCAACATTGGGTCGGGTGTAATTAATAAGTGCCATAATTAACCTCGCATTTAAGTTTTCGCATTTTTCATTAATTCACTTCTATTATTGCAAGGCATATGCCAACATAAACAGCAGGAGATTTTTGCTGACAGACGGGCAAACGATACTGATGAAATTTCAGGCGGTGTCGATAAAATGGAAAGGTTGACAGTGAAGTCATTTCAAGTATGACAGACTTCAGACAAAATTGACAGGGGTGAGAATAAGTTTTAGGTGTTAAGAGCAAGGCGTTAGGTTTAAGTTGGGCATGCTAAACTCTTGCTACAGATATGAAGGACCTTTTCTATTACCAGCCAGTAAGCATTTCTTGGCAAAGATTCACCGCTAAGCTCTGAATAACAACCTAAAACCTATAACCTAACACCTAAAACCTTGCCCCTAACACCTCTCACGAATAACTCTTTTTCCACTCGCGGGCTACGAGGAAAGCCATTTCCAGGCTCTGTTCGTAATTGAGACGCGGATCACAAAAAGTCTCATAATTATGCTGAAGCTCTTTTTCACCCAAGCCTTTTGCACCTCCTACGCATTCGGTCACGTTATCACCGGTAAGCTCCAGGTGAACTCCCCCGAGGTAGCTTCCCTCCGACCGGTGTATCGCAAAAGAAGACTGTACTTCACTTAGAATATCGTCGAAGTTGCGGGTTTTGATACCACCATCGGTGCTGAATGTATTTCCGTGCATAGGGTCTGAACTCCAAACTACCGGGAAACCTTCTCGGCGAACGGCTTGTATCAACTTGGGAAGTTCTTCTTCTACCACATCCTTCCCGAAACGAGTGATGAGCACAATTTTACCAGCTTCATGATTCGGGTTCAGTGTTTCAATTAATTTCATTGTTTCGTCAATTTCATACGGTGGCCCCACTTTAATACCCACCGGATTATTGATTCCCTTAAAGTATTCAACATGGGCACCGTCCAGATCCCGAGTTCGATTACCCAGCCATACCATATGCGCACTCAGGTTAAAGTATCCTTTCTTACGGGGAACAGGCCGGGTTTGGGCCGAATCGTAGTAAAGGTTTAACGCCTCGTGAGAAGTATAGAAATCTACCTTCTGCAGGGTCGAAAACGTATCCGGAGCAATAGATTCCACAAAGCGCACTGCCTTGGTGATGGAGTTAACCATGTCCTCATACTCAGCGTAATACTCATTATTCTGCATAAAATCGAGTTCCCATTGCTCAGGATGATGAAGGTCGGCAAAACCTTCATCTGCCAGAGCACGCAAGAAATTCAGCGTTAAGCCGGCTTTGTGATATCCTTCCAGCAGTCGCTGCGGATCAGGCATACGTATTCCGGATTCAGACTCATATCCATTAATAAGATCTCCCCGGTAATTATGGATTTCTTCCCCATTTACTGTTTCAAAATCATTGGAGCGAGGCTTGGCATACTGCCCGGCAATCCGACCAACTCTCAATACCGGAACACCCATCTCATGGATCAGGATAAAGCTGGTTTGAAGTAGCACCTTCACCATGTTCACAATTTTAGGAGCTTTGGTAGCATCAAAACTTTCAGCGCAGTCTCCACCCTGTAACAAAAATGCCTTTCCGGCGGCTACCTTGGCCAGCTTATCCTTAAGGGCTTCAATTTCCCAGGAAGTAACAAGCGGTGGCAACGACTTCAGGGTTTCAAAACTTTTATCCAATTGCTCTTGATCGGGATACTCCGGCAGTTGTTTAACCGGTTTATCTTTCCATGATGTTGGTGACCAATTTTTATGTGCTACTTCTTGCATGCGTACAATTTTTGTTAATGAACAGGTAAACTATCGGTTTTTTGGGGTTAATGCTTAAGAAATTCTCATACACATTGTTTTGCTTAATCAAATATATTACCTAACAATTCTAAAAGTCAGATCATGTTAGAAACAAAACCGCGAATTTTGGTGGTTGATGACCATCCGGCGTTGGTAACGCTTACAAGGCATAAATTAATTCAAAAGGGGTATGAGGTTTTAACCGCTCAAAACGGGGAAGATGCACTGGAATTAACCCGAACGGAATACCCAGATCTCATCCTCAGCGATGTCGATATGCCCATCATGAATGGGTTTGAACTTTGTGAGCATATTAAAAAAGATACCCGGCTCAACAAGATTCCGGTCATTTTGGTTACTTCCATGGTAACCACCGAACACATCATGAAAGGAATTGAAGCGGGAGCCGACAATTACCTCACCAAGCCCTTTGATGATGAAACCCTGTACAGCAAGATCGATGAGTTGATGCTGAATCCACCCCCACCGGTTAATGAAGACGATACGGTAAAGGTGGAAATTGAAGGCAAAGAATATGAAATCAAAGCGGATTATTCTTATCTGGTTAACCTGTTGATTTCCACATACAAGAATACTCTTGCTCAGAATAATCAGCTGAGCAAAATGCAAAGTGGATTAAATGCAGCCAATAAAGAACTCGAGCTTACTAAGAACGAGCATGAAGAACTGATTCATAACATTTTCCCGGAAAAGATTGCGGAAAACCTACTGGCTTATGGAACCGTAACCCCCGAGCGCTACCACGATACTACCATCATGTTTACAGATTTTGAAGGGTTTACAAAAGTAGTGCCTGAACTAAGCCCGGAGAAACTCATCGAAAGCCTTTCATTCTATTTCGACCGGTTTGACGAATTTACCCGTCAACATAATCTGATTAAGATTAAAACCATTGGCGACAGTTATATGGCCGCCGGAGGAATCCCGGAGCGGAACCATTCACACCCTATTGACGCCATTCTTACAGCTCTTAAAATCAGGGACTTTGTTCAAACCTTTGGAGAAAAGAATAACTCAGGTACTCCATACCTTCCCGTTCGGATGGGCATACATACCGGAAAGGTAGTAGTGGGAGTTATTGGGAAAACCCGTTTTGCCTACGACATTTGGGGAGAAACCGTAAATATTGCAGCCCGTCTGGAAGAACACTCCAGAGGAAATGCCATCAATATCTCTGAATCGACTTACGAGCGGGTTAAGGATTTCTTTGAGTGTGAATCCAGAGGGGAAATAGAAACCAAGTACATTGGCAACCTGCAGATGTATTTTGTGAAGAGAATAAAACCCGAGTTATCTGAAGATGATGAAGGGATTTTCCCGAACCGTTTATTTATCAGAGAGTACAACAGTCTGATCCGGACCTCCGGTGAAGACAAGGACGATTAAGCTACGTTGCTTCTCCTCCATCAGGGCCATAGAAAAATACCCAGGTGGCAAAGTCATCAGTGAAATCTTCGAACCGGTGAACGACACCGGCCGGCACAAATAAAACCTGGCCGGCTTCAAAAGTATGTCTCAGCTCGCCATTAACAAAGAAACCGGTTCCGGATATCACCACATAAATTTCATCCCGTTCGTGCGGTTTTTGATTGTCGACTTTATCGGGTTTATAATACTCTACTTCAAGGCTTCCATGCTCAAACAGCTTTATGAATTCCTGATTCGTTTCCTTCAAAAGAGTGGCTGCTTTTTCGGGAGTGAGATTGGTAGGCAGTAGTTTTTGTTCTTTCATACGTACTTGTTCTATTTCCCGTTAATTAGCAAAATTCATCCCTCAAATTCCATTTCTGGCTTTGCTTCAACATTTCATTCAAATGTTTTTAAAAAAGGAATGAAGGAATTCCGGCCTCTGTTTTGTATTTTTCAAAGTTCTGAAATCTAAAAACACGAGAGACTTTGCAACATAATATTGTAGTACGCGGAGCACGCGAACACAACCTCAAAAATATTGACATCGATATTCCCCGCGATCAATTGGTCGTAATTACCGGACTTTCCGGTTCGGGAAAATCATCGCTGGCTTTTGATACCATTTACGCTGAAGGTCAGCGACGATTTTTGGAATCCCTTTCTGCTTATGCCCGCCAGTTTTTGGGGATGATGGAACGACCGGCCGTAGATTTCATTGATGGCCTCTCCCCCGTGATCTCCATCGACCAAAAAACCACCAACAGGAACCCGCGTTCAACGGTAGGTACTGTAACAGAGATTTATGATTTCCTACGCCTGCTCTACGCTCGTGTGGGTATTCCCTATTCCTATAAAACCGGGAATGAGATGAAAAAACAGTCGGCCGATCAGGTGGTGCAGGCCGTGATGGACATGCCGGAAGGCACCAAAGCCTATTGCCTGGCTCCGGTTGTTCGGGGCCGTAAGGGTCACTATCGCGAGTTGTTTGAGCAAACGATTAAACAAGGGTTTGTACAGGCAAGAATAGATGGTGAGTTCAAAGATCTGGAAGACGACATGAAACTGGATCGGTACAAAACTCACAACATTGAGATAGTGGTAGACCGGTTCGTGATTTCAGAGAAAAGTGAGAAACGCATCGCCGACAGCATTCGTCTGGCTCTGGAAATGGCTGACGGAAATGTAATCCTTGCTATCAAAGATGGAGAGGAAACCACAGACAAGCTATTTTCTCAAAAACTATTCGACCCTGAAAGCGGACTTGCTTACGAAGACCCGGCTCCTAACCTGTTTTCCTTTAACTCTCCTTACGGAAATTGCAAAGAATGTGAGGGACTTGGTTACACCTATGATGTAAGCTGGGATTTACTCGTTCCCAATAAGGATCAAAGTATTGCCGATGGCGGGATTCGATTCCTGGGAGCACCCCGCGATATTTTCGTATTCAAACAACTGAAAGCTATCCTTGAATCTTTTGATCTGGATTTTGAAACACCTATAAAAGATTATCCGGAAGAGCTGATTGATATACTGATGAATGGCAGCGGAGATAAAAAGTTCTCGGTCAGCTACGATTTTAAAGATAACTCGGTAACCTACAAGCATAAGTTTGAAGGCTTGCGGAACACCATCATCGATCAGTATCACAACAGTAAATCCAATAAGCAGCGCGACAAAGCCAAGGCCTTTATGGATAAGGTAACCTGTCCCGAATGTGATGGCGGTCGGCTAAATAAAGAGGCTTTGTCCTATAAAATTGACGGACACACCATTCATGATCTCGTGCAAAAAGATATTCAGGAGCTGCGTGATACTTTATATGGAATTAACCTGAATGAGCGTCAGCAGATAATCGGAAATCAGGTACTTAAAGAAATACGTGACCGACTCGACTTCCTCCTGAATGTTGGGCTGAACTATCTGAGCCTTGACCGGGAAGCACAAACTCTCAGTGGTGGTGAAGCTCAGCGAATCAGGCTGGCTACCCAGATCGGAACCCAGTTGGTGGGTGTACTCTATATTCTGGATGAACCAAGCATCGGTCTTCACCAACGCGATAATATCAAACTGATAAAATCATTAGAAACCCTTCGCGACCTCGGAAACAGCGTGATTGTGGTTGAACACGACCGCGAAACCATAGAGCATGCTGATTTTGTAGCTGACCTTGGGCCGGGCGCAGGCGTTAATGGCGGACACATTGTAACGGCCGGCAAGCCGGATGAACTCGATCCGGAATCCAGCACTGCAAAATTCCTGAATGATGAGGAAGTCATTGAAATGCCGGATACACGTCGTGAAGGTAACAAGAAGTCCATCAAAGTGACCAATGCGCGCGGGCATAACCTGAAGAATCAGGATCTGGAAGTTCCTCTGGGCAAGTTCATCTGTGTAACCGGCGTGAGTGGAAGTGGTAAAAGCTCTTTAATCAACCAAACATTGGTACCGATTCTTTCCAACTATTTCTATAAGTCGAAGACTGTGCCGCTTACTTATGATGGCATTGAAGGCATCGACAATGTTGATAAAATTATCTCTATTGATCAAAGCCCGATTGGCCGCACGCCGCGCTCCAATCCGGGAACCTACACCAAAGTATTTGACTACATCCGCCGGTTGTTTGCCGAACTTCCGGAGTCTAAAATCCGGGGTTATGACCAGGGTCGTTTTTCTTTTAATGTGAAAGGCGGTCGC
This sequence comes from Gracilimonas sp., assembly GCA_965227215.1. Lineage (GTDB taxonomy): Bacteria > Bacteroidota > Rhodothermia > Balneolales > Balneolaceae > Gracilimonas. The sequence continues at coordinate 997,833 of OZ245729.1, forward strand.
TGTGAAGAATGTGGTGGAGACGGTGTTCGTAAAATTGAGATGAACTTCCTCCCCGATGTGTATGTAACCTGTGAAACCTGTAATGGGAAACGATATAACCGGGAAACGCTCGAAATCTATTACAAGGGCAAGAACATCTCGGATGTATTGAAAATGCCTATCAAAGATGCAGCCGAGTTTTTTGACGCACAGCCTGCCATCAGCCGAAAACTGGAAACCCTGGTGGATGTCGGGCTCGGTTATCTTACCCTCGGTCAGTCTTCCACCACATTATCAGGTGGTGAAGCACAGCGCATAAAACTGGCTCGTGAACTTTCTAAAGTGGGAACGGGTGACACCTTGTATGTAATGGACGAGCCCACAACCGGACTGCATTTCCAGGATGTGCGCATGCTGGTAAATGTTATCCAACAACTGGTGGAAAAAGGGAATACGGTGATGGTGATTGAACACAACCTTGACCTAATCAAAGCTGCAGACTGGATTATTGACCTCGGCCCTGAAGGCGGAGCCGGCGGTGGAGAAATCATCGCGACCGGTACCCCGGAAGATGTGGCTGAAGTAGAAAAGTCTTACACCGGTCAATTTCTAAAGCAGGAATTTGAGCGACTGAGCAAACAACCGGCATAGCTTCATTTCTTTTCAACTTTTACTTTCACAATGGGGTATTTGTTGATTATATTTTGAGTCTGAATGAACTTTTTCAGAACACATATCACCCGATCGCTTAGCGTTGGCCTGCTGCTTGCAGGTATGGTTTTCTATTTCATGAAACCGGTAAGTGACCATGCAGAACAGGATGCGTTTACCTCATGGCTGAAGTCTAATTTAAAATCCGGTGATAATACATCGGTTGTAGATCAGCTTAAAAAGCTTTCCTCCGGCGCTGATGAACTGGAATCTGTGATTCGTCAGGCATCCGCTTTAGTTAAAGCTCATGCCGACGACTTTCAATTTCCTGTGGATGCACAATCCAAAGACGAAAGTGAAGTATTTCGTGTTCTGCTGAAAGAATGGAATGCTTATCAGAATTCATCTTCCGGGATGGGCAAAGCGGTTCTTATCAAACAGGCCCAGCCACATTCAGTTTTACCGGTTGACGGATTGGCATTTTATGGTAAATCTTTTGCTGAACAACAGACCCTTACTTTTTCTCTGACCGGAGAAAAGTTTGATCAACAATCTGTCAGCCAATACAATTTTCATATCTCCCCCCTTTCCGGCGGCACCGCAATTGGTGCACCCTAGGCTTTTTTGGTTAATTGTTATTCGTTTTTTGTGAATAACAATAACCCCTCCCTCCTTTTTTTAAAGAAATCGGCTCATTTATTATCTCTTAGAGCCATCATTAACTAATTACTAATTTACAAATAACGAAATTATGCAAGGAAACGGATTTAAAATCGGTTGTATCGTGGCTTTTCTGGCCCTTACAATTTATTACCTCTACCCAACAGTAGTATGGTCGCTAGAACAAAACTATATGGAAGAGCTTAGTCCATCTGAACGAGCTCAGTACCAGGAAGAAGAACAGCAAAAGCTGGAAGATCTTCGTACCAATACCCTTTCCCTCGGTCTTGACCTTCAGGGTGGTATGCACGTAACACTTGAAGTAGGTGTACCGCAGCTCATCAGAGAACTGGCCGGCGAAAATGCCGATCAGCTTCTGAATGATGTGATTGATGTAGCTGCTGAACGATCGCTGGAAAACGACACCGACTTCATCGACGAGATGGTTGCTGAATTCGAATCGCGCGACCCCGATGCCCGCCTCAGCCGGTACTACCGAAATGATGCGATGGACATCACCCGTCGTTCTACCAACGAAGAGATCGCGACTTTCCTGAAAACCCAGCGACAGTCAGCACTAGACCGGGCCATCGAAATTATTCGTACCCGTGTTGACCGCTACGGTGTAACTGAGCCTTCTATCGTGAAGCAGGGTAACAACCGCATCGTTGTTGAGCTTCCCGGTGTGGAAGACAAAGAGCGTGTACGAAGCCTTCTGAAAGGAACAGCACGACTAGAATTCCGACTGGCTGCTGATGCCCAGGAATTCCGGGCTTTTGTAAACTCAGTGTATGAGTACTATGATGACTACACGGCTAATTCTGACACCGCTGATTCAGTCGCGTCCGGTCAGTTTAATCCTTTGGAAGAAGTGTTGGTACCGGCTCAAAGTCCGTACCTCGTAGGATATGCTACCCCGGAAGACACGGCTCGCGTGATGGATCTTCTTACAACCGAAGACATTCAGCGCATGCTGCCAAGAAGCACCACCATGATGTGGAGCGCCAACCCACTGCAAGGACAAGGCGGTTCAGACCTTTACCAACTTATTGGTGTGAGAACGCAAGTGGAACTGACCGGAGACGTAATTGAAGCAGCAAGCGTTCAATTTGACCCGGCGACCAACGTACCCGAAGTATCTATGACGATGAACAGCGAAGGTGCCCGTAAATGGGGACGTATTACCGGAGCTAACATCGGCAAGCCGGTAGCTATTGTGCTTGATGGATTTGTCTTCTCCTATCCAAATGTAAATACCAAGATTTCCAACGGCCGTTCATCCATAACCGGATTAGATGGCGTGGAAGAAGCCGAGGATTTGGTTAATATCCTGCTTTCCGGTGCCCTCCCTGCTCCTTTGGAAATTCTTGAAGAACGTACCGTTGGTGCAACCCTTGGTGCCGAATCTATTCAAGCAGGTTTAAATTCCATCCTGTTTGGGTTAGGTATTGTGGCCATCTTTATGATTATCTATTACCGCACCGGTGGTGGAATTGCAGATCTCGCCCTACTGCTCAACATTATTTTCATTCTCGGTATTCTGGCGGCCTTCAAAGCCACCCTTACCCTGCCGGGTATTGCAGGTATTGTATTGACGATCGGTATGGCAGTGGATGCCAACGTACTGATATTCGACCGAATCAGGGAAGAGCAGCGTACCGGAAAAACCCTCAAAGCATCTATCGAGGCAGGTTATGCCAACGCTATGAGCGCGATTGTGGATGCCAACGTAACCACCTTCTTTGTGGCTATCATTCTCTTCAGTTTTGGAGTTGGCCCCATTAAAGGTTTCGCGGTTACACTGATGGCCGGTATTGTAGCATCTCTGTTTAGTGCTATTGTGATAACACGGGTAGTTGTTGATTACCTGACACAGGCCAAAAAATCTGTTGTAAGCTTCGGTTAATCAGTAAAAAGAAATTTAAAACGACAAAAGGAATAATATTATGAGATGGTTTGAAACCCCCAATTTTGACTTTAACGGAGCACGGAAGGCAGCCTATATTTTCTCGGCTATTCTGTTCCTCGCTTCGCTTGGAGCAATTCTGACAAAAGGACTCCAGTACGGTATCGACTTTAAAGGCGGTAAAGAGTTCGTGCTGGATTTTGAAAATCCGGTAAGTGTAGTGGATATGAGATCTGACCTTTCCGAGCCCCTGGGTGCCACCCCGGAGCTGAAGCTGTTCGGTTCTGATAGTGAAATCCTGATCCGTACCGACAACGAGCAACCCATTAGCGAGGTACAGCAAATTATAACCTCTTCGATGACCGAGCTCTACCCGGATAATCCATTCACGGTGATTAAAACCGATGTGGTAGGTCCGCGTTTTGCTGAGGATTTGAAATCCGGTGCATTACAGGCCATTATTTATGCCATCGTGATCATCTTTATCTACATCCTCATCCGCTTCCGTAACTGGACGTTCTCGGCCGGGGCCGTAGCTGCTTTGATTCACGATGTGGTCATTGTATTAGGTATATTCACCTTAATGGCAGACCTGGTTCCTTTCAGCCTTCAGGTTGATCAGGCTATTATTGCTGCCTTTCTGACCATTGTGGGTTATTCATTAAACGATACGGTGGTTGTATTTGACCGTATCCGTGAAAACTCCAACGTGCATAAAGGAATGGACTTCATGCCGATGGTAAATAAGAGCCTGAATGATACCCTTAGCCGTACTGTCATAACTTCCATTACCACCTTGTTTGTGGTAGCTGTGCTGTTTATTTTCGGCGGTGAGGTGTTGAAAGGCTTTTCTTTTGCCCTCTTAATCGGTATTGTACTTGGTACATACAGTTCGCTATTTGTAGCCAGTTCATTGGTAGTTGAACTCGAAGCACGTACAAAAAAATCTTAATACATAAACAACAGGAAATCTATGAGCTTTAATACATCAGAACGCTACAACAGCGTTGTTATCGAATTCAAAGGGAACGTTATGGGTGGCCCTGATGCAGTTAGTCTGAATGAAAAATTGCATGAACTCATCGACAATGATAAAACCAATATTGTGGTTGATCTTGGAAAAGTGAAATTCATGAATTCATCCGGGCTTGGTATGTTAATTGGAGCTCTGACCACCATGCGTAAAGCCGGTGGTGATCTTAGAATTGCCAATGCTACCGATAAGATCGAAAGCCTGTTGATTGTCACAAAATTGATCACGGTATTCAAACACTACAAATCTGTAGAAGAAGCCGCTGAATCATTTGAAGAGTGATATCCTAAATTAAAATTGAATACAAAGGGGTGTTCCGCACCCCTTTTTTATTGAACTGATTATGAGTACAAGAGTTGTTATTGGAGCACAATGGGGTGATGAGGGTAAAGGTAAAATTGTTGATCTTCTCAGCAATAAAGCCGACTACGTGGTTCGTTTCCAGGGCGGTGCCAATGCCGGACACACCCTCAAATTCGATGATAAAAAAGTAGTTCTTCACCTTATCCCATCCGGGATTTTTAACGGAGATGCTAATTGTGTTATCGGAAACGGAGTGGTTATTGACCCCGTCGCTTTGGTGGAAGAAATTAAAGGCGTACAGGATATGGGCTTTAGTCTAGAAGGACGGTTCCATATAAGCCAGACAGCCCATGTCATCCTTCCCTACCACAAGCTCCTTGATCAGCTAAAAGAGAAGCGCCGTGGTGGTGATGCCATTGGTACCACCGGTCGTGGAATTGGCCCGGCTTATGTAAGTAAAGTATCCCGCGTAGGTATTCGTATGGTTGATCTTCTGGATCGCCAGGTTCTGAAAGAAAAGATTGAGCAGAATCTTAAAGACATCAATTTTGCACTGGAAAATCTGTATAAGGAACCTACGCTTAAGACGGAAGAATTGATGGCCGAACTGGAAGATGCCATCCAAACGCTGGAACCGTTTATCTGCAACACCACCAATATGCTGCATGAAGGTATTAAGGATAACAAATCCATTTTACTTGAAGGCGCACAGGGAACCATGCTTGATGTGGACCACGGAACTTATCCTTTTGTAACCTCATCCTCTCCAACTTCTGGAGGAGCATGCACCGGGTCGGGAATCCCTCCCACAGCTTTAAATAAAGTTATGGGAATTACTAAAGCTTACTGCACCCGTGTTGGAAATGGTCCTTTCCCTACCGAATTACTGGGCGAAACCGGTGAAGAGTTACGCAAAAAAGGAGCTGAGTTTGGTGCCACCACCGGACGTCCTCGTCGCTGTGGCTGGCTCGATTTAGTTGCACTTAAATACGTGGTTCAACTGAACGGTATCAATGAGCTAACACTCACTAAGATGGACGTAATGGACGGCTTTGATGAGATCAAGGTATGTACCGGCTACAAGCTGAATGGAGAAGAAACTGATGTTTTTCCTCTGTGCCTCGATGACATTCGGGAAGTAGAACCGGTATACACTGCTCTTCCGGGATGGAAAAACTCAATCGAAGGCATTACCAACTGGGATGATCTCCCCGCAACCGCTCAGTCGTATATTCACTTTATTGAGGAGTACCTGGGTGTGAAGTTCACCATTATCTCTACCGGACCTAAGCGTACTGAAACGATTGTGCTTTAGAGCAATTCAATCTTTATTTCTAAAGTCATCCCGGCCCCGAGCCGGGATCTTTTTAACCCGCCTTATCTAGCTTTAGGAAATCGAGGGTCTTAGCCCGCGATGACTTCGGGTGGTTAGATTATTTCCCGGCGTATTCCAACAGCTCGTCATACGCCTCCTGGCATTCTTCCAGCAGGTCTTCCAATTCCTCAGGAAAAGGCTCATTCTTGGATTTATAAGCCCGAAACCCTGTTGACCGATGCACATTATGATACCAGTATTTAGCCCAAACTCCATCCTCTTTACGAGGACCGGCCGGCCATTTCAGCATGGCTTCATCAAAAGGAATACCCAGCGTTCCACATAACTCCCGAAGCCTTGATTGCGGATATTGCAAAATATCTTTCGAATCCACGATAAGCGGCTTTTTCCCGATATTATCCAGGTACTTCACTACTTCCAGGTGCTTGGCATAGCCTACATCCTGCATAGTGGGGTTTTTAACCTGTTTAGCATACGAAGGCAGCATATCCTTTGGAGGGCGAGTCAATATGATATTGGTCGTTTCTTCAAGAAAGCTCCAATCCAGATTAACCAAATGGTGAGTCATGTTTTTAAAAAAAGCAATCGGCGTATCGTAATCTCCTAAAATGATATCATCCACTACTTTCTGACCATCGTTTTCCTGGCTTTCCAGAACTTCATCAGCGCCGGGATGGTAGTTCTTAGCATCGGTATTCGCCAGGTAATGTGCATACAACGGCTCATCAAAAACCGTGGTATCTTCACGCTGAGCGAAAGAATACATAAGTGCTGTTGAGATATTACGTGGACCGCTCCACAAACAAATTCGTTTTGTCTTTAACATTTCTCCGTTTTTTACTTTAGCGGTCAATCCGATCCTTCACAAATGATCCTAATCTGCGGACGACCTATATCTTTTTTTAAAAAATTATACTTTAACTTTATTTACTTGCTCTTCAATCGCTCTCTCATATAGCTTCTGAAGACGTTGGGTCATAGCTCCGGGAACAGATTCAGAAATCGTACGTCCATCTATTTCCGTTACCGGAGTGAGTCCACCAAAGCTCCCGGTTACGAAAGCTTCATCGGCTCCATACACATCAAACAAGGAAAAATTCTTTTGAAAGCACGGGATTCCGGCTTGTTCACAAACTTCTATCACTTTACCACGGGTAATTCCATTCATACAGTACTGCCCGGTAGATGTCCACACTTCTTCGTCTTTCACCATAAAAAAATTGGTGGCGTTACAGGTAGAAACAAAACCGTTTATATCGAGCATCAAAGCCTCATCGGCACCGGCTTCCAAAGCCTGGACCAGGGCTTGTACCTCATGAATTTTGCTGTGGCAGTTTAGCCTGGGGTCGAGATAATCGGGTGAGCCCCTGCGAACGGTACTGGTGAATAAGGTCACCCCTTTGTTTCTGCTTTCCGGATCCGCTTTTTTGTATTCTGCAATAATTACAAGATTCGGCCCGGATACAGTAAGCCTGGGGTCTTGAGATGGGGTTTTCTTGATTCCGCGGGTAAACATCAGTCGTATATGGACGCCATCTTTCATATCGTTGGCATCCAGGGTTTTCCAAATAGCCCGGGTGATTTCATCGCGACTCATTCCCAAATCCATACCCACCGTTTTGGCCCCCTGAAACAGCCGGTCATAGTGCTCTTTCAGAAAAACCAATACACCTTTGTGCAGGCGAAATCCTTCCCAAACGCCATCACCAACTAAATACCCGCTGTCAAAAACAGATATTTTGGCTTCGTTACGGGGAAATAGCTCCCCATTAATATAGATAAGTACATCTTCGTTCCGCGGATCATAAACCGCATTATGTGTGCCGTGCGTCATGCTTTTATTGAATAATGATTGCCCTCAAATAAAAGAAATATAACGCTCGGTTGCGAATTTCGTTTTTAGAAGGGTTCTGAGCAGGATTTTGCTGGTTCTTTGGATCTTTCCTCTCCTTATTCCTCAAAAACCAGGGCCTCTGGGTCAGCTCCAAGCTCTTTCAGATATCCCATAACAGCTTCATTGAAAGGCATAGGACCGCAGACATAAAACGGCTGGTCGAAGTCATCAATCTGTGACTCCAAAAATTCCTTATCAATAAAGCCATCCAGGAACAAGTGATCGCCGGAAGGTTCTTCATCCGTAATGGCATTCACAAAATTATCACCCAGCATATTTTCAAACTCATCTTTCAGGATGATATCCTTTTCTGTTTTATTGGAGAAGATGAGCTTGTTGTTACCCACTTTCCCTTTCTTATGTAAATCTCTGAAGATCGCTATAAACGGAGTTACACCGGCTCCACCTGCTATAAACACTCCTTCTCCTTTATACTGGATCGTTCCCCAGGCATCGCCCACAATCAGGGAATCTCCGGCTTCCAATTGCCCAAGCTGCTCGGTAACGCCATCATGTTCCGGATAGATTTTGATTACAAATTCAAGATCTGTGTCTTCATTTAGCGATGTGAATGTAAACGGCCGTTTTTCATCCCTCCATCCGTCCTTGTCGATAGCAACTTCGGTAGCTTGTCCGGGTTCAAACGTGAATCCCTCCGGCTTTTCGAGGGTAAACTGCTTAACGTCGTGTGTTACGTTTTGAATATCTTTAATCTTCAGTGTGTGCGCCATAATTCTATCTTTCTTAGTCTTCGATAGTAATTACAATTATGGCTTTAAAAACATTCGTTACACTTGTTGAGTTCTTTGAAATACCTTTAGGTTTTTCAGGGCTTCAGTCTGAACTTTTTTTTGGAGGAATGGAGTCCAGCCCAGCAAATATCCCGGCACGCCCAACGCCATTGCTGACCATTTCCAGAAATTAAATTCATCCAGATGGCCCGTTATCAACCCATCCTGAAACTCAAAATGAGCGGTTATTTTGTTATGGACTTTTCTGCCGGTGGAAGAAAAAAGATAGGAAGCCTCCCAGTGCGCCGACCCTTTCCGATCATTAGCCTGCACCGAGTGAAAGTGGAGATCAAATTCTTTAGCTCTGGCACACAACATGGTCCACATGGCACTAATCTCATCTTTAGACCCAAGCTCAAACACCGGGTCTTTAAAGGATGCGTCTTCATGATAGCACTCCATCATGCTTTCAGCATCCCGGCTTTGAAAGGCGGTGTAGAATCTGGTGATCAGTTTTTCATTCTTATGCATGGCTTGATCCTCGTAGTATAGCAGAAATGGAACCTGTGGTTACCACGATCAGACTTCCCACCAGCGTGTATAACGGCCAGGCAATCGCAACTCCTTCCCCGGGAAGCAGGTTTTGAATGGGCCCCTGAACCATGAAAAGCAATGCAATCAATCCACAGAAAAAGCCAATTAATGCATCTGTTTTGTCGGGTTTGTTGAAAAACATTCCCAACAAGAATGCGCCCAACAAGCCGCCGTAGGTATAAGAAGCTATCCCAAGCCCCAGTTCCACAATAGCCGGACGCTCGCCTCCTTGAAGCTGCAGAATGGCAAAGAAAACAGCTGAAGCTGTAAGAATTACCCCCCATCCAATCGTGATTTTTCGGGAAATAGACAGGTCTTCGGCTTCGGTGTTGTTCTTGCCAAAATAGGGTTTATACAAATCGTAGGTGGTAGAAGAGGCCAGCGAGTTCAGGGAGGAGCTCAAGCTGCTCATAGCGGCAGCAAACAGGGCAGCCACAATAAGACCTGACACCCCAACCGGTAGCTGCTCTACAATGAATTTAGCAAATACTTCATCGGTGGTGGCCAACCCCATTTCTGTGGCAGGCACGCCTTCATAAAACATGAACAGTAACAAACCAATCCCCATAAACAAAGCAAACTGAAGCATAGCCACAATCCCACTCCAGATCATGGCTTTTTGTCCTGATTTGAGATCTCGGGTGGCCAGTACCCGTTGCACTAAAAGCTGGTCGGTTCCATGAGAAGCCAGCGAAAACACTGCACCTCCAACCAAGGCGGTAATTAGTGTATAGGGCTGAGCGATGAACTCTTTGAAATTCATATCAAAACCGAGATTGATAAGTTGCAGCTTTTCGGCAGGCAGTTCGAATCCGGCCGGTAAGTTCCCCAATAAAACACCTACCGCAATAATTGCACCACCGATGTACACCATCATCTGCACAAAATCCATCCACACCACTGCTTTGATGCCTCCAAAGAATGTATAAACAAGCGTTATTGCCGTAATCACACAGATGGAGAGAATGTAGAGTTCAAGATCTCCCCAACCTGTAAAAGCTCCTCCTAACCGCAGTATAATAGCAAGCGGGATCGCAGTGGCAAACAAGCGAACCCCATCGGCCAGCAAACGGGTGATCATAAAGGTGGAACTTGCTGCATTGCGCATACCGGCCCCGAATCGCTTTTCCAGAAAAGTATAAGCTGTAAAAAGTTCCCCTTCGTAGTATTTTGGAAGGAAAAACAATGCAACGCCAATCCTGCCAATTACATATCCAACCGTTATTTGCAGAAAGGTCAGATTCCCTCCATAGGCCACTGCCGGGATACTGATAAAGGTAAGTGTACTTGTTTCGGTAGCCACAATAGAAAACAACACTGCCCACCAGGGAATGCCCTCACCCCCTAAAAAGTAATCCTTATTGGAGGTTTGTTTCCCGGATGACTTCAACCCCAAAAAAGCTACGCCAACCAGATAAACAACGATAACTATATAATCTATTACAGAAAATTCCATGCTGTTCAGACTAGATGAGAAGTAACTTCTGCCCGGTTCCTACCTCTTTCTTTAGGAACCGACAATCCGGCACTGAGGTCGATATAATCTTTGTTATGTTGGAACATATTATCTCCATTTAGGCACCCAACCTGCGCTTACTTTTGCCTGATATTCGTCAATTCTCTTATTTCTTCAAAAAAGAGACAAACTTTTGAACGGCTTTCCCGCGGTGTGAAATATCGTTCTTAATACCGGCATCCAGTTCGGCGAAGGTTTTATCAAAGCCTTCCGGCTTAAAAACAGGGTCGTATCCAAAGCCTTTATCACCCTTTTCTTCGGTTAGGATTTCTCCTTCACAGATGCCTTCAAAAACATATTCTTCATCTGAATGAACGAGTGCCACTACGGTTCTGAATTGAGCTTTCCGGTTGGTTTCACCATCTAATTCGTTCAGCAGTTTGTTTACATTATCCTGATAGCTTGCCCGTTTACCGGCATACCGAGCTGAATACACCCCCGGTTCTCCGTTCAAAGCATCCACTTCCAGGCCGGTATCATCCGATAGAGCCGGAAGTCCGGTTTGCCCGGCAACATAATGGGCTTTCTTGAGCGCATTCCCCTGCAGAGTAGGTTGATCTTCTACTACCTCTTCCAGCTCCGGAAAGTCTTTGGTGGAAAGCACTTCAATCCCAAGATGTCTCAGGATTTGTTCAAGTTCTTCAATCTTATGGGGATTTTGGGATGCTATTACGAGTTTGGTAAGTTTCACCCTTTCTTCCTCGGAAAAAGTTTAAAGTACAAATTGATTCCACTTCCCAGCGTAAGCAAGGCATTCAGAGCTGTGAAAACAGTATCGTCAATCAGCACCGAATAAATGGTTAGCATCAGGCTTGATGAAAAATACATGATGATAAAGGCGATGTTCATTGAGGTACTTCCTTCTTTGATGGTCTCCCAGGTTTGGGGAATCCATGCCGCCACTAAAATGCCGAACCCGGCCCATCCTAATAATTCTATTCCTGTCATTGTTTGTCTTATTTTAGCTGATGTAAAATTTCCTGTGCTTCATGCCATTTCAATCGCGGCCCGTATTGCGATACGATTTTAGAGCCGGCTAAACTTGCAAGTTTCCCCGAATTAGCGAACCCAAGGTTGTTGGTGATGCCGTATAGAAAAGCACCTGCAAACATATCGCCTGCTCCGTTACTGTCTACGGCTTTTACTTCGTAGGGCTCGATATCTATAAAAGTATCACCATCAAAAATCATGGCTCCATTTCTTCCTTGTGTAATCACAAACCGTTTCGCTTCCTGTTTCAGGTCTTCCCGGGCCTCCATCAGGTCAGTTTTTCCGGTGAAAGCCTTCGCTTCTTCTTCATTACAGAATAGCAAATCAACAGAAGCTCCGATCACATCTTTAAAGTTATCTTTGAAAGCCTGTACAATAGAGGGATCAGATAAAGTTATAGCTGTACTTACACCATTATCTTCGGCGATTTTTTTCGCATGCTTCATCGCTGCAAGTCCTTCTTCTGCAGCAACCAGATATCCTTCCAGATACACATACTCTGAATCTTTGATGGCTCGTTCGTCCACCTCATTTGTTGAAAGCCCGGACGAAATTCCCAGATAGGTATTCATGGTTCGGTCAGCGTCTTCAGTAATCATAACCAGGCATTTTCCGGTGATACCTTCTTCCCTTTGCTGCCTATCAAAATTGGTTGGGATACCGGCGTCTTCCATATCCTTTAGATAAAAGTCCCCGAATTCATCGTTTGCTACCTTGCAGGAATAGAATGCGTTTCCACCAAACTGACTTACCGCAATAACCGTATTGGCTGCCGACCCGCCCGACTTCTTCTCTGTTTTTTGATGATCAATAGCTCCGATCAGCCGGTGTTGGGTTTCTTCATCCACCAGGGTCATCAGCCCTTTTTGAACTTTATGTTTCTGGAGGAAATCGGGGGTTACTTTAAATTCTAAATCTACCAGGGCATTCCCAATGCCGTACACATTATACTTTTTACTCATGGATAATTTTATGACTCAATATCAAATTTTTCAGAGCCCTAAAAGTACGGACATGAGCTAAGCTTTAAAAACCAATTAAAGTTTTGGCTATTTGAAACTCTTGCCAAAAGAAACACCACCCCAGATAGGTACAATCCTAACCTCCTTTCCTAACAGTAAAGCCGGGGTAAATGTAATTCGGGCATATGCTCCCCCTTTAAATAAATCCTGCTCTCTTATTCCAAAAATAGGCCCGATTGTGTTTGCAAACTCACCATCACTAATAATAAGGGTATTCCCCACCCCCAGTTCGATGTGTGAATCTTTATCAGTGGGCAACAGATAAGAAGTGGATAAAGGTAATGTAAGCATCTTACCAAGTATGAAACCATCACCGTTTACATAGCTTATGCCACCGCGCAATGTCCGGTTCTCCCCAACCACTCTTTCATAATTTATTGAGTATAGCCCACCACTTCCTGCAATTTCAAAAAAGATGGCATGCTTTGCTTTAGCGTTGGTCGTGGACTCCAGAGAATCATCTGTTATTTGACCAGCCACCAATTGTGGAAGCATCAGCATAAACACTAGTATAAGCGGTAACTCTCTCATTATTGATTATAATATAAAATTCAGTCAGAACTTAAAACTTCTTTACTTTGAAATGCTTATCCGCTCTGTTATGTTAGGCTCTCAAATTAAAGCTATGACTACATTTCAAGACTTTCTAAAAGATCGATTATCTGAATCACTGCCCGGACAGGATGCTCAAAGAATAATGGCACCACACCCCAAAAATGGGAAGCCTAACAAAACACATTACGAACCTGCCCATGATGATTTCAGAAATAGCAGTGTTTTAGTGCCATTTATAGCATGGAAACCGGAGCTGGAAATTCTGCTCACCCTGCGAACGCAATCCATCAATCACGGCGGACAGCTTAGTTTCCCCGGGGGCGGTAAGGAAGGAGATGAATCCATTGAAGAAACCGCACTTCGCGAAGCTCAGGAAGAAATTGGTTTACATACACGGAAAGTTGAAATCATTGGACAACTAACCCCGCTTTATGTAGGTCATTCGGACAACATGGTAACACCGGTCATTGCTTTTTTAAGAGAAAAGCAGTCGTTCACTCCCAACCCGAATGAGGTGGACGAGATCATCACGGTTCCCGTTTCTGATTTAATCACCGAACACAACCGAGTGGAAGAAGAGTGGGATTTACGAGGCACTCCATATCGTGTTCCGTTCTGGAATGTTCACCGTGTCCCGCTTTGGGGAGCCACCGCCATGATCATGAGTGAGCTGATTGAACTGTATAAAGAATTTGTTAATCGTTAATTCGGCCATTGGTCGTTAGTTCCCCTAATACCTATCTTTCGGTTCAATATTCAATAAACAGATTCATGTCTCTTTTACTGGTAGCCAAAAATCGAGATTTTACTTCCCTGAAAAAAGCCCTCCTTGAAAAAGATCCTAATTTGGATGTTGAAATCTGGCCAAGAGTCGTGAATAAAGAACGGATTCAATTTGCCGTTTGCTGGAACCACCCCAAACACGTGTTGGACAGTTATCCCAACCTACGGGCAGTATCTTCATTGGGTGCCGGAGTCAACCATCTGCTGAATGACGAAGACCTTCCCAAAGATGTACATATTAGCCGATTGATAACGGGCTCACTCAAAGAGCAAATGGCCGAGTATGTATTAAATGCCATTACCAATTATAGGTTACATACCATCACTTATGCTGATCAAAGAAGAGTTGCAAATTGGGAGTCGCACAGCTCTATACCTAAGAAACATGCCACTGTTGGAGTTTTAGGGATGGGAGAAATGGGATCAGCTGTTGCAACATTGTTGTTGCAACAAGGGTATTCCGTTAATAGCTGGTCACGAACCAGGAAAGACATAGAGGGACTACAATCTTTTGCCGGAGATGTAGAACTGGACAACTTTCTCAAGCAAACTAAAATCTTGGTTAACCTGCTCCCTCTCACTAAAGAAACCGAAGGGATACTGGACCTTGAAGTATTCAAGATATTACAAAAACCCGGTTATCTGATTAATGTAGGCAGAGGAAGTCACCTAGTAGAAGAAGATTTGATATATGCTCTGGACACCGGCCACCTTGAAGGAGCTTGCCTGGATGTTTTTGAGACGGAACCTTTGCCCGAAAACCACCCTTTTTGGAACCGGGAGAATATCATGATCACCCCGCATATTGCAGCCATTACTCCCGCCAAAGAAGCGGCTGAGGTGATTGTAGAAAACTACAAACGAGCGTTGTCCGGTATGGAGTTGCTCTATGAAGTAGACCGGGATAAAGGATACTAAAATAACTTGACTGCCTGATACCCCAACAACACAAAGAAAAGACCAAAGATTACCTGCAGCCCAAGATTCAAAAAACCCAGCAGAAGCTTGCTGTTTTCCCACAGCAGAAAAGTCTCATGAGAAAAGGTGGAAAAGGTCGTAAATCCTCCAAGAATTCCCACAAAAATAAACAGCCGGAATTCAGGATGTACCCACGACTTCATTTCAAACAGACCGGCTAAAAATCCAATGAAGAGGCACCCCAGCAGGTTCACCAATGTGGTTCCGAAGGGAAATGAACTGTCCGGAAATTGAGATTGGGCGAAAAGGGAGAGTAGATAACGAGCGGTAGCTCCGATAAACCCACCGGAGCCTACTGCTACTACCTTAAGCCAGTCTATATTCATCCTAAATGGTTACCGGATGTACCCACCCAAAGGTATCTTCTTTGCGACCATATTGGATATCGGTAATTTCATCAAAGCATTTCTGGGCAAACTCACCCGGTTTTTCCCGATCCAGCTCAATGGTTTTTCCATTATGCTCTATCAGTCCAACCGGAGATACAACCGCTGCCGTACCTGATCCAAATACTTCTTTCAGGCTTCCGTCTTCATAGGCATCAAAAACTTCATCAATTGAAATTTTGCGCTCTTCCACGTTATAGCCCCATTCTTTGGCTAAAGTAATTACTGAACGTCGGGTAACACCCGGCAAAATTGAACCGTTGAGCCCCGGAGTGATTAGTGTATCGCCAATCAGGAAGTGAATGTTCATGGTTCCCACTTCCTCAATGTATTTCTGTTCTTTGGCATCTAACCAAAGTACCTGGGTAAAGCCTTTTTCTTTGGCTTTTTGGGCCGGCAAAAAACTAGCCGCATAATTTCCGGCCGTTTTCACGTTTCCGGTACCGCCTACAACCGCACGCACATATTTTTCAGGGGTAGTGAGCGAAACGGGGTTAAATCCTTCCGCATAATACGCACCCACCGGTGAGGTAATAATCTGGTAAGTAAATTTATCGGATGAGCGAGCTGCCAACAGATCATCAGACGCAAAGATAAATGGCCGAATATAAAGTGCCGTGCCATTTTTCTTGGGCACCCATTGATGATCTAAACGTATTAAGGTTTCAAGTGCATCAATAAAAGTGTCGTAGGATGTTTCAGGGATGCACATCCGGCGACAGGAATGATTAAACCGCTCGTGGTGTGTTTCCGGGCGGTAAATGTTTATGGTATTTTCATCCACATAAAAAGCCTTCATTCCTTCAAAAACAGCCTGCCCATAATGAAATGTGTTGATAGCCGGCGAAACTTCGAACGTTCCAAAAGGTTTAATCAACGGCTCATGCCATTTACCTTCAGAAAACTTCATTTCGAACATGTGGTCCGAAAACTTTTCACCGAACACAAGGTTATTAAAATCAACCTCATGAATGCGGCTTTCTTCCGTTGGATGTACAGTGATATTGGTACTTGAAATTATCTCGTTCATCATGCTCTTAAAATAACACGTTTCGGATTAAATAACAGAGCCCACATGGTTAATTAATTTCTCAATCTCTAACCGGTACTCTGCATAGCAGCAGCTATTCCATTAATATTCAGGAATAAAGCCTCTGTAAGTTCTTCTTTTTGCTTTTTCTCATCCGCTCCCTTCCACCTTAATAACAGTTCTGCCTGAATAATATTGAGTGGATAGGTAAACGGATTCCGGAACAATATCGAATTCTGAATCACTTTGTTATGGTCGAGTATATTTTCATACCCGGTGATGGATGTAACCCAGTCTTCAGCTCTTTCGAAATTTTCGATCAAAAGTTTATGAAATTTCGAGGGATTGGTGTTGTAAAGATCTGAAGTTGGTAAATGAGTCCGGGCCATTTCCCGCTGAGAATTATTCAATACGGTCCGAAAAAATGTCCACTCGTTATTCCACTTTTTCAGAATTTCCGGGGCCTTTTCATTCTTTTCTTTTGCCGCATCCAATCCTTCCGCTATGCCGTACCAACCCGGCGTATTGTAGCGTACCTGAGTCCATGCAAATACCCAGGGTATAGCTCTTAAAGTGTCAAAAGTCATAGAGTCGGATGATCCCCTTGAAACCGGCCGTGAGGCAATCGGCAACTTACCAATATGTTCTATCGGGGTGATCCCGGAATACCAGTCCCAGAAATCGGGATCGTCAATCAGGTCGCGATAAGCTTTCATGGAATGTTCTGCCAACGTTTCTATGATTTCACGCTCTTCAGCTTTACCTGATAAATACCCCGGGGCCTCCGAGTATTGAGCCGTGGTCACTTTGGTCATAGCATTCACAATTTGCTCAAGATGGCGGTGTGTGATGGATGACAGCATGTACCTGAATGAAATCACTTCCCCCTGTTCAGTAAAGCGAATACGTCCATTATTGGCCACAGCGGGCATAGCTACAATGGCCTGATTAGACTGACCTCCACCCCGGCCTACCGTTCCGCCCCGGCCATGAAACAGGCGAAAATCGATTTCATGTTTTCTACAAACCGTACCTAATTCATACTGAGCTTTATTCAATGCCCAGTTGGCCATCCAGTAACCACCATCCTTATTGCTGTCCGAATAGCCCAGCATAATTTCCTGAAAGTTATCCCTTGATTTCAGATGGCGGGAGAATAAATCATGTTCATACATTTGTCCCATCAATTCAGCACTGTTCTCCAGGTCTTCGATGGTCTCGAAAAGCGGAACAATATCCAGCCGGCTGTCTACCTTTCCTTTTGTGAGGCTCCATAAACCCGATTCTTTAGCAATCAGCATCACTTCCAGCATATCGCTGATGCCGTGGGTCATACTGATGATATAGCTGCCAAATGTATCGGGATTAAGGGCCAGCATATCACCTATTTCTTCAAATACCGTCATAACACGACTGCCTACCTCAGATCGCTCGCTTTTTATAGGGCTGAGTGGACGTGGATTTGAAAGTTCCTGAACCAGAACCTCTATTTTTTCATCCTCACTGAGTTCATCATAGGAATCCAGAACATTTGCCTGTGATAGCAGTTCCGTCACTGTTTCTTCATGCAGACTGCTGTGCTGACGAATATCCAAGGCACTTAAATGAAAACCAAACGTCTTGGCACGGATAATCATATCCTGAAGTTTCCCCTGTTGTGACAGTCCGGGCAAACCGTTTTCAATCAGACTATGCTTGATAAGCTCCAGATCTGCAATAAACTCTTTTGCCGTATACTTTGGGGATTTATCCAGAATATGCTTCTTATCCCCTTCCAGAACATCCAGCAGGTATTGAATCTTCTCCATAATGTGGACTACTTTCCGGCGATACAGCTCATGCACGTACCTTCTGCTAATCCGTTCAGGTATGGGGAATTCTTTTTCGTCTTTTTTCAGGGACTCTTTCAGCTCATCAGACACGGTTCCCTGCTTATTGGAAACGCTCAGGTACCTTCTCAGCTCATTCAGATCTTTCAAAAACTTACTGAGCACTGTTTTGCGTTGCTGAATAACCGTATCCCAGGTCACGCTTGACGTTACGTTCGGGTTACCATCCCTGTCACTTCCAATCCACGAACGGTACTTCAATACAATGGGTACTTCCGGGCGTCGGTTATAATAGGTATCAAAAGCCTGGCGAATATCTCTGTACAGTACAGGTATGGAATCCCAGATGGAGTGCGTGAAATAAAATAACCCGTTCTCAACTTCATCTTCTACCGACAGGCGTTCGGCGCGTACTTCATCCGTCAATAGTAGCAGGTTTAACACATTAAGGATCTCACGACGCAGATCGATTTTTTCATCCGGAGTGATGTCACTGTCTCCCAGTCGTGAAATCATGGATGCCAGCTCCTGCTGTTTCAACAAAACACTTCTTCTTCGAGCTTCGGTGGGGTGTGCCGTAATGGTGGGCTGTATATCCATTTGGTGAAATACATCCAGAGCTTCTTCGTAGCTGTAGCCCTCTTCCTTTAACCTGTAAACGGCTTCGGCAATACTCTCGGTTCGGGGCGATTCCGGGGTTTCTTCAAATTCACGATTTCGATTCACCCTGCTTATTTCATACTGCTCCAACGAATTCACAAGGTGAAAAAAAGTCGTGTACATGCGCAGCACTTCCTTAATTTCATCCAGCGACATTTCACTCATTTCTTTTTGCAGGGATGTGAGTGCTTCTTTGTCTCCTTCATCCAGAGCCTTAACACTTTCCATGGGAAGTTTTCCGAGTTTGTTTACTAACTCCTCCCCGTGTCGTTGAGCTGCAATTTCCTCTAAAATCTCAGTAAGTTTAATAACTCTCTTTGAAAGGCTTTGGCTGATCCCACTACTTTCAGCAAGATTACGGACAGTTTCTTTCCAATGCATGAATAATAAAAGTTTGAAATGAGTGTGTGAGTGATTAAATAGATAAGGTAGAAATAAATAAACACTTTTATAATTTCTCAAAACTTAACCAAACACCAAATATACATCGTATGAGTACAAAGCGTTGTGACTGGGCCGAAGGGCAATTTGAAGAATACATTACCTATCATGACGAAGAGTGGGGCGTACCTGTTCATGACGACAACATCCACTTTGAGTTCCTGATTCTGGAAGGAGCGCAGGCCGGATTGAGCTGGTCAACCATCCTTAAAAGACGAGCCGGTTACCGGCAGGCATTTGCGGATTTCAATCCTGAGGAAGTAGCCCGCTTTGATGAGGATAAGATTCAGGAATTGCTGCAATTTGAAGGAATTATACGCAACAAGTTAAAGGTGAGATCGGCCGTGACCAATGCTCAGCACTTTCTTGAAATACAGGAAGAATTCGGGAGTTTTGACCATTATATCTGGGATTTTGTAGGGAATGAACCGATTATTAATCACTGGAAAAGCATGAAGGAAGTTCCGGCTACCACCAAAGAATCAGATGCGCTGGCTAAGGATTTAAAAAAACGCGGGTTCAAATTTACCGGAAGCACCATCATGTATGCCCATATGCAGGCATGTGGACTAGTGATGGACCATACCGTGGATTGTTTCAGGTTTGAGGAATTAAAAAAATGGCATTCTTTTAGATATAAAGAGTCTAATCTCTTACAATTCTTGAGACATCTTTCTGACCATTCAAAATATCTATTTCATACGAATATCTACCTGGTTCTAATTCAGTTTCTCCAACATAGTCAGTGGGTTTAAATTGTAAAGTATCTGAGGTAGTAACCACAAAAAGGGAAGCGTATCTATAGGCTAATTCTACACTTTCAAACTCAGAACTTTCGCCACTCTGAATGGTACCATAATCTATTTCTCGTCGCTCAATTGTACCATCCGATGGAAAAGTAGCTTTTACTGATAAAAAATCATGCTCGCTTTTATTTTTAATGTTGATAAGCACATCATCATTATTCGTATTTGATTCATGAGTATATAGAGAAAGGTCTAAAAACTCAGCAGGTATATACTCCATAATTAACCTGTATTTACCCTCTCGAATCAATTCCGCACGATCATCATTTAAACCAGTACATATACCAGCAAAAGGAATTTTGAATGGTAAGCTCTCCACTTCAGCCTGTGTAAAAGTACAATAATGGCCATCCTCATGTAAAGAATCAGCGGGAATTAATTGATAATCAGACTCTTCCCCATCTTTTAGATTATTATACTCTAAAACAACACTCTTTCCACCAAAAATTAAGTTCACTTCTACATTTATTGCGTTATATCCACTCAAATTATGGACTTTAAGCATTGTTCCGGAATCTTGATCACCTGATTGACAGGAGATAATTGAGAATAATAAAGCACTAATAATTAAACTTCTGCTGAGCCGAATGGATAGTTTCATTTCTATAGTTTTGGTTAACTCAAAGTAATATTTTCCAGGCCTCTAAAAACTATTTACATCATAACTTTAATGTACTTAATGAAAAGAAACTGGTTACCTCACTTCCAGCCCGGAATCAGCAAGGTTTCTGAAGCCGCCGATGTTATACACCTTCTCAAAACCGTTTTCTTTCATCAACTTGGTGGCTTGTCCGCTTCGGTTACCTGAGCGACAGTAGAGATAGTACGTTTCACTCTTATCAAGGCTATCCAGCTGAGACTGAAAGTCACCGTTCAGTAAATTAAAGTTGTGATCGGTAAGTGCTAGATGTCCGTTGTCAAATTCGTCCTTCGTTCGTACATCTATCACAACCCCGGGAGTTTCCTGATGCTTTTGTTTGAAAGTCTCCGGATTCAAAACGCTGCTGTCCGCTCCTCCTTCCTTGGTGTTAAACATATACAACAAAGCTGCTATCAGGGCAACTACTGCAAATACGGTTAAAATGGTTCTCATCTCTTACTCCTGATTAAATTAAAAATTCGAATATATGATGTAAGCGCCCATCACCATCAGAAAATAGCCAAATCCGGTTTTGAGTTGTTTTTGAGGAACTTTCTGACTGATTTTATTCCCCACAAAACTCCCGGCAATTCCAATGAGGCTGAACACTCCGATCAGCTCCCAGTTCATCCCCAGCCCTTCCATTGCTAACACATCGATATACTTGTAGAAACCCAGGATGCTTTTGAGGGTAATAATCAAGAGGCTGGTTCCTACGGCCATTCGCATCGAAAGTCCGCCGATGAGCACCAGCGCCGGAATGATAAGGAACCCTCCTCCCACACCAACCAAGCCAGTTAACACTCCTACGGCTAACCCTTCGACAACCAACACCCACTTCGGTATGGAGGCCGGTTTCTTATACGAAAGTTTAGTTCTTTCCCGGATCATCATGTAAGCGGCAATGATCATCACACCGGCAAAAATCATCAGCTGTGTATTTCCCGAGATGTATTGGGAAAGAGAAGCTCCGCCATAAGTCCCCAGCATACCGGGGATTCCGAAGAAGATCAGGCTCACCCAATGCACTTCTTTTTTGATTACATAGGGAATCGAACCTACAAAACTAATGGCTGCTACAATCCCCAATGATTCAGCAATGGCCAGTTTTTCCGGTTCACCAACCAGATAAATAAGTACCGGTACAGTGAGAATGGAGCCGCCGGAACCAAGCAGACCCAATGAAATACCAATAAGTAAGGCCCCACACCAGGCTAACCACATTAATTAGCCTCTGCAGTTGTCCAATTATTCTTCTCTAACCATGGTTCTACCATGTCGTCAATATATTTCACGGCAAAATCGGCGCGCTCCAGCATGGCAGATGCTGCCGACGCCCGGGCTCCCGACTTACAGTGCACCATCACCGGCTTGTCGTTCGGAACTTCTTCTAATCTGTCCAGAAGCCTGGTGTGGGCGATGTTCATCGCTTCGGGATGGTGTCCTTCGTCAAACTCCGACTTCTTGCGTACATCCAGCAGGTTCGCCTCGCCCGTTGCCAGGTACTCTTCTGCTTTTGCAAAGTCTATGGTTTCAGTAGTGAAAAGCTCTCCACCTTTTTCAGCAAACTCCTGAAGCTGAGCCGGTGTTGCATATCCTTTCACGTTATCTAATCCAATACGAACCAGATCTTTCACGGCTTCTTCCACTTTATCCTGTTCAATGATCAGGTAAATGTCTTCATCTTCATTTACATATGATCCAACAATGGTATTAAACTGCTTATTCATAGGAGAAAGCAAAGCACCCTGAATGTGCTTATTCATAAATTCCGTACGGTTTCGGGTGTCCACAATTACGGCATTACTCAATCGAACATCGCCAATCATTTTTTCTATAGAAATGTTTTCCGGTTGTGGCATTTCTCCCAGAATTTTCGGCCCTTTTTTGTTATCCCGTTTCATGCGCGCAAAATAAAGCGGCGGTTCGGGCTGACCTTCCAGTATATAATCCACAAACTCTTGCTCGCTGATAGCTGCCCGGATAGAGCCATTGAATCGTTGTTCATAACCAACCGTTGATTCCGGCACAGCCCCTAATGCTTTACCACAGGCGCTCCCGGCTCCGTGTCCCGGCCACAACTGCAGATACTCCGGCATTTCTTTAAATCGCTGCAAAGACTGATATAACACTTTGGCTGAACTCTTCATCGCTCCTTTTTGTCCGGCGGCTGATTCCAGCAAATCAGGTCGTCCGACATCACCCACAAAAACAAAATCACCGGACAGAATTCCCATGGGTTCATCTGTAGCTGCGCCGTCGGTTACCAGATAGCTGACATGCTCCGGCGTGTGGCCCGGGCTGTAAACAGTCGTGAATCTGATGTTTCCGATTGAAAACTCATCGCCGTCTTTAAGTAGTTGGTGATCGTAGTCGCTGTTAATAAGCCACTCGTACTTCCAATCCTCGTCACCTTCGTCTGAAGCATACACTTTGAGACCTTGTTCGGCCAGCTCACGCAAACCGGATAGATAATCGGCATGGATATGGGTTTCTGCTGCTGCTACCAACTTTAGGTTGTTCTTCCCGGCAAGCTCCTTATACCGATCCACATCTCGCATGGGATCTATAATGATGGCTTCGCCGGTACGCTGACAACCGATCAGGTAGGCGTATTGGGCTAATTTCTCTTCAAATATTTGCTGAAAAAACATAAAGCTTAATGATATTAGTTAATGAGGCAGATTTGGTTTCAGGTATCCGTATGCTAATGCGCCAAAGATAGCACTTAAGGTTGGGATCAGAAATATTAAATATCCGCTCCCAATTAAAGCATACATAGGACCCGGGCACGCACCCGTAAGTCCCCACCCAAGGCCGAATATAATTCCGCCTATGATATAATTTTTAGTTCTTGAATTATCTTTTTCTTTGATGTGAATGGGATCTCCGTTCACATCTTTTACATTCCATTTTTTAATGAGCATAGTAGCAATCATCCCTACCACTACAGCCAGGCCAATAATGCCGTACATATGAATAGAATCGAAACGAAACATTTCCTGAATTCTAAACCAGGAAACCACTTCTGATTTCACCAGAATAAATCCGAATACAATACCTGATAGAATAAATCTCATGATGACCTGCTTAATTTAGAATGAGTGGAAGAATGGCATAGGTTGTTATCAACCCACCAATAAAGAACCCGATTACGGCGATCAGTGATGCTTTTTGAAGGGTAGCTAAACCTGTAATTGCATGGCCGGAAGTACAGCCTCCCGCATAACGGGCACCAAAGCCTACAAGAAAGCCACCCAAAATCATCAATACAAAGCCGGCCGGACTCACAATGTTCGACCAGTTAAAAATTTCGAGCGGGATCAAACCGGTGAAGTTATTTATTCCCAATGCCGTGAGTTCCGATTTTGTGGCCTCTGCAATTTGAACTGAATAGTCCGGGGCGTTAGTCAAACCGGCAATTATGCCACCTATGACCACGCCGGCTACCAGTTTCAAATTCCAAGCCCCATCTTTAATCCAGTCGTAATTAAAATATTCTACTTTTGAAGGCACCATAGAAGCACAAGCGTGCCGAAAGCTGGAAGAAATCCCAAAGGTCTTGTTTCCGATAACCCAAAGCAGCGGAAGCATCAGTCCTATGAGCGGACCGGCCACGTACCAGGGAATAGGCTGAGTGATTAGTTCTGTCATTTTTAGTCTGTTGTTTGATGAATATCTTTTTGATTCGTCTCAATGATAAGAAGCAGATTTAATTTGTTACAACATGTTATAACAAGTATATTTTCAGTCCATTGCAATTCATGAATTCATTATGGCCGACTATAATTCAAAACACGAAAAAGTAGCCGCGAAACTTCGCGACGAGATTACCGGAACCGAATATGAACCGGGCGATCAGCTCCCTTCCGAAAACCGATTATGTGATTACTTTAAAGTGAGCCGGGTGACGGTGCGCCATGCATTGGCAACGCTGGAAAATGAGGGGCTGATCTACAGAAAACAGGGAGTCGGGGCTTTCGTAAACGACCGGGAACTGAAAAGCTCTTTGGTACGTCTCACCGATTTCTCAGAGGACATGCGGCAAGCCGGTCTGCAAAGCAGTTCCCGGCTTATTTCACTCGACCGTGTAGACCCAATTCCTGAGGTGAATGAAGTGCTTCAGTTGCGCCCGGATATGAAACTTATCCGAATAAAGCGAGTGCGGCTGGCAAATGAAAACCCGGTTGCCTACGATGTCACCTGGCTACCACCGGGCTACGGTCAGTTGTTGTTTGACGAAGACCTCACAACCCAAACCATTTATGATGTATTTGAGGATAAGTATGATATTCAGATTCAGGGAGGTAGCTACAGGATCACGGCAAAGAATGTGGATGAAACCATCGCAGAGCATTTAAATATGGAGCCCGGCAGTGCCGTACTCGAAATTGATCGGTGTTCCCGCACCACCGCAGATAAGAAAGTGTACTTTCAAAAACGATACTACAATCCGGCTCATGTTTCCTATGTGATGGAACTGTACAGAAACGAAGATGAAAGTGGTTCTTATAAAGATGGCTTACCCCTGAAAGAATTTTCTCCGGTATTTGCTAAATAGTAATGAAAACATCATTTTCCGACTATCTAATCACTATTCACTAATTGTATTGATCTAATGAAAATAACAGAGAAAATATTGGTAACCTCTATGCTGTTGCTCGCCTTTACGTTTTCGGGTGTACAGGCACAGTACCTTGAGGAGTTTGAGGAGAAAGTAACCGAGTTCACGCTCGATAACGGACTTACGTTTGTTGTAATCGAACGACCCGTTGCTCCGGTCGTCAGCTTTGCTACTTATGTAAATGTTGGGGGTGCAAACAACCCGTTAGGGAATTCCGGACTTGCTCACGTTTTTGAGCATATGGCTTTTAAGGGAACTCATGATGTGGGTACAACCAACTGGAAAAAGGAAAAGAAAGTACTTCAGAAGCTGGATGCTACTTATCAGGAATGGCTTGAAGAAAAATATTCCATCAACCCTGATACTTCATTATTAAATGGA
Source organism: Gracilimonas sp. (assembly GCA_965227215.1). Classification (GTDB taxonomy): domain Bacteria; phylum Bacteroidota; class Rhodothermia; order Balneolales; family Balneolaceae; genus Gracilimonas. The sequence goes on from OZ245729.1 coordinate 1,023,561, forward strand.
CTTTGGAATCAATTCGAAGCCCTTCAGGAAGAAGCCGGACAGTATGTGGTTAATAATGAATTTTCTGAAATTGTGAACCGAAACGGCGGAACGGGGATGAATGCCACCACCAGTGCCGACCGTACCAACTATTTCTACAGCCTTCCGGAAAATCGTATTGAACTTTGGTTCAGCCTGGAATCTGATCGATTTCTGAACCCGGTATTTCGTGAGTTCTACAAAGAGAAAGAAGTGGTTCGCGAAGAACGCCGGTCAAGCTATGAATCAAGTCCGGTCGGGAAACTCTATGAAGCATTTCTGACTACAGCTTATAAAGCACATCCTTACGGTACTCCGAATATTGGATGGCATTCCGACATCACGGCAACCACCATGGAAGATGCCCGTGAGTTTTATGAGACGTATTATGTGCCCAATAACATCACCATAGCTATTGCCGGAGATGTAGACCCTGATGAAGTACGCAAACTGGCTAAAACCTATTTTGGACGATTAAAGAAAGGCCCTACCCCTCCCCCGATCTACACCGAAGAGCCGGAGCAAATTGCAGAAAAAAGGTTCTCTATAGAACAGCAATCCCAGCCATTTTTACTTTTGGGATATCACACAGTGAATGATCAGCACCCTGATCACAACGCCTTAAATCTACTCAGCAATATTTTGGTAGGTGGAAGAACTTCCAAATTATACAAACGCCTTGTAGAAAAAGAGCAGGTTGCCTTAGGCTTCCAAAACCTGAACGGTGTTCCCGGAACCAAATACGAAAGCATGTTTGCGCTGCTGGCCGTACCGAACCGTGGTTATGATACCGACACGCTTGAGACCGCAATCTATGAAGAGCTGGAAAAAATCAAGAATGGTGAAGTTACCCAGGAGGAACTTGACCGCGTTCGAACCAATGCGCGCGCCGGCTTAATTCGGGGCCTTGATTCCAACTCAGGACTGGCTGTTCGTCTCGGGCAGGCTCAGTCACTGCAAGGCGACTGGAGAAAGGTATTCACCAACCTTGAAGACCTTGAAGCAGTAACTGTAGAAGACATTCAGCGTGTGGCCAAAAAATACTTAGTGAAAGAAAACCGAACGGTAGGTTCCATCGTGAATGCTCCGGCCGAGGAGGTTGCAGATGCGAATCAATAACAGAATTTCTAAAAAAACAGGTGCTGATAAAATGATATCAACCATGAAAAAATTAAGCCTTTTGTGCCTTGCATTAGCGCTAACAAGCTCTGCATTGTTTGCACAAAAGAAGTACGATGAAATTAAGTACCCGGAACTGAACAGCTTTCAGGTTCCTGAGGTAGAAACCTACACGGCCGATAATGGCATTACCTACTATTTGCTGGAAGACACAGAACTCCCTCTTATTGAGCTACGAGTTAACATCAAAACCGGTGGCGTTTTAGTACCGGCCGAAAAAGAAGGGCTGGCTTCCATTACCGGAACCGTTATCCGATCCGGAGGTACAGAATCTATTTCCGCTGATTCCCTGAACGTACTGCTTGAAAATAAAGCAGCGAGCATGGAAACGGGAATCGGGTTTACATCAGGCAGCGCCTGGATGAATGTGCTGGCGGAAGACTTTGAGGAATTACTTCCTATATTTATTGATCTGCTTACCAACCCGGCCTTTTCGGATGACAAAATCGAGTTGGCTAAAACCCAAACCAAAAGTAGTATTTCCCGCCGTAATGATAATTCTCAAAGCGTGGGTGTTCGCGAATTTCAGAAGCTGATATATGGCCCTGAGTCGGTGTATGCACGTACCACCGAGTATGCTACCATCGATAACATTACCCGCGATGATATCATCAATTTCCACAAAGATCATTTTGTATCAGAAAACATGATGGTAGGTGTTGTTGGTGATTTTGACGCTTCCGAAATGAAGAAAAAGCTGGAAGAAGCCTTCAGTAGTATCCCTTCCGGTGAGGAAACCTCCCTCGATTTCCCTGAAGTGGATTATGAGCCGCAGAGTACCATTAACTTTGCTCATAAATCGGATGTAAACCAGAGCTTTATTCTAATGGGTCACTTGGGCGGTATGCGCGACAACCCTGACTATCCCCAAATCCAGGTAATGAACCGGGTATTGAGCGGTGGATTCTCGGGGCGACTGATGCAGGTTATCCGTACGGAAATGGGGCTCGCCTACTCCGCTTTCGGTCAATACGGCATGAATTCCTTCTATCCGGGATTCTTCTATGCCGGCGTATCTACCAAGAGCTCAACAACAGCTGAAGCCATTGAAGCGGTTATCGAGCAAATCCGTCGTCTTCAGGATGAGCCCATCACCAAAAAAGAACTGCAGGATACCAAAGATCAGATTCTGAATTCATCGGTATTTCAGTTCGACAGCTATGAAGAAGTACTCAGTCAACAGATGTCGTATGATTATCGTGGCCTGCCCGGCGATGCTTTTGATCAATACATTGAAGGCGTCAAGAACACGACTATTGAAGATGTTCAGCGAGTGGCTAAGGAGTATTTAAATCCTGATTACTTACAGATTATGGTGGTTGGTAACAAAGATGAAATCGGAGATCAGCTACAGCAATTTGGAGATGTGAATGAAGTTGATGTTTCTATTCCTGAGCCGGGTTCTGATGAGCCTGTGGTTGACGGTGATGCCGCCAAAGGAAAAGAGTGGCTCGACAAGATGGCCGCAGCTTTGGTTGAACCCGGTAGCGATGTGATTTCAATTGAAGAGCAATCCGTAATCACCCAAAAAACACCCATGGGCGATATGGATATTCAAAATACTTCCATCACCAACTATGTGGATTATTCAACAGAAAGAAACCTGACCACTCCTCAGGGGCAAATGACCATGTCATTCAAAGATGGCTCCGGAACCATGCAAATGGCCGGGCAGCAGCGGCAGCTTCCACCACAAATGGCCAAGCCCATGCTGAATGAGATGAAGCGAAATTATCTGTCCATCGCCATCAACCATGAAGATATTCAGGCAGAATATCTGGGTGATGAAACAGTAGACGGTGAAGATTATGCCGTGGTAAGAATGACCAATGATCAGGTTAAAGTTACTTATCTACTTGATCAGGAAACCGGTCTTCCCTACATAAGTCGTTATATGGAAATGAATCCCCAAACGGGACAGCGGCAGGAAGCGAAAAGCGTGTACTCTGACTGGCAGAAGGCCGGTGGGGTAATGTATGCTTACTCGGTTATTACCTATGTTGACGATCAGGTAGCCGCCGAGCTAACGGTAGAAAGTCATGCTATTCCGGAATAATTTTTTCGACTAACTAATTTCAATCCCGCATTTCTTAATTGAGATGCGGGATTTTTTTATTATATATAGTTGGTCGTCAAACAAAAAAAGGAGAATCATCATGTCAGCCTGGGACAACGAATATCCATCCAGTTCAGAGTATGCCCATTATTATGCAGGCTATGTTTCTCACGTTCCGAAGGGAAATATTATTGAGACACTGAATACTCAAATGCATGAGATGTATACCTTCATTAATGCCATTCCCGGTGATAAAGCTTTTCATGCATATGCAGAAGGAAAATGGACGGTAAAACAAGTAATCGGCCATATTATTGAGACTGAACGAGTGTTTAGTTATCGGGGGTTGGCCTTTTCCCGCCGTGATCCAAATCCGCTTCCATCCATGGAGCAGAACGACTATGTGAAGTATTCCAATTATAACAGCCGGACCATTCATAATCTCGCCAATGAATACCTGGCCGTTCGCATTTCGACGATCCACCTTTTCCAGAATATGACCAAAGAGATGATATCTCTGAAAGGAACAGCCAGCGGTGTGGAATTTACGGTTCGTTCTATTCCTTTTATAATTGCCGGACATGAACTCCATCATAAAGAGATCATCAGAGAGAAGTATTTGTAGCCCCGGCAAATCTTTCAAATTCATTCCGCTGCTCCGCTGCGGAACTAGAACAAGCGTCCAAACTTCTCCCTTTAATGATATGCTATTTATTGTTATCCGTCTCTCCGTAGCGGATGATGAATAATTACTTCATTTATGTGTGGTTTATACCTGAATAAGTGAATATAAAGGTTATAAAAAGCCCTTTTGAGTGCAACTATATAATTCTGGTGCTGATATTTAGTGTCTCTCTTTTCATCCGGCGTCATCCAATAGGCTATTTTATGATTGAAATTTTCCCAGGCCATGTTCGCAATGCTTCTGGCAGTATATTTAAACTGCCCTCCTTTTTTATTGCGCATTTTGACTTCCATTTTCACATCATAAAGCGGACCTATATGCAGAAAATTAATGCTATAAATCCGCCTTCTTAATCGAATGTTCGTTACGGATACGATTAAATCAGCTGATGTGGAATCCTCGGTTATTGAAAAATGAGTAAGCTCGGGATAGGAATACATGAGCTGTCCAAGTATAAGATTTGCCAAAGAATCTACCGCAGCTGCTTCATCAATCTTTGCTTTTGTTAATGCTGAAAAATATTTCGTCCGGTTTTCAAAATGATAACCCTCGGTTGTCAAGAAAACTCTTTCCTGTTCAATTTCGGGTTTCAGCCCATTTTTGAAACCAGAACAACCGGCTATGATCAACAAAACAAAAATCAGGATGACACAATCCTTCACAGAACATACCGTCAACTTTTCTTCCCCTTATGATAATTCGCTATACGGATAAGCTCTTTCTCCATATCCTCAATTTTACCCGTTAAAATACCGTGTTTCATGCCATATCGGATGAGCAGCATATTCAGAACACGGTCCGGTTTAGGGACTTTCGGTTTATCGAAGAACTTATTTCGCAAAAATTGAATGAGCAGGGAAAGCAAGCCTACTTTGAACAAAAAGAACAGTCCTAATCCATACCAAAGGGCATCAAATTCAACACTAAATCCTACCGATGAAAGTAAATCGTTAAGACTAATCCCGATCAGAAAAACTCCGGAAACGGTGTAGATAAAACCATCTTTATTTAACAGTTTGGCAATTGGAGTAGAAATCACATTCACAAACACACCGGTGTTGAAATACCAGATAAAGTAAACCGTCAGGGAAATCAAAAAAGCCCAAAGTGCATCCACTGTGGCATACACGAGAATGAAGTACAGCATCAGAGCCAGTCCGTTCGAACTTTTCACCCAGGCGTCGGCTTCTTTTATAATGTGCTCCAGGGATTTCTCTTTCAGCAAGCCCGGTACATATTTCTCAATTCCTTCCCGCGTAATATGATACCAGTTTCCGTTAGAGGTGGTAATCCCATCCGGAAGCTCCAGCATCTGCCATTCAAAACGTCCTCTTTTAAAATTTTCCATGATCAAATATAGGCTTTAATAAAGAAGGTTTCAGGCCTGGGCTACCGTGGCTATCATAATTTCTCTACAACCGGCATCTTTTAGTTTAGAAGCCAGCTCAAAGGTGGTGGCTCCGGTCGTGAATACATCGTCAATCACAATGCATATAGCATCCTCAATAGCTTCAGGTTTCTGAACCTGAAAAGCCCCGGCGATATTCTTTCTTCGCTTTTCAAGTGTAAAACCGGTTTGTGTACTTGTGTTCTTGGTCCTGATAACAGCATCCTGTTTTATAATATGCAGATTCGTTACCTCAGCTACCCCTTTTGCAATATGAAAAGCCTGATTATATCCCCGCATTCTTCTTTTCTTTTTATGAAGGGGAACCGGAAGCAGCAGGGCCTTCTTATTGCTGATTCTATTAACGAACAGAGTATTTGCCAGCAGACTTTTCCCCAACTGCCGGCCGACATCTTCCCCAACTCCTATCAACCGATTATACTTAAGCTGATGCAAAAGCTCTTGCAAGTGGCCGCCTTTGTCAAATTTCCAGAGCGCGTGTTGCAGACTGATACCCTCCGGCAGCAAAATATCGCCGGATGATTGCTTCCCAACCCGATGGGCTTTCTCAAATTTATCATTCAAACATGGGTTACATACAAAGTTCTCATTCGTGGACAGCTTCAATCCGCAAACCGTACATACTTTGGGAAATAAAACCTCTAACACCCCTTCTTTAAATTTTGTAAGCAGCATAATATTTCCGCATCAATTAAAGCTAAAAGTTTGCTTTTCCTATCACATTTAATTACTTAGCTTCTTATAATTTTGTACGCAGACCAAAATCGTTTTATATGTCTCTGGGAAAAGACCTTGCCTCAATACGTAAAAGCCAAAACCTCTCATTAGAGGATATACAAAATGCTATTAAAATTCCTCTCAGCACGTTAAAAAGCATTGAGGATGGCAGCATATTCTCCGATTCCGGCAAGAACAAAACCTATGTTCGCAGTTTTGTGAGAAGTTATGCCAAGGTATTGAAAATTGAAGATGATGATATTGTTCGGGCTCTCGATGAAGTGGAAGAAGGTATCTACGCCGGAAGCCTGATTGGTGAGTCCAATGATGACGTCAGCGAATCAGATTTTAATTTAGATCCAAAAGAAACCCTGCCTTCCGAAGCAGCTGATGAAGAAACATCGGTTTCGCAGGAAATCTCTCCCGGCACGAAATCCAAGAAGCCGAAGAGAACACCTCCTCCACCTGAGGAAGATCCCATCAACTGGGCAGATATGGGACGGAAATTTACAACCGTCGGAAAAAACTCCAGAGCGTGGCTTTTTGCAGTTATTCTTGTAATTGTCGGGGCCCTTGGAACCTCGGGTTATATATTTTGGGATGATATCGGTTCCTTTTTCCAAAGTGAAACAGTAGAAAATGAACAGCCAACAGACGGACAGTCTGATCAGAATGTTATCCCCCCTGCTCCGGTAGATTCATCTGCTATCGCGGGGAATAATGAACCAGAAAGTGGTGAAACACCAGCTGAAATAAATGAGCAACCAACCTCTTCCGGTCCTATTGAACTGGGTGATACACTCACGGTTTCCGTTTATGCGGCCTACGGACAACTTGAACCTATTCGTGTTACCAGTGATCTGAACTGGCGTACCAACCCTTTTTGGATGGAGCAAGGCGAATCCTACTATTTTGATTTCAGTGACACCCTATTGGTTCGCGGGCAGTATAGCCGGCTTTTGCTAATGTTTAACGGGCATGTAATTGAGAACCCGCGCCAGAATTATTTTAATTCCGCATTCAACTCCATCATGATTACCCGGGATGTTCTGGATCAGCCACGGTACCTGGCTCCTCCCCCCAGTGAATTTCCACTCAGCGTAGGCCCGCCGGACAGCACCGTCTATAGAATCAGATTTTAGTAACATTATACAATGACCAAGAAAGAAGCCCGGGAACGCGTAAACGAACTTCGTGATCTTCTAGACCAGGCTAACAAAGCCTACTATCAGGATGCTCAGCCTTTTATGAGCGATAAAGAGTTTGATGAAACCCTCAAAGAACTCGAAAAACTGGAAAAGGAATTCGATCTTCACGATCCGGAATCCCCAACACAAAGGGTGGGTGGTGAAGTCTCTTCGGTTTTTGAGACGGTTCAGCATCCGGTCCCGCTCCTCAGCTTAGATAACACTTATAATGAAGAAGAGCTGAATGATTTTGACGGGCGGGTAAAAAAAATACTCGGTCATGAAGATTATGAATACATGGTGGAGCTTAAATTTGATGGGGCATCCCTTCGACTTCGCTATGAGGATGGAGAATTGGTTCTGGGAGCTACCCGCGGTGATGGCCAGCAGGGAGATGACATCACCAATAATGTAAAAACCATTCGGGACATTCCTTTAAAACTGGAAGGAGATTTCCCGCCGGTGGTTGAAGTTCGAGGCGAAGCTTATATGGAACGCGAAGCCTTTGCCCGGATGAACCAACACCGGGAAGAACAAGGACTTTCTGTTTTTGCTAATCCCCGAAATTCCACGGCCGGGTCGCTCAAAATGCAGGATCCGAAAGCCGTCTCCCAGCGCCCCATTCGCTTTTTTGCTTTCGATTTGCTGCTGGATGAAGAAGATGATTCGTTAACTCAATTTCGCAAAGCAGAACTTTTAGCCGAATTCGGTCTGCCTGTTTCTGAGCACTATAAGGTATGTTCGTCCATCGATGACGTTCATACCATTATCAAAGAATGGGAAGATCTTCGCCATGAACTTCCATATGAAACCGATGGCGTGGTGATAAAGGTAAATCAAAGTCATTTACGGGAAGAACTGGGAATAACCTCTAAGTTTCCCCGATGGGCAATCGCCTACAAATTTGAAGCCGAGCAAGGCACTACTACCATCAACGACATTACCCTCCAGGTTGGCCGGCTGGGAACCATCACACCGGTTGCTGAACTGGAGGCTGTTGAACTGGCCGGCACCACCGTAAAGCGAGCTTCCCTTCACAACGAAGATGAAATTCAGCGAAAGGATATTCGTATCGGTGATACGGTGGTTGTTGAAAAGGCCGGGGAAATTATCCCTCAGGTAATCAGTGTGGTCAATCCGGATCGTAAGGGCCGAAATGAACCCTTCAAGTTCCCAAAAAACTGTCCTGCTTGCAATTCCGAACTCATCAAATATGAAGATGAAGTTGCCTGGCGGTGCGTGAATCCTACTTGTCCGCCCCAGGTGCGCATTCGTATCGAGCATTTTGCCTCCCGCGATGCTATGGATATAGAAGGGTTGGGAGAGTCTGTGGTAGATCAGCTGGTTTCCGAAGGACTCATCAAAACTTATGCTGATCTGTATGACTTGCAGAAAGATCAGATTGTTGAGCTGGAACGTATGGCTGAAAAGAGTGCACAGAATTTGATTGATGCCATCAAAAAAAGCAAGGAACAACCTTTTGAACGGGTCATTTATGCTCTGGGTATTCGTTTTGTCGGAAAAACCGTGGCCAAAGATTTAGCTAAAGCATTTAAAACCATGGAGAAATTACAGTCGCTAACTGAAGATGAACTGACGGCAGTAGACTCCATAGGACCCAGGATCGCAGAGTCGGTGGTCGATTTCTTCAGCAATGAAAAGAACCGGACAATCGTACAGCACCTTGGAGAAAAAGGCCTTCAGTTTGAACAAGAGGAAGAGGAACTCGCCTCCAATGTATTCGAAGGAAAGAAATTCGTACTTACCGGTTCCCTTCCAACCTATACAAGAAAAGAAGCTACCGATCTGATTGAAAAACACGGCGGTAAAACGGCTTCCTCTGTCAGTGGAAACACCGACTATGTATTAGCCGGTGAATCTGCCGGAAGCAAACTCAATAAAGCCAATGAGCTTGGAATCACCGTTTTAGATGAAGCCAAATTCCGGGAATTAATTGGAGAATGATTTACTGAAAAGTGATGAAGTATTTTTTTAAAACGTATCACTTCATCACTTTTCACTCATCACTTTATCCCTTCCCAAAATTCCCTATCTTCACGAAATTCACCTAAGCACCGCTTTATATGGACATTAAACCGCTGGATACCGAACAAATTGGATTGAAGACGCTGGAGAAACATCTGATGCGTTCCAAAAGTGAAGTGTCCCTGAAAATAGGTTTACCCAAAGAGATTTCTTTCGATGAACGAAGGGTTTCTCTGACTCCCGGTGGGGTATCCATCCTGAGGGCTAATGGACATGAAATATTTATCGAAAAGGGTGCCGGTGAGGCTGCCAACTTTCCCGATCGCGAGTATGCCGATGCCGGGGCTGAAGTTGCTTACTCCCCCGATGATGTCTTCAAAAAATCTGATTTAATCCTCAAGATCGCTCCGCTTACAAAGGATGAGTTCGAACTATTACAGCCCGGTCAATCTTTGATTTCCGCTCTTCATATGGGCAGCCAAACCGAAGATTATCTGAAAGCATTAACCCAAAAATCCATAACTGGAATTGGGTATGAATTTATACGGGGAGAAGACAAAGAATTCCCAATCGTGCGTATGATGCATGAAATCACCGGGTCAATGTCGGTACAAATTGCCGCCCATTACCTGGAAAGCATGAGTGGTGGCCAGGGAATTATGCTGGGCGGAATTTCCGGGGTCCCTCCTGCAACCGTAGTTATTTTAGGAGCAGGCATTACCGGTGAATATGCCGCACGAACGGCTCTGGGGTATGGTGCCCAGGTTTTTGTAATGGATACCGATTTAACTGCACTTCGAAGGCTTGAAAACGCTCTTGATAGACGTATAATTACAGCTGTAGCCAATCACCAGTATTTGAGCACCGCTCTTAAATTTGCGGATATTATCATTGGGGCAGCTATGGCCGAAGGGGAGCGCTCGCCCTGTTGGGTTACCGACGAAATGGTGGCCGGGATGAAAGCCGGTAGTGTCATCGTGGATACGGTTATTGATCAGGGTGGATGTGTAGCTACCAGCCGGCCAACTACGCACTCTAACCCTGTTTATTCCGAACACGATGTAATCCATCACTGTGTGCCCAATATTCCGGCAAACGTACCCCGAACCGCTACGTATGCACTCAATAATGTATTAGTACCATATGTGTTAGCAATTGGAAATGCCGGTGGAATCAAAGAATGTTTATGGGAAAATGTTGCCCTCAGAAATGGTACTTATTCCTATAAAAAGCACATCACAAAGAAAACGCTGGCCAAAATGTTTGATATGCCTTACCGGGAAATTGAAATGCTTATTGCCTCTCAAATTTGATTTTAAATGATTAATGTTAAGTGTTAAATGAGCTAAAGCATTTAACACTTAACATTTAAAATTGAACATTTCCTTGTCAGAATTAAACGAATCCAACTATAAACGTATTTCCATCATTAACTGGTTGCTTACCGTTCCAATGATGGTGCTTTTTGCCTGGCCGTATTATTTTGGGGCCGGATTGATCGGAATGGATCTTTTATTCAGGTACATCGGTGCCTTTTTCTTTGCGACGCCCTTTATGCTTACCATCCTGCATGGACATGTAACCATGGCTTTGGGCTCTGTACACCGACATCATTATTATGATTGGATGACCAACGAAAAACCGCTCACCTTTGGATTATTCTTTCACCCTATGTTTGTCAGAACCCGGTTTCGACTCATTATTCTGATGATCAGCTTGATTTTGCTACCCGTAGGCTATCTACTAAATTTGTAAGCCATCAGATTTTTTTATTCCGTAATGCTGCTTATAAGTCTATCATAGACTGTATAAAAAAATCCTGCCAGGTTAGTAAACCCGACAGGATTGCAATGCAAAATAAAATATTGGTTCGGTATTTTAATATGCCGTTCCTTTCTTAATATCCTCTACCACACTTGGATCCAGCAAGGTTGAGGTATCACCGAGATTTTCCAGATCATTGGCGGCGATTTTCCTGAGAATACGCCGCATAATTTTACCTGAACGGGTTTTCGGTAAACCAGATACAATCTGAATCTTGTCCGGTTTTGCGATCGGGCTGATAATCTTGGTAACCAGATCATTCAACTCTTTCTTAAAGGCTTCCGGGTCTTTGATATCTTCGTCGCAAATCATAAAGGCGAATACACCCTGTCCTTTAATATCGTGCGGATAACCAACAACCGCTGTTTCCACCACTTTCTCATGCTCATCGAGAGCATTTTCGATTTCGGCAGTTCCCAGGCGGTGGCCGGAAACGTTAAGAACGTCGTCCACCCGACCTGTAATTCGATAATAGCCATCTTCATCCCTGCGACAACCATCACCCGTAAAGTAATAGCCTTTATACGTACTCAGATAGGTTTGAATATACCGTTCATGATCTCCGTACACCGTTCGGGCGATGGAAGGCCATGGGTGTTTGATACACAAGTTTCCGGACACGTCATTTCCTTCAATTTCATTTCCGTCTTCATCCATTAACACAGGGAAAACTCCTGGTAAAGGAAGAGTTGCAAAACCGGGTTTGGTAGGGGTGATTCCGGCCAGTGGTGAAATCATGATACCTCCGGTTTCGGTCTGCCACCAGGTATCCACAATGGGGCATTCTCCGCCACCAATGTGTTCATCATACCAATGCCAAGCTTCTTCGTTAATCGGTTCTCCTACGGTACCGAGTACTTTTAATGAGCTCAAATCATATTTCTTCACATAATCAATATCATAAGACATTAACGCACGAATGGCAGTAGGAGCAGTATAAAAATGCGTTACCTCATATTTTTCTACAACCTCCCAAAGTCGTCCTGCATCAGGATAGGTCGGTGTTCCTTCGAAAATAATTCCTGTGGCACCGTTAAATAGCGGACCATAAATGATATAGCTGTGGCCGGTAATCCATCCTGCATCGGCTGTACACCAGTAAATATCATCTGCTCCCACCTGAAATACCTGACGGAACGAATAGCTGGTAAACACCATATAACCGCCGCATGTATGTACCACTCCTTTCGGCTTACCGGTGGAACCGGAGGTGTATAAAATAAAAAGCGGGTCTTCGGCATCCATCTCAACCGCTTCATGTTCCCTGGATGCATTTCGGATCAGGTTATGCCACCATTCATCCCGTCCTTCTTTCCAGTCGATTTCACGGTTGGTGCGCTGACACACAATCACGCTTTCAATAGAAGGACTGCTTTCGAGGGCTTCATCAGAAATATCTTTCAGAGGTACGTGCTTATCTCCACGGCGAAGTCCGTCATTCGTAATTAACATTTTCGCCTCACAATCATTGATTCGCTCTGACAGCGATTGGGCGGAAAACCCGGCAAATACGATCGAATGAACGGCACCGATACGGGCACAGGCAAGAGCTGCAATCACAAGCTCAGGGGTCATCGCCATGTAGATAACAACCCGATCTCCCTTCTCAATGCCTTTGCTTTCCAGCACATTCGCAAACCGGCACACATCCTCATGTAGCTGTTTGTAGGTAATGGTTCGGCGAAAAGAATCCGGGTGATTCGGCTCAAAAATAAAAGCCGTTTTATTGCCAATGGTATTCAGGTGACGGTCTAAAGCATTCTCTGTGATATTCAGTTTACCGCCTTCAAACCACTTTATGTTGGCGTCTTCAAAACTTCCGCTTTGGGTTTTATCCCATCGCTTTCGCCAATAGAATGTTCCTGCCTCATGGTCCCAGAATTTCAACCGGTCTTTTTTACTTTCCTCAAAGTTCTCTTTGTACTCATCGAACGATTTTATATTAAGCCACATTTTTTATTCGGTTTGGTTATTCAATTTTGCTGATGTTGAAGGTTTTTTTGCGGATAATCAAGTCAAACTCTCGTTTTGAGAAGATTTAACCTTTTTAACGAATATAAATGAGTAAAGGAAAAGAAATTATTGAACGCTGGTTTGAAGACCGGGGCTGGGATATCTTTCCTTTTCAACAGGAAGTATGGAATGCCTTTCTGGATGGTAAACAGGGGTTGCTGAATGCCCCAACCGGAAGCGGAAAAACCTTCGCCTTATTCATGCCTAATCTCATTAAATGGATTGATGAGCACCCCGAAGATTTTCGAAGTAAAGAAAAGAACGGGCTGAAAGTGCTGTGGATCACCCCGCTCAGAGCTCTCGCTAAAGATATTCAAAATGCTCTTCAAACCTCAGTTGATCAAATGGGAATTCCCTGGGAAATAGGACGACGAACCGGAGACGTATCTCAATCCGTTAAGCAAAAACAGAACCGGAAGATGCCGGAAGTGCTCATCACCACTCCGGAAAGTGTGCACATACTGCTTGCTCAAAAAAATTATGAGCGGCATTTCAAGAACCTCGATGCTGTGATTGTAGACGAATGGCATGAATTACTGGGCTCAAAACGAGGCATTCAAACTGAGTTGGGGCTATCGAGATTAAAAGGCCTTTGTCCAAAACTGCAAGTATGGGGAATATCGGCCACCATAGGTAATCTGGAGGAAGCGCAGGATGTTTTACTGGGGCCCAACCACGAGGAAGCCGTCATTGTAAAGGCAAACGTCCATAAAAAAATCGAAGCTATCTCGGTTCTCCCTGATGAGATGGAAAATTTTCCCTGGTACGGACATTTGGGATTAAAACTGCTTCCCAAAATCCTGCCAGTTATCGATAATAGCCAATCTACTCTTATCTTTACCAATACCCGTGCCCAATCAGAGATCTGGTTTCAAAACCTGCTGGAAGCCCGGCCTGATTTAGCCGGCACCATTGCCATTCATCATGGATCATTGGATCGAAAAGTTCGGGATTGGGTTGAAGCATCCCTGCACGAGGGAATTTTAAAAGCGGTAGTCTGTACTTCCAGCCTGGATTTAGGGGTAGATTTCAGCCCAGTTGAAACCGTGGTCCAGATTGGAAGTCCCAAAGGAGTTGCTCGGTTCATGCAGCGAGCAGGCCGTAGCGGGCATCAACCCGGTTCAACCAGCAAAATCTACTTTGTTCCAACCCATGCCCTGGAACTGGTTGAGGCCGCAGCGTTAAAATCGGCTATTCATTCTGAAGAAATGGAAAGTCGGGATCCGATTCTCAAACCTTATGATGTACTAATTCAGTATCTGGTTACACTCGCCGTTTCAGATGGATTTTATCCCGATGAAATTTTTAAGGAAGTAAAAGACACCTTTGCTTATCAAACGCTTTCAGAGAAAGAGTGGAAAGATATTCTGCAATTTATCACCGTGGGCGGCAAATCGCTGAGCAGATATAATGAATACTCAAAGGTAGAGATTGATGAAAACGGTCTATACAAAGTTACCAGCAGAAAAATAGCCCGACGACACCGTATGAGTATTGGAACCATTGCCAGCGATGCCATGCTTCGGGTAAAATATTTAAGCGGGAAATCTCTTGGAGCCGTAGAGGAATGGTTTATTGCCCAACTCAATATCGGGGATACGTTCTGGTTTGCCGGCCGCAACCTTGAGCTCATAAAAATGAAGGACATGACCGTGTATGTTCGGCGGGCAAAAGGCACTTCTTCCAAAGTTCCCAGCTACATGGGCGGCCGGATGTCTTTGTCATCCAATATGACCCATATTCTCCGTAAAAAAATGCATCAGGCTGTTTCAGGAGATTACGATGATGTTGAGCTAAAAAAACTTGACCCACTCTTTAGCATTCAGCGAGATTGGTCTGTTCTGCCTGATGAAAGTCAGTTTCTAATTGAAAAATCTTTCTCACGGGAAGGATGTCATGTATTCTTCTTTCCATTTGAAGGACGTTACGTACATGAAGGAATGTCTGCCCTGATTGCCCATCGCCTTTCCAAGATGACTCCCATTACATTCTCAATAGCCATGAACGACTATGGCTTCGAGCTGCTCTCAGATCAGGATATCCCCATTGAAGCTGCTTTGGAGAATGACCTTTTTTCAGTAGAAAACCTTGTGGAAGATATCATGGCCAGCATAAACAGTGCTGAGCTGGCCAAACGCAGGTTCAGGGAAATTTGTCAGATTGCAGGATTGGTATTTCAGGGATTCCCGGGTCAGCCCAAAACCAACAAACACCTGCAAATGTCGAGCAGTCTGTTCTTTGATGTATTTATGGAACATGAACCGGACCACTTACTCATTCAACAAGCTTTTGATGAGGTAATGAGCATACAACTTGATGAGATCCGCCTCCGAAAAGCATTGAAAAAGATTTCCGAACAGGAAGTTGTTTTCAACCTTACCGAACGATTTACTCCGTATGCTTTCCCCATTATGGTTGATCGACTCAGAGAAAAGCTCAGTTCCGAAAAATTATCCGACCGCATCAAGAAAATGCAGCTTCAATTAGAGAAACATGTGAAATGAGCTTTACGAACGCACAACACTTTAAACTAAAAAACCAATCGATAGAGCTTCTCCCTCAAAAGGCCTTGTTATGGAAAGATCAAAACATGCTTGTGGTTTCTGATGTACACCTTGGGAAATCCGGCCACTTCCGAAAGCATGGAATCGCGGTACCCAATTCTGTTAATGAGTCCAATATCGCCCGGCTAAATGTGCTTGTAGAAAAGATAAATCCGACGAAAATACTCTTCCTCGGCGATTTGTTTCACAGTGAGACGAACAAGGAGATTGAAAAATTCAAAGAGTGGAGGCAAGCCCATGCAGCTACAGAAATGATACTAACTATCGGCAACCATGACCTCTTAACCGGTGTTGAATACGAAAAGATGGGCTTGAATTGTGTAAACCAATTCCACGCCCCTCCATTTACTTTTCTCCACGATGAATCCGAGAACCTGGGATCAAACTCTTATTGTATTTCCGGGCATATTCATCCGGCTGTTAAACTAAAAGGGAGAGGACGTCAGCATTTGTATGCCCCCTGCTTCTACTTTGGTGCAACGGCTGCGTTACTTCCTGCTTTCGGAAGTTTTACCGGTAGTTATAGAATAAATCCCGCTCAGAATGAATCCGTTTTCGCGGTTGTTGAGCATGAAGTGATACAGATACCCACCAATTATTAGCCTTGACTAAAAATGTGTTACAAGCAAATTTTTCCTCTCTTATTCCTTTTTTCAGCAGCCATTTTTCTCATTTTCCCTGAAATGTTACACGCACAAAATGGTACAATTGACGCTCAATTCCACGCACAAAAATCATATGATTTGCAAAAAAAGGGGATGATTTTTCTTGGAAGTTGGGCAACTTTAAACATTTTGTCCGGTTCTGCCGGGTACTTTTTGAGCGAGAAACCGACCAAATATTTTCACCAAATGAATTTCGGATGGAATCTTGTAAATGCAGGCATAGCCGGCCTCGCTCTATACAATATTTCTCAGGTTGATGTCTCTTCACTTGGTTACACACAGTCTCTTAAGGAACTTCAGAAACTGGACAACTTTTTGCTCTTAAACACGGGATTAGATATAGGTTACATGGCAGCCGGAGCCTGGCTATGGGAGCGAGGTTTGCGAAAGAACTCTTCGCGACTCGAAGGATATGGAAAGTCATTGATTGTACAAGGCGGTTTTTTGCTTGCCTTCGATCTGGCACTTTACTTCCTGCACAGTCCCATCACTTCAGATCTGGTACAGTTAACGGAAAATATAAACGTAACAGCCTCGGGATTTAGAATTACCTTCTAAATCTATTGATTGGATTTGCGCTTATAACAATGGTGTAACCGGCTTAGAATCCGATGCTTGCGCGTACGTACGTTTGCGTTAGAAAGGTCGAACTCCTGCACGGCGTCATCGGTGCTGGCATCCGGCTTATCCATGAAATACTCGATAAACTCACGGGATTTTTTTCGAAGTTCACTCAGGCACTCTTCCAATATTCTCTGCCGTTCTTTATCCAGCAAGTTCTTAAACTGTTCCTCAGGCTCATATACTTCATTAAAAGCCTCATCATCGTAATTAAACTTATGCTGTCGCTTCACATAGCGAAGGTATTCGTGTCGGCACGCTTTAATAAGGTAGCTGAAAATATACTTACTGTTCTTGATATTGTTTTTACGGACTTGCTCAAACACATCAAGGAAGGCCTGCTGTACACATTCTTTTGCAGCATTGGCTTCTGCACTCATCACTACCTGAAGGTAATCTTCGAGTCTGGGTATCACTTCTGATAAAAGCTCACTGGCTTTTTCATCATTCCCCTTCTGGAGCGCTTCTACTAATTCTGAATAATCGACTCTGAGTTGTGCCAAACTAACCAACCACTAATTAAAATTTTCAACACTTTTTTGTGCTTTTTTCTGCCGTGATAATCAATATCTAATTGCCACATCATATAATCAGTCAAAATGATAACAGCTTCAATAATAAGTCATTTTTTTTGAATTATTAATCCTTTTTAATCTTTTAGTGGCAGCTATAAATATTAAAAATTAGATTAGATGTGTAACAAACTAGTTAAAAAACACTCTTATAATGAAGTATAAATATGTTTTACAACCAAAAATTTGACTTTAAATAAATTTGTAACAAACACAGTTCAAGACACTCTTGTACTTAACCATAAATTTAATCAACAAATAATTATTGTTATGAAATCACTTAAATCTCTTTTCGCCCTCATCGCTATCGTTTCTCTGTCTTTCGGATGTGCCTCGGTTACCGACGCCTCCCTTAACGACGAACTGACCAGCCAGCCGACTATCGAAACCACCACGACTGACAACGGCGTGTTCTCCGGTGGCAATGACGTTGAGCCTATTGTTGAAAAACCTTGGTAGTACCCACCACCCAATAACCACTTAACTCAATCAATTACAAACTTATTACTGTTATGAAATCACTTAAATCTCTTTTCGCCCTCATCGCTATCGTTTCTCTGTCTTTCGGATGTGCCTCGGTTACCGACGCCTCCCTTAACGACGAACTGACCAGCCAGCCGACTATCGAAACCACCACGACTGACAACGGCGTGTTCTCCGGTGGCAATGACGTTGAGCCTATTGTTGAAAAACCTTGGTAGTACCCACCACCCAATAACCACTTAACTCAATCAATTACAAACTTATTACTGTTATGAAATCACTTAAATCTCTTTTCGCCCTCATCGCTATCGTTTCTCTGTCTTTCGGATGTGCCTCGGTTACCGACGCCTCCCTTAACGACGAACTGACCAGCCAGCCGACTATCGAAACCACCACGACTGACAATGGCGTGTTCTCCGGTGGCAATGACGTTGAGCCTATTGTTGAAAAACCTTGGTAGTACCCACCACCCAATAACCACTTAACTCAATCAATTACAAACTTATTACTGTTATGAAATCACTTAAATCTCTTTTCGCCCTCATCGCTATCGTTTCTCTGTCTTTCGGATGTGCCTCGGTTACCGACGCCTCCCTTAACGACGAACTGACCAGCCAGCCGACTATCGAAACCACCACGACTGACAATGGCGTGTTCTCCGGTGGCAATGACGTTGAGCCTATTGTTGAAAAACCTTGGTAGTACCCACCACCCAATAACCACTTAACTCAATCAATTACAAACTTATTACTGTTATGAAATCACTTAAATCTCTTTTCGCCCTCATCGCTATCGTTTCTCTGTCTTTCGGATGTGCCTCGGTTACCGACGCCTCCCTTAACGACGAACTGACCAGCCAGCCGACTATCGAAACCACCACGACTGACAATGGCGTGTTCTCCGGTGGCAATGACGTTGAGCCTATTGTTGAAAAACCTTGGTAATGAATAGGATTTCCTTACATTGTGAGTCCAATAAGATGATTAGTTGTGATCCTACTTTATTTACTTCTTTTTCTAGATCCATTCCCGTCTGATACTAGCTATGTCAAAAAAACCGAGACACAGATAGGTGTATATGTTTCCAATATTAAGCAAGGTCAAAATGTTAGCTTAAACAGCTGGGCCATTCACGAGATTGCTTCTCTTAATTGTGAGGGGCTTGATATAGTAAAATCATCTGTACAAAAACTAGATGAAAGAGCTTCATTTTATAACAAAATTTCTTGTGATGATTTGGCTGAACTCAGTCAATATTTTTGGGATGACGCAGAATCAAATCTCTATAAGAAAATAATAAGTGCAGATGACACTGTCTCCTCGGATATCATCGATTATGATGAGTACCCCTTAATTCATTTTCGCATACTGATGGAGAATGATTTTCATAACTATTATTCCAAAAATTATTTAAAAAACGCATTAGATAACTGGCTTAGTTACATAAATTCAGAACAAAGACATGATGGGCTTGAATCTGCTATAGTTCTTTCAAATGTTATACGCAGCGCTTATATACTTGACAGGTACGATGTAATTCAAAAAAATTATGAGAAATTTGTTAATCAAAATTGGTTGCCAAACTCAATTTATAGATTAAAGCTGCTTGGAGCCTTTGATTATACTTTTTATATCTATGGAAAATATGATAAATCTCTTCAGCTCCAACGAAACCACTCATTACCGCTTGCTAAATTTATCGGAAATAAAACTGAGATAAATTCTATCAAACTGAGGCAAGGAGCGTACTTATATTCTTTGGGGAAGTATAAAGAATCAAAAGAGATCTATGAACAGCTGTATAATGAATCAGAAACCTTAGAAGAACAATACTCTCTTTTTACAAATTTAGGCGCAACCTATTTAAAGCTTGGGCAAGCTAGCAAATATATTTCCTTTCAATTACGCGCTCTAGATCAAGAAATTAGTGACTACAAAAGCTTACTAAATATTTACAGAAACTTATTTATCTATTACAGTAAGATTAAAGATATAAGTTCTGCCCTTGAATATATCAACTTGGCAAAGAAAGTCGCCGAGGAAAATGCAGACAAAACTGAGTTGGCTTTAATCGATTCTTATTTGGGTAGCTTTTACTGGAACAATTTTAGAGATCATAAAAAAGCTCTTAAATCACTCGATTCTGCACAAGAAATCGTTTCACCAGAAGATAATTATGCTAAATTTTTTAACTTGATCGTAGAGAAAGGAACCATCTTAACATCTATTGACTCTCTAAATTCTGCTCGGCAATTATTTGAAAAAGGCAAGTCTATTGCACTATCGAAATCTAATAACCCTGATTATTTAGAAGCGATAATAAATCTTACAGTTATTGATTTAAAACAAAATAGAATCGATTCTGCTAAAAAAAATCTGGAAGATATCAGGCTCTATTCTCTTGAAAACTTGGACTTTCCTCTATCGGTAAAATATCAAACTGTTAAGTCGAACTACTTCAGCTTATCCGGTAATCACAGGATGGCCATTGACAATCTACTGCCTGTTATTGACCAGGTTATTGACCGTGCTAAGAACAACACCGATTCGCAGGAGGGATATTGGTCGGTAGAGGATGAGTACCTGGATGCTTTTGAATTAATCGTTGAACTACTCATTGATAACAACAGAAGCCCCGAAGCCCTTTCAATTTTGGACCGGCTTAAAACCATAAATGACGCTACTCTTTATAACAGTCCTTTAGTGAAAGCCGCCAAACTTACTGAAGAGGAATTAGCTGAAGAGAAAAGATTGAATCAACGCATTCAATCCCTCAGAAAAAAATATTTAAATGCGAGCGAGGAAGAACGCTTTCAAATAAGTACAGAAATCGACCGAATTTCTGCAATGAGGAATCAAATTTTGGCAGACGTGAATCTTGACAAAGAAGAACCGCTGCCACCAATTTGGTCGATACAGCGATCATTAAATGAAGATGAACTCTTGCTTCATTTTACGGAGGTTGGCACAAAACTTTATGTCAGCTATCTCACTTCTTCTGAAATCAGAATAAAATACTTCTCCTTTGATAACGGTCGTCAGGCTTTGTTTTCACAAATTGGTGATAACTTAGCATCCGGCAATACAAATCTTCTTGAGTTATACCGTTTACATCAAATTCTGGACCTGAAAGATATCCCGGAAGATATCAACCAAATTTCAGTAATTCCGGATAATTACCTCTATCGAATTCCCCTTGAGGTACTGCCCACAGAAGAACCTGACTCCCCAATCAGTTTTGGGAGTACGCGTTATTTAATTGAAGATTATCGCTTCCGTTACTTTACATCGCTGAAAGAATTCGACAGTAACAGGCGTTCGTTCTCTACCTCAACCGAGAATGATTTCTCAGGATTTGCCATTTCAGACTTTCAGAATTTTAGAGGTACCAATTTACCCTCGCTCCCTTATGCAACGGTAGAAACAAATAACATCACCGATGTTTTATCTGCTTTCAATAACAAGAAAGTGTATACCGGTGATGCCGCCACAAAAAATATCTTTAAAGAAAAAGTGAGCACTTCTCGGCTTGTACACGTTGCCACGCACAGTGAGGTATCTGAGCAAGACCCCTTATTTTCCACTATTTACCTTAAGAACTCATCTGATTCCGATACCTTGCAGTCCGACCAAGCTCTTTATGCTTATGAATTGTTCGACACGCCACTAAACAGTGAATTTATCATGCTCAATTCATGTAGTTCCGGATCAGGGAGTTACATTCAGGGAAGTGGCATTATGGGGATAAGCCGTGCGCTACGATATGCAGGTGCCAAAAGCCTGGCTTTGAACCTCTGGTCAGTAAATGATAAAGTAGCTTCAGAATTTGCTACCGATTTTTATGACTTGCTCAATGAAGGAGAAACTAAAAGCGAGGCCATAAGGCAGGCAAAACTAAATCAGTTAAAAAGAGCCAATGCAAACCCGCATTTTTGGGGAGCATATATGATGATTGGCAATCCTTCTCCCGTTACCAATAAATCTACTAACGCCGGTGTCATGTTTTCATTACTGGCTCTTACCGGTCTACTGGCAGGATTTGTTACTTACAGAAGAGAGAGTGATTAACACCAAAACTGATATCTACTACCGTACATAAAAAAGGCGCCTACATCAGATGCAGGCGCCTTATATTTTTGTAGCTTTTCTAGTATAGAGAGATCAACCTCAATGAAATTCTTTTATTTTTATTTGCTTACGTTTTTCAGAGCATCAACATATGTTTTGGCAACCCGACTGTAAGCTCCATTCAGCTCATAAGCCTTTTTGAAAGCTTCTTCTGCTTCTTCAAGCTGATCTAATTGAAAGTACGTGTTACCTAAGAACCAATATCCTTTTTCAAGGGTAAGGACTTCTATGTTTTCCTGAGCAGTGACAATCTTAAAATTCTCAATAGAAGATGAATAGTTGCCGGTATTATATTGTATTGAACCTAAACTTAATGCGATTTCAGCTTTTAGTTGGGGTTCTGTGGCTTCTTCCAACTCCGTTTGGAGCAGCGAAATAGCTTCCTGAACTTCGCCATCGGTAGCCAAACGTATTGCCCTACGAATTACATCGCTGGTTACCGTAGGGGAAATTCCATCAGCATCCCGAACGACATCCAAGCCGATTTGGGCTATCGGGCTAACTGAAAAATCACCGGAAGGATTAAAATTCAATACCCCTACTACCGATGCTATCAGTACTACAGCTGCAGCTGCAGCATATTGAGCAACTTTTCTGAATGAGTATACTTTGGAAGATGGTTTGGCTGCTTGCTTACGGTCTATAACGGCTTTTAGATTGGCAACGCTTTTCATATAGTCCATATAATATTCATCTTGAATAAGCTCAGACCATAACTCGTCAACCTGTTCAGCATCAAGCTTTCCGTTTACATACAGATCAATCTTCCTCTCTAATTCTTTATTAATCTTACTTTCTATCATTTTCGTTATTATAATAGTTGTGATTACTAACTCTGATGTGATAATGAAACGTCCAACAACAAATAACTCGTAGATTTACCGCTTTATACCTCATATAGCACGTAATTGCCGTCATTTGTACTACCCATATCAAATTATCTCTGACAAGAGTAAACTGATCGTTCTTTGTTACACATTTTTTTCAATATTTTTAAAAAAAGATATTTCACACTTTACTTCTTTTATTTAGAAGAGTGTCTCACGCAATAATGTTACAGTATTTTCCTTAATCAGTAAGAATATTAAACGATTTTAATTATTGGACTTTCATGCCCTCTAACAATCCTATTAAGTATTTAATGGTTTTTGCTATTTTTTTTGTTGCCTGTGGCAATAACCAAGTATCTATAAAAGGTAATATAGATTATCTCGGAGATACCAACCTCATCATTCAGCAACAACCTGTTCATTATAAATATTCCCCGGTTCAAAGAGATACCCTTGATGTATCTGATGAGGGTACATTCTCATTTACCGCCCCTGTAACTTCCCGGCATATTCGATTGCTACAAATAAACGATGAGTCGTATCCTCTCGTCATTTCCCCGGGATCTGATTTAAGTATCACTATACAGCGTGCGGCATTCCCACAAAACGTAAGTGTAGAAGGTTATCCTGAAGATTGGGATGAACGTTATGACCGTTACCTGACGGAGATTGAAGACATAGAGAAGAATATCCCAATCGAAGAAGAAAAGATTAAAGTTGGGGAAAAGAATAACCTGCTTGAACTCAGCGAAAGAAAATATCAAATAGCGGAGAAGCACCTTTCGGGCACACCTCTTCACGACTATTACCTGAAAGCCATCGGCGAGTATTTGGTTTTCAAAGTTCGAGCCATTGAATACAACCAGCGGTTTAGTGAAAGCTTTGATGCTGATTCTCCCCGGGAGGATGTGTTTTCTTTGGCAGATTCTCTCAATTTCTTCACTATAGAATCACTTAAAGCTCAACGAGCCGGCATTCGTGATTTTGCCCACTATTATGCTCGCACCTTCGGTATATACGACAGTATAAAATCTGCTTATGGACAAGATTTATCCGAATATGACATCAAACGAGTAGCCTACAAGGAACTGAATGAGAAACGCCTTCAGGTATTAGACCACATGGAAAGTCGTGATGCCCTGGCTCATGCCCAAATGTACCTGGTGGCGGAACGAATCGGAGAGCAGGATCTGGAAACGGCTACTCCAAGTTATGAAGCTTACCTGGAAGAATTTTCTGGTTATCCCGAATACAACAAATTCCTTACTTATTTCTATAATGAAATTAAATCGGTATCCCCCGGTCAACCGGCTGTTCCATTTTCTCTGCCTGATATAGATGGAGATATTCATACCATGAAAGATTACAGGGGCAAGTTTGTACTGCTCGACTTTTGGGCAGGTTGGTGTCAGCCTTGTTTGGATGAATTTTCATACATGAAAGATATTTATGCCAACTACTCACGCGATGATCTGGAGATTATTGGTATTTCAAACGAAGCAGATAGCCTGGTTTGGGTGCAGGATATTAACCGTCTGGAACTCCCCTGGGTTCAGCTTTATGGTGGGAACGGCTTCAATGAAAAAACCTTCAAAGCCTACAAAGGTGGTGGAATACCGTTCTATATTTTAGTCGATCCGGAAGGGAAAATCGCACGGTATAATGATATCCGGCCTTCTTTTAATTTCACCCCCGTATTAGACAGTCTACTATCCGAATATAAAACCCAACTGAACTGATGATACGTATTCTAACTATTCTGATAATTCTGAGTGCTATAACAGGCTGCCAACAAAAGCCATCTCAAAAAAATGAGGTCATTGACTCGCAAAGGCTGGGGCAGATGTTGGTTATAGGTTTTCGTGGAACAGAAATTGACGACAAGCACCCTTTGGTTAAAGATCTAAAAGCGTTTAACCTGGGTGGTGTTATTCTCTACGATTATGATTATGAACTTGAAAGCTTTGGCAGGAACATAAAGTCACAAGACCAGCTACTGAAGCTATCCAGCGATCTGATTGCACATGCTCCTATTTCTCCAATTATTGCTGTTCACCACGACGGGGGCTTTCAATCTCCGCTTACCAACTTATATGATAACTCCGAAACTTTGAGAAAAGGTTTTCTGCAAGATTCAGCCTCAACGGTTTCATATTCGAGAATGTTTGCTCAAGAGTTCAGGGTATTGAGCCTTAACACCAATTTTAATCCTCGTCTAGACCTGCAAACTCCATCAACGGAAGCCCCAAATCCTGAAATAATTTCATCAGATCCGGAAACCATAACGCAACAAGCCGGTTATATTCTTGATGAGTATGACAAGGAATTACTTTTTAGTGTACCCAAATATTTTCCGGGTTATAGCCGTGACTATCATCCCACTGATTCAACAAATGATGTTACAGATATCTGGACAGATGATTTCCTGCAACCCTATCGTAACCTGCTATCATCCGATCGGGAGATTTGGGGAATTATGACCGCGCATAGTTTCAATGCAAATATTGACTCCGTTTGGCCCGGAACACTTTCTGAGAAAACAATTACCGGATTACTTCGAGATTCTCTCGGTTTTGAGGGTGTCATCCTTTCTGATGATCTTCAGAAACCCATCATCACCGGCAATTACAGCCTGGAAACTTCTATTCAACAGGCCATCAACGCCGGTGTAGATATCCTGGTTTTAGGGAATAACCACACGTATGATGAGCAAATCGCGGAAAAAGCTATCGGGATTATTCAGAAATTACTCAGGGAAGGAAAAATCGAGAAAGATCGTGTGGAAGCTTCTCTCATCCGCATTGACTCCCTCAAAATAAACGTAATCGAAGGGCTTTGCTCCTGCATGAATTTTTGATCATGAGTTCAGAGATCATTGAAAAGACAGAACAATACGTTAAGAATAAGCTTCAAGGTGAAGGTACCGGCCATGATTGGTGGCACATACACCGGGTAAGGAACACAGCTCTTCGTTTAGGTAAAATGGAAGGAGCTGATCTCTTTATCGTAGAACTGGCCGCTTTATTACATGATATTGCCGATCATAAATTCCATGACGGCGATGAGGAAATTGGTCCTACTACCGCCCGAAACTGGCTTGAAAGTCTGGGGGTGAATGAACCTGTCATCAATCAAGTATGCACCATCATTCGGAATATCTCATTTAAAGGTGCTGAAGTTGAAACGAAGATGGATACCATAGGAGGGAAAGTAGTACAGGATGCAGACCGGCTGGATGCCTTGGGAGCCATCGGGATTGCTCGTGCCTTCGCTTATGGCGGACATAAGGGGCGGGAACTATACAACCCGGAAATAAAACCTGAGAGCCACACTACTTTTGAGGCCTACAAGAAAAGCAGCGGACCAACCCTCAATCATTTCTATGAGAAATTGTTTTTACTCAAAGATCGCATGAACACCCGGGCCGGAAAACAAGAAGCAGAAAAACGACATCAGTTTATGAAAGAATTTGTCGATCAATTCTTATCTGAATGGAACGGAAATTTTGAAGTATGAATGCTGAATCAATCTAATCCAACATCCATAATTTCAAGATTCTAATCTCCCGTATATGCTTCTCCTTCAATAATCCACTCCGGTTCACCTTCTCCTTTCAGATAGTAGTCGAAATACTCTTTCATCCGTATAGCATAGTCCAGTTTGTTAGAGAATTTTTGCGGATGATGCGGTTCATCATGATACTGGAGGAACACCACGTCTTTGTTGTAGCGGCGCATAGCCAGGTACATCTCAATACTTTGGTACCAAGGCACCGCTCCGTCCGCATCTCCATGCATGATGAGCATCGGCGTGGTGATTTTATCCGCAAAAAACACCGGTGAATTCTCGATGTATTTCTCTGGAGCTTCGATCAGGCTCTGCCCAATCCGGCTTTGAGTCCGCTCATACTGAAACTGGCGAGCCAGCCCAGATCCCCAGCGAATGCCACTGTACGCACTGGTCATATTACTGACCGGAGCGCCTGAAACCGCCGCATCAAAAATATCGGTTTGTGTAACCATAAAGGCTGTTTGGTAGCCACTCCAGGAATGGCCGTGAAGTCCGAGTTTATCCTCATCGGCAATCCCCATCTCGATGAGCTTCTGAATTCCCGGAACAAGGCTCTTGGTTGCCGCAAAACCGGGCCGACCTATTTCGAATCGAATATCAGGTAGAAAAACAACATACTCATCGCTCACATATTGAGCAAAAACCGGGCGGTGATTGGTTTTCGGTTCGTTAAAGTCGTGCAACCGATTGGTAAAAAAACGATAGTAATACGTCATAATCGGATATCGCTTGTCGGGGTCATAATTATCCGGCTTAATGACCACACCCTGAATAAACTTCCCATCCAGGCTTAGCCAGTCGATCAATTCCGCTTTACCCCAATTCCATTTCTTATGAAGATCTTCATGAAGATGGGTCAGCTTACTCGTACGCTTAAATTGACGATTAGTAGCTACCCAAATATTCGGGAACTCATCGTAAGCTTCCCGCTTATATAATATCGTATTCGCATCTTCCGCTTTTTCCACAAAAGTGAATTTTTTGTCTTCTTCCAACAATCGGGTTACACCAGACCGGTTTGCTTTAGCTGAGTAGAAACCAAAGTTCTTTTTCAGGTCGTGGTAGGAAGTCAGCAAAAGCTCTTCATTATGGGCATACGGTTCGCCCCAATCTTTATTCATTCTTTCAATGCGGAAAATCCGTTTGGCTTCCCGTCCGGCCCCATCGGTGATAGTCATCGGCTTACTAAAATCCGTGGGGAATCTCCAAATGTCATACTTGTCATAAATCATAACAGCACGATCACCTTCAACCCAACCGGCAATACCGTAATCAGGCACCCGGGATGGATAATCATGATCTTCGTTATAGAATGGCACTTCCAAATTAGCGGTAATATTCCGGGTCACACCGTTTTTTATATCAAGCAAATTCCAGTGCTTATTCACATAAAAAGCAGCAAACTTACCACCGGGTGAAAGATTCACCCCTTCCGACAGTTTCTTCCCAATCAACGTACGCTTTCCTGTTTCCAGATCTACATAGTACCAATCGTTAAAAAACCCTTCCCAGGTCATTTCTTTCATATAGGGAACCTGAGAACTGCCCAGCACTACATTCGGATTATGAGCAACATCAATTTCAGGCATTTCATCATCGGCCAGCTGAAACCACTCTCCGCTATCTAAATGATAAACCGCCATGTATAAATGGTTCCTGGTTGAATTCCAGCTCTTCTTCTCGTGCGTTTTTATACGTGGATCGTCTCCATGCCAGATATCCAAGCCGCGATCTTCTACAATGTCATCCACGTCATATATATCCACTTCATTGTCTCCATCTTCCTCATTTTTCATATCCAAAGCAGCCATTTCAGCATCCATGAACCCAAAAAACAGTCGCTTGCCATCGTGGGTAAAGGTAAGTTCGTTGTTAGATCGCAACACGAATCCCTCGTTTCCGTCATCGCTATTTAACAATGTCATCAATTCTTCATTCTGCGCATTCCAGACATGAACCGAAGCATTGCTTTCAACGAAAGAAGTATCATAGGTAGCTTTGGTGAAGGCCAGTTTCTGCAGGTCATAATCCCAAGTCAGGTTCCCATACAATCCGCTTTCCGTGCGGTCAATAGCCCGGGATTCCTGATCATTCAGATCAAAAACATAGAGTCCGTTCTCTGTGTTAGAGGTGTCCACCACCGAATAGGCCAGGTAGTTGGAAAGGCTGTCGAACTCCATTTCATGTACAAATTGCAGGGAAAACGCAGAACCGGATCCGGTATTCCAAAGGGTGACTTCCGTACCCAAACTCTTATTCTCTGATTTCAGATCCTCTACCTCTTTGGATTGATGATGCCGAATAGCCAGCCAGTTTCCATCCTCAGAAAAAGTAAAAGACTGAACGCTGTCAAACTCCGTGATTGAGCCACTACTTGTTGAAAGTAAAGACAACCCTTGCTTTGGTTTGTTCTTTTTGGCCTTGAGTTCTTCCGCAAGTGGTACTTTTCGATAAGCTGCAACCCAGTCCCCATTTGGGGTGATTTTAGGTGATGCTCCTAAAGAGATCGAATAGGTATTCCTCCCGTTTGTTCTTTTTACATCCACCCGGCCATCACCACGATCGGGCCATACTTCGTACGCTACCCAGTTTCCATTAGCTGAAAGTTCGATGGCGCCAATGTCTTCGAACTTCATAACATCTTCGAAACTCAGTACCCCCTGAGCCGTAGCCCAAACCGGAAAAAGAAGAGCTGCTATTACAATGAGAAACAAACGATTTTTTTGTGAATGCATGATTCTATACTTTGATGAAATGGATGTTCCAAATAAAGTGGATTCCGGCATCAGATGAAATCCTAAATCTATTTGTTTTGGAATCTTTTACTACTAAATAATTTCTACCATGAAAAACTCTGCCTACACCTACGACTATTTTCTCGATGCTTTTGAACAGGCGAAAGAGACAGCCAAAGAACTTTCACAGAGTGTAGGAACTGATGTTTTTCTTCGTAAACCGGCCGCTGATAAATGGTGCATGGGTGAAATTTTGAGCCATCTTGTGCAAGCAGGAAATGAATACCTGCCCCAAATTAAAAAAGGAATGAGCAAACCCGATGAAGACTTGCCAAAGGGAGGCCAGCCATTCACCCCAAACTTCCTGTTCCGATGGTTTATATACTTTGTAAGCCCGCAGTACAAACGCCCGGTTCCTACTGTTAAACCTTTTGAACCAAAAAGTGCCGACAATATCGATCAGAAGAAAGTTCTATCCGACTTCCTTACCCTTCAGGATGAGTTCATTCACTTAATCAAAAAAGCCAAACTTGAACAGCTAAACCTGGACCGGATAAAAACACGAAATCCTATTATTAAATTTGTTCCTATGTCTATAACAGCCTGCTTTGGTGTACAAGAAGCCCACCAACGAAGGCATTTTGAGCAGATGAAAGCATTGAAAGAGCGGTTTACCGGTATATAGCATCATCTAATTGTTGCTTTGAACAATCGGATTTCGGGCATTCGCCGCGAGATGATCTACAAATAGAATAGAATTAATAAGGTACTCACCGGTCAAGTTTGCGCTCCCGCTCCGGATATTTATCATAGGGAAAGAGAAACAACCCATACGGTTCATGGCCTTCTTTCCCTACATCCTGATGATGACGTTGATGAGCCCGGCGTATCAGCTTCATCATTTTATTGTCACTGCTGAAAGGCACGAATCTTTTATGAGCAAAAAGATCGTGAATGATAAAATACAATACCCCATAAATGGCAATGCCGGCTCCAACCCCAAACGCCGGAGCAGAAAACATGGTGGTTGCTCCATCTACCATCAGCCAAATGGAAACCCCGGCAAAAAAGACCGAGAAAATGTCGTTTAGCTCAAACAGCCCGTGGTTTGGTTTGTGATGTGACTCATGAATATTCCATAGAATGCCGTGAAATAACCATCGGTGCACACAGTACGAAACAATCTCCATCCCCTCGAAACCCACACCAATAAATCCGATTAAGTAAAGCCAATCCATATTGCCCTTTTGATTTGCGCTAATATTATATCCTGATTTTCGATTAGCAAACTAAATCTTTGAGATTATAGTTTACTCTTTCCGGCGATACACATATTTTACACATATAATTTATATAAGCAAAGAGGTATGTATGGAGGGACTGAAAATTTACCAGGGAGGATCGGCCAAAAAACAGCGAAACAAGGTAAAGCTTTCGCAAAAAGCCGAAACCGGATTTGTATCGCCGGCCGCCGATCACCTTCAAAAACCGTTGGATTTGGAAGAATTGATTGTACACCGTCCCGCTGCTACGTTTTATGTGCGGGCCGAGGGAAATGCGATGAAGGCATCGGGGGTGCAGGATGGAGACATCCTTGTGGTGGACCGATCCGTACATCCAACAGATGGAAATATTGTAATAGCTGCGATCGAAGAGGAGCCCGTAATCAGGAGGCTGGTTAAGAGAGGGTCGCGGCTATTTTTAATCTCTGATGATGCCCGGTTTGAACCCATCACCATTCATCCCGACACCAACTGGCTCATTTGGGGTGTAATCACGCACGTCATTCACCGGTATGAAGTATGATCCTGAACCTCGAAAATTTCAATAACCGGAGCACCATCGCGTATGCGATGATTGACTGCAATAACTTCTATGCTTCATGCGAACGCGTGTTCAATCCTGCATTGGAAGGCAAACCAATTGTAATTCTCTCCAATAACGACGGTTGCGTAATTGCCCGTTCAGAGGAAGCCAAAGACCTCGACATCCCAATGGGAGCACCGGAGTTTAAGTACCGTACATTTTTCAGAGAAAAGAATGTTATTGTGCGATCCTCAAACTATCCGCTGTATGGAGATATGTCGAACCGGGTTATGAAAACCTTGCGATATCTCACCCACGATATTGAGGTATATAGTATTGATGAAGCTTTTGCCGAAGTTTCCACTAATACCTTTTCTGATTTAGAAGAGTATGGCCGCCACATTAAAGAAACTGTTTATCGGTGGACAGGAATTCCGGTTTCCGTGGGTATTGCCCCAAGTAAAACACTGGCAAAAATTGCTAACGAAACAGCGAAGCGAAATCCCGATTACAATGGTGTTTTGAGTTTATGTGAGAACCCTGTCGTAGATCAAATTCTTAAAAATATGCCCCTGCAAAAAGTGTGGGGAATCGGGCATGGGTTAACAGTAAGGTTGAACCGATTTGATGTAAAAACGGCCTACGACCTTAAACAGAAAGTTGATTATAAACGATGGGTACGAAAACATTTGAATGTGACAGGGCTTCGAACGGTACTGGAACTCAACGGACTCCCCTGTATGAAGCTCAGCGATGCCCTCGATTCCCGTAAAGGCATTCTTACCTCACGCATGTTCGGCAAACCTCTGTACGATCTTGAACCCATTCAGGAAGCGGTGTCTACTTATATCAGTCGTGCCGCAGAAAAGCTGCGGGCACAAAAAAGCGTGGCTTCCTGCATGCATATAACTCTGATTGGAGACCGCTACGACAACCTGAAGGGGAAGTATAAATATGGTGGCGGTCACTTTTTCCAGGTTCCCACGGCCCACACACCAACCATGATTCAAGCCGGAATGGCCATTTCAAAATCTGTATTCCAACCGGATACCAAATACAAAAAAGCTGCGGTGATGTTAACCGGAATCGTGCCGCATAGTGAAGTACAAATGGATTTATTTGATCCTGAATTATATACTCAGAAGCAGTTTCACTTAATGAATTGTATCGATCGGATTAACACACGCCACGGCAGAAACACAGCTGCTTTTGCTGCTACCGGTCAACACCGTAAAAACAGCCAAGAGGCCAGCTGGAAAATGAACCAGAACTATCTGAGTAAACGATATACCACGGAGTGGAAAGACATCATGACGGCTAAAGCAAAGTGAGGGGTGATGAAGTGATAAGTAATATTATTTTAGGATCACTTCATCACTCTTCACTTCATCACTTTATAACTCTGCCATTATGCTAGCCGCTTCTTTGCCCAACTGCATGCCTAAGGCTACCCCCATTCCACTGAGGCCGGCCACCACCAATGTCTTACTACTGATACGCTTCAGCACCGGGCTTTTAGTGCTCGTAAAACCCATAATTCCTGACCATTCGGTGTCAATTTCCCAACCCTTGGGAAGTCTCAAAACATCGTTAGCGAAAGATATGAGGCTTTTCTTGATCTTTTGATTTGTGCCGAATTCAGTTGTTGTTTCAACATCAATGTCTAAACTTCGGGCTCCCCCGAGAAGAAACCTATCCCCCTCCACTCCCCGAAAATAATAGTAACCACGGTCAAAATGATAGGTTCCCTTCCATTCCAGATCCGGGATGGGTTTTGTAACAAACACAAATCCACGCCCCGGCTTTATATCAATATCGTCGAGAAGGGTTGAAGTGAATGAATTAGTGGCTACAGCCAATTGACCTCCCTGGAGCTCAATGCCATTTTCAAGAATGAGCATGCCATTCCCCTGATCTATTCTCTCTACCTGCGATTGCCACCTGAACTCTACACCTGCTGTCAGGTTCTTTTCATAAAGGGTGCGCATCATTTTACCGGGATGAAGGCATCCTTCGTGCTTTATGCTAATTGCGGGAAACCCATTATGCTCACACTTTTGGTAGACTTCTTCTATTTCTGCAGCTTCCCGTAGCCACCGGTTACAAATATCGAGGTGTTCCAAAGCCTGCTCATAAACCCCGGCATCAGTAAAAATTTCGTAAGCACCCGGTTCCCGGTAACCGATATTTTCATCACCCAGTGTCTGGCGCAGTAAACCCAGCCCATGTATTCTTCTGCGAATACGATCGATAATCTTTTCCTCTTCCTCAATCTCCATATCCGCCATGTGCTCGGTAACCGAACCAAAGCATGCGAAGCCGGCATTTCGGGTACTGGCTCCGATGGGATAGAAACCACGATCTACGACCAACACTTTTTTGTCCGAGTTCTCTTTTTTAAAGAAATGAGCAATAGACTGGCCCGTTAAACCGGCACCAAGCACAATTAAGTCAAACTTCCGGACATATAATTCGGATTCCCAATAAGATCGTTCTGCTTGTATCATATGTGATCAAAAACTAAAGAAGCCATGAGCGGAGTTGCAACCTCAAAAAACCGATCATCTACATTGTATTTTGGATGATGCCAGGGGTACGTGGAATCTGATTCTTCGCTTCCGCTTCCTACAAAAAAGAATGCTCCGGGAAAATGCTGCTGATAAAACGCAAAATCCTCACCGGCCATAATGGGGCGTCTTAACTCAATAGCTGATTCCTCATTAAATAAATTTGTCATAGAGCGGAGTACCGTATTGGCCTCCTTTTCAGTATTTATAACAGGCGGATATCCTTTGTTAAAACTAAAAGTGTAGCTTCCTCCCGCCGATTCTGTAATTCCTTTTGCCAATGCTTCCAATCTGTTTTTTACTAACTCTGCCGTTTCAGCCGTAAGGGTTCTGGCTGTTCCCCACAGTTTAACTTTTTCAGGAATAATATTGTGAGCCGTACCTCCCTCAACCCTTCCGACCGTTACCACAACGGGCTCGGTTGGGTCTACACTTCGGCTGGCTATGGTTTGAACCCCGTTGATATACTGAGCAGATAATACGACCGGATCAATGGCTTCGTGAGCTCTGGCGGCATGCCCTCCTTTACCTATAATTTCAACTTCGAACTCATCGGGAGCCGCCATTAACGGTCCAACTTTGGTCGCGATTGTTCCGGGCTTGTGCATCGGAGAAGTATGCAATCCATAAATAGCCTGTACTCCCTGATCCTGAAGAAACCCCGTTTCACTTAGAAGCCTCCCACCTCCGGGCAATTTCTCCTCCCCGGGTTGAAATACAAGCAGCACTTTTCCTTCAATTTCAGCCTGAAGCTCCTTCAAAATTTTAGCAGCCGTTAGCAGGTTGGAAGTGTGAGCGTCGTGCCCGCAACAGTGTGCAGCACCCGGGTTTTGGGAGATAAAATCTTTTTTGGCTTCACCAGTCTCCTCCATAGCCAGCGCATCAATATCTGCCCGGAGAGCAATAACCCGATCCGATTTTTTTGCGCCTTCTATTATTCCCACACAACCTGTTTCAAGAGGACTTTCATATGGAATGCCGAGTTTCTCCAACTCAGATTTAATGAACTTCGTAGTTTCAAATTCCTTGTAACTCACCTCCGGATGTTTGTGCAAATACCTGCGGGTTTCTACCGCGTACTGAACGTATTTTTCGGCTAGTTTCTTAATTTGGGAATGCATGCGTATCCTATGAATTCTAACTTTAGCTGATGATAAGGATATTATCTGATTCAACGTAACCTTTACAGCATCGAATCGTACCTTAACAGGTTATTAAAATAGAAGGACACATGAAGAGAACATCCTGGGAAATAATATTAGCCGGCCTTTTTTTTATAGGCATTGCCCTATACATCGTTGGGCAACACTCTACACCTGAAAAACCTAAACGATCAGCCTTTGCAACGGATAGCATCCGCATAAACATTGACGGAGAAAAGTTACATGTTGTTGAGCTCAAGAAACTCGAAAATCTTGAAAACTTGGAGAACCTGAAGAATCTCGAGAACCTTAAAAACCTCGAAAACCTCAAGAATATCACAAATTTCTTACCGATGGAAATTCAGGAAGAAATTGAAACTGAAATCAATAAGGCCCTTGAAGAGCTTGAGCAGGATGGTATTGAGGTTGACATCAATCATGAAGAAGGAATTGTATCTATCAACAAAGAAATGACAGCAAGCCCCGGAAACTGGACGATGGTTTCGCCGGGTGTTTTTGCTTACGTAAAAGAGTTTGACGCTTCAAACGTAAAATCAACAAATATTACACTTCCTTTTGGATCTATCACCATAAAAGGCAGTCAGGATAATCAAATCAAGTTTTCAGTTGAAGCCTCAGGACAGGTTTCCACCAGAGCCGATCTCGAGTCAAGAATCAATACTTCTGCCAGCACCCTTTCAGGTACTGCAAACTTTGAGATCAAAAGTCAGAGAGCGTTGTCAAAAGATCAAAACATACATCTGCAAGCTACTCTGACTATCCCGGAGAAAATGAAAGTGACTTCCAAAACCCAAGCCGGACATATCAACTCCAGCAATATAACCGGTGAACAAGTGTATGAAACCCAAGGCGGACATATTAGCCTTGGAAGTGTTAATGGAGATATAAGTGCAAAGACAAGCGGAGGGCATATAACTGTAAACAATTCGGAAGGAAAACTTAACCTGCGCTCTTTGGGCGGACATATTAAGGCGCAGAATATTATCGGTTCTGTTACCATGGAAACCTCAGGTGGTAACTTAAGTGCAGAAAATGTTTCGGGATTTGTTGAGGCTCAGACAAATGGCGGTAATATTGAGCTTCACTTTGTGGATGTGCAACATTCATCCCGGGCAAATACCGGTGCCGGAACTATATCCGTTATTGTTCCACAATCAACCAACGCAACGTTTGATTTATCCGGGAATAAAGTCGAAATAGGAGACCATCTCAGTTTTCAGGGCACACAATCAATGGGGGCTGCCAAGGGAACCATTGGCACTGGGAAAGCCTCTGTCTCTGCTAAAACCAACTATGGCAAAGTGATTTTGAAATCGTCTGACTGAGCATCCAATCAAGGTATTTTCTATACGCTCAATGATGCCTTATCTTAGGCGCTATGACACCTACAATTCACCAGACCAAAGACGGCTCTTCTACACTCTATTCAGATACTTTTGAACAATTTTATCACAACCCGAATGGAGCCGCCTCAGAAAGCCTGCACGTATTTTTTAAAACCCCGGGGTTGATTTCAACTCTGGATAAAGCTGAATCACTAACTGTTCTGGAAATTGGTTTTGGAACCGGGCTGAATTTCCTGCTACTCCTTGATATCATTAAACAGAAAGGGCTCAATATGCCCATAGAGTTTTGGTCGATTGAGGCTTTTCCCGTTAGCAGATCCACTGCTTCTGAGTTCAATTTCAAAGAGCATCTTAAACAACCGGAGCTCAACAATCTGCTACCAAACATATTTGATGAACTCAAACCCGGACTGAATAAGATACACCCCCTGCCGAATCTGAATGTAAAGCTGAATCTTTTTTATGGAAAATTTGAAGATTTTATTCCAGCGAATTTACAAGCCGATTTTATCTTTCATGACCCTTTTTCACCGGAAGTAAATGAAGAGCTTTGGACCGCAGACACATTCACCAAGCTGGCCTCTTATTCTTCTGATCAAGCAATTCTTGCCACCTATTGTGCAGCTTCGAAAGCGCGTGGAGCCATGTGTGCAGCAGGGTGGAAAGTTGCACGATCACAAGGCGCTTTGGGTAAACGGGAAATGACTGTTGCCTCTCTTTCATCTGAAATGCTTTCAGGTTTTAAACGCGTGAATGAAGAAAGGTTAGCCGAACGGTATGAAAGCGGAGATTTTGACTAACTAAGAATAAAATCCGGTTTACTTTGAGTGATTGACAAACTCTGTAATCAGGTCTTTTATCTCAGGAATACCGTCTCTTGAATCTGATGAATAAGGCAAAATCGGAATTTCTATATTCATTTCTTTCAGGATGCGCCGAACTCTTGCTTTCGATTGATTTACTTTATTCCTGGAGATTTTGTCTGATTTTGAAAGCACCACCGAAAAGGGTTTCTCATTCATAGCCATCCAATAGAAAAAATCTTCATCAAGCTGGCTGGGTTCATGGCGCACGTCTACAACGTGAAGAATTAAACTAAGCGACTCCCGATCCAACAAGTAATTTCGGATGTTTTTACCCCAGCGTTCCCTCTCTTTTTTTGGAACCTTGGCATATCCGTATCCCGGCAGATCAACCATAAAAAACTCGTTTCCTACTTTATAGTAGTTCATCTGCTGGGTCTTTCCCGGTACATTTGAAGTCCGGGCAATATTCTTCTTATTCAGAAGAGCATTAATCAGGGAAGATTTTCCGACATTAGACCGTCCGGCAAAACATACCTCAGGCAAGGTTGCCGGTGGGCATTCTTCAAGTTTAGTAGCGCTGGTAATGAATTTAGGCTGGGCGTTAAACATCACACCAACTCGTTCTCTTCTTTCTCAACACCGAAGTTTACGGGAACCGGATAATTACCTGTAAAACATGCCGTACAATAATCATGTCCGGAAGGGTTAGCCTCTTTTACGGCATCAACCAGTCCATCTGCGGATAAATAACGAAGACTGTCTACCCCAATTTCTTTTGCCATTTTCTCAATATCCCGGTCAAACTTATTGGCAATTAATTCATTGGGGGTCGGGAAGTCCATCCCGTAATAACAGGGACTGATAATCGGAGGCGAACTTACCAGAAAGTGGATTTGAGCCGGGTTACATTCTCTGATCATATCAACCAGATAGCGGGAAGTGGTTCCTCGCACAATCGAGTCATCTACAATAATAACAACACGCCCCTCAATTACACCACGAACGGGGTTAAACTTGGTTCTCACTTTCTGTTCACGGGATTTTTGTCCCGGTGAGATAAAAGTCCGACCCACGTAATGGTTTCTAATCAAGCCGATATCATACTTGCATTCGTTGCCTAATTTATTGCTTTCGCTTGCATACCCAAGGGCGGCCGTGTTACTGGAATCCGGCACCGAAATTACTACCGGTTTCTTACCCGTTGTATTGTTCTTGACAACATCGGTTAACGGGTGTTCTTTGGCTAATTGTTTACCAAGATTCCGACGAATCTTATCTACCATCTCACCAAAAATCTTGCTATCCGGGCGAGAGAAATACACATATTCAAAAATACACTGACTAGTACCCGTCCCTTCTTTTGCCGGGATATGGTACGACTTGGGCTCATTGTTTTCGTCGGCATCCTTGTCAATCACGACCACCTCACCGGGCTGAACATCCCGAATGTACTCGGCATTATTGATATCAAAAGCGCAGGTTTCGCTGGACACACAGTATGCACCATCTACCTTACCCAGAGCAAGAGGACGGAATCCATTGGGATCTCTGACAGCGATCAGTTTATCATCGGTAAGAATAACCAGGCAATACGCCCCTTCAATTTGCTCAAGGGCGTCCATAATCTGATCCATCTGATCTTCCTTATTGCTGTGCGAAATAAGATGCAGAATTAACTCGGTATCCGAGGTGCTTTGAAAAAGAACGCCTTCTTTGCGGAACCGCTCACGGATTTGTTTGGCATTGGAAAGGTTTCCGTTGTGCCCGATCGCCAGGTTACCATTCCGGTAGTGTACCCGAAAAGGCTGGATGTTGGCGGGGTTTTTGGAAGAGCCAGAGGTGGAGTAACGGTTATGCCCTATGGCATTTTTACCTCTCAATATTTTCTTAAACACCTTGGATTTACTGAACACATTCAGCACCAATCCAAAGTCTTTGTAAGCCGGCAT
The DNA here is from genome assembly GCA_965227215.1 of Gracilimonas sp. Classification (GTDB taxonomy): domain Bacteria; phylum Bacteroidota; class Rhodothermia; order Balneolales; family Balneolaceae; genus Gracilimonas. The sequence goes on from OZ245729.1 coordinate 1,062,438, forward strand.
GGAGTACCGCCCTTTGTCGTCATCAAAATAAGAAGTAACTATTCCGGCCGATTCCTGTCCCCGGTGCTGTAAAGCGTGCAAACCGTAATAGGTATGTAGGGCTGCATCAGGGTGGTTATAGATACCGTAGATTCCACAATATTCGCGAGGCTTGTCGCTCATATTCAAAGCTCCAGATAATGAGTGATTAAATGAGTGTTAAAGATAAGAAATGATTCGGGGTTTCGGGAATTAGAACTCTCGGAAGTTATCTACACATTGTTCACATCATGTATGGGATATATCCTGCTTTAGTTTAATGAGGCTTTCGGCAATTCAATGTAAAAGATAGATCCTTCCCCTTCCGTACTTTCGAACCAAATCTTCCCGTTCATACGTTCTACAAATTCTTTAGAAAGGCTCAATCCAAATCCGGTTCCCTTTTCATTATTAGTACCTTCTCTTGTCCAGGCTTCTTTGGAAAATACTTTATCGACTGCCTTCTCGGGGATTCCTATGCCTGTGTCTCTGATAATGATCTTTACATTTTGAGAATCACGTTCTGCTTTAATCTCTATTTCATCTCCTTCTGCGGTAAATTTAATGCTATTGGAAACTACATTACGAACAACCAGCTGCAAGGCATTCTGATCTGCCAAAACGTGTTCGTTTTCCGGAATGCAGTAATGTACCTCTACTCCCTTTTTGTTTGCTAAAAAAGTATGGCTCGCCACAATCTCATCCACAACATTACGAACATTGATAGGACTGATTTCCATTTTCACTCCCGATAGCTGATCTTTGGCCCAAGCAAGCAGGTCTTCCATTACATAAACATTCTTTTGTATAGACACCTCAAGTTCGGGAATCAGCTGAGTGAGCTCTTCTTTTGAAATAACGTTCTCTTTAAGAAGATGGAGAATACCCTGCATAGAACTCATTGGCGTTCGCAGGTCGTGAGCAATGATGGCAAATAATTTATCTTTTGCCTTATTAGCTTCTACAAGCTCTTCTTTTTGAGTCTCCAGCACCTTATTAATTTCTTCTCGTTCGCGGGCAGTTCGTCTCATCATAAATAACAGAATGACAATCAATACGATTACCAGTGCACCAACAACAATAAATATATATTGCACCTGAAGCTGCCGCTCCTGCTGTGCCTGTTTATCCTGCAATAACCGGTTCACCTCATTCTGGCGATCCAGCTCCAATTGATTCTCAAGTTCAGCGAGTGCTTGTTCTTTTTCGATACTTGTCAGACTATCCGATAACTCTTTGTATAACTCTAAATACTGAAGAGCATCCTCAAATCGATTGGCTTCCCGGTTGGTTTCATACAGCTTTTGCCGAATATCCTCCATTAAAGGAAGAGCTCTTAGTCTTTCTGAAATATCTCTTGCGTTTTCATAGTATTGAATAGCCTCTTCATATCGCCCTATTTCTCTGAATAAGTTGCCAAGACCGAGGTTATTATAGTATTCACCCCTTATGACACCCATCTGCTTAGAATGTGCTAGGGATTCACGAAACTGGGTCTCTGCTTTATCATAATTACCCAGCTTTCCGTTTAGTCTTCCAAGATTATATAACACGATTACAGGAGGGTAATCCGGGCGGATTTGATTATTCAGATCCAAAGCCTCGTTATACAAGTCTAAGGCTTCTTGCAGTCTCTCCTGATCGGTTCGGGTATTCGCAAGATTCAGGGTAGTTCGATACAACTCAGGCAGGAGGTTTTTCTGTTCAGAAAGCATCCTGCCTTTTTCAAGGTAGAAGGCCGCCCGATCAAAATTCCCTTCTAAATTGTAGGCATTGCCAATGTTATTAAGTGTAGTTGCCAGGAATGAAGTATCACGTGTCATTTCCGCGAAACGAATTGCTTCGAGATAGTACTCGAATGCAATGGTCGTTTGCCCTAAATCTATATAAGCAGTAGCCATATTCTGTCGAATAGCAGCATTCGTTCTGTCTATTTTAGAGCTGTCTAATCGGGAAACATATTTAAGGGCTTCTTTATATGCCTCTATTGCCTTCACTTCTTCCCCTTTGTGTGAATAAGCCGCAGCCAGCAAGTTATTGTAATTCGCCCTCAGTTTGCTATCGGGATACTTGTTAATAGCATTATTTAAAATAACGATGGCTGAGTCTTGCCGGCGTTCAGTAATCAGGATATCGGCAAACCGGAGACTGGAGAGTGCTTTTCCTTCTGGGAATTCTAATTTGCCGGAGAGGCTGTCGGCGAGCTGCGTCTTTCTACGGGCCTCTGATAAGTTACCTTGTTCAAGGTCTGTCTCTGCCTCACTGAGCCACTGAAGCACACGGCTGCTATCACTTTCACTCCCGCTATTGGTATTCTGGATAGCATAAACGGGCTGAAGCGCTGTAATTATGAATAAATAAGTGAGTAACTGATAAACTGCTGAAGGCATAATCATTAAAAAATGGTTGCTTATAATAGTAAAAACTATTGCCTTATGTGTTTATCGGCTCGTTGAGATGCTAAAATAAATGAAAAAAGTTGTGATATAAAAAAACCCGCAAAAAGCGGGTTTTGTAACAATACTTATTTCTATCTACCAGTTAGTTTTCAAGCATGGCATCCAGTTCAATAGTCACTCCGCTCAGCGCTTTAGATACGGGACACCCATTCTTTGCCGCTTCAGCAATTTCCTGGAATTTATCATTATCTATATTGGGCACATTACCCTTACTGGTCAGCTTGATTGTGGTAATAGCACCTTCGCTCGGATCAATGGTTACTTCAGCATTTGTTTGTACAGAATTTGGTGTAAAGCCGGCTTTATCCAGTTCATTTGAGAAAGCCATAGAAAAACACCCGGCGTGTGCTGCCCCAATTAATTCTTCCGGGTTCGATCCTGATTTATCCTCAAAACGAGTGGCAAAACTGAATGCACCTTCATAGGAGCCACTTCCTACCTTCATCGTTCCATTTCCGGATTTCAAATTTCCATTCCAAACTGCTTCTGCTTTCTTTGTTGGCATAATAATTGAATTAGTTTTGGTTGTGAGTCAATATTCCGAACAGCTTAAACATGGATTACATTCCACGTGCATCTAACACTGAATGTATTCGGCAGCTTGTAATTTAGTCGCAAAGCTTTCCACGTATTTAACCTCCCACGGAATCCCCGATTTAGTGGATCGTGACCAACCCGCATTATGTCGTTCCACTCTTTTCGCTACTCCAACCGATGTTGAACCCACGTAATACCGGTCTCTGCCTTCACTATAAATGATATAAACCTGGTGCATATAATCTCCATAAAACAAAAAAGGCAGCTAAGTCTCCTTAACTGCCTTTTGAGCGGGAAACGAGATTTCCCGAATACTCGGGACGACCTTCTCGTTGCCCCCTCAATTACTTTCCCCATTTAGTTCGTTAGAATCGGAATCAATCAACCCTTCAATATAGGTTCGGCTTTTCTGCTTTTTGATATGCCTTTCTTTTGCCAATGCTTCTGATTTAGTCGCAAAGCTTTCCACGTATTTAACCTCCCACGGAATCCCCGATTTAGTGGATCGTGACCAACCCGCATTATGTCGTTCTACTCTTTTCGCTACTCCAACCGATGTTGAACCCACGTAATACCGGTCGCTGCCTTCACTATAAATGATATAAACCTGGTGCATACAGTCTCCTTAAAACAAAAAAGGCAGCTAAGTCTCCTTAACTGCCTTTTGAGCGGGAAACGAGATTCGAACTCGCGACCTTCTCGTTGGCAACGAGATGCTCTACCACTGAGCTATTCCCGCTTGTATCAGTAAATTTCTCTCTTCTCAGAGAGCACCAAATATAAGAGTGTTATGAACTACAATTCAACCTTTTTTTGAATGAATACTTAATTTTTTCGAATCTTTTTTAATTAGTGACACTCATCCCGCCTAAATGGATATTTGCTTTACTGAATGCAACAGGCGGCCCAGGAATTTCTTCCCATACACCCTTTCCACATGCTGCATATCCGCTATAATTACCAATAGTTCTTTGCTTCGGGAAAAAGCTACATTCAATAATCGTGGCACGCTGAGTCCATTCTTAGCTTCATCAAACGGACGGACGGAATAGTGGCGCATGCTTCCATTCTGCCATTCTCCGCTCATAACCGTATCAAAAATAATGACCGATTTCTCACGGCCCTGAAAGGTATGAATGGTTCCTACTTCAATGTCTTTAAACCCGGATTCCCAAAGGTGATTTCGAACTTTATACACGCTATTTCTGAATGGAACTATAATCCCAATATTTTCAGGGGCATATTTTCTTGTGAGCCGTTTCAGACTTTCTTCAATAAGTTTGTGGTGCACCTCATTCACTGGCTTGAAGCCTCGTTCGCCCGTTTCCTGCTCCAGATAGGGATTATATTTTGCCGTATCAACCAGAGCCACGGAACCGGAGGTGCCTGGCAGAGATTTCATTTCGTCCTCAGTAGTATTCGACTTCAACCGACCTTCATAAAACACAGAGCTGATCACCCCAGCTAGGTCATCTTTCAGACGATACTGAACGTCAAAAAAGCAGGTGAATTCCGGATTATCATCGTGCCAGGCAAATAATGCTTCGGTAGTATCCGATTTTGACACATAGGTGAATATATCTTGCTCTAGAAATTCCCGGGCTTCCCGGTCGTTGGTAATGGCAATGGGAGGAAGCTGCATTGGATCACCGGCGATAATAAGATGATCTTTGCTTTTGGCTGCCATCAGTAGCAGGTATGGTATGCCCGCCATCGACCCTTCATCTACTACAACGGCATCGTAACTGATACCGTAAAACAATTCGGACGTACATACTTTAGCCATCGTAGTTGCTACCAGCTGCTTCTTTTTAAGCTCATAGCGCTCATTCAAATTCATCAGCCGGTCAATTTTGTCTTCCAGCTCTTCCACTCCGCCGTGTTCATCTACTTTATTCCCCGCCAGCTGGCACTCTAAATCCAATTTCTCCGGCACTTCCTCTCCGTTCCGCATCATGTCATCAATCTTTTCCTGCAGCGACTCATACTTACTCAATGTGTTACTCAACTGAACGGCATCGGCTTTTCGACTATCCAGTTTTGTTTTTACCTGATGTTCAAACAGGATGTCTTCAAGCCGCGGATCGTCCAGTGCGGCTTCTCCAAATCGGGTTGTATTCTGCAGGCTGAAACCGGGGTCAATTTCATACAATGCATCAATCACGCTTAACAAACCTACATCCACTGCCCGGTTAGTGTTAGAGACAAAAAGCACCCGTTTACCTTTCTTCAGCAAGTTTGCAATAATGAAGCCGAGTGTAGCTGTTTTTCCGGTTCCCGGAGGACCCCAAACGTAGAGTATATTATTCTTCAGAGACTTTTCGATGGCCTCTTTCTGAGAGGGATTTCGCAGATCATCAAAAACCGGCTTGAGCCCGTCGTTCCTTTCTTTAAAATCCTTTTCCGGTTTCAGAAGCGCCTTTAGCTGAGGAATTTCTTTCGATTTCTCCTGTAGCGTAAACAGATGCTCCTGCATCTTTTTAAGTACGTAATCGTTTTCCCACTCCAGGTACACTTCATCTACCTTAGGACCTTTATTCTCAGGGAATTCAAGTCGTACTTTTTTGTCCTTAAACTCTACGGGATGAACTTTGAATTCTTTCCCGTCCATTTTAGCACGGATTTCTTCGGCAAACTTAAGCCCCTGATTTTGTGACTCAAATGTGTAGATGTACTCTCCTGAAACCTTTTCCAGTTCACCGTTCATCAGCACATCAGTAGATGGTGTTTCCCGAACAGCTTCAATTTCTTTGGCTATAGCTTCCAGAGCCTGTGTAATAACTTTTTTTATCAAGGTAATGATGAATATTAAATGCTGACCGTTGAATTAGCCGAGATCCAATTCAACATGTAGCATTCCTGTTTTAAAATTTTCTACTGATCCCAAAGTTCAGCCCGAATCATTTCTGAGCTCTTCTCTGACAATAAATACTCAAGACGCAACCGGTTTCGCTCAGGGACTTTCTGCTCTACCAGTCGGGCACTTTCGGGGGTGTACAAGATAAGGTCTGATTCACGAACAAAAAGCGGTAATGATTTTCCGTAAATAGTTCCTGCTACGAAAGAACCTTCAAAATGAATGGACCGCTTCAGTTCATCAATAATCTTGGGAATGGTCTCCTCACTGCCTGTTACCAAGCCGATGGTTGCTATTGCCGCGCGGTCAACCATCGACAGTAAAATATCCGGATCGTAATCGTAAACGATGGGAATAATCAGCAGGCTTTCCCGCAGGCTTCTGAAATTGTTCATCAAATGAATGGGCACAAACAAAGCATCGTATTTTGCGGCACTTTCGTATTCGTTGACATCAATAACCTGGCTTTTAACGCCCACCTGCTTTTTAATGGCATCCGAAAGCATTTTGCCCAGCTCATGGTTTTCTCCCACACTTGCACAGGTTTGAATACGATCGGGCCATTCCATAAAACCCAACTGTTCCTGAAAAAGTAATTCTATCTCTGACTCATCCAACCCATACCCCACAAGTTCTTCTACCAAAGCCTGAATTTTTTCACCTCCCACTTCCAGTCGTGCAGATTTATCCAGCAGCGGTGTTTGGTTTTTAACAGTGAACCCCCGGCCCTGCTCTCCAAGGATCAATCCTTCTTCTTCCAGTATATGATAAGCTTTCCGTACGGTATGAAAGCTTGCTTCCAGCTGCTGCCCCAGCTCCCGGGTAGAAGGCAGCATCTCCCCCACCTGAAACTGCTTAGTGGCGATCATCAACCGGATTCGATCAGCGATATGTTTGGCAGAGGTTTTCAATTTGCAGAATTACACCAAAGCATTCGTTCAGGCATAATCCTCCATAATCTCTAAAAAAGCTTTCACAGTTTTTTCCAATCCCCAATAAACAGATTTACTGATCAGTGCGTGACCAATACTTACATCATGCAGATGAGGTACCGTTTCCAGCAAATCAGGAAGATTATCAAGGTTCAGGCCATGGCCGGCGTTTACTTTCATTCCTAATTCGTTTATCAGCATGGCTCCTTTTCTCAATCTCGTGAGTTCGTGCCTGCGTTTTTGAGGATCGGCATTAGCGAAGGTTCCGGTATGTAATTCGATAACATCTGCTCCGAGTTCTGCTGCCAATTCAATATCTTCGGGATTGGGATCCAGAAATAAACCTATTTCAATGTTAGTATTATTCAGTTTCGGGAAAACACGGTTTTTATAATCGTCGAATACCGATTTCATTTTCAACCCGCCCTCGGTTGTCAGTTCTTCCCGGCCTTCCGGCACAAGTGTACATAGTTGAGGCTCAACTTCCGTACAAATATCAATCATCTCATCCGTGGCAGCCATCTCAAAATCCAGAGTTCCCCGCACTGATTCCTTCAAGCGATACACATCTTCATCCCTGATGTGGCGCCGGTCTCCCCGTAAATGGAACACAATACCTGAAGCACCGGCTTTTTCACAAACCTCTGCGGCTTCAATGGGGTCGGGGTAACCTTCACCTCGTGCATTTCTAAGCGTAGCTACGTGATCGATGTTTACTAATAAATTCATTTTGCGATGATTGATTTTCTGAAAACAGAATTTGATACATAAAAGTAAGCATATCCCTTTATATTTACAGACGAGAATAAAAGATCATCCGGCTATGAAAAAGGGTACACTTATTGGTTTGGCGGTATTTCTGTTTGCGGGTTGCGGCACCGTTGAAAGAGGTACTATTCCGTGGGAGGAAAACACTCCTGAAAATCCTACATCTTCTTCCTCTCCGGAAAGCGAAAAAGGTAAATCAAATTCAGACAGCGAGCCAAGCTCTTTTGTTGAGTCTTCCATGCCGACTTCCATCCAGGAAAAGCAAGAGTTTTTAGAGCTGGCCTATAACGACTGGAAAGGAACACCTTATCTTCTGGGTGGGTCGGGTTACGACGGCATCGATTGCTCCGCATTTATGCAGGTGGTGTTCGAGGATTATTTTGGAATGCAGATTCCCAGAACCACCCGCGAGCAATTACAGGCCGGTGAAGAGGTGAAAAAATCACAAGTTCTTACCGGCGATTTGGTTTTTTTCAAAACCGGACGGACTACTTATCATGTGGGAGTTATGATTAACAGGAAAGAGTTTTTGCATGCTTCTACTACCAATGGGGTGAAGATTTCAGAACTGGATCACCCCTATTGGCAAGAGACGTATTTAACGACTAAAAGACTTTTTTAGCACCCTTATCTCCGTATTCTTTTCATTGATGCTGAGCTTCTCATCCGCTCAGTTTTTTTCGGACCCAATAAATTAACTTTCGTTTACATCCTATCAGCTGCGCTGACCCCATTAATTTTTTATTATGATTTTTAGACCTGATTTCACATTTTAAATCAGTTACAATCAAAAAGACATAGCCTCATAGGGTTACTAATCAGCAATGTTAGGAAGGAAAAAGTTTGAAGCCTTTTTTGAACAATATTTCGACGATATTGTCTCTTTCCTATCTTATTATACTTCGTGCCCCAAAGAACTCGAAGACTGGACCCAGGAAGTATTTCTCAAAATCTGGGAAGCCCGGGAAAGTATTGATCCTGACCATCCTTCAGTAAAAGGTTATATCATAACAACGGCACGTAATCACGCCCTTAAACAGTTGAGAAATCAGAAGAAGTACGACAACTGGCTTCAGAATCATATCCTTGATCTTACTAAAGCCCATCCGCCAAAAGAACCGGTTATTAATCCGCCCAATTTTGACGATGCCTACCAAACCGCACTTTCAAAAATTCCCGACCGCGCACAGCAAGCTTACCTTTTGAGCCGCGAAGAAGGGCTAAACTATAAGGAAATCGCCAAGACGATGAATATTTCCCCTAAAACAGTAGAGGGGCAAATCAGCCATGCACTCCGAATTCTCCGGGAAGAACTGAAAGATTTTAAATATTTGTAAACACCCCCTCCTCAACCGCTTAATAAGGCCTTGTTTATTAGAATATATAATTTGAGTAAGGGTAGGCCTTGTTTTTTGGATATTAGTAATAAAGGCAACAATAAAATCCTATGAGAAAAGCGCCGGAACACCAGTTACTAGTGAATTACCTTTTGGGGATTTGTACCCCTAAGGAACTTGACTATGTTGAGCAGTGGCTTGCTCAAACACCTGATAATGTTCAGGCTCTAGAACAGGTTCTTGAAAAATTAAACAAAGCTGATCACCCACAACTTAATAAAGAAAGTGTCAAAGAAAGACTGTTTCGGCAAGTTGAATCGGATTTAATTGCCGCTCACTTTTTTTCTAAAACGACTCCCCCTAAAGTAAAAGATAGTCAAGACACCTCTGCCGCCGGCTCGGAAAAAACAGCTTTGATTGTTAAGAGTATTGCATTGGTTGTTGTGGTATCTATTGCTTTCATTTTCACACTTCAATTAAGTAAGCCCTCCAATTCCGCCGACACTCCCCAAATAACAGAATTACATGAACGGCAGCTTGCTTATGGTCAAACATCCACCTTTCGGTTTAATGATGGCTCGGTAATAACTTTGAATGGAGGCAGCACACTCCGCTATCCTGAACAGTTTAACCCGGAAAAAAGAGAAGTATACCTTGAAGGGGAAGCTTTCTTCGATATCGCCTCAGACAAGAGCCGGCCTTTCATTGTACATGTAGGCAATACCACAACCCGGGTTTTAGGTACATCTTTCAATATCAAAGCCTACAGGAATGATGAGAAATTGCAGGTGACGGTAGTTGAAGGCAAGGTGGGTGTTTCGAGTAACAATGAAGCAGACGTATCGGAACAGCCTATTATTCTCGAGGAGAATCAATGGGCTACGTATCATCAAAGCGGAGAATTTTTTGAACAAGGTGAAGGAAATGTCTGGGAACAGATTGCCTGGAAAGACCAGGTTTTGATTTTTAACGATAAGCCTTTCTCTGAAGTAGCTAAGATGCTGGAGAGGTGGTACGGAGTAGATATAATTTTACAAGGCGACCAGCTTCAGGATGCTAAGCTCCAAGGAGAGCACAAGAATATGAGCCTTGAACGAGTATTGCAGTCTATTCAATTTATTTTGGGAATAGAATACACCATTAAAGAGCAGGTTGTGACCATACAAGCTGCCGAGTAGAATTTTTACAAAAAAAGGCCCGAATTAATCACTCATGTTCGCGCATCGGATTAAAACGGACCTCTAATTTTAACAGGCATCTTATGCCCATTAACATTGGTAATCTATGAAAATAATAACCTTCAGAACAATCCTTTATATGTCTTTCTGTACTATTTGGGGATTTATATTCAGTTTCATAACCGCAACAGCACTTATGGCCGGGACAACTTCGGCTCAAAGTGTTAGTGAAGTAGATGTAACCGTCGAATTTGAGCAGGCAACCATTCAGGACGTTTTCAAAGAAATAGAGCAACAAACGGCTTTTAAATTTCTTTATGAAACGACCGTGATTGAGTCGAGCAATAAACGGATTACCATTCCGAAAATGACGGCAACGGTAGAAGAAGTTTTAATGACGGTAACCAGACAAACAGGATTGCGGTTTCGGCAAACCGATAACACCCTGGCGGTGCAGCTGCCCGAGGAAGAACAGGTAACTGACCAAAGCCCCATTCCGGAAACTATCTCCGGAACAGTAACGGATGCAGAAACCAATGAACCTTTGCCGGGTGTAAATATCCAGGTTAAGGGAACAACCATTGGTACTTCCACCGACCCCAATGGAAACTATGAACTTGATGCCCCCTCCCTGCAGGATACCCTTCTTTTTTCATTCGTAGGCTATGAAACGCAGGAAGTACCCATTAATGGGAATACACAAATCGATGTGGCTCTTGCGGTGGTTCCTTTAAGCCAGGACCTATTAGTAACCGCACTTGGCATTAACCGCTCCGAGCGTTCTATAGGGTATGCCACCCAGCAAGTGAATGGAGAAGACCTGACCTATTCCAATGAAAATAATGTTATCGGGTCTCTTGCCGGTAAAATAGCGGGGGTTCAGGTAACAGGATCATCCGGAGCCAGCCTTGGCGGAACCCAGTCTATAAAAATACGAGGTGTAAATTCTATTAATGGTGAAGGACAGCCTCTTATCGTTATTGACGGTACGCCTATTTCGAACGCCAATTTTGCGGGAAGTGCCGGAGAAGATTATGGGAACATTGCCCAGGATATCAACCCGGACGACATTCAGTCTGTGAACGTGTTAAAGGGACCTGCTGCCTCATCCTTATATGGAATCAGGGGTCAGTATGGAGTTATTATGATTACCACCAATAAGGGCAATGAAGCCGGAGGTATTGAGGTTCAGATCAACTCAAACCTTTCTTTCCAGCAAGCCGGTAACTTTATGCGTTACCAGAATAAGTATGGTGGTGGATCGTCCCAAACGTGGAGAACATTGCCTAATGGCGACAAGTACGTTCAGGTTAATGTAGATGAAAGCTGGGGCCCAAAAATGGACGGGACTATGGTTCGCGAGTATTTCAGTTTCTATCCACAAGATCCGCTATACGGGCAGCTTACTCCTTTCGATCCTCATCCCAATAACATTCAAAACTTTTTTGAAACCGGATATACAGCCGACAATGGCGTTACTATTTCGGGAGGGGAAGAACGAACGAATTTCAGACTCAGCTTCAACGATACCAAGATTACCGGTGTCTATCCCAATACATATTTAAACAGAAATAACCTGGGATTAAGCGCCAACATTGAAGCCAGTGACAAATGGGACTTTTCTGCTAATATCAATTACGCAACCAACGAAGCACGCCGGCCTCCACAAGGCTCTCAGTTTGGGTCACGGTATTTCCGGCAGTGGTTCCAAAGAAACCTTGACATGGGAAGGCTGAAAGATTACCGATATCCCGACGGAACGGTAATGCACTGGAATATGAGATCTCCAAGTTCTTCGACCGGAGAAATCACCAACAAATCTCCCTTATACTGGGCCAACCCTTACTTCGAGGCGTATGAAAATACAAGTACCGATAGCCGTGATCGGGTATTTGGTAATGTAGGTGCTCATTTCGAAGCACTACCCAACCTTATTGTAAGTGCCAACATCCGGGGAGATATATACATCCAGAATATTGAAGGAAAAACCAATTTTGGCGGTACGTCTACTCCGGGATATTCAGTTGGGAAATACGAGAACAAGGAGATGAATTACGAGTTGTCGGCTCAGTATCAAAAAAGCTGGGCAAATCTATCTTTAGATGCCACCCTTGGAACTAACTTGTATGATCGTAATTACTCTTACATCTCTCAGTCAACGGTGGGAGGACTTACTTCGCCGGGATACTTTAACATCAACGCTTCGGTTGATCGCCCAAATGTGTTTAATTACCTGGAGCAAAAGAAAATTGTAAGTGCCTATGGTTTGGTTTCACTTGGCTTCTCAGATACTTATTTCCTTGATTTAAGTCTGAGATCTGATAAATCTTCAACCCTTCCTAAAGACAATAACTCATACTTGTATCCTTCCGTCTCAGGTAGCTTTGTGTTTAGTGAGATATTAGATATTGAGGCACTTTCATTTGGTAAACTCCGTGCCAGCTTTGCACAAGCCGGGTCTGATCTAAGTCCTTACCTGACTACCCCCGTTTACAATGTGGGCAGCGTGTATGATGGACAAAATACATTAGATGTGCCATCAAACATCAATAATCCGGACATAAAACCTTCGTTCTCTACATCGTACGAGGCAGGTTTCGATATCCGATTCTTTGATCGTATAGGCATGAACTTTACCTATTACCTGCAACAGAATAAGAATCAGATTATCCCGCTTAATATTTCCGGAACTACCGGGTATGGATCAGCTATTATCAACGCCGGGCTTATAGAGAACAAAGGGATTGAGGTCAGTTTAAACGGAACCCCCATTCAGCAGAGAGACTTTGTATGGAATTCCACCTTTAACCTGAGCCGCAACACCAACCAGGTGGTAAAATTGCATCCTGACATCGATTTATATAATCATGGCTCTACGGTGTACTCTTCAACAGCCAGTTACCTGAATTCCTACGAAGGCAAAACTTATGGAAGCCTGGTTGGGCGCGCCTACCAGCGCGACTCTGAAACAGGCATGATCCTTCTTGATGATGATAATCTGCCACTCTGGACGGATGCCACCCATAACTTTGGATCTGTACTGCCTGATTTTACCGGTGGGTTTCAGAATTTATTCTTCTATAAAAACTTCAGTCTGTCCACAATGATCAGTTTCCAGGTAGGCGGACAATTTTTCAGTCGTTCAGAAATGCTTGCAACCCGTACGGGTTTACATAGCCAGACTGCGGCTAAAAACGATAAAGGAAACAACGTACGTGATCCCGTCAGTGAAGGTGGCGGCGTGAAGGTACATGGTATCTCTGCTTCAACAGGGCAGGAAGTCACAGCCTATGTAGATGCTCATGACTACTTCGACCTTATAGGTGATGAAGTATATGAGGATTGGGTAATTGACGCTTCCTACATCAAGCTAAGCGAGGTCAAACTCGGCTATTCATTTGGGGACAAGGTAATGTCCAGAATCCCTTTGAAATCGATTAACGTAGCCGTATTTGCAAATAACCCGCTTATGATTTGGCAAAAAGCACCTCAGGGTCTCGATCCTTCAGAGTTGTCATCAGGCAGCCAGGACATTACCTGGTACGAATCCGGGCAGTTAAATACCGTCCGTTCTTATGGCTTGAATGTAAAACTAATCTTTTAAATCAGAGAACCATGAAAAAATTATTTATACCTATTACACTGATTGCACTAACGATTTTCAGTAGTTGCGATCTTGTAGAATTCAACAACATAAATAACAATCCTAATCAACCCAGTGATGCGGCAGCACCTCAGTTAATTGCAAACGCGATGCTCTCGCTACCGGGATTAAGTTCATCCCCTAATGCCCAGTTCATGGCCCAGTATTTGGCCGAAACGCAATATGTGGATGCCTCCTTATACCCTGAAGGCGGAACCAGTTTCTACGGATGGTATCAGGGACCGTTGGTTAACCTCAAAACGGCTGAAGAAGTAGCTACTACTTCAAATCAAGAAGCCGTTGCCAGAATTCTAAAAGCATACATTTTTTGGAATGTAACCGACCGTTGGGGAGATATACCCTACTCTGAGGCCTTGCAAGGCACCGAAGAGTTTACGCCTGTCTATGATACTCAGGAATCTATCTATGAAGATCTGTTTGCTGAGCTTAAAGCTGCAGCCGATCAAATCGATGTATCCGGAAGCCTGAGTAACGACATCATCTACGAAGGTGATATGGAGAAATGGGTAAAATTCAGTAATTCATTGCGCTTACTCATGGCTCTGCGATTGTCAGAGGTTAATGCATCGTTAGCAGAAACTGAATTTAATGATGCGTTGAATGACGGCGTTTTCACCTCCAATGAGGACAACTTTTTGTTTCAGCACTTAGCTACTGCGAACAACCAAAACTACTGGTATGGACAGATTGTAGATCCTCCAATCCGGGAGTGGTGGGCATTAACGGTTAGCCTGGTTGATTTAATGGATCCTTACAATGATCCCCGCCTGCCAATTTATGGTAATGAAGTTCGGAATGGTGGTGGGTATGCAGGACTTCAGTTTGGAGAAGAAGACAGCATTGGAACCGAAGACTTCTCCCTGTTAGGCTCTGACATTTATGCTCAGGATGCACCCGTTTATTTGGTAACCTACGCGGAAGTACTTTTTGCACGTGCAGAAGCTGCAGCATTAAACTGGACTACAGAAGATCCCGCAACCAACTATAACGAAGCAGTTGAAAACTCAATAGCTCAATGGACCGGGGATGGCAGCCAGGCCACAGCCTATTTGGCTCAACCGGATATCACTTTCAATCCCGGCAACGCTGTTGAACAGATTTCAACCCAGCGATATATTCATTTGTTTATGCATGGATATCAGGCTTGGGCTGAATGGCGCCGAACAGGTTACCCGGACAACCTGGTACAACCAAATGGCAATGCTGTTCCCCTCAGGCAGAGCTACACCTCTGACGAAGCCCTCAACAATACCGAAAATTATGAAGAGGCTATCCAGCGTCAGTTTGGTGGAGAGAATTCTATCTATGGCAGACTGTGGTGGGATCAGGATTAATGAAAAAGAAATCAATAAAATCGATGAAATACATAGTACATCCATTAAAACTAGCTTTGGTTTTAATTCTGTTGTTGGGAGCTTGTAGCGGCCCCCGGCAACAGACCCTCCGGGGATTAATAGACCAAGTCGAACATTCTTTTGTACCTGACTCAAGAGTAGATCAATTCAACGTGCAAGTTTCCGGCGGAAGCCCGTTTCTCTTGTCCGGAGAAACAACAAATGCTGAAGCTAAGCAAGCACTGCTCGATTCTCTTTCAAAAGCTGACTTCTCCTTTATAGACAGCATTAAGGTGTTACCATCTGCTGAATTAGGAGAAAAAGTTTATGGGATAGTCAATAATTCTGTGTCTAATATCAGGTCTGAACCTCGACACTCAGCCCAACTTGCAACACAGGCGCTACTGGGTATGCCGCTTCAGGTTCTGAAAAAGGACGGCGGTTGGTATTACGTTCGTACACCTGAAGACTATTTATCCTGGATAGATAGTGGAGGTATGCACCGGATGAATGAAGCTGAATACCTCGAATGGAAGTCCGCTGAGAAACTCATTTACCTGGAAACCTATGGATTTGCTTACACCTCCCCTTCAAAAAGTTCTGAGAAAGTAAGTGATCTTGCTGCCGGTAACATTCTAAAACTGGAAAGCTCAAGCGGAAGCTATTATCGAATTTCATATCCGGATGGACGTGAGGGGTATATACCGAAAAGTGAAGCCACTCCATTCGCTGACTGGACCGAAAACCTGGATGCTACCCGGGAGTCGTTAGTTCAAACGGCCCACAGTATGATGGGTATTCCTTACTTGTGGGGAGGAACCTCCACGAAAGGTGTGGATTGCAGTGGTTTTACCAAAACCATTTACCTGATGAATGGCTTGATTATTCCTCGGGATGCCTCTCAACAAGTACACGCCGGAACAAGAGTGGACGATGAGAAAAACTGGGATAAGCTACTGCCGGGCGATTTACTATTTTTCGGAAGTCCCGCTACCGAAAACAGAAACCGCAGAGTAGTACATGTAGGAATGTGGATTGGGAACAACCAGTTTATTCATTCTTCAAGACAAGTACGAATTAGCAGTGTGGATTCCACCACATCCAATTATGACGCCTACAATACAGGACGTTACCTCGAAACACGACGTTATCTTGGGAACACGGAAGGGAATGTGATCCGAACCAATGACATGTACGATGACATACTTTTCCCCTGATTATCGGGAATTGAAAATGTACTGCATCATACGGTTATAGTCATCGGTTAACTCAACATCTCGACGTTTCATCATGGCCTGCATCACTGCGATCGCTTTCTCAAACCGATAAATGGCAGGTCCCCTTGGCCCAAGCCAGGTAAATGAGTCGATTACTTTGGGGGAAAGTTCATCTATAAACACATTTGAGCTTACCCCACAAATCGTTCCTGTATTCAACATGGTGTTAATAGCTGTTTTGGAATGATCGGCCATCACCGTTCCAAGAAACTGTCGCCCCGTTTGGATGAGGTCCTTCGTAATCCAGTCGGTCACATCAATGTTTTTATAATCATTCTTAAGATTTGATGTAATAGTATTAGCTCCCAGGTTCACCCATTGTCCAAATATAGAATTTCCTGCAAACCCATCATGCGCTTTGTTGGAATAGGAATGAAAGATACATCCGGCAACTTCTCCCCCTACTTTACAGACCGGACCAATAGTAGTTCCATCATAAATTCTAGCCGCCATTTTAACCGTTGCTCCTTCACCAACTACGACGGGTCCTCTGAGAATACTGCCGGCTTCAATAGTAGCACCATCACAAATAACTACAGGCCCTTTCTCTGCAATAAAAATACAGCCCGGTTCAATATACACGTCATCTCCTATAAACGTATTTTTTGGATGATAAACAGATTCTCGAACCTCTCTCTTCTTTTCTGAAACTGATTTCAACCCTAAAAGCTGAATGTCTTTTTCAATTTCGTAAGAGTTTAATGAGAGTAAGTCCCACAAATGCTCGAGGTGAATCACTTCCTTTACCTCCATTATATCCAATCCATCATCGTTAAAAGTGTTTGCACTGAACATTTTCTTTGATGACTCCGCATTTACTTTAGCTGCAACAGTAACATCTTTGAAGATAATTTTTTGGCCTTCCCGAAGGTTTCTTAAAGCACTTAGAAAACTTTCCGAAGGTAAAAGGCGTGAGTTAATCCAAAGTATTTCTTCATCGCCTCTTATTTCTCCCCTTTCAAATACACCATTCAAATGATCAGACAGTAAACGGCAAAACTGAGTATTCCCAAGTGACTTAATCCATTTTTCCCGAATTGTGAGTATGCCCACCCTCAGGTCATCCATTGGGCGTGTTAGGGTGAGTGGCTGGAACCTTTTAACCTGATCATCATTAAAAAAACAAATCCCCATATATAAAGCAGTGTTTATTGGTAAGAAATTATAATCGTCATTCTTTAAACTTCGCGTTATATTTAAGGATTAAATAAGCCAAAAAAAATATTTAATAATTAAACCTGTATGTGTGGAATTGTAGGGTACATTGGTGATCAACAAGCCAGTAAAATCATTATTGACGGACTCAAGAGGCTTGAATACAGAGGGTATGACTCTGCCGGATTAGCCGTCATAAATGGGGAACTGAAGATCAAAAAAGGAAAAGGGAAGGTTGCTTCTCTTGAGAAAATGATCACCCCTTCTGAGAATGGAACCATAGGAATTGGTCATACCCGGTGGGCTACTCATGGTGAACCTAATGACGTAAACTCTCACCCACACACCGGACAAAACGGTAAGCTGGCTCTTGTTCATAATGGCATTATTGAGAACTATAACACTCTGAAAAAGAAGCTGAGCGATCAAGGATACACCTTTTATTCCGAAACGGACACCGAAGTCCTTACCAAACTGATTGAGAGTTTCCTTGAAAAAGATGCTTCAGACTTGAAGAAAGCCGTTCAACTGGCTTTGCACCAGGTGAATGGAACATATGGTATCGCATTGGTGCATTCTGACTTTCCTGACCAAATAGTTGTGGCAAGAAAAGGGTCTCCTCTTCTGCTTGGTGTAGGAGAAGGCGAAATGCTAATCGCTTCTGATGCATCTGCCGTAGCTGCTTACACCGATAAAGTTATTTATCTGGATGACGGTGAAATCGCGGTCATTAGAAAAGATGATTACACTGTCGAATCCGCAGACCAAATTGAGCTCTCCAAAGAAATTCATGAATTGGCTTTGAGCCTTGAGGAAATAGAAAAAGGCGGATACGACCATTTCATGCTTAAAGAAATTTTTGAGCAACCCAAAGCCCTCTCCGATTGCCTGAGAGGAAGAATTAATGCTGAGGATGGTACGGTTACACTGGGCGGTATCGAAGGAATTATGGATCAGCTGGTTAATGCTAACAGAATTATAATTGCAGCCTGTGGTACCAGCTGGCATTCGGGATTAGTGGGTGAATATTTGTTTGAGTATCTGGCCAAAGTTCCGGTTGAAGTAGAGTATGCCTCTGAATTTCGATACAAAGAACAGCTAATCGGGGAAGGTGATGTAATGATTGTGATTTCTCAGAGTGGAGAAACGGCCGATACCCTTGCTGCTCTTCGAGAAGCAAAAGCTCGCGGAGCATTGGTTCTTGGAGTGGTTAATGTTGTGGGCTCCACCATTGCCAGAGAAACCGATGCCGGAGTATATATCCATGCCGGACCCGAAATTGGTGTTGCATCTACCAAAGCCTTTACCGCTCAGGTTACCGTGCTCACTATGATGGCCATCAAGCTTGGACTCTACAAAAAAACCATTGACAATAAAGAAGCCAAAAAACTGATTGGTGAGTTATCTGAAATTCCATCTAAAATAGAAGAGATCTTAGAGCAAACCGATGAGATCAAGGAAATTTCAAACCTGTTTTCTTATGCTCCTAATTTCCTTTATTTAGGACGTTCTTACAGTTTCCCTGTTGCTCTTGAAGGCGCGCTGAAACTTAAAGAGATATCCTACATCCACGCAGAAGGGTATCCTGCAGCCGAAATGAAACACGGACCTATAGCACTGATTGATGAAATGATGCCGGTAGTTGTGATTGCAGCCACACAGCATACCAATGATAAAATGATCAGCAACATAGAAGAGGTTAGAGCTCGTAAAGGAAGAATCATTGCCATTACTACCCCCGGAAATGAAGAAGTTGAAGAGTTGGCTGAGTTTAAATCTATCGTACCTGAAACAATGGATGTACTTTCACCATTACTGACGGTAATCCCTCTTCAATTGCTTTCATACTACATTGCCGTTAACCGCGGTTGCAATGTCGACCAACCAAGAAACCTGGCCAAAAGCGTTACCGTTGAGTAAGAATCAGTTTGTGGATAACTCACTCAATGGATTATCCACTACTTAAAAAGTACACGAATCATTGCCTGAAATAATCATTTTATAAAAATTTTCATTTCAATAACTGTGGATAACTTGACTTTTATCGTATAATTGCTTTCAATCCAATTCCTCTTGAGTTAGTAATAAATTAAAATGAGAAACTGGAAGGCTTTTATATTTAAAATCGTGGTACTTGTGCTGGTGGGCATAGTAATATTCACGGGGTGATTCACAACTACATTTATTCTTTTCTTTCCTTTTATCAGGCATGGGTATTCTGTGCATCTGAGAACTTCTTTTCAAAAATACTCTCATTTTGAATACTTTATTTAAGAAAAGTTACCTACATTCGTTTCATTAAGTAAAAGGGACTATTGGTTTATGGGTAAGATTGATCTGAGTTATCTGGAAAATATTACGGGGGGCGACAACGAAGTGATGGTAGAAATGATAGACCTCATGTTAGCTGAGACTCCCAAGCATATCGATAAGATCAAGCAGTCATATAAAAAAGAAAACTGGAGGGAATTGAGAGCTGAATCCCACAAACTAAAGCCGATGTTTTTGTATGTCGGACTTACAGCCCTAAACGAAATTGCTCAGGATTTAGAAAAATATGCCAAAGAAACGACCCACCTGGAATTAATCCCGCAATTAATAAATGAACTGGAAAAGGGATACTTGGAAGTAACTGATGAACTTAAAAATAAAAAAGAAGAGCTAAGTTAACACCATCTGCAGGTGGTCGATGCCATCTACCACATATACCTCTCCCTCTGCCACAAAACCAAAACTACTGTAATACTCTTCCAAAGCTGCCTGTGCTTCGATGCGTATTGGCTTCATGTTACATAGTTCGATTCCTTTTTTGATAAGTGTTTCGCCTAACCCGGTTCCTCTGAACTCCGAATCAACAACTATCCGACCCATGTTGGCTTCATTCTTATACTTCACTCCAAAAGGAAAAATCCGAAGGTATGCAGCCAGCTTATCTCCTTCATATATCATCAGGTGTTCCGCTCTGGAATCGGCCCCATCAATATCCTCGTAAAAACATTGTTGTTCTATTATAAAAACGTTTTGTCTAAGCCGGAGAATATCCTGTAGCTGAGCGGAGGAGAGTTCTTCAAATGATTTATATATTGTTTCCATCCAATCCATTTTCCCTGAATGTAACCATTTTGCAGTCGGGTTCGTACAGCAAGGCTACTTTTAACAAAATTACACCGATATGATTTGGGCCTGGTTATTAAATAGTATTTCCATTTACGCAACAGCAAGCTTACTCAAAGGAGTTGAAATTAAAAATTTTTGGAGTGCTGTTTTTGTAGCCGCTCTTCTTGCCATCATTAATGTGTTTGTAAAGCCGATTTTATTAATTCTGAGCTTACCAATAACAATACTCACTTTTGGTCTCTTTGTATGGGTGATCAATGCTGCCCTCATCATGCTGGTTGACGCCATGGTTGAAGGTTTCAAGGTAAAAAGTTTTGGCTGGGCACTGGCGTTCGGGCTGGTGATGTCTTTAATCAGCTGGGCTTTGTTTAATCTATTTGGCTAATCAAAGTATTATTGTTACTAAATTAAAAAAGGCTGCCCGTAAGACAGCCTTTTTTAATTTCTATATGTCACCTTCTATCAAATGTTGTCACACACAGCTTGTGTAAAGGTCGATGTAGTTCCTTCACCGCCAATGTCTGGTGTGCAATATACTTTCTTCTCTACCAATGTTTTGTACACTGCTTTCCTGATGTTTTCGGCAATCTGCTTTTGGTCGATATGCTCCAGCATCATTAATGAAGAAAACAACAGAGCCATTGGGTTGGCTACATTCTTTCCAACAATATCAGGAGCAGAACCGTGAACGGCTTCAAACATAGCGGCATCGTCACCAATGTTTGCGGCTCCGGTTACTCCAAGTCCACCCACTAAGCCTGATGCCAAATCAGACAGAATATCTCCAAAGAGATTGGTGGTTACTACAACATCAAATTGCTGGGGGTGAAGTACCATTTGCATGGCCATGTTATCGACAATCAGGTCCTGAAATTCAATGTCCTTATATTCCTTAGCTATTTTTCTCCCAACTTCCAGAAATAGTCCGGTCGTCAGCTTAAGAATATTAGCTTTGTGAATGAGGGTGACTTTCTTTCGCTCATTCTTTACGGCATAATCAAAAGCAGCCCGGATAATTTTTTCACTGGCTTCTTCCGTTACAACGGCAATAGCCTCTGCGTGCTTCTTGTTATCTGCTTCCTCAATCCATTCCTCTTTACCAATGTACAATCCTTGGGTGTTTTCACGAAAAAGCACCATGTCCACCCCTCTAAAAGGACTGTCGATACTAGGCAGCGTGCGCGCAGGCCTGATGTTACTGTACAAGTTGAATTTTTGACGAAGCGCCACATTCACAGATCTGAAGCCGGATCCAACGGGTGTAGTCAATGGCCCTTTCAGTGATATCCGGTGCTCATCCAGAGCTTCGATAGTTTCTTCAGGAAGTGGGTTCCCGGATTCCTCGTAGGCTTTTAGTCCGGCCGAGCACTCAATCCAATTTATCTCGGCTCCTGCTTCTTTCAGAATAGTAGTTACGGAGCTAGTGATCTCCGCCCCGATTCCATCACCGGGGATTAGCACAACATTTTTCATTTATTAATCGGTATTTGTCTTCAAGATTTTTGAACCGTAAATATACCGATATAAACTCCCAAATGTGAGTACTGCTTAGTTTTGGGAATGAAAGCCGGCTGCTTCAGCTTTTACTTATCAAAAAACAGATGAAGAGATCCCTTATTTGGTTTAGAAATGATCTTCGCTTACACGATAATGAAGCCTTGGCAAAAGCTTCACAGGCTGAGCAGATTTTACCCGTTTATATTTTTGACCCCAGACATTTTGAGACTACATCATTTGGCTTTCCAAAAACCGGCTCACACCGGGCAAGGTTCTTGCTGGAATCCCTGGCAAATCTTAAATCGAACCTAAAAAAGCACTCCCTTGATCTGGTTTTAAGAATGGGTCAGCCTGAAGATGTTTTGCCTGAGCTTATGTCGGAGTATGAAATCGACCTCGCTTTTACTCACAAAGAAATTACCCGTGAGGAAATCGACGTTGAGGAAGCCATCAAAGGTTCTGTTGGTGATAAGCTGAGCTTTGTTTGGGGTAGTACGCTCTTTCATATTAACGACATAGCCTTTTCGAAGAATGAAATTCCAGATGTTTTCACGCAATTCAGAAAGAAGACAGAAAAGCAGTCGGATGTAAGAAAAGAGCATGAGTTTCGTAAAGAGGTTGATTTGGTTAAAAAAGTTGATAGCGCCCAAATGCCCACCCTTCAGGATCTTGGACTTGAACCAACAGAATATGATGATAGGGCTGTATTAGATTTTAAAGGCGGTGAAGATGAAGCTTTACTGCGAATGCAGGATTATTTTTGGGATAAAGACCAGCTTAAAAATTATAAATATACCAGAAACGGCTTGCTTGGAGCTGACTATTCCTCAAAATTTTCCCCCTGGTTGGCTAATGGGTGCCTTTCTCCACGAAGAATTTATTGGGAAATAAAGAAATATGAAGAAGAGCGTATAAGTAACGTCTCTACCTACTGGATGATATTTGAATTGATCTGGAGAGATTATTTCCGGTTCTCGGCCTGGAAACATGGAGATAAACTATTCTGGCAATCAGGCATTCAAAACAAAGAAAGAGCATGGAGAACCAATCGTAAAGATTTTAAAAAATGGGCTGAAGGTAACACCGGAATTCCTTTTATTGATGCTAACATGCGTGAATTAAACGCAACCGGTTACATGAGTAATCGTGGCCGGCAGAATGTAGCGAGTTTCCTTGCCCAAAATCTGAATATAGATTGGAGGATGGGCGCTGAATACTTCGAATCGTTATTGCTGGATTATGACCCTTGCAGCAATTACGGAAATTGGGCTTACAACTCAACAGTTGGTCACGATCCAAGAAACCGCTATTTCAATATTATCAATCAGGCTGAAAAGTACGATAAGAAAGGAGATTACGTTCGTGATTGGATTCCGGAACTTGCAAGAGTGCCCAAAGAATTTATCCACGAACCGTACAAAATGAATTCCGAACAACAAACGTTACATTGCGTAGAGATTGGAGTTTCGTATCCAAAGCCGATGATAAACCTTGAGGAAAGTTATGAAGAAATCAAAGCAAGAGAATAAAAGCCGTATCCTTCCGATGAAAAAAAATCGAGGTCAACAAGACCCGGTATCGCCAACTGAGGTAACTAAAAACCTGTTTACCGATGTTTGGAAAGACCATGTTGACGAAGTACGAACTATGGCCGGAGAGTTGCAAAGCGAAAAGCTGGCAAGTATAACGCGAAAAGCCAAAGCCGTCGTCCTCAGGCAAACTAAAAACCCTGGACGGTTATCCCTGCTCAAAAGCGATGACTAAGATAAGGAAGAACTAAAAATTAGAGCCGATCCCAAACCCATTCGGGAACCAGCTTGGCAACCCATGCCAATAACTGCCAGCGCTTGGTAACGTATACGTAATTTTTCTTCTTTTCTATGCCGGTTATCATCTGGCTTACTGCTTTTTCTACCGAGGCAACCCAAAACATACCTTTTGCCCGTTCAGTCATCTCCGTCCACACATAACCGGGGCGAATTTCAGTAATCGTAATATCAGCATCCATTCGTTTAGCTTTTTGCCGATAGCCTTTCATATAATTTGAAATGAAATGCTTGGATGCGGTGTATGCAGCTGCACGGTGATGAGCCAAAAGCGCTGCCATGGAAGACATCCCTACTATGTGCCCGCTTTTTCGATTTCTGAAATAATCCATCGCAAAATGACAGCCATGTGCAAAAGCCAGCGCATTTACTTCTATCAATTTTGATTCTGCTTCCCAGGGGGGCAACATCTGAATACGACCAATACCCGCATTCAAAATCATTATATCCATTCCGCCCATTTCTTCGATCAGGCTGTTATATACTTCTTCAGCTTTATCGTGATTGGTTACATCCAGCGACTTGATGAATGCGAGGTCTCCGATTTCATCTTTCAGCTCTTGCAGCCGCTCTGTTCGCCTTCCCATTAAGCCGACCTTATGCCCTTTTGACGAGAGTTGAAGAGCAAGTTCTTTGCCGATTCCTGAAGTGGCGCCGGTGATTAGGATATTCATTCTATGAGCATTAAGTCTTCTGACAAATAATTCGTTAGCGGACTCTTTGTGAGTGCATCATAAGTATAAAGAAAATCGACAAACTGTGATAATACGCGGAATTTAGATTTCAGTATCACTTCGTTTAATTTGGCAATGCCTTCCTGTAAATCAAGAACAGTCAACGGATCAAAATCTTCGCTATTAGCCAGGTTGTTTTCCATCGCCTTCAAGTTCAACTCTTCCACTTTTTCAAGCATAAGCCGATGCTGGTCAATCAGGTTTTTCAGGTGCTCATATTCCCTGATTTTATTTAGTGAATCACGGTACTGGGCAAATTCAAGCTCTCCTTCCAACTCCAGCTCGTCCAGCTTTCTTTCTGCTATCTGAGGCTTATTGTCTTTGAATATGGGTAGAGTAAGTCCAACCGAAAACCCATAATTCGATTCTTTATTGGTAAATGGGAAGTACTCAAGCTGAGCATATCCAATATCAAAATCCGCTTTCTCAACTCTTCCTTCTTGTCTTGCAACTTCAACTTGTTGCGAAATAAGATCTAATTCTACTGCAGGGTTTGAACCGGTTGCAATTCTATTTGCTCGTTCGGCAATGGTTTCTACTTTGATAAGTGCAAAATCTTCCCAATCCAGGTTGCCAATATCAAGGATCAGTTCCACCTCAACCTTTACCTGATTTAATTCTACGAGTGCTTCCTCGAGTTTTTCAATAGCTTCAACCTGATCTAATTTTGCCTCGGAATAATCTTTACCATCAAAGAGCTCACTTTGCAAATTCTGTTCCATGATATTGGCCTTTCGCGAAATGATATCCAGCCGCTTTTGCACCCGATCTGCCAAATGCAGATTATAAAAATATTCCACAGCCAGCTCATACCTCACAAATAAATTCTCTTTGAACTCGAGCCTCTTTTGCAGCTCCAGTTCTTTTCGGGTGGCATTAAAGAATGCATTATTGCGACGTATTCTCCACGGATTGCCTGGCCTGAACCGCAACGCATACTGTAAATCTTCATAAGTTTGGTCATCATTACCAACCCGAAGCTCAATTTCATCTATAACCGGGAAGCGATAATTTCGGGGTTTCAGGAAGGCCTTTTGCGCATCGAAATGAGCGGTATTTCGATCTTCAAAAGCAGTCAGTAAAAAATCTGACACTGATTGCTGTGCCCTCAAATCGTTAGAGTAGAAAAGTAACAACCACACGGTTGCCGATAGAATTAAGAAAAGAGTTCTCATCTTATGATAATTTTCTCTCCAACCGGTAACTCGTTGGTTTCCGGTATTTCAATAAAAACTTCCAGGCCAAATGTTTGTATGGTAGTTGTTTTTTGGAGCACCTCAGGTAATAGTACTACCGAACCGAAGCCAATAATAGAACCTGTGGTTTGAAGCTCAGGGTGTTCCATAGAACGAACCGTCACCTGCTGTCCCAGCCGTTGATCCCGGTCTTTCTTGCCCACCAGGTACCCTACCACCGAAGTGGGGTTGACCGGATTAATCGAAATCAGTGAAGTAAATTCCTGAACCTGTTCATTCGGTTTGATGTACACATTCTCTATTACGCCGGGGAAGGTTGCATACTTATTCAAATTCCGGTCTTCCTGCATTTTCCAGTTAAGCTCCTGCCTGGCCAGCTCGATCTTAGCCTCCAGCTGAGACTGATCAAAAGTATGATCTTGTTTTAAATCAGTAATTTGAATATTCACAGCCTCCAGTTCGAGTTCACCTTTTTGGCGAATGGATTTAATCTGAAGTTGAAGAGTACCTAAAGAATCATCCTGAAGATTCGTAGTCCTATTCTCTAATATTGAATCCGTCAGTGACCGGTTTAACTGAATACGGCGCTGCAAGAGTTTAACTTCATTCTCAATTTCATTCCGAATGATCCTTTTCTGAGATTCCAACAGCTCCAGTTCTGATTCCAGCAGTTTTTGTTGCTCTGCCTTTTGCGATTCGTAAATCTCCAGTTCTTTTCGAAGCTGTTCTATTTCCAGATTTAGCTGCGGACTCTCCAATTCCACCAGAATCTCACCCGGCTCTACCGTTTGTCCGGGCACCACATGTACATTTTTAACAACAGCCGGTTTCTCAATATTAATGTTGTACACCTTGGAATATGTAACTCCTACAAACGACTTGCTCCCTTTAAAGAATTGGGAGTTCACTGCAAACAGTCCGGCAAACAACAGCGCTATAAACAGATAAAAGGAATTTATTTTCTTGAACATGATTCCTCCGACTTAATTGTTTTCCTGGAAACCTTTGAAAGTGATACGAACCCTCAGCGTATGCTCGATAGCCCTCATCTCCTCCAAAAATTTACGGTTGTCGCCTTCATGCATAAATTCGATTTGGTACTCATAGTCGTACCGCCCATTATTCCTGGCTGTAATTTCTACATCATCGTAATCAGTGCAGTATTTATCTAAAATTGCCAGCACTTGCTCGTGCCCTTTTCCATCCTGAAGCCGAAAAGTAAGCGTTCCCCGGATTCCATCTTTTGTACTAAACGGACTCATATGGAGCACTAAGGCCATGGTACAGAAAAGCACCGTTCCTACAAAAGCAATGGTATAGCCAAAAACACCGATAGCCAAGCCTACACTAAGAGAGGCAAAAATAAACAGAATGTTCCGCACATCTTGTATTCTGGTTCTGAAACGGATCATGGCTAAAGCACCAAATGCTCCCAATCCCCGGGCGAGGCTGTCGCCAATGGCCATCATAACCATAGCGGCTACAATAGAACCCAGCGCTAATCCCTGGAAAAAATTCTTAGGGTACTGGTGACCTGAGAAAGTCACTTTATGGGTAATCGCTATTAGGGAAGAAAGAGCAAAAGCCCAAACCAATGAATAAAATACATTCAGTAAGGTTGGGTAATCGTAAACCGGCTGATCCGGGAATAATTCGAACATAGTATAATTATCTGTCTCTGAATCATCAGAGGCTGACCAAAAATTTTATTGCCTCAATTATACTGTTCTTATCGGCCCCGTAAAAATGAAATTAAATTAACCTTCAAGCTTTTTGAAAAGCGGGGGTCTTGGTTTTCACATATTCAAAGGCCCCAAACATTACGCCCGAGTAAAATAAGTCTCCCAGAACTGTGTAATGGAAAAACGGTATTCCTGCTGCATAACTCATAAATAAGCCTTGAATTCCCTGTGGATACATTGGGTTGCCTAACCAGGAACCAAAATTGGTAACCAGGAAAAAGATAACAGAGGCACTTAAACTACCGGCTATAACGGTTTTAGTATTCACCTTCTTCAGAATAAAAATTCCGGCTACAACGATGAGCGCTATGGCGCCATACATCCAGTAAAAACCGGGAGTGAAAATTGTGAACCCTCCATAGAAGCTGGCATATAGTACATTATTGACCAGCAGATCACTGATGAACATGGCAAAAAGAGGTACCAGGAAAGAGAATTTTTTATCCGTGAAATACGCAGCCCCAAAAATAGACATCGCTCCGATAGGAGCAAAGTTATAGGGATGCGGAATAATGCGTGAGAGTGCCGCGATTATGATAAAGCCGGATAATACTATAAAACGTTTTTTATTCATTGATCTGATTGGTGCTTGTTATGATTCCCTAAAATAAAAAAAGCATCGCCTCAAATGAAACGATGCTTTCGAAATATCCGGTATTTCTCAATTTATTTTGAGGAATCCGATTCTTTTTCGGTATTCATCTCAAGATTTAAGTCAACAGTAACTTCATCACCAATTACAGCATCAGAGGCCCAATCGCCTGTTCCTACTTTATAATCGGTTCTGTTAAGGGTTATAGAGGAGGTAATTCCGGCTACAATAGTATTTTCTTTCATCGGGTTATCCTTCATACCCAATAGCGTAAATGGCAGAGCAATTTCTTTGGATACATCTTTGATGGTGAGCGTGCCATTAGCTACAAATTTGTTATCTCCGGTTTTCTCAATATTGGAGCTCTTGAATGTTATATGTGGCCATTTCTCAGCATTGAAAAAGTCAGCCGTTTTCAGATGGCCATCTCTTCTTTCATTGTCGGTATCAATACTGTTTACCATAATCTTAACATCGATCATACTTTCTTCAAGGTTTTCAGGATCGAAGTTGACGGTGGCTTCATAGTTATTGAATTCGCCATTTACCGGTGTAAAAAAATGAGTGACTTCAAAATTAATGGCACTGTGCGCTTTATCGATAGTCCAGCTGGTGGCGGCATATTTTGTTAAAGCCAAAGATGACAGCGCAAAAATGGTTAATGCTAATACAGATGTTAATTTGTTTAATGTTTTCATGATTATGTAATAATTATTGATTTTAGATTTATGCTAGTGCCTCAACACAGCCTAACGGGAAATAATTTCCTTTAATGTTAAATCAATATTAAGTCTCTAAGCCTTTCAAAAAGCAATAGCGAGCTATTTCACCTCCGATTAATGTTAGAAGGTGTAAAAACATGGAGAACGGAGAACATTTATTTCGGCCAATGGTTTGCATTAGTAGAATAGTTACCGTTAGTTATTCATTAATAATTCAATACTTAAACAAAATACCTTTTATGAAAAAATTAGTGCGTTATTCATTTGTTTTAATTTTGGGTGCAGTTCTTAGCACAGCTACTGCTTTCGCTCAACAACAGCAAATGCCGCCTCAACCTGAACCTTTAAGTCCTGAAGAAGTTACGGACGAGCAACTTGAGATGATTGTTAATGTATCTGAGGCTGTTCAGGGATTGCAGAAAGAGGCTGACATGCAGATGAGAGAAGTTATTGCCGAAGAGGAGATGGAATACAGCCGTTTTCAGCAGATTATGATGGCCCAGCAAAATCCACAAATGGCCGGGCAGGTAAATGTAACTGAAGATGAAAAACAAACCCTTCAGAAAGTACAGCCTAAACTACAAGAAATAACCATGAAAGTTCAGCAGGGCTATATGACTGCCATCCAGGATGAAGGACTTTCTCCTCAGAAATTTCAACAGATTGCACAAGCGATTCAGGCACATCCTGAAGTTGCTAAACGATTTGAAGAGATTAAAAGTGAATCTGCCCAGGAAAGCGGGTCCGACGACGGAAGTGACGGCTAACCCTTACCTCTGTTAACATTGATTTCGAAACCCGGTGCTACGCATCGGGTTTTTTTATTTACTGATCCATCTCGACCCTTCTACCGTAAACCGCCACGGAAGCTTGGCATCTTCACCGGCATAATCCACTCCTATTCTGGGACTCGCCTCTATTTCCTTCTCCGCGAATTCAATTTCCCGATCTTCAATCCAGATTATATCACCCAGAAGATCATTCTCATTATTTGAGGTAGTAATTCCCAATGCCTGAGACAATTTACCCGGACCATTCGTAATTATCGGCTTAAGTTGGTCCTTTCCTCTTCTCTGAACCATTACACCTTCACCTTCAATTGGTTCAATAGCCCTGATAAGAACGGCATCAGCCAGTCCTTCCCGGTTGGTCACAACATTAAACAGGTGATGGATGCCATAGCACAAATATACGTAAGCATAACCCGGGGGACCATAAATGGTTTCCGTTCGGGCTGTTCGGACATCCGGATACGCATGGCAGGCCCGATCTGTTCGTCCGTTATAAGCTTCGGTCTCTACAATAATGCCGGCCGTTTGGACGCCATTAAATTTTGTGCAAATTACCTTTCCGAGTAACTCTTTGCTAATTTGCACTACATCATCTCGTTCATAAAAAGATCGGGATAACTTTGAAGGCATCAGGAAATAGCTGTATATGGATTTTCTTCAATGGCCGGGCGGTTTCCTAAAAACACGTCCTTATATGCTCTCGCCATAATTGCACTGATCACAAAAAGCAGAGCGGTATAGAATGTCCAAACGCCCAGTAGAATCAGAATGGTATAACCCTGGTAAAAGTAGCGGTAGGTTGAAAATGCGTATTCTAAATAAGTGCTCAGGCCAAATTTAGCAATTTCGAACAGCAAAGTATAAGTCAAAGCCGCCATTAGGGCTACTTTGGGTTTAATCTTCCGCTCACTCACAAAACGGAACACCACATACAAAATCATGAAGGCCAGAATGATGGGCAGTACAATATTCAAAAAATCGTAAATCCAGGGAAGTTCAATAACCATATCAGTAAAAGGTATTTGGATACGGCTCAGGTTGAACAGAGAAATGGTAGAAATGGCCAAACTGAAGAAAAGAAATACCGTCCCGATCAAACTAAAGCCGAAGAAGTTGTACACTACATCCATAATGGGATGCTTACGCTCTTTAATGTCGAAGGTATCGAAAAGAACGTGCTTGAGGCTGTGAAGTAGTCCCTGAGTGAAGAACATCAGCACGATGATACCAATGATACCGAAAATCTGGCGGGCACCTACCAACGGCCGCAGCAGCGATTCTATGGTCACTGCTCCTTGAAACACATCATTGTTCTGCGTTTCGTAGGTGAAGCTGGGGAAAAATTCCCGACCATATCGTACAATTTCGTTAAAGGCCTCATCCACCGAGAGTACATACCCGATGATAGATATCAGGATCAGTACAAAAGGGATGGCACAAATAAATAAATTAAAGGTGATGGCTGAGGCATTAAAAAAGATGTCCTTCTTGCCCGCCAGCTTTAAAACCCGCTTCCAAAATTCTTTGTGTTTCTCCACAAGATGCATACTGTTTGATGAAGGGTAAAATTCGCAGGATGCTGAGTTAATTCCAAACAAACATTTCACGCATAGTTTTTCAGGTAATACATTGGTAAGTTCCACACCTTAAATCAGCAATCTATCAGCATAAAAACAGGTATTTCGAGCGCATGAGTGCTAAGAAAAAGCAGACTCCGCTGATGCGGCAGTATTTTCAGATTAAAGATGAACATCCCGGTACTATTCTACTTTTTCGGGTTGGGGATTTTTATGAGACTTTTGCTGATGATGCCCAGCTGGTGAGCAAAGAATTGGGTATAACACTCACCAAGCGAAATAACGGGGGCGACCAAACTCCACTCGCCGGCTTCCCCTACCACGCACTGGATAATTACCTGCCCAAGCTGGTTAAAAAAGGATATAAAGTAGCTGTTTGCGATCAAACCGAGAATCCTGAAGATGCCAAAAAAGCCGGACGTAAAATTGTAGAACGCGAAGTTACTGAGATCACCACCCCCGGCGTCACCATGTCGGAAAAGCTGCTGGATCATAAACGAAATAACTATATCGCTTCCCTGCATTGGGATGGATCAACCGTAGGCGTTGCCTTCTCTGATATTTCTACCGGTGAGTTTGCACTGAGTCATGTGGATGAAAAAAACCTGGACAGCCTGCTCGCGGCCATCCAGCCTTCAGAGATTTTGGTTCAGCAAAAAAAGAAGAATAAGCTGGATGAAAAACTCACCCACCATAACATTAGCTACATTGAAGATTGGGTGTATGATGGCGATTACGGATATAACCTCCTAACCGAGCATTTTGAAACCCATTCCCTTAAAGGATTTGGCGTTGAGAACCTGAAAGTAGCTCATGTTGCCGCCGGCTCGCTGATGCATTACATGCAGGAAACGCAGAAAGCGTACTTACGTCACCTGCGCCGGCTGTATGCTTACGAGAGCAGTGAATTCATGAGCCTGGATGCCGCCACTAAACGGAACCTTGAACTGACGGCCAGTATTCAGGAAGGCGGAACAGACGGTACGCTAATTTCCATACTTGATGACACCTGCACCGCTATGGGTGGTCGGTTACTTCGCCGGTGGATTATGCGTCCCCTTAAAAGACTAAAGCCGGTTCAGCAACGCCTCGATGCCGTTGAAAAGTTATACAAGAATACGGATATCCGGCAAACCCTTCGTGAAGAGCTGGAGCAGGTGGGCGACATGGAGAGGCTTATCTCCCGGATTGCGGTTGGACGAACCAATGCCCGTGATGTGGTTCAGCTTAAACTTTCCCTGGCTCAAATTCCCCGACTCAAATCTCAGTTTTCAAACATTGATGATCCGCTGCTTGAGGATGTTTCGAGCCGGTTAAAATTACTGATTGAAGTTCAGGAACGAATTAATACCGCTTTGAAAGACGACCCTCCGGCCAGTGTGCGAGACGGTGGCATGATTGAGGATGGGTTCAACGATGAGCTGGATGAACTTCGCGATATCGCCAAAAACGGGAAGAAATATATCGCTCAAATTAAAGATGACCTGGCGAAAGAGCACAACATCCCTTCTCTCAAAATTGGCTACAACAAGGTGTTTGGATACTATATTGAAGTAACCAACACCCACAAGGACAAAGTGCCGGAGAGTTTTATCCGTAAGCAAACGCTGGTGAATTCCGAGCGCTACATCACCCCGGAATTAAAAGAGGTGGAAGAAAAAGTATTATCAGCGGAAGAGCGTAGCAAAACGCTGGAATATGAATTGTTCGAAGAACTGAGACTTTACGTTGCCGAGTTTGCCGATGATATTCAGCAAGTATCTCATGCTATTGCTGAGCTGGACTGCCTGCAAGGATTTGCGGAAATCGCCTTCCGGAATAATTATGCCAAACCGGAAGTGGGCGATCATGAAGAAATTGATATCAAAAAAGGTCGGCACCCGGTGGTTGAGAAGTCCTTGCCTATGGGTGAGCCGTTTATTCCTAACGACATTAAGCTGGATAATGACGAGCAGCAGATTCTGATTATCACCGGACCGAATATGGCAGGTAAGAGTATCATTCTTCGTCAGACTGGCCTGATTGTTTTACTGGCCCAGGTTGGAAGTTTTGTTCCTGCCAAGGAAGCCAAAATCGGGCTTGTTGATAAGATTTTTACTCGTGTAGGTGCTTCGGATAATCTGGCTGCCGGCGAAAGTACTTTTCTGGTTGAAATGAATGAAGCAGCGAATATTTTAAACAATGCCACTCCCCGGTCGTTGATTTTACTGGATGAAGTGGGTCGAGGCACTTCCACTTTTGACGGGTTGAGTATCGCCTGGTCGCTGGCTGAATATTTGCACAATCATGCTCCCGTGGCTGCAAAAACCCTCTTTGCCACACACTATCATGAGCTGAATGAACTGGAGCAGATGTATGAGCGGACTAAAAACTTCAACGTTCAGGTTAAAGAACATGATGGCAAAGTAGTATTTCTGCGCAAGCTCATCCCGGGGGGTGCCGATCACAGTTATGGGATTCAGGTAGCAGACATGGCCGGACTTCCACAAGTCGTGATTGAACGGGCCAAAGAGATTCTGAAAAACCTGGAAAGTCACAGCCTGGATATCACCAATAAAAACGGGACTATAGAGAAGGAAGTTTCTTCCAAAAAAGAAGCGGCCAAGAACCTCTCTGATAAAGTTGAAAAACAGCCCGAGACTTCACAGATGACGATGTTCCAAACGCATGTGGATCCCCGAATTGAAACCGTGCTGAATAAACTGGAAGCTACAGATCCTAACCGTATGACCCCTATTGAGGCACTGATGCTGATTACCGAATTGAAAAGATTAGTTGATTGATAATGTGTAAACGTATTAATGTGCTTACGTTGTATGGATAAACCAACCAAGGAAAACCCACACATTAACACGTTAGCACGATAACACTTTCAAAACAAAAAAATGGATGAGAAGCCACACAAATCCGGATATGTAGCCATTATCGGAAAGCCGAATGCCGGTAAGTCTACCCTGATGAATTATATTCTGGGCGCTAAGATTTCCATCACTACGCATAAAGCACAAACGACCCGTCATCAGATTGTTGGCATTTTTTCAGATGATGATTCACAGATTGTGTTTCTGGATACACCGGGTGTTATCAGTCCGAAGTACGAGCTACAAAAAGCCATGATGAAGTCGGTAGAGCGAGCCCGCTCCGATGCTGACATCATTCTGTTTATTCATGATCCGCTGGATAAACACCCCACGGATGATGTGGTTAATATGATTAAATCCATCAATAAGCCGGTGTACCTGGTGGTAAATAAAATGGATGCCGCCAATCGGGAAAAAGCTGAGAAATCGGTGGCAGAGCTTGAAGCCAAAATGAAGATCCGATCGGTACATTATGTCTCGGCTACCATGGGCACCGGAGTTGCCGAGTTGCTTGATGACATCAAAACGGGTTTGCTGCCCGGACCTCCCTTCTACCCCAAAGAAGACCTGAGTGAACACCCGGTTCGCTTCTTTGTTTCAGAGCTCATCAGAGAACAGATATTTCTTCAGTTTCATCAGGAAATTCCTTACTCCTGCACGGTAGAAGTGGTTTCCTATGATGCTGATGTGGATATTGATCGCATTCATGCCGACATCATCGTAAACCAAAAATCCCAAAAAGGCATGCTGATTGGGAAAGGCGGATCTGCCATCAAAGAGCTGGGTATTGAAGCTCGCAAATCCGTTGAAGAGTTCATCGGCAAACAGGTGTATTTGGAGCTTCATGTGAAAGTTCGGGAGAAGTGGAGAGAGAAAGAAGGATGGGTTCGTAATTTAGGATATTAAGTCAAAAAATCGACTAGTTTTTTGGAGCAGGATACTTTCATTTTGTAGTATGTTCCCAAAAGTCATTATCGTAAATAAAACGTGTTAGTATTCTAGTAAATCCTATTAATATCTTCTTTATAATTCTAGCTTATTACTTTGATTAATATAGTTTTAGTGACTTGACCTAATTCGCCTGAACATTCGTCTTGTGCAACTATAGTTACTTCAGTACTCCCTTCTTTTTTTCCGATAATAAATATTGTTTCTTCTCCCACATTTGGATCTAATAGTATATCGACAATCTCAGGATTTCCCCCTATTGCTGTAAGACCTATTTCATAACCATTAGGATGACTGAAAAGTGCTGGGTCACCAAGCAAATCTGCCCTAAAAGTTTCTCCCACTTCGATTACGATTTCACTATATAAATTCTCAGCTATTTGAATTCTTCCAGAACAACCTTCTTCACCTGAAAAATTGCAACCTGTTAAAAATAAAAGTAAGAACGCAGCTATTAACAGTCTCATATTAATTACGTTATTATCAGATAGAACTTTGTCATTTATCTTAATTTATCCTTGTCAAATTACATATATCTTTTAAATAAGGAGAAAAAAGCTTTGTTATAAATATGGGAAACAGATTGAGCGGATTTTAAGTGAATGATTATCTGGATAATTCTAATTCATTATGCACTCTTTTTTGCCCTCATTAAAAAACTTAATTATCGAAAATTTTCTTCGAGAGTTTTAGTTTTTTGAAATTAGAATAAACTTTTAAAGTTACGTTAAGTTCAAAAAAGAATAATTATTTAAAACCTGTGGTCATCCGCAACATCTGCGTAATCCGTGTTCCATCAAAAAATAATTTGCTCCTTCCAAATTCTACTCTTAACATTAGAGCAATGAAATTTTTCCGACAAAATATTATCAGCTCTTGTGCAATGATGTGTTGCATGTGTATGTGCATGGCGCAGACATAAGGGCTGAGGTATAAGTAAAGTAATTTACACAAGCCCTTTTGAATGCAACTCAAAAGGGCTTTTTTGTTGGATTATATTTTAATCGTTCTTTTACAACCGTTGCATTCTCATTAAGAAAGGTGGAGGGATCAGGTCCTTTGAAGCCTTGGCAACCGTTCCCGACAAGTATTTGTCGGGAAAAAGGTGCTACGTCCTGTCTGTTACATACAATTTATGTGATGGAAAAGATGAGTTCGAACAGATATTGGTTTTGACATAAGGCCTCTTTCGGATTCATCTCTGAAAGAGGCTTTTTTCGTTTTAAGAAGTCTCCTCAGAGAAATGCAAAATCTTAAAAGCTAAATACATCAACGAAAAACATACTCACTTATAACCAATACATCATGAGCAACAACAAAGAAAAACGCGACTACAAATTTGAAACCCTTCAGCTTCATGCGGGCCAGGAACCTGATCCCACAACAGGATCGAGAGCCGTACCGATTTATCAAACCACTTCGTACAATTTCGATAATACCGAGCACGCTGCTAATCTTTTCGCCCTTCGTGAATTCGGCAATATCTATACCCGAATCATGAACCCTACCAATGATGTGTTCGAAAACCGCTTGGCTGCGCTTGAAGGTGGCGTGGCAGCACTGGCAACGGCATCAGGGCAGGCTGCACAGTTTTTGGCGATTACAAACCTCGCCCAAGCCGGCGATAATATCATAGCTACTCAGAATCTTTACGGAGGCACTTACAATCAGTTCAAAGTATCACTCCCCCGCTTAGGCATCGATGTACACTTTGCTGAAGAAGATACCGTAGAAGCTTTTGCTGAACATATTGATGAAAATACTAAAGCTATTTATGTGGAATCCATCGGAAATCCGCGTGGAAACGTAGCTGATTTCGAAGGACTTTCGGCCTTAGCCAAAGAAAACAACATCCCGCTCGTCGTAGATAATACCTTTGGCGCCGGCGGAGCACTCCTTCAACCTCTAAAACACGGAGCCAATGTAGTAACGGCTTCTGCCACTAAGTGGATTGGCGGACACGGAACCTCCATCGGCGGAGTGATTGTAGATGGTGGCAACTTCAACTGGGGCAATGGCAAATTTCCCGGATTCAGTGAACCCTCTCCTTCCTATCACGGATTAAATTTCTGGGAAGTATTTGGCGAAGACGGTCCGTTTGGCAACATCGCATTTGCTATTCGTGCACGGGTTGAGGGGCTCCGAGATTTTGGTCCGGCTCAGTCTCCATTCAACAGCTTCCTGTTACTTCAGGGGTTAGAAACCCTATCCCTTCGGGTTGAGCGCCACAATGAAAATGCCATAAAACTGGCTAACTGGCTGAAAGATCACGATGCAGTTGCCTGGATTAATTTTACGGGCCTACCTGAGCATGATTATCACGAGCGTGCAAAGAAATATCTGAAAGAAGACCACTTCGGCTCGGTATTTACCTTTGGCGTGAAAGGCGGATACGACGCTGCGCGTGACTTTATTGAGAACGTACAGCTATCCAGTCACCTTGCCAATGTGGGGGATGCCAAAACATTGGTTATCCATCCTGCATCAACTACACACCAACAGCTCACAGAAAGCGAGCAGCAGGCAAGCGGAGTGAAAGGTGATTTAATACGGGTATCAGTCGGGATTGAGCACATCGACGATATCATCGAAGACTTCGAGAAAGCCTTTGCAAAAATCAGAGTAGCCGTATAACCCCCATTAGTACTCCTTAGCAGGTTCGGTGGAAATCCGGGCCTGCTTTTTTAAACCATAAATTGGATTATGAACAAGAATATCAAAATTACCACTCTTAATAAAAGCTGGATTACTGAGTCTGGGTATACTTTTAACAAAGTAGATATTGCCTGGAAAAGCTGGGGCACGCTCAATAAAAACAGAGACAACGTAATCCTGATATGTCATGCCCTTACCGGTCATGCTGCCGCTGATGAATGGTTCTACGGTTTATTTGATGAAGACGGCATTCTGGATCCCGAAAAGCAATTCATTCTGTGCATTAATATCCCCGGGAGTTGCTATGGTTCCACGGGTCCTTCTTCCATCAATCCTACAACCAATAAACCCTGGCAAGCGGACTTTCCTGAGCTCACTATCCGTGATTTCGTCAGCTTTCAACAACTTTTGCTGGATGATTTGGGTATTCAGGGTATTGAGCTGGTAATCGGAGGTTCTTTAGGAGGAATGACTGCACTTGAATTCGCTATCATTGACGACCGGGTGAGGGCGGCAGCTTTGTTTGCGATGGGGAAAGCTCATTCACCATGGGCTATTGGAATCAGTGAGGCACAACGGCTAGCTATTTATGCCGATGCAAACTGGAATGGTGGATTCTATGAATCTGAAAACCCTCCTGCCAAAGGACTTGCAGCAGCCCGGGCCATGGCTATGATTACCTATCGAACACCCGAAAACTATGAGCAGAAATTTGGACGGGAAGTTCATCCCGAGAAAGATATTTACCAGGTAGAGTCTTACCTGAATTACCAGGGAGAAAAGTTGGTTGGCCGTTTTGATGCTAACTCCTACATCACCCTTTCAAAAGCAATGGACACACATGATGTGTCCAGAGGCCGGGGCTCCTTTGAAGAAGTCTTGGGAAATATACATCAACCGGTATTGATCGTAGGGTTTGAAAGCGACTTACTGTACCCCCTTAACGAGCAGCAAGAGCTGGCAAAGTTGATTCCCAACAGCAAGCTTGCCGAGCTTAATTCTCCGTATGGTCACGATGCCTTTCTGATCGAATTTGATCAGTTAAACTCCCAATTACATTCATTCTATCACTCACTCATCGAAGTAAAATCATGACACTCACACTTACAAAATCATCAATCAATGCTCATAAAGAGCGTACTGTTGCTAAAAAGAAAATCAGCCTCTTCATTGCCGGAATAGGTGCAGTCGGGGGTACATTAACCAAGCTTATACATCAACTGGATCATTCTCTTTATGAACTTGAGGTGGTCGGAGCCTGTAACAGCGCGTTCACTCAATGGAATCCTGATGTTGATCAGTTACTATATGAAAGTCGCTTGACTGAAGGAGTACCTACCAACTGGGATGCAATCCCCGATAAACTGATAAACAACAGTAAGGGGAACCTGGTTTTTGTAGATGCTACGGGAAGCGAAATTGTAGCCCGTCAATACGGGCACCTGTTGGATAACGGTGTACACATCGCCACCCCAAGTAAGCGAGCCAATTCCTTTGGGCAGGATTATTTTGATCGTCTGATCAAAGCGAGCAAGTCGGGCCGGGCGCAGTACCGGTATGAAACAGCCGTTGGTGCGGGGTTGCCTGTTATCAGTACCATTAAAACACTGTTAAATAGTGGAGATGAAATCACTAAAATCACCGGAGTAGCTTCCGGAACCATGACGTATTTATTCACCCAACTGCAGAACGGCGTTTCATTCAGTGATGCCGTTAAGAAAGCAAAGGAAGGCGGCTATTCCGAACCCGACCCCCGAGATGATCTTTCCGGTGAGGATGTGGCCCGTAAGTTTCTGATCCTGGCCCGAACAAGTGGTTACAAATTCGAGCGGAATCAGATTCGGGTGGATACCCTTGTTCCCGAAAAGCTGATTTCACTGTCTACGGTGGACTTTATCAATCAATTACCGGAATATGATGGTCATTGGAAAAGCAGAAATGCACAAGCCATGGTCAATAACCGAAAATTGCGGTATGTGGGCACCTTTACACCGGATGGGATCAGCGTTGGTATTGAAGAGGTAAAGGGAGATTCCCCTCTTGGCGGATTACAAGGAACAGACAACCTCATTCAAATTTACACTAAGCGATATAATTCTTCACCCATTATAGTGCAGGGTCCGGGTGCCGGCCGGGAAGTAACCGCTGCCGGTGTGTTGGGGGATATTATTGATATTGCAGAGGTTCTGTAATTATGATTTGAAATACTCATCCTTTCTCCACTTTTCAGGATTTCGTTTTATGTAATCCGAAATAGTTTCAAAGGACTTTCTATCTCTTATTATGTGATCGTAATATTTGGGTTGCCATTTAAAACCCGGATCAATTTTTCTGGCCCTTTTAGTGACTCCAACTTTAAATCCCCGAATAATAGATGGAAGATTCCTGGATTGAGGCCCGACTGAATTCAGTGATTGCTGACGACTATGGTATTTATATGCTTTGGTTTGTGCATCTGCGTTATTTCGTCCATCATTATTTTTTTTAATGATAATGATTCCATGTACATGATTCGGCATTATGACAAATTCACCCAATTTTACGAATGGAAAATGTTCCGGTATTGCCCGCCAACAAGATTCAGCAATTTTGCCCATTTCCGATAATTGAACAATGCCATTTTCCGGCTGTAGAGACCCAAGATTTTGTGCCTCTACAGTATCAGGGATGTCTCCGAAATAGTTTAATCGATTATTCGTGCATATGGTCACAAAATAAACCCCATTCCAACCATAATCCCATGATTTTAATCTTACCGTATCTGACCGATACCTACCCCTTTTATTATTCATCTTCTCTTACCCTTTTTGGAAATCTGTCATTTAGAAACGACATTGATCTAAAATAGAAAAATATTAATCACCTGAAATTCCAATGAGAAATATAGCTTATATCTTATGTATTCTTTTGTTCATGGCTAGCAATGCCTTCTCCCAGGAACGCCAGCGCCCCCGGGATCTTGGAATTAAACCCGGAATTTTAACTCCGGGACCGTTAAATGCCATCACTGATGTTGAGGGGGTACAGGTTGGTCATAAAACGATTATTCATGGAGATAACATTAGAACCGGTGTGACCATGATTTTACCTCACCGGGGAGACCTGTTCAAAAGCCGGGTTCCTGCAGCTGTTTATGTGGGCAATGGATTCGGAAAAGCATTGGGGTTCACCCAAGTCAGGGAGTTGGGCGAGATCGAAACTCCAATCGGGCTTACTAATACGCTGAGTATTCATACGGTAGCAAATGGAATAACCGATTATGTTTTGCGCCAGCCCGGTAACAAAAATGTACGGTCGGTAAATCCTGTGGTGGGTGAAACCAATGATGGCTGGTTGAATGATATCCGCGGACGACACGTAACCATTAATGATGTTTTTGAAGCTATTGAGAATGCACAACCCGGTCCGGTTGAAGAAGGAAGCGTAGGTGCCGGAACAGGAACTTCTGCACTGGGATTTAAAGGCGGAATCGGAACTTCATCCCGTCAACTGCCCACAAAATTTGGTGGATATACGGTCGGTGTATTGGTTCAGTCGAATTTTGGAGGGGTATTAACCATTGACGGAGCCCCGGTTGGGAAAGAACTTCAAAATCATTACCTGTCGGGACAAGTGCCTTATGAAGTAGATGGTTCTATAATGATCATAGTTGCTACCGATGCCCCTCTCCTTTCAAGGAATCTGGAGCGATTAGCAAAAAGAGCTTTTCTTGGGATTTCACGAGTGGGTGGTTTTGCTTCGAATGGCAGTGGCGATTACGTAATTGCTTTTTCTACAAATGAGGATGTTAGAATAGAAACGGACAAAACCGGATCAACCCAAGACTACACAGAACTTAGGAACCCGGATACCACACCTCTGTTTCTCGCAGCCGTTGAAGCAACCGAAGAAGCCATCCTGAACTCACTTTTTATGGCCACCACGGTAACCGGAGACCGCGGCCATACCCAACAAGCCCTTCCTATACCGGAGGTTTTGGATATCATGAAAAAATATAACCTGCTTGAACCGTAACATACGTTCTAAATGTATGGATAGATGAATATTGTTTTAGGCAATGGCTTAGAGTACATTCTATCGTTTACTTTTATATAAACCTTTTGAAATGCCCGGATTTTTCAAGAAAAATATAACTGCCTGTATCTTTCTGACTGTGGTTATATTATGTATGGCATTTCCTTTCTTTTCTGTTAGTGGGCAGTCCTCAAAGTCCATTACAATTCAGGGACGGGTTCTAGATAAAGAGAATGGTTCCCCATTAGCTGCGGCTCATGTTTACATTTCACAAACCAAAATAGGCACCACTACCGATGAAAACGGAGAGTTTACATTCTCCACAAAAATGGGTGGAGAAAAAACGCTTGTTGTCAGTTTTCTGGGATTTAAAACCAATGCCAGAACCATTGATCTTGAAGCAGAAAAAACTCCGTTGTTCTTTATCATTGAAATGGAACCCAATCAATTTGACCTGGACCAGATAAATGTATCTACATCAAATAAAGAGTGGTTGAATAACTTTGGGAAGTTCAGGAGATATTTTATTGGTAATGATAACCTGGCTCAACAAACATCCATTGAGAACCCTTGGGCCATAAGTTTTGAAATCGACAAGGATGATAATCTTGTGGCTACGGCTTCCCAGCCTCTTATTGTTAAAAATGATGCTCTTGGATATGAGGTTGAAATAGATCTGGTCAATTTCACCCTGCACGAAAACGGAGAAACCAGCTCGTACACCTACTATTCCAGCTTTAAGGAAATGACGGAGCAAAGAAGGTCCGAAACCAATACCTGGAGCAGAAACCGCGAACGAGCTTACAGAGGATCTTTCGAGCATTTTCTTATCAGTTTATACAACGACGAGCTTCGCGTTAATGATTTTGAAGTCGTTTATATGGGCGGTTATGATCCCTTTAGCATCAAGGAGTTTATCATAACTTCCCCGGATGAGAACATCGAGAATGAGCAGGGTGTAAAAGTATATCGCCTTCAGGATCCCGTTGACATTTTGTATGGAGATAAGAATGATAACTTTCATCAAAGAGAACGATCCAGAATTACTCCTTTATCTGAAGTTGGAATTTTTATAGTTACTGAAGACGGAAAACTGAAAAACCCAAAGTCTTTAAGACTTGATGGTGTCTGGGCGTCCCACCTTATCGCAAATCTTTTACCTATAGAATACTATAAGTAGTATTGTTTTTTTGGTCAGTTTTACCTCAAAAATCCTACCAGAAAAGCGATCCCATAAATAGTCTTCCACTCTCTCCCACAGCCCTGAAATCCCCTCTCATTTTCCGCACTCAACAACCCTTAATCCGTGAAAGAACATATTCTGACTATATATATGCAAAACATGTTCGGCTTTTAAAAAACTTGCTTCAATACCTGAAAAACCCACACAGCCGTTCATTTAACTTTCTGAGGGAAAGCTCTTGACACAAAGTGGTACTTTAGGGTACATTGTGGGGTGAAGTGGGAGATAGTGGGGACTGCTCTCCTTTTGATCTAATATAAGCAATCTAAAACACGCAGGGATATCGTGCCAAGTTTTAAAGGACAATACGAGCATAGTATAGATGCCAAAGGCCGCGTAGCCTTCCCTGCCAAATTACGCAAATCTTTAAGCCCCGCCGCACAAGAACGCTTCACCATTGTACGCGGACAGGAACCCTGTCTTTATTTATATCCCGAAGATGAGTGGTCCAATGTAGAAGAGAAACTGTCCCGTATTAATAACTTCACAAAAAAAGGCCGCCTGGCTAAACGAAACTTCCTGCGTTATGCGGAAGATGTGTCCCTTGACAAGCAAAATCGGATTGCCCTCCCCTCCGACCTTACAGAGTATGCAGAAATTAACGGAAAAGCCGTATTCCTCGGAATGGGTGAATATATAGAGGTATGGGATCCGGAAAAGCTGGCCGAAGCTGATGAAGCAATGGATGACGATGCGTTCGAAGAGGTTTTTGAACAAGTGATGGGAGATGAACCGGAAACCGATGGTGCTTGAGATGACGACATATCACCAACATATCCCGGTTTTACTAAATGAATCGGTGGAAGCACTTATCACCGACAAGGATGGCCTATATATAGATGGTACGCTTGGCGGTGGCGGTCATTCCAAAGAAATTTTAGCCCACCTTAGCGAAAACGGACGGCTATACGGCATCGATCAGGATGATGAGGCGCTCGAAGCAGCTTCATCCAACATTGGCAACGACGATCGTTTTACCCCCATAAAAGGCAATTTTGGCTACCTGTCCACCCTTCTACCTCCCCAAACCCACGGACAGGTAGCCGGAATCCTTTTGGATTTAGGAGTTTCAACCCACCAGATTAAAGAAGCAGAACGCGGATTCAGCTTTCAGGAAGACGGCCCACTGGATATGCGAATGGGAAATCTTTCCGGTGTTTCTGCTTACCAGGTGGTGAATGAATATGAATACGAAAAGCTGCGCGATGTCATCTTCCATTATGGAGAAGAAAAGCAGAGCCGTCAAATTGCTCGAGCCATTATCGAAAAACGCCCGATAGAAACTACCGGTGAACTCCGTGATGTGGTTTCATCCGTCGTTAACAAACGTTTTGAAGTGAAATCCCTGGCACGGGTATTTCAAGGTATCCGCATTGAAGTGAACCGCGAGCTTGATATGCTTAAGCGCGTTATGGAAGAATCACTGGAAGTTTTGAAGCCCGGCGGACGTATTGTAGCTATTTCGTACCACTCTCTCGAAGACCGCATTGTGAAACGCTTTTTTAAAGCCGGTAACTTCGAAGGGAAAGTGGAAAAAGACTTTTATGGAAACCCGATATCCCCCATAAAGCCTGTAAACAAGCAGGTTATTACCCCCAATAAAGAAGAGGTTTCCGTAAATCCGGCCTCCCGAAGCGCTAAACTTCGGATAGCCGAGAAGATAGAAGGAGGCGACTCATGATCGTGCAATCCCCACTTAAAAAGCATGACATTCGTCCCAACCTTCGCAAAGTATCTCTGCCCGACAATAACTCTTCCTCCCCAAAACACCGTCGGACAAAGCATACTGAAAAAGCGAACTCCAAAATTGGCCTCCCCAAGGTCAAACCCTGGAAGGTGATTGTAGGAAGTATCATCATAGGGGCACTGGGTTTGCTATACCTTACCCATGTATTCTCAACCCAGCGGCTGTTAGATGAAGTACAGACGCTGGAGGCGGAATACAATCGGGCACGGGCTCAAT
This sequence comes from Gracilimonas sp., assembly GCA_965227215.1. GTDB lineage: Bacteria > Bacteroidota > Rhodothermia > Balneolales > Balneolaceae > Gracilimonas. The sequence continues at coordinate 1,107,432 of OZ245729.1, forward strand.
ACGATGAGCTCAAACTTCGGTACGACCGCATGATCGGTCCGGCCGAGATATACCGTAAAGCCGAAGAACAAGGTTTCGTAAACGGCGGCCCGGCAGATAAAGTCATCATCATAAAAGAGGATTAGTACGGATGGATGAACGCACTGCCATATTAAGCCGAATGTTTATCGTTCTTGGGTTGATACTCCTCATCCCCTGCGCGTTAGGTTTTCAGCTCATTCGCATTAACTATGTGGAAGGCGAGGAATTACGTGAACTCTGGAGCAAACAAGCGGTGGATCAGATTCCTATTCCTGCCCAGCGCGGTAATATCTATGATGCCAATGGCACCTTGCTGGCAACCAACGCCGTGGATTACAAACTGGCTTTTGACCCTAAAGTAACAGTCAACGGAAAGCCGGGTGTACCTAAAGAACAGGTAGATCAACTGATTACCAAGTTATCCGCTTTAACCAAGAAGAGTACCTCTTACTATAAAACAAAGATAAACTCAGCTCCTGCCCGATCCCGCTATATCGTTCTTGAGAATAATCTGTCGGTTTTGGCCAAAGATCAGATCAAAGCTCTTGATATAGATGGCGTAATCCTGGAAGAAAACTACCGGAGAAAATACACCTTTGGAACACTTGCGGCTCACACCTTAGGGTTTGTGAATCACGAAACCAATGGCCGAATAGGACTGGAAGCTTATTATAATGAAGAATTAAAGGGGGAAGACGGTGTGCGCCAGGTACGCCGCGATCCTTTTAACCGGATTTTCGAATATGTAGGAGCTCCAAAAAAACTTCCCCGCAACGGATACTCCCTACACACGACCATTGATGCCTACCTGCAGGCTATCCTGGAAGATGAACTGAAAGCCGGAGTGGATAAACACCTCGCTAATTATGGAACAGGCATCATCCTGGATCCCAAAACCGGAGCCATTAAGGCACTGGCAAATTACCCCACTTTTGATCCCAATTATCCCGGGAGCAACGATGAAGAAAATCGGCGAAATTTCGCCATTTCTGACATGATTGAACCCGGCTCCACATTCAAGTTGGTTACCGCCATTGCGGCTGTGGAACAAGGCGTAGTTAATTTTGATGAGGTATTTGAGACTCCCGACGACGGTGAAGTGGTGATTCACGACCTCGTATTGAGAGACCACGACCCGTTGGGTGACCTTACTTTTAAAGAAGTTATTCAAAAGTCTTCTAACGTGGCTACAGCAGAAATAGCCATGCGAATGGATAAGGAAATCTTTTACCAATATGCCCGTAACATGGGCTTTGGCTCCAGTACAAACATAGATCTGATTGGTGAAGTAGAAGGCCGACTGGCAAAGCCTTACGAATGGAGCCTGGTTACACTGCCCTGGATGTCGCACGGATATGAAATTCAAACCACACCTCTGCAAATTGCCCAGGCTTATGCTGCTTTTGCTAATAACGGGAAAATGATGCGGCCTTATCTGGTAGATCGAATTGAAGACAAAAACGGGGAAGTTGTTTCTGATCACCAACCGGTAGAAATCCGGCGAATCGCCAAAGAATCTACCTTAGATAAACTGTATCCCATTTTTGAAAGCGTGGTAACCGATTCCGGTACCGGCAACCTTGCCCAGGTAAATGGACTTCGGATTGCCGGAAAAACCGGAACAGCCAAAAAGGTGGTTAACGGTCGCTACACCAATAATTATCGCGGATCATTTGTAGGCTTCTTCCCTGTTGATGACCCACAATATGTGTGCTTGATTCTCTTGGATGAACCCCGAACCAGTGGTTACGGAGGTTATACTGCCGCACCTATTTTCCAAAATGTAGCCAAACGCATTGCCGGACTGGATAACAACATTCAGCAAAATATGATTGCTGATGAAGAACAAGGTCCGGCATTTGTTCAGGTTCCATTTTTGAAAGGGTTAAACAAAAGACAAGCGGATGGATTACTGGCCGGCTTAAACATTCCTTATGAAATGAAAGGGAAATCCGGCTATATAATGGAACAATCACCTGACGCAGGCACTCAAATTCCCCTTGGAAAAGAAATTTCTTTAACGCTTTCGGAAACTTATGTGGCTGCTGACAGTGCAAAAGTGAAAGACGGCTATGCTGAGATTCCTGACCTGATTGGCATGAATATGCGCCAGGCCACCAATCTGCTTACCGAGCGTGGACTCGAAACCGAGATCATTGGCTCAGGAACTGTATTTGCGCAGTATCCTAAAAAGGGGGAGCTCCTTCGTAAAGGATACAGCGTCACCATTCGAGGTAAGGCAAAATCACTGGAATTACTCACTCAAACCAAAAAGCGATAATTGACGATAGATAAACTCATAGAAATTTGTAACCCTCTGCACGTCACAAACAAAGATTTTGATGGTGAGATAACTACGTTCGCCATCAATTCCCGTGAAGTACAGGATGGTTCTGTCTTTATCGCAATTCGTGGCACACAGGTTGACGGGCACATGTTTTTAGAAGACGCCATTGGCCGTGGAGCCAGAGTTATTATCTGTGAGGAATCTTATTACACCGAAGCAGATGTATGTGTGATAGAAGTCGAAAACACGCAAAAATTGGCCGGCCCAATTGCCCAGGCATTTGCCGGAAACCCGGCTGAACAGCTCAAAGTGATTGGCATCACCGGAACCAATGGCAAAACAACGACAGCTACCCTGGTTTATCAGGCATTGTGCGCCTGTGGAGAAAAAGCATCCTTATTGGGAACTGTAAGCAAGCGAATTTTAGAAGAAGTTCTCGATAGTAAGCTTACCACTTCCGATCCTATTGAACTGGCCAATGACATGAAAACCATGGTAGAGGCCGGCTCTGAGTATCTGGTCATGGAAGTTTCCTCTCATGCTTTAGATCAGGACCGGGTAGCCGGAATTAATTTCGAAGTAGCTGCTTTCACCAACCTGAGCCAAGATCATCTTGATTACCATGAAACACTGGATGAATACGCTAAGGCAAAAAAGGTTTTGTTCGACAATCTCCCCGAATCTTCTACTGCTGTAATTAATGCTGATGATGTACAGGGTGAGTTTATGCTGAAGGATTGCAAGGCTCGGAAATCATTACTCAGCTTTGATAATGAGTCGGCCCATATCCTGAAAAATTCTTCTGAAGGAATTACCATCGTCGTAAACGGGGAAAAAATTGAAAGCCCGCTAATAGGAACGTTTAACGCCTATAATGTGGGAGAAGCCTTCCTTATTTGCCGGGCACTCGGCCTGGATGCCAAAGAAATTGCAGCAGCACTAAGTAATGCTAAAGGTGCGGCGGGACGTATGGAGCCGGTGACGATTGAAGGAGAAAATCTCCCTAAAGTAATTGTGGATTATGCCCACACGCCCGATGCCCTCGAAAACGTTTGCTCTACCCTTTCTTCTGTAAAAGATGCCGATCAAACATTGACTGTTGTTTTCGGTGCCGGTGGAGATCGCGACTCAAGTAAGCGCCCGAAGATGGCCAAAGCAGCGGCTGAGTTTGCTGACAAGATTATTGTTACCAGCGACAATCCGCGAAGTGAAAATCCCGATTTGATCATCGCAGATATACTGGACGGTTTTGAAGAGCTTGATAACGTAAATAGCATTACCGATCGAAAAGAAGCGATTCAACAAGCAATTGCTGATGCTTCCGCAAACGAAATCATCCTGATTGCCGGTAAAGGCCATGAAGACTATCAGGAAGTACATGGTGAACGTATTCATTTTGATGACCGTGAAATAGCCCGAGAGTTTCTAACCATTAAAACAAATGGAGGAAACTGATGCTGCACGAACTTTTCACCTGGCTTGATGCTACCTATGATGTTCCCGGAACCGGAGCCGTTGCTTTTATTTCAACACGAACAGCGCTGGCTGCCGTTACTTCTTTGTTGATCAGCCTTTTTATCGGAAAAAAAATAATTCACTGGCTCAGTCACCTGCAGCTTCGGGAAGTAATTCGTGACGATATTGGACTGGACAGCCACCTTGCCAAAGGCGAAACCCCTACTATGGGTGGTGTCATTATTATTCTGGCGATTGTAATCCCGGCTCTTTTGTGGATGAAAATGGAAAGCATCTACAGCTGGCTGATTGTATTCGTAGTACTGGCTTTAGGAATTGTTGGATTTATTGATGATTACATCAAAGTGGTCAAAAAAGATAAGAGCGGACTGGCCGGATGGTTTAAAATAGCCGGTCAGGTAATTGTTGGCTTGGTTGTTGGGGCCGTACTTTACTTCCATCCCGACTTTGAGACCTTTAATTCTCTTACAACGGTTCCCTTCCTGAAGAACGTAAATATTGATTACGCCTACTTCGGCGATACTTTAGGCTGGGTGATCTATTTAACCGTAGCTGTTTTTGTGATTACAGCTGTTAGCAATGCAACTAATTTAACCGACGGCCTGGATGGACTGGCTGCCGGCACATCCGCCATCTGTGGGATCGTATTTGCCATTTTTGCGTATGTGTCTGGCCGGGTCGATTTTTCAGGCTTCCTCGATATCATGTACCTCCCGGGAGCCGGTGAGCTTACTATTTTTGCCGCTTCACTGATTGGAGCGTGTATTGGATTTCTATGGTACAACACGAATCCGGCCTCCGTTTTTATGGGAGATACAGGTTCTCTTGCTTTGGGTGGAGCTTTTGGAGCCGTAGCCCTGATGTTACACAAAGAGCTGCTTCTCCCATTCATTTGCGGAATCTTTTTTATTGAAACGCTTTCGGTGATTATTCAAACAACCTATTTCAAATACACCAAAAGAAAGTATGGAGAAGGCCGGCGGGTCTTTCTGATGACTCCCATCCATCATCACTATGAAAAGAAAGGATGGCCTGAACAAAAAATTGTAGTCCGTTTCTGGATTATCACGGTTTTACTGGGAATTCTAAGTCTGTTAACCCTCAAAATCCGATGAGAGAAGTTAAGAACCAACATATCGTTGTGATTGGCGCTGCCCGCAGTGGTATAGCAGCTGCTCTCCTCCTTCATAAAAAAGGAGCGGATATTTTTGTGTCTGATTATGGCAAAATCTCTGACAATGCCAGAAAGAAATTAGAATCGGCCGGTATTCCCTTTGAAGAAAACGGCCATACAGAAAAAGCCAGACAAGCTGAATTTGTGGTAGTAAGTCCGGGAGTTCCAACGGAAGCACCGATTATACAATACTACTTAAATGAAGGAAAAGAGGTGTTCTCCGAAATTGAAGCAGCAAGCTGGTTCACCGAACAGGATATCATTGCTGTAACCGGCAGCAATGGGAAAACCACCGTTGCCAATTGGTTAGATCATGTTTGGAAAACGGCTAAGCGGGAGCACGCCCTTGCGGGAAACATTGGCGTGGCCTTTTCCGATGAGATTGACAAGAACAAAGGTGATTTCCTGCTGGAAGTGAGCAGCTTTCAGCTCGATCACATCAAAGATTTTAAACCGGCAGTGAGTTTGATTTTGAACATCACTCCGGATCACCTGAACCGCTACCAGCATAGCCTTGAAGCCTATGCAGCAGCGAAATTCAGGATAACAGAAAATCAGACGGCGGATGACCGGTTCATCTTCAATTACGATGACCCCATCATCCAAAAGCACGTTGAACAGCTAAAGCAAAAGCAATCGGCTCCACAATTATGGGCCTTTTCCAATAAACGGGAAGTACCTGAAGGAGCCTTTGTTCGCGACAATCATATCATCTTCAAATTCAACAATAAAGAAGAATCTCTTATGTCAGTAGAAGAAATAGGACTTCGTGGCAAGCACAACTTGAGTAATGGCCTTGCCACCGCATTGGCAGCCCGTGCGGCTGAAATCAAAAATGAGGCCATCCGCGAGAGCCTGAAAAGCTTCACCGGCGTTGAACACCGGCTTGAACTGGCCCGCGAAGTTGAAGGCGTGAAATACATCAACGACAGTAAGGCGACCAATGTAAATGCGGTTTGGTTTGCTTTAGACAGTTTTCACGTCCCCGTTACACTGATTTTAGGCGGTCGCGACAAGGGAAATGATTACAGCGAGCTGGAAACTCAAATCCGGGAAAAGGTACATACCATTATTGCCATTGGCGAATCCAAAGACCGGGTTGAAGAACAGCTTGGAAAAGTAGCCCCCAACTTTGTCCGCGTTGAAACGATGGGCGGAGCCGTCAGGGCTGCAAAAAAAGTCGCTAAACGAGGTGAAGTCGTGCTGTTGAGCCCGGCCTGTGCCTCATTTGACATGTTCGACAGTTATGAACATCGAGGTAAAATTTTCAAAGAAGAAGTAAACAAATTGTGAAAGAAGCAGAGTGCATAGTGACAGAGTTACAAAGTGGTTGTCACATAAACCACTTTGTAACTCTGTCACTCCAAAACTTTGTCACTTTAAATTAATACATGATATACACGAGTCCACATAGCAATATTTCCAACATCATCGGCACTTCCGCCGAGGATATCGATACGCGCAAGCAAGGCAGCGATCGGTACCTGTTGATGTCGGTTGTGATCCTGATGACGTTCGGGATGCTGGCGGTGTATTCGTCTATCGCGTTCTTTGCAGAAACAAAATCCACAACGGCCGGCACCCTGATTGTCGGGCATTTGGTGAAGCTCGGTATTGCCTTTTTTGTGATGCTGATTGCATCAAAAGTGAACTACCACACCATAGCCAAGTTCAGCCGTATCGGGATGGTAGTTAGCCTGTTACTTTTATTAGCCGTGCTGGCATTCGGAACCGAGCAATTCGGGGCCAAGCGCTGGTTGAATGTGGGCGGATTTTCTTTCCAGCCTTCCATGGTTGCTACGGTGGCTTTGATGGTACACGTTTGTGTATTACTCAGTGAAAAACAGGAATACATCAAAGATTTTAAAAAGACCTTCCTCCCCATCATGTTTTGGGTGATTCTCACCTGCGGGCTTATTGGAATCGAAGATTTCAGTAGTGCAGCCATCCTGCTGGGAATTTGCCTCGTCATCATGTTTGTAGGCAGAGTGAGTGTAATTCAGCTGGGCTCCCTTGTTGCGGTAGGCATTTTGGGAGGAGCGTTACTTCTTGGGCAATCCACAAACCGCCAGGATCGAATCGAACAATATTTGAACCAAATCAAAGAGATTCCAAGCGAACACATTATTCAGGGCAGTGGATACCAGGCTCAACAGGCTCATATTGCTATCGCCAAAGGTGAGCTGATGGGCGTTGGGATTGGGAAAAGTTCGCAACGTGACTTCCTTCCCGCTCCCTACAACGACTTTATATTTGCCATCATCGCAGAAGAATATGGTTTGATTGGTGCGATGTCACTCATTTTCATTTTCACACTGATTTTATTCCGGGGCATTGTGTTCATCGCCCGGAATGCAGAAGACCACCTGGGCTCATTACTGGCCGTGGCCTGTACACTGACTATCGTTTTTTATGGATTTGTAAATGCCGGGGTTGCCAGTGGCATCCTTCCGGTAACGGGTTTGCCTATGCCTTTTGTAAGCTATGGCGGTACCAGCATGCTTTTTGCCGGGCTGATGGTTGGCATCCTCCTCAATATCTCGAAACATAACCGGGACCGGAGGACCTTATTCTATGGATAAGAATCCACGCATATTATTAGCTGCCGGCGGCACAGGCGGACATGTTTATCCTGCTATTGCTATTGCTGATGCTTTAAGGAAAGAACAAGCTGAGACTGAAATCCTGTTTGTAGGAACCAAGGATCATATGGAATGGCAGGCTGTGCCGAAGGCAGGCTATGACATCCGTAATGTCTGGATCAGTGGTTTCCATCGCCGGTTCACCCTGAAGAATTTACTGTTCCCTGTTAAACTGATGACCAGCCTTGTGCAAAGCCTGAGAATACTGTCTGGCTATAAGCCGCATGTCGTGGTTTCCTGTGGCGGGTATGTAGCCGGTCCGGTTGGGTGGGTTGCGGGTAAAAAAGGCATTCCCATTGTGATACAGGAACAAAATAGTTTTCCGGGTGTCACGAACCGGCTGCTGGCGAAGTTCGCTACGAAGATTTTTACGGCCTTCAAAGAAGCCGACCGGTATCTACCAGAAGAAAAAACGGAGATCACCGGCAACCCAACCCGTGCCACTTTAACCGGAGCTGATAAATCAAAAGCGTTACAGTCTTTTGGCTTTGATGAGAGCAAGCCTGTGTTATTGGTGATGGGCGGAAGCGGTGGAGCTAAAACCATCAATGAGGCGATGAAAGCCAATATCGAGCAACTTCACAACAAAGCCGGTTTACAAATAATCTGGCAGTGTGGAGCAAGGTATTATGATGAACTCTCTACCGAAATCAACGAAAAGAACTTAGAAAACCTGCGACTCACGGCCTTCCTCGACAACATGGCGGAAGCGTATGCAGCTGCAGATTTGGTAATAAGCCGCGCCGGGGCCAGTTCCTGCTCGGAATTAATGCTAACGGGAAAACCAAGTGTATTGGTCCCCTCTCCAAATGTTGCCGGAGATCACCAGACACAAAACGCTAAAGCAATGGTAGATGCAGGTGCATCAAAATTGTTGGAGGATAATGCTATGAAAGAGACCATGACTGAACTGGTGGAGCAATTGATCTATGACCAGGAAAACCTAAAGCGCATGAATCAGGCTGCATTGAATCTGGCAAAGCCCGATGCCGCCAAGCTGATTGCCAAAGAAATATTAGAAATCGCAAAATCCAAGTTATAAGAACGCAGTAGTGGAAAAACGCATCGAAACACAACCCGTATTTGGCCGCACAAAACATATCCACATGGTGGGTATAGGTGGCATTGGTATGAGCGGGATGGCCGAAATATTGTTACAGCGCGGATATAAAGTAAGCGGCTCGGACGGTGCGGTAACCGAAACCACCAAACGACTGCAGGAACTCGGCGCTACTGTTCACAAAGGCCACAAGGCAGAATATATTGAAGGTGCCGATGTGGTTGTTTACACCAGTGCGGTTAAAGCTGATGAGAATGTGGAAACCAAAGCAGCTATCGAAGAGCGCATACCTACCATAAAACGTGCAGAAATGCTGGCCGAACTCATGAAAATGAAATTCGGGATCGGTGTGGCCGGAACACATGGCAAGACCACAACCACAACTATGGTGGGGCATGTCACTCAGGACGGAAATTACGACCCGACCATTATTGTAGGCGGTAAGGTTCACAGTTTCGATAAAACCAACGCCGTGGTTGGTAAAGGCGATTTAATTGTAGTGGAAGCTGATGAGTTTGACCGGACCTTCCTCCGCCTCTCTCCTTCTCTGGCTATTATTACGAATATTGAAGCCGAGCATCTCGACATTTACGATGATCTGGAAGATGTGAAGCAGGCATTCATCGATTATGCCAATAAAGTCCCGTTCTACGGGGCTGTCATAGTTTGCCTCGACGATCCGAATGTTCGCAGCATTCTTCCGGAATTAGAAAAACGTGTGATCACCTATGGATTAACACCACAAGCTCAGCTCCGTGCCACCGACATCCGTTCTGACGCTTTTACCAGTACGTTCTCTGTGGTTTGGGAAGATGAGAAACTTGGGGTTATCACACTGAAAGCTCCCGGTGAGCATAATGTAAAGAATGCCCTTGCTGCTATTGCAACCGGTTTAGAGCTCGATATTGATTTTAAGCTAATTAAGAAAGGACTGGAGCGTTATGAAGGTGTATTCCGTCGCTTCCAGCTTAAATATGACAATGGCTGCATGGTGATTGATGATTATGCTCATCACCCTACTGAAGTTCATGCAACATTGCAGGCAGCCAATAAAGGCTGGCCCGATCGCCGGGTAGTTGCTGTTTTTCAGCCCCACCTGTACTCTCGAACTCAGGAATTATATAAGGAATTCGGTCTCTCCTTCTTTGATGCGGAAATGTTAATTGTGACAGATGTATACCCCTCCCGCGAAAAACCTATTGAAGGTGTTACCGGAAAGCTCATTGCTGATACGGCCGAGCAGTACGGGCATAAGAATGTGATGTATGTGGAAGACAAAGAAGACGTCACCAAAACTTTGAAAGAGATTGCAGAACCCGGCGACATTATAATTACGATGGGTGCCGGAGATATTTACCGCTTTGGCGAAGAGTTCGTTGAAGCGTTGAAATCAGGAAAATTCAAACCAAAAGCCAGATAGTTGAGTAACCAAGCATCAAATAAAAGCTTACTCCCGTGGATTACCACCGTGTTGATGGTAACCGGAATTGCTGTGCTTGCCGCGCTCTACTGGAACCGGAATGTGACCGTGCAAGATGTGCAGGTTAACAACTTATACTATACCGGCTACGAGCAGGTAAAACAAGCAGCAAACATTCCTATGGGCATCAAACCGGATAGCCTGAACCTGAATGAAGTAGTTCAGCGAGTAGAAAAACTGGATTATGTCCGCTCTGTAAAGCCCTACATCGAACCCAGCGGAGATTTGAGACTTACTGTGGCAGAACGACAGCCTATTGCCCTGTTGGTGAATGGCTCTGACCGAATGTATGTAGATGCTGAAGGTGTGCGTTTGCCCATATTGGAAGGCAAGACACAAGACGTTCCACTTTTGTATGGATACAGTGCAACCTCCCGGGATACCATTAAAACTGAAGAATTTACACAGGTACGAGACTTTTTGATGAAAGCCAAAATCGATGGCTTTGGATGGACAACCATCAGCGAAGTGGTATATGATGAAACCGACGGCGTGGTTGCTTTAAGTCATGAAAATGGAGTGAAGCTGCTTTTTGGCCGAAATGACTTTCAAACCAAACTGGAGAACTGGAAAGCTTTCTACACCGATGTGATTCGGGTGAAGGGAATCCGGTCGATGCGACAGGTCGATCTCCGGTTTACAAATCAGGTGGTGACCCGTGAAATTTGACTTCAATCACATATCGTTTGCCGATGTTCAGGGATATTCTATACTGAAAGAGGAATCATCTGATCGTTCCGGCGCAGAGCGTGCGGAACGAGGCGGGCAAATAAAAGATGCAGAACGAACAGAACGAGTGAAGCAGGCAGGAAACCTCTTGAATAAACTGTTATCAGAACCGGACCAGGGTTTACTGAAGAAAGATTCCATCTCAGACTTTTACTCCGATTTGGCATCGCCATCAACACAAAAAAGAAATTTAGCAATCAACAAAAACACAGCGGATCGTCATGGAAGAACATGAAAACATCATGGTAGGTCTCGATATCGGGACCACCAAAATTTGCGCAATCGTAGCTTCAATCGATGAACAGGAACGGATTCACATCCTCGGGGTGGGCAAAGCTCAAAGCGATGGCCTGAACCGTGGTGTGGTGGTGAACATCGACAAAACCGTAAACGCCATCAAAGATGCCATTGCACAGGCAGAACTGGCTTCCGGAATCCAGGTGAATTCGGTGAATGTGGGTATTGCAGGCGATCATATCCGCAGCATGCGCAGTAAAGGCGTGATTACCATCAACAACAAAGACAATGAAATTACAGCTAAAGATGTGGAGCGCCTTCTGGAAGACTGCCAGCGCATCATGCTTCCTACCGATCAGCAGATTCTGCATGTAATTCCACAGGAATTTGTGGTAGACGGGCAGGATGGCATCAGCGACCCGGTGGGAATGAGTGGTATGCGCATGGAAGCTGAAGTGCACATAATAACCGGTTTGGTTTCGGCAGCTAAAAACATGTATCGCTGTGTGGAACGTGCCGGCTATCAAGTGGCTGATCTTATCCTGGAGCCTCTGGCTTCTTCCTACTCGGTGTTAGATGAAGAGGAAAAAGAGGCCGGAGTAGTATTGGTTGATATTGGTGGAGGTACCACCGATTTGGCCATTTTTCAGGATAACACTATCCGTCATACCGCTGTAATTGCTATTGCCGGACAAAAAGTCACCGATGATATTCGCCTCGGGCTCAGCGTGCTTGACGACCAGGCGGAAACCCTGAAACGTAAGCACGGTGAAAGCTACGCCGACCTTATCGAAGAGGACGAAGTGATTACCGTACCCGGAATTGCGGGACGACCTCCCAAAGAAATCACCAAAAGCATTCTTGCCAAAATTGTACAGGCCCGGATGGAAGAAATCCTGGAAATAGTTGGTATTGAAATTAAACGAAGTGGCTATGCCGATGCTATGAGCGCAGGTGTGGTTATTACGGGAGGCGGATCATTGATCAAAAATATATGTCCGCTAGCAAACGAAATTTTAGGACTGGATGCCAAAGTGGGAATTCCATTAGGCATTACAGGAGGATTGAAGGAAGAAGTGAACAGCCCTATTTACGCCACCGGTGTAGGTTTGGTGATGCACGCCCTTCGGTCAGGTACAGCCAATAACCAAGCTATGATGCCCTCATCATCGCAAGGCACCAATGTGGAACAAGTGATGCAGAAAATCACCGACCGCATGAAAAGTTGGTTCAAAGAGCTTTAAAGAATGAATATTCAACAAATCAGATATCAAACTCAGCAACCGTCAAGCGTCTCAATGACCTTGAAGCGTTGTGCTTTTGAATTCAACAACGTAAACGCTTCGAGGACCTATCGGACACTCGAAGGTCTACTTGATCTGATTTCTAAGAGCTTTAGCAGTAAAATCAGCAATCAAAACGCTATGGAAACAGAAGTAAATAAAGATGGTCATTGCGAGGAGGCAACACCGCTTGGTGTTGATATCCAAAGTTTAGCGACGCAGCAATCTCCCTTTATAAACCCCAAGTGGATTATGGAGATTGCTTCGGCATTCGCGAAGCTCATTTCTCGCAAGGACGACTCGTTTCCTGCAGCAATCATCTACAATAATAATCCAGTAAAATACAACAACTCAAATAGGAGTTAACAATGGCTAACAATTCACGTTTCTTTTTTGACGAACAGAGCCAGGAAAACGCCAAGATCAAAGTGATCGGCGTTGGCGGCGGTGGCGGTAACGCCATTAACAATATGATAAACATGGGTCTTGAAAGTGTGGAGTATATCGCTCTGAACACCGATGCACAGGCCCTGAAAAACAGCATGGCAGATATCAAGGTTCAGGTGGGTTCCGCACTTACCAATGGACTTGGAGCCGGAGCGCGCCCTGAAATCGGCCGTGAAGCGGTGGAAGAAAATCGCCATGAAATCGAAGAATCTATCGAAAATGCCGACATGGTATTTGTGACGGCCGGAATGGGCGGTGGAACCGGAACCGGGGGTGCGCCTGTGGTTGCCGGAATTGCCAAACGTCGCGGCATCCTTACCGTTGGTATTGTAACCACCCCATTTGAATGTGAGGGTAAGGTTCGGAAAAAATATGCCCTGGAAGGCATCACCGAACTGAAGAAAAATTGTGATACGGTAATCGTGATCCCGAACGAGCGACTGCTCGACATCGCCGATGAAAACACGTCCCTGATGGATGCTTTCGCGATGGCGAACGAGGTTCTCTACAACGCCACACGGGGTATCAGTGATCTGATCCTGATGCCGGGACTGATTAACCTTGACTTTGCTGACGTCCGCACTACTATGAGCGACGGTGGCGCTGCCATTATGGGATCAGCAACCGCAGAAGGTGCCGACCGTGCCGAGAAAGCGGCCCGTGCAGCTATCAACTCACCACTGTTGGATGGAGTAAGCATCCGCGGAGCACGCAACGTGCTGGTGAACATTTCAGCCGGCTCCAACCTTGGAATGCGCGAAACTACCACAGCTACCAACATCATCCATGATGAGGCCGGTGAAAATGCCGAAATCATTCTGGGTACCGTTCTGGACGAGAACTTTGGCGAAGACATTCGCGTGACTGTTATTGCCACCGGGTTTGATTTAGCCGAAGACCGAACCACGGCTAAAGTAGCCAGCAATGATAAAGGCTCGCTGAATAAAGCAGCTGAAAATGCGCAGGCTAACATGCAGAACAACACTAAGAAACCCGATGTACCCAAACGCTTTCAGCGTGGTACCGGCGATTATTACAAAGGCGAGAACAACCTTAAAAAATTAGACACTCCGTCTTACCTGCGCCGCGATTTAAACGTGCGCAAGCAGGAAGACAGTATTGAGGTGCCCGAAGAAGAGGAACAAAAGAATGAAGCGCAGGATAACATCGCGCCATTTCAGAGCCGCACGGAACGCATCCGCAAGGATGACACCGACCAGCCGGCTTTCCTCCGCAAAATCATGGACTAAGGAGTTGCCATTGAACCGGTTCGCACCCGATGCCATGGGAATGGTATCTCCGTGAACCACTGAATTTTACTGGAATATAGCTTCATTCAAGCTATAGATTGCTAACAATAGAAGAAGCCTCTTGATCGGGGCTTCTTTTTATTTTGTCGGTAGTTTTGTGAGGAACTTTAGACTTTGTCGTGTTGAACGAATGTGAGAGAGCTACAGATTTAGTACATTCTCTGGGGCAACCATCGAAAATGATCAGCCAATGAAAAGACTACACCAACATTTACCGGCTTTTTTAGTACTCCTGTCACTCGCCTTATTTAGCAGTTGCACACAGGTGAACCCCCAGCAGGAAAAAGAAGCTTTGACAGAACTACTGGGTGAGTTTCTTTCAAATGTTGACGACCCTGCCATGCACGATCGGCTATGGGCAGAGGACTTGGTTTATACCGGCTCGGCAGGTACCCGACACGGGAAAGAGGTAATTATGAATGGAATGCGGGATTCTGAGTCGGATACCATAGAAACAGAGAGCCCGGCTTATTCTTACGACAGCCTGAACATCAAAGTATTTGGGAACACGGCAGCCCTTACTTTCCGGTTAATAGCTGAAACGCCTTCCGAATCAGGCGTGGATACAAGCTACTACCTCAACAGCGGATTCTTTGAAAAGCGCAACGGTCAATGGAAAGCTGTAGTGTGGCAGGCTACGCGAATGGCGGAGTCTTCAGAAAATTAAGGCTTGGTTTATTTAATCAGCAGCATTTTCTTAGTTACCACTTGTCCTTTGTATTTAAACTGGTAGAAGTACACTCCTGAGGAAAGGTTACCGGCATCAAAAGCAATAGTATGGGATCCGGCCCTTAATCTCTCGTTTTTCAATGTAGCTACTTCCCGACCAAGTGTATTATAAACTTTAAGGGAAACATTCCCGGCCTGTGGCATGCTAAACTGAATATTGGTTGTCGGATTGAAAGGATTAGGATAATTCTGAGAAAGTTCAAAATCAGATGGGACTTCTGTTTTGGGTGTCGATTCGTTAGAAACAGCCAATTCCAGTTCTATATCTATCATTTCTGCTATGGTACTATCAGAAAGTGCATAGCTGAATATCTGTACCTCATCTATATCCCCAAAAAAAGGCTGAGTGTTCTCTGCATTGTTACCGATGTAAAGGTCAGAGTCTGATACAGTAAGCAGTCCCATGTAATCCTCATATCTTACAAACTGACCATTCAGATATAAACGCACTCTTTCTCCATCATAGGTAGCAGCCACATGAAACCATTCTCCGGGTTGAATTTGTGGGGCACCGAAATTTAGTTCTACATCATCAAGTTGAAACCTGATTTTTTCTCCAATTTTATCTTCTGAATGTCCTTCTATCGAATTGTCAACTATTTCAATGCTGTATCTATCGTAGTCTTCATCCATTCTTGAAATAATGGTACTCGTTGGATAATCTTCTCCTTCACTTCTCATGTTTACCCAAGCGGTAACACTCAAAGCATTAGAAGCAGAGTCCAGCGATGCATTACTGTCTTCAATAAAAAGAGCATCATTAATTCCATCGAAAGAATAAGCCGATTCTGCATTTCCCAACCTATCTTCCGCAAATTCCCCACCATCACTTTGTACTAACAGCTCCGAACTGCTTGAATCGGTAAAACTGTTACTAAAGGAAAGCTGAAGCAAGTTCTTAACCTCCAAATCATATCCTTTGAATCTATCTTGGTAGAACTCATTAATGGTGCTGTCGGAGATAGCATAATTATAGATCCTTACTTCATCTATTGATCCCTTGAAAGGTTCCGACTCCTCCTTATTATTTCCAATTAAAATATCAGATTCCCCCATTTCTAAACGACCAGAATATCTACCACTGGAAACCAATTCACCATTCAGGTAAACATTCATCACATTGTTTCCAAAGGTAGCGGTTATCATATACCATTCCCCTCTTTTCAAAGAGAGATCCGGATATGCCGCAAGCTTCGCATTATTAATATTAAAGAAGATTTGTTTAGTCACCCCCAGATAAAATTGACCATACTCTGAGGAATCTTTTCTATGAACGATTGACATGTGACTGTCAGACTCATCAAGTTTCACCCAAGCATTAATAGTAAGTCCTTCGTACAATGAGTCTAATTCGGAAGTGTTATCTTTTATTTTTACTACATTATCATCTCCTGTAAAAGAGTATGCTGTATTGGGTTTATCAAACCTGCCTGATGTAGGTTGTGCCCCAATAATCTCCGTGTCATTATTGTTTGTAGATGAATCACTAACAGACCCGCTGAACGGGAGATAGACTAACTGTTCTTTTTTGAACTTTCTTCCTTCGGTATATAAATCATAAAATGACTTCATGGTACTGTCTTCAAGCACATAATTATAAAGACGCACGTCATCAACAGAACCTTCAAAGCCCTGTTCATTATCGCCATAGGTTGCTTTACCTCCTAAATATAAATCTGAATCAGTAACCCTCAAGCTTGTTTCGTAAGTTGAAGCACTTAGTAAATCTCCATTTAGGAAAATTTTCAGGCTATCTCCGTTAAATGTAAATCCCAAGTGTATCCAATGCCCCTCTACAATATCCGTTGAGGAAACAGCGGTCGTTTTTCCATTTATCGTGAATACTAACGAGTTCTTAAAATACCCTCTTGTCGCTTTACGAATTTCCACCTCAAATTTATCTGATATTCCTTCATCTTCCCTTGAAAGCAGCACACTATACGAGCCGACACCATTCAATGATTTTATTTTCACCCAGGATGAAAAAGTAAGCCCTTTGTAAAGAGAATCAATTCTGTTATCTGTATCATTATATTTAATATAATCTTCCTGGTCGAAGGAAAACGCTTTATCATTATTGTTGAAACGATCAGTTGTCAGGCTACCACCCGCTATTGAAATATCATTATCAATATCTGCCTGATCTGTAACTGAGCCTTCAAATGGAAGATAAGCCAAAACAGATTCCTGTGGCTCTTCAAACTCGAATTCATAATCAATAACTGAATTCTGAATCTCATCTTCATTGAGCACATAGTTGTATAAAACAACATCATCCAAAGCGCCCTCAAAACTTCTCTCAAAATTCAAATCACTGCCTAAATAGAACTCTTTTTCATTCCCGATGTATTCCTTTTCAATTTCTATATTTCGAATAAGCCTGGTGTTCTGGTCTTTTTTCCCGTTGATAAATAGCTCAGGTTCTTCTCCGTCATAAGTAATTGCAACATTTACCCATTGATTTTGAGGAAGCTGGTTATTCTTCTCGAGTATCATATCCCTGGTATAAAACTTCAAATACCCGCCTTCCTCCATTTCCAAGACAAATCCCGGGTTATCTCCATAGGTATCAAAAGGCACCCCTGCGACTATCTGTTCAACATCTTTGGGTGCATATGAATCTAAATACAACCAGGTAGACAGAGTAAATACTTCCCTGTTATCAAATATTTGATAAAACTGTTTATCAGAAATACGGATTGGCTTCTCAGCATTTTTGAAATCATAAGCTCGATTTTCAGAACCAAATCTGTCCTTTATAAATGTTCCGTCACCCTTTCCAGTGTCACTAAATTCATATATGGGATATTGGAAAAAACTGGAGTCTGCTATGGTATCAGTGAAAGAAATATCTACGATTTTTTCATCAACTATTGGTCGTACACCTGCAGCCTTACGAATGGTATTCACATCGACAACATGATCATAAATCTTAAGATCATCCATCCGACCGATATACTTCTGCTCAGAGAAACGGGTCGAACCAATTGTTATAGGCGAATCTGATGCTGATTTAAACCAATTCTCTCCTTCACTGTTTATTTCACCATTGATATACGTTTTAGCCTGTCCATCCTTCATGGTTATAGCCAGATGAAACCACTGTTCATTTTCCACCAGGAAATTACCCCCACCAACTCCTCCAGCCCTGACATGAAGAAATCCTACATTATTAATGCCAAAATGATACCCTTCGCTCTTCCAATAATCATCTTTAAACTCATCATAGCGCTCTAAAAACATTGATCTGGATATATTCTCGGGAAAACCTTCCACTTTAAACCACAACATAAATGTTATCCCCGTTCTATTGCTTATACTATCCAAAGCATTATCGGTATCGGCAATCGTGATCGCATCATCAACGCCATCGAAATAGAACGCACTGTTGGGATTGCCGTTTCGGTCTTCTACAAACTGCCCGCCTGTTACCTGAATGGATGGGTTTAAACCGGTCGAATCAACTACAGAGTTTTCAAAGGCCAGATGTAGTACCGGTTCAGACTCATCGTTTTGAGCGAAAAGATTGGGTGCAGATAGCAACCAAAAGAATAGCAGAATAATTAAGAATGGCCGTTTTCTTTGATAGATAAGGGGATACTTCATAATCTCTCTACAGCAATAATAGGGTGTTATCTTTGACTAAATATTATTCTTATCTCTCAGAAAAACAACTTGATCGACGGTAATTTAATCTTACTTCAGCTCATTTCTGATAACATCCCGAACCTGTTTACTCCAATTTCCCCAATTCATAGTACGCTTGTACTTGTCATAAGCTTGCTGGGATAACTTACTATATTTCTGCTCATCATTTCGGGCAGCTATAATCCAATTTGCCACTTCTTCCGGGGTATGGGCAGACCTGCATATCAATCCGGTTTCGTTATCCGATACGGCTTCGGGCACCCCTCCGGTTTCTGAACCAATGGCGGGCAAGGCGTACGAGGCGGCTTCTATAAACGACATCCCCACGCACTCAGCTTTGGTGGGCATGATAAAAAACGTAGCCTCTTTATAGAGCTCATCCAGTTGCATTCTCCCCATCTCTGTTTCTTTATCTACAAACCCGATAGTTTTTATCCCGTCAGGCCGGTTTGGGATCTCAGGATCACATCCTACAACATGCAATTCAGCATCCACCCCTTTTTCTAACAACGATCTCAGGACTTCCACCGCAAAAGGACCTCCTTTTTCTTCCCAGCGAATCCCTATAAACAGCAGCTTTATCTTTGTTGATTGCCGGCGCCTGTCAATTATTTGTTCAACATCGTCTGTTGAAATTGCCGTATCCAGATTGGCACCATAGGGAATCACCTCAATTTTAGATGATGGAACACCATAATCTTTCATCGCAGAATCGGCCAGCCATTGCAGTGGAAGGATAAGCTTGGCAGCTTTCTCAAACGCCTTTTTTTCAAGATGCATGGCTTCTTTAACACTCAATGGGTGAAGGTTGGAATGACTACCATACACATCATTCAACAGTACGAAGGTTGCATCTGAAGTGAGATAAAAGGGCACATCCGATTCAACATACGCCATTTCCGGATTCATCAATGAGGCCAGTAACACATCGGGCTGATGTTCTTCGATTTTTTGATCAATAATAGCAGCCATACGTTTGGCTAACCCGATATCATATTGATACTTGTACACTTTTCCAGTCAATAGCCGAAGTAATCGGCCTTTTAACTTAGGGATAATTTTATAATTTGAATCAACCGGACCGAAAGGAATTACTTCTTCAAAGCTTTGCCCTAACGCCTTGTACATATAAAAATGTGTTCCGGAGTAGGCTTTTCGGTTTGAGGGATGTTGCTTTGTGATGTAGCCTATTTTCATTTCTATTGTCTTTTATGATTCCGGATATAGCTACAGAATTCCCCAAATCAACCGGCCGGCCATTGCCACGGCAAGTATGGCAAAACCCCATTGCAGGTATTTACGGTTTATTTTGTGATTCAAAAAAGTACCACCAAATCCACCGGCTAATCCTCCCAAAGAAAGCGGTAAGGCTGCTCCGAAATCCACATAGCCCACAGAAAATTCGGTTATCCCTGAAATGGCACCGGGTTCAAAAGCCAGCTGTAACCAACCGGAGGTCACTATAATAATCATCGCCAGGTGAGAAACACTTACCGCTTTGCGAAAAGGTTGTTTGTAGAATAAATTCATAATAGGAACCATAATTCCACCACCGCCTACACCGGCTAAAACTGACACAAACCCACCCAAGCCCCCGGTAATTGATGTTTCCTTCAGTTCCATACGGGTGTATTCACGATCATACTCATTTGCTTTATCGTTGCCCCGGCGAAACATCATAAAAGCCACATACATCAGCATGCAGCTGAAAAATATCACGAACTCGGTACGGCTGTAATATGGAGAAGTAATCAACAGCTTCCCGATGTAAACACCAACAGCACCTAACGTCCCAAGCTTAATTCCCTCCAGCCAAAAAACATGCTTTTGAAGATACTGCCGAATAATACTGCCTGAAGCTGCCACAAACGTACAGAACAAACCGGAAGCTACCGTCCAAAGCACCGGATTCTCCACCCCTTCAGCCTCAAACAAAAAGAATAGCACCGGAGTGAAAATGATCCCCCCACCAATGCCTAAAAGTCCGGCCAAAACTCCGGCAGATAAACCCAATGCCAACAGAATCAAAATCTCAACCAAGAAGCATCTCCCCTTTCAGGTAGGTTATGGCCTCCCCTAGAATATCCACCCGGTCTCCTTTTAACCTGCAGACCAGGTTACCTCCTCTTTCTGAAATCTGGCGGGCTTTCATTTCTGTTTTACCCAGTTCCCTGCTCCAGTAAGGTGTGGTTTTGGTATGAGCCGAACCCGTTACAGGGTCTTCATCGATGCCGGATTGTGGTGCAAAAAACCGGGATACGAAATCTACTGTATCTCCCGGGGCTGTAACAATGATGCCCCGGGCATCCACTTCGTTGAGCATCCGAAAATCAGGCTGCAGATTAGCAATTTCAGCCTCAGAATCTAACACAACCATATAGTCATCCGACTTATAGACGTTTGAGGTACGTTCGATGCCCAGCGCCTGAAACAGAATGGCCGGAGCTTCAGCCTGTTCCGGCTCCACAGCCGGGAAATTCATCGATAATTGACCGTTTTCTTTTTTTACGGTAAGTAGCCCGCTGCGCGTTTTAAAAATGATTTCGTCCTTGTCATAACCCAACTCTTCAAACAGAATATGTGCCGTTGCCAGTGTGGCATGTCCGCATAAATCCACCTCAACAGCCGGGGTAAACCACCTAAGCCGATACCCGTCTCCTTCCTCAATAAAAAATGCTGTTTCGGATAGGTTATTTTCGGCTGCAATATGTTGCATCACCTCATCCGAAAGCCACTCCGTTAATGGAACGACCGCAGCCGGGTTACCTTTAAAAAGTTCGTTCGTGAACGCATCTACCTGATATAGTTCGATCTTCATGGTCTTCGTCTTTTGTTTCTATTAATGTAGGGGCATTCATGGAGTAAGTAAACCATTGGTTTCATTGCCTGAAGCTTACTTCCAGTAAATAAAATGGGATTATGATTAGTCTTTACAGATGCTCCTTTATTATCTTTGGTCATTTTCCCGGAGGACATAAAATATTATTCAATTATATATAACCTATGAGATTCTTAACCGCTATTTTTATTTCATTTTTGATAACCTGCCCCGCTTTCGGGCAACTAACGGCCGAGCTGGATTCCATTGATGTGACGGCCTCACGCATCACAACCATTATATCCGAAAGTGGAAAAAGTGTTGCCGTGATCACCCAAACAGATATTCAGAACATGCCGATTCAGTCGGTAGACGACCTTTTACGAAGCCTTCCCGGTATCAATATCAACGCCCGTGCCGGTTTTGGAGTACAAGCTGATGTGGGTGTTCGGGGAAGCACCTTCTCCCAGGTGTTGTTTATGCTCGATAATGTGCCATTAAACGATCCTTTGACGGCTCATTTCAATACTAATATTCCGGTAGCACTTTCTGAAATCGGACACATTGAGCTTATTCGCGGACCGGCCAGCACCTCTTTCGGTGCCGATGCTGTTGGCGGAGTGGTGCACATCAAAACCAAAGCGTACCTGATGAAAGATTCCGAAGCCCCTGAGAACCTGCAAACCCGCACAAACGTAGATGTGGCTGCCGGGGAACACAACTTGCAGATTCTGGATGCAAGTGTTGGAGTTTCCAAAAAGAACTGGCGGTTCAGCACATCCTTCCGCACATCACAGTCGGACGGAGAGTCATTTCAAAACCCCGGCTTTGCTGAGGGTGTATCATCTGACGAAACCTTCAACTCCTATTTTGACGTAACGAACCTGTCATCGGCTATGTCGGTGAAGCTGAATGATAATTGGTCCTGGTATGCTCGTGGTGGAGTTGAGAATCGTGATTTCAATGCCCGGTATTTTTACACCCGCAGTATCTATGATGAATCGACAGAGCAGATCGAAAGCAAATGGGCCCTAACCGAACTTTCGTATGAAAATGGCGCTCATAAGTCCGAATTTACGGCCTCCTATCGTGATGTTGAGGATGTATTCGATTTTAATTCAGCGCTGGTACCTGCCAACGTACATCAAACCGGAGCGTTTTATGCAAACGGTTCCCATCAGTACGAGCTCAATACCGACCAGTTGAATGCGCTTTCATCTTCCTTGAAATACATGCGCTTTATGGCCGGGGCACAAATGCTGAATAAAGAAATTGAAAGTACGGACCGGGGTAACCACGGTAATACATCCTGGGGAGTGTACGGTATCCATACCATGAATTTTGATTTCGGATTGAGCATGACCTCCAGCCTGAGGCTACAATTCAATCCCATCAGTGATTTGAGCTTTCTCCCTCAGGTAAGTGCCTCTTTTGATATGGGTTCTATTGTTCTGCGCTCGTCTATAGGCCGGGCCATCCGTGAAGGTGATTTTACGGAGCGATACATCTCGCATCAAATTCCCAATCTGACCCCCGGAAGAAATGTTGGGAACCCCGACTTATTGCCTGAGGAGTCTACCTCCTTTGACTTCGGTTTTGACTGGACGCCCGTTGCCCAGCTTCGGTTTTCCCCTACTTTCTTTTACCGTAGCTCATCTAACCTGATTGATTACAGCCTGACGAATTCAAATCAGATTAACAATGCTGATAACCTGATCGCGGATGAAGAATACTTTTATGCTTCCAACATCTCTGAAAGTGACGTAACAGGTGTGGAATTACTCACGGCGTTCACTCAGAAATTTGCATCCAATAACACCCTTCGCTCACAGGTTGGTTATACTTATATAAACACCACCAGTGACCAGAATACGGTGTCAAGATACATTGCGAATCACCCTGAGCATCAGGCCAGCCTGGATCTGAGCCTTCAGGCGGGATCCTTTTCCATTAATTCCCAGTCTTCCTTTAATGTACGTTCCGAGGAATCGGCCGATTTAATTAATGCGGAAGTACCTGATCAGTATTTTATTACGAACCTGAACGTTGGATACACGTTGTTCGGAGATCGCTTTAAGGTTTATATGGAAGTTCTGAACCTGACTGATACTCAATATCAGGAAATACTGGGAGCCCCAATGCCCGGTCGCTGGGTTCTTGGTGGGATAAAGTACTCCATGTAAGCACACCTTTTGAATTGTGAAGTAACACCTATCCAATCTCCCGTCCCCAAGCCTCTGCTTGGGGACGAACATTGGAAGCTTCGGCTTCCCATTCCCTCCATCTCTATATCATCTCCTATGGAAATTTCTCTTCTCAATTCATCATCGATATACAACCTTATTCCCCTTATCTTTGTTAGGCTAATTAAAGGCAACTAAACTCCTGAATGAAACTTTACCCTGACACTCTTTTAGAAAAGCTCGGCTTTGATCAAATCCGGCAGGCAACTCTTGAATTAGCCCAATCGGTGCGTTCAGAGGAGCTGATGGAGGCTCTGACTCCTACATCTAATCCTCAACGGGTGGAGCTGCTGACCGAGCAGACCAAAGAAATGTTAGAAGTGATAGCCTCAGCAGATCCTTTTCCATTAGGGGAATTTCCGGAAGTGCGGGATTACCTTGGGGCCGCTAAAGCCGAGGGCAGCATCATTCCCCTGCCCGCTTTTGTGGATATCCTGAAAATCTCTTCCATGTCGCGACAGGTGAAAAGCTTTTTCAAAGCCCGGTCCGAACAACTTCCCCGGATGGCCAAGCTTTCGGAAGGTCTCATCCCCATGAAGGAGCTGGAGAAAAGCATCAAAGAAAAAATTACCGAGCATGGAGAGCTTCGCGATAATGCCAGCCCGGAGCTGAGAGCAATCCGTAAGAAACTGAACAAGCGGAAGTCCGATTTACGGACCACCATTAATAGATCGATGAAAGATGCCAGCAAAGATGGGATGGCATCGGATGAAGGCCCCACCATTCGAAACGGACGTATGGTAATTCCCATTCAAGCGGAGTTTAAGAAAAAGATTCAGGGCTTTGTGCACGATGTTTCTGCCAGCGGACAAACGGTTTATATAGAACCGGTGGAAGCGCTGAACCTGAATAATGAAATTCGACAGTTTGAGGCTGAAGAGCAGCGGGAGATTGAACGGATTCTGAAAGAACTTACA
Source organism: Gracilimonas sp. (assembly GCA_965227215.1). Lineage (GTDB taxonomy): Bacteria > Bacteroidota > Rhodothermia > Balneolales > Balneolaceae > Gracilimonas. Next base: position 1,131,933 of record OZ245729.1, read on the forward strand.
CAGCATGTGAATAAGAATTCTGAGTACATTGACCAGAACCTTTCTTTCCTTGCCGAGATTGATGTGGTGTTTGCCAAAGCCAAGCTTACTCAAAAGCTGGACGGGGAAATTCCCATTATCGCAAAAAATCAATATTTAAGCGTCAAAGAAGCCTACAATCCTATTCTCCGGCTTAAGAACCTGAGCGTAAAGAAAAAAGAAGACCGTGAAAAAATCATCCCGCTTTTTCTTCGGCTTGAAGAAGATGAACAATGCCTGATGATAACCGGGCCCAATGCGGGAGGGAAATCCGTAGCTATGAAAACAGTAGGGTTGCTTGCCCTGATGATCCAATCCGGGTATGGTGTACCTGCCGACCCCACATCCGAAATCCCCATATTCTCCGGACTTTTTGTGGACCTCGGGGATGATCAATCCATTGAAAATGATTTGAGTACCTTTTCATCTCGCTTAAAATGGATGCGGGAGACCATTGAAGAATTTGAACCCGGCAGTCTGGTGCTCATAGATGAGGCTGCGGCCGGAACCGATCCGGAAGAAGGCGGTGCGCTCTTTCAATCGTTTATAGAAAAGCTGCTTGATCGGAATGGGAAGATCATTGTAACTACACATCACGGCTCACTAAAGGTATTTGCCCATGAGCATCCTAAAGCTGTAAACGGCTCCATGGAGTTTGATCAGGCTACCCTCTCCCCCACCTATAAATTCAAGAAAGGTATTCCGGGCAGCAGTTACGCTTTTGAAATTGCTGAACGAATGAACCTGAATAAAGAAGTGCTGGAGCGCTCGCGGGTGCTGTTGGGAGAAGCCAAAGACAAAATGGAATCCCTGATCACCGAGCTGGAGACTAAATCCCAGCAGGCTGCAGATCTCAAAGAAAAATACTCCAAGCTTCAGGATAAGGCTGAATCAGAGCGCAAGAAGTATGAGAATAAGATTCAGGCTATCGAAAAGGATAAAGAGAAAATTCGGGAAAAAGCCCTGAAGGAAGCCAAATCGATTATGGATTCTGCCAACCAGCGGGTTGAGCAGGCCGTTCAGAAAATCGTGGAGCAAAACAAGGCTGATAAAGATGAAATTAAGGAAATCCGGAAGGAAGTAGATCAGGAGAAGGAGGAAATAAATCGGTCGCTGGAAGAAATTGAGGAGAATAAGGAAGAGCGTGAACAGGTTACGGATGATCCTCCCAGAAAAGGAGATCACGTTCGGTTTAAAGACGGAAATACCACCGGTGAATTAGTCGAAATTAATGGCAAAAATGCCGTGGTTCAGGCCGGCGGACTCCGACTCAAAACCAAATACAAGAACCTGGTTAAGGTAGAAAAGCAAAAAAAGAAGAAGTCAAAAGCACGATCATCCCTCATGGTGGGTGATAACAGCCTGACTACCGAAATGGTGAAGCCTTCTATCGAAGTGCGGGGTATGCGAACCGAAGATGCCCTGCACGAAGTAACCCAATACATCGATCGTGCCGTGTACCGGAATATGAATCAGGTGGAGATAATCCATGGCAAAGGCGATGGTATTTTACGCAGCCAAATCCAGTCTTACCTCAACACCCGCAATGATGTGAAAAGTGTGGAGACGGCTCCTATAGAACGGGGTGGCGCCGGTTGCACAATTGTGGAGCTGAAGTAAAGCAGTAATCTTTAGATACTGCGTACTGCAGTCGGAGCTATTCCTTCGGTGCAACTTCATATTCAAACACAGTTGTTACATTTCCATCCATATCTACCTTTCGTACTCTTGGAATAATCACATCTTCCTCCCAAAACTCCCACCACTTAGCGGTTCCAAAGGTAGATTCCAGCACATATACTTCCCCATCATAAACATCTACTCCATGTGGTGACCATGGTCCTTCTGATTCCAGAAATACAGATACCTCTCCTTCAGGACTCACTTTCAGCACCTTTCGATTTCCATAATAAGCCAGGTACACATTTCCGGTTTCATCTACCGTAAAGTCGAAAAGAATATTAGCTCCTGAGAAAGGAATGTTCTCCGGGTCTTCCTCTTTCAATCCGGATGCCAAAACTGAAACAGCCCCGTCTTCTTCCATCACCTTCACGCTTTCTCTATCCAGAATGTACAGCTTGTTATTTAACCCCCAGGCAAGGTCATCAATTCGATCAATACCCGATGCTAATTCAATCTCTGATACTCGCCCGGTTTCATCCCGTAGAAATAGACGATTCTCCCGGGCAAAGAATACTGTTCCGTTCTCAGAAACGGCATAGGCCTGAATAAAGAAAAATTCTTCATCCGTAGTTGGGTTGATAATAAGTTCGTTGCCTGAACCATCAACCTTCCAAAGTCTTGCCTGGAAACCACCTCCAGCATTAGTTCTTTCTGCTCCGTATATCATCCGCCCCGGACTTCGTGCAAGAATGATATCGCTTGGAGAATGAGAGGATTCCAGCACCTGCTTCAGGTTCTGCTGATTATCAATTTGCCAGACGCAGGCATAATGGCCATCATCCACAAAAGGACAAATAAAGGTGAAGTAAATATTGCCCTGCTGATCAATCACCAATCCTCCCCAGGGATGTGCTGAAGCAACTTGTGTATTCAACAGCAGTAAAAGCAATGGTAAGAAGTATAGAAATTTCCTCATGAGCCCGGCCTTGGTCGTATAGTTTTCGAAGTTTATGGCAAACGGTCAGGCAAGAATCTTGTTACAAGACAAAGGCTAATTATTTGATTCGCAATAATTTTTTACAGCCACCATATCTTTCTCCAGTGCTTTTTTCATGATGCCTTTCATCAACGGGTTGACGATTTTTGACATCAATTTATAGGCTTTGGCATCCATTATGAGTGTGAGTTCGGTTCCATCTTCTTTTCTTTCAACGGTGAACAGTGAATCCCAAATTGTACCCATGGTATCCGAAACGATACGAATGTGAGCATTTTCAACCAGTTCGGTTACCTCGAGGTCTGTGGTAGCTTCCCGCCCGTTCATGTCGCGGGTTTCCCTGAACTTTGTTCCCACTCCGTATTCCTGCTCGGTCAAGAACTCCACGTTAGTGATATCCGGCACTGCTTTGGAAAAATTCTTTATATCCGAAACGGTTTTGAAAACCAGCTCTTTGGGAGCATTGATATGCTTAGTTACCGTGATGGTGCTCATAGCTTTACCCGGTTAGTGAATGGATAAAACTAAGTTAATAGAATGGAAATTAAGTGCAACTTCGATCTTTGCTTACGAGAGCCGTTTTCTAATCTCTTCCATTTTATGGTTTCGATCTATTGAATACACATTCCCTTCTGACTCGATATACTTATAAACCAAAAGTGCACGCTCCAAATACTGAGAAGGGTTTTTATCTGTTTTCTCATCTTTTGACAGAACCGAAGCCAGTTCAAATAATAGGTCAGCAACCCGCTCCATATTTTCATGGTTCATCCCCGGATGTTCTTCCAGCTTACCGAGCATTTCTTTTGCCTCCATGTCAGCAAGTCGTTTATATTCAGATCGAGTTGCTCATTCAGTGCCTGATTTGAGATTTCTATCTCTTGATCCGCCTTTTCGGGATTTTTAAAACCCACTACCGCAGCAATCACCCGTGCCAATACCTGAGTGAGTTGATGAATCTGCCGCATGATATAATCGTTCTGATTTATAATAGCATGCCGGTTTTAGTTAGAAATTTCAGCGATCGTCTCCTCAAAGGCAGTAAGAATAAAGCTGATGTCATCTGCTGTCAGCGAGTTGGACAGGAAGAAAGCCTCGAAGGGAGATGGAGGCAAATGGACACCTCGATTTAGCATTCCGTGAAAGATCTTCCCAAAAAGCTCTTTGTCGGTGCGGTTAGCGTCATCAAAGGTTTCCACCGGACCTTCACAGTAAAACACCCCTATCATTGAACCAACGCGATTCATAGCAAAAGGAATGCTGTGCTCTTCCAGTATCTTAGAGATTCCGGCAGCCAGTACCTGCGACTTTTTCTCCAGCTCTTCATACACTTTCGGGTTCTCCTTCAACTTCTTGAGAAGTGTGAAACCGGCTGCCATAGCCAACGGATTTCCAGATAAAGTTCCCGCCTGATAAACCGGCCCGGTCGGAGCTACATAATTCATTATTTCTTCTTTACCACCATAAGCACCCACCGGCAATCCGGCACCGATTATTTTACCATAGGTTACCATGTCAGCTGTAATCCCATATACTTTCTGAGCGCCCTGAAAATCTACCCGGAAACCCGTCATCACTTCATCAAAAATGAGTACAATATTGTGTTTATCACAAAGCTCACGTAGTCCTTCCAAAAATCCTTTTTTAGCTGGAATACATCCCATATTCCCGGCTACAGGTTCCAGAATGATGGCGGCTATTCCATCTTTGTTGGCTTCCACCAGTTTCTCAACAGAATCCAGGTTATTGTATTCAGCGTTGAGGGTATCTTTGGCCGTTCCCTCCGTAACTCCCGGACTGCTTGGTTCGCCCATAGTCAGCGCACCGCTTCCCGCTTCAATCAAAAAGGAATCCCCGTGGCCGTGGTAGTTTCCTTTAAACTTGATGATCTTATTCTTACCGGTATATCCCCGGGCAACCCGAATGGCGCTCATCGTGGCTTCGGTTCCGGAATTCACCATCCGGATTTTATCCACACCTGGTACAGAACCTGTAATCAATTCTGCCATCTCCACTTCCAGTCGGGTTGGAGCTCCAAAAGAGGTTGAATGTTCGGCTGTTTGCTGAACGGCTTTGATAACATCCGGCTCGGCATGCCCTAGCAGCATTGGTCCCCAAGAACTGATCAGATCGATGTAGCGATTGCCTTCTTCATCCCAGAGATAAGAACCCTGAGCGCGGGTTATAAACAGGGGCGTTCCGCCTACGCTGTTAAAAGCCCGAACCGGAGAATTAACCCCGCCCGGGATCACTTTTGATGCTCGTTCGTACAGTTCTTTACTCTTCGGATAATCCATAGTTCTGTTTATCAATTAAAAATGTTTATTGATTCAATAATCTTGCCGCTGACTTCGCAAAATAGGTTGCTATCAAATCGGCGCCGGCTCTTTTGAAACCCAAAAGTGCTTCCATCATGGCCTCTTCTTCATTGAGCCATCCTTTTTCGGCGGCCGCTTTAATCATGGCGTATTCACCGGAAACGTTATATACCGAAACCGGAATGTTGAAATTCTGTTTTACAGCGTGTACCACATCCAGATAAGGCATTCCCGGCTTCACCATTACGATATCAGCTCCTTCCTGAATATCCAGCTCCACCTCACGCAGTGCTTCATCCACATTGGCGGGATTCATCTGATAGGTTTTCTTATCGCCGAATCCGGGGGCAGAATCCAAAGCGTCACGGAAAGGTCCGTAGTAAGAAGAAGCATATTTAGCACTGTATGCCATGATACTTGTGTTCTCAAAGCCGGCCTCGTCAAGGGCTTCACGCATGGCTCCAATCCGGCCATCCATCATATCAGATGGGGCAACCATATCGGTCCCTGCTTTGGCATGACTCACCGCCATCTTAGAAAGTATCTCTACAGATGGATCATTTACAATTTCGCCATCTACCACGATGCCATCATGGCCATACGAGGAATACGGGTCCATCGCCACATCGGTCATGACAAATAAATCCGGGTAATTCTTTTTTATGAACCGAACCGATTGTTGCATCAGCCCCTCATCATTCAAGGCTTCGGTACCTTTATTATCCTTTTTGTCATCGGGCACCTTCACAAATAACAACACCGACTGAATCCCAACTTCCACCAGCTCATCCAGTTCATCCGTTAACAAATCTAACGAATAACGAAAATACTCCGGCATGCTGGGGATTTCCTCTTTCTTATTCTCTCCCTCCATGATGAAAATAGGAGCAATGAAGTCGGATGGATGTAACCGGTTTTCCTGTACCATTTCCCGGATGGCAGCTGATTGCCGGTTTCGTCGTAATCGGGTTGTTGGGTATTTCATTTCAATTTCTTTTTATGTCATTCAGAGCGAGAGCGATGAATCTTCACAGGTTCTACTTGTGAAGATCCTTCGGAAGTATCCTCAGGATGACTATTAAGACTTACTGATGTTAATTCAATAATTAATCCAATCAATCGGTTTCAGGTGTTCCACCAGCTCGGCTTCGGGGCTTCCCTCTTCCGGATGATGATCGTAGACCCACTGTACTTTAGGCGGCAGACTCATCAAGATGGATTCAATCCGGCCTTTGGTCTTCAATCCAAATAAAGTACCACGATCATGAATCAAATTGAATTCAACATAACGTCCCCGGCGGATTTCCTGCCAGTCGCGATGCTTCTGTTCGTAATCATGATCTTTGCGTTTCTTCATGATGGGCACATAAGCATCGGTGAATGCAAAACCGGCCGCCCTGCTAAAGTCGAATAACTCATCTGCGGATCGGTTTTCATCGGGGCGCTGATAATCAAAAAACAACCCGCCTATTCCCCGTGCTTCCTCCCGGTGATGATTGTAAAAGTAGGCATCGCATTCGGCTTTAAAGTCAGGATAATATTCCGGGTGGAACCGATCGCATACTTCTTTGTGAACCTGATGAAAATGTTTTGTGTCCTCCGGGAACAGATAATAGGGAGTCATGTCTGCCCCGCCACCAAACCACTGATCTTTCAGCTCGCCGGTGTCCTTATCATACAATTCAAAATATCGGTAGTTGGCATGAACCGTGGGCACAAAAGGATTTCTGGGGTGGATGACCAGGGAAACGCCCGTCGCAAAAAACTCGGATTCCGGTACATCAAATTTCTCTTGCATGGCTTCAGGCAGTGGTCCGCCCACGGCAGATACATTCACCCCGCCTTTTTCTATCACATCGCCATCGGCAATAATGCGCGTGCTGCCTCCTCCGAATCCTTCCCGTTCCCAGTCTTCAATGCGAAACTTTTGAGCTCCGTCAACAGCCTCCAGTTCATCGCAGATATGTTGTTGCACATCCTTAACAAACCGGCTGAATTCTTCTTTTTTGGATTTCAATTCTGGCATATAAAGCTGGGTTTAGTTCATTTCGGTTCGGCGAACCGATGTACGTTTACTTAATGAACCGGGGTTCGTTTACTTAGGTGCGTACCGAGGAATATTTTTTTTCTGGTTCCGATCGCTCTGCGTCGGAACCAACTCTTCAATATCTAAAATTCTTAACCGTATCCACGAATCGTTTGGCATTCTCTACCGGAACATTCGGCAGAATTCCGTGCCCCAAATTCGCTATGTAATTCCCTTTTCCAAATCGGTTCATCATCTCTGTAGCTTCAGCTTCGATCTGTTCCGGATTCATCAACAGCTTGGATGGATCAAAATTTCCCTGAACAGCTTTATCACCGGCAAATTCGCGGGCATGTTCGGGCGTGCATCCCCAGCCAATTCCAAAACCGGATACATTCGTGTTGGCAAAAAACGGATAACTCCATTCAGCATCTTTGCAAAACATGATCAGAGGCACACCATAATCTTCCTCAGCAATTCGCTGCAAGTGTGGGAGAGCCAATTTCCGGAAATCATCCGGCCCCAAAGCTGCGGCCCACGATTCAAAAACCTGAAGTGCTTGTGCTCCTGCTTTTACCTGATGATGCAGATACTGGATGGTTTGATCCGTCATCACTTTCAGTAGCTTTTGAGCCGCTTCCGGTTGTGAGAATAAAAAGGATTTTGCGGTCGAAAAGGTTTTTGAGCCCTGCCCTTCTACCAGGTAACAGAAGAGTGTCCACGGTGCTCCGGCAAAGCCGATTAACGGAACCCGGCCATCCAGGGTTTTCCGTGTGATCGACAGCGCATCATATACATAGCTCAACTGCTCTTCTGCCGGAATGATATTCAGGTTTTCGACCTGCTCTACCGTCCGGATTGGATCCGGCAAATATGGACCGAATCCCGGCTTCAGTTGTACTTCAATATCCAGACATTCGATCAATACCAGGATATCGGAAAACAGAATAGCCGCATCCGTACCCACGATATCAATGGGCTGAATGGTGATTTCGCAAGCCAGCTCCGGTGTTTTGACCCGTTCAAAAAAGCTATACTTCCTTTTGATCTCCATGTACTCCGGCAGGTACCGCCCGGCCTGACGCATCATCCATACCGGCGGTCGTTCAGTCTCATTGCCTTCAAGTACATCAAGAAGCAATCGGTTTTTCAATTCAGGAAATTTCATGATCAGTTAAAATAATTTTTAATGGATTCAGTCAGGTCGTCGAGGGTATAATATTCGGGGATAATACAATTTTCAAAACCCGCTTCTGATGCTGCAGCTTCTGTGGTAGGACCGATACAAAAAACTTTAGCCGTCCCGTTAATTTCATTCCGTTCCGAAAAAGACTCTACTGCACTTGGGCTCATAAAAACAATGCCATCGTAATTGGAAGTATTCAGGGTGTGCGGAGCCAACTTGGTTCGATAAACTTCCACCGAGGTAAGGCTAACCTCTTTACCCAGCAATTTATTTAAATCGCCTGCTTTCAAATTACCGCAGAAATGAGTCACGCTTTTCAGTTCAAGCTTCTTCATTTTTTCGGCCAGTGCTACTACATTGTACTCGTCCGGAATAGTGACTTCCAGATTCAGTTCCTCAAGCATCTCAGCCGTTTTGGAGCCAACGGCAAAAATATGGTCGGGAACTTCCAGGTCGTTAATAACCGGCTTAATGGCTTTTACTGCTCTTTTACTGGTAAATATCCATGCATCGGTTTGATCGGGCAGCTGACTGATCCACATGGCCGGTATCACATACTCAAAAGTAATGAAAGGCACGCTTTCCACAGAAAAGCCGGACGACTGCAAAGCTGCCATCCTCTCTTTTTTAAGCCGGGTGGTGAATAAAATTTTGGGCTTTTTTTGGTTAATCATTGGAATTTCGGTGGGTTAATAATTCAACCGCTCCGTCTTTCTTCAATAAATCAGCCCATTGATGTCCTTTTTCAGCTGTGGCTTCTGAAACCGGAATTTCTCGTTTTACATCCATCCGTCGGGAACCATCCAAAGCCAGCACAGCTCCGACAAAATAAAGCATATCATCTTTGATGTAGGCATGAGCCCCGACCGGAGATGAACAACCCGCTTCCAGTTCATTCAGGAAAGCCCGTTCAATATCTACACAAATCCGGGTTTCCTCGTGATTCAGCTTGTCAAATATTTCGCGATGAGCGGTATCTTTTCTAGCTACCACGCCAACCGCTCCCTGTGATGGCGCCGGTATCATCCAATCCAGCACTTCGCTGATTCTGTTTTCCAGACCAATACGTTCCAAACCGGCATAGGCAAAAACAGCTCCGTACCAATCACTTTCATCTACTTTCCGGACGCGGGTTGGTACATTACCTCTCAACCCAACTACTTCATCATCCGGAAAACGGTTTTTCCAGAAGGCGGTTCTACGTATGCTCCCGGTTGCAATCGTACGGTGTGTATGCTCTTTTGCTTCTTCAGGCTTAACCAGTACATCGCGGGGGTTTCCTCTTTCTAACACAGAAACCAAATCGAGATCATTCAATAGAACGGTGGGGACATCTTTCAGGGAATGAACGGCGAGATCAACCTCTCCTTTTATAAGTGCATCATCCAACGCTTTGGTAAAAACACCTTTGTCGCCCAATTTATGAATGGGTATATCCTGTTCTTTATCACCAAACGACTCAATTTCAACAAGCTGTGTTTGCACACCAAGGTCGTTCAGCTTTCTACTGACTAATTCCGCTTGCCAGAGAGCGAGCGTACTTTTACGGGTACCTATTTTAAGCTTCATTTTGTGCCTTCTCGAATTCTTTATCGATTCGATCAATATGAATAGCCATGATTTTCTTTTTGATGCGACGGGTCACTTCCTCCATCTGCGCATAAGAGTCATCGTCCATCTTATGTTTAACCCGGTCCAGCTCCGCATCGGTAATATCACTTAGCCGGTGATCAATTTCTTTGATGCGCGGCAAGAGATACCTGGATCGTTTCACGCCTTTGAGGAAATCAGCTTTTTCCTCCTCAATGATCTTCTTGATTTTAGGAATGGCTTTTTCTCTCTTTTCCAGCGCTTTTTGGTTGTCTTCATGGATGGAATCCATATCAACCAATGTAACGTTTTCTAATTCACCAACGGCCGGATCTACATTGCGTGGTACGCTCAGATCAAGTACCAGCTGAGATTTCTCAACTCCTTCAAAGTGCTCGGGCAGTAAAATAGGTTTAGTGGCGCCGGTAGCAGCTATGATGAGGTCTGCCTTTTTGATTTCTTCCTCGAGTTCAGAAAAAGCATGAGCTTTAATATCAAATGTAGAAGCGAGTTCCTTGGCTCTGTCTATGGTTCGGTTTACTACAGATATATGTTCTGCGCCATTGGAAACAAGGTTTTTACAGGAAACCTTACCCATTTTTCCGGCCCCAACCAGTAGTATGTTAACGGAACTCAGATCTTTAAAGTGATCGAGGGCGTGCTGGGTAGCTGCAAATCCGACAGAAGCCGTACCTCGTCCGAAATCGGTTTCAGTACGGCTTCTTTTGTGTGCTCGGAAAACGGATTGTATCAGCTGATGAAATTCGCCGGAAAGCTGATCCTTAGATTTTTTGTAGGCCTGCTTTACCTGCTGAATAATTTGAACATCTCCCAATACCTGAGAATCGAGCCCGGTGCCTACCTTATATAAATGATTATAGGCGTCCTCTTCTTCATACACATAACCGTGTTCCTTAAAAAATTTGCGGTCGGTATTGGTTGATTTGCACAGTGCTGATATCAATACTTCCGCATCACAAAAAGCATATAGCTCGGTTCGATTGCAGGTATCCAGCATCACCACACCTCCGGGAATGTCTTTGGTATGAAAATCCAAAAGCTCCCTGCGATGATTGTCTAAATAAAATAATTCACGAATAGAGACCTCACTTTTCCAGTGAGAAATTCCTATTGCACTAAACCTCATAAATAGCTTCTAAAAAATTTCCGGCACATTGAATGACAAAGTAGATTCTGAATGTGAAGATTATGTGAAGAAAAAATTCACATTACTTGAAAAACACTACTTAAATGATGTATAGCCTGATTTGTATCTTCACATTTCATGAAAGCGTGCCAAAGATAAGCCTCTTTCTGTTTAGAATTAATTCAAATTCTTTATTTCGCTGATAGGGAGTGATTTTCCTTATCAAAGAAACCTTTTCTGATTCATTTCTTTTTTCAACTTACCGCCACTCCCCTAACCTTATCCCTATCCCTGCCTCCTTACTTGACGCACTTGGGAACAGGAACAGTTCACCGCAGTGTTGAGGCGGCTACCACATCAACATCCTTCCTCGATGTTAAATAGCTCAATGACTATATTCTCTCTTCTTCAAAAATATTAAATAAGCGTTTTATGGATCTTCAGTTAACAGGAAAAGTCACACAAGTTTTAGATGAGCAATCGGGTCAGGGGAAAAACGGTCCATGGAGAAAAAGGGATTTTATTCTTGAAACCAAAGGGCAGTATCCCAAGCAGGTATGTATTACACAATGGGGAGATAACATCGACCAACAAGCGGTAAATAAAGGGGATGAAGTCACCGTTTCCATTGATATTCGAAGCCGAGAATACAAAGGAAATTGGTACACCGACGTGAAAGCCTGGAAAGTGGAAAAAGCCCAGGGCGATGTTCAGGCACCACCAAGTGCACCCGGTTTGACTCGCGAAGGAAATCAGGAAATGGACCTGGACGACGACCTCCCATTTTAGTCTGGCCGGAATTTACTAATCCACATAAAAAACCACCGCCCTCACAAGCGGTGGCTGTTGGATCAACCTTTGAAAAGCTACTTTCAGAATTGGTATCCATAACTCAATCACTTATTAATAAAACGCACCGCAGTCACAAATTCACCGCATAACTGTGCAGTATTTGTCGGCCGGTATAGCAATTGAACCTAGTTCCGCCTCCAGTCGATTTCTTCTTTAGGCTTGTTGTCCAGAATTCCCTCAATCCGTTCCATGACCTCATCATCCACCTTGTCGATGATATCCATGGTTTTCATGTTTTGCTCTACTTGCTCCACATTGGAGGCCCCGGTTATCACTGTGCTTACATTTTCATTCTTCAGGCACCAGGCCAGCGCAAGCTGTGGCATCGGAACTCCTATTTCATCCGACACTTTTGCCAGTTTCTCCACTTTGCGCAATTTGGCTTTTCCTTTTTCGCTTTCAAGCAGTTTTTTTCGGAGCCAGCTGTATTTATCCAGATCCAGACGAGAGCCTTCAGGGATTCCATCATTATACTTCCCGGTAAGTAACCCACTTGCAAGCGGACTCCAAATGGTTGTTCCCAAACCGATGTCTTCATACAGGGCCGAAAACTCCTTCTCCACTTTATCCCGCTTAAACATGTTGTACTCAGGCTGCTCCATCAGGGGTGGTCGTAAATGATTTTCACGGGCAAAGTCGTAAGCTTTGCGAATTTGATCTGCACTCCATTCACTGGTTCCCCAGTATAAAGCCTTGCCTTCATTAATCACCTGGTTCATCGCCCAAACCGTTTCTTCCACCGGGGTGAATTTATCCGGGCGATGGCAAAAAATGAGATCCACATAATCTGTTTGCAGTCGCCTCAGGGAAGCTTCTGTTCCTTCTTTGATATGCTTGAACGACAGCCCCTGATCGTTTACCCTTTCGCCACCCCAAAATATCTTGGTGGAAAGCACGAGGTCCGACCGTTTCCATTCAGCCTTCTTGATAACCTGCCCCATGATGGTTTCCGACTTCCCCATCTCATAAGCCTCGGCATTGTCAAAGAAATTCACACCGGCATCATAAGCTGCCTTCATTTGATTGTAGGCCAGGTCCGTATCCACCTGTTCGCCAAAAGTAACCCACGATCCAAAAGACAATGCTGATACTTTAAGTCCTGATCGTCCTAAAAACCTGTATTCCATTATTCTCAATCTCCGATTAATTTTTCTTTGCAATAATTCAATTGATTAACAGCTCGTAACGATACTGCGTTCTGCATCCCGGAAAAAGAATTTCAGCACAGAATTTCGATCTCAAATTAGAATGAGTGATTACTGTGTTTAGAAAAAGTATCTTATTACCTTTGAGTAGATGACCATCAATGAGTTATTACCTGATATTACTTACCTATTAGAAAACATTGATTGGTAAAATTAAAACAGATTTGGTCAGCCGGACACCTCAGCCGTATATTGATTGAAGTTACTTGAAACAAAAGCCCATCAATGAGTAACCGTTAATTCTTTTCTCTTATTTCTTCTAAGAAAACCTTTATTTACTCCTGCCCGTCATCAAGAGGAATGCCATGAGCAAAGCGAATTCATGGTGAAGCGATCTCCTTGTGCTACTTAGGATGTCAGTTTATCTGGTTCCACCGCTCCGATGCGGAACCTACTTATGCGACTCTGGCTCGGAAGATCTTACGGAGATACTTTATTTTTTTGAGGCAGAGCCTCTGAGGGCCTTTACGGAGCAGAGCACCGTAACTAGGTGAACCTTAACTCAACCAGACTATTCTGCCGATTTGCGGTTGTCAACCACACGCTTTCCAATAAGCTCGCCTTTTTGAAATTTCAAAAAAATATCTTTTTCATAAACGGATTCATATCCCATATGAACATAATGCAGCATATCTCCCGCCTGGATTTTTACCTCTCCTGAATACCATTCTGCAAACACTTTTTGCTGATCGGGGAATAAATAATCAAAACCAACTCTCTCACCACCGGTTAGGTTTAGCTTCAACTCAATGAGGTATAACTTACCGTCAACTACCTTCCATACACCCCGGTAGCCACGCCAGCAGGCCGTATTTCCGGTGCCTATTTTATGATGGAGGTCTACTCTTTTTGAAAAGTATTTTTCTAAAGGAAGGGTTGCCATATTATGTCTCCTGCCTTTATAGATCAAGATTTCTTTCAGCTGTGCGGTCATAACTACAACAGATCTTTAAATGACGGGATGGCCTGACTATGGGTTATTAACAAAGAAAAGAAAGTGGGCCCGGAGGGACTTGAACCCCCGACCAATCGATTATGAGTCGACTGCTCTAACCAACTGAGCTACAGATCCATTGATACCGCAAACGGCGATTTTCAACCTTATAAGCCAAAACTGAGTCAAAATTGTACATAGTTTTGTACATAGCTCTACTTTCTTTACCGATTGTACATAGTACATTGGCATTAGAATGAGGTTTTATGTTATTAGCTGTGTACAATTCTGTTCCTTTTTGTTCGCTTACATTGTGTAAGTAAATATAGAAATAAAAAGCGCCTCGATTCAATCTAATTTTGAGTGTTTTTTGAGAAGCCTTACCAGTGCCTCTGCAACTTTAATTTCAAGTTCTCTTGCCTCTGAATTTCCTTTCTGGCTTTCACTAAAATCAAAATTCAAAAGAAGCGTGAGTGCATTTTCCATCTTTTCTTTATCAGAAAGTGTTAAATGAGAACTTAGAGATTTGCTTCCATACATTTCTCCCTTTCCGGTAAGAAGCCACGTTCCATCACATCCAGTCCCAAGTACAATTTGAGCCAGTACTTCTGATCCTGGTTTTTTAATTCTCCCATATTTCAAATCAGTAATTAACGAATAATTGTTAATTCCACATTCCATAAGAAATTCTTTAGCCGAACCGAATCTATTACTAATTAAAATAATTCTTTCGGCTATACTGTTTTTTTTGATTGTGCTTGATTGCATTTAATCTGTAATTTCGTCATTCGTTAATTAACTATAATTCATCTACTTACAATGTGTAAGTAACTAAATATAATTATGTCTAATCAAATACCTAATACACATTCACAGTTAAAATTTGCGTTGGGTATCAGTCAAAGAAGTTTAAAAGGTTTTGCTAACACTCTAACTAAGCCAGATGGTTCCATTGGGATTTCACATACAGCTTTAATTCGGGTAGCGCAAGACACTGACAAAACCCCTTGGATACGTGAAGTAATTAATAGAACTATTAAACAAAGCAAAAGAAAACACCCAAGCATTTGGGAAGAATTTTTGAAAGAAAATGACTCAGACAAAACAAAAACAGATTATTAATGCAATTGATGGGCTTTCCAATCAATTAGAGCTGATACGCTCACTGGTAAACGATACCCTCCTCCAAAACAAAGAATGGCTGAATTCAAAAGAATTTGCTCTATTAGCTAACATAAATTCTAAATCAGTTTCAAATTACGCCGGAAAAGGTAGGTATAAGAAGATTAAGAGAGATTGTAACGGTAAACACTTGATACATGTATCTGAGCTAAAGAGGCACCTGAATGAATAGGAAACCATGTGCAAAAATTTCGAGGACTACCATTTGGGGACTTGCCGCATTCATTGAAAGCGAAGTGAATCTAAATGAATTTTCATTACTGATTCGGGATAAGAAGAACGCAGATATCAAACAAGTCGCAGTTATTCTGATTGAGGCCAAACAAAAACTTAACCGAGTGATCTTGCAATAGATCAAACCTGTTTGACATTCTACGAAGCGATACCCTATGTAAGGGAAGTATCCAGAAATGATATTGTAGAAATCATTTCTGAACGCATTCCTTTAAAAAAATCCGGCAGTTACTACAAAGCATGTTGTCCATTTCATAATGAAAAGACACCTTCATTTTATGTGCATGAAATCAAAGGCACTTATAAATGCTATGGTTGTGATGCATGGGGTGATGCGATTAGTTTTGTGGAGTTTTTTGATGGGCTAACCTTCAATGAAGTCATTTATTTATTAGCCGACCGATATCACCTAACCATTTCAAATAAAAGTAGGAAGAAAACCCAACAGGCTATAAAAAAAGAAGACGATATACTTTCAGGTTACTCCTCTGTAAAGTCTGAAATCCTGAAGACGAAGAAAGTTTACGTAGCATTTAAACAAGGCGACGCGCCATTCACGCCTATTCTTTTCATAGATGACAAGCTAAGCCTTGAAGCAGCAAAACTTTTAAAAAAACGAGCGCAAAAAATCATTTTTGTAGCTCAGGATACTCCTTGGGAAAGACTTAAACCTTCCTTTGAAGCAGCATTAAAAGCAGAACTGGAGGTATTCGCTATTCCAGATTATTCCAACGAATTCCAGGAAATGGACTGGGTGGACTATTGCTCTGCTCAGACTACTCAAAAAATTACAACCAAAGATGTGATACAGCTTATTGCAGGGATTCCTGACAACATCACCCGGTCTGTGTACATCACTTATGCAACAGATAATTTCAAAGAACCCATCACAAAATGACAAACCCCATGTTCAACGCCGATTTTTGGCGTTGGTATCTGCGTAAAGAGTTTAAAGAATTTGCCCATTTAGCAGATACAACCATCCTTATTGAAAGAATTAGGAATGTTTTTGCTGAAAACAATCCCGATTCCTTTCTCACCTTAAACCTCGACACGGAAATTTGTACTGATTCCGAGGGCAATGAATTCAATATGGTCGAATTTATTGCCATAAAAGAGGACACTGAACGGCAGTACGCGGAAATGAATCTGGCCGTTGATTACGAGCGCTGGCTGGCCCAAAAATTTCAAGAAAACGCGGCCAAAGAATACGAACGGGACTTCGATAACTACCAATGGGTACGTAAACGAGGCGGAGAAAAAGTGCCCGTAACCGATTTCGATCTCATCCTGGAGTCCATCATCGAAAAATGGAATCCGGAAAAGAAAGAATGGGAACGCACCTATGTTGGCCAGCTCCGCTACCTTCGGGGAGGCATTCCGATGTACAAGCCCTTCAATTTCGAGCCCGGTCAAACCCACAGCGTGGAGGAATTTTCCAAAAGCGTATGGAATAAAGATGTGCTCCAGGTGAAAAACATGAAGAATGAAGACATGCGTAGCTTCTGGCTGCATGTGAACATCGAATTTAAACCCCGCATTGTCCGTGAGTTTGATCACTTTGGGATCATTTCTTTTGAAAAAACTCGGTATTTACTGGCTGGTAACGTGCTGGTAAGTTTCCCAAAGAAAGCGTCAGGCCACATTAAACTAATTGCCCAGCGAGATGGAGCCTTTCCTATTGGCGATAACAAGTTTTTAAAGCCCCCGGAGGACGCCGTTCACCTTCCGCATTACGAGTTGGGACTTGCCAATTCGGATGGTTATTTCAAAAATGCGGAGGAAAGCCTATACAACGACCAGGAATTTTATAAAAAACTGGTTCATGTCGAACACCATTTCTGCGGTATGGTCGGTGGCAACTCGGAATTCAGGAACTGGGGAAAGATTATCATCGCCTACGTGTTCTCGTTTGTGTTTTTCGATGAAATCTATGCCCTCCACAAACACATCATCTTCCTCTACCTGTATGGAGAGGGAAACGTGGGTAAAGGAGAAATGGCTAAGCTTATTCAGGATTTTTTTGGAATAAATCACCTCGATAGTTTGAACACACCACCGGCCCGATCGGTGGACGAAGCGCTGGAGCAAAAATCCCATATCCCCCAATGGATAGATGAGCACGTTCCTCAAGTGCCTGGGAAAAAGGCCAAGATTGAAGACCAGATCTGGAACTCCTGGTTTGAACTCAAGCCACGTCCTACCAACATCAAAAAAGGCAACAAATGGGGCAAGGAGCATAAAGTGGTGCGCACCATGCCACTTTTTTGCAGCAACTTTCTTCCGGCCACCGACCACCTGCTTAGCCGCTCGTTAATCATCCATTACAGCAAAAAGACGCGCGGCCCAGAAGATCATGTAAAAGAACTGCTCAACGAGAGGGTTACCCTCCAGCGACTTATGCTTTCTTTTCTAAAAAACTACCACCTGATTAACCGAAAGGACTTTATCAAAGACATGGAACGCATCAGGCTTAAGCTCAAAGATGCTGTCAAAACCGAACTGGGTGATAAATTGAAAGATGTGGTGCTTCAAGACCGGCAAATAAATCAATTTGCCTCGCTCGTTACGGTTTCCTACTGGCTCAATCCTGATTACCGAAACCTGATATCAGGTTCACTGGACGAGCTGGAAGAGATCAAAGACAAAGCCATGTACGATGATTATTACCGCAATTTCACTAAGGAGCGTAATGAGGAACGGCTTCTCTCGGTTACCGGGGAAGATCTTTTCCTATTTGCTCGCGATGAAGTTGTCAAAACCGCGATCCGATACTCCTCTCAAGATCCACTTACCGAATTTATTGAAACCATTGGCACACTTATCCAATCACTGAAGGTAACCGTCCATCATTTTAACTGGACCAAGGACGGCACACTCAAAATTTGGGCCAAGGCGATTTGGGATATCTACGAGTACGAAAAAAGAGGCACCGATGGTATGGTTCGCCGGGATATTGTGGACGAGAAGCTGCGAGATATAAGCGAATTGACTCCGGAAGGCGAACTGAAAGTAGTCAACTGGACCATTGTTGACCAATATTCTAACCTGAAGACCGATACGATCCGGCAAAGAGGGTATTACATCCCAAATGCAGTACAGAAAGAACTGTTTCGCAATGCCTTTAACTGGGACCGTTTTAAACCCGCCGGAAGCCAGCCCTGGACGGGAAACTTCCAGCCAACCAGAGAAGAAATAGCTTCGGCGTGAGCTATTTTTTTATCCATAGAATAGAAAAGCCCGAAAAAGAAGAAAATCTATGTTTCAATGTTTCAAGATACTAAAAACACACTCTATAATACTTTTACTACACTTTTTTATGAAACTTTTGCTGAAACATTTATGAAACAGGATGAAACATTCCCTCTTTTTTCTGAAACAGGAATGTTTCATCTGTGTTTCACGAGCAATTCTGCTAAATCATTGAAATTATTTACCCCAAAAATGAGCGTTATCCATCGTGAAACAGGCATGTTTCAGCAAATGTTTCATAATAATCGGCCTCTGATCATACGCAGACGCATTTTTTAGGTATTTGAAACATTTTTTTGGAATAAAATGAGTTTTACCGGAAAATCAGTATAAAACCATCACCCATGAAAAATCCTATGCAAACCAATCCATCCATGCAAGAAGTTATTGACCGTGAAGTAATGACCATCAAAGAGGCCCAGGTTTACGTTGAAGAAAAAACTGGCATGAAAAGCAGCCTCTTTTACGATTGTGTGCGCCCGCTGTTATCCCCGCGTCCCATGGCTATCAATCACCGAACCAACAAACCGGCTCACTTTGTAGTGGCCAAAGAACACGTGGAGCAGGTAATATTCAGCATGAAAAAACAAATTGAGTAAAAAAGCTCCATTCCATTTTGCTCAATAAATTTTTTCCAATTTTTTGTGCCTACTGAAAATTCTTTCTTGCTCATATCCTCTTCTATTCCTCCAGGGGCTATTTAAAGCCATTGGTTTCCTGCCTATTCTGTGTTCGAACCAAACAGAACACAGATGGCAGATCATTCAGAACATATACGTGAGGCGCTTCCCGATGAAAAAGTTGGAGGAGCTATTAAAGCGACACCTGGTCGGCCTCCGGCTGAGTTTTATTCCAGCTCTATACACTCTAATCCAAATTATTCAGTAGCTGGTAATTATTACCATGAGCGCTGTCTTCAACTTGAAGGTCAGTTGAATGATGCAAATCGGAAAAACCAGCAAATCACCGATGAGCTTTTTCAAGCCCGAAAAGACCTTTCCCAGGATAAAACCGAGCTCCTTTTAGCCCATCAAAATGAAATTGCCCGGTTGAAAGAAGAATTCCGGGATAAAATGGATGGACTTAAAGAAGCCCATACTTCAAAAGTAAGTGAACTGGAGAAAACTATTGATCAGTTAGATCGCGAGCAGTTCAGAAAAGATTTGGAATACAAAGCCTCTCAACAATCTCCTGGCAACCAGATCACCGAGCATTTATTAAAGAAATCCCCTGACCTTGTTGACGCTATTGGGGGTATTATCAGCATTATTGCAGGACAACGTCATGGAATGGGGCCTGTTCCAATGACGCCTAGCTCAGGTCCTTTTACTTCTAATGTAGGAGGTGAATATGCCTCAGGGGCTGCCGAGTTCGGTTCTACCGAGCCGGATCTCCCCAATGATCACTCATCAGCCACCGATGATCCAGCTGCGAAAAACGAACAAACAGAGAATCAGGAAACCGAAAAATCTGAGCAATGACTACTCACCAACCATACATGAATCTAATACGGTCTGCTTTAGACTTTATGAACGTGGATGCGCCCTCTACCTCCCGATACATCTCCTATGTACGTACGGTTCAGAATCAAATTCAGATCATCGAAAAGATGGAAAAAAGGGCATTAACGGTCGCCGACTGGATTAAAATAGCTATTGAATTAGGTAGACAAGCACTGGAAAGAGATATTGGCCCAAAACGAATTGCAGAAAGCATATATCCCCTTATGGATGGATCAGGGCAATTCTCAAGCTACGCCAAACTCTCTGCCGGTGCTGCTACCCATCTTTTGTTAATCTGGACAGGAACCTTCCGATCTATTAGACCCGAAGAGCGGATGTTGCTGGTTGATGTGATTGCCGAGCTCCAAAAACTATATCTCAACCGAAACGAAGTGAGCCTATGAGCAAGGTAAAGACAAAAACCATTTCACAAGTTCGAAATACTCTTTTTTCTTTGGCCGATACCAAAGCTATCACAGCCATTACCCGCAACGGTGTATTTATAGGTGTTTTAATAACATGTGGTGAATCTACCTCAGAATGGGCTGCCCTTCGTCAAAGACGAGTATTAGATAACCCAGTACACAATATAACAGAACTTACGAAGGGAGTTCTTGGGTAATGCAGAGCTCCTACGTCAACATATTACCAGATACCCAGCAGCAACATGCCAGAGCACGGGCTGTGGATGCTTCTTTGGGAGCATCCACAGTACCTCTTTCTACCCGACGACAGGCTTATCCTGGTGTGGAAGGTGTGCTTTCGGAGGCAAGCAGGCTGGTTAGCAAATATACCGGCGACGAGCGCATTCGCTCGCTGGCCCTCAAAATTACAAGCACGATCCGACGACACCGGCTTACCGGACAACCCGACCTGCGAAATATTGATGCTATTGCCTCCGCCATATACAAGTGGATGGTACGCAACGTGAATTACGTGCGCGATCCGTGGGATGTCGAGCGTATTCAGTCGCCCTTTGTCACCATAACCCAACAGGCTGGTGACTGCGACGATCATGCCATTTTAGGTGCAGCCTTGCTGCAAAGCCTGGGTATTCAAACGGGCTTTCGCATTGTCTCGCGAACCGGACGCCACTATGACCATATTTACGCGGTGTACCAATCACCTACGGGGTGGAAATCATTCGATACCACCGTGCTTAAATACCCCGGCTACGTGTTTGACGAGCGGCTGATTAAAAAATCCAGGCATGTCACCAACCAGATGCCGGAAGGTTTGGGGTTTGATCCCATTACGCTACTTACCACGGCTACCACAATGGCCAGTACCGGAATGACGCTCAAAAATACCTTGTCCAACATATTTGGAGCCAAAGATAAGGATGAGCGTCAATTGCGTGGAGCCCTGCGAGACTACCTGATGCAGCGGGGCGTGCAATCCGAGGTGATCAGTCTTTCCCAAAAAGACAATGCCACCCTTCAGCGCTACGTGCAGATTATAGATGAACTTGGTGCTCCGGCGGTTCAGCAACTGAATCGCTACGGGCAACTATCCCCGGTTTGGGTTACTCAACAACAAGCAGCAAATAAAACCAAAAAAATGGGGCTGTATGCCGGAATCGCTATTGGAACACTGGTTCTGATTGGTGGCGGGTATATGCTTCTAAATACATAGACCATGAGTAAAAGTGGATTTATCATACCCTTAGAAGATACTGTTATCGGAGAGGAAGACGCGGTGATTGCTGTAGCCATCAGTCCCGGACTGGGCAACTGGGAAGAATCTGACCCGTGCCGATACGCCAATCAAAGCTGTAAAGGCAAAATGTTTGGCAAGCTGAAAAGCTGCCGGCGTCAACGCGAGAAAAGTCAGGCGCTATGCAAAGCGCACGAAGCTTCCCTTCAAAAGAAAGCCCAGTGGGAAGGTCAGCGCGAGGAAATGATGCAGGCGCTCCAGACCAATCTTACCACCACCGCTTCCCAGCAGCAAACAGCCAATTCGACCATGAAGTCGGGTATTGCTGTGGGGGGAGTCGCCCTTACCGGAGCCATTGCTTTGGCGGTGTTGATGCTCAAACGAAAAAAGAAATCTTCTAAATAAGCAGGCCTTCCCATGACCAAACAACCCAGCGGTTACACCAGTTTTGATCTACTCAACCAGAAAGCGGCTACCGTTACCCAGCCCACCCAAACCAAATTTGGCTCGGCTTTAACCTCGATCAGTGACCTGCTTAAGACGGCAACCGATACCGTGGTGACCATAGATGGGGTCGTCAACAAAGGTGGTAACAAGTCCGGTGGCGGACAACCGACCGTCTTATATCCAGGCCAAGGCACACCGGCTTCGGGTGGCACCGGCGACATGATCAAGTATGCGGGCATAGCAGGCATCGCCATTGGCGGTGGCATTATTCTACTCAAAGTACTGAAGAAGTAAGTATGCAAGCCGGACGAATTTCAACATTTCTCGATGGTGGCGTTCCAGGTGGCCATGCCCCAGCAGTACTCCCGGAGGTAGAAGATACTTCCTACGAACAGCCGGATATGCAGGTCATTGAAATGGGCGAAGGCGAGCAGCCTACGGCCAAAAAACTTTGCCAGCGACTTCAGGAGCAGCCGATTTCACTTTCGCAGTGGATTCGGGATAACCAGAACAACTTGCTAATCGCAGGTGGCCTGTATGTGGGCTACCGCTTATTACGGAGCTAAGATGAACGCGCAATCAGGATATATCGGTACCGGACTCGGGCAGCTCAACCTGTCCAGCAATATCATAAGCTCCGAGGCTGTGGAACTTCGCATTATCGGGCGTAACCCCACCTCGGGGAACCCGCCCAGCGGCGTCCCGTTTTCCCTCGATCTTGAAATTGAAACTTTCCGAAACTGGGCAAAAGTGGTTTTTCTGCCGTTTATGGCCAGCTGGGGGCAATGCCCCGACGCCCTTGTTGTAGTTCGATCGGAGCAGACCGGATCGGTTTTAGGCTTTCAGCGGTTTGGAACGTCTATGATGGATGGATGCCGGGCTCAAGGGCGCGTCATCTTTGACCGCTCGTTTGTTCCCACCTCGGGCCATAAAGTGATTTTTGAAGTGTACCCCGACGATGTTGATTTGAGCAAGCTATCCGCTTCCGATCTCATTGCAAAGTCCGCACCCATTTCTCTCGATCTGGACCAGAAAACCGGCGAGCAGTCTGGGGTGTATTCTCCCCCTACCGAGTCGTGGTACAAGATACCCGAACTTGGGCCTGTAAATACCCTTGGGGAAGTAAACACACTACTCAAACGGGTGATCATTATATCGGTTGCTGGCGCGGGGCTGTATTTCTTAGCCCCTCTGCTCCCCGGACTTCGGGCGGGCATCATAGCTTTAGCTCCAAAAGCAGGTACCGAATGAGATCCGGATTTGCCTCACATACTGGCTCCGCCTTACATGGCATGGACGATTACCTGCAGCGCACCTCACAAAACGCCTTCAAGCTGTTTGCAGGGAAACTTCAGAGCGCCACGAGCGGTCGTCGCGGCCAGCTTGCAACGATGGGACTCAACCTGGCCAACTTGACCACCAGCAAAGCAGGCATCAACAAGATATATGAGCAAAACGCCGGAGTCATTGACGCCTACTTCGAATATGTGGATTTGGTGGCTCTGTCAAAGAAATTAACTAGCGATGATGCTTTATCATCCTCAGCTAAATCACCACTGATAAAGTATAGCTCTACACTTCTGATCGGTATCACAATAGGTGTGCTTGCATATCGAAAGTATAACTTAACATCGAAGAAATGATTCTCAGTAAAGGCGCCTCAGGGCAACAGGTTATCAGGCTCCAAGCAGGATTGCAAAAAGCAGGCTTTGATCTACCTCAATATGGTATTGACGGAAAATTTGGAAGTGAAACACAATCTGCCGTTATGAAGGCTCAACGCAGGTATTCTCTTCCCGTAACCGGGGAGGTAGGGCCAACACTACTTGCAAAACTGGGGGTATCCAATGCTCCACTAAATATGAAAACAGATAAAAAAGCCATGCTGACCAAAGCTGTTCTGGCTGGAATTGCCATCGGTACTTTATTTGTGATCGCTAAAAAAATGAGGAACCGTTGATATGGACATCAAGAACACCATGAGCGCCAAAGAGCTGGCGACCCTCAACATCAAAGGCATTAAAATAGAAAGTCCATACGGGACGCTTCTTGGAGAGCCGGAGAAAAATGCCGTCATCTTTATCTGGGGTGAGAAAGGGGCCGGAAAGTCTACCTTCAGTTTAGGCCTTGCCAACGCGCTGGCCCAGCACGGTAGAGTTGAATACATTCCCGCCGAAGAGCATTTCGGGAAAACACTTATTGACCGCGTAAAACGACTAAAAGCAACGCATGGTAACCTGAATTTTACCAAATGGAAGTCGCTCACCTCCCTTAAAGAAACGCTGCTTAAAAACAGATCCGCCTTTTGCGTGCTGGATTCCATCACCGTCATTGACGCCAAAGACGCCTCAACGGTTGAACTGGCCCAATGGTGCCGGGAGCAAGGCATTGGCTTCATCATGGTGGCTCATGCGACCAAAGACGGTAAATATAAGGGCAACACCAGTATCGCACACGAATGCGACATTGAAATTAAAGTCACCAAAGAGGGACTGGCTGAGACCGAAAAAAACCGCTATCAGTTATTAAATGCCATCGATGTTCCATTTGGCACATTACCCACTGCCGAAACTCTAAAAACTATTCCTCCGCTTACGCAAAGCCAGCATGAAGGTGTGGAAGATCAGCTTTCTAATAATGAGACCTCAACAGATGAGGAACTCATCAACTTCTTTCAGGATGAATTTGGCCTCACTAAACAGCAGGCAGCCCATTGGATATCAAAACGAGGAAGCTATTTAATGAATCCCACACACAGCGAGCCACGCGAAAATCCCGTAGAGTTGCCATTTACGATCACACTCAAAAAAATCAATACCCTCCACAAACTGCGCTCTTGGAAACGGGTGAATTCCCTGCTCGGCTCTAAAATGCCGTGCTATGCAAAACAGCATTCCGGGGAATCCGAACGGGCAACGCTGAGCATTCGCTACGTGCCTGACTACTACAACAAACGCTACATCGTGGAGCTGCTCATTGACGGGGAGCTGAAAACCCAGATTTGCACCGAAGGGGCCCAAGGCGGATTTGCTGCTTCCTGGGCCCAGCTGGTAAAAAAGCACGGCAATCTGGAAGTGCAGATCCTCGCCCAGGATCACGCGAAAAAAGTACTGGGCGCGCGAGAATACCGGAGGCAGGAAAAATTGCAAGGTGGCACCGCAGATTGCCCGCCAACTGGCAAAGCCAAGACGAAGAAAAAACCCAAGCGCAAACCTACTCCACCCAAGAAAAAAACCGCCAGGAAAAAACCGGCGGTAAAGAAATCTAAACCGGCACCTAAGCCAAAGAAGCAGGCTACTCCAAAGGCTGAAGTGGATCTGGAAGCCGCTCGAAAAAGCCAAGCCAAACTCGACGCCTTTTTAGAAAAAGTACTTAGCTAAGCCATGCCAGCAGTTAAAACAAATATCGACCAGATTACGCACCTGTCCACCGGCGACTTTGATCACTGGCTGGGCGACTGGGATGCCGACGGGATTGTCAATATTGACGATCCCAACCCGCTTACTCCAGGCGACACCGCACCGGTTTCCGAGGCTGAATTGGCCCCACAGATCAAGGCAGTAATTGAGGCAAAAAACAACTACATCCCGGCCCTGAAAAAGGTTATGAAAGGCCTTATCGGGATGAATTTGGCGCTGGTCGTAAAGGGGCGCATTAAAGAAATGTATTCCACGCTGGGCAAACTCATTCGCAAGCGGTTTCCCTTTACCGAAAAGATTGCTACCAAAGCCGGAGAAACATATACTACCGGCCTGACCGATGTAGCCGGGTGTATGGCGATTGCCGAAACACAGGCTCAGGTCGATCAGATGGTGAAGCGTATCCTATCGGGCGAATTAGGTGAGGTCTGGGAACACGAAGACAAGTATAAAAACCCCGCCAATGGTTACCGCGCCCATCATTTTATCCTTGTAGTGGACGAGCAGTACCCGGTCGAAATCCAGGTAAAAACCAAACGCATGTCCATGATTTCGGCGGCCTCGCATCAGCCCTATAAAGTGGGGCAGCTTAACGGAGCGCTGCTGGAAGAATTGACCCAGCTGGCCTGGAAAGCCGACCAAGGCGACACCGAATCAGCGGAACAACTGGACCCGTATTTAGCCGATCTGGACGCGCTGGAAACCCAGCTTACTCTTCGATCTAATCCAAGTGGAGAGCTTCAGCAACTTCAGGCAAATTTTGAGCTGGCCACCAGCAAACTGGCCCTGGCGTTTCAGCTGGACAAGTTTCCCTCCGAATACAAGCAGGAAGCCCTGGAGCTATTCCGGGCACACGGTCGCATCATCGGCGTCGATTTTGACGGGGTATTTAACCGAGCCTCATCTGAGAAGCCAACACCTGCCAAGCAGCCCAAAAAGAAATCAGGCCAATCAACTTATAGGTTTAGCGACACCGAACTTTCAGAATTTGCGCCCATCAAGCTAACGGCCTCCGAGCGCCGAAAGGCCAATGAAGCGGCCATTTCCGTACTTGAAAAAGAAGACCGTGCAATTACCAAATCCGATATCGAAGTGCTCCGCTCTTACACCGGTGCCGGCGGACTCGGTTACACCGAATCCACTGAGCAGTCCAAACGAGGTCTGCTGAATGAGCACTACACGTCCTACCCCGTGGTCAAACTCATCTGGGATAAGCTTCAACAAATGGGTGTTACGGGTGGTAATATCCTTGAGCCAGGTTCCGGCGTGGGTAACTTTGCCGGATTCCTTCCCGACCGCGACAAATTCCGCATGGTTATGGTGGAGCGTTCGGCTATCAGTTCGCGTATAGCACATCTTTTGTACCCTATGCAGACCGTGCGACACGAAAACTTTTCCGGCACCGATCTTTCCCTATATAACCTCACCGGCGTAGTGGGAAACGTACCTTTTGGCGACCTGAAAATCCATGCCTCCCGCGACCCACTCGCTCCACTTAGCCCGCGCATTCACGACTACTTTATCCTCAAATCGTTAGACGCTCTCAAGCCCGGCGGCTTTCTGGCTGTGATCAGCTCAACCGGCACGATGGACAAAAAAGACCCCTCCATTCGGCAAGCCATGGTGCAACGCGCCCGCTTTGTGGGGGCCTACCGGCTGCCATCGACTGCGTTTAAAGACAACGCCGATACCACTGTAACGACCGATATTCTCTTTTTCCAAAAGTATGGGGAGCACCAGGGCGAAATCCATCCGGACGTGGACTCGAAACTCAACCAACTTTTTGCACAGGAAGATCTGATTGAAAGTCAGGTATCCTATAACGGAGAAACCTACCAGGCTTTTTACAACCCATATTTCAAAGAACATCCTAACCACGTGTTGGGCGAGCATATTCAGGGGCACCACGTACAGTTTTATTCCCGTATGGGAGTGAAAGGTGAACTTTCTGAAGGTCTCATTCAACGTGTACTATCTGACGGGCTGACTTTTCCTTACGCGCTTCCGGTCGAGATGCCATTGTACAACATTCCCGATGACGGAATTATGCTCGACCTTCCAAGGTCGTACCATCCGGGAAATATCGTTTTCCACGAGAACCATTTTTACGAGAAACAGCGACGGTTTTTCAAGCGCCTTACCCTCAAAGGCGGCTCCGGACTGGAGTCTCGCATCGGATCGGCCTGTCAGCTACTCGACAAATATGATGATTATATAACCGCGCTGGCGCAGGAAACGGGCGAAAAAGACGCCCTCCGCACCGAATTCAAACAGCTTTTATCGGGTCACATCGAACAGTACGGGATTCCCGATGAAGACGAAGACATTCGCAAGGTGTTCAAGTTTGATAACCGGCTCTATAAGCTCACAACCCTCGTAAAGCGAGATCCGCTAAACGGGGAGCTGGTTTACGCCGATATCATCGACGCCGATTCCATGTTCAACCGCAACTACGTGCCTGCGATCAAAGACTCCGACGATCTGGCCGAGCTGGCCATGTTCGGGCGCAGTATTGGTGAGACCTTAGATCTTGACTTCTACCAGTCGGTGTACAAAGGAGGAACGGCCAGCAAAGAAGACCTGGAAAAAGCGCTCCAGGATCACCCTGACTTTTACTGGAATCCGGCCACCGGAAACCACGAATTTCGCTACCAGTACCTCTCCGGTAATGTGCGCGAGAAACTGCAACTCGCCCAGGAGCACGAGCTGGAAAAGAACATCAAAGCGCTACAAGAGGTGGTGCCCGAATGGATCGACGTGTACAACATTACCGTGGACCCGCAGCACGTGTTTACCTATTTGCCCGCCAAAGCCATTGAAGAATGGATTACCGATGAAATGAACTACGATCGAGTCGAAACCGGCCTGGTCAAAGACAAGGCCGATCTGGGCAACCGGTTCTACATGAAGCTTCGAAAATGGGGGCGATACATTTCTACCGGCGATGAAACCCCGGACGATATCAACCTGGGTTGGGGCGAGACGCCGTTCACCAAGATTATTACCTCTTACATTCAGGACAGCACGTTTCCACTGAAGTTTTATGATGAGGACGACAACCTCATGCCGTCGATGACGCTCAAAGAAGCGCAGTCCATGAAGGGCGAACGGGGCCAAATGCTCATCGAACGGGCGCGAAAAATACAGCGCCAGAATAATAACCGGATGCTTACGCACGTGCCCAAAAAGTTCAACAACTGGGTGCGCACCAAAGCCTCTTCCGAAGTCCGAAGCCTGATCGAGGCCGCCTACAACCAGACCTATAACGCGGTAATCAACCCGCCCTTTGACGGGCGCACCCTTCGGGTTCGGGGCATGAGCGACACCTTCTATGGGGTGAAAGATTTCACCGTGTACAAGCACAACCGGGCCATCGCTGAAAAACTGGTGTGGAATGGTAAAGGGGCTAACTGCCACGATGTGGGAGCCGGAAAAACGCTGGCCTCTATCATCACCTCCCAAGTGCTCCTCCAGCAGGGAGCCGCCCGAAAACCGATGTTTGTCGTGCCCGGAAAGGTACAGGAAAAATGGGTGGAAGAATACCTGATGCTCTTTCCTGACGCCAACGTCCTCAACATGAAAATGGCGGGTGGCGACAAGCACAAAGAACTTACGATGGCCCAGCTCTATAACTGGGACGCTATCTTTATTGCCGACCACGCCTTTAAATCGCTTCCGCTATCACCCGGTGAGCAAGCTCGCATTTATCAAGAGCGCATCGACTACTTCAACCAGATGCTGGAGAACTTCGAGGATCTGCTGGAGGAAGACGAGGCGATCTCGAAAGCGGCCAAAACCTCCATGATGAAACGCATGGAAAAGCAGATGGAAGAATGGGAAACCAAGCTCCGCAATGTGGCGCATTCCAAACGCCTTGAAACCGATATTTTCTTTGACGAGCTGGGCGTGGATTGCCTCTTCTTTGACGAAGCGCATTTCTATAAAAATGCCCTTGGTTCGGCCAAAGCGGCCAAACTGGGCATTTCGGCCAATAAACCTTCCCAGCGCGCTGAAGATGCCCTACAAAAAACGCGGTGGCTGTTCAGCAAAGTGGGCCATAAAAACGTGTTTGTGCTTACCGCAACCCCGGTGGTGAATTCCCCCGTGGAAGTGTGGCACATGCTTAACCTATGCGCCCCGGATCTGCTGGCCAAATACGAAATCGAAAACCTCGACAACTTCATTAACCTGTTTGTCCGCGAAGAAGAAAAGATCGTCAAAAAGACCAACGGGGAATACCGCTCCGAACGCGTGGTGGCCGGGTACTACAACCTGCCGGAAATGCGCAAAATCATTGACGAGGTGATGGACATCAAGAGCTACGATCAGCTCATCGGGTTCTACAAAGAATTCCCCGACTACATTCAGGATGAAAACGGGCAAAACGTCAAAGGCAAAGACGGAAAGCCGAAAGTGTTGGAGCCTAAATTCAAGCGCCCGAAAGCCTCGACCCGCAATGTCATTATTGAACCCAGCGAACTACACAAGCTGCTGTTTGATGACATTATCTTGCGGGCCAACGAGGTCATTGCCTGCATGAAAGACCGGCAGTGCGAGACCCGCGACAATTTCCTGGTGATAACCGGTGATGGCAGCAAAATTGCCACCGATCTGCGGGTGTATGATAAAGACTTTGAAGGCATTGACCGCTCGTACCTCAAGCTTGGAGCAATGGTGGAAAACGTGGCCGCTTCCTACGCCGCCCGTTCCAATCCGGGGCCCGAAATGGTGCCCGAAGATGTGTATGGCGACTACTTTAACCGGCCTGGCCGAGGGCAAGTGCCTCTCACTCCTCCACACCAGCGCGAGAACCCGTCCCATATTGAAGTCATTACCAGCAAGGGCGTGGTAAAAGAAAAAAGCGGTTACTGGGTGGTGTGGGATGAAAAGAAACAATCTTATGAGCCCCTGCACATACTGGAGCCTAAAAAGGCTGAACACACGTGGAGCGAAGGCATCTTTGGCACCGAGAAAGAAGCTACCCAGCGAGCCGAAAAGCTCAATAAGGAGTGGGCACAGATCAAGGCCAGCCGCGAAAATCCATCCGGCCCGGCCATCCGAAACCAGATTATTTTCTGCGACTGGATCAGCCTGCACAACTCCGGGGGCGGAAGCTTTCATCAGCTCATCAAGACCGAGCTGGTCAAAGCCGGAATCCCCAAAGAACAGATTGCGATCATCAACGGGGCAATCATTGGAACGAGCAAAAATGGGGAAGACTACTCCGTCAGTAGCAAAGACGATAAGGAAGCACTTAAGAAAGAAGTGCAGGATGATTTTAACCAGGGTAAGTACCGGGTGGTAATTGGCAACCAGTCGATTGCCGAGGGCATGAACCTTCAAAAATGGACGACCGATATGCACCACATGGACGTGCCGTACACGCCTTCCCAAATTCAGCAGCGCAACGGGCGCGGGCTTCGCCAGGGCAACCAGTACCCCGAAGTTCAGATTCATTACTACCTGATGCAGGACTCCTTTGATCAGTACCGCCTCGAACTGGTCTCCAAAAAGCAAAGCTGGATTGATGACCTGTTCTTTGGAACCGGGCGTGAAGTGTCCACCGGGGGCGACTCGGAGTCGCTGGAATACGAACAAATGGTAGCGGCCACCAACTCCGATCCACGTGTAAAACAGTTTTTTGAGGCCTTAGCCCAAAAGAACGTGCTTGACGACCGTATTGATAACCTGGAATCCGAAGTGCAACGACTCCAGGCCAGCCAAGCGCAGGCGACCACCGATATCCAGGGAAAACAGGATCGTATGAAAAGCGTGGTAGAGCGGGAAACGGCCCTGCAAAACTCCAAGCTTCCCGAAAGTGCAGACCTTGCCCTCAAAGAGAACCTGTTTCAGGCGCAGTACGGGTGGAACGGCGAGCCGTATCAGCTCGATATCCAATTGAGCGCTGACTCCAAACGCATTTCCGGCTACCGCATGAAAACCGTTTTGGACGTTCCCGAAAACAACGCCAACGGACGGGTGTGGTTTCACCTGATTCCAGACAGCAATACCCCTGACCGCTCGTTCTACAACAAGCAGACGTGGGGTTCCATCAAACGCATGGCCTCCAAAGAGCTGGGCACCGCCTTTGGGTGGACGCTGGAAGAAAAGACCGGACAGGGCAAATCCATCTCCGGCAACCTCGGCAACATCATAGCCACTGAGGAAGATTTTTACAATGAATACGGCATCGACATTGAAGCCGAAAAAGCTAAAAAAGACGAGGCTGGTAACGAGCAAAGCTTCAAAGCCATCAAAGAATCCGCCGGGATGTTTACCATCAAAAAGTGGCAACCGATCATCACCCGAAAACTGGCGGAGCTATTCCTGGAGCTGGAAAAAGCGTGGATCAGAACTTCGGATTCTCGCATGGAACTACTTAGCACTGAGCTAAAGCAAACCGAGAAAACGCTGGCCGAACTTCAAATGGTGCTGGTATCCACCAAGAGTGAACTCGAAGCGGCCAAAACCGCTCGGGAGAACAACCAGAAGACCGTGATCGAACTCAACGATGTGGTCAACCAGCTGGTGGCAGTGAGCTACGACGACCGAAACGAGCTCTACGAAGAGATCAACCGCATCGCCCCGAAATACAAGATCCGCAAAACCATTACCGTCCGTGATGTGGGTTCGCTAAAAGGTGATACCCCTAAAAGCTCCCCCCAGCTTCGCGAGAACAAGGCAGATAACATTCCAGCAAAATCACTTAAACGACACGGCGTACTCAAAACACTCTACGAAGAACCGCTGGTTTATTCCGGCATCGTCAAAGAACTGGAGTACATCGACGCCAAAGGCTACATGCAGCGCATCCAGGCCGAATCCGATGATCTGGCCATGATCATCAACGCCAAGGGCACCACGATTTATGTGTTTCCAACCAGTTTAATGAGGCTCTCCCGAGGAGCTTACAATGACCCGAAAGCCGTCGAAATGTTTGAGGAGTTTCATCATTTCCCGGCGGACGACTACGATTATGAGCTGTTTCCACCCGCGGGCGAGAAGCTGATCAGTGCCGGTTACGCCGACCGCATTATGTATGTGAGCGACAAGATTATCTACGCCGATGACGAAAAAGGCAAAGACAATCACTATTTCCACTACTTCGATGCAGGCAAGCGACCGGTGTTTAAATACGGTGATGTGTACATCATCGCTAACGTCAACATAGACGGCAGGGGCATTCTTAACTGAGGCACCCGCCAGAACAACGAAGGCACCTATGAAAGAGCGCGTGTTCGCCAAAAACCCTTCCGAACTACAAATCATCGAAAACCCAAACAAACGACGCAGTAACATGATAACAGAAAGCAAAATCACTACCGAGAAGGCGGTCTCTGAGTTCAAGCAGCAGGCTATTACCGCCGGATACATTCTCGGCGGACAAGCGGTGGCAGCCCAGATGAATGTCCTGGCCGTCCCACTGCTGACAGGCAACGCCTCAGCTACCATTCAACAAGCCACCCGAGCGGGGATTCCACTCACCGCCGGAGTACTTCTAACGCTCCTTTCCAAAAACAAACATGTTCGCGGTTTGGCCATGGGAATGGGCGTACAAGGCGTAATGGAAGTCATCAAATTTATTACCCCTGACTGGACGCCTCAGCAAGGCCTTATGGATGGCTCCGGGTACGTGTATGACAACCTACCTGAAATAAAGGAAAAAACACACCACGTGGATGAGGTAGAACATTCTTTAGAGATTGATAATACCATCGAAGTCTAGAAATAACACTTCATAGCTCTGCATTGCAAAAGGGGTACTGGTAATACCGAAACGGCAAACCGCCAACTTCTAAACCTTTTAAATCACAGTTATGAGCGATAAAATCTCCAAAAAAGCACTTGTTCCAGCTACTGCGCGCATCAAGACCTATTTTGATACGCGTAAAGTACAGCAGAACCAATCGGTCCTTAATTTCTTTCCTGCCAATGCAGATCGAAAACTCACGCGGGACAACTACGTAAGTAACCCGTTTCCCGGAGCTATGAAACGCCGGATTCTGGGCCTGTCCTTTGAGCTCACGAAACAGTTTATCGAAGACGACCCAGCAAATGGTATTGACGCTCGGGCCATCGTGAATGGACTCAAAGACGCCGCCATTCTCCTTCAGGCCGACAACGACAACAAAGAATTCCTCCGTGCACCCATGAGTGAGTTTTCCAACTTTGCTGGCACAGGAATTCAGTTTACATCCGCAACCAACAACACCGTTGATGCTGTGGCTGAATATCGCCGGCTTGTTACCATGAAATCAGCCAGTGAGTACCGCCTGGCGGACCCGTTTGACCTGGCCATCAACCAGACGGTTTCCCTTGCTGTGCATTTTGACGACGCCTCAGTGTTTCCAACGTCCGAGAACTGGAACCAATCTGGTCAGGGAGAATTGTGGCTCAGAGCTTCTATGGTAGTGGCTGAAGTTGAGTAATCCATCCCAGCCCGCCGGTTTCGCTTAACGCGGTTCCGGCGGGATTCTTTTTCCAATCAACCCTGACTACCTCAAAGCAACGCCATGAAGATTATCTCCAATTTTATTCCTCCTAAAGAAAGTTCGGCCTACAATCCGGCCAAGTCGGTTGAGGTGCAACCGGGAGCGACCGCTCACCTGACCATGAACGGCATGGGTGGAGAGCGCTACGGCATCCGAAAGATTCTCCCGTACAGCGCCAACATGAATACCATTTTGATCTCGGCCCGCCTGAATGAAGACCTCTACCTGTTTCGCGATGTGCAGCTCTCAGTAGTGCACAACCTGTTCAAATCCATTGACGGGCTGTTCGCTCCCTTCATCATTCAGAAGAACAATCATATCGTTTTTGAACTCACCAATACCGGTGCTGCCAAACAGACCGTCAATATTCAGCTTGTGGGCTACGACCAGTTTGCCCTGTCCAAACTAAGCGCAGCTTACCAGCAAATTGGAGCTTCGGTTCCGGTGCCCCGGTTCCTGTATGGACATAGCACGGTTCCAGCTGGCGGGCTCAACATTGATCTGGGCGTGAAAAGTAAAAGCGTGGACGTGCAGGTTCGGCGCATGGCCATGAGCAGCAACCAGCCCGGAGCCATTACCGCCTCGATGAAGGTGTACAATACCACAGTTCGCGATGAAGTATTCCTGGAGCAGGTGAACGACGAGTTCAACGACAAGTACATCAACGTGCCCTTTGTGGTGGGCTCAAACGTGCCCTTTGACGTGTACGCTTCCAACTACGGAGCTCAACCTGCCGAGGTAAGTTTCCTCTGCGAGAGCTACGTACAGGCGAAAACCGGATTCACCCCAGCGGAGTAATCATGCTAAATGACTTGATTAAAGTACTCTGCGAGCTGGCTGCCAACGTGGAAGCGCTGGTTAAAAACCTGCAAAACACGCAAGGCACTCAGCCCAGTCAGGCTCGGATTTCTTCCTCCATTTCCCCGGTGATGAAACACGGCGAGCAGCCCGTGCGCCTTGTCAACGAAAACCCGCACCGGCTTGGGGTGATTATCCAAAACAGCAGCGAAGGCGAACTTATGATTGCCCTGGACAGCCAGCGGATATCGGACAAGTACTACACCTTCAAACTGCGGGCCGGTGAAACCCTGCATTTTGACCTTCGCCGTTTTGGCGAGCTCTACAAAGGCGGCTTTATGGGTCTGTGGGATGAGGCGACCAATCCCGGAGCGGAGTCCAAAGCCCTGGTAACCGAAATCTTCTGGACCAGCTGAGATGAGCAAGATTAGCGGGCAGGAATTTGGTCAAAATGAAGCTTTCAAAATGCGGGTCGTGAGCGGAATGCTTGTTGACGGCTCCATTTTGATCTCATGGGCTACCGGAGAACCGGCATCGAGCCAGATTGACTGGGGCTGGGACGACTCGGTGCCGTTTCAGACGCCGGAAGTTCACGCAGAGCCGGAGGAGATGGTACGGTATCATCAGATCTACCTGCCACAAACACTGGTCGATCAGCGGCATTATTTTCGCGTACGCTCACGAACAGAGCACGGCAAGGCTGGCATATCGGACATCTATATGGTGGTCGTTCCTGCGGATCTGGCTATAAAAAACCGTGGGCGACTTGCCATCGAAACCCAGTTAGAATTGGTACTGGTCAAAACCACCAACATCGACTGCACGAGCTTTCCAAGCACTTCCATATCCGGATATCGCACCGAACCCATTGCTTCGGATCAGCCAGCGGCATTTGATCACGAGTATTCTCAACCGGAACCACTGGACCAGGTGAAAGAGGTCAATACCAACAACAGCAGTTCCCTGACTACCAACATCAGCTACACCATTACATAAACCCATATTAGCATAAAACATCACCCATGAAAACCATTACAACGGATTTAAACGTCGGAAAAACTGGAAGCGGTCTGGATATGTACTGCGACCTTTCCCTGGAACAGCGGCACCTATACCGCATGAAGTGCGAAAGCTTTGTTGGAAACCTGCTCAAATGGATGCGCATTCAAATGGGCAAGACGAATCAAGATGATTACTGGGATGGGAATAGCACCCGTAAAGAAATCAGCAACATCACCAGTATTACTGAATCCGGGCAGGATCTCATCATTGAGCTCGACAAGTATCATGAATACAGTGGCGTGGAACACGATCTGATTACCATACAAGGGGTACTCGGGTTAGAAGGATTGAACGGGGTATACTTCCATGACAACACCATCGGCCAGTTTCCCCTCGACCGGCATAGCACCTATAAGTATTACATTCGGGGGATTGTGCCTCACCTGACCGGGGTGTGGGATGGAACTTCTGGTGTTTCTATGGCAGCCAAATATAGAAATACCTGGACCGACAGAGATTATCTCCTGCCCATTAATTGGGAACCTATTATCGGTATGAGTAATCAGCCGGTTAAAGCCTCCGATCTGTGCCTTCCGGGGTATTTTAAGCGGGGGTGCACCCAAGGGGCGGTGTCCATAACTTCACTTATTACCGACCAGGAAAGTTCCAAGTTTACCCTTTCCCGACCGTTTACTAACATGACGGGTGCCATTCGGGAAATTCAAGAAATTGGCATTATGTCGGGCAATGCCAAAAGCGCGTACATGCTCATGGCTCGGGATGTGCTTGGAGCCCCCATAAGTCTTGGAAATACCTCAACCTTATCGCTGGATTACGAGGTTATTTCCATGATCGAAAACTTCAATCAGGACACGGACGCCAACGGCACGAATGGTGGGTGGACCGAACACTTTATGTACATCCTTCACCGGATTGCCAATCCGAGCGCTGCCTACAACTGGGAAAACGAGTTTCATTTTACTGCTGGTTTGGGTGGTGGCGGAACAGGGGTAAACTTTAATGTCGATCGAAATCTGGAAGGCTGGCAATTTGGTGTTCGCGTGGGAGAATCTAATAAGTTTGTATCTATGACCGATACTTCGCTCACTCCAGAAAGTGCGGAAGTGAATGGCGTGCCGCACGGATACGGAGATGGAGAGCTGGTGCACCACGGCACGCATATTGGTCAGCTGGTTGTCGATGATGTGGCTAATGAAGTGTACTTCCCGGTAGAACGTATTTTTGAAAATCGGGGAGCGACCGCTATCACCGTCCGTGAAATTGGCCTGTTTGGCAACCGGAATAACTCCAGCAATATTTCCCCGCAACTGCTTGCCCGAAAGTCATTTGCTCCGGTCGATCAGTTTACCATAGGAGCGGGTGAAACAGCTAAGGTTACCTTCAACTGCAAGGCCATTGTATAAGTGAGTAGTGCGCTGTCCATATCTTCCCAGCTCAGTTATCTTCGGGTGAAAGGCATTATGGGGCATTTTTATGAGGCTTCTCGAGCATACAATGTTCCGGTCTCACTACTGTTGGCTATAGCTTCTCGGGAAAGTCATATGGGATTAGCCTTGGATGGCAACTGGACGGGCGACAATGGAAACGGCATCGGTATCATGCAGATTGACCGGCGGTATCATTCGGGCTTTACAAGCTCTCACACCAATAACGATCACCGTGCCAACATTCACTATGGAAGCAAGTTCCTGGCGGATCTGATCGGAAAGTTTGGCGGTAAGCTCACTCCAGCTGTGGCCGCGTACAACGCAGGCTACTCAAAAGTGCGAAATACAGTAAGTGCTGGCATTGATCCCAATCTGGTTACCACCGGGCAAAATTACGCCTCCGATGTGCTCCAAAGAAAGAAAATCGTGGAGTCGGTCATGGGCATTTCCAAAGCGTCCACCGCCAGCATGGTACTGGTTCCCCTTTTAATCACAGGATTTATTTCCTACCAAATCTTTAACTCTCAATAACCAATATGAAATCATCTTCCGGATATATCTACAGCGAGGAACGCTCTCCCGGTTTGGGAAATTTGATGCTCGACCCGACACTTCCCACTGAATTAAATACCGCTATCCAGCCGATCTCATCAGTCAACAGGATACGGCCTACTATTTCTATTTCTCGGGGACTTTCACCCAAGATAAGAAAACCGGTTCTCCCAAGGCTGCCTAAGATCAAGCCACCCAAAGTGACGCCGGTGGTTCGTGATTTGGCGCAAAAGCCTACCGCAACGGCCCAGCCAGCAACAACCAAAAGCGAGCCGGTGGCCACCCAGAAAAAACAGATCAATAAAAAGATGATCGCGCTGGCCGGGGCTGGGATTGTTGGAGCCGGAATCCTCTTTAAAATCTTACGCTAACCTAACCTGAAAACAAATGAGTAAATCAAGCTATACCTCTGACAGCGGCCTTGGATGTGGCTGTGGATGCAATGGAGCCGGAATCGGTTCTTCTCCCGTAGTGGACGAGAAAAACGCCGAAGCTGAAAACACCAAAATGGATTTGGTGGATACCGCCAAGAAATACATCAACGGCGAGGTGCCGATGAAGTACAAAGCCGCTGCCATTGCCCTTGGAGTCGGTTTCCTCTGGCTAAAGTTCAAGAAATAGCCCCATGAAACGAGCCGACTACATTGCCCTTATAGAAAGCTATGGGGGCAATTTTTCCTTGTCCGACTTTGAAATCCAAGGGGATATCTCCCGAATGGATGTGGATTTCCTTCGATCGTTTCTGGCCTGGAGAGATTGGTCGGGAACCAAAACCCTGATCACTTCCGCCTGGCGAGATAACGATCCGAAATCTCACGGGAAAGGACTGGCCATTGACTGCCTGCTTTTTACTGGTTGGCTGACCAGACAGGCAAACCCGCTTCAGCACTGGCTACTTGGAACCACCTGGCCGTTTCAGGGAGTGGGGCTGTATTTCGACTGGGATTTCACTCATAAGTTAAGTGGAGAAAAGATTCCTGGGATTGGCCTTCATGTGGACGGGTGGAGTGGCAGGCAGATCAATGAGCGGCCACTTCGATGGCTTCGGATTGATGGCCATTACTACTACCAGTCGATGAAAACCGGACGATTTTACTGCCGCAAAAACAAACAAACCATAACGCTTCCAGAAGCCATTCAGGACTACGAGCAACGCTATGAGCAAATTACCAAAGCCCGAGCATTACCTCAGCAAGTATAAAGAGCTGATCATTACGACCATAATTTGCCTGTTTCTCACCGGCATCTACGATTCGATCAACAATCAGACCGCTGAAATTAAACGGTGGTATGAGCTGATGATCAATATTAGGGCTGAGCAGAAGATTCAGGGCGTGGATCTGGAATCATTGAAGCAGTCCATTGAGACCTTCCAAAGTAAAACCGACCAGGAACTAACCAATCACGAACAGCGCATTCAGTCCCTGGAACGAGGGAGTGAATAAGCCTTATTAACCTAATTTAGCCTTATTACTCATGAAAAAAATACTTAGAAACGTCATCAAATCCGTACCAACACTAATAACTTTATTCAGAAAAGAAACCCCACAGGAAGGAAAGGACATTGCCAAAAGTGGGCTAACCAGCTTAGGTATATCCGGAATGATTACAACCGGAAGAATTAATGCTGGTGAGATAGATGAGACGGTACTCATTATTTTGGCAATCGTTGAAGGTATAGGATACATATACGGAGTAATTGCTATCTTAGCAGGTACATCTCAGGTTAAAAAACCTCAAATAAAGCCATAGAATAATGCTTTCTTAAATATAGAGTAATCAGATACAAGCACTTTACTATAAATAATGAATTGCATTAGTATATCTTGTGAATTATACTCTGAAGAATCATAATATTATTGCCTATACAAATGGGTACAAAAAGGCTCAAACCAAAAGAATCGACAGTTAAATCTTTATTTGCCAAATCAGGAAATCAATGTTCATTTCCTGATTGTAACGAAATGATGGTTAGTTCATCAGGGAATGTCATTGGACAAATTTGTCATATTGAAGCAGCAAAAGACGGAGGCCCAAGATTTAATTCAAATCAAACTAATGAAGAACGTAGAAAAGAAGAAAACCTAATTTTATTGTGCCCCACACATCATGTAGTGACTGATGATGAAACCAAATTTACTACTCAAACATTGGTTGAAATGAAAAGCTCACATGAAAGTAAAATGCAAAGCAGCACTTTTAATATTTCCGATGAAATAGCCAAAAAAGCTATAGAAAATTATATTTATAATTATAGTCATCAAGAAAACCTTAATTCTGGGGCTGGGACACAATATAATTATCAAATTAATAATTATAACTCCACTTCCCATGAAACTCAGGAAGATCTTGGCATTATAAGTGAAATATTTGACTATGTATTTGAAAGAATAAATACCGGCATAGGGGATGATTTTGACGACAACAGCAATATTTATGTAGAGGAAAAAATAAGCTTAAATTTTCCTGATGAATCAGACTCCGAAGAAGTACATGAATATTTTAAATATGCTTATACTAAAATTGATTTAATTACAGCGAAACATAAATCTCTTGATACAGAAGATCAGAAAGATATTGCAGCACATATTTACAAAGTGTACCGCAGTTATATGAGAACAAAGTCTTCAAGTATAGAGACGCTACATGCACTTTTCGATCACTTTACTCCTAATCAGAAGATAAATAATCCTAAATATGTTGCGCTATCGCAGGCTTTCGTACTTTTCTTTTTCGATGACTGTACAATATTTGAAAAAACTATTAACGAGAAAACAAAGCAAACTAAACTATCTCTTTAATGCTTGTACCAACAAAGCATGAAAACTTAGATCATAATATTCTTGTTTTAGGCGGGGATATAATTAAAAGCCTTAAGGGTAAAAGGTTAGATATTGAACATTTGTATCAAAAAATTTCTTCTGATAAAGAAGTTACCATAGATACATTTTATAACACCTTAACTTTTTTATGGCTTGCTGAGATACTTGAAGTAAAAGACTTTTACTTGGAACTGACTAAATGATTCTCAAAGAAATTTCATCAGAACCTGCAGGTTTATTTGCTCATACAAAAGACAATAGCGGTATTGTCAAATTTAAAGTAGGTGTAAATTATGTATATGGAAAAAAAGAGGTGGATAATGTTACTGATTCACTTAATGGAATTGGGAAATCTCTTTTTTTAGACTTCATTGACTTTGCATTATTATCTGCATTTGACAAAAACAGAAACAAAAGACTTTATGAGGCAAAAAAATATCTAAGTGGATATAAAATTGTTTTGAAATTCAAATTAGGGGACGATCATTATACGATAAAAAGAAGCTTTGATGATCACAATGAAATTGAGTTTGGTAAAGATGGGCAAGAAGAGAAGTTTACAAAAGTTTCTGAGACCCAAAGAGTATTATGTGATTTAATTTTTAAAAAATTAGAATATACTGGAGAATACAGTAATAGTTGGTTTAGAAGACTAATTAGTTTCTTTCTCAAGATTCATAAATCATCAGATGATAGGTTCTCTGATCCTATAAAATACTTAGTTGGGACATCACTGCAAGAAATTAACATCTACCATCTCTTTCTGTTAGATATTGATAATAGCCTTTCATATAAAAGCAATAAACTACAAGATGAAATCAGTAAAAAAACTCCAACTTTAAATAATATTGAGTCAATAATAAAAGATACTTATGGGCTAAAAAAAGTTAATGAAGCTCAAAATAAAATAGATCTCATGAAGAAAGAGGTCCATTCATTAGAAGAAGCCGTTAAGCGCTTTGAGCTTGCTAAGAAATACAAATCAACAGAGATTGATGCAGATCGAATTACTCGTGAGATTAAAGAAAAAGTAGTTCAAAATTACAATGACTTAAATACCATAAATCAATATAAAGAGAGTTACGAAAAGAGCGATGTGGATATAAGTACACGTCGGATTAGAAACCTATACAAAGAATTTAACAAAATACTCGCCGATGGCATTAAAAAAGAATTAGACGATGCCATTGAGTTCCGGAAGAAAATAGCCGAATCAAGAAAACAATTTTTAGAAAAAGAAATTGAAAAGCTTGAGACTAATATTAAAAATCGTGATTTAGAGATAGATAGGCTCGATAGAGAAAGAAAAGAAATTTTCAACTTTTTGTCAGTCAAAAAGGCAATTAAGGATTTAACTACCGCTCAAGCAGAAATTAATAAGAAAAAAGAAGCTATTTTTGATTTGGAAGGACGAACTAAAATTCATTCTGATTTATCAAAAGAAATTCTGAAACTTAAAGCCCAATTAAGTGAACTTGATGTCAAAGTCAATGAATTCATAACTGAGATACAGGATAAAGTATCTTACTTTAGAGACATTTTTACTGATATCTATAATCACATATATCCAGAGTCAAAAAATACCTCAATTTTTTCCATTCATGAGCCAGAAAGCAACAGAATTGAAAGAAAGATAGACATTGATGTTAGCTTTCCTGCTATGCGTTCTGAAGGCAAAAACCAAGGAAGAACACTTGTATATGATTTAAGTGTATTAATTCATGGATTAAAAAAGGGTATAAATCTACCAAGATTTTTAGTGCATGATGGAATTTTTGATGGAGTTGATAAGGCTCATTTTGTGGCAACGTGTAATTATGTAAATGATGT
Source organism: Gracilimonas sp. (assembly GCA_965227215.1). GTDB lineage: Bacteria > Bacteroidota > Rhodothermia > Balneolales > Balneolaceae > Gracilimonas. The sequence goes on from OZ245729.1 coordinate 1,174,465, forward strand.
TGTAGATAGTGGACTTGAATTTCAATACATATTACCTATAAACGAGGAGGGTACGTTGAATCAGAGATTTGGTGAAGTTGATAATTTAACAGCGGAAAAAATTGAAGAAGAAGCGATTATTGTTTTAACTCCTCAAAAAAAATTATTGGGTAAATCCTGGGATTGATAGAGAATTGAAATGAAGTAGTCACGATGAAATCTTACTGAACCTTACCTCACCCAAAATGCTTTTTCCAATACAAGTATTCTGCTTTTGCCATTTCAATTGAAGTATTATACTCCAGAGATTCACGTTGGACTAAAGTCTGTTCATCGGAAAGCTGGTTTAGAAAATTCATGTACTCAATCAAGGCCTTCTGATTCTCACGATGGTTAGTAACCGATATCTTGATTTTCACTCCATTTGTTAATACTCCGGATATGTCATTTTCATTAATCTGAGAATCAAAGATAGAATAAACTTTAACTTGGTCACCTGTGAAACTCTTATCTGAAATTTCATATTTATCAAGAACAGGAATCACGCTTAAAATCAAATGATCATTTATGAGGTCAAATCTGTGAATCCTTGAAATCAAAAAGGCTGGTTCATTCTCCTTTTCAACTTTAAGAACTCTTTTGGTTAGGGCATTGAGCTGCTTTCCAATCACCTCAGTTTTTTCAATATATTTTTTGTGCCATTCATCATTTTTGAAGAGCCTATTCAACACATTCACAACATGTAATATATAAGTAGAAGTGCCGTGCGGTCCTGAAAAATGGTGACCTATAGGATGGGCAAAGTGGTTTCTAAGCCCTCTGGCTTTATGTAGGTATATTTTAAGGTTCTTCAGATATTCCTCATTGCATACATCATCAATAATATCTACAAGTCTTCGGTCATACTTTTTCCCCTTCTTATTTTTCGCTTTTAAAACAATGCCTTTTTCCTGAGCCCTTATTTTGATCGCCATTTCCAAGGTAAATAGACACTTCTTTAAGGCTTCATCAAACATTTCCCAATGATAGTATGCATGTGCCATAAGGTATTCAGAAGTGGTATAAGCCTTAATAACGTCTTCTGGAACCTGTTCGTGGAAATAACCTTCTATAACTACTTTTTCTATGTAATCTTCTTGACCACTAAATTTATAGTGTTCCCATCTTTTATCAGGTTCTAAGTAATCTTTCATATAAAGGGTGTTGCTCAATTGATGGAATTAGGTTGATATATAAATCAACTATTTAACTCATCCAGGTACTCTTCAAAGGTGCTATAATTCTTCACCCCGTTTGACTTGTTTCTTTTCCCTTGAATAGTAGCATTTATTCTGCCTTTCAAGTACGTAGCAAGCTCTTCAAATCTTTCCTCTGGTATAAAGTAGGTCTTAGCTTTGAATTTAGACTCGATATTTTTGTGTATAACACCATAATGAAAGGGTCTTTTAGCACCGTAACCGCTATCAGCATTTCTAAAATCATAGTACCTCTTAACCAAATGTTGGATATAATTATTCTTATCCAAATTTGCTCCAATCGCCCCCTTTGGGTAATTTATTCTAGTCGATTTTGCCCCATTATTTATGGTTAGGTTATTTGCAACTATGCTCGAACTTACACCGCCACTGATGTTTACGTTATTTCCTTTGCCTTCATCTCTTTTTGGCATTTGGTGGATAATAGCCCCTAATGATTGCTTTTTCTTCATGACTTCTTCTAAAGAAATATCACCTGCCTCAACTAAACCGTGACAATTTTTGCATACTAACAAAAGGTTGTGAGGATCATTTGAACCTCCATCAGCTCTTGATACTATGTGATGTAATTCAAGTAATGAAACATTACTCTCATCACAAAAACTGCACCGACTTTTGGCTTGTTGGAATACTAATTTTTGAGTTTTTCTTGGAATTGCTTTGTCATTTCTGGGCATAATTTTCCTTGAATTAATTATCTACCACTAATCCAACTTTCAGACCTAATTCATTTTGTAATCAGCATTGGTAATAAAAGCATTTTATTCATCTTTTAGGGTATTTACACAACGAGCAATTATGGTAGTGGCAGCATTCGTCAATGTAAAGTTTGCTCCCTCAAAAGGCATTCTTATGGCTTCCAATTTTATTTATTAAATACCTGACCTTATCTAATAAGGACCTAAAAATCTTTTTCCATCAAAGTGAATTAGATGGCTTGGAGATTCAGCTACCCAAACTTCGGTTTCCCAACTTATATCTGAAACATATTTTGCCATAGTCTTCTTGTCAGGAAAGGCCGTAACATAAACAATACCGGCTTTTGAGTTTGCAAAAAGCTTTTTTAATTCCGATAACCTTTTTGGATCAACCGGCCCATGACTTGTCACTGCTTCACATAAAAGGAGCCAATTTTTCTCTTTAAAGTGCAAAACCACATCTGGAAACTTGCCATGATTATCAAACTCCAAGCCTATTTCCTTAAACGCTTCCTCATCGTAATAACCTAACTTTGACCCGGTATCGCCGACATACAGTACAGTTCCGCCAGGCGCAAATCGGGGACCAAATTTTTCAACAATATCTTTGATCAGTTGGCTATGTTTGCCTGGCGAAAGTTGCAATTCCTCTCCGTCAATTTTAAGCGGAATCTTTTGCATATTTCTTTTCTTAGCATACCTCTCTGCCAATGAGGTATAGTTTTCCATGAATTCGTTAACGTTACTTTCCCAATCATCGGAACCATAAGACTTAATAAGTTTTAGTGTATCTTCTTCAATCTGATAACACCAATTTGGGCTATTTATTGGCCTTAAAGGTTCGTCTGGATTTTGAATAGCGATCCCAGCATCAACAAATTGGTGCATTGTTTGCCTTCGTATAGTTTCACGAGTATTTGGTGCATATTTAACGCCATAATGCTCAGCTATAAAGTCCATAATAGGCGTGATACCCATTAACGGTTCTGAAGCATCTTTCCAATCATCATTTGGCTTTACATCCAGCAGGGCAAGCAGTGTGAGAGCCGACCGGTCATTCCTTTGCTTGTTTGGTAGGTCAAGAGTCTTTATGATCTCTAAAGCCTCATCAATTTTCTGTTTAAAGTTGGTAGCTGATTCCTGATTTTTTGGAGCCATTCTATCTATAATTGTTTCAATTAATTGGTCAATTTCTTTTTGCGACTGATGTTCTTGCCCTGCTTTTTTACCCAACTCTTTCAAGGTTTCAAGGTCCGGGTATTTTATCCGTTTTAAATCAGTTGCGTTCACCTGAGTATGCCCAGAAAACTGCCTGAAATATTGATCTACAAGCGTTGAATTAAGGTAGATTTTTATTCCCCTGGCAAGATCTTTATCTAACCCTTTTTTATTTTGATGGATTACATTTAGGTGGTTTTCAAATCCTACAAACTTTGAATCAATGTTAGTGGGATTGTATTCAGAAGCGTAAATCCTTCTCCTTTCCTCTTTTGAACTAAACCGCCTTGTTAGCACATACCAACCGCTTATCATGAGGTATTTTCTGCTTTCATGAGTCATTTTGATAGCATTGGCTTTCCGGCCATTTGGCTTAGGCCATTTAACTCTTCCATTATCGAGATGTGAAGGATAGATAAGCGGGTACGTTTCACTGTCCGGCTCATTTTGAATGGCATCTTTTAGCCTAAAATCAACAACCGGTCCTGTACTTACTTTCAATCCCAAATCAGCCAATGAATTAGTAAATACATTGATATGATCCACTACCATTTGATCAAAATCATTGGTAGTGATATGGATCATTTGATCTTTATCCTCTGGCTTAACAACCTTGTCTGGTGTTACCAATCTTTCAGTTACAGAATCAAACGAACTATCCTGGCTTGTAGTGATTTTAATATTGCCTTGCTCTTTGTCCTTAATACCGTGAATGATGATGTTCTCTTGCAGCACTTCATCATCTTTGAAGGCTTTGTTCCTGGCATTGAAAACATGAACTTGTTTGATATTCAGTTCATCGAGCAAGAATTTTCTAAAAGGCCTAAAGTAAACGCCGTTACAAAAGCTTCTCGGAATAATAGCTACTATTTCACCCTGATTCTTTAGCAGTTTAATTGCCAAAGCCAAAAATCCAGTATAAAGATTGGACGTTTCAATCCCAACATTCCTCAGTTCTTTTCGGTATTCCGATTTTGAGTTAATTTTTTGATAGGGCGGATTCATAATACAATGGCTATACTTTTGCGCCTCAGAAGAGAACAAACCATTTTCTTTTGATAAGATCTGGGCTGATTCGTGAATAAAATCCTGATTTTTAACCGCCGTCTTTAACTCTCCATTATTCCGCTGTATATGGTTTCGGCAAGCCGAAAGAGAATTATTTAATACCTCTATAAGCTCTTCATCTTTCTCATAGCACGTAATTTGAAGAGTTTCAATTTCCACCTCATCATTGATCACTTTTTCTACAAAAGCTGCTGACAGACTTCCTACTCCAGCACCTGGATCTAACAATGAAATGTCCTTATCAAAATTTTCAAATAAGGAAGCCATGAATCTTGCTATCTCAGATGGAGTAAAATACTGACTGAATGCTGATTTTCTTTCCTCATCAATCTGTTCGCTAGTAATTAACCTGTACTGGTCAATATGTTCTAAAAAATTGTCTTTACTGAAAACTTGATCTAAATGCATGTGTGAAAGTACAAAAATACATTACTTTAAACTTTAACTATCAACTGGCTTGCACAATTTGTTTAAAAATCGACTAACTACCGAATACCTGAATGGTCATAGATAAACAATTTGGTTGGCGCTTATCCTAACAAAATCAGGACTTAAAGACAACTGGGTCAATTACAGAAGCTTTTTGCATATACAGCGTTTAAGTTGGCTTGTAAATTCAAACTTTTAAGTCACGTTTTAATTTAAGCTTAATTTAAGCCACAGTATTTATTATCTGATTAACATGATTTCTAATTCATCTTAACAGGTAAAGTCATGAAGCTTTTAAAAGTTTTAATCAGACCCATCTTACTTGAGGAAATTAGCAAGGAATTACGACATCACGGTGTATGCTGCATGGCTGTCTATCATGGTGAGGGTACAGGCAGGTATATTGATCCTGCTAAAGAACATGGTTCATTGGATTTTCCTGCAATGCATGCTGAAGTAGTGAAAATTGAAATTGCTGTACATGATGAAGATGCGGAAAAAATTGCAGAGGTCATCCAAAATAAAGCTTCCACGGGATCAGAGGGAGACGGAATAATATTTATATCGAGTATTGAAGAAGCAGTTCGAATAAAAGATGGAACTAGAGGACCGGATGTTCTCATTTGACACCTTATTGTTCTTTGAAATTATTCTTCGGTAAAAAACAAATGAATTCACTCCGTTGTATTTAAATACACTTCATTACTATATTACTACAAAATTATTATATTTGTGGTTAAAGTTCGTTTCAAGATTGTATTAATACTTTATAGCTTTTAGGCACTGTTGTATATAATGTTTTAGCACTGACAGTCTATTATTAGCATTCACAAAATTTTAGCTTTGCTCAAGAAAATCCACAAAACAAAGATTTTTAAAATCTCAGCACGACTTCTGCTGATCATATTTGCTATGCATGTGTTAAGTGTACACAGTCTGGCAGAGTCATTGGTATATTGTTTTGAAGATAATGGCGATGTAAATGTTGAATCAAAGGCAGAGCTTGGAATTTTCTTTAGTAGTGAAGCCGAAGTCCACGAAAATGATGGTCATGATCACGAACAGCAAACCATTTTTCACCAAGACAGTGATCACCATAGAGATGTTCCTATTTCTTTACTCTGTGCCAAGGAAGACAAGCTAAATCGCTTTGACCAGCAAAAAACAGTCGCTGATCTTAAACAAGCAGTTTTTCAAAAAAGCGAAATCACTCCGGCCTCCCGTTCTCTTCAGCAAACCATTTTCTTACCGCCGGTTATAGAAAACTCTATCACCACCAATCTACAGACCATAGTACTTCTGAATTAGGCCATATAACCCTCCTTACACCTAATTCAAAATTGAGAATGCTACCTACAGTTTACAGGATCATAGTATCCCGTGCGCATTTCTCATCAATCCACAACAGCTAAAAAGGCTGAATACTACATGTCAAAATTTATCAAAACGATGCTGCTCATCGGCACGCTTGTGCTTGCTGCCGGTTGCACCAGCGAACGAACGGTACTTCGAACACCATCCGAAAGCACGCTTATTGAACAGGAATCAAAGGACTATTCTTCCCGGATTCTAAACAGAAATTCAAACCATGCGACCGATTCGATTGCCATTGGCGACACGCTGAGCTATCAAACGGCCCTGGCTAAAACACTGCTCGAAAATCCCGGTCTCCAAAGTTATGCCTGGCAAGTTCGGGTTAAGGAAGCTGAGCGCATTCAGGCTGCTTTGTTGCCTAATCCGGAACTGGAAGCAGAAATGGAAAACTTTGGAGGAACTGGCCCCTTTGAAGGCTACGATTCCAGGGAAACCACCATTCGGCTCAGCCAAAAAGTTCTCTTAGGGGCTGATCGGATGAAACGGAAACGACTGGCCGGTTTAAGCACTGAGCTCGCCGGGTGGGATTACGAAACCCAGCGTTTAAATACGCTCACCGGACTCACACAAGCTTATACGTCCGCTTTGGAAGCCCAACTGCAATGGGAACAACAAAAAGAGTTATTAGATGTTGCCCGACAATTTTATGAAAGCGTGTCGGCGCAAGTCGAAGCCGGGAAAGTTTCAAAACTGGAGCAGACCAAAGCCCAAGTGGAACTCTCTCGTGCACGCATAGATCTGGAAAACAGGCGCAATTCGATGCAATCCGCTTTTACCACACTGGCCTCATTTTGGGGAAGTGATCAGGTATCATTCTCAGTATTGTCAGGAGAGTTAGGGATGCCTGAGTCTATTCCAGACTATCAATCCGTGGCCGAATATATTGAGCGAAACCCGAATATAGCTCGCTGGACTACCGAAATTCAACAGCGGGAAGCCTCCCTGTCTTTTGAGCGATCCAAAGCTATCCCGGATATCAAACTCATCGGTGGGTATCGCTGGATGGAAGATCTTGGAGCCGAAGCTGCTTTGGTAGGTGTCTCCATACCTCTTCCATTTTTTAACCGGAACCAAGGGAATGTAAAGGCCGCTCGCTATGAGCTCAACCGTGCAGAAACGTTGCGAGAGTCGGTTCGGATTGAGGTGCAAAAAGCTCTTCAAAATAGTTATAACAAGTTACAGGCTGCTTTATATGAGGTAGAACAACTTCAAGCTGAAGTCTTGCCCGGAGCCCTAACGGCATATGAAGCTGCCCAAACCGGCTACCGGCAGGGTAAGTTTGATTTCCTTGAGGTACTGGATGCCCAGCGAACTTTATTTACCAGTCGGACCCGCTACGTACAGGCGAAGGCTGAATTGAACCGTGCCATCGCACAAGTAGAGCGACTGATCGGCACACCTTTGAATGAAATTTCTACCAACTAATTATTTGAACCCCATGAAAAAAAGATTAAAAACAATGAAGATCATTAACGTATTACTTCCGGTGTGGATGTTGCTTTTGAGTGGAGTCGTTATAAGCGGCTGTAGTTCTCAAAATGAATCCACTCCTCAAACAGAAAACCATGCCACTGCTGATGAACACGGTAGTGAAGAAACACAACATACAGAGGAAGAAGGTGAACATTCGGAGGAAGAGAGTGAAGGACCCGGTGAAGTTCACCTTTCTGAAGAGCAAATGGCTTCCCTCAATATAAATGTAGATACCCTGAAAGCCGGAAGTGCAAGCTCCGTAATTCAACGGCCTGCCAGTGTGATGTACGATATGGATCGCATTGCAAAAGTGGGTCCGCGTATTGAGGCCAAAGTGGTTAAAGTGCTTAAAGATTTGGGTGATTACGTGGAAGAAGGCGAGCCCATTGCACAAATGAGCAGCGTTGGACTTGGTAAGATCAAAGCCGATTACATTCGCCTCAGAGCGGCCATGAAGAAAGAGGAAGCCCACTTTAAGCGTGAGCAAAATTTGTATGAACAGGATATCTCCAGTCAGGCTGAGCTGTTGCAGGCCGAATTGGAATATGAACAAGCGAAAGCAGAGCTTGATGCCGCCTCTGAAGCGTTGCGTTTATACGGATTATCCCATAATGATATCCAAAATATTAAGGCTGGAAGTGAGATTCCGCTTTCTTATTTCTACCTGAGCAGTCCCTTGAGTGGTACCATTCAGGAGCGAGACCTTTCTCCCGGACAGACTATCAGCCCCAGCGAAACGCCGGTTCATGTAGCCGATCTTTCTAAAGTATGGGTGATGATAGACGGGTATGAACAAGACATTCGCTATCTGGAAACCGGACAGGGTGTTGAGCTTTCCATACGAAGCATTCCTGGAACCACCTTGAAGGGAACGACCGACTGGATCTCGTACGAGCTGGAAAAAGAAACCCGAACCATGCCCGTACGTGCGCTTTTTGATAATCCTGAGGGACAGCTCCGTGCCGGTATGTTTGGTACCGCTCGCATCTACACCAATTCAAAGGAAACCGCTGCGCTCATTCCGGTGGGTGCTGTTCAGCAAATCGAAGGCACCGACCGTGTTTTTGTGCCTGGTGAAGAGCCCGGAAGTTTTCGTCCGGTAGCCGTAACCCTTGGAAATGAACGAGATGGTTTCGTGGAAGTGCTTTCCGGTTTAACACCTGGACAAGCAGCCGTAGTTTCCGGGGCTTTTGACCTGAAATCAGCTCTTACCGCCTCAACCCGGAGTGCAGATCATGGCCACTAATGCAGATCGGCTCAACAAAATTATCACCCTGAATATTTGACCTATGCTTGAACAAATAATTGATAAAGTATTAAAGAACCGGCTAACCATCTTTATTTTGGTAGCCGCGGTAGCGCTCTATGGCTACTTTTCATTTCGGGATGTACCCATTGACTCCTTTCCCGACGTATCACCCACACTCGTGCAGGTGTTTACTTCCAGTCCGGGGCTTTCTCCGGTAGATGTGGAAACTCAAATAAGTTATCCCATTGAGATCTCCATGTATGGTTTGCCGAAACTGGACCGGGTGCAAAGCACCTCCATTTTCGGGCTTTCCAGAGTGAATATTTACTTTGAGGAAGGAACTGATATTTACTTTGCCCGGCGACTGGTCAACGAACGACTGTCGCAGGCCAAAAACGAGATACCGGACGGACTTGGTAAACCCCAACTTGGCCCTATCACCACCGGCCTTGGAACGGTGTTGATGTATGAGGTCAAGAATAAAGAAGGCTACGATCACTCACTGATGGATATCCGTACTGCTCAGGACTGGATCGTAAAACCGCAGCTGCGAACAGTGCCCGGCGTAACCGGCGTGCTGTCGATTGGCGGGGATGTTCGTCAGTTTCAAGTGAAGGCGGATATGAACGCGCTAGTTTCTCGCGGACTTACACTTGATGACCTTGAAGGTGCTCTCAATAAAAACAATCGTACAGTTGGAGCCTCTTTTCTGGAACGCGGAGGAGAAGAATATCTGGTGCGCGGTTATGGCTGGATTCAACCCGACGAAGAAGGTCTCAATGACCTTGAGAATATAATCGTATCCAACGAAAACGGCACTCCGGTGTATGTGAAAGATGTAGCTGAAGTGGCATTTGGCTCGGAAATCAAGCGGGGAACACTGGTTGCCAACGGGGAAGAATCGGTGGGCGGTTTTGTGTTGAAACTCATCGGAACCAACACACAGGACTTGCTGGCCGAAATGGATAATAAAGTGGATGCCATTAATAGCGCCCTCCCCGAAGGGATGATCATGGAAACCTTTTATTCTCAAGGTGAACTCGTAGAAAAAGCCGTGGGTACAGTTACCAATGCCCTCTACATCGGAGCCATTCTGGTGCTCATCGTGCTGTACTTTTTTATGGGAGATATCCGATCCACGTTGATCATTATTTCCACGGTTCCCATCGCCTTTTTGATTGCTTTCATAGGGATGAAATGGCTGGGTATATCGGCCAACCTAATGAGTCTTGGTGGACTGGCAATAAGCATCGGGATGATTGGTGACAGCGCCACGGTAATTGTGGAAAACACGTACAGGCTGCTTGAGGAGCGAAAAGAAGGAAATGTGTCCCTAACACGGATTGTGAGTGAAGCCGCGCGTGAAGTCATTCGACCGGTATTTTTCGCTACCAGCATTATCATCATTGTATTTCTGCCGCTCTTCTCGCTGGAAGGTGTGGAAGGAAAGATGTTTAAACCGCTGGCTTATACTATAACCTTCGCGTTGCTTGGAGCCATCTTTTTAGCACTGACCTACATTCCCATTATCTCCAGTTTCATTCTTCCCGAAAAAGGAATGGACAAAGAACCCTGGTTAGTTCGCAATCTCAAGAAATGGAGTGAGCCGCTGATTGAGAAGACTTCCAAATATCCTAAAATGGTATTTGGAGCCGCTCTGGTCTTGTTTGCCGGAAGTATGGCCATCTTTCCATTTTTGGGCACCGAGTTTCAACCTACTTTACGTGAGGGCACCTACGCCGTTCGATCGGTGTTGCCTCCGGGAGCCAATCTTCCAACCACCACCGAATATTCTAAGCGACTTCAGAAATCTATGCTCACCTTTCCGGAAGTCGAAAGCGTGTATTCGCGAGTAGGCCGGGCCGAAGTTGGTGGCGACCCAGAGCCGGTGAACGTGGTATTTAACGTCGTCAATCTGAAACCTTTGGACGCCTGGGAATGGGGTCGTGATTACGAAGAGCTTCAAACCGCGATGGCAGAAAAACTGTCTGAAGATCTGCCCGGAGTTTCTTCCAACTTCTCCCAGCCTATTCAGCTTCGAACCGATGAGCTGCTTAGCGGCGTTCGGGCTCAAGTGGTTGTAAGCTTGTATGGCGATGATTTGGAGGTACTTGCTGAAAAAGCAGGTGAAATCCAGGCCATTGCTAAAGGTGTGGAAGGAGCGGTGGATGTCCGTGCCCAGCAGCAGGGCGGGAAGCCGCAAATACTGGTCCGCCCTGACCGGGAGCAGCTGGCACGGCTTGGAATCAGCATGGACGATTTCCTAAACACGGTGGAAACAGGCATTGGGGGTTCAGTAGCCGGACAAGTATTCGAAGGCATCCGCCGCTTTGATATCTTTGTTCGCCTTCAGGAATCACAGCGAACACACATAGACCAGGTTCGTGATCTTCCCATTCGGACAGCCAAAGGAGCACTCGTTCCACTTTCACAAATAGCCAATGTGGAGGTATTTACAGGGCCGAAGCAGATCTCCAGAAATAAAGCCAGTCGTCGAACCTATGTGCAGCTGAACGTTCGGGGACGAGACATGGGAAGCGTAGTCAGCGAAATCCAGCAAAAAGTAGCTGAACAAGTAGAACTACCAGCTGGATATTTCACCGAATACGGCGGACAGTTTGAAAACCAGCAGCGAGCGATGGCTCGGTTGTATGTGGTGGTTCCCATCACCTTGGGACTCATCTTCTTCATGCTTTTTTCCACCTTTAGCAGTTGGAAATACGCCGTGCTCATCTTCCTGAATATTCCCTTTGCGACGATTGGCGGGATCGTGGCGCTCTGGGTTTCCGGTCTGTATTTATCGGTGCCGGCAGCCGTGGGCTTTATTGCCATTTTCGGGATTGCTGTGCTCAACGGCGTGGTGCTGGTTTCCTACATCAATCAACTCCGGGAGGAAGGGTTTGAAACCCATAAGGCGGTTGTTAAGGCGGCGTTATTACGTCTTCGCCCGGTACTTATGACGGCTCTGACTACCGGACTCGGGCTTATACCGCTGCTACTGGCCAATGATATTGGCTCAAATGTACAGCGACCGCTGGCAGCTGTAGTAGTTGGTGGACTTGTCACCTCAACACTCCTGACTTTGGTCGTGTTGCCCACGATCTACAAGTGGTTTGCCGAGCCGGTGGAACACGTTGAACTGTAATACTAAACAAATTCAAACCTCCAAGTTTCTTGAAACCTTGGAGGTTTCAATAAAAACAACATATTATGAAAGAGATTAAAGCATTTATTCGTACCAACATGATTGATTACGTTATTGATGAACTTGAAAGTTTACCCGAACCGCCAGGTATTACTTTGTCGGATGTACGCGGTTGGGGGCATGTTAAAGCCGAAGATGAAGCACAACTCACCAATCGGATAAAACTCGAGACCGTTGTTCCAGAAGAAAGGGTTGCGGAAATTATTTATGTGATCATACAAAAAGGAAAAACTGGAAATCCCGGTGATGGTAAAATCTTTATATCCGAAGTAGAAAAAGCTGTGAGAATACGAACAGGAGAACTTAACAACGATGTGATAAGGTAATTTTTAAAAGGAATAGTTTTATGGTCGATAGAATATTTACACGAGATGAAATCAAGAACCTGTATGATGGAATAGCTTCGACTTACGATCAGTCATTGTTCTTATTCAAAATATTTGGCTTCCGTGTTCAAAACTATCGCAAGCAAGCCATAGAAAATTTAAATCTTAATTCGGGCAACACGGTAGTAGATTTGGGTTGCGGAACGGGTTTGAATTTCAGCCTCCTTCAGGAAAAAATTGGTCCTGAAGGTGAAATTATAGGTGTGGATTTATCATCTAAGATGCTTGATAAAGCTAAAAGTCGAGCCAAAAAGAATGGATGGGAAAATGTGGAGCTCATACAATCCGACATGGCTGAATTTCAAATTCCCATGGATACGGAGGGTGTTCTATCTACAATGGCAATTACCATGTCTGCAGACTATGATAACATCATAAAAAAGACATCAGAATCTTTATATGGTGGAAAACGGATGTCTATCTTTGAAATTCAAAAGCCAAAAGGATGGCCAGATTGGCTGGTCAATGCAATGGTAAAAGTACTAAGTCCTTATGGAACAAGATATGAACATACGCAACGAACTCCTTGTGACTCTATAAAAAAGCACTTTCAAAAAATATCTATTCAAAATCACTATTTCGGTGCTGTTTGTATAGCAGTTGGCTATAACTCTAAATAGAACCTCATCAAAATATAAATAAAGCTGATATTCATGGGACACTCTCATTCACATTCGCACTCCTCTTCAAAACATGGAAAAGCATTTGGTATTGGCATTACTTTAAATGCAATCTATGTCGCAGTTGAATTGTTTTACGGATTTGCAGTTGATTCTACCGCATTAATCGCCGACGCTGGCCATAATGCCAGTGATGTACTAAGCCTGATCCTGGCTTGGGCAGCGATTTGGGTTGCTGCAAAACGTCCGTCTGGCAAATATACCTATGGTCTTAGAAAAACAACTATCATGGCCTCCCTGGTTAATGGTATTTTAATTATCGGTGCTGCAGCACTCATTGCATGGGATGCGATTCAAAAATTCCAAGATCCTGTTGAGATCCCAGGTAATGTGGTAATGATTGTTGCAGGTATTGGTCTAATTGTAAATACCGGAACCGCCTTCTTGTTTTATAAAGACCAAAAAAGTGATCTGAATATAAGAGGAGCTTTCCTGCATATGGCAGCAGATGCTGGGGTAACTTTAGGAGTTTTATTAGGAGGGCTGGCTATAAAATATACCGGTGTTACCTGGATAGATCCTTTATTGGGTCTGATCATTGTTATCGTAATTGTATATGGAGCGTGGGGACTTTTGAGTGATTCTGTTAAGCTAGCTCTGGATGCGGTACCCGAAGATATAGATCTGGATGAAGTACAAGGTTTTCTTGATAAAATTGAGAGTGTGGAAGATGTCCATGATCTGCATATTTGGGCGATGAGTACAACTGAAACAGCGTTAACGGTTCATCTGGTGATGCCCGGAGGATACGAAGATCAGCTATTGTATGATATCAGGGAACAGCTGCACGATGAATTTGAAATAACTCATACTACCATTCAGATAGAGAGAGAATGGGGGGATGAAGAGTATCGGCCTTATAAAAATGAATAATTTATTAAATAACCAGTTCTAATATTGTAAAGTAGTAGATATGGTTAACAAATTTTGCCGTTGGTTCGCCACCTCTAAAAAAAACATGCAAATCAATGATTTGCATGAGCTAAGAATACGCCCAAAAGAATGTAAATCTCGCTTTAAGGTTGTTTTAAGGTACGAGTTGTATGTTTTAGTAGCATAAACAACAATAAAACATAAAACAGGTGTCAATTATGAAACGCTTAACACTTACACTTTCTCTGATTCTACTATTTACAGGCATGAGTTTAGCCCAGCAAACGCAGGGAGATATGAATCAGAAAAAACAACAAATGATGGAAATGATGCAGGACTCTACCATGCGGTCCATGATGATGGAGCAAATGGCAAAAAATCCCGAAATGCGCCGTCAAATGATGAAGCAGATGATGAATTCAGCAAATATGGATCACTCTGCAATGATGGATAACATGAAGAACATGCAAGATATGATGAAGAACAATCCTGAGATGAAACAGCGTATGCAAAAACACATGGAAATGATGCAGTCGATGATGGTTGGCGAACAGATGGATCATTCCAAAATGATGGAACAAATGGGCGATTCATCCATGATGAAAATGCACATGATGTGTATGCAGATGATGCAAGGCGGCATGATGGATAAAGATGGTATGATGAATGGACAAGGCAAGATGGAGAACAAGGACGGTATGGAAGGAAGTAACCATCAAAAACATCATAATTAAATAGCCAAAGTAAATTCCTAATCGCTTACCCTGGTATTTAAAAAATGCCAGGGTTTACGTTTTCTCAGTCTTTAATAAAAATTCTTGCACCATTTTTTGTGGAGGATAAAATGTCTAAACACTTATTTTGGATGATAATTGGATGTGGAGCTGTAATTTTGTTTCTCTTCATAGCCCCGGCATTTGGTTTGAATAAAGGAATGACAACCGCAATAGCAATTGTAGCCATGCTTGCCTGCCATTTATTTATGGCTAGCCATCATCACAAGGAAACCAAGAATCAAGATCATTCTTATTGATAATTTCTTCTGATAATAGCATTGAATCCATTTTGCATACTACCTTCAAGGTGTCTATTTGATGTTACATAACAACCAGGCATGCTTTCAGCTATTTCATTTTTTCATATAGCTTCATTTTCTGATACTTCTACAATCATAAAGAAAATTCTTGAGCCCAAAATGGACGTCCTGAACATTGACAGTTTCGTCACTGAGGTTTCATATAAATCACCTGCGATCGTCTATAGATATATTCCCGAATCCCAAATGTGATCGTTGCAACTAACCATTTTATCTGTCATCGAGGTCAAAATTTAGCGGCCTAGTTATTGCTCCCTCTGAATAAACCTGTAAAATTTGCTTTTCCAATTTAAGGTTGTTTTAAGCCCTTTAGTAGTACTTTAGGTCTAGAAACATCACAGGTCTATAATAAAATCTTTGTAGACATAACTTAACCCAAAGGTATAATTATGTATTTCGATCATCATTTTATAGGCATGCACTGGATCTGGTGGCTTATTATCACTGCCATTATCTTGCTGGTGGTATTCGATATTATTCCCTACCGATCCCGAATAGAGCCAGAAGAAGATCCACTTGATATTCTAAAAAAACGATTCGCCCGGGGCGAGATTGAAAGGGAAGAATTTGAAGAACGCAAACAGGTGTTAGAACAGAGCAAATAACATAACGGAATTCAATAATGAAAAAAACTAAAGTAGCAGTAAACGGATACGGAGTCATTGGAAAGCGGGTGGCCGAAGCGGTAGCCCTGCAGGATGATATGGAACTTGTGGGCATCGGTGATGTGGCCGCTGACTGGAGAATAAAGGCAGCAGCAAAAAAATATGACGTATTTGCCAATACGGAAGAAGGACGCAAGGCGATGGGTAACCAGAAAATTGAGGTGTCAGGAGATCTTGATGACCTGCTGGACGCTGCCGATGTAGTGGTAGATTGTGCTCCCAAAAAATTCGGTGCCCAAAATGCGGAAAAATACAGACGGGCAGGAGTGAAATTTATAGTGCAGGGTGGGGAAAAACACGAGACTGCCAGCCATTCTTTCAGCGCAGAAAATAATTACGCCTCGGCACTGGGACGAGATGCCACCCGGGTGGTTTCCTGTAACACCACTTCGATTGTTCGAACGCTGAGTGCATTAAAACGAGCGGGACTGCTCAAAAAAGCACGTGGCACCCTGCTGCGCCGGGCCACCGACCCGTGGGAAAGCCACAAAAACGGCATCATGAATACGTTAGTGCCCGAGCCGGAGATCCCCAGTCACCAGGGACCTGATGCTCAGAGTGTAGATCCGGAGCTCGATGTGTTAACTGCAGCGGTAAAAGTACCGGAGACCCTGAGCCACCTACACTATTGGACGGTTCAATTGACGAAACAGACCTCTAAGAAGGAAGTGCTGAACGCCTTCGCCACCTCCACCCGAACTGCTTTTATTAATATGAGTGACGATCTTTCGGCCAATAATGCTGTTAAGGAACTGATGCTTGACCTTGGACGTCCCCACGGCGATATGTACGAAGTGGCGATCTGGGAGGATATGCTCAAAGTGGAGGGTGATGAGTTATACTACGCCTATCTGGTTGACAATCAGGCTATTGTAATACCTGAAACAATCGATGCCATCCGTGCGCTTACAGAAATGGAAACAGATCCACAAAAATCCATCGACAAAACAAACCAGTCGCTGGGTATTACCCAACGGTTTATTTAACGAATGCACACAACTATTAAAATAGAGAAATTGCAAAATGGAAAGAGGAATTGAACACTCCGGTGCCTGGATCATCGCACTTTTTGTGATCGTTTTTGCTTCCTGGCTTTTGTACAAATATATGGCTCCAAAAACCTGGCGAGAATGGGTGGGTGCCGGGCTGATTCAGGGCTTTATCATTGCCCTGTATGCAGAAATGTACGGATTTCCACTTACCATTTATCTGATGGTCCGGTTTTTGGGATTGGATAGTGGTAGTAGCGGCCTAAACGCTAATCTATGGTCCACCTTGGTGGGGGTTGGCGAAACCGGGATGATGATCTCAATGATTGTGGGCTATGCCCTGCTATTTATTGGATTCGGCATTTTTATCCAGGGCTGGCGTCAGCTGTATCGTGCCAAGGAGGAGGGCCGGCTGGCCAAGGATGGATTGTACGGTTTGGTTCGGCATCCGCAATACACGGGATTGTTTATAGGACTATTTGGCGAAGGAGTTATTCATTGGCCAACCATATTCTCGGTAGGCCTGTTTCCGGTTATTGTTATCGCTTATGTCCTGCTTGCCAAACGGGAAGAAAAGAAAGTGATCGAAGAATTCGGAGAGGAATATCTTGAATATAAGCGAAAGGTTCCGGCCTTTCTTCCGATAAAAGGTAAATGGAAGCAGTTTATTCAAGGGACAACTACTGATCAAAATAAACTTCCTTAAATAAAATTTTCATACCAACAAAAGCGAATGTAATGCTAAAGAAAAGACAAACAAAAAAGAGCCCGACACTTATAATATATTGTGAGGGTTGGTGCAACCATCTTCGCAAAATAGCAAATGCCCTCATGGAAAAGAATATCTCATTCAAATATGTTGACTTAAGATTTGATAAACCAATGTTCGAAAAGTTATCATCAAAAATAGGTTCACCATTACCCCTACCAATACTGGAAATTAATGGTACCTATTTTAAAAAACCGGCTTATGTAACTATCACTAAATTGCTTAAACAGAGTAAATGGGAGAATAGTATTGATAAATTACTCTATGGCTCGTCGCCAAACCAAAAGGTTTAAGGTTGTTATGCTTCACAAATTTACAAATAACAATCTAGTATTAAGTAACGCATCCCTTTACTTACGTAATTAATGTTTAAAAACCTGCTTGGCTCTATAAAGATCAGAAATCAAATCTTTGATTTTATCACAACCATTGAAAAAGTTGCATATTTCACGATTTCAAAATGATCCAACAAAGTTCTTATTATCTCAAACCTTAAAATTTAATAGAGCTATGGCAAACAGTTAAAAAATCGAAGTAGAATAATTCTTATTAACCATAAATAATTTTATCTAGTGACACCCTATAGTTGTAATCTAAATCGCTGTAACTTTTAATGTCCATTTTTAATCGTTGTTCAAAATCAAGAGATAATTCTTCATAACTACCATATCCCAACTCTTCAACAATGCATCGAACTGATAGGGTTTTGTAAGAAATCAATTCTTTAGCCCGTTCAAACCGAAGGGTGTTGAAATATTCATGAATTGAGCACTCACATTCAGATAAAAATTGTTTGTCCAGTTTTTCGTATTCAACCTGCATAAATAACTCCAGATATTCAGAATAAGAATCAACCCATTTTATGGTTGTATTAAAGTATAGTAACCGAATGAGTAATATCTTTACTTTTTCAACCGTCCGAGCTTCTTCAGAGATTAGCAGATCAAAACCAACTTCTTTCAGTCGTTCTGTGATTTGTTGAAGTATAGCATCTTGTGGCTTATTAATTACAGCGTGTCCTAATTCAACAGCCTGCACGGTGCACCCCAATTGTAACAGCGATTGCCTCACTACAAGTATGCACTGTGGGCAGACCATATTTTTTATAAATATTACATATTTGCCGTTATTCATAAATATTCTCCATATTTTTTAGGTGAATACACATTAGCACAACCACTAAAAAATAGACAAATAAGCCTTAAATAAACCTTAAATCATCTGCATATTTTTATCGTCAGGTAACTCTTTTTAAAACAGGGAATATAAAACAAACCATAAAAAATTTTTGCTTATTGTTGATACTACTTTAGCCCTTTTAAGCTTCTCTTAAGGATGACGGTTATATATTTGCCGGAAATATCTATAGTAAAATAAACTCCGGCTGGATGAAGAAAAAAGAGATCGGTATCCTGTTGTTCTGTCTGTTCCTAGTGATGATCGGCTACGGACTAACATTGCCCATTCTCCCTTTTTTAGTAGAAAAAGCAGCAGATTCAAACGAACTGCTTGGCTTTTCCTCGGCTATTCATGTAGGATTGATGACCGGTATCTTTCCATTGATGCAATTTCTTTCAGCTCCGTATTGGGGGAGCTTGTCAGACCGAATAGGCCGATCTCCGGTACTTGCAGCAGGCATGGGCGGTTATGCCCTCTCCCTGATCCTGTTTGGATGGACCGATGACCTGGCTATATTGTATATACTCCGGATAGTCGGAGGCTTGTTTTCGGCAGCCGTACTACCCACGGTTAATTCCTGGGTTACGGACCTAAGCTCGATAAGAAACAGAGGCAAGGTACTGGCGTGGACAGGTGGAGGAGCCAGCCTGGGGGTGATCTTCGGTCCGGTCTTGAGCTCCTTCTTTATGAATGTTGACTGGTTTGAAGGGTGGGCATGGGGACTGTTTTCTGCAAATGCCTACACAGCTCCCTTTTTGATTGCCGGTGGGTTTTCACTGTTGGCCCTGGTGGCTGTATTGTTGTGGCTGCCTCGCAAACGCCCACTCATTGACAGCATCAGTTATCCTCAGGGAAAAATAAATACATGGAATATGGTATATGGTGAGATGCTCCCGATACTAATCTACGCCATTATTGCCCAGGGAGCGCTCTCTATGTTTGAAAGCACCTTTGCCCTGCACGCGCACCAGATCCTGGGATATAGTGTCCTGGAAATGGGATATATCTTTATGGCCTGTGCACTCGGAATGAGTATCAGCCAGGTCGGTTTAACAGGTTCTCTGATTGATCGCTGGGGAGAGTACCGTCTGCTACCTGTAGGATACTTTTTTATAGGCCTGTCTCTGTTTTTGTTGATGTTTGTAAATAGCTTTGCGCTTATCATTGCGGTTGTAAGCATTCTAGCGTTGGGGATGGCACTGGTAACCCCCGGCCTGGCCTCTCTTACAAGTAAAATCAGTAACCACAGGGTCGGTGAACGAATGGGCCTGCTGGCATCCGTAAGCAGCCTGGGGCTTGCTGCTGGGTCATTTTTGGGAGCAGGCCTGTATGCATTGAATATTCACCTGCCCTATTTCTCGTTTTCCCTCGCTATATTAATCCTTCCTGTGTACATCATCAAACGATACCTGAGGCAGGAAGTCAGCCCATAATAATTGGCTCGCCTCTGTGGCACCTGCAAGATTTAAGCTTCTTTTAAGCCAACCTGTTGTATTCTATCCTTGGAGAAGGCTTACGTTTTTATTATCCCGGAAATAGCTCTTTAAACCGTTTAAGATAGAGGAGACGGTCATGAATCACATTATTAAAAAGATAAAAGTTGAGTTGGAATCAGCCGATATTCAAATTGATGGATCTAAGCCGTGGGACATACAGGTCAAAGACAGCCGTCTTTTTAACCGGATATTACGCCAGGGTTCACTTGGACTGGGAGAAGGTTATATAGATGGCTGGTGGGAGGCCAAAGCGCTTGATGAGTTTTTTACACGGGTATTAAGGGCCGGGCTGGAGAAAAGAGTCTACGGCAAACCGGCTATGATATTCGAAAATTTGAAGTCTCTGCTGACCAACCGCCAAAGCAAAGATAAAGCCCACGAAATAGGCGAGCATCATTACGATATTGGCAACGATCTGTACATAGCCATGCTGGATACACGCATGGTCTATACCTGTGGCTACTGGCAGCAGGCCAAATCGCTGGACGAAGCCCAGGAAGCCAAACTGGACCTTGTATGTAAAAAAATTAGTTTGCAGCCTGGCCAGCGCGTGCTGGATATTGGTTGCGGTTGGGGTAGTTTTGCTAAATATGCTGCCGAAGTCTATGGGGCAGAGGTTGTAGGTATTACGATTTCCAACGAACAGGTGGAACTTGGAAGAGAGCGATGCAAGGGCCTACCTGTGGAAATACGGTTTCAGGATTATCGAGAGGTTAACGAACCGTTCGATCACATTGTCTCACTTGGAATGATCGAACATGTCGGCAGCAAAAACTATCGTACCTATATGCAAACCGTTCACCGGTGTTTAAAAGATGAGGGAAGATTTATTCTGCATACAATTGGAAGCAATGAGTCGGTTCGTACTACCGATCCATGGATTGAAAAATATATTTTTCCGAATTCACAACTTCCATCCGCCCGGCAGCTCTCCTTGGCGGCTGAAGGATTGTTCGTGATGGAAGACTGGCAGAACTTCGGTGCCCATTACGACAAAACCCTGATGACCTGGTATCAAAATTTCGAAGAGCACTGGGATGAGCTGAAATCAAACTATTCCGAACGGTTTTACCGGATGTGGAAATATTATCTGCTTAGCTGTGCTGGCAGCTTTCGAGCACGCAAAAACCAACTCTGGCAGATCGTATTTACCAAACAAGGTATTCCTGATGGATTTACGGCTCCACGCTACCGAACTAATAAGTAAAGCTCAGTAAATAGAATGGTAAGACAACGTAAGCGGTTTTTGGGGATAAATGGAATTATTGTTGGATAATTTTCTTGGCAGGACTAAAACGAAGCTCAGTTTTTTTGGTATAAGACAAAGTCGAGAAGATACATTCCATGAGAAACATTCATGAAACCTGATTTCTTTAAGGTTCTTTTAAGGGACAAGCCGTTATGTTTATAAAAGGTAAATTAGTCAAACTGAATCACACCTTTAACTATGAAATCATTCGAGCCATTTGTTCATTACTGCGATATTGGAAATGATATAAAAAATACCCTAGCGCTGGTACTGGCAGGTGGCCGCGGCACCCGCCTGAAGGAGCTGACCCGGTGGCGAGTGAAACCGGCGGTACCTTTTGGCGGAAAATTCAGGCTCATCGATTTTGTATTATCTAACCTGGTAAATTCAGATATTCGCAAAATTGGGATTCTAACTCAGTACAAATCTCAATCACTGATCCGTCACGTGATGAGGGGCTGGGAGTTGCTGCGCTCAGAGCTTAATGAATTTATCGAATGCGTTCCCGCTCAAAAACGCCTGGGGGAGGACTGGTACACTGGAACGGCCGATGCTATCTATCAAAATATCGATCTTATTCAGTTTTACAATCCCAAGTATGTGATAATTCTTGCCGGCGATCATATCTATAAAATGGATTACCGGCAAATGCTGGCCTTTCACAAGGGATCAAAAGCGGATTTAACAGTAGGATGCATCGATGTGCCACTGGAAGAAGCGGGTCGGTTTGGTGTGATGAGCGTAGATGAGCATTTCCGTATTACCGGATTTCAGGAAAAACCCGAGCAGCCCATTTCTATCCCCGGGCGAGAGGCGCGGGCGCTGGCTTCTATGGGTATCTATATTTTCAATACCTCATTTCTGCTGGAGCGGCTTCTGGTGGATGCTAAAAACGAGCACTCTTCCCACGATTTTGGCAAAGACATTATTCCACCGATTATTGATAGCAACCGCATTTATGCATTTCCTTTTGTTGATTCTGAAAACAACCATCCCTTTTACTGGCGGGATGTGGGTACGGTAGATTCTTACTGGCAAGCAAGCATGGAACTGATCGGTGTCTCGCCTGAGCTGAATCTATATGATATGGACTGGCCCATACGTACCTCTCACCATCACTTGCCTTCAGCCAAGTTTGTGTTTAACGATGACGGACGCCGGGGCATAGCCGTCGATTCCATCGTTTCGGAGGGGTGTATTGTCTCCGGTGCCGAGGTTCAGCATTCCCTGCTGTCCACCAACGTGCGGATTCAAGAACAGAGCGTCATAAAAAACTCGGTTATTCTTCCCAATGTCCGTATTGGTCCGCGGTGCCGGATTAACAATGCTATTATTGATAAAGAGTGCGTGATACCGGAAGGCACGGTCATCGGAGAAAACCCTAAGGAAGACCGCCGCCGGTTCGATGTAAGTCCTGGCGGTATTGTGCTAGTCGAACCGGAAATGCTGGGACAAAAGATCCATCAAATTGAGTAAGGAGTATTTGCACTCTTGATAGTCCAAATCACAGATAATAACAAAAAATGATGGCAGAAAACGATATCAAAAACTGGGACCGGCGGGAAGGCACCCCCTACCCGCTTGGCGTTACCAGTATAGACGATGATCATGCCTGCAATTTTGCCCTGTATTCCGAAGGTGCTACGGGTGTAACGCTGCTGTTGTATGCCAAAGATGACACCTATACGCCCTGCTACCAATACCACTTTGATCCAACCATCAACAAACAGCAGGCCATCGAACCTATGGTAACTAGAATCTCTCACAAAATTTTTGCTCTGGGGTTTAAGCTTCTTTTAAGCTTCCATGTGTTAACCTGTAGATAGAAAAGAGATATTCCCCCTTTTCTGTAGAACAAGCAACCAGGACCCGTTTAACCCGAATGGAGGTACTTATGTGGTTTGATACGATATGGAATACACCGTTGATTTGGTGGCTCCTGCTGACCGTTTTCGGTACCGGGCTCATTATTCTGGTCTTTCTTTTATGGCGGCACAGAAAGCCAGAGCCGGTTAAAGAAAACCTTGACTATTTCTGCCGGTGCTATGCGCGGGGTGAAATTAGCCAGGAAGATTTCGAAGAGCTAAAAAACGATTTACAGGAATTTGAAAAACAATACTATACACCAAAAAAAAGAAAACTTACACCTCAAACGTAAACGTTGAGGACTAAACTGTAATTAAAGTAAGAAAGGTGAATACAATGGAATGGATCGCTGAAAACTGGTTTCTAATAGTAGTTATTATACTATTTGCGGCTATGCACATGTTCGGTCACGGACATGGCGGCCACGGAGGGCATGGTGGACACGGAAAACAAGGTGGAGGCCACGGTGACGGGCACAGCCACGGGGATTCTGAGGGGCACGAGCATAGCGATGATGACAAAAACATACATCGGCATCATTAGCATAAAGTGGTTTTCAGATGGAATTGTTAAAACGGAATCCCGTAGTGATATTTTTTGAATCCCTGAAGAGAAGGAATCAGGCCGGTGTAGGCATTGCGATCTTATTAGCAGTGGTAATCGCGATGGTATGGGCAAATTCACCTCTTAATGAATACTACACAAGATTTATCCAAACAGAAATTACCCTTCAAATAAATGAGTTTATTCTATCAGAGTCATTGCTTCACTGGGTGAATGATGGGTTAATGGCTGTGTTCTTCCTCTTTGTTGGCCTGGAGTTAAAACGCGAATTTCTGGGAGGGAAACTCTCTGATCCCCGAAAAGCGATTCTCCCCATAGGAGCAGCAATTGGTGGAATGCTGGTACCTGCTTTGTTTTATATGTTTTTTAATTATGGGACTGTCAGTCAAAATGGTTGGGGCATACCCATGGCTACCGATATTGCATTTGCATTAGGTATCCTTTCACTATTTGGAAACCGGGTACCAGTTGCTTTAAAGGTTTTTTTAGTTGCTCTTGCCATTGTGGATGACTTGGGGGCTGTATTGGTAATAGCAATATTCTATAGCTCTGGAATTTCAGGCATGGATTTGTTCCACGGCTTTTTGTTCTTCCTTGTTTTATTGGGAGGCAATTATTTGGGCATCCGTAATGCCTGGTTTTATGGCCTCATAGGAATTGCAGGGGTGTGGTTGGCTTTTTTCTTTTCTGGTGTTCACCCTACGGTAGCGGGAATACTTATCGCATTTGCAATACCGGGCAGAGTTAAGATCAGTGAAAAACAGTATCTAAAGAATCTAAATAATCTTCATCAACGTTTTCTGGAAGCCCAGCCGATAAAAGGGAGTTTTATATCAGAAGGTCAGTTGGAAATTTTGGAAGAAATTAAAAGTAAAACCAATGATGCCACAACCCCCTTGCAGAAGATTGAGCATGGATTATCCCATGTAGTTGGTTTTTTTATTCTACCGGTATTCGCTCTGGTAAATGCAGGAATTCACATTCACGGAGATATTCCAAATATCCTGAGTCAGAATATCAGCCTTGGAATTGCATTTGGACTTATTGCAGGAAAATTTATTGGTATCATAGGAGTAGCCTGGATATTGTTAAAACTGAAAATAGCCCAGCTTGAGGACAATATTAACTGGGGGCAAATCTGTGGTGTGGCTTTGTTGGCAGGTATCGGGTTCACGATGTCAATTTTTGTGACCGACCTCGCATTTCAAAATGAAGAACTTAAATTTGTGGCCAAACTAAGTATACTTTTTACATCAACTGTAGCAGGCATTTTAGGCTCATTGGTGATATGGATAAGTTCAAAATCAAAAGATGGAAATTACACTCGAGAAAAGAACATTCAAATGTTTTAATCTCATAAAAACAAACAGCATTATTAACTAAACAAAAAAAGAGGCTTTATCATGCTTAATATCAAAATCGTAAGCTGGACAGCAGGAACTTTTACCTCGGTCAGCTTCATCTTATGCGTTATTTACGGGCTTGTTACGCCAGAGAGTCTTCATATGCATCAATTCCTTGAAATTGTGCTGCCTGCCTTTGAATGGATTTCTATAGGTAGCTTCTTCCTTGGATTAGTAGAAAGCTTCGCCTGGGGCGCATACATTGGGCTGGTTTATGTACCTATCTACAATTTTTTCTATAAACGATGGGGAACCACCACCGAGTGATATAACAAAAAGGAATCGAGGGAGCCGGTTATTCTATCCGGCGCCCAATCTATTGAGACCTATCAAAAGGTGTAGGAAATTGAAAACGCATTAACATCATGTCTAATAGATCGGTAATGAGAAGATATTCTTTACAGAGCAACCAGGTTTTTATCCTAATTTCTCTGGCACTTGTCTCCTCTAGTATGATTTTATATGAAATCGTGCTGTCCCGCATCTTTTCAGTAATCCTAAGCTACCATTATGTGTTTGCCATACTCTCTTTGGCTATGCTGGGGTTAGGTATGGGCGGCCTTCTTCTACAAAAGGTGAGAAGGATATGGCCATCTGTTGGCATTCATGTGCTGGTAATTACTACCGCCCTGATAACGGGTATTGTTACAGCTCTCATCCTATATCTGACACAAGTGGCTCCTGCTTCTTGGGGAACCGTCGTTACCTGGATCGTACTGCTCCTGCCAATTTCTCCTTTCCTGTTTTTCGGTATAACTATTGCCTCCTTTTTCCAGCAAGCTCCGGAACGGAGTTCATTGCTCTACGGCTTTGATATCCTTGGTGGAGCTCTGGCGGCTCTTTTCGCTGTACCCCTGCTTAATACAGTTCCGGCACCGACAGTAGCTTTCATTATTACCGGGGTGGTCCTGTTGGCCGGGTTACTTCTGTCTGTTATTTTTCCTGAAAGGAAGTCCATGATTCTTCTTTCTGTGACTACTCTTTTATTTGTTGCTGGCGGTATATGGCTGGCTCCACAGATTATTTTGCCTATCAAGACTGATCAGCACAAGGATATTAATCGCGTTTTATACAATGATTCTGATAAGGGCCGGATTGTGGAAACACGCTGGAGCGCATTTGGACAAACATCCCTTATGGAAAGTGAAGAACTACCCGATGAAAAAATGATTTACATTGACGGGGCAGCCGGTACTTCTATGTTTAGTTTCCAGGCTTTGTTAGAGGATTCAACACTTAGAAGCGACCTGACCTCCAATTTTGGTCAGTTTTTCCCATTTTATTTCTTAAAGGATAGTGAAAAAGACAGCGCACTTATAATTGGACCCGGGGGAGGTCGCGATGTTTTAGTTGCGTTATTCGGAGGGGTAAAATCCATAACGGCCGTTGAAGTAAACCCCGATCTTGTTCAAATAGTTAAAGACTACGAGGAATTTAATGGTGGAATCTATACCCGGCTGCCTAATGTGGACATTATTGTAGAAGAAGGGCGTAACTTCATTCGCAACACGATTGAAAAATTCGACCTGATCATGCTGGCATTGCCGGTCACTAAAAGCAGCAGAAGTATCAACGGGTATGCTCTTACCGAAAATTATTTATTTACGGTGGAAGCCTTCACCGATTACCTGAACAGGCTGACGCCTGAAGGACGCATTATATTTGTTACTCATGGGAATGCAGAACTTTACAAACTACTCTCACTGGTATTAACCGCTTTTGAAAAGCAGGGGTTCTCCAATCCACAAGCGATGAATTCCCTGTATGTCGTTTCAAAGCATAACATGCCGGCATTGGTTGTTAAGAAAACGCCTTTTGAAGGAAAAGAAATGCAAGCCAGGCATGCGGCATTGCATGAGTTGGGGTATGATGAAGGGGAATATTTTGTTCCATTCCAGGAACAGGCTTCCTATACATTACCTATGCCGGATGATTCATCTTCTACGATATCCTGGAGTATGTTTGATGAAAACTTGTATAAGCTTTCCGAAGGTACGATGACGATAGATGAAGTTGCCAAGAATTTTCCATTAAATATATCCCCGGTTTATGATGACAATCCTTTCTTCTATAATTTTGATAAAAAACTTCCCTACCCCTTTCCTCAATTTTTTGGTTTATTTGTTTTAGGGATCGTTGTTTTAATATTTCCCTTGTCGGTAAAAAAACAACCTGAACAGGTACGAATGGGTTTTATTAAACCCTTTGCCCGGCATCCTGAATTAAAAAAATTCCTACTGATATTCTTGATGCTTGGGGCAGGTTTTATGATGTTAGAGATCTCTCTATTTCAAAAACTTAGCTTGTACCTTGGCAATCCGGCCTCAACCACTTCGGTGTTGCTGTTTTCTTTGTTGCTGGGCGTAGGTATCGGCAGCCTTATCAGCGCTCGTGTTATCAAAAACCTTGCAACTGCTTTACTCATCAGCACCTTCGCCGTTTTCATATCCAGCCTGGTATTTACCTATCTTTTGGACGAACTGATGGTGTCGACAACCTCTGTTCCATTTCGTGCAGGAAAGTTGACTGGCCTGCTTGGGATCGCTATGGGATTTCCTTTTCCCTTGGCGCTTAGACTCATGAAACAACACGGACTGGAAGAATTTACCGCTTCAATGTGGGGCTCCAATGGTCTGGCCTCTGTCGCTGGAGCAGTCATAGCGATGATCATTGGCATTGAATGGGGATTTACCACAGCCCTGATAATAGGTGGAGTATTGTACTTTTTTATTACACTTCTTCTTGTAGTACAAGAGCTACACATGATTAATAATTAAGCTTTTAATAAAAATATCCTTTGGTATTAGGTTACTTTCATAATTGTCTATCTGATTTAAGCTTGCTTTAAGGGTACATGTATTATCATTGGGTAGAAACTTAAAATTATACCTGATGATTAAATTCATTATAACTTTAAAAGGAGCAAGTCATGGCTAAAGACATCGTTTGCGGAATGGAAGTTGACAATTCTTCCCCCTTTCAAAGCACCTACGAGGGCGAACATTTTTTCTTCTGCTCCCAAAATTGCAAAACAGAGTTTGATAAGAATCCAGAGAAATACGTTTCCACCCAAAAAGATTCTTCAGCGACCTATCAAATTACATCAAATGGTATTGAAAAAATTCAATTGCCTATTGTAGATATGCATTGTGCTTCCTGTGCGACAACAATTGAAAAAGAACTCCGGAAATTGCCGGGCATTAAGAAAGCAGTCGTTAATGGTGCTACCGAAAACGCCTATGTTGAATATGACCGCTCTGAGATTTCTTCATTAAAGATTATAGATTCTATAAAAAAATCTGGTTATAGAACGGGGTATGCAAAAGTACGTCTTCATATTTCAGGTATGCATTGCAATTCATGTGTATCTAAAATTGAGAAGGAACTTGAAGGCACTTCAGGTATACTCAGTGCAAGTGTAGACCTTGGAACAGAGGCCGCTCTTGTAAAATATATTCCATCAAAAGTTGATTATCCTTCTCTTAAAAACATCATTGAGCGATTGGGATATCAGGTATCTGAAATTTCTCACGATAAAGATGATGCCAGTAAAGTCCCTACAGAAGCTGATCAGGGCACAAACAAGGAATATAATAGTGAACCGATCGATGAAAATGAACAGGCTCGTAATAGTGAATATAAATCGCTGATGCGTAAGTTTATATTCTCTGCAGTAATCTCTATTCCGGTTATGATTTTCAGCTATCCAGATTTCCTGGGACTGCCGGAACAGTTCCAGCGGGGCACCGACTTGCTATATTGGATCTGGTTTTCCATGGGCGTGGTAACTTTGCCGGTAATGTTTTGGGCAGGTTCCCATTTTTATACAGGTGCCTGGGCGGCATTTAAGAACCGTTCGGCTAATATGCATACTCTAATCGCTGTTGGAATTACGGCTGCCTGGTTGTACTCAACAGTTGCCGTACTGTTTCCTGAGATCTTTCCAACCGAAGCTCTTGCTGAAGTTTTTTATGATGTGACAGCTGTTGTTGTAGCATTAGTAAACTTAGGCCTAGCCTTAGAAATAAGAGCAAAAGGACGAAGTTCAGAGGCCATAAAAAAGTTAATGGGCCTTCAGGCAAAAACGGCCCGGGTGATTCGCGATGGCAAAGAAATGGACATCCCAGTAGAAGAAGTAGTACTGGACGATATAATTGTGGTTCGCCCAGGTGAAAAGGTACCGGTAGATGGAGAGATTGTGGAAGGATCTTCGGCCGTGGATGAATCGATGATTACCGGAGAATCCATTCCGGTTGAAAAGCATACAGGAGATGAAGTGATCGGTGCGACCATTAATAAAACCGGGTCCTTCAAATTCAAGGCAACGAAGGTAGGTAAAGACACCGCCCTCGCTCAGATCGTGCAGATGGTGGAGGAAGCCCAAAGCTCCAAACCGCCCATCCAGCGGGTAGTAGATAAAGTCTCTGGGTATTTTGTACCTGCCGTCATCATCCTGGCGATCGCCGCGTTTATGATCTGGTATCTTGTAGGGCCGGCACCGGCATTAATCTATGCACTGGTGGTCTCCGTGACCGTACTGATTATCGCCTGCCCCTGCGCGCTGGGACTGGCAACACCTATCTCACTAATGGTAGGCGTGGGTAAAGGTGCTGAAAACGGTATTTTGATCCGAAGTGGTGAAGCCTTGGAGACTGCCCAAAAACTGGATACCATCGTGCTCGACAAGACGGGAACAATCACGGAAGGACAGCCATCGCTAACCGATGTAATAACTGCAAATGGTTTCAAAAAAGAAGAGGTGCTGGCCTGGAGTGCCAGTGTGGAACGCGCATCAGAACATCCACTAGGCGAGGCTATCATCCGAGGCGCCGAAGAACAAGAGCTCGCACTCTTTGATCCCCAAAACTTCAACGCCGTACCTGGACATGGGGTGGAAGCCAATGTGGACGGACACAGGGTTTTGCTAGGCAACATCAAGATGATGATCGACAACAACATCGATACTGGCAGCCTGCAAGATGAAAGCATTGTTTTGGCTGACAACGGTAAAACCCCAATGTTTGTGGCTATTGATGGTAAGGCAGCTGGAATAGTGGCCGTGGCTGACACGGTGAAATCCGACTCCAAATCGGCTATAGCCCAATTGAAGAAAATGGGGCTGGAGGTTGTTATGATAACCGGGGACAACCAGCGCACCGCCGATGCCATTGCCCGACAAGTAGGGGTTGATCGTGTGCTGGCCGAAGTGCTGCCTGAAGACAAGGCCATGAATGTGCAGAAACTGCAAAATGAAGGTAAACGTGTTGCTATGGTAGGTGACGGCATCAACGATGCACCCGCATTGGCTCAAGCCGATATCGGCTTGGCGATTGGCACTGGAACCGATGTTGCTATTGAGGCCTCAGATATCACCCTGATCAGAGGTAGCCTGCAGGGTGTAGTGCTGGCTATACAGCTTTCAAAGGCAACCATGAAAAACATTCGCCAAAACCTGTTTGGAGCTTTTGCTTACAATACTGCGGGCCTTCCAATTGCCGCAGGGGTATTTTACCCACTATTTGGCCTCTTGCTTTCACCACTGATTGCGGCCGCAGCCATGGCCTTTAGTTCTGTTACAGTCGTCACCAATGCCAACCGGCTGCGCAAGTTTCAACCTAAATTTTCAAAAACTGATTGATAAACCTAAAAGGAGATTATTATGACACCCGATGAAATTTTTGTACTGACTGGCGGCATCCTGCTTATAGCACTCGTAGCCTGGTATTTCTGGTTCTCTAGCTCGGAGGGTACCCGTGTTCAAAGCGGAGCTGGCGGCCTGCAAGAAGCCCTGATTAAAGTAAAGGGTGGTTACAGTCCCAACGTTATAGTTGTAGAAGCTGGAAAAGCGGTGAGGCTGAATTTCCTCCGCGAAGAAACGGCTGCCTGCTCTGAGCAGGTGATCTTTCCGGACTTCGGAAAACAAGCTACGCTGACTCCACATAAAACCATTCCGGTGGAATTCACCCCTGACTCCCCCGGTGAATACGAATTTCAATGCGCTATGGGCATGCTTCGCGGCAAACTCATCGCCGAATAAACCAAAATAAACCAAACGTGGAGGATACCATGAAAAATCAAAACATCTGCCCGGTAATGGGACACGAAATCGAAGACATTACTAATGCGCCCAGCAGTAAGTACCAGGGTAATACCTATTACTTCTGCTGCGAAAATTGCAAAACGTCATTTGATGAAAATCCGGCTGAATATACCGGAGACAACCATGGCCATCACGGTCATCATCACTAAATGTTTGAACCCCACCTGCCTTAAGGCTTATGAGGTCGGTAGCCTTTTGGCAGGTTTAATATTAGCTAAATGGAAAGTCTTAATAAAGAGTGTATAGTAACAGGAAAAGAGGTAATAGACCCTCAAAGCTCTCCCAAAAGTAGTGTCAATGGCAATACATGGGCATTCTGCACTGCAACCTGTAAAGAGATTTTTGACAGGAACCTGGTCAAATTTGTCGAAAAGAAGTATCCATCAAAAAACGAATCCGCAAATTCAACATCACTCCATCTAAAATAAAAATATTAGGAGGTTTATTATGTCTCGTCATGCAACTTGTCCTGTAAGTGGCTTAGCCATAGATAATCCAGATCTGTCCCTGCAAATTGAGTATGAAGGAATATGGCTTTACTTCTGCTGTCCGTCTTGCGAAGACACTTTTTTGAGAGAACCTGATCACTACATTTCTGGTCATAGGTCCTTTTATTTTTTCTAATTAATTAATGCACCGAAAAACCCCTATGCATCTGGCCCTGAAACGGCTTTGTGCATTTAAATTATTATTACACAAAATAATTAGAATCAATTAAATACTCTGTGTAGCCTATCGGAGGTTGGCATGAAAAAAGAACACATTCATATAATTGGCGCTGGCCCTGGAGGGTTAGTTTCTGCTATTAATTTGGCCAAGGCCGGATATTCTGTCAGCATATACGAAATGTATCATGAAGTGGGTAAACGTTTCAACCATGATTTCCAGGGTATTGAAAATTGGTCAACCAAAGAAGATGCACAGGAATTTTTAAGACGTATT
The DNA here is from genome assembly GCA_965227215.1 of Gracilimonas sp. GTDB lineage: Bacteria > Bacteroidota > Rhodothermia > Balneolales > Balneolaceae > Gracilimonas. Next base: position 1,206,671 of record OZ245729.1, read on the forward strand.
GGCATTTCCACAAACTTTCTCTTTGAACCGTTTGGAAATGGGGATTTCTACAATCCCTCTGGGCAAAAATATAATTTTAGAATGTCACGCCCTCTCTTTTACATGATAGAACGAGGATCTAATGAATGGAGCCTGGATCAGGGTTTGAAGCGGCAAGCCATTGAATCCGGAGTGAATTTTCATTGGGGAGAAAAAATCACCAAGGTCCCAGAAAATGGAAAAGTAATCATAAGCACAGGCCCTAAAGGCGCCGATGCTATAGCCAAAGGAATTATTTTCTCAACTACTCACAAAAATTATTTTGCGGCTTTCCTTGGTGATGATATTGCTCCGCAAGGATACGCATATTTACTAGTTCATGAGGGAAAGGCTACATTTGCTACTTGTCTGTTCGAAGAATTCCCCAAGTCCCTTCATTATTTTGACAAAGCTTTAGAAGTACTGAAAAAACAGGTGAATATTGATATTCAGGATTCAAAATATTTTGGCGGGTATGTGAATTTCTCCCTAAATCAAACACTCATAAAAAACAACCGCATCTACTACGTAGGAGAAAATGCCGGCTTTCAGGATGCTCTGTTTGGCTTCGGTATGCGCTATGCCATGCACTCGGGATACCTGGCAGCCCAAAGCATCATAGAAAACCTTTCCTACCAAGCTTTCTGCAAAGAACATATTATTCCGAAGCTGGAGGTTTCACTGGCCAACCGATGGCTGTTTACCCGGTTGGAAGACTTGGGCTATACAATCATGTTGGACCGGCTGAAAGACAAAGACGATATCATTCCCGTACTACGTAACCAATACAATCCGAGTTGGTATAAAAGAATAATACTACCGGTGGCCAAACGAGCTTTCAAAACCAGGCTGGAAGACAAACAGTGCATGCATGAAAACTGCTCGTGTGTTTGGTGCAAGCACGGTGAACACGACTATGCGGCAGTGGAATGCTAATTTAATTTAAATCCCAACTTTTAGAAGCTATGCAACCCATTCTTTTTGAACTCGGGCCGATTACCATTCAAACGGTCAGCCTGTTTCATACAGGTGGTATACTTATTGGTATTTGGTGGCTTTATAAACAGGCCAAGAAGAACCGGGTCGACCCTCAAAAAATAATGGATCTTTCAGTGGTCGTGGTTCTTTGGGCCATTATCGGCGCACGGGTGCTCTCCATCCTATTCGACGGTAGTCTGCAGTGGTATTTAGAAAATCCAATGACAATACTGATGCTGTGGAATGGCGGATTTACCTTCTACGGAGGCTTCCTTTTCGGGCTCGGTGCTGGTATCTGGTATGTAAGAAAACACAATTTAGACTTGTGGAAAATCAGTGATATGGCTGCCCCCGGCTTAGCGTTGGGTATAGCATTTGGGCGTCTGGGGTGCTTCTTTTCCGGTGACAGTTACGGGAAACCGGCAGAAGTAGCCTGGTCTGTAACTTTTACCGATCCTATGTCTATGGCACCAACGGGTATCCCCCTGCACCCCACACAAATCTACTCTTCGCTTGTATTGCTGCTGGTGTTCGGCCTCCTTTTGTTGTGGAGGAAACGCCAGAAATTTAATGGAGAGCTGTTTCTTGCATTCGTTATGCTATATGCTTTGGTTCGTTCTTTTGTGGAGATTTTCAGAAACGATCCGCGTGGCGTGTACCTGGACGGGCTGATCTCCACCTCGCAGATCATCAGCCTGTTGGTGGTAATTCCGGCCCTGTGGCTGTTTTTAAAAAAGCTGCGCAAATACAAGAGATTGAAGCTTGATACATCTCGATGATCTCTCAAGCTTTCTAATAATTTAGATTTTTAAAGAACTATACTATGTTAACATTTCTTTGGTTTGCCTTCATCGTGAGTTTTATATTTTTCATACGGCGCGGCCATGCCGGTAGAAATGCTTACCGTTCACGCAATTACAATGCACCTGGCACAGAAGAAAACCCTCATTCCAGGCTCAAGTTTGATGAAATGGAAGAAGCGGAGTATGAGGTAGTGAAAGATAAGTATTAGAGCAAGCCTCACAAAGATGAAGAATTTCCATAATGTAAAGACCTGTACAAAAAAATTATCAGATGGCTATTTCATTCTTTGACCAACTTTTTATTTATTCAGTAAATACTGTAACTAAGAATCAACCAATTTCATTTTAGTCTCACAACAGTGTCTTTGTTCTAAGTAGAAAATCAGAATTTCACCTTTAATCATCATTTAACTTTAATTCATTTGTCTCCACTTACGCAATACCTCCTTCTATTCGGCATGCTCATTGCCACGACTGGTTTCGTCTGGATGCTCTACCTTATAAAAAAGTCGCTGGGTGAGACGCTGGAAGAGCCGGGTAAAGACATTCCCGCCGAAAGCGGCAATCTGGCGTCCAAACCGGCCTGGCTACGCTATCATGTGCATTATTACGGATATGCGTTACTTTTTTTAGCTTTCGATATGGAGATGGCTTATATGTACCCCTGGGCGGTGGTTTTTAAAGAGGTGGGCTTGGTTGCTTTGCTGGACATGGGAGTTTTTCTGATGATTCTTTTCCTGGGCCTCATTTATACTTGGACCCAACTCGGACTTGAACGTCAATAGCCAATATCATGGAAGAAAAGATGAAATATGGAGCGCGACAGGGAGCTATGACCTTTATGCGGAAACAGATCGCAAAATCGATTTCCAAAGAGCTGCGCATCTTTCCAATTCCCGGGGCCGGCCTGTTACGGTATTACCACACGAAACCTCTTTCCGATTCTGTGCGGCTGGCTACTAGTCCTAAAAAAGCAAATGTACTTTTGGTGTTTGGGGATCTGAGCCCGGCTTTAGCCGAAAAGGCGACCTATACTTATGCCCAGATGCCGCGTCCACGGGTGCTGGTGATGGCCGGCCCCAAGCATCTTGATCCGCTGCCTCATCCGGATGTTCATGTTGCCCTGGCAGAGGATTTTCTGGCAACTGCACTTCCCACCGTCAAAGAATGCCTGGCCAATTTTGCCTGGAAGGAAGATGCCAAGCCCTTTGAACCGGAGCCGTTAGTGGCAAAAATCGAGGAAGCCGGGCAAGATAAGGGACACATGCACCACCACGATCACTCCGGGCACCAGCACGGCAATGGCAATCAGGAGGGGCACGATCAGGCCTATGGGCATGAACATGACCATTCTAATCATCAGCACAAACACGACAATCATGAAGGGCATAATCATGATCACTCTGACCACAAACACACAGACTATTATGATGCCGAGCATAGTCGTGAGGACCATCAGCACGGAGAATCTGATCAGCAGTGTGGTGATAACGACTCACATCAGCACGATCATGAAAAGCATGACCATGGCCACTCCGAACATCAGCATGGTGAGCATGGCCACTCGGCTCATCAAGAGGAAGATCATGATCAAGATGCACACAATCACGAGCATAATCATGGCGGACATGATCACGGCTCCGGTTTTATGTCGATGATAGCGATGACCAAAGATCTGCCGAGAAGCCCAGACGGCCTACCGATGGAATGGAGTGATACAGCGTTTGGGCCTTTCCACACGGGACTGCCGGGCGGACTGCAACTTACCGCTGAACTAGATGGCGATACGGTGGCAGAGATGCAGGCAGAAAGCGGTTTTACAGAATTGGAACTTCCAGTCTCGGTTAAGGACAACCCTCTTCAACTGCCCGAATTTCTCGAAAAAATGAACCCGATGACGGCCGTAAGCTACAGCCTGCTTGCCAAAAAAGCGCTGGAAAGCTATTCCCGAGACGTCAAAGAAACTCAACTGACAGCAGCAGAGGCGGTGGCGTTGGAAAAAGAGCGGATTGTCAGTCATCTAAACTGGCTGACAGATTTTGCACTCCTTCTGGGTAACAGCTCGATGCAAAACCGGGCAGAAAAGCTTTTTCACGCCTTCAGAAATAATGATGGAGCCGAAGAACCTCTTATGGCATTTATCAGGCATATTAAAAAGATGCCCTACCTGAAAATAAAGCTGTCCGCAGCCGGTAACCCCATCACCGCTTTTGATCGTTACGAAGAGGAAGCTTCTCATTCTGACCAAGATCATAATCATGATCACGAACATAATCACAGCTATCATCACGAACATGGTGAACATGGTTCCCATGATCATGACCATAACCACAGCCATAATCACGAAGAGCATGGCGAGCATGATCACTCCTGCCACGAACACGAATATAGCGGACACCAACACGATCATAAAAAGCACGATCATGGTCATCACGGGCACGACGAACATGGTTCACAAGATCACGATCATAATCACAAAGGTTCCCATGAAAAGCATGATCATTCAGAAAAAGAGGATTCAGCATCTAAAGAACTGAAATTGGAAGACTACTCAGGTCCCGTTACACGAGCAGCGGGTTTTTCAAACGATAGTCGTATCTCTGAAACTGTTTACCGGGAGGTCGGGTGGCAGCCTGTAACCGCAAACGGAAACAACGCCTTGAGCCGGCTGATGGTTCGGCTCGGTGAATTAGAACAGAGCTTCCGGTTTATAGAACATTTGAAAACGTCTGGCGAAACAAATCCCATTTCGGAATTAACAATCCCCGATACAGGCATGGGGAACGGATCGGCATCCATTGAGAGTCCGCGCGGCGAAATTACATTGAAACTCCATATTCATGAAGGCAAATTGGCGCACCTGAAGCTGTCCACGCCCTCGGCGGCGCTGGTCAACCTGGTAAAACCGATGACCGAACAACTGGAGCTGGCAGATGCACTTTTGGCCGTAAACTCGCTGGATATTTCACCACAGGAACTAAACTATTAAACGATAACACTGAATCGCGATGATCAACGCCCTTTTAATAACCCTGCTTTTTATAGCCGGCATCTACCTGATGGCGGTTATGGAGCGCTGGTCGTTGTCGGGCAGCCTGCAGTGGGCGGGTCCGGCACGCTCGTTTCTTCGTTTATTTGTGCAGGAGGAGATCAAACCCCGCAAACACGACACCGTCTTTTTCGAAACCGCGCCTGTGCTTTTTATCGCAGTCATCCTGTTAGTCATCGCAATTTTACCCTTCGGCAAAGATCTGGTGCTAGTCGATCTGGCAACCGGCGCTCTCTTTATCAACGCGGCGCTTGTGTACATAATGGTATCACTGATGATGGCGGGATGGAGCCTGAACGGCGTTTATGGTATGGTGGGCGGCTGGCGCTCCATTGCGCAACTGATCGCCTACTCCATGACTGTGGTTATGGCGCTCACCGCCACTGTTATGCGAGCCGAATCGATGTTTATGGGCGGCATAGTCGAATCCCAGCAGACGCTCTGGAATATACTCTATCAGCCCATCGGCTTTATCCTGTTTTACCTATCGGCCATGGCCATCGCATTTCTTCCGCCTTTTGATCTTCCCACCGCAGATGGCGAACTGGCCGGGGGGGCATGGGCCGATTTTACCGGCCTTCGAAAACTGCTGTTCCGACTGGGACGGTCGGTCCTGGTGCTCACGCTGTCTGTGGCAGTTACCGTGTTGTACCTGGGCGGATGGATGGGTCCGTGGCTGCCCGGCTTCGTCTGGATTTTCCTGAAAACACTGCTGGTAGCCGTCTCCTTCTTTGTCCTTGGCCGATACCTGCCACGCATTCGTCACGATCATCTGCTGGAATACCACTGGAAATACGGCATTCCGATGGCTCTTTTGAATATTTTCATCGTTGGGGTGTTACTGATTTTATGATGATATCCGTCCAGCTCATACTTCTTATTATTCTTGGACTGCTTTCCATCTGGTTCGGCTGGCGCGTGTTTATGACTAGCTCCATGGTGCGCTCTGCTCTTTCACTCCTGGCTTCCATGGTAGCCATTGGCGCACTTTTCCTGGTGATGGAGGCCGAATTCCTGGGTGTGCTCCAAATTATGATGATGGGTACCGAAATGAGCATCATGGCTATTTTTATGATGATGTATATGATGGATCCCGGCGGATTGGAAGAGATGGATATGACGCATCAAAAAAATCTTTCCATTGCAGCGGCCAGCATTTTTTCGCTGATCATTGCGATAGTTATACTTGCCGTCGGCTGGGGGCCTCTAGCTACCGAAATTCCCGGCCCGCACGAACAAAACCGCCTGCTGGGGATGGAAATTCTGAAGCGCTCCATGATGATATTTGAGACGGCCGGTATAACCATCCTTACAGGCATGATTGCCGCCATCACCGTGGCCCTTTCAATCAAGAATAACAGAAACTAACCGACTATGGAACTACTGCTTACAGCCCTGATCATCGCTATTATTCTTTTTGGCATCGGCCTATACGGCGCTCTCAGCCAGACCAACCTGGTAATGATTATGATGGGCGTTGAACTGATGCTGGGAGCGGCCATGATTAACTTGGTCGCCTTTTGGCGATACCTGCACCCCGAGGCATTTTCTATTAAGATGTTTGTACTTGTAGCCATGACGGTTATGGCTCTGGAGGGCGCCGTTGGTTTTGCTATAGCCACCCAGCGTTTTCGTTCTTCAGGTTCTGTAGAGATGGAAGAAGCAGCAGATTTAAATGGGTAACCGGATACTTATGACCGCATTTTTATTCACCATATTCGCTCCACTGGCAGCCAGCCTGCTGATTCTCTTATTACGCAAAAAGATGGGAGCTATCGCTACTGCGGGGGCTTTCCTTTCCGGGCTTGGCGCCCTGCTGCTTTACCTTCCGGCGGGGACGGGCATCGAGTTGACTCTTCAGTTTGCCGGACTGCCGGACATGCCTTTTCGGCTGCATGCAACAGCCATGGCATCAACCCTGTCCCTGGTCGTCTCTGTGATAACCACCTTTATTTTTGTTTATGCTATTGGTTATATGGCAAAGGAAGATGGGCAGCTAAAATTCTGGTCAGGAATATCTCTGTTTTTAGGGGCGATGCAGCTGCTCGTTCTTGCGGGCGACTGGATACTTTTTGTGGTAGCTTGGGAGATAATGGGCTTCGCCTCTTATCTGCTTATCGGCACCTGGCACCAAAAAAAAGAAGCAAGCGATGCCGCCAACAAAGCCTTTACCATGAACCGCGTGGCCGATCTTGGTTTGTATATTAGCGTTTTTGCCATTATTCTTGGAAACGGAACCAGCGAGATCGCAACCGGCTCCTCACAAACTATCTCTACCTTTGCCGCACTTGCGCTGCTGTTTGCAGTCATGGGAAAATCGGCCCAGGTACCGTTTCAAAGCTGGCTTTCGGCGGCTATGGCGGGACCAACTCCTGTTTCGGCACTTCTGCACTCGGCCACCATGGTAGCAGCTGGAATCATCCTGCTGCTCAAAGCGTATCCTCTTTTTTCACCTGAAGCTCTTTTATGGATCGGCAGTCTCGGGGGGCTGACGATCATACTAACCGGAGCTACCGCTATTTTCTCTGAAGACATTAAACGGATGCTGGCTGCCTCCACCTCAAGTCAGCTCGGATTTATGGTCTTAGCCATAGGTGCCGGATACCCCGGCGCGGCTCTGGCTCACCTGGTGACCCACGCTTTCATGAAGAGCAGCCTGTTTCTGGGTGCTGGTATATTTCAGCATCAAGCAGGATCTACCAACTATGAACAGTTGCAGGGGATGGGCAAAAAATTGAAATGGAGTTTTGCTGGTTTTGTACTGGCCGGATTTGCACTGGCTGGGATACCCCCATTTGTTGGTTTCTGGTCGAAAGACGCCGTTCTTGCCGCGGGACTATTGAGCGAGCCCGCGGGTTGGTATTTCACTGTAGCCCTTGCCGGGGCTCTTTTCACAGCTATATATATGGGCCGTGCATTTGGCATTCTGTGGAAAAAAGTAGCCAATGAAATAGAAAAATCACACCGCCCGATATGGATGCTTACTGGCTTGTCGGTCCTTGTGGCCATCGTCATTTTGGGAGGCTTCTATGTAGAGCCGATGGTGGACGCAACCGGATTGACTATTCCAAAATCAACGATGGCCGTGATATCAGGGTTGGTGGCTGCCGCCGTGGGGCTTACCGCTGGCTGGTTTATTACGGCTCCCGCTATTCGGTACCGTCTGTGGAGCTTCATTCAGAAAAATTATTCGGTCTTTGGCGGATATAAACGCCTGGTTGTACAACCGATGGATGCCTCCGCAAACTTTTTGAATGTCGTCGAAACAAAATTACTACAATCGGTTTTCGGTGTTGGGAACCTCTTCTTGGAATTTGCTCGATGGCTTTCCGACGCCATCGACAACGCCGTTACCTATCTGGTTGACCGATTTGGAGACCTCAACCTGAACATCGCCCGGCTTACACAGCTCACTGACGACAGGGGCATCGTGGAATGGATCGCCGCTCTCGTGGGCTCCGTGCAGCGCCTCGGCAAATATGGGCGCAACATGCAATCCGGGCTGGTTCACCGTGAGCTGGCATGGTCGGTCTGTGGAATGGGTCTGGCACTTATCATCTTATTACTAATTAATTTGTAACTCATGGATATCTCTTCACTGCCTCTACTTTCGATTACAACATTTTTACCGGTCCTTGGGGCAATCGTTCTGCTACTAGTGCGCCCAATCAAAACTAAAACCGCTTACGCCGTAGGCATTACAACCACTGCTTTCACCCTATTGAGTGCGGGTCTAATTTGGGTGCGCGGCATCGGTCCGGGTTTATCTCAGGTAGAAGAGTTTAGCTGGATTCCCTCCATAGACATCGCCTACCGGCTGGGCGTAGATGGCATAAGTTACCCACTGGTATTACTCACGGCCGTGCTCTTTTTAACCTCTCTGATTTTCGCCTCTAAAATCAAGGACAACGCCAATGCATTTATAGGATTGGTACTGCTTCTTGAAACCGCCTGTATTGGTGTTTTTCTGGCGCTCGACCTCTTTTTATTTTATGTATTCTTTGAAATCACCCTTGTGGGAATGTATTTCGTAATAGCCAAATGGGGACACGAACATCGCAAGAAAGCAGCACTCACGTTCTTTATCTACACCTTGGTGGGCAGCCTGTTTCTGCTGCTGGCCTTTTTGGGATTATACCTATATTCGCCCCTCGGCACCTTCGATATGCAGCAGCTGATCGCCAATCCCGAGGTAACAGGCATGGCGGCTTCCCTCATTTTTTGGGGATTATTTATTGCTTTCGCCATTAAAACGCCGCTGTTCCCGTTTCATACCTGGCTTCCTCTGGCTCATACCGAAGCTCCGGCTGCAGGCAGTGCTATCCTTGCCGGTGTGTTACTGAAGCTGGGAACCTACGGTTTCATTCGCTTTCCCCTGCAAATGACACCAGATGCTTTTCGTGAATTTGCGCCTTATGTCATCATTATTGCCGTTTTTACGGCACTATATGGAGCCTTCGTGGCGCTAGCCCAAACCGACATCAAACGGATGGTGGCCTATACCAGTGTAAACCACATGGGATACCTTGTCTTTGGGGTAGCTATTGCAGCAGCAACCACCACTGTCAGTGGCATGATCGCACTGGACGGGGCAGTGCTTCAGATGATCAGTCACGGAGTGGTGACCGGCGTACTCTTCCTGCTGGTGGGTGCCCTCCAAGATCGTACCAAAACAAGAGACATGAACCAGATGAACGGACTACTGAAAGCCTATCCGCTGCTCGGCGGTATGTTTGTCGTTGCCGCCTTTGCTTCACTAGGTCTGCCGGGGCTGGCGCACTTTCCGGCCGAGTTTCAAATTTTCCTGGGCGGCTTTGACGTGTACCCGGTTGCGGTTGGTTTCATAATTATTGGGCTGCCTCTTACCACGGCGCTCTATCTTCGTGCCATCCAAAAAGTCTTTCTCGGAACATTACCGGAAGACCATCATGCGCAGCCGGACCTGGGACGGCGCGAACTTTGGGCTATAATCCCTCTTATAGCGGCAACATTCATTATTGGCCTCTATCCAGACTCCCTGCTCTCCATCATTCACGCAACCACTAAGCTGTTTGGATTATGAGTCAGATGGGTATAGATTTAGTGTCTATTGCACCGCAACTGGCCGTTCTCGTAACGGCTGTGGTGGTTTTAAGCCTCGAGATGATGCGTCGTCCGCAGTGGGGGGTAAGGGTGTTAATCATAGGAATGACGATTGCAGCAGGTACGGCCATCTCCATGCTGGGAACCCACACCACCGCCTTTTCCGAAACCTTTAGGGTTGACAGGCTGAGCCTCTGGGCCGTCATTATACTATCAGCCGCCACTATTTTATGTGCTCTACTGGCCAGTGCCGAAATTAAAGGAACACCGCGGGAGGGCGCCGTCTATGCCCTGATGGTATTTGGGGCGCTGGGCGCTATGATTTTGGCGGGTAGCGGCGACTTCATGTTCATCGTGCTGGGCCTGCTCATCGGCACGCTTTCGGGGATGGCGATGGCGGCTCATCCCCGCGAAAACTCCTCCAGCGAAGGTGCCATGAAGTACTTTGTGTACGGATCGGTAACCGGGGCCATCATGCTTTTTGGAATCACCTTCTGGGTGGGTTTGACGGGAACCACCCTTCTCTCGGGACTGAACGACCCAAACTTGCCCGCGCTGGTCACACTCATCGGATTTATCAGCCTGGTGGCGGGAATCGGCTATGCTGCCTCCCTGTTTCCCATTCATTTCTGGACACCGGATACTTTTGAAGGAGCCCCGGTTTCCGTGGCTGCCTACCTGTCTGTAGTTCCCAAAATAGGGGCGCTTTTTGCGCTGGTTCAGGTTCTCCGCGAGCTGCCGGTAGCAGTGGTGGACTGGCCCATAATCCTGGCAGTCTTCGCGGCTATGTCCATGACCTACGGCAACGTTGTAGCTTTATGGCAGGATAATGTCGTGCGGTTGCTTTCCTACTCCACCATCGCCCAGTCGGGCTATTATTTGCTGGGAATTATAGGCATCAGCCAAAGTTCTCTGGTGCTGGATTCTTTGATCGTCTTTGGCGCAGCCTACATGCTTATGAACATTGGTGCGTTCGCCATTACCCAGGCGGAAGGAACCCGGCTTGAGAATTTCAAGAATATCAGTAAGTGGCGACCATGGCCTGCAGTGGGTATGACGGTCTTCCTGCTTTCCCTGGTGGGCATGCCGCCGCTAGCTGGTTTTGCAGGCAAGTTCCTGTTGTTTGGTACAGCCATTGAAGCCGGCTTTACGTGGCTGGCCGTGGTTGCCATCCTAAACAGCACCATTTCACTGGCGGTTTATATGCGGATAATCGTGCCAATGTTTTTCCATGAATCGAAAATGAAAAGCACCGAATCTTACGCCCCAGCAATTTCAGTAGTATGGATAAGTACTTTCATCCTTACAATTGTTGTGGGCATCGGCGTACAATGGTTACTAAATTGACCTCCATAACAGTATGAATACAATATACCTCATTTCTGGAGTCGTTGTCTTGATTGCCATTTTTAGTGATTTCTTCTATACAACGGTATCTTTTAACGGGGCAGGTATCCTTAGCCGAAATATCTCATGGGGCATAGCATCCTTCTTTCTTTGGATTCACAAGAAAACAAAAAAAAGAGGGATACTCCGCTTTTCAGGGGTGTTTCAAATACTAGCACTGGTCGTTTGCTGGATAGGTCTTTTGTGGATTGGATTTTTCTTGCTGTTGATGGGTGATTCCGGTTCCATTATTGATCCTGCTTCCGGACAGCCCGCAAATGCCCTGTCAAAATTATATGTGAGTGGCTACACCTTATCCACATTAGGCATAGGTGATTATGTAGCAGAATCGGAAATATGGGAAATCATATTGGCGGCTTTTTCCTTCGTCGGGTTTATATTCATAACAACGGCTATGACCTACCTGATAAGTTTGACAAATGCCGTTATTCATAAAAGGAATCTCAGTCTCTTTATTGCGAATTTGGGAGACTCGCCTAAAGAAATTATCGTTCATCTGTATGATCAAGATGAAGGGCGTTTCAAAAATTTATTGGATTATTCAATTAGGCTGCAGGAGATGATCAATCTGCACAACCAAAATCATTACGCACATCCAGCCGTGCATTATTTCTATAGTATCACCAGGGAGGAATCACTATCAATAAATTTGGTTAATCTGGATGAGACATTAACTATTCTGATCCATTATGCTGAATCAAAAACATTGCGAACACAGGATATTCGACCACTCAGAGACTCGATCACTAAGTTTCTTAAAGCAGCAGCGCGTCATTACAATCAAGTACCGGAAAAGAACCTTCCTCATTTTCCGGATATTGAATACCTGAAACCCAACAACATTCCATTAAAACAGCACCAAATTATGTCATCAACCCAACATGAAATAGAAGAGCGCAGAAATTCACTGCAGGGTTTATTACATAGCAACGGCTGGAACTGGAATGATATTTACCAGGATCAATCCAACTAGATTAATTTTTTTTAAACACCTTAATGTCGATGCAAAAAATTACATTTTTCTTAAGTTTTTTGGTTTGGGCGGGAATACTGCCTTTGCATGTCCTTCAGGCCCAGCAATCCACGGAGATGTTACTATTCGAAATCGACGGTAACCGATATCAAAAATGTAACTATAATAAGGATGGACAGGTGCAATCCTCTGAGAAATTTATGGTCGGTTCTATTGACCAACAAACAGATATCTACCGTCTTCCCGTTAAACTATATTCGTATAATGCTGAAGGAGAGCTCCAGGATAGTACCAAAACGATCTATACCTGTAAACCTGATGAACAACAGGTGTTATTAAATGTATTTCCTTTTACTGACTATGGAAAAGGAAGCGAGATTAAAGTGAATGTTAAAGATGAAAAAGCCTTTTATCCTGTCAATCCTAAAACGGACTGGAAGATGAAACCAATAGAGTTTTCATTAAAAATTGATAAAGGACTAGTTGGGTTCTTGGGAGGCAATAGTAAAATTACCATTTATGATCGACAGGTAGTTATCAATGATACCCTACAGACAGGGCAGCACCAAATCAATTCATCCGTGGATCTCGGTGTTTATGTCCTGGGAGTCAAAGTGAAAGGATTTAGGTACCGGGTCATGGAGATTATAGAAAAGAATAAGGGTATCATCTGGCAAAAGTTTATCAGCGAAGAAGACGGCAGCTATTTTGTAATCCGTTTGATTTGAGTGTTTATTTTAAAAAATGTAGTATTATTAATAATATCCCTTCTATTTTCACATATCTGTATTTAGCTCTTCTTTAAAGAAGCCTTGATTTTTTTAATCGGGGTTCTGATTTAAGCTTCCTTTAAGGAACAAGATATTATCATTGAGCAGAAAACTTAAATGCCAGTTGCCGTTCCATACCGCGGTATTTATTTCACAATGGACTATCCTACTCGATGAGTTTGAACGTTTTACTTATAACCCAAAAAATCAGAACATAATTATGAAACTCCCAATCAAATATATCATATTTGGCGTTGTTGCCCTTTTATTAAATGTTGGAAGCGCATTCGGACAGTTTTCCCGCGACTTCCAATACTTTACACATCCGGATCAACGAGGCCTCAATCAGTTTGAAGCACCATTTCACACAGATGTTGAATTCGATGGTATCGAAGTACGATTAGGTGGAGCCAATACGATTCAATTCCAGGGACTGCGACATGATAATGCAGCTGGTACCCTTACCGACCTGGAATCCAATTTTAACTTAGCCACTTCCAACCTGGATCTTGATGCTGTACTAGCCAATGGCGTACGCATGCACCTGCGCACCTACCTTTCGTCACAAAATCATAATGAAGCCTATGTAAAAGGCGGCTATCTACAAGTTGACCGGCTTGACTTTATACAGGAAGGATTATTTGACGGATTGATGGACAAACTGCGCTTTAAAGTTGGACATATGGAACTGAACTATGGTGACAACCATTTCAGAAGAACCGATAATGCTCAGGCTATTTATAATCCATTTGTAGGTAACTATATTATGGATTCGTTTACCACTGAAGTGGCTGGTGAAGTATATTATTTTAATGAAGGATTGCTTGCCATGGTTGGAATCAGCAATGGCAAACTGAATCAAAGCGTTACTGATGCCGACGGTAATGGTTTTAAAACAAAGCCTACTGTTTACGGGAAGATCGGCTATGATAAGCAGGTCAATGAAGATTTGCGAGTACGATTGACCGGATCTATTTTAAATATTACGCAGTCGGCATCCATATACCTGTATTCGGGCGACCGGGCTGGTTCCCGCTATTATGATGTAATTACACCAGGCAATTTCCGTGCGGGGCGGTTTTCTCCTAGTTTTACCCCGGGATATGGCCAGCCTCCAGCCCCAGGTGAAATGACTGCTATTATGATTAACCCCTTCATTAAATTTCAGGGGCTTGAATTCTACGGAGTATTTGAAAACACGGCCGGTAAGTTAAAATCGGCAGCAGATCGTCGAACCTTTAACCAATATGGAGCAGAACTTCTTTATCGGTTTGGCACCAACGAAGATATCTATATCGGTGGCAGATATAACTTAGTCGACGGAGAGACCACCAATGGCGCCATCGAGATTGACCGATTTAATATAGGAGGCGGCTGGTTTCTGACTAAAAATGTACTGGCCAAGCTGGAGTATGTAACCCAGAACTATAATGGGAACGGGTATACTGGCAGTCCATATGAAGGCGCTGAATTCAATGGTGTTATGATTGAAGCTGTCATAAGTTTCTAAAAACAGAACAGAATTGTTTATATGTATGGTGCTGTTTTGAACTGCACCATACATCATATCTTAAGTTTAAATCATAAATCAGAATTGCATATAAACCATATCTGGATAGATTGAGTCCTGTTATGAAAGAAAATCCCAGACAAACAAAATTTACCAGAAAGCGATATAATACAACTTCGGTGATATATAATCTAATGGAGTGGCCCATAGAAAAACTATGGTATAAAAATTGGCGACGAAAGCTTTGGCAGAAAATTCAAGGGCCTAGAGTATTGGAAATTGGCGTGGGTACCGGTAAAAATATCTCCTACTATCCCAATCAGATTGAATTAACCGGGATTGACCTTTCCCCTGACATGCTTAAACGGGCCAAAAAATTGTTGTCCAAATCGATGAACGATTCGATGACCCTCCGCGAAATGGATGTCCAAGACATGGACTTTCCCGACAATCATTTTGATGAGGTAGTTGCAACTTTTGTGTTTTGCTCTGTTCCCGAACCAGTGGTCGGCCTGCAGGAAGCTCTACGCGTTACCAAACCGGGTGGGAAATTAAATTTGTTGGAACACATGCAAGCCGAACAACCTGTTTTGGCAAGCATAATGGAAAAACTGGACGCCCCCATCCATTACTTGAGTGGGGTTCATATTGCCCGGCATACAGTAGAAAATGTAGAAAATGCCGGCTGGGATATTGAGAGAATTCGAAATTTAACGGCAACGGGAATCTTTAAAAAGATTGAAGCCACAAAACCAAGTTAAACCTCATCACCATCAGACAGCGGAAGCTCAACTACAAATGTACTTCCTTTTCCCAAACCGTTACTGTATGCTCTGATTTTACCACTATATAGATCTAGGATAGCCTTCACCAGCGGCAGCCCCAAACCGCTTCCGGGCTTGTCCTGTACCTCCTGCTGCGTAGCACGGTAAAATCGCTCAAACAGGCGGTCCTTGGTGTCACCATCAAACCCGGCACCGGTATCGCTGAGATGAAGTACTGCTTTACCGCTGGATTGTTTAAGGTCCAGGGTTATGGTACCTCCTTCAGGTGTATATTTCAGAGCATTTTCCACCAGGTTATTAATGACCTCTTCGATATAAGCTCCATGCGCCCGAACGTTAAGTTTGGCTTCAATATTCGATTTAACATCGATATTCCGTTGTTGAGTATCTTCCTTGTATTTTGCCATAATCATTTCTGTTATACGGCTTAAATTAACAATATCCGGTTTTGCCCGATGAACTGACTCTACCCTGGAAAGTTGAAGAAGCAAGTGTACCATTTCACTCATTCGTCTCACTTCCACCAGCATTCGTTCAATCGTTTCCCGGTACTCTTCATTTGAACGGGGTTTTCTGAGCATAATTTCTGCCTCACTTTGCAATGATGAGAGAGGAGTCATAAGTTCATGAGAGGCATCAGAAGTAAAACGTTTTTCCCGTTCAAAACCCTGTTGAAGTCGATTGAGCATGATATTAAAGGTCTCAGCCAGGTCGGTTAGCTCATCCCGGACCTGATAATTAACTGGTATGCGCTTATCCAAATCAGTGGCTGTAATGGATTTCGCGGCCTCAATAATAGAAGACACTGGAGACAATGTTTTTCTTGATAGCCAATACCCCCCGAGTATAGATAAACCAACACTTATCGCTATGAGAATAAACAAATACTGCCTGAACCTGATTAACTCTTCATGAAGGGTCCATTCAAAGCCTGTGAGTTCCAGCCAACCGCAAAGACTTCCATTTTTGTTTTCTATGGGATAGTAAAGAGTACGAGCAGGCAAAGATTGCCACTCACTGCTGAAAGAATTATTCTGGGTTTCTTTAGGGATCTGGCGTTTAAGGGGTTCTTCAACAGATGAGAAGTTTGGGCTATTATATATAAGGTTGCCTTTTTGATCGTATAAACGAACATAGGTGCCATACTCCACTCCTCCTCTAAGGGCTTCATTCCTGCTGTAGTCCGTCAAATCAATAGAAAGGGAATCTTCAGCCTGGATATAGGGAAGCAGCTGTTCGGCTTCAAACAGCAGGTGACGATCATAATTATGGTGGATGGATTGATGAAACGTTTCGTATAAAAAATATCCGAACAAACTAAGCATCAAAAATAAACTGAACCCATACCATAAAGCCAGCTTTTTTGATATGGATAGCTCATTATAAAAAGTAAAAGAAGGCTTCATGAATCCTTGTGATCTTTAAATAAGTCAATGTTAAATCGATAGCCTGCTCCCCGAATGGTTTCTATAATCTGATCATTTTTCCCAAGTTTATAAGTATCAATATCTTCAAAAGTGTCGTTTAGTTTTTGGCGCAGGGTTGAAATAGTCGCCTCTATGGTATTATCGGATACATAGTAGGCCGATCCCCAAACCCTCTCTGCAATCTGGGTTTTTGAGAATACAGTTCCCAAATGTGTCATTAACAACTCGAGCAAAACAAACTCTTTTTGTCGTAAAGTAAGAGATATACCACCGACCGTTACGTTATGCTTTCGTGCATCAACTTCAATAGGTCCAATTTCCACAATTTCAGTATTTGAAATATCGGCAGAACGCCGGGATAACGCCCTAATTCGTGCCAATAGCTCATCAAAAGAAAAGGGTTTGCTCATATAATCATCTGCGCCGGCATCAAGACCAGATACTTTATGGTCAAGATCACCAAGCGCGGTGAGCATTAACACCGGAAAGTTCCGGTCTTCTTTACGCCAATGTTCCAGAATCTCTTTTCCATCACGATTTGGAAGTCTCCAGTCTAATATTACTATATCGTAATCATTCACTAATCCCTGCAATTCCGCTTCTTCACCATCGTGTTGTACTTCTACTACATATCCTTCTTCTTCCAATCCTCTTTTTAATGAGTTTGCCAGTTGCTTTTCGTCTTCAACTAATAGTATCCACATATATCTGAATGTTTACTGAGCTTTTAAAGCTTAATATAAATTTCCTGTGACAACTTTGTTTTAAGCTTAATTTAAGGTTCCCCATTTATATTGTGCGCCTGTACAAAGCCTATGAGTAATATTCAACCACCAACTTATTTAAAGCTTAAAAATAAATTCAAGATAAATGAGTAAAGAGTCGAAATCGATTTCTCGTCGCGAATTTCTACGCTACACGACTTCTATGGGTGTAGTCGCTGGGTTAAGTACCGTATTGCCTGCTTATGCATTTGCAGGTTTTGATAACCAACCCAGAGAAATATTAACCCCGCAGGGTAAAGATAATGTCCTGGATTTAACGATTAGTAAAATCCCTTTGGAGGTTGACGGACAAAGGACGCAAGCAACGGCCATTAATGGTCAAGTGCCCGGCCCGTTGATTCGGTTGAAAGAAGGAGAAGAAATACTAATCCGGGTTACAAATGAACTGGATGAAGATACATCTATTCATTGGCATGGCATAATTTTACCGTTTCAGATGGATGGAGTTCCGGGAGTAAGTTTTGATGGAATTAAACCCGGAGAGACGTTTGAATACAGATATCCTGTTAAACAGAATGGTACCTATTGGTATCACAGCCACTCAAAATTGCAGGAGCAACTGGGGCACTATGGACCCATGATTATTGATCCGGTAGAGGAAGACCCGGTTGAGTATGACCGCGAATACCCGGTGATACTTTCTGACTGGACATTTGAAAGTCCCTATAAAGTACTTACCAAGCTTAAAAAAGCTGAAGGTTACTATAACTACCAGCAACGGGATTTAGGTGAATTTTTTAACGACGTTAAAAAGGATGGTTTTGGCGATGCTTTTAGAAACTACCTCTCGTTCGCTAAAATGAGAATGAGTGCTACCGATCTCGCCGATATAACCGGGGCTACATATACTTATCTCATGAACGGGAAAGGACCAGATTCAAATTGGAGTGCATTATTCAAAAAAAATGAAAAAGTTCGTCTCCGGTTTATAAATGCTTCAGCTGGCTCCATGTTTGATGTGCGCATTCCCGGTCTTAAGATGACCGTTGTTCAAGCTGACGGCCAAAATGTTGAGCCTACTCCCGTCGATGAGTTCCGCATCGGTATCGCTGAAACGTATGATGTGATCGTTGAGCCCAATGAAGAAAAGCCATTTACTATTTTTGCTGAATCATTGGATCGCAGTGGTTATGCCCGCGGTACATTGGCGCCCCGTGAAGGCATGGAAGCCCCGGTTCCAGAGCTACGCCCCCGCCCTGAACGTAGCATGAAAGATATGGGGATGAAAATGGATATGGGCGGCATGGAAATGGACGATAGCATGAACATGGAAGCCATGGACCATAATGGAAACGGGGATATGGCTATGAATCACGGCGGCATGTCGATGTCCCACAAGGCCGAACCTGTTAAACATGGTCCGGACCGCCACGGTATTGGCGCGGCGGCTATCGCCGACTACCAGTTTGACCGATTGGATGAACCTGGCGTTGGACTTGGCAATGACGGGCGAAAAGTGCTGGTATATCGGGATCTTAAAAGCCTTGAGCCAAATATTGACAAACGCCCCCCTGAACGGGAAGTAGAATTACATCTGACCGGTAACATGGAGCGTTATATGTGGTCGTTTGATGGAAAAGAATTCCATGAAGTGGATGGGCCAATTGAATTCCAACAAAATGAACGCCTGCGTTTAACTCTGGTCAACGATACCATGATGGAACATCCCATTCATTTACATGGAATGTGGATGGAGTTGGAAAATGGAAATGGCAACTATAATCCGAGAAAACACACACTATTAGTACAACCGGCTCAGAGAATTTCAGCTTTGGTAACTCCACGCGATAAAGGGCGTTGGGCCTTCCATTGCCATATTCTGTATCACATGGAAATGGGAATGTTTAGAGTGGTTCAGGTAAGCGGTGAAGATGGAGGTATCTACGGATGAAATCACTAACAAAAATTAAAGTAGATTTATTATCAATTCTTATGAATGTTACCATTAAAGAAGTTCGACCAATATTAATTCTTTTGATGTTTCTATTAGTGGGTGCAAAATCGGTAACGGCCCAAAAAGCCCCGCCATTTAGCAATGATATCATGCCGGATAATAAAACCTACTTCTTTTTTCAGGCCGATCGTTTTGAATATTATTCAATTGGAGATCCAAGCCCGGTTGTTTGGGATGTCCAGGGCTATATCGGCACAGACATCCATAAATTCTGGTATAAAGCTGAAGGTGAGGCACTTACTACCGAGCAAGAAGGAGAAATGGAGTTCCAGGGTTTATATAGCCGTGCAATAACCTCCTATTTCGACTTTCAGGCTGGTTTACGATATGACCTTGCTTACAACTCCACCGACAATAACTCCAGAGGATTTGCAGTAATAGGATTTCAGGGCCTTGCTCCTTATTTATTTGAAGTGGATGGAAGTCTTCAGCTTAGTGAAGATGGAGATGTATCAGCCACTTTTGAAGGAGAAATAGACTTACTGGTTACACAAAGGTTAATTGCACAACCCCGTTTTGCTACTAATTTGGCTTTACAGGAAGTTGAAGAATGGGGGGTGGGTTCAGGAATTAACAATGTTCAACTTGGTTTCCGGCTCCGATATGAAATCCGGCGCGAATTTGCCCCTTATGTTGGTGTATCATGGAACCAGAAGCTGGGCCAAACCGCAGACTATGCTCGTCTGGAAGGTGGTGAAGATAGTACACTGGGGTTGGTAGGTGGTATCAGGATGTGGTTTTAATTCCTATACATCACATTTGATGCATAAAATTAAGATGCAGGTCTTTTAGAAAACATTTTATATAACAAAGCCCAGTATTTTGTCATAAACCTTTACATGCGCTCCTTTTAAAAAAAAAATTACTTAGAAATAATCATAAGAAAAATCAAAATAGATGATTGATTTAAATTTAATACCTGAATGGGCCCCAAACATTCACCCAATGCTGGTGCATTTTCCTATCGCATTACTGCTGATTGCTGTACTTGGCAGTTTGGTTTCCCTGTTTATCCCTGACAAATGGTGGGATGAACAAAAAAATACCGTTTTATATGTGCTTGGCGCACTTTCAGCCATCGTGGTTTATTACACGGGGCAGGCTGCAGCCGATTCGGTTTTCCTGCCATCTCAGGCACAATCGGTATTGAACAACCATGCCGACTGGGCATTTTGGACGGTATGGTATTTTGGAATATATGCATTGGCACGTATCACTCTTCACAGGTATGAAATGATGAGCAAACTAAGTCTGAGAGTTATAGCATTTGCCATTGCCCTGCCTGGACTGTTTTTCCTCTACCAAACCGGAGACCACGGCGCCAAAATGGTGTTTGGTTACGGAGCCGGTACCGGGCAGTTGATGGAGCAACAACCTACTGGTGCTTCGGCTACAACAGATAGCCTGCAACAGTCAAATTCCACCTTTAAAGTTCATGAAAATGGAAACTGGTCATGGGAGATGGGTCCCAGCGGGGTAAGTACTCTGTTGTCAGAGTTTCAGTGGCTTGTAGGGTCACCACAGGATCTCCGGCCTTCAATCGTTAATAGTGGAGACAACTCCTTGTTGAAGTTGAGTCTCCGTTCCTCTCCCAACTTTTTTATTACCCTCAAAGACTTTCTGAATGTACAAGTTGATTACTACCTCGATCTGTCTGATTTTGATGGCGAGGTGGAGCTGGTCAATCATGTGCACGATGCTCAAAATTACGATTTCGTTACTATTAGTTCCAAAGGAACCATAACGCAAGGACGAGTAATTGAAGGTGAAACTAACTTTTTTGGTGAAGAAACCTATTCGGCGAACGGCATGCTGTTTATTCGTACGGTAGTCAATGGCACTCATTTCAGAGCATACATTAACAAAGAGATGGCTGTTCATGGCCATGGAGACGCCCCGAAAGCCGGAGCTGCAGGACTTCGTCTCAATGGCTCTGGGGTTATCATCATCGATAAGGTGAGCTTGACTCAACTCGACTGAAATAAAAAAATTGAACAAAATAATCGTCATACCTATGAATAAAATCATACTCTCTTTTGTACTTCTCTTCTCTTTTAGCTACTCAAGTTTCGCACAGGATATGGATCATCAAAATCATGAACACCAGAATGCCATGAAGAAAGAAACTGCAGTGAAAGAAGTTCTGAAAACCTATAAATCTGCACTTGAAAATCTGGATGTAAGCAACACTCAACACTTATTTACTGAAGATGCTACGGTATTTGAGAATGGTAAATATGAAGGCTCTTACCAGGACTACCTTGATCATCACATAGGACCAGAACTTGGGCATTTCAAAGAATTCAGTTTCAGTGACTACAACGTTGATGTCAGATTGGAAGGCGATATTGCCGTGGCTTTCGAAACCTATAATTATCGAATAGTTATTGACGGAGAAGAACCGCGGGTAGTAGAGCGGCAGGGCGTAGCAACATCGGTACTAAAGAATTTTGACGGATCATGGAAAATAATTCAAAATCACGGTTCATCCAGAGCCATTAGAAATTAAATGTAGCTTTGAGAAAAATCCTGATCACTTTAAAGCCTTTGCTACTTTTATCTTTGATACCAATGCTATTTTGGGGGTGTGGGCCTGACACAAAAAAATCGAATGAGAAATCAGATCCCTTTACTTATATAAAAAAGGAAGATGGTATACTGAATTTCAATTTTCTAAAGGAAAGACTGTATTTGCGGAAAATTGTGCTCAGTGTCATGGAAATGCCGGACAGGGATTAATATCTGATTGGAAGAAACCAAACCCTGATGGTTCTTTTCCCCCTCCTCCACTCAATGGAACGGCACATACCTGGCACCATTCTACAGAAATACTGATGAAAACTATTAACGAAGGAGGTCAGCCATTAGGGGGAAATATGCCTGCATTTAAAACCGTTCTGACCGATGAAGAGAAACTTGCAGTAATTGCTTTTATTCAAAATCTGTGGGATGATGAAACCTATAATAAATGGTTGAAAATCAATAATTCTAACTAATCTATGAGCAGGATAATTATGAAAAAAATACTATCACTCAGCTTTCTACTGTTAATTTCAACCGTTTTGACCCTTGCTCAAACACCTGAAGAACTTGAAATCAGTAAAACTTTATCTGAGTTTGAAACTGCTATCGTTGAAAATAATTCGAAAGCTGCTTCCGAATTGCTTCACGATGATGTAATCATTCTCGAGGGAAGCAACAGTGAAACAAAAGAACAATATCTTTCTCACCATTTTCACTCAGATGGCAAATTTATTGGTGCAATGAACCGTGAATTAATTTCAGAACGTATTACCATCGAAGGAAATGTAGCCTGGGTCTCTTCTCAAACAAAAATGACCGGAGTCTATAATGAACGAGAAATTGATCGAACGAGTCTTGAACTGGCAGTACTTAAGAAAGAAAATGGTGACTGGAAAATTATAGCTTTGCACTGGTCATGATATGATATTGATTTTCATTTATTTAAACTATAAAGAACAGGGGGTGGAAGCTCTCAAAAGTAACAGTAAAGAATCATCTTTTTGTGGCTTAATCACTGTTTTGGAATTAGTGCTTTCCAAAAATTAGCTTGAATCTGTCGATATTTTATGGGTCCATTCAGCAAGAATCCATTTCGTAAACATAGCCAATAGAATTGCACTTTATTAAACCGCACAACAGCTAAGCTTTTTCACGTCTTTATCAAAGGTGAGTGCCGCCAGCTTAACTCCTTCAGATAGTGTTAAATAAGGATGAAATGCTGACTTGAGTGACTGAATGGTTACGCCATGTCGAATAGTCAGGGCCAGTTCCATCAATAGTTCAGAACCTTCGGGGGCCAAAATACGGGCTCCAATCAAACGGTCGTTGTCTTTGTTACGGATCAACTTAATATAACCACGGGTATCTCTCGCTGCAATGGATCGAGGAACATTGTCAAGCGTAAGTTTCGTTGCTTGATAGTTGACTCCAGCTTCTTCTGCCTGCTGTTCATCCATACCCACACCGGCCACCTGTGGATCTGTGAAAATGACCCATGGTAAGACCGAAAAATCTGCTTTTCCATGACTGTCTCTCATCGCATTTTCAGCTGCAACTTTTCCTTCATAGGCCGCAGTGTACACGAACTGCCGTTCGCCCACTACATCGCCGGCGGCAAAGATGTTGGACATCTTGGTTCGCATGGTTTCATCCACGGGAATGTAACCGCGTATTTTAGTTTTAATTCCAACGGAATCAAGATTCAGATGCTCTGTATTTCCCTGCCTGCCGGTAGCAACCAGTATCTGATCAGCTTCGAGTTGTTTTTCTTCTCCGTTTACCGTAAAACGGATGCTTCTTTTTTTGTCTGATTTCGTTACCTCCAGAATTTCTGTGTTTGTTAAAATGGTTAATCCTTCCTCTTCCAAATACCCCGTTATAGCTGTTGCAAGTTCTTTGGGTTGATCACTTAACACATGTCCTGATCGTTGCAAAACCGTTACCTCCCTTCCAAGCCGACTAAAGAGTTGAGCATTTTCCAGAGCAATATATCCGCCACCAAGAATAATGAGCTCTTCCGGGAGCTTCTCAAGTTCATAGGCTGATTCATTAGTCAGATATCCCGCCTCTTTGAGTCCGGGTATTTCAGGAATGAACGGGGAAGCCCCTGTGGCAATCAAAATGTTCTCGGCGGTGTAGGTTGAGTTATTTACCTGAACCTGATTTGTTTGAATAAACTTTCCGTACCCCTCAATAAGGGTAATATTTGGATCATCCTTTATCACATTTATATACTTCTCCTGGCGCAGGTCACGAACCATCTCGCGTTTTTGCTCGATCACTTTTTTAAAATCACTGATAGTTGCAGTGGTTTCAATCCCTTCAAACCTAGGATGGGAAGCCTTATGGAAGGCTTCTGCTGTTCGGATCAACGTTTTGGATGGCACGCACCCCACATTTACGCATGTCCCACCGGTTGGCAGACCTTTATTAACAATCAGCGCGGTTCCCCCCAGTTCACTGGTTCGAATAGCAGCAGCAAAAGCAGCCGAACCGCCCCCGATGATAATCAATGAATAACGGTTTTCGTCAGATTGCTCTTTTCCCGATTTGCCCACTACCTTATACTTACCCGTCTGATTTACCGCTTCAATCACCGAAGTTTTATCAAGGGTGGATTCATCAAATGCTACCGTAGCCCTTCCATTAGGGTAGCTTACATCTGCATTCTGTATTCCTTTTAGTTTGGATAGCTTTTTTTCAATTGACACGGCGCAATGATCGCACGTCATGCCTGCTATGTCCAGTTCTAGTTCTTTCATCATATTATTCGTTTTCTCCCTTTTGTTGAAGGTCGGCTGTAAATCCGGTCTTATTGATCGCATCCTGAAGTTCTTTTTCCGTGAGTTTCGTTTTCAGATACGAAATAGTAGCCGTTCCACTGTCATAGGATACCTCAGATTCAACAATTCCATCCAGTTTACCCAACTCGTTTTTAACACTTGCTTCACACCCAGCGCAGGTCATGCCCTCTACATTGAAAGTGACGTGTTCTACGTCTGTCTCAGAAACATTTTGTACCTGAGTAGGTTGAGGATCAGAGAAAAACCAATGAGAGTAGTTTGGAAAAGCCAGCAACAGTGCCGCCACAACGGTTACGATGCCAAGAAACGATTTAGACTGGGTGAAACGGGCTTCTTCAGGATCACATTCGCAATCAATCTCTTTTGAGGGCTTAAATTTTTGATACCATGCAAAGCTGAGTAAAAGAACAGTCAGCCCAATTAAATAAGGCCGGAATGGGTCCATGAATGAAAACGTAGAGGCAATTCCACTAGTACCAGCCAGAACAGCCAATACCGGTGTGATACAGCAAAGGGAGGCGATAAATGCGACTCCCAGTCCTGCGCCCAGCCATTTGGTGTCTTTGTTATTGTTATGTTGCTTGTTCATGCAGCTAATACCTCCATAATGGTATTGTTTTCAATCTGGTGAAAAAGTGGTTTCAAAAGCTCGTCATAAGGTTCTTGCAGAGAATAGAAAATGAGTTTTCCCTCTCTTCTTGAACCTAAAAGTCCGGCGTCTTTCAATTTTCGCAGGTGTTGCGATACCGCCGGTACGGTCATGTCTAAAATATCGCTCAAATCACATGGGCATAAATCTTCCTCCGTACTCAACAAGAACAGAATTTTCAGGCGCACATCATTTCCGGCCAGTTTCAGTATGTCCGAGAGTTTTAAGATGGATGATTCTACTGCATTTATAGAATCAATGCAGCGGTTGATCTGGTTCAGATCGGCTACATCACGAATACAAGATTGTTTACTCATAGGAATTATTATTTAAGTGATAGCTTAAATATAAATTCAAGAGAACATTTAAGCAAAAGATTAAAGAAGTAAACCTTTTTTCCTGGTTCACTTTTACCTTCCTTGGCTTTACAGATCTTGCACTAAGCACTGCGACCACCGATAATGCAGGAGTCAATTGGATCAAGCTGCATCTATTTTATCAGCTGCATGTCTCCAATTCAATGAATCTCCACGGTGCTTTTCTTCAGCCTCAGATATTGCAAACAGACATTTTATATGCTAGCTATCCATAGCTCATATATTTCAATTATTTTACATAGAAATCCATCTTTTTACTGTCTCACAATGGTGGTGTAAGGTTCAACTTTAAGGATAAAAGTATTTCCTTTGATTTAAGCTTCATTTAAGCATTCCTCTCGTAGTTTGAAATCAAGATAATTATTCAATCTACGGGCTTGTCCCTTATAAAATTTGGTTTGCAGAATGAAAAAAATAATGATAAAGGGATTTTTCTTGGGAATGTCACTATTCCTGGTTTCATCAAATGTGAGTTTTTCTCAAACACCAGACTCTACATTGTTACTTGATGAACTTATTCAACAAGTGCTAACCCAAAACCCGGAACTACAATCATCATATCAGGCTTGGGAAGCAAGCAAAACCAGAATCTCACAGCAAGAGGCCCTACCCGACCCAACACTCGGTTTAAATATCATGAACCTGCCGGTCAACAGCTTTTCACTTGATCAGGAGCCCATGACAGGTAAGCAAATATCTGTGATGCAACCGTTTCCTTTTCCGGGAAAACTAGGACTGAAAGGTGATATTGCAGTAAATGAATCAGAGATTGTCCTGCACCGGTATCGGGAACTTCAAAATCAGCTTAAAAAAAGAACGAAACAGGCTTTTTATGATCTATACTACGTAGATCAAGCTCTTTCAACAGTTGCACACAACCAAGAGCTTCTTAAAGAGTTCGTAGAAATAGCTGAAACAAGGTACGGAGTGGGTAAAGGCACGCAACCTGACGTACTTCGAGCTCAAGTAGCTCTTTCAAAAATGCTTGATCAAGAACTCAAGCTTCTCCAGCAACGTGAAGTTGTACAGGCCCGCATTAACACCCTCTTAGATAAACCCGCTGATACACCGCTTGGAGAGGCCATTATAAATCAACCGGAATTTTTTACATCCAATCTACCCACGCTGATTCAACAAGCCGATAGTACCAGCCCTTTACTTGCAGCCTGGAAAACCGCCGTTGTACAAAGTGGCCAAAAGGTGGACTTAGCACTTAAAGATCGCTATCCGGATTTTTCGGTGGGTGTTGCCTATACCCAGCGAGACAAATTACAAAACGGCATGAAAGGCTATGATTTTGTCTCGGCTATGTTCAATGTCAAAATCCCTCTCTTTTTAAGCAAAAAACAGAATAAAAAAGTACAAGAGACCCAAATCCAGCAAACTTCCATAGAGTATCGCTATCAAAACATAGTTAACTCCATTGAACAGAAGCTGCAACAGTCACTAACCGAGCTTGAAAAAAATCAAAGACTATTAGAACTCTACAGAACGGGGATAATTCCTCAGGCAGAAGAATCTCTTGAGTCATCAATAGCGGGGTATCAGAATGACAAGGTGGACTTCCTGTCTCTCCTCGACAGTGAATTAACCTTATTCCAGTTTCGCCTGGATTATCATCGCTTTTTAGCTGACTACCACAAAGCTATAGCAGAGATAGAAGCATTAACCGGCACTGAGTTTTAAACCATTTTCAAAATTTAAACAAAGAGTACAATCATCATGAATACCAAATCAATAATACTATCCCTCGGAGCAGTTATTGCTTTTACCTTAGGCGGTTACTGGTTGGGAACCCAACAATCCACTGGCGGTTCAGCAGCCATTACACAATCTACCGATGAGATGCAGAATATGCCGAAAACCGATTCCGCAAATAAAAAACAGGGAGAGCGTGAAATTCTGTATTGGCAGGCGCCAATGAATCCAAGTGAAATCTATGATAAACCTGGAAAATCCAGAATGGGCATGGATTTAGTTCCTGTGTATGCTGATGAAGCCAATAGTTCAGAGGGCATGGTTAAAATCAATCCGGTTGTGATTCAAAACATGAATGTACGTACTGCAACGGTGCAAAAGAAAGATCTGTCTACCGTGGTGAGTGCTGTTGGAAAAGTGGAGTACAACGAGCAAAAACTCTTCAATGTAAATCCAAAAATTTCAGGTTGGGTTGAGCAGCTATATGTGGATTACACGGGTAAAATGGTGCAAAAAGGGCAGCCATTGTTCAGTATCTATTCTCCTGAATTGGTGACCACTCAAAGAGAATACTTGTTGGCCCTGAAAACTCAGGAAAAAGTCAGTGCCAGTAGTTTTGAAACCATCCGTTCCGGGGGAAGTAGTTTACTTGAGGCTACCCGCCAACGGCTTGAATATTGGGATATTCCCGAATCAGAGATAGAACAGCTGAAGCAAAGTGGTGAAGTTAAAAAGGCAATTATGCTGAAATCACCCGCCACAGGCATCGTGCTTCATAAAAATGCTATAGAAGGAGAGTACATAAAAGCGAGTACCCCTGCATATAAAATAGCAGACCTTTCAACTGTTTGGGTGCAAACCAGTGTTTATGACTACGAAGTACCCTGGATTGAAGAAGGGCAAGCTGCACAGATGGAGTTATCATATCAACCAGGTAAAATCTATGAAGGCTCGGTGGATTATATATATCCCACCCTGGACCAGAAAACGCGGACTGTTCAGGTACGGCTGGAATTTTCTAACCCAGACCTTGAGCTAAAACCAGGCATGTTTGCCAATGTTCGTATCCAAACGCGTCCTAAGCCCAACGTAACCATCATTCCGAATGAGGCCATCATTAGAACCGGGGAGCGTAATATCGTTTTTGTAGCTAAGGGAGAAGGCACCTTTGAACCCCGGGAAATAACTTTAGGAATGGAAGGCGGCCAACGCAATAATGAAATTGAAGTACTGGAAGGGGTTAAAGCAGGGGAACAGATCGTCACTTCCGCTCAATTCCTGTTCGATAGTGAGAGCCGTTTACAGGAAGCCATCCAAAAAATGCTGCAGCAAGAACAAGATTCTCCCGATATGAATATGGAGGACATGGAATCAAACAGTGAAGAAATGAACCATGAAATAGAACCTGCTGATACGACTGATCATTCAGGCATGGAAATGTAGTCCCGGCACCAGCGAAAAAACCCCATCAAAGATTTTGGAGAAATAAGAAATGTTACAGAAAATTATTGAACTATCCGTTAATAACCGCTTCATGGTGATTATTGCCAGCATTCTTCTGCTGGCCGGCGGCACTTACATTATGTATCAAACTCCTGTGGATGCTATACCGGATTTAAGTGACGTTCAGGTTATTGTATTTACAAAATATCCGGGTCAGGCTCCTCAGGTTGTTGAAGATCAGGTCACTTATCCTTTAACCACTACGATGATGTCGGTTCCTAAATCGAAAGTTGTGCGTGGATATTCATTTTTCGGTCTGTCTTTCATTTATATCATTTTCGAGGATGATACCGACATGTACTGGGCCCGAAGCAGGGTACTGGAATATCTCAACACCGCTGGAAGCAACCTGCCTGAAGGTGTGACCCCTACCCTGGGCCCGGATGCCACTGGGGTTGGTTGGGTCTACGAATATGTGTTGGATGGTGGGGATAAATATGACCTCCAGCAATTGCGGTCTATACAGGATTGGTTCCTTAAATATGAGCTGCTTAGCGTAGAAGGCGTGGCCGAAGTTGCCAGTATTGGCGGCCACGTCAAACAATATCAGGTTGAAGTTGATCCGGATAAGTTGTTGGCCTATGATATCCCGCTTTCAAAAATAAAAATGGCCCTGAAACGCAGTAATAATGATGTAGGTGGGCGTCTTGTAGAAATGAGTGAAACCGAATTTATGGTTCGTGGAAAGGGGTATATCCAGTCTGTTTCAGACGTAGAAGAAGTCCCTATTGGTACGGATAGTAACGGTACTCCCATAACCATCCGAAATGTGGCCAATGTACACATTGGGCCGGACCTTCGCCGCGGTATCGTAGATTGGAATGGGGAAGGTGAAACAGTCGGAGGTGTGGTAATTATGCGTTTCGGTGAAAACGCATTAGAAACCATTGACAATGTTAAAACCAAGCTCAAAGAACTCGAAAGTGGATTACCGGAAGGGATTACGATCAAAACGGCCTATGACCGTTCCAGTCTTATCAAAAGAGCTATTGAGTTTTTGGAGCATAAACTTCTCGAAGAGAGCATTGTAGTTGCCATCATCGTTTTGATTTTTTTGCTGCACTTTCGCAGTTCACTGGTAGCTATAATTAGTTTGCCGATAGGGATTTTGGCCGCTTTTCTGGTAATGTACTTTCAGGGTATTAATGCAAATATAATGTCGCTAAGTGGCATTGCAATCGCTATTGGAGCAATGGTTGATGCCGCCATTGTGATGGTGGAGAATGCGCATAAGCACCTGGAGAAAGACCGGGGCAAAAAAGATCATTGGCGAGTTATTGTGGATGCCTCAAAAGAAGTGGGGCCTGCACTCTTCTTCTCGTTGCTTATCATTACCGTTTCATTTCTCCCAATCTTTGCATTGCAGGGGCAGGAAGGACGCCTGTTTAAGCCTTTGGCTTTCACAAAAACCTATGCTATGGCAGCTGCGGCTTTGCTTTCTGTGACACTGGTTCCGGTACTTATGGGATACCTGATCCGCGGAAAAATACAGCCAGAACATAAAAACCCGGTCAACCGGTTTCTAATCTGGATATATCGTCCCGTGATTAATTTGGCACTAAGGTTTAAATGGACCACTGTTATTGCCGCTGTTGCAATTCTTGCCGTATCCATTGTGCCCCTGCAACGACTCGGTTCTGAATTTATGCCTCCTATTGAAGAAGGCGACCTGCTTTATATGCCGACTACAGATCCGGGCATCAGTATTACAAAGGCGAAAGAACTCTTACAACAGACGGATAAAATAATTGCAAGCTTTCCTGAAGTTGAATCTGTTTTTGGTAAGTCGGGACGAGCCCAGACATCTACAGACCCAGCCCCACTATCCATGTTCGAAACCATCATCCAGCTGAAGCCCGAAGATCAGTGGCGAGAAGGCATGACGATGGATAAGCTGAAGCAGGAAATGGATGCGGCTATTAAGATCCCAGGCCTCACCAACGCCTGGACAATGCCTATCAAAACACGCATTGATATGCTTTCTACCGGAATCAAAACGCCTATCGGTATCAAAGTAACGGGCCCTGATCTGCAAACGCTTTCTGAACTCAGTCAGGATATCGCCTCTGTGGTGCGCGATGTACCTGGAACGCTAAGCGTATTCGCAGATAAGACCACAGGGGGCAACTACCTTGATTTTAATATCGACCGGAAGGAAGCCGCCCGATATGGACTAACAACCGGGGATGTACAGGATGTAATACAGTCAGCTATTGGTGGTATGAATGTTACAGAAACGGTGGAAGGCCTGGAGCGCTACCCGGTTAATGTACGATATGCCCGGGAAGTCAGAGAAAACCTCACCGACCTGGGACGAGTATTGATCCCCACGCCCTCAGGAGCACAAATACCTATTAATTATGTGGCAGATTTGCAGATCCGAAAAGACGCACCTGTAATAAAAACGGAGAATGCCCGGTATTCAAGTTGGATATATGTGGATCTCACCACATCAGATATTGGCAGTTATGTAAACGAAGCTCGGCAGACAGTTAACGAACGCCTGGATTTACCCTCCGGCTATAGCTTGGCCTGGAGTGGACAATATGAATACATGGAACGTGCTAAAAAACGTCTGCAAGTTGTAGTACCGATTACATTACTGATCATCTTCCTGCTGCTCTACTTCAACTTTAAGAATCTACAGGAAAGTCTGCTTGTGCTGCTGACCCTTCCCTTTTCACTTGTGGGCTCTTTTTGGTTGCTATATATCCTCGGATATAACCTGAGTGTGGCCGTGGGAGTTGGAGCTATTGCTCTGGCCGGGGTTGCCGCTGAAATAGGCGTGATCATGCTGACCTACCTGGACAATGCCTATAACAACCGAAAATACCATGATAGGATGAATAACTTAGCGGACTTAAAAGAGGCTATTTTTGAAGGATCAGCACAGCGAATCCGGCCAATTTTCATGACCGTGTGTGCTATTACGGGGGGTCTTCTTCCTATCATGTGGGGAGCGGGAACCGGAGCCACCGTGATGAAACGGATTGCGGCACCAATGGTTGGCGGGATGATTTCAGCTACCATACTTAGTTTAGTAGTATTGCCTGTTATTTACTACCTCTGGAAAAGCAGGGAAGTAAAACGTTTATCAAAAACAACAGGTGAAGATCAACAATTAACCAGTTAACAAACAGAAAATAGATCTGGCAGGTTTTTTAAGCTTGCCAGTCTAAGATAAAGGTGATTAGCATGAATGAAATCAAAGCATTTATTCGGAAACGAAAAGCAGAAGAAGTTATAGATGGTTTAGAAGCCGAAGGTTACTGCTGCATGACCCTTATTGATGTTATGGGGCTCGGACGCATGTCTGATCCTGAGAAAGCTCAACTGTCGATAAGCATTGCCGAACGATTTACCCATATTGTAAAGCTTGTTGTTGTTTGCAGTGAAAAAGATACCGACCAGGTAATCGAGATTATTCGTAATAAGGCGCGAAGTGGTCAGCGAGGTGATGGGATTATTTATGTTACGCCCGTCACTAACTCTATCCACATACGATCGGGAGATTCCGGTAGTGGCTTTTTACAACATGAACGTCGAGATAAAACAACTTAAAGAAGTAATCTCAAAAATCTATAATCCACGAACTGATGAAAAAAACAATTATTTATCTAAGTATAATTTTATTATCCAGTTTAATTGTATGGGCTTTTGCTAAAAGGTCAAATCAAATAAATGAAGCAGCTAACAAAGATCTCCCTGAGGTAGTTATGTATAAAAACCCTCAATGCACATGCTGTGACAGATGGGCCAATTACCTGAGGAAACAGGGTTTTCCAGTTTCCGTAAATATTTCAGATGAAATGATTTCAATTAAAGAAACTAATAAAGTTCCTTTAAATCTTGCGTCCTGTCATACAGCTTTTATCGATGATTATGTTGTAGAAGGCCATGTACCTGTTGAAGACATAAATAAAATGCTCAAAGAACGACCTGATGCTGTAGGTCTTGCTGCGCCTGGTATGCCAGTAGCATCTCCAGGTATGGATATTGCGACCAATGATATCTATGAAGTCAGGCTTTTCGATCAGAAAGGTAGCTCAGTTTTATATGCAACCCATTAGTTGAATGCGTTGTTGATCGACAAACCATGTCAATATTAATTTATAGCAATCTGGATGATAATACTTTAAACTAAATAGAAGATATTATAATAAAAAAGTCGTTTGCAGATATATTCCTGCGCTAGTTTCAATAATTATTCTATACTTGAACTCAGGCTTTTTTCATATTATTAAATATATATTGACCATTTTTTGTATTGAATCATTCAAAATACCTTTTGTGGATTTTAAATTAATTGAAAATTAGTTTGTTCTTCATCATCTAAGATTTTTCCCGGTCTTAGTCTCGCCTTCCAAGGCGCATAAAATGGGGCAATCTCCTTTAGGTCCATCTCCAGCGCATGCATCAATTAAATCGACTAAGGTATTTTTGATTTGTTGGAGATCTTTAATTTTTTCTATTACATCCTGGTATTTTTCCTCTGCCTCGTTTTTGATCTCTGAACAGGTGGTATTCTCATCCACACGTAATTCAAGGAGTTCCTTAATTTCACTCAGCGTAAACCCAAGTTCTTGTGCCCGCTTTATAAATTTGATCTGATCGATGTGTCGCTGGGTAAATATACGATAGCCAGAGCGTCTTCGATCCGGTTCAGGGATGAGATTACGCTTTTCATAGTAACGTACCGTCTCCTTGTTTACATCAGCCCGGCGAGCTACTTCGCCAATTTTGAAGGTGATAATGTCTGTGTACTTCTTTTTCACTTCATCTCTCATCATTATGACATTATTTATTACAACTCTAACAAAGTTATCTGTTATTACCAAAAGCCGGGCATTAAACCCGGCTCATTTATTTACGAACTATTATTCTTTCTTTTTCATTGTTTTACCGCAGCAACAAGTTGGGTTTTGGGTACCACCACAACTGCGCGGCGCCCCTTTGGTTACAGTAACTTCACACCCACAGCTTGGGTCAGGACATTGATAAACTTCTCCTTTTTTAAATGGCATAATTATTTCTCCTTTAAAATTAAGAATACAATTCAATACCAAATATAAGCCCTGTAGTATAGTATAGAGTCAAGAAAAAATTTATAAAATTGCTACCCTTCACATAGTAAGACCTGCTTAAATTGTCTTAACCTTTATAAATTATGAGAGGTTTTTCATTTTATCCTTAAGTCTTTTAATTGTCAAATGGGTATATTTTTCTGTCACCTTCTGGCTTGAATGCCCCGCCATATAACTCGCTTCAGCTGTATGAAAACCTTTCTCAATCCATGTAGTAACTGCTTGGTGTCGCATACCATGTAAAGTACGAGAGGTAGGAATACCAGCTTCTTTACAGTAACGCTTGAATTCACGATACACTCTCATTCCCCGAACCGGCTGACCTTTTGTATTTCCACCCGTATATATAAACACATAATCACTGGGACTTATCTTGCCACGAATCTTTAGATAAGCATCCAGTTCCTTTTTCAATTCTTTAATGATGGGAATTAGTCTTTCTTTTCGGCCTTTTGTAGGCGGTAGTGAAATATAGCTCAGCTCTCCATCTTCATAAGTCAGGTTTTCACCTTTCAGTCCGGAGTACGAAAGTTCAGGATCATAAGCCGCCTCATGCTTACGGAGTCCACCATAGAAATACAAAGCCACAATTGGTTTGAACCAGTGCTGAACCAAATTTGGGTCAAATTCGGGCAAGTCTTTCTTGCGTTCTAATTCTTCATCGAATTTCTTAAAAAGAATTCCAAGTTCTTCCTCAGAAATCATTTTTGGCCGGGTATTTTCTCTGATTCTTGGTAAATCCTGCCTGATAGTTGGAAAGTAGTTCTTCTCTACGATCTTCTTTTTTAGCAAAAACTTCCACCAAGACCGGAAGTGCCGGAAATAGTAGTGCCTTGTAGCAGAGGTGATACCTTTTTTGAAAATCACATTTTCAAAATGATAGCTTAACACATTGGTCGGGTGTACATCGGATAACTCATTTAATTCCACAAAATGATCTAAAGCTCGTTGGTAGGCTCCAATGGTTGCCGGAGAGAGGTGATTCTTTGACTTATAGAATAATTCAATGGATTCACTAACCGTGTTACAGTCAGTGCTTTCATCACTGGTGTTCCTTTGCAACACCTTCTTGGGATTAAATCCTTTGGAAAAGGGATTGATCTTGCCTAACGATTCCAGTTTTTCGAGTTCGGTTACCATTTTCTGAGCAACATCCCTGTGTCGGGTACCCAATGATTTCCGAACATTCTTTTTACCCAGTTCTTCAGAGTAAAAATTTACATAGTAGTATTTACCGCGCTTGATAAGAAATGCCATAGTAGGAGCCTTCTGAATTAAAGTTCGGTAAGCGAACTCTAAATTCAGCAGCCTTTGCGAACGGGCA
Organism: Gracilimonas sp.; assembly: GCA_965227215.1. Taxonomy (GTDB): domain Bacteria; phylum Bacteroidota; class Rhodothermia; order Balneolales; family Balneolaceae; genus Gracilimonas. The sequence goes on from OZ245729.1 coordinate 1,242,174, forward strand.
TTCCAAAATTGTACATAGTAGTGTACATAGTAGTTGGGAATGTAGGGGAATGAAAGTGTACACTTTTGTTCCTTTGCGTTCGCTTACTTAGTGTAAGTAATTAGGCTTTTTTTTGGCTTAGAAGGGAATTGAGAGGGTTTTTACACCCTCTCAATAATTGTGGGCCCGGCAGGACTTGAACCTGCGACCAATCGATTATGAGTCGACTGCTCTAACCAACTGAGCTACGGGCCCGTCTCGTTGTTTCGAAAGGGCTGCAAATTTACAAGGATTCCCATCCAGATAAAAGCACTTTTTATCGGTTTTCGAAAACAAGAAACCCATACAAGCTACATCACATATATGGGTTCCTATCACTCACGTTGATTACAGGTGCTAATCCTGAATGCGCGTTGTTATCCCGGGCGGAAGGTCATCAGTGGTTTTTTCAGATGCTGAGCCACAATGGCTGTGGTAGAACCCAACAGGATTCGGGCTATTCCGGTTCGCCCATGAGTGCTCATAATCACCATGTCGGCACTGTTGTTGGCATAGTCGCAGATTTCAGTATGGGCTGAAAATCCTTTTTTCACGATGCTTACGAACTTCACCGATGAAGAGCCGCTTTCGGTTTCCCGGACCAGGAGGTCTTCAAAATCAACACCGGTACGCTGGATCTTAAACCCTGATTCCGGATGATTCTCAAAGTATTTGCTGATATTATTTATCAACGATTGATAAACGGCGACATCATCTTCCACCGAAAATGGCATTGCGTCCATACCCAGTGAATATGGCTCAATGATATGCATCAGCGTGATGCCGGCATCAAAGGCATGGGCAAAATCGAAGGCCTGAACCAGTGGTGCAACTGAATCACCGGAACCATCCATAGGTACCAGGATTTCATTGATTTCACTTTCATCAAAAGCGGTACCAATACTCAGTACGGGTTTGGCACTGTAACGAATTACTTTCTCGGTAATATGACTACGAATTTCATCCGAATCGTGGCCACCCTTGTTACTCATTATGATTAAGTCGTAGTGACTTTCATTAGCTTGATTAGCTATAACTCGCGAAGGTTTTCGACCTACAAGATTGATTAGCTGTCCCCGATGTTCTTTCGGAATATACTCTTCAGCTATCTCATGTAGCTTGTCGTTTGCAGTACTTAACACTTTGGGATACAGGTCCTTTTCCATATCGAATGGAACACCTAAATGCTGCATGCTTTCATCATAATAACTCATCAGCGGAATTACATGAATCAGATCGACGGTACTATCGTACATCTCCACAAATTTAGCCGCCATTTTAACCGCTTCAAGGGATGCTTCAGAAAAATCGGTGGGTACTAAGATATGACTGGCTTTCATCACAACCTCCTCTGTTATTAGTTGTTAACTGAAGGTCGGTATTTTCTGTGAAGGTTGAATGAAGAAATCGCTGGTAGTTCCTAATTCATAAGGATTGCCTGAAGAATTCAACCCTGAGCGATACCATTTCTACAGATTAAGAAGACATTTAAACTAAATTTGTTAATATAACGGGTACTAATTTCTCACTGTTTATATAATGATAACTGGAGACCATTTACCATGTCTGAAGAAAACGCTAAAAAGATTGTCCATGTCCATCTTCCGGAAGAGGAAAAGTTCAAAACAACACTGACTGCCGGAAAACATGAATTACTAGCCGATGAACCCGAACATGTGGATGGAGGAAAAGACCTGGGCCCCGATCCCTATGATTACCTGCTGATGGGATTAGGCTCGTGTACGCTAATGACCGTGAAAATGTATGCTGACCGTAAAAATTGGCCACTGGAAGATTTATATTTGGAGCTTCGACACAACAAACGCCATGATGAAGATTGTGCGAACTGCGAAGATCCAAAAAGCAAAATTGATGTCATCGAAAAAGAGCTGATTATAAAAGGGGACTTAAACCAAGAGCAGCTGGACAAACTTCTGGATATATCCAAAAAATGCCCGGTTCACCGCACGCTCGAGTCTGACATCCGGATTGAAAGTTCAATTGCCACTTAATAGACCCGTAAATGAATCGAACTCTTTCATTACTCATCTTATTACTCCTTGGCGGAATAAGTATATCTGAAGGAAAACAGTCGGAGTCATTTATTATAAGTGAAATTGAATCCTATCGGGATTCTTTAGATCAGGCCTTTCAGAACCGGGAAACTTCGCCATTGAAAGAAGAGGACTTTAAGCAGTTTACCGGGTTGAATTACTTCCCCATCAATCTGGATTATTATATCAAAGCAAAGTTTGTAAGGACTCCCAACCAGCCGGCTTTTGACATGCCGACCACCACTTCCGAAGTTAAAACCTACGAGAAGTACGGAGAGCTTCATTTTTCCATTTATGGACGCCCGGTTTCTCTGGATGTATTTCAAAGTCATGAGCTCCGGGAAACCAAGAAGTATAAAAACTACCTGTTCTTGCCTTTCAGGGATAAAACCAATGGAAAAGAAACCTACGGCGGTGGCCGTTATCTTGAGATGTGGATTCCTAATCGTGATTCGGTCATTATCGACTTCAACAAAGCTTATAACCCTTATTGTGTGTACAACACCAAGTATTCCTGCCCGTTGGTGCCCAAGCAAAACCGGATGGATATTCCGGTGTATGCGGGGGTGAAAGATTTTAAACAGGAATAAGATTTACACTTTCTTCTAGAGCTTTCGCTCCGACGCAGAGCGATCGGAGCGAGTCGGTTTGGTATAGGTACTCGAAAAAATTTACTCACCTTTCACTAATTCCGGGCTTCGCAGGAATGACGCCGGTCCTTTCCTGCCTCAACAATGTAAAAACCGTTCAACTTCAAATGTTGAATGTTCCTTGATTGATGTTCAGCAGTTCTAGACAGCTTCGATGCCTTCTTCGTACGCCGACATCGGGATGCAGGAGCACACCAGGTTACGGTCGCCATAGGCATCATCCACTCGGGAAACAGATGGCCAGAACTTATCGTACTTGAGGTCTTCCAGCGGGAAGGCTCCTTTTTCACGGGAATAACTTCGGTTCCAGTCGTCAGCCATAATTACACGCTGTGTGTGGGGAGCATGTTTAAGTACGTTGTCTTCTTTGTCGGCAATGCCATCCTCTATTTCCTGAATCTCTTTACGGATGGAAATCATAGCTTCGCAAAACCGATCCAGTTCTTCAACTGATTCACTTTCCGTTGGCTCAATCATAAGCGTGCCCGGAACCGGGAAACTCATGGTTGGAGCGTGGAAACCGTAATCCATCAGACGCTTGGCTACATCCACAGACTCAATTCCGGCCGATTGCTTAAACGGACGAAGATCAACGATAAACTCATGAGCAGAACGACCTGTTTTACCGGTGTACAGAATCTCATAATGATCCTTAAGGCGATCTTTCAGGTAATTGGCATTCAGAATGGCGTATTTCGTTGCATCCGTTAGCCCGTTTACACCCATCATACGGATGTAGGCATGGGATATAGTAAGAATGCTGGCACTTCCCCAAGGAGCTGCTGAAATTGCATTCACTCCTTTTTCACCGCCGGTTTTTATCACAGAATGAGAAGGCAGGAATGGCGTTAAATGCTCGGCTACTCCAATCGGTCCCATTCCGGGTCCCCCGCCACCGTGTGGGATACAAAATGTTTTATGCAGGTTCAGATGACAAACATCAGCTCCGATTTCCCCGGGACTGGTCAAACCTACCTGTGCATTCATATTGGCTCCGTCCATGTAAACCTGTCCGCCATGCTTGTGAATGATTTCACAGAAGTCTTTCACTTTGTGTTCAAACACTCCATGTGTAGACGGGTAAGTGATCATCAAAGCAGCCAGGCGATCACTGTATTTTTCGGCTTTAGCTTCCAGGTCATCGCTGGAGATATTTCCGTGACTGTCGGTTTTAACTACAACTACATCCATACCGGCCATTACTGCACTGGCAGGGTTTGTGCCGTGAGCAGACGATGGAATCAGCGCCACATTTCTGTGATCATCACCATTGGCTTTGTGGTATGCCCGGATGGTCATCAATCCGGCATATTCTCCCTGGGCTCCGGAATTCGGCTGAAGCGACATCCCCGCAAAACCGGTGATCTCACACAGCCACTCGTTCAATTCATTAAATAATTGCGTGTATCCATCTGCCTGCTCTCTGGGTGCAAATGGATGGATTTGCCCAAATTCGGGCCAGGTAACCGGAATCATTTCGGCAGTGGCGTTCAATTTCATGGTACATGATCCTAACGAGATCATGGAATGCACCAACGAAAGATCTTTATTCTCCAGTCGCTTCATGTACCGAAGCATTTCGTGCTCCGAATGGTATAAGTTAAACACCGGGTGATCCAGGTAGTCAGTTTGGCGAGTCAGGTTTTCCGGATAATCCACTTTTACCTGTTGGGATTCAGCCTTCACATCAAAACTGTTATCCTTACCAAGCGCTTCCGCAAAAATGGCTAATACCAGTTCGGCATCTTCCAGGTTTTTGGCCTCATCGAAAGAAAGACCAATGGTGTTTTCATCCACGTAGCGGAAGTTCACCTCATGCTTTTCAGCTACTGCTTTTATCTTGGCTGCATCTGCCTTCACAGTCAAAGTATCAAAATAGGTTTCGGTTTGAACCTCTACTCCCATTTTTTCCAATCCGGTTTTAGTCAGTTTGGTTAAACCGTGAATCTTAGAAGCGATCTGTTTCAATCCTTTCGGGCCATGATAAACCGCATACATCCCGGCCATCACCCCAAGTAAAACCTGGGCGGTACAAATATTTGAAGTGGCTTTTTCCCGGCGAATATGCTGCTCGCGGGTTTGCAGTGCCATACGATAAGCCGGCTTGCCTTCTGCATCCTGGGTTACTCCGATAATGCGTCCCGGAATTTTTCGTTGAAAATCTTCTTTGGTGGCAAAGTAAGCTGCGTGCGGTCCTCCATATCCCATCGGCACACCAAATCGCTGTGATGAACCAACCACCACATCGGCACCCATTTCGCCCGGAGCTTTCAATAACGTCAGGCTTAGTAAATCTGCAGCTACCACAGCATATACATCGTGTTCGTGTGCTGCCTCGATAATACTCGTGTAATCTTCCACACTTCCATCGGTTGCCGGATACTGTAGCAGGATCCCAAACAACGCTGAATCCGTCACATCCAACTCGTGGTGATTTCCAACCCTTACTTCTACCCCAATTGGCTCGGCTCGTGTTTGCAACACTTCGATGGTTTGGGGATGGCACAATTCCGATACAAAAAATACTTCCGCCTCTTTACGCTTTTTGCCACGTCGCTGTCCGTACAGCATACTCATGGCTTCGGCGGCCGCTGTTCCTTCATCCAGTAAAGAAGCGTTGGCCAGCTCCATCCCGGTCAGGTCGCTGACGGTGGTTTGAAAATTAATCAGTGCTTCAAGCCGACCCTGAGCAATTTCAGCCTGATAAGGAGTGTAAGCCGTATACCAACCCGGATTCTCGAGAATGTTCCTTTTAATCACATTGGGAACAAGCGTGTCGTAATACCCCATGCCTATAAAGGACTTGTGTATTTTGTTTTTAGAAGCCAGTTTTTTGAATTCCGACAGAAAATCATGTTCGCTTAATGCCTCCGGAAGATTCATAGGCTTATTCAGCCGAATACCTTCAGGAATAGTCTCATCAATCAGCTTATCCAATGATTCAGCTTTGATGGTTTCCAGCATTTTTTGGGTTGATTCCTGGGTGGGTCCGTTATGGCGGCGGGCAAATACTTCTTTCTCGAAATTAATGTCCATCTAAGTAAGAAAAATGAGTTGGTTTTGGTTGGTAGGAACAACGAACGACAAGGATAAAATTCCTTTGTCATATCGAAAAACAGGATTCTGTAAAATAAGGAAAAATGAGTTCAAAAGAGCAGAATTTCAGCCGGGTCATAGTTCATTTCTCACTTTTTTTTGATTTATTACAGGTCTTACTAAAAATCCCTTATCCTTTAACTAATTTTACCAGACATGGCAAAAGCATTAAAAATTTTAGCCTCCATCCTGCTACTTGGCAGCACCTCTCTTTTTGCACAGGATGCGAGCTCTTTAAAAATTGTAATCGAACCTGATCCCGTAGAAGTAAAAGTTGGGGACGAACTCCAGCTTAAAGCTACTTTGATGACGGAAGAAGGTGAAGCCCTTCCAGACACTCTCTTATTCTATTCACGAAACGGTCGTGACCTGGAAGTTTCCAGAAGCGGACTTGTTAAAGCTAACAAGCCGGGTACCTATTCCGCCGTTGTTCTTCGCTCCGGACCACGAGATCAGCGAGTGGTAAAGCAGTTCGAAATCAATGTACCATACCCACCCATTGCTAAGGTAGAATTTGTGGATGTCCCTGAAAACATCTACTCCAAAACCACCATCGATTTGAATGTAAACGTGATTGATGCAATGGACCTGATTCGCGAAAACCCGGATCTTAAAATTTCCAGCAATAATGAGTCGGTTGCCATGGTAAGTCACGGAAAGCTGATTGCTCAAAAGCCCGGAAAAGCTAAAATCACGGCTGAATCTGAAGGTAAAAAAGCAACCCTGAATATAAACGTTAAGCAAAACCCAACAGCTTCCATTACCATTGGCAATGCAGAGACCGAAGTCAGAACCGGTGATGTTATCACTTTTAATGCAAAAGCCTTTGGAAATAATGGCAAAGAAGTTGATGTGCCTATCACCTATTCTTACACAGCCCAACCAGACGATAATCTGGGACAAGGGGCAGAAGGACAGGTTTCTCAAAATGGTAAGTTTGTAGCCAACAAGCCGGGGATCTTTACCCTCACTGCCCGTTCCGGTGATGTATTTGAAGAGCAAATTATCCGCGTAAAAGACCGTAATGTACAACAAGAAATTGAAGTGGTTGGGCATGGAGAAGTACTCGATGTACACACTTCTGACCTCTGGGTTTGGGAAGGCGTGGACGGAAGAGACTACGCTATCACGGGAACCTGGGGTGCCAATGGCGATGCTTATTTCTGGGACGTAACCGATCCGGCTAACATCACTCCAATCGATACCGTACGTGTAGATGCCCGAACCGTGAACGATGTGAAAATATCTGAAGATGGAACCATCGGTGTAATAACTCGTGAGGGAGCTTCAAACCGTAAAAATGGAATGGTGGTTCTGGATGTAAGTAACCCGCGAGACGTAAAAATTCTGTCTGAATATAATGAAGGCCTCACCGGTGGTGTTCACAATGCTTTCATCTACGAAGACCATGTATATGCAGTGAATAATGGCCGTCGGTATGATATCATCAATATTGAAGACCCGAAAAATCCACAGACTGTAGGGCGTTTTGAGTTGGATACTCCCGGCCACTCGATCCACGATGTTTGGATTGAAGACGGAATTGCCTACTCCTCAAACTGGAGTGATGGTGTGGTAGCCGTTGACATTGGTGCGCAGGAAGGAGAAATGGGAACCGCCGGTGGATCTCCGGAAAACCCGGTTCAGCTGGGAAGTTATTCTTATCCAAGTGGATGGAATCATGCAGCTTTCCCATTCAAAAGTAAGTCAACGGGCGACTTTTATGTGATTGCCGGTGACGAAGCTTTCCCTAACGGCCTTCCTTCCAGAAGTAATCCTGTAGCAGCAGCCGGCTGGATTCACTTTATCCAATTTGATGGCTGGGACAAGCCAACGGAAGTGGCTCGTTATCAGGTTCCTGAAGCCGGAACGCACAACTTCTGGGTTGTTGATGATCTGCTATTCGTAGCCTATTACAATGCCGGACTGCGCATCGTTGATATTTCCGGCGAGCTAATGGGGAACCTGTATGATCAGGGGCGTGAGATTGCCAAATTTGAACCTACACACCCTGATGCCCTGGTACCAAACGCTCCCTTTACCTGGGGACCTCAACCATACAAAGGCCATATTTTTATCTCTGACTGGAACTCCGGTTTATGGGCTATTAAACTGGTTGACAAACCTCAACAGGGAACTAACTAAATAGAAACCACAAGGACTATGAGTTTTAAGAGAGCTTTATATACAATGTTTATTGGAGGGTTCCTTCTTTGGGGAACCTCCAATTCCTTTGCACAGGATTATTATGTTTATGTAGCCGCAGAATCGGATGACGAAGTACACCTGGTACATTTCGACGGTGAAACACAAAAGGGTGAAATCGCCGAAAGCATCCGCGTGGGAACATGGCCACAGGAAAACGAAGGTCCGCATGGTCTCACCATCTCCCCTGATGGGGAACACTGGTTTGTAAGCATTGCCCATGGATTACCCTATGGTAAACTCTGGAAGTTCAAAACCGGAACCAACGAGTTTATTGGAGAAGTGGAATTGGGCATGTTTCCCGCAAGTATGGATATTTCTTCAACAACCGGATTGCTGTATGTAGTGAACTTTAATCTGCATGGAGATATGGAGCCCAGCACCGTTTCTGTGGTTGAGCCTGAGTCAATGATCCGTCTTTCCGACATCGAAACCGGTATAATGCCTCACGGTTCACGTATTAACAGTTCCGGAACCCGACAATACCATGTATCCATGATGACCGATGAGCTGATCGAGATTGATACCGAAGCTCTTGAAGTGCAGAGAAAGCTTAAGCTCTCTGGTGAGAAAATGAGTGGTAACATGTCGGCTAGTATGGATCACTCCACTATGAGTCATGGTGAAATGAACCACAAACCGGTGGAAAAACCCACCTGGGCCGACCCTCACCCTACAAAACCCCTGGTATATGTTGCGGCAAATGGTTCGGACGAGGTCCTTGAAATAAACACCAAGAAGTGGGAAGTAACCAAGCGCTGGAAAACCTGGAAAGCACCATACAACCTCGAGGTAAGTCATGACGGTAAACTGCTGGTGGTAACTTATAAAGGAGAAGGTGCTACCGGCATATGGGATCTAAACTCAGGAAAAGAGTTGGCAAAAATTAAAAACAGTCGAAAAGTGAGTCATGGTGTAGCCATCTCAGCTGATAACAACTATGCTTTTATTTCGGTGGAAGGCATTGGCGGTGAACCCGGCTCTGTTGACATCATCAACCTGAAAAGTTTAGAGCTCGTTGACGTTGTTGAGACCGGAAAACAAGCAGGAGGCATTATCTTCTGGAAGCAGAAGGATTAGTATTTTAGTGAGTTCTCTATCGATTTCAAGCCCGGTATCCTACCTGAGTACCGGGTTTTTTATTTCAAAGAAATAGAATGGCTAACGCTACTGCCTTTTTCCGCCTCCCGGTCAATCACTTCTTTCTCGAGAGATTTAACGGTGTAGCCTAGTTTCTCAGCCATCCCAATAAGCAACGGCTCCAGATTTCCTTTCTCTGTATTGAACCTAACCAAAGCTTCCTGGGTGCGCATATCAATTTTATTGATAGCCCGCCCGAGCATATCGGTACATTTTAGAATTTCAGCTCCTGAGTACACCGTACGTTCCGATACCGGCGGTGGCGTAAATTTCTTTTTGAACGTACTCAAGGATCGTATTTCACCCGATTGTGCATCCGGTTGTAACCACTCGATTTTATGCTCAACATCACTGATGTAGTATGCCAGATAACGTGGCTTTTCACTTTCAATAAAAAAACTGAATTCCGTCAGCCACACCTCCTTTACGTTTTCCATTTCCATATCGAACCAAATCCCTCCATCCGGTAAGTTCCATACAATCTTACCTTCTTTAGACCTTCTCTTGTTCAGCACCAGTGGATAGCTGTCCATAAAAGCATCAGTAATATCTTTAAGATCTGCATCGGGCGTAACCGTCAAAGTAGGATGATCTTCGAGTGCATCTACAAAATCAGGTGCGTCATTCTCAACATCACATTCAATATCACCTATTCGAAGTAGTATGCGAATCAATCCTTCGCGGATAGGTTCTTTAAATGCTAAGATATCGTTACTCATGCCTGATTTTAGTTGTTTGCCCGACAAAGTAGTAAAAATATGAATCCTTTAATCTGAAAATTATTTAACATAAATATTAGCCTTAACTAAATTTTTAGTAAGTCAAAGCAAATTACTATATTCAAAACAAAAAATTTATGGAATTCATACCAAACTGGTTTTTTGAACTAAACCCTATTCTACAAGCCTTGATGGGCGGTTTATTTACCTGGGGAGTAACATCCCTTGGAGCTGCCATTGTTTTTTTTACAAAAGGCATCAACTACAAATTATTGGACGGTATGATGGGCTTTGCCGCCGGTGTCATGATTGCAGCCAGCGTGTGGTCGCTTATCATACCCGGTATAGAACTTGCTGAAGCTCAGGGCATGATTGGATGGATCCCCGCCGCTATCGGCTTTCTGCTAGGGGGCATCTTCCTTAGAATTTGTGACGCCTATGTGCCTCACCTGCACATCGGATTACCACGAGACGAAGCTGAAGGTGTGGACACAAAATGGAAACGTGCTACCCTGCTTGTTTTAGCGATCACACTGCACAATATCCCGGAAGGTTTAGCTATTGGAGTTCTTTTCGGAGCAGCGAGCCTGGGACTTGATATGGTTGGCGGAGCTACTGTAGCAGGTGCAATTACCTTAGCTATTGGCATTGGCATCCAAAATTTCCCTGAAGGTATTGCCATTTCTATGCCTCTTCGGCGCGATGGGGTAAGCCGGTTAAAAAGCTTCAACTATGGACAGCTGTCGGGTATTGTAGAGCCGGTGTCTGCTGTGATAGGTGCCGCAGCGGTGATTTTTATTACACCCATTCTGCCGTATGCACTTGCTTTTGCTGCCGGTGCCATGATTTATGTGGTTGTTGAGGAGTTGATCCCCGAAAGCCAGCTTCATGGTAATACTGATCTTGCCACTTTAGGAGTGATGGTTGGCTTTGTTGTAATGATGGTATTGGATGTAGCGTTAGGATAAAGTTTTTACTAAAGTATTTTTAAGAGGTATCGATAATAAAGTCGATACCTTTTTTTATTTTTTTTGATATAATTTTCGGGTTTTAGCAGAACTTTGTTTAGAAAGAAGTTCAAAAAATCAACGTGCATTTCGTACCTTTAACATCTTATTAATCCTAATAAATACGTATTTCCTTGAGCGACAATAAGATCATTTTTTCAATGGTTGGGGTAAGCAAAACTTACAAACCCAACAAAACGGTACTTAAAGACATTTACCTTTCCTTTTTTTACGGGGCTAAAATTGGTGTGCTGGGACTTAATGGCGCCGGTAAATCTACCTTACTTCGGATTATTGCCGGAGAAGATCAGAACTACCAGGGTGATATAAGCGTCCAGAAAGGGATTTCATTTGGTTACTTGTCTCAGGAGCCTAAGCTCGATCCTTCCAAAACCGTAAAAGAGATTGTTGAAGAAGGTGTGCAGGAAACCATGGATTTGTTAAAGGAATACGAAGAAGTGAATGCTGCCTTCAGTGATCCTGATGCTGATTTCGAGAAACTGATCGAGAAGCAGTCCAAGCTACAGGAAAAAATTGATCAGGTGGAAGCCTGGGATATAGACAGTAAACTGGAGCAGGCTATGGATGCCCTTCGATGCCCTCCGGGCGATACATCGGTTGAAGTACTTTCAGGTGGAGAAGCACGCCGTGTTGCCCTCTGTCGTTTACTGCTTAAAAAGCCGGATGTATTATTGCTGGATGAGCCTACCAACCATCTGGATGCAGAATCGGTAGGCTGGCTGGAACAGCACCTTGATCGGTATGAAGGTACTGTAATTGCCGTAACTCACGACCGTTACTTCCTTGACAATGTAGCAGGCTGGATTCTTGAGTTGGATCGTGGTGAAGGAATACCGTTTGAAGGAAATTACAGCTCGTGGCTGGAACAGAAATCCAAACGGCTGCAACAGGAAGAGAAAGAAGAATCCAAGCGACAAAAAACGCTTAAGCAAGAACTGGACTGGATTCGCCAGAATCCAAAAGGTCGCCGTGCCAAAAGCAAAGCCCGTATCAACAAATATGAGGAATTGCTGTCTGAAGAGCATGAAAAACGTCGGGATGACATGGAAATTTTCATCCCGGCCGGCCCACGCCTTGGCGATAAGGTAATTGTGGCCGACCAGGTGACGAAAGGTTTTGAAGATCGCCTGCTCATTGAAGATATGAATTTTAAGCTGCCTCCCGGCGGGATTGTTGGGGTTATTGGGCCAAACGGTGCCGGCAAAACAACCTTGTTTAAAATGATTACCGGACAGGAAGAACCCGATCAAGGCGAACTGATAACCGGTGACACGGTAAAGCTTGGATATATTGACCAGAAAAGGCCACTGGATCCTTCCAAAACAATTTGGGAAGAAATATCCGGAGGGCAAGACACGATTAAACTGGGCAACCGGGAAGTAAATTCACGTGCATACGTAGCTCGTTTCAACTTCAGCGGAAGCGATCAGCAGAAAAAAGTAACAGAGCTTTCCGGTGGAGAACGCAATCGTGTTCACCTTGCCAAAATGCTCAAAGAAGGTGCCAATGTGTTGCTGCTTGATGAGCCCACCAACGATCTTGATGTAAACACCCTGCGAGCACTGGAAGAGGCCTTACTGGAATTTGCAGGCTGTGCGGTCGTCATATCGCACGACAGGTGGTTCCTGGATAGAATTGCAACCCACATCCTGGCTTTTGAAGGGAACAGCCAAGTATATTGGTTTGAAGGAAATTATGAAGAATACGAAGAGAACCGTAAACAGAGGCTTGGCATCACCGACGACCAACCTCACCGCATTAAGTATAAAAAACTGATGCGCTAAGTTATATTCAATACTTTTTAGCAGTATTGGCATATTAAGATGATATAATATTAAGCACTTATGGCTGCAGAAAATGGTAAAGATCGTCCGGATGTAGATCAGAAAGTAGTAGCCCTTTTTGCGTTTGGTACTGTTTGTGCTTTATTACTGATCCTTATTGTAAACATCTCCATTAACACTTCCTCAGGCATCAGGGCTTATGTAGGCGGAGAGGGAATGTGGACCAAGGCTCAAAAAGAGTCAGTCATTCACCTTCTCAACTATATTATTACTGAAGATGAAGAAGAGTTTGCTCACTTTAAGAGTGCTCTTCGCGTAAATATTGGTGACCGAATTGGCCGAGAGGAGCTGCTTAAAGACGATTACGATTATCAGACTGTATATGATGGGTTTTTAATGGGTAAAATTCATCCCGATGACATTCCTCACCAAATCAATGTATTCCGTCGCTTCCAATGGATGCCCCAGGTTCAGGAAGCCATTGATGTATGGACAGAGGGAGATGAAAAAATTACCCGGCTTATCCAGTTCGCAGATTCTATTCAGGTGCAGATAGAATCAAGCGATATTGGCATTGATCAAAAAACAGAGTGGATAATTCAACTGGAAAAATTGGATCACGAATTCACCGACCTTGAAGTACGTTTTTCTCAAGTTATGGGCGACCTGGCCCGCTTGGTAAATTCGGTGTTACGCTGGAGTGTCATCATAATGGGTCTTATGCTTATTGGCTTGGGGCTCTGGCTGGTTTATCGATTTATGAACAGCACGAAAATCTGGATGGAAACCCTCAAAGAAAGTGAAGAGCGGTTCAAGCAGGTGCTTACCAACTCCAAAGATGTACTCTATAAAATGACTCTGGATGATAAAGAGTACAAATATGTGAGTCCGGCCATTAACTCCATGCTGGGATATACACAGGAGGAGTTCATTGAAGGTGGCATTTCCTTCATTTTCTCAAAGATGCATCCCGAAGACCGCGAGCGCATACAGCAGGTAGTAGAAAAATACGACTCTATTGAAGACCGGGAGTTTCTTCCTTTTGTTGAATTCCGTCTTCAAGACAGTTCAGGGCAATGGAAATGGGTAAGTAATGTACGAACACTGGTACACGACTCTGACGGCAAACCCGAGGCCATTATCGGGAGCGTACGCGATATCTCTACCCAAAAAGAACAGGACAAACAGATTAAGGAGTCGCTGAAAGAAAAAGAGGTTCTTCTACAGGAAATCCATCACCGGGTGAAAAATAATCTGGCCATCATTTCAAGCCTGCTGGAGCTGCAAAAAGATAATGTGAGCCAAGATGTAGAAGATATGTTGTCTTCCAGCCAGGCACGTATCAAATCAATAGCTAAAGTGCATGAGAAGCTTTACGAGTCTTCCACTCTATCCAACATCCCCCTTGATATTTACATCCAAGAGCTATCAGATGAAATAAAGAATGCATACACCGGCCACAATAAAGAGATCCAAATTCAGCTTGATGTTCAGTCTCTAGTAATTGACTTGGATGAAGCCATTCCCATTGGGCTTATTCTTAATGAATTAATCAATAATGCGTTTAAGCATGCTTTTAAAAAACTAAAAGAAGGTGTAATTAAGATCTCCCTAAAGAAAAGCGGATCGGGCATGGAACTAATTGTGGAGAATAATGGCGAACGTATAGCCGAAAATTTCGATCCTGAACAAAGCGAGTCCCTTGGGATGACCCTCATTCAGGTACTGATTCAAAGAGTGAACGGATCGCTTAAGATTGAAAGCGGGGATTGGACCCGTTTTATCATTCAGTTTGAACCGGGACACTAACTTCCCCCTTATCCCCGTCATTAACCGGCTCGTTTATCAGCCATTTCAGTGCTTTAAAGGTATCCTGATTATGAAGGTCTGTGGCCTCAAACTCCATCCCTCCTGCCCCTGATGCAGCCGTAACCGTCAGGTTCTGAATATCTTTATTGTCCTGAAAGGGATTTTGACTCGTCTCCATATTCTGAATTCTGTTCTTTTTTACTATAGCCGTTGTCCGTGATAACACGCGGTAACGCATCCTCAGAATTTTATCCCCCAGCCCAAGAGCTGTATCCCGATATCTCATCCAACCCAGATACCCCAACAGTGGAATTACCAGCAACGAAAGCCAGCCATATTCCATCAGATACCAGGCAATCGGAATCATAGGTAATACAAAATAATTAGGGCGTCGGATGTATCTCCACAACGTCTTTCGAGGAGGTCTGATTTGAAACTCAGGCTCTTTGTACTCTACAAGAAACTCTGCCAGAAAAGAACGTACATTAGAAGATGCGATGAAGGGTACAAGCACAATAGAACGCCCCTTTTGAGTTTGGTCGAAACCGGCACTTTCCACATAGATCATTCCATAGCCAAAAGGCTGACGGATTATCCCTTCCACAAACCGAACGGCCTGAATGCGATCAAATGGTACAGTTATGTGTTTTCTCTCTAAAAGCCCGCTGGTGATGATCAGTTCTTTTGAGGTTTTCTCGAGGCGGAAGTCTGAATATTTAAAAATCACCCCAAGAAATGACAATGTCCACGACACAACGATAATGGCAACTACAATTCCAACAATCAACGTTACATCACTATAACCGGGCAGAGCCTCATACACATACTCAATGGTTTCCTCATTAATAAATTCATCCATCTGCCCCGATACCGCACCCAGAATCGACGCGATTAAACCAAAATTACCGGAGGTAAAAGCCGCAAAAACTAAGTCCTTGGTCGACAATTGCCACTGCCCAAGCACCTCTTCTTCGGCGTCCTCATACATTACCTCTGTTTCTTCGAAATCGCCGTTTGTAGCTGCCCGCTTTTTTCGTAATTCGGTTCTCAGCGCTTCCGCATCATCACGGGAAATGGCACTGATGGTAGCCGTTTCGGTACCTCCACCGGCCGTTTTGACTTCCACTTTCACTAACCCAAACATGCGCTGTAGTAAACCTTCGGTAATATCAATCACCTGTATGCGATCTTTCGACAGGTACATATTGCTTTTAACGAGTACCCCTTTTTTGATCTGAAGCTCATCTTCGTGGACACGATACCTGAACACCACCCAACTTAACACCCCGCTTACCAGCGTAATAGCAATACCCCCCAGCAGGAAGTAAATAAAATATCCTTCTGTGTTTGAGGTACCGATGAAGAGCAGGATAACAATGGTGACAAAGTTTTGCTTTATGCTTTCAATAACCCTCGTCACGGCTGCAATGGGATGTTGCCGCTTAAACTCAGACATCATCTTTCACCTTACGTACTAGGGTAGAAATGGTGGTTCGCAGCTCATTCGCTGTTTCATCATCGAGAGCAGGAATTTCATGTGTTGTGGCTGCCGTAGAAATAGTGACCGAAGACAACCCGAACTTTCTATAAATGGGTCCTTGTTTGGTATCCACATGTTGCACCCGGTTTATGGGAACAAGGGTTCTTTTTTTGATGATAATACCTCGTAGCATATCAATTTCTTTTTCGGAAACATCATACTTCCACCGTTTCCACCGAATATTGGGCAGCAGCACTCCGGTTAACAAATAAAAGATCAGGGACGCAAAAAAGATGGAACCAAACAGAAGCCAGTCTATACCATGGTACCATGGCGTTCCAATGCCAAGGTTGTGATTTATACCCAGTGCCAGTTGAATAATAGAGGGGGTAAACCAAAACAATCCGAAAAGCAATGCATTTACAGTCCAGGCTTTGATGGCATCTTTATGGATTCGGGTAGCGGGCTCTTGATTCATGCACTAATCGATTGAAGCGTTAATTTCAGCCTGATAATAAAAAAGATAAATGGATAAATGTTCCTGAAAATAAAAAAGCCACACAATGGTGGCTTTTCTTTTAAATGTGGTAAAGGAAATTACATAGCGTTTTTCTTAGCTTGGATTTCCTGACGGATTTCGTGAGAAAGCTTCTTAAGAGTCATTAGGTGCTTACGGGCACGTGTACCGGCAGCTTTATTTCCTTTCTCATAAAATTTCTTCATGTCAACTTGCAGTTCTTCTACTACGTTGTTGATATCGTCCATTCTACTCATGTGTTGTACTCCTTATAATTTTGTTTCGATTAACGGTGTTTATATGGAACTAATTAAACACCTGCTTTTAAGTTTACTGTCTTATTCGATACAGTAGTAAAATCTGCGTTAATTTAATAAATAAGCAGATAAATACATTGTTTTCTTTAATTCTGGATTATAGGCACTTCTTCCCGGGTTGTTCCCTTAACCTCATCCACACCTAACATTAACGCTAATCCCACAACCAAAAGCAACAAAATGGCACTCATTCCCCACCGCTGATTATCCATCAATAAGGTGATCCAACCTACCATAATAGGTCCGGCAAAGGTGGTTACTTTCCCGGACAACGCAAACAGTCCATACATTTGATTTCGTTTATCTTGCGGGGCCAACCTCCCCATAAACGTCCGGCTTGAAGCCTGCACCGGTCCTACAAATATTCCAAGCAACAATCCCCACACCCAAAACCAGATCTCCGCTTCTACAAAAAGAACGGCCACAACGGGTATAATTAACCCCACCAACGACCACACAATTGTGTTTTTACTTCCACTGATATCATCAAGCCAGGAAAACCCGAATGCACCCAGTCCGGCCGTCACATTGAGAGCGATACCAAACATAAATATCTGCTCGGTATCAAAACCGAAGGTTCCGGCTGCATAAACACCACCCATAGCAAAAATGGTAGCCAAGCCGTCATTGTAAAACAAACGTGCCAGTAAAAACTTCCAGATATTTGGTTCATCCTTAAGCATGGCGATCCCATTTTTGAGTTCCTTCATCCCATCCTTCACTGCTAACGACATACTTTTATTCTTTGAAGGAACGTCTTCCGTTTTTATAAACATGGGAAGACTGAAAAGTGCATACCACAACCCGGTAAACAGAAAAGTGACCCGTACGTTCTGAAGAGAGCTTTCATCCAGCCCAAATACATCAGCACCGTACTCCACAAAACCGAAGTACCCGATAATCAGACAAACCAGCCCACCTGCATAGCCCATGGCCCAGCCCCAGCCCGACCATTTACCGATGTTTAAACTGGTAGTTAAATCCGGGAGCATGGCGTTATAGAAAATAAACGACAGCTCCGCTCCTAAGGTAGCGATGAATGCCATGGAGAGGGCAAACCAGATAAAATCAGTGCTTGGTTCTGCAAACCAAAGCATACTGCACCCGATTACGCACAGGGTTGTAAAAAAAGCAATCCACGGTTTCCTGCGGCCTCCTTCGTCAGCAATAGAGCCTAAAAAAGGTGCCGATATCGCGATGACAAAACCCGCCAACCCAATCATATTTCCCCATAAAGCCGTGCCTGTCGTTTCGTTTTCGGCAATAGATTGAGCAAAATAGGCGGCAAACACAAAGGTTTGGATCATCACGAAATAAGCCGAATTGGCCCAATCGTACATGGCCCATGCGAAAAGTCCTTTGGAAGATTTCTCAGGCATAAGAAAGTTTTAAATGGTTGGAGAGCCCGAATATCGGTTTTGGTGGCGGGAATGCAAAATTAAATAATCTTTCCTGATTAAGAGCTTGAAAAGCTTATCACACTATTCAGACAGAAACACATACTTTATTGCCTGCTTCTTCAGACTCACAAACGGTCTGCAATTTCCTCCACCAACTCTTCAGCTCCTTCCACACAATCGGGCACAGAAACTCCCCAACGGTAATTACCACCCTGATACAAACCCGGATTGTCAGATTCAAATTGGCGGAGCTTTTGCTTTGTCTGCTCGTAGTCAACGTTAAATTGTGGAATGGCTTTTTTCCAGAGGTGAGATTTTACAAAAGCAGGTTCAGTTCCAATTTCCATCAATTCCCGAAACTCATTCAGGATCTCTTTTTCTACCTCCTCTACCGCTTCGGTTACTATTTCCCGGTCGTGGGCTCCGCCGGCCATAAGCGTAGCATGGAAATACCCATCGCCCGTTAGCTCCGGAAAGATGCTGGATTTCCAAATGGCACCCAACAGCCTGATTCGTTCTTTACGTGGCACCAGAAACCCAAAGCCTTCTCGTTTTACATCAATATCAGAAGCCTTGAAGAGCACCTGTGTGGAAAGCATGGGTGCATACTCAATGTTGATGAGTTCGTCGGACAGCTCCTGTTCAACCCCTTTTAATATGTGCCCCAAGTTGTAAGCCGGAATGCAGGAGATAATATTTTTTGAAATGAAATCTTCACGCTCAGTCAGAACCTTGTATCCGGACTCCGCTTTTTCCAATACCTTCACTTCATCATAAACGATGTGATCTGAAATTCTTTTCGCGATTGCATCGGTTAGCTGTTGTATTCCCTTCTTGAATGAGAGTACCATTGGCTTAACCGGTTCCTTCTCTTTTTTTGAACGGATCGCACCCCACGCAATGGAGCCATACTCCCGCTCGTACTCTGCTAGTTTGGAAAGTACCGATTCCTTACTCATTCTATAAATATTACCGGCATATATTCCTGAAAATATCGGGTCCACCAGGTAATCGACTGCTTCTTTACCAATCCTTCGCTCCAGAAAATCCCCGATACTTTCATCCCCGGTTGTACCCTCCTGTACGAACGGCTCTTTGAGTAACCGAAGCTTTGCTTTTGCAGATAAAATCTTCGTCGATATCAGTGAAGAAATACTTGGTGACAACCCCTGTAGCTTGCGATCCCTTACGATATACCGGGTTTTAAAGGCTTCCGATATTTGAATCAGATCGTTTGAAATACCTAACTCTTCCGCGAGTTCTCTGATTTTACCATTTCGGTCGCGCAGGGAATTGGGACCGAAATCTAATACAGAACCCTGAACTATTTTGGATGTAATAACCCCACCGGTTTCATCCTGCTTTTCGAATAACTTGAATGGTATTCCTTTTTGATGAAGAAACCAGGCTACAGAAAGACCCGAAATTCCTCCACCCAGAATAATAACTTCATGTGAAGTTAAGCCACTCAAGCTGCCTCAACCTCTTTCACCTTTAGTTTTTCAACGCACCACTTTTCAAGCGTGTCTATCCAGAGGTCGTTGTCGTTTAAACAAGGAATCAGGATCAGGTCTTCCCCTCCGGCTTCCACAAAATCTTCTTTGCCCCGAATGCCGATCTCCTCCAGCGTTTCGATGCAGTCAGAAATAAAAGCCGGACAGCAAACCGCAATTTTCTTCACACCTTCTTCCTCAGCCAGTCGTACCAGCTCTGCATCAGTAGCCGGAGTAAGCCAGGGATCGATTCCCAATTTGGACTGAAAAGCCGTGCTGTAACTGAAGTCTCTGCTATCCAGATCAAGGTATTCGGCGGCACACTTTGTAGTCATCAAATCCTGATGGCGGTAACAAAAGGTATGCGCCGGTGAGTTTACATTACAACAGTCTTCGCACTTCAGGCAATGGTCGCCGGTGATATCGCGCTTCTTAATCTGTCGCTCCGGCACACCATGATAGGAAAACAACAGGTGATCGATATCGTGTTCTTCTATATATGGTTTAATACTTTCACCCAGCGCTTTCACGTAGTCGGGGTCATCATAAAAAGCATCTTTAAACTCTACCTGAAGCTGCGGGTATTTTGCCTGCCACACTTCTTTAGCTTTCTCAATCACCGTTTCGGTAGTGGCCATCGCATACTGAGGGTATAGCGGTATCAGGAACACGCGATCCAGGTTTGGATTCTTATCCATCAGTTCATCAAAACCTGCCTCTATAGAGGGGTTGCCATACCGCATTCCCATCGATACCGGCACATCGTCACCCAGTCGCTCCTGAAGCTTATCAATCACACGCTGTGTAATGACAATCAAAGGCGAGCCTTCATCCCACCAAATCAATTCGTAGGCTTCAGCGGATTCTTTTGGACGAAAGGGAAGGATAAACGCCTCTACGATGGTTTTTCGGATAGGAGTCGGAAAGTCGATAACCCGTTTGTCAGTCAGAAACTCTCTCAGATATACTTTTAAATCAGCGGGTTCGTAACTATCGGGCGATCCGAGGTTAACCAATAAAATTCCAGTGTTTGATTGTGCCATGCCTGAATTTGATCTATGTTTAGTGTACAGTTAAGCAATAACTTTATTTAATATGAAGAAAATATGAATTCCGATAAAAACAGCACCGTATTAATTGTTGGCTGCGGTTGGGTGGGGAAAAAATTAGGTGAAAAACTCACAAACGATGGATTCACTGTGTATGGAACCACCCGGTCTTCCTCTAATTTCTCCGTATTAAATGAGGTCGGTATTAAGCCGGTAAAATTGGATCTTCCGGCTGCATCTGCTTCGGAAATTCACCTTCCTGAAGTTGACTCCGTTCTGATCTCTATTTCTCCGGGTCGTGGAGAGAACCGAAGTGAGTATCCAACCGTTATCGGACAACTTTCCCGCGTTCTGGCTCAAAGAAACACACAGGTGATGATGTATAGTTCCACATCTGCCTACGGAAATGCAACCGATGAAGTAACGGAAACGGATGCCACTCCGGACCGCAATAGCGACAACGCTATTATAGCAGCAGAAGGAGAATTACTTGAGCATATTCCCGAGGCTGTTGTACTTCGCTTATGTGGCTTATACGGAGAAGACCGACACCCCGCAAAATATATGGCCGGTCGAACCAACATAGCCGACGGTGATGCTCCGGTTAACCTCGTTCATCGTGATGATGTAATTCAGGTGACTCAAAAAATTATTTCGGAAAATATTCGAGGAGAAATTTTCAATGTGTGTTCGGGCTCACATCCAAGCCGGGCTGAAATCTATACGGTAATTGCAGAACGCTTGGGACTTGAGAAACCCACCTTTACAAATGGAGGTGCTAATGGAAAAACCGTTTCATCGAAAAAACTGAAAGATCGTCTCGATTTGGAATTTCAGCATCCGGATCCTTCAACATTTTTGGTTAATTAATTTACCCGAAGCGTCCCCTCTTCCTCCAGAAAATCCAGCGTATCGGTTGCATGCCGCAGATGCGGAATTACAATACTCCCCCCTACAATCAAAGCCACATTCAATGCATCCACAATTTCGGCTTTGGTGGAACCGGCTTTGGCACATTGCTCCAGGTGATAGTCGATACAATCGTTGCAACGTAAGACGGTTGAGGCTACCAGGCCGAGTAGTTCTTTCGTTTGAGTGGGAAGCGCTCCATCGCGATAGGTATTGGTATCCATATTGAAAAAGCGCTTAATGCCCAGGTGATCAAGATCCATTACTTTCTCATTTTGCTCGGCTCTTTTTTCTCTGAATAATTCCAGTCTGTTTTTATCTGTCATTGTCTGTTAGTTTGATTGGGCTCTGAATCTCAATAAAACAAAATAGGGATGTCATGAATAAATAGTAACGAGTTTTGAGTAACGAGTTTTTCCCTCACTACTCACTACTCACTACTCACTACTCACTACTCACTACTAAACACTAACTACCATCTCTCATATTTGTATTCACCCTTCACTTAGCTATCTTTTCGTGTTTTTGAGATTTAGTGGCAAAATTCATGTTCTGGAATAAAAAAGAAGCCAAGCACAAACTTGTAGTAATTGGAGACAGCCTTTCTCAGGGATTCAATAACGGGGGTATTTACCGAACCGATGTTAACTTCCCTTCTTTCCTGCATCGCTGCTTCGAACCCAAACCTGATTTCGATCAACCAAGCTTTACCGCTCAGGCCGGTATCCCTTTAAATCTTGAAGTGTTAGTACGGGGTATGTCGGAGGAGTTCGGGGATGAAATCACCTGGAATGAATACCTTCCGGCTGCTACTCATATGCTGAAAACCCTGAAACGCATCAAAAAATATTGGGAAGGCGGACTGAAGGATCTCGCTGTTGAGCGGGACTCCCCCTACCACAATCAGTCGGTGTGGGGATTTAATATCAGCGACTCCTGGGTGGTTAATGAGCAAAACAGCCGACATCATATTCAAACCAACCCCGAGAAGTTTACCGTTTTCGATATGCTCCCGGAGCATGCCAAGTTTACCACGGCCCGGCTTGTGCTTAATCCATCCCTGAAAACAGATCCTGAACTGGAAACCCGAAGTCAGTTTGATAATGCTAAGTTATTAGCCGACGATGGCGGGATAGAAAACCTGATTGTGTGCCTTGGTCATAATAATATGATTGCTGCTATCACAGACTTAAAAGTGATCTGGACCGAAGATGATAACCTGGAGGTATTCCCCGGCCAGCGCACACACACTGTTTATCGGCCTGAGCATTTCGAAATACAGTATCGAAAACTGGCTGAAAAAGTCTCGAAGCTGGAGGCAAAAAGAGTTTTTGTACCCACCCTCCCGTATGTAACCATTCCACCGGTTTGTCGGGGTGTGAACTCAGACCTGTCCAGCAAGCGGCTCGGCTATTTTGATTATTACACCCGCTTTTGGATTTGGGATGAAGATTTTGATCCGGACAAGCACCCTCACTTAACAAAAGATCAGGCTATTCAGCTTGATTTAACCATGGATGAATACAACGATATTATCCGAAAGGTTGCCGGTGAATATGGATGGACCGTAGTACCTATGGCCAAAAATGTAGCCGGAATGGCACGAAGACGCCTGGGAGGTGAGTTGGTTCGGGACCTGCCCAAGGGACTTGCTGATGCGCTTCTGAAACAAGAAAGCACAGCACACCTGGTTGATGAAGAGGGGGATGTAAAACTCACAACCGATTACATACGCCTCGATAAAAGTGGCCAACTGTACAAAGGAGGCATTTTCAGTTTAGATGGACTTCACCCCACTACCATCGGGTATGGGCTGATGGCAAATGTATATATGAAAACCATGGCCAAGGCCGGAGTCAAATTTCAGCGCTCTATTAACTGGGATGAAGTTGTTCGCGAAGACACATTAATTAGCAACCCTCCCAAATTACTGGGAGAGCTGCGTTATGTACTCCGTTTTCTTGCAATGGGTAAGCAAGAAAAATTCTTCAACTTCAGTAAGAATATACTCGGCCAAGCCATGGATTTGGTTTCGCCCCGTCAGAAAGAATAATTAACCGATTTGGAGATCTTCCAGCAGTCGGTTGTATTTGTTCTTCAAGGTTTCGAGTCCGTCCTGCATTTCATCTTTTACTTCCTTCCATTTGTCCTTTCCGGAGTCACGCAGCTCGGCTAAGTCTTCTTTAAAGGAATCCCGTTCACCTTTGAGTTCATCCAGCTTTTCCTCTGCTTTCTCACGGGCTTCTTCTGACTTTTCCTTCAACTGCTCTTCAGCTTCCGAGATATCTTCATTCATTTTTTCCAGAGTCTGCTCCGCCTCAGCAATAAACTCTTCTTTAGTTTGCTGAACATCTTCTTTAGCGGACTCTACAGTATTCTCTACTTGCTGTCCCACATTCTCAGCATTCTTGTTGGTCTTTTCAGAACAAGCTGTAAGCATCAGCATGGTTGCAGTAATTAAAAGTATTAGTCTGTTCATAAACATCATTTTCCTGTATTTAATTACGGTTATTCACTTTAGCTAAGTGAATTTTTCCTGACTTGTTCCAAGTTTTAATCTGTTGGGGAAATTAATTTAGATTTATTCTACATAAGCTTTGATTTGGCTTAAAACTCTTCTTAACTTAGAATCGATCTAAATAAAAATAACAACCTATTTTTCAAAACATGCCTCAACTCAAGTCCCTTTTAACACTATTCTTAGTTTCATCTATACTCATCTCCTGCGACACTGATGATGGCACAAAAATCGAAGTTCCTTCATCGTATGAATTTACCCGAAACGGTGAATCAACTGTTTCATTCTCCGGACAAACCACCCGCATTCAGATGGGCCACGAACTGCTGCCTGCCATGCTGGATTTCGAAAACTCTACTGAGCAATTGTTGCTTCGCATGTACCGCAACCAGTCAGAAAATGGCGGTGATGTAGATCCGTTCGAAAGCGCTGAACTGAACGCAGCTACAAAGAACATTAAAGGTAAAGTAGCCGCTTCCACCGATTTCTTTTCAAATAACACAGCTGTAAGTGCTGAAATTAAGAATCAATTTGAGGCGTGGATCTCAAGTCAGGTTGAGGAAGTATTTCCGAACAGAAATACACTGGCTGCACCCGGACAACCCGGACAAATTGCCGATGGTTCGTCGACCCGTTACGTAAATGGAAAAGGACTGGAGTACAACCAGTTAGTTGGCAAAAGCCTGATTGGCGCCCTGATGACAGACCAAATGCTGAACAACTATGTAAGTGTTTCTGTTTTAGACGCCGGCACTAATCGTGAAGACAACAACGATAGCAACCTGGCTGACGACAAAAACTACACAAATATGGAACACAAGTGGGATGAAGCCTATGGTTACCTGTTTGGGACTTCCGCTGATCCTGCAAATCCACTGGCTACACTTGGTGAAGATGACAGCTTCCTGAACAAGTACCTGGCCCGGGTTGATAACGACGAAGACTTTTCCGGAATCGCTCAGGAAGTATTTGATGCCTTTGCATTAGGACGTGCAGCTATTGTTGGCGGACAATATGATATCCGGGACGAGCAAGCGGACATCATCCGTGAAAATATTTCGATCGTAATTGGCGTGCGTGCTGTACACTATCTGCAGTCAGGAAAAAATGCATTAGACCAGGAAACACCAGATTACGGTGCTGCTTTTCATGACCTGTCAGAGGCTTACGGATTTATTTACAGCCTTCAGTTTACCCGTGTGCCCGGCTCCGACAGCCCATACTTCACTAAAGCAGATGTAGATGCTTTCCTGGCACAACTTGAGGAGGGTAATGGACTTTGGGACGTAACCCCTGAAACGCTCGACAATATGTCTGATGAAATTGCCGGGCAGTTTAGCTTCACCATAGAAGAAGCTGCCAACTAATTACTAAAATTTACTGTTTAAGCTGGCTCCTTTAAAAGGGTGTCAGCTTTTTGATTTTAAATGCATGTATATCATGAAGAAATTTTCGCTTTTACTACTTACTGTTTTATTTATTTGGAGCTGTACTGAAAACGGTCCTTCAGGCCCCGATGCCGATGACTTTGACCGGGAAGCCATTTTGGTAAACTGGGCCGATAACATCATTATTCCCTCTTTCACCAACTTTTCCGAAGCAGCCGAACAACTTCATACCGATGCAACTACTTTCTCAGATTTCCCCACCGAGAGCAACCTGCTGGCACTTCGTACTTCCTGGGAATCTGCATACCTTGCCTTTCAGGATGTTTCTATGTTTGAAATGGGGAAACCCATGGAACTTCGCTTTCGGGATAACCTGAATATTTACCCAACCGACACCACGGAAATTGAGAATAATATTGAGTCCGGCTCCTACAACCTGGAATTACCTTCATTGAATAACAGCCAGGGATTTCCTGCTTTAGATTATTTGCTATATGGTCTTGATGATAGCAACACCGAAGTTCTCACTTATTACACCACCCATCCCGATGCTGAAAACTACCGCACCTATCTGACCGACCTTACTTCCCGAATCGACTCCCTTACTAACGAAGTACTGAATGACTGGACCTCCGGCTATCGTGACGAATTTGTGAGCAATTCAGGCAACGGAGCTAATTCCTCCCTCGACATGATGGTAAACGACTATATCTATTACTATGAGAAACATCTTCGAGCTGGTAAAATCGGCATTCCGGCGGGAGTGTTTTCCGGTTCATCTTTGAGCTCGCATGTTGAAGCCTATTACAGCAGTGATTTCTCAAAAGAGCTATTCAATGCTTCACTGGATGCCGCCCAAAACTTTTTCAATGGCGTCCATGTAAATCAGCCAAACCAAAATGGAGAGAGTCTGGACAGTTATCTTGAATATCTCCAAACCATGAAAGATGGCACCGACCTTGCCACCCTTATTAACAATCAATTTGATGCCGCCCGTGAGCAAGCTTCATCCCTGAATCCAAATTTTGCAGCTCAAATTGAATCGAACAACACGGCCATGCTTTCTACCTATGATGAGCTACAAATGAATGTGGTTTATATGAAAGTAGATATGTTGCAGGCCTTGAATATAAATGTGGACTACGTTGATGCTGATGGTGATTAAACGGTGAGCAATACGTCGATCCGATCATATCTGAATACCCCGACCAATGCTGCTCCACTGGCAGTTTTCCGGATTTCATTCGGGCTGCTGATGCTGATCAGCATTGTTCGTTTTGCAGCTAATGGCTGGATTGAAAAGCTCTATATAGAACCCCAATTTTTCTTTTCCTACTATGGTTTCGAATGGGTTCAGCCTTTGGGAGACTGGACTTATCTTATTTTTGTGATCTGTGGTCTTTCGTCCATTTTTGTGGCCCTGGGCTACAAATACCGGTTTTCGATCATCGTCTTTTTTCTCAGCTTCACCTACATCGAGCTGATGGACAAGACCACTTATCTCAATCACTATTATTTCATCAGTATTCTTAGCTTTTTAATGATTTTTCTTCCGGCTCATGCCTATTATTCTATAGACGCGTGGAAGAATAGCACACTAAGATCACAACGGGTACCGCTATGGTCGGTCGATGCTATAAAGCTGCTGCTTTTTATCGTGTACTTTTATGCGGGTCTGGCTAAACTCAATTCTGACTGGCTGTTCGAGGCCATGCCCTTACAAATTTGGCTGCCTTCCAAATATGCCCTTCCGCTTTTAGGAGATCTGCTCCAGCAAACCTGGACTCATTACGCCTTTGCTTGGGCCGGGGCCATCTACGACCTTAGCATTCCCTTTTTATTATTGATCCGGAAAACCCGGATTTTTGCCTTTACTCTTGTGGTCATTTTCCATGTACTTACACGAGTCCTCTTCCCGATTGGAATGTTTCCTTACATCATGATTGTAAGTACCCTCATATTTTTTGATGCCGGACTGCACAATCGAATATTGGACTATATTTCCAGATGGTTCAACATTACTAAATCCTTTTTTGATAATGGTGGCACCTACTCATTTCCTCAGCAATGGGTTCGCAAAGCCTCATTAAGTATTGTTTCCGTTTTCTTCGTACTTCAGCTTCTCATCCCATTCCGGTATATGCTGTATCCGGGTGAATTATTCTGGACTGAAGAAGGATATCGGTTTTCGTGGAGAGTGATGCTGATGGAAAAAGTCGGATATGCTAATTTTAAGATTGTTGATCCCGATTCGGGCAAAAGCTTTTACGTGGATAACACTGAGTTTCTGACCCGTTTTCAGGAAAAACAAATGTCCTTTCAGCCGGATTTCATTCTGGAATATGCTCACTACCTGGAAGATTATTACCGGGAAGAACATGGAATCGATGATCCCGAAATCTATGTTGACAGCTATGTAGCTTTAAACGGCCGCAGCAGTCAGCGCTACGTGAATCCAACCGTGGACCTCACAGAAATTCAACCCTCACTAAAACACCGAACCTGGTTACTCCCTTTTGATGATGAAATTAAAGGCCTTTAGTTTTTTTGCCTTATGTATGTTGATTGCCCTGCCTGCTGCCGCCCAGATGAACTTCTCGGGGTATGTAGTTGAGAAGGAAACAGGACAAGCTATTGAAGGGGTGGATATTTATAATAACGATGCAGGTAAATCCTACGTCACCGATGAAAACGGGTATTTCGAGATCAACAACCTTGCTTATGGCAACCTGAATCTCTTCTTCTTCAAGCTTGGCTATAAAATTATAAACCGCACCTTCGTGCCGGATGCCAATAACGCACCCATTACCATTGAGCTTGAAAAACTTTCAGAGGAAATGTCTGAAATCGCCGTTATCGATCAGCGGGATAAGGTTTTTTCCATCAAAAGACTGCGAGAGGTTGAAGGCACTTCCATTTATGCAGGAAAGAAAAATGAAGTGATTGCCCTCGACCAAATGGTGGTTAACACTTCGGCTAATAATGCCCGGCAAATTTATGGGCAGATATCAGGGCTCAACATTTTTGAATCCAATGATGCCGGGCTTCAGCTGAATATTGGCGGTCGCGGACTCGATCCCAACCGCTCATCCAACTTCAACATCCGGCAGAACGGGTACGACATCAGCGCTGATGTACTTGGGTATCCTGAAAGTTATTACACGCCGCCTGCCGAGGGATTAGCCGAGATTCAGGTGATTCGCGGAGCTGCCTCCCTTCAGTATGGAACACAATTTGGCGGACTGGTTAACTTCAAAATGAAGAAGCCCGTGGGTGACAAGCGAATTGAGGTTACCTCCCGTCAATCGGTAGGCTCCAATGCGCTTTTAACTGCATTTAACAGCGTGAGCGGAACCGTTGGAAAGGTTGGCTATTACGGATACTACAATTACAAGAACGGAGATGGATTTCGTCCGAATTCAGAGTTCGAATCGGATAACCTTTACTTTTATTCGGATGTCCGGCTTTCAGAAAAAACCAACATTGCTCTCGACTTCACTTACCTGAATTATCTTGCTCAACAACCCGGCGGACTGACCGATGCCCAGTTTTACCGGAATCCTACTGTCAGCAATCGCACCCGTAATTGGTTTGAAGTTGACTGGAGGCTGGTATCTTTGAATGTAGAGCATGAGTTTTCATACAGAACCAAGCTTAGCTTTCTGGTTTATGGACTGGATGCCTCCCGAAAATCTGTTGGATTTCGTACCAATCGTGTTTCGCAGCAGGATGACCCGAATGCTCCCCGCGATCTTATACTTGGCAACTTTAATAACTGGGGAACCGAAGTCCGTTTTCTGAATCGCTACCGGATTGCTAACAAAAATGCCGTTTTCCTGATCGGCAGTAAATGGTATCAATCTAAAAATTCTTCGGTTCAGGGTCCCGGAACCAACAGCCGTGAGCCTGATTTCACTCTGGCCGATGAGCAGTTTCCGAATTACCCAAACCAATCTGACTTCACCTTTCCGAACCGAAATCTTGCTGTTTTTGGAGAGAACATTTTCTACCTGCAGGATAACCTCTCCATCACGCCCGGGTTCAGGTTTGAGTACATCCGAACACAAAGCCGTGGTACTTTTAAACGAGTGAATTTCGATTTGGCCGGCAATCCCATCCAAAATCAAACCTTTGAAGATGACCGTACTTTTGAACGGCATTTTCTGCTTCTGGGAGCCGGTGTAAGTTATTTGCCCGACAGCCGAACCGAACTTTACGGTAACTTTTCCCAGAATTATCGCTCGGTTACCTTCAACGATATCCGCATTGTTAACCCCACCTTTCAGGTTGACCCTGATATTACGGATGAAAGCGGTTTTACTTCTGATGTTGGGTTACGCGGCAGAATAGGAGAAAGTGTGTCGTACGACATCGGCGGCTTTGGGCTGCTTTATGACAACCGGATTGGGGAAGTATTACGAGCCGAAACCCGAATCAATGCGGAAGGGGAAAAAGAACAAACCGGCCGGGTAGTGCGCTACCGGGGCAATATTGGTCAGGCTTTTATGTATGGGTTAGAAAGCCTGATTGAAGTCAATCTCTTGCCCTTATTTGGGAATGATAATAGGAATACAAAATTGAGTGTATTTGCAAATACGGCCTTGACCAAATCAAAATATATAGATTCACAAATTGCCGGCGTTGAAGATAATGAGGTGGAGTTTGTCCCCCTGTTGAATATGAAAACAGGGATCAATTTTGGCTACCGAAATTTGGTAGGCTCGGTTCAATACACCTATGTATCTGAACAGTACACGGATGCCTCGAATGCTGAACAAAATTTCAATGACAACCAAAGCGGTATCCGGGGTGCAATTCCTGCCTATGATGTTTTGGATTTGTCACTTTCCTGGACTTACAAGAATTTCACTATAGAATCAGGCATCAATAATATGCTGGATAGCTGGTACTTCACCCGTCGCGCCACCGGTTATCCCGGACCCGGTATTATCCCCTCTCCACCAAGAACCTTTTATGCTACCATCCAGCTTCAATTTGGCACATAATTAAAGCCTGTATTTGGAATCCTCCTCCCAATTCAACGGATTGGATAACACATATTCCCGGATTCTGTTTAGGGATCTTTCATTTCGGATGATGTGATCATGGAACCGGGACTGCCATTCAAACTCATATCCCTTTTGGTTACACCATCTGGTTAGGGCCGATTTATAGGATCGGATAATCACCGACAAGGATCCTGGTTTTGGAGAAATTTCAGACATTTTGTTTCTGTCATTGGTCTGTAGGCACGTTGCATGCAACGTGCCTACAGAATGATTATGGCATGATGCCACAGGATTTAGACCATTTTCATCCGGTAATATTTGGATAATACCATGAACATGATTGGGCATTACTATAAATGCATCTAACCTTACTTTTTCAAAATGATTTGGAATCTGATTCCAAAAATACCAGGCAGCACATCCCTGTTCCGACAACCCCATTCTTCCACTCTTTATTTCTCCAAAATAATGCTGCCGATTTTTAGTGCATATCGTCACAAAATAAAACCACGGAATCCGGTAATCCCACCCATTCAACCTCATCGGCTTTCTCCAATATTCCATGTCTGTTTCCTGTTTTCTGATTCAACAGTAAGAGCCACTTCACAACAAAACCTTACAGAATTATTTCTATGGGGCGGGTTCCCTTTTTCCTTATCTTCTTCATGCTTTTAAAAAATTCAATCAACTATTCATGAAATTTATCTCTGTTATTGTTGTAGCTCTTGCTGCAATTTCCTGTACCTCCACCCCGGAAAAGAAACCGTATAATCCGGAAACCGATACCCTGAAATATGCTCAGGAAGTTCACCTTCGTAATGTCCAACAGCTTACTTTTGGAGGAGACAATGCTGAGGCCTACTGGAGCTACGACAGCGATAAGCTGATCTTTCAATCCAATAATCCTGAATGGGGCGTGGAATGTGATCAGATCTTTACCATGGATATATCAGAAAAAGAGCCGGGCTTTGAGCCGCCTATGATCAGTACAGGCAATGGCCGTACCACATGCGCCTATTTTCTCCCCGGTGATTCTACTTTTGTGTACTCTTCCACCCACGCTGAAAACATGCAATGCCCGGCAGCTCCGGAACGCGGAGCCGGTGGTGCTTACGTTTGGCCGATTTACGACAGTTACGATATTTACAAAGCCGACTTAAACGGCAACATCATTGCCAAACTTACAGACGAACCTGGTTATGACGCCGAACCCACCGTTTCTCCAAAAGGCGACAAAATCGTTTTCACTTCAACCCGAACCGGAGACCTGGAGTTGTTCATTATGGATACCGATGGTTCAAACGTAATCCAGATTACGGATGAGCTCGGGTATGACGGTGGAGCTTTTTTCTCACCGGATGGCAGCCAGCTTATTTTCCGCGCTTCCCGACCTGAAACGGAGGAAGAGATTGCCAAATACAAATCACTACTTGAAGAAGGCTTGGTTGAACCGACCAACATGGAGCTTTTTATTGTGAATGTTGATGGAACCGGACTTCGCCAGATAACCGATCTGGGGAATGCTAACTGGGCTCCCTATTTCCATCCTTCCGGTGAGAAAATTGTATTCTCTTCCAATCACCAGTCTCAGCGGGGATTTCCTTTCAACATTTTTATGATTAATGTAGATGGAACCGGTCTAGAGCAAGTTACTTTTGACGAAGCTTTCGACTCCTTCCCGATGTTCTCCCCGGATGGCAAAAAGATCGTGTTTTCCTCTAACCGAAATAATGGTGGTGACCGCTCTACGAATGTGTTTGTTGCTGATTGGGTAGAGTAGAATTCTTTACGCTCGATTTCTTTATTAGTGCTAAACCATCTTTATTTTAACTAAAGAGGAGAGGTTTACTATTTTATCAATGTCATTTTCTGTATCTCTGATTGGCCATTCACCACCAGTTGATACATGTACACACCAGAGGACATTCCTTCTCCGTCAAACCTGACTGTATAAACACCAGCCGGCTGTTTTTTGGTAACCAGTTTTTGAACGATCTGTCCTACACTATTGAAAATAAGTAGCTTTACCTCTCCGGGTTGTTGAAGCTTGTACGTAATATTGGTAACAGGATTGAAGGGATTGGGATAGTTAGGCATCAGCACAAACTCTTCGGGGCTTTCTGTCCTTTTTTCTATTTCTGAAAACGTAGAAGTTCTATTCAAATCACCCAGTATATTCATCAATTCATGGCCATTGTCTGTTTTGTCAAAACCTAACGCCCATACCATTGCTCCTCTTAAATCTTTAGAACGGATGTACTCTCTTTTAACCTTGTAAGAAGTTGTGTCATCGAAAGAAATGATTTGAGTTGAATCTACATTCTGTAACCAGGGAGCTTTTGCTTTATCATCCCAGTGATATGACCACCCATTTTCCAAACGATTCAGTGCATCAGCATAAGAAATAGATCCTCCATTTCCATTACCCGATGAGGATTGCCCGCAAATCACCGAACTATTGAAAATCCGGCCATAGCTTGCCAATCCTGCCAGTAGTTTGTTTGCAGGTACGCCCTTTTGCAGATAATACCGAATACTTTGATCTATCGATCCGGTATTACAATTCGCATTCTGTGGTGCATAAAGAGGAGAATTATGGCCTCCTCTATCTGTCCAGCTTCCATGAAAATCGTAAGTCATCACCCCTAACCATTCAACGTAATCAAGTATGGCAGGCAGGTCGTACCCATTTTTCCAATCTACAGAAGGTAACGCAATACTGATTCCGATATCCCGACCCTCCCGCTCAAAAGCCGCATGCATTTCCCTAATTAACTTTGTTACATTATTTCGATCGGCACTGGAGGGGTATTCCCAGTCTAAATCAACGCCATCATATTCATGCTGAAGTACATAGTTCGTCAAATTTGTAATGAATTTAGCCCTTAATGTACTATCCGAAGCTATTTCTGGAAAGGCGTCACTCTGTCCCCATCCACCAACTGAAATAATAATTTCAACATCATTTCGGTGTGCTTCTTGTATTAATTCAGGATGATTAGCCTGTTCTGTTACCAAAGAACCATCTTCTGCCGGCCAAATAAAAGCGTGTGCAACATGGGTCAGATCATTCCAAGGCAGTTGAGATGGGGATAGGGTACTTTTACTCCAATACATGTAATATCCCTTTACTACCGATTCCTGAGCCTGTACTAAATTGCTTAAGAAAGTGAAAGAAAGCATTAATAAAATTGTCAAAAATCTAATCATGGCAGGATTGTGCAATTCAAAATTTCGGACAAAAGTACTTATTCTGATCTTGAATTGTTCAAGCCGGTAGCGTAAATATTTGAAAACTCCTTTTTACAATCATAGAAAAAGCATTTCAGCATTCCTTACCAATTTCTCTTTCAGCCCCCAGTCCCAGCGCGGATTTCCTTTCAATGTTTTCCCAGATGGCAAAAAATCGTGTTTTCCTTTAACCAAAATAATGGTGGTGACCACTCAACGAATGTATTTGTTGCAGATTGGGCAGAGTAGAGAACAGATCATTTTCACTGTGAATTTATTCCGCACCTGTTGGCTGAGACAATGTAATTCAGAAGTGAACCCACCATCCATCTGAAATCTGTTTTTGAACAATTTACTGCTGAAATTTGTTTTACAACTGAATTAAGTTCAACAAAAACAGATTAGTAAAATGGGACTTATAGAAAAAGACGATCTTAACTTTGATTACGATTGGTCTAGTCAGGCCGGCAACGATCCTGTAAAAAAAGACGACATAGGCAGCAATGTATTTAACAGTACGCAGGGGGAAGCTGTCTTATCTATCCTCAATGATTATGCGGAAGAGAAAGAAATTACAAATAAAGATGATATTCTTGAAGCAGAGGATTTATTGCGAAACAAAATCCCCAAAAACCTAAATACAAAGAACGATGTGATGGACTGGCTATGGTCTAAGCTAAATGACAGGCAACCAGCCTAAAATTTCATTTTTATACTGCCCATATTCCCAGCAATGTTGCACCTGCGAAGGTAGTGACATTGCTTTTTTTATTGATACCCGAAATAGTTACTATTTAAGAGTTCCCTAACTGTGGAGGGTTTTATGTTGCTAAGAATAAAATTTACCTCTCTATTCCTTTCCGGCTTACTTGTTCTAAGCTGCTCGTCCACTAAAGATATACCGGTCCGGGGCGAGTTCACTTTTGAATTCAACAATGAACCGTATGAAATTATCAGTGTTTCTGCTCCTTCCGGTGAAGGCTATAACTATCTGATCAAAAAAGAAGAAGGGAAATCCGTTTTTCGCTCCTTAGACACGAATCAGGATGGCATGATTGACCTGATTCAGTATGGGTCTATATCTATCGATCAGGCTAATAAAATCTATGCCTATGGGATTCAGACGGCCATTGATCAGCAAAAATTCAAAGCTCGTGAATCTCAGCGGATATTTACCTTTACCCAAGACAACCGTGAGTACACTATTCAAACATTCGGATACTACATAGATGTGCTATACAACATGTTTTTAATTACAAATCTTAAAACCGGATATGATGAGGTTTTCTTTGATATGGATGCTGACGGAGAGCTGGATACCATCGAGAAAAGTGACCGGTCTTTAGAAGATGTGCAGGAATTATATCAAAGAATCATTCAGGCCGGTGAAAACAAAAACCTGATCGAGTATCGACATGGAAAGTTTATTGTTCTAATTTCTTCTCAAGATCAAGCCTCCTGATATTAGTCAATTTTTTATTCGGTGAATCCTTTCTGATTTACTTATACTCTTCCCTATTACTTTTATCCAATCAAGCAACAAATGAAGCTATCACTTTCCAATATTTCAAAAACTTATAAAAACGGGGTAAAGGCACTGGATAATGTGTCTATAGAAATTGAGTCGGGGATGTTTGGGCTGCTGGGTC
The DNA here is from genome assembly GCA_965227215.1 of Gracilimonas sp. GTDB lineage: Bacteria > Bacteroidota > Rhodothermia > Balneolales > Balneolaceae > Gracilimonas. Next base: position 1,277,637 of record OZ245729.1, read on the forward strand.
CGAATGGAGCCGGTAAATCAACCCTGATGCGAACCATCGCCACGCTGCAAGCTCCGGATTCCGGTTCAGCTTACCTGGACGATATCGATATCCTGAACGACAAAAACAGCCTGCGGAAAGTGCTGGGCTATTTGCCCCAATCTTTTGGCGTGTATCCAAAAATGTCGGCCGAAGACCTGCTTCATTATTTCGCCCGATTAAAAGGCATCGCGGATAAAAACCAGCGAAACCAAATGGTAAATACCGCTCTTGAAGTGACCAACCTGATGGAAGTGAGACGCAAAAGTGTGGCCGGTTACTCGGGGGGTATGAAGCAGCGATTTGGTATCGCCCAGCTGCTGCTAAATGATCCAAAACTCATCATTGTGGATGAGCCCACAGCCGGACTCGATCCTTCCGAGCGACATCGCTTCCTGAATGTACTTCGTGAAATCGGCACCAACCACATCGTGATTTTCTCTACCCATATTGTGGATGACGTGAAAGAGCTTTGCACGGATATGTCGATTATGAACGGTGGGAAGATTCTGAGTCACCACACACCGAAAGAAGCTGTTACTGCCCTTGAAGGGCAAATGTGGACCAAGAACATTGAACGTGATGCCCTCGACGAACATGAGGCTAAGTTTAACGTGATTTCATCCAGCTTCAATCAGGACAATACGCTGAACATACGGGTTCACAGCTCCCAGAAACCTGATGATAGTTTCGAAGCCAAAAGTCCTGAGCTGGAAGACGTTTATTTCGTCACCCTCCGCGAAGAAAAAGAAGTAGTAGCCGTTTAAGCCTAAATACCAACTATCATGTTCTATAATATCTTCACTTTTGAACTGCGGTACTGGCTGCGCAAACCTTCTTTCTATGTGTACTCCGGCATCCTGTTTTTGCTGTCTATGTTTACCATGGCAACGGCCGCTGGATTGTTTGAAAGCATCACCGTCAGTATTAACTCCATCACCATTGTAAACTCGGCTTCGTCCATTAATGGCTTGCTGAATGAGATGGCCATTATCGTGTATTTCCTGCTTCCGGCCATTGTTGGAGGTACCATCTATAAAGACTATAAGCACGAAATGCATTCTGTGCTGTATTCCTATCCTTTTACCAAATGGGAATACCTGCTTGCCAAGTTTCTGGCCGGAATTTGTATTGCCACGCTGGTTGTTGTTGCTGCCGCTCTTGGTGTATTTCTGGGAAGTATTTTCCCCGGCACCAACGCTGACCTTTTGGGCCCCTTTAAGCTGATTAATTATACGCAGCCTTTCCTTTACTACATCATCCCCAATATGATTTTCTTTGGGGCCATAGTTTTTGCTGTCGTCACCTTTACGCGAAATATCAATATCGGCTTTATTACCATTCTAGCCCTGTTTCTGATTCAGATTTTTGCCGGGAATCTCACGCAGGATCTCGACAATAAAATGCTGGCTGCCCTGCTTGATCCATACGGATTTCAGGCCAATGCCTACTACACCGAATACTGGACTATCTACGAACGCAATCAAAACCCACTCCCCTGGGGAGAAGTTATTTTATACAACCGCCTGCTTTGGTCCGGTTTAGGGATCGCTATTTTCGCACTTGTGTATCGCGCCTTTAGTTTCAGCCAACAGGCATTCACATTTAATTTATTTCGCAGCAAAAAAAGCGAACGGGTTACCAAAAAGAACTTTGGTAGTATTCTTACGGTCTCCCTGCCTAAAGTGGATTTCGATTTTTCATGGGCTCAAAACCTGAAACTAGCCTGGACTCTTTCAGATATTGACCTGAAATACATTGTTAAGGGCTGGGCCTTCATCATAATTTCCCTGGTGGGATTACTGATCTCTTTAAGCGTAATTTTACTTGGAGCTGAGATTTTCGGAACTGATACCCTGCCGGTTACCTGGCAGATGCTTCAGCTTCCGGGCACGTTCTTCAACCTGTTCATTAATATCCTGACTTTCCTTTATGCCGGAATGCTGATTCACCGCAGCCGGACCTCCAACATCGATCAGCTGGTACACGTTACCCCAACGCCCAACTGGACCATCCTGCTCTCCAAGTTTATTGCCTTGGTGAAAATGCAGGTTATTCTCCTTTCAATCATCATGATTGCCGGAATCGGTGTCCAGACTTTCAATGGGTACTATAACTATGAAATCGGGCTGTACCTGTTTGATTTATATGCTATTTCGCTGGTCCATGTGGTAATTTGGGGTTTACTCGCCATCCTCTTCCACACCTTTTTCAAGAACTACTACGTTGGCTTTATCCTGTTACTGTTAATCTCAATTGGGATTTCATTTCTGGGTTCTATTGGCATCGAGCAAGATATTTATCAATACAACCAAGGTCCCGGAACCCAGTACTCTGATATGAACGGATATGGCTCGTCGCTGGCAGAATACTACGTGTATAAAGGCTATTGGCTGCTGTTAGGAATCGCTTTCTATGTGCTATCTATTATTCTATTCCGCCGCGGACTTCCCGGAAGTTTTAAAGAACGGCTGCAAAATGCGCGAAAGGAGTTTACACCTACACTTAAAGTTGTTTTTACTCTTTCATTAATTGGGTTTATTTCTGTTGGAAGTTGGATTTACTACGTGGATAACATCAAGTACGAACGGCTTTCATCCAAAGAAAGAGAGCAACGGGCAGCCCAGTGGGAAAAGAATTATGGGAAGTTCAAAGGCATTCCACAGCCCCGCATTATTTCCTCTACGATCAATCTGGATTTAGTGCCCGAAACGAGGGACTTCAAAGCAGCCGGAACATATATCCTGAAGAATAAAACGGATGTGGCCATCGACTCTATCCATATCGACCATAACAATTTCATCAGTTCATTCAGTTTTAATCAGCCTTACGAACTGGTGTTGGAAGATGACTCCATGAATTATGATATCTACAGGCTGGATGAGCCAATGATGCCGGGCGATACCCTGCTCTTTTCTTTCGCCATATCTAACAAACCAAACGAAGTTCTGAGAAACAATTCACCGGTGCGTCATAATGGTACTTTTATTAACAATACCATCTTCCCACGATTGGGATATCAGGAGTCGATGGAGCTTTCCGGATCAGATGCCCGGGAGCGATACGGACTGCCGCCTAAAGAGCGCATGGCCCCGCCAACCGACAGTGCCGCCCGGATGAATAACTACATCTCCGGCGACGCGGACTGGATTGAATTTGAAACCACCATCAGCACGTCCCCTGAGCAAATTGCCATTGCGCCGGGATATCTGCAGGACGAATGGGAGGAAAACGGCCGCCGCTATTTCCACTACAAAATGGATAGCACCATGGTGAATTTTTACTCTTTCATTTCCGCTGAATTTGAAGTTGTAAAAGATACCTGGAATGATGTAGCCCTCGAAATTTACTATCACAAAGGCCACGATTACAACCTGGACCATATGATGAACGGGATGAAGAAGTCATTGGATTATTATACTTCTGAGTACAGCCCCTATCAGCATCAGCAGGTTCGTATTATTGAGTTTCCGCGAACGGGGGGTAGTTTCGCACAGTCGTTTGCCAACACCATCCCTTATTCTGAAGCTATCGGGTTTATTGCCGAAGTGGATACCACTGATGATGATGGACTGAATTATCCGTTCAGCATAACCGCCCATGAGGTGGCGCATCAATGGTGGGCTCACCAGGTGATTGGTGCCAATGTTCAGGGAGCAACTATGCTTTCCGAAAGTTTATCGGAGTACAGCTCGCTGAAAGTATTGGAGAAAGAACACGGCGAAAATCAGATGCGGGTTTTCCTGAAGAATGCTTTGGATAGCTACCTTGTCGGCCGTACGATGGAATCCAAGAAAGAGCTGCCCCTTGTCTATAACGAAAACCAGCAGTACATCCATTATAACAAAGGATCGTTGGTCTTCTATGCCCTGAGTGATTACATCGGCGAAGACAAGCTGAATGCGGCTCTCAGCGACTATATTGATGAAGTTGCCTTTCAGGAACCGCCTTACACAACATCCTTGGAGTTATTGGGGTATTTAGAGGAAGCGACTCCTGATTCCCTGCAGTATCTCATCAAAGATATGTTTGAAACCATTACGCTGTATGACAACCGCGTGGAAGATGCCGCCTATACCGAAGTAGACAGCAGCACGTATGAAGTAAACCTGACCCTTCAGGTTTCCAAATACAGAACGGGTGAAACAGGTAAACGAATCTATCAGAATGAAGAGGGCGACAGCCTCGCCATCGAGATTGAAGACCGCCGGCTTCCGGTTAAGTCCCTTCCCCTTCAGGATTGGGTGGATGTAGGAGTTTTCGGAACCGATTCCCTCGGAAATGAAACGGTGCTCTATTTCAAAAAGCATAAGTTCACCGAAATTCTGAATGACCTAACCATCACGGTGGATGAGGAACCGACATCAGCCGGCATCGACCCCTACAACAAACTGATTGATACCATTTCGAATGACAACCGCCGGCCACCTTCTCGGAAAGAAAGCGACGAATAGAAGTTCAAAGTAGCTTCTCGACATGGATATCGAACATTTCCCACCTGGTTCCGCAGGTCACCTGCGGAACCCTTTCCCAGAAGCTCTGCTTCCCTGAATTTGTGCTAAAGGCGATAGGCTATTGAGGTGCATCAATTTTTAGCTCTATCCCAAAGCACCTACATTACCGTTCCGACGCAGAGCGTTCGGAACGAGGGAAGATTAATATTTACTCTCGATCTGTAGGTCACCTGCGGAACGCCCTCCCGGAAGCTCTGCTTCCCAAAACCTGTACACAAGCTTGTCTGCAATAAAACTATTCAGTTACTTCAATAAAAACTGAGACCCTGAGCCATTTAAACGACCAGTTGTTATGAAGAAAAGAATCTAACTTCATGCCTGTACCCGATCCAACAAAAATATTGCCCTTTGCATCGCCGAAAGAACTCGGCCGGTGGCTCGAACTGAATCATGCCACTGAGGATGAATTGTGGGTGAAAATATTCAAGAAGAAGACCGGGATTCCGAGTGTAACCTGGGATGATGTTGTGATTGAGGTGCTGTGCTGGGGCTGGATCGACGGCATCAGGAAATCATTGGATGACCAGGCTTATCTCCAGCGGATCACTCCCCGAAGAGACCGAAGCAATTGGTCAAAAAGGAACAGAGAGCATGCTGAGCGCTTGATAAAAGAGGGACGGATGATGGAACCAGGCCTCGAGCAGGTTCGTGCCGCCCAATCGAATGGGCGATGGGAGAAGGCATATGTGGCAAGTGAACTGGAAGTGCCGGCAGATTTCCTGGAAGCACTCCATAACAAGCCGAAGGCAAAACAGTTTTTTGAAACGCTCAACAAGTCAAGTCGCTATCACATCGCCTACGGATTGACATCAGCGAAGAGGCCCGAAACCAGGCAGAGGCGATTTATAAAATTCATGGATATGCTGGCCCGTGAAGAAAAACCGGCTTAACGCTCGCTCTGACGCTCAGTGTCGGAGCGGCTGAGATATCGTTCCGACGCAGAGCATTCGGAACGAGGGGATATAGCTTTACCTCAAAGCTTGTCCGTCCTTTCGTGATACATACCCCAAAACCTCTTTCAGTTCTTCCGCTCCCACAAAGCCTGAGATATGAAAAAGGTATTCTCCCTCCGATGATAAGAATACCGTAGCCGGAACATTCTGTACTCCAAACTTTTGGGCTAATCGTAAAGGAGTCATTCTGTACTGCTGGTAGGTTTTTTTATCCTCATTATTATCCCGGTTCAGGCGGGTAAGTACAAAATCTGAGTTCAATTCTGCGCTAAGCTCCGGATACACTTCCTTTTTCATTTTCTTGCACCAGCCGCACCACGGCGCCCATACATCTACCATGATGAGTTTTCCCTTTTCTTCAGCCAGTTCCAGGGCTTGTTCAAAGTTCTGCCATTGCAGGTCTGTCTTTTGTGCATAAACCGGGTATGAAATACTCGCACCAATCAAACCAAAAATAATTGTCAGGTAAAACAGATTGCTTGCTTTCATCACTACCTCAGGTTTAGTCGTGCGCCAATTGAAAAGGTCCGCCCGATGATAGGCCCCCAGGTGTAAATAGTATCGAACTCAGGTCCGAAAGGATTTCCGGCTCCCACCAACGGACTGCCCTGCCTGTAATTAAAAATGTTTTCCGCAGACAGATACGCTTCAAAACCAATCCCTTTCTCACTGTTCACATTGGTGAACTCCTTGGTGATTTTTACATCATGGGTAGAATAGGCCGGAGACCGGGATGATCTTCCGAAATCTTCTGCATAATTATCCGGCATGCGTTTTGGGCCAACCAAATTTCCACTATAACCAAGAGAAAGATCCAGCGAACGGAAGGTATAGGTTGCTCCGAAAACACCGGTGTACTCAGGTGCATAGGTAAGGGCTCTTTTCTGCCCGTTTTCTTCCGTAAATACATCCATGATGGTGATACTTGCATTGTAGGTAATGGGCAGAACCGTAAAATTCTGTTCCAATCCAACTGAGAAACCACGGGTCACGGAGAATCCATCCAGATTTTCATATACAATTAAATCAGGATCCTGATCATAATCAGGAATAATCTTATTAGAGAAATGTGTATAGAACCCGTCCACACTTATCGTCATAGGGTTGGTGCCGAAAGGGATAATTTGCTCCAGGCTGGCCGTCACACTCTTGGACTCCTCGGGTTCCAGATTTTCTGTAAAAACCACTTCCCTTGAACCGGTTAAAGCCGCATGATCTTCTGTGAACACGTTCACGACCCGAAATCCGGTTCCGGCACTGAGCCTTATCGTCGTCAGATTGCCAGGACTAAATTTAGATGACAGTCTTGGAGCCGTCACAAAACCGTGTTCGGAATGGTGATCTATCCGAAGCCCGCCCAGGAAAGTAAAGTCACCGGCTTTTAGTTCTCCCTGTGAGAAAACCCCGGGAATCCACCTCTCATCCGGTCCTTCGGATGTTGCCGGCGTATTGTCGTTGTAGTTTTCATAGCGAATCGTGGTTCCAGCCAGAAGCTGAAAATTATCACCAATAGGTTGATCCCAGGTAGCCTGACCGAATACAATTCCTTGCTGCGCATCGTACCAATCGGTTCCGTAATAGCTATCCTGATCATGGTAGGTTACCGCACCGCTAAACCGAAGCTGTTCGTTCAAACCGGCGGGGCGATATTCCGTCATAAACTCAAAACGGTGCGTATAAATAGATTCCCCGTAAATTTGATCGGAGCCGCGAAGGTCATCGCTGAATGACCGGAGCCCTCCGGTTCGGTTTTCGCTATAGTACTTTGTGGCAACATTTAATCGCTGCTCCATGTTTTTACCCAGCAATGTCCCTTTTCCAAACAGGGAAACTCTCGATTGCTTCACCAAATCATTGAAGTTATCTCCATTCTCGTCAAAGAAGTTTTCTAGTCTCAGGATATTTCCACTTATAAAACCTTCAAATCGTCCGAATTTCGGAGAGTAGGCAACGTTGATATTTCCTTCTTCCGTACTTTTGGCATAAGCATCGGCAGTAAAGGTTGGTGTGACGGCCGGGTTCTTCGTAATGATGTTCACAACTCCGCCCAGTGCCTGAGTCCCATACAAAGTGGATTGAGGTCCCTTTATCACTTCGACCTGATCAATAATAGAAGGACTGATTCCATTCAACCCATACACCGAAGCCAGTGCTCCCATAATGGGCATGCCGTCAATGAGTACAGCTGTATTGGGTCCTTCCACCCCATTAATACGGATAGCATTGGTTCCGCAAACACCGCAGTTCAGTTGGGTTGAAAGTCCGTTTACGCTGCTGATCAGGTCCATAATGTTGGAACTGATTTTTCCTTGTTGAAGCTGTTCCGCCTTCACCACATTTACCTTAACCGGAGATTCTTTTACGTAGGTTTTGCGCATGGTCCCGGTAACCACCATTTGATCGAGTTCCAACAGCGACTCTTTCATTTGTATATCCAGCGCTGTGGTCTTGCCGGCTTCAATCTCTATTGTCTTTAGGACTTTATCGAACCCAACCGCTGTTATTTGAAGCTTATACTCTCCGGCGGGTATGTTCTTGATTTCAAACGACCCATCTATATCCGTGGGACTTCCTTTCCCGATTTCCGGGATCCCAACATTTGCACCAATTACAGGCTTTCCTTCCGAAGTCACTATTCCGGTGACTGTTCCAACACCCGATTGGGCAAAAAGGAAGGAACAAAAACAGAAAAAGACAGCTATTGTTAGTGTTGGTTTTCGCATCTATTATTTGTGACTATTTAATTTTTTAGCTTTGGCTAAAATTAAAAAGAAAGCCACCTTTACTGCAACATGAATTTATGTGCTACAACAAAATTATTAGCTAAGGCTAAATTCTTATTAATACCCGCTCTTTACCAGCCAGAGCCATGTTTTTGAATCTTTCTGTAAACCAGTAAAGCTTACAATGTATCTTTTGCTGTTCTTAAGAAAGGGGCTCGAACAACTTGAAATAAACAACCGATCTGACTGATCAGATATTCACTTTCTCCGGTGAATACACCATATCCAGGAAGTTCTGCAAAATCATGGAACCCACACTTCCTGACTTTTCGGGATGGAATTGAACTCCAATAAAATTGTCTTTGGCGACAATGGCTGAGAAGTCGTTAATGTAGTTACAGGTTGCCAGCGTATGCTCCCCGACCGGGGCATAATAACTATGCACAAAGTAGAGGTAATGCTTATCGATCAGGTTCTTGAGGATCGGGTGCTTTTGGGGATCGTGAAGCTTGTTCCACCCCATATGCGGTACTTTCGCCTGTGTTTCGTCAAATTTTTTGAGTGAGCCCGGGATGACTCCAAGACCAACGGTATCCCCTTCGGTGGAGGATTCGAATAAGAGTTGCATGCCTACACAAATACCGAGTACCGGTTTATCAGTGAATTTCAGCCATTGATCAACGCCTTTTTCTTCCAGCGATTTCATGGCCGTAGCTGCATGTCCAACTCCGGGAAATATAACAGCCTCAGCCTTTTCTAATTCTTCCGGGGTTTCCGCAAAGAAAAATTTCGCGCCCAGCCTGTCTAATGCATTTGCTACAGACGCAGTGTTTCCGGCTTTATACTTGATGATTCCTATCATAAATAATCTACAGCGTCCCTTTTGAACTTGGGATCAGATTCTTGATGCGCCCGTTTTGTTCTATAGCCATCTTTAAAGCCCGAGCTAAACCTTTAAAGCATGCTTCTATTTTGTGGTGATCATTTTCACCTGAAAAGCTAACATGAATCGTTGCCTTCAAGTTCATTGCCAGGCTGTAAAAAAAATGTTTAATCATTTCGGTGGGCATATCGCCTACGTACTCTCTCTTGAAGTCTCCCTCAAACACAAGATAAGGGCGCCCGGACAGGTCTAAAGCCACTGTGGCTTGTGCTTCATCCATGGGCAAGACAAAGCCATACCGTTCTATTCCTTTTTTATTACCGAGGGCTTCAGTGATCACTTCACCCAAAGCAATGGCCACATCTTCGATGGTGTGATGTTCATCCACTTCCAAGTCCCCTTTACACGTCAGCTTCAAGTCTATCAATCCGTGGCGGGCAATTTGATCCAGCATATGATCAAAAAAGTTAAGGCCGGTCGATATATCAGCCTTTCCGGTTCCATCCAGGTTAATATCGATGCTGATATCGGTTTCATTGGTCTTGCGTTCTATCGATGCTTTTCGGGCTTCCCGCGTGATGTATTCCACAACAGATTCCCAGCTATCAGCTGATAAAAGCTTTTCCTCTTTTTTAAGCAGTTCCAGCTGCTGTCCGGAATCGGTGATTTCCAAATCAGCTTCACCTTCCGTCTCATAGGGAATTTGCTCCTGAGCCAGTAATTTAGATTGTTCCTGTGAGATTCCCCCCTTCTCAATCAATAAAGTGTGGCCGGCCTCACAGATCCTTTTTAACGAAATGATAGAATTCTTCCTGAAGCTGAATTTCTTTTCAGGGTCGGTTAGTACATCTTTGGTAATAGCTATTAACATAAGTGCAATATTTAATCTGAAAAAACAACAGTCCGCAAAAACGGCAATTTTATGTTACTGGATATTCTCCAGGGCTTCGAAAAACCGTTCATTTTCTGCCTGAGTTCCAATGGTAAGCCTCAGACAATTTTCACAATGGGGTTCATTGCCACGATAGCGAATAATAACTCCTTCCTCCGCCATCTTTTCATAGACGTCCGTGGCACTTCTGATTTTAAAAAGGATGAAGTTAGCATCGGTAGGGTACACATATTCTACCGACTCATAAGTAATCAGCTTGTCAATTACCCGCTGCCTTTCTTGTAAAATAGACTTTATATTTTCAGCAACGTGGTCAAGGTTAGAAAAAGCCTGAATTGCCTTTCGTGATGTCAGTTTATTGACATTATACGGGGCCTTAACCTTCATCATGTAGGAAATAACCTCCGGGTTGGCCAGTGCAATCCCAAGCCGGATTCCTGCCAGCCCAAATGACTTTGACATGGTTTGAAGCACGACCAGATTAGGAAAGTCGTCAATGTTATTAACCAGACTACCCTGTCTGCTGAAGTCAATATAGGCTTCATCTACAACTACAATTCCATCAAAACCTTCCAGCACTTTCACTACATCTGAGATGTTCATGCTATTTGCGGTTGGGTTGTTGGGAGAGCAGATGAAAATGATTTTGGTTTCGGGCTGAACGGCATCCAAAATCTTTTCAGGCTGTAGCTGAAATCCTTCGGTTAGCAACACCTCATCTACCTGAACGTCATTAATATTCGCAGACACCTCATACATCCCGTAAGTCGGTGGATTCACAATCACCCGGTCTTTCCCCGGTACACAAAATATCCGGAACAGCAAGTCGATGGCTTCATCGCTGCCAACTCCTACAAAAACATTTTCTTTATGAACACTTCGGAAGGCCGCTATTTTTTCCCTTAACTCATCCTGATACGGCATCGGGTAGCGATTTAGTTCAAGCTCATCCTCGTAAGGAGCTCCCATGCTGTTTTCATTGGCATCCAGTAAAACCCCCCTATCAAAATCATCCCGCGCACTGCGATAAGGCTTCAGGTTTCGGATGTTATCCCGTACGATGGAATCGATATTTATTTTTTTGCTCATATGCTTAGAGAGTCATCTTGAGTGTACTCCCGAAAGATCCTTATTTGAAATGATGAGTAAACATTTCAAGCTAAAGTCTCTTCGCTTTTACTCAATCCGACATTAATTAAATAACTTATTGTATGTCTTTTAACCGGATACTAACGGCATTTTTATGAGCCTGAAGCTCTTCTAAATCTGCTAGTTTTTCCACTGTGGGTCCCAAGTATTTTAACCCTTCCTCATTTAACACCTGCATAGTCAGGGATTTCTGGAAGGCTGCAAGGTTTACCCCGCTGTACATCCGGGCGTACCCGTAGGTTGGCAAGGTATGATTTGTCCCCGATGCATAATCACCCACACTTTCCGGGGTAAATTGCCCCAGAAAAACAGAACCGGCATTCATAATCTTCTCTGTGTAGCTTTCCGCATTCTCCACATTCACAATCAAATGTTCAGGAGCATATTTGTTGGAAAAGTCAAAAGCCTGTTCCAGTTTTTCTACCGTCAGAATAAAGCTATGATTGAGAGCCTCTTTGGCAATGTCTTTTCGGGGAAGTTCCTGCAGTTGGTCTTCCAGTTCATGCTCCAGTTTATTCATATCAAAATCTGCTGTGGCAACCAGCACTACCTGGCTGTCTTTGCCATGCTCAGCCTGTGAAAGCAGATCGGCAGCCACATAGGCAGGGTTAGCCTGCCCATCCGCTATTACCAGTACCTCAGAAGGACCTGCCGGCATATCAATGCTAATCTGTGCTTCTGAATTTTGAAGAATCATTTTAGCTGCGGTCACATATTGGTTACCCGGTCCAAATATCTTATCCACTTTAGGAACCGACTCCGTTCCAAGTGCCATTGCTGCAACAGCTTGAGCTCCTCCGGCTTTCAGAATTGTTTCTACACCGGCTTTTTGAGCTATATAGATAATTTCAGGGGCTACACTTCCATCTTTACGGGGTGGAGTTGCCAGTACTTTGGTTGAACAGCCGGCAATCATAGCAGGGATGGTCAGCATCATAGCTGTGGAGGGCAAAACTGCGGTTCCTCCCGGTACATAAAAACCCACCCGTTCAACGGGTCGAGCCACTTTCATGCATCTTACCCCGGGCATTGTCTCCACTTCTAACAAATCCTGAACCTGAGCTTTGTGGAAAGCGAAAATATTATCAAAAGCCGTATCGATGGCATCTTTTACTTCCGTTGAAAGTGAAACTTCCTGTTCTGTGGGATTGAAACTGATTTCATCCAAATCCACCCCGTCAAACTTCCCGGTAAACTTTTTGACAGCTTCATCTCCACCCGTTTCAACTTCATCAATAATGGGCTGAACCGTTCCGAATATAGAAGAGAAATCAATCTTGGGACGCTTGGTTAGCGACTCCAAATCGGTTTCCGAAAGTTTTGAAAAATTATATGTTTTCATGGTAATAAAAACCCACCTCTCAATCTCTTCCCGGGAGGAGAAATTCTTTGGCTAAATTTGGGTTGAATTTAATATTCAATGTTCGGTGTTCCTTGTTCAATGTTCTTCAGAGAATCATGCTTTCTATGGGTAGCATTACGATATCTGATGCACCCGCTTCTTTAAGTTCTTCCATTACCGTCCAGAATTTATCCAGAGGAATTACGGTGTGTATGGCTACCATATCATCATCAGCCAGTGGCATCACCGTTGGACTTTTCATGGAAGGAATAATTTCCTTAATTCTTTCAACATTAGTTGTGGATGCATTCATCATAATGTAGCGGCTTTTCGCAGCTTTTTGATAGCCGTCCATTCGTACCAAGAATCGCTCGATCAGCTCTTTCTTACCCGGTGAAAGTTCTTTGTTGGTACGGATAAGCTGAGTTTGAGAATGCAGAATGGTATCCAACTCCACCAGTCCGTTAGCTTTCAGTGTACCCCCACTGGAAACCAGGTCAACGATGGCATCCGCTACTTTAAGCTGAGGTGCTATTTCAACCGCTCCGGAAATCTCGACTATCTGAATATTTATATCACGTTCTTCGAAAAACCGGCGGGTTAAATTCGGGTAACTTGTTGCTACTTTCTTTCCTTCAAAACCCACTGCTGACTGGATATCCCCGTCTTTTGGAGCCGCCAGAGATAGCCGGCATTTTCCATATTGAAGGTCTCGTATCGGGGTTACATCGGCTCCCGTTTCCTGTGTCTCATTAGCCCCCACAAATCCCAAATCACATACACCGTCCTGTACGTACTCTGGGATGTCATCATCGCGGAGCAACAAAAGCTCGACATCAAAATTTCGGGTTTTAACAATCAGGTTCCGTTTGTAGTTATCAAACTCTATACCGATTCCTTCCAGCAGATCGATGGTTTTATCGGTCAAACGACCGCTTTTTTGGATAGCAATACGTAAAGAGGTTGAAGAATCTTTTGTTCTGTTCATGAAATTAGTCAATAAGTAATAAGAATTAGAAAATAGGTAGATACAGGATCAAAAAAGGGTGCAATTAATGCACATGGATATGATGATGTCCGCGATGGGCATGATGGACATCGTGAGAAAGATGATGGATATGTAGGAGTGCGTCTTTCATTGCTTCAAATATAGGCAAAGCTTACTAACCGGGTCAACTGTTATATTTATCTTTATGATTTGATAATCAAACTAAATTGATTACTTATTTCGTTCGGTTACCGGCTTGTGCCTAAACAATGCAATTCATGGTTCTGCACGCTACATTTCTTTACCTTCCGACATAGCTTATTAATCAAATTTATACTTATGAAAATTGATGTTACCTGGTTAGGCAAAGACTTCCACATGGAAGCTGAAAATGAAACCAATGGAAAAATCCGAATAGACGGCAAGAATAATATTGGCGGATTGGATGGAGGATTAAGCCCCATGCAATTGTTACTGGCCGGCATCGGAGGATGCAGTGCCATTGATGTCATCTCCATTCTTGAAAAACAAAAACAGGATCTCACCGATCTTAAAGTGGAAGTGGATGCTGACAAGCAAAAGCTGGATGCCGGTTATTCGGAGTACAAGACCATTCACCTGCACTTCATCCTCTCCGGTGAACTGGATCCCAAAAAAGTACAGCGAGCGTTAGACTTGTCCATTACCAAATATTGCTCTGTTTCCAAGGCACTGGAGAAAGGCTCTGAGATTAGCTATGATTTCGAAATTCAATAATTCATAATTTTGAATTTTTCATTCCGAAAAACCCTCAGAATTGCTTAAAAGCAGCTTTTTGGCTATACTAAGTGATAGTTAATTACCAATAAATCAGATACTTATCTATGGCTAAATGTGAATTATACCAAGACGTTAAAGGCGAATGGAGATGGAGACGAGTCTCCAAAAGCGGAGATATTGAAGCCTTTTCCAGTCAGGGTTTTGAAAAAGAAGAAGACGCCCGCAAAGATGGCAAAGATTGCAACGAATGCACCAGTTACCTGCGGAAATTTTAGAACAACTTTTTTGTAGAACGCTTTAAGCCTCACCCTTTGGTGAGGCTTTTTTTATGCTTTGCGTTTTACTGCTCATCGAAAGCCAGAATAGCATTCAGGATCATCCGGGCACTGGCTTTATAAAAATCCTGAGGAATGGTTTCGAAGTCATCTGTGTGGCGGTGATAGTGTTCATGATCTGCCACTCCAAAGTACACAAAGGGAACACCTTGTTGATGGAAGGGACCGTGGTCTGAGGCAAACGTCCAATCGTCCAACTCGCTGTTCGGATTATCGTGCCCAAATAGCAAATTGATTTCACCGGTTTCAACATCTTCCAGTACCGGCTTTAGCTCCGGATAGTGATAGGTCCCCACAGCATAGATCTCATTCGAATCATTCTGAGCAATCATATCCAGGTTGATATTCAGCTTCACTTTTTCAAGGAAAACAGAATCTTCTACAAAAGCTCTTGCTCCTTGTAGTCCCATTTCTTCAGCATCGAAAGCTGCAAAAACCAGAGTATGATTGGGTTGGTTTTGGCTAAAGAAATCGATGTAGGCCAGTAGTGCGGCGGTTCCGGAAGCATCATCATCGGTGCCGTTATAAATCAAGCTGTCGCGAACACCCAGGTGATCGTAATGAGCGGTAATCACCATTACCGAATCCGTTTTTCCTTTGATTTGCCCGATTACGTTCACTCCGGTCATCTCCTCCCCGCTTCTGTTGGTAAAGGTGAACTCATGCGTAAAGGAATTCTGAAATGGTTGAGCTCCCTCTTCTTCAAATCGTTGCACCAGATACTCCCGGGCCTTGCGGTTGCCTTCGGTACCTGCCCGGCGGCCTTCCATCTCATCCGAAGAAATCACCCTTAGATCTTCAATAAGCTGTTCTGTGTCTAACGTTACCTGTTGCTGCTGAGTTGTACAGCCTAAACTGACTACAAATAATACAGCTATTAAAAATGGTGATTTCTTCATCTGAATTCTAAACTTTGGATTGTGTCTGTTTTACTTAAAAATATTCTTCGGGATGTGCATGGAAACCAACATATGAGGTACATCAACAACCTCAGCTATTTTCAGGTCTCCGGCAAGGGAGCAAAGTGCGTATGCATCCTGTCGGTCCATCCCTTTCTCTTCCTCCAGGAAATCGATCATATAACGAGTCGCTTTCTTCGCCGCTTCATCAATAGTAGTAGCAAAGGCAGTAACTGCGTAATAGTCATCCGTTTCATATTGAGGCTCACTGATCGTTCTCCCTCCTTTTATCACCTCTACTTCATAAATGATGTTCATTGGAGCTTCAATAGCTGTACCACAAACCTCCCCGTGTCCCTGAGCGGCATGAGTATCTCCAATTGAAAACAACGCTCCCTCTACCAACACCGGGAAGTAAACCACGGAGCCTTCAGTAATATTTGGGTCATCCATATTTCCTCCATTCTCGCGGGGAGGAATGGTGGAAAGCATTTCTTCGGTATCCGGAGCTACTCCCATCACACCGGGAAACGGCTTCAGCGGAATCTCAATATTCTCTGAGAACCTGGCCGTTTTTTTGTCTTTACCCAGCTCGAAGGTCTTCAGATATGGCTCAGTGAATTCATCGGCGAGAAATCCAAAACCGGGTACGATAGCTGTCCACCCCCACTCGCCCATCTCAATTTTATGAAGCGTTACTTTTAGGACATCTCCGGGCTCTGCATTTTCAACATACACGGGGCCGGTTAGCGGATGAATAGGATCAAAGCTTAGGTTGGCTAAATCCTCGAGGGTGGAATTGACATTCAGCTGTTGATCTGATGCCTCTTCAGTTCCCACTTTAATAACAGAACCGGATGGAACCGTCAACACCGGTTCAATGGTGCTGCTCCAACGGCTATGTGTTTGATCTGACGTTAACTCAAAATCAACCTCAGGTATTTGAGTGGCTGACTTCTTTTCGGTTTCAACTTCTACGCAACCCGTAGTCGCAAATAATAACAGTGCTGATAAAATATAAAATGATACCCTAAACATAGTTTCTCCTCATTTTTTGGTGTGTAGAAATGTGAGGAGATCAGCTGAGTTTTACAAGTAAACAGACATAAAAAAACTCCTGCCTTTTTGAGAAAGCAGGAGTTTGATAAAATACCAAGTTCGGCGAACAATGTTCACCAAAACAAAAATCACTAAACGATCTTGGTAATTAAGTCAGCAGTACGGGCAGAATAACCTGCTTCGTTATCGTACCACCCAATAATTTTAACCAGTTTTCCATCTACTTTAGTAAGCTGACTGTCGTAAATGTTTGAATGTGGATTTCCAACAATGTCGGAAGAAACAAGTTCCACATCAGCATACTCAAGGATTCCTTTCATAGGGCCTTCGGCAGCTTTCTTGAAAGCAGCATTCACTTCTTCTGCAGTTGTTTCTTTTTCAACTTCACATACTAAATCTGTTAATGAACCGGTCAGGGTTGGAACACGAACGGCTCCGCCATCAAGTTTCCCGTCAAGCTCCGGAAGTACAAGTCCTACAGCTTTTGCCGCACCAGTGGTGGTAGGTACAATGTTTGCAGCAGCAGCGCGTGCACGGCGAAGGTCTTTATGCGGACCATCAACCAGTTGCTGGTCGCCAGTGTAAGAGTGAATGGTGGTCATGAATCCTTTTACCAATCCAAAGTTGTCGTCAATCACCTTAGCCATTGGTGCCAGGCAGTTGGTGGTACAGCTTGCGTTGGAGTAAATCTCAATATCATCAGCAATCTTCTCATCATTTACGCCCAGCACAATGGTTTGAATATCGCCGGATGCCGGAGCTGAAATAACTACTTTTTTGGCTCCTGCTTCCAAATGCTTACCGGCACTTTTAGCATCCCGGAAAAAACCGGTTGACTCAACAACAACTTCTGCGCCGAGGTCTCCCCATTTCAGATTCGCGGGATCTCTCTCGGCACTCACATCAAAGCTCATTCCATCAATGGTCATCTTGTCGCCGTCCACAGATACTTCTCCGGGATAGGTACCCTGAGCAGAATCGTATTTGAAAAGATGAGCCAGTGTTTTGGTGTCTGTCAGATCGTTTACACCAACAATTTCAATTGTGTCTTTGTGATTAGTTAGGATTGAACGGGTCACCATTCTGCCAATACGGCCAAACCCGTTAATTCCCACTTTAATTTTTGCCATTTCGAATCCTGTTTATAATTGAATTGAGTTTCTATTCTTCTAACTTCACTAAGTAAGAATGTAAAACAGACTTGTAAAGTTCTTGTGAATCGTTGAAAGCTACCATTATCGCGCCCTATTTTCAATGTTTTCGGCATCCTGAAGGGTTTAACATCATCCCCTTTGAAATGGGAGCGCTTTTCTGCGTATCTTTAGTGTAGCAAAGCATAAAATTCATCAATAAAATAACTTAAAACCATGCCCGACCAGACCTTAAAAAAGTTCAAAAATGAGACGTATTTAGATTTTTCTGATCCCACAAACGATAAAGCTCAAAAGAAAGCACTTGAAGAAGTCCGGTCCAATTTTGGCCAGGAGTATGATCTTTATATAAACGGCGAATTTGTGAAAGGTGATGCCGGTACTTTTGAAAGTAAAAACCCATCCAACCTTTCTGAGACTATCGGAACATTCCAAATGGCCAGTAAAGAACAAGCCTTCGATGCTTTAGACAAAGCATGGGATGCATTTGAAACCTGGCAATATGTTTCTGCCGAGAAAAGAGCAGAATACCTGTTTAAAGCTGCCGATGTTATCCGTCGCCGAAGGCTGGAGATTAATGCCTGGATGGTCAGTGAAGCCGGGAAGAACTATCTGGAAGCGGATGCTGACACCTGCGAAGCCATCGACTTTATCGATTATTACGCACATGAAGCCCTTCGCATCGACGATGGAATGGACGTGCTGTCAGAAACCTGGGGAGATTACAACCGAACTATTTACATGCCTATCGGAGCCGGCGTTTCCATTTCCCCATGGAATTTCCCTTTTGCTATTTTTGTAGGAATGGCCGTTGCCCCAATTGCAGTTGGTAACACCGTTGTAGCAAAACCCGCTCCCGACACTCCTCGTATGGGTTCCATTCTCGCCGAGATTTTTGAAGAAGTAGGCCTTCCAAAAGGTGTATTCAATTTTGTAACCGGTGGCGATATTGAAGTGGGTGAAAACCTTGCCAAGCATCCTAAAACCCGATTTATTTCCTTCACCGGATCTAAGAATGTTGGACTTCACCTGAACAAAATTGCAGCAGAAGTTGCTGATGGACAAAAGTTCCTGAAGCGAATGGTTTGCGAACTGGGTGGCAAAAACGCTACCGTTGTAGATGCTGATGCCGACCTCGAAAAAGCTTCAACTGAAATTGTAAAAGGTGCCTTTGGGTTCCAGGGACAAAAATGTTCAGCCAGCTCCCGCGTAATTGCCCATCAGGATATTTATGATGAGCTATTGGAAAAAGTGGCTGAGAAAACCAAAGCACTAACAGTAGGCGATGCCAAAGAAAACCATATCTCCGGTCCTGTTATCAATCAAAAAGCCGTGGATAAAATCATGAGCTATATTGAGATTGGCAAAGAAGAAGGCCGATTGGTTGCCGGCGGTAAGCGAGCCGAAACGGAAAACGAAGGATACTACATTGAACCTACCGTTTTTGCTGACATCGATGAAAACGACCGTATTGCTCAGGAAGAAATTTTCGGTCCTGTAACCGCATTCATCAAAGCCAAAGACACCGATGATGCCCTGCGCATTGCCAATGGTGTTGACTACGGACTAACCGGAGCTTACTTCTCGCAAGATCCTAAGAAAATTGACCGTGCACTGCGAGAATACCGGGTTGGTAACTTGTACATCAACCGTAAATGCACCGGAGCACTTGTTGGAGCTCAGCCATTTGGAGGTTTCAAACTCAGTGGTACCGATGCTAAAGCAGGTGGTCGTGATTACCTCAAGTATTTCCTTGAGCCGAAATCAACCACGTTGCGACCGGCAGATGGCGTTGACTACGAACTCGAAGACTTTGAGTTCGCCAACAAGTAATTGGCTCATCAGCCCTATAAAATTAAAGCCCCGCTCATTAATTTGAGTGGGGCTTTTTAGTTTTAAAACTGTATGCGCTTTACTTCTTCAGCTCCGGTTTTATGGTAATCTGGGGCTTCTCAAGATGCTGAATTACCTGCTCAGTAGTGGAACCAAGGAGCATTCGTGATAGCCCGGTGCGTCCGTGCGTGCTCATCACAACCAGGTCGGCATTTTCATTTGAGTAGTCAATAATTTCATGATGAGCTGCAATCGATTTCAGAATAACCGTCTTAAACTCAATGCGGCTTTCTTCACCATTTTCGTGATGTACCAGAGTGTCTTTGAAATCCTCGTCGCCATCTTCCACTGAAAAATTATACTCCTTGTGGTCATCAAAAAAGCTATTTAAACGCCCTTTTAACCCACCATAAACCGCTTCTTCATCTACTCCTATGGTAGTAGGTTCAACGCCATGCACATCGTGGGCATACATTTCGATTACGTTCAGTAACTCCAGTTTAGCACCAAATTTCTGTGCAATATCAAATGCCAACGGGATGGCTGCCAGGGAATGGCTGGAAAAGTCACATGGAACAACGATGGTATTTATGTGATCCGACACCATCTTTTCGGATAGAGTTAACACCGGCGTTTTGGAGCGACGGACTACTTTATCGGTAGCACTTCCGTGGAAGAAATCAGCAAAATGATCCCCTTTTGCACTCATGATGACCAAATCGTAGTTTCCTTTCTCAATCTGACGAAGGATTGAATCGGATGGCTTTCGGTCGATATTTACAATGTATTCACCACGCTTTTCTTTCTTTTTGATGTGCTCGTTAGCGAAGGCGCTCAATTCTTTACGCTGGTTTTCAATAAGCTTGGGATAAACATCTTTATCCATACTCAAAGGAACCCCGATTTTATCAAAACTGTCGCCCAGGTATTTAGAAAGAGGTATTACGTGCATCAAATCAACCGTGCAATCGAATCGTTCTATAAATAGATCAGCCGATTTTAATGCTGCGTTGGATTTCTCGGAAAGATCGGTGGGGATTAATACGCGCTCAACATTCATAGCCACTCCTGTTTTATTGATTAACTAACTCTATTAATAAAATAAGTTAGCCGCTACAAATGTTCCATCGTTCTAAATTAAATTTAGATGATGGGAGTTTGCAGAATAATGGTGGCATCATGAGAAGGCTTCTTACTGATGTCACTCTGTATCAAAATCCCCTACAAATACCGGACTTCTCGCAATGAGCGATAACACTACTTATCACGGAGACGGTCCAACCCGCCAACTAAAATCACACCCACCAATATCCCGATAACACCGCCCCATACATTGGGATCGTCTCCAGGTCTGGAACCAATCCAACCCGGTACATAAGGTTCCGTTTTGATAAGCTTATTCTTCACCGTCTCTATTTCCACCTGCTTCATCTCATCAAAAGTAGATTCGCTGTTGCGAATTTCACCTATGCGTTCGTATTCGGGCAGGTTTTTATCGGGTGGATTTTCCATGAGCTGCTGCACTTTAGGGTGATTCATGTATTCCACCTGAGTCACTTCAGCTCGCTGCACAAACTCACGGTGCTGATAAGGCCAAATCACATATAGCGATCCAATTAAAAAGCCGATTAGCACAGCTATGGTTTGGGAATGATACTTTGATAGCAGCCACGAAAGAAATCTGGAGAAAGCAGCCAAACCAACAATAGCTCCCAACACAAAAGGGAGTAAGCCAATCAGCCCGTCCACTGTTTCCACCCCACCCAGCTTCCCTATTTCGGAAAGCAGATAATCATACTTCCGCATTATGAGCAGCAGGTATGAACCGGAGATACCCGGCAAAATCATAGCGCAAATCGCAATACAACCACTTAGAAACACAAAGGCCGGATGTTCAGGCGTATCGGCCGGAACCAGCGATACAATCCAGATTCCAAAAGCCATTCCCAGAACAAGCATCAGCAGTTCTGTTTTGGTAAATCGCTCAAGAGCTTTGATTAAAATGTAGATGGAACCTACAATCAACCCAAAAAAGAGTCCATATACGATCTCGGGATGGGTAAACATATATACCTGTAGCGGTACCACTTTGGTGAAAAAGGCCAGAGCGGAAAAGATCCCCAAAAACAAAAATGCCAGGAAAAAAATGTGGATTTCCCTAAACGCCGCCTTCCATTTGAGTGTGAAAAACAGCTTGATAAAATTACCATTTACGCTTTTAATAGCATTCAGCAAGCGCTCGTAAATACCCACAATTAAGGCCATCGTGCCACCGCTTACGCCAGGCACAATATCCGCCGATCCCATCAGAAAGCCTTTTAGGGCTAAAAAGGGTGCTTCTTTAAAAGTGGTTGTATCTTTGGGGGAATTAGAAGTTTGCTCCTTACCGGTCACTTTGAGCCACCCCATCCTTTTTCGCCGATAAGCGGTACAAATTTAAAATCAGCCAGTTCTTCACGCTCATATTCATTTTCAGAAACCCGTGTTATTCGTAACATCATCTGCTTGGTGTCGTCTCCGACGGGAATCACCAACCGGCCACCAATAGCCAATTGCTGAACCAGATCGTCCGGCACAACCGGGGCACCTGCGGTAACAACAATACCATCATAGGGTGCATAGGTAGACCAACCTAGCGTTCCGTCTCCCACCTTCAGCATGGCTCGATAGCCTAATTCATGAAGAGCTTCTTTAGCGCGGTGGTACAGTTCTTTGTGCCTCTCCACACTGTAAACATCGGCCCCAAGTTCACACAATACCATGCACTGATAGCCGGAACCTGTTCCAATTTCTAAAATCTTTTCGCCCTTATCAATATTGAGCAACTCAGTTTGGGCAGCTACCGTGAATGGCTGAGAGATGGTTTGGCCCATCCCAATAGGTAGGGCAGTGTCGTTATATGCTTTGGTATGCAGGGCCGTGTCAATCAATTTATGGCGGGGTATCTTCCCAATAGCCATTAGCACACGCTCATCTTCGATACCTTTCTCACGTAGCGTTTCTATCAACTGCTTTCTTGGCCGGACAAATCTGCGATCTTCCTGCAAACTAACTTCCCTTTTTGTTCCCTGTTTTGTCTTTAATCAAGTATAGGCATTTGGTGTAAAAAATGAGGTAATAAATTAGCTTTTAGTTTCACTTTCCCGTCTGTGCTGTTATTTTCTGCTGAACCTTCTTTAACCTGACTTAATGATCATCGCACTTTTGCAAAATCTGACATGGGGTATCGACCCTGAAATCTTTTCCATTGGCCCCATTGCACCTCGCTGGTACGGCCTGATGTTTGCCGGAGCGTTTGTATCCGGTTATTTCTTTGGCGTGAAATTATGGAAAGACGGTGGCCGTAAGGTCGAGGAAATGGAAAGTATACTAACCTGGGTTTTAGTGGGAACCGTAATTGGAGCTCGTCTCGGTCACGTTATTTTCTATGATCCTTCTTATTACCTTCGGAATTTAGATCAGGTACTGGCTATCTGGAACGGTGGTTTGGCTAGCCATGGTGCTGCCATCGGAATTATCGTAGCGATGTATTATCAGGCTAAGAAAGCACCAAAAATGAGTTTTTGGTGGCTGGCTGACCGGGTCGTAATTCCCACTGCTGTGGGCGGAGCTTTCATCAGAACCGGTAATTTCTTTAACTCTGAAATTTATGGCCATGCCACCGATGTCTCTTGGGGAATTATTTTCACCAATCTGCCCGGACCGGCAGGCACCATTCCGCGGCACCCAACTATGTTATATGAAGCACTTCTTTGCCTGCTTGTGTTTGCCGTTCTTTGGTACATCTACAAAAAGTATAAGGCGCACCCACCGGAAGGTTCGTTGTTTGGCATGTTCTTAATTATGCTGTTCTCAGGACGGTTCTTTCTGGAGTACACAAAAATTCCACAAGCCAATTTCGCCAGCGACTGGATCTTTAACATGGGTCAGCTGCTCAGCATCCCTCTCGTATTGATCGGCTTATATATTGTAACCAAAAGAGTAGACTGGAGTAGTTACTCGAAATCTCCGGCTAATTCTTAGCAGGATTTAAATAAAACCCGGATTCTGAATGGAATAGATAATCCGGGTCAATTATTACTGAGAAAGCTTCAGCTTACTATGAATGGACGGATGTTACAAAGTCCATTCTTTTGATGATTAAGCATCCTTAGTCATCAAGGTCTACATCATCCGGGGCATCGTCATCATCAGCAACCAGTTCATCCACATCGGTTGTGTCATCAAGGTCAACATCCTCATCTTCATCCGTAATAGGAGCTACTTCTTTCTTCGGCTTGGATTCGGCTTTAGCCCCGGCTCTCCTTAATATCAAAGCAATATCATCCTGCTCGTTATCCATAGCAATCATCATTGCGGTATCCCCGTTTTTATCCCGCAACTTCACGTTGGCCCCTTCATCTATCAGATATTTTACTACGTCGGTATTGCCTTCTTTTGCTGCCAACATCAGTGCCGTATGCCCCCATCTTTGTTGGGCATCCACATCGGCGCCGGCTTCTACCAATAACTTAACCGCCTCAAGGTTCCCCACCCGGGAGGCTGCAATCAGTGCAAGGTTACCAATACCGGCACCTTTTTCGAGGAAATATTTCAATAGCTCAAGGTTACCGTTTTCGGCTGCTCGGTTTAGAGCCGTCCCTCCCATCTTGGTCTCTATATTCAGATCAGCTCCCTCATCCACCAAAAACTTAGCCACTTCGGTATGATTTTTCTCAGAAGCCAAAATAAGAGCAGAGGCACCACTCTTGTTGGTTTCATTGATATCGACCTTGCCTTTCAAAAGCTTTTTAAGCTCTTCCAAATTACCGGTTTTAGCGGCCTCAAAAATTTCTGACTGCTCCATAATATGCTATGATTTTAGCTTTGCAATTGGCGTGATGATAAAAAACCGAACGTATATCTCAAATTAATTCTTCAAGAAAAAATCAGTTCAGCACTCCCTCAACGTCATAGCCTCTTATTAATTCCTCTCCTGTCAGTCTTTTTGTACCCGGAAGCTGCACTTCTGTCAATTCCACAGTACTATCTAAACATCCCACGAGCAACTTATCATCCTTAACCAAAAGTTCTCCGGGATCAACATTAGCGGCAATCCCTAAACGAGACC
Organism: Gracilimonas sp.; assembly: GCA_965227215.1. Classification (GTDB taxonomy): domain Bacteria; phylum Bacteroidota; class Rhodothermia; order Balneolales; family Balneolaceae; genus Gracilimonas. The sequence goes on from OZ245729.1 coordinate 1,302,245, forward strand.
GGTACATATTGAACTTCTCTCCATTCCAATTAGCCCAGGCAGTCGGAAACGGACTTAATCCCCTGATTTTATTATGAACCTCTCTTGCCGATTTATTGAAATCAATATGGCAATCGTCCCTGAACAGCTTGGGCGCCGGGGTGGCTTTGGAGTGATCCTGAGCTGATAAGGTATAATCCTCCGTATCTATTTTGTTAATACTCTCCAGTAGTAACTCGCTTCCCATGTCTCTGAGCCGGTTATACAACTCGCCGGTCGTTTCATTATCTCCGATTTCCGTCTTTTTCTGAAGGATAATGTTGCCGGTATCCACTTTTTCATCCAGAAAGAAAACAGTACACCCGGTCTCTTCTTCTCCATTGATAATAGCCCAGTGAATAGGGGCAGCTCCCCGGTATTTGGGCAATAGGGAAGCATGCAAATTAATAGAGCCTTTTTTGGGGATGCTTAAAACAGAAGTAGGTAAAATGCGGAAGGCAACTACTACAAAGAGGTCTGCTTCCAATGCTTGTAACTGTGTTCCGAATTGTGGGGAGGAAAGGTCATCTACCTCAATTACTGGAAGTCCCAGCTCCAACGCTTTTGCTTTTACCAGCGTTGGTGACTTTTTTGAGCCCCGGCCACGTCTCTTATCCACATTACTGACCACCGCCTTTATGGTATGTTCCGATTGATGAATTTGCTCCAGGCTCGGAATAGCAAATTCAGGTGAACCCATAAAAACAATATTCATCGCTACGCTTCTTCCTGTTTGGGAACTACCGGGTATTTCACTTTTTTGTTGCCTTCTTCTATCTCTTTGAGCTCTTTCTTGTGCATTCGCTTTTTGAAGGCACTCAGATAGTCCAGAAATAGCACCCCTTCAAGATGATCATACTCATGCTGAATTACACGTGAGGTCCAGCCTCCGGCTTCCAGTCGGTGCTTGTTGAAATCCCGATCAAAAAACTCAATGATTACTGTTTCAGGACGAAATACTTTGTCGTTCACTTCCGGGATGCTGAGGCAACCTTCTTCAAGCGGAACCTTATTTCCTCTTTTTTCCAGAATCAATGGATTAATAAAAACCATCGGGCCGTAAGGAACTTCTCCATCTTCAATCATGGAGTCGGTATCCATTACAAACAATTTCATGGAACGGCCAATCTGCGGGGCTGCCAATCCAACGCCATCAGCGTTATACATGGTCTCCAGCATATTATCGATAAGAGTTTGCAGTTCCGGGCTGTCTTCTTCTATTTCATCTGCTTGTTTCCGTAAAACCGGATCATCGTACGTTACAATTGGTAATATGGGCATATGTTATATTAAGAATTCGAATCTAGGTAGTTTTGTAAAATGATGGCAGCAGCGATACGATCAACCCGCCCCTTTTCACGTCTCTTTTTTTGGGGAACTCCAGCCTCTATCATAAGGCTACGCGCCTGGTTAGACGTGTATCGCTCATCCACTTTTGCAATATCTATATTTGGAAAAGAATGGCGCAGTTTTTTTATAAAGTTATTAACCATTTGTGTGGCCGACCCTTCTTCTCCTTTAAGAGACAAAGGCCAACCAACAACAAATTTTTCTACGGATGCGTTTTCTGTGATCTTCTTAATTTCAGATAACGCATCCTCAGGGGAAAAGGTGCCAACCGGCGTAGCAATGGTCTTAAGTAAGTCGGTTTGAGCTATACCCACTCTCTTTTTTCCAACATCTATACCGACAAGCCGTGCATACTCCTGCAACTATTTATTTACCCCTCAATTATTTATCCTTTTTCACATCCTCTAAAGGTTGTCGCAAAAACTTCTTCATCAACTTGCTTGGTTTGAAGTGTGTTTTACGATGTGCAGGCACATAAATAACTTCGTTTGTTTTAGGGTTTCTGGCTTTTGGTTTAGCCTTGGTTTCTTTTACTTCAAAAACTCCAAAGTCACGAATCTCAATTCTGCATTCTGTATCAGCAGACATCATAATTTCACGTAAAGCTACAATTACAGCATCAACCCACGGCTCTGCTTGAATCATAGGTTCATCCATTGCTTCCGCAACTCGACGGACTACGTCTCGTTTAGTATATGTCATCATAGTTTTATTGATTTTATTAAGTGCCGCTTATTTAATTATGGCACGATTGTCCTTCCATAATTATTCGCAACTTTGTTTTCCTTAAGCTGTTTGACCTATAGCGAATAATCTTTCAGTATTGTAAAGATAACTTTAATAAAAATCTACCTAAACTGCATTAGAAAGGTTTACTCGTAGCGTAAAACGTTTTTAACACCTTCTACTTTTTCGAGCCTCTTCATAATTTTGGTCAGATGAGAAATACCATCCACATAAAGAGTTATAATTCCTTCGAACATCCCGCTGTCGCTACTAACATTGATGCTTTTCATGTTCGTCTCCAACGATTTCGAAAGTACATCTGTGATATCATTGATCATACCCACCCTGTCGCCGCCTATAACCTTGATAGCACCGAGGAACTTAGTGTCGATATTTTTAGCCCAATTCACATCAACAATACGCTCAGCTTCCGTCTTCAGTAGGTGCTGTGCATTGTTACACATGGCCCTGTGAATCTTGATATCTCCGGTTCGGCTTATAAAACCAATTACATCATCACCGGGAATGGGGTTACAGCAGTTGGCATACGAGTATTTGATATTGCTGAGCTCGCCATTGATAAACAGCGACTTCCCGTCACCAACCGACCGTGCCTCACTGATGTACTTATCCTGAATTTCTTCCTCAGTAATGGGATTGACTTGCACCTGATCGGTATCTTCAATACGACCGGTGCTCTTGAACTTCTTCACCTCACGGAAAAGCTCATTTACATCAAACGCTCCCGAGCCAATATCGAAAAACAATTCCTGAGTCGACTCATACTTGAATTTCTTGGCAAACCGATTCAGCTCCTGTTCAGAAATTTCAATATTACCCCGACTTGCCCGCTTGTTCCAGACCTCGCGACCTTCCTCCGCAACCTTCCGTTGCTTCTGCTTAATAAACTGGCGAATCCGGGATTTGGCCTTATGGGTAACCACATCATCAATCCAATCCGGATTGAGGTTTATCTTGTTACCGGTAATAATCTCTACCTGATCTCCATTCTGCAGTTTCTGTCGTAACGGCACCATCTTTCCATTCACTTTGGCGGCCATAGCCCGCTCACCTATTTCACTGTGAATTTCAAAAGCAAAGTCAATAGGTGTTGCATCCCGGGGCAGCGTTCTTAACTCGCCATCAGGCGTAAAAACGTAGATTTCATCTTTATACAGGTTCAGCTGAAAGTCTTTAACGAAATCGGTAGCTGCATCCGGGCGGGGATTATCCAGTACATCCCGCACCCAATTCACAAATTTGTCAAGTGTTTCTGAACCTTGACGGGCACCTTCTTTATACTTCCAGTGAGCGGCAAGGCCTTTTTCGGCGATATCATCCATCCGGCGGGTTCGTATCTGAACCTCTACTTTTCGACCTTTGTTGGTTATAACCGTGGTATGGAGTGATTGGTACCCATTGGCTTTGGGCACAGAAATGAAATCCCGGAATCGTTCAGGAATCGGCGTGTACCAATCAGTGATGATGGAATACACCCTCCAGCAATCTTCCTTGTTGTGCTCACCTTCCAGAATAATACGGATGGCAAACAAGTCATAGATTTCTTCGAAAGGCTTTTGTTGACGCTGCATCTTCCGGTAAATGGAGAATATATGCTTGGGCCTGCCTTTAATTTCGAACTTAAAGTTCATTTTGGTCAACTCATTCTGAATGGGCTGCATGAACTCGTTTATAAATTCTTCCCGGTCTTCTTTCTTTTCCCGAAGTTTCCGTGCCACAAACTTGAAGGAAGTAGGATCAATGGTTTTGAAGCATAAATCTTCCAGTTCATTCTTAATCCGGAACAATCCAAAACGATGAGCAAGTGGCGCATATAAATCCATGGTTTCGGAAGCGATCTTAATCTGCTTTTCTCTCTTCAGGTGCTGTATAGTGCGCATATTGTGCAGGCGGTCAGCAAATTTAATCAGCACCACACGAATATCTTCTGCCATGGAAAGCAGAAGCTTCATAAAAGCTTCCGCCTGCTTACTATCCCGGCTTTTGAACACGCCGGTGATTTTAGTAACTCCATCAATAATAACCGCTACTTCATCCCCGAACCAGTTCCGGATATCATCCAGCGTTACATCCGTATCTTCTACCGTGTCGTGCAATAGAGAAGCAATTACGGAGATGTCATCAATATTGATTTCGCTGGCTACAATTTTAGCTACTTCCACCGGATGGTAATAGTACGGCTCCCCGGAGGCCCGTTTCATATCCTCGTGCGACATGTAGCAGAGTTTGAACGCCCTTGTCACCGCTTCTTCATCAACAGAGTCAATGTGATCACGACATACGGAAAGCAACTGCTTCAGATCTTCTCTCTGAGCCTTTTTTAATTTATAACCCTCAAGGTCATATTTATCTATAGAAGCAGTTTTACTCATAAACTAATCCCGCCAGCTTCCTTTAAATGTAGGTATAACCCTCGTTTAAAGCACTTACTTATATTCTTTCGTACAAAAAAAGCGGATATGGAGTTCACATCCGCTGTAATACAATTAACCGATTTTGTTTAAAAACTTAAAGAGACACCAAACATGATTCTGCCGTTTTGGGCATCTGCCAGGGTAGGTTCTGCCAGCTCCTTATTAGAATAACGATATTCTACAAATGGTTTAAGCACGGGAATTACCGTTACTTTAGCACCTACCGATAAATTCCAATACATGCTGTTTTCCTTACCTTCCTCAGGCAACGCATTGCCCTGATTGTTTTGAACGTCTTTAATAGCCCGTTCATAATTTTCCGTTCCTAATCCCACACTTACATAAGGCTCAAGTAACCCGACATTTACTCCGCCTACGGCAGCAACCCCAACATCATAGTGGGTTAAATCTTCAGAATAGGAAAAGCTTTGATTATTCGGGTCCACGTTATTCTCTTCACTGAAATAACTACCATGTAATCTTAGTGATAGATTTACTACCGGAAGTTTCTCAAGAATTCCTTTTTCGATTCGGAGGCCAAAACCATTTTTAGGTTCTTCATCTCGAAGCTCATAGGAGGCTCCAATCTCAAGCTGAGCAAAACTGCTTGCTGAAAAAATCACGGCCATTAAAATAGTAAGGGGTATAATACGTCTCATAGCTTCTCTTTTAGTTGTTATTTGCTGAAAGTTACAAAACGCAGATGTGGATTCAATAATTTGTTTAAATCTTTATTGAAGTAGTGAAAGGTAAAGCCGTATATTTGGCGCCTACCGGAAAGCCGCTGTGGTGGAATTGGTAGACACGTTGGACTTAAAATCCAATGGGTATTAAAATGCCCGTATCGGTTCGAGTCCGATCAGCGGTACTTAAAAGCCTGCTTCTCAGAACAGAGTTGCAGGCTTTTTTTATTTACCCCGCCCCAAATACACCATAAATTGACTGTTTACTTTGTTTAGGTACTAAATTTTTTTATTAGAAAATTTCGTTTAATATTAATTCATGTTATTATTTGGCCTGTTGCTTATAAGGCAATGAAAATTAATGGAACGAGATGGACAAGAAACAGAATAAAACAGTCATGATCGTCGAAGACGATCTGATTCTGAATCTTCTGTATGAAAGCTACCTGGAGAAATTGGGTTACGACGCGGAAGGAGAACTCGTATATGGTAAAACAGCCATCGAAGTAGCTCAGAAGATTAAACCGGATCTCATCTTAATGGACATTTCTCTTGAAGGGGAAATTGATGGTATAGACGCGATGAAAGAAATCCGCAAATTTTCGGATGTGCCCGTCATCTATATTACCGGAAATTCTGATCCCCATCATGTTCAACGAGCTAAAGAAACCGACTATCTTGACTATTTGGTGAAACCCATTGAGTTTAATGACCTGAAAGATTCTATTGAGAGAAATTACAAGAAAATTCACAAATAGATTCGTCCCGTTTTATACCTGCTTCCTTTCTCACCAACCAAACTATTCCAAATTATGAAATCATCACTTTCGGGATTCCTGATCATGACAATCGCCGTATTAGCGGCTTGTTCGCCATCAAAAACCACAACTTTGCCCGACACCGCCTCAACTGAAGAACAAAACTTCAAACCGGAACGTCCCATTCCGTATGAGATTGAAGAGCCCTGGGATTTTCAACAAGCCGTGGAAGATGGGTTCAGAACTTTTGACGGAACTCCCGGCCCAAACTATTTCACCAATACTTATTCTTATAAAATTGATACGGAACTGGTACCTGCCGACACCATGCTTTTCGGTGAAGCGGATATCACCTACACCAATAACTCCCCCGATACTTTAAACTATATTCTTTTTGAACTGGCTCAGAACCTCCATAAAGAAGGAGTGCCCCGTAAGGAAATCGTGGAGATTACCGGCGGCATGAATATCACACGGGTTTCGATTGGCGGTGAAGATATTGCTGGTATGAAACGGAGTCGGCCAACGTTTGTGGTTCAGGGCACAAATCTGATTGTCTATCCAAGTGAGCGGATTTTCCCGGGACAAACTACAGAATTAGAAATTGACTGGAATTTTAAAATCCCTCAGGCCGGAGCAAGTGGCAGAATGGGTTACAGCCGAAATAATCTGTATTTCATCGCTTATTGGTTTCCTCACATTGCTACATATGATGATGTGAACGGATGGTTTGGTGATGATTTTACCGGAAATGCTGAATTTTACCATGATTTTGGAGACTATGAGATCAACATCACAGCTCCTGAACAATGGCTGGTTATGAGTACGGGTGAGTTTTTAAATCCGGAGGAGGTCTTAGCCCCGTCCATTCTCGATAGATATAATACAGCACAGCAATCTGACACAGCAGTTTCAGTTGTTGAAATCAATGATTTTGGCAGTACAACCACTTCCGGCGAAGATGGCACTCTGACATGGCGATTTAAGGCTGAAAAAGTCCGCGATGTAGCTTTCAGCGCCACCTCCCAATCCCAATGGGATGCATTGCGAACCCCCGTCGGAGATGTGGACGGAGACGGCAGTGAAGACTACACCCTTATTAACGCTTATTGGAGAGAGTCAGCCCCTCTTTGGAAAGAAGCTGCTGATTACACGGCTCACTCTATTTCTTTTTTATCAGACTATACAAACATTCCGTATCCATGGCCACATATGACTTCCGTTGAGGGAGCCGGCATCATAGGCGGTGGCATGGAATTCCCGATGATGACGGTAATGGGCAGCTACAACAACCCAAATCCGAATATCCCTTTATCGCAAAAAAGACAAGCATTGTATAATGTGACTGCTCACGAGATCGCCCACATGTGGATTCCAATGATTGTGAGCAACAATGAGCGTCGCCATGCCTGGATGGATGAGGGAGCTACCACTTTTCATGAAGCCCACGCACGCTGGGATAAATTTCCAGATAGTTTTAGCCGGCTCGAAGAATTCAACAGTTACTTACCCATTGCTGGCAGTTACCTCGAAGGCGAAATTATGCGTTGGTCTGATTACCATTATCCCGGACCGGCTTATGGTGTAGCTTCTTATCCAAAACCTGCCACGGTTTTGATTGCCCTTCAGGGCGTATTAGGCGATGACTTGTTTAAAGATGCATGGACAACCTTCATGGACAGTTGGGCATACAAACACCCCACCCCGTTTGATATGTTCAATACCTTTGAGGATGTTTCCGGCAGAGAACTCGACTGGTTTTGGCGATCCTGGTATTTCGAGACCTGGACATTGGATCAGGCTATTGCTGATGTCTCCCAGGTCAGTGGCGAGGCTACTATTACCGTCGAGGATTTAGGAAAAGTGGTTATGCCTGTAGATTTGACCATCACTTTTGAAGATGGCTCCGAAACAACCACCCAAATTGGAGTAGAAGACTGGATGATGGGTAAGCGCACTACTTCTGTTACTGTAGATGCACCGGCTACGGTCACCAGAGTCGAAATTGATGCCGACCACTATTTCCCTGACACCAATCGTGACAATAACCTTTGGGTGAATTAGGTTTCACACTCAAAACGGAATGATTTTAATTTCAGAAAGCCCTTCTCATCGGAGGGCTTTTTTATTGGCTATTATTTTTACCAAATTTGAGTTCTTACAAGGTCGCTAAATGCTATATTCAGAGCGTTAAAGTCCACAATCTTTTTGCATGAAAATTTTACGAAACAGAGCCTTTCGCTGGATCCTGTTAATGCTCGGGCTCTCAGCTATCATTGCCCTCACCGGCATGAACGTACTTTCGCTGTATGATCTCAGAGATCGCATGGTAGAGAGTGAGGAGGAGCGCCGGGTTGATCAACTGGATGAAATCAACGATACGGTTAGAAATCAAATCCTTGAGCCTCTTCGGGGATTATACCGGATTGAGCTTGAGCCCATCGAAAGCTCTCTTCAACAAACCGGACAGCTCCCTGAAAACATTCAGGAAGTCCTCGCCCGCTCATCCAAAAGCCCATTTTTTAATAGCATTTATTTTACCCCTGAAGATGTAGATCCCTGCGATCCCAATAACACGATTTTTGTATACGATGCTGCAAACAATCAAATCACACCTACCGACACATATCCGGATTTAGTTTGTGACGGTGTTGGCCTGGCCCGTACCAAAACCAAAATTCAACTCAACGATTTTAACTACCGGTGGAATAATAACTTTGAGTTTGATACTCATCGAAGTCTGAATGTCGGTCTCATCAACCTCTCCGAAAGCCGGATGATCGGTTATATCACCCTCACTTTGAATGAAGATTACATTGTAAATGAGGTTCTCCCCCCTATTCTCACCAATTACTTTGGTAAAAGTGAGGAAACGGGTATTGTAGTTTGGGTTCGTGACTGGACCAATAACAGAGTGTTAGCTACTAACGATACTACTATTCAATACGACCGCAACTTGCGTGATCACGTAATGGGCTTTTCCGGCTCCGGTTTCTTCGACAACTGGTCGTTGAACCTTGCTTTCCTGGATGCGCCGGTAACCAATGCATATAACGAAACCCTGATCAAAAACCTGATTGTGCTTGGTGTGGCCGTTCTATTCTTGTTGGGAGCGCTGATTTTTATGTTTGTGACGGCCCAGCGTGAACGACACCTTGCTCAGCGGCAAGCCAGCTTCCTCGCCAATGTAACTCACGAATTGAAAACACCTCTGGCAGTAATGCAGGCTGCCGGTGAGAATATCTCGGATGGGCGTGTTACCGAACCAAAACGCCTGAAGCAGTATGGAGAACACATTTATAATGAGTCCATCCGGCTTAGAAGTATGATTGAGAAACTCCTGGATGTGGCCCGCGTTGACTCCGGCCAGAATATGATTAAAGCTGCTCCTTACAGCATTCACAACCTGATGAATAAATTCCTGAACGAAAACCGGGAATATATCGAGAACAAAGGCTTTGAGGTAAAGTTCAAATCTTCTGCCGAAGATGCTTTGTGTATGATCGACAGTGACAGCTTTGAAACCATTGTCAGCAATTTGACGGAGAATGCCATCAAATACAGCAGGAATGAAAAGCGCATTGAATATCAGATTTCATCCAATAAAGATTCGGTGTTTTTCAGCATTTCGGACCATGGCGTTGGGATTCCTAAAAAGGAACAGAAAAACATCTTCAAAAAGTTTTACCGGGTTGATGACTCCGCTTCAAAAAGCACAAAAATAAAGGGACATGGCCTGGGCTTGAGTATAGTTCGGAATATGGTTAGCCTGAATGGCGGTAAGATTGAGGTGAAAAGTAGTTCCGGCAAAGGCACAACATTTATTGTAAGATTTCCTAAATTAAACAAGGATGACGTTTCTAAAGAACAGCTGCAAAACGTACAGGCTGGTTCCTCACCAACAGAAAAATTAAATAAGCACACAAAATATGTCGGATAAACGCATGAAAGTGCTCGTTGTGGAAGACGAGCCTAGCCTTGTTTTTACACTTCGGGATACATTGGAAAGTGAAGGGTACGATGTTTTAGTAAGTGAAGAGGGTACTCAAGCCGTGGAAATGGTAAAAGAGCATCAGCCCGATATCATGATTCTTGATATTATGCTTCCCGGCAAAAGCGGTTATGATATTCTGGAGGAAATACGCGATAACAAATTTACTTTTCCTGTCATTATGCTGACCGCTAAAGATCAGGAGCCTGACAAAGTAAAAGGGCTGAACCTTGGCGCTGATGACTATCTGACCAAGCCCTTTGGCGTAAAAGAACTTCTTGCCCGAATTGAAGCTCGTTTGCGCCGTGCCGGCACCTACTCCACCTCAGGTGAAGTTGACATCCTGCAGCTGGGCCCTATCAAAATTGATCTACATGAGTCAGTAGTTCATCGTCCGGATGGTGAGGAAATTGAACTTACGTCCCGTGAAGTAGAATTGATCCGCTATCTGCTGAAAAGTGCAAACGAACCGGTATCACGAGACGAGCTACTGGAAAAAGTATGGCGCTATGAGTTCAGCACAAATACACGAACCGTGGACGTTCACATCTCAAAATTACGAGCTAAAATTGAAGTGCACCCCGATGATCCACGCTATTTGATTACCTTGCACGGGGTTGGATACATGCTTAGGAACGGATGATAATCAGACCAGCTGATCCATTTCTTTTTGCTTAACGGATTCCACAAACTTCACGAAGTTCTCCACTTGTGATTCGAGCAGACCTTGTTTGAAGGCATCTTTGATTCCCTCTGATTCCGAAAACTGTTTCTCTACCCGGGGGATGAACACCCGCTCCGGAAACTGAAGGGCATTTCTGTAATTAGCTACCATCTGAAACTGTTCTACGGCTCGCAGCCCGCCAAAAGCACCGTTTGCCTCCCCGATAAAGGCCATAGGCATTTTTTCAAAAGCTTTTGGAAATGGAAGGTAGTCCACAAACATTTTAAGAATACCCGGAAAGCTGCCATTGTATTCCGGAATCACAAATACCAGTCCGTCTGCTTCCAGCACAGGCTTTCTGAATTCCTCAATGGCCGGAAGCTTTTTTCCGTATCTGCCGCCCACTACTTCTTCTAAAGGGAAATCCTGCAGACTGATTACTTCTACATCCGCCCCTTTCTTCTCATATAGTCCTTTCACATAACGAGATACTTTAAGAGCGTTAGAATTTGGGCGATCGGTACTGCTGATTATTTTTAGATTCATTAAACCTGTACTAAAACTGACTTTCTTTTCTCCTTCAACATACCAATTACTTAGAAAAAACATTCCAATTCATTTATTACTCATCCGATCGAATTGATGCATTTCAAAGCGTTCTCTGTTTTTTTGATTTATCTGCAATGATTTACACTTTTAGGCAAAACAAGCAGTCAAAACTGAATTGATATGAAGATCTCTGTTGGAAATATAAGCATTGAATGTCTGCAAGGTGATATTACTTCACAGGATGACATGGAAGCTGTCGTAAATGCCGCCAACGCCCAGCTAACAACAGGAGGCGGGGTTGCCGGAGCCATTCATCGTGCAGCGGGGCCCGAATTAGCCAGAGAATGTCGCCCCAAAGCACCTATCACTCCTGGTGAGGCTGTAATTTCAGGAGCACATGATCTGCCTAACGAAAATATAATTCACTGTCTTGGCCCTGTCTATGGGCGGGATAAACCCAGTGATCAATTGTTGGCTTCCTGCTACAGAAATGCTCTTAAACTGGCTGAAAAACATGAGATTGTCTCCATTGCTTTTCCTGCTATTTCAACAGGAGCCTTTGGCTATCCCACGGAAGAAGCAGCCTCTGTTGCCTTTAATACCATCAAGGAAACTATACCGGAGCTCGAACATGTAAAAACCATCCGGTTTGTTTTATTTGATGAGGACGATTTAGATCTGCATAAGGAGATTATGGAAAACATTTTCAAGGTCTGATACCTGACATCCACCGTAGAGTCACAAAATCTTGAGACTCTACGGTGGGTATATCGAATGACGTAATTTATTTAGTCAGCGTAAATCGGCACCATCCGTATCATCCTTGTTCCATTAATTTTCCGGCTTTTGGTTTTTGATCTCCTGCCATTTCTTCCATAATAAGGCTTCTCTGCCCTGGGTACCCGCCTCGTACCATTTTTTGTCTTTCAGTTCATCCGGCAGGTATTGTTGGTCCACCCAGTTATTTGGGTGGCTATGTGGATATTTATAGTTGTCAGAAGCATTCTCAACACCCAGATATTTTGCCCCTTTTTTGTTGGCGGTTTTGTCTTTTAAATAAGGCGGGATATCCTTCACTCCCCGATCGCTTATTTCCCGGTTCACCTCAAAAATAGCTTTGGTGCTGTTGCTCTTCGGGCACTGACTCAAATACAAACATGCGTGTGATAAAAAATACATCCCTTCCGGCATTCCACACTTCATAAAAGCTTCCTGGCAGGAATTCACAATCGTGATAGCATTGGGCTCCGCAAGCCCAACATCCTCACTGGCAAAAATGAACATGCGCCGAAATATAAAATTTGGATCATCTCCTCCTTCCAGCATGGCATTCATCCAGTACAAAGCCGCATCGGGATCGGAACCGCGCATAGACTTGATAAAGGCAGAAGCGTAATGATAATGTTCGTCTCCGGTACGGTCGTAGCGCACATTCCTTCGCTGGATACTTTCTTTGGCTACTTCCAGACTGATGGTAATCTTTCCATCATCATCGGGAGTACTGGAAAGTACAGCAACCTCCAGTGCATTCAGTGCATTCCTGATATCACCCCCGGCCATTTCTGCCAGGTGATCGAAAGCATCTTCGGTTACTTCGATATCCTTATCACCCAAACCTCGCTCTTCATCTTCAAGGGCACGATTCAGCATTAGCCGGACATCTTTTGTGGTAAGCGGATGCAACTCAAAAAGCTGACATCGGGAAAGCAACGGGTTTACCAGCGAATAAAATGGGTTCTCGGTTGTCGCTCCAACCAATGTAATAATCCCGGATTCAAGATGAGGAAGCAGCGCATCCTGCTGGGCTTTATTCCAGCGGTGAATTTCATCTACAAAAAGAATGGTCTTCCGTCCATTTAGCTTTCTCAATTTCTCAGCCTTATCCACCACATTCCGCAACTCTTTGATGCCATCCAACACCGCGTTTATCACTTCAAACTGTGCTTTAATCTCCCGGGAGATTACATGAGCTAGTGTGGTTTTTCCTGAACTGGGCGGACCGTAGAAAATCAACGAACCAATAATACCGGTGTCAATCATCCGCTGCAGCATCTTCCCCTCACCCACCAAATGCTCCTGACCGGCAAACTCATCCAGCGATTGCGGACGCATTCGGGTAGCTAAAGGCTCACTGTATTGAGGAGTTTCTTTATTGGATTGAAAGGAACCTGACTTTTTTTCTTCGAAGAGATCCATGAATGAATTTCAAGGTAATTGCAGAACATGTGTAAGGTATGTGTTTTAAAGGAAAGAAGTTGGCAGAATTCTGAATACTGAATTCTTTCTCCTGCTATCACAACAAACTCTTCTGATTCCCGAATCTATCCAAATACTGCTTCAGCTTCACTTTTTTACGGGTTGAGTCGCTGGTCATATATCGTAGCTTGCCGTAGATAGGGCGTTCCTGCCAGGCGCGGTCAAAGCGACCAAAGCACCAAAAAATCCCGGAGTAGCTGTTTGGATCACGGCCATCCAGGGCATATTTATTGTTCAGCTCAATCATATAATCCAGAGCGGTGCGGTAATCGGGCGTCCACTCGATGATTTTCTTCCCCCACAACATCCGAAGATAATTATGCATTACTCCGGTTTCACGGAGTTCGGTTTGAGCAGCATTCCAGATTTCATCATGCGTTTGGGACTGCTCAAATTCTTCCAGAGAATAAACCCACTCTCGCTCATCACTTTCATGCTTTCGGGTCGTTTTCTTTACCCAATCGGGTAAGCTTTCAAACTGATCATAATCCGGACGATGATGTGCAAAATGAAAACCCACCTCCCTCCAGGTAATCACTTCATCCAAAAAACTTTCGATGTTTGGATCACCGTTAAAAAAGCCGGAATTCTTCCCGTTGTTTGGCGTGATGGAATCCAGGTCCCAGTCCTCGGGCTGATGATCCAGTACGGTCTTCACAATTTCATATTCACTGATTTTACCAAAGTGCAGCCACGGACTCAATCCACTGGAAGCTTTGGCATCCGGGTCGTTCCGTTTGTCATCATACTGATGCAGACTATGAGCTACGAAATGGCCCAGTTTTCCCAAAGCGGCCTGGCGGGTTCCGTCTAAATCAGCCGGTTTAACCAAATGGTCGATGGGTAGTCCTGATACCGTTTGCTCAATATTTTCCAACTTTTCATCGGCCGGCGGGTATTTCTTCAGAAAGGATTCAGGAAGCTCTACATTTTCCTGACTCTCCAAATCATCTACCGGGTTTTTCTTGGGCGGATGAGTAAAAGCTTCCAGAAAATGCTCCTGCATCACCTTTCGGAACAGATATGCCGAGTAGGGATCTTTGTCGGTGACTCCCAGCGGGATGATTCCGTTAGAATCGATGGTGGTATAGGGCACATCTACTTTTTCAGCTACCTTCTCATTGTGAGTTCGGATGATAAACACCGGGTATTCATCGGAAACAATAGCAGCAGCATTTTCAGCCAATTCATAGAAGAGTCCTTTTCCGGCATTGGGCTCCGGCTCCAGATAGCTGAAGTAGTTCAGGTTGTTCTGCTCTGCATAATCAAGATTTTCCTTCATCCCTTCCATAATGAAGGTATGCAGCCGGTCGGAAGCCCAGGGGTAATCCACGTTCAGACCTTCATAAATGAGAAGTGGCTTCTCATGCTTATTAGCTAAGGCCACGGCATATTCAAGGGCATAGTTGTACTGAAGCCGGCGGTTGATCTGCATCCAATACAGAATGTACTCACCCTCCGGATTCACTTCCTTATCATTGCGCTTAAACTTTCGGTAACTGTTGATGTTTTTCATAATCGGTTTGCTTGCTTTCTGTTCGGGCAAACCAAATTGAAGATCAACTAATTCCGTTGTTTTAACACACTACGGCTGTACGGCCTCACCTCCATCGTAACCTGATATTCCGGCTGATCCGGAGTTGTCGCCACCAAGGTTATGAGAGTATCAGACTGTACACTTTCCACCGAATGATTAAACTGCAGGTTTTCCAGATTCAGATCCTCCACTTTGAATGACTCATCAACGCCATCCTGCAAAATTTCAAACTGTGCCGTAGCAAAACCCACTTCAGCCAGCTCCGTCCTCATCATATCCCGTTGGCGACTTTCAGCAGCACTTTCTTTCGTATTAGCAAACACCTTTTGCTTTATAATTTCAGTGGGAATAATGGATAACGAACCAATGCAAATAACGGCTCCTGCGTACCAATACCATGGCTTGACTCGGTTTTCCTTCTGTTTGGCTTTCTTATATCCCATTAGAAATAAATAAGGGCCGAGCATTAGATATACTACCACATTCAGGTACATAGAAGCTGACTTCCATGTCATTGAATAGTCGGTTGGGCTACTCCCTCCAAATATATCAATGGCATTCAACGTGCTATGCGCCATAATTACCGTGGAGGGATGTGTGTTTATGATATAGTGCAGGTTATCTGGCAGGAAGTAAACACCTCCACGAATGAATGAAAATAACATGGGAATGAGTACAACCAGCACTATCACAATCAACCATTCATTAAATCTTCTAATTGAGAACTTCATAGCGTACCCCCTCTTCGTTAAGCGTAAACATCATTTCAAACTTACCTGTTTGTCCATCAAAGTTTTGATATTCAGGGTTTTCTCCTAAAGATACTTCAGCTACCACCCGTACTATCACTTCATCATTCTCCTCATCTATTGCATAGAAGTGATTGATTTGATCATTATCATCCTGTTCTACACCCCAACCTGATTTTAGCTTACCAGCTTTTCTGAGATCAAAGTCGGCCAGAAAAACTCCATCATCTCCCAAATTATCCGACATCAGATCACGAAATGTTTCTACGATAGATTCCCGCTCGTTTTGATGATACTGCCCAAGTACATAAACCAATTTTTCCTGAACATCAGCCTTGGTTATTCCGGTATCAATGGTCTTTCGTATGTCTAAAAGAATATTTTTCTGGAAATCCCGCCTTCCATAATCATGAGCAAAAGAAATTGCATTGAATAGAACGACGAGAATTACCAACCCATATACAATCCGATAGGCCGTCTTTGATTCGAATATCTCTTTGCTGCGGCTTACGAGTCTTCCTAAAAACAGAATGGCAATGAGTAAAACATTGAAGAGCGCCAGCCAGGCTTTTCCGAAATAAAGTGGAATAAAAAAGCCGATGGCTCCGAGAACTATTGCCCCTATTAACAATTTGGTTTCTTTTTCCATAACACCCCGTTTATTAATGTGTTATGGAATAAGCGGAAATTTAGTATGTATTGCAAAAAATTCAGATCAATCTAATTCCTGAATAAATTTCTCTGAGCTTTCCCAAATAGCTTTTTTATCCTCTTCAGCTTTTTTATCGAACATATTCACCATAAAATTAGCCCGACCATTTTTGGTGAAAGTTTCCCGTTGCTTGTCGATAAAGTTCCAGTAGAGATAGTTAAACGGGCAGGCATCCTCCCCCGTTTTCTTGCTGATCTTATACTCGCAATGCTTGCAGTAGTCACTCATCTTGTTGATGTAATTTCCACTGCTCACGTACGGCTTGGAAGCCAGCACTCCCCCATCCGCAAAAGTGGACATCCCCAGTACATTGGGCAATACTACCCATTCATACGCATCTACATAAGCGAGATGAAACCACCGGTTTAGTTCCCTGGGGTCGGTTTCGGTGAGGTTACTGAAGTTGCTGAGCACCATCAGCCGGGGAATGTGATGCGAATAGCCTTTCTCTATCACCGGTTTCAGACATTCACTCATGCAGTTCATTTTGGTTTCGCCGGTCCAATACATTTCGGGGAGCTTGTTGGTGAAGTTGAAGTGATTGGCTTCCCGAACATCCGGCATCATTCCTTCATAATAAACACGAACATATTCTCTCCAGCCCATAATCTGCCGGATAAATCCTTCTACCGAATTTAAACGGGCACTTCCGTTCTCATAAGCTTCCTCTGCTTTATCACAGGCTTCTTTTGGCAGAATAAGTCCGTTATTCATATACAATGACAGGTGCGAGTGAAACAGGTCATACTTTCCCTGGGCCATTGCATCTTCATAGGGACCGAATTCATCCAGCCGTTCATCGATAAATTCATTAAGCCTGTACAAAGCCTGACGTCGGGTAACCGCATAGGTAAAATCACTGCTTTCCCCGTAGTGATCCGGGAACCAGTCTTCGACCATATCAATCACTTCCTCTGTTATTTCATCTACTTCCGTCTCAGCAATTTCAGGAACCGGGTGATTTTTCGGAAGCTTTTCGCGGTTTTCTTCATCGTAATTCCATTCCCCTCCTTCAGGCTTATCACCATTCATCAGATATCCGGTTTTTTGCCTCATTTCTCGATAAAAATATTCCATCACCCAGCTATCGGCTACTTTCTCTTTATATTCCTCCGCATCCGCCAGGAAGAAGTTATTGGGGATTTCTTCCACTTGTGCTTCGAATTCGTCTTTTACCTCCCGGAGTCGCTCTCTTGAGTCCCATTCGGAAGGAGTCATATAGCTCAGTTCAAGATCTTTGTTCTCTGTAAGGATTTCCTTCAATGCATCATTATAATGTCCTTGGGTTGAGTGGTAAAGAACCGGAAATCCTGCTTCATCACATTCCAAAGCAAAATGCCTCATGCTGCTCAGCAGATAAATCATTTTCTTTTTGTGATAAGGAAGCGAATTCCCCTTCTCCCCAGACTCTATAAATATAAGCAGCGGCTTTTCCTGCCGAACCCAACTGGGCCAGGCATCCAGATTTAG
The DNA here is from genome assembly GCA_965227215.1 of Gracilimonas sp. Lineage (GTDB taxonomy): Bacteria > Bacteroidota > Rhodothermia > Balneolales > Balneolaceae > Gracilimonas. The sequence continues at coordinate 1,320,143 of OZ245729.1, forward strand.
CTGATCATGCAGAATGAATATAGCTTTCTGATGATCATCAGGATTTTGCCTTTCTATGGAAGAATCAATGTGTGATAAATAGGCTCGGCTCATGCCAAAGAAATGGGTTCTAGCTGCCGAAACGTTCCTTACTCGAATCTTAGCCTGCTTTCAAGTATCATCCATCATGGAAAAGAAAAAGATTATTGGAATTATGGGGCCCGGATCAGGAGCAACAGAGAAAGACATCGAAGCAGCGTTCGAAATTGGAAAATTGGTTGCTGAAAGAAATTTATATGTACTCACCGGTGGACGGGCAGCCGGGGTAATGGAAGCCGCCATGAAAGGGGCTAAATCGGCCGGAGGAACAACAATAGGAATTCTGCCTTCTGAAGATGGAAGGGATCAATCCGAATTCGTGGATATTTCCATTAATACGGGGTTGGGAAGTGCCCGGAATAATATTAATGTGCTCTCAGCCGATCTCGTGATTGGAATAGGCATTGGCCCGGGAACGGCTTCGGAAATTGCCCTGGCCATCAAAGCAGACAAAAAAATTCTGTTGATTAATCAGCAGGAGGAAGCCATTGAGTTCTTCAAAAGCTTAGGTCACGATAAGCTGTTCATTCTAAAGAACACCAAAGAAATCACAGACCACTTGATGCCTTCTGAGAAATAAAATCTTGAACTTTTACTAAATACTATTATATTAGTATTAACTAATTCAGACTTACTATGAGAAAATCATTGACACCCCTTGGAGAATCGGAAATGGAAATCCTGCACCACGTGTGGGAGATGGGGGAGGCAACCGTTGCTCAGGTGCAGGAAGAAATCCTGAAGGAACGAAAAGTGGCCTACACTACCGTCATGACCATCATGAAGAATTTAAACGACAAAGGATATTTAAAGTATCGAAAAGACGGCGTCACCTATGTATATAGCGCCCGCAAAAAACCGGAAGAGGTGCAGTCGAGCCTGGTATCCGGAATGATTGATAAAGTATTTAAGGGATCAACCTCTGCCCTGGTGCAGACGCTGGTGAAGGGAGAAAACCTTAGTGAAGAAGAGCTCAAAGAGCTTCGCAATATGATTGACAATATGGAGGATAAGTAACATGTATGAACTCACCGAACTTATCAAAGTGGTTGGAAATGTAAGCCTGGACACCTTCTGGTTCCCGATTATGATATGGACTATTTGTTGTGCTTTGGCTTTTCTGTTTTTAAAAACACGTGAGAAACTGAATCCACTGTTTCATTATCACTTGCGAACCGCTGCTATACTTTCGCTGCCCCTTGGTATTGGAGTAGCTGCTCTCATGAATAAAATTCCGGAATGGTTTGCATCATCCAATCTCGACACTGCTTTTTTTGTGGTTCAAAATCCTATTGAGATAGTATCCGGTGCCACTCCTTCTTCGGCTGAACTATCCACTGTGCAATGGCAGGAACCCTCTTTTTTCATTGGTGCTGCTACCCTGTTAATCAGCCTGGTTTCCATCTTTATGATTGGAAGATTGATCAGTAGCTATGTAGCACTGAAATCATTGTACAAGAATTTAAGCCTTACAGAACTACAAGAAGTGCCGAATGAAGCTAACCGGACGATTAACACTCCGGTGAAATTAGCTTTTCATGATCATCCGTTAGTTCCATTCACATTTGGATGGAAGCAACCGGTGATTGTCCTTCCAAAAATTCTGCAACATGAACCGGAAAAACTGGACATGGCCCTGCAGCATGAGCTCATCCACATAAAACGGGGTGATTATTTGCTGCAGCTGGCATTGTCCATGATCGAATCTCTGTTTTGGTTTCACCCGTTAATCCGATACGGCAACCAGGAGATCGACACCTATCGCGAAATAAGTTGCGATCAGGAAGTACTTTCCAAATCCGATTTCTCCATTAAGTCTTATGCCAATCTCTTGTATGAATTAGTGCCACTCAACACCGGTGTTGGAAAACTCTCGGTGAGTATGGCAGTCAAAAATTCAACACTTAAAAAACGTATTAAGACCATGAAATATCACAAACTACATAAAGCATCGTTTCGGCAAAGCGTATTCTTTCTTTTCCTGATGATTTTAGGGATTACACTCCCTATTGCCTGCTCTGATTTACGAGGGCCGGAAATGGCGTCTCCTGAAGAATTAGAGAATGCTTCTTACGAATTCAGAAATATTAACATGACTATAAATGGGAAAGAGGTCATTAACATGGAAGGAGAAGCCGGAGCTGCTTCGACTGGACTGAGTGCCTTTTTTCTAAATGCCAATGAATATGGTGTATTTAAAATATCACCTGCCCGTTTTGATGGAGGAGTTAATGCTGGTAATATCAATGGTTCTAAACTCGATTTTTCCATCAATGAAATGGATGTCAGCATTACTTCAAGTGCTCCAATCCTTACAGGGATTGACAAAACTTCGGTTTGGGTGCAACATTCTCCAAAAAAAACCACCGGATTTAGTCATGGGGTTGCATCCGCCAATGCCCCATTGGATGAATATATCTCCGTTCATGATAGTGAAGCTTCTCAAAAGGAAGACTACTTCGTCGTAGTTGAGGAAATGCCCAAACTAAAAGGAGGTATGAAGGCCTTACAAGCTAAGGTTGAATACCCCGAAATGGCTCGCCGTGCCGGCATTGAGGGCCGCGTAACTGTTCAGTTCATCGTAAATGAACAAGGAGATGTTGAGAATGCACAGGTCGTTCGTGGTATAGGTGGTGGTTGTGATGAACAAGCCCTGAAAGTTATAGAACAAGCTCAGTTCACCCCCGGCTATCAACGAGGCCGTCCTGTTCGTGTTCAATATGCTTTATCCATCAACTTCAAACTGGAAGACTCAGACTTTTCAACTCCTCAGGGTAAAGAAAAAGCGTCAGGAAATAACGAAGGGTAGAATACGCTCACTTTCAAAAATTTTTCATAGTAGATTAGCGGGGCTAAAAGCTCCGCTTTTTTATTTGAACTTTTTTTGAAACATCTTTTTTTAGATGGCGTACCGAAAGGTTAGATTATAATCAAACTAACTATATCAACATGCCAGCTAAATTAAGAAAATCAAGAACAGACAAAATGCTTGCCGGCGTTTGCGGAGGTTTTGCTGAGTATCTCGGATGGGACCCAACGCTAGTCCGTATTATTTTTGCCATTATTTTGGTTTCCAGTTTTGGAACGGCTGTATTGGCTTATTTCATTCTTGCCATTGTAATGCCCGATTAAGGCTATTTATCTTACATCAGCTACTTACATACACCAAATTCTGCCTTGTTGTAAAATTCCTTCCTCATTAGCATCTTGAAACCCAACTAAATGGGATTAAATTGCTTATGAAAGTTGGAATTGTAGGAGATGCAAAACGGGCCGTAGCGTGGGAGCAGCATCTACGCCCTCACCGGATTGTTCAGGAAGTAGAGCTCTGTCCTGGTATCAGAGAAGTTGGTAAAGTCGATGCCTGCCTTTTAATCGATGAAACAGAACAAAATCTCGATATCCTGCTGGAAGGCATTCAATTAGGATTGAATTGCTTTCTAATATCCCGCCAGCCCACAAATACGCAAAAACTCGAGAAAATTTATCGTGCCACCAAAGAGGCCGGTGTTCACGTGCAATTTTCTCATTGGCCAACTCTGGCCCCTGCTACACAATGGATGATGGATCGCATGTCCCGACCGGTTTTTCTGAGTATCACGCGTGAGGTCAATCACACCCAATTTCTTAACTCTGATGAGGAGTTCCGCCACTTTTGGATTGATGAAGTTGGACTCTGTATGAAATGGATCGACAGCGGCATTCATCATGTGGAAGCTAAAGCCATCCATCTCGAAGGCAAACATCCCATCACAATTCATATTTTCCTCCGGTTTGATAATGGATCAACTGTGGATATACGCATCTACACCGGGAGCGGGCAAAATAATCACAAACGAATTGCATCCACCAAGCAAGAAATTCTGGAATGCAATGTTCCTTCACAAGATATACGCATCGGTCGTCTTAACTCAGGCAACCACCTCTTTTTCGAGAAACAGGACTTTGATCCTGCTAAGTCAGCAGAGAAAACAGCCCTCATGTTTCTAAAATCCATTCAAATGGACAGGGAGACACCCTACACTGCTTACGATGCTTATCAGCTTTCCCTGCAAATTGAAAATATAGAAAAACGCCTTTCACAGTTCCTCTGAGCGCTATGTTAACTTTCCGTTAACATAGCGTTTACTTTAAGTTAACAATTTCTTAACATTGAGAAGACATTAACGACATCGATTTATAGCATCTAAGAAGAGGAGGTGCTGCTATGAGAGCAAAATTATACGAGAAATATTACAAGTTAGGATTTGACCACTACATCTTTAAAAACATATTTGGACTGAGTAAACCGGACCGAAATATTAAGCGTTTTTACTACGTGATTATAGCCGCTGCATTATTAGTAGGCGTAGTTCTCTCCTGATTTCACTTTAACCGATTACGGCTTCATTGTTTTAAACAATTTTTTCAGTTTGCTGCGCGACATTAATCCATCCACAAAGTTAAACTGACCTGCTTGAAGCCTTTCTCCTCCATCAATAACCACACATTCCCCGGTTATATAGGGAGCCAGATCAGACATTAAAAAGATTGCGAGATTGGCGAGCTCTTCATGCTCGCCATATCTTTTTGCAGGAATTTTATTTTTGAAATTTTTCTCCAACACTTTCTTAGGCACCAATCTTGACCAAGCTCCCTCAGTAGGAAAAGGTCCGGGGGCAATGGCATTTAATCGTATTCCGTAGGTTGCCCATTCAAATGCCAGGGAGCGCGTCATAGCTAATACTCCGGCTTTACTACATGCCGACGGCAACACAAACCCACATCCTGTCCCTTCCGCATAAGTGGTTACCATGTTCAGAACATTTCCTTCCTTTTCATTGTCAATCAGGTAATTACCAAATACATGTGTACAGTTAAAGCTCCCATGTAATACGATATCAACAACGGCTTTAAATCCACCGGGCGACAAATCTTCTGAAGCTGAAAGAAAATTACCAGCCGCGTTGTTCACTAAACCGGTTATTGATCCAAAATCACTTACTATCTGTTCAAACATCGTTGTTACGCCATCATAATCTCTCACATCGCATGGGTAATAGCGGGCAACGATCCCCTCCCCTTCATTTTCTATCTCTGTGACGGCTTTTTTGAGCTTTTCTTCTGTTCTGCCACAGATGGCAATACCAGCTCCGCACCGGGCGAACCCTTTTGCCATTGAGAGGCCCAGACCACTCCCGCCGCCGGTAATTAAGATTGTTTGCCCTGATAGCGTGTCTTCTTTGAACATGTTTTCCTGTATTGACTAACGACCAGTGACCGTGAACTAATGACGATTGTCAATAGTCATTTGTCATTGGTCGTATATGATTAAAGGTTTTCAAAAATTCCGGCAGCTCCCATCCCTCCGCCTATGCACATGGTAACTAACCCATACTTTGAGTTTCGTTCTTTCATCTCGTACAGAATTTGTGTGGTCAGCTTAGCACCGGTACAGCCAAGAGGATGTCCCATGGCAATGGCACCGCCGTTTACATTGGTGATTTCCCTGTCCAACCCAAGTTCACGAATTACGGCCAGCGACTGCGATGCAAAGGCTTCATTCAGTTCAATTAAATCCATATCCGATAATTCTAAGCCCGCTTTGGATAAAACTTTAGGAACAGCTTCTATAGGACCAATGCCCATAATCTCCGGGGCAACTCCGGCAACCTGAAATCCAACGTACCTTGCCATCGGATCCAGCCCTAACTTCTTCACCATCTCCCCGCTCATTACTACCACACCGGCAGCTGCGTCATTCATTTGCGAAGAATTACCGGCGGTTACGCTCCCTCCATTTTTAAATACCGGGCGTAGGCCCGATAGTGCATCAACGGAAGTATCTTTGCGGGGCCCCTCATCCTGTTTAAAGGTGAACTTCTCTTCTACCACTTCCCCATCTGCCGTTACTTTCTTTTCATGAACATCAATCGGGGTAATTTGCTCATCAAATTTACCGTTCTCCCAGGCAGCAATCGCCCGTTGGTGACTTTGATAAGCAAACTCATCCTGATCTTCCCGGCTCACCTCATATTTATCGGCCACGTTTTCAGCAGTAATACCCATACTTACATACACACCCGGCTTGTCATCAACCAACTCAGGATTGGGTTGAACCGACATTCCTCCCATAGGAACTAAACTCATGGATTCCACGCCTCCGGCGATGATCACATCTGCACTGCCTGCCATAATACGTTCAGCTGCCATAGCGATGGTTTGCAACCCTGAAGAGCAAAATCGGTTTACGGTAACTCCGGGTACTGAGTCTGGCAATCCTCCAAGAAGGGCGATCTGGCGAGCAACATTTAATCCCTGGGATGCTTCCGGAAAGGCACAGCCCATGATTACATCCTCAACCTGATCGGGTTCGAGCCCTTTGGTTCGGTTCAACAAGTCCTTAACAACGGCTCCTCCCATCGAATCCGGTCGGGTAAACCGCAGGGATCCTTTGTTAGCTTTTCCACAAGGTGTTCGTGCTGCTGCGACTATGTATGCTGTTTTAGTAGACATAAGATGTTAGATAAAAGATTTAAGAGAATTTCTTTATTAAAGTGAACAGCATTCTTTGAATCTCAGTTAATTCTGCTGTTATTTCTTCAAACTCTCCTTTTGTTAAATACTCAAGATTTTGGCTAATAATTAATTGCGTTTCCAATTCAGAACACGACCCAAATGAAATATTTAAGAACTGTCGAAATTCTTTATCAGAGTTTCTTCCTGCCCCTTCTGCTCTGTTTGAACTAATTGAAACTGAGCACCTTCTCATTTGTGAGATAATGCCAAACTTCTCTTCTTTTGGAAAACTCTTGGTCACCCTATAGATAGCAGAGGCTAACTCTATTCCTTTGTTCCAAACCTCCAGCTGTTTGTAATTATGCATTTTCCAATCTTAAATCTTTTATCTAATATCTATATTCCATTTTCTCAAAACTCTTACTCCCCCTTCTCAAAATCTAATTCCTCAATGGTTTTCCCTTCTTCAGCATGTGTTCCATTCGGGCCAGGGTTCGGTCATCCTGCAGACATTCAAGAATAGCTTCCCTTTCCAGTTTCAACAGATAAGATTCAGGGACTTCCTGGGCTTCACTTAAATTTCCTCCGGCCAGTACATAAGCCACTCGTTCAGCTACCACTTTGTCGTAATCGGTGATATACTTTCCTTCATGCATTACATGGAGCATCAGCTTCATTGCGGAAAGAGCTGTCTTACCCAGCACTTTAATCGGAGTTTCAGCAGGTGGCTGATATCCAGCCTTAATCATATTCAGAGCTTCCTCTTTTGCCGTTTTGATCAACAAGTCTCTGTTCATGACGATGGTATCAGAACCACGTAAATACCCAAGTTCTTTGGCTAGGTGAGCGCTTTCCGATACTTTTGCCATCCCGATAGTCTTGAAGACTTCCCTGATGAATGGCAGCGGATCTGCATCACCCTCCAGTTTTTCCATGGCCCTTCGGAGCAACTCCGTAGTTCCACCACCGGCGGGAATCAGCCCAACTCCAATCTCAACCAAACCCATATAGAGTTCATGATGGGCTATCACTTTATCGGAGTACAGGCAAAATTCAACTCCTCCTCCCAGTGTTTTACCAAACGGAGCGGCAACAACAGGAAAAGGTGCATACCTTAATGCTACCGCTGTTTTCTGGAAGTTTTCAACGGCCTCTACTACGCTGTTCCAGTCATCGTTTTGTTTGGCAACCAATGCTTCCTTCAGGTTTGCTCCAAAAGCAAAGTTATCGGCATCGTGACTTATTACCAACGCTTCAAACTGATCTTTGACCAAATCGATGGACTTATAAAGGGATTGAACCAGCTCACTGCCCAGCGTGGAATTCGGTGTATGAAACTCAAATAGGGCAATACCATCTCCCATATCATGAAGGGAGACACTATCATTTTCCATCACCGGAGATTTCTGTTTTCGAAGGTGGTGAACCTTGATTTCTCCTTTGGCTTCCGGCGGAATATCTACCTTAGACCCAGATTGAGGGTCATAAACCTTTCCATCCTCATAAAAAGATGTAATTCCGGCATCCAGCATTTCACTGATCAGCTCCGGAATTTCAGTGTCTTCTTTTGTGAGACGCTCCACTACATCATCTATTCCCAATGCATCCCAGCGCTCGAAAGGCCCCATCTCCCAATTGAAGCCCCATTGCATAGCCCGGTCGATGGAAAGTGGAGAGTCGGTTATCTCGGGGATTCTATTGGCGGAATATAGCAACAAGTCCCGATGCACATTCCAGAGGAAGTCTCCGATCTTTCCCCCAGAGAAGACCAAAAACTTCAGCCGTTCAGCGGTGTTCTTAATCTTTTTCGCTTCGTCCAAAACCGGTCCTTCCAGCTTCTGCTGCGACTCATACTTAAAAGTCTTTGGATTGAGAACCAGATATTCCCCATCCCTTTTAGTGTAAAATCCTTTCCCTGCTTTGTTTCCGATCATCCCTTCTTCCACCATTTTCTCAAATTCTTCCGGCAGGTTGAAGGTCTCCCGCATTTCATCATCCGGGATGGATGGATACAGATTTTTAGCCACATGATTGGTTACATCCAGTCCTGCCATATCTGCCGTTCGGAAAGTAGCCGCCTTGGAATAACCGGAAATAGTTCCAGTCAGCAGGTCAATTTCCTCGGCCCGGAAATCGCCATCAAAGAAGTAAGGCATAATGTTAGCGATGGAAAATATTCCAATCCGGTTGGCAATGAAATTCGGTGTGTCTTTACAAATAACCACTCCTTTACCGAGTGTCTTCTCACAAAAGCGATGCATGAACTCGGTTACATCTTCCGCTGTGGTTGAAGTGGGAATAACCTCCAGCAGCTTCATATATCGGGGCGGATTAAAGAAATGTGTCCCCAGGAAATGAGCTTTAAAATCATCGCTACAGTCTTCAGAAATCTCGCTTATAGGAAGTCCGGACGTATTAGAGCTGACAATGGTTTCCGGTTTACGGATCTTTTCGATGCGAGACATCATTTCTTTTTTGATGTCCATTTTCTCGATGATGACCTCACAAATCCAATCAGCTTCTTTCAGCTTGTCAAAATCATCTTCAAAATTTCCTACCTCGATTCGTTGCCCAAAATCCGGTTTTCCGAATGGAGACGGCTTCATCTTGGAAGCTTTTTGAAGACTTTCCTGCACGGTTTTATTTGGATGATTCGGATCATCACTTTTCAGGTCCAGTAAAATCACATCCAGTCCGGCATTTACACAATGTGCGGCGATCTGGCTTCCCATCACCCCTGATCCTAATACAGCTACTTTCCTGATCGAATATTTCTTTCTACTCATAAACTTATATCCTAAGATTCTTCCTCTTCTTCTGCGTATATACTCTCGATTTGCTCTTTATATTTTTGGTTGATCACATTCCGTTTAATTTTATGTGTAGGTGTGATTTCACCGTCATCAATCGTAAACTGATCTTTCAACAGCTTGAATTTCTTCACTTGCTCCCACTTGGAAAGCTCTTTGTTTACTTTGTCAATTTCTTTCTGAATTCGTTTGATGACATATTCATTCTCAGTAGGATTCTCTTCCGGAAAATCATATCCCTTTGTCTTAAACCTCTTCTTCATGTTTTCCCAGTTTGGCACGATTAACGCACCACAGAATTTATGCTCACTTCCTACAACCACAGCCTGTTCAATAAATCCACTGTTTACCAATGCATTTTCAATCGGTTGTGGAGCCACATATTTACCCGTCGAAAGTTTGAAGAGTGATTTCTTGCGGTCGGTTACAAACAACCAGCCATCCTCATCAATATGTCCGATATCACCGGTGTGAAACCAGCCGTCTTCGTCGATGGCTTCATCTGTTTTTTCCGGCATTTTGTAATACCCTTTCATAATATTCGGCCCCTTAGCCAGAATCTCCCCATCTTCAGCAATTTTGATTTCTACGTCTACCAGAGGCTTACCTGAGGAACCAATTCTGAGTTCCCCCACGGGTGGACCTGTAAGTACCGGGGACGTTTCTGTTAATCCATAACCGAGCCCACAGTAAATCCCAATTCCATTCATAAAGCGGGCAATATTGGGTGATAGGGCTGCACCTCCCACATTCAGTCCTACCAGATTCCCTCCAAACATTTCGCGGATTTTAGCATATACCAGTTTGTCCGCAATCTTCCACTTCCAGGAAGCCGGCGGATCTTCCGGGTCATACTCTTCCGCTAAATTAACAGCCCAGTAATACAGATGTTTCTTCAACCCGCTGAACTCCTGCCCTTTAACCTTTATACCGGTTACAATTTTCTCCAACAGCCGTGGTACAGTAACCATGTAGATTGGCTTTATGGTTTGGAGATCATCCCTAATGTCTTCTACCTGATCGATATAATAAGGTGGCACACCTACGTAAGCATAAATATAGGATGCTGTCCGCTCAAACATGTGTGCCAGCGGAAGATATGAGAGCACTTTGGGGTCTTCATGTTCTGCAGGGTCGAATGGAAAGATCTCGTGTGAAGCCAGGGCATTTCCGGCAATATTATTGTGAGTCAGCATAACCCCTTTGGGCACTCCAGTGGTTCCTGATGTATAAATCAGCGTGGCCAGGTCGTCGGGTTGCACATTGCTGCGAAGCTTTTCAAACAAATTCGGATCTTCTTCCGCTTTTTTGTGCCCCATTTCCAGAATATCATCAAACGTTTTGAGTTTTTTATGGCTAGACCCAAGGATGGAAATAATCGCCTTTACATTTTCGACGCCTTTAATCAGCGGTTTGGTTTCTGCAAACACTTCATCATCTGATACAAAATGAACTTTGGCTTCTGAGTTTTCCAGGATGTACTTGATCTGCTCTCCGGGCTGTGTAGTATAGATTGGCACAACCGCCGCCCCCAGTGAAAGAATAGCCTGATCTATAACCAGCCACTCGGTACTGTTCTCCGCATGCAGCGAAACCTTATCCCCTTTACGAACACCCAGCTCATACAAACCCATGGCCAGGTCGTGCACCATCTGGTTAAAGTCATCGATGGAGGTTTCAATCCATTCCCCATCCCGCTTTACAGCTGAATATATCCCTGTTTTATTTTTCTCAATTCCCTCAGAAACTACAGATAAGATGGTGGTAGGTTCGTATTTCATATTATTTTCCTATCATGTTTGCGTGTATTTTCTAATATACACTTTCACTATTCATTTGAAAGCGATTCCACTCTTTATTTTAATAACTTAACACTGTTAATCAAATTCAAATTTTATGTTCATCGAAGAAGGCTTAAAAGAGAAAGCAGAGATCTACTTCAACTTTTCACACAAGCATATGGGAGATGCCTTGGGGATGGAATTCGAGCATATCTCCAAAGAAAAGATAGTAGCCACTATGCCGGTGAACGAGAATTCCGTTCAGCCGTTTGGGCTGTTGCACGGCGGAGCCTCGGTAGCTCTGGCAGAAACTTTGTGTTCCCTCGGCGGCTGGTTTCAGCTTGATGACGTAAATAAAAGCGTGGTGGGAGTTGAAATTAACGCCAACCATATCCGCTCGGTGAAAATGGGAGGCAAAGTCACCGGAACCGCAAAGCCCGTAAAAACAGGACGAAAAATACAGGTCTGGGAATGTGAGCTTCGGGATGAACGGAATAAGCTGGTGTGTTCTTCGCGGTGTACTCTTGCGGTAATCAATAGGTAATTTTAAATAATAAATATTGAATGTTAGATGGGCTACTCATTTAACATTCAACATTTAAAATTATCTACCCCTAAACTGCACCTCTTTCCACTCTTCAAACAGATGCGCCACTTTGAGTCGTTGATATTTTCCGGTAGAGGTCACCGGCAGTTCTTCGCCAAACACGACTACCTTGGGGGCTTTAGAGAATGGAAGGTGCTGCTGGCAGTAATCTAAAATGGCTTGCTCATCTTTTTCGGCTCCATCTTTGAGTTGCACATACGCTCCGACTTCTTCTCCATACCAATCATTCTCAAAGCCTACCGCAATGCCGGCTTTTACGCCCGGAGCCTTGTTAATCACTTCATCAATCTCCAGCGGAGCCAGATTAATGCCCCCTCGAATAATCAACTCTTTAAGCCGACCGGTAATAAAAAAATACGGATTACCTTCTTCATCCTTTTTGATAAAGCCTTCATCGCCGCTGCGAAACCATCCGTTTTTGAAGGCTGATTCGTTTGCTTCCCGGTTGTTAAAATATCCCTTCATCACGTTTACCCCACGGATAACAATTTCACCGCGCTCACCCTCCGGCATCGAGTTTCCGGCTTCATCCTGAATATCCATATCGTTGGCCGGAACGGGAATTCCGATACTTGGGTAGCCAAAATCACGCATCCATTTGTTATGCTCTTCTTGGGGTTGTTCGGCAGGAATAAAGCAGGAATAGCAGGTGGTTTCGGAAAGACCGTACCCATGTATGATCGGAATCCCGAATTTCTCCTCGAAGTTCTGAGCTACTTTCACCGTTAGCGGGCCTGCCCCGCAGATGATATGTCGAAACTGTTCAAACTCCGGTGCGTCCTTTCCTTCAAAATAATTAGTGAGGTACTGTAGTAAGGTCGGTACTACACTTACGATATGAACCTGTTCTTCCTTAATTGCTTTGAAAAAATGCCCCGCACTGAACTTCTGATTAAGCACGGTAGAACCACTCACAAAGAACGGGGTTATCATCGTTACAACAGTTCCATTTACGTGATGAATGGGCAATACACACATCATTTTTGTTTGACCATCAATGTTGTGCCATTGACTAATGGTTCGCGCATCTTCCAACAGGTTACGCTGAGTTAAAACAACACCCTTGGGATTTCCAGTGGTTCCTGAGGTAAATACGATGAGTGCTTCTGATTCGATGTTAATCTTCGCTTCCCTAAGGTCGCCATGCTGAATTGAGAAAGAATTAACGGAATCATCACAAACAACCATGTCTATGTCAGCAAGTCTGTCCGCTTCATTAATAACACGTTGAATACGGTCTGCATATTCATCCCTGACCAGCGCCAGCTTCACTTCGGCATTTTCCAGGATGTAGGCGATTCTGTTATCATCCTCACCTAGGTTTACCGGTACCACCACCAACCCACAGAACCAGGCCGCAAAATACTGAACAACCGTATGCCAATGGTTATGGGAAATGGTGGCGATTTTATCTCCGGGTTGCAGTCCTTTGGATTGATAGAACCGAGCTGTGTTTACTACATACTCATAGAATTTTCGATAAGATATTTCTGATCTATTCTGCTCTACGTCCCTGTAAGTAAGATAGGTTTTATCACTTCCTATTCCCCTTTTTAGCAGGCTAAAAAAATCATCCTGTAAACCCTCCGGTGGATTTTCGAGAGTTCGGGCATGGACAATCTTATCTTCTAAAGTATTGAATTCCATTATGCTTCAGCTTTTTTCAGATGGTAGCGGATGAGGTGCAAAAAGGCAAACTGGAATAAGACTCAGAATACAGGATTCAGAATATAGAAGTCAGGGCAATCCTTTCCGGAATTCTGAGTCCTGTATTCTGCATTCTGACCTACTGCTTTGCCGGAACCCTTGGAATCATCATAATTTCCCGTTGACGCCCATCGATATACCACACGCCGGATTCATCAAAGAAGGCATCTTCTTCCAGCATAATGCGGATTTCTTTGCCCCATTCTTCGATATACGTTGCTGCATTCAATTCAATGGAATAAGCGGTATTCAGGTGTAGAGGATAGTCGCCGTCACCGGGCACACCACCCTGGGCATCCCACATTCCGAGCGTGGTTCCCGCTGCGTGGCCATGATAGCCAATGGGATGCGTGTAGATACTCGGCTTGAGTCCTTCTTCGATTGCTTGCTCCCGCGACATTTTCAAAACTTCGTTACCTGTTCTACCTTTCTTAAAATTATTGGTGAAAATATCTTGCAGGCGGTTTCCATTCTCAAAAGCTTTCACCAGGTAATCAGGCACTTTGGTCTCACCGGGACGAAGAACGTATGCATGCTGTTGGGTATCCGTGTTGAGCCTCAGATACTTGATTCCAAAATCCACATGTAGCAAGTCTCCCGGCATGATTACGTTTTCTCTGGGACGACTGTCAAAGGTTCTGAGATGATCAAACGACTTCGGATCAGCCCGCTGAATAGATACACTGGGGTGAAACCAGGTGATCAGCTTCAAATCCCTGATTTTTTCTCTGTACCACCAAACCACATCCTCAGTTGTTGTGATGCCCGGCTGAATAACGGCGTCAGAGAAGCCTTCAGCTATAATTTCATGAGCTATTCTCACAATCTGCGGATACACCTGCATTTCTTTTTTGGTTCGGGTTTCCAGCCACCTGACCGCCAGCTTCTCTGCCGACACCAATCGATCGCTGTATTTCTTACCAATTGCCTCTTTCATTTCCTGGTAATCGGTAACCACCATCCCGTCAGCATGCCCCCAGATTTCCGATATATTGATTCCTATTCGTTCAGGGTCACGTTCTTCAATAATCTCTTTCAGTCGTTTCCATTGGTTGGGCTCCCTCTCTTTATCCCAAGCCTTCTTAAAAACCTCACCCACGTCATACCGGGCCACAGCCAGTGTTTCTACACCTTTTCCGGGACCTAAATCATGCATCACTAAAATGGTGCGGCGCCGGGCAGCCAGCCAGGTTGCCGGGAGCATGGTTTCAATCACCGGGTCTTCATTATACTCCCTCGAAACCACAATCCACATATCGATATCGGTCTGCCTCATCATTTCCGGGAGATAATTCTCGACTTTATCCTTTAGCATGTCATTGATGACAGCGGCCCGTTCTTTCATTGGCAGAACATGCGGATAGTTTTGGGCTGAGAGCGGAAGGGAAAAAATAATCAGCAGGGTGAAGGTCAGAAGTCTTTTCATGGCTTGAATGATTTTTAAATTTGCTGAATATGGCGATGGATGGGCAGAGGTGCAACTTTGATGATCGGGGTTTGTTATTCGTGGTTCATTTTTTCTTTATCATCCCTGCGTAGGCAAGGAGCTGATTTTCTTTTAAAAGGAAATTGAACCTAAAAGCCATTTAGATTTCGGGTATACACCGCGAAATGACCTAGACCTATTAGTTAAACTTCAACCATAGATAAAACAAAAAAACCCCGGATCAGCTTTCGCCAAACCGGGGTTTTGAAATTGTGTTCCTTAATTTGCTTACATCGACGCTAAACCGCGAAGGGTTTCAGCCAGTTTTCCTGCTTTTGATGAAGCTGAACTGTCAATGCTGTCAGCCAACTCAGCCAGGATAGCTGATTTATCTGAGCCGGAAGACTTCTCAGCTTTCGCTATACCTGATCGCAGCGCTGTTATTTCAGACGCACTCATTTCTCCATCACGGTCAAGCTGATCTACATACGCTTTGGCTAACGCATAGGTAGTTGGCCACTCAAACATAGGCTGTCCCTGAGCATTCAGGTAATCGAGGGTTACGGTATTAGCTGCATCAATTTCATTTTGAGTAAGCAACGGATTGGCTTCCAGTTCAAAAATATCCAGTCCACGAGCAATTTCAGAGTTAATGATCATGCCGTTGTACCAATAAACGGACCAGCTTCCGCCGTTCGCCATTCGGGTAGAATCAACCGGGCCTCGGTCATGGAATGCAATCTCAACCGGATTGGCCGGGTCGGTCCAGTCAAATACAGAAATACCACCCTGATACCAGGATTGAACCATAATTTCACGTCCCGGCACCGGAATCAATGAGCCATTATGTGCTACACAGTTTTCTTCTGAGGTTTGTGGAGCCGGTAATTTATAGTAGCTCTGAAACTCCATCTTATTATTCTCATTGATGGTAAACAGAGCATTTGCTCCCCACTCATAAGGATCGGTTTCACGGCATTTTGGCTGGCCGCCACCACCCCACTCATCTGTGAATAATACTTTGCTTCCGTCGTTGCTGAAGGTAGCCGAGTGCCAGTAAGAGAAGTTAGAATCGGCAACTGCATCTACTCGCTTCGGGTTTACAGGATCAGAAATATCCAACAGAAGTCCATAGCCTTCACAAGCACCGCCGGCTAATCCAATCTCCGGGTATAGCGTGATATCGTGGCACTGGTTCGGACCGCGGTCGTCTTCCTCATCTCCGCCAACACCAAATTGCTGGTCAACCATCGCCTGTATATTCTCGCGAACATAGGCACTATCGGCGGCTGTAGGCTCCGCCCCTTCACCAGCTCTTTGCTGAGCAACATTTGTTAAAATCATTCTTACATACTGTCCTGGGATCACTCGTTCCTGTCCGAAAATTTCTGCTGTAAATGCACCTTCCGCTTTCGCTTTTTCGAGTGCTGCCTTGTCGGCCGGTGCCATCCCGTGTGTTGGAGCAGCAGTCAGGTTTTCGAAAATTCGGGGAGAGTTTACGATCGCTGCTTCTTCCGGATTATCAAGAGGAACTTTAATTACCTCAATCCTGAATAACGCGGAATTTGGGTCTTCATCAGGCATGGCTGCCGAACACCCCGGCAGTTCTTCATTCGGGCGAACCGGAGCCGAACCCGATACATAAATATATACGTTCTCATCATCTTCAGGATCTTTCAATACGGAATGAGTGTGAGAACCCCGGCATGTCTGAACATTGGACACATACTTTGGTTCCTTAACGTCCGTAATATCAAAAATCCGGATTCCACGAAGTCGTTCTTCACTTACCGTTTCCTGTACACCTTCGGTTCCGCAATCGAGTCGGCCACCCAATCCTTCACCCGATACAAACAGAAGATTTCCATACACGGAAACATCACTTTGTGAAGCCGGGCAAAGGTAATCTACTACCAGTTCCGGAGATCGTGGGTTAGATACATCCCATACAATCACGCCATTATAATTTCCCTGAAAAGCATAATTGCCTTTAAAAGCAAGGTCAGAGTTGGTCACGCCCACAAAATCTTCGGGTGGAGGTGTTTGAGATAACATATTCAGATTCCAGCTTGCTTCTTCGGCATCAAACAAACCGGCTTTCAGGCCTACCCGTGGATCGGGGCTCGGCGGGTTTGCTTCCGTCACCGGCTTGGGTTCAATAGAGGGAGTCATAGCTGCTGAGCTTGAGTCGTCCATCATCGAAGAAGACGAACACCCATAGGCGCCAATCAGCACCGACACCAAAAGAGTCAAAAATAGGTTCGATTTTTTCATAGTTACTTTACTGTGTTTTTGTTGACGTGATTTTCTTTACTGATCATTGGATACGGTCATCCGGTCCAGCATCCGCTGCATTCGGTCAATCTCTGTGCGCTGGTCGACCTGAATTTCCGAAGCCAGTTTAAATGCTCCATCATCCAGAGCAGCTCCATCAGTATTAAATAATTTGGTCACCATAGTTACGGCTCCTTTATGATGATCGATCATATATTTCAGATACAATTGGTCGAATTCATCGCCTTTTGCTTCGCTGAGTTCTTTTAGCTGAGCCGGAGACAACATCCCTGCCATATTGGTGTGATCCATTTTCATGTGGTCATCTCCCAGCCCGTGAATCATCAGCTTCAATCCTTCGATGTGTACCTCGGGAACCGGCTGGTCTCTATCGCGAAGCCAGGTTTGCATAGACCGGATTTCATCTTTTTGAGCATTGATGATGCGGGCAGCCAGCGTTTGAATTTGAGGACTTGCGTTATTTTCAGGTGCCAATCGCGACATGATTAAAGCCTGAGCGTGATGGGCGATCATTCCGGTCATGAACTTTACATCGGCCTCGGTGAAATTCATTTTGGCACTGTCGCGGCGAGCCCAGTATAGTGCTTCCATTTCCGCTTTGTTCATTCCGGAGTTGTTATCCACACGTTGCTCAGTAGCTGAATCCTGGTCTGAATCAGAATTATTACTTACCGATTCTGAACTTTTACACGCTGATAACCCAACTACCAGAACTACAATCAATAATGACTTAACCAATCTTACTAAAAAACTGCTCTTCATATACTCAATATCCATAACATATTACTTGTAGAATCTCTCTCCTTATGAAAAGGAAGGGGTATTATAAGAGCATTCGCCTTCAAATACCATTTTATGATGTAATCGCTTTAATCTTTAAGCCACCCGTTTCTGAGCTGCTTAATGGTTCTATTCGCCTTTTGATTCAGCTCTGATCTAAGCGTGGGATCCTCTGTCAAAGTTGCTGTTGTTGATTTTTCTTCTCCCCAGCGGATAAACGTAATCTCAACTTCATCGCCGGGTTTGTATTCATTCAGTATCTCCTCTACCGATTCTACTTCATTAAGAGCTCTCCCGGCAATCGAAATGATTTCATCCTCCGACTCAATCCCTGCTTTGTAAAGGGGTGAACCGATTAGTGCATTGGATTCCAACTTCCCAACTCCATCTTCAATTTCAATATCCGTTCCGAGTACCGCCTTACCGGGATTGGCTTTGGTGAGTGTGATCCCAAAATCAGCCAGCAGATTTTCATAATCCGGCAGCTGACTATCGAAAATGTATTTCTCAAAAAACTCGTCAGCAAAATCCTTGCCTGCATACTCGGCCAGCTTTTCCTGAATATCGCGATTGGTGTAAGGCACTTCCGTTCTCCCGAACTCTCTCCACATCAACTTCATGAAATCATCCAGATTTTTGTTGCCGTCCATTTTCCGGAGTGAAAGATCCAGCCCAAGTCCCAACACACTGCCATAGGTGTAATATGAGATAAAAGTGTTGGTTTTATTTTGCGGATCAACTGAAGTAGCTGCATCCACAAAGGGTGCCTGGTAGCTCATTTCAACCGGGGAGAAAAACTGACGGCCGGGCCGGTTGATCACATAGTTCAACCCTCCATCCAGGGCTTCCGCATATTCTTTTGCAGAATTGATTCCCGCTCTGTGCAAAATCAGATCATCGTAATAGCTGGTGAAGCCTTCAGCAAACCAAAGCTCTCCGCTCATGTTGGCTTCCTCAAAATTAAAAGGCTCCAGGCTGGCCGGACGAATACGCTCTACATTCCAAATATGAATAAACTCGTGCGAAACGGTTCCCAAACTGGTATTCCCGAGCGGCCGATCTAAAGGTTTAGAGCTGGTTACAATGGTGGAATTCCGGTGCTCCATTCCGTCTCCACTTGCATTAGGCATAAAGCAATTCAGAAATACATACTCCCCGTAATCAAAATCGGGTAATTCCCCAAACAGGTTGACTTGTGCATTCACAATCGCCATCACCTTCCCGAAGTATTCATCTACTTCTTCATCCGTAGCCGGGGTGTGAAGCGCCATTTTAATCAGCTGCCCATCAATGGCTTCCTGACGCTCGTGGAAATCAGCAATTTCTACCGGACTGTCGAGAAAATAATACAGATCCGGAGCATAATACGTGTTTCCATCCAGCGGTTTGAGCTGCGTAGCGATCTTCCAATTCAGGTCTTCACGGACATTAAAGGTGATTTCAATTGGGCGGTGCTCGTAATCTCTGGCCCAGGCAAAAGTCGCCGGCATATTGAGGTGCGCATGGGTTTCATCTACCTGCGAATAGGTTCCATCTCCCCGATTGGCAAACAGGGTGTATTCAAACTTCACGGTTCCATCGTGTCCGCTCACGTTCCACTGGTGAGGATTGGGACGGGTTACTTCAAGTTCATTTCCTTTACTATCGGTGGCTTTCACCCCATACACGTTCTTAGCAAACTCATGGAGAGCATATCGCCCGGGTGAAGTCCGGCTCATTCGTACTTCCAGTACTTTATTCTCCAGATTGGTATAAATCACCGAAATCTCAGCTTCATGATGAACCGCATTTTCGAAGGAAATCTCGTATTTGGTAGTTGTTTGAGCGGAAAGTGTAAAAGAAATGAGTGAAAGAGTGAGCGTAAATAGAACTTGTCTCATAGTAGAATTTTGAGTTTTTAAAAGAATAGATGGGTGGGAATATGAAGAGGATAGGTGTGAGTTACAAGGTTTTAGGTTTTAGGTGTTAGGTGTTAGTGGTTCGAGTTTGGGTTTGATAATCCTGGCAATCCTTTAATCATTGAAATCATGGTACCCAGACTAATCTTGGACCTTGTTTTGTAGGATTTTTGGATTCCATTGATTTCAATTGCACTCGCTCTGCCTCGTCACCATTAATATTCGCTCCGACGCAGAGCGATCGGAGCGAGGAAAATGTTCTACAACTAATACCTACTTATCTTCCAACCACGAATATGGGTAGCTTGGATCATCCAGCCGCATGGCTTCTTCGGTAACATACATCGGGTGGAAGGTGTCGATCATAACGGCATATTCATCGGTCTCTTCTGCGCCGATGCTGGCCTCGGCCTTTCCGGGCTGCGGTCCGTGTGGAATACCTCCGGGATGCAGCGTGATATCCGCATAGCCGATTCCTTCACGGCTCATAAAGTCCCCTTCTACATAGTAGATCATTTCATCGGAATCTACGTTGGAGTGGTTATAAGGCGCCGGAATGGATTCCGGGTGATAGTCAAACTTGCGCGGACAGAAACTGCACACCACATAATTGTGTCCTCGGAAAGTTTGATGAACCGGTGGTGGCTGATGGATGCGCCCGGTAATCGGCTCAAAATCTTTAATATTGAAAATCCACGGATACAGGTATCCATCCCAGCCCACTACGTCGCACGGGTGATGGTCGAAGGTGTAGTGATGGAAACGCCCGCCTTTTTTAATCCGCACTTCAAACTCGCCTTCTTCCGGGAAGAATAGCTGCTCGGAAGGAAGCCGGAAATCCCGCTCACAGAACGGAGAGTTCTCCATAAACTGCCCCATATCAGACAGGTAACGCTTCGGAAATTCAATGGGGCCGGTAGATTCAGTAAATAAAAACCGGTTTTCATCCGTCTCAAAATTCATTTGATAGGTGGTTCCGCGGGGAAGGAAAATGTAATCACCATAGCCAAAATCGAGTCGACCGAAAACGGACTGAATATGTCCTTCACCTTCGTGAATAAACAACAGTTCGTCATGTTCCCCATTGCGATAGAAATAATCCATGTTGCCGGTTGGCCGGGCTGTTCCAATCTGAATGTCGTTATTGAACATCAGCACTTTACGACCGGTAATGGGATCTCCACCCGCCGGAACGTCTTTGGTTTTCAACAACCGGTGCCGGAGCGTTTTTTCATCCGCCTTTTTAACGACGATCTCTGCCCCTTCTTCAATCTTTACTACCCGTGTAGGCATATGGTGATGATACAGCAGCGAGCTGTTTCCATGAAATCCTTCCGCCCCGAATAGCTCTTCCGTGTATAACTCACCATCCGGCCGGTGAAAAATAGTATGTCGTTTATGCGGGATTTTCCCTAATGCGTGGTAATACATGATTTCTGAATTAAAAATGAAAAGTTAAAAATTTAAAATTGGCTTACTCCCAATTTTAAATTTTTCATTTTGAATTTCTAAAGGTTGCCCCTGGCGTCTTGTTCGCGCTCGATGGCTTCGAAAAGGGCTTTGAAGTTTCCTTTTCCAAAACCACGGGCTCCTTTTCGCTGAATGATCTCAAAGAATAACGTTGGGCGATCTACAACGGGCTTGGTAAAAATCTGAAGCAGATATCCTTCGTCATCACGGTCCACTAAAATTCCCAAATCCTCCAGCTTGTCAATGGGTTCATCAATTTTACCCACCCGGTCTTCCAGCTCCTCGTAATAGGTAGTCGGCACTTTCAGGAACTCAACACCACGATCCCTCAGCTTTCCAACGGTATCGATGATATCACCGGTAAGCAGCGCCACATGCTGTACGCCCGGACCTTCAAAGAAATCCAGGTATTCTTCAATTTGAGATTTCTTCTTTCCTTCGGCCGGTTCATTAATCGGGAATTTAATCATTCCTCGTCCACCGGCCATCACACGACTCATCAGTGCTGAGTATTCAGTGGAAATATCTTTGTCATCAAAGCTGATGTATTGCGTGAAGCCGAGCACATCCCGGTAAAAATCTACCCAGTCTTCCATTCTGCCAAGCTCTACGTTCCCCACGCAGTGATCTACAAACTCTACCCCAACGGGATCTGCTTTAATTAAACTTTCTCTGGGTTGAAATCCCGGCATGAAAATTCCTTCGTAGTTAGACCGATCTATGAAAGAGTGAATCACATCGCCATAGGTTTTAATGGCCGCCTTACGGATAGTACCGTGCTCGTCTTTCATATCATGAGGCTCCAGAACCGGCTCAGCTCCCCGCTTTACAGATTCGTTAAACGCCCGGTCCACATCTTCCACATGCATGGCAATATCTTTGATTCCATCTCCATGCTTTTGCACAAACTCCGCAATGGGCGAGTTGCTGTTCAGAGGAGCCGAAATCACAAACCGGATATTTCCCTGCTCAAGGTAATAGGATGCACGATCGCGGATGCCTGTTTCCAAGCCCGAATAGGCCTTCAGCTCAAATCCAAAGGTGGTAATATAGAAATGAGCGGCCTGCTTGGCGTTGTTTACATAATGCTCCACATAGTCCACATCCTGCAGTCCAAGGTGGTCATCAAATTTCTCTTCAACGGGGCGTTCGAGCGTTTTTTCTTGTTCTGACATATCTACACTTATTTAATCTTCTATCTTGCTGAAGGATACAAAATAAAAAAGCGCTTCGATAGAGTAAAAATCTGGGCGACATGGCTTTTAATAAAACTATTCCGGGATTACCTACCCTTTACCGTTTTGTTTTCGAACTCGTTGCGAAGCTCCAGCTTCGTAATGCAATCCCGGAAGCTCCAGCCCCCCCCCCTCAAATAATTCTCTGGCTATCTATTAACCCGCTTCCTCCCAAATAATCCCTAGCTGATGAATATCGCCAATCTCCCGGCTTATCCACATATCCTCGTTTAACCGGATTAAAGTGCACATAATTGATCTTCTGATGTAACACCTTCTCCATAGAAATTTGCTTGGGATGATACCCCTCCTGCCACACTTGGTATACGGACTCTTTCTTCCCTCTTTTTCGTGAAAATGCCAGCTGTTTCAAATAAAGTTGACTATTCTTTGATCTCAGAAAATCCAGGATTTGCTTGGCCGTATATGATTTGATGCTTTGCATACTTGTTTTTAAATCCTCGTGCTCAGCAATCAGATGAAAATGATTTTCCATGATGCACCAAGCATATATTTTGAGTCGATTTTGAGACTGATGATGCTTTATTGCTTCAATGAAATATCGTGCTATTTCCGGTTTTGAAAATAGCGGCAATCCATGAACAAAGCTACTGGTTAGCAGATAAGGATACCAGGGTTCGTGTTGTTTGTACCGGCTTCTTCCCATTGTCTTTTATCATAATAAGAGCGATGACAATTGGATTCCTTACATATTTTTTTGGAAGAGCCATACTAATTATGCAGCTCCTGCGGCGTAATCCCCTCCGGGAAGCTGGAGCTTCCCTGACTGCGTTGCGAAGGTGGACCTTCGCAACGAGGGTAAAGGTAAATTATGACTTATATTATCTACGATTAAAAAGCCAAATCAACAGTATTGCTAAAACCACGATTGCTGCTGAAAACACAAATGAATACATAGGTACTAATAAAGAACTATCAGTAAGGAAAAGCTCTATATATGGTTTGATCAAAAATTCCGACAAACCTGTTATTCCTACTAAACCAAATACGAGAGTCAGCCAGCGATCAACTGCCAACCTTCGCTTCTCAGTTTTATAGCGTATTTCATCCAGATACCAACGAGCTGTTTCTTTCGCAGATGGCACAAGATCCATTGTTCCAATATCTTTTAAGATACTCTTTAAAGCATCTGTTATTTCTCCGGCACTACCCGAATAATGCAAATCATCTTCTGCAGTACAAAGATTTCGATAAGAATCTATCAGATGCTCCTCTGAGGGAGGGTTTCTTATTAGTTTACATGCCCGTGCTAACCGCATGTTATAATACTCGATATGCTCTGCACGGCTTTGTTGACTCATAATAATTGACAATGTGTTAGGATCTTCCCACACATTTGATGGTACACCTTTGGGTTTTGTCCAAGTCCATAAAAAAATTGCCCGAGTTCCATGAAAAGTAAAATCACCCATTGGGCGAAGGTCTTTTGGAAGCTCTGCATTGCTTTTGACATGAGTAGATCTCCACAAAATTCTTAGAAGCGATTGTTTATATTTATCTAACAACTTCATTTTATTATCAGGTTGATCATCAAAACGCATTAGAGAAATTGAAGGACGACCCTGCCAATGAAGTGGCTGGTTTGAAGCAAATTCTTTCTGACCATCTTCCGGGACAATTAAATTTGACAAGGCATTTCTGTAGACTTCTGTACAAAAATCAAAATTTGACTCCCAATCATCTACTTGATTACCTCCCGCTGCTTTATGTAGCACTACCTTTTTTTTACCTATAAAAAAAGTAGTTCCCCCCTTTGATATAGATTCTTGAAATATTTTACGAGCATCCTTTCGCATTCTTTGGATGCTTCGTTTAATATTACGACCTTCGAGGGGTTTTCCGGCTAGCGTGATTTGATTCTTATAAGCATGAGGGATAATTAAATCAGCTTCAAGTTTTTGGATTTTTGCATCAATCCAAACATCCACAAAATATCTATTGAAGAGATTCACTACTTCATTTATGAAGAAATCTTCATCAGCTCTTTCCCATGCCCCCTCCAGTTGAAAGCTTAGAATTGCAATTCCATCATCAAAAAGCTTGACAGTTACATCTAACGGCAATTTTATTTCCTCATCCTCAAGAACTATGGGTGGAAGAAAAAGACGTACATATGGCGTTCTTTCTTCTTGTCCAATACGATTCTCATGAAATGATGCTTCTAAAGCAAAATTTAAATTTTCCCAGATGTGATCAGGTATTTCTTTCTCTAAAGAAACTCTGTGAGGTGAGTTCCATAATCTTCCTTTTGGCTGAATCCATTCGAACTGAACTTTTCCCTCTTTATCAGGATAGATGAATTTATTATCAGAGAAAAAGGCACTTGTTGAAATACCCAATTTTATAGCTTTCGTAGCAGTCTTAACTAAATCAATCTCTGAAGCATAAAACCCGAGAGTATAGTTGTAAAAAACATTTGCTTGTTGAACTATCAAAGCTGAATGATTCATATTCTATAAATGGTTAACCAGTTGTTAAAAACCTTTCAATTTCAAAATCTCATCCGAAATCAACTTTAGAAATATTTCTTTCACCTCCCCCTCCACAATCTTCAAATCCTTTCAACTCAACCTATACAACTCATAAGCAATCCTAGAATCGTTAATTCGGGTTATTGCTGGTTGAAGAATTCCATCCATTCGGCTTCATCAATCCCCGATAAATATTTATTCAGTACCGCGTTTTGTAATAGTTACATATACGAAAACCCACTTCTTCAATTCTAAATCAATTTAATATCAACAAATTATAGCGAAAGCGATTGACAAATTGAAAAGAGGATTTATACAAGTTTTGAAGCCGGAGCTTCCCTGACAAAAAACTTCACTCTTCTTAATTCAGAACCGCTTATCTTTTCGCCTTCCATCCTACAACACATTGACTTTTAGTTTATTTAAGATGTCGACATTTAGATTTATCCGATTATTTGTTCCCGTATTATTTCTCTCATTAGCTACTGCTTCCTGTTCCGATGACAGCGGGTGTAATCAAAAGCCCAACACGGCCGTAAATCAGGCGCAGCTGCAGTTAGATATTGATGAAATTGAAGCTTACCTCTCTGAGAATAACATCGAAGCACAAGTGCACGAATCCGGTCTTCGCTATGTAATCAATGAGCCGGGTGATGGCAACACCGCCACCCTTTGTGATCAAATCACAGTTAGGTATGAGGGAAGGTTGATGTCGGACGGAAGCGTATTTGATGACAGTGACGGCAAGAATGTAGCTTTTCCTTTACCGTTAAGCCGTCTCATCATCGGCTGGCAGGTTGGCATTCCTTTAATTGAAGAAGGCGGCAGCATTACCCTCTATGTTCCATCCTCCTATGGGTATGGAAGCCGGGGTGCAGGAGATGACATCCCACCAAACTCCAACCTTATTTTTGAAGTTAGCCTGGCCAAGGTTTTTTAGTTTTTCCTTCCAATAAACAAAACCTATCACAGCCTAAAGCTTTATTGATTTTACCTGCAGCCGGGGATTCCCTTTCTTTCAGTTATATTGAAAAGAAATTTAATGGAGATCGTATGTCTGATAAAGAAGAAAATACTGCTAACAAAGCAGGTACTTATAAAGTGAATAATGAATCCCAATCAGGTGACATTAATAAATGCCCATTTCATAATGGATCTTTAAGAGAGACGGCCGGCGGAGGTAACAGCCCTCGCGAATGGTGGCCTAATAAATTGAATCTGAATATTCTGCGCCAGCATTCTTCCAAATCAGACCCAATGGGAGAAGATTTTGATTATGCAGAAGAATTTAAGAAGCTGAATCTGGATGAAGTTAAAAAAGATCTCGAGGATCTGATGACGGATTCCCAGGAATGGTGGCCGGCCGACTATGGGCATTACGGACCACTTATGGTTCGTATGGCATGGCACAGTGCCGGAACTTATCGTGTAGTTGACGGACGAGGTGGTGGAAGTACCGGAAATCAGCGTTTTGCTCCCCTCAATAGCTGGCCCGATAACGTAAACCTCGATAAAGCACGTCTGCTGCTATGGCCGGTAAAACAAAAGTATGGAAATAAGCTATCCTGGGGAGATCTGATGATTCTCGCCGGAAACGTAGCCCTCGAGTCAATGGGCTTTGAGACTTTTGGCTTCGGTGGCGGCCGTGTCGATGTCTGGGAGCCGGAAGAAGATATTTACTGGGGTTCTGAGGGTGAATGGCTTGCCGATCAGCGCCACACCGAAGACGGTGAATTGGAAGAGCCCCTTGGCGCCGACCATATGGGACTTATTTACGTGAATCCGGAAGGCCCGAATGGAGAACCTGATCCTAAAAAAGCGGCGAAATATATCCGTCAGACGTTTGCCCGCATGGCCATGAATGATGAAGAGACGGTAGCACTGATCGCCGGAGGACACACCTTTGGTAAAACTCACGGAGCTGCACCGGAAGATCATAAGGGACCTGAGCCAGAAGCCGCTCCTATTGAACAGATGGGACTTGGCTGGAAAAGCAATTACGGTTCCGGTAAGGGAGCTGATACGGTAAGCAGTGGCCTGGAAGGTGCATGGTCTCAAACACCTACCGAATGGAGCAATTACTTTTTCGAGAATCTTTTTGAGTACGACTGGGAAAAGTATAAGAGTCCGGCGGGTGCCTGGCAATGGAGACCAAAAGACGGAGCCGGCGAAGGAACTATTCCCGATGCTCACGATCCGGAGAAAAAGCATGCCCCTTTCATGCTAACAACTGATCTTTCCTTGAAAGAAGATCCGGCTTATGAGAAAATTTCTCGCCGATTCTACGAAAATCCGGATGAGTTCGCCGATGCTTTTGCCCGCGCCTGGTATAAACTTACTCACCGTGATATGGGGCCAAAATCACTCCTTCTCGGGCCTGAAGTACCTGAAGAAGAACTATTGTGGCAAGATCCCATTCCGGAAGTTGATCATGAACTGATTGATGAGAAGGATATATCAGAGCTGAAAGAAAAAATTCTGGATGCCGGGTTATCCGTTTCGGAACTGGTATCTACAGCATGGGCTTCGGCCTCTACCTACCGTCAATCAGATAAGCGAGGCGGTGCTAACGGAGCACGGATTCGTCTGGCTCCTCAGAAAGACTGGGAAGTAAACAATCCGGAGCAATTGAACAAAGTGCTGAATACTTATGAAACCATTCAGCAGTGGTTTAACGAAAATCAGTCTGGCGATAAGAAAGTATCAATCGCTGACCTGATTGTTCTGGGTGGAGCTGCCGGAATTGAGAAAGCAGCCAAAGAAGCCGGTCATGATATCTCGGTACCTTTCACGCCCGGCCGAACCGATGCTACTGCTGAGCAAACCGACGAAGAGTCGTTTGCATGGCTGGAGCCACCGGCTGATGGATTCCGTAACTACTACAATCCTAAGCACAATACCACACAGGAAGAAATGCTGGTTGACAAAGCACAGTTGCTTTCACTCACACCACCTGAAATGACGGTGCTGGTTGGCGGTATGCGCGTGCTGGAAACCAATTATGATGGTTCCAAGAAAGGGGTGTTTACGGATAAGCCGGGCACACTCTCCAACGACTTCTTCAAGAACCTGCTGGATATGAATACAACCTGGCAGGCTACTACCGATAAGCAGGATGTGTTTGTTGGAAGTGATCGTAACACCGGAGATGTTAAATGGAGCGGCACCCGTGCCGACCTCATTTTTGGTTCGAACTCAGAGCTCCGAGCACTTGCAGAAGTGTACGGTACTGAAGAATCTGAAGAGAAGTTTGTGAAGGACTTCGTTAAAGCATGGAATAAGGTGATGAACCTGGACCGCTTTGATCTGAAGTAACCTTCATTACTTAACAAAACTTATAAAGGCAGCCTGATTTAGTTCAGGCTGCCTTTTTTTGTAGTATGATGAATTCACTAATATCATTCATATACTTTCAGACTCCGGATCAAGTTCGGAATGATAACCTTTAAGTAATTTCTCGATCCAATCATCCGGCATTTGTGGATTGCTGCATGCTCAATCTATCGAACGCTGCAAGGACCTGTGGACGCGTATAGGTCCTTGCTATGAGGTCGGTTCATCTTCGGTGCTCATAATTTCAAACCAGTTGATGTTTCGGGTCAGGTACATAACAACTGAGAGTACCACAAATAATCCGAGGCTTCCCAGTAAGAGTGCATAATCCTGCAGTTGCAGTAGAATGTAGAGGTAGCCATACAGGATGATTAGCACTCCGAATATGATTCCCGATTTCAGTTTATCAGAGAGTACACTGTAGGAATAGATGGTAATTAGTCCAATGATGGCGGCGGCCGCAATTACATAGGCTAACTGAAACACCACATATTCTGAAATCGAAAGAAGCAGCGTGTAGAAAATCAGCAAAGCGAAGCCAATCAGTAAGTACTGTATGGGGTGAATGATTTTCTTGCTAAGTAATTCTATCATAAAGAAGGTCAGGAAAGTCAGCGAAATGAACATAATCGCATACTTGGCTGTCCGCATGGTTTTTTGATATTCATCTACAGCCAGAAGCAATTCAACCCCAAAGAGTGTATTTGTAACTTCCTGATTAGGTCCAACCCATTGCTGGGAAAAGTTTCGGTTCAGGTGTAAGACATTCCATTCGGAATCAAAGCCGGCGTCTGTGACTTCCCGATCAGCAGGTAAAAAATTACCCGTGAAGCTCGGATTAGTCCAGTCAGATTTCAGGGCCACATTTGTTTGCTTGCCTACCGGAGAGAAATGAAGCCCGCTACTTCCATTTAAATTCAAATTAAAGCTAAAGTCATACGCTTCACCGGTGCTAAGGTCGGGTGAAATGGAAATCCCTGAAGCCAGTACATCATTGGATTCAATGCCCGGGTTTGCCAGGTACTCACGTTCATTCCACTTAATGTTCACAAAGTCTTTAATTCCGGTCATATCTGAAATCCCGACCGAAACAAAAGCATCTTCAATCAGGAAATCTTCCACCGGCACCTTAAACCCACTCAAATCAATGGCCGGGAAATTTCCTGATACAGACAAGTTGCTGTTATACACAATCACTTTATAGATCCCCCTGTAGCGGATTTCAGGAACTAAGGTGCCTTCCACACTCAAATTCTCCGGTAGAAAATGGGCATAGCGGATCGTTTGCTCCACCTTCTCTTCCCCTTTAAAATAATACCTGTAAGGCACACTGATGATGGGCCCCACAACGACTTGTTCACTCCCCCACTTTTGGCTGATTTCATGAGCCACTGAATCCCTCCTGTGCTCCCGCTCCGAAATCAATCCTTGTATTAAAAGAGATGGGATTAGCAGTATTAGTGTTAAAAACGCGATGATAAATAAGCGGGTGCCAAGTGATTTTCTGAGGTTTTTCATAGTCGTTGGTTTTGAATGTATGTGTGTGGAGTTGCTTCCGGTGTTTGCTTATTCAGTTAGCTGTTCTTCAGCCTCTTTCTGTGCAGCGTACCTGAACATCAAAGCAGACACGATCCATAATGTTACGAAGAAGCCATTCACACCTAGTATTTCCATCACTGAGCTTGGCGGTGACTGGTAATACCCACCGAATATAGCAACGAATGCTATCAGTGCCTGAGCCATTGCTGCCACAAACAATGTAATGACCATCCCATCTGCTTTAAAGCTTGAAAAGAACGCTCCGATTATGCCAATAGCAATCACCCCAAAATATGCCAGGTTGATGGGGTTGTCTTCCGAACCTATGACCCCTACAGCCAGGTTTGACCAGATGAGAAAGAAACCGGTTCCAAGTGCCAATCCGACTGCAACCCGATAGGCATTAGTTCCGGATTTCCGGGTTATAAACAGGTAGGTACATCCTGTTCCAAGTATGAGTGCACCTGCAATAATAAAATCACTTAGTGTCCAGACTACTTCGGGAGTGAATTGCATCGCGATAAAAGGAATCAGGAGAATGGTGGCTGTACCGGCGGCAAGGTACAACAGGTTTTTTGATAAGGGTTGTTCTGTATTCATAATTGAACCTCAGTTTTTTTGTTTAATACATGCACTTTGAAATACAAAGTAGGTGTGTAAATTTTTTTGTTTGATTTAAACTTCACTTCTGTGCTTTGATGATCTCCTCCATCACGTTCAGGTAGTTTCCAAATGCTTTCTTGCCTTCCTTTGTCATGGAGTATTTGGTGTTTGGTTTGTTATCAATAAAGGATTTCTCTACTTCGATAAAACCCTCCTTTTCCAGCTTTTTTATGTGTGTAGCCAGGTTTCCATCGGTCACATCCAGAAATTCTTTCAGCGCACTAAAATCGAGCGAATCGTTGACCGCCAGTGCCGACATAATACCCAGCCTGACCCTGCTCTCAAACGCTTTATGTAAATCATCAAAGGATACATTCACTGCTAATCACCGCTCGTAGCTGAAATACATGTAAATTCCATACATCATATGAACTGCACCAAAGCCCACCGCCCACAACAGTAAGCCATACTCTATAAACCAGGCGCTTGCCAGCCCCAAAGTGATTTGTACCAGGCCCATGATTTTAACTTCAGGAATAGTAAACCGGCCTGCGTTTACCAAAGCAAGTCCGTAAAAAAGTAACATCAGCGGGGCAAGCAGACCAATAAGTCCTTTTACCAGCAGTATCACAATCAATACCCCGCCTGCTGCCAAAGGGATGGCCATACTGCTTAGAAGCCTTCGGGAGGTTGCATTCCAGATGTTTTCTCCATTTCCTTCGGCTTTTCGTTTAGAGAAGTAAATGGCCGTCACCAAAGCCAGCCCCAAAACACCGATGGCCAGCCAAATCATTTTTTCTAAATTCGGTGAAGTGTAGAACAGCTCATTCGGGTTAAAGCCCAATATGTTGTAAGCAATGTAAGCCCCGGCCAAGGCATACAAACCTGCCATAATTCCCGCCCATCCCGAAAGCGATAAAAATTTGGACGATCGCTCCATCATCGAGCGAATCTCAGCAATGTCTTTGATATAATCTTGTTCTTCTTTCATGCAAAGTACTTTTAATTTAAAAGTAGATGAAAAAAATCAGTTCTGCAAGAGGGAGAGAATTTATTTTTGGGTATATGCTACAATTAGCGGTTCGGACCGAATTCAAGCATCCAGATTCCTGGCTGCACAGGAATGACTTACGTCCTTACAGTTATTCCACTACATCCTTTTCATAACTCTTCATGGCTTGGAGGAAGCAGAAAGTTGCCAATACCCCACATACCGTAAATACCAACAGCAGTGCTTTCGAAGGTCCGTACACTCCGGTAAAAATATGATCGATCATCCAGCCGGTGACAGGCGGACCGATGCCGAACCCAACGATGCTCACCACAAACAAGTAAACTGCGCCGGCCATGCCCCGCATATCCGATTTCACAAAATACTGGATGAGCGCAGCTGCCACTCCGTTGTAAGAAGAAGAAATAACGTTGGCAAACCCAACTAGCAAGAACGCCACCAATGCCGACTCTGCCATCAACCCGAAATAATAGAATGGAAGTCCACCCAGGGCTGCTACAATTCCCATAACAAAGCGTTTTTCGGCCCCCCACTTTTTTGCGAAGAAGTCGGCCAGCCAGCCGGAGACATTTACACTCAGTCCTGTTGCAAACATGAACCAGCCGTATTGAGAAATCAGCGAGGGCATTTCAAAAGTGTCATTCAACACCGTCCCGATAAAAGCGAGAATAGTATATCCGCTCAGAGCTAATAGAGAAAAACCGGCCAGGTGATACCGCACCGTTTTCTTTTGAAGAATGAATTTCAGCACGCTGAAAAATTGCCTGGCCGAACGCTCACTTTTCCCGGATTTACGCTTCGGTTCCCGTATCAACAAAAACCCAATCACCACCAACACCAAACCCGGCCAGCCTACAGTTTTCATAGCTACCCGCCAGTCGTATAGCTGGGCAACCGATCCTCCGATCAAAAAAGACAATCCCACCCCTATAAATATCCCGGATGCGTAAAAAGAAAATACCCGTGCTCTTTTTTCGGGCGGGAAGTAATCGGCAAGCAACGAATATACAGCAGGGCTTAATGCCGACTGGCTCACCCCCACAAAAAAGCGGGCGGTTACCAAAAAGAGGAACGAGCTGGCAAAGCCACTGGCTACGGTCATCAGACTCCAAATCAACAACCCGGTCAGGATAATTCGTTTTCGGGAAAACTGATCGGCAAACCACCCCATGAATATCCCACAGATGGCATAAATCAAAGAAAAAGCCGGGCCGTATAGCACCCCGATTTGCGTGTTGGTGAAGCCGAGGTCGTCACGGATGGCAGTGCCCAACACAGCTACAATCTGCCTGTCTACAAAGCTGGTTATGTAGATCAGAAATAATAAACCCAGTACCAGCCAGGCATAGAATTTGGGAGATTTAGCTTCGAGCGTTTCATATATAAATTTCATGGCTCCAAAGATAGAGCACAGATTGGTGGGATGGAAGCAGGAAGAACATCGAACAAGGAACGTTGAATATGTCCATTCATCATGGTCATCCTAAACATCCTGTAAATCACGGTTCAATAATTTTATGGAACTCGGATGACACTGATGCTGCGGATTGTCACTGTTTTTTTTAGTTGAATCAAAAATTCAATGATCTGTGAATACCCGTCAAATCCACCTCATCCGTTTTCCATTATATGTATAAACTTGGCGCAGTGTTTTCCTTGAATAATCATATCGATCTACAGAAAAAACGTTCACATAAAGGATGCAGAATGTTTATTTTTAGGGCTCACAAAATTTTGATAAAACTCTCTACTCAATCATAATGATGAAAGTTGGAATTCTGGGCGCTACCGGCGCTGTTGGCCAAAAATTTATACGATTGCTTCAGGGGCATCCCTGGTTTGAAATTGAAGCATTGGGAGCTTCAGAACGTTCGGCCGAAAAGAAATATAAAGACGCCGCCAACTGGATTGAGGATGTAGTTCTGCCAGAACACATCGAAGAGACTGTGGTCAAAAAATGTGCTCCCGGTGAGTTTGGAAAAGTAGATTTTGTGTTTTCCGGACTTGATTCCTCCGTAGCCGGAGATATCGAAAAAGCATTTGCGGAAGCCGGAATCCCCGTTATTTCCAATGCAAAGAATTATCGTCAGGACCCTACCGTCCCCCTATTGATACCGGAGATTAACCCGGATCACACCGACCTCATTAAAACACAATCATTCAGTAAAGATGGCAAAGGCTGGATTGTGACAAACCCCAATTGCGTAGCTGTTCCGCTGTCACTGGCTTTGAAGCCATTATATGACGCCTTCGGAATTGAGTCGCTTATCCTTACCACCATGCAGGCTGTTTCCGGAGCCGGGTATCCCGGAGTGGCCAGTTTGGATATTCTTGGAAACGTGGTTCCTTTTATTTCCGGAGAAGAGCCTAAAGTTGGACCGGAAACCCGAAAGCTATTGAGTTCTCTAAAGGGTGATTCTCTGAATCTTCCCGAATTTAAAGTTCAGGCTACGGCCACTCGTGTTCCGTCCATCAACGGGCATATGATTTCTGCGACCGTGAAGCTGGGAAATCCTCCGGAAGACCTGAATGAACTTAAAGAGGCGTACCAAAACTACCAGAACCCGGTGGCCGAATTGGATCTTCCATTTTCTCCATCTTCATTATATAACCTGCACGATAATGAGTATTACCCACAACCCCGCCTCCATGCGGATTGGGAGAACGGAATGCAGCTACACTTGGGAAGATTGAGAAAAGCAGAGGTCTTTGATGTCAGTTTTGTCGCAATGGCTCATAACACCATTCGTGGTGCGGCCGGTGGCGCCATTTTGAATGCGGAACTACTGACCAAAAAAGGGTTCCTGAAATAGTAGAGACACAAGATTTTGTGTCTCTACGGTGGGGGCATAATTATTCCTCCATATCCCCAAGGCGTTTCTGTGACATATACAGGTTTAATTTGGTGGAAAACCGAATCGCCTCGTTTTTGTCGTTTCGTTTGATGTTTAATTTAATCTTGCCTTGATCACTGCCCGGCAACGGTTCAAAAAATGCCCATTGGTTGGCTTCGATAATCAATTTCCCACCGGTAAAAAACAACAGGCCTTTCTTATACTGTATCTTTTTGATGTGGTCGAGCTGGATAGAAAACTTACTCAGGTTGCTCAAGCCGTTTCCCATCATATCGTACACTTTGTACTCGAAAAGCAGTTCTCCATCCAGGAAGCTCAGAATTCCCTTAACCTCCTTTACCTCTACTTTTACATCTTCGGTTTCGTACATCGAATAATTGAAAGGAATACTCATGGTTTAATCTTCCAGCTCGTTAAGTTTTTGTTCAGACAGCTTCAGATTTAAATTGGATGAGATGTTAGCGGCTACATTTCGGTGCTTTCGCTTCACTTTTAATACACGTTCTGTTAACTCTTTACCGGGTAGCTCTCCAAAAGACGAGGCCCTTTTGCCATGTAGAATCAGTTTTCCACTAAACCATCCCTTTTTGTATTCCAGCATATCCAGCTCTGATAACGGTATGGTTTCTGTCCGAAGTTCAGACTGATACGCTTCTACCACTGCATCTTTTTTCTGGAACTCAAACACCAGATTTTCACTTTCCACGCGCAGAATTCCCTCCACTTTCATGAATCCGCCGTTTAAATTTTCGATAGAAAAAGGAAGACTTCGCATATGCGTTACTGATTTTTAATGATTTAGATGCTTTCAAAAAAACTTCTAAAAAAGTACAAAAAATCTGTAAGGAGTGCGCGTTTCATCGCTCTAACTAAACAGCTAACAAAAGAGAAAACTAATCATTGCCTTGAGAATGACACAACATTCTCAATGTCCTTCCAGGGGTAAAAGGTGGAATATCCTTTTGCCCTATTTTTTTATCGGAGTATTTTTCCTGCAAGTCATTAAACAATTGTTTTAATTGACTGAATAATAATTCGGGAGCATGAGGGTACTTTTATTCATGATATTGTGGGGACTGCCCTGTATCATTTTCGGGCAGTCAGCAAACTTCGAGGATGACTTTTCGGATCAGGATATTTCTGATTGGTTTGGAGATACCGGCAATTTTATCTTCACAGAAGAAAACGGAAATATCCTGCTTCAACAAAATGCAGCCGGTGCCGGCGTTTCTTACCTGAGCATCTCTACCTCTAATACCATTGGCTACTGGGAGTTCTTTATTCGTTTTGATGGATTCAGCCCATCAAATGGTAATAAAGCCGAGATCTATTTAATGAGCGATAGTCAGGATCTGACTTCATCCCTGAACGGATACAAGCTAAGGGGTGGTGAGAATGGGAGCAATGATGTATTCAGGCTTTACAGGATTGACAACGGCAGCGAAGCAAATGAAGTGCTTTCCGGCACAACCGATATCAGCTCCGGTGGAGATTATCGTGTAAAAGTAACTCGCGATGCCTCCGGAGACTGGACGCTGGAAGTTGCTGAAGGTTATGCCGGTGTACTTTCCGTTGAAGATACCGGAGCCGACAACACCTATACCTCCACCCCTTACTTTGGGTTTAAGAATACGTATTCTTCTAGCCGTTCCGATTTGTTTTACTACGACTTCAAGATTGATATTCCACCTATTGAAGTTACTTCCGTTTCTTTGATTAATAATACAGAGATAGATGTAGCCTTTTCCCGAGCTATTGATTTTTCTACCGTTCAAAACTCCGATTTCATTTTGAATCCCGGAGGATTAGCCCCACAATCTGTGAGTCAGCAAAGTGGGGGTACCACGCGGATTACATTTTCTTCGGCCATCACCAGCGGCCCAAACTCCCTCACCATTTCCGGTATTGAAGACAATGCAAATGAAACCACCTTAGCAGATACCACTTTCTCCTTTTTTATGTATGATGATTATCAAACCGGGGATGTAATCGTCAATGAATTCATGAAAGACCCACCTCCCGGCACGACCGAATATGTGGAACTTCGAAATACCTCTTCCCGATATTTGAATCTGAAGAACTGGCAACTTGGAGATAATAACTCTCTGAGCACCCTTTCCTTTTCTGATTTCACCCTGCTCCCCGACAGTTTTGTGGTGATCTCATCCGATACTTCTGCTTTGAATACATTCTATGGTGGTGCGGTCTATCTTCAGGCATCCCTCCCGGCTTATAACAATGGCGAAGATCAAATCCGGCTTTTTAATAAATCCGGTATTCTTATCGACTCCTTGCAATATAATGCAGACTGGGGTGGAGAAGATGTGGCCTTGGAGCGAAGGAGTTCAGCAGTCCCTTCTTTTTACCAGGAGAATTGGGGTGACAGTCCAAATCCTGAATTTGGTACACCGGGAATTTCCAATCAGGTTCAGCCCGACAATACTCCGCCCTTTATTGAATCTCTTAAAGTGGAAAACAGTCAGACGCTGTTATTGGTTATTTCTGAACGAGCAGAAGCTTCCTCTGCCCAAGACCTAAACAACTATTCTATAAGCCAGAATCCTGAGGAAGGCTCAATACCTCCGACCATTCCGGGAATATCCTCCGTTCAGCAAATAGCTCCGGATTCACTTCGCATTTCTCTGGATACCGGACTTCAGGAATACGATGGAAACTGGACCTTAACAGTCACCAATCTCACCGATATATTTGGGAATACCGCAAATCGGGAAGCTGACTTCAATTACTACGTGATTTTTACAGCCGAGCCCAATCAAGTGGTAATTAATGAGTTTATGTATGATCCCGGAGATGGGTTTTCGGAGTTTGTAGAACTTTACAATCATTCGGACAGCTCGTTCAACCTTCAATACTGGACTTTTAATGATAATACCGGTGACGATGAATTTATATCGTCTAACTCCTTTGTATTGCCCGCCGGTAAATTCGTGGTTTTGACACCAGACAGCACCCTTGCCACCTCCTTTCCGGATATTTCCTACATTGACATGAGAAGTCGTTTTTCTTCCCTGAACAATAGCTCCGATGCCATCGTCATCAAAAACCAAAACGGGCTAATTATTGATTCGCTGAGTTATCAAGACGATTGGGGCGGTGAGGAAATTTCACTGGAAAGAAGAACGGCGATCGTGACCGGAATTTACCGGGAAAACTGGGGGAATTCTCCTTCCGGGGACAGAGCCACACCCGGCCTTCCCAATGTAATACCGAAAGATGAAACCCCACCGAAGATCGATGACTTATCGGTTATGAATGACAGCACCCTTCAGCTCATATTCAGCGAACGAGTACTGGAATCACCGGCCACCAACCCTGAAAATTACAGCTTCATCGAACTTCCTGAAACTTCCGGTAATTCACTACTTCCTCAATCATTTAACTACCTTGCACCCGATACGGTACTGATCTCTTTCCCGGCTAAAATTCCCCGAGAAGAAAGCGGAACTTCGTATCAGCTTAGTGTGAACAATCAAAAGGATGTATTCGGTAATACCTCCGGTGATTTAGAGGCTGATTTTTTTCTTATTGATCTGGCTGAGGCCGGAAGAGATGATGTCATCATAAACGAATTTATGTATGAACCGGATGAAGATTATACCGAGTTCATTGAACTGTTTAATCCTACTGACAAAAATTACGATTTGCGTAACTGGACGCTGAATGACAACACCGGAAACCGCAGAGAAATCACATCTTCCAGCTATGAACTTACTCTGAATTCCTACCTGATCCTCGCACCTGACAGTTCCTTTCTGGAGCTTTTTCCAAACCGCCCTACCCTGATCCTCGGCAGTCGGTTTCCCTCCTTAAATAACAGTACCGATGCTATTGTCATCCGTAATGCAGTGGGAGAACTTATCGACTCTTTAACTTACACCTCCGATTGGGGTGGTGAAGGTGCATCCCTGGAGCGCAAAAGTCCTGACCACCCTTCATTTTACCGGGAAAACTGGGGCGATTCTCCTGCCGAAATGAAATCCACACCGGGACTCCCCAACTTCATTGAGCAGGATAATGAGCCACCGGAATTGGAACAGGCTTTTATTGCTTCCGCTGATTCCATTCAACTCATTTTCAATGAACGGGTCGATTCTGTTTTAGCCACTGACATTTCCAACTATTCCATTACACCTTCTCGGTTGATTACCGAGGTAGCAAATTACAATGGAGATAGCTTGTCCTTAGTTCTGAGTACTCCATTGTCCAGCGGAGATTCATTCACTCTTACCGTCAACAACCAACAGGATATCTTCGGTAATACCCTGACTTCAGCTTCGGTAGATCTGGAGTACACCGTTTTTTCTCCCGTCGCCCAAAGGGATGTCATCATCAATGAAATTTTGTACCACCGGGCAAGTGCTGAGTCGGCGGAATTTATTGAGCTCTACAACCGAACATCTGACAATTTTAATCTTTCCTACTGGACTCTTTCTGATGCCACCGGTTCCACCTCTATTCCGGAAGGAACCGTTATCAAAAGTAATGAATATCTGGTACTCACCGATTCTGAAGAATTTGCCACCGGCAGTACCCTTACCAAAGCCAAATCAAATGGAAGTGCAGTTTACCTGTCGGGATTTCCTTCCCTGAATGATGACGAAGATGCTGTGGTCATTAAGGATGAAAACGGGATGATTGTTGACAGTTTGTTCTACAAGGAAACCTGGGGAGGAAACGAACCCGGCATTTCTCTGGAACGTAAAGACCCTGAATCTGCATCCAACGATGCCGGAAACTGGGCTTCCAACACTTCTGAAAATGGGAATAGTGCAGGTTCACAAAGCTCCATCTTTGAACCGGATCAAAGCCCGCCCGAAATCATTTTTGCCAAGCTTAGAACAGATGGGAAGATTTATGTGGCCTTTTCTGAGTTTATACGTTCTTCCGGAACAGGACCTGTCACCGTGAATGAGAATCCGGCCTCTATTACAGAGTACGATGAAGAAAACGCACATATCCTCATCATCGGAGATGGAAGTTTCCCAACCGGAGAACCACTGACGATTGCCTTTGGGCAGGCAACGGATTTCCGAGGGAATACATCAGGAGAGCTGGCAATTGAAGTCTCACAACCACTTTCCCGCGGCAACGTCGTCATTAATGAAATCCTGTTCGATCCGCTTGCCAATTCTGATGACAACCTTCCCGATCAAACGGAGTACGTGGAGCTCTATAACAGAGCGGAATATGCGATTTCCCTGGAAGGATTTTTTATTCATGATGAACCGGACGAGAATAACGAAATCCGATCGGTACATCCTTTCGGTTCAGAGTTCTGTTGGATTCCGGCCGGCGGATCGGTTGTGTTTTATGCGGAGGATCAAACCCCGGTTTTCAGTGAAAGTCGGCTGGCTGCATATTTTGAACTGCAAAATGAAAATGAACAATTCTTCATCCGTGCCGACCGCTCGAATTTGAGCCTGGCTTCCACCGGAGATGCGGTTTACCTGGCGGATAGCACCGGAACCGTTATCGACTCTGTGTTCTACGATGAAAGCTGGCACAATCCAAACCTGTATGATGTTGACGGTATAGCTTTGGAGCGCATCGATCCTCACGGACCAAGCAATGATGAGACCAACTGGAGCTCCAGCACCGATGTAAGTGGCGGCACACCGGGACGGCAGAATTCCATTTTTCAGCAAGCCGGGGCCGGACCTGATGATGCCGGGATTACTTTTACGCCCAATCCTTTCTCTCCCGACGATGACGGTTTTGAAGACAATCTGTTCATCAACTACAAACTGGAAGAACCGGACTATTTGTTGCGGGTCCGCATTTTTGATCGATATGGCCGGGAAGTCCGAAAGCTGGCCGATGGAAAACAAGCCGGGTTTGAAGGCTCCCTGATTTGGGATGGCTTTAAAGATGATGGGAGTAAAAACCGGGTTGGAATCTACATCGTGCTTTTTGAAGCCTATAACAGTGCTGAAGGAAAGAATAAGACCTTTAAGAAGACCGTTGTTTTGGCTAGGAAATTTTAAATGCTCAATGTTTGATGTTAAATGGCGTTTACTATATGCCCTCATTTAACATTAAACATTTAAAATTCCAGACTCACCTTCATTCCGCCAAACCAGTTTCGGGGAGCGGCTGGTTGGTAGTAGCGTTCACCAAAGGCATTCAAATCGTTACCAAGACTGTACTTCTCATCCAGCAGGTTGTCGATGCCCACAAAGAAATCGAAGGTCCAGTTTTCCATAAGTTCTTTTTTGAAACCTACTTTGGTTTGAACCAGATGATAAGGATTGGAATACACCGAATTGGCATCATTCAGTGGGATTTCATCGGTAAAGTTATAGGACAAGTTTCCATAAAAGCCGGGTTCGGTTCCCGCAGTTAACGTTGACACAACGGTATGAGGTGCAACGCCTGTCAGCTTATTTCCAGAGTAATCATTTCCGTCTTTCACATAGTTCACAAACTCAAAATCGTGATAGGTGTAGGACAAGCTCCAGTCCAGTTGCTGAAGAAAATTTACCGGATTTCTGATTATCGCCCAGTTTGTAGCCAACTCTAAACCGTACTGATCGGTAGCACCCGCATTCCTGAAAATAACGGTAGAATTTCGGTCCGACTGTTGTTGTACAATGGTTTCTTCCAGCTTGAAGTAGAAAGCTGTTACATCGTAGGTAAAGCGTGCACTTGTGATGGTACCCCGTGCTCCAACTTCAAAGTTGGTCCCCTGCTCTGCTTCTAAATCCAAAGCGATGCTGCCTTCATTGGTTCTGAACTCTTCAATGGTTGGTGGTGAAAACCCATAACTGATACTTCCATGCAGCGAAAGCGCCGGGCTAAATTTCTTCAGCAACCCGATTCTTGGGATGATCTCCGGCTCAAAAGTTTTCCGGGCAAGGCCGGTAGTGTCATCAGAGATATTCGTAACCAATCGGTTCAGGCTGTATTCCAGTCGGTTGTAACTGAGTCCGGCCGTGAGATAGAAATCACCGGGCAGATCCATTTCCGTATTGAAGAACAGCAATGAAGACTGAATCTTGATTTCATCATCAAAATTTAAAGAACCAACCTTGCTGGTGTCATTTTCAAAGTTACGGGCTGCGTAGTTTGCGGACTGAAATTCACCCCCGACCGTAAACCTCGTTCTTACTTCCCCAATATCCGTATCAAAGTAGAAGCGGGTACGTCCACCGCCTGATTTACGGCTGTCTTTTTTGTAATCCAGGTTGAAGGGATTTTCAAAGGCACTGAAGGTTCCATATACATTCGTCAGATTGGAAATGTTGTCCGTAATCTGCACATCGTGGCTTACACCCGCTAAGAAAGATTGTTGGTCAATACTCGCATTCGATTCCACACTTCCCAACACAAAAGGATTTCCGGGCCGGGCCTGACTTGGATCATTCTGATATTGCTCCAGCGTCAATCCTCCCGGAATTCCATAGTTAAGATCCGAATACAAGAAGCTGGTCTTAATCATCTGCTTCTCATTCAGCTGAAAGCGCCCCGATAATTCTGCAGTTTGCCGGTTGAAGAACGTCTGATCGCGGTATCCATCCGCATGTTGATTCGCATAGTTGAACCGGAGGCTTCCTTCATCAAACTGATTTTGGGCATACGCTGTGTATCGCTGCAATCCATAGGAACCTAACATCATACCCGTTCCAACCTCATTCCTGTTCGATTGACGACTTTCCAGCAGCAGGGCTCCTCCGTTTCCGGCTCCATAAATACTACCCGCCGGGCCGCGTATCACCTCCACTTCCTGCATATTAATCACATCCAACAGATTCAGAAAGGTACTTCCGGAAGGCTCGGTAAAAGGAATACCATTCCAGTACACCTTCACGTTCCGAACCCCGAATGGAGCACGCAGTGAGCTCCCCCGAATCGCCACACGATAACTTCCGGGTGCACGCTGTTCAATTCTTACTCCGGGAACTTCATTCAGACCATATAGCAATGATCGCTCATCAAATCCACTTATTTGCTCAGCTTTTACATTGGTGATGGCACCCGGTGATTCCATCACGCTTCGGTTTCCTTCATAGCCAACAACCACCACGTCCCCGAGATCGGCTTTGAGGGTGTCTATATCCTGACGTGCATAAAGGTGTCCTGAAAAAATTAGAATAAATGTTGCTAAAAGAACCGCAGATGATTTTATGTGCATAGGAACAAATTACAAAGCCTTGTATTAAGATTTAAGAATTGAATACCTTCTGGCAACAAATAATTCACCACCGGTTACTCATTTGCAAGATTTAAAAAACGCACCCATTGGAATTTTCGACTCCGGCATCGGCGGGCTTACCGTAGCCAAGGCCGTCATTGATGCTTTACCCAACGAAGATATCATTTATTTCGGTGATACAGCCCGGGTTCCCTATGGCATCAAATCGGAAGAGACCGTGCGTTCCTACGCTCTTGAAATCACCAATTTTTTGTTGAAGCGTGGTGTGAAAATGATTCTGATTGCTTGCAATACCGTCTCCGCTTCAGCCAAAGAAGAAATTATTCAGTCCGCCGGAAACATCCCTGTTTTAGATGTGATTACCGCCGGAACAAAAAATGCGGTGCACCTTCCAAACCATAATCATGTAGGGGTGATTGGTACCTTAGCAACCGTAAACTCGAAAGCCTATACAAAGTCTATTCATGCTTACGACCCTACCATTACCGTAACTCAGCAGGCATGCCCTATTTTGGTTCCCTTAGCAGAAGAAGGCTGGATTGATAACGATGTCGCCCTTCAGACTCTACATCATTACCTGGACCATTTTGAAGGAAGCGGAATTGAGTCACTAATACTTGGATGCACGCATTACCCGCTTTTTAAAGATGTAATTCCCAAAGTACTCAAAGATCAAAAAGTCGAAATTATTGATTCAGCAGAATCCATAGCTCAATCCGCAAAGGGAAAACTTGATGAATTAGGTTTGCTGAATGAATCCGGCGGAGATTTCCGGTGCTACGTAAGCGACCGTCCCCAGCGCTTTCATGAACTGGCGGAACGTTTTTTAGGCCGCAATCTCAATGGTGTTGAGGTTGTAAGTTTGGGGTAAGCAGCACCTTTTCATCTTTGATTCGTAATGCTTCGGGGAGTGTTAGATTTTTAGGATAAAAACAGTAATCTCCCCTTTTCTGTATCCTGTTTGTTATACAGGTAACCCAATCATTACAAATAAACCGCTATGAAAACACTCATTACACTTCTCGTACTACTCATTGGAAGCTTTTCGGTTTCTGAATCTTATGAAGTCGAGCCAACCGGGGACGCTTCTAAAAACAAATTTGATATCGAAGATTTTAGCTGGCTGGTGGGCTCATGGACCGGAGATGGCTTTGGTGGAATCTCCCACGAAACCTGGGCTGCACCCGTGAACGGCACCATGATGGGTATGTACCGACATATTAATGCTGAAGGTGAATTGAATTTCTATGAATTTCTGCTGCTTGATGAAAACGGACTCCGGCTCAAACACTTCAATCCGGATTTAACCGGCTGGGAAGAGAAGAACGATATGCTCACATTCGAAATGATCCGTTATACTAAAGACAAAATTGAGCTTAAAGGACTCACCTTCGAAAGAAAATCAGATACAGAGATGACCATTTCCCTGAAAATGAAGCGCGGAGGAGAATTCCATACTGAGGTTTTTAATATGATTAGGCAGTAAACCCTTTGGAATCCTAGGACATTTATTAGAATATAAAAACATCTCCCCCCTTTTTTTAAAAGCTACTTCAGAATTTTCTTGCTAATCACTTTCCTGAGACAGGAAATATTGTCAGACCACATAAAATCACCGACAGTCACTATGACATACATATATATAGAGTGCATTATCACTATAAATAAAAATTTATTAGCACTCTTAAATTATTTTAAAGGCGCTTTTTTGAAGGATGAATAAGGGTAATTTGATAAAATTTGAATAAATATTTATGCATTATTCAGTCTCGTATAATTTTATGAAATTTTATTATCCATAAGTTTAATTGATATTGGTTTTACAGAATTACACGTATCTGTC
The DNA here is from genome assembly GCA_965227215.1 of Gracilimonas sp. Lineage (GTDB taxonomy): Bacteria > Bacteroidota > Rhodothermia > Balneolales > Balneolaceae > Gracilimonas. Next base: position 1,364,578 of record OZ245729.1, read on the forward strand.
AGTATTCTTTTTTTTGGCATAAATATTGCCATTTACTTTACAACCGTAAACTAACCTACTTATTATGCCAGATGAAACGACTTTCAAAATATCATTCACAGATAAGTCCCTCGAAATTTCTGGGAGTGAAGAATTTGTAAAACAACAGCTGGACGACTTCAAGTCATTGATAAATGCGTCAATTAGTAGACTTATAACAGAAGATGGTTCTACTTATGCTGATGAAGAGAATGATTTAATTACTTATGACAACAATGAATTAGGGTCTGCACTTACAGGTCAATTTTCAAATTTCGCTGAAGACGTTATAGTTATAGACGATGATGAAGTGAATGTAATTGCAAATGTGGAAGGTAGCACTGTTGCTGCCAGAATGATCGATTTTGTTTTACTTTATATGTTGGGTAACAGACAAATCGGCAATGAAGAAATCGATTTTAATGAACTCCGAGAAGCATGTGAAAGTTATGGTGAATTTGATGGGCCAAACTTTTCGCGACATATGAATAGCAAAAAAAACAAACCCTACTTCATTATTAAAGGCTCAGGAAGAAAACAAAGTGCAAAATTAACTAGACCTGGAATTAAAAAGGCTGAAGAATTAATCGAACAACTATCACATGATTAACGAATTAATCGAATCTGTTCTAAAAGATTCTTTCCCAATCGAAATTGCTGATAAATTACTTTCTACTTTTCTAGAAGTAGAAAGAAACTACTCGTTACAAAATTGGAAAGTTAGCGAATTAGAATCTGGACATTTTGTTGAAAGTACAAGAAGAGCACTAGACTTTAAGCTTTCTAATAGTTTCACTCCTTTCAACAAAAGTTTAGGGAGTTTCAATTCTAAAGCACTCTCTAAATACGAAAATAGTAAGGGCCATGAATCATACAGAATAATTATACCCAGAGTTCTATTCTCTATCTATTGTATAAGAAATAAAAGGGGTGTAGGACATATTAATGAAGTATCACCTAACAAGATTGACGCGAGTTCAATACTTAGTTCAGTAAAATGGACAATGGCCGAAATACTTCGACTTGAATCAGACTTAGACTTTAGTCAGACATCAGATTTAATTGATAAAGTAACAAGTCGAAATATTGAGTTACTCTGGAAAGAAGATGATTTCACAGTTATACTTAGCAATAGTTTGTCAGCCTCTGATGAAGTACTAGTACTGCTATTAGATGACAACCCTCAAGGAATTGACAAGCTGTTTGAGTTGGTAAACTACACCAATAAAACACACTTTAAAAACAGAATCTTAAAGCGTCTTGAAAATGAAAAGTTAATCAAGATCAAAGATAATCAATGCTTCATTTCTCCGCTTGGAATTATGGTTGCAGAAAATTTAATACTAAAACATAAAGAAGGTAATTATGGAAAATTTTAGTTTCAGAATAAATCTCATAGAACAGGAATTAGAAATCTCTGGCGACTCTCAATTATTTGAAAAATTTGAAAATGATTTTAAAAATTTAATTGAGAAACTAAAATCTTCAGCAAATACACCTATTGGGAAAACTGAAGTTAAAAAAGATAGCAATAATCAGAATCCTAGTAGTTTCAAGGAGCCGAAAACTGAGTCTTTTGGCGAATATTATTCAAAATTTCCACGAGACATAAAAGATGTAGATAAAATATTAATTGCAGGATATTTCAGTCAACTTCAAAATGAGAATAATATTTTTTCAACAAACGACGCTTCGACTCTATTAGTTGATCAAGGAGTTAAACTTTCTAACCCATCGGCTTTTTTAAATTCAAACTTGAAGGCAAAAAAGGTTTTCAAACATAATGGAAATTTTAGGATTTCGGAATTAGGGATAGAGTACCTTAAAGAAATCGCAGAACAAAATTAACTTTGGTCTACCTCTTCAACAAATCCCGGATCTGGATTGGCTATGTCTTTTCTGAGAAGTTTGTTGATATGAGGTTTCGTTAGCCTCTTACCCAAATCTGCGTTATTTTCAGGAAACGTTTACTTTGAAATAAAATCCCTTGTTCATTTATGAAAACCATTGCCCAGCTTACGTACATCCCCTTATCCGAAGAAGATCCCCGAGAAAAAGTACAAGAATTGCTGGAGCACCTGGCTCAATACGATGTAGAAATTGAGGTTGGCTACCTATCTACCACCATCATCGGAGCTCCTAAAACGGTTTTTGAAGTAATCAAAGATCTTTACGACACCATGTCTCTGGAAAGCGAAAAGTTCCGTTTTCATGTAGAGTTGCTAAGCCCGGAGAAGGGATAAATAGGTTTTAGGGGCAAGGTGTTAGGTTTTAGGGGTCATTAAGACAACACTAAAACCTAACACCTAAAACCTCATCCCTAACATCTACAACAGTTTTGAAGCCAGATTAGCCAGCTCGGAGCGCTCTCCTTTTTCCAGGTTGATATGGGCATACATTTCATTGTTATTCATGCGGTCTACCAGGTAACTGAGTCCGTTACTCTGAGCATCCAAGTATGGCGTATCTATCTGAAATATATCTCCGGTAAACACGATTTTGGTATTTACACCCGCCCGTGTAATAATGGTCTTTACCTCGTGCGGAGTAAGATTCTGTGCCTCATCAATAATAAAAATAACATTAGACAAACTACGTCCACGAATATAAGCAAGCGGTACAATGCGTAGTTTATCAGTCTGCAGCATTTCATCGATCTTCTTGAATTGCTTGCTTGTTTCTTTGTACTGATTCTTGATGAAGCTCAGGTTATCCCACAGCGGCTGCATGTAAGGATCGATTTTGGCGTTGGCATCGCCGGGAAGGAATCCAATGTCTTTATTACTTAGCGGAACAATAGGCCGGGCAAGATAAATTTGCTTGAAATTACTGCGCTGCTCCAGCGCACTCGCCAAAGCCAGCAATGTTTTTCCGGTTCCCGCTGCTCCCGTAATGGTGCAGCACATAATATTTGGGTTTTGAAGTGCATGCAGAGCAAAAGTTTGTTCTGCATTTTTTGGCTGAATGCCATAGGCATTATTTTTCTCAACCACTTCAACCTTCTTACTTTTGGCATTATACCAGCCCATTCCCGAAGAGCCGTGGCTTTTCATTATGTAATAGTGGTTGCAAATAGGGTCGGCTTCCATCAGTTCTTCCGGCTTAATCTTCCCTTTTTCATAAAACTTACTGACCACCGATGGATCTTCAATTTCCAGAGATGTTTTGCCTTTGTATAAATGCTCGATATCCTGAATCCGAATGGTCTCATAATCTTCTGATTCCAGATTCAGTGCCCGGGCTTTCAAACGCAGATTGATATCCTTTGAAACCAATATCACCCGCTGGTTTGGGTTTTCCTCTTTCAGGTGAAGCGCCGCATTAATAATACGGTGATCATTCTTGTCAGAGCCGTACACCTTAGTAGCATCCATTGAATTTTCGCCGTTCGTTACCACCCTGAGATTTCCATGCGACCTTCCGTTTAACGGAATCCAGTTTTGCAGCATGTTGGCATCCGAAATCCCATCGAGATACCGGATAAACTCCCTTGCATGCAGGTTAATGACGTTGTTCCCTTTCTTGAAGGTATCCAGTTCTTCAAGAACCGTGATGGGAATGGCTACATCGTTTTTTTCAAAATTTCGAACAGCTTCATAATCGTAAAGCAGAACAGAGGTGTCGAGGACGAAGATCTTCTTTGGTTTCTTCTTAGGCATAGATGAGGGTGTTTGATTAGTCTTGCCATATGTACCAGCCGGTAGATGATTGTAAGAGCGGCTTTTATAATAAAGCTAAAGCCCACACCATTTGCAATAAGCCACTCTTATTTAATGGAATTTTAATGGAGAAATTGATAGTTGAAAGTTGATAGTGTGACAGGTTTTGCAAAATAATTTGTAAGGAATCCCCATGCACTGGCTCTAACTATAAAATCAAAATAACCTATACAGTTATAACATTTAGTGAATGAGAGAAGACACTACCAATAGAGATTAAGGAAGATATTGTTTGGAAAATGGAAGCTTACAGATTGAGTCTGTTTTTATCTGATGCTTGTTGGGAAGATACCAATCTAATTCTTGCAGAAAATAGATATTCACTTGCTGATCAACTATATGATCGGTAGGCTCAATCAGTGCAAATATAATCGAAGGATATTCCAGAATATCTAAAAAAGAAAAGGCCCGATTTTATGAAATATCATTAGGCTCGGCCAGAGAAGCAAAGGATTGGTATTTCAAATCCAGGCATCTGCTTACTCAGGAAAAATCTCATTCTAGGATTAAGTTTCTTACCTCAATAATCAAATTACTGCAAGCTATGATCTCTGATCAAAGATGGAAAAGCAGAAATACTTAGATTACCATCACTCTTTCAACTCTCAACTTTCAACCTCCATAAAGCAATACTCACAGCAATGGCGGCATTCAGGCTCTCCACTTTATCCTGTCCCGGAGCCGACTCTATTCTTACTTTTTTTCTCTCGGAATTCAACAGGTTTTCACTGATTCCATTCCCTTCATTCCCAACAACAATTATGGTTTTTACTGTGGGTTGAACCGATCCGAGTTTCAAACTGTCCGCTCCGCCATCCAGTAGCAGAATTTCCCAACCTGATTTTTCCAATTCACTAAATATATCTTCTAATGCCCCATTCAGTACGGGGATGCTCCCCGTAGCTCCAGCCGTACTCCGTACCACTTTGGGGTGATATACATCCACACTTCCCTTTCCGGCAATCAATGCTTTAGCACCGAACCAGGCAGCTGTACGCAATATCGTCCCCATGTTTCCCGGATCCTGGATGGCATCAGTGGCTACAATAATTCCGGACTTATCAGCTAATGCATCCGGACTGATTTCCTCCGGCATCTTACAAATCGCCAAAATTCCCTGCGGATTATCTGTATCTGCCACCTCAACCAACACGTTCTCTTCTATCAAAACACTGTTAGCTGACATCTGATTGCTGACAGCTTTCCCATCAACAACAAAAACAGTCTCCACTTCCACCAGTCCATTCTCCAAAACCTGCTCAACAGCACGCTCTCCTTCCACCACAAACCGTTGTTCTTTTTCGCGGTACTTCTTGCGGGCTAACTTTCGAAGTAATTTTATCTCATTATTTGATGCGTTTCTCATGCTTTAAGAATACAGAACTCAGGAATCAGAATACAGCCTTTCTGGTCTAGCCTTTCCAGAGTTACTACTGTTTTCTTTAATCGAGGGCAGTTGGTTTAACTCTGAAAAGGTTAACTGATGAAGACTTTATTACTCCAGCATTCTGAGTCCTGTATTCTGAGTCCTTACTTGCCTATCTTCAGCAAAAAATAAGAGCAAAATTATCATTATGGAATTTCTGAAGACATTAGGTATTGAAGGTATTAATCCCGGAACCAGCACCGGCCGCAAGCATTACGAGAGTAAAGAAACCATTAGTAGCTTTACTCCTTCTGATGGCGAAAAAATAGCTACCGTTGGCGTAACTACCCGCGAGCAATACGATCAAATTGTGGAAGAAGCTCAAACAGCATATAAAGTTTGGAGCCAAATGCCGGCACCCCAACGGGGCGAAATTGTGCGCCAGATCGGCCAGAAGTTACGTGAGTACAAAGAGCCCCTCGGAAAACTGGTTACTTACGAAATGGGTAAAATTTACCAGGAAGGACTGGGTGAAGTTCAGGAAATGATTGACATCTGTGATTTTGCCGTGGGGCAGTCGCGCATGCTGTATGGTAAAACCATGCACAGTGAACGCCCTCAGCACCGCATGTATGAGCAGTGGCATCCGCTGGGGATTGTTGGGATTATCTCCGCGTTCAATTTTCCTGTTGCGGTGTGGAGCTGGAACGCTATGATCGCTGCCGTTTGCGGAAACGTGATGATCTGGAAAGGTTCTGAAAAAACTCCACTTTGTGGAGTGGCCGTTCAAAAGATTGTAGCCAAGGTGTTGAAAGAGAACGATCTCCCTGAAGGGATTTTTAACCTGGTTACCGGAGATCGGGAAGTTGGGAAATGGATGACCGAAGACGATCGAATTCCTTTAATTTCAGCAACCGGCTCTATCAGAATGGGTAAAGAAGTTGCCAAAACCGTGGGCGGCCGATTAGGAAAAACCATACTTGAGTTGGGTGGTAACAACGCCATCATTATTTCTGAAGACGCCGATATCGAAATGGCGATCCGTGCTACCGTTTTTGGAGCTGTGGGTACCTGCGGTCAGCGCTGTACCAGTACGCGCCGGCTTATCGTTCAGGAATCGGTTTACGATCAGGTAAAAGACCGCTTGCTCAGTATTTATGAAAATATCACTATTGGTGACCCGCTTGATGAGAATACCCTGGTTGGGCCGATGATCGATCAGGATGCCGTTGACCAAATGCAGAAAGCCCTGAAGGAAGTTGAGAAGGAAGGTGGAAAAGTCATAACCGGTGGTGAGCCTCTGGACGAAGATGGTTTTTATGTGAAGCCGGCTATCGCCGAAGCTGAAAACCATTACAACATTGTACAGGAAGAAACCTTTGCCCCTATTCTTTACCTCATCAAATACAAAACGCTGGATGAAGCCATCGAGCTGCACAATGGTGTGAAGCAGGGACTAAGTTCCGCTATGTTTACCCTGAACATGCGTGAAGCCGAAAACTTCCTGAGTGCACGCGGCTCGGATTGCGGAATCGCCAACATCAACATTGGAACCAGCGGGGCTGAAATTGGCGGTGCTTTCGGTGGAGAGAAAGAAACCGGGGGCGGACGTGAATCCGGCTCCGATGCCTGGAAGGCCTACATGCGTCGCCAAACCAACACCATGAACTGGGGTGATTCGTTGCCGTTGGCACAGGGCATCGATTTTGATGTTTAATTATTCCTATTGAAACACGTAAAGACACAAGATTTTGTGTCTTTACGTTATATCCTAAGAATAATTATGAACACAACAGAAGAGTTAATCACCCATTTCGACCTTCGGGAACACCCTGAAGGCGGATATTTCAAAGAGACTTATCGAAGTGAAGGCAGCATTCCCGAAGCCGTTTTCCCGGAAACTTTTGAGGGAAGTCGTAACTACTGCACGGGTATTTATTTTCTGTTGACTTCAGATACTTTTTCTGCTTTTCATAGAATCAGGCAGGATGAGATGTGGCATTTTTATCAGGGTTCGCCGCTTACCATTCATATGATCAGCCCGGATGGCAGCTACTCCAAACAAGTGGTTGGCTTGGATTTTGAAAATGGAGCACTTCCTCAATTCACTGTACCCAAAGAACATTGGTTTGCAGCTGAAGTCAACCAACCAAACAGTTATTCATTTGTAGGCTGCACCGTTTCTCCCGGCTTTGATTTCCGGGATTTTGAGTTGGCTACAGAAGAAAGTCTGATCAGCTTATTCCCCCAGCATAATGAGATAATTACCCGGTTAACCCGAGGCTAATCCTGTTTTCAGCTATTTAACAAGCGTAAGCTTTCGTGTGAGGGTTTCATTACCAACATCCAGTTTATACAAATAAACCCCGCTCGAAAATTTTCCGGGCGATGCATCCCAACTCAATGTATGCGTTCCCTGTGGCTTCACTCCATTTTCCAACACGGCTACTTCTCTTCCCATGATGTCATATACCGCAAGCTTAACCCTACCCGGTTTATCTAAGCGGTAGGAAATAGTGGTGGTCGGGTTAAATGGGTTTGGATAATTCTGATACAGCGCAAAGCCTTCGGCACCTTCTTCCGGCTCCTCTTTCTCAGTGGCTACCAACACTCCGCTGTTTTCTGCTCCCGGCGTTCCATGGCCAACCGAAGCGGCCCAGTTTTCAGCCTTCGAATTATCCAACCTGGGATGGGTTAATGAAAGAGTAGCTCCTTGTCCATCCGCTTCTGCCGGCCAGGGCGGGTCATCGCTATAGGTTACCTGATCCACGATTTCACCATTATTACTAAATAGACGAAGAAGTTCTCCGCTTCCGGCAAAACCAAAATCAATATCTCCCACATAATTATTCACCTCAGGAAACAGGGAAGTAAAACTTACACTATCGCGGGTGAGCACCAAAAACCCATCGCTTTCCAATATGGTCCCCTCGGCAAAAGTAAATACATGCTCATCATCTGAATCTGAGAAATACCATCCGCCCAAATCAATATTGGTGTCAGTGTTATTATAAAACTCAACCCAGTCTTCGGTGTCAAAGTCTTCAGCTGAGTTATAGTTTATCTCATTAATCACGACCGGAGTATCTTCGGAAAGGTTATTTCGTTCGAAAACAGCCATTAACGAAGCTTCACTTTCAATGGTGATTTCTGTTTCGCTAAACGTACCTGAAGCTGCACCGCTCCAGCCTACAAAGGAGTAGCCGGGAGCCGGAATTGCTTTGATAGTGGCTGGTATGGATTTATAGATCAAAATCCAATCGGTAGTATCCGACCGAACGGTTTCAACAGTTACAGCTCCGCCTTCTGCGGGACTGGAGGAGACTTCAAGTTTGCTTACTCCCGAAAGGTCAAAGAAATCCTGAAGGTGTGTCCGCGCTTTGGTTTGCCGGTTCCGAACAAAGAACTTCATTTTCTCAATGTGTTTTTCCCAGTTCATATCCGAACCCAGCCGAAGTGACTTTTCCCATCGGTCCATGTGCCGGGGAACTTCAGACTCTATGAGTGATGCCGTACTGTCTATAACCCCCAAAAGCCGCCCCGGTGAAAAAGAGGACTGTATGTGGATACTGTAACGCTGAATAAATTTATTCCTGAAAGTTTCATTGGTTAGCAAACTTCTAAATAAGAAGGTCGACCACTCCGGGTTTGCATAATAAATAGTATTGGTTGTCGCTATTAAATCCAGACTGTTGGTATCGTCTTGTCCATAGGAGTGGCTGTTCATCGTCATATCCATGTCGTACATAATCCACCGCCACTTACCATCCGCACTTTGAGGCCTCCAGTACCTGATATTGTTCGCCGGCCAGTCTCCATTCGCCATATAAATCTGAGCGAGCACATAGTCGATATACTGATCGATGTTCATTTGCCTGCTCACCCAGTCAAAATTTTCCTGAACGGACAGGTCGTTATTCTTCACGAAGTCTATCATAGCCTGATAGTGTGTATCTGATCCTTCTTTCACATCTGCATTACCGGTGAGGATGTCGAGTTCATTTTCATCATAGCCGTAATTCGACTCGATAAAATCCTCATTCTGTTTCTCACGCAGGATGTGTATCCCCCAATATTCCCCATTCAGAAAAACGGTAACCGGCTTAAAAGCCTGATACCCTAAATCCATCCGACCTTTCATCATTGCCTGTATGGATGCATTTCTAATCATGGCTCTGTACCAATCCTGACCACCGCTTCTTAAGGCTAATCGATCAAACTCTGTAAAGGGCTTGTCTTCAAAAAGCGGATAATTCAGTTTCTTGAGGTCATAATCTCCCCGAAAGTAAATATCCAGTGACTTTTGATCATACAAACGGGTACAACCTCCCCCAATTTTCACTCCGGCGTTTACGCTAAACCCTGATGTCCGGTCTTTTTCGAAAAACGTAAGATGGACAGGCCGTTCCCAGTCCTGGTTCCAGTTTTTGGGAGTACTTCTGCAGTTTCCGGGAATACCGTTGGTACCTTCCACATAAATACCAGCGCTGTCGGAGAAAAAGCCGCCAGGATTCGTTGTAATGGAAAGTATCGGCAGTTCGGTAGGTTCGTCTATAAAATAGGACCTGAAGTAGAACGAGGTGTCTGCATTGTTCTCGTTCAAAACCATTGCCCGTAAAACGGAAGTCCGTTTTATAACCACTGAATCCTGAAAAAGCATACCTGAAGTATCTGGAAATGCCCCGTCAAGTGTGTAAAAAATAGATGAAGAATCGGACACATCCTCCATCTTTACAACAATTGAATCAGAATAAAAACCGCTCTCCGTTATGTGTGAGGTAGTGGGGGATTGAGCCTGAATTTGTGTAAACGAACAGAAAGCGATTAGAAATATAACCGGGCAAAAATATTGTAGTCGGGACATGATGATAAAGCTATTGGCATATTGAGGCCTGTAATTAAAGACCTTTTCAGAAGAAAGGTGTGAAATAAAATGTAATATAATTTATGCCGGTCTGCACTTTCTACCCAAAAAACTTCAGCCAGCCTAAGGTTACAAACAATAAGATGAGTCGGTAAGACTGAATAAGGGGAACAAAGGCAGCATTCAATAAAATTACTTTTATCCCTTTCTTTAAAATACTTCCTGCAAAAAAATCTCTGTACAGAAAGAAGGCATACACATTTAAGATCAACATCACAGTAACTGAAAGGCTCATCTCAGTCACTAATTCCATCATCCCACCAATCTCAAAATACGTTGCTATCAGTTTGTAAGATCCGGGAAGGACGGAGCATAGAACGAATACCAAAAATCCACTCAGCACTAAACTATAATTGATGTGATCCAGCAAAGGCTTTTTTTCTCTTTCACTCAGATTAAGTACCCAGGTAGCTACTGAAAAAAGCAGTGGAAGAATTACAAGCAGTGCCTTTGAAAGTATTTGGGTGAGCTCATTGTATTCCAAAGCAAACTCTGAATAACTTAACCCGGATGCAGCAATGAATGAGGTTATAAAGCCTTCTGTGTACTCGCTGTAAGGAAGCCTGTTTAGCTGCGTGTGCAATGTAGTTTTGAAAGTATCTACCGCAGGAAATATGAAGTAAAAGGCGTTGGCAAGAATGAAAAGCTTAATGGGAGACAAGTACTTTTTCCGAGCCCCCTTTATATACTCTGTAATATATATTTTTGGCCTGGCTAGAAAAGCCTTGAATGTATTCAGAAAACTGTTTTCAAAATTCAGCCAGCCATTTACAAACTCATTGAAAAGAACCGTAACCCTGTGATCTTTCTCCGATAATTTTCGCTGACCACATTCCGGGCAATATGAGGTATTAAATGGCTTTTGGCCACAGTTTGGGCATTTTTGTGTATCAACCAATTCTGACATGGTTGACTATATAGCTTTTTCAATCCTTTGGAGCAACTCCTTTGCAAAAGCTTTTTGCTCCGGCTTCATAAACACGCTCCTTAGAATAGTCACCTGTTCCGAGTCCACATTATACTCTGGGTGAAGTTGGGCAAAAGTATCGGCAGGTATTTTATACAGGGAAAGATAAAATGATTGCTCTCTCATGCCTGCATCGAACACGGCTTTTGATTTTGCAGAGATCTCCGATGTCGTCTCTGCTTCTGCCGGAAAGTACCCCAAAATATCCAGCTCCGGTTTTTTGAACGCCTTGAGTTTTTGTGATGATTCGACCAAGTCATACATATTTCGTGCAGCCTGAAGACACTTTTTCAGGATGGGGCCGAAGCCCTCTTTTTCGTTCAGTGGAAACATCTGCAAGGTGGCCCAAAGTGCTACCGCAGCCGCCCCGGCCCGTGAACATTCCAGACTGATTTCGCCAAGGTGAAGATCTTCCGAAGTGAAATAGGTGTAGGGAGAATCATGTTTATAGAATTTTCCTACAGCCGGATCTTTGAACAGCACGCATCCACACCCATAGGGTTGAAGCCCGTGTTTATGAGGATCCACCACGATACTGTCAGCCTCTTCCATCAGCTTCCAGCACGTTCCGTCTATGATCCCTGAATCTTTAAGCGTTCTGAAAAAACCGCCATAGGCAGCATCGATATGAATTCGGATTCCATGTTCTTTTGCCCAGGGCAGAATTTGATCCAATGGCTCTACCTCCCCGAGCCCGGTAGTTCCGAGAGTTACGACGATGGTGCCAATTTCTTCAGCATCCACTTCATCAAGGCTAAAAGAACCCTCATTATTCACCGGCACTTTTACTCCATCCACCCTCAAAACCCCACACATTCGCTGATGGGTATAATGGGAATTTTCAGAGAAGGCAATCTTTTTATCGGGATGGGATTCCCGTGCAACCCACAGAGCTTCCAGGTTCGCAATGGTTCCGCTTGCTGTTAGGTGCCCTAAGAATTCATCACCATAACCAAAAAAGCGAGCCAGATCAGCTACCGCTTCCTTTTCCATTTCAGATGAAGGGGGGCCACCGTCCAGTGCGTGGTTGTTTGGATTGATGGACATTGCCATGGCGTAAGCTGCCCACGTAAGCGGATGGGGTGGCTTCAGCATTTGCCCCGCATATACCGGATGGTGAAACGGGAAATTACACTTCAGACGTTGAACCAAACGGGTAAAAACTTCCTGCTCCTTTTCTTCAGAAACAGATAGAGTGGAATCCTGCTCCCACTCACCAAAAGCAGCCTTCCAATCTGTAAGCTGCTCCAGAGCCCGGTCTAAGGTTTTTTTTGATGCCTCATCCATTAGTAAAGATTTACAGAAACACCGGCAGAAAGCACTTGTTTAAGCTGTACTTCGCTTGAGAAGTCGTTATCGTAGCGAAGCTCGAACTGAAAGGAAGCACTGACAATACTGTTGATTTGCCCCACCAGTTCATTTCCCCACATCACGTCTGTTTCACTAATGGGTATCAGAAAATTGGTGAAGGTTTCGAGGCTGCTGCTGTACATAATATTTTCAGCCACTTGTTTTTCAAAGGTGATACCGGTTGTTAAACCACCTTCTGACCGGAAATTCTCTCCGGGTTCCAGGCCATAGACGGCGGATAAACTGTCATCATTTACAATGGTTTGTTTAAGTCCCAAACCCGCCTCAAATGTAAAAGCGTTGCCGGGCTCGTATGCTAAACCAATTCCTTCATTGATGTAAGCAGGGGCCATAAAGTCTGAGATCAGTACATCGGGAACTCCTTCTTCACTGCTATATTCGTACCCCTTATCAAACTGGGTTTGAAAGCCAACAACGCCATAAGCTGCCAGTGAGCCATCTTCTTCAAAAGTATACGTGAAGCGGTTTCTGATAGAAATAAGGTCATCTGTTTTGCGGACCCCTTCGTTTTTAATCCTGGACTGTCCATACTTCACATTGGTACGGAATCCATAGGCAAACTTGTCTTGCCGGTACAGTAAATTTAGCACGGATGAACCTGTTCCACTCACTGAGCTGGCGCCACCCTGAGACCAGTTACTATAGGCGGCTTGTGAACCGTTGAAACTGGCCACCCATTTTTGTTCCCATCCGTTTAAGGTATCCGGAACGGTAATAGTTTGTGCTGAAATTGAGATTGAGATAAAACTTAAAAATAGAAAGGCTGATAAAGCTTTAATTCTGATCGTCATTTTACAATAGTGGTTTATTAATTATTCTTAAAAAGTACGGCTTGACTGAGGCTGCCATCTTTCAGCATCACCTCAATATGCTCTCCGGGCTTGGTAGGCACGGTTATACCCATCAAGTCGGTGCGCAAAGGGTATTTGCGGTGTCCGCGATCCAGTAAGGCAGCTATCTCAATACTTTCAGGCTCATACACACTGCAAACTGCCGACAGCGCACCAAACATAGTTTTACCGGAGAAAATCACGTCATCAACAAGCAGCACAAACTTATCGTTGCAATCGGGGAGATTGCTTTTTGATGCGTTCCCCTGTACATCATATCGATGAACGGGGACATCTGTTCCCATCAAATCTTCCAGGCTTTCTCCAAGAAGCCCGGCTGTTGCTTCTCCCCGTTCGTTCAAGCCAATCAAAATTAACTCACCCTCATTTTCTTTACTGATCCGTTCCCATACCTGAATCGCCATCCGCTTTAACGTGCGCTCCATTCTGGGCCGGTCCATCAAAACAATCTGCTTTTTCATAAACTGACTTTAAAATTTAGTCAAATGTACCGTTTTCTTTTCTTAGTGTTAAAAAATAACATAAAAACTTGGCACAATTTGTTATCTTAACAGTGTTAACCTCAACCTTAAAGAGAGAACTATGAAACGAGTAATTGGAACATTATTAGTAAGTGCCACAGCCTTTGCCGGAGGTATGGTAACCGCTTTATTACTATCTCCAAAAAGTGGAGAGGTAAACCGGCGGTGGGTAAGCAAACAAGGGAAAAAAACCAAAGACATTCTGGAAGAGAAAAGCCGTAAATGGAGAGAGGACAATGAGAAAAGAATTGATCGCTTCTCAAAAGGCGTTAAGAAAACTCTGAAAGACTCTGTACCTAACCTGTATGAAGCCACTGAGGATCTTTATTTTTCCGAAGAAGAAGGAGTAGAAGAAATTACCCGGCATGGCTGAACCAGGCTTTGAACATTCAGAAGCCTTTTTGCAATGGATTTGGGAGAATCTGCTTTTTGATTTCACGGACTTACAAACAATATCCGGACAGGCGGTTACCATTCTGAATCCCGGGATGAAGAACGCCTCAGATGGGCCTGATTTTAAGCAGGCCTCACTCGAAATTGACGGGCTTCGCTGGCATGGCGATATTGAGCTTCACACTAAAAGCTCAAACTGGAAATCACATGCCCACCATTCTGATCCCAATTTCAATACCGTTATTCTGCATGTTGTAGCTGATTCAAACCCGGAGTTGGTGCAAACCCGTAATGGCAGCCGGCCTTACACGCTCAATATTTTACCCTATCTCTCTGATAAATTGCATGTGTTCTTAAAAAATTTTGAAGAGCATTCCCCCGAGTTACCCTGTACCTCGGGCTTTCATTTTATTTCCGAAGAAGCTTTCTACCATCAAATAGAACTCGCACACCGGGAGTATTTTGAAAAGAAGTCTGATGACTTTCTAACTTTTTTTGATCCTAACCTGCTTCCTTCCAAAGCCTGGAAACAGGCGCTTGTAACTTCTCTGTGGGATGGGCTCGGCATTCCACATAACCGGAAAGCCATGGCTGCAACTGCCTCAGAACTTTTAAAGAATTGGAATGGGCAAGATATAATCAACGGAATAGCATTGAGCCTGGAAATTGCCGGCTTCACTGACTCCAATTCAGACCTAAACTGGAATTATAAATCAGTCCGCCCCGCAAATCACCCTGAAAAACGAATAGAACAAGCCGTGGTATTAAGCTCAGCTATTCTTAAAGAACCTTTTGCTAGCTTTCTTTCTGGAGAAGCCATTGAATTATGGGGAAAATGGTTTCAAGAAACAGCATTCAATCAATCTGCTCGTTTCAAAATTTTGTTCGGCACCGTCTATCTTCCTGCACTCTATATGTTAGGCAATCTATTCGGCTCCGACACTCTGAAATCCACTTCACTCTCAGCCTGGAAAAATTTAAAGACTCCAATACCGGCCTCTTTGCTCAAAAAGTTCTATCCTTTCAATTTCCAAGATAAACGATATCGCAAAAAGCTGGGCTCAATCCACCAATTAAATTCATATTGCAAAGCTTCCCGATGCTCTGAATGTTTTGTACTAAAAAAAGCGATTCAGTCTTGATTGCTTTTAAAGTGATTTCTATCTTTGGTGTCTGTCAATGACATGAATTGCCCGGTCGTCTAATGGCAGGACAGCTGGTTTTGGTCCAGTCAGTGGGGGTTCGAATCCTCCCCGGGCAACACATTAGCTAAAGGATGACTGTTAAGCCATCCTTTTTGTTTATTTGATACCGTTTACATGGCAGTAAACAACCAGTATTAACCTGAACTGAAAGCCCGCGCATAGTGGACACTCCCCTGGCGATTTTTTCCGGTACTAGTAACCCGGCTTTGGCAAGAGCAATTGCTGAAGAATATGGCACATCACTTGGCGATGTAACCATTAAGAAATTTTCAGATGGAGAGCAGTACGTTAAGTACGAGCAGAGCATTCGGGGCGAAGATATTTTTGTTATACAATCTACGCCTCCTCCCGGTGATAACATTATTGAACTTCTGTTATTATTGGATGCCGCTAAACGAGCTTCAGTTAAACGGGTAACGGCCGTTATTCCTTATTTTGGATATGCCCGGCAGGATCGAAAAGATCAGCCCCGGGTTTCAATTGGTTCGAAATTAATGGCGAACCTACTGGTTAAAGCCGGTGCCGATCGCATCTTAACGATGGATTTGCACGCAGCGCAGATACAAGGATTTTTTGATATCCCGCTTGATCATTTATATGCAAGCCGGGCTTTTATTGATCATTTTACTTCCAACCCTATCGATAATTTGGTAGTGGTAGCTCCTGATGTGGGCAGCCTGAAAATGGCTCGTGCCTATTCCAAGAAATTGGGAGCAACACTGGCCTTTATTGATAAGAGAAGGCCTAAGGCTAACCAGTCTGAGATCATGAATCTGATTGGGGAAGTAGAAGGAAAGAATGTGTTAATCGTCGACGATTTGATCGACACGGCCGGAACATTGACGAATGCTGCAGCAGCTTTAAAAGAACGAGGCGCGCTCAGTATTGTCGCAATTTGTACACACCCGATTTTGTCGGGCCCGGCATTTCAGCGAATCGAAGATTCGCCTATTGATGAGTTGTTGGTAACGGATACCGTTCAGCTTCGCCAGCCTTCGGACAAGATCAAAGTGCTGAGCATTGCGAATATTTTTGCTGAAGCTATACAACGCATTCACACTAACGACACTATCAGTGCACTGTTTGATAATTAATGATTAAGGTAAACGCATTATGGCATACCCAGAATTAGTAAAACTTGAAGGAAAGGTCAGAGAGACCAGCAAAAAAGCGAACAAAGCGCTCAGGGAAGAATTAAGAGTCCCGGCTGTTCTCTATGGTCCCGACGTTGAGGAAAATGTTCATTTCTCTATTGACGAACTTGAACTGGAAAAGATTTTAAGAAAGCCTCAAACCAAGCTTCAGGAACTCACTGTTGACGGCAAGACCTACAAAACTCTGCTGAAAAGAACAGAATTTGACCCGGTTACTGACCGTCCGATCCACGCCGACTTTTATGTGCTGGCAGACGATCAAAAAGTTACACTTCGTGTTCCTATTAAGATTACAGGAAATGCGAAAGGGGTTGTTGAGAATGGTGGTCGTGTATTCAAACCAATGAATTTTGTACGAATTCGCGTACTTCCTGCTGACATTCCTGCTGAGTTTGAAATAGATATTTCTCCGCTTGAGATCGGCCAGTCATTCCATATTTCTGATTTGGATCTGGAAGGCATCATTCCTTTGGATGACCTCAGTAGAACTATTGTTACTATTCGTCCTCCGAAAGGTGCCGACTTCCTTGAAAATCTTGTGGCAGGTATTGCTGATGAGACTGAAGAAGAAGTTGTTGCTGAAGGCGAAGCTGCTGAAGGTGAAGTTGCTGAAGGCGAAGAGGCTCCTGAAGGTGAAGAAGGAGAAGATTCTTCTGAAGAAAAAACGGAAGAATAACATTTATTTGATATCCGAGAACGGTAACGTGATTCCCGCTTGATATGTCCCTTATTGTTGGATTAGGAAATATCGGGCAAGAATATGAAGGAACACGTCACAACATCGGTTTTGAAATTGTTGACGCGATAGCTGAAACTCTTTCTACCACATTTAGGCCTGGAAACGGGCCTTTTGTGGTTGCAGAAGGCAGGCATCGCGGGCGCAAGGTAGTGCTGATTAAACCAACTACTTATATGAATAAAAGTGGTGTGGCGGTACGAAAAGCACTTTCTGAGTACAAAACGGACAAGCAGGACTGCCTTATTGTTTATGACGACCTTAATCTTGACGTAGGAGACGTAAGGTTAAGGCCACAAGGCAGCGCCGGCGGTCATAACGGGATTGCCAATATCATTGAGTTGCTGGGAACACGTGAGTTTCCGCGGCTTCGTTTCGGTATTGGTAATGACTTCCCAAAAGGCCGGCAGGTAGATTTTGTACTTTCGCCTTTCAACAATCCAGACCAAAAATATTTGGAAGAGGGCATTCAAAAAGCCCACGATGCCTGCCTTCACTTTGCTCGGGAAGGCATCGCAAAAACAATGAACAACTTTAATTAATGAATGTTGACTGAAGCTACCCTTCAGCACATTGAACTTAAACTAACGTAACGGGAAACAATGCATACTTTAGTCTACCTAATACCGGTGGCAGGGGTGCTCGCACTTTTGTACACTGCATTTAAATCTTCCTGGGTATCTAAACAAGATATCGGGACCGAAAAAATGGAACGCATCAGCAAGCATATTGCCAGCGGAGCCATGGCCTTCCTTAAAGCTGAATACAAAGTTCTTTCTATCTTTGTAGCCGTTGTAGCTGTAATTCTTGCTTTCAGTGCCGACCCAACCACATCCAGCTGGATGGTTGCTATATCTTTTGTAATCGGTGCCCTTTGTTCCGGCCTGGCTGGTTTCATTGGAATGAAAGTGGCTACCAAGGCAAACGTTCGTACAACGAATGCTGCCAGAACCGGACTTGCAAAAGGACTTGAAGTTGCTTTCGCCGGTGGTTCTGTTATGGGCCTTGGCGTAGTTGGACTTGGCGTTCTAGGACTTAGCGGCTTGTTTATCCTCTTCGGGAACTTATTTGGCCTGGAAGGAGCAAACGCCGTTAATAAGGTGCTCGCTGTTGTAACCGGATTTTCATTCGGTGCCTCTTCTATCGCTCTTTTCGCGCGTGTTGGCGGTGGTATTTACACCAAAGCTGCCGACGTAGGTGCCGACCTTGTAGGGAAGGTTGAAGCCGGTATTCCTGAAGATCACCCGTTAAACCCTGCTACTATTGCCGACAACGTTGGTGATAACGTAGGTGATGTTGCCGGAATGGGTGCTGACCTTTTTGAGTCTTATGTAGGATCTATTATTGGTTCTATGGTATTGGGTGCTGCTTTTATGACCATTCCCGAGTGGAGTGACAATTTTGACGGACTTTCAGCAGTACTGCTTCCTCTGGTTCTCGCCGGAACAGGAATCATTACTTCTATTTTAGGAACGTTCTTTGTACGCGTTAAGGAAGGTGGAAACCCACAAACAGCCTTAAACATAGGTGAGCTGCTTTCCGGTGTTGTTATGGTTATTGCATCCTATTTCATTATTACCTGGATGCTGCCTTCGGGATGGACCTTCAACGGTATTGAATACACCTCAATGGGCGTATTCCTGGCTACTCTGTTTGGTTTGGCTTCCGGCCTTTTGATCGGATTCGTTACCGAGCATTACACAGGTACAGGAACCAAGCCGGTTTGGTCTATTGTAAAACAATCGGTAACCGGTTCAGCCACTAACATCATCGCTGGTGTGGGTGTTGGTATGATTTCTACAGCCATTCCAATCCTGATTATAGCAGGTGCAATTATCGGAGCTTACCATTTTGCAGGATTGTATGGTATTGCGATTGCAGCCGTTGGTATGCTTGCCAACACGGGTATTCAGTTGGCAGTTGATGCTTACGGCCCTATTTCTGATAACGCCGGTGGTATTGCTGAAATGTCTGAACTGGAGCCTGAAGTACGTGAGCGTACCGATAAGCTTGATGCCGTAGGTAACACTACTGCTGCTATCGGTAAAGGATTTGCAATCGGTTCTGCAGCCTTAACTGCTCTGGCACTTTTCGCGGCTTTCATTACTGCATATAACGCAACGCACGAAGTTCAGCTTACCGGAATTGATATAACCAATCCGTTTGTAATGGCTTCCCTTTTTGTGGGAGCTATGCTGCCATTCTTGTTCTCTGCCCTTTCAATGAACGCGGTAGGGCGTGCAGCTATGAGTATGATTGAAGAAGTTCGACGCCAGTTTGCTGACATTCCTGAACTTAAAGAAGCACTTGGAGCTATGAACCGAAACGAAGGCAAGAAACTTGCTGACTGGTCTGATGAAGACCGCGCTATGTTTGAAGCGGCAGACGGTAAAGCTGAATATGAGAAATGTGTTGAGATTTCTACTTCGGCTTCTATCCGTGAGATGGTTGCTCCGGGTCTTCTGGCTGTAATTGTACCGGTACTGTTTGGCTTCATCGGTGGAGCTGAAATGCTGGGTGGGCTGCTTGCAGGTGTTACTTCTGCAGGTGTTCTTATGGCTCTGTTCCAGTCTAACGCCGGTGGCGCCTGGGATAACGCCAAAAAGATGATTGAAGAAGGTGTAACCATCGACGGCGTTGAGTACGGCAAAGGCTCTGAGCCTCACAAAGCCGGTGTTGTTGGTGATACGGTTGGAGATCCATTCAAGGATACTTCCGGTCCTTCACTGAACATTCTTCTTAAGCTGATGTCTGTAGTTGCCCTTGTTATTGCAACCATGATTTAAGCTTAAAAAGCACGTATTTTAAAGCCCTGTACATAAATCATGTGTGGGGCTTTTTTGTTTGTGATAAGAACCATTAATTGAAAAGTCATCCTAATCCCGAGAAATCGGGGAAAGATCTTCAAATGCCCTTTTTCAATTTTGAGGCAGTATCATTCTCGTGGAGATTCTTCGGCAGTAGCCTCTGAATGACTCAATAGAAAAAATTTTCTCACTATGCCAAGTACCGACATCTTTAAACTCTTCTTTCATCACGACCAGCGGCTGGATAAACTTGCCGAACGAACGCCCAATAAAAAGTCAGGTGAAATGGAATCCACCCTCGAAGATTTCATGAAGCCTGATCCCACCTACTCAAAGTTTTACTTAACGGGAACCGACCTGGCTCAAGAGCGTTTTGGGTTGAATATGATTTCCGGATACGAAAAAGTGATAACGGCTCTTGAAAAAGCCTTCCCTAACAAAAATGTTTTTACGGCAAAAGGAAGAACTGATGCTATCTCGAAAGCAGTTTCCGCTCTTGAGTTAGGAGAAGTATTTGTGCTTTCAGATGAGGAGTCCATAAACCTTGATATCGAAAGCCTGCATATTGATATCAACTCTAACGTCGGACATCTAAAAGAAGAACTAAAGGAAGCTCTGGAAGACGAGCACATTGTAGTTTACAAAGAACAAGCTAAAGACGGTTTTGACCTGCACATATTTTCCAAGGAGAACGTGTACACCAACATGTTTCACCCGCTGCAGGAGTTAGTGCCTGATACCTTCCGCTTCTTCAGCATTAATGGTAAGAAATTCAGATCTGAACGTCACTTCTACTTCGAAACCTGGACCTTGGACCGACCTCCCCACGGATTTGAAGAGGTGTTTAAAAAATCAGTACTATAATACTTTACGAATTGGATTAGTCGTTATTCGTTAATCGTTATTCGCTCACTTCACGAATAACGAATAAACCATTAACGTTCAATTCCGGGTACGTTTATTGGTTCGTTATTTTGCCACCAGAAAGTCGGTAATTCTTTCTGATTTGGGAATATTTCATCCAGGGTTTCCGCTTCATACATATATCCATTTTTCATGATATGAGAAATGTCTGCTGTGTTACGGATATCATCCAGCGGATTACTGTTCAGGATCACCAGGTCAGCCAACTTCCCTTCTTCGATCGACCCTAAATCCTGATCCAGGCCGATCCCATCTGCCCCCTGAATAGTGGCTACTTTCAGAATGTCATGTTGGGAAATACCGCCGGCTGCCATCGCCCAAAGCTCCCAGTGATAGCCCAAACCCTGCAGCTGGCCGTGACTTCCAACGCCGGCTCGACCGCCCGCTTCAACCAAATCTTTAACAAAAACACCCATCTCTTCGAATACATGCTCTTCTTCCATAAACCAACCGGCATTTCGGCGACGGGTACGCTCATCCAGGTTTTGATGAGGCATGAACCGCTGTAGTTTCGGCTCATCATGTGGCCGCTCAACTGCATAGAAATAATTTTCCGCCCATGGGCCACCGTAAGCCACCAGCAAGGTAGGCGTATAAACAGTTCTGGAGAAAGCAACTAAATCGATTACATCATGATACAGTGGAAATACCGGGAAGGAATGCTCATGCCCGGGATAACCGTCAATCACCTGAGTCAGGTTTTCCTTAAAGTCGAGTGACCCTTCCGTAGTTGGCATCAACTCCTGCTCTTTTGCGGCCTGAATGATCCATTGACGCTGCTCCCTGTTTCCGGCTCCATACATTTTAATGGTCTTGGTATCATAATATTTACTGTACCGCATCAACACATCGCGTGCATGGTCCAAATCTTTGATGTCTTCACTGCTGAAAACGCCCGGACCGGTAGAATAAACACGTGGACCTAACAATTTCCCGGCATGCACTAAATCCTGATAGGTGAGCACATCGGTAGTTGCCGTTTGCGGATCACGCGTGGTAATTACCCCATAAGCCAGGTTTGTCAGGTACGACCAAAATTCACCCCGATGCAAGTTCACAGGATGACGGAAATGAGCATGGGTATCTACAAATCCCGGAATGATGGTCTTGCCATTCATGTCCATGATTTCAGCACCTTCGGGAATATCAACTTCCCCCCGTTTACCTACAGCAACAATCCGGTTATCCTGAATAACCAGATCAGCATTTTCAATAATCTCGTTGCCCTTCATGGTTATGAGTCTGGCGCCTCGAAGAACAAGAATACCCTCCGGGATATCACGATCTGCCATTACAGAAATCTCTATTTCCGTGGGTTGATATCCCTTGTCTTCTTCTTTTTCCTCTTCCTCATCAGCTTCTTCTTCGGAGTCGGCCTCTTCATTTTCATCTTCCGCCTTCTCCTCTTCCATTTCTTTGGCGGCCTCTACGCTGTCTTCATAGGCCTGCTCATCATCGAAATCATAAATCACATGAGCGTTACCTATCGACCAGTGTACGCGATTGGCGTCCCAGCTCCAGGCAGGAAACTGTCCACCTATTTCGGTAAGTTGTTTACTTGGGAATTGGCTGGAAGAACCTCCTACCCTGATTTCAGGAGCTTCTCCCCCTACTTTTGGTACCGTTACTACAAACAAGTCGTTGCGTATCTGAGCCAGTGCCTGATCCCCTTCCGGAGCCATCCTGATCCAGGAAGCCGTACCGCCTCCACTTCTGCTTACCTCAAGATGTTCTTTTTCATCAGTGCCATCCCAGCGAATGGATGAAAGTCCACCCCAACTGGAAAGGTAGATCCGGTCAGATCCTTTAACAAAATGAGGATTGCCCCGGCCATTCGTGTAAGTAATAAAATTGTTTTCACTTCCGTCAGCATCGATCCAGATTAGATCGCTGGTTCCCTGAAAAGCCGTTCTTCGGGTTGCATTGCGGAAATCCTGAGGCTGCCCTTTGATTAATACAATCCGGCTGCCATCGTTATTCCATACCGGATCCTGAAATACGCCCTCTTCTTTGTTAAGCTGCTGAAGCCGTCTGCCATTTGGACGAACTTTATACACCTTCCCGGTTTCAGGAGTCCAGGTAACAAAGGCAATCCATTCACCATCCGGAGACCACACGGGTTGAGCCTGCGTTTCGTCCAGATCCACCAATTTCTTTGGTTCTCCATCCGGAAGTACCATGGTATAAATTTCATTCAATGCGGTGAAGGCGATTTTCCGGCCATCCGGGGAAGGTACCGCATCCCGAATCTGGGTAATTTCAAACTGCGGCGTATCTTCAATGGGGTAATCAAAATCCAGCTCTGGCCCAAGCTCAATAGTAGAACTTACTGAGAATGGAATCTCGATTGCATCTCCTCCATCAATAGGTAGCTTCCAGATTTTACCTCCATAGGAAGCAACCATATGTTTGTTATCCGGAGTGAAGGACATTCCGGGTAGAACGTCCCGGGAAGCACGCGATTCCTGATCATCATGCTGTACCGGATAGGCCAGCCAGCTTTCGTCGCCGGTTTCTAAATCTCTTTTCACCAGTCCGGTATGTTCATCATGACGGGTACCGTATACCAACCACTTACCATCACTCGAAAGAGTGGGGCGAAATGAAGAGCCATACCTGTTGGATTGCACCGTAATATCACCGGTTTCCCGATCATAGGTAGCTATCTGATACTGTGGCATACTGGCGTTGTAGTTCCAGGTTCCAAACCGTCTTGAAAACCAGATGTATCTGTCATCGGCACCAAAGGCCCCTTCGAGCATACGCAGGTTACCGGGTTCGTCCGTCAAAGCCACACCTGAACCACCGTCAACATGGTACATCCAGATTTTATGGTTACCGGGATCATTTTTAGAGGCAATTACATACTTGCCATCCGGCATCCACTCCGGAGACTGGTATTCATTGTCCTTGCCCTTTGTCAGCTGTTCTTTCTCTTCCGTTTCCAGGTCATAAATCCACACGCCTTCTCCACCGGAAGCATCGGATATAAAGGCGATCTTATTGCCATCCGGACTAAATCGAGGCTGGCTGTCGAACTGCATGCCTTCCGTTAATTGGGTAGCTTCTCCACCCTCCACCGGGATGGTGTAAAGGTCGCCGAGGTAATCGAATACTATAGTTTTTCCATCGGGACTCACATCCAGAGCAATCCAGGACCCTTCATCCAGATCAAAAGAAAACTCGCGACCAGGCTCCAGAGGTAAATCATTCTTCTTTTCTTTTTTGGTGCTATCTGCTTCAGCTTCCCCATCCTGAGCAGCAGATAGCTGAGGCAATGAAATCACAAGCAACCCCGCAAACAAGAACTTCATCCATGTATTAATAATCATATGTTTTTCCATAGTATTCGGCTTTTTTAATTTGAGTGAAAGAAGCTAAAAAATTTAGCGAACCAGCCCAATCGTTTTACAAGTATATACAAGTACCATTTCCCTTTCGCCACTAAAACACGAAAACACAGAAAGAAGTAATTT
Organism: Gracilimonas sp.; assembly: GCA_965227215.1. GTDB lineage: Bacteria > Bacteroidota > Rhodothermia > Balneolales > Balneolaceae > Gracilimonas. The sequence continues at coordinate 1,389,010 of OZ245729.1, forward strand.
GAATACAGCTGGCGTATAATTTGGTCACATCCTTCTGTATTCATTTGATTCTTTACTGATCCCGACTGCTGTTATTTCCGGTAAAACATTGACTATCAGAAATGTTATCTTCAGCAAAAATTTTATGGCATGACATTTACAGAAAAACTAGGAGCTTCAGTTCAAGAAGCCGGCTCTACCTTATGCGTGGGACTTGATCCCAACCTTGACCTTCTTCCTCAACCTGTTAAGCAGCAGTTTGAGTCTTCTGAAGAGCAGGTAAGCTATTTCTGTAAACTGGTTATTGATTACACGGCGGAACATGCTGCCGCCTTCAAACCCAATCTGGCTTTTTTTGAGGCTCTGGGAAAGAACGGGCTATCTGTTTTTGAGGAAGTGATCAGTCACATTCCCGATCATAAGATCATAATCGCCGATGCTAAACGGGGAGATATCAGCTCTACGGCCGATCATTACAAAAAAGCATACTTCGATGAGTTTAAGGTAGATGCTATCACCATCAACCCTTTAATGGGATTTGAAACGCTGGAGGCCTTTTCTAAGGAAGAAACGAAAGGGATGTATGTACTGTCCCTTACTTCAAATTCCGGGGCTTCGGATTTCTTCAAACAGCCTTATAAAAACTTTAAATCCATGTCAGAGTACATTGCCGATCAGCTGGCTAAAAAATCCCGTTTCTCCGATACCCATTTAGGGATGGTGATTGGTGCTACCCAAGCTGAAGAAGCATCTTCTGTCTTAAAGTATCACCCCGAAGGCGCCTTACTTATTCCCGGGATTGGTGCTCAGGGCGGTTCAGTTTCTGAATTGGAAAAAGCATTGACTAATCATTCGGGAATTCCTCTTATCAACTCCAGCCGGGGTATTATTTACGCCGGAAAGGATGAGGGCAACTGGCCGGAGTACGTTGCTGAACAAGCCAAATCGATGAAACAAAAATTGAGTTCAATCACAAAAAAATATGTCTGAGAAGCCGGAAGTTATTGTATACACGGATGGAGCCTGTAGCGGAAATCCCGGTCCGGGAGGGTGGGGAGCCGTCCTAATCTGGAATGGAAAAGAGAAAGAGCTTTCGGGGGGAGATCCGCAAACTACCAACAACCGAATGGAAATGCAGGCGGTTATTGAGGCCTTGAATGCGCTAAATAAACCCTGTACGGTCATAATCCACAGCGACAGTGCCCTGATCATTAACGCATTTACTCAGGGATGGATCGACAGCTGGCAGAAACGCGGATGGCGTAAAGCCGATAAAAAACCGGTGGAAAACAAAGAGCTCTGGCAGGATATGCTGGAAGCCATGAAGCCTCACGATGTAAAATGGGTGAAGGTAAAAGGCCACGCCGGAATCGAATTAAATGAGCGGGCAGATCAACTGGCTGTTGCCGAATCGAAGAAATTCTAAATGAAAAATTCAAAATTTAAAATTGGTTTGTACTCAATTTTAAATTTTTCACTTTGAATTCTTAATTCCTAAAGCGAAGCGTAGGGCACCATGTCCAGATCATCGAATTGGCCGGCTTCGGCTTTCATTTTTCCGGTGATGGCGATCATGGCTGCGTTATCGGTGCAATAACTTATTTTTGGGGAATAAAGCTGTACACCCATCTCTTTGGCCATCTTTTCTGATTTTTCTCTCAGCATTGAATTCGCCGAAACTCCACCGGCCAGCAGCACCGTTTTTACCCCGGTTTCTTTAATGGCCCGTTTCAGCTTTTTCACTAACACCTCAGCGATAGCAAAAGAAACGCTGGCGCATATATCATTCATATGTTCCTGAATCCAATCATCTTCTTTATCCTGAAGATAATACAACACGCTGGTTTTTAATCCTGAAAAGCTAAAGTCCAATCCTTCCTGAAGCAAAGCCTGCGGAAATTTATGGAATTTGGGATCTCCTTCTTTAGCCAAACGATCCATATGTGGCCCTGCCGGATATGGCAGCCCTAGCAGCTTACCGATTTTATCGAAGGCTTCTCCGGCAGCATCATCCCGTGTCTGGCCTATAATCTCGTGCTCAAAGGCTGATTGTACATGCACCAGCTGTGTGTGCCCACCCGACACTGTAAGCGCTACTAACGGAAACTCAGGACTGTGATCGATAAAATTGGCATAGATGTGAGCATCCATATGATTTATTCCAATCAACGGGATGTTTCGGGAAAGGGAAAGTCCTTTGGCAAAACAGGTTCCAACCAGCAATGAACCCAGCAATCCCGGTCCCTGGGTTACAGCGATAGCATCAATTTCATCCAGGGATATTCCGGCTTCTTCCAGCGCCTGATTTACGGTTTGCGTAATGGTTTTTTGATGAGCCCGTGATGCCAGCTCCGGTACCACTCCCCCAAATTTGAGGTGGATAGACTGCGAGGCAATCACATTAGATTTAATTCCTTCAGTCGTTAAAACCGCTGCTGAAGTATCGTCACAAGAGGATTCAATTCCGAGAATATTCATGTTCTAAAGATAGGAATGTTGGGCATGAATGACACCTTCTATGGAACACGGTTGTCGCGGATCACTTGACTTTATTTATGCCACTTCGGCCTTACCAAATCTGCTATTTATTAAGCTAATACCTTCTGATTGGCCTTACTCGGTGTTCATCCGTTTTATTATCAGTATCCTCATTTCCCCAAGGTATCATTTTCACTGCTCTCAATGTGTCGTCAGGATGTTCATTTGAACTCCAATAGTTTTCATTATCTAAACCACCCACTAAGCCACCGTTTTTATATTGATAGAGTTTTCTCAATTCTCTGATGGATGGTAAATACCAATCATCAAACCCATTTAATTCCAGCTCCATGGCTAGTTTGTAAGCCGGTTTACCATTATTTGAATCATCGCACTCAGCATTATTTATTGCTTGAGTATTCCCCAAACCACTTTCTCCGGAATAAGTACCAACTAAAACTGAATTACATCCCCATTCTGCCTTGGGATCAATCTCTCCATTGTACCAGTTTGGTGGTGCAGCAACTAAATACCTCCATCCATCCGAGTATTCTCCTTTATCATAGAATACAATACCGCCTTGTTCATAGAGCTCATCTTCTGTAGTGAATTTTTTTGATTCTGAAAACTTTTCAAACCTTTCACCATACTGCTTAAACAGAACTTTTATGCGGTAATAATATTCGGTTCCGGGGCTCAGTTCGTAGATTACATTACTAATGATACCTTCATTTTTTTCTTTACTGTAGTAAACCAAACCCTCCATATCTGTTACATCAGCAAACTCGATATTATTTGTTTCATCCGGCAAACTGTCTAAAGAAATAAATATTTGGTATCCAACGCTTGAATTAAATTTAGAATATTTTGAATAATAAGGTTCATTGATACTGAAGGTCGTAAATGGATTCACCGATCTGGTCTTTAAATACCTTACTTCGGTCGATAACATTTTAATTGCTTGTATTTTTTCATCTTCAACTGAAGACGATGAATCACAGCTTAAAACTAAGCCCGAAAAAAGAAAAAGTATAAAACAGATAAAACGGTAACTCATAATAGTTCCATCAATATTACTCTAAATAATATAATAACTTGTTGATTTATTTATATATAAAAAAACATCTCACAAACAAAAAACCCCTCACACAAATTAATGTGCAAGGGGTTAATTTTGTCTCTGAGTAAGTGAGCTATACGTTACTTACTTCTTGTCTTCATCGTCAACTACTTCGTAATCTGCATCTACGGCGTCATCGCCTTCATCAGATTCTTCGGAAGCGGAAGCACCATCAGCGCCGGGAGTTGGTCCTCCGGCAGCTCCGGCTCCCGCTGCACCACCGGCAGCAGCTTCTTCCTGAGTAGCTTTATAGATTTCTTCAGAAGCACCGGACCAAGCCTGATTTACAGCTTCAATAGCTGCATCAATCTCGTCCATGTTTTCTTCTTTATGCGCTTTCTCGAGGGTTTCAAGAGCATCTTCGATGGCCTTCTTATTGTCATCGGAGATCTTGTCGCCGTATTCATCAAGCTGCTTGCGGGTAGAGAATACCAGGCTGTCGGCCTCGTTCAGTTTCTCGACACGCTCTTTGATCTTCTTGTCTTCTTCGGCGTGTTCTTCGGCAGCTTTTTTCATTTTTTCGATTTCCTCATCAGACAAGCCTGAAGAAGATTCGATACGGATGCTTTGCTCTTTTCCGGTTCCTTTATCTTGCGCTGTAATGTTCAGCACACCGTTGGCGTCAATATCAAAGGTTACTTCAATTTGAGGTACTCCTCGTGGTGCCGGTGGAATTCCATCTAAGTGGAAACGACCAAGTGTTCGGTTATCCTGAGCTTTAGCGCGTTCACCCTGCAGCACATGAATTTCTACGCTCGACTGATTAGCCGCAGCGGTAGAAAACGTCTGTGACTTACTGGTTGGGATCGTGCTGTTGGCTTCGATAAGAGGAGTCATAACTCCACCCAGTGTCTCAATACCAAGTGTAAGAGGAGTTACATCCAGAAGAACAACGTCTTCCACATCACCCGACATAACACCACCCTGAATAGCAGCACCAATAGCTACCACTTCATCAGGGTTTACACCTTTGCTAGGATCTTTACCAAAAAACTCTTTAACGGCTTCCTGAATTTTTGGAATTCGGGTTGAACCACCCACAAGAATTACCTGGTCAATATCATTCTTGGTAAATCCGGCATCGTCCAGTGCTTTTTTGCAAGGGTCGATAGAACGCTTAATCAGATCATCAGCCAGCTGCTCAAATTTAGCCCGGCTCAGATCAATATTCAGGTGTTTTGGCCCAGAATCGGTTGCCGTTACAAACGGCAGGTTAATGTTGGTTTTCTGAGAGCTTGAAAGTTCGACTTTGGCTTTCTCGGCAGCATCTTTCAATCGCTGCATCGCCATTGGATCTTTGCGAAGGTCGATTCCTTCATCCTTCTTAAACTCATCTGCCAGGAAGTCGATGATGCGTTGGTCGAAGTCATCTCCACCAAGATGGGTATCACCATTAGTAGATTTTACTTCAAATACACCGTCACCTAACTCCAGGATGGACACGTCAAAAGTACCGCCACCGAGGTCATACACTACGATGGTTTGGTCATCATCTTTTTTGTCCAGTCCGTAAGCCAGAGAAGCAGCAGTTGGCTCGTTGATAATTCGTTTAACTTCCAATCCGGCAATTTTTCCGGCTTCCTGAGTTGCCTTACGCTGCGCGTCGTTGAAGTACGCAGGCACTGTAATAACAGCTTCTGTTACTTTTTCGCCCAGATATTCTTCAGCTGTCTGCTTCATCTTTTGAAGCACCATCGCCGAGATTTCCTGAGGTGCGTACTTGCGATCTTCAATTTCAACACGTGCCGTGTTGTCATCGCCTTTTACAATTTTATAGTTAACCTGCTTGGTCTCATCTTTAACCTCGTCAAACATGCGTCCCATAAAGCGTTTTACAGAAGCAACGGTTTTATCGGGGTTAGTGATAGCCTGACGTTTTGCAGGCGCTCCAACCAGTCGCTCACCGTCTTTAGTGAAAGCAACAACAGAAGGAGTAGTTCGCCCACCCTCACTGTTCTGAATCACAACCGGCTCGTTGCCTTCCATTACGGCTACGCACGAATTGGTAGTTCCTAAGTCAATTCCTATGATTTTTCCCATTGGTCTAAAATCTGAGTTTTATTTGTTTGATTTAATATTCTTGAGTCTATTCGCCACCAAAACTCTAAAACACAAAATTTTTAATTATTCTTTTCGTGTTTTAGAGCTTTCGTGGCTAACAATTCTATTTAACCGGAATGGATTGTGAATCCTTTAATGCCTCCGATTTAGGCATGGCGATAGTCAAAACACCGTTCCTGAAACTGGCTGACACTTCAGCCGCATTCACATTTTGCGGCACTGCAAATGCCCGGGCAAAAGCTCCACGACGGCGCTCTTGTCGCTTAAATTCTTCGCCGTCTCCGGCGGTGATCTCACGTTCGCCTTTCACCGTCAGCACATTGTTCTTAAGGGAAATTCCAATCTCTTTTTTGGATAATCCCGGAAGATCCAGCAGAATTTTAAATTCTTCTTCACTCTCTACAATATCACAGTCGGGAGCAAAATCTTTGTCTTCGTTGGCCAGCGGCACAACTTTCTCTACAAATTGCTGAATGTCTTTACCCAGCTTTGAGAGATGCCTCTCAATTTCGATACCAAATTCTGTAAAATCTCCCATGTGCTTGCCGATTAATTCTTGTTCACCCCTAAGTAAGCAATAGCAATGCCAATCAGGAATGGCGGTGGGAAAACTGACGTATTGACGGACGTATTGTCAGGAGTGATGGTTGATTAAGTGTTTAAGTGCGAACGTTAACACATAAACACGTTATGCATCAATCAATTTAAAAAAACAGATATGTCTTCAAGATCCTTCCAAAAGCCGGGGTAGGATACGGCCGCCGATTCGGCATCTATGACTGAGCTTTCTTGTTTTCCTTTTAGTGACAAGACAGCCGCAGCCATTGCAATACGGTGATCGTGGAAAGATTCAAATTCCGCAGACTTAAAGCTAAAATCGGGATCACCATGAATAATCAAACCATCTTCTTTCTCTTCAAAATCTGCCCCTACCGCTTTCAGCATTTTCGACATAGCCATGATGCGGTCGGTTTCTTTGTGGCGAAGTTCTTCTGCACCGGATATTACAGATGTACCCTCTGCAAACAACATAGCCACTGAAAGTATGGGCAGTTCATCTATACAATTGGGAATCATCAATGGGTCGATCTCTATCGCTTTCAAATCTGATCCTTTCACCACAATATCACCGGCCGGCTCGGCTCCTTCCATCCGCTCATTTTCAATGGTGATGTCAGCACCCATCTCGCTCAAAACATCCAGCAGGGCGCTTCGGGTAGGGTTCAGCCCCACATTATCAATCTTGAGCTCGGCATCTTTTTGAATGACGCCGGCTACCAGCCAGAAAGCTGCTGCCGAAAAATCACCGGGAATGGTGTAACTCTGACTTGGAATAGCATCTGCCATACTTGCTGATATAATCTTGCGATCCTGAACTACTTTTTGGTCAAGTTCCAGCAACCGCTCCGTATGGTCACGGCTTGGCAAAATTTCGATAACCTGTGTCAGTTCTTCCCCAAATAAACCGGCCAGCAACACACACGACTTCAGCTGTGCACTCGGAATCGGAAGTTCAAACTGCAGCGGCTTTAACGGCTCATTCCTGTTAATGAAAAGCGGAGCATATGCACTGTTACGCGCCAGAATATGAGCACCCATCTTTTCCAGTGGGTTGATAATTCGCGTCATTGTGCGTCCACACAGAGATTCATCCCCAACCAATTTTGCCGAAATACCGGCTCCAACCAGTACTCCTGAAAGTAATCGCATGGCTGTGCCGGAATTACCGCAGTCAAGATCTTTATCAGGGGTTTTGATGCCCTTTCTCCCGGTTCCCTTTATTATAAGGGTACCGTTTTCCTTTTTCACTTCAGCCCCAAGTTGTTGTACGCAACTTAATGTGCTTTGCGGATCCTGGGCTTTAGAATAGTTTTTCACTTCTGAAATGCCATCATGCAATAACGAAAAGATGGCAGCGCGTTGCGAGATTGATTTGTCAGGTGGGAGTATGAGTTCACCTTTTAATGATGAGGCCGGGGTAATCTTTTTTATCATGAATCTGTTTGGCTTAGCAATCTCTGTGCTTTTTGCTCAGCATCGGTACCGGGATAATTATTGATTATTGAATTCAGGACGGTCATAGCCTCTCCACGATTACCCAGCCGGATATGGCACTCGGCTGTAGCGTACATAGATTCGGACACCCAGTAGTCGAACGCTTCGAAGAGGACTTTCACTTTGGCATACTCTTCAATTGCTGCATTAAACTCATCCTGCTCTTGTAGAATTTTACCGAGATAAAACTGAGCTTCAGCTCCAATTTCGGTAGTGCTTCTTTCAGCAATGGGAAATAGGAAGTCGTGGGCTTCGTCATAATTATCATTTGCCAGCGCTACTTTGCCCAACCCAACTTTGGCAGCTTCGTTATTCGCATTCACCTGTAAAGCCGACTCATATTCTTCCTTCGCCTGATCGATGTTATCTTGAGCTAAACTCGCATTCCCCATTCCCACATAGGCTTCCTGCCTGAACCGGGGAGCCGATTCCAACAATTGTGCATAATTAGCATGGGAGAGGCCATACTCACCCCGCTCAAAGTTTAATGTCCCCAAAGAGGTCAGTGCAGAAGATGCCAAATCATCATTCGGAAATTCATCCACAATGGTTTGGTAGGCAGTGATGGCGTTATCAATTTGATCCAGCTGACGGTATGCTTCTCCAAGGTTTGAGTAGGCTTCAGGCATAAGCCTTTCTGAATTGGTAACCCTCAGGTACTGGCGAAATTCCTTGATCGCATTTTCATAATCACCGGATTGAAAGACATTCAATGCCTGTCGGTATCGCAACTGGTCGGCGGTAGAACTGGTTGGGTTATCGCTCAGGAATTCTTCCAAAATCACCGAACTGCTGTCAGATCTTCCCGCAGATAATTGTGCATATTGAATACCGTTTATCGCCTCGATGATATAACTGCTTCTCGAATAATCGTCCAGCACTTTTTGGTAAGCAGCTATGGCACGCTCATACTCACCGGCATTGTAATAGGCATCCCCGATGTTGTATTGTGAACGTGCCGCCCAATCAGTTCCCGGATATTTATTTATCACCGTTTGAAATTCCTCGACCGCTTGTGAGTAATTGTTCGTATTCAGGTAAATGTAGGCCACATTATATTGCGCCTGCTCCCTCAATCTGCTGAAAGGATAGATTCTAAGTGTTTTCCGGAAGTTAGAAACTGCCTCAAAAGTACGCCCGGCCCGGTAATAGCTGTTTGCTATTTGGAACATAGCGTAATCGCCACCAGGTTCGGCTCCAATGGCTTTGTTGTAACTGGCTATTGCCTGCCGGTACTGACCTAATGCATAATAAGCATCACCCACACGCAGTTGGGTATCTGTGTCATATGGAAACAGTGCTGTTTCAGGCTTTTCATAATTTTCTAGAAAATCTTCCAGCGGACCTACTGCATTCTCATACTGCCCCATTTCAAAATAGCTCCAGCCCAGTGAGTAAAGAGCAGGGCCGGTCATTTCATTTTCAGGGTAATTTTCAGTGAACATCCGAAATCGTTGGGCTGCACGGCTGAATTGATTCATTTTGTAGTAACTGTCAGCGCTCCAGAACAACGCTTCTCTACCAACTTCAGAATCCGGGGTTTCTGCATAAACTGATTCAAATATAGGTTGGGCTTGTTGATAGGCCTGATTTCGATATAAAATCCATGCTTTCTGGAAGCGTGCCTGCCGCTTTAGAGCCGGATCAATATTCCCCACCTTCTCAGCTTCTTCAAAAGCCTGAATGGCACGCGTATATTCTGCATTTGCAAAAAAAGCTTCACCCAGCATAGTATATATTTTAGCCGGCTCCTCAAGTTCAACGTCACTTCGAACCAGATCTAATAATACTTCAATGGCTTCTCCATAAAGCGAAGCCTGAAAAGCCGACACCGACCATTCGTAATATGCTCGTTCAACCCAAAGTCCGTTTTTATAGCGCTCACCAAACTCACGAAATGAATTAATGGACTTACGGTACTGGCCACCCAGCTTTTCATTTACCGCTTTATAGTATTGAGCTTTTCGCGCAACTTCGTCATCACCCACAGCCGCTTTGCCAAACGACTCTGCTGCCCAGTGATAAATTTCCTGTTTGTTATACACCCACCCTAAGCCATAATGAGCAATACGTTCCTGTGGGGTACCTTTTGTCATATTGATATAGCGCAGATATGATTTTGAAGCAGCGTCATATTGCCCCAGGTAGTTCTGGCTTTCCGCAATCAGGAATACGGCTTTCTGTTGGGACTCACCTTCCAGGTAAGGCAACGCACTGTTTAACGCCTCAATGGCTTCTTCATATTTTCCCTGCATGTAGTACGACTCACCAAGGGCAGTACCCACACTACGGGTTATCTCCTTATTGGGATATCGCTCTTTGAGTACTTCAAAAGCTATGGAGGATGCATTATACTGCTGTTGTGATAGGTATAACCTTCCCCGTGCATACAGTGCTTTCGGGGCCCATTCCGAATCCGGGAAGTCATTGGCCAGTTCCATAAAGTAAACGCGGGAATCGGCATAATCTTCGTTTTCGGCCGCCGCTTCGGCTATCCAGTATTTCGTTTTTGCAGATTCCGTGTCTTTCATCCACGATTTTATGGCCTGCTGATAATAGTTGATAGCCTCATCATATCGACCCTGGTCCGTAAAACGATGCCCCAGGTCTTTAAGCAGCTTCTCGGACAAATCACTTCCGGGATATTCTTGTACAAACTGCTTGTAGTAGGTTTCTATACCTGAAGAATCAACCCCGGTTTTAGCTCTCGCCAGATAAAAGTCCGATGAAATGCGCAGTTCATGGTTGGGATATTCGGAGCTAAACTGTTTAAATCGCTCAATGGCTTCTTCAAAAAAACCATTCTCATATAGATTTATTCCTCTTTCATACAATTGGGTTGATGGTGATGGTATATCTTGTGCGGGGAGCACATTCACCAAAATTAATGTAATAAGAAAAGTAAGAAGGCTGCTTTTGGGGACGACGTGCATGAACTCGTCAGGATAAATAAGGTTAATTGTTACTTCTTATATGTCAAGATAGCGAATAAGTTCATCCGCGCGGTCAGAAAAATTATGCTCCAGCACCTCGCTATTGGCTTCGGATGTAATTGTGTATCCAAAACGACGTAATCCTGCGCTTACAACTGATGAATCTTCGAGGTTTAATTTAAATGATACACGGTATGCCTTATTTTTGGCGTTGGGTTGTTGCACAGCCACACCCAATATCTTTGCCCCTTCCATTTCGATGATGCGTACCAAATCAGAAAGAGTAAAATCTACCTGGTCCAGTTCAACGGTTATAACAGATCCAAAACTTGAAAGGTTAAAAACATCACCGAGGGCACTTAATACATCCCGTTTTTTAATCATTCCCTGGAATTTCATTTCCTTGTCAGTAACAGGAAGCAAAAATAGTTCCTTGGCCAGCATTATCCTGGATGCTTCAAATAAATGCTGATTGGACGGCACAAATATAGGGTCTTCCAGTTCCACTTCAGAAAGCTGAACCCCTTCATCTACCACTTCAATCAGTTTGTCCAATGACGCCATACCCACCACCTGATTATCGGCATCAACCACAGTAAATTTTGTAGTATGCAGCAGGTCGATCTTCATCAGTGCTGTAGCTACCGTGTCTTTAACCCGGAGGGGTGATATGTCTGTATTCAGGATTTCGTTAATTAACATAAGTGACTATACAACTTCGCCGTTAGCACCAATAGTATCCAACAAATGGGATAATTGCTTAAAATCTTTTTTGGCAATACTGAACGTTAATTCAACATCGGTACCTTCGTAGGTTTCCTCTTCAACGTTGGCGTTTTCATGAATAAAAGCAACTGCTTTGTATTTTGAAACCGGAATTTGAAGCTTATGACGGCTGTAATCCAGCTCTATCATCTCTTCAATACTGCTCTCCAACTCTTTAAGGCCGATTCGCTGTTCTGCAGACACAAACACCGCATTCGGATACATTCTTTTCATATCCGCAACCTGGTGTGCATCCATTTTATCCACTTTATTGAACACTAAAATGGTTCTTTTGTTTGTAGCTTCAATTTCTTCCAGTGTCTCTTCTACTACCTCTATGTATTCCTGAGCCATTTTGGAAGATGCATCCACCACATGTAATAATATATCCGCCTCCCGAACTTCATCTAAAGTAGATTTAAAACTTTCTACCAGGTTATGGGGCAGTTTACGAATAAAACCTACCGTATCAGACAGGAGCACCGAATGGTTTTCAAGCTCATGACGACGAACGGTGGAGTCCAGAGTAGCAAAAAGACGATCTTCGGCAAACACGCCTGTTTCTGTGAGTGCGTTCATTAGAGTCGATTTCCCGGCATTGGTATATCCAACCAGCGAGACTCTATTCATCCCCTCACGCCCTTTTCGCTGCGTGGTTCGCTGCTTACTTAGTTTTTCGAGCTTCTCTTTAAGCACAGCAATGCGCCGGCCAATTAATCTTCTGTCGGTTTCAATCTGGGTTTCACCCGGACCTTTTGTACCAATTCCCCCTTTTTGCCGGGAAAGGTGAGTCCAGTATCGGGTTAATCGGGGGAGAAGATATTCAAGTTGGGCAAGTTCTACCTGCGTTTTGGCAGCTGCCGTTTTAGCGCGGGCAGCAAAAATATCAAGAATGAGTGAACTTCGATCCAGTACCTTGGCATCCGTTCCTTTTTCTACATTTCGAATCTGCGTGGGAGAAAGATCATCATCAAAAATGACCGTGTCGATGCGCTCCTCTCCCATAATGCGTTTCAGCTCGTTGAGTTTACCTTTACCGATGTAAGTAGAGGGATCGGGGTGAGTTTTATTCTGAAGTACTTTTTCAACGGTAATTCCCCCGGCTGTATCGGCAAGAAGTTCGAGTTCGTCTAAATATTCTTCGGCCTGAAATCTCGTGGTTTCAGGTCCATACAAACCTACCAATACAACTCGTTCTCGTTCTATATCGGAATTTTTAACGTCGTCTAACAAATGGGTGTTTTCTTAATTAGTCTTCTTGAATTCTCTTGAGGTCGATATCGGGTATCGCTTGTCCTTCAAACTTATTTTCCAGTTTCAAAGATACAATTTTTTTCACTGCTTTATATCGGTTCTCGGGTACAAATAGTTTTAGCTGCTTATACCCCTCAGCCAGTGGCTTATCCATTTCAGAGTAATTAAACAGGTATTCCACGCCATTTTTATCCGGCCTTGCCACATAATCCAGAATTTGAAACCATGGAATGGTTTGAGAGGGTTCGTTAATGTTCTTCACAATGCCATAGTCAGTGATGTAATACTTGGAGGCCAGGTAACTGGAAATAAACCACATGATACCTATCCACAGGTAAGCAAAGAAGATTGGAAACCGGGCAATATCTCCAGTAAAAAGTACAGTAGCCGACAGCCCCAGTACAATTCCTAAAAATACGGTAGCAAACAACGGATACCCCCGCAGCTTTCCGGCCCGCCAACTCAGGCGCACTTTCCGCAATCGGAGTTTATTCTGAAAAGAATATCCGGCAAGTAACGTAGATGCAATGGTAAACATCACAATAACGCCACGAAAAAAAAGCGAGAGTATCTCTTCCATTAACTTACGGTTTCAGCTTTATACCATATTGATACTACCGATTCTGCTATTAAAAATAACAAGCCTGCCAACATAAACCAGCTCCATATTTCTTTTCCAAAACCTGAGGCCATAATTTCGTTTTGTAATTCTTCCTCATTGAGCTCTGCTGTTTGAACCCAGCTTATTTCTGCACCTTCCATCAAATTTTCAAGCTGCTGTTCATTTGTTTCTGAAAAATCAGACTCCTCGGAACTGAGGTTGGCCGACAATACATATTGCTTATTCCTATCGGTGACGGTAACCCATCCGGGTGTCCATTCTTCTGCCGGATATCGAAGCCGGATTCCGGATGAAACTACATCCACGGTTGGCTTTATCTCGTCTTCTTCCACTTTAATAACGGCATTATCTCCGTTAATGTTTCCTCTCCAGCTAAATGTATTCCCCAACTGGTGATTGGCGAACCCTCCCTGATCGGACGAAGCCGAATACAGCAGTATGCGATAATAGAATGGAGCAAAAAGAGGCTTAACCGGAAAGTTAGACCAGCCCGGATCGTTTCCTATAGTTGCGATAAGCAGGCTTCCTTCACCAAATCGTTTTTCATGAACCAAAACATCCCCATTGTTCATGTTCAATAAATCGAAACCGGTACCCGAGGAGTTCGTCATTAACTTCAGATAATAATAAATGTCGGGATTGGTAAACCTCAGCTGTTCATTTTGCTCGCGTTCGAATAGTCCGGTAAAGGCGGGATGATCTTCAAGTAATTCATCTGCTGTAGCTACCGCACTAAAGGAGGCGTATTCTCCCTGTATCCCCGCAAATCGACCTGCATTAAACTGTGCAAAAAGGCTGTTGTAATTATTGATATTCCCATTTTCGGATGGAAAAAACACCACACCTCCTCCATTTTGCACATATTCCTGAAGGGCCTGAAAACTGTATTCAGGGATCGATTCTACCCCATCCAGCAGAACCGCATCAAATTCGCTGAGGTTTGCGGTTTCAAAAATATCAGGGTTTGCTTCCTGGTAAGTAAGCTGAGCATCATTTTCCCCGGCAACTCGAAGCATAGCCCCGGTATAAGAAATAAACTGCGGGTTTCTGTTCTCCTCACTTACCCACAATATATTGCGTGTTTCAGGTACCTGAACGGTAAAGTAATACTCATTATCAGGTTGAAATTCATCTCCTTCAATAACCAACTTTCCTTTGGATGAACCTGTTTGGGATGGAGTGATTTCAAACGTGTATGTCTTTCTCTCATTGGGCGCCAGAGCTATGGAATACTGACCGGCATTTTGTCCTTCAAATTCCAGCGACACAAATTGATTTACCGCTGCCACATCGCTTTCATTAGCCAACTCCACATTCAGGGTAAATGGAATATTGTTGCCAATCATGTTAGTGGAAGTAGAAATATCAGCAATCATCGTGTTTTGGACATCTACTTCTCCCACATCAATAATACTGATTGAGACGTCTTCCATCTCCAGATCTTGCAAGTCATCGAGCTGACTGAGTTGGCCGTCTGTGATCACAAAAATATTCTTGTTCTGGTAGGGCGCTTCCCTGACTGATTCAATTAACCCCGACAACCTGCTCAATATAAAATTACCGGACGATTTAATTTCCACCTCATCCACGGTTCTAAGCAAGTTGGCCCGGCTCAGAATGTTGCTGTATTCTCCCTCACCGTTCGTAAGCTGCAGCATGAACCGGTCCTCATCTTTGGCTGAACTTTCAATATCTCCGATAATTTCCCGGGCATATTCAAATAAAGGACCTTGCTTCCCGATTCTCGACATACTTATACTATTGTCGAGCAAAATTGCGTT
Source organism: Gracilimonas sp. (assembly GCA_965227215.1). Classification (GTDB taxonomy): domain Bacteria; phylum Bacteroidota; class Rhodothermia; order Balneolales; family Balneolaceae; genus Gracilimonas. The sequence continues at coordinate 1,404,058 of OZ245729.1, forward strand.
TAATGTCGGTGCTTGTGTTGTTCCTCCATCTGATAGTCCGGGTGGCAAAAAAGGACGTGCAAGCACCAGTGCCAGACTGGCTATGGCCAGTAATCGTAGTATCAAAAGCAGATATCGCTTAATACGAATTCGCCGGATGGTGGTATTCTTCAGTTCCTGAAAAAATGCCAGTGTGGAAAAGGCTACTTTTTGCGGACGTTTGAGGTTTAGCAAGTGGATGAGCAGGGGTAAACCCACTGCTATTAAGGCAAATAAAAAAATTGGATTTAGAAAAATCATTTAGCGCTCAAAAAATGTTACCTTTATTTCTTTGATACGGAACTTTTTATGGTTCCGGAAATTAGCCAATACAGAACCAAGACTTAAACAGCTTATTATTTCTTATTGATGCAACGCCTTTTTCAACTCTTAATTACTTTTTTTTCCATCAGCCTTTTAGCCGCTTGTTCATCCGTTCCGAATAATGAATGGTTTGCACTGATTCCCGAGGAATCCACTTTTGTAGTAGTTCCAGAGGATGGTTTGAATGTACAAGATATCATAACCAAAGAGTATGCTACTTATCTCGATGATTTAACTCCTTCGGCTCTGCAACAAGTTGCCGGCTTAGATTCTGAAATGGATAACCCGTTAAGCATAAAAGCTGTTGCCCTTTATCCGGCCACTTCCCTTCATTCAGATTTTTTGTGGATTACGGGTTCTCCTTCTACAAATTTAAGCCAATGGGCATCCAGGTTTTATCAGCCATTTACTCAAAACAACTACGAATTTAAGGGGTTTGTCATTCATAAATTGTTTTTCAACAAAGCAGAAATTTATGCTACACAGGTAAGCGACTACCTTATTTTATCGGAGTCGAGCCTGATCATAGAAAACTCGTTGCGTGCATTTCTTGGTGAAAAACCATCCATTCAGCTTCAACAAAACCCACCGGCATCAACACTTGTACTAAATACCCCGGAGTTAGATCATTGGGTTGAACAGTTTGCAACGGTCATTAACCGTCCGGCTGTAATGTCTTCTTTCTCCGGAACCAAGCCCGCTGCTTTTACTTTCGATTCGTATTCAGATTCGACCCAAAACATTCAGCTTTCGGGAAAAATTGAACTCACCGAAGGGCAGCATTCTGTGTTAGTAGATGCTTTTTCTTATGAGAATAAACCCATTACCCTCGACCGACACATAGCCAGCAATGCGGCAGCTTTTGCACTATTCCGCCTGCCTCCTGTATCAGTTCCTGTAGAGCCGACCAACACCATCACCACTAAACTTGACTCGGTGCTGCTTGCGAACATTAGCATGTACCAAAATCTGGCTAGCACACTGTCTTCAGAATTTGCTTTCGAAGCCTTCCCGGAATCCGGGTTACTTTCTACGGGCGAGTTTTTATTTATGAGGAAACTAAACGATCGAAATTCTTTCCGCAGTCAATTAAATCGTTTGGTCCGAGAAGGGCTCATTAACTTTCAGGATAACACCTATCAGATAAGCAGCAGCGTGATGGGCAAACTGATTGGGTCCGAAATGAGTACGCTAAGGGATTTCTACCTTTCCTTTTCAAATGATGTGGTAGCTATCGCAAAACGAAAAGGACTGGCTGAAAGTGTAAATGCCGACCGAATTCGCCGGAGGGTCATTTATTATGACGAAACCTATTCAACCGTTCGGAACAACCTGCCTGAGGAGGTTAGTGGCTTTGTGTGGTCAGCTTCGAACGATTTTCTGCAATTCATCAGACCGTATGTAAAAACCGAGAATTCAATTGCAGGATTACTCAGTCGCTTCGACATCACTTCGATGACGATGACTGCCGGTAATAATGCTGTTGATTTTACTCTGAATTCTTACTCCAAAGAGGGTTCAAGCCTTCCGTATGAAGAACTATGGGTAATGCCACTTTCCAATTTTGAGCTAAGTGGAAAACCTGTCTTAGGGGACATTGTTGGAAGCAGTACGGATGAAATCATCTTTTCAACTCAGGATGGCAGAGTGATGGCTCTTGCTCTGGATGGCACCATTGCCATGCAAACATCAACAGATGGACTTACACCGATTGGCGGGCCGCAATTATACGACTGGTACGGTAACGGACAGCAAATCATTTTTCTGGCGGCGGGCTCAAAAATCTTTGCCTGGAACGAGAACGGCAACCTACTCCCACGTTTCCCACTTGATATGAACGAGCCGATTACCGCCCCTATCCTGGTACAGGATGTACTCAGAAATGGAGTTCCGGAAATTGTTGTTGCCACTGAAGACCGTAAAGTACATGTACTTGATGGCAGGGGTGAAAACGTTCGCGGATGGCCACAAAACACAAATGCCACCGTTCAATCGCAGCCGGTATTTTCCCTGTTAGACGATGTGTGGTCGGTTTGGGCTTTTTCTGAAAATGCCTTGCATAGCTGGTTGCGAAGTGGTACTACCCGTCCCGGATACCCACAATTTGTTAATGCCCGCTTTACCAATTCTCCCCTGGTATTCAAAAACCAGGTAACAGCCAGCGCCGCCGATGGCTATCTTTACTCATTGGGCATTGAACCGGTTTTCAGCGATTCTCTGGCAACTACCATTTCGGAAGATTCTGTCTCAATTCGATCGCTATATGTAGCTAATAACGAGCTTTCATCCGTTGATTATCGCGAGAACATTTTACTCAGAGACAGTACCGGATTTTTCCGGAATGATTTATTGATAACCCAAAGTTTGAATGGCTCATTGTTCCTGTACAATAAAGAAGGGGAGCTACGATTTACAAAAAGTCTGGGTCAGCCTGCTTCAACCACATTCACGCCACAGCTTATCGACATTAATGCCGATAATACTCTTGAGCTTGTTGCCCTTGCTGAATTCGGCCGACTTTATGCATGGGAAATACTTACCGGTGAACGTTTATTCGGAATACCTACATCCGGGATGAAGTATCCTATCATTACCGATTTAAATGGTGATGGCCAGAAGGAGCTGATTGCTCAAACAAGAGAGGGCCTTCGCTGCTGGACGATTAACAGGGAGAATTAGGTTTTAGGCACAAGGTGTTAGGTGTTAGTTTTGGTCAGTCATTCTGAATGGAGTGAATACGGAGTGAAGAATCCATTCCACTTACTATTTATCTGGTATATAAGGCAAAGACGCTTATGCTACTCAGGGTGCCATCCAGAACTAACACCTTGCACCTAAAACCTAACACCTTTTCCCTAACACCTTCTAAATAATATCAGCAAGGGCTTCTTCCAGGTATTCAAAATGAAATTCAAATTCTGCTACTTGCAGTTTCTTCGGTTGCATGCGGATGCTGTCGGTTACCGGCTTTGCCGCCTCACCCAGCACAATATCCAAGGCAAATTTTGGTACCCGGAATACGGACGGTCGGTTCATCACATTCCCCAGCGTTTCCGCAAAATCATTCATTGTAACCGGATTCGGAGAGCACACATTGTAAGCACCGGAAAATTCTTGGTTGCCCATGGGGAAGATTAGTGCCTGACATAAATCTGTTCGATGAATCCAGCTCATATATTGTTCTCCGCTTCCCACAGGCCCTCCAACAAAAAACTGAAATGGCGGGATCATTTTTCCAAGGGCTCCCCCTCCTTCTTCCAATACAATTCCGATGCGCGGGTTAACAACCCGAACTCCAAACTCTGTTGCCTTTTGAGATTCGGCTTCCCAAGCTTCACACACTTCTGCTAAGAAATCATCTCCATGAACCTCCTCTTCATCCAATATATCATCACCCCGGTTCCCATAAATACCTGAAGCTGAGGCTGATACAAATACCTCGGGCTTGGACTCTGCATTTCGCATAGCTTCAACCAATTGTTTTGTCGATTGAACCCGGCTATTCATAATTCTTTTTTTGACCTCATCCGTCCAGCGTTGACCAAATAGGTTCTCTCCTGCGAGGTTGATCACACCATCTATCTCGTTCATTTCACTGGCAAGATCATCATCCCAGCTAATGAATCGTTGATTTTTAGCGGCTTCGTCTTCGTGTTTTTCAGGGTTCCGACTCACAATTACCAGGTTGTGCCCCTGCTTAAGCAGCATGGTCCTAAGTTCTTCGCCAATAAATCCTGTTCCACCGGTAATAAGAATATTCATAGTCTTGGTTTCTTTGTTTTCATATCAAACCACATCCGGCGATAAAAACATTCACTTACTTACTCCGAAACCGGGCTTCTCAGATAATTCTATTTCTCCGGTTTTCAAAACCTTTAATCCCGTGAAAGGATCATTCCCAATCAAAAGGTGACCGTCCAGGTCGGCGTAGTCTGCTTCAAGTGCCAAAAGTGCCCCTGCAGCATTTGCCAAAGAGCTTTCTATCATACACCCGATCATTACCTCCATTCCCAGGGAACGAGCCTTTTTAAGCACCTGTCTTGCTTTTACCAAACTGCCAATCTTCATCAGCTTGATGTTAATCACGTGAAAAGCTTCGGCTATCTCCTCTAGGTCTTCATTTCCCCGAAAGCTTTCATCGGCAGCAAGTGGCAAAGGCGACCATTCTTTCAACTCTTTCATCAGTTCGAATTCATCCGCCGGCATGGGCTGTTCAATCAGCTCTACATTTTGAGTAGCCAGAAACTCGATCTCTTTTTTAGCCTGATCAAGTGTTATCCATCCTTCATTGGCATCCACCCGAAGTGGCTTGTCCGTGACTTCCCGGATTGCCTGAATAATTTCTCTGTCTCTTTCTGTGCCCAGTTTTATTTTGTATACCGGATATTGACTTGCCGCCTCAATCTTTTGTTGCATCTTTTCAGGCGTATCCAAACCGATGGTATATGATGTTACCGGACCTTTTGGAGAATCGATATCCCAAAGGCTCCAAAGCGGTTTATCCTCTGACTTTGCCCACCAATCAAGCCATGCCATTTCGATGGCTGTTTTTGCTGATTGGATAGGTGCCAAAGACAGAGCTTCCAATTTTGGGGAGATGTCTTCTGCTTGTTTTATTTCATCAAAGAAGTGCTCCGGAAGGCCTTCAAAGTATTGCTCTACTTTCTCCGGGGTCTCATTATACCGGGTATTTGGGCCTGCTTCACCATAACCGGTAAATCCACCTTTGGTTATAGAGAGAAATACGTTGGGTACTTCAGATTTTGACCCTCTTGATATGGTAAAAACTTCTTTTAGCTTGAGCGGGAATACTTCCCAATCGATTTTAAAATGAGACATATCCAAATTTCTGAATGAGCTGTAAATAAATATATACGGCGGGTGCTACCAGGAGGAGGGCATCAAAACGATCGAAGAAACCACCATGTCCGGGAAGTAAATCAGAAGAATCTTTTACCCCGGCTTTTCTTTTAATCTTACTTTCAATTAAATCCCCGATTGGACCAAAAGTACCCACCAATAAAATTAGTGGTAGAGTTAAAGTCATGGTCACGCTTGTTTCAAAGGGAACGGCATATAAAGCAATGGCCAGGCCCACAAAACATCCAACATAACCGGATATAAAACCCTCCCATGTTTTATTGGGACTGATGGACGGGGCCAGTTTTCTCTTACCAAACGAACGACCTCCGAAATAAGCAAATACATCTCCTCCCCATACCATAAGGACGGCAGCCAGTGTGAGCAAGAATCCGGTTTCATTGGTTCCGAGGTCACGGATCAGCATCAGGCAAAGCAGGCCTGCCGGAGCATACAATCCCGCGAAGAATGAACTGCTTAGTTTGGTAATACTTTCTTCGGTGGTATCAAAGGTTTGAATGGCAATGAAAAGTAGTAAAATTCCTAATCCTATTTCAAAAGCAAAAGGAAGTACCGGAAACAGCATAACCCATAAACCTATGGTGTAGGGAAAGTATTGGTCGGTTGGATTACCGGCACTGCTCATTAGCCGCATTACTTCCTGCAGGATAAAAAACCCTATAAGTATGACAAGACCTTTGAAGTACCAGCCTCCCATCCATGTTAAGAAAATGAATAATATAGCTGCCGGTACCGCAAAAAAGATGCGTTTTACAAGTTCACTCAAGTCAAACTCCGGTTATTCGGTGTCAGGATTGAAATCTGGATTTTCTTCTTCAAGTTCTTTCAAGGCCTTTCGGGCTTTCTTTTCGAACTCCTTAGGTACATATAAATAAACCATCGCCATTTCGCTTACGTTGAGGCTGTAAGCAGAATCACGCTTGGACAAAATATTGGAAGGAATCTTCAGGTTAGACAGGTAATTCTTTGCCATTTCGATTTCCAGGTCCGTACTTCCTTCAAGCACACATACCCAATTATCGATATCATTTGGCTTTGGGGAATTGGAAAAAAAGCTCATACTTCCTGCTCTTTAGGTTTTAACGTGTACAGGTAATAAAGTAAACCTGTGGTTAAAACGATACTACCAATTACCAAAAGAACCGGAATGTCCATTTCCGGGGTGATTTTCTCATCCAGCATTTCCGGATAAAAACTACTGGCGATTACCTGCCCTCCATTATTTACAAAATGGGCAACCATAGCCGGAATTAAGCTATCGGATATATAGGTAACATAAGCCAGAAAAACACCTAGCGTTGCGAGTGGTAAAAAGTTTGAAATCTGCAGATGATAGGCTCCGAATATAGCCCCGGATATTAATATGGCAGCGGTAATACCCCAGCTTTTCTCAAAGGCACGCTGAACATATCCGCGGTACATGATTTCTTCGCATACCGCCGGCACTAAACCAATATGAAATACCCCAAGAAGCAGGGCATTATCTGATTTCAGAAAATTTGAAATCATTTCGGCCATCGTCTCCTGCATTTGAGCCATAGCTTCGGGAACCGGGAGAAAAGAATTCAGCCATCCCAAAAACAGAATGGTTGGTTGAGCAACGACAAATAGAACAGCAGCCAAAGCTGTTACCTGCCAAACATTCCCGGAGAGCTTCATTCTAAGGAATTCCTTCCGGTCACCCTTTAACGCATGAAGTTTGACAACCAGCAAGGTAGCCAGTGCCATAATGAGAATTTGCCCCGAGGAGTTTGCCAGGAAAAGAATATCGAAATTGGTGGAGAGCTCGTCCAGCATGGTTTGTACATCCAGGCTTTCCGCGGTAGCTAATACTCCTACGAACCCTACAATCCCCCCCACAACATTAAATGCAATAAGCGCTATGAAAACCCAACCAAGGGCCATTCCCCAATGGGCAAAACCGTTACGTTCTACCCATGGGGCTGGCTTATTGTTTTCATAGATTTGCTGATATTCACTGTGCGAAGATGCCGTCTCTTTTTCCTGATTCATTAACTTCTTTTACTCTTCTGATGCGAAAATTTTAGCGCCGATTAAGCCTGAGATTACGTTCATGATACCTAAACCAACAAAAGTAAAGAGAGCTTGGATACCAATATTCTTTAAAGAATTAGGATCTTCCATTCCGGCAATAGCTTGCTCTTTAGCTTCTGCCGGCATCTGCATAGCTTCAAAATTCTGGATGTTCCAATCTACTAATGCTTGCTGAAAGCTAGGGTCGATGACATTCCAGATTTGACCTAAAATGACAGAAACGATGGTCGCACCCAGACCAACAAAAAGACCAATCAATGCTCCTTTGCCAATTTTGTAGGTAATGTCATACTCCTTAGCGTAATGCCAGTTTGCAAGTACACCACCAATGGCACCAACCAAACACCCGATGGTTCCGAGAAGTTGAGCTGAACTGAAAAATGATCCTGTTGGCTCAGAACCCAATGTCATATATCCGCCGATAATGGCAAATGCTGTAACTATAAGCCCTACTACCAATGAAGCTATAATAACTGAATTCCAATAACTTGGGTTTTCTTGTATCTGCTCGTTTTCCATATCCATTGTTACTCCGATTTATTAATTGTGAAAAATTCATCTACCAAGATAAATGCGAGTGGTAATCCAAAAAGGGTACCCAGTATAAATCTTGAGATAAGGGTATTCGTCCAAAGTCCGAAATAGTTTCCCAAAACATCGGCTAAATTTAACAGAATAGCAGCAATTAACCAGCCCTTTTCTACCTTTGATTTCCCTTTCTTCAAATACCCATAAACAGGTAATAGAATCCACCCGGCTACTAATGCACCATAGATACCCAAACATCGCGCACAGACGGCCATTTGAATACCGGATAAGGTGAATGAACGAGCCGGGTCCTGATGACAGAGTACATCAAAGATGGAATATTGCCAGCTTCTTATAATTGAGTTTGAATCGGAGAACAATCCGGGTCCCAGAGCAGCAAGGAATAAAAAAATCAGTGCCGGCAGCAAAACCCAATACAGTGTCTTGTTATGTGCCTGTAACCTCCACACCTGTTAATCGCCTAGCTGGCCTTTGATGCCCTGAAGAAAAGTTTCCGGAGCCCGTAATGGTTTTCTTGTTTTGCGATCCATAAAACAAAGAGTGACCTCCCCAAATACATGCACTTTATCGGATGCTGAAGTCCTTACTTCATAAAATGTCTGAAGCCGAACAGAGGGCATATCAAACACCATTACTTTAACATGCATTTCCTCGTCATAAGTGATGGGCATTTTATATTCCAGCTCGGCATGAATCACAGGCAGCATCACACCGGAGTCTTCCATCTCACGGTACGAAAGCCCGTATGAACGAATCATTTCTGTACGAGCAACCTCAAAATATTCCAGATAGCGTCCGTAATAAGCATATCCCATTCGATCAGTCTCGCCATACCGGCTTCGGAGCCGGTGGGTATATTCAATGATGGGCGGCTTATCCGGGAATTCCACAATCGTTACTTAACTACCTTCCACTCACCCATAGCGGCATACTTATCGATGCGTTGTTCGATGAGCTTTTCTGGCTTAAGCTTTTTGAGACGTTTGAGACTCTGCAGAATTTGTTTTTTTAGTGCTGCAGCTGCTTCGTCATGATCGCGGTGTGCTCCACCCATGGGTTCGGGTATCACGCCGTCAATCACATCAAGTTCTTCAAGGTCAACAGCCGTCAGTTTTAAAACAGCAGCAGCCTGCTCTTTATAGTCCCAGGTTTTCCATAGAATAGAAGAACAGGATTCCGGAGAAATTACCGAATACCAGGTATTCTCCATCATATACACTTCATTTCCCATTCCAATGCCTATCGCTCCGCCACTGGCTCCTTCACCAATCACAATCGTTACAAAAGGAACTTTTAGCATAGCCATCATTTTCAGGTTTTTGGCGATAGCCTCTGCCTGTCCGCGCTCTTCAGCTTCCAGGCCGGGGTAAGCACCGGGGGTATCTAAAAGCGTTATGATGGGTATATCAAACTTTTCAGCCAGCTTCATCAACCGGTGAGCTTTCCGATAGCCTTCCGGATTTGCCATTCCAAAGTTACGATATTTCCTGCTGTTGGTATCACGACCTTTTTGGTGGCCGATAATCATAACCGATTGTCCATCAATCGTAGCCAGACCGCCTACAATAGCTTTATCATCGGCGTGGTAGCGGTCTCCGTGGAGTTCTACAAAATTCTCCGTGATTTTGTAAATATAATCCAGCGTATAAGGCCGATCGGGATGACGGGCCAGCTGTACTCTTTGCCAGCGAGTGAGATTACTAAAGATAGATTTTCTGAGCTTATCGACCCTTTTTCTAAGGCTTTCAATCTCTTTATCCAATACACCATCGCTTACATTTGAAAGTTCTTTGAGTTCTTCAATTTTACCTTCCAGTTCAGCAATGGGTTGTTCAAAATCTAAATACTGCATATCTGATTTTTAATTTTATATCGGCAATAATATAAGGAATCCTCACCTGAGGTGAGAGTTTCAATTAAGAGTTAGAGAGCACCAAAAATACTGCGAAATTTAAGAGCCCACACCCGCCAGATAGCTTCCCTGACTATGGCTTTCGACATCTTTGACACCCCTTCTTCCCGCTCACGAAATACAATGGAAACTTCCTTCAGCTTGAAACCCGCTTTCCACGCCCTGAAGTGTAACTCAATCTGAAAAGCATATCCGTTCGATTTTATTCGCTCAATGGAAATGGATTCCAGCACTTTGCGGTGAATACATTTGAAGCCGGCTGTTGTATCAAAAATGGGAAGCCCTGTTATAGTTCGGGCGTAAATATTGGCACAGTAGGACAATATCAAACGACTTAACGGCCAGTTGATGATACTGATTCCATTTGCATATCGTGACCCTACAGCTACATCCGCTTTTCCTGATTTCACTTCATTAATCAACCTCTCAGCATCATCCGGATCGTGAGAGAAATCGGCATCCATTTCACATACATAATCGTAGCCTTTATCCAGAGCGTACTCAAAACCTTTTACGTAAGCTGTGCCCAAACCGAGTTTACCGGAACGTTCGATTAAAGCTACCCGGCTGGAATATTCTTTCTGAGCTTTCCTCACAAAATCAGCCGTTCCATCAGGAGAGCCGTCATCAATTATAAGAATATCCACTTGATTCTCGAGATTCATAACGCGCTCTATGAGCCTGCTTATGTTATGCGCTTCGTTGTATGTAGGAACAATAATTAAAGTATCTGAAGCCATAGCTACTGTCCCTTTCCTTTTATGACGGTAATCATAGTGTTGATCAGGATTTTCGCATCCATTCTTAATGATGCGTTTTCAATATAAAACAGGTCGAATTTTGTTTTCTCTTTTACATCATCGAGTGATGCATCGTATTTCCATTTCACCTGGGCCCATCCCGTTATTCCCGGGCGAACTCTCAGCCTGCGGGTGTATAGCGGAATTTGGTTACTGAATTGCTCCACAAAATGAGGTCGTTCCGGACGGGGACCTACTAAACTCATGTCCCCTTTCAATACATTTATAAATTGCGGAACCTCATCAATTCGCAGTTTCCTCAACCAGTACCCAAGTTTAGTTACCCGGGGATCATCCTTCTTTGCCCAAGTAGGCCCGCTGTGCTTCTCGGCATTATCCAGCATGGTTCGGAATTTATAAATAGTAAAAAACTTGCCGTTTCTCCCTACTCGTTGTTGACGGTATATCGCAGGTCCGGGAGAGGTAAGACGAACAGCTAATCCTATCAAAATGAGGAAAGGAAATGTCAGGAGTAACACGATAGATGAAACAATGATATCCAGAGCCCTTTTAATCGTTTTCTCCCAAAGAGGCATTGGCTCAGGTGAGATCTCCACCAGCGGCATGCCAAAAATCTGGTTGGTTTTACTGAGTCCGCTCACCAGCTGATAAAAATCCGGGAGTAATTTCAGGGATATCTCGGGAGCATCCACTTTTGAAATTACATCCACCAAATCCTGCCGGCGATCAGGTTCAAGGGCCACCAAAATATCCTGCACCTGCCTTTCTTCCAGAATTTCTTTGATCTGATCCAGATTCCCGATTACATCCTCCTCGGCAATACCTGTTTCGGGATCGGGTGCTTTTCCATTTACCTGTATAAACCCAAGCACCTGCATCCCCAGTATTTTGTTTCGATTCAAATCATCATAGGCAGCTTTCGCGGTTTGGCCGGTTCCGATAATCACCGTTCGGTGCAATCCTTTTCCTCTTTGGGCATAATACTTCTGGATGGTACGGACGATAAACCGGTTCAACGCCAACAGCACAAAAATGGTAGCCCAGTAGGTGATAATGATCATCCGCTGTTCGCTGATGGAAATGCTTTCGTTGATGTTGATAACAAAATAGAGAATCAACGCACCCAGCACACTGGCCTTCAGTACTTTTATGAACTCATCGAGGCGGGAAACCAGGTATAATTTCTTATACGACCCCATCACCACAAAAATAGCCAGCCAATAAAAGCTTATTATAATACCGCCTGAAATAAAGTTCAGGTTAAAATCCTGAATCAAAATATTCATGGTATTCGGATAGAAGGAATGAAATACAAACCAACTGGCCAATACGATGAGGAAATCCAGAATACTGGTGAAAATTACTTCCCGATATCTTTTTAACTTCAGCACTATATTTATATGAGGCCTTTCATTTTTAAGATTGCCAAAATAAGCAATTTTAGATAGGCTGCATAACTTCTAAAACTTAAATTTCATTTAGATTGTACACACTCAAGAAGACAGCATCTACCACAAAAGCACGGCTTGGTGAACTTAAAACGGCACATGGCACTATTCAGACCCCCATTTTTATGCCCGTTGGCACCCTGGGAACCGTAAAAGGAGTTTCTCAGGATGCCCTGGTAGATCAGATTAAAGCACAGATTATTCTCGGTAATACCTACCACCTGTACCTGCGACCCGGGTGTGATATCATCAAAGATGCCGGTGGATTGCATAAGTTTATGAATTGGGACCTGCCTATTCTCACCGATTCGGGCGGCTACCAGATTTTCTCTCTTTCTGATAACCGCGAACTGGATGAGGAAGGAGCACACTTTCAAAGCCATATTGACGGCTCACGGCACACCTTTACCCCGGAGAATGTGGTAGAGACCCAGCGCATCCTGGGATCTGATATCATGATGCTGCTGGATGAATGTCCGCCCTACCCCAGTTCTTATGAATACGCCAAAAACTCTATGGAACTCACCCACCGCTGGGCGAAACGAGGCCGAAAGGCATTTCTCGAGTCAGAACCGCTATATGGGCATGAACAGGCTCAGTTCGGTATTGTTCAGGGAGGCACGTATAAAGATTTGCGGATTGAGTCTTCCAAGTTTATGGCCGACCAAGATTTTGAAGGCATTGCCATTGGCGGACTGAGTGTGGGCGAACCCATCGACCTGATGTACGAGTTCACGGATTTAAACACCGATTATTTACCCAAAGAAAAAGCCCGTTACCTGATGGGAGTAGGAACACCGGCTAATTTACTGGAAGGCGTAGCCCGCGGTGTGGACATGTTCGACTGCGTGATGCCTACGCGAAATGCCAGAAACGGAACCATTTTTACCCGCAATGGCAGAGTGAACATCCGGAATGCTCAATGGAAAGAACATCATGATTATCTTGACCCTGACTTTCCCAGCGAGTTATGCAATAAATATACCATGGCATACATCCATCACCTGATCCGAAATAACGAGATTTTTGGGATGGTGCTGGCTTCCATCCACAACCTTACATTCTATTTATGGCTGATGGAAGAAGTAAGGGAGCGAATAGCGAATGATACTTTTGGTGAATGGTACCCCGGAATGGTGGAGAGGCTGGAGAATAGAATCTAAAATCTACCATGATCACTAACTCATCGTGTTAGGTAGCAGCGCTCTCTTGGAGGTGTTATATCTATTATCCGTCTTGAAATACCCGGCACCAGCCCGGTGCCATTCTTCACGTTCGATCCCATACCTGTAAGAGGAATTTCATATTCCGTAAGTTCTGATAGATTAGGCCAATCCCGACTGGCTGTTGCAATGGTAAGTCTTCTCATGTTTACCCTGTAAGCACCCTGAGGCACTTTAAGCTCTTTCGCGATAGGTCGGTCATTTAAAAATTCGAAATCATAACTACCATCAGGCATTCTGGTTAGTGTCTCAGCATACCTAAAGATAATCGTGATTTCCACAGCACATGACGGTTGAACCCGGTATTTCATTTGGGCCAGTACTAAAGAATCCTCAGGAACGCTTGAACCTGAAATAACTCCTGATTCTCTCTCAGTAGTGTATTCCACTTCCGGCTCCGGAAGAGCGGAAGGAATCGTTATTTCAGCACTGCTTTTCCTGCCATCTTTAGTGGTAGCAATTAGCTCATACTTTTGATTGGGATTGAGAGGATAAGTAGTCCAGTAATTCCATGCATAGGCATCGCTGAATTGGAACAGTGAGTCGTTTAGTTCTACCGTTTCACCGGAAGCCATATTTGCCAATATCACACTTACATCAGTCTGGGAAGTATCTCTTGGAATAAAACTTTCCCCGATGGGCATCACCCGCACCCATTGCGTGTCGGCATGTAAATCTAACACACCGAACATGGAAAAAACTGCATCGCTTTCTTTCAGTGGCTCAAAGCGGGAATCGCAGGCTGAAGTGATGGCTACACAAAACGCAATGATTATAAATAGCAGGCTCTTTTTCATCTCAAATAAAGGTTTCTGCATACGACTAAAACATTATAGGAAAATCATTTCTTTCACTTTATGCCTAACCAAAATGCCCTTTTATAGTATTTCCTCTAAATCCTTAAATACCCCCTAAGAGTTAATTCTCTTCTTGTACAAGTGCTTCTAATGGATATGGTCCATTAAATACAGTCTTAATCAATATATCAATATCCATCCACAGCGAGTAGTTTTGCAGGTAATACAAACCAAAACTTTCGGCTTCTTCCTCCTGCTGAATTCGGTTTTTGCTGATTTGAATGAGCCCTGTAATACCTTTTTTAGCCGTTCCCGATTGCTCCAATACCGATTCACTTATAGGCGCACCCACTAAGCTGAGTTTGCCCGAAATCACATACCCCAATAATCGAAGCCTGTTTTTCCACTTGTTTTTCTCAATGTGCCGATACAATTTTATTCCATCTACGAAAACCCAATCCCGATTCGAAAACAGTACAGCCGGCCAGCAGATTAAAAGCAACGTTAAAAACAAAGGCACCGATAATCCAAGATCCAGCAACCTCTTCATCAGTTTGTTAATGGGCTTGGAGTATTCAAATTCAACTTCAACCAGTGGAATAGCTTCCAGGTACTCCACATTCGATTTCCCCAATATGAAATCCATGGAATCGGGGATCAGCTTAAACACGACCTCTTCTTTCTGAAGATTGGATATTTCCTTTAGCATCTGCTTATAGCTGATGGAGTTCAACGCAAAAAATACCTGATCTGCCTGATAGGCTTTCACCAAGTCCCGAAGCTGAGCCAGGCTCCCCAATGCTTTTTCATCGCTTTCATCTACATTCACGTAGCCCACAACCTCATAACTCCAGTCAGGGCGGGTATGTATCTTTGAAGTGATATCGGCCGACTGAATAGCATCTCCAACCAGAATTACCCGGGAATTTCGAAGCCTTCCTCTGTTAACGTTGCCAGCTCCCTTCTTGTTTGACCTGATTAATTTAAAGCTTACAAAAAAGATCACCCCTAAAACAAAACCAAAAATAAGCCCCAACCGAGAGTACGCAAGATTTCGCACAAAAAATGTAACTATTACTACTCCGGCATAGGTAATACTTAGGGCTTTAAGAGCTGTAGAAATCGATTCTTTATTCTTTCTGAACATCCCCAGTAAACTTCCGCTGAACAAGAATAAGAGCGTCATCAACAAATTTATCCAGAGGTATTTGGTTCCATCAGGGGTTAATATATTTGTGCCCTTTATTCCGTAGCGGATCAAAAAGCCTAGAGCCACCGACAGATTCAGCAAAATCAAATCAGCAAATACCGGCTTCAGTTTCTTTAGATTGGTTGAGATAAAAGAAAGGGCCGTTTTCAACCAAATAGCCAGGTAGATAAAGATCCGGAAGAATAAACTGTATCGTGCGCTGTAGTGCTTATCAAAAAATTGGTATAGTGCCTTATTGAATATGCGGATATACCTCAGGTCACCTTTCTTGGTGCTCTCTCCTTTGTAATGAATGATGGAGGTATCAGGGACGTAGTCGATTCGATAATCGGTTTTCTGAACGCGATAACAGAGATCAATGTCTTCCCCATACATGAAAAACCGTTCATCGAAACCATTCAACTTTCTAAGTAAGTCGGTTCTCCAAAACATAAATGAGCCTGAAAGTACGGGGACTTCTCCGGATTCATCTTCATCCAGCCAGCTCAGGTAATACTGACCAAACAGCTTACTTTCAGGGAATAAGGTATTCAAACCAAAAACTTTGCATGAAGCCGACCAAATGGTTGGAATCGACCTTCTGGATTCGGGAGCAAAAGTACCATCCGGATTTAAAATCTTACACCCGGCAGCTCCACATTCCGGGTTTTCGTTCATGTGGTTTACCAGTACATCAAGTGTATCTTCACTTACCAGTGTGTCCGGATTGATGATAAGGGTGAACTCCCCTTTCGCCTGACGGATAGCCTGATTGTTCGCCTTTCCAAAACCAACGTTCTCCACATTGGCTATGTAATTAACTTCGGGATACCGCTCTTTGAGGTAGGAAATGGAATCATCCCCGGAATCATTGTCCACTACAAATATTTCCAGGTTAAAATCGTGCTGTGCTTTTTTTAAAGAGTTAAGAAGATTGGCTATATACTCTTTAACCTTATAGTTAACGATGACCACTGAGATATGAGGACCTGCATTTTGCACGCTTTAAAATCCTAAGTTCTTGGGGTGATAGTCAATATTTTATTCCAACGCATGTCTTGCTCCTATTTTACGATAACTACCTTTCCTACACCGGTTTCCCGGCCACTGCCTTCATAAGCAATCAGGAAATAAACGCCGGTTCCCAATCGGTTACCACTGTAATCAAAACCATCCCAGCTTATTCTGCCTCCACGGGCCGTAAGCTCATTAACCACAATACCATCCACACCCAATACTTTTATACTTGTTGATTCACTCAGCCCTTCCACTACAATCCGGTTGTGTTTGGAGTAGTTGAATGGATTCGGAAACACTTTCAGCTTATCCATTGATTTTACCGGGGCTTTTGGAATGTCGAGATAACTCACCAACCCCAGATCAGTAGCTATAAAAACCTCACCCGTTTCGTTATCAATAGCAATGGACTCGATATTATTTGATATCAGATTGCTATTTTCTGTTGTGAACCGGTTTATGATTCGGCTGCCTTCATCATTTAACACCCAAATCCCCTGATTCACACTTCCTATCCACTTCTGATTGGCATCATTCACCGCCATCGAACTCACATTTACATCCCGCAGTAAAAAACGTGATGCTGCTGTTGTGTCTTCATTAATCAGCCATTGAGCCTGCCTTTCCTCAGCTCCGCCTTCAATAATCAATTCGGGAAAAATGAACCGGGCAATTCCTCGTCCGGTCCCAATCCAAACTTCTCCGTTTTTATCCTGAATAAAGGCGTTAATTTTATCATCCGGCAGATTGCCATTTGTTATTGATGATGACAATCTCACCGAACTGTCGTCATTAGGATCTGTGGGATCTCCGGTTGCCAGTACCAATAAACCCTGACCAACATTATCACTGTTAACCAGTGATATCCATTTCTGATCAAATGAGTCAATAAATAAATTAAAGTATAAACTGCTTCCGGCCCTTCCACGAAAAGGTATCCACTCCTCCGTTTCATTTAACTGCACGTAAAGTGGAAACTCTGCCCAATAGGAAACGGCCCACATATTATTTTCGCTATCATCCTTCAAGCCGGAAATCACTACATAATCAGGGTTTTCATCAATACCCACCAAACTGGAATTAACCCTGTTGTATTTTGTGATTTCTCCGGTTGATTTTTGATGCTTGATGATTCCTTCTCCCCAACTTCCGAAATAATAAGCTGAATCGTTAGACCCTACTGAATACACATAGGCGATATTTTGCAATTCGGGGCTGGTATTTCTGTTGAAGTTATACCACTCACCATTTTTAAAAATAAAGTAACCCCTCAGATAAGCGAATTCGTCTGCGCTTGGAAATGAGGTTGTTGAGGTTCCGATCAGAGTGTTATTCTCTATTTTCAGGTTCCCGAAAAAGTTAAGATATGGGCCGCTTGGGAGATAGAACTCTGGATTGTTCGTTCTTTCTTCCAGAATCACAAGTCCTTCATTCGTAGTTCCCAGAATAATCCTATCACTATCAAAGTTTAATTCTGTGATTGAACTTTCCAGACTGAGGGTGACACTTTCTGAATTTTGTTTAGAATCAATGATTGTTAAAGCAGAGGCTGTAGCTGCTCCCAACTCACTTCCATCGTTGCTTTTTGCAAAGCTTCGGATCCCACTTTCCGGGAAATCGGGATGCAATATCCAGGTAGTACTGTCTTCTTGTACATATACACTTTCATCAATCAAAGCATTTATTATACCGTCAAACACTTTTACATCCTGAACGGTATTAGCCGGCAGTCCGTCACTTTCATTTATTGTAGACCAACTGTTTTTGTCTAACAGATTGCTGCTCAATGTTCCATAAGCCAATCCCTGCACAGTGGCAACAAATAGTGTGTCTGATACTATATCAAAGCTGTTCACTTGTACGCCAATATCAAAATCACCTAATTGAACGTAGCTATTCTCAACAAATAAGTTGGCAAGATTATAGACTACAACACCAAAACTGGTAGCTATAAATAGTCGGTTATTATAAACCTGGAGATGATTAATACTCTTGGAGTTAAATCTTGAAACTCTTTTGATATCCTCTATTCTATCCACCTCATAGGATTCTAAGTCGATTACATCAAGGGTACCATCCATGTACCCCGCTATCAGACGATTATGATCCGAGTCAAAAACAATGGCTGTGGGATTCGACCTGTAGAGCCCATTCATAGTTGATATTTCTCTACTTATTTCACCCTCTTTAACAGAAAAAATACCCCCCAGCGATGCACTGAATAACAAATCTTCACCTACGGAAATAGAACTTATAGTGGAATAAGAAGGGTAGGCTTTCCAGTCTTCAAGTCCTTGAGACGATCCCCCTAAAGGAATGTAGAGCAGAACAGATAAAACGAATAATTTCTTAATCATATCAACCAATTCGATGTCGGCTTCTTTCTTTAATTGATGGCAAGTAGCTACTTGCTAATGCAAATAAACCGTAGCTGTGTTCTATATTGCTTGATTTGAGTGTTTGAAATTATTCACAACTGATAACTTAAGGAAAAAGATCAGGTAGATAAATTATTTCAGAAAATAAATTACCTATATAAAAAAAGCCTCTTCGATGTGGAAGAGGCTTAAGGGGAAAAAAGGAAGAAGGCGACGACCTACTCTACCCCTTGTGGGAGTACCATCGGCGCTGCAGGGCTTAACGTCCGTGTTCGGGATGGGAACGGGTGGGACCCCTGCGCTAGAGTCACCTTCAATAAAAATCAGTATGTACAGTAGTCAAAATAGTTCTTTGACATGATGAGGCCAGCAATAGTAACGGGGTCAATAAAATGTAGCTGGTTTATAGTGGGGCTGCACGGGGACCCGTGCAAACCATATAACCGAAGCCAGTGGCCTAATTAGTATAGCTCGGCTAACCATGTTACCATGGGTACACCTGCTACCTATCTACCTGGTCGTCTTCCAGGAGGCTCTTAGGGAATACTTATCTTGGAGCGTGCTTCGCGCTTAGATGCATTCAGCGGCTTATCACTTCCGCACATAGCTACCCTGCGATGCATGCGACCACACAACAGGTACACTAGCGGTGCGTCCACTCCGGTCCTCTCGTACTAGGAGCAGCTCTCCGCAATATTCCTACGCCCACAGCAGATAGAGACCGAACTGTCTCACGACGTTCTGAACCCAGCTCGCGTACCGCTTTAATTGGCGAACAGCCAAACCCTTGGGACCTTCTCCAGCCCCAGGATGCGATGAGCCGACATCGAGGTGCCAAACCTCCCCGTCGATATGAACTCTTGGGGGAGATAAGCCTGTTATCCCCGGAGTACCTTTTATCCTTTGAGCGATGGCCCTTCCATGCGGTGCCACCGGATCACTAAACCCAACTTTCGTTCCTGCTCGACCTGTATGTCTTGCAGTCAAGCACCCTTATGCTTTTACACGCTACGCACGATTGCCAACCGTGCTGAGGGTACCTTTGGGAGCCTCCGTTACTCTTTAGGAGGCGACCGCCCCAGTCAAACTACCCACCATACACTGTTCCTCCGTTGCCCGGAGGTTAGAATTCACCTGAGGCAAGGGCGGTATTTCACTGGGCGACTCCCCCCAACCTAGCGATCAGGGTTCTGGGTCTCCCGCCTATGCTACACATGCATCCGGTAAAGCCAATGTAAAGTTGTAGTAAAGGTTCACGGGGTCTTTTCGTCCCGCTGCGGGTAATCGGCGTCATCACCGATACCACAATTTCACCGAGCTCATGGCTGAGACAGTGCCCAAATCGTTACACCATTCGTGCAGGTCGGAACTTACCCGACAAGGAATTTCGCTACCTTAGGACCGTTATAGTTACGGCCGCCGTTTACTGGGGCTTCAGTTAAGGGCTTCGCCGAAGCTAACCCCCTTCTTTAACCTTCCAGCACCGGGCAGGTGTCAGTCCCTATACATCGCCTTGCGGCTTAGCAGAGACATGTGTTTTTGGTAAACAGTCGTTTGGGCCTTTTCACTGCGCCCCGAACGCCCGAAGACGCCCAGGGGATCCTTCTCCCGAAGTTACGGATCGAATTTGCCTAGTTCCTTAGCCATGAATTACTCGAGCACCTTAGGATACTCTCCTCACCCACCTGTGTCGGTTTGGGGTACGAGCGGGTTGTACAAACTACGACGCTTTTCTCGGCAGCGGGATTACCTCCACTATCTCCTTGCCCGCAGGCTCAGAGTACTGTCGGGGTTCAGCCTTAACGGGAAGCGGATTTGCCTGCTTCCCAGCCTACGCCCTTTAACGTGCATTCGTCAGCACGCGGGAGTGTCACTTCTGCGTCACGCCTTAGCCTGGCGTACAACTCGGTACCGGAATATTGAACCGGTTTGCCATCGGCTTCGCCTTTCGGCTACACCTTAGGTCTCGACTAACCCTGATCCGATTAGCGTTGATCAGGAACCCTTGGGTTTATGGTGGACGGGTTTCTCGCCCGTCTTCTCGTTACTCATGCCTACAGTTTCGCTTCCAGGGGCTCCACCGGATCTCACGATCCGGCTTCTGCGCCCCTGGAATGCTCCCTTACCTCCCCGACCAAAGGTCGGGGACCACAGCTTCGGCAGTATGTTTAATGCCCGTGTATTATCGACGCCGGGCCGCTTAACTAGTGAGCTATTACGCACTCTTTAAAGGAATGGCTGCTTCTAAGCCAACCTCCTAGTTGTCTGGGCAACCCAACTTTCTTTGTTCAACTTAACATACATTTGGGGGCCTTAGCTGGTGGTCTGGGTTGTTTCCCTCTCGCGACGGGACGTTATCACCCCGCCACTGACTGCCTGGTGGCTCTCTGC
>OZ245729.1:1430000-3420222 GCA_965227215.1 Gracilimonas sp.
TTGACTTGGCTAAATATTCCATGAGTGTTTTCGGTTTCAGTCAACAAGTCGAAGATTTTAACAAGTGGACTTCAAGCTGGTTTGAGGATGAAGAAGAGGAAATTGAGGTCGATATTGAAGATGAAGAAGCCGAAGAAGCCGAAGAAGCCGAAGAAGCCGAAGAAACAGATACTGATAAAACAGCTGATTAATGTTAAATGGATTGACTCATTTAACATTTAAGCATTCAAAACTTAACATTTCCCTTAATGAGTAAAGATTTTCCATCATCCAAGTTTGAACGCGGCAGCCGCATTGCCAAAACCGGGCTCAAAGTAGGCACCAATTATGCCAAGCGGTATCTCAGGAAAAAGTCAGGAAAAGATAACAGTGACTCTGACAGCAGCTTTCATTCCGAAAATGCCAAGGAAGTGTTTAAGGAATTCACCCAGTTGAGGGGAACTGCCCTAAAAATTGCCCAGGGAATGAGCATGGATCAGGGTTTTTTGCCGGAAGAATTCGCCGATGTAATGAGTCAGGCCCAGTATTCAGTCCCCCCTATTAATAAAGCCTTAGTTCGCTCTATCATCAAAAGAGAATTGGGGGATTATCCTGAGAAATTATTTAACCAATTTGATTCCGAAGCATTTGCCGCGGCATCTATCGGTCAGGTACATATGGCGGAACTTAAAGACGGGCGCAAAGCAGCCATTAAAATACAGTACCCCAATGTTCGGGAGACCATCAATTCTGATTTAGGTCTCGCTAAAATTTTAGTAAAACGAATCGTCAAGAAAGGCGCTGATATTGATCCGTATTTTGAGGAAGTAAAACAGACCCTGCTTGAAGAAACCGATTATACTAATGAAGGCCAACAGATTGAGTTATTCCGGAAGCGCTTTGGCGGATTGAATATTGTTATCCCGGAGTGGATTAAAGAGTATTCCACAGATAAGGTGCTATGCATGACTTACCTGGAGGGCCGCCACCTGAACGAGTTTCTTAAAGAAGATCCATCTCAAGAACAGCGAAATCTATTCGGGCAGCTGTTGTGGGATTTTTTCCATCAACAAATACAGGAGAAGAATTACATTCATGCTGATACACATCCCGGGAATTTCTTATTTACTAATGATGGCAAACTGGGCGTGATTGACTTCGGTTGCGTAAAACAATTTCCTGAAGAGTTTTTCATGAATTACCTAAGGCTGCTGCCCACCCATTTAGATGGAGATGAAGAAGCCATCCGTCAGCTCTATCATAAGCTAAAGGTCATAAATCCTGATTCAGATAACCCCGATAAAGAGGAAGAGTATTTCCGTTTTGCCCGTAATTACGGAATGACATTTGCTGAGCCTTATAAATATAAGGTCTTTAATTTTGGGGACGAGGAATACCGAAATAAGATTAAGTACTTCACCAAAGACGCTCCCATTGGAAACGAACCCCGTGGCTCACAACACTTCTTATATACCACTCGCGTACACCTCGGGCTTTATAATATATTGATGAAGCTTGGAGCCCATATCAACACTTCTGACAGCAAGGGCATATTAAGCGAAATGCTGGATGTTGATTTTGGAGCATTGGTATAACCCAAACTCCACTTCCTTTCTGTTCCGAAACAGTTCGAGTAAAAGAGAATAAGTCCCTTCTGTATTTCTGCAATTCAGCAGCATGTGTGAACCGGAGATCCTTATTTCTTCCTATAATTGGTAAGCGAAGTTTGAATGTATTTTCAAAAAATCTGTAAGGAATTTGGTTTTCTCTGCTCTTACTTTAGAAAAAGACGATGAACCAAATAAAATCCACCTTCAATACTATGCCGGACCTCCAACAAGCAGAACATATTCTTCATGATGTTTTCGGCTTTGAGGAATTCAGGTCTTTACAGAAAGATATAATTGAGAACGTCCTCCAAAAGCGCGACACCCTTGCGGTGATGCCTACCGGGGGCGGGAAATCTCTTTGCTATCAAATCCCTGCGCTGTTATTTGATGGGCTCACCATTGTTGTTTCTCCCTTAATTTCACTCATGAAAGATCAGGTTGATCAACTTACGGCGTATGGAATTTCCGCTTCATATTTGAACAGCTCACTCTCACCCCGTGAATATCAGAACACTCTGGATCTTATTCGAAGAAACAAGCTGGATCTTTTATACCTGGCTCCGGAGACTCTATTAAAAGGCAATGTCCTGAATTTGCTTTCAGGCCTTAATGTTGAATGCGTAGCCATTGATGAAGCTCATTGTATATCTGAATGGGGGCATGATTTCCGTCCGGAGTACAGACAACTGGCTGATGTCACCAATCGATTCAGCAATGCCGTTACTCTGGGACTTACCGCTACCGCTACACCTCGTGTTCAGGAAGATATTGCAACTTCTCTTGGCTTGAGTAATGCGAATACATATGTGGCTAGTTTTAACCGTGAGAACCTGTACCTGAATGTAGAATCAAAAGGTAACGCTCTTCAACAGGTAGTTAATTTTATGCGGAGGCACGAGGGTGAATCGGGTATTATTTATTGTTTTTCCAGAAAACAGGTTGATCAACTTTCACAGGATTTGAATGCGAACGGATTCAATTCGCTCCCCTACCACGCAGGACTTAGTGAACAGGAACGGGCACAAAATCAGGATGCTTTCATTCGGGATGAGGTAGACATTATTGTAGCAACCATTGCTTTTGGGATGGGGATTGACAAACCGGATGTTCGGTTTGTTGTTCATAATGATATGCCGAAGAATATTGAGTCGTACTACCAGCAAATTGGACGTGCCGGACGCGATGGCTTGCAGTCTGATTGTCTTTTTCTGTTCAGTTATGGTGATGCTGCCAAAATCCGCTATTTCATTCAACAGAAATCGGAAGACGAGCAACTGGTAGCCGAACGGCATTTGCAGAAGCTGATAGAATATGTGGAAGCACATCAGTGCCGGCGAATCAAACTGCTGGAATATTTTGGAGAGCATTTCAATCAGCCTGATTGCGGGATGTGTGATTTCTGCACCGGCGATACACCGGATAAGGAAAACATCACCGTGCCGGTTCAAAAGTTTTTATCCACGATGGCACGGACAGAGCAAAAATTCGGATACCATCACATAAAAAATATCCTTGTTGGTTCCCGCCGAAAAGAAGTACTTAAGTTCAAACACGATAAGCTTTCGACCTATGGAATAGGGAAGGAATTCAGCCAGCCGGAATGGAAGCAGCTCTATCGCGAACTAATGAAACAGGATATTATCGTCAGGGAGGTAGAACACAAAAGCTTGAAGCTCACTCCAAAGGCTATAGAAATCCTGAAAGGGAATCAGGAGGTATTTGGGGTGATTGAAGAACCGCAGCAAAAAGAAAAAGCCAAAACTGCAGGATCTGATATAGAATCTCTCGATTTCAATAAAAAGTTATTCAAGCTTTTGAAAGAAAAGCGAATGGATTTGGCCAGACAGCAGAATGTGGCTCCATATATCATTTTTGCGGATACAACCCTTATTGAAATGGCTTACTATTTTCCCCTTACCAAAGAGAGCCTGTTAAAAATACATGGGGTAGGCCGGGCAAAAGCTGCTAAGTATGGTGCTGATTTTCTGGAAGTTATTACCAGGTTCACAGATGGGACGGACTTTTCAGAAAAGCCAAAATCCGGACACCGAAATCAAACCACCGTCAAAAAAACACTGAGTAAAGACAGTCGGCCTTATAAAGTCGGGGAATTTTTCAATAATGGGAAAAGTGTGGCTGAAATAGCGGCTCACTTTGACGTGCAGGAAGGAACAGTTATCAGCAATCTCAGCAAGTTCCTGAAAGCCGGAAATACACTTCCGTCAGACAAAATACTGGAAGCATCAAATTTGAATAAACCTGTCTTGGAGAGAGTACAAGAAGCCTTTTCCGAACATGGCACCGAGATGCTTCGTCCAGTTTTTGAAGCTTTATCCGAGGAAGTTCCTTACGATGAACTAAGAGTAATTCAACTGTACTTAATTGCAAAAAGTTGATCAACTGCTTTCTGGTAAACCCCGGTTTCAAGCCAGAGAAATAAAGCCTAATAAAAAAGCACGGGCTATAATAACCCGTGCTTGTATTTAAAGTATGTTCCGAAATCTTAGTCGATCCGGTTCAGGTAACGGAAGAAATCACTATCGGTTGAGAGAATAACATTCGTTTGCTCGTCAATGGTTTTCACATAGGCATCCATTGAACGCATAAACGAATACAGCTCTCGTGCCTGTGGCGACTTATTATAAGCTGCATTATAAATTGCAGCGGCTTGAGCATCAGCATTACCGCGAATAATTTCTGCCTCCCGGAAAGCTTCCGATTGAATTCGGGCCAGGTCTCTTTCTTTTTCACCGTTTATTCGGGATGCTTCACCTTGTCCTTCTGACCTGAATTCATCAGCTATCCGGTTTCGCTCAGAAATCATACGATCGTACACCGTTTGACGTACATCTTCAACGTAATTGACTCGCTTGATGCGGAAGTCAAGAATCACAATTCCCAGATCTTTAGCCCGCTCGTTTCCTTTTTCCTGAATTTCATCCTGAATAAACCCACGTCCGGTTTGTATGGTTTCCAGTGAATCTTCTACCACTTCTAAAATAGCTGCGCCGGTAGTATCCGGTTCACGGTTACTGGTACGTACAATTTCCAGTAAGTCGTGAGAGGCAATGGCATTTCGGGTTTCTCCATCAAGGATATCATCAAGACGAGATTGTGCTCCACGTTCGTTTCCTAACCGCTGGTAAAACTGAAGGGGATCTGTAATTTGCCAACGAGCATAAGAATCAACAAATATGAACTTCTTATCTCGCGTAGGAATCTGGTTTCGGTCTCCATCCCATTCCAGGTACCGCTTTTCGAAAAAGTTGGCCGTTTGCATGAACGGGATCTTAAACTTTAATCCAGGCTGAGTAATCGCTTCCCCAACCGGATCTCCAAACTGAGTGATGATAACCTGCTCGGTTTCGTGTACGATGTAAAATCCATCAATTGCTGTTAAAAACAGTACTAAACCAATGACAACGGCAATAATTCCTTTTGCTTGATTCATCTTAATTACCTCCGTTGTTTTGATTCGTTGAACTTCGAGCTCCATCTAACTGTAGCTGAAGCAGTGGCAATACATTGTTTCCGTTTTGATCTGTAATAATTTTCTTACCCATTTTGGGGATTATATCTTCCATTGTCTCTAAAAAGATCCGGCGTTTTGTTACCTGCGGAGCCTTTATATACTCAGAGTATAAATCATTGAAGCGAGACACTTCACCCTCAGCCGTATTCACACGTTCAGAAGCATACCCTTCCGCTCGCTGAATAGTTTCCTGGGCTTCACCTCGTGCTCTTGGTATCACACGATTGTAATCGGCCCGGGCCTGATTAATCAAAGTTTCTCTTTGCTGTTGAGCTTCATTAACGGCATTAAAAGAGGGTTTTACCGGATTGGGGGGATTGATATCCTGAAGAACTACCTGCTCGATGGTAATCCCCATTTCATATTCAGTGACTAAAGATTGAATTAGTTGTTGAACCTGGATTGAGACTTCGGCTCGTCCTACGGTGAGCACTTCATTCACTGTACGATCACCCACAACCTGGCGCATCGCTGCTTCTGAAATATCTGATAAAGTAGATTCGGCGTTCCGTACTTTAAACAGGTAGCTATAGGGATCGTTGATTCTATACTGAACCACCCATTCCACATCGGCGAGGTTTAAATCTCCGGTTAGCATCAGTGATTCATCTTCATATCCCGCCTTTTGGTAACGGGCTTGAACGCCGGACTGAACCGTGCGATAACCAAATTCTTGTTTCAGTTGTCGTTCAACGGGAACCAATTCAACCTGATCTATAAGTGGCAGTTTATAGTTCAATCCCGGTTCCACGGTTTCTACAAATTTACCCAACCGCACTACAACTCCTACTTCTTCGGGGTCAACCGTGAAGAAGGTAGAAAAGCCGAGCAGAGCAACAATCAATCCGCCAATAATAAGACGGATGTTTTTTGAAATCTTCTCGAACTGCGGCGGTACATTAAAATCAAAATTCTGATCTTGAGCCATGTCCTGTGTTTTGTGATTAATATTATCTAAGCAACTCGCTGGCAGCCTGTTTTAATCGGTGCGATTTGCCTTATTCTTTCTTAAACCTTCAGGCATATGATAGTGGTATCATCCGCCAATTGATAGTTACTGAATTTCTGAACAGTACGTTTTATTTCCTGTGCAATTTCGTTAGCCGACAGGTTTTCTGTTTCAATAGATTCTATCAGTCGCGGCACTTCATCAAAACCAAAACGTTCACCTTTTTCATTCACAGCTTCCGGCAATCCATCCGAATAAAGCAGGAAGAAATCACCTTTCTTCATGGAGATAGTTTCAGCATTGTACTTAACCCCTGTTTTTAATCCCAAGGGGAAAGCCGGTGCCGGTGTATGGATGTATTCTGCAATTCCGTTTCTTTTTAGTATAGGGCGGCAGTGGCCGGCATTAGCAATGCTTATCTTCATAGAGTTAAAATCATAACGAGCCAGCGCACATGTTATAAAAGTTCGTTTATCAGTCCTCGAAAATATCGGTTCGGTAATCTGCGACAATACTTCATCCGGCATGTCTTCTTTCATTCTGGACAGCAGCAATCCACTGGTAAATACAGCCGGCATTGCCGCACGCATCGCCTTACCCGAAACATCCACCACAGCCATCGTTAAAGCTGTTACCTCCCCATGTTCATTTTCTGAAAGTACGTAATCGAAATAATCACCGCCAACTTCAAAAGAGGGCAGGAAGAATCCATAAACGTCTATTCCATCAGCTTTAGGTGGTTGAAGCGGCATTAACTTGTACTGGCTTTCCCGGGCTATCTCTATTTCTTTTTCGACCCGAAGGTGCTGTGCTATTCGCTCTTCATATTCTGGGATATACCCGCCAACTTCGGATACTGAGAACCCATATCGGTACGCTATGAACCCATAAATCAACGGACCTGCCAACACAAACGCCTGTACCCAACTTATGTAGGCAACTTCCATCGACTCAGAACCCAGGTAAGGTTGAATCATAAAGAACACGTTGAAAAACCATAAAGCAGTACAAACACTGAGTATCCCAAATTCCCGAATTGTATAAATCAATACTACGGCTATACCCATATAAATAGCCAAATCTTCAAACATGGAGCCGCTTGTTCCTACTAATCGCCCAAGAACGGTAATACAAATCCCGGTGAAAACGATCGAGAGTATGCCAACTAACCAATCGCGCTTAATCCAATGATTAATGATAGAGTAAACAAATCCCACTTGTGCAATACAAACCAACCAGGTTACCGTCATCGCACTCATATTAATGGTAAGTAACTTGGGTTGAATGCTCGCCTCTGCAAAACCGAATTGGCTGTCAATTTGAATGAGATAATCATCCATCA
This sequence comes from Gracilimonas sp., assembly GCA_965227215.1. GTDB lineage: Bacteria > Bacteroidota > Rhodothermia > Balneolales > Balneolaceae > Gracilimonas. The sequence goes on from OZ245729.1 coordinate 1,437,413, forward strand.
GATACAATAAAGCAGACATAATCCCAATAAGAATACCCCCAACGGCAAAACCATGGATAAGCCCGGCCCCTGTTTCGCTGATGAAAAACTTTCGCTGCCATAAGGCATCGATTACATCAACCTGATTTTGTTTCTGTGAACGTGCCAGCGCCTCCCAGCTTATATACGCCAGTGACCCATACAAGCCAACAACCAAAGCAAACAACACGCTATTTATAGTTGCGCCAAATAACCCAGCGTTGCTTAGAAAATCATTAAATGTATAGTAGAAGAAAATTGCCCTCCACCCGTAGATGGTAAGCGATACAACAATAAAAATTAACAGAGCTCTTCTCCATTCTACCTTTCCTTTAAAAATGTTTTGAATTCCCACCGTAAAAACCAGAATGGCTAGAATAAACAAAGCAGAAAAAAGTGCATACGAAAAAAATAAATCACTGTCATCTTCTATGGATGTGCTGGCTTGCAAGTTCTCGGGTTCAAACTGATTCATTGCTGCAAACGATTCGATACTGAACCCAAACTCGGTTCTGAAACCCGATTCATTATCTATTTCCCTAACCATAGGTTTGAGGTTCAGCCTTAGCAGTTCGGGAGTGTCTATTACTCCGGGCTTTCTCTCCCATGTAATATCAAGGGTGTTGGTGCCTCCGTTTTCCAGTACTACCCTATTATTTCGCTCTTCGATAATTTCAAAAGAAGAGTCATCTGAATTCTGTTCAATGATTTCATACTTATCCAGATCATAACCCAGTGTACTTCCAACTAACTCATTTGCAATTGCCAAGAGTGAATCGCCTTGTAAAAATGTTGGATTCGGATTCTCGTCATGCGCTTTTATGCGAACCACCCTCCCCGAATTGGATGTATTCAGCCTTAGTCGTCCAACATCGTCAAACAACTGTCCGGTTGAAACAAACATACCGTTATTTCTATTCCTGCTACCTATAATGGTTTCCCAGCTTTGGATATGCACATCAGCCTTATTCAGCTTCGCCGGGTTTGTTTTATCCGTCAAGGTGTCTTGAAGAGATTTCAGGTATTTCAGATGCTGTTTACGCATCGTCATCATAGCGAGTGAATCGGTAGTGAACCCGAACCGGGGCGCAATATCTACAAGCTTTTCTTCAACGGTTTCTTTGCTTTCAGATATGGGGCCGGATGCATAGAATTCAATATGGGGGCGAAGAAAGAAATAGCTCACCACCCCGATGAATCCACAAAAAAGTAATATTAAAGTACGTCGGTTTAACAACGAAGTTCGCCCTAATTAATCTTATGTCATTAAAAATGACCTGAGTTAGCAGTAATAAAGGAAGCTACGATTTTTTGAATGCTTTGTTACTAACCATTTAATGAGATTTGAACAAAGTCAGTTCTTCATTTCATGTTCCCGGATAAATTCAATCTTAAAGATGCTTCCATTAGCCTGTGAACTCTCCATTATTTCGAAATCCCCTTCCAACTGTCCGGCTAGTGTTTTGATTAGCGTTGATCCAAGCGAGGTGGAATTGGTGAATTTATTGACATCAAAACCCTGACCGGTATCAGAGATAACCATAGTTATTCTACCATTCTCTTCGGTCATTTTTACATTTATCTTTCCATCCTCCTGGTCCTTAAAAGCATGTTTATAGGCATTCACGATCAGCTCATTAATCAGCAAGGAACAAGGAATGGCTTGGTTAATACTCAGGGAAATTGATTCTACTTCTGCAGAAAGTTCAATATTCTTTTGACCGCTCATGTGCATACTGCTTATCGCTTGCAGTAAATCGTTTACATATTTATCGTAATCAATAAAAGCCAGCGATTCACTTTCATAAAGCATTTCATGAACCAATGCTATAGACTGAATCCGCATTTGGCTGTCGCTAAGAGCTTTTTCTACCTCCGTATTTTTGGCACTGTAGCTTTGCAGCTGGAGCAAACCTGAAATGACGGCAAGGTTATTTTTTACCCGGTGATGAATTTCTGCCAGCATCACCTCTTTTTCTTTAAGAGATCCGCGAATTTCTTCTTCCTGCTTTTTGCGTTCGGAAATGTCACTGGCTACTGAAACGGTGCCTACTTTATTCCCTTGCATATCCATAAGCTCTGCCTCTGAAAATAACACAGAAAGTGAATGCCCGTCTTTATGAATCAATGAAAACTCAAAGGATTTTTTGTCTTTTTGGTTTTGCTCATACTCTTTGCCCATCCCCTTCATATCATAAAAATCCTTAACCTGATGTTGAATCATTTCTTCAACCTCATACCCCATGAGATCAGCTGCTGCAGAATTTACCCGGATCAGGGTTCCATCATTGTCTGTTACAAACAAAGCTTCCTGAATAGATTCAATGATATTATCAACATACGCTTTAGAAACGGTCTTTTTCTGAAGCCCTGCCGCCATGGAATTGAAAGCCTCCGAAAGCTCCCCTATCTCATCTTTAGAAGTAATATCAATTCTTTCATCCAACTTGCCTTCACCCAGTTTTTTGGCTGTTGCGCTCAGTTTTGCCAGGGGATTTGCAATAGATTTATAAATATAAACAGCCAGAACAATAGCCAGCAACACCGAGCTGAGCGTAGCTATATAGTTAATAAGTTCTGCTCTCTCCAATGAGCTGGTGAGCTGAACATTTCGTTGCTCCTGAATAGACAATACAAAACTGCGAAGCTGTGTTATTTCCGGGATGATATTATTGCGAAAGTAAGGCTCAATCGAATTTATGAACATGATGTTAGCCTGCTCAAAATCTTCTTCTCCCAAGTCTAACCACTGTTCCGTAATCGACTTATACACTTCATAACTCATCAGCAGCTCATTCACATCTTCCGGTAATCGCTGATCTTGGACCAGCAAAGCCTCTAATTTTGCAAAAGCTGCTTCAAACTGCTTTAGTTCTCCCTCAAATTGTGATATAAGTTCTACTACAGCCGGAAGCTCCTGTACCGTATCGTAGTTTTTTTCTACTACCAGTGCTTCTCTTATTCCATTCAAAAAGATCAGGCTTTGGAATAGGCTGCGCTCCATTTCACCGGTATATATTACAACCTCAGAAGCCTCATTGACTGACCGTAGTTGTTCCTGTCTTATTTCCGAAGTGAATTGATCAGAAATAAAGCCAACAACAGCCAACAACAAACTGATGCAAATAAAGCCAATTATAATTTTTGTACCGAGTCTCAAGGCTAATAAAAATTAAAGAGTTGAACGCCTTCAATTATAGAGCTTCCTTGCAGAAAACTCTATGATCTTAAAATTAAAAAAGACTCATGTAACAATTGGCTCCAAACTTAGAAAGAGAGCAATTCCTCTATCTTACCGGCAATTTTTTCGGAAGTTGGAAGCACTGAGTTCATCAGGTTAACATTATAAGGAACAGGTATATCAGGCATGGTTATACGTTCAACCGGTGCATCCAGATATGTGAAGGCTTCGCGCACAAGAACCGCTGCTATCTCCGCTCCAAACCCTGCCGTTTTGTTATCCTCGTGGACAATCAAACATCGGTTTGTTCGGCGAATGGAATCAAGAACAGCCTCTTTATCCCAGGGCATCAAAGTCCTTAGATCGAGTACATCTGCAGATACTCCTAGTTTTTCTACCGCGGCTTCACTCCGTTCACACATAGCTCCCCAAGTAACAATAGTGAGCTCCTCTCCTTCTCTCAGCTTTTTTGCTTTTCCAAATGGTACAATAAATTCATCGCCAGGATATGGCTTTCGTGCATACTTGGCATCTAATAAATTCCGATGCTCAAAAAAGACGGTTGGGTTGTTGCTTCGCATTGCTGATCTCAGTAATCCAACTGCATCTTCAGCATTACTGGGCATAGCCACCTGCCACCCAATAGCGTGAGTAAAAAACACCTCGTTACTCATACTGTGCCATGGGTCACCACATTTAGCAAAGCCACCAGGCATACGAACTACAATAGGTGCAGCAAAACGATTGGCTGTTCTCCACCGTGTAGTTCCACAGTTGTTGAGTTGCTCTGTTGCCGGATCTGCATATTTCCTGAATTGAATTTCAGCGACGGGCATCAAGCCTGAATAAGCAAGGCCAACTGCCCGCCCGATAATTCCTTCTTCAGAAAGACTGGTATCAAAAACTCGATCTTCTCCAAATTCAGACTGGAGATCCATGGTTGCTGCATGCACACCACCTTTCATCCCAACGTCTTCTCCAAAAACTAATACCCGGGGGTTGGTTTCCAGCTCATACTTCAGTGTACGGCGGATCGCTTCCACAATGTTAATGCGCTGCTTTTCAGGCTTTGCTTCTTCCGACGATTCCGGGAAATCATGCCCCTCAACGGCAAGACCACCTATAGTCTGGATTTCATCTTCAGCGAAAGCAAATTTTTCTGTTTGTGAAGTATCCGGTTGTGGGCGGTTCAGAGCTGATTCAGCGGCTTTCTCAATCGTTTCTTTGGCTTTCTTCTCCCAATTTTTCCAGGTCTTTTCGGTAATTTGATCCGGCACCAAAAAGGCTTTCAGTTTTTCAAGCGGATCGTTTTCTTTTTCCTTTTTCAGAAGCTCTTCGTCCTTATAAGCCTGATTGTCCTGGTAAGAATGTCCGTTTAGCCTTGGCACCGTCAACCTTATCAGTGCAGGGCCTTTCCTCCCGCGAACATAATCCACAGATTCTTCCAGTAACGATGAGGCTTCCTCAGGGTCGGTTCCATCTCCATCATAAATCTTCAGATTGTTAAACGACTGAAGGTTGTTACTGATTTTACCTCCGGGGGTCTGGTATTCGCTGGTAACCGAGATCCCGTATCCATTGTCTTCAATGTAAAATAATACAGGTAAATTCTGGGTAGTAGCAATTGTGAGTGCCGACCAGAATCCATTCGTTGCAACTGAACCATCGCCACCTAAAATTACAGAAATTGCCTTGTCGTACTCTTTTTCTTTGAGCACGTTCTTGCGGTATTCTATTCCCTGAGCCCAACCAATAGCGGGTGTATATTGTGAGCCAACATCTCCTGCCATAGGTAATACTTTGGGGCCATCGGCATCCGGCTTATTGCATACCACTCCAATATCTCGCCCATCGCTATAACCGCCCGACTTACCCATCGGAGCTGCCATCGCATCTTCTTCAGAAAGACCAAGCGTTAACAGCAATGGGCGTGAACGGTAGTATGCACTCGCCGAGTCGTGCTTATTGGTAAGCAACTTTCCTAATAAAATCTGCCCCAGTTCATGGCCTCGCGCTGAAAACTGATACAGCACTTCTTTATTTGGAACCAGCTCGTTTTCCTCTTTATCGTCCATTGCCCTTGAGGTAAGCATGAGCCGGGCAACGTCTTTCCAGTCAACGTCGTTGGTTGTTTTGTTTTTCTTCTTTTTTGATGCCGTTTTTTTCCTGGCCATAAATAAAAATCTTTACTGCTTACTTCTTAGTTACTTCTAAAAATGATTGTTCAAAATGATCCATTTCTTCAGATAAACCTACGGTAATCCTGATACAATTTGGTAATCCAAAAGCATTAATTCGGCGCAAAATCACTCCCTTTTCCAACATATTCTGGGTGAATTCTATCGCCTCTTCTTCTGAAGGAAGAATCATCATCACCGAATTTGAAATCGATTTCACGTAGTCAACTTTATGCTCATCAAAAAACCGGTACAAACGCTTCTTACTTTCTTCAACAACATCAATACTTTTTTGCAGAAACTCATCATCGTTGTATGCTGCAAGTGCCGCCGCCTGCCCCAAAGTAGTGGGCTCAAAGGTCAGCTTTGTCTTCATCATATTACTAATGAGTTCTTCATTGGCAATCGCATACCCAACTCTGAAACCAGCCAAACCATAAGCTTTGGAAAAAGTTCGTAATACAATGATGTTGTCATATTCATAATCAAGAGCGCGGGGGTAATCTTCAACGCCTTTAGTATACTCATAATAAGCCTCATCCATCACTACAAGCACATCTTCGGGCACCTGCTCCATGAACCACTCAAATTCTTCCTTATTTATATAGGTGCCTGTTGGATTATTAGGATTGGCAATGTAAACCATCTTGGTTTGATCATCGATAGCATTGGCGATGGCTTTTACGTCATAACGGTAATCCGGCGTCATCGGAATCCTTTTCAGATGAACTCCACGTACTCCAATCTGCACAAAAAAGCCTACGAATGTTGCATCGGCCGTTACTGCGTTTTCCTTATTTAGAAAAAACGTTTTACAGAGAATGGAAATAATACTTTCAGAACCGGAAGCTAATAGAACATTTTCACTGTTTACTCCATTTCGCTCAGCAATAGCTGCACGAAGCTTTCTGGCAACCGGGTCCGGATAATCTTGTATTTCTTTAAACGCCTCATCAATTGCATCCTTTACTTTTGGACTGCATCCAAGTCGGTTTTCATTAGAAGCAAGCTTGGCTATTTTGGTGGGTTTGTATAAATCTGCTACTTCTGCAATAGTCTTCCCCGCAACATAGGGTTTTAGCGTTTCTATATTACTGGGTACTAACGGTTTACCAGTTTTTGTAGTCATTAAGCCTTAACTTACTATTTAGAATTTCTGACAGTGTGGAAATTTACCACTAAAAAAGCGCTTTTTCCAAGCTCGTACTAACTTATCCGAACTATTTGTATATGCAATTGTTTTCACCTTTGAATCAACTAATTAAAATGGCACCCATTTCATGAGTAAGACGATTTTAGTTACCGGTGCCAGTCGCGGTATAGGATATGAAACTGCACTAAAGCTGGCCTCGGAAAATCACACGGTTATTGCTACTGCCCGGAGCAAGAATAAGTTACATGAACTTTCCAATGCTTCAGAAAATGGAAAAATCATCCCGGTTACGGCTGATCTCACCAAATCAGAAGATATTAAAAGCATAGCTGATGCTGTGAAGGATACAGAAGGACTGGACGGGTTGATTAATAATGCAGGAGCCGTTCACCGTCAGGCTTTTATGGATACCGACATCGAAGTATTCAAAAGATTGATGGATGTGAATGTATATGGGATAGTTCGCCTTACCCAGGCATTGAAGCCCCACATGAAAAAGGGAAGTCACATACTTAACATTTCCAGTATGTCGGGTTATCAGGGAAGCTTGAAGTTTGGAGGGCTTTCGGCATATGGAGCTGCAAAAGCTGCTGTTGTAGGTTTATCAGAAGTATTGAGTGCGGAGTTTACTGAAGATAACATTGCCGTTAACTGTTTATGCATCGGGGCAGTACAAACCGAGATGTTGACGGAAGCTTTTCCCGGTTTTGAAGCCCCTGTTTCTCCCCAGCAAATGGGAACCTACATAACCGACTTTATTTTGACAGGCCATCAATTTTATAACGGGAAGGTATTACCCGTGGCATTAAATGATCCGGGTTAGTCCATGATGGTATTGGCATTTATTATTTACTAACTTCGGTAAAACCAAAAAATCTAAGAGACTCTAATGCGTACACTTTCAGCATTATTACTTTGCTTTACCATCATCTTTTCAGCAACCGAAGAATCCAAAGGTCAAACCATTGAGCTTCTGGCCGGCAACACCCTGAACGGAGCTGTAAACGGAACCTTGTTGGGAGGAGCTACCATGGCCTTAAATAATAGTTCTGATTTTGCTCCTTTACGTGTGGGGGTTGGGCTTGGAACATTATATGGAGTGGGAGTTGGAGCTTATGACATTGGCTCTTCGGGTGGGCAACAACTGATTGTGCAGGGTTTATTTAATGATGGAAATAACACCAGCATTATTGTATTACTGGATACTTTTTATGGGGCTGCTGCAGGTGCCGTAGTTACAACGTCTGTGATGTTAGTAGCAAATGAACCGTTAGTAGAAGGCTTGCAATATGGAGCGGGAATTGGTGCATGGGTAGGCTTTGGGGTTGGACTCATTGATGCTTTTGCCCTGTCCAAGCGAATTACTCCCACCAGTACAGCGATGAAAAGTTCAGTTCCTCAAGCAGATGGATTGGTAGGCATTCAATTTAACGATAAAACCAGTATTGGATTGGTTTCTCCGTCTATAACTGCAACTTACCAACCTACAGATAATGGTATATCCCGAAGGTTTTCCCCATCTGTGAACTTGTTAAACTTGAAGATTAATCTTTAGGTTCAGCCAGTTTTTTAATAATCGCCTTCGTTGTTTCCATATGTCCGGACAAGGAATGATGCAGGCCATCCGGCAGGTAATTCCATGCGTTAGGTTCGCCCTCCCCCATTCGGTTTGCCGAAGCATCCACAATTGCTCCTTGTTTTCCTGAAACCAAATCTTGCACCGGCCCTAAATCTTCAGGTTTAATTGTGAAATCGTAAAGAAGGTTTTCTTCCAGCATTTCATCTATAACCGGTGCCGGGGTAATCCATATCAACGGATTTTCCACTCTTGATTCCAACACCGATTGTATGGTCTCTATATTCTCCCAGGTTTCGGAAAGAGGTAACAGGGTACGATCAGGAGCAATATTCAAACGCTGAGCATCAAATGTCCCCAAAGCTACTATTACCCAATCCGGTTCGTGAACTACAACATCCCGGTCAACTCGGCGTAGTGCCTCTGCCGTTGTATTGTAAGAAACACCGGCATTAATAAAATTGAAGTTGGCTTTCTCAACCGATATTTCAAGTACATGCTTCAATATGGTGAACCATCCCTGCGCATCCTCCGTGTTTGAATCGCCGAAGGCTACTATGGTTTCTTCTCCATCCATAGGAAGTTTATCAAGGCAATCTACAATCTCATCTTCCTTTAGAATCTCCAGTGCAGCCTGCCGGGCATTTTCATCATAATTTTCTCTGTACTCTTTGAGCTCCTCTTCAGTAATTCCAAATAACCCGGCTTCTGATTTTACATCATTTTTTCCGGGAAAAAGGGGAATTCGTTTTGTAATGTGATAGAAAGGCAGCATAAACTGCTCAAGAATTCCTTTTTCTTCGTCAGTCGCTTTTTTAGTCGCCATGTTATTATGTGTATTCTTTAATAAGTTTGTCTGCTAATTTTTTAACACCGATACCTGCGTTCTCTCTGTAATGCTCCCATCCATCAAAGTCGTATAGTTGTGGTTCTGAAGGATCGATGATGTATTTAGGAATATGTTTTTTTGCATAATCAATTAAGCCTGCTGCAGGATACACCACTAACGAAGTCCCCACAACAATCAAAATATCTGCCGTGGAAACTTCGATGGCGGCAGGTTCTATCATCGGTACCATTTCTCCAAACCAAACTACATGTGGCCGTAACTGAGCTCCATCCTCTGCAGTATCTCCCAATTTAATGGGATCAGCACCGACATCGATTACAACAGATTCGTCCTCTACACTGCGGGCTTTCCTGAGCTCGCCATGCAGGTGCAGAACCTGAGAAGAACCGGCCTTCTCATGCAAATCATCAACGTTTTGTGTAACCACAGAAACATCAAAGAACTCCTCCAGATCTGCCAGTGCTTTGTGAGCTGCATTAGGTTGGGCTTCCGCTGCTTGTTTTCGCCTTAGATTATAAAATTCGAGAACATTTTCTGGATCTTTATTCCAACCCTGGATAGAAGCAACCTCGTTGATGTCATATCCTTCCCAAAGTCCACCGGCATCCCTGAATGTAGAAAGGCCGCTCTCTGCACTAATTCCGGCCCCGCTAATAACTACGATCTTTTGATCAGGCATTCACCATTGAAAGTTTAAACCAGGAGCTGTCCATTTTGTACTCTTCCACCACGTCAGCATTTCCACCGTACTTATACGTTTGCATGATGGTGTTTACTTCGTCCTGTAATGTCTTGATGGCATTTTGGATAAGTTCGTTGTTAAATCCCTGATCACTAAGATTGAGGGTAAACTCCATGGAAATAATGCGACCTAAAGCTCTTCCAAGCTCTACTAATTTACGTTGTGGCATCTTAGGATCAAGCTCGAAATTCAGTCGCTCCTTAAAATATTCAGAGGAACGGGAAGTCAGGTGAAATTCACTCAGAAAATCATGGAGATTATTGTTCTTCAATCTACGCATCATCTTTAGAACCGACTCACTGATTTGCTGATAGAGAATATCGTTAGAGCCTTCAAAAATTTGAAACGGACGGCTGTCAATAACTGAACGCCCGGCTATACTATCCAACCGATATCCCATGGCGCCTTTTAGTTGCAATAACGATTGTGATGCACGTTGCATATAATCGGTTACAAGTGCTTTAATGGCATTAGCTTCCAAGTCCATCCTTGAGGTATTTTTTTCTAACGGAATGTTAGAGCTCGTAAAATTACACATCGCTGAGCATACCGTGAAGTAAGCCTGTATTTCAGAAAGCCTGCTTTTTACCTGATCGTAATTGATCAAGCTTTGTCCGCCCACAAACCTTTCTTTGCAATGCTCCATCGCTTCATCCATCATACGTCGCAAGAATCCCATTCCCATTCCGGGAAACTGAAGCCGGCTTCGATGGAGAAGGTCAAGCATCATAGTCACCCCTGTACTCTTTGGTTGAAGCTTGTGTGATCCATCAACCTTTATATCAATCTTATTCTTTCCGTATGGCAGCATGTACAATCCAAGATTGTTATAGTATTCCTGAACTTCGATACCACCGTTTCTGGTATCATGAATAAAGAAAGATATGTCTCTTCCCAAGTCCCCCTTCTCATTCATATTTCTTGCTGTAATCAACCAATAATCAGCCATACCGGTTAGACCACCCCAATGCTTAGTTCCTTTTATTTTATAGGTATCATCACCAATTTTTTGGTAGGATGTTTGCATTTTGAGTGCATCTGAACCGTAATCAGGCTCAGTAATCATCAAACCACCTAGCTTATTAGAATTTATAACTCGATTGAAAATATCTTTTTTCACATCTTCATTGGCATAGTTGGCCACAGGTTGAAGAAATAAAGCCCCATTAATTCCCATCATTAAAGACAGAGGTAAAGACTCGTATGAACTAGCCTCCAGCATTGCAAGTGCTTCAGCCGTATTACCTCCATAACCACCATATTCTGATGGAATAAATGCGCCAAGAGGAGATAAATCCATAATCTCTTTTAAGGTGGATTCTTCAATTCCCCGTACCAGTGTATTTTCTTCTGCATCGCTACTTTCCGAAAAAATATCGAATAGCTTTTGTTTGTAGTTGTTCAGGAATTTTTGGAAGTCCATCGCCATAATTTCTGCTTAGTTTTAAATCACTTAGTTAACAATACTATTTAATATAAGCATTCCTAGAAGGGTTTTCTGTAATAGTTTTTACAAAAAAAAGAGAATGATATAAAAAAAGCCTCTTCGATGTGGAAGAGGCTTAAGGGGAAAAAAGGAAGAAGGCGACGACCTACTCTACCCCTTGTGGGAGTACCATCGGCGCTGCAGGGCTTAACGTCCGTGTTCGGGATGGGAACGGGTGGGACCCCTGCGCTAGAGTCACCTTCAATAAAAATCAGTATGTACAGTAGTCAAAATAGTTCTTTGACATGATGAGGCCAGCAATAGTAACGGGGTCAATAAAATGTAGCTGGTTTATAGTGGGGCTGCACGGGGACCCGTGCAAACCATATAACCGAAGCCAGTGGCCTAATTAGTATAGCTCGGCTAACCATGTTACCATGGGTACACCTGCTACCTATCTACCTGGTCGTCTTCCAGGAGGCTCTTAGGGAATACTTATCTTGGAGCGTGCTTCGCGCTTAGATGCATTCAGCGGCTTATCACTTCCGCACATAGCTACCCTGCGATGCATGCGACCACACAACAGGTACACTAGCGGTGCGTCCACTCCGGTCCTCTCGTACTAGGAGCAGCTCTCCGCAATATTCCTACGCCCACAGCAGATAGAGACCGAACTGTCTCACGACGTTCTGAACCCAGCTCGCGTACCGCTTTAATTGGCGAACAGCCAAACCCTTGGGACCTTCTCCAGCCCCAGGATGCGATGAGCCGACATCGAGGTGCCAAACCTCCCCGTCGATATGAACTCTTGGGGGAGATAAGCCTGTTATCCCCGGAGTACCTTTTATCCTTTGAGCGATGGCCCTTCCATGCGGTGCCACCGGATCACTAAACCCAACTTTCGTTCCTGCTCGACCTGTATGTCTTGCAGTCAAGCACCCTTATGCTTTTACACGCTACGCACGATTGCCAACCGTGCTGAGGGTACCTTTGGGAGCCTCCGTTACTCTTTAGGAGGCGACCGCCCCAGTCAAACTACCCACCATACACTGTTCCTCCGTTGCCCGGAGGTTAGAATTCACCTGAGGCAAGGGCGGTATTTCACTGGGCGACTCCCCCCAACCTAGCGATCAGGGTTCTGGGTCTCCCGCCTATGCTACACATGCATCCGGTAAAGCCAATGTAAAGTTGTAGTAAAGGTTCACGGGGTCTTTTCGTCCCGCTGCGGGTAATCGGCGTCATCACCGATACCACAATTTCACCGAGCTCATGGCTGAGACAGTGCCCAAATCGTTACACCATTCGTGCAGGTCGGAACTTACCCGACAAGGAATTTCGCTACCTTAGGACCGTTATAGTTACGGCCGCCGTTTACTGGGGCTTCAGTTAAGGGCTTCGCCGAAGCTAACCCCCTTCTTTAACCTTCCAGCACCGGGCAGGTGTCAGTCCCTATACATCGCCTTGCGGCTTAGCAGAGACATGTGTTTTTGGTAAACAGTCGTTTGGGCCTTTTCACTGCGCCCCGAACGCCCGAAGACGCCCAGGGGATCCTTCTCCCGAAGTTACGGATCGAATTTGCCTAGTTCCTTAGCCATGAATTACTCGAGCACCTTAGGATACTCTCCTCACCCACCTGTGTCGGTTTGGGGTACGAGCGGGTTGTACAAACTACGACGCTTTTCTCGGCAGCGGGATTACCTCCACTATCTCCTTGCCCGCAGGCTCAGAGTACTGTCGGGGTTCAGCCTTAACGGGAAGCGGATTTGCCTGCTTCCCAGCCTACGCCCTTTAACGTGCATTCGTCAGCACGCGGGAGTGTCACTTCTGCGTCACGCCTTAGCCTGGCGTACAACTCGGTACCGGAATATTGAACCGGTTTGCCATCGGCTTCGCCTTTCGGCTACACCTTAGGTCTCGACTAACCCTGATCCGATTAGCGTTGATCAGGAACCCTTGGGTTTATGGTGGACGGGTTTCTCGCCCGTCTTCTCGTTACTCATGCCTACAGTTTCGCTTCCAGGGGCTCCACCGGATCTCACGATCCGGCTTCTGCGCCCCTGGAATGCTCCCTTACCTCCCCGACCAAAGGTCGGGGACCACAGCTTCGGCAGTATGTTTAATGCCCGTGTATTATCGACGCCGGGCCGCTTAACTAGTGAGCTATTACGCACTCTTTAAAGGAATGGCTGCTTCTAAGCCAACCTCCTAGTTGTCTGGGCAACCCAACTTTCTTTGTTCAACTTAACATACATTTGGGGGCCTTAGCTGGTGGTCTGGGTTGTTTCCCTCTCGCGACGGGACGTTATCACCCCGCCACTGACTGCCTGGTGGCTCTCTGCCGGTATTCGGAGTTTGTCTAGGGTTGGTACCCGGTGAAGGGCCCTAGCCTAATCAGTGCTCTACCTCCGGAGAGACAAAACCAGACGCTATACCTAAATATATTTCAGGGAGTACGAGCTATTTCCAAGTTTGATTGGCCTTTCACCCCTATCCACAGTTCATCCGAAGACTTTTCAACGTCTGGCGGTTCGGGCCTCCATGGGGTTTTACCCCCACTTCACCCTGACCATGGATAGCTCACTTGGTTTCGCGTCTGCCCCGCTGTACTGCACGCCCGTTTCAGACTCGCTTTCGCTGCGGCTCCTCCGCTTAGCGGATTAACCTCGCACAACAGGAGCAACTCGTAGGCTCATTATACAAAAGGCACGCCGTCAGTCCCGAAGGACCTCCGACCGCTTGTAAGCACACGGTTTCAGGTACTATTTCACTCGCCTTCTCGGCGTTCTTTTCACCTTTCCCTCACGGTACTGGTTCACTATCGGTCATACAGATGTATTTAGCCTTACCGGATGGTGCCGGCTGGTTCACGCAGAGTTTCACCTGCCCCGCGCTACTCAGGATACCCGCCTCTCCGCTCGCCGTACGCCTACAGGCCTTTCACCTTCTGTGGGACTGCTTTCCAGGCAGTTTCGACTTAAGCTCGCTTCGATTATGCAGGTCCTACTACCCCGACTCCCCGTAGGAAGCCGGTTTGGGCTGCTTCCCGTTCGCTCGCCGCTACTAGGGAAATCACTGAATTGTTCTCTTTTCCTGGGGGTACTTAGATGTTTCAGTTCCCCCCGTACGCTCTCCCGCAGGAGTATTCCGACACCGAAGTGCCGGAATGGGTTGCCCCATTCGGAAATCCACGGATCATTGCTCGTATGCAGCTCCCCGCAGCTTATCGCAGCTTTACACGTCCTTCATCGCCTCTGTATGCCTAGGCATCCACCGTGTGCCCTTAGTATGCTTCTACTATATGGTTTGCACGGCGTCTCCGCACGCGCTCCCCAACTCGTATTCATGCTATTGGTTTATTGTGGGCCGGACGGGGACGAACCTGTCCGGCTACCTTGGCGTAGATCACAAACCTTATAAATAAGATATGTGTCCTACTATCTTTTGCCGCGCACGCAAATGCGCGGCATCAGACCTATTACTATTGCTATTGCTTTCATCATGTCAAAGAACTTCGCTGGGCGAAGCGCCTGTTTATCCAGGTACTACGCGTGCGAACCCGCGCTCGGCGCGGTGCGACCCGTTCGACGGGCGGCGTGTTTACTACGAATGCATGCGCCCGGCCTCGAAAGACCAGCAAAATACATCCTAAACATCCTTATAAAGAACGAGTGAGCATTCCGGGCTTACCGCCTCTCATATCTTACTACTCACTTCTCATTACTATCAAAAACTCTGTGGAGCTACGGGGATTCGAACCCCGGACCCCTGCCTTGCAAAGGCAGTGCTCTAGCCAGCTGAGCTATAGCCCCTCGGTTACCGTTGTGGGCTTGGGAGGACTTGAACCTCCGACCTCACGCTTATCAGGCGTGCGCTCTAACCACCTGAGCTACAAGCCCCCGTCTTCGGGCAGGCCTCGGCTGCAGGCGGTATTCGCCGGCTGCGGCGAGTGTGTGACCCGCCGGGTACACAGTCAAATTAAAAGTACAGATCAGATTGTTTGCCACGAGCGATGCGTAGCGTCGTAGTCCCAATATTGCAGGGACGCTCTCCTTGAAAGGAGGTGATCCAGCCGCACCTTCCGGTACGGCTACCTTGTTACGACTTAGCGCCAGTTACCAGGCTTACCCTAGGCACTCCTTGCTGGAGCGACATCAGGTACTCCTGACTTCCATCGCTTGACGGGCGGTGTGTACAAGGCCCGGGAACGTATTCACCGCGTCATTGCTGATACGCGATTACTAGCGATTCCACCTTCATGGAGTCGAGTTGCAGACTCCAATCCGAACTGAGAATGGCTTTGTGGATTTGCTCCTGCTCGCGCAGTGGCTACCCATTGTACCATCCATTGTAGCACGTGTGCAGCCCTGGACGTAAGGGCCATGATGACTTGACGTCGTCCCCACCTTCCTCACTACTTGCGTAGGCAGTCTGGCTAGAGTCCCCACCATTACGTGCTGGTAACTAACCACAGGGGTTGCGCTCGTTGCGGGACTTAACCCAACACCTCACGGCACGAGCTGACGACAGCCATGCAGCACCTTCCATAGTGCCCCGAAGGGACCCTCCTTTTCGGGAGGTTGCACTGTGGATTTAGCCCAGGTAAGGTTCCTCGCGTTGCATCGAATTAAGCCACATGCTCCACCGCTTGTGCGGGCCCCCGTCAATTCCTTTGAGTTTCATCGTTGCCGACGTACTCCCCAGGTGGTATGCTTACTGCGTTAACTGCATCACTGGCCCCAAAGGACCAACAACTAGCATACATCGTTTACAGCGTGGACTACCAGGGTATCTAATCCTGTTCGCTCCCCACGCTTTCGTGCCTCAGCGTCAGTTACAGTCCAGCCGGCCGCCTTCGCCACTGGTGTTCTTCGTAATATCTATGCATTTCACCGCTACACTACGAATTCCACCGACCTCTTCTGTACTCAAGAAACCCAGTATCCATGGCCATTTTACCGTTAAGCGGCAAGATTTCACCACAGACTTAGGCTCCCGCCTACGCACCCTTTACACCCAATGATTCCGGACAACGCTTGCACCCTCCGTATTACCGCGGCTGCTGGCACGGAGTTAGCCGGTGCTTATTCCAATGGTACCGTCACCCCAGGTCGAAACCCGGGCGTTCTTCCCATTAAAAAGCCGTTTACAACCCATAGGGCCGTCTTCCGGCACGCGGCGTGGCTGCGTCAGGCTTTCGCCCATTGCGCAAGATTCCTCACTGCTGCCTCCCGTAGGAGTCTGGGCCGTGTCTCAGTCCCAGTGTGGGGGATCATCCTCTCAGACCCCCTAGCTATCATCGCCTTGGTGAGCCGTTACCTCACCAACTAACTAATAGCACGCAGACCCCTCTATACCCGGCCGAAACCTTTAACAACTGTGGCCATGCGGCCCCGCTGCATTATGCGGTATTAGCATCCCTTTCGAAATGTTATCCCCCAGGTATAGGCAGGTTATCTACGCGTTACTCACCCGTCCGCCAGTCTCCAGTGGCTGCAAGCAGCCACTTTCTCCTTCGACTTGCATGTGTTAAGCCCGCCGCCAGCGTTCGTCCTGAGCCAGGATCAAACTCTCCATTGTAAATATCTAATATATACTCTGTGAGCTGACCCTACGCTCTTGGTCATTATCAAATGCAAAAAATTTGCATCAAGAAATTGAACAAGCTCTCGCTCGCACAAACAATCTGATCTATACTTCAATATGTCTAAGAACAAGTGTTCCGCATTTGTAAAATCGTTCGCGAAACAGAAACCAAAGATAAGGGATATTATGTTTAGATGTCAACCCTATCTTTAAATATTTTCTCTTTTTTTGACATCTTTTTCCGGGGCTCTTTATTACAAAACTTCACCCCATAAAAAAGACCTTCATATGAATACAAAGGCCTCAATATTTTCAATAAAGAAATTACTTCTTCTCTTCTTCAGAGCTATCTTCAGAATCGTCGTCTTCAGCTGATTCTACTTCCGCAGAACTTTCTTCAGTTTCTTGTACTTCTTCAGCTTTTGCCTCTTCCTTTTTCTCTTCTTTTGCCTCTACAGGCTCTGAAGAAGTTGGCGTATTACTCTTTCCTGCACGTCGGGTTCTCTTCTTGCCAGATGAAGCTGATGAACTGCCTTCAGGCTTAATATCATTGTAATCTACCAACTCAACAATAGCCATTTCAGCACCATCACCTTTACGGAAACCCGCTTTGATTACACGTGTGTAACCACCGGGACGGTCCTTAGATTTTGGTCCAACTTCGGTAAAGAGTGTAGTCACCGCTTCTTTATTCTGAAGTGATGAGAAGACTTGTCGTCTATTATGATGAGTATCTTCTTTTGCTCTGGTAATTAAAGGCTCTACAAATCCACGTAGTTCTTTAGCCTTCGCAAGAGTTGTTTTAATTCTGTGCTCTTTGATCAACGCCATAGCAAGAGACTGCATGGTGTTTTTTCTGTGAGAAGAAGTCCTGCTTAATTTTCTACCTTTTACTCCGTGACGCATAATTTAATTTCCTTTCTGCTTAGTCTAAGTATTTAGATACGTCCATTCCAAATTCAAGATTCTTCTCTTCAATCACTTCTACTAATTCACTAAGTGATTTCTTACCGAAGTTTCTGAATTTAAGAAGATCCTGCTCATCACGTGATACCAATTCTCCAATAGTATTGATATTCGCAGACTTCAGGCAGTTGTATGCTCGCACACTAAGGTTGAGATCTTCAATGCTTGTTCTCAACAAGTTAGCTACGCGTTGTTTTTCAGCATCAACTTCTTCTTCTTCTTGAGTGAATGGCTCTTCAATTTCTTCTGTGATGAATTTCTCGATATGCTCTTTAAGAATCTTACCGGCAATGGTAAGAGCTTCTTTAGCATTAACCGATCCGTCCGTTTCGATATCCATGACCAATTTTTCATAGTCAGTACGTTGACCTACACGAACGTTTTCAACATTGTATTTAACTGATTTGATAGGGGTGAAAATAGCATCGATAGGAATGAGGTTTACATCCTCATCTTCGACCGACATTTCTTCAGCCGGAACATATCCTCGGCCACGCCCTACTTTCAGTTCAATTTCTAACTCAGCATCATCTGCAAGATTTGCAATGACCAAGTCTGGATTCAGTACATCATATTCAGCTGTAGCATCATCGATGTCTTTGGCAGTTAATTCGCCCTGACCACTTTTAGAAATATGGATTACACCAGAGCTTTGCTCAACTTGTTTGAAACGAACTTCTTTGAAGTTAAGAATGATCTCATATACATCTTCTTTAACTCCCTTGATACTGGAATACTCATGATCAACACCATTAATTTTAACGGCATTAATCGCAATTCCCGGAAGTGAAGAGAGCAGAACTCTTCGAAAAGAGTTTCCAATCGTTACTCCGAATCCTCTTTCAAGTGGCTGAAGAACAAATGTACCAAAATTGTCATTGTCTTCAACAACGTCGAGGGGTTCAGGCATTTGAATGCTATAGTTGCTCATAATAGATCTTAAAAATTTTAAAATTACTTAGAGTAAAGCTCAACAATAAGCTGAACATTTATATTCTCAGGTATTTCTTCCATCGTTGGAACATAAAGCATCTTACCTGATCTTGACTTGGGATCTGTTTCAACCCACTTGTATTTATTTCTTGAGGATCCATCCAGAGCGTCTTGAATAACTTCAAGGTTTCTTGACTTTGGACGAATAGAAACCACATCTCCAGGACTCATCTCATAGGAAGGAATATTCACTACTCCACCATTCACAACAACGTGCTTGTGAGTAACCAGTTGACGCGCCTGACGGCGTGTTCTGGCAAATCCCATACGGTATACTGTATTATCTAAGCGGCTTTCAAGTGCCTGCAGGAGGTTTTCACCGGCAACACCACCTTTAGCAGAAGCTGCCTTAAAAAGGTTACGGAATTGTTTCTCAAGCAATCCATATGTGTACTTTGCCTTCTGCTTTTCTTCAAGCTGGATGGCGTACTCAGACTTTCTGTTAAATCTGGAACGGCCATGCTCACCTGGTCCGTAAGGTTTACGCTCTAAAGCTTTGCTTGGTCCAAAGATTGGTTCTTTGAATCGTCTGGCTTTCTTTTGTTTTGGTCCTCTATATCTTGCCATTATACAGTCTTCTTACTATTAAACTCTTCTTCGTTTTGGTGGCCGGCATCCATTGTGTGGAAGCGGTGTGCGATCTTTAATTGAAGTAACTTCCAATCCGGAACTTGCCATTCCGCGAACCGCAGCTTCTCGGCCTGAACCAGGCCCTTTTACAAATACTTCCACTTTGCGGAGACCCATTTCATGTGCGGTCTTAGCAGCTGTTTCAGCACTTAACTGAGCGGCATAAGGGGTGTTTTTTCTAGATCCCTTAAAGCCCTCTTTTCCGGCAGATGACCACGAAACTACGTTCCCATCAGCGTCGGTTATAGTTACGATCACATTATTGAAAGTAGCTTTAACAAAAGCCATTCCATTAGGATCGCTAAGTTGTTTTTTCTTTTTACGCTTTGCAGCTAAAGATGCTTTTGGTTTGTTTTTAGCCATGGGTTATCTCAATTTCAATATTATTTGGCAACCTTCTTCTTACCGGCAACCGTTTTCTTCTTACCTTTTCGAGTACGGGCGTTAGTTTGCGTACGCTGGCCTCTTACCGGCAAGCCGCGACGGTGACGAACTCCCCTATAACTGCCGATTTCAATCAAGCGACGGATATCGCTATTAACTTCGCTGCGAAGCGCACCTTCAACTTTGTACTCCTCGTCAATTAATGTACGAAGCGCACTTACTTGCTCATCTGTCCAGTCCTGAACATTCACATCCTTATCGATGTCCAAACGCTCAAGAATCTCAGCTGCTTTAGAGCGGCCGATTCCATAAATGTAAGTAAGGCTGATTATGCCTCTTTTTTGTTTTGGTAAATCTATTCCAGCAATACGTGCCATATAAATACTCGGTTATTCTATTAGCCCTGACGCTGCTTATGGCGCGGGTTCTTCTTGTTAATCACGTAAAGACGGCCTTTACGTCGTACAATTTTGTCGTCTGAACTTCTTTTCTTAACTGATGAACGTGTCTTCATGACAACCTCTTTATTTGTATCTGTAAGTTATTCTTCCTTTAGATAAATCATAGGGCGACATTTCTACTGCCACTCTATCTCCCGGGAGAATTTTTATGTAATACATCCGCATTTTACCTGATACGTGAGCCAATATCTCATGCCCATTATCTAACTCAACGCGAAATTGTGCGTTAGGTAATGCTTCTATTATTTCTCCATCTTGTTTTATCGGCTCTTGTTTAGCCATAATACAATATGTTATTTTCGTTTTTATCCGAGAGCTCAGCAATATAATCAAAAGTACTGAGAATTTCAGCCTTGTCTTCACGAATTACAATATCATGCTCGTAATGAGCGGCTAAACTCCCGTCGGCTGTAACTACTGTCCAGCCGTCGTTCAATGTTTTTGTTTTCCAAGAACCCATGGTAATCATCGGTTCCACAGCGAGTGTCATTCCGGATCGGAGTCGCTCGCCTTTACCTTTCTTTCCAAAGTTAGGCACAGATGGATCTTCATGCATTGCTTTTCCAATACCGTGCCCTACTAATTCTCTGACTACTCCGTAGCCTTCATTTTCACAATGGGTTTGAATGGCGTTTGCCAAATCTCCCATTCTGTTTCCATGAATGGCTTGTTCGATTCCCTTATAAAGAGACTCGAGGGTAGTTCTCAATAATTTCAAAGTCTTGTCATCACACTCGCCAACTGCGAAAGTGTAAGCATGGTCGCCAAAATAACCATTCTTCTCAACACCGCAGTCAACGGAAACAATATCGCCTTCTTTTAATTCCCTGTCACCAGGTATTCCGTGAACAACTTCTTCATTAATCGAAATACAAAGTGTGGCCGGAAATTCGCTTCCTTTTGGGCCATATCCTTTAAAAGCAGGACGCCCTTTTTCTTTAGCGATGTAATCTTCGGCGATTCTGTCGAGTTTTCCTGTTGTAACACCCGGCTCAATGTGTTTACCAACTTCTGCCAGTGTTCTTGAGACAATCAATGCACTTTCGCGCATCTTCTCAATTTCGGATTCACTCTTCAGGTAAATCATCTACGCTCTTCGCCGGCCTTTAATTCTACCTGTTTTCATAAAGCCATCATAATGACGCATCATTAAATGACTTTCAATCTGCTGAAGTGTATCCAAAGCAACTCCAACGATAATTAACAAACTGGTTCCTCCATAAAAGAGAGCGAAGCCAGGTGTAACTCCAAACAGTCCCACTGCAATAGCAGGAAGTATGGCTACAAAGGATAGAAACAAAGAACCCGGAAGGGTAATCTTAGTCAAAATATTGTCAATGAACTCAACGGTTTGTTTACCCGGGCGTACACCTGGAATAAAACCGCCTTGTCGTTTCATGGTATCGGCCATTTCCTTAGGATTGATGGCGATAGCAGTATAGAAAAACGTAAAGAACACACACACAAAGAAAAATACGATCGAATATGTGAGCCCTGTAAAATCAACTGACCATTGGGTCAAAAACTGTACGGTTTGGTTCTCCGGAAAGAAAGATCCAATTGTACTTGGAATAAACATGATTGATTGCGCAAAAATGATCGGCATAACACCAGCTGCATTTACCCGAAGTGGCAAGTATTGTGTTGTACCACCATATACTTTACGCCCCACTACTCGTTTTGCGTACTGAACCGGAATTTTACGTGTCCCTTGAGTCAGCATAACAACAGCTGCAATTACTAATATCAATGCAGCTACTTCGATAATTACAAGGATTGCATTCGCTTTAGTGGTAACTTCGTTGTAGAAGTTTGCAGGAAGTGCGGCAATAATCCCGATCATAATGATCAGAGAAATACCGTTACCAATTCCTCTTTCACTAATTCTCTCTCCCAGCCACATTACAAATACCGTACCGGCTGTCAGTACAATCATTGATGTAATCACAAAGAAAAACTCGTTTACCACAATAGCTTGCGGTGCTGTCGACATCAGGTTAATGGAAAAACCAATGGCCTGAACAAGCGTAATACCTACTGTACCGTATCGGGTCAGTCGCGTGATCTTACGTCGGCCTTCTTCTCCCTCACGTTGCAGCTTCTGGAAATAAGGAACAACAGCTCCCATCAACTGAATGATAATAGCGGCGGTGATATAAGGCATGATCCCAAGAGCAAATACACCGGCTCTTGAAAAAGCCCCTCCCACAAATAAATCAAATAAGCCCAACAAACTACTGGCCGCATTGCCTGTATTGTTGATCAACTGATTTGCATCTACACCGGGCAGAGTAATGTAACTACCAACACGGTAGATCATTAAGATTCCAACCGTATATAGAATACGGTTCTTAAGATCTTCAATTTTAAATATGTTGCGGAAGTTTTCTATCAGACTCATTCGCCGTCTACACTATAAGTTTTACACCAAAGTTAATGATCCACCAGCTTCTTCTACCTTTTCTTTGGCAGACTTACTTGCGGCATGTACTTCAATTTCAATTTTATGTTCTAGTTCACCACGTCCGAGGAGTTTAACTTTTTCTCCTTCGCTAGCCAAACCGGAATTGATTAATTCTTCCAGAGTAATCTCCTTGTTCAGCTTTCCGGCTTCAATAAACTCGCTAACCGTGTGTACATTAATTACACGGTATTCTTTACGGTTTATATTGGTGAAACCAAATTTTGGCAAACGTCGCTGAAGGGGCATTTGTCCACCTTCAAACCAGGCACGCTGCTTATAACCAGAACGCGATTTCTGTCCGTTGTGTCCACGTCCAGATTGCTCTCCACGTCCGGAACCTTGTCCACGTCCCACACGCTTAGTGTTTTTCTGATTTGGGATCGGTGCTTTTAAATTGCTTAAGTCCATCGTCAAATTCTTTAAATATTATCCTTCAAATACTTTGTTCAGAGAAATATCTCTTCTCTGTGCAACTTCAACAGGATCAGTCAATTCTTTCAGAGCAGTAAAAGCTGCCTTCACCATATTATGGGGATTTGAAGAACCCTGAGATTTAGATAAAATATTGTGTACACCTGCAACGTCAAGCAGAGCTTTAACAGCACCACCTGCAATTACACCCGTACCTTCAGCAGCCGGACGTAACAATACTTTTCCGGCACCGGCTTTACCAACTATAGGATGGTAAATGCTTTTTGTTTTAGTGAGAGGTACGCGGATCAGGTTTTTCTTGGCATTATCAAAGCCTTTCTGGATAGCGTCCGATACTTCGTTTGCTTTTCCAAGACCGTGACCACATACACCGTCACCGTCTCCAACTACTACAATAGCGTTGAAGCTAAAACGACGTCCACCTTTAACAACTTTGGCTACACGATTAACGTGAACCAATTTCTCTTCAAGGTTCAGGTTAGCAGCAGGTATAGATTGTTTTCTTCTTATTTTAGGCATTGTTTATCCCAATTCAATTAAAAGTCTAATCCACCATCGCGGGCGCCTTCAGCAGCAGCCTTCACGATGCCATGATATTTGTAACCACTTCGGTCAAATACCACTTTATTAATTCCTTTGTCCTGAGCGAGTTTTGCAATTTCAGCTCCTGCTTCTTTTGCATTGTCTACACCGGTGTCAGCTTTTGAGGCTGCAAGTGTTACACCGTCAAGATCATTAACCAATTGCAGGTAGGTGTACTTATTACTTTTGAACACGCTCAATCTTGGACGATCGGCAGTACCTTTTATGGTAGAACGGATACGTCTTCTGATCTTACTTCTTCGCTCTATTTTCTTTTGTTGTCTTTTATCCATTATTCAAACCTCTATTTAGCAGCTGATTTACCGGCCTTACGACGAACCTGCTCACCCAGATATCTGATTCCTTTGCCTTTGTATGGCTCAGGTTTTCTGAAGGATCTGATTTTAGCAGAAATCTGACCTACCAATTCTTTATCTATTCCGGAGATAATCAGGATAGGATTTTTACCAGACTTGGTATCCACTTCCATGTCAATTCCTTCCGGTGGCACAAAGAAAATGGGGTGAGAATAACCCAGGTTCAGCTCCAGCACATCGCCATTCATGGCAGCACGGAAACCAACGCCAATGATTTCTAATTTTTTAGTGTAGCCTTCCGATACACCAATCACTGCGTTATTCACAAGAGAACGAAACAAACCGTGCAGAGCACGATGCTCTTTCTGGTCAGTAGCTCTTTTAATCAGGAGCTCATTTTCATTCTTTTCAATCGTAATTTCCGGGTGAATTCGGAGTGTATTGGTTCCTTTTTCTCCTTTAAAAGTTGCGATGTTATCAGCGTTAATGCTGAACTCAACTTTATCAGAAATAGGTACCGGTAAATTTCCAATTCGAGACATAGTTCAAAAACTGTTTATTAATAAATGGTGCACAAAATCTCGCCGCCTACATTAAGCTTGCGAGCTTCTTTATCGGTCATTACACCTTTAGATGTTGAAAGAATCACAATACCCAAGCCGTTCTGAGCACGTGGCACTTCATCGCCACCTTTATATACTCGTAAACCGGGCTTTGAGAGTCTTTTCATTTTTCGGATTACAGGGTGCCCGTAAGAATCATATTTCAGAAACATACGGATGATACCTTGCTTACCGTCTTCAATATCAATGTATTTCGAGATATATCCTTTGTCAGCCAGGATCTTAGTCATGGCTCGCTTCAATTTAGAAGCGGGAATATCTACTCTGCGATGCCCGGCTTGTTGGGCATTCCTAATTCGTGTTAAATAATCTGCAATAGGATCAGTCATCGATTCCTTAGTTAAATTTACCAGCTTGCTTTTCTTACGCCAGGAATCTTACCTGCAAGGGCAAGTTCACGAAATTTGATTCGTGAGATTCCATATTTACCAACATAACCACGGCTTCTGCCGGTGATACTGCATCGGTTACGAACCCGGGTAGGGCTTGCATCGCGGGGCAGTTTTTGCAGGCCTTCATAATCGCCTGCTTCTTTCAGCTTACGGCGCTTTTCGGCGTACTTCTTTACAGTTTCTTTTCTTTTTTCGTTACGTGCTATCCAAGCTTTCTTAGCCATAATAGAATATCTCTTAGTTTCTCGTTTTAAATGGCATTCCAAAGTGCTTAAGCAGAGCATAAGCTTCTTCGTCTGTCTCAGCAGAAGTAACAAAAGTAACGTCCATACCATGTACTTTTGAAACTTTATCAGTGTCTATTTCCGGGAAAATGGTATGCTCTTTGATACCAAGGGTATAATTCCCCCGGCCGTCAAAGCTTTTATCCGGAACTCCCTGGAAGTCACGTGTTCTGGGCAAAGCCAAGTTCACGAGTCGGTCCAGAAATTCGAACATAATGCGTTGGCGAAGGGTAACTTTACAGCCAATTGGCATCCCTTCCCGAAGCTTAAAGTTCGAAATAGACTTTTTAGCTTTGGTTGTAACCGGTTGTTGCCCGGTTATCGCAGCCACGTTATCTACAACCGTATCCAAAACTTTCTTATCGGTTATAGCGTCACCTACGCCTACGTTAATTACGATTTTTTGGAGTTTGGGTATGGCCATTGGGTTATCATACTCAAACTCTTCGCGCATCTTGTCGCGAATTTCATCTTTGTAAAGTGTATATAATCTTGCTTCAGCCATTGCTATCTATCTGCGTTATTTGTCCAGCATTTCGCCACTTGTTTTGGCGTAACGAACCCAACGGCCATTGCCGTCTTCTTCAATTCGTTTACGTCCAATACGTGTGGGTTCGTCAGTAGTAGGGTCAATAACCATTACATTTGAAATATGAATGGATCCCTCTTTTTTCAGACGACCACCTTGTGGATTGTCCTGGGTTGGCTTTTCATGATGGGTTTTCATGTTAATTCCCTCAACGAGCACTCGCTCTTTTTTAGGGAAAACCATCAATACACGGCCTCTTTTTCCTTTGTCGTTACCGGCGATTACTAAAACATCATCGCCTTTCTTAACGTGTAATTTCTTCTGTTTGTTGAACCTGCGTGGCATACTCTAATTCCTTTTTTAAAGTACTTCCGGTGCAAGCGACACGATTCTCATGAAGCTTTTTTCACGAAGCTCTCTGGCAACAGGGCCAAAAATACGTGTACCTACCGGTTCTTGATCTTTGTTAATGATAACCGCAGCATTTTCATCAAAACGGATGTAACTACCATCCCTTCTGCGGTATTCTTTTCGTGTTCGTACAATAACGGCTTTTACAACGTCACCTTTTTTAACGTTTCCACCGGGTATTGCTGTTTTCACAGATGCGGAAATCAAATCACCTACACGTGCATATCGGCGGCGGGAATCTCCCAGCACTTTGATACACATCAGCTTTCTTGCGCCGCTGTTATCTGCTACATTTAATGTCGTATTAGTTTGAACCATCGCTAATTCCTAATGCTCTATTCGTTACTTAGCTTTTTCGACGATTTCTACCAATCGCCATGATTTACGCTTTGATAGCGGTCGTGTAGACATGATCTGCACGGTATCGCCAACACTGGCTTCGTTATTCTCATCGTGTGCCATGTACTTCGTCGTTTTGGTGATATACTTTCCATAAATGGAATGTTTTACCTGACGATCTACAGCAACAGTAATACTTTTGTCCATGCTGTTGCTAACTACACGTCCTACTCGTTCTCGTCTTTGGGCTCTTTCTGTTTGTGCCATAATTTAAATCCTTTGCTTATTCAGCACTACTTTTTTCATTAATAATGGTCTCCAATCTGGCAACCTCTCTTCGGTGATTTCGAAGTCTGGCCGGGTTTTCAAGTTGTCCGGTTACTGACTTCGAAAAACGAAGATTTTGTAGTACATCACGCTCATCTTTCAAGCGAGCTTGTAATTCAGTAAGTGTCAAATCTCTTAATTCGTGCGCTTTCATCTTATCCTCCCTGGTAGTCTCGTCGAACTACGAACTTGGTTTTGATAGGTAACTTATGCGCAGCACGTCTTAAAGCTTCTTTGGCGCGTTCTTCATTTACACCGGCAATCTCAAAGAGAATGCGTCCGGGTTTTACTACTGCTACCCAATGATCCAAAGCACCCTTACCTTTACCCATTCGGGTTTCAGCCGGTTTACTTGTCATGGGGCGATCCGGAAAAATGCGGATAAACGTCTGACCGTCACGCTGCAACGAACGTGCAATTGCGATACGGCAAGCTTCAATTTGGCGTGAAGTTATGAACTTCGGCTCAAGAGCTTTCAGTCCAAAATCACCAAAGTTAATAATGTGGCCACGTTGTGCGTTGCCTTTCAGCTTGTCGCGATGAACACGGCGTCTCTGAACTCGTTTTGGTTCTAACATCGTTTCTTATTAACTGTTTTTATTAGATCGATTTCTGTTTCTGCTGCGTCGGCGGCTTCTGCGTCCTCTGTCGTCTCCGCCTTTGCCTCGGCCTGAGTCAGAGTCCTGACGCGATTGTGTTCCCGGCGTCAAATCAACATCACCAATAATTTCGCCTTTGAAAATCCATACGGTTACTCCGATAGATCCATAAATGGTGTTCGAAGTAGATGATGCATAATCAATATCAGCACGTAAGGTATGCAGAGGAATCTGCCCTTCTTTATACTGCTCGGTTCGGGCCATTTCAGCACCTCCGAGACGACCGGCACAGCGAACTTTAATACCTTTGGCACCCATTCTCATTGCTGATGCAATAGCTGTTTTCATTGCTCTACGGAATGAAACACGAGCTTGAAGCTGCTGAGCGATATTCTGAGCAACTAAACTTGCATCCAGCTCAGGGCGTTTGATTTCACTTACGTTAATCTGTACTTCTTTACTGGTGATTTTCTTCAGCTCTTCACGAAGCAATTCAATTTGCTCACCGCCTTTACCGATAATAACACCGGGGCGACTTGTGCGGAGCGTTAACAGAATTCGCTTTGGGGTACGTTCTATAATTACATTTGAAAGACCGCCATTACGAAGTCTTGTGTGCAAGTACTCGCGAAGTTTTTCGTCTTCAACGATGAGAGCCGGTTGGTTCTCTTCAGAAAACCAGTTGGAATCCCATCCGCGAATAATGCCTAATCTAAAACCAGTTGGATTTGTTTTCTGTCCCAAGGTATTGTTCGTTTATTCGTTTACACTTTCTTGATCACGCTTGGCCACTTTTACTGTAATATGGCATGAGCGTTTGTTAATGCGATGAGCTCTACCCATCGGTGCCGGCTGAATTCTTTTCAGCGTAACGCCTTCATCAACATAAATTTCTTTGATGATAAGGTCTTCATTGTCAAAGCGCTCTTCCTGAAATTTGTCTCTCAAATTTGCAGCTGCCGACTTGATCACTTTAATCACATCTTCTGCAGATGCTTTTTTGGTGAATTCGAGTCGTTTAATCGCTTTGTCTACTTGTTCACCACGAACAGCATCCGCTACAAGGCGAACCTTGCGAGGAGCTCTCCTCAAATGCTTTTGTACTGCTCGTGCTTCTAAAACTGGAGTATCCATCTCTTAAATCCGATTAAATTATTTAGCTGCTTTTTTCACTGGATGGCCACGAAATGTTCGTGTGGGTGCAAATTCACCCAACTTATGGCCTACCATATTTTCAGTTATAAACACAGGGATAAATTGCTTACCGTTGTGAACTGCAAGAGTTAACCCCATAAAGTCTGGAGTAATCATAGAACTACGTGACCAGGTTTTGATCACTTTCTTGCTTCCACTTTCATTGGCTTCATCGATTTTACGCTGAAGCTTGTAGTAAACAAAAGGCCCTTTTTTCAGTGAGCGTGGCATACGTTCTTAGTTATTTTTTCTTGGTTTTTCTTCTTCTTACGATGTACTTAGAAGACAACTTGTTTCTGTTTCTTGTCTTCTTACCCTTAGCGGATTGTCCCCATGGTGAACGCGGGTGTCCACCTGAAGCTTTTCCTTCACCACCACCCATTGGGTGATCAACAGGGTTCATAGCAACACCACGAGTTTGTGGTCTTCTGCCTTTCCATCTGCTTCTACCAGCTTTGGCAATTGTCGTATTCATATGATCCGGGTTGCTGGTGTTTCCTACGGTTGCGTAGCAACTGCCCAGAATCAATCGAACTTCTCCGGATGGAAGCTTAACACTTACATATCGGTCTTGCTTACCCAGCAGCTGTGCACTTGTACCGGCACTTCTGCAAAGAGTACCACCCTGTCCGGGCTTCAACTCAATATTATGGATAAAGGTACCCGGAGGCATCTTCATCATTGGTAATGCATTTCCCAAATCAGGAGCTGCATTTTCGCCGGCTATAATGGTATCTCCGACTTTCAATTTATTAGGAGCAAGAATGTATCGTCGCTCACCATCGGCATAAGCTACCAGTGCTATACGAGCTGATCGGTTTGGATCATACTCAATAGTTTGCACTGTGGCAGGCACGTCATGTTTGCTACGCTTAAAATCGATAATACGATAGCGTCGCTTGTGCCCTCCGCCTCTGTGGCGAGAAGTGATACGTCCGTGTCTGTTACGTCCACCGGAAGAGTGTTTTCCAGCTAGTAAAGCCTTCAACGGCTTATCAGTTGTAATTTCGTCGAATACAGGAGCAATCCTGTGTCGAGTTCCCGGTGTAATTGGTTTTAATTTCTTAGTAGGCATTATTCTCTAATCCTTAAATTTCAGCAAAGAAATCAATTTCGCCTTCTTTGACCGTTACAATGGCTTTTTTCCAGACCTTAGTTCGGCCTCCCTGGTAACCGCTTCGTGTATATCTTCCCTTCGGTTTCGAAGGCATAATTGCGGTGTTCACTTTATCCACTTTTACTCCCGGATAAGTAGCTTCAACAGCTTCTTTGATCTCGGGCTTAGTTGCGTTGGTAGCAACTTCAAAAGTATACTTTCCAGCTTCCTGAAGCCGACTTAACTTTTCTGTAATTACAGGTCGTTTGATAATACTCATGCTGCAGCCTCTTCAGTTTTTCCTTCAATACTGTTTTCAAGTTTGGCAACCGCGCTTTCCTGAATAACAATTACATCAGCATTCATAATTTGGTATGTATTCGGCTTATAGCCTTCCAATACCTGAACACCTGGAATATTGCGGGCAGACTTATAAACAATCATGTCTGTTTCGCTTGTCAATATCAGGGCTTTTTTACCTGTGGCTTCAAAAGCAGCCAACATATCAGCTACCTGAGAAGTCTTCGGCTCATCAAATGAAAAATCCTGTACAACAATAATTCCTTCATTAGCAGCCTTCAGCGACAATGCAGACTTACGCGCCAGTTGGCGAGTCTTTTTGTTCATCTTGAAGCTGTAATCACGAGGCTTCGGTCCAAATACGGTTCCACCTTTACGAAGCAGAGGGGATTTGATATCACCACGGCGGGCATTACCCGTTCCTTTCTGGCGGTACATTTTCTTAGTACTACCGGTTACTTCACTTCGCTCTTTTGTTTTTGCAGTACCCTGACGCTTGTTGGCCATGTGCCGTCGAACGTCTTCGTAAAGAACCGTCTCGTTTGGCTCGATGGCAAAAATAGCATCGCTGAGCTCAGCCTTCTTGCTGCTTTTCTTTCCGTCTATTTTATATATATCTAATTTCATGACTAGTTGTTAACAGACGCTTTGTTATGAATTTCTACGTATCCGCCTTTTGGACCAGGAATTGAGCCTGTCACTAAAACAACATTCGAGTCTTCCAGAATTTTTGCAATACTCAGATTCTTAATCTTCACTCGCTCGTTTCCTGACTGACCTGCCATTCGCATTCCTTTGAATACTCGGGATGGATCAGAAGCATTACCGATAGCACCGGGTGCTCTTAATCGGTTATGCTGACCGTGGGTTGCATCACCAACACCGGCAAAATTATGTCGTTTAATAACACCGGTAAATCCACGCCCTTTTGAGTTAGCAACAACATCAACTGTATCACCTACAGCAAACACGTCACTAATATTCAGCTCGTCTCCCACATCAAGTCCTTCAGGTATAAAATCTCTGAATTCAACAACTTTATACTTTGTGGAAACGCCGGCTTTGTCAAAATGACCTTTAACGGCTTTACTTACGTTTTTCTCTTTTCTATCAAAAGCAGCTAACTGAACAGCTTTGTAGCCGTCTGTTTCTTCTGTTTTGATTTGGGTAATAGCACAAGGTTCAATTTCAATAACGGTAACAGGAATATTTCTTCCCACGTTATCAAACACGCTTGTCATCCCAACTTTTTTTCCTATCAAACCACTCATCGTGTTCGGGTCCTTTTCTAAACTTTAATTTCTACATCAACGCCGGAAGGCAATTCCAGCTTCATCAGCGCATCAACAGTTTGTGATCCGGTTGACAAAATATCGATCAGGCGCTTGTGAGATCTGTACTCAAATTGCTCCCGTGACTTTTTATCAACAAACACGGATTTATTTACCGTGATGATGCTTTTACGGGTGGGTAGCGGGATCGGTCCCGAAACTACCGCACCAGTAGATTTCACAGTCTGAATAATCTTTTCAGCTGATTTATCGATCAGGTTATGATCGTATGACTTCAATTTGATTCTGATTTTCTGTTGTGTTGCCACGATCAGATCCTTAGTCTAAGATTTTAGTTACAACTCCGGCGCCCACGGTACGTCCGCCTTCGCGAATCGCAAACCGCAGCCCTTCTTCCATCGCTACCGGCTGAATTAGTCCTACATTCAGCTTCACGTTGTCTCCCGGCATCACCATCTCTACGCCATCCGGAAGCTCACACGCTCCGGTCACGTCGGTGGTACGGAAGTAAAACTGTGGGCGGTAACCCTTGAAGAATGGCGTGTGTCGGCCACCCTCGTCTTTACTCAGCACATACACCTCGCACTCAAACTGCTTGTGAGGTGTGATTGAGCCGGGCTTACAAAGCACCATTCCACGCTCAATCTGCTCTTTGTTAATTCCTCGAAGCAGGATACCGGCGTTATCTCCGGCCTGCCCTTCATCCAGCATACGACGGAACATCTCAATACCGGTCACAACCGATTTCATCGGGTCTTCTACAATCCCTACAATCTCAATCTCGTCGTTTACTTTAATCACTCCACGCTCGATACGCCCGGTGGCTACTGTTCCACGACCGGTGATCGAGAAGATATCCTCTACCGGCATCAGGAAGGGCTTGTCGACATCGCGCTCCGGCGTTGGGATGGTTTCATCCACGGCCTTCATCAGCTCTACAATGCTTTCTTCGTGCTCGGCTTCCCCGTTCAGGGCGCCCAAGGCAGATCCCTGGATAACCGGGATATCGTCGCCATCAAATTCGTAAGAAGACAACAGCTCGCGTACTTCCAGCTCTACCAGCTCCAGCAGCTCTTCGTCGTCTACCAGGTCTACCTTGTTCATAAATACTACAATCTGAGGCACACCTACCTGGCGGGCAAGCAGAATGTGCTCGCGCGTCTGTGGCATCGGACCGTCGGTGGCGGCAACAACCAAAATCGCTCCGTCCATCTGAGCCGCACCCGTTACCATGTTCTTCACATAGTCGGCGTGACCCGGACAGTCTACGTGGGCGTAGTGACGCTGATCGGTTTCGTACTCCACATGCGCGGTCGCAATGGTAATCCCACGCTCACGCTCTTCCGGAGCATTGTCAATGTCGGCAAACTGCTTGGCTACACCGCCATAAGTTTTCGCCATTACCGTCGTAATAGCTGCCGTCAAGGTTGTTTTACCATGATCTACGTGTCCAATTGTTCCCACGTTCACATGGGGCTTATTCCGTTCAAAGGTCTCTTTTGCCATGATACTATAGTTTAATCTTAGTGTTTAATTTCTTTTATGTTTGGCTCTCGATGATTTCCTGAGCAATTGCTTCAGGCACTTCAGTGTAATCGAAGAATTCCATTGAATACACCGCACGGCCCTGAGTAGCAGACCTTAAATCGGTAGAATAACCGAACATTTCAGAAAGCGGTACATGAGCTTTAACGACTGAACCTTCATTGTTCGAGTCCATACTCTGCATAATTCCACGACGACTGTTCAAGTCACCGATTACATCTCCCATATACTCTTCAGGAGTAATGATTTCTACTTTCATTACCGGCTCGAGAATTTTAGGCTTGGCTTTACGAGCTGAATTTCTGAAACCAAGCTTTGCACATAACTCGAAGCTTAACTGGTCAGAGTCAACATCGTGGTAAGAACCATCATACAAGCGCACTCCAATATTTTCTACAGAGTAGTTAGCCTGTATACCAGCGGATAAAGCCTGCTGGAATCCTTTCATTACAGATGGGATAAATTCACGAGGAATATTACCACCTACAATCTCATTAATGAAAATAAATCCTTCTTCGCGGGTAATTCTGTCTTCATTACCATCGTAGTCTTCAAATTCGGAAAGTGGACCGATCTCGAATGAGATATCGGCAAATTTACCACGACCACCTGTCTGCTTCTTGTAGATTTCGCGGTGATCCACTTTTTGAGAAATGGTTTCTCGGTAAGAAACCTGAGGAGCACCAACGTTAGCTTCTACTTTAAATTCGCGACGTAAGCGATCCACAATAATCTCGAGGTGAAGCTCACCCATACCAGCAATTGTGGTCTGACCGGTTTCATGATCCGTCTTAACCTGGAAGGTTGGATCCTCTTCAGCCAATTTCTGCAATCCGGTAGAAAGCTTCTCACTGTCTGCCTTCGTTTTTGGCTCAACAGCCAGTTTAATCACAGGCTCAGGGAAAGTGATTTGCTCAAGAATTACCGGGTGTTCTTCATCACACAATGTATCTCCGGTGTGAACTTCTTTGATACCGATAATAGCAGCAATATCTCCTGCCTGAATGTAATCTAAATCTTTTTTGTCGTTGGCATGCATTTCAAGCAATCGACCAACACGCTCCCTGTTCCCGGTAGAGGAATTCAGAATGTAAGAACCTTTTTCAAGCCGCCCGGAATACACACGAGCAAATGTCAACCTACCTACATAAGGGTCAGTCATGATCTTGAACGCAAGAGCTGAGAAAGGCGCGTTTACATCCGGAGCTTTCTTCACTTCTTCTTCTGTCTCCGGGTCAATACCTTTAACCGGAGGAATGTCAAGCGGGTTAGGCATGAAGTCCAATACACGATCAAGCAGCACCTGAACACCCTTGTTCTTAAGTGCAGTACCCAACATCACCGGAGTAATGTCTTTAGAAATAGTAGCTTCACGTAATGCTTCAATAATTTCTTCAGCACTGATCTCTTCTTCCATCAGGTATTTCTCCATCAGAGAATCATTTTGATCAGCAACAGCTTCCAACATAATACCGCGATACTCAGCAGCCTTCTCTTTAAGATCTTCCGGAATCTCTACTACTTCGTACTTAGCACCGAGAGACTCGTCATCCCAAATAATGGCGTTCATATTAATAAGGTCAACAACACCCTGGAAATCAGCCTCAGCACCGATTGGAATCTGAATTGGGATAGGATTTGCATTCAGCTTCTCATCAAGCTCATCAATAACATTGTAGAAGTCAGCCCCTACTTTGTCCATTTTGTTTACGAACGCCATGCAAGGCACTTCGTATTTGTTAGCCTGTCGCCATACGGTTTCAGACTGTGGCTGAACAGCACCTACAGAATCAAGCACAAAAACAGCACCATCCAACACACGCAAAGAACGCTCTACCTCTACAGTAAAGTCAACGTGACCGGGAGTATCAATAATGTTAATTCGGTGATCTTTCCAGATACAATGCGTTGCCGCAGAAGTAATAGTGATACCGCGCTCTTGCTCCTGCTCCATCCAGTCCATGGTAGCAGTACCATCGTGCGTTTCACCAATACGGTGATTACGACCGGTATAAAAAAGAATACGCTCGGTTACAGTTGTCTTACCAGCATCAATGTGAGCCATGATGCCAATGTTCCGCGTCCGGCGGATCTTATCTAAAATTTTCGGGTCTGTTGCTTGTTTCGTGTCAGACATAATATTTATTAATCAATAATCTCTTTTAGAATCTAAAGTGAGCAAAAGCCTTATTAGCATCTGCCATACGGTGCGTCTCATCCTTCTTGCGAACGGCCCCACCCTCATTGTTTGACGCATCAATCAATTCTCTTGAAAGACGAATTGACATCGACTTATCATTTCTGGAACGCGCAGCTTTAATGAGCCATCTCATTCCGAGCGCTGTTCCTCTTTCCTGGCGAACTTCTATAGGCACCTGATATGTAGCACCACCAACACGGCGAGATTTAACCTCAACCACCGGGGTCGAATTCTGCAAAGCATTGCGGAATACATCGATTCCGGTTTCGCCAGTTTTCTCTTCAATAACTTCAAAAGCCTGATATACAATTTTGCGAGCAACATTTTTCTTACCGTCCCGCATCAGGTTGTTCACGAACCGAGTTACCAACTTATCCTCAAAAATTGGATCCGCTTGCACATCTCGTTTTTCTGCTGTTTTTCTACGCATGCTCGATTAATCTTAATTTCTTAATGTTACCCTTTCGGCTTCTTGGTGCCATACAAACTACGGCTTTGAGTTCTACCCTCAACACCCGCAGTATCTAATGTTCCACGAATAATATGGTATCGAACACCGGGTAAATCTTTAACTTTACCACCGCGAATCAATACAATACTATGTTCCTGTAAGTTGTGACCTTCGCCCGGAATGTAAGCTGAAACTTCAATCCCGTTAGTCAAACGTACACGAGCCACTTTACGCAATGCCGAGTTCGGCTTTTTAGGCGTAGTTGTATAAACGCGAGTACAAACACCACGCTTCTGCGGACAATTCTGTAGCGCAGGAGCAGTTGTTTTACTTACTTTGCTTTTTCTACCTTTTCGTATGAGTTGTTGTATTGTAGGCACTGTTCAATTATTTGGTTATTGCCATCGAATCGAGAGCTTGCAAATATAGGCAACGTTGCCACATGAATGCAAAAAAATTATCCGAATTATTTCTTCTTTTTCTTGAAATACCCCCTGACGGCATGAGGAATAAAAAAATAACCTTTAATTTTGATCTTTAGCATATAGATCGATATATAACTTTATATCAATTGAAGCTGACCGACTTATCTAACCTGAGCACCAAAAGACTGGACGCATTAAGCGCTGAAGGGATCCGCTCTGTACAGGATTTACTAAACTTTTTCCCCCGGCGTTATCTGGATCGCAGCAACACCCAAAAAATAAAACATCTGGCCGGCTCAGGTGAGGAAATTACCGTTGCCGGAAAAGTCACGGCTATCAATATGACAGGGTATGGCAAGAAAAAGCGCCTTGAAGTAACCATTAATGACGGGTCCGGCGATGTTAAAGGAGTTTGGTTTCGCGGAGTTGGGTACTTTCGAAAGTATTTTAAGGAGGGTGATTTCGTGGCTTTTTACGGAGCTGCCAAACGCTATGGCCGATCCATTTCCATTGCTCATCCCGAAGTAGACAAAATCTCTTCCGATGATGATCTCGATTCTTTTTCCCGGATCTTTCCCATCTATCCGGGAAGCAAAGCATTAAGTAAAGCCCGCATTACAAGTAAACTGGTTCAAAGCTGGCTGGAGCAGATTCTAAACAAAGTAACTCCTAACGAGTTTTTGCCCGAATCACTCATCTCCGAAATGAAATTCCCACAACGGCCGGAAGCTTATCGGATGATCCACTTTCCGGAAACGCACAATGAATACAAGAACGCCCTTAACCGGTTTAAGTTCGAAGAGCTCTTTCTGTTTGAGCTGAGTATGGAGAAGATCAACTATACGGTAAAAGAACGGGCCAACGGACATATATTCACTGAAACCGGCAATTACACTTCCCGGTATTTTAATGAGCTGCTACCGTTTGAATTAACGAACGGACAAAAATCTTCGCTGGCTGAAATTAAGAAGGACGTCCGATCCGGAAAGCAAATGAACCGGTTGATACAGGGCGATGTGGGCGCCGGTAAGACCATTGTTGCCATCGGGGCCATGCTGATGGCATTGGATAATGGTTTTCAGGCTGCATTCCTCGCTCCAACCGAAATTCTTGCTGAACAGCATTACCGTACGCTCAGTAATCACCTTAAAGAATTAGATGTCAACGTACGCCTGCTCATCGGCTCCCAAAAAAAGGCGTTACGAACAGATATTCTCACGGACATTGAGGGCGGAAATTGCAGCATCGTTGTGGGAACGCATGCCATTATTCAGGAAACGGTACGCTTTCATAACCTGGGGTTAGCGGTAATTGATGAGCAGCACCGGTTTGGAGTTAAGCAAAGATCCGATCTGCTTAATAAAGGAAGTCATCCCCACATGCTGGTAATGAGTGCCACCCCCATCCCACGTTCCCTGGCCATGACCGTTTATGCTGATTTGGATGTGTCTATTATCAAAGATTTGCCTGCAGGACGAAAACCTATCAAAACCGCCATTCGGTCTAACAAGAAGAGAGAAGACGTGTACAGCTTTGTGCAACAGGAAGTAGATGATGGCGGACAGGTATATGTGGTTTATCCATTGGTGGAAGAATCGGAAGCATTGGATTTGAAAGATGCCACGGCCGGGTATGAAAAGCTCAAAAAGCAGTTTCCTGACTTCAATGTCGGCTTAATTCACGGGCGAATGAAAACCGAGGAGAAAGATGAAACCATGAAGGCTTTCATTAATAACGAAATCCAGATTCTGGTTTCCACCACGGTGATAGAAGTCGGGGTTGACGTGCCTAACGCCTCCATTATGATCATCGAACATGCCGAGCGTTTTGGGCTTTCACAGCTTCACCAGTTGCGCGGGCGCATTGGCCGGGGCGAAAGGCAAAGTTATTGTATCCTGATGCCGGACGTAAAAGTAAGCAAAGCCGGAGCTTTTCGTCTCAAAACCATGGAAGAAACCAATGATGGCTTTCGTATCGCTGAAGCCGACCTGAAACTTCGCGGCCCCGGCGACTTTCTCGGAACCAAACAAAGCGGTTTGCCGGATTTTAAATTTGCGGATATAGTGGAAGATCAGTTCCTGCTTGCTCAGGCTAAAGAAAAAGCCAAAGAACTGCTTACCGAAGATCCTCAGCTTCAATCCTCACAAAACCAACCACTACAAAAAGTCTTTACCCCCTATTTTAAAGAGAAGGTGAAGTTTTATGGAATGGGGTAGCTACCTGCCTTAATTCAGTAAGCCCCTGTCTGAATTTAAAGCTTCAGTCAGCTTCTAAATAGAGATTAATTTGAGCCTTAATTCTTTTCTCATTCGTATATAAGATTGTCTAATGGTATAAATCAAAAACTATAATAGTCTTAACTATGCGACTTTCGGGATTAAAATTATCAGTTCTCTTTTCTTTCATTTTTTCATTTTTAATTGTTCAGGTGGTGTCCGCTCAGCATTGGCAACCTGCAAACGGAAACATAACTTCATCTGATCTCAACGAAGTACACTTCGTGACTGATCAAATTGCCTATGCCATTGGTAATAACGGAACTATTTTAAAGTCCTCAGACGGAGGAGCTTCATGGGCCGACATATCATATGGTGACAGCCGCAATTATCAGGGTCTTTTCTTTTTTGATGCCGAATCAGGTTTTGTAGGCGGGCCATTTACCACCGCAGGTGGAGGAAGTTCTGAAATGCTCGCCAAAACAGACGACGGTGGAGAAACCTGGGATGTCCGCTCCTCCTTCAACTTCAACAATTTTAATGATATTGAATTTCTGGATACTCAAAATGGATGGGTTGCTTCCGCCGACGGAGAAGTTTTATTTACTTCTGATGGGGGTGAAAGCTGGAGCGCCGTAACAGCAGGAACTGAAGACCTGTTGGATTTCCACATTGTGAATGATACTACTTTCTGGGTTGCCGGCGAGTCTGGCTCCCTTTATAAGTCAACCGATGCCGGAGCCAGCTGGGAATCTGCCATTCAGATTGATACCGTCTCTTACAGTGGTTTTCAAAACCTAAGCAGTTCTGATGATCTTTATAATATTGCTTTCGCTGATGACCAAACCGGCTACGTTATCGGCGAAACATACAACAGCGGCTTTGTGGGTTTCATCTTAAAAACCACAGATGGCGGCTCCACCTGGTCTGTTATTGATTATGAATTTGAACATCTTTTTTACGATATCGAGCTTGGAAGTAATGGTGAAATCATCCTGGCCGGAGGAGCAGATAGTTTTACAGAAACGACTCAAAATGCTATTCTTTTTTCTTCAGATGAAGGCGCTTCCTGGAATATGTTAACGGATGCAACCGGTCCTTTAGCCTGGTATGATATCGATTCATCTAACGGTAACTGGATTGCAGTTGGGGCATCCGGCTCATCAACCACTTTTTCATTAACTGACGACACCCTCAATTCAAGTCTGCTTACGGGGCTCAATATTTCCGATGTTTCCTTTGTTAACGAAAGCCAGGGTGCTTTTGTAACCGGAGAACGGGTTCGAGGTAAAATCTTCACCACAACTGATGGAGGTGCTACCTGGGAAAACAATTTAACCCTGGAAGGTCGAAAAGATTTCTCGGCTGTGGCTTATGTGGACAATAATAACATCTGGGCCATTGGGGAAGACCATTTTACCGGAGGTTCTGTCTGGTTGATTTATCATTCTTCAGATCAGGGAGCAAGCTGGACTAAAGTATCTACTAATATTTCTGAAAGTGATCAAAGAAACAGCCTTGAGGATCTTCAATTTATTAACGCACAGGCCGGCTTCATTAAAGCCGAAGACATGCTCCTGAAAACTACCGATGGCGGCAGTACCTGGAGTGCTATAAGTGAGCCTGATAATATTACCTATTCCGATTTTGAGTTGATCCGCTTTCTGGATGAGGATAATGGCTGGATGGCCGGCGAAGAAAAAATTGCTATGACCACAGACGGTGGTACAACCTGGAAAATTAAGTATGAAGAAAGCGGTTTTGGTCCGGAGATCACCGGTATGCATTTCCTGAACAGTTCTACCGGTTATGTAACCATGGAGCGCGGCGATATGATGAAAACAACTGATGGAGGAAGCACATGGACCGACCTGACTATTTTCACCAGTTACGATCTTAATGATCTGCATTTCTTCACCGAAGATAGCGGCCTTGTGGTAGGTGATGGAGGGCGTATCCTTAAAACAGTAGATGGTGGAGCGAACTTTGAAACGGACTACAGTCTCACGCAAAAGAACTTCCATGCTATCGAATTTGCAGGGAATGGCTCCGGCTGGATCGTGGGAGAAAAAGGAACCATGTATTCAACCACAAACAGGGGCGGTATCGCAACTTCAACTGAAGAACCCCTCACAGGTACGATTCCTGTTGATATTCAGCTTCATCAGAATTATCCAAACCCCTTCAACCCAAGCACAAACATCCGTTACCAGGTTCCGTCAAATAGTACAGTCAGCCTAAAGGTGTACGACATGCTCGGGAGAGAAGTAGCTACTTTACTGAATGGAAAAGCGCAGCCTGCCGGTGAGTATGAGGTTACATTCAACACCGGAAACTTATCATCAGGTATGTATTTATACCGGCTTGAAGTAAACCAGACGATAATCACCAAAAAACTGACGCTTATTAAGTAGTCAGCCATTTTAAATGTTGGGTGTTAAGTGGTAAAAAGTCTCATTTAACACCCGCATTTAACATCTAAAACTTCCGCTAACGGAAGGGCAATTATACTTTAGCGCTTGCCTTTTGCTTTTCTGCTCGCTTTCGATCGTTATGATCTAAGTACATTTTGCGAATTCGCAGGGCTTGAGGTGTTACTTCGAGCAGTTCATCGTTGTCAATGAATTCAATGCATTGCTCCAGGCTTAGTTTTTTAGCCTGATTTAGCTTTACGGAATCTGCAGTTTGAGTGGCACGGTGGTTGGTCAGGTTTTTCTTCTTAACTACGTTCACAACCATATCTTCACTACGCTTGTTTACACCAACTACTTGTCCCATGTAAACCGGATCTCCGGGCTCAACAAAAAACTCACCACGATCCTGAACACCTTCCAGGGCATACCCGGTTACATCTCCTTGTTCAAGAGCGATCAGGGCTCCGCGATTACGTCCGGGAATTTCGCCGGCATAAGGCTCATACCCATCAAATTGCTGGTGCATGATTCCCGTTCCACGGGTTTCAGTCAGCATCTCTCCACGGAAACCAATTAACCCACGGGAAGGTACTCGGAATTGAATCCGGTTGTTTTCACCTTCCTGGCTCATAGAGGTCATGATTCCCTTTCGTTTCTGCAGATTATCAATCACCTTGTTACTATAATCGGTCTGTACATCTACAACCACTTCCTCTACCGGTTCGTGGGTTACACCGTCCACTTCTTTAAAAAGCACTTCCGGACGGGACACTGAAAATTCGAATCCTTCCCGACGCATGGTTTCAATCAGGATAGCCATCTGCAATTCACCCCGGCCGGAAACTTTATAAATATCCGGACTATCGGTCGGCTCAACCCGCATGGCTACATTGGTTCGGGTTTCACGGTACAGGCGGTCCTTTAACTGATTGGAGGTCACATAATCGCCTTCTTTACCTGCAAATGGGGAATTGTTTACCCGGAAATACATTGCAATGGTTGGCTGATCTAAATCCACATACTCAAGTGGAGTCATGTCGGCGGTATCGGTCAGCGTATCTCCGATATTCACTTCCTCATAACCGGCAAGGGCGATGATATCTCCTGCCTGTGCTTGCTCAACCGGCTCTCTTTTCAATCCTTCAAAAGAGAATAATTTGGTGGCCCGGGCTTTTTCTTTCACTTCACCTTTACCATTCATCAGGGCCACTTCCTGGTTTATTTTGATCGTACCTTGCTCAACACGACCAACTGCAATTCGGCCTACATAATCGTTCCAGTCGATACTGCTTACCAGCATCTTGAATTTTGAATCGGTGTCTTGCTCCGGGGCCGGTACGTGCTCCACAATTTTGTTTATAAGCGGAGACAGGTCAGTACCTTCCTCTTCCAGCTCTTCTTTGGCAATACCATCTTTGGCAATCGCATATAGAACCGGGAAATCCAGCTGTTCATTACTGGCATCCAGCATTACAAAAAGATCAAAAATCTCATCCAGTACCGCATCAGGGCGAGCATCCTTTCGGTCAATTTTATTGATAACCACAATAGGCTGATAACCTAAACTCAGTGACTTTCTCAGTACAAATTTAGTTTGGGGAAGCGGG
Organism: Gracilimonas sp.; assembly: GCA_965227215.1. Classification (GTDB taxonomy): domain Bacteria; phylum Bacteroidota; class Rhodothermia; order Balneolales; family Balneolaceae; genus Gracilimonas. Next base: position 1,479,592 of record OZ245729.1, read on the forward strand.
CCTTCGGCAGCATCCACCAAAAGAATTACCCCGTTAACCATCTTCAAAATTCGCTCTACTTCTCCTCCAAAATCGGCGTGACCGGGAGTATCAACAATGTTAATTTTGGTGCCTTTCCAGTTTACAGCAGTGTTTTTGGAACTGATGGTAATGCCGCGTTCTCTCTCCAGATCGCCGGAATCCATCACCCGGTCCTCCACCTGCTGGTTCTCTCTGAATGTTCCGCTCTGTTTTAAAATCTGATCAACGAGTGTGGTTTTCCCGTGATCTACGTGAGCGATGATGGCTATATTTCTTAAGTCTTGTGACATTGTTGTATTGTGTTTAATGAAATTCTCTTCTCGATTAGCGCTATATATTCAGTAGTCTATTACCAGAAAAGTTGCAAGCCTTAAAGATACGGGTATTTTGGTCAAATCCTTATTATTAAATTAAGAATTGTTTTTGAGCAGATACCTTGCCGCAATGGTAAGTCTTACCTTCTTGCAGAACACATTGAGTTATAAAAGTAAAGGGAGTCGTTAAACTCCCCTTTTTATCGATACGCTTTGGATTGAAGCTCTTAGTCCAGAAAAGAAACCTTTCCTGTTTCCAGATCATAGAAAGCGCCGGCTATTACTACATCACCGTTCTTTTCCAGTTCCGCAATCGTAGGGCTGTTTTTTCTCATCTGTTCTATGGTGTGAATAACGTTGTTCTTCACAACTTCTGTTACATAGTCATCATTATCGGTTGACTGTTCTCCATCGTAATCCGAAGTCATTTCAACGGCCGGCTTAATCTTGCTCAGCATGGCTGTGATATTACCCATTTGTACATCATCAATGGCAGCTTTAACCGCACCGCAACTCTTGTGCCCCATCACCACAATCACCTTTGATCCTGCAACTGCGGTTCCGTACTCAGTACTTCCAAGAATATCTTCATTCACGAAGTTACCGGCCACTCGGGCTACAAAAATATCGCCTACTCCTTTATCGAACACCTGCTCTACCGGCACCCGGCTGTCGATGCAAGAAATTATAACGGCTTCCGGATATTGCCCGCCGGTAGTAGCTTTTACCTGTGCCTGGTAATCCCGCGGAGTAAGATTATTGTTTACAAAACGCTCGTTCCCTTCTTTGAGGTTTTGGAGAACCTGCTCGGGTGACAAGCTTGCTTGTTTTTCGCTGGTTATTACTTCCTTAGTCAACGTTGTTTCCTGGTTCATTTGTGAATTTGTGTTGTTTTTGTTTGTGCATCCAATGATTAAAAATACAGCAGAAACTACTGCTATTGCAATTAATGATAATTTTCGGAAGCCCCTCAAAAGTTCAGATATTTTGTTAGGTTAATCGGTACTTAATAAAGTCAAACTATACTTCCCTGAAAATGGATCTCAAAATTAAGAACCAGCTGTTTCTCATCTGTGGAGCTTCCAGTGGTTTTGGACGTGCCGTGAGTGAGCAGTTGTTAAAAGAAGGAGCTAACATTATTGCTGTCGCCCGGCGTGAAGAGAAGCTCAAAGAACTCAAAGATGACTACCCTGAACAGGCTCAGGTTTTTACCGGCGACCTTACACAAGAGTCTACACTGGATGAGCTGCAAACACTGATATCTCAGCGAAAACTGAACGGCGTTTTGATAAACGCCGGCGGACCACCCGCACTTTCTGCTCTGGAAACTTCTATGGAGCAGTGGGATCAGGCTTATGAAAATGTACTTCGGTGGAAAGTAGATCTCACCAAACGGCTTATCCCTATCTTTCAAAAACATAATTACGGACGCATTCTTTTTGTGGAAAGTCAGTCCATCAAGCAACCTATTCCCTCTTTAGTGCTGAGCAATTCTTTAAGAGCCGCCGTTGCCGGCTTTGCCAAAACACTTTCATTGGAAATAGCCAAGCAAGGTATTACCGTAAACCTGCTCGCACCGGGTTCCCACGAAACCCCTGCCATTGAAAGAGTAATTCAAAAAAGAGCGGAAGAGACCGGCAAAGCATTGGATGAAGTAAAAGCTGACATGGAGGAAAGTATACCCGTAGGCAGAATGGGTACCGGAGAAGAGTTTGCATCACTGGCTTCGTGGTTGTTGTCTCCTCATTCCGGCTATGTTACCGGACAAACCATTAGCCATGATGGCGGGAATATTAAGGGATTGTTTGGGTGATAGCCTACTCTTTTTTGAGGTCATCCTGAGCTAACGGGGTAGAATCAGATTTAGGATGTTTACTGCGATGGATCTTGGCCACAAACTATTTGATAAGCATTTCATCGCTAAGATTCTTTACTTCGCATCTGCTGCGTGTAGAATTACTAATTCAACACCGTAAAGTAGGCCACAGCTTTGGGTTGAAAACTTCGCAAACGCAGCTCAAATTGATCAGCTGTTTGTTCAATATCGGGAGTTACAAAACCGGTTGAGTCTTCCAGGATTTTGGCATACGGAACGTACACTTCATACGGCCTTATCCTTTCAACTTCCGCGTATTGCTCGATGGGCACATCAAATCTGATAGTTACAGATGAAGGATTATAGTTTACATTTTGTCCTCGTGGCAGCCCCCGGGTACGGATATAAACCGTGGTTTCCCCTTCGGTAAACTCGGATACGTCCGCATTATAGGTAATCTCCGTTTCAGAGAGTTCTACCACACCAATTGCGTCTTCAAGTGGCAGCGTTGCTGAAATATCTTCCCGAATACCCTCCAGCTTCAGCGTATCCAGCACTTCCCATTCCGTAATATCTTCTATACGTGATTGCGCACCGGTTACCGTGATACTATCCGGACTGTAAGCAGGTTCTCCCACCAGCCCAAAGCGAGGTTGAAAGTTAAGATCCGTATTAATTTTAACCGGTACTCTCTTGGATACCTTCGGCTCCATATTCACAGATAATAACAAGGGCTGAACTTTGGCTACATCAATTTCCTGAAGGTAACTCAACCGCTGCCGCACCTGGTCAAACATATTTATCTCACTTTCTTCTATGTTTATGACCACAGTGGGCGGATCATTATACAGATTCAGTAATTGCCATCCATCTCCGGAAACGCTCACCTGCACAAACTCCGGAAGGTCTTCGGTCAGAGCCATATTCTCCGGCACATTGCCCGGTTCCACCGGAATGTTAATGGTGATGTTGAAGCTGCCACTTAGATTCACAATAAACCACAGCGAGATGGCCATGATATAGGCTCCCACAAATACAATCACCTTTTCCCGCCTGATGAAACGCATTTCCGTTTCCTCGGTGCCGGGTTTGGTGCCGGGCTTCAGAAAAGCCTTGAGCCGTCTTACAATTTCATTATCTGTGATATCAGCCATTGCCGAATATAGATGCAGGATTATGGTTAATCAACTAACTGCGCACTATGATGTCGCCTATGACATCGCCTTTAACTTTACTGTTTAATTTTTTAGCGATGCTGAACCGGTTTCCATGAATTTCATGCCTCCATGATGGGTGCTTCACACGCATCACCAATTTATTTCCTTCAAAGTGAAGATCTTCCACCTCCGAAGCCATCCGCTTACCAACTACCTCTTCAAAAGCCGATAAAATCATCCCCTGTTTCAACTTCTTTTTCTGTGGAAACTTCTCCAGAAACTCTTCCAGAACGGACCCTAATGATTTTGGCGTGTCGAATCTCATCTATCTAATCACCTCGTTTATTTCACCGGCTTCTACTTTATATAACCGGTTGTTGGTTCCATCAAAGGTAACATAATCTTCGAAAGGAACCGGATTGGCGGAAGTTATGAATATTTGACCTTTATGTTGCTGAAGGGCATCCAGTAAAATTTCTGTTTTTCGGGGATCCAGATCACCGAATACATCATCCAGCATCAGGATAGGTAAGTCGTCGAGCTCATCGGAGTAGTAATGTAACTGGGCCAGCTTCAATGATAGCGCAAAAAGCCGGTGCTGCCCCTGCGATCCAAACCGGCGAAGCTCAAAGTCATCCAGATAAAACACAACCTCATCCCTGTGCGGACCTATTGTCGTAATTTCCCTTTCAATTTCCTTGGGTTGAGCCGATTCCAATTGCTCATAATATTCTTTTTCAATGGCTTCAACATCTGTGGTGGGTGTGCAAAATGTTTGATACTCCAGGTTGGTAGTCAAATCCATCCCCGATATCATCGCATAGTCTTTCTCAAGATAGGCCTTCAGGTTTTCGAGCACTTCATGACGTTTGGCAACAATGCGAGCACCTGCTTCCACCAGTTGCACATTCCAGGGTTCCAGGTACGCTTCCAGCACAGAAACCGGACCACGATATTCCTGAAGCAGGGAATTACGTTGTTTGCGAACCCGGCGGTATTCAATTAAATCCCGCAGGTACGCCGGCGAAATCTGGCTGATAAATGCATCTATAAAGCTACGCCGTTCGGTAGGACCTTCCAGCGTCAGCTTTTTGTCATCAGGGGTTAAGGTTACAACAGGTACCATCCCAATGAGATCAGAAAGCCTTTCCAGGGGTGAGTCGTTTACAAAAATCTTTTTTCCATCCCCGCGGGAATAGGAGCAGGAAACATCAAACTCCGAGCGTATTTGTCCTTCAAAATGGCCCTTAATCATGAAGTAACTTTCATCCTGATTGACCACATACATATCGGTATTTGATACAAAACTACGCGACATACACAGGTAATGGATGGCATCAATCAGGCTGGTTTTACCGGAACCATTTGGACCGGTTATTACATTCAGATGAGGCGCCCAGTCCACCTTGGTTTCCAGGTGATTCCGAAAATTAAGCAGTTCTGTGTGAGTGTTTCGCATACATACATGGTACGCATTCTGATGGTTTTACGCAGATTCATTTCACACAAAAAGAGCCGCCTTTGGCAAGAAAGAACGGCTCTGAAAAAGCTACTATGTATTCAGTAAGAGCGATCTCAAAGCCATTCCTTACAAATTAATTTGCTTTCTTTGATTTCGGAACGCTGAAACAGAGACCCCTACCCCCACAGAGGCAAACAGAACCCCGAAAAGCCCTACAAAAATGGAAATAGCCCAATTAAAAATACCTTTATCAATAATGGCATTATTTGGGTTATCCGGGGCATGAAGTACATCTACAATTTCACCCCTGCTATATGAAGGAGGGTTACTTCCTGTATCGTGCCTAAAGGTAATGGCTTCGAAAGAGCCGTTCGGAGAATATTCCACAATCGGGTAATACGTATAACCGTCATCACTTCTGCTTTCATGAAAACCGGTTACCGTTCCGGATGCGGGAATGGCTTCTTCCAAAAAATGATAGCGTTCAACCCCCAGATAAATTCCCAATGCCAGAACTCCCAAACCAACAACGGAAAATACCGGCCCTATTATTTTGGTTGCTTTGGCTTGTTTTGTATGTACTTCCTCAATTTTTGCGGGCTCCCGAATGATATTTTTTGTGATATCCTGAGTGTTTTTATTTGTGCTTTTCACAACCTCCTTCAACTCACCCAAAGAGTCAATTCCTTTAGATTTTAACAATCTGCGAAAGGAAACAATGATGAACAAAAATACCCCTAACGAATATAGAAAGTTCCAAATGGAGAAGTTGAATACGGAAAAGAATGCAATACAAAAAATACCTCCGAAGATCATCAAAAAGAACCCCATAAAATAGGGCATATTGGATTTTAAACGGGGAGTTTTCCCGGCTACATAAATCACATCAACTTCTTCTCCTATCTGATATGTGGGACTACTGCTTCCATAACTACCGGCGAAATCACCAAAATAACTTTGCACTACCGGAGTGTAGATGGTTTTCCCCTCAGAACCGGAGGATGTCTTAAACCCGATGATTTTTCCTTTTGTTTCGGCGGCTATCCGTACATAGCTGATGTGGTCAAAAATCAGATACGCCCCCAAACCAAATACGAGGCTTCCTATAATGAAGAATAAAATTTCCATGCCCACATTTAACAAAACTGCATAAAAAAAGCCATCACTAATGTGACGGCTTTCTTCGTATTAAGTGCCTGAGTTTCTTAGAGTCCAAAAGCATCTTGTCCAAGAAAAATGGCCGAATCCCCCAGCTGCTCTTCAATACGAATAAGCTGGTTGTATTTAGCAATTCGGTCGGTACGGCTCATGGAGCCGGTCTTGATCAGCCCGGCGTTGGTTGCAACGGCAAGATCAGCAATGGTCACGTCTTCAGTTTCACCTGAGCGGTGAGAAATTACTGCAGTGTAGCCGTTTTTGTGAGCCATCTCGATGGCATCAAGCGTTTCAGTGATAGTACCAATCTGATTTACTTTTATAAGGATGGAATTTGCAATCCCGCGTTCGATACCGGTTGCCAATCGCTCGGTGTTGGTAACAAACAAATCATCACCGACAAGCTGCACCTTATCGCCTACTGCTTCTGTAAGTTTTTTCCAGGCATCCCAGTCATCTTCAGCAAGCCCGTCTTCAATAGAGATAATCGGATACTTCTCAACCCACTCACTCCAGAACTCAACCATAGCATCGGTATCTTTTTTGGATCCGTCACTCCATTTGAATTCATATAACCCCGACTCTGTGTTATAGAATTCAGAAGCAGCCGGATCGAGGGCAATCAGCACATCTTCTTCGGGAGTATAACCGGCTTTTTCGATGGCTTTCAAAATTACTTCTACAGCTTCTTCATTTGATTTCAGGTTTGGTGCAAAACCGCCTTCATCTCCAACGGCTGTACTGTATCCTTTTTCTGACAGTACTTTTTTCAGGTTATGAAATACTTCAGCTCCAATCTGCAAAGCATTACTGAAAGATTGAGCACCGGCCGGCATAATCATAAACTCCTGCAAGTCAACGCTATTGTCGGCATGGGATCCACCGTTAATGATATTCATCATCGGAAGCGGCATCACCTTGGCATTCACTCCGCCAACATATCTCCACAGCGGCATTCCCAACTCTTCGGCCGCAGCTTTAGCCGTTGCCATAGACACTCCAAGAATGGCGTTTGCACCAAGCTTAGCTTTATTTGGGGTTCCGTCCAGTTCCAGCAGCAGATCGTCTAAGTCAACCTGACCGAAAACCGAATGCCCTCTAAATTCTTCTGCTATAGTCGTGTTTACATTTTCAACTGCCTTCAGGACGCTTTTGCCCAGGTAATAATCCTTGTCTCCGTCGCGCAACTCAACGGCTTCATGCTCACCGGTTGATGCTCCCGAAGGAACTGCCGCACGACCTACAGTGCCCGTATCCAAAATTACATCCACCTCAACGGTTGGGTTCCCCCGCGAATCGATTACCTGCCTTGCGTGAACGTCTTCAATAAAACTCATTTCAATTTCTCCGATTAATAGTTTGGTGAGATTATACTTAGAAGGTACTACGATTTAACATGTACTTAAAGCCATTTCACTTTAAGTTTCGTAACTTTGTTGAAGATGTTTAACTCAAAACCACTTTTGCTTTGTCCCCACATCCCTGGATTATCCTTTTTGATATAGATGGCACCCTCCTCTCCGTAAACAGTACTTTTAATCGAACCCACCTCCGCAGAATTCTGGATGAACTCGAAATTGACTACCCGGATATGGAGAGCGATTCTTTTTCGGGGAGAACCGACCACGATATCTTCACTTCCTTCCTGGTGAATCACGATTTTGATGAAGAGTTATACCGGAAGTATAAGTCACTGTATCTCGACTATTTGCAGAATGTGTTACTCAAAGAAAAAGCTATGGTAACCCGACTTCCGCATATAGACGAGGCACTGGACTATTTTTTTAACGGCAATTTTATCTGTGGACTTCTGACCGGTAATTACCCAAAAGCTGCACAACTCAAATTAAAAGCAGCGGATATTAACCGGGATTTTTCTTTTGGTGCCTTTGGTGAACTGGAGAAGGACAGAAATAAATTGCCCCATATCGCGATGGAGCAATTTCAAAAAATTTACGATACAGAACCCGATCCTTCCCGCTTCGTAATTCTAGGTGATACTCCCCGGGATGTTGAATGTGCCAATAAGGCCGGAATGAAATGTGTAGCTGTTACCACCGGAAAGTACAGCCGGGAAGAATTAGCTGCCCATGAGCCGGACTTGGTTATTGATACCCTGGCTAACCCCGATGACTGGTTTGGCAAAATAGTAGCCGAAGATCAGGCTACCACATCCATCCAAAAATAAAGGTGATCTGAGCGGTTCCGAAGTATTTGCGCGGATCGTGGGCTTTTTCCAGAGGAGCATGCTCAACACTTACATTACCGCCGTTATCTCCAACAAGAACCGGGACTGAATTTACACTCGAGAAACCGCAAGGATTTACCGGTTGTTGATTAATCCTGCTTAAATCGGGTTGACAAGGCTCCAGCACCTGAATGCCACCGGAAAAGTAATTCATCGTATATCCAAACTGCACACTCGAGAGGTTGGCAAACTTCTCTCCGAAATCAACCCCGATTACGAACTCACCGCCAAATCCCCAATGCGTCTCTGAATTACTCCAGCCGGTAAATATATCATACACTCTTTCTGAACGACCATAAATGCCGGTATCGTTTTCACGAAAACCATTTTCAGTTACATCATTAAAATAGGCGTAGGAAAAAGCAAAAGTAGGCCCTGCACTCAAAGAACTAAACACTCTGAAATTGTCGGATATTTCATCGGCAAAAAATCTTTTCTTTAAACCTATATATAAAGGAACAGCCATAACCCTTTGATACTTTTCCGGCACCGTTTTAAATCCAAAAGTATAATCGATGAATGTCTGTTCGGTGGGATCTTTCAGCCCTGTCAATTTCAATGTTATTAAAGCTTCGGTATAAGAATTCAACCCAAAACGAAATTGCCCGCCGGCGCCAACTCCAAAATCGTTTAATGAAAAGTTAATGCCGAATCCGGTTCGATATCCTTCGTCATATAAGTTTCTCGGCTCTTCTATTTCCCGCACTTCTGGCTCACCAAATTGTGCAAAAGCTTGATTTCCAACCCATAAAAGAGAAAAGAGAAGCGTAAAAAAGGTCAATTTTTTCATCAAAAAAGTGGGTTTATGAATGTTTTGAGTGCACTATCAGTTTTGTAAACGAAAATTTATCCTTTTTCTTATTGCCTTAAAGCAATAACCTGTTATTTTCAGCACAAATTTCGATATACACAACATTCCTTTAAAATAATTAATTCAAGCTACAAAGCATGAATTCACACACAACTTATTTTGTATTTGGGCCAACTGCAACGCTTCGCAGAATGTCCTCTAAATTATTCAAAGAGCAACCGCCCAAATTTTTGTATGAATACTCACCCGAAGAATCTTCAGAAACGATTTATGTAGCCGTTTATGAAGAGTATGAAAAACAAATTAACTCCAGTGTTACCCTTACCTGTATTGTTGAAAGTTTGGGCAAGCACAACAAGATTGTCCTTAAAAAAACCGGCGGACGTATGGGATTTCGTGGAAGTTCCTTGTCTGAAGAGCGAAATGTAGAGTCTAACGTAATCGACTTTATTCTGGACTTCTCCAAGCGCCATGGGTTAACCCTTCAGGAAGAACAGCCGCCGAAGCAAGCTGAGGAAGAATAGTTCATGCCACAGGCACCTTCCGAATGGACGGTTCTTAGCATGCTGGAGTGGGCTACCGGGTTTTTTGAAGAAAAAGACGTCAAGTCTCCGAGAATGAGCATTGAGTGGCTCCTTGGAGATGTGCTTTCTGTAAAACGACTGGATCTTTATTTAATCTATGATCGCCCTCTCTCTTCTGAAGAACTGGATGTGTTACGCCCATTAGTAAAACGTCGCGCCGCTCACGAGCCTCTTCAATATATTACAGGCCATACCGATTTTCATGATGTTCGGATACATGTGGAACCCGGCGTTCTTATCCCAAGACAGGAAACCGAAGAACTTGTAACCTGGATTCTGGAACTTCACCCCAAGGGTAAAACACTTTCGGTTCTGGATGTGGGAACCGGTTCGGGTTGCATTCCCGTAGCACTAAAAAAAGCTCGCCCGGAATGGAACGTGTTTGCTACTGATATTTCAGACAAAGCATTGTCGGTTGCCCAGAAGAACGCAGAGCAAAACAAGGTTGATATCACTCTGGCCAAAGACGACCTCTTTAATCCCAAGGCTTTTTCAGACCGCTTGTTTGATCTCATCATTTCGAACCCACCTTACATCTTGCGCAACGAAGAATCCACTCTTGACAAAGAGGTAAAAGATTATGAACCCGCCGAGGCCTTGTTTTGTGAATCGACTGTACAAATGTACGGTGCGCTTGAGCAGCTAAGTTCAGGTTTATTATCTCCCCATGGAACCGTTTTTCTGGAGCTTCATGAAGACAACAGTACCGAAGTCCTTAAGCTATTTGAAGAAGCAAATTGGTCGGCTGAGCTGAAAAAAGACTATGGTCAAAAAAGCCGATTTTTAAAAGCAAAAAAAGCTTGATTTATAGCTCATTTTTTTATCGTTCCCAGGCATTTTTACACGAATAAAAAAATGTGGAAAACTTGTGGAAAAAAAGTCTTCCTTTATCTTCAATCTATGTGATCAAGGTTAATTCAGTGTTACGGCAATATTAACGGCTGTCAAGAAGAACTTTAGAATTTTTTACCAAATCATTTAAGTCACTGCCACACATTGCATTACGGCTTATTTTACAATGTGGATAACTTTTCGAAAATAGGTGAACTGCCGTTTGACAAGTGCCCGATAAATTGCCATTTTCTCAGCAGCACAAAATCAGAAACTACACTTCTTCCTGTGGATAACTGATTTTGGTTTGATCTGACAATATTAAGTACACCTGTAAGGGGGATTAGGGAAATTGCACGAGCTTTCGGTTGAATCGGCATGGGATAAATGCCTGGATATTATTAAGGACAACATCAGCTATCAAAAGTATAAGTCTTGGTTTGAACCGATCAAGCCGGTCTCTTTGAAAGACAACACACTCACCGTTCAGGTGCCCAGTCAATTTTGGTACGAATGGCTGGAAGAGCATTACTACAATATGCTTCGTTCTACCCTTGCAAAAGTGCTTGGCCCGGAAGGTAAATTAGAGTACTCCATTGTTATGGAGAAGTCGGATCAATTTGAGCACAATCGCTCGGTTCGAATGCCGCAACGCCCTATGGGACCGGTACAACCTCAGGAATCCAATGGCTATCCGGAATACCACGCCGATCGCATCGAAAACCCTTTTGTGATTCCGGGAATCCGAAAGACCAAAATCGATTCAAACCTCAACAATAATTACGTATTTGAGCGCTTCATTGAAGGCGACTGTAACCGGCTTGCCCGTTCAGCTGCCATGGCCATTGCAGATAACCCGGGCAGCAATTCCTTTAATCCGTTTTTCGTATACGGGCCAACCGGTTTAGGAAAAACTCACCTTGTACAAAGTATCGGCAATAAGATTAAAGAGAAGTTTGGTGAAGAAAAGTCTGTCCTTTATATCTCTTCGGAAGCTTTCACAAACGAATTTGTGCATGCCATCCGAAATAACCGCGCCAGTGAGTTCTCCATGTTCTACCGCAATATTGATGTATTGATGGTAGATGACATTCAGTTTTTCAGCGGGAAGGAGAAAACGCAGGAAGAATTCTTCCACATTTTTAATGCCCTTCACCAGGATGGAAAGCAAATTATTCTGAGTAGTGATCGTGCGCCCAAAGATGTACCTGATATTGAAGAGCGGTTGATTTCCCGATTTAGCTGGGGATTGAGTGCCGACCTGAAAATGCCGGAATACGAAACCCGATATGCTATTCTTGAACGCAAGGCAAATGACAACGGCATCGAAATTGACCCGCAGATTATTGAGTTCATCGCTCATAATTTCAAATCAAACGTTCGGGATCTGGAAGGCGCCATTATCAAATTATTGGCTCACGCTTCTCTTCAGAATATTGATGACATCGATCTCGCCATGGCCAAGCGTGTGCTTAAAGACATGGTGAAAGAATCGAACACACAGATTTCTATTGAGTCCATTCAAAATTATGTGTGTGATTACTTTGGAATAGACACCAATAAAGTGCGGGAGAAAACGCGGAAGCAGGAAATTGTAGAAGCTCGCCAAATCGCGATGTATCTGTCCAAGAAGTTCACGAAATCCAGCTTAAAGACCATTGGACTCCATTTCGGCGGACGTGATCACTCTACCGTTATTCACGCCATATCAACGGTAGAAGAGCGCATTTCAACCAGTGCCAAGCACAAGCGCATGGTAGAAGAACTTCATCAGCGTATTGAAGTAGCCAGCCTTTAATCTATGGATACCCTCACCATCAAAGGGATGAAGTTCAGAGCATTTCACGGAGTGCACGAACATGAAAAAAAAGAGGGTAACGATTTTGAAGTGGATGTCATTTTTGAAACTGACCTTTCAAAAGCAGGCGAATCCGATCAACATTCTGATGCCATCGACTATACCAACGTTCACCGAATTTGTGCTGAAATTATGGCTGGCGAATCGGTTGATCTTATCGAGCATTTGTGTCATCAAATAGGAACGGCTATAGCTCAGCAATTTTCTGAATTTGACCGGTTTATGGTACACGTTCGCAAGCTCTCTCCTCCCCTTTCCACCCACACCAAATATACCGAAGCGAGGATGTCATGGCCCAGGTAGTTATAGCACTGGGATCAAATCTTAATCATCCGCATCGTCAGCTTCAAAAGGCGGCTTCATTCCTGGAGTCACTTTCTGAGGATGGTATTAAGACTTCGGTCATATATAAATCGGAACCCGTGGGCCCTTCAGAAAATGATTTTTTGAACGGAGTGATTGTTATTCAAACCAAGCTGTCTCCTGAACAATTATTTGATGAACTTAAAGCTCAGGAAAAGAAACAGGGACGTCCTTCCCGCTATCCCAAATGGACAGCCCGCACCCTTGATCTGGATATAATTGCCTATGATAACTTGGTCGTTGAAACAGATACCCTTATCATTCCCCATCAGGAATATAGCCGGCGTTTGTTTGTTCTGTTGCCATTAAAAGACATTTTTCCAGACTGGAAAGATCCCGTTTCCGCTCAGCACGTGGATACCATGATAGAACAGGCCCCGGATCTCGAAATTGTTAGAACAACCTTGAACTGGTAGCTGATGTCCAATTCTTATGATTTTATTGCCATTGAAGGCGTAATTGGAGCCGGAAAAACTTCGCTCGCAACGTTACTGGCTGAGCGACGAAACGCCCGGTTGGTGCTCGAGGAATTTGAAGACAACCCCTTCCTCCCAAAATTTTATGAAGACCGTGAGCGTTATGCTTTCCAGACCCAGCTGGCTTTTTTGGCAAGTCGTTTTAAGCAGCAACAGAATATGATGAGCCAGGACCTGTTCCACCAGTTTACCATCTCGGATTACATTTTTGATAAGGACCGTATTTTTGCCCGCTTGAATTTAGATCAGGATGAACTGGCACTTTATGATAACATTTTTAACATCATGACGGGAATAGCGGCCCAGCCTGACTTGATCATTTTCATTCAGTCTTCGGTGGACCGGCTTCTGGAAAACATTGAAAACCGCGGGCGTGATTATGAGCAAAACATCACTCCTGAATATCTGAAGGAGCTGAACGATGCATATAATCATTTTTTCCATCATTATAATCGCGCTCCCTTAATTGTACTGAATGCTTCGGAGATAGATTTTGTCAATAATGAAGAGCACTTGGATTACATCGAAGAGCAAATTTTTGAAAAGCCGGTTCATACCAATACACACATTCATATTGCACCCTGAGAACCATGCTTAAGTTTATATTTTTTAGCATAGTATTTTTCCTTTTGATAAGATATATCAATCGATTGTTCTTACCTTCCAATAAGCGCCAGCAAAACTTTAACCCGTTTAGTGGCGGATCAAGAAGCCGGCGAAATCGCTTTGATGAAATTGAAGAAGCCGAATACGAAGATCTTTCAAATAAAGACAATTAAACAAACTCCATGAATTTCGAAGAGAAACTGAATAAAGGATTTGAATTATTAAGGGAAAAAGACATCGATTACGCCCTTGATGTGGCCAGAGAATTACAAAAGGAGCAGCCCGATTCACACGAAGCCTGGTATCTGGAAGCTTTGGTAATGCAACAGCTGAACCAGTGGAGCCACAGCATTGAAGCCATTGAAAAAGCTATTGAGCTGGACGATGACAACGCCGCTTACTATAACCTTCGCGGAAACGTTCGGATGCAACTCGAAAAACTGGATGGAGCTGAAGAGGATTTTGATAAAGCCATTGAACTGAGCGATACCTCAGCCGCTCACAGAAATAAAGTGATGCTCATGCTGATGACCGACCGCGGACAAGAAGCCATTCCCTACCTGATCGAACGCATCAAGAAAGATCCCAAAGATGCTGAAAACTGGATTCTGATGGGAGACATGATTAAGAAAGGCGGTCAAACGGACAAAGCCCGTACCTATTACGAGCAAGCGCTTAAAATTGACCCCGAGAATGACTACGCCAAACGTCAGCTCGAAGAAGAAGAGGGATAAAAGAATATCGAATATTCAACATTCAACACTGAGTGTTGAATTTCCCATTCTTGCTCTGACGTTCTGCGTATGAGCACATGATAGAGTATAGAACTTTAGGCAAAAGCGAATCGTCTTATGATTGCATATATATAACGATCGCCTAAGCCTGAGTAGTAATTCTGAACGGATGTACACTCAGCAAAAACCCATTCATTAAATTGGATGGGTTTTTTTGTGGGAATGCATTGAATTTTGAAAGCTAAAAGTGCTATCTTTGTCGCCCTTCAATTACTACCAATGCTCACGTGGCGGAACTGGTAGACGCGTGCGCTTGAGGGGCGTATGGCCTAACGGCCGTGGAGGTTCGATTCCTCTCGTGAGCACTTCCAAATTAGCCTGTTTCTGAATTCAGAGGCAGGCTTTTTTATTATCTGAGCTTCTATTTTTTGATATGTTTACGGTTTACGCCATATCAAGTCTCAAACGAAATTACATTTATGTAGGCCTTTCTTCACAATTGGAGAACAGGATAAACCGCCACAACCGAAGAAATAATAAAACCACTATGCCGTTCACGCCTTTTCATATGGGCCCTGGAATAGTATTCAAAGCTTTGTTGCAAGGCAGCTTTAGCTTGCTGGTATTCGGATGGGCTCAAATAGTTATGGATATTCAACCATTAATTGTTCTTTTAACAGGCGAAGGACAGCTTCATGGGTTTTCTCACACCTATTTTGGAGCAACGTTACTGGCGGTTTTTTCAGCCCTTTCAGGCAAGTATTTATCTGAAATGGGGCTTCAAATTATTGGTCTTTCAAAAAAAGCTGAACCTATCGTTATAACATGGGTGGTTGCTTTCGTTAGTGCATTCATTGGAACATACAGTCATGTTATTTTGGATAGTATCATGCATACCGATATGCAGCCATATTTTCCGGTATCGCTGGAAAATCACTTACTGGGACTAATCACTGTAAGTCATTTATATCTCACCTGTATCTACAGTGCATTGACTGGAGCGTTACTTTATTTTTCTTTGCGATATTTCAAAAAAAAGTAACCTGATTCCACATTACTCCCTCATACTCTTCACGAAAATTACCAACCCAATCTAAATCACCACCGACTACGTATATATCAATGATTCCTGCCGATTTTGTTTTCAGGAAACGAAGTTTTACGATGTATTTGTTTTGACCTCGTAATAGAATCAAGATTAATGTTGTCTAATCCAAGAACTACAAATAAGAATAGGTTGTTATGGTGAAATCATTTTTTTTAACAGGACTGTTATTTAGTCTGTCAACTTTATCATTATCAGCTCAGGATATGGATATGAACAAAGAGAAAAATTTAGAGAAAGCTACATTTGGCGCGGGATGTTTTTGGTGTGTAGAAGCTATTTATGAAATAGTTGAAGGTATCGAGCATGTGGAGTCGGGGTACTCCGGCGGACATGTAGAAAACCCATCTTATAAAGAAGTGACAAGTGGCCAAACCGGCCATGCTGAAGTGGCCCGAATCCATTTTGATCCGGAGGTAATTTCTTATGAGGAACTACTGGAAGTGCTATGGCACACTCACAATCCAACCACCCTTAACCGACAGGGAAATGATGTGGGGCCCCAATACCGATCGGTGATTTTCTATCACAATGAAGAACAGAAAGAAATTGCGGAGAAATCGTTGAAGAAAACCGATGAATCTGATCTTTGGGAAGATCCGATTGTAACCAAAATTCAGCCGCTTGAGAATTATTATGTAGCTGAAAACTACCACCAGAACTATTTTGAGAATAATCCTAATGCCGGATATTGCTCATTTGTAATTGCTCCGAAGGTGAAGAAATTCAAAAAAGAATTCAGCCATTTGTTAAAGGATGAAGAGAAAGTGAATTAGAATAACTTTCTACTCAGTTAATTTTAAGTCCCGCACTTTAGTAAGGTGCGGGGCTTTTTTTATAGCCGTTCTACATGTATTATAGGGCGCTATATTATTCTTAACTTACCGATGTATGAAGTATTTATCTTTTTTATTACCGGCCTTACTATTCTTTTCACCTGCTTTCTCGCAGGAAGCAGACACCACCATGACCTTCGAGGAATATGACCCGGAATCTACCCTGGTGGTTCCTGGAGAAAAAGTAACGTCGGCAAAATATCCCTTCGTTGATATTCACAGCCATTTATGGAGAATGGCTTCCATGGATCTGAAGCAAACCGCCCGCGAAATGGATAGCCTGAACATGAAAGTGCTGGTAAATCTGAGTGGCCGTTCAGGGGAGACTTTAAAAGCCATGGTAGATGCGGCTGAGAAACAAGCTCCCGGTCGCTTCATCGTGTTTGCTAATATTGATTTTGATGGGATTGACGAACCCGGATGGACGGACCGTGCCGTTGCTCAATTAGAGCAGGATTATGAAAATGGCGCCCGGGGAGTTAAAATTTTCAAGAACCTCGGGCTTACCGTTTTAGATTCAGAAGGAAATCGCGTGCACACCGATGACCCAAGAATAGATCCCGTTTGGGCCAAAGCCGGGGAGTTGGGAATGCCCGTCCTCATTCATACCGGAGAGCCTGCCGTATTCTGGGAGCCAATCGATGAACACAACGAACGCTGGCTGGAAATGAAGCAGTTCCCAAGTCGCCACCGGGGTGACTCTACTCGTTATCCCAGCTGGGAAGTGGTGATGAACGAGCAGTGGAATGTATTTCGGAAACACCCGGAAACTACCTTTATCAATGCCCATTTCGGATGGATGGCGAATGATCTCGCGCGGCTTGGAAAACATTTGGATGAATTCCCAAACGTATATACTGAAACAGCGGCTATCATTGCCGAGCTTGGACGACAGCCCCGTTTTGCCAAAGAGTTTTTCATCAAATACCAGGATCGCCTGTTATTTGGAAAAGACACCTATCGCCCCCACGAGTACCATACCTATTTCAGAGTTCTGGAAAGTGATGACGAATATTTCGATTATTTCCGCAAGCGCCATGCTTTCTGGCAAATGTATGGATTGGATTTACCGGATGAAGTGTTACGAAAAGTGTATTACAAAAATGCGCTGAAGATCATCCCTGATATCGATGAATCTTTATTTGAGACACCAACTAATCAAAAATAAAATGAGGATCCATGAAGAAACTATTACAACTTTCTTTTTTAATGGTACTAACCGTTTTTTTTGTAGCCGAAACGGCAGTAGCCCAGGAACGCGGAAATAACAGCGCGCGTCCAAGCCCAAACGCCTCTGTAAGCCAGACAATTGGCACTACGGAAGTAACAGTAACCTATGGCCGCCCTGCTATCAAAGAACGTACTTACTTTGAAGAAGATGCAGATTTGGCTCCATCGGGTCGGGTTTGGAGAACAGGTGCAAATGAGTCGACCGCTATCACTTTTTCTGATGATGTAATGGTCGGAGGTGAAAAAGTCGAAGCCGGTACATACTCTCTTTACTCTCTGCCAAATGGTGAAGAGTGGACTATTATCCTGAACAACAAATTATCGTGGGGAACTCAGTATGATGAGAGTGAAGATTATGTACGTGTGCCTGCAGCGGTAGTAAATAATGATGCTTCAAACATGGAGCGCTTTACCATTTATTTCGACACGCTTTCGGATACTAAAGCACATCTTAATCTACACTGGGGAACCACTAAGGTTGCCGTTCCTATCACAACTGGCGATATGTAGTTTAAGAAAGCATTAAAAAACAAAAAGCCCCGCACATGGTTGATGTGCGGGGCTTTTTTATGAAAGAGAATTTCATAAATAAAAAAATGGGCAAGCGACCTATATCACGCCGCTACGACCTAATTACCGCTGCTGCGTTCCCGCCCTGACGGAGTTCAAAGGGAGCTGGCTGTATAGAACTTGCCCAAGGCTTAAAGATAAGGCTTATTCGGCTCCAGTATCAAGATATATTTGAAGAAATATTGAGAGTGCAGTGCAAACTACATCAGAAAAAACTTGTTGTTAATGATATCAGCTTTCGGTAAATGGGAAGATAATATTCACATTTAACGGAGGTGCATGATGTTAGAAGAAATCCAAAGTGTATTAGTAGAGTCGTATAATACTTTTTTTAATGAGTTAGCTTCTTTTTTACCCAGCCTGATTGGGGCAATTTTAATACTTATTGTAGGCTGGATTATTGCCAAACTGGTACAAACTGCAGCAGTAAAACTTCTCAAACTAATTCGACTAGATGTTGTTACTGAAAAAGCAAAAATCGATAAGTTTCTTAAGGATGGCGGAAGTAAAAAATCTGCCATAGATATTTTAGGCAGCATTATATACTGGCTTATCATGTTGATAGTAATTTTGGCGGGATTAAATACACTTGGCTTAAGCGTGGCTTCCGAGTTGTTTAACCAAATTATACTTTATATCCCTAATGTAATTGTAGCCGTACTTGCACTTATATTTGGCGTGTTCCTTGCCGGTTTTATCGCACAGGTTGTGAGTACTTATCTGAGTAACATCGGGGTGAGACAGGCAAATATGGTTGGTGCCATTGCCAAGTATGCCATCATCTTATTTGTGGTTTCCCTCTCTCTTACACAATTGAGTATTGGAGAGCAGTTAGTAACCAATGCGTTTCTTCTTTTATTTGGAGCCGCATGCCTTGCATTGGGGCTCGCCTTTGGTTTAGGCGGCAAAGAATGGGCAGCCGGTGTAATAGAAAAATTAGCCAGTCAGGCTGAAAATAACCCACCTCATGAATAAGTAAATTCGTATTTTGGAAAAGCCTCCCTACTTAACCTTGGGAGGCTTTTTCATTATGTTTGAAATCCACTATGTCTGAATTACCTTATTTCGTACTTCCCATACTTATCTTTTGTGCTCGTATTGCCGATGTCTCTCTTGGAACATTGCGGATAACCATGGTTTCCCGTGGTTATAAATGGCAATCAGCACTGCTCGGGTTTTTCGAAGTTATTATCTGGGTGATTGTAGTTGCCCAGCTACTTCAAAATCTTAACCACTGGGTAAACTATGTAGCTTATGCGGGCGGATTTTCGGCCGGAACATTCATCGGGTTGTACATAGAAGACAAAATGAAGGTGGGCACCGTACTGGTTCGCATCATCACCCTGCATAAATCGGAAGAGCTGATTGAAGCCTTGAAGGAAGCAGGTATCGCAATCACCAGTTTAGATGCCAAAGGTGGATTCAATGACGTTAAAGTCATTTTCACTGTGTTGAAGCGAAAGAAACTGAACAAAGTTTTCAACATTGTGAAGGATATTGATCCTGAAGCCTTCTTCTCCACTGAAGATGTAAAGTACTCAAATAAGCATCATGATCATTTGGTTAACCCGAATGACCGAAGTCCAATTGACCGATTACTTAGGGTTCGGAAAGGACTTTAATCAATCAAATACATGCTCTTCATAGTCTGCCCACCATTGCTCAATATTCACTTTAGGCTTACGGGCAATATATAGTGGAATGCCATTTTCTTCACCAATGGCATACTTGTGTGTAATGATCTTAACTAGTTCTACTTCCTCAAAAACGTAGTTAACTGACCTGGCCTCATTGCCTAGACTAATCCAAACTTTTGCTTCAGCATTTCCATATCCCCAGAGCCAAAAACTACCGTGCCGGCTAATGGGATCGGGCAATCCGTATTGATCTCCCAATATTTTTACAGCTCCTGCTTCCCCATAATTTTCAGCCCAGATTACGATCTCCTTCGGCTCATAATTGCTCAAAAGCGATTGGTAAACACTATCTACCAAAGCAACCTGCTCTTCCCACCCAAACATATCGGCATAATCACCGGTGAGTTCTAACCTGCCTTCGGAGTCTTCTTCCAGCTTCATGTACTCCACGTGTTTATCGACAGGAAGTATTGGAATGGCCTCCGGTATAAAAGGAATAGTTGGCAAAAAGAGAACCGCAACTACTGAATAATTCCATACCGGTTTCTTGTGAAGCCAACTTTCAATTTGAACCGCACCGGCAGCAAACATAACTGGATAGGCTGCAAAAAAATAGTACGCCTTGGATTTCATAATCCACATCGTAATAAAAATCACTATCACAGCAATACCTGTACTTCGGTATTTCTTTAGTTTTTCGGAAGCAAATAGCCCATACACACCGATTATACTTACCATCAAAGTAAATGGTAATTCCAATTGCGCTAATCCAAATTCCCATGGATTTATTTCATTCAGCTGTTTTTCATTCAGTACTTCAAGGTGTAAAAAGAAGGGCCATTCATACTGTATCTGCCAGATTATATTGGGGAGAAAAACCAGGAAAGCAATCAATCCTGAAACATACAACCATTGCGATTTGAACAGCTCACCCCGATTATAGAATATCAATCCTGCAGCTACTCCAAACCCCCAAACCAGCATTGTATATTTGTTGAGTAGCCCCAAGCCAGCTACAAAACCCAACAGCAGAAGATACTCTTTCTTCTTTGAGTTTAAGAATTTGATGAGCAGATAAAAGCCCAGCGTCCAGAACAGCTGGTCAAAAGCAACGGGTTGAAACAAAAGATGATTTCGGAAAAATGGTACAAAGGCCAGAACACATACTCCGGCTACCAAAATCGCTTTCGATTTTCCGCCCAGTTCTTTGGCTATCATACAGCAAAGTACTAAAATAGCGATACCTGCCAGTGTGGGGAACAAGCGCGTACCAATCAGCGAATAATCAAATAATAAATAGGATAGCTTTCCCACCCATGCTATAAAGGGAGGAAATTCGAAGTAACCCCACGCCAGATGTTCACTTACTGAAAGATGCAACAATTCATCCCGGTGAAAACCATAGTTCTGATTTCCAAACCAATGGATCCCAAATTTTATTAAGCAAAGCACCCCGACGGTTGGTAAGTATTTTTTCATTTCATCAGCTACGGAAGTAGAAAACTTTTGATTCAGAGATGAAGACAATACCCGCGAAACTACTCTCCTTTCAGTGTTACCACGAGTGTCCTCGCTCCACCATGATTCCGGTGCTCACAAAGGTAAATCCCCTGCCAGGTTCCCAAATTAAACCGACCATTGGTGATTGGAATAGAAACTGATGAGCCAAGCAATGAACTTTTAATATGAGAGGTCATGTCGTCGGTTCCTTCGAGGGTATGCTCATAAAGAGAAGTGTCTTCAGGAACAGCTCTGTTAAAATGAGATTCAAAATCTCTTCTTACAGAGGGATCGGCATTTTCATTAATGGTAAGTGCAGCACTGGTGTGTTGAATGAAAATGTGAGCCAGCCCTGTTTTGATCTGTTTTATTTCCGGAATTTCTCTCAGAATTTCATCCGTAACAATGTGGTACCCTCTGGGTTTGGCTGAAAGTTTAATTTCTTTCTGTATCCACATGGTTCGTTATTCGTTATTGGTGTATTCGTTAATCGTTTTCACCTGCCCGATTAACGAATAACGATTACGCTTCTTCTGCTTCCATTTTATCCTCGAAGGGAGCTATTACTTCATCCACTCCCCTAGTTCCTTCAAAATAATCGAGCACCTGTAGCAGAACTTCATCTACCAAAATATCCGGGCAGGAGGCGCCGGAAGTGAGTGCAATTTTCAGGGGTTTTTTGTCTGATGGAAGCCAATTCTCGGTCTCTTTCATCTCCTTATCCCACTGATTGAAATGCCTGATCTTATCCGATGATAACTCTCCATTATCACGGACGTGATAGGTGGGAAATTGATGCTCCAGAATTTCAACCAGGTGCATGGTATTGGATGAATTATAACCTCCAACCACAAGAGCTAAATCAGCATCGGTTTCAGCGAGGGCTAAAGTAGCCGATTGATTTTCATTGGTGGCATAACAAAGTGTATCGGATGTATCTGCGAAATGATCCAC
This sequence comes from Gracilimonas sp., assembly GCA_965227215.1. Lineage (GTDB taxonomy): Bacteria > Bacteroidota > Rhodothermia > Balneolales > Balneolaceae > Gracilimonas. The sequence goes on from OZ245729.1 coordinate 1,501,860, forward strand.
GATATCCGCTTCTCCGTATCGCTTGATCGCAGCTTCTCTGAGTATCTCCATCACCCTTTGGGTTTCGGTAGCCAGCATCGTTGTTTGGTTGATCACCCCAAAACGCACCATATCTTCAAGAGGATTAAAGCCTTCGGTGGACTTATGCCCAAAGTATTTCTCAAAATCTGAAAGCGGACGATCTTCGGTTAAAATATCGGCAAGAATCTGAGCTTCCTCAGGATTTAACACTACCACCACTTCAGAGTGATCCGCACTGTGAGAAAAGGTGGCCCGGGTTTCTTCGTGCCGGTGCTTTCCATGAACTACCAGGCTGTAATCTTTTTTACCCAGCTGCTTTCCGCGCTTCCATACTTTCTCCACAAATGGACAGGTCGTATTATATTGATAGGGGTCAATCCCCACCTCTTTCAGCTGTTCCTGAATTTCGATGGTCGTACCAAAGGCAGGCACAATTACGATATCCTCGGAATTCAGAGACGAAATCGGGATGCGTTCGGTGCCGTCGGTATCAAATAAAAACTTCACCCCTCTTTCCAGTAAATCTTCGTTCACCGTTGGATTGTGAATCATCTCACTGAGCAGGTAAATATTCTTATCCGGGTTTTCGGCCACCGTTCGGTAAGCAATGTCGATGGCATTTTCCACGCCATAGCAGAATCCAAAAAAACGGGGTATATAAAACTGAACCGGCCCGAAATCGAGCAAGGTCGGCTCCAGGTCTTTTTTCATCGGATCTATGATTTTGGTCGCCTCTTTCACCTTCCGGATAATTGGCGACTGGTACATTTCCGGTATGTCAAATTTTTTACGTGCCACTTAAAATTTCTATAATTTTTTTGATAATCTGTTGAAACTTAGGCTCGCTCAATGAACCTGCCTTGTATAAGATTAAATTCTTAGAACATGTAAAGAGTTTCTCAGGTCTGACGTTACTAACAACTTTTAGTGACCCTTCGTTGAAATCAGAATCCTGTATTTCAACGGCAAAGTCATTCTTAATCTTTTTACTTGTTATCTGAGCTAACAACAAGTCATCACCAAAGTTTCTCACAACAAGAGCGGGTCTCCTTTTTGACTGAGAAAGATCTGAAAATGGGAAAGGCACTACAACCACATCACCTCTTACAAATGTTTCCATGCCTCATCTTCTTCAGGTTTGGCCCAGTCCTTTTTTAGCGATGGCTCACTAACCAACGAAGTATTCAGTTCTGCTTTTTCTTTTTCGAGAAGAAACTGGACAAAATCTAATACTTCCTGAATTTTGTGATCAGGTATTTTCTCAATTTCTCTCTTAAGTATTTCTTTGTCGCTCATTAGGTATACTTTTCTTAGAAACTTCGATAAAATACGAATTATTTCATCAACACTTCTGAAACAAAGACTCGCGAAGCCCTGCTTTCAATTATAAATTACGAATCACGAATAACGACTCCCTAACTACCGATAATCTTCTCTACTTCTTCTCTGTCCTTCGGTACATCCGTCAGGTTTTCGTATCCATCATCGGTTACCACAATGTTATCCTCTAAACGAATACCGCCAAACTCAAACATCTTGGTTAGTTTTTCAGCATTCAGGAATTGGGATTGAGTATCATCTTCGATAGCCGGTATCAATAATGCCGGAACAAAGTAACAACCCGGCTCTATGGTAATAACCATTCCCGGCTGCAGGTCTCTTCGGGCGCGAAGGTATTTAATGCCCGGGCGATCAATTCGTTCTACTCCCTTCGGATATCCTCCCACATCGTGCGTGTCCAGCCCCAGGAAATGCCCCAACCCATGCGGGAAGAACAGCGCAAAAATGTCATTTTCCATGATATCGTCAATCGAACCTTTCACTAAATCCGCTTCTTTCAAACCCTTCATAATGGTTCGTGCAGCGTGCATATGCAGATCTTCCATTTTTACGCCCGGTTCAATTTTTTCAATCGATGTATTCAAAGCAGCAAGCACTGCATCGTATACTGCAGCTTGGGTATCGGTAAATTTTCCGTTAGCAGGATAGGTTCGGGTGATATCTGATGCGTAGCCTTGGTACTCATGACCGGCATCCAGCAGAAATAAATCTCCGTCCTTAATCTGGCTGGTATTTTCTACATAGTGAAGAATCGCACTGTTCTTACCGCCTGCAAATATTCCGTTATACGCATCTTGTTGCAGGCCGTTTTCATACTGGATTTTAGTGAATAGCGCCTTCAACTCATATTCATACATGCCCGGCTTTATGGCTTTCATAACCTCGGTATGTGCCAAATTATTCACTTTGGCAGACTTCCGCATGTATTCCAGCTCTTCGTCTGTTTTTAGTACCCGGCAATAGGTAAGAGCATCATGCAGCGCTTCCACATCAGCTTCAAATCCGCGATCCAGATCTTCGATCAGTTCCGCATCGGCCTCGTTCAGGCAGTACACTTTCTCCGGCTTAATCTTATTCAGCACCGTCAGGATTTCATTCGCATAATGAAGATGATCCGGGTTGTATTGCTCCTGATAGGTATCCAGCGACTTCACATATCCATGCCACACCGCGTATTGCGCATCCCGCTTGGGTACAAACAAATGATATTCTTCGGTCTTCAGGTCAAGGATAAGAGCACATTCAGGCTCGTTCACACCCGTCAAATACCAGAAATTGGACTCTTGCCGAAACGGGTATTCGTAATCCGTCTCATTCCGGTACAGGATATCGGAGCCCTGTATAAATACTACTCCGTTCTGGCCTTCATCAAATAGTGAAAATAGTTTTTCGCGGTGCTTCTGATGCATCATTGCTATATAAATTTGATTGATTGTAAGGATGTCAAGAATACCAAAATGCCTGACTAATATCGACTCAGCTCATCAGGAATGTTGGCTTAATAAATCATGAAAACCGGCTACTAAATTCCCTATTTCTTTGTCGAAACTGAATTCCATTTCGTTTACCGGATCTATTTTTTGAACTCCGTTTCCAGAATGAACCTCAGCAGCCGATTTATCTTTCTCTGAAAGTACATTCAACGACATGGTTAAAAAAGCGATATTACCTCCATCCACATTCAGAACTGCATTCAGACGTGTATCTCCGAAAGCATTGGCGGAAAGGCATATCCCTACCTTCCGGTTCTCTTCCACCCCAAAAATGCGATAGTAATGAGCCAGTGAAAACTCCGAAGGAAAATCATCAAAATCTAAATACTTCACCGGTTGGTGGTCTTCGCTGTACAACTCAATACATGATTTCAGTGCAAATGATTCTGTGTTTGAATTCACTTTGCCTCCAACAAAACTGCGTTCAGTCCAGTATCCTAAATCCTCACGTGATAATTCTTTTGTGGGTTGATATAACTTTGGTAGCTCCGGTAGTAATTGAACTTCTTCCCCTTCAACCTTAAACCAATAATCCAGTGTTCCGTTACTTACAAGCAGATAAGGAGCACCAACTTTCTGATTATATCTTGCCACCTGAATGGCTGCTTTTTCATCCAGCTTGATGTCGGGGGCCTTACACTCAACTAGCAGCTGTGGCTTGAATTCATTGTTATAACAGATGATATCGGTGCGGGAAGAGGATTTGTCGCCGGGAAGTTTTACCGGGCTCTCAAAGGAAATGCGGGAAGCCGACACCCCTGCTTCCAAAATCAGATAATCTACCAAAGCAAGACGAACCTGCTCTTCGGGGCGAATTGCAAACGTCTTTTTCAGAATGGGATTCCAGAGCCTTTTTTCTCCATCCCTGAACCTGAACTGAGGATAATGTGAGAGAGCTTTGCTTAACAATGGATTAGGTTCTGTTTCAAACGCATTGCATTAATCTACAGATAATAAAAATAGCTTTCAGCGTTCAGCTATCAGTTTTAGTCACTTAATACTGATAGCTGAAGCCTGAAAGCCAAAAGCTGACTTACGCCTTGGCCTCTTCCTTGTCTCCGTGCAGGCTTCGCTTAATGAAGAACTGCTGGATAATGGAAAGCACGTTGAAAATGAGGTAATACAAACTCAGTCCGGCCGCAAAGTTGTTGAAGATAAATAACAGCATTACCGGGAAAATGTATTGCAACATCTTCATTTGTCCGGCCATTGGGCTGCTTCCGCCACCGCCGCTCATCCCACCGGTAAGTTTACTTTGGACGACCATCGCTGCCGTCATCAACAGTACAAAACCGGCAATCTGTTCTCCCAAAAACGGAATACTGAACGGCAGGCTAAGAATATAATCCGGAGCCGAAAGGTCGGTAGCCCAGAGAAATTCTTCCTGACGGATTAAAATCGAGTTCTGGAAATAACGCCAAAGGGTAATCAAAATTGGGAACTGAAGCAGGTTAGGCAAACAACCACCCAATGGATTTACCTTGTTTTTCCGGTACAGATCCATCGTTGCTTTTTGCTGCTTCTGCGGATTGTCTTTGTACTTCTCTTGTATCTCCTTCATCTGAGGCTGCAGCTCACCCATGGCGGCCATACTCTTGTAACTCTTGTAGGTTAGCGGAGAAAGAACCAGCTTAACCAGAGCGGCAAACACAATAATGATCACCCCAAAGTTGGAAATAAAACCTGACAGAAATTCAAAGAAAGGTATCACCAGCCACTTCACAAAAGGATCGGAGAACCAGCGCAGCCAGCTCCATCCTATATCCACCATATCGTAGGCATGATCATCCACCTTAACGATTTCACGGTATTTCATTGGTCCTACATACATCTGGAATGCAGCAGCACCCTGTTCGTCTAAATCCGTTCGGATTGAAGAACGGTATCGGTGTTCTGTATTTTGATTGTCCGCAGCGCCTGTTACTTCACCAATCAGCATGGCAGCATCGGTGGGCGACATTGGCTTGATTAGCTGTGTAAAAAATTTCGTTTTGGTAGCCGCCCAGTCAATATTTCCGTTGATGGTGGTTTCTTCACGGCCGGCCTCATCAAGTTTAAATTGTTCCAGTTCCCCGCCGGCATATACATAAGCGGAGGTCGCAAGCGCATCCTGGGTGTGATCTTTTTCAGTAAATCGGAGCGGGGATGTCCACCCAAAATCAATACTTCTTCCCACTACATAATCCTGAAGACCTACGAACTGCACATCAACATCAATCTCATAATTTTCGCCATTGAGCAAATAAGTCAGAATAACTTCACGGCCATCCTCAAGGTCCAGCTCATAGCGAATTTCCCGCTGTTCGCCGGAAGCAATATTCATGCTTGAACCGGGTGTTACCTGCTCAAAGAGGATATTCTGGGTTTCAACATTGTAATTCTCCGTTGATAAAAATCCGATGTTATAAGCAGAATGTGCTGTATCCGCAATTAGCTGAACCGGACGACCGTCCCAGGTATCATAATTATTAAGGATAAATGAATTAGGTCCTGCCCCGCGATTGGTAAAGGTAACGGTGTAAAGCGGAGTGGTAACTTCGATTTCAGTTTCTTCAGTAACCGGGCTACTGGCAAATAATCCGCGAACTTGTGGTGCATCATCCTGCTCTTGGCTAATGGATTGTTCTCGGGGTTGTGTTTGCTGTTGTTCTTCGTCAGCGACCGCTGTTCGCTCTAATGAATCTTGTCGGTTTTGCTCAATCTGAGCAAGGCTGTCCTGGACCGCCTGTTCTCTTCTTTGGTTTGCCAGTTCTTCTTCGGACGGCATTGTGAAATAAAACCATCCCAGCATGAGTAGAAAAATTAAAACAAATCCGGTTGCGGTATTCTTATCCAAAAGTACAGATGTTTAAATAGGTGAAGGTTTGGAAATCAGGATTGAACGTAACTGCTGCAGCAGGTCTGTAACGCTACGTTCGGCCATATCAAAAGTGAGATTAGCGTGTTTTGCCATAAAAACGTAGTGGAGTCCCATGTCGGTTATTTCAGGCAATTCGGTAATGATATGTTGATTTAGCCGGTAAGCTTCACGTAGAAGTCGCTTGGTGCGAATACGTTTTACAGCGTTACCGATTTTTTTTGGAGCGATGAAGCCAACAAGAACATTCTTATCGGCGTTGGGATATATGCGGTAGCGAAGGTTTACTTCTTTTGATTTGAGAAGAGAGGAGCTTGTAAACAGCTCCTCAAAATTTCGCCTGCCACGTAAAATGTGAGATTTAGGTAAAGTAAATCTGCGATCAGGAGAACCCGTAAGGTTACTTGGCTCCTTTTCTCTCATCGCTAACGGTTAGCTTATGACGGCCTTTCTTGCGACGGTTTTTCAATGTCTTGCGTCCATTTTTGGTAGACATGCGTTCGCGGAAACCGTGCTTGTTCTTTCGCTTCTTGTTACTTGGTTGATACGTGCGTTTCATGAATTAGGATATTTTGCATTCAATTTCTTATCCGAAAAGACTTCAAATATAAAGAGAATCTCAGAAAAATCAGAACTATTATTTACTGTTTAAATACCTTGCAGGGAACAACAGTCCCGTCATCAGATTTAAATGGGCAGATGTGTTCTTATTTGAATTCTTTTTATCACCTTAAGTCATTAAATTAATTTAAATTATAAATCGATAGAAATGCTGAAATGACAATCATAAAGAAAACGATTCGTCTGTTTTTTATCATTTTTTTATTCTGGGGTGAAACTTGCCCTGCTCAGGATGGCTCACTAGCAAGCGGTCTTCTGCTGGAGGCCGGACGCCATTTTGATAGATCAGAAGAAAAAGAAGCACTGAACATCTACCTCGAAGTTTTAAAAGAGGAACCCCAGAATTTCGAAGCCCTTTGGCACACCAGCCTCATTTATGCCCGCGTAGGTTATCGCTACGATTCAAAAGATGAGATGATGGAAAACTACCAGAAGGCATTAACCTATGCTGAAAAAACTTTGAAGCTATACCCGGATAAAGGGTATTCTCATTTTGTATATGCTGTGGCACAAGGTCGTATTTCTGATCTTTCCAATTCTCAAACCCGCATCAAAAAATCCCATATCGTAAAAAAACATGCCCAAAAAGCCGTTGAGATGCTACCGGATTACGCACCCGCCTGGCATTTGCTGGGGCTGTGGCACAGTAAAATAGCGAATGTGGGATCCGCCAGGCAGTTTGCGGCCGGTTTATTTTCTGACGGACTCCCGGAAGGTGCCTCCAATCAAAAAGCTGTGGAGTACATGCAAAAAGCGATGCACTTACAACCCGAGCAGACCCTGCGCTACAAGCTGGACTTAGCCCGACATTACGAACGAGCTGGAGAGAAGAACAAAGCTATTCAAACGCTGAAAGAAATCCTTCAAATCACCCCAAAGAATGATATTGACAGGTGGAATTTGGAACGTGCCCGGGAATTATTGAATAAACTTACATAGCATTTTGAAAAACTGGCTCCACATCAAATGAGAGCGTGTTACGCCTGGTTAATAAGTGTGAGTTAAAACTATATCCCTTTATGAACCGCCTCTATAAACTAAAGCTTTCCTAATGGGTTGGCTCTGTTCTTATTCCTTATATTTATTCCCAATGAGCCGATAATTGTCTGCATACATCCCAAATATAATTCTATGAAAAAATTCTTTTCCGCTGTCCTGCTTGCAAGCCTAATGTTTAGCACTTCAGTTTTTGCTCAGGTTAAAATCAATGAAATAGTTGCCTCTAATGCTTCCTCGCATGCTGACCAAAACGGTGACAACGACGACTGGGTAGAGCTCTATAATGCCGGCTCTGTTTCCGTTAACCTTGCCGGGATGTATGTTTCTGATGACCCTGCACAGCTCGACAAATGGCAGATTCCATCCGGGCAAAGTGCTACCACAACTATTTCTCCGGGAGAGTTTCTGATTCTTTGGTTTGATAAGGATACCGAACAGGGTGTTTTACACGTGGACATGAAACTTAGCGCTGATGGTGAATCTGTACTCATCACTGATTCTGATGGAGAGACTCTAATCGATTCGGTTACTTTTGGAGCACAATCCACAGATATAGCCTGGGGAAGAACACCCGACGGCACCGGATCTTTCAAGTTCCTGAACCCTTCGCCCGAAGCAAGTAATGCCGGCAACGAAATTCAAGAGCAGGCAGAACAACCGGTGTTTTCTTTGGAATCCGGCTTTTATTCAGGCTCAGAAGTTATAGGCATTTCCTCTGCTACTGAAAGTGCAGAGATCCGATATGAAATTGGCGGTGCTGTACCCACTCCCAACTCTCCTTTATATGAAGGGCCCATAACCGTTGACTCCTCTTCCGTGATCCGAGCCATCGCTTTTGCTCCAGGTTTTGCGGCAAGTGAAATCGCCACCAACAGCTATTTCTTCGAGGAAACCCATACCCTCCCTATCGTATCTTTTGTAATGGAGCCCGACAGTCTCTTTGACTACGATAAGGGCATGTATGTTATCGGCGATTCTTCCGAGGCCAGTGATGACTATCCGTGGTTTGGAGCCAATTTTTGGGAAGAGTGGGAATACCCGGTTCATATTGAATATATGAAGCCCGGTGGGTCCGTCGAATTTGAATTTGATGCGGGAGCCAGTATCGGAGGTAACTTCAGCCGAGCCTTTCCTAAAAAGTCATTCATTATCAATAACAATGCCGATTATGGGATCGATGAGCTGGAGTATGAACTCTTCCCGGAAAACGATTACGATACGTATGATGGATTTGGACTGAGGGCCGGAGCCGAAGAGCGTTCCAGATTGCTCAACGAGATGATGTACACCATCAACAAACAATGGGGCCACAAAAATGCTATGCAGGCATATGAGCCGGTTGTGTTGTACATCAATGGCAAATACTGGGGCATCTATAATTTACAGGAGCGTAAAAACGATGACTTTGTCGAATCACGCTATGGATATGATGACATAGACATGATTAAGGACTACGATGAAGTGAAAGATGGTACGTATGATGCCTATCAGGAGCTGCTGGATATTTTTCAGGATGAGTCACTGACCGAAGCCGAGTTTTTTACTTTGGCGGATTCCCTCATCGACCTGGAAAGTTTTACCGATCACTGGATTTATCAGGTGTACAGTTCTCATGGTGATCCCAACAACTTACGGTACTGGAGACCTCAGACTGCAGAGGGCAAATGGCACTTTATCTCTCATGATTTTGACTGGTGGAAAAACCTGGATAATGAACCCGAAACTTATATTCCCGTTTTTACTCAGTATTTAGCAAAAGATCCTGAAGGATTCTGGCTCATCGGTCGTATGATGCAAAACCCAACCTATCGGGAAATATTCCTGAATAGGCTTGCCGATATGCTGAATACTGCTTTCCAGCCCGAGTACATGATCAGTATAATTGATTCTATAGATACGGCTATCGACCCTGAAATGCCTCGCGACATTGAGCGATGGGATGAGGGGTGGTATGATAACAGTGGGCCGACCGAATACAGTATGGAGTATTTTTACTACGGACTGGAAGAAGATGACTATGGTTTGGCTGTCCCTTATGTGCTGGATTACCCGGATTTCATTTATTCGGAAATTCAAGATACCCTTCAAATCGATACCGTCCGGGTGCATCTAGCTCAGACTACTGAGGGTAGTATTAAGCTCAACTCCATCTCTCCGGATGTTTCTACTCAGGGTTGGTCGGGAATTTATTTTACTGGTACAACCATCACCCTGGAAGCAACACCGGAACCCGGCCTGGAATTACAGCATTGGCTTGTTGATGGAGAAGAAGCGGGCCAAAATAATACCCTGACTGTTGAACTCGGCGCAGTGCCCGTTCAAATAGAAGCTGCTTTCCAGCCCGTAGTGCATGATGAAATTGTGATCAACGAAATTAATTACAACCCCAGCGATGACTTTGATGCCGGTGACTGGGTTGAGTTGTATAATTACTCCACCACCACTATCGACCTTTCCGGTTGGGTATATAAAGATGAAGACGATGCCCACGAATTTGTAATACCAAACGGCACCTCCATTGCTGCCGACGGTTATTTAGTGATCAGTAACGATACGGCTGCTTTCAAACAGCTTCATCCCAATGCAGCGTTTGTGAAAGGAGAAGCTGATTTCGGATTGAGCGGCGGCGGAGATCAGGTCCGGATTTTTAACCCGAATAATTCACTCATCGACTTTGTGGAGTATAAGGATGAAGCTCCTTGGCCCCTAGAAGCTGACGGGAATGGCTCAACACTTGAATTAAAGAATTATGAACTCGATAATTCTAAAGCTGAAAGCTGGGTGGCTTCCGAAGAAACAGGAGGAACTCCATCTGCTTCCAATGATGGATTAATAAACAGCAGTGAAGAGGAAGGGGTAGCTCCGAAAGCTTTCGCTTTACATCAAAATTATCCTAATCCGTTTAACCCAACTACCCGAATTTCTTTTTCACTGGCAAAAGCTTCCCCCGTAGAGGTTAGCGTGTATAACATGCTCGGGCAAGAGGTGCGAAAACTCGTGAATGAACCCATGCAAAGCGGAGAACACACGCTTACCTTTGACGCCCGTAACCTGCCGAGTGGTGTATATATTTACCGGTTAACCGCAGGTAAGTTTACCGAAACCAAGAAAATGATTCTGCTTAAATAACTTACAAAAACGTAAAGCGGACAGGTTGTCCGCTCTACGTTTTAACAAAGCTTATCTAGTCAGACTTTATTCCGCTTTCCAGTCTTTCATTCCGTCCCGGATCACATCCGCTAATTTCGAAACAGGCACCCTATCCTGACTCATATCATCGCGATAACGGATAGTCACCGTATCTTCTCCTTCTGATTCCACTCCATCAAAATCTACGGTTACACAGAATGGCGTTCCGGCTTCATCTTGCCGGCGATAACGCTTTCCGATAGACCCGGATTCGTCGTACAGTACCGAGAATTCCTCACGGAGATCTTCCTCAATCTTATGTGCCAAATCCTGAAGCTTATCTTTTTTGATGAGCGGGAAAATACCCACCTGTGTTGGGGCAATGGCCGGGTTGAGTTTGAGTACGGTCCGGGAATCACCATCTACCTCTTCTTCACGATAGGCATCACAAAGTACCATCAGGGTCAGTCGATCCAGCCCAACAGATGTCTCAATTACATAAGGGACAAACCGCTCCTGGTTTTTCTGGTCGTAGTAATCCAGCTTTTTACCTGAGTGCTCGGTGTGTTGTTTTAAGTCAAAGTCTGTTCGGTTGTGGATACCTTCCACTTCCTGCCATCCGATTGGATATTTGTACTGAATGTCGGCCGCTGCACGGGCATAGTGAGCAAGTTTATCCTCCGGATGCGGAGCTGTTCTCAGGTTTTCTTCGCGAATACCCATTTTCTTGTGCCACTCCAGTCGCTTTTCCAGCCACTTTTCATACTCTTCCTCGTCGGTGCCGGGCTTCACAAAATATTGCATCTCCATCTGCTCAAATTCGCGCATCCGGAATACAAACTGCCGGGCCACTACCTCGTTACGAAATGCCTTTCCGGTTTGTGCGATACCAAAAGGAATGGTGGTTCGAGAAGTATCCATCACATTTTTGTAGTTCACAAAAATACCTTGCGCCGTTTCCGGACGAAGATAAACCCCCTCTTCTTCTGTCGAAGTAGAGCCAAACTGTGTTTTGAACATCAGGTTGAACTGACGTACTTCCGTCCAGTCGAACGCACCGGATTCAGGAGCACGAATCTCGTTCTCCATAATAATCTCGTGCAGGTCTTCCGTCAGGCTTTTTCGGGAGCCGCAAGTATCCAGTTTTTCCTGAATAGCGTTTGCTTCCTCATCCTTATCATCGCTGCGCAACTTTTCAATATGTTGCTCAATGAGCATATCGGCACGGTAGCGTTTTTTGGACTGCTTGTCGTCAATCATCGGGTCGTTAAACCCCCCAACGTGACCACTGGCTTCCCATACTTTGGGATGCATGAAAATGGCCGCATCCACACCTACGATATTATCGTGGCGGCGGGTCATCTCCTTCCACCAGGCGTTACGGATGTTTCGCTTTAATTCTACACCGAGGGGGCCGTAATCGTACACGGCACTCAGTCCGCCATAAATTTCTGATGACTGAAAGATGAAGCCACGGGCTTTCGCCAGTGATACAATTTTATCGAGGTTGTCCAAATTCGACATGTGAGTGTTTTTGCAATTCAAAAAATCTTGTGAGCGCCAAAGATAAGCATATGAACATCGAATGTGGAATATTGAACCGGGAATTTTGAACGGTTACACAGATATAATTTAATAAGCACACAGATCCCTGCCTCCGCAGGGATGACAGAGACTCGGTTCTTTTAATTACCCGACCTCGATAACAGATACAAGGCCATTCCCACACAGGCGGGAATCTTGTTGTTTTCGAATACCCAAAATTCAGATGAACGGTTACTTCTGTGAAAGGGATTATTTATGTTTGAGGCGATTACATAATTCGAATAATAAACTATTCATGTCCCAAAAAGACGAACCGAAACTTCCCAAGCTTCCCCGAAAATCAAAGAAACAAAAAGAGCGGGCGGAAGAAATACTCAATGAGTTATATGTTCATTACCCGAACCCGCATTGTGAGTTAAATCACCGGAACCCCTTTGAGCTGTTGATTGCCACTATTTTGAGTGCTCAGTGCACCGATGTTCGGGTCAATAAAACCACTCCGGCTTTATTTGAGACTTACCCCACACCCGAGCTTATGAAAGATGCTCCGCTTGAAGAACTGGAAGAACTGGTTCGTTCAACCGGCTTCTACCGGAACAAGGCAAAATCACTGAAAGAAACTTCGCAGATTCTGGTTGATGAGTTTGATGGCGAGGTTCCTCAAAACATGAAGGACTTATTGAAGCTGAGGGGAGCGGCGCGAAAAACAGCGAATGTAGTTTTAGGAAATGCTTTTAACATCAATGTAGGTGTGGTAGTTGATACGCACGTGAAGCGAATTTCGAATCGTTTTGGCCTCACCAAAGAGAAAAAGAATACCAATAAAATCGAGAAGGATTTGATGGCGTTATTTCCCCGCCAGAACTGGACCGATCTTTCGCACCTGATGATTCATCATGGCCGTAATGCCTGCAAAGCCCGTATTTCCGAAGCGCCGGATCATCCCTTGTGCAAAAAATACGGCGTGAATTGTGAATGTCGCAAAATGCGGGAGAAATAATTTTAAATTCTCAATCTTTGAATGTTAAATATGCTTAGAAAGCTCATTTAACATTCAAAACTTAACATTTAACATTGCTGTGAAAGACAAAATTTTCAATTCCTTTACCGACCCGATCCCGCCATTGCGGCACGATGTTCAGATCATCCCTGTAAAACAAAACGGCGAGACGTTTTTATACTTTCAGGATCAGTTTGGATATGCTCATTCCGATTTTGCCGTACCTTACTCGGCTCAGTCATTGTTTTCTTTATTTGACGGCAGCCGAAGCGTGGAGGACATTTTGGAATTCAGTGCCGATAAAATCACCAAAGAGCAGGTGTTGGAGTATGTTCAGTTTCTCGATGAAAAGGCCCTCCTTCATTCCCCTCATTTTAAAGAACACGCTCAAAAAACCGAGGCAGAATATGAGCAGTCTGATATACATCACTCCAACACCTATGGCATATCCTATCCTGAGGATCCGGAAGAGCTGAAGCACTTTCTGAAGGAAGCTTTTGAAAAGCTCCCTACTTCTGAACCCGTTGATACTGCCAAAGCCCTTTACGCACCTCATATTGATTACCGGGTTGGGCTCAACAGCTATGTGAAGGCTTTTTCAGCTATCAAAAACCTTACTCCGAAACGAGTGGTTATACTGGCTACCTCCCATTACTCCGGGCTGCACCCCGAACTATATGAAGAACATCCTTTCGTGATTTCAAACAAGGATTTTGAACTGGTGAACGGGACAGTGAAAGCAGACCGGGATGCTATTCAGGAGATCGCGGATCAAGTCCGCGATAACGAGTTGGAATATGGCATCACTTTTAAAGACCGGGCCCACCGGATTGAGCACAGCATAGAACTTCATCTTCTGCTGCTAAATCACTTGTGGGATCACGAGTTTAAGATTGTTCCTATCGTAGTTGGAAGCCTGGAAGAGCTGTTCTATAAAGCGGATGGATTTCAGGGAAAACAGGTGGAGAAATTCTCCGGCTTGTTGAATACGCTTTTTGGAGACGACGAGGACACCTTCTTCTGCATCAGCGGTGACTTGGCCCACATCGGAAAGAAATTCGGAGATGAACAACCGGCTAAAGAGTTATTTGAAGAAGTCAGAGCTTTTGATGAAGACTTCCTGGATTTCGGAGCTGAAGGGAATCCCGATAAAATTCTTGAGTTGATGAGCAAAAAATACGATCCCTACCGAATCTGTGGGTATCCCCCGCTTTTCTCTTTCTTGAAAGCATTTCCGAATTTAGATGGCGAAATCCTAACCTACGATATCTGGGATGAGGAAGAACGTGACAGTGGCGTGAGTTTTGGCTCTATTTTATATGCATAACCTTCACTACGACGCAGAGCGTCATAGAGAGGGTAATTTTTTAAGAAGTGCTATTCTTTAATCTCCATCTTCTCGGCAAAGTAGTGGCAGAAGTCGCGCATATCGCCGGTGATCCGTTCATCGTTGGTGGCCCGCTCTAAGGTGTCGGCCATGGTAACCAGTGTCTGGTGAAAGAATATTTTCATCTCGTCCACCGTCATTTCTTTGGTCCACAAATCCAGCTTTAAGGTGTCTTTATTATGCGCATCCCACAGGGATAAAAGCATGGCCCGACAGTGTGCTTCGTCTTTTCCCTGAAGGTCGGAGGCATTCCAAACGATATCGGTAGGTACATTATCCTTATCCAGTTCTACAGTTATGTTAATTTCTTTTTTCTGCATGATTTCGGTCTTTTTGAATTCACCCAAAACTAAGGGTTTCTGGATTTATTAACTCATTTCAATTCATAAAGACATTATGCGAAATCCTGAAGGACTTCGCTTGTTTACTGGAATGCATTTGGACTATGTCATTGCGAGGAGCTCGCAGTGCCGAACGCTTTATTGGGATGCATAACGACGTGGCAATCTCCTAATCCCAATATCCCAAATTGTTCAGGGAGATCGCTTCGTTGAAAAAGTTCTGGCGCTAAGTATAAGCTTCGACGCTCCTCGCGATGACTCCAATTAGATACTAAATATTTCACGCATTTTGTGCTTTCGTGTTTTCGCGGCTAGCCCGAGGATTAATTTCATTCTGAAGCCAATTAATCCATATTTTCAGCCTCGCTGCATTTTTCAAAAACTCATGACTTTCATCATACTTTGTTAGCACTCGAAAACATTACTCTGCATTTGGGCGACCGTGAACTCCTTGATGGCGTAAGTACGTTCATCAACCCCGGTGAACGCATTGGCTTGGTAGGCCCCAATGGCGCCGGTAAATCTACCCTGCTCAAAATTATTATGGGTATCCAGGAATGTGATGAAGGCAGTGTAGCATTATCTAACGAGGAAAGTCTGGGTTATCTGCCACAGGATGGGGTGGATCCTGATTTTACCCTTACGGTGATTGAAGAAGTAGAATCGGCATTTGCTGAGTTATTTGAGCTGGAAATGAAGGTGAACAACATTCAGAAAAAGCTGGCTGAAGTTGATCACGATAGTAAAGAATATGAGCAGCTGATGGAGCGATACGGAAAGCTGCAAACCGAGCTGGAAGCTTCCGGTCTATATGGATTGCGAGCCGAAGTGGAGAAAGTACTGATGGGGCTTGGATTCAGTGAAGAGGACTTTCACCGAAGCACCTCTGAGTTCAGCGGTGGCTGGCTGATGCGAATTGCTCTGGCCAAATTGCTGCTGAAACGACCTACCTATTTGTTATTGGATGAGCCGACCAACCACCTCGACATTGAGTCGCTGCAGTGGATGGAAAACTTCCTAAACTCCTATGAAGGGGCCGTTGTGGTGGTTTCTCACGACAAGGCTTTTCTGGATACGATCACCAATCGCACACTGGCCCTCCGGAATGGAGATATCAGTGATTATGCCGGGAATTACTCATTCTATGAAAAGAAGTGGGAAGAAGAGAAAGAGCTACTCCTTAATGCCAAGAAGAATCAGGAAAAGAAAATTCAGCAGACCCAGGAGTTTATAGACCGCTTCCGGTATAAGGCTTCTAAAGCCAGTCAGGTGCAAAGCCGGGTGAAGCAACTCGAGAAAATGGATCGGATTGAGCTGGAAGAAGAGCAGAGCAAAGTTTCATTTCAGTTTCCGGAACCTCCGCGCAGCGGACAAGTAGTGATGAAGCTCGAAAACCTCCACAAGAGTTATGATGACACTCAGGTTTTTGAAGGCATTGATTATGAAATTGAGCGAGGGGATAAAATTGCGGTAGTTGGCCCTAACGGCGCCGGTAAATCTACATTGATACGAATTTTGGCCGGGAATGAACCTTTTCAAAAAGGAGACCGGGTAGAAGGACATAACGTAACCGTAAATTATTTTGCGCAGCATCAGGCGGATGAACTCAATCCCAAAAAGGATGCTCTGGAAACCCTTCAGGAAGCCGGCTCTGATGCTAAAGAAAGTCGACTGCGAACCATCCTCGGTTGTTTCCTTTTTCAGGGAGATGATGTTTTTAAGAAAGTGAAGGTGCTTTCAGGTGGGGAAAAAAGTCGGCTTGCGCTTGCAAAAATGCTGCTCTCGCCCGCCAACCTGTTAATCTTTGATGAGCCTACCAACCACCTGGACATGAGTAGCAAAAATATCCTTCAGCAGGCCATTCAACAGTACGAGGGAACCGTGGTCATTGTATCTCATGACCGGGATTTCCTTGATCCGATCGTCGACAAAGTGCTTGATGTACAGCCCGGATATATCAAAACGTATTTGGGAAATGTGTCATACTATCTTACCCGCAAGAAAGAGGAGGCCGAAGCAGAAGCGGATCAGCCTTCTCCCCAAAAAGAAACCAACCAAGACAACCAGCTTTCCCGGAAAGAACAGCGGCGCATCGAAGCTGAACGCAGGAATGAACTAAGCCGGCGAACCAAGCCCATCCGCAAGAAAGTGGAAGCCTTGGAAAAAGAGATTGAAGAAAAAGAAATGAGGAAGGTGGAAATCGAAGAAGAGATGGCCAAACCGAACTTTTACGATGATGCCGAGAACGTAAAAAAATTCTCATTAGAATATGACCAACTCAAAGCCGACCTTACAGACCATTATTCGAAGTGGGAGGAATACCAAAGCCGAATTGAAGCGATTGAAGAAGAAATGACAGTTGACAGTTGACAGTTGAAGATTATGGATTACAAATTTTTTATAACAAGCTTATTACTGTTGATGACTGCTTTTTTCGGGTGCTCATCTTCTGAAAATGCTGCATATGAAACTCAAAATATGGCTCAGGAAAATGCCCAACCTGATGAACGTATTTCTTTAAATATCAACGAGGCGGTTTATTTCGATTTCTTTAAGTATGACTCCACATGGACAGGTGAACTGACGGTTTATACGCTGAATGCCGAGGGAGAAAAAGTGGTTCAGTCAGAATATGTTTCCGCTAATGACAGCTCGTGGGCCGATTTTGACCTGTTTGTTGATTTCCTGAACCTCTACCAAATTCAGCCTCAGAATGAAATTGAAGGATGGGTGCCTGATTCCGGTCAGCTGCCCAGGCGGGTGTACAGCTTCGAAGTGTTTGATGGCGATACCACCCGATCTTATTCTTATCAGGACCCGGAAAAAGATATCCGGGATTACTGGCAGGTTCAAAACCTACTCACTTTTGTGACCTTTATTCAAAACGACCTCCGGTGGGTTCAAAAAGAACCTTAAACCGGCAGTAACCTCCTTAACCCTTCCAGGGTTAAACCCCTTTTCCTGACTTAATAATCATTGCCATAACCCTGGAAGGGTTACTTGGCTATTAGGTCAAGTTAGCTCATCCAATATTAGTCAAATTCAGGTTTACAATTTTTATCCTATCAGCTTTCAAAGTCATAAATCTCGGGGAGATTAAACATATCCCGGAATGCGAACCAATAGCCCGAATAAGATTTGGCGGGGAATAGTC
This sequence comes from Gracilimonas sp., assembly GCA_965227215.1. GTDB lineage: Bacteria > Bacteroidota > Rhodothermia > Balneolales > Balneolaceae > Gracilimonas. The sequence goes on from OZ245729.1 coordinate 1,519,748, forward strand.
GATTACCTGCATTAGGGCCGGAAACAGCTTCACCGAATACATTCCATTTAGTACCACTTTGATCCATCATTACTACAGGAAGTTCGTCTTGCACTGGTTCAAATTCCAGCTCTTCGCCATTCAGCTCGGCTTTATAGGCGATAACAAAACTCATCTTTGTACTCCCAACAATCACAAATTTTTCTTCCTCAAATTCATCCTGTACAGTCTTAATTTCTTCGCCAAACGCACTGTATTCATAAACCCTGACGTTTGAATCCTGATCTAAACTGTCTTCCGTAAAAATCCCATGCACACGATCTTTGGCGTTCAATCGGGTATCGGTTCTGTTTACCGTTGGAAAAAGTATTACACCATCCATTTCTGCATATGTACTGCCGTAAGCATATTTTTCGTAATCCCTGCTGTAGCCGGTATTTGTATTTAAAACCCTTGAGTCGGGATACATCATCTTCCAGGTTTCCCAGGTTGTATCTAACACATTAAGCGGATCAATACTTGCCCCGAGATGTTCACCATGAATAGCCCTAAGTCTCATTTGAGACCATAAAGAGCCGGTTTTCCGGTCGTAAGCAATCAGGTTGTTTCGAAATATCAATCCAGATGTACCAAAATCAGGACCTTGTTTCGGACTCCATGCAATGCCAGTAGCGGTAAGTGGACAGAAAGTCATCGTCACATGGCTTTCATCATTTACTATCTCATGCCAATCCAAAATTTGATACGGATAAGCGGTTGGCTGTCCATCTTTAATCATACCAATTACCCGGCGATGATCCTGAATAAATGTGACCTCAGAGGCATTGCTATATTTCGGATTCTCGATAGGCGGGATACCATCTTTACCGGGGCCGCCATCTATGATTTGATGTTCGGGAACCAGCCACTCGCTTTCGCTTTCAAAACCGTTTCTTGCATCATCATCACTGCTAACTGAGGTGTTATCACAGGAAAGAACAAAACCTAACAATAGCAGGATCAGAACCTGCAGACTACCATTGGTTGTGAATAAGACCGAAGTTTTCATAGCGAAAGTACCTGATGAGAACTATGTTTTAGGTATCAATGACGCTCTCAACAACAAATCCCTTACTTCACCCCTCCTCACCCATTCAAAATTTATAATTTTTCATTTTTAATTCCGCTTTAGCGGCTCATTTAGCAAAAATCTGATCTTTATTCTGAAAGGCTTTGAATTCCAGCGCATTTCCGGATGGATCGAGAAAAAACATGGTAGCTTGCTCACCCGGCTCTCCTTTAAATCGAACATATGGCTCAATCACAAATTCGATTTCAGCGGATTTCAGTTTATCCGCCAGTTCTTGCCATTCGTCCATTTCAAGAATCACCCCAAAGTGACGAACTGGGACTCCGTGGCCATCCACTGCATTCAGCGCCGACTCTTTGGCCTCATCTGGGCTAAGGTGCGCAACAACCTGATGACCCCACATATTGAAGTCGATCCAGCTGTCTGAACTCCGGCCGGTTTCACAGCCCAGTAAATCGTGATAAAATTTGTAGGATTCTTCGAGGTCTTTAACCGGAAATGCCAGGTGGAAAGGACTCGTTGTGTTACTCATACTATTGATTATCTTAAAATTTACACGCTAATAATACTACACTCATGAAATCAAAGAAAATAGAATTTACAGGAAGTCTTGGAGATACGCTCTCGGCCAAACTCGATCTCCCGGAAAATGAACAAAAAGGAACCGTGCTGTTTGCACACTGCTTCACTTGCTCCAAAAACCTAAAAGTGATGAGTAATATCACCTCGATACTGGCCGAATTAGGGTTCGCTACTTTTCGATTTGATTTCACCGGATTGGGAGAAAGTGATGGCGACTTTGCCAACACCAACTTCTCCTCTAATGTAGATGATTTGGTGGCAGCTTATAAGTATTTAGAATCTGAAGGGCACTCACCTACCATTTTAGCCGGACACTCCTTAGGCGGGGCGGCTGTTTTGCAAGCGGCTCACAAGATGGACTCCGTTAAAGCTGTAGCCACAATCGCAGCTCCTGCTCATCCCGCTCATGTACGTGAAAACTTCAGCATGCATTTGGATGAAATTGAGGAAAAAGGGGAGGCTGAAGTAACGCTCGCAGGCCGCACCTTCACCATCAAAAAGCAATTTCTGGATGATCTGAAAGAAGCCCGGATGTCGGATTTCATCAAAAACCTGAACCGTGCGCTCATGATCTTTCATGCGCCCCTCGACAATACCGTTGGCATCGATAATGCCTCTATGATTTTTAATGCAGCCAAACATCCCAAAAGTTTTGTATCCTTGGACGAAGCCGGCCACCTGCTCTCCAACGATAAAGACAGCAAATATGTGGGGCGGGTAATGGCCACCTGGGCTGAAAAATACATCTAACGTTAGACCAAAATTATGAGCGAATCAATTGATACCCTTCAGTTGAATCTGAATAGCGGCGGACTGCACATCATGAATGTGTCGCTGGCCATCATCATGTTTGGGGTAGCTCTGGAACTAACTATTGAGGATTTCCGGAAAGTGGCTAAAAACCCGAAAGGCACCCTCATAGGCCTTTTTTCTCAATTCTTTGTACTTCCTGCCCTTACTTTTTTATTGGTAATATTGATGAAACCACACCCCAGCTTTGCACTTGGGATGATGATGGTTGCGGCATGTCCGGGAGGAAATATCTCCAACTTCTTCTCCCTTTTAGCTAAAGGAAATGCCGCACTCTCAGTAAGCATGACCGCCTTTGCCACCCTGCTTTCCATTTTTATGACTCCCTTTAATTTCGCCTTCTGGGCAAGCCTGTACGGCCCGACAAATGCCATACTTACGGAAATACATCTCGACCTGTTTGAGGTATTCCGAATCATCATCCTGATTCTTGGCATACCGCTTCTACTGGGAATGACACTGCGGCACTTCAAAGACACCTTCTCTCAAAAAATCTCTCCGTTTATCAAAAACTTCGGGATCATCTTTTTTGCCGGCTTTGTGATTGTAGCCTTCAGCATGAACTTCGAACACTTTACGAGCTATGTCCACCTGGTTATTGCTCTGGTTTTCTTCCACAATGCGGTTGCCCTTATGAGCGGGTATGGGTTGGGGTATCTCTTCAGGCTTCCAAAACCGGATCGTAAGTCCATCGCCATTGAAACCGGAATTCAAAATTCGGGCTTGGGATTATTGCTGATTTTCAATTTCTTTGACGGGCTTGGTGGCATGGCTTTAGTAGCTGCCTGGTGGGGCATTTGGCATATTATTGCCGGCCTCAGTATCGGATGGTACTGGTCAATCGGAAAATCAACTTTACAACGCGTCTTTACTAATGCGTAAAAACAATTATTTGTGGTATCAATTTTGGCGGCATACGGTAGTTGGAAATGGACTACGCTTCTTTTATTCAACCGTTAAAACTTCCGGAAAGGAGCATCTCCCCAAAGATAAGCCTATTCTTTATGTGCCCAATCACCAGAATTCATTTATGGATGCCCTGCATGTGGCCACTACAACGAAACCGGTGATTTACTTTCTTACCCGGGCGAAGGCATTCAAACCGGATATCATTGGTAAATTCTTGTGGTCCATCAACATGATGCCCGTTTACCGTGTTCGGGATGGACTGAAATCGGTTCAGAAAAACAATGAAATTTTTGAGAAATGCATAGAATATCTCAAGAATAAGGATACCGTTTTAGTTTTTGCCGAAGCCAACCACAACCTGAAACGAAGAATCAGACCCCTAAGTAAAGGATTTACCCGTATCGCTTTTGGTGCCGAAGAAAAGCACAATTGGGAGCTGGATTTGCAGATCGTTCCGGTAGGTGTCAACTACAGTGAACATCGAACCGGAGGCAATGCGGTTCAGGTTAATTATGGGAAACCTATTCCGGTCAGCAAATTCAGACCTCTGCTTGAGCAGGATGAGAAAGAAGCTGCAGATACTATGAAGGAACAGGTTTCAAATGCCATGAAAGAACTTGTTTTTCATGTAGAGGAATTAAATGAATATCCAGTGCATAAGATTTTATGGGATGATTTGGAGCCGGATGATTTTAAGATTATTGATCCGGGTATTGCAAACCCAAGAATTCAAAAAACTCAAAAGCACATCACTCCGGAACTTATTGAAGAGGCGAAAGAACTAAATAAAATAGCCGAAAAATACAATGTGGATCTTAATGAACTGGCTTGGGGAAAACAGATTGGAGTGAAAGATATTCTGCTTTCTCCATTTTATGTGTTCAGCTTTTTGAACAATATCATCCCTTATCAACCCATTCGTTATTTAATTAAAAATAAAATCAGGGATAGTGCTTTTGACTCATCCATAAAGTTCCTGAGTGGATTGTTCTTACTGCCAATGTTTTATGTAATAGTTTCTCTCATTCTACTTTTATCAGGAGTTGGTGGTGTATATATCCTTGGATACGTAGCTTTAAGTATTCTTACTGCACCGTTGTTTATTCGTGCTAAGCAGATTTTCAGACTAAACTCTGCCCGTAGTTTAAAAAAGGAGAAACCCGGTTTATATGAGAAGCTGGAGTCTCACCTTCAATCTTTTAAGAAGCTTCGTGAATCTATATTGAATGAATGAAGCTCATCGGTTTAATGTTGAAATAGCAAATCTGAAAACAATAAATTTTATTTATGAAGCTCTTATCTGTTATTTTCGTTTTCCTATTAATCACTACCGGATGTGCCCAGAACTCCGATATGGAATCTAAATCAGAGCAACAAGATCCTGCTCACACTGAATTGGTTGCAACCGTAATGCAGGTTGGTAACAGTGAGGTAACCGGATCGGTGACCTTCAGCGAAGCCGAGAATGGAGTTCAAATCCAAGGGAGTTTTTCAGGGTTGGAACCGGGTAATCACGGTTTTCACATTCATGAATATGGCGATTGCACCGCTGATGACGGAACCACTGCCGGTGGGCATTTTAATCCAACCGGGAATAACCATGGATCTCCTTCTGATACGGATCGACATATGGGCGATCTTGGTAATATTGAAGCTAATGAAGATGGTGAAGCTTCTGTAAACTATGTTGACCAAACCGTGACGCTTGATCAAATTTTAGGACGAGGTATTATCATCCATGCCGGAGAGGATGATCTCAAATCTCAACCTACAGGAGCTGCCGGAGGCCGGGTTGCTTGTGGTGTGATTGGTGTAGCGCAGAAGAAGTAGTCAGTTCTTCCAATCGTTAAACAGACGTTCGAGATCTTCAGAGGATCCCAATTCCAGAGCAGATTCAGCCAATTGCTCGAATTCCCTCATCGCCTTGGAGTGAAGCAGCTCACTTATTTCCGGAATCGACTCCGGCACCATACTTAATTCCTTAATTCCCAAACCAATCAGGCAGGCCGCACCAATTTCGTTACCGGCTAATTCCCCGCATACACTCACATCAATACCGGCTTTTTCAGCTCCTTCTACAGTCATTTTGATTAAGTGAAGTACGGATGGGTGATAATGCTGAAATAGGTTACATATTCGTTCATTGCCCCGATCTACCGCCATCGTATATTGCGTGAGATCATTGGTTCCCACACTTAGAAAATCCACTTTCCTGGCAAACTGATCTGCAGCAAGTGCAACACTTGGCACTTCCACCATCAACCCAAGCGGAATAGGTTCCGTACATTCTACACCTTCTGCTTTCAGCTCTTTCTGTGCTGATTTAAGCTCATCTTTAATTTCCTTCACCTCATTGATCACGGAAACCATAGGCACTAAAATTCTGATTCGCCCCGGATATTTGGCCGCTGTTCTTATGATGGCTTTAAGCTGATTTTGAAGCAGTTCTTTTTCATCTAACAGCAGGCGTATGCCTCTCCACCCTAAAAATGGGTTGGCTTCTTTTACTATCCGGCTGCTGGTTTTATCTCCTCCAATGTCGAATAGCCGAATCGTAACGGGGCCGGATGATCCCCCTAATATTGCCGAATAAAAGGCCTCTTGTTCTTCTATACTTTTTCTGATTTTGCGGCCAAACAGCAAGCTCTCGGTTCTCAACAACCCTATACCCTGCGCACCATGTTCTTCTATTTTGGGAAGTTCAGGTTCAAACTCAATGTTTGCTGTAATTTTTAAGGGAAACCCATCCGCAGTTTCAAAACTATCGGATCGCTTTTTCTTTTTCCGGGTGGCTTCCTCAGCTTTCTTGCGATACCGGGAAATGGTTTTTCGGGAAGGGTTTAAAATCAAGGTTCCTTCAGCAGCATCCAGAACTACCGTTGTGTCATTCAGCACTTCCCTAGTCGCTTTTTCTGCACTTACAATGCAGGGGACTCCCAATGATTTCGCGATAATGGCTGCATGTGAGGTAACCCCTCCTTTCTCCATCACTAACCCAATGGCACCATCTTCATAATAAGAAACCAGGTCGGTTGGACTGATTTCGCGTGCTACGATTAACGAACCTTTTTTTACCGATTTCTTTTTCTTTTGATCGCAAGCCAAATCTATGAACCGGTCGCGAATGTCTTCCAAATCCACTATGCGCTGCCGAAATAACTCCGACCCACTTTCTTTCAGCCGTTCAATAAACTGGCAATAGGTTTGATAGATGGCAAAATCGACGCTAAGTAACTTATCTTCTATAATCTCAAAAACGCTCTTCTCAATTTCGGCATCCAGGATAATTTGCTTCTGAGTATCTATGATCTCTACCGAACCGGTATCATTCAGCTCATCAGTCATCAGTTGAAGCTCATCGATCAAGCTTTCCTTTGCTTTTAAAAACCGTTTTTTGTGCTTCTTAACTGCAGATTTTTTGATCGAGGTAGGAGCAACCGTCTTGGATTCAGAGCTCAGTACTACAGCCTTACCAATGGCCACACCGCTGCCAACACTTCGGCCCTTTAACGTAATTTCATCGGTGTTTGTGGCTTCCATAATGTATAACTCAGGCTGTTATTCGTCTTCCATTCCGAATTTATTCTCTACCAGATCAACAATGGCTTCCATTGCTTCATCCTCATCCGGGCCATCAACTTCAAGCTCCAATTCAGCACCGGATTCAGCAGCTAGCGTCATAACTCCTAATATACTTTTCCCATTAACCCGATACCCATAGCTATGAATAAAAAAATCGGACTTAAACTTACTGGCAAGTTTAACTAACGACGCCGATGGGCGTGCATGTAAACCCGCTGAATTTATTATGGTTACTTTCTTTTTGATCATGTAGATAAAATAGTTTCTTAAAATGGAAATAAAATCTGCAAGATGCCAAGTTTGAACCTAAAATATGGAACCTTCATTCTCAAAACAGCCCTATTATTAACAATTTTAAAAACCGATTAATCTTTCACCCAATGTTTCTTAAATTCAGCCAAAACAAATAAACCAACTATATGTCTGTAACTGAAAAAGATGTTCGATACATGGCCGACCTGGCCCGACTTCAGCTGTCCGGAGAAGAAGTAAAATCCTTTGCTCAGGATATGAATAAAATATTGGATTACATGGATCGCCTGGATGAGTTGGATACCTCTGATGTGGAGCCCCTGGAGCATGTGATTGATCTTGAAAGTCGTCTCCGTAGTGACAAAGCCGAAACCCCTCTTTCACATGAAGACGCACTTAAAAATGCGCCCGATGCTGACAGCGACTACTTCCGTGTTCCTAAAGTGATTGAATAACCCACTCTTCTATGACAGCCCCAAACAACGCCTCCCAACAGGACTTCTTTGCCAAACTGCCGGATAGTCGCCAGCACATAATCGCGCTGGTTATTCTGTTTCTGATTCCCTTTGTGCTGTTTACAGCCACTACCATTGGTGGTAAAGAATTTCAACGACACGATATTACTCAGTGGAGAGCCGGCGCGGAATCTGTCATAGAATACCGCGAAACCTACGGTAAGGAGCCGCTTTGGGTTAATAACATGTTTGGTGGCATGCCCTCTTTTGTGGTATCTACCCAAAATGCCGTTCCTTATTTAGATAAAATTGCTGGCTACTTCAATAATATTTACCCGGCCTTTCAATATTGGGTGCTTTTATCGGGCACCTATTTTCTTTTAGTAATGATGGGCTTTCGGAGCCTGACCTCTCTCTTTGGCAGCTTGATGTATGGCTTGACCACCTATTTCCCGATTATTATCGTGGCCGGACACACCTCTAAATTTTCTGCCCTTGCATTTGCTCCCTGGATGATTGCCGGGTATTGGCTGCTTACCCGAAAAGAAAAGAAGCTGGCCGGTCTTTTGCTTTTTTCTGTAGCACTTACGCTCGAACTCCGGGCCGGGCATCCTCAAATCACGTACTATTTTTTCTACCTGCTGGGCTTCTTATGGGTGTTCGACAGCTGGAAAGCTTACAAGGAAAATCGAATTAAAGACTGGGGGTTTGTTACCCTGTTACTGGTTGCTGGTGGAGTATTAGGCATTTTAGGACATGCTCAAAAACTGCTTGCCCTTCGGGAATATGCGGAATACAGTATCCGCGGAGGTTCGGCCCTAGATAATTCTACAGGCCTCACCTCAAGCTACGCTTTTGCCTGGTCGCAGGGAATTCGCGAAACCTGGACGCTGATCATGCCCAACATTTTGGGCGGAGCTTCTCCGGAATACTGGGGACCAAAATCATTTACCTCCGGGCCCCATTACCTGGGAGCGCTCAGCTTACCTTTTGTAGTGCTTGCTTTGTTTAAGATTCGCAGCAAAACCATGTACGCTTTTTTTGCTGCAGGTACGCTTGGCATCCTGTTTTCATGGGGCGGTAACTTCAGACTATTGAATGAATTTGCCTTCGACTACATCCCCTATTTCGATAAGTTCAGGGCGCCGGAAACATGGCTGACCTTAACCGCCTTTTGTTACTCAGTGGTTGCTGTTTACGGGCTGAACTGGTTTGCAGATTTTGTAAGCTCGAAGAAAAATGAGTTTAAAAAGCTGTACGTGCCTCTTGGAATTACCGGGGGAGTGCTGGTTCTGCTATTTATCATGGTGAGTTCCATGGATTTTACCCGTCCGGGGGAAATCTCAAATATTGCCAACCAAATTGCCCGCCAAAATCAGGTTAGCGTTGATAACCCCCAGGTTCAGCGAAGAGCTCAAAGCTATGTGAATACCCAATTGGTGCCTGAGCGCGAAGAGAAAGCCAATAGAGATTTACTCAGGCTGGCTATTATTCTGGTTATTGCAACAGGCCTGATGTACCTGACAGCCTCCGGTAAAATTCCGGTAAGTGTCAGTCTATTGGGCTTCACACTTATTCTTGCCGTCGATATGATGAGTGTAGATAAACGCTACATCCCGGAAGATGCCATCGTTGCCGGTAATGTCAGCCCGGAGAAAACGCTGGAATCTCAGCGCCGTGATATTGACACCTTCATCGAAGAGCGTGTTTCTGCCAATACGGAGTATCCGTACCGTGTTCTGCCTATTCTGGATAATCCATACAGTAATGCTACTCCGGCTTATTTTTACCCTATGATAGGTGGATACACCGGAGCCAAGCTGAGTGTCATTCAGGACGTGATGTATGGGCAGGGACCGCTTAACCTTCAGAGTCAGAACTTCAACCCACAGCTGCTGGACCTCCTCAATGTGAAGTATGTCACCTATGTTCAAGGGCTTCCTTTTGACGGTTACCAGCCGGTTTTTGAAAGTCAGAACGGCGTGGTCTATGAAAATCAAAACGTGCTGCCCAAAGCCTTTTTTGTGGACTCTGTTATCACTGTTCAGGATCCAAACACAGCCTTCAATTACCTGATGCCGGGACAAAATGATTTTTCTGAGACAGCCGTGGTTGAAACCAATGAAGTACTTACATCATCCAAAGACACTACAGCTACCGTTGAAGTCACAACTTATACCGGACCGGAAATGACTATCGAGCTTTCGAGATCACAACCCGGTTTCCTTGTATTGAGTGAGGTGTATTACCCTGCAGGCTGGACTGCGATGTTAAGCGGAGAAGAAATTCCGATTTATAAAACGAATTACTTCCTCCGGGGAATGGAAATTCCGGCCGGAAACCACACGCTGGAATTAAACTTCATGCCCCGCTCTTATGAAATCGGGGTGATGCTTGGTTGGATTTCTGTGATTCTCCAGGCGTTGATAGCTGCTTTATGGATATTCACGATGTTCAAAGCCCGCAATTCAAGTGGCTCGTAAAAAAATACTTATCGTATCCTATTATTGGTATCCATTTGCGGATGTAGGTACCTATCGGATTTCCCGTTTCGCCAAATACCTGGCAAAATCAGGTTGGGATATTGTCGTTCTTACTGCTAAAGAAGCGGCGGCGGGAATGAAGGGTGAACCTGATGACACGGTACTTGAAAACATCAGGGTTTACAGAGCTAACATCATTGAACCGGTGAGCCTTTTGAAAGGGAAAAAAGAAGGCGGTGCTAAAACCAGTAATCCATCCATTTTCTATCAGAAAGATGCAGGCCTGATTTCCCGGTTAGCCGTTTGGGCCAGGTTAAACCTGATGATTCCGGATGCGAAGTTCACATGGAAATGGTTTGCTGTACCTCTGGGTAAGAAAGTGATCGAACAGGAACAACCGGATATAATATTATCTACCTCTCCTCCGCCTACAACCAGTCTCATTGCCAAGAAGCTGGCTGAGTGGAGCGGACTTCCCTGGCATGCCGACTTCCGCGATCCATGGACCAATATCTATTACTATGATGATAACCCTCCGAGCAAATGGGCCCGAAAGAGGAATAAAAAGCTGGAAGCTTCTATATTGAAAAGAGCCGATCGTTTATCTGTGGTCAATCACGGTTTCTTTCCGAGCTACCAACTTGATGATAAGCTGACTAAAATACCCAATGGCTTTGACCCGGATCATATCATCCAAACCGACACTGCATCTCCCAAAAACAAAAAGTTCACTATACGGTATTTCGGCAGCCTGAAAGTCAATCAGTATCCCGAAGCCTTTATCAGCGCATTGAAAACTTTATCGGAAGAAAACCCGGAAGTAGCTGAGAAAATGACTTTTCAGTTTTATGGAAGCATCAACGAAGACATCAGGCAAGACATTGAAAATGCTTCTTCTCTGATAGAGAGTAGTTTTAACGGATATATTTCCCACGATCGCATGATGGAGCTCGTCAACACATCTGATCTCTTGCTGTTGGCCATTGGACGAACCAAGAACAGTAAGTTTGCTTTATCAACCAAGGTTTTTGAATATATGATATCGGGTAATCCGGTATTAGGAATTGGTCCGGTTGATGGTGCTGCAGCTGACCTTGTTAGCGATACAAACATAGGCAAGTTCTTTGCTCATGATGATGACAAGGGAGTCCAAAATTACCTCCTTCAGGCTTTTGAAGCATTTCAGGAAAAGCGTGCATTAACTGAGCCGGCCGGCGAAGCCATAGAAGAATATAGCTTCAAAAATCTCACCCAAAAGCTCGAGAACAGTCTTAACTCACTTCTAAAAAGCTGAAAACTATCTCATTTAAGCTGGTCTCTCTTTTTCTTACCTGAAGATGTATAAGGGATAGCTGCTACAAACTCAAAATCCTTAGGAATCTTGTAGGGCTCTAACTTTCCACGAAGATACTGCGTGAGTTCTTTAGCATCCGCCTTTTCCCCTCTCTTAAGAACCACAAAAGCTTTTATTTTTTCACCTGTCAGTTCTTTATCACCTTTTTCTGAAATACATGCTGAATCTTTGACTGCTTCATGTTCTCCCAGAGCTTGTTCAATTTCAGTAGGTAAAACTTTTTTTCCTCCCACATTAATGACGTCATCTTTTCGGCCGCTTAAAAATATATAACCATCGCTGTCCTTATATCCCAGATCTCCGGTTCTGAACCAACCAGCTGTAAATGATTTTTTGGTGAGATCCTCATTCTCCCAGTACCCGGGCGTTTGAACGGTTCCTTTCACTGCAATTTCTCCGACTTCTGAGACAGGTAGTTCATCATTACCCTCCCCTAAGATGCTTACCTGTACATTCGGACTCGGTTGGCCAACAGAACTAAGCTTGTCAATGTCTTTGTGAAATTCTGTGAAGATATTTGCCGCTACTTCCGTAAGTCCGTAGTGCATACATATTCGGGTGGTGGGCAAGTTTTCGGCCAGCTCTCTTTTTTGCTCCGGACTCATGGGTGAACTTCCAAACTCTATGTAATTCAGCTTTTTAAAATAGTCTATGTAATGATTTTTCATCAACTTTTTCAGCACCGCAAATCCGGCCGGGACCATACATATTCCTGTTGCCCCCTTTTCTTCTATGGCGTCAAAAAAGAGCTTCGGAAACATAAATCCATCTATCAAAATGACGGTTGCTCCCAAATACAGATTGGTCCGAAGTCGCCTGAGTCCAAACGCATGATGTATGGGAAGAGGAATTATCTCCGTATCGGATTTATCATTCCCTATAAAAATATTTGAGTTAACTGCTCCGGCCAGGATATTGCGATGGGTTAACTGCACCCCTTTCGCTTGTCCGGTAGTTCCCGTAGTAAACAAAATATCAGCCAGTTGATCCTCTTCCGGAAATTCATATTCAGTAATAGGATCCCCTTTTAGAATGCTTTCATCAAAAGGTAACTGATGAAACCGGTGGTCGGCTTCAGTGGGGTGTATCAGCAGCTTTGGTTTTGTAAGTTCGAGCAGGTTCAGCATTCTATCTTCGGGAAGCTTTACATCCAGCGGTACCGCTACGGCTTTAATCAGGTGAGTAGCCAGATAGATATATGCGAAAAGTGGGTGTTTATCTCCATAAAAAGCAACACGATCTCCCTCTGATACTCCTTTATCCTGCAATAAAGTAGCTACTTTCAGGACGTTCTCTGATACCCGGGCATAGGATATTCGATCGTCTTTCCAAATTATGGCTGTTTTGTCCGGATTTGATTGTGCTTGACGAAAGAAACCTTCTACAATAGACTTCGGCTGCATTATTCTGGTTCTATGCCTTTACGTTGCAATAATTTCTTGATATCACCGATGTTGCTAATCTCCGGAATTTCTTCCGGGGTAATTTCTACATCATATTCATCTTCAACGGCAGTGATTATATTCACATGTCCAAGGGAATCCCAGGCATCAATATCTTCCGGACCAGTCTCATCCGTCAGCTCTGTTTCTTCTTCAATAAATAGTACTTCTCTGAAAAGGGTTTCTACGTTCATTATTGCCTTCTGAATTTCATGACTTGGGTAATATTTTTCTCCCTAAAGCCTGATAGCCGTCTTTAATGTTTTGGGTTACGGTAGCCCCGACTGAGATAAACACGTCGTTCCCGATTTTTAATTTATTGAGAAGTGTAGCATTCGGGCTTATCCATACGTTATCGCCTATGGTGGTGGAACCAGAGATAGCTACACACCCGGTGATGATGCAGTTTCTCCCGATTCTCACATTATGTGAAATGTGAGCAGACTTGGATATCTTAGTACCCTCGCCAATTACGGTGTTGTCCATTGTGCCACGGTCAATAGTAGTCCCGGCTCCAATTTCCACCCGATCATGAATTTCCAGTCCGCCGATATGTGGCATTCGTTCCCAGCTGCCATCATCGTCTTTAGCCAGCCCAAAGCCTTCCGCACCTAAAATGGCACCGGCTTCAATCACTACGTCTTTCCCAATAGTCGTTCCATCGTAAACGAAGTTGTTGCCATGCAAGATGGTGTTATCTCCAACTGAACATTTTCCAATGTAGGTATTTGGTCCTATGTACGCAGATTCAGAAATACGAGCCTCTTCGTGAATAACAGCTGTTCCATGGATACCCGGAGAAATATCTGCAGATACTACAGCCCGAAGTAATCTGGTATATACTAACTTTGGGTTATTGACGACAATAAAACACTTATGATTTAATAAATCTTCAGTGAGGTTTACTGATTTGTCACAGATTACAACTCGTGCAGATGTTTCTTCTGCTAATTGCTGTTTATTATCTCTTGAAGGGCTGCACCAAACTACTGAATGTTCATTAGCGTCTGTAATGCTTTTGAAATTATCCACATAATTAACTTCCGTGTTTCCATGGATTTCGTAGTCTACAGAAATCAGACCCGTAAGTTCGTTGAGTGTAATCTTATCCATCACTGCTGACGTTAAAACCGTAAAGGCTTTTTATGTTCATTTTATTATTCAAGTGAATTTCAGCCTGCCGAAGATATTGCTTTTTTGAGTAAATAATGTCGCCAACCGCAGCAGGGAGGCTTATCAAATCTTCAACCGAACCACTTCAAACGACTCAGCAAAGTCTTCTTTCACCTGCACTCCACGTACTCTGGCCAGCCCTTCGATAAAGTCGCGTGTAAAGTAATTTCGCTTTTTTATAAGCTGAGATTCATATACCGACATCATCTCCCATTTTTTGTCCATATGCTCCCGGCTTAACGTAACAAAAGCCTGGGTAGAGAAATCAACGTGATTCCACGGCAGCTCATATCCCCAGATACTGCATTCTTTAAACGCCCGCAGTCCTTCATTAAATACTACCTGATGGTCCTGATGCACATCATTTCCGGATGGCAGCAACACCATGTCGGGCTGAATGTCATTTCTGAGCCGTACCATTTCTTCTAAAACTTCCTGCCGGAAATAGGAAAGTTTTCTAACCTCATATTCATAAATAAAGTAGCGTTCTTCCGGAACTCCCAGAATATCCATGGAGGCAATAAACTCTTTCTTCAAAATATCCGGATCAGATCCTTCCGGTACGGAAGCCCGGGCCGTAGAAAATGCCGCCACATAAATCTCAATTCCCTCTTCATGAAATCGGGCAAGTGTGCCCCCGCATCCTAACTCAGCGTCATCAGTATGAGGAGCCAGTACCAATACTTTTTTAATTCCGGTAAATGACATTGTCTAAAATTTTTGGATGTTAGTTCTCAAGGATACTGAATTTAACTGTGAATTATTATCAAGATTCAGGCAGGTTTCCTAAAAAAGAAAAAAGAGTTACTGTATCTTACCTAGCGATTTAAAATTAATAAAAATGCAATTCGTGAAGAATATATTAACAATTGTTGGAGCAAGGCCGCAGTTCATCAAAGCTGCTGTAGTTTCAAAAGCGTTGGCTGATGCGGGTATTAGAGAAGAAATCATTCATACCGGCCAGCATTACGACCATGAGATGAGTACTGTTTTTTGGGAAGAGCTTGAACTTCCTGTTCCTACAGTAAATCTGGAAGTCGGATCCGGAAATCACGGTGCTCAAACCGGACTAATGCTGCAGAAAATTGAACAATTCATTCTCGATCTGGACAAGACTCCTGATGCACTGCTTGTTTATGGTGATACGAATTCAACGGTAGCGGGTGCATTAGTAGCATCTAAGCTTCATATACCTGTGATACATGTTGAAGCAGGTTTAAGAAGCTTCAACCGGGAAATGCCAGAGGAAATCAATCGTGTAGTTACCGACCATATATCGACCCTTTTATTTTGCTCTTCCGCAGAAGGAGTAGCTCAGTTGGAAAAAGAAGGTATTCACAAGCATGTATTTAATGTAGGAGACGTAATGCATGATGCGCTGCTGACCTTTTCTAAAATTGCTGAGGAAAAAGTGGACTTTTCTGACATCATACCGTTTGACCCTACAAGCTATTACCTGGCTACCGTACACCGGCCGGCAAACACTGATTCCGAAAAAAACCTGCATTCTATACTACAAGCTTTTGATGAGTTTGACTTACCCGTTGTATGGCCCGTTCATCCCCGAAATAAAAAGACGTTAAGCAAGATTCAGGTACCCGAAAACTTACACTTGATTGAGCCTGTATCCTACTTTAAGATGATGACTTTATTAAAGAACTGCACGAAAGTGATTACGGATTCCGGAGGGCTTCAAAAAGAAGCTTACTGGATGAAGAAGCCATGTATTACAATACGAGAAGAGACGGAATGGGTTGAAACCTTAGATGGAAACTGGAACCAAATTACCGGAGCAAACACAGAGATGATACTCTCCGCAATGAATACTGAGCCCGACACCAACTGGAAACCATTATATGGCACGGGTGATGCCGCTCAAAAGATTGCAGCACAAATTCAGGATTACTTCCGTTAATTTGAATCCAGATCCTTGTAATATGAAATCAACGGCTCTACCGTAGCTTCCCAGTTAAATTCTTTTTCTACAGCTCGTCTTCCGTTTTCAGCCAGTGCTTTAGCTTCATCCGGGTGCGATAATAAATAATTGATCTGTTCTGCAAGGTCCTGAGCATTTTCAGATTCAAATATTTTCCCAGCTTTGTGCTCGGTTACCATACGTTCCAGTGAAGTGCAGTTAGAAGATATAACCGGTAACTCCTCCGACATATAATAACCCAGCTTGTGAGGAATAGATGCATCGGTTTGTACCGACCGTACATGAGGGATTAGCCCAATAGTCGCACTTTTCACGTAGCTTCGGATATTTGACTGATCTTGCCAGCCTTCGAATATCACAAAATCCCTCAAGCCGATCCTGTCAGTTAACGCCTCGAGGTCAGAACGATTTCGTCCGTCTCCAACCAGAAGTAAAAGAGAGTTCGGGTGTTTATCCTTAACAAACTCCATTGCTTTGATGGCCGTCTCTAATCCCCGGTGCAGGTCAAATCCACCGGAATACAACAATACTTTTCGGTCCTGATACTTTTTAAGGATTTCTTCTTTAACAGGAAATTCCCTGAAAGCCCGGATATTTGGCGTATTGGGAATCACAAGAACTTTCTCTTCGTCAAACCCCATTCTGGTATACCGGTCTTTCATTTCAGCTATTACTGAAATAATCCGGTCCGTTTTTTCAAGCCACCTTTCTTCGAGTTTCTTCCATCTATCCAGAGAAATTAACCATTTGCCCGGTGGGTGGGTACTCCAGGCATACTGCGATAATGCTTCTACATAATTCTCGTGCAGATCGGCAATTAATGGAATGGCAAACTTTTTCTTAACCTTAATTCCTGCTTTAACAAGGTACAAGTCATGCGCATGAACAGCGTCAAAAGGCTTCTCTCGATAGGCTTTTTTAGCATATCTATATATCAGGTGGGAGTACATATCAAAAAAGCCCACGGCTCCCCGGAGCTTTTTTATAATTTTATCGGGTAATCTGAACCGATGCACCCTTACCCCATTCACCATTTCAACCTCAGGCCTGTCATCCTCTGCCAGCGAAAGAACTGTAACCTCCAAGCCATTTTCTACAAGTGACTCTGCCTCATTTTCAACCCGCTGATCCGGAGGGTAGGTATGATCCAACAACATTAAAATATGCATATCAAAGTGATAAAAAATTCTTGAACAAGGTTAGTTTTTTCGGTTCTATTAATTCATGATTGTGCCATAATAGCACAAATTCTCCTCCGAGGCGGCTTAATTGGTTGTAGTAAAAAGCTATTTTTTTACCCGCCTCATTCACGGAGTATCCCATATATTTTGTTGCCAGTAAACTGGCTTCCATTACAACCAGTGGGTGAAGCTTGATTTCCAATGCCGCTCTTGATTTCCAATCGAAAGCCCTGAAAGGAAAGGCCACTCCCGCTCTATACCCGGTTCTGTCTGCATATCCGAGTGTATAATCATGTTTAATTCCGGCTTTTTGCAAAATAAGAGGCGTGTGCTTCCAATCCCACCGCAAATAATGTTTTCTGGTCGTTTCAATCTTGGTATCAAGCCCAAGGAAGTCACAAAAATTTTGAAGTTTTTGAACTTCTTTTTTGAGTAAATCAGGATTATGTCTGGTTCTATAGGAAGGATGCAGTCCAATTTTATGTCCTGCCGTGTGCACATGCCTG
Source organism: Gracilimonas sp. (assembly GCA_965227215.1). Taxonomy (GTDB): domain Bacteria; phylum Bacteroidota; class Rhodothermia; order Balneolales; family Balneolaceae; genus Gracilimonas. The sequence continues at coordinate 1,537,461 of OZ245729.1, forward strand.
AGAATCCCTGATATAGCAGGATGTTCGATATCGTATAGAGCATCATATTCACTTTGAGCTTCACCCGATATAAAAAAGAAGGTACTTGCCACATCATGCTTTTCCAGTAGCTTAACAAGCTCTCTAAAATTGTTGTAAGGGTCGATTTGATAATTTCCCTGTTGTACATTTTTGTACAGTTGATATCTTTTTCTTGCCTTTTTAAGGCTTTTTCTCAGCAGTACATCGCCGGATACCCTCTTCATTAATCGGGCTTTAGAATAATTGAGGTATTCAAATGGCTGATCTACATCATGAGAAACATGTTTTGAATATGCAGGCAGCTTCTTTCCGGGTCTAGTTTCTTCACCTCCGAAAAGATGCCAAGCCAAAACCGTAAACCACTCCTGAATTATGGGGCGATCAATCAGGTTCTTTTTAACTACAAATGATGTACCACCGATACGACGCTCATGCATATCTTTCTCTGCAAAAAGAATATCGGCGTACCCACTCATTAGAAAAAAAGCCATTCCGATCACATCTACCGGCAATGAATTTTTATGAGAGTCTGTCACTGATGTCTTACCCATCCCTGAATACCAGCCGGGAAGCTCTGATAAAGACAGACCATCAACACCGGTAGGATAAGAGTTAACTTCCGGTTGCGTGAGAACGTCTTTATCATAGACGTGGCCAAAAAAAACATCGGGGATCAAAACCTGTTTATCTCCATGAGCAATGGAATAGAAGTCGGCCTCTTCATGTATTTCCAGGTTATAATCCAGTTTCAGAAAGTCTTTTATGAAAACATCAAAAATAAACTGCTTCTCAGAACGAAAACCAGGACCCGAAGTTATCTTAAGAACTTGATCGGTCATTCCTTGATTCTTTTTAGCAATTTCTTTCCATAATAAATTGGGGCAAACCTCTTACTGACAGCCTGAATATTATGGAAATAGACCTGTTTTGCACCAAATGAGCTGAAATAACGCTCAATAGATTTGATGCTCGACCCTTCGAAATCAAAGGTATTGTCTCTTCGGTTTGCTTCCTTTATACCATTCCAGAGTACTAATGATACTGCCCCGGGAATTTCGGATTCCGGATCAAATCCACCGGCCAGATAATAGGTTGCATCATCATCATGAATAAACAATTGTGCGGCATGAAGTCTTCCACTTTTATCTTTTGCTCCAAGGATGCTTGCTCTTTTTCTTGCTAACGCTTCCTTACATAAACCTGTCAGTATCTGCTTTGAGTATGGAGGCCTCAAACCTTGCCTTTTAAAGGTTTTGAACACCATATCGTACAGTTCTTCCACTCCGATGTCATCATAAATTTCAAGCTGTTCTTCTGCCCGCCGAATATCCCTTCGCACTGAACTTTTCAATTTCTTCCAGACTTTCTCTGTATCAAACGGATACTCGAACCTGAATGTGGTCAGTGAATGCTGAGTAAATCCCTCCCAGGTAAATGGAAGGTAATTTATAACGTCTTCATTGAGGTTATAAGTCAGTTTATCAAATTCAGGGAGCCGGCCAATTAACTTCTCCAGCATAGATCGCTCGGTGCTGTGAATCGTCTCAATCTTAGAGCTGGTTTGCTTGATCCAGGGACCTAATTTTTGGGTCAGCACCGGCATTTGGATGAATATGAATCCCTTTTCTTTTTTTTTCACAATAGGCCAACGTGCAAAAATTTCACCTCCTTTCTCGATGCGAATATCCTCCCAGCGGTCGGGTGCTACAATATCCAGCCACCAGGACTGCATAAATATATTTCCGGGTAACTCATGTGGAGCCATTTCAATCATTCCAGAATTCTTTTAATTCGTCTGCCAATTCATCGTTTGGAACCGTAGAATAGGGAAAAGATGGAGGAATAAGTTCATCAATCTTTCGCACGTATTCGTTTAAGCCGAACTCATTGGCAACATCTTCAACAATTTGCCGGGGTTCTTCACATAGATCTTTGTAAGAGATTTTTAAATATGAAGCCCCCGTTTCTTCAAGGTCTCTTTGGATGATAGACTCAATTTCATTGACTTGCCAAACTACTTTTTCAATCTCTGTGCCTTTGTTCTTTTCTTCCCAACCCGGGGGCTTAACACTCCACCACTGCTCAGTTGTGATCTTATTTGCTATTCGTGCATTCATAATGGAGTGAGCAGTTGAAACCTTATCTCTTGAGATCCACAAAAAGATGGAATCAGGGAAAAGCTTAGCCAATGCTTTAATCCTCAAAGAATGGACCGTATTCTTCGAAATAAAAAGGCTATGTGGGTAGCTTATTGCTTTTATAACTTTTTTGAATTCATTCCCTTCTCCTTTGCCTAAGTGATCCGCATTTGCATATGGTTCCTTTTTGGAGAAATATTGATAAAAAAGCGGGCCGCCTTCATGTGGACCATTAGCTGATTGGGTATAACCATAACTTGACTTAAAAGATGGGGGGACCAACTTTCCAGAGAAAAAGAGCCGCTCTGCCATCCTGGCAACTAATGCTATTCTGTATCTTTTTACTACCCTGTTACTGAGATAAGAAGCCTTAAAGGCCTTACAAAATACTTGGTATGCGAGTGTGGTACCCGACCTTGGAACACCTATAATCCAAATGGGTTTCAGGTCTTGATCGTAGCGTGATAGTTTCCTCAGGCATATTTCAAGAGGCTTCAGAGCTATACTTTGCAGAGAAATAAAGAATTGGCTAGGATTCATCTGTTCAAATCAATGAGGCCGCAAAAAAATGATGGTTTCTATATCTGTAGGAATAGTCTATGGTATACCCAATACCAGAAAGTTCGTGCTTAATACTGTCAGTTGTAATTTGATTAATATCTAATTCCCAATGATGGTTTTTTGTATGTATATAATTTCGTTTTCGCCCAATATGAATTGTTTTCTTCCCTAACCTTGGTAAATAAAACTCTGCAAAAAAATACGTTTTATAAGCATGAGGTATACTAAAAAAAAGTTTCTTAACTCTATTCTGAGCTAAGGTTTTCCATACTTTTTTAGCGCTTTCAAAGGGAATATGTTCAAAAATTTCGAACGCCAGATATACATCAGCAGCAGGTAATTCATCTTCAACTATATTGGCATGAATGTCAGGTTTTTTATTCTCGTCAATATCCAGGGTAGTTACATGATATCCTTTCCTTCTCAGGTAACCCGATGTTAACCCGCTGCCAACTCCAATTTCAATTATCTTAGCCTCTTTAGAAAGATCAGATTTATTTAATATCAGGTTGAGCTGATGCCAATAAAGTATCCAATGCCCTCTGTTTTCAAGCTTATAAATCCATTCATGGGAATATGTAATTTCTGAAGAATTTTTCATTAACTTTAAAATCAGGATTTTAGAATGGACTTATTATCAGTAGCTTCGCATCACTAAAAATAGAAAAAGACAGATAAAATAAAGCCTTAATTAATCTGCATCTACTTAATCGTTTTCAGACGTCTTGGGAATAATAATAAAACAAAGTTTACGCAACGCTATAATATCCTATATCGGGATTATTATAGGTTTTGTGACCACCATCCAGCTTTATCCACATATTCTCGAGGCTGATCAATTTGGCCTCACCCGGATTTTAATTGCCATTTCAACGATCAGCGTTCAAATCATTACGTTTGGCATTCCAAACTCTGTTATCAAGTTTTTTCCTTCCCTTTCGAAGAAAACCGATAACCCTTCCGGAATTTTTTGGGCTTTTTTAATCCCTCCGGTAATCGGATTTTTAACGTATGCATTAATTCTCGTCTTTTTTAAAGACTTTGTTATAAGTTTTTATGAGTCCGGATCCGGCTTACTTGAAGATTACTATCTGTACATCATTCCACTTGTATTATTCACTGTATCCTTCAGCGTCTTAAATTCCTTCGTTAAGGCCCAATTCAATACTGTTTTTGCTTCTTTTCTTCAAGATATCTTACTCAGGGTAATGATGATATTCGATTTAGTACTCTTCTATTTCGACTTCATCACTTTTGAAACTTTTATGCTGATCTTTATCGGAAGTTATGCCCTGCTTTATGTACTTCTTTTCGGCTATGCGTTAAAAGAAAACCTCCTGAATTTCCAGCCAGTTCTACAAATATTTGACCCTGAAACCAGAAAACAGATACGCAGTTATAGTTTCTATTCTTTTTTCAGTGGTTTAACCATGTTGTTAATTGGCAATATCGATCTGATTATGGTTGGAACCTTTAGTGGGCTTGAACAAACCGGGATTTACGCCATCGCGCTTTATGTTGGTTCCGTCATTATAGTGCCCAAAAAATCTATTACCAAGATTTCATTTCCGGTAATTGCAGCTGCTTTTCAGCGAAATGACATTCAGAATGTAAAAGAGGTATATAAGCAAACCTCACTTAACCAATTCCTGGCCGGCCTCATTATCTATGTAGGTGTAATCGCAAATATCGATAATTTGTACCAGATGCTTCCCAAAGAGTATGTAGACGGCAGTATTGTCATCATTATAATAGGCTTAGGTAACCTCCTGGAAATGGTAACCGGCGCTAACGGACAAATAATTATTGCCTCTAAATACTTCCGTTTTGACTTTTACTCATCCTGGATACTTGTACTCCTGGCAATTGCGTTAAATGCTATTCTAATTCCAAATTTTGGATTAAAAGGTGCTGCTTTAGCCACCGCCTCTTCCATTCTGGTTTATAACCTCATCAAGGTTGTTTTTGTCTGGATTAAATTCAAAATGCAACCATTTACATGGAAAGCTTTGGGAGTGCTTGTAACAGGAATAGCCACACTCTTTTTTTCTTTTCTCATTCCTCAGCTTGAAAATATTTATGTTGATATAGCAGTAAGATCATTGCTAATGGCCTCAGTGTATTTTGCAGCCGTCTGGATATTTAAGCTTTCTGATGAAGTAAATAATTTCATCTCAGAGCAACTGAAGAAAGTGCTTAAGAACTGATTTAACCCTTCTTCAAGCCAAAGCAATTCACCTTTGGGAACCTTATCTTTGGTGCCAATTAGCACATGTAACTATTATTTGATTTAACCCATGCCCAAACCCAAATACACCACCCACCTTGGAATGGTGGATATTCTTCCTGACGAATCCCCTAAATGGAGAGCACTCGAACAGATTATACATGAGGAAGCCGCCAGGTTTAATTTTGAGGAAATACGTACTCCCATCATGGAGCAAACCGAGCTGATCGTCAGGGGCGTGGGGCAACTCACGGATATTGTATCCAAAGAGATTTTTGCTTTTGAAAAGGGCGACAGTCATTACGTATTACGGCCGGAACTCACAGCGCCGGTTGTGCGTGCTTTTGTGGAGCACCATATGCAGCAGCGTGGCGGTTCTCAGAAGCTTTATTACATCGGACCAATGTTCAGGGCAGAGAAACCTCAAAAAGGACGACAAAGACAATTTCACCAGTTTGGGCTGGAAATAATGGGGAGTGACGACCCTGTCGCTGATGTAGAGTGCATCGCCTTTATGATGCGAATCTATCAACGTATCGGTATTAAAAATTTTGAACTGAAGCTTAACTCTGTCGGCGACCCGGAAAGTCGCGAAGCATATAAAGAAGCTTTGCGTTCTTACCTGAAACCGAATCTTGATAAGATGAGTGAGCTCTCCCAGAAGCGATTTGAGAAAAACCCAATGCGAATTTTGGATTCTAAGGAAACCGAAGATCAACCTTTTATAGAAAAAGCGCCTGTGATTCAAGACTACCTGAACGAAGAATCCAAAGAGCACTTTGAGAAGGTTAAAAACTATCTGGACGACCTCGGCATTACCTATACCCTCGACCCGCATCTTGTGCGCGGCATGGATTACTATACGCGAACCGCATTTGAACTTACGAGTCCGGATCTCGGCTCACAGGATGCACTGGCTGGTGGAGGTCGCTACGATCTGTTGGTTGAAGAAGTTGGCGGACCTTCTACTCCGGCCGTAGGATTTGCAGCCGGCATGGAACGACTCATGATTGCCTGCGAAGAATTGGGCATCGAGCTTGCCGAGGAAAAGAAAGTTGACGTGTATTTTGTGACCTTAGGTGATGCGGCTCGCAAATGGGCTCTTACTCATCTCCCCAAAACCAGAGAAGCCGGCCTTTCTGCCACTATGGACTACATGAGCCGCTCCATGAAGGCACAAATGAAAGACGCTAATCGCGAAAATGCTCTTTATACCCTCATTGTTGGCGAAAATGAACTTGAAGAAGGTAAATTTACCTTACGCAACATGAAGGAAAGTGAAGAGGCTTCTCTTGAGTTTGACACTATCATAGAAAAGCTTTGCCAGAAGCTTCTTTAGGGAATGTCGATTATTCCAGCAGGTTTTCAAGTTCTTTAATGTCTTCAATCTCGCCAATAATGGAAAGCTCATCACCTTCCTGAAGCACGCTTATACCGTGTGGAATCTTAATCTGATCTTTACGCCGTATTATAGTTATAAGGCTCTGACCGGGTAACGATACATCCTTAATCATTTTACCAATAAACTCTTTGGTTTTATTTTCGTTACTCAAAGTGATGCGGATAAAGCGTTCGTCTCGCAGGAGTATTTCTTTTAGCTCTTCTTCATTTTCAGCTTCTGCCCAGCGCTCGAGGAAACTTTGAGAGCCTACCATTTCGGCAACATGCGCCAGAATCCTCAAATGCTGTCCTGAATTTTCTTCCGAGCTTATAAAAAATAACAGACATCTTAGCGTTTCTGAGCCTGCTTTAAGTGCATCCATTTTCTTAACCTTGTCAACTCTAAATCCTTCTTTTATTCGGATAAGAACCATTTCGGGTAAAATATCTCCCTCTAATTTAGCATGATTCAGAGCCACCCCATCTGCAATCGGTATTATTCTGTCTTCATGCAGCTGAGTTAACACCTCATACATTTCCTCTTCGCTTTTTATTGTTTTTTGGGAAAAGCTTTCACTTGCAGCATGTAGTATATCATCATAATCGGCGGTGGAATTAAATTCCAGAACAGTAGCCCTCGAGATCATTTCTTCATATGGGTCTTCCTGACGAAGTCCTTTTTCACGAAGTATTGTTCTCATTTCGTGCTCCAATCCCTGATCTTTATTCTCTCCCAATCGGGCATGAACATGAAAAATAGCCCCATGCCGATCTACTTTTTCAGAGGCATAATATTTGTACCAAACTATCCCAAATACACTTACTACCAAGGTAAAAAGTATAGAAAGGCCACCCATCTCAAAAATCAAAATAATAGAGAATATAATGCCAATAATTTGCACCCAGGGGTAGAACGGGGAGTTAAAACCCGGATCATATTCCTCAATTTTACTTTCCCGCATCACTATTACTGCCAGGTTTAACAACCCAAATAGGAGCAGCTGAAAAGCACTGGCTAATTTAGCTACTTCGGCTACATTAAAGGCCAGCAAAAAGAATATCATCATAAGCACTGTCGCCACTACCGACCATAGCGGAGTTCCAAGTCTGCTGAGTTTCGCAAACCGTTCATTAATCAATTCATCTCTGGCCATGGCCATCGGGTAGCGTGAAGCCGACATAATGCCTGCATTACCCGTGGAGGCAAAAGCCGCAACCGCAGCAATCACCACTAAAATCAAACCTGAGGGTTCGGGTAGCCAGTCCAGAAACACTTCACCCGCTGTTGCAACGGGTGTTAAGTCTTCCCGAAATGCTGCAGGATCAAGCAGCGCCACCATGATATAAACCCCAATTACATATACAACCACTGCGGTTGCAATGGCCAGAAACATTCCCAACGGAATATTGCGATCCGGGTCCTTTACCTCTTCGGCTATACTAGCAACCTTGGTAAGGCCGGCATAAGAAACAAACACCATACCCACTGTTGCAAAAAAACCATAGTACCCATCAATAAAGAACGGCGTGAATTGCTCTTTGGTGATCTTCACGATATCCATATTGAAAACAGCAAATACACCTTGAATAATGTAGAACGCCATAATGGTAACCAGGGCAGCAACCAGAACCTTCTGTAAAAATGTCGTCTCTTTAGCCCCTACCACATTCAAAATCCCAAATACAATAGTCAGAATTATTGCCACAGGAATAATAGGGACTTCGAAGAAAATGGAGATATACGCTCCCATCCCGATTAACGCGAATGCACTTTTTAAAACCAAAGCTAACCACGACCCAAAACCACCAATAGTACCAATCATAGGGCCAAGGCTTCTGTCAATAATATAATAGGTTCCTCCAGCTCTGGGCATTGCTGTTGCCAGTTCAGCTACACTGAACATTGTAGGCAATACGATCAACCCTGAAACAAAGTAGGCTAAAAAAACCGATGGCCCCGTTTCTGCAGCTGCAATACCGGGTAATAGAAAAAACCCCGAGCTAAACATGGCCCCTGTTGCAATAGCATATACATCTGAGAGACCTAGTTCTTTAGCTAATTTTTCGTGCTTCATATTCTTCTGCCCTGAATATAGTTTTTTAAAGGCGTTTAGGTTATTAATGTAGTTTTAAAATCCCGACGGTTTGGATTTATTCTAAAACCTCTTTTCCGTTTGTAGTTGGATCAGCTTGCTTGTGATATGATTTCCAAATTCGTGCGCCCATTCTGATGCCATATCCTATCAGCATTAAACCGATAAGCCCCTGAATTTTAATACTTAATACCGGATGTAAATTTAAGATCTCAATAATAGTAAATTCTATAAGCGTAGCAATGCCTAAAATGGCGATCAGCCAAATGATTTCTTTTAGAAACTTGGATCTTTTACTCATAGGTTTCGAATTTTTATCCGTCTGTATAATAACACAACGATACTAAAAATCCTTGTCGTTCCATAAGTTTTGCCAATCTTATCCGGTGGCTTTCCTGCAGTTTTAGATTCCTCCAACTTTGTCTGACTTTCTTTATCTTGCAAGTACTGAACTTTTTATGCATTCAAATCTATTGCAACCAACCGTAGTCATAACCTGATACGGTTTTTTTATTATGGCTGAACACATTCTTATAGGAATTGCAAGTATTTTCGTTTTTGGCGTCGGTGCCCAATGGCTGGGTTGGAAGCTTAAACTCCCGGCAATTTTATTGTTATTGATTTCCGGGATTCTGGCAGGCCCTGTTTTTGGTTTGGTTAACCCAGACCAGTTAATGGGAGATCTTCTAACTCCTTTTATTTCTGTATCTGTAGCTATTATACTTTTTGAGGGCGGACTAAGCCTCCGCTTTTCGGAATTAAAAAATGTGGGTGGAGTTATAGGCAACCTGGTTAGTATCGGGGCATTGCTTACATGGGTTCTGACGTCTGTTTTTGGTTATTATTTATTCGGGTTTGGTTGGGAATTGGCAGTTTTATTGGGCGCTATTTTGGTGGTAACCGGTCCCACAGTAATTATCCCACTTCTTCGACAAGTCCGCCCGGCTGGTCAGGTAGGCTCTATACTGAAATGGGAAGGTATTGTTATTGATCCCATCGGAGCTATGCTTGCTGTACTGGTGTTTGAAGTAATCCTTGCCAGCGGTTTCTCTGAGGCTACTTCGCTTGCCTTTATGAGTATTTTCAAAACCATCTTCTTCGGCTCTTTACTTGGACTTGGAGGAGCTGCATTAATTTACTTCCCACTCAAAAAACACCTACTCCCCGACTACCTGCAGAACCCCATAAGCTTAATGGTTGTAGTACTCGTTTTTACGATCTCAAACTTTGTACAACATGAGTCTGGTTTATGGGCAACTACCTTAATGGGGGTAGTACTGGCTAACCAAAAAGCGGCCCGTATTCATCACATCATCGAGTTTAAGGAAAATATCCGGCTGCTTTTACTATCGGCTCTGTTCATTCTGCTGGCAGCACGGGTAGAACTTTCGAGCTTACTGGATAGCCTCAGCCTTAACATGCTGGCTTTTCTTGGAGCCTTGATTTTTATTATTCGTCCGGCAGCTGTGTATTTGTCCACTATGTTTTCATCCCTCAACTGGAAGGAAAAGTTATTCCTTTGCTGGATGGCTCCGCGTGGTGTAGTTGCCGCCTCTATTTCTTCTATTTTTGCCATATCGCTGATACAAAATGGCTACCCGGAAGCCAATCAACTGGTTTCCATTGTCTTTATTATCATTATCAGCACCGTAGCTATTTATGGACTTTCGGCTTCATGGGTGGCGCGTAAATTAGGGGTAGCCAAGCCAGTACCCAGAGGCTTCTTAATTATTGGCGCACACAACTGGGCTATAGATATAGGCGAAACTATACAAGAAAAAGGTATTAAGGTAATGGTGGCTGACTCGAACTGGAAAAACATCAGCAATGCTAAATCCCGAGGTCTCGACACATATTACGGTAATGTTCTTTCTGAGTTCGCCCTTGATTACATTAACCTTGATGGTTTAGGGAAGCTGTTGTCTATGACTCCTAACGATGAAGTAAATGCATTGACAGCACTACGATTTGCTGACGTGTTTGGTCGTTCACATGTATATCAACTTTCTCCGAACTCTAAAAAAGGTAACAATCAGAACGATGTAACTACCCATCTTACCGGGCGCACACTCTTCAATAAAGACATGAACTTTGATCATATTACCGATCTTTATGAGGGAGGAAAAATTATAAAATCCACCTTGCTTACCGAAACTTTTACCTTCCAGGATTTTAAAGAAACATATGCCAGCGAGGCTATCCCTCTATTTCTGGTTACTAAAGACGACACTGTTCAACCGTTTGTGATTGACAACCCACCGGTTCCGCAAGATGGCGATACCCTGATTTCGTTGGCTAATCCTGACGCTGATAAGGATAAAAAGCCCGCTAAAACGACCGAAGAAGAACAAGCTGAATCAAATTAAACTCACTCATGTATCCTAACAATGTGATTTCTGCGCTGCAGAAATTTAAAACTCCTTACTTTTTCTATGACCTTGATGTGCTTCGTAATACCCTTCAAAAAATAAAGAAGCATGCCATTTCAAAAGGATTTCATGTTCACTTTGCCTTGAAAGCAAACAATCAGCCTCGCGTTCTCGAAGTTATCAAAGAAGCAGGGCTGGGTGCCGATTGTGTGAGCGGAGGGGAGGTACAAAGAGCTGTGGATTCAGGATTTTCTCCGAATGAAATTGCCTTTGCCGGTGTCGGTAAAAGTGATGATGAAATAGAGCTTGCACTAAAACACGACATCTTCTGCTTTAACTGTGAATCTACCCAGGAGCTGGATGTACTGAATGAACTGGCCGGAAAGCATGGGAAAAAGGCACGCGTAGCCTTGCGGCTTAACCCGAATGTGGAAGCCGATACCCATAAATACATCACCACCGGGCTGAATGAGAATAAATTTGGGATTAATGAATCAGATCTGGATGCGGTTCTGGATAAATTCCCAAACTTAGAAAACCTGGAGTTGATTGGTATTCACTTTCACATCGGTTCACAAATAGAAAAATTCAACCCCTTTAAGGAGCTGTGTTCTAAAGCCAACGCACTTAATAATTACATCGAAGACAAAGGCTTTAATCTGACTGTGATTAATGTGGGCGGTGGATTTGGCATTAATTATGATCACCCCAACGATCATTCTGTTCCTGACTTTGAGCGTTTCTTCGGCTTGTTTGAAGAAAATATTAAACTTAAAGAGCATCAAAGCCTGCATTTTGAATTGGGGCGTTCGGTTGTAGGGCAATGCGGAAGTCTCATTACCCGTGTTCTCTACACAAAAGAAGGCCAGGCTAAGAATTTTGCTATCGTCGATGCAGGGATGACAGAACTTATCCGCCCGGCTCTCTACCAGGCCAAACATCGCATCGATGTGCTCACCAGCGATAAAGCTGAAAAAAACTATGATGTCGTCGGTCCTATTTGCGAAAGCTCTGATACCTTTCGTAAGGACATTTCTATACCGGAAGTGCAACGCGGTGATCTAATTGCAATCCGCAGCGCCGGAGCTTATGGGGAAGTGATGCGAAGTGCATATAACCTTCGGGAAGCAAATCCTTCCGTTTACTCTGATGATATTGATGAAATAGAATAGGATCTTTCAATTCAATTTCCCGGCTATAAACCCGGTTGTCCATGCAGCCTGGAAGTTGAATCCGCCTGTCACCCCGTCGATGTCTAAAACTTCCCCTGCAAAATAAAGATCCGGTGATTTTCGACTCTCCATCGTTTTCATATCCACATCAGTTAAACTGATGCCGCCACAGGTGACAAACTCTTCCTTAAACGTAGTTTTCCCCTGTACCTGATAGTCATCATTAGTTATTAAATGCACCAGCCGGTTGATATTCTTCTTACCCATATTCTGCCATATCATATCATCGCCAAGTTCAATTTTACCCAGCAGGAATTCCCAAAGCCTTCCGGGAAGCTCAAATGGATTTACATTGGCAATTTTCTTCTTGGGGTGATTGCTTACCACTTCTTTCAAGGTACTCCGTACTTCCTGTTCCGGCCTTTCTCCTGTCCAGTTTACCAGGATCTTGAATTCGTAGTTCATCTCATGAAAATCACGGGCTCCGAAAGCTGATAACTTAAGAACGGCCGGTCCACTCATTCCCCAATGTGTGATAAGTAAAGGCCCGCTACTGCTCAGGTTTGAACCCATAATTTTGATTGAGACCGGTTCTGCTACCACTCCCATTAGTTCTTTTATAGGTTCATTGGGCATGTTGAAGGTAAACAGGGATGGCACCGGTTCTTCGATATTGTGACCAAGCTCCCGAAGCCAGTCAAAGCCTTTGGAACGAGGACTGCCACCGGTTGCTACAATTACTTTATCAGCTGTTTTGCGGCCTCCACGATGAAAACCTAACTCATACCCATCTTCTGTTTTGCCAATCCGCTTTATATTAGCTTTGGTTTTAATTCCAATTCCCAACTTTCGGGTTTCTTCCATCAGACAGTCAATGATAGTTTCGGAATCATCAGTGGTGGGGAACATCCGGCCGTCCGCCTCTGTCTTTAACTCGACCCCACGGCTTTCAAACCATTCTACAGTGTCAGTTGGCGACCACATCCCAAAGGCCTTTTTAAGTGGTCGCTCTCCTCTCGGGTAAAATTTCACCAGTTCCCTTATGTCAAAACAATGGTGAGTTACATTACACCTTCCGCCTCCGGAAATACGCACCTTGGCGAGCAGCTTATCCGTTTTTTCATAGATTGTGACTTTTGCATCAGGATGATGATGTTTAGCAGAAATAGCACTGAAAAATCCGGCAGCGCCTCCGCCGATGACAGCAACTTGTAGGTCTTCTTCACTCATGGCACAAAGATACCGTTTCTTTCCACGAGTATCTTACCTCGCCACAAAATCTCTAAAACTCAAAAAAGGTAAGATATGGAGTCCGGCATCAAGTAACGAGTAGAACGCAGATGAGGGATATCTTGCTGATCCTCGCAGAGATATTATTAATTCTCTTTTCTGTGATCATCGGTTCACCCCGTGTTATGCACGTTCAATTAATTTGTGCTTTAGAGATTTTGTGGCAAAACACACGGAACATAACTGCGGATTTGGCATGGAATAGGCTGGGAATCCTCTTATTTTTAGCCCTCACTTTCAACAAGCTTTTTTATGCAGATTAACGTACTTAAGTTTGGCGGCACCTCCATGGCCGACCACAAAACCTGGAAGCAGGTATTAGAGATTATCAACAAATACGAATTTCCGGTTGTGGTTGTATCTGCCACTGCCCGAACGACCCGGCAGTTGGTTGAGGCTGGAGAACTTGCAGGACAGGGTAAGCTGAAGGAAGCCCTGGAAATCTCTGATAGCATCAAAGAAAGACACAACCAGATTGTTGACGATTTCCTGGAAGAAAATCCGCACGAAAAGAATAAGCTGATCAAAGACAGCTGCCGGAAGAATACGGATGCTAAAATCAGTAAACTGAATAAACTGCTTACCTATGTGGAGCGACAAGGAACCCTTTCTCCACAAATGAAAGATGCCATTGCCGGTATGGGCGAACAAATTTCATCGTACTTGCTGGCTCAATGCGGACTTGCCCTCAATATGATGACGCAACACATCGAGGCTCGTAAAATCATCAAGACAGATGCCGAATACGGGAAGGCGAATCCGAATCTTCTGGAAATAAATCAGCGGTGTGGTTCGCTGGAAACCGTTCTTGAAAGTGGGTTCATTCCCATTATTGGCGGATTTTATGGTGAGTCGCCACAGAAAACCATTACCACTCTTGGCTTCGAAGGATCGGATTACACCGCCAGCCTGATTGGCGGTGCAGTTAATGCTGAAACCATTGAAATATGGACGGATGTAAGCGGGATTTTTACCAGCGATCCTCGTTTTATACCGGAAGCGAAACCCCTGGATGAAATGAGTTATTTCGACGCTACGGAAATGGCTTACTTCGGAGCTAAAGTACTCCACCCCTCTACTTTAAAGCCAGCTCAGGAACGCAATATTCCTGTTTACGTGAAAAACATGTTCGAACCGGAAGCACCCGGAACTAAAATCATTCGGGAGTCGCATCACGACCTGGATGTACTGGCTATGTCGTTCAAGCAGAATATGGCCACACTCACCATCAGTGCTTATGAAACGGTGATGGGTTATTCTTTTCTGACTAAAGTATTTGCTGTACTGGAAAAGCACCGGCTGGCTGTTGATGCCGTGAATACTACAGAGGCTTCCGTAACCATCGCGCTGTCCGACCTTAGCATCCTCGACAGCCTTTCCAAAGAGTTTATAGAAATCGGAAATGTGAGTCTGGAAAGAAACAAAGGGTTACTTACCCTGATTGGCTGCTCGATTAACTCAGCCCGAAAATTGACCAATCAGATATTCGATACAATCGGTGATGTTCCTCTTGATCTGATTTCGTTCAGCAAGGAAAAGAGAATTCTCAACCTGGTGTTGAATAACGATGAGCTGATTGAGGCTGCTCAACGAATTCACAAAAAGCTGTTCTAAGCTTTTTCACTCTGTTGTTTTAGCTTTTCAGGCAATACAATTCCGAGACGTTTTGCCCGCTCTCTCCATTTTTGGCGAGCCAGCTTCTGCATGTCCTCAATGGCATCAATCTCATCCACGATCTCCATACCCAGCAAAGTTTCTACTACGTCTTCCATCGTTACCACACCGGAGAGTCCGCCATACTCGTCCACCACCACGGCAATGTGTTCCTGCTTTTCCAGGAGGCGTTCAAAAAGAGTTTTAAGCGAAATGGTTTCAGGCACAATTAAAACCTCCCGCTTAATTTCTTTCAACTTCTTGTCGCCGTTATCTTCGGATAGGTTATAGTACAAATCGTTCTTCAATACATAACCGGTGATGTCTTCCTCATCATCCCCAAAAACAGGCATCCGGGATACTCGTAGTTCGTCTTTATTATCAAGGATTTCCTGTATGGTTTGGTCTTGCTGAAATTTCACCACTACAATGCGTGGCGTCATTATATCTTTTACGCGGAGTGAGCGAAATCGGATCAGGTTCTTAAAAATATTTGATTCTCCTTCTTCAAACACCCCCTCTTCAAATCCCACATCCGCCATAGCGCTAAATTCTTCGCGACTTACTGTGGGCTGCTTCTCCTCACTGGATAGAAGTTTTGTGATTCCCTGTGATAGAAGCACCAAGGGATAAGTAATATAGATGAGCATATTAGTGATGCGGGCAGCAAATCCAGACAACTTTTTCCAGTAAGTAGCACCAAGGGTTTTAGGGATGATTTCGGAGAACACCAAAATCAGCAGTGTGAGAACCGCTGAAGTTATACTCACATACGCATTCCCAAACACAACCTGAGCCTGCGCCCCCACTCCGGCGGCACCCACGGTATGCGCTATAGTGTTGAGGCTTAGTATCGCAGAAAGCGGCCGGTCGATGTCCTGTTTTAAGTCTCGAAGTATCTTGCCACTTTTGGCATCTTCCCGCTCCAGCACTGCCACGAAAGATGGGGTGATGGAAAGTAGAACGGCCTCCAGAATAGAGCATAAAAAGGAAACTCCAATGGCCAGTATTAAATAAAAAATCAGTAATCCCATGCGTAAAGTATAATTAAATCAGGCTTTTTTGAGAAGTGTTTATTTAATATTCCTGCTTACAGTTTTCTCTTAACATTGTTAGCACATGCTGGAAATCTTTGGGTAACTCCGAATCAAAACTAACCATTTCACCTGTTGCAGGATGCTCAAAACCCAGTGTTTTTGCATGTAGCGCCTGCCGGCCTAATCCTGTAATCAGATTATGAAACATGGATTTTCGGGAACCGGTATTCGGACCGTATCGAACTGAGGTTCCCCCATAAGTAGGGTCCCCAAATACATGATTGCCAAGATGTGCAAAATGAACTCTGATTTGATGCGTTCGTCCGGTTTCCAGTTTCACTTCAACAAGGCTCAGGTAGTCAAAATATTCTAATACCTTGTAATGTGTAACGGCCGACTTGCCCTGCCCCTCCGGTTTTACCGTCATCAGCTTCCGGTCGCGTTTGGAACGACCGATATCGCCTTCTATAGTTCCTTCTTTGTCTGGTGTTCCCCACACTATGGCCCAGTACGTTCGTTCTACATCTTTTTCTTGAAACAATCCGCTTAGCTTAGCCAGAGTCTCGTCGTTCTTGGCCACCACTAACAATCCACTGGTGTCTTTATCAAGGCGATGTACGATCCCGGGGCGTAGATTTTCATCTTCATCATCGCCGGCCAACTCATCTACATGGTACATCAAACCGTTAACCATGGTCCCCGTCCAGTTGCCGTACGCAGGGTGCACCACCATTCCGGCTTCTTTGTTCACAATGATAATCTCGTCATCTTCATAAACAATGTTCAGATCCATTTTCTCAGGCTTGGCTTCCGGGGGAGGCGGTTGCGGCAACTCGATAAATATTTCATCCCCGGGCTGCATGATGTAGGATGACTTTTCTTTTTTCCCGTTCACTTCCACGTATCCATCTTTAATAGCTTCCTGGACTTTTGTGCGGGATGCATTTTCTACAAAGGAAGTAATGTATTTATCCAGTCTTATATCAGTATGCTGCCCGTCCGGGACGGTATGTTCGTAAATCGTACTCTGTCGGTCTTTGCCTGCTTTCTTTTCCATAGCCAAAAGGTAAGCACTTTTAAGCTTTGTTTTATCCGGTAAGATTTTTTGTAAGGAATTGGATTGATTTCGCTCTAACTATAGAATTCAAAATGAAAAATTTAAAATTAAAAATATGAGTGCCTTAAAAGAGAATGTAATTCAGACCAAAAGTTTTCAGTTCTCACTAAGAATAATCGAGTTATTCAGGAAGTTACAAACCGAACGAGAATATATAATTTCAAAACAATTAATCAGATCCGGAACAAGTATCGGAGCAAATGTAGAAGAGGCAATAGCCGGACAATCAAAAAAGGATTTTTTATCAAAACTATCTATTTCTTTAAAAGAAGCACGGGAAACTTATTATTGGCTGAGATTATTAAAAGAAAGTGAACTAACTAATATTAATGTCGATTCTTATCTTGATGCCTCTTTCGAATTAATCAGTATCTTGTCTGCAATCGTCAAAACAACGAGACAAAAGCTTCAATAATTTTTCATTTTGAATTTTAAATTTTGAATTCCATATGATTAAATCACTTTACATAAAAGATTTTGCTCTCATTGATGAACTGGAAGTCGATTTTGAGGAGGGGCTCAATATTTTGACCGGACAAACAGGTGCCGGAAAGTCGATTATCATTGGGGCTCTGAATATGATTTTGGGTGAACGCGCTGATACCGATGTTATTCGTCAGGGAAAAGATAAAGCCATTTCAGAAGCAACCATACGAGTCGGAGAGGATGCTGACCTAAAAGCTCTGCTTGAGGAAAACGAAGTGGAATTCAGTGAATACCTGATCCTGCGCCGGGAAATTCGAAATACAGGCAGCCGGGCTTTTATCAATGATACGCCAGTGAACATAAGTGTTCTGAAAGCAGCCGGAGATTTGCTGGTAGATCTGCACGGGCAGCACGATCACCAACTTCTACTTAAAGAAGAGAATCACCTGGGAGTGATTGACGGTTTTGGTGAGGTGGAACCTATTCTTAAAGAGTACAAGGCCGAGTACAAGAAAATGACCGAGCTGCAAAAAGAGCTTCGTTCACTTCAGAAAAGAGAAAGTGAGCTTCAGGAGAAAACGGAGTTATACCGGTTTCAGGTACAGGAACTGGAAGAGGCACGACTTGGTGAAATAGACCTCGAACAGTTGGAATCCGAAATGAATCTGTTGGATAATGCCGAAGTGCTGGATCAAAAAGCAGCTGCTATATCTGAAATGGCGGATACCGATGATGGCAACATCGTTCAGCTGTTGAATTTTCTGAAGCTTAACCTGGAAGATCTGGCCCGCATAGAGCCTGAATTCAAAAACTACCTGAAAGAAATAAATGCGGCTCGGGTAAGTGTAAATGAAGCCATCGCCTTTGCCGAAAGATACCGAAACAGCATTGAATTCAACCCAAAAAGACTGGAAGAACTCCGACAGCGACAATCAGAACTGAACCGGCTTCAAAAGAAATACCAGCGGGATTTACCCGAGCTTATCAGCTACCTGCATGATATTCAGCGTGAGCTTTCCATAGCTGATAACTTTGACCTTGAAATCGAAAAGCTGGAGAATCAAATTCAGATACAGGCAAAAAATCTGAAAGAAAAAGCTATTCAACTGCACCAAACCCGGCTTAAGATCGGAGAAGAGCTCTCGGTGCAGATTCAGCAGGAACTCGCTAAAGTTGGTATTCCACACTCAAAATTGGATGTTCGGGTAGACTGGCTGCTATCCGACTCAGGATGGATTGAAGTTGAGGGCAAACAGATAGAGTGCACAGAAACCGGCTGCGACGATGTACGCATGTTCATATCCACCAACAAAGGTGAGGAGCCTAAGCCTTTGGCTAAGATTGCCTCCGGTGGGGAGATCAGTCGTGTAATGTTGGCGTTGAAATCTATTCTGGCCAAAGAACAAAGCCTGCCGGTTATGATATTTGATGAGATTGATACCGGAATCAGCGGAGAGATATCTGAAAAAGTAGGAACTTCAATGCGGAAATTATCCGAACACTGCCAGATTATTGCTATTACCCACCAGCCTCAGATTGCCAGTCAGGCCCACAAACATTACAAAGTAGCTAAAGCAGAAGAAGGTGACCGAACGGTTTCTAGAATCATACCGCTATCTGATGAAGAGCATATCCACGAAATAGCCAGCCTGATGAGCGGTTCTCAAATTTCAGAAGCAGCCCTGAACAGTGCCCGCGAGCTCATCGAGAAGAATACGTTCAAAAACTGATGAGAGGTGTTAGTTACAAAGTTTTAGGTGTTAGGTTTTAGTTCTCTTAAAACCTAACACCTTGCCCCTAACACCTATTTCACTAGTGTCATTTTCTCTGAGCCAAGCAGATAGCGTTCGTTTGCCGTAATGGCTACAAGTTGGTAGAAGTAAATTCCTGAGGGCTGATTACTAAAACTCACCGGAATGGAAGTTTCACCCGCAGAAGCATTGCCGGCTATTTCTTCAACCAGTGCCCCATGGGCTGTATATATTTTAAGCTGATAGGAAACCGCTTCAGGAACCTGAAATCTGATGTTTGTGCTTGGATTAAATGGGTTCGGATAATTTCCTTTTAGCTCAAAACCCTCCGGTAACTCGGCAATAACTTCATTAGATGTAGGAACCTCATTGGCTCCTTCGTCTATCCATTGTCGAATAAGACTGATTTGCTCATTACTTAAAGCTCCACCCTGAGGCATTCTAGAACCAAACTGAGGATTCGGTTCAATTTTATCTACTAAGGGGCTACCATTTGCATTTCCTGGCAATACATGTTTGCTATCGTAACGGCTTGCAGGACTGGTACTTGCCATCACCGCATCGTAAGAGCTGGAATTAAAACTGTTTTGCCCTGAACTATGGCAACTGTTACAATTGGCGTTAAAAATCGGTTGTATCTCCTCCTCATAATCAACCTGCGCATAAACGTCCATACCAGTAATGCCTAAACAAAGTAAAACGGATAGTATTAATCGTCTCATAAGCACCTCACTAATTAATTATGTGAAATAAGGTTATAAAAATTCGTTTAATATCAAACTATTAATTTGACGAGGCTAATTTTTTAATTAGCCATCAAAAGAATCACCTTATTATCTCTTTAAGACAAGCTACGATGGATAAGTTCCGCCGGATGGTAAGATTTAATATTTATTCCGTCTTTAATTTGATGGCGGCATGAAAATCCCGGTGCACATACCAGTGGGTCTTCTCTCCTTTGAAGCTCGGGGAAAAGAACAAGCTGCCCGATTTCCTGAGAAACCTCATAGTGTTCTTTTTCATATCCAAAGCTTCCGGCCATCCCGCAGCAACCGGTTTCGAGCACATCTACTATGTACCCTGCTGCCGATAATGCTTCAACGGTAGGATCATTACCAACAAGAGCTTTGGAGTGGCAGTGACCATGCAGGGTTACAGTTCTGTTTTGAGCTTTTGAAGATAATCGAGATTTATTCTGAGTAACAAACTCCTCAAAAAGAAACGTTTGTTTGGCTAGTTGCTCAGCTAAAGACAGTTGCTCATCTGAGCAGAGTTCCAGAAATTCATCCCGAACCGTTAAAATCTCCGATGGCTCAAGGCCAACTATTGGTACTCCGGCTTCCACAAACTCTTTAAACTCTTCCAGCACTTTTGCGCAAATATTCTTTGCCTCATCAAGAAATCCTTTGGATAGCTGTGGGCGACCCGTTTCCATCGCTTTTGGTATAACCACTTCATATCCCATGTGTTCAAGTACCTTTACAGCTGCTTTTCCAATATCGGGATCATTATAGTTCGTGAATACATCTGCAAACAGCACCACTTTATCCTCACTCTTCACCGCTCCATTTCGGCGATGCCTTCTAAACCAACTGCGGAATGTTTGATCCGCGAATTGGGGGAGGTCACGCCTGGAATCAATCCCGAAAACCCCTTCCAGGACTTTCTTACCAATTGATGAACCGGCCACTTTATTGGCAATTTTCGAGGTGATGGATGCCAGCGGAAAAACCTTAGCTGCATCTGCAAAGAAACGCTCTTTCAAGGTTGATCCATTTTTTTGATGCCAACCATTCATAAACTCAGCCTTCATCTTGGCCATATCCACATTGGCAGGGCACTCACTTTTACAGGCTTTACAGCTCAGGCATAAATCCAGAGCTTCCTTCAATTCCTCAGATTCATATCCCGCAGGATTCTCCCCGGCAAACACCTGGCGAAATACATTTGCCCTTCCGCGTGTTGAATCTTTCTCGTCTTTCGTGGCCTGATAAGAAGGGCACATCGTACCGCCGCTTTCAGCCAGCTTCCGACACACACCCGCTCCATTACAAAGCTCCATGGCACTACCAAAATCACCTTCTTTCCGCCATGCGAGCACTGTTTCCGGCTCGGGTTTTTTATAGGAAGGCGAAAACCGCAAGTCCTGATCAATGGGTTTTGGCTTCACAATTTTACCGGGATTGAATATATATTCGGGGTCCCAGATTTCTTTTACCTGTCGAAGTACAGGCAGCATTTCTTTGCCTAAAATCTTCTCTATATACGGAGCCCTCACTCTGCCGTCTCCATGCTCCCCCGATAAAGAACCATTGTACTTTTTCACCAAATCAGCTATTTCCTCAGCCATGGTTTTCATGGTATTCAGGCCCGATTCAGTGGTGATATCAATCTGGGGACGTAAATGTAATTCCCCAACCGAGGCATGGGCATAGAATACACAGCCTGTATTGTGCTTGTTCAGAATAGCCCTAAACTCCTTCACATACTCCGGCAAGTCCTGGACGCGAACTGCCGTATCTTCACAAAAAGATGGAGACCGTCCATCAGATCCCAGGCCCATCAACAAACCAAGGCCGGCTCTTCTCAGCTCCCACACCCTTTTCATTTTGTCTTCTTCAGGAATGATTGGATATGCATATCCCAATGACTTTTCTTTCAGCCTGGCCGACATATACTCAGCCCGCTTTTGAAGTTCTTTCGGATCATCCCCTTCAAACTGAGTGATCAGGATGTAATTTGGTTCTCCATCTAAAAAGAACCTGTTCTTACGTTGCTCAATATTTCCTTTGGTGGCGTTCAAAATGATATGATCAACCAGCTCAACCGCCGCAGGTTCAATGCCCACAATTTCCACCGCTGCAAGCATAGCCTCTTCCAGTGTTTTGAATTGCGGTACAACAACAAGCTTATGCTTATCTAAGGTGCTGAGATCCAGCCTGGCAGAAACCGTCATAGCCAGTGTCCCTTCACTTCCACAAAGTAATTCACAAAGATTAAACTTTCGCCCATTCGGGTTAAAAGGCTGCATTTCACAAAGCTTATCCAAGGCATAACCGGTATTTCGGCGAATGATTTCCGGGTGAGGATAATTACTCTGAATCAACTCACGGTTTCGCTCTAACAGCTTGAGCATGGAACGGTAAATATGCCCTTCTAAATTATCGAGTCGCTTTTTTTGGTCAAGCTCATCCAGTGTAAGCGGTTTAAAAACGGCGGTTGAACCATCACTTAGCACAGCCTCAATTTCGAGAGTGTGCTCCCGCGTTGTTTTGTATTTAATGGAATAGGATCCGGAAGAGTTGTTTCCAATCATCCCGCCAATCATACAGCGATTAGTCGTGGCCGTATCGGGACCAAAAAGTAATTGGTGTTTGGCCGCTTCCCGGTTCAGTGTATCCCGTATTACGCCCGGCTGTACATGGGCGATGTTCTTCTCGCCGTCGAGCTTTAAGATTTGATTCATATACCGGGAAACATCCATGATGACGCCGCCGCCGGTCGTCTGCCCGGCCAGGCTGGTTCCCGCGCTTCGGGCGGTAATGGTAAATTTATGCTCGTTGGCTTTTTTTACCAGGCGTTGGATATCTTCGCCCGACTTCGGGAAAGAAACTCCTTCGGGAAACTCCTCATACATGGAAGCATCCTGGGCATACAGCTGGCGGGTAAGGGTGTCGCGTTGAATCAAAAAAAACTCCTGCTTTGTTAGGGCAGAAGTTTGAGGTTAATTTCAATGAATTTCAATATGAAACTGATTTTAATTCGCCTTAATTTTGATTTATCCAATTGGAGATGGTTGTTAGAAAGCCATCTGTAAATTTTTTATCCAACATTGGGTACTCTGACACCTGACCTGTGTTTGCTTTTTGAAAAAGGTGATTGGCGTTGGCAAGTACCTTCACCTCGTATTTAACTCCCGCCTCATCCAATGCATTGGTAATGGGAGTTCTGTTCATCGACTCCGTTACCTGCGTGTCTTTTTCACCAAAAAGCACCAGAACCGGGATTTCTAAGTCAGACAGATCTTCCGCAGGATCGTAAAACAAGAGTGACTGGGTTTGCGGAGTGCTGTAATAAGCAACCAGCTGCTGCACCTGTTTCTGGGCAAAAGCATCTATATCCGGGATTCCTGCTTTTTGTTGGTCGGGCAGATTCTCCAGCATCGATTTGTAGTGCTTCACATATTCCTCTTTAACTGTATCAAGTTCTTCACCATCCCTAATGGCTGACATCATTTCTTCCCGGAGAGCTATTTCTTTTTCAACATCCCGCTCGTCATGTATTCCCACTCCAAAACCCTGCTTAGCCTGAAAGCGAAGAATGTCTTTTAATGGAACTCCGGTTGAGGCCATCAAAATAAGCTGGTCTACCTCGTCATTTTCAGATGCTACTTTCCCAGCCACTACTCCGCCCTGACTGTACCCCAATAAAATGATATCACCAAAACTTTTGTCTTCCATTGCTGTCAGGTAATCAAGAATTGATACCACGTCGCCAGCCAGCATATCCAACGTTGTATTCATAAATGTGCCTGTTGATTTACCGACTTGTCTATCGTCGTAACGGAAACTCGCAATGCCCTTCGTCTTCAGATGTTCCGCAATTTCTGCAAATATCTTGAACTCAAAGATGTTAGAATCCCTGTTCTGAGCACTGCTTCCTGAAATCAAAATAACCAACGGGGCATTGTCCATACCATCCGGGTAAACTAACGTGCCGCCGATTTCAACTTCATCACCCTGAATGATTAAATCCTCTCCCAGTCCGGGTTCCACCTTAGGTTCACCAGAGGATTGCTGTTTCTCAATCTCAAAAGGAAAGGATGCAGGGCCCTGGGAATACGTTCCGGTAATCAAACTATCTGAATCAAAAGCTCCTTTAAACTCACCATTACCCTGCCCTGCGAAAAAGGTAAAGAAGGCCGAGTCTGCCTTCTGTTCAACCCGTGTTAATGGCAGCCCCATGGCCCCTTGTAGAGGAATATCTAAGGTCCCCGAAATCTCTCCGGATGTATTTTCAATATGGAATACTACGCCCAGTTGCTGCCCTTGAATCAGGATCGCTCCTTTCCATTCACCGGTAATAGTCTGCTGAGCCTGAATCCCATAGCTTACAGCGACCAGGAATGCTATTAGCGCGATTAGTTTTCTCATTCGTTTTCTCCGGTTGATTCTAATTTTTTGAACTCGAAATAGGAATACAGCAAAGGTACCACCACCATAACCCCAAATGTGGCACCAAACACCACTGCGTTTACAGTTTCTGAAAAAAGCAGATCTGAAAAGATGATCACTACTCCCCCTACCATCCATATTTTACTGCCCAGCCGATGAGTCTTTTTCCAGACGGTCGGGTTTTCAAGTGTCCAGGGAGTCCGGATGCCGATGAAGTAATTGGGTTTTACGGTGTTGAAATAATTTCCCAAACCCACAAACAGAATACCCACAGCAATGAATACATAGGAGTTAATGCTAACATCCGATCCGGTTACCACCAACATCATCATTGCATACAACCCAACCATGAAAAGGGAGGTGATCAGACGAATGGCCGCAACGGGCTTTTGTGCTTTTTCAATTCTTTTCTTTGGGTCAATCCGTGGAAGGAACAGCAATGCCACGTAGATTAAGAGTCCGATAGCGGGCAACATATAAAGTATCATCCATTTCGGGCCATAGTCGTCTGCTTCGCCCTGCAGGTTAAAATGGATGGGAACGGTGTCAGGCACCTGATCTGATACTATTAACGACACAGCGAATGGGGCCAATAGCAGTAAAAGGATGGGCCATTCTTTTTTAAATATGTTGATGCTATTCATGTCTTTTATTATTTGTTGTTCATGAGTTTGAACAGCCACTGAGTGGCGTCTTCAAGTCCCGTCGTATTAAGTGAGTAGTAAATAAATTGTCCCCTTCGCTCGCTATCCACCAGTCCGGCTTGTTTCAACAATTCCAGATGATGCGAAATACTGGGCCTTGAAATATCAAACGCCTCGGCAATCTCCCCCGCTGACAAATCTTTCTCTTTCAGCATATCCAGAATTTGCCGGCGGGTGGAATCATTAAGTGCTTTAAATAAATTATTCATTTAGATATTTAGATAACTATCGAAATATTAGATAAAATTCTTCAGATTTCAAACTCATCCTGTTTTCAGGCTGTTTGTTGGAAAGTGAAGTTCGCCTCCACCCTTTTTACGATCTCATCACCGATAGCCAATCCTGCGGTAGCTGCGGGACTTGGAGCATTGAGCACATGTATTTGCCTGTCAACAACTTCAAAGTAGAAGTCATCCAGGATTTCGCCGTTGGGTTTTAGTGCCATGGCTCGGATGCCTGCAGGCGAAACATTGAGGTGTTCTTCACGCACATCCGGGATTAATTTTTGCAATCCTTTTACAAAAGCTTTTTTGGAGAAAGAACGTTTGTATTCATCCAGTCCCATTCGCCAGTGTTCTTTGGCCATTTTCCAGAAACCCGGAAAGTTGAAGGTTTCGGTTGTCTCTTTGAGGTTGAACGAAAGTTTTTTATATCCCTCACGCTTGAAGGCAAACACCGCATTGGGTCCACACTCAATTCCTCCAAGAGCCATACGGGTAAAATGTACTCCCAAAAATGGAAACTCAGGATTAGGCAAAGGATATATCAAATCATTTACCAGATATTCAGCTTCAGGTTTGAGCTCGTAATACTCTCCTTTAAAAGGAACAATCTTAACCGGGGAGTGAACACCCGCAAAACGAGCTACGTGGTCAGAATAGAGGCCGGCACAGTTGATTAAGAACCGGGTGCTGATTTTATCACCACCGGCTTCAACTATCACCTCATCTCCCTTATTGGAAATATTCGAAACGGCACTATTGAACCTGACTTGGCCATTTCTCCCTTCCAAAAGTTCCATCAGCGTACGACACATACCTGCATAGTCTACAATACCGGAGCACGGCACATGAATAGCTGCTACTCCCTGAACATAGGGTTCCAGTTCCTTCAGCCGATCAGCGTCAATAAGCTCGATGCCTTCAATTTCGTTCTGTAGTCCGCGCTCGTAAATTTCCTTGAGCTTGGGGACTTCACTTTCATCAGCGGCCACAATCACCTTACCGCAAATATCGATGGCAACTCCGTGTTTTTTACAGAAGTCAACCAGCTGATGGCGGCCATCCACACAGTTTTTAGCTTTGTAGCTTCCCGGCTTGTAGTAAATACCGGAGTGTATAACACCCGAGTTTTTTCCGGTTTGGTGAGCAGCAACTTTCTCCTCTTTCTCTAAGATAAGTATGCGTGCTTCAGGATATTTCAATGATAATTTATATGCCGTGGAGAGCCCTACAATTCCGGCTCCAACAATAGTGAAATCGTACATCATAGAGCCAAAGATAAAGTTTATACATAAAAAAAGAGCCCTCAAATTTTTGAGGGCTCTTTAAGACTTAAATCAACCACGTATGAACTTATAGTTCAGATTGTGGTCGTGCTATGAATTCGTAAATCTTACCGCCATCCAGTGGAAGGTCGTCCAGACGATCATATCTTCTGGCGTCTATCCAGCGGTGACCGCCTTCGAACCATAGTGAGTATCGTCGCTCAAACAAAATTTGATCGATGATATCAGACTGGCTGGCACTTACGAAGTCGCCCAAACCCCAGGTATTTCGAACTACATTGATCGCGTCAACAGCATCAACTAAGTCGGTTCCCTGGTTACGTTGTGCGAGTGCTTCTGCGTAAATCAGAATTAACTCTTCGTTTCTGAAGAAAGGGAATGAATCTCCGGTTCCAGAAAAACGATTATCCTGATAAGGTGACCCCAAACCCTGAAGAGTTAAGGTATCATTCCTGACAAAGATTTTATTGTCAATACGCATGTCACCTGCTTCTGCATCATCAACCAGTGAAGGATGTGCCATTGGCAACTGAACGGACGTTGTGTTTGGCACGTAATAGAATGGATTGAAAATATCCGGTGGATCACCATAAACATGGTACCCTCCTTTATTCAATACATCCGCACCTGTCGCTAACTCAAAGAAAGGAGCTGCATCTTCAACAGCCGTCACTGCTGCATCCCAATCTTCAGCATAAATTGCTGCTCTGGCTGCAATAGCTCGGTTCAGGTTCACAAAATCAGCCGGTGTGCTGAATTCATCAAAACCGTCCGTAAGCACAAAAGAAAAGCTTGAGCCTGCTGCATTCAGATCAGATTCAGCTTCATCCAGGAGGTTTCGGATTTCCTGCAGAGCTGCGTCGTAATCCAGAAAAGGACCTAAGTCACCCACATTGTCTACATCAATGCGTATACCATTGGTATACTGAACATTGAGTGGAATCAGATAACTGTAAGCCTGCAGCGTTTTAGCTACACCTAAATACCCGTTGCGCTCCTGATCGGTAATCGCATTGGAATTATTGGCAGACTGAATCAGAACATTACCCTGTCTTACAGCCCGGTACGGTATTGTGTACGTACCACCGGAACCAAAGAAGGTCGGATCTTCTTCTGCATTAGCATCAGCACCTACGCCTACCCACTGGTTTACAAACCGGGGGTCTGAGGCAAAGAGCGGATAGATTTCACGCCCAAAAGTGCTCATGATATTATTCGCCCCGGTAGTTGCACGGTGGCGTTCTGTTAACCCGGTTACAAGGTTTTGAAGCTGTGCTTTGGAAGCATCAGACAAAACCCCTTCGATTGACGGATTATTAGGATCGCTTATTTCATTCGGGTCCAGGAAGTCACAGGCCGAAATCCCTGCTGAAAGCAGTACGATTAACAATAGTTTGTTTAAATATTTCATTGTGTTCATTCCTATAAATTAAAAGTCAATATTTACGTGGAACAATACCTGTCGGGAAGTAGGGAAAGGTGTTACTTCCACAGAGTTGTTGATGGCCTGAGTCCCAAATACCGAGGTTTCCGGGTCATAACTTGGGTAGTCAGAGAACAGCAATACGTTATTTGCTGAAGCACCAATCTTAATATTGCTCACGCTATTGCCGAAAATATTAGTAAGGGTTTCGGTAGGCACCGTGTAATACAACCCGATCTCACGCAGTTTTACATAAGACGCATCATATACATATGCTCCCGACCCGCCATTAATAACGCGGTCAGCTCCTTTAGGAAGGGTTGACCCCTCCACGCTGTCGTTCCAGTCAGGAGATGTACCGCCTGCATCAGTAAGCAGCTGGGAAAGGTTGATGTTATCTCCACCTTTCTTCCAGTGCCACAGGAAGCTGAAGTCAAAGTTCTTATAAATGTTGAATTCATTAGAAAATGACATTTCAAAATCAGGCTGTCCGTCACCGTAAATAGTATACAATGAAGGATCACTTACGGCAGGAAGACCCACAATAGTAGATGGTGAAAACCCTTCCTGAATCAGGTAATTACTCAAACTGGTACCGAAACCACCGGTTGTATATCCGTCAATAGACAGATCCGTGATTTCTGATTCATTCTTCCAGAATAGTACTGTTGAGAACCAGTTCAGATTTGGATTACGAACCGGGTTCAGGTTCAGCGTAAATTCCATTCCTTTATTTACAAGATCAGCTGCATTGGTAGCAATCACGGTAATACCGGACGATGTAGGCACCTGCTCATCCAAAATTAAGTCTGCTACTTTTTTGTTGTAGTACGTAGCTTCCAAAGCAATTCGGTTATCGAGCAACGCTACGTCAAGACCGAACTCAAGTTCCTGAGCACTTTCAGGCTTAAGGTCTGGATCAATACTACGGCCGCCTACCGACGTTGCTAACAACCCGCCAATGTTACCTGAGTTCAAAGAACTGTAGGTTACACCGAAGTTTGGAAGTCCACCGGTTTCACCATAGGCAACCCGAGGCTTCAACTGGTTGAGAAGATCTCCTTCAATGATGTCAAAGTTCAGCAGGTTAATCGCCAAAGATGCTTTCGGATAGAAATAGTATTCATCCTGGTCAGCATTCAGTGAAGAACGGTCAAAACGACCACCAACTGTTGCAATGATTTTGTCGTCCCAGTTAATCTCTTCCTGGCCAAACCAGCTAAGGTCAACAACCTCAACTTCTGTTTGATTAATCACTGACTGGATAGTGGCATTTGCGATTCCGGTCTGCCCGGCAACCAGACCCTGTCCACGAACTACGTTACGCTCCTGGAACTGATCAAAACGGGAGAACCCAAACTGAGTGTTCAACTGAATATTCGAAGAAACCGTTGTTGCATAGCTTAATACGGCCTGCAGGTTTGAGTTGAAGTTATCTTCGATAGTATGAACTACATCTCCCGGGTTCGCATTACTCTGCTGATTCTGCAGGAAGGTTGGCATCCATACCATACTCTTGAAGGTCAGGTAATCAACTCCTCCATCAACAGATAGAGATACAATATTTGAACCGCTCTTGTACAAATCAGCATTTATCTGAAGTCCCTGAATTAAGCGCTGAACCGTTTGATCATTCACAGCATTGTTCACGATCGACAACATATTGTCGCTGAAATAAGGGTTGTTAGGATACTCGCCCTGATCGTTCGGAAATAACTGCGCATACGTTGGAGTGTATGAAAGTGCGTACCCTATAGAACCACCGGTACCATTCTGGTTTCCGGTAAAACCACGTTGGTTTTCAGTAAAGGTATAACTGGTTCTACTGGCTACTCTCAGGTTTTCACTGATTCGGTGATCAAGATTCAATCGAATAGAGTTTCTATCGAAACCGGTATTCTCGATAATTCCATCTTCACTACGGGTAGTTCCTGCAATATAGAAACTGGTAGCACTGTTACCGCCTGATACACCCACGTTTGTTTGAGTAATCAAGCCTGTGTTTCCGTATAACTCTTCTTCATAGTCATAAATACGACCGGCATTAGCAGCGGCGTTATATGCTGCAATTTCAGCAGCAGCATTACCACCAAAAATTGAGGTATAGGTCGTAATTTTGTCAGGATTCCATTCAGCAACACCTACAAGGTTGAGGGCGCTATTGAATCCAACATCCTGAGAAACAGAAACCTGTGTATCTCCGGCCTGTCCTTTTTTGGTAGTGATAATAATCACACCGGCATTCGCTCGCTGGCCATAAATAGCCGCAGCAGAGGGTCCTTTAAGCACTTCGATACTTTCCACGTCTTCCGGGTTAATATCAGAAAGGCGGTTGGCTGAGTTATCTTCTGCCGTACTGTTTGCTCCTGTTGTTAAATAACGGGAGTTTGAAATGGCATCGTTGTTCACATATACACCATCAATAATGTAAAGTGGCTGAGATGAACCGGCCCCCAATGTACTTACACCACGCATCTGAACGTTGACACCACCACCCGGCGCACCACTTTGCGAGCGAATGGAAACACCCGGAATCTTGCCTTTAAAGGCTCCGTCGAGTGTTTGCGGTTGTGTTCGTTCCACTAAATCTTCTGCATCTACCTTGGTAATGGCATTAGCGAGATTCTCTCTTTTGATGGAACTTGCTAAACCGGTAACAACCAGTTCTTCAAGGTTCGCAACATCAGAACGCATCTCAACATCAAGTGAAACTTCCTCTCCATTAGAGCCTGAAACATCAATGTTCTGAGTTACATATCCAATAGATGAGAACCGCAAGCTTGTTTCGCCAGCCGGCAACTCGAGGGAATACCGACCATTAATATTGGTTGAAGTACCTGTATTGGTGCTGGCGTCAAAAATAGTAACACCGACCAATGCTTCTCCGGTTGAGGCATCTGTTACCGTACCGGATACTGTATACTGTGCTATTGCAACCTGTGCACAAAAAAATGTGACAGCAAGAACAGCCAGAAATCTTACATAGTAGCTATTTCTCATAGTGTTCTGGTTTTATTTATGTTTTAATTAATGACCGATTTCAGGAAACGATAAGCCCTTTCCTGGAGGTCATGTCCTTTGGATTATTTGTTAATAATAATATTGAAGCTGGTTAGACTTCATTTCCAAGAAACTAAAATAACATATTTAAAATAAATTGCACCTTCATTCTACTTTTGTTCAATAAAAAAATAGGTTATGCATACTTGGTTAACTTTTAATCATATTGCCGACTTCTACTTTTGCAAAGAAGCATCATCCGAGACTTTATAACTCATGACTACCATTAATAATATGTACTTGTTTCAAAGTGGTGCTTCTATTCAATATTTATAGAACTAAATCGTATCTTGTGTTGTTGCAGTCAAACATCAAAAAAACATTTATGAAATCTACCTTTTTACCGGCTCTGCTTATTGTAATTTTAACGATTTTATCTTGCTCCGATTCAACCCGTCAAAATCCTCGCGACCTGTCAGAATCAGATCAAAAAATTGATGAAGCTATATGGAATGCCAGCTTTCAGGATCTTGAAGGCAACGAAGTAACCGTAGCCGATTTAAAGGGGAAAGTAGTGCTTATTGATTTTTGGGAGACCTGGTGCGGCCCCTGCCTGCAGGTGTTTCCGGCTATGGATTCCCTTCAGAATGAATACCCCGACGACTTTGTTGTGGTTGCCGTGAACCTGAACGACTCAGATACGATTGAAGACGTCCAAAATTTCAAAGAGAATAATGATTATGACTTTGAATATGTGCTGGATGTTAACAATATCGGCGATGAGGTAATAACCCTTGGAATTCCATTCAAAGTGTTTGTTGACCCCCAGGGATATTTGATAAAAGCTGAGCTTGGATTAAGCGGCAACGACTATCAGGATACAAAAGAAATTATAGAACAGAATAAAACATCATAAAAGACATGCCACAAGTTAAAGACGAAGAAAAGTTAGCCTATAAAGTAAAAGATATTTCGCAGGCCCGATACGGCCGGCAAGAAATCGAACTGGCCGAAGCAGAGATGCCGGGGCTCATGGCTATCCGTGAAGAATACAAAGATGAACAACCCTTAAAAGGTGCCCGCATTGCAGGCTGCCTTCACATGACCATCCAAACCGCTGTGCTTATTGAAACACTTATTGAGCTTGGCGCTGAAGTAACATGGTCATCTTGTAACATCTATTCCACTCAAGACCACGCAGCCGCAGCCATTGCCGAGGCCGGAATTCCGGTATATGCCTGGAAAGGTATGACGGAAGAAGAATTTGACTGGTGTATTGAACAAACCATCTTTTTCCCAGACGGCCAGCCATTGAATATGATTTTAGACGACGGTGGCGACCTCACCAACATGGTATTGGATAAGTATCCGGAACTGGTTGATGGCATCAACGGGATTTCTGAAGAGACCACCACCGGGGTGCTTCGCCTGATTGAGCGTGAACGCAATGGAACACTGCCGGTCCCGGCGATCAACGTTAACGACTCGGTTACCAAGTCTAAATTTGATAACAAATACGGATGCCGCGAATCTGCCGCCGATGCTATTCGCCGTGCCACGGATGTAATGATGGCCGGAAAAGTAGCTGTTGTTGCCGGCTATGGTGATGTAGGAAAAGGAACCGCAGCATCTTTGCAAGGCGCCGGAGCCCGGGTTATCGTAACAGAGATTGATCCGATTTGTGCACTGCAAGCAGCCATGGACGGATTTGAAGTGAAGAAAATGGATGATGCCGTTGAAGAAGGCGACATCTTTGTGACAGCTACCGGTAACAAAGACATCATCAAAGACCGCCACTTCCTGAATATGAAAGACAAGGCTATTGTCGGAAATATCGGTCACTTTGATAATGAGATTGATGTAGCCTGGCTGAAGGAAAATGCCAAAGAAGAAAACATAAAACCACAGGTAGATGTGTTTACTGTAAATGAAACCGGTCGACAAGTAATTCTGCTGTCACAAGGTCGCTTAATGAACCTTGGAAATGCAACCGGTCACCCATCCTTTGTGATGAGTAACAGCTTCACCAACCAAACACTGGCACAGATTGCCCTGTGGAATCGCCCGGAAGAGTTTGAGGTAGGCGTACACGTTCTGCCAAAATCACTGGATGAGAAAGTAGCCCGACTACATTTGTCGAAGATTGGCGTGGAACTGGAGACCCTGACCGAAGAACAAGCCGAGTACATCGGAGTTCCTATAAAAGGACCATATAAGTCCGATCAGTATCGTTATTAATAACGGCCCAAGTTGACAGAAAATTGAAGCCCGCATTATTCAGTTAATGCGGGCTTTTTTCGTTTTATTCTTCTTTTCCTTTTTCGTGGAAGTAATCAGCAGCTTCATCAAGAGTGCGAAAGTGGTTAAACACTTTAATCAGCTGAGTTACCATCAAAAGGCTTTCTATCTTCTTATCGGCCTGACAGATAACTAATTCTCCGCCAGCTTTCTTCATTGTTGTCAATCCGGCGATAAGAATTCCAAGACCTGATGAGTTAATAAACTTCACCTTACCTAAGTCCACAATGATTTCTTTCTTATCCTTTTCAATCAATTCATGAAGCTCTTCCCGAAATTCTTCGGCATCAGGCCCACCCATTAAATTCCCCTTAAAAGTAATTACTACACAATTGTACCGTTCCGAAATGTCGTATTTCATAATCTTGATGCTTTTTTTGAAATGGAACTAAACAAAGCAAAAAGTGGCATAAAAATCCACTGAAAACATATTCACATTCATTTTGATATCAGAAATTTTCTATTAGCTTTATCCTGCTACTGTTTGGGTACAAGATTATGAAGTATTGTATGCTGTAATAACCAATATAGTTCTTTAGCAATGGGTGTTTTTTTGGGGCCTTGAACATGTAGTCGTCCCCGTAACCATCAGCAAGTTTATTCTTGGAGGCAATATGGGGAAAGAAGTTACTTCAGAGCTGTTACAGCAGCGGGAAGCTGAATTAGCTGTAATCAACAATGTTCAGAAAGCCCTTCTTGAACAAAAAGACATGCAGCATATTTATGAGATGGTTGGAGAACAAATAAGAGAGTTGTTTGATGCCCAGGCTGTTATCATCGGCACGTTCAACCATGAAACCGAGCAGGAACATTTTAAATATGCCTTCGAAAACGGGCAGCGTGTTGAGCCCGCTCCCCGCTCCTATGATAAGATTCGAAGACGTTTGATCAGCACTCAAAAGCCGATACATATAGCTGAAAACGCTAAAGAAGCTTACACTGAGATTACCGGTGAATCCCCTAAAGCCGTACCCGGAACTGCATTTCCCAAATCCATGCTATATGTGCCTCTTAAAGTTGGCCACACGGTACAAGGGTACGTAAGCCTTCAGAATATAGACAAGGAATATGCCTTCAGTGATTCTGATGAGCGTCTGTTAAGTACACTTGCCAACAGTATGAGCCTGGCCCTTGAAAGCGCCCGACTCTTTAGTGAAACCGAGCAACGAAATGCCGAACTGGCGGTAATCAACAGCGTGCAACAAGGGCTTGTTGCTGAAATGGATATGCAGGGGATCTATGATTTAGTGGGTTCCCGGATCAGAGATCTTTTTGATGCTCAGGTAACAGGTGTGGTTACCTTTGATCACAACGTTATAGAAGAATTATTTAAATATGTTTATGAAGACGGGGAACGGCTCTATCCTAAATCAAGAAAATATGATAGTCTGAGAGCTAAGATCATTGAGGAGAAATCTACGCTGCTGATCAATGAGAATGCAGCTGCTGAGATGGCAAAAATAAATAAAAAACCCTTCAAGCCGGTACCGGGAACAAGGTTGGCAAAGTCGGCCGTATATGTCCCAATGATTGTTGGGGATGCCGTTCGCGGGTATGTGACCTTACAGAATCTTGATCGGGAAAATGCCTTCTCTTCTTCAGATGTGAGTTTGCTTACCACCCTGGTTAACGGCATGACGGTAGCCCTCGAAAATGCCCGCCTTTTCAATGAAACCAACCGGTTACTGGCTGAGACCGAACAGCGAAATGCCGAGCTGGCTGTAATTAACAGCGTGCAAGAGGGATTGGTACGGGAAATGGACATGAATGCCATTTATAAACTGGTTGGAAATCGTATCTGTGAGGTCTTGAATACCCAAACCATGCTGATACGCACTTTTGATAATGAGAAAGAGCTCGAAACCTGGGTATATGCCATCGAGAACGGAGAACAGTTATACATAGAGCCGCGACCTTTTATTTGGGCCAACAAACACCTTATCAAAACAAAAGAAGCGTTGCTCATAAATGAAAACTATATAGAAACGGCAAAAAAATACGGTGATACCGAACAAGGTGTAAGCAAAGGGCTGCCGCCAAAATCCGCCATTTTTGTTCCCATGATTGTTGGTGATGAAGTTATTGGCTCCATCAGCCTTCAGAATGTAGAAAAAGAGCATGCCTTCACCGATTCGGATGTACGTCTGCTTACTACCCTGACCAATAGTATGAGTGTAGCCCTTGAGAATGCCCGCCTTTTCAACGAAACCAACCGGTTACTGGCTGAGACCGAACAGCGAAATGCCGAACTGGCTGTAATTAACAGCGTACAAGAGGGATTGGTACGGGAAATGGACATGAATGCCATTTATAAATTGGTCGGCAATCGTATCTGTGAAGTATTGAATACCCAAACCATGCTCATTCGCACCTTTGACATTGAAGCCGGCTTAGAACATTGGGAGTTTGCAATCGAGAATGGTAAACGGTTTCAGAATGAGCCACGACCTTTTATTTGGGCCAATAAGCATCTTATAGAGTCCAAAGAACCTCTTCTCATCAATGAGAATTATGTGTCAACATCAAAAAAGTATGGAGGCACGGGAGTCACTAAAGGCTTACCGCCAAAATCCGCCATTTTTGTTCCGATGATTGTCGGGGATGAAGTTATGGGTTCCATCAGCCTTCAGAATGTGGAAAAAGAGCATGCCTTCACCGATTCTGATGTGCGACTTCTAACTACCCTTACCAACAGTATGAGTGTAGCATTGGAAAATGCCCGCCTGTTCAATGAGACCGCTAGATTGCTTGGAGAGACTGAACAAAGGGCGGCCGAACTCCAAACGGTAAACAGTATCAGTAAAGCGATTGTATCTCAACTGGAGGTAGATGCCTTGTTTAAATTGGTAGGTGAAAAAATGCGGGATACGTTTAAAGCAGACATTGTGTATCTGGCTATTTATGATCGTAAAACGGACTTCCTTCATTTCCCCTACTATTATGGAGATAAAGCAGAAAGCCGCCCTTTCGGAAATGGAATTACCGAGAAAATCATCATCAGCAAAGAACCTCTGCTCGTTAATCACGATCTGGATGAAACCTATGATAAAATTAAGGCCGAGAAAAAAGGTGAAATGGTAGAGTCTTATTTGGGAGTCCCTATTATGGCCGGCAAGAAATCACTGGGAGTCATCAGCGTTCAAAGTAAAGAACAGGAAAACCGGTTCAGCGAATCTGACCTTCGCCTGCTCTCTACAATTGCAGCTAATGTGGGTATAGCCATACAAAATGCTGAGGCCTATCAGAAGTTGCAGTCTGCACTAAATGAACTGCAGGCAGCCCAGGAGCAATTGGTTCAGCAGGAAAAACTGGCCTCCCTTGGTCAACTCACCGCCGGCATTGCCCACGAGATCAAGAATCCGCTGAATTTTGTGAATAATTTTTCGGAGTTGAGTGTGGAGTTGATTGAGGAGACGAAGGAGGAACTGACAGCTATCAGTAACCAGCTGACAGCTCAGGATAAAGAGCGTATCGATGAGGCTAATGAGATTCTAAATGATATTGACAAGAACCTTCGCAAGATTCACGAACATGGCTCTCGGGCCGATTCCATCGTTAAATCCATGCTGGAACACAGCCGGGGTGGTTCGGGGAAAATGGAGCTGACGGATTTAAATGCAATGATCAAAGAATTTGTAAACCTCTCCTTCCATGGCATGCGGGCAAGCAAGAATCCCATTAATGTAGACATAGAGTTTGAACTGGATGAATCGGTGGGTGAAGTGCCCCTTATTGCCGAAGACTTCAGCCGGGTGGTTGTGAACTTATGTAATAACGCTTTCGATGCTATGAGGGAAAAGCTTTCAGCTGTAAGCCATGAGCCGTCTAACTATAAGCCTAAATTAATTATTCGCACGAAAGCAGAGCATGAGGATGTGTTGATTGAGGTTGAAGACAATGGTCCCGGAATTTCAAATGATTTGAAAGACAAAATTATGCAGCCGTTTTTCACGACTAAGAAAGGAACACAGGGTACCGGGCTCGGACTGAGTATCACCAACGATATTATCAAAGCACATGGTGGCCAACTAGGTATCCACTCAAATAAAGACCTTGGCAGTACCTTCTCTATACAGTTAGCGAATCAGAATTCATTCTCATGAAAAGATTGCTGATTCTGCTTATTTGGTTGATGCTCCCTGCGGTTCTCTCTGCTCAGGAAGAGGTTGTAGAGCTATCTACTGACATGTTTGAGCAGCATCAGCGTCTTCAACTAGCCACGCTTGAAGGGTGGATATTCCAACAAGGTAATAACCCATCATGGGCCGAACCGGAATTCAATCCTTCGGGTTGGGCATCCTTGCGACCGGAACAACTCTCAGCGGAAATGGAAGACACCAGCGGGCGCCTTGAAGGATGGTTCAGGATCTCATTTAAGCTGGACAGCTCCTTCACCGGAATGCCTCTTGCTATCAGCAGAGACCTATGGGCAGCCACTGATATTTATTTAAATGGAAAGCTATTCCATTCCTTTGGGGATACAGGAACTCCCTATTCTGCCTATAATCCTTACTTGAAGTACCCGGTTCCTGTTGAACTGGAGGTTGGAAAGGAATATCTCATGGCGGTTCATTTCGTTGATTATGAGACCACTTTTACTCAGCGGGAATTACGATTAAAACCAATATACCTCAAAGATTTCCTTAATCTCACCGGCCCGGATTATGATGAATTTGTTACCCGGGATAGACGCTCCGCCTATGTTTTTGGCGCCATGACCATATCCATCAGTTTTCTTCTCTTTTTCCTTTTCTGGTTGCTCGTATTTCTGAATCCCGGGCAGAGCATTTTTAAGTGGATTGCGTGGATGACTACCTTTACCCTATTGGCAGCAATAGGAAGTTTCTTCCAATTTTTCAATGAACTGAGTTACACCGAGGAAAAAATACGGTTCGTCATTGCCATATCTTTACAGCCCATTTCTACCATATTTGGCTTATTAATCCTTGAATGGCTGTTAACCTCACGGGTTTCAACCTTTGTTAAGTCACTGGTAGTTGCCATTCTGGCAACCAACTTGTTAGCTCATTTATTCTCTATATCCTGGCCATTTGGAGTCGCCTTTTTTACGATGATCGGATATTATATCTATCTGATTGTTCAAAATAAGAACCGGATTAAGGGCTCTTTATGGGCAGTGGTAGCGGCTATGGTGTTTCAGGTGGTCGTAGCCTCTTTATATATAACGGTCCATAAATATTCGCTCGACCTTTTTAATGAGTACGATAAGCTGATGACTTCCATGCTTCAGCTGGGTACTCCTTTATTGCTATTAGGGTTTATATCCATTCGATTCAGAGAAACACTCGACTCCGTAAAGAAGGAAGCAAATAAAGTACTTCAAGTTACAAAGGAGAAAAAAGAGCTTTTACAGAATCAGAATCTAATTCTTGAACAACAGGTGGAGACCCGAACCAAGGAACTAAAGGATTCTATTGAGGAACTGAAAGCAACTCAGGAGCAACTCATCCAGCAAGAAAAACTGGCTTCTCTGGGACAACTCACCGCCGGCATCGCCCACGAGATTAAGAACCCGCTGAACTTTGTGAATAATTTTTCGGAGTTGAGTGTGGAGTTAGTAGAGGAAATAAAAGAGGAGCTGTCAGCCGTCAGTGATCAGCTTTCAGCGGAGGATAAAGAGAAGGTGAAAGAGGCACTGGAGATCCTTGGAGACATCGAGATGAATCTGCGAAAAATCCATGAACATGGTTCACGGGCAGACTCTATTGTCAAGTCCATGCTGGAGCACAGTCGTGGGGCTTCCGGGAAAATGGAGCCAACGGACTTGAATGCACTGGTCAAAGAATTTGTGAACCTCTCCTTCCACGGCATGCGGGCAAGCAAGAATCCCATTAACGTAGATATGGAATTTGAACTGGATGATTCGATTGGAGATGTCCCGTTGATTGCCGAAGATTTTTCAAGGGTGATTATCAATTTGTGTAATAATGCCTTTGATGCGATGAGAGAGAAAGAAATTCAAAATGAAGAATTCAAAATGCAAAATTATTCTCCCAAGCTTACGGTTCGGACTTTCAAGAAGAATCAAGCAACTTTCATAGAAATTGAAGATAATGGGCCAGGGATTCCGGAAAATATCAGGGAAAAGATTCTCCAGCCTTTTTTCACAACTAAGAAAGGCACGGAAGGTACGGGGTTGGGGCTAAGCATTACCAACGACATTATAAAAGCACACGGTGGTTTTTTAGAAGTTTCCACTAACCAACATGAGGGTACATGTCTAACTATTAAACTTTCCCCGGGTGGATAAGCGATGATTAGAAAAAACAAACTGACACTAAGAACGGGTGCTTTCTGCCTTGTTGCTTATTTATTTCTGGCAAGTTCAGCGTTTGCCCAAACCGAACAGGAAAAGAAACCTACTCTTTTGCAAAGTGAAGCCCCTTCTCTCCGTTTCGAACATATCGGGCTTAGTGATGGCATGAATCAGGCCAGTGCAAATACCATAATGCAGGATAGTAAAGGATATTTGTGGGTTGCTACACAGGGCGGTCTGCACCGATTTGATGGCTACGAATTTAAAGTGTATAAACAAACTCCCTTTGACACCACCTCCCTTTCTGAGAATTGGGTTTGGGGCATGGCTGAATCAGCAAACGGTGATATTTGGGTCACTACGGAAGGCGGTGGATTAAACCGACTGAATCAGGCAACCGGAACATTCACGAAATATCTCCATGACCCGGAAGACTCCACCAGTATTTCCAGCGACCGTGCTTTTATGCCTTTTGAAGACAGCCGGGGAAATCTGTGGGTAGGTACTTTCGGAAATGGGCTCAATCGTATGCCCCCCGATCAGGATGGCACGTTTTTTCGATACGAGCATGAACATGATGATCCGTCCACGATTGCCAGCCAAACTGTATTTTGGATTAATGAAGACTCAGATGGCTATCTTTGGGCCGGAAGTACCAATGGTGTCTCAAGAATTCACCCGGATACATATGAAATCACCCGTTTCCTGTTTGATATAGATGGCCGTGAGTTTTACGGAGCCCCTCAGAATATACTGGATCAATACCTTTCACCGGATATACCGGGCGCTTTATGGCTGGCATCAGGAAATGGATTGGTATTTCTGGATAGTAAAACGGGAAACTTTGAGCGATACCTGATAGAACCCAATGAAGGCGATGATGTAAATCCGCTTAACTTCCTCCATCAGGTTGTACCCGACCCTGAGAACCCGACTATTTTATGGGTGGCCGGACCGGGAACAGGCGTTGCCCGCTTTGATATTGTAGAGCGTGAGTTCACTTCCTATCGTAACAATCAACGAGACCCAAACAGCCTCAGCGATAATTTTGTTACTTCCCTATATGCCGATCGCTCCGGCACCATTTGGGTAGGTACTGCTACCAGAGGTCTCTCTGCATTTAATCCCGGTGCGGTCAATTTCACCCACTTGAAGAATAACCCTGATGATGATCAAACCATATCTCCCGGCATAGTATGGGGAGTTTTTGAAGACAGTGAAGGCACATTGTGGGTAGGAACAGATATCGGGTCTGCCGGTGACATTCTCACTGAGTTCGACATCAACACCGGCAGAGTCTCTCACTACACTTCTAACCCTGATGATTCTACTTCGTTAATTTTTGGGTCTGTTCGGGTATTTCATGAAGATGCGAATGGCCATTTTTGGATAGGCACCAGCGGCGGACTGAGTTTATTCAACCGTACAACCAAAAAATCTACTTATTTTCGCCACCCGCGCATTGATGGGAACCAAGGACGAAATAGCCTCTTTGCAATCGTCCCAACCACAACCAATGAGGACATATTCTGGATTGGCAGCATTGGAGGGCTCGATCGCTTTAACTCAAAAACCGGCACCCACGAACACATTCCTCTTCCTCAGGAAGAATTAAAAGCAGATTTTGGTCCTCCCATTCTGAGTTTACATATGGCTGAAGACAGCATGCTATGGGCAGGTACTACTTTAGGTTTATTACAAATAACCCCCGAAGGAATTGCGACCGTAGCTTCCACCTATGATCCTTCGGATTCAACAACCATCAATAACAATCAAATACAAAGCATAGCCCAACTCAACAATGATCCGGGTGTACTTTGGCTGGCTACAACAAACGGAGGGTTGAATCGGTTTGATATACAAACCGGCACAGCTACCCACTTTACTGAGGAAACCGGGCTCTCTAATAATTCCCTATACGGTTTATTAGTGGACGATAACAACACCCTTTGGATGAGTTCTAACAAAGGCATATCCAATTTCGACCCCGCCACTGAAACATTTAGAAACTATGGGCTTGACGACGGACTTATGGCCCTGGAATACAGCCAAAACGGATATTTCAAGAATAGTAATGGCGTTATGTATTTTGGAAGCGGCGAAGGCGTCACGGCATTTGTTCCGGAGCAACTGCATGTAAATGAAATCCCTCCTCAGGTTGTGCTTTCCGATTTTAAAATTTTCAACAAGTCTGTAATTCCCGGTCCCGATTCTCCGCTCAAAGAAGCTCTCAGCAAAACGAAGAAAATCACCCTTCCCTATCATCAAAATGAGGTAACCTTCGATTATGTAGCTCTCCACTTTGCCAATCCTAAAATGAATATCTATTCCTATCAGTTGGTTGGGTTTGATCCCGACTGGATTGATGCCGGAAGCAAGCGATCAGCAACCTATACCAATCTTCCGGAGGGAGAATACACGTTCAAAGTGAAAGCAGCGAATGCAGATGGTGTTTGGAATCATAAAGGAGCCTCCATTGCCCTGTCCATTTTGCCGCCCTGGTACAGAACCTGGTGGGCTTACTCCTTAGGACTTGGCATGCTCGGATTTATGGTTTTCGGGGTTGATCGCTTTCAGCGCAGTCGCCTCTCCAAAAAAGAACAAGAGCGACAGACCCTTCGCGAAGCTGAGCTCCGGGCGGAGGCAGAAAACAAGCGCCGGTCGGATACCGAACAACTCAGCCAGATCGGAAGGGCTATCACTTCCACTCTTTCAGTTAATAAAATTATAGACACGGTTTACGAAAATGTAAATGCGCTTATGGATGCATCTATTTTTGGAGTCGGAATTTATAATGAAGAGAGAAACCGCCTGGAATTCCCGGCCACCAAAGAAAAAGGGAAGATGTTATCACCGTTTGTTAACAACCTGGATGAGGACGATCGCCTTGCTGTTTACTGCTTCAAGAATAAAAAAGAAATTATAGTCGGGGATTATGCCAATGAACATACCAAGTATGTTAAAACCTACCAGCCTCCAATTGAGGGTGAAGAATCAAAATCGATATTGTATTTACCACTCATCCAGCAAGATCGGGTGATCGGTGTTATCACTACCCAAAGCTTCCAGAAAGATGCATACACCGCTTATCATGTAAACCTGCTGAGAAACCTGGCCACCTATGCCGCCATTGCCCTCGATAATGCCTCAGCCTATCGAAAACTGAATGCAAC
Source organism: Gracilimonas sp. (assembly GCA_965227215.1). Classification (GTDB taxonomy): domain Bacteria; phylum Bacteroidota; class Rhodothermia; order Balneolales; family Balneolaceae; genus Gracilimonas. The sequence goes on from OZ245729.1 coordinate 1,580,252, forward strand.
ATTGAGTGAACTGAAAGACATGCAGCAACAGCTCATTCAGCAGGAAAAACTGGCCTCGCTCGGACAGCTCACCGCCGGCATAGCTCATGAAATTAAGAACCCTCTCAACTTCGTAAACAACTTTTCTGACCTTAATGTAGAACTGTTAGAGGAAGCACGAGAGCTGGCCGGTGAGAATACGGACTTGAAAGACCTGCTGGCAGACATTGAGGCAAACCTCAATAAAATTCATGAGCACGGTCAACGAGCCGATTCTATTGTGAAGTCTATGTTACAGCACTCTCGTGGTGGCAGTGGCAGAAAAGAACCCACGCAAATAAATACAGTAGTAAAAGAGTATGTAAACCTGACCTTCCACGGTATGCGGGCAAGCAAAGAGCCTATCAACTCTGACATTATATTTGAGCTGGATGAAACCATAGATCCGATTCCATTAATAGCCGAAGATTTCAGCCGGGTAATCGTGAACTTGTGTAACAATGCTTTTGATGCGATGAGGGAGAAACTGAATTCAGAAGAATACACCCCGAAGCTTTTAATTCGAACTAAGAAGCATAATTCTGGAATTTCCCTCGAAATTGAAGATAACGGTCCGGGTATTCCGGACGAGATGAGAGATAAAATTATGCAGCCTTTCTTCACCACTAAAAAAGGAAAAGAAGGAACCGGCCTGGGCCTCAGCATTACCAACGATATCATTAAAGCACACGGTGGCACCATTCAGGTAGATTCTGAAAAAGGAAAGGGCACCATATTTACGATCACCTTAAACAAATAGAATAATGAGCGAACCCATGAAATTTTTAGTGGTTGATGATGAAAAGGATGTTGAAATGCTGTTTCGTCAAAAATTCAGAAAAGAAATACGAACCAAGGCTTTGGAACTGGAGTTTGCATTCTCCGGAGATGAGGCAATTGCTATTCTCGAAAGTAATGATCCACCCGAAGTTGTGTATATATTTTCTGATATCAACATGCCGGGCATGTCGGGGCTGGAGCTCCTGGAGAAGGTGACAACTGATTTTCCACAAATAAAAGTAAGTATGATATCAGCCTATGGAGACCAGCATAATTATGACAAAGCCATGGAATCGGGTGCAAAAGCATTCTTTACCAAACCAATTGATTTTGAAGAACTCAGAGAAGAAATAAACCAACTGATTGGGCAATAGAAGATCAAATTAACAGAGGGTTATGGAAAAGCATAGAATATTAGTGGTTGATGATGAACCGGATTTACAGATGTTGATCCTGCAACGGTTCCGCAAACAAATAAAAGATGACGAATACGAGTTTTTCTTTGCCGAAAACGGAGAAGAGGCCCTCGATATGCTCAGCGATTCGCTTAACATTTCCCTGGTTTTATCAGATATCAATATGCCCAGAATGGATGGGCTCACTTTCCTGTCTGAGACACAGAAACTCGAAAACCCCATGTTCAAAACCGTCATTGTTTCCGCATACGGCGATATGGATAATATCCGTACGGCGATGAACCGGGGTGCTTTTGATTTTGTAACCAAACCCATCGACTTCACCGACCTGAATGCCACCATTGAAAAAACCCTGAAGGAAATACAACTTATTCAGGACGGTATTCAAAACAAAAAAACGCTGGAAGCTGTACAAACTGACCTGGAAACAGCGGCACGCATTCAGCAGAAAATGCTACCACAGGAGTTCCCCCCTTTCCCTGACCGAAAGGAATTCAACATTTACGCCGAGATGCATACCGCCAAACAAGTAGGTGGCGATTTTTATGATTTCTTTATGCTGGATGAGCATCACCTGGGCTTTGTAATTGCCGATGTGTCGGGCAAAGGTGTTCCGGCCTCATTGTATATGGCGGTTTCCCGAACAACCATCAAAGCCATTGCTTCTCAGATTGAAGACCCGGCAATCTGTCTTTCTACCGTAAATACCATGCTGATTCCAGAAAGTGATCTCACCACTTTTGTAACCGCTTTTTATGGAGTGATGGATGTGCGAACCGGCAACGTCCGGTATTGCAACGGCGGTCATAATTTACCCTACATCGTGAGAAATGACGGAACCGCAGAAGAAGTGGAGCCAACGGAAGGTATCCTGCTTGGCAAAATTGAACCATTCAACTTTGAGACGAAAGAGTTTACGCTCGAACCGGGTGAAAAGATCCTGCTATTCACCGATGGCGTGACTGAAGCTACGGCCGCAGATGAATCTATGTATGAAGAGCCACGCCTGGAAGCTTTTTTGGAAAAACACAGTGAAGATGACATCAACAAACTGGTTCGGAGCCTGATTGTAGATGTGCTGAAGTTTATGGGTAAAGCCGATCAGTCGGATGATATTACGGTTTTATCAGTTGGGTATAATGGGTAGAATTACCTTTTGGTTTTATCCATAAAAAAGGCTCCGACGCTGAGCGTCGGAACCAGAGTTAGGGGGTACTAAGTGTTACTTACCTGACTATCAGTTTTCCAGGCTTAACCCGGCGTCCAGCGCTTTTTCCACCCTGGCTTTTACTTCGCGCAGATGTGCTTCTGTGTACGCATTGAAACTGTATGGCGGAGTTAGGCGACGGGTATTCGATTGTTAAGGTCAGTTAATTGAGCACGTGCAACTGAACGAGAATCGCCCCATAGGTATTTGAGTACCCCAATGACTCCATCTATTCGGGTAAAAAGCCAAGGGATTTATCCCTTCATTTCCCAAATCATAAACCCGTAGTAAGAGAATTATTCATCAAAAAACGATATTTGGCTTTTGCTTTGCAGGTTGTACTTTTCAGGTATAACAATCGGGGACAACTTTATTAATTAATCAGGCTAAATTTGGGGTAATCATGAAGTCATCACTAATATTTGGATTGACTATACTTTTCTTTTCTTCCACACATATTGCGGCACAGGATGCTTCGCTCACTTGGGAAGAATACAGGCAGCAACGCCAGCAGCAGCTTGATCAAATTCAAGCAGCACAAGACTCAGCCCTCCACCAAAGTCTTGCTGAATACGAGGCTTATGTTTTCCAGCATGAGATGGAATTCAACAATTTTCGGGATGAAATGATCAGGGAGTGGGGAGATTTTAAAGAACGAACTAAAACTAACTGGATTGAATATCAAAATGGAGGTAAAGTACGCTGGGATGTTGATTTTGAGGAAGGAGAAGGCACCATCGAAGTACTCGCCGACGAAAATGACACCGAAGACACCCTTCTTATCTCCATCGAGAATACCGTACTGGATTTAATAAACAGTAAAGGCACTGAGTCAGGATTGCCCGATGAAACTGAAAAAGAAATTCAACAAGAACCCATTCTTGCCGGGCAGGTTGACATCCCCGAGGATATGGACTCCCTTCAATATGCAAAGGAAGTGGCCAAGCAAACTGAAATTAAAGAAGTGGAAGCAGAGGATGGCACCACCCGCAAAATCGCTGTTTTAAATCTTCAGCTTGTTCCGGATCATCTGCGAACCCGGGCCGAAAAATTCAGACAGGAAGTAGAGACCTACTCAAAGAAATATGACATTGATCCTACCCTGGTTCTGGCTATTATTCATACCGAATCTTTTTTCAATCCCATGGCGAAATCACATGCAAATGCTCTTGGGTTGATGCAAATTGTTCCCCGTACCGCAGGGCGTGATGTATATCGGGTACTCAATGGAAAAGATGCCATTCCATCAGCAGAATATTTATTCAATCCTGATCAGAATGTGCACTTTGGCTCTACGTATATCGACATTTTGATGAACCGATACATGCGGGGAATTGAAGACAAGACTGTACATGAGTACCTGGTAATTTGCGCTTATAACACAGGAGCGGGAAATGTGGCAAGGGCTTATATCAACTCAACCAATTTTAATAATGCCCGGGATACCATCAATGGGATGAATGCTCAAGAAAATTACGATTATCTGCTGGCAAACCTGCCCTGGGACGAAACCAAAGATTATCTGAAAAAAGTAACCGAGCGTCGTGCCCAATACCAGGAATGGATTTCAGCCGATGAATGATTAAAGCCTTTGATAAAGGAATTTATTTCTGCTCCAGAGACTTTTCTTCTCCGTTTAGTTTCTCTGTGGCTGTAATTCTTCGAAACAGATCTCGGAATTTATCAAGTCTGAAATTAAAGAGCGCATACGCTCCTGAATGTAAAATTCGGCCTCCGGATACTCTTTGAGTATCATTTCAAGCTGCATTAAAATATGTCGGGATGCATTATTCATAATATCCTCTCGGTGGTTAATGGTTAGCATCAAACCTTCTCTGCTTTTAATAGATCAATAATCGTACCAAATGCATGCTTCTTAAATTGCAGACTATATAAGAGCAACTGCAAAAACTTATTATTCATTCTGAAGCATAAAATAATTGCCCTGCAGTCATGATCTTCTTATCTTTGATGCTCTCGAATTTTTTGCGCACGTAGCTCAGCTGGATAGAGCGTCTGGCTACGGACCAGAAGGTCAGGGGTTCGAATCCTCTCGTGCGTACACTAAAGCCATGTAAGTCCTTGATTTACATGGCTTTTTTGTTTTATGGGTGAAATTTAGGTATGACTAAATCACCTACCCTCATGTCCTTTTACTTGTAAATATTGTATAGAAAACCTCCCAATTTTTTAAAGTTATAAGCGCTAGAAATGTCCCAAGAAATGGATTTGAAAATCTTCTTATACCGTTACCAGAAAATGAGTTGACGTATTCTTTTATCACAAATACCCGCTTTTTGTTGAGCTCTTTAGCTTAGCTGAATAATCATTATCCTAGCCATTTTTAATAGAGTTACTTTATAACCTCAAATCTGAATCAGAGCAACCGATAATATCATACTAATAGCGATTATCACTACAAGGCAACCACTTGAATCACTAGGATTATCAACTTTTGAAGCGCCCTTTTCTCCCGCCTTATTCTTCCATTCTTCTCGTCTATTTTTTAAAGGCTCCAGCTCTTTTGAATCAAGCAAGGTCTTACCCTGCATCTTAGGAGTACTTCGAATACTCTGAAAAACCTTATCGTAAAGGTTAAGTATAGCAAAAGCGACCTGCTCCTTATCGTGCCTTTCTATCTCATAGGCTATCTTGGCAATATCTAATATCTTTTCAAAATCCTTAGCTGAATTATTGATGTTATCCATGTGGTCAGTAGTATCCCCAAATTCTTTTATAGAGTACAACTGTCCTTCCATTGCAGGTCTTTTAGAGAGATTATTTGCCTTCTCTCTTAAGTCATCTAGATAATCTTCAATATAATGTTCAGCAGAGTCTAATATTCTATTTCTAAAATCATCATGCTTATCTCTCTCAAGGTCTTCTATAGGAATTTTATCATAGTATGCCTCGGCACCTTTTAAATTTCCCTCATAAATTTTGGATATCATTAGACCAATAATAGCATCTATATTACTAGACTCCCCATCGAAAGCCTCTGAAAACAGCTTCTCAGCTTTTTCGTATTCCCCTGTATCTAAATGAAAATTCGCTTTTTCTATTTTATCATTCATTTGAATACCCTCTTAATTAACTTTAAATAGTATGGCACAATAATAAATATTCATGAGGCAGACAACGACTTTATTAACAGCGAGTTATGGGACTTACCACAAGCCCAGTTTGTAAGTCCCATTAACTTTTGGAGGCTTCGCCCTCCTTTTTTCTGTTTTAGAAAAACAGAGATATTTAACTAACCTGCACTTTCAGTTTTGATTGGCATGGGGCTTCCCTCTCCTCGAACAGAAATTACACTCTTCCTATTTTTCATCTTTCCCCGGCAATATGAATAATTCCGAAAAATCACCTTAAACACACTTTAGAAAGCTGATTTTAAGTGTGAAAATTATTTTCAAAAAAAGTGTAAGGAATTGCTTTGGGATCGCTCTTACTCAGTGGTCAAGAGAGCCACTTTGTGGGTTAAGTCGTGGGTACAATTGCAACCATCCTCACCGGTATCAAGTGAGGGTGGTTTTTTTATGCCTGTCATTTCTTGTTTCGGTACTCTCCCTGCTTACATTCGTTCATTGTGAAACCGTAATTACTCTTGTGGTTTAGTGAAGAAAGCAGTTAGTTCAGTTTTAAGGTTGATCATTAGGAAGAACGCCTACCATGAAAAAGTTTCAAAGACTTTTCCTACTTAATGCCTTTAACATCGCTTTCATTTATCTGGTGATTGGGATTTCGTGGATACTATTCTCAGATCGGTTTCTGGCTCTATTTATTTCCGATGTTGTAACCTTATCCCAATATGGGATGATCAAAGGTATAGCCTTTATTGTTGTTACTTCTATTCTTCTTTACCTGGTTATTGACTACAGCAATAAAAACTTAGAGAATGCAAGAAAACCTGTTGATAAGGCACTGGATTCCGTCAAGATTGCTACCTGGAGTATCAACCTTGAAACCAATGAGAACACAACTTCTAACTATCACTACAAGCTTTTCGGGTTAAAAGAAGAACCCCTGAACTGGAATACCCAAGACTTCTATAATCGCATTCATCCCGACGACAGAAACCAGGTAGAAGAAGCTTTTATTGAAGCCATCGAGACGAGAACACCCTACCGGGCTGAGTACCGAATTATTTGGCCGGACGATACCATACGATGGATGCGTAGCCTGGGCAGTGTACAGGTAAACGACCAGGGAGAGCCGGTAGTGATCTCCGGCATTATTCAGGATATTACTGAACAAGTAGAACTTGAAGATAAAAGTATGCGAAGGCTGGAACTGTTTGAGCGTCTTTTTGAACAGATCCCTGTCATGATAGACATTTATGATCCGGAACTGAACCAGATCAGAGTCAATCAAGCTTTTGAGGAAACATTAGGGTGGACCAATGAAGAAATAAAGGAAATAGATTTACTTGCAGCATGTTATCCTGACCCTGAAGTAAAGAAAAAAGCCCTGAAACTTATGGATGAGGCAAAAGGAGAATGGCATACCTTAGAGGTACTGGATAAAGCGGGGAATACCCATATTCAGGAATGGTCGAACATAAAACTATCCGATGACACCACCATTGGAATCGGCCTGGATGTTACAGAAATGAAAAAAAAGGAGGAAAAATTACAGTTAGTCAACCGGCGGTTCAGGAGAGCTGAAAAAATAGGCCGAATTGGTCACATCGAAAGAAATCTAAAAACCGGAGAAATCACATTATCTGAAAACGTATATAACCTGGCCGGTTTTAAAAAAGAACAGGAACCGGATTTTGATCAAATCCTCCAACTTATCCACCCCGATGATTTAGATCGTTATTTACGGGTTCGTGAACAAGCAACTGAAAAAGGGCATATGGATGATTTTTTCAGGATTATACAACACGGAACCAATGAAATTATTTACATCCATTTAGTAAGTGAGATCTATACCGACTCTGATGGCAATCCCGATTTTGTTGCCTCCACTGTGCAAGATGTTACCCATATTAAAGAATATGAAAAGCATATTGAAGAGCAGAAAGATTTGTTCGAAAATACACTCGAAAACCTTCCCATTGGTGTGGCAGTAAATTTAATAGACTCCGGAGAGGCTACCCTGATGAATAAAAAGTTTTCGGATATTTATGGCTGGCCAAAAGAAGACCTCAAAAACGTAGACCTATTTTTTGAAAAGGTGTATCCGGTTAATGAGTACCGGAAAAATGTTCTTGAAATGGTTATGACGGATATTGCCTCTAAAAATCCGGAGCGTATGCAATGGAATGGGATTAGAATAATGACAGAGTCGGGAGAAGAGCGCATTGTAAATGCCAAGAACATTCCAGTTTACGACCAGAACCTGATGATTTCCACGGTAGTGGATGTAACAGCACAGGTTGAAGCAGAGCAGAAACTGGCCGAATCGGAGCATAATTATCGGCTGCTTTTTCAGAAAAGCCCGCAACCTATGCTAATCTACAACCCGGACGATCTGTCAATTATTGAAGTGAATGAAGCGGCTGTTAAGCATTACGGGTTTTCCCGAAATGAATTTTACAACAAAACTTTGCTTGATATTCGACCCCAAAAAGACAGAGAAGAAGCGGAGAAAATCATTAACCGGGACAGCACATCCACTATGTCGGAAGCTGCTGAGTCTCGCCACCTCAAGAAAAATGGAGAGATTATACATGTGCGAACTAAGGGTTCTTCGATCAATTATTTTGGCAAGAATTACCGGCTGGTGCTGGTAAATGATATAACAGAGCAAAAGAAGGCGGAAGAAAGAGTATTATCATCTTTGGTTGAAGGGGAGAATAAAGAGCGCGCACGTATTGCTCAGGAACTTCATGACGGACTGGGTCAGTATTTGGCAGCAGCCAACATGAACCTTGATGCCGTAAAAGCTCAAATATCGGAATTGGGAGAGCGTAAACAGGATCAATTTAATAAAGGGCTAAACTTACTCAAACATGCTATAAACGAAACGGCTCAAATCTCCCGTAACCTCATGCCCCGTGTGGTTGATGATTATGGGCTGGCTTTGGCCATTGAAGCTCTCGTTGACAATTACAGTACCGGAAATGAATCGGATATCAGTTATTATCACAATATTCATGATTTGGAGCTCCCACGGGAAGTTCAATTTAATTTATATCGTATTGCACAGGAAGCACTTTCAAATGCTGTAAAATATGCGGAAGCATCCAAAATCAATGTTCAGCTTATAAAAGATGAACTTGACTTGATCCTGACTATTGATGATAATGGCATAGGTTTCAATGTATCAGATCCGGACTTTGTGCCGGGATTGGGGTTACAAACTATCAGAACGAGAACAGGGGCTCTTGGCGGTGATTTTGAATTTGATTCGAAACCCGGAAAAGGAACATTGATAAGTGCTATCGTTCCTCTCAACAAACAATCAGATGTCCAGTAAATGGCTAATATTAAGATTGCAATAGTCGATGATCATCAGATCGTAAGGGACGGTATAAAAATACTTATAGAGGACGAGCCAGGCTTTGAAATCTCATTCGAAGCTGAAAATGGGGAGCAAGCAACCGAGCTTTCGAAAGAACATAAACCGGACCTTATCGTGATGGATATCACTATGCCGAAAATGAACGGCATAGAAGCTACTGAGCATATCAAAAAAGAACAGCCGGATGTTAAAATCCTGGCTTTAACTATGCTCAGTGAAGACCAGCACATTAAGAAAATGATCAAAGCCGGTGCTTCAGGATATATACTGAAAAGTTCCGGGAAAGAAGAACTCATTAAAGCCATCAATACCATTATGGATGGCAAGCATTACTTCAGCGATGATGCCACCCAGGCTATCCTCCAGGAACTGGTTGAACCTACCGTTTCTAAGAACCGCGAACCTGATATGGTTAACATTACGGAACGGGAACTGGAGGTCTTAAAGCTGATTGTTAATGAATTCACAAACCAAGAGATTGCCGATAAGCTTTATGTAAGTGTACGTACTGTGGATGCACACCGCAGGAACCTGCTGCAAAAAACCGGAGCAAAAAATACGGCCGGACTTGTAAAGTATGCGATAGAGAACAAGCTTTTTTGAGAATATCAAAGACTGGCAACCTCTGGCTTACCACTCTTTCTTCAAAGCCTCATCAAATTGCTTTTATTACGTAGGTAAAAACACCTATGCAAAATATAGGTGTTAATACTGATTTCTTAGGCTTCTTTAAAGATTACTTTAGCATAAGGTTAAGTAAAATATATCATCCGGTTATACTATGCTGCAGGTAACCTTCATAGGCAAAATCAATCAAACCAACGATATCGTATCAGAAATCTTGAGGTCGTCGTTGGATGCTTCCATTGATTATATTTCTCCGGAAACTGAATTTACCGATCAGCTTTCCTCACATAATGAAGACGTAAACCTGATTATTTATGATCTCAACACCTCTCACGGTTATGGCAATGCACCCGACAATATAAGTGAAATAAGTTCCTGCTCACCCGGCATTCCTATTTTAGTATTAGACCATCATGCCGATAAGAAGTTTGTACAGCTATTAATTAATGCAGGGGGATCCGGTATTATCTCTCATACACCCACAGAGCCAATATTAGTTGAAGCAGTAAATGAGCTTCTCAACGGAAATACCTTTTGTGAATATCCTGATTATTAATCGGCTACTTCAAACCAGGTTTATTCTAAGTAGGTCTTTTAGCCTAGTTTTAAAATTAGGTCTTTCACGTCATTCATCCTTCTTAAAAGTTGGATAGTTTATTTCTCAATAAAACGAATCAATAGAATAAGACCACCGGTCTAACCATCAAGAGATAAGGTATCTGTTAGCAATCTATGAGTAACGAAAATATACATACCACGATAGAGTTAGATGACGTAAGCTCAGTGATTCTAAATTCGCTGAATGCTCACGTAGCTATTTTAGATGGTGAAGGTGTCGTAACGGCATTCAACACTAAATGGAAAGAGAATCGGGAAGAATATGTAGAAGACTGGAGTCATCCCGATCTTAATCAAAATATTCTAGTGGCACTTCAGCAGCCCCTCGCTTCCGGAAACGAGTGTGCCCTCCGGCTTTTGTTAGGTATCAAAGATACACTAAGTGGAGAACGCAAAAGCTTTGAAACCGAGTGTAAGATTTCCGGGAAAGCTCAGATAAAAACTTTTAAAGCTACCGTAAAATCTCTTGGAACTAATGAGGGCGCCATCCTGATTTACGAGGATATCAGCACTCAGGTACAAAGCCAAGCCTACCTCAAGGAAACCCTTGAGAAATTTGAAAAGCACTTCCAAAACAGTCTGTATGGTATTTTAGTTGCTGACGATACTAAGAAGATAATCGAAGCCAACAAGATTGCGTGCGAAATCCTTCAGATAAATCAGGACGATCTTGTTCTTTCAGATATCACGAACTACCTGAATGTAAACATGAGTGTCACCGACATTCAGAAAAGGATTAACCGAAAAGGCAACTTTATAGGGGAACACGAAATAACGACCGCAAAAGGCACTGTTATACCCGTCGAGCTGTCTGTCACTTTATTTCGAAATGACAAAGGAAAGCCGGTTACCAGTTGGGCGTTCAAAGATATTTCTCAAAAACGTAAAGCAGAGCAAGCTCTTAAAGCCTCTGAACAACAGTATAAGCTACAATTTAATAATACCCTGGAAGGAACAATCATAGGTAAGCCGGACGGCCTCATACTTGCGGTCAACCCGGCGGCCTGTGATATGCTGGGTTTTGAGCCCGGTGAACTGGAAGGCAAGCACCGCGATACCATTTTTGACTTGAACAACCCTACTAACAAACAGGCTCTTGCTAATCGGAGGGAGAATGGGTCTTTTACCGGAGAAGTTGAATTCACTCACAAAGACGGCCACAAGATCCCGGTAGAAGTAAGCTCCGTTATATTTGAAGCAGAAGACGGGGAAGAAAAGACGATTATAAATATCAAAGACATCTCTTCCCGAAAAACTATTCAGCAACAACTGATAGACGAAAAAGAGTTCACCGAATCTGCTATATCCAGTCTGCCAACTGCTTTTTTTGTCTTTAACCTAAAGGGAGAATTAATAAGGTGGAATAATATGCTGGAGCAGGATCTGGGGTATACCCATGAGGAAGTTGCCAACACCAATGTAAAACAACTTGTGCATCCTCAAGACCGGCCTTTACTCATCAATATTCTGCAAGACAGACTTGTTGGTAAAAAAATTAGCGTGGATGCCCGCTGCATAACCAAGGATGGTCGTACCGTTCATTATTTACTGAGAGGAACCAGCTTTGAGCAAAATGGTGAACGTTATATTGTAGGCGGAGGCCTGAATCGAAATAACCTCATTGAAATAGAAAACGACAGGAAAGAAGTTAAGAAAGAACTTCAGCGGACAAAGCATTTCAATGAGCTTGCCGTGAACGGGGCTAACCTTGGGCTACTCGAAGTAGATCTTGAAACAGGATATACCTACTTCAATGAAGCATGGTACAAATTACTGGGATATGATTATAACCAAGACAGTAATGTATTCACTAAACAGTCTTTCTTTTCTCTTGTACACCCGGAGGACAAGGAAATTCCGGTAAACGAATTTTTGAGGTATAAGAAAGAAGGCGGCAGGTTTGAAGCTGAATTCCGTTTAAAGGCTGCCGACGGTTCCTATCGGTGGATTTTGGCCATCGCTAAATTTATGGATTGGAATGAAGAAGGAGAACCGACCAAACTGGCCGGTTCTCATATGGATATCACTGAACGAAAACTGGCGGAAGTTGAAAACAAGAGAAACCAGAAGCTACTAAATCAATTATTCTTTAACTCCCCTATTGGAATCGTATTAGTTGATGCCGATGGCAAGGTTCAAAACATCAATCATAGCTTCAGTAAAATTTTCGGGTACTCCGATTCTGAAATCATCGGGAAAAAACTTGATCAGACCATAGTGCCACTAGAGATGGATGAACAGGGAGAGAAACTTTCAAAATTAAGCTTTACCGGGGATAGCTTCCAAACAGAAACTGTTCGTATGCATAAAAACGGCAAAGAAGTACCGGTACTTGTTGGGGGAGTTCCTGTAGAGCTGGACGGTGATGTAATTGCCATTTATGGAATGTACGTGGATATCACCGAACGTAAATCGCTTGAAAACCGGATTGTAGACCTACTTGAAACAGAGCAAAAAGCCCGGGGCCAAATGCAGGATATGTTTGAGGAGTCGCCTTCTGCCATCGCAATGATGGAAGGTAAAGATCATACCTACAATTTTGTTAACCAAAAATATATGGAGTTGGTAGGTAAGAAAGATTTGGTTGGGCTTACTGTTAAAGAGGCCCTTCCTGAGATGCATGAACAAGGTTTTACAGATCTGCTGGATACATGTTATAACGAGGATAGGTCGCTCTATTTCAACGAGAAGGAAGTTTACTTTAACAACGGAAAAAATGGTGCTTCCAAAAGTCATTACCTCAACTTTGTGTACAAACCCATCCACAACGAAAATGGAGAAGTGTATGGTATATTTGTGGAAGCCATTGATGTGACTGAACAGATTCAGGCACGTAACATTATTGAGAAATCACTGGCAGAAAAAGAAACACTGCTCGGCGAAGTTCACCACCGGGTCAAAAATAATCTGGCTATTATTTCAGGGTTACTGGAATTAGAAATTTTGGATAACCATGATCAGGAAATTTCCAAGCACCTCCATTCTACCCAATCACGCATTACAACGATTGCAAAAATCCACGAGCTCCTCTACAGAAATGAAAGCCTGACACACGTTAGCTTTAGGAAGTATATAGAAACCGTTATTAAAGACGGAGCTGAAGTCACCGACAACAATCCTTATAAACTTATTTCAAGCTTTGACCTGGAAGAAGTTGAGCTTAATGTGAATCAGGCTATTCCGGCCGGGATGCTTCTCAACGAGATACTCAATTACCTGGATCTGATTAAAACCAATTCCGGGGTGGAAAACAGCAACATTGCCTTAAAAATGCAAAATACGAATGACTGCGTAAGGATTGATCTGATTGACCCATCTGGAGTATTACTTACTGCGTATGAATCTGAACACCCGAATAGCAATCTTCGGAAAGAACTTATTGATGTATTATCAAGTCAGATCGATGGCTCTATCTCATATAATGATGAAACAAAAAGCACCTTATCGATCCACTTTGCAAAGAAAGAACTGAAAGGACCACACAGCGCTCTGAAAAAATAGTAGAGATTACTCATGGCTAAAATTAAAGAACAAATACATAGAGCCAGTACCGACTATCCGGTTCCTGAAAATGAAGCGGAAAGACAAGAAGCGGTCGCGAAGTATGACATACTGGATACACTACCGGAAAAAGAGTTTGATGCACTGGTTGAGCTTGCTGCCATCGTTACGGAAAGCTCCATATCTCAGATGAACATCCTGGACCATAACCGGCAGTGGACCAAAGCAGCGTACGGAATCGAAGCCGGCTCGAGCTGTGACCGTTCTGAAGCGGTTTGCACATATACCATACTTACTGATGGTAATCTTGAAATCCCTGATCTTTCCAGAGATGAACGTTATAAAGATGCCGATTTTTTAAATCAGCCTCCGTATCACAGGTTCTACAGCGGATACCCTCTGAAAACAAAAGATGGTTTTAATATTGGAGCCCTTTGTGTACTCGACTCAAACCCGAAAGAGCTTTCTGAAATACAAAGAAAGGCTTTGAGAACCATAGCCGGTGAGATTGTATCCCGGCTGGAAATAAGACGAACCCAAATAGAGCTGGAAGAGTTAAACCGGGAGAAAGATCATTTTTTGCGGGTTGTTAATCACGACATCAAAAGCCCGCTAAGTGGAATTGTAAGTTCTGCTCACTACCTTCAGAACGCCTGGGATGGTGATCGTGAAGAATTGGACGCATTTCTTTCCATGATCGAAATAAGTGGCCGAAAGCTCATTAACTATACCGGTGAACTGGTTTCCAATTCACTGGACAAAGGAGACGCCCGGCTTATTATTGAGGAAGTAAAAATTGATGAGCTTATTGAGGATCTGATTCTTATTTACGCTCCACTCGCAAAAACCAAACAGGTTGAAATTACTACTCATTTCAAAATAAACGGCCCATTCAGGTTGGATGATGAAAAGTTTAAACTCATTATCAGTAACCTGATTTCCAATGCGCTGAAGTTCAGCTCTGCCGGAGACACCATCACTGTAGAAGCTGAAATTATGGAAACCGAAAACCGGGTTCTTTATTGTTCGGTTTCTGATACCGGTATAGGCATCCCGGAGAAATATATAGATGACTTATTTACTAAAAATGAGAAACACCAGCGGGCGGGCACACAGGGAGAAATCAGTACGGGATTAGGCCTTCCCATCGTAAAGCAATTTGTGGATTTGCATGAAGGTGGCGTTAAGGTAAAAACTGAGGAAGGGGTTGGATCTACCTTCTATGTAACCATACCCGAACAACCATAATTTTTTTATTTGTACCCCGAAAACCCAGGGCTGTCTTCCGGAAGGGAGGCGGCCTTTATTTTATAAGATACATTTTTGGCATACGCTCCTTCATGTTTACAATGCCCACCTAAGATTTTTCCGCTCTCAATTTTTTGAGACATTTTTCAAATCACATTCTTCCATCTTTCGGCGCAGGTAGGCTTTGTCAAACCCGGATTGGGCATAATCACTGGCAACCTGATAGTATGATTTAGCTAACCCAAATCTCCCAAGTCTTACATTCAGTTCCGCTTTAGCCGCCCATAAGTAATACTGCTTAGTTTTTATACCAGAATCCTGAAAATCCTCTAGCTTTTTTAGCCCATACTCAGCCCCATTCAAATAGCTCAATGCTATGATATAATTCAGTTCCATGAGTGCTGAAGCATCTATCATCACCAGCTTTTCATAACAAGAACAAATTACTCTCCAGTCTGTTTCTTCAAAGCTTCGAGCCTTTACATGAGTAGAAGCTATTGTTGATTCAAGATGATACCGGCTTAACTTTTTACTTGCCCGGGATCGTTTAAGGTGATTAAAGCCTCTGTTGATTACATCCTGATCCCACTTGCTCCGGTCCTGCTCTTTTAAGTCTAACACAACGGACTGTTTATCAAATCGAGCTGAAAACCGGGCCGAATGAAAATACATCAGCGCCAATAACGCATACACCCTACCAACATCGTCAAGTGAAAGTGAGGCCATGAGATGAGCAAGCCGAAGGGCTGTATAGCATAAATCCGCATTGATCAAGGTATCTGCGAAACTGGTTTTATAGCCTTCATTAAACAGCAAGTAAATCGCTCTCAAGACCGTATCTACTCGTTGTCGGTTTTTTTCGGGGTTCGGTTCGGGAAGCTCCGTATAGTTACTTTTTATTTCAACCCTTGCCCGATAGAATGCTTTTTTTACCGCTTCCGGTTTCATCATCAAAGCACTTCCAATTTCGGCGTTGCTGAATCCGCCAAGTATCTTCAAAATCAGGATTAGTTGTTCTCGTTCTTTTATTTCAGGATAACAGCAGGTAAATAGCATGCTCAACTGAGTGTCTTTTATCTCATGTTGCTCAAACAAGTTTTCAATAGCTATTTCATCGTGATCAGTGTTGTGCAGGAAAGACGACTTCTCCTGAATCATTTGCTCTCTTTTAACGACATTGAGGGCTTTATTTTTCGCCACCTTCATCAGCCATGCTGAAGGGTTTTCCGGCACGCCTTTCAACGGCCATTTCTTCATCGCAGTGAAAAAGGTTTCCTGTACGATGTCTTCAGCCAATTCCGCATTACCAAGACCAAAAAGGCGGATTAAAATGGCCGTCATCTTTCCGGCTTCTTCCCGGAAAAGATGATCAACCAAATTATGAGCAGTATGTAAAGGTGATTTTTCCAAATCACATGGCCATTACTTCCCTTACTTCAATACTGCCTCCAAGCCTTAGTGTCGGACATCCTTTGGCAAGCTCAGATGCATCTTCAAGGCTTTCAGCATTAATTATGTAAAAACCGCCCACCAGCTCTTTAGTCTCTAAAAACGGGCCATCAGTAACTACTTTTTCCTGACCCCGAACGGTTTTTGAAGGATATTCCAGGGCTTCTCCGGAATCGAAGTGTTCACCTAATTCTTCAATCCACTTTCCGTGGGCCTCAATCTCTTCCTGATAATCCTCAGGGGACATTTCTTTGTAGGCATCTTCATTATCAAAAAGTAAAAGCATGTATTTTTTCATGAGTCAATCATAAATGAGTTAATGTTCACCCTTATGACAAATAGCTTTCCCAATTGGGGACATTTTATTTTGAAGAGCAGTACCCGTTACTTTCTTTCACCACTAAACACTATCGATAATCATCAATTCTTGACCTGAACCCTGTTCCTATTTCTCGATAAACTGAAACAGTTTCTGCTCAAGATCAGCGGGGTTAAAAGGTTTGGTGACAAAATCATTCATACCTGATGCGTACACTTTTTCCCGAACTTCCTTTAGTGCAGCAGCCGTGAGAGCTATTATGGGCGTGTTTCTTTTGTACGGATCATCAAGCTTTCGAATATGTTCAGATGCTTCGTAGCCATCCATGGTTGGCATTTGGAGATCCATCAACACCACATCGTAATTATTCTTTTTGATGGCTTCTACGGCTTCTTTACCGTTATCCACTACGGTCATATCCACATTCCAGCGTTCCAGAAATCGAAGCATTACCTTTTGATTCACCAGGTTATCCTCGGCCAGCAGCACCCGCAGCCCACTCAGGCTTTCTCCATTACTTTCGCTTTTCGTAATCGCTTTTGCCTCATCACTGGATGAACCTCTCTCAAAGGTTAGTTCCACAAAGAACGTACTTCCTTCTCCCTCCTCACTCTCTACAGAAATGGCACCACCCTGAAGCTCAGCCAACTGTTTGCTTATGGTAAGCCCCAAGCCGGTTCCGCCAAATAATCGTTTAGTGTTTTGATTAGCCTGGGTAAAGCTTTCAAATATTGTATTTTTTCGATCTTCTTCGATTCCTATTCCGGTATCTGAAATAGCAAACTGCAAACGAATAGATTCGTCTAGTTCCTTAATCGTTTTTACGGAAATACGAACTTCCCCTTCTTCTGTAAACTTCAGAGCATTACTTACAAGATTGTTTAGAATCTGTGTGAGGCGGGCAGGGTCGCCTACTAAAATATTAGGTATCCCTTCCCCTATCTCTATTTTAAGCTCAATGCCTTTGTTCCTCGCCGTAACTTTAAAACTCTCTACGATCACATTTACGAGTTTATTTAACTCAAACTCTATGCTCTCAAACTCTATTTTACCGCTTCGATTTTGGAGAAATCGAGCACATCATCAATCAGCGAAAGAAGGGTTTTACCGGAAAAATCCAGAATATTAATAGGTTCAATTTGATCTTCGCGCGGGCTGTCTTGCTTCAGCAGATGAGTCATCCCTAAAATAGCGTTCATTGGGGTTCGGATCTCATGACTCATTGTAGCCAGAAATTCCGATTTTGCCTTGGTACTTTTAGCAAGTTCTTCCGATGCTACTTCAAGCTGTTCGATGTACGTTTCGAGTTTTTCTTGTTTAAGGCTTAACTCCTGGTTTAATTCCTGCTCTTTCTGCAATAGCTCCAGCGTTTGGTGCTCAGCATCTTCTTTAAACTGTGAAAACGTATTAAAAATTAACCAGGTGGTTACGAAAGATCCGGTTAAAACACTCCATCGAACCAGGGAAAAACTGCTTTCAGAAATGCTGATCCTTTCAAAGATGATATAATCCAGGATAAAGTATGAAAGAATGGATAACAGGATCCCCATGTTCCGCAGATGAACCTGAGTATTATCAAACAGAAGGATAGAAAGACCCATTGCGGGAATAAAAAAGGCCTGTATCATAGCATCACCCCCAAAAACAGAACTCAGGATGATAATACCTATATCAGCATAAGCAATGAGCAAAATTTTGGCAGCCTTTTCAAACCCTTGACGAGCTAATAAAGGGATTAACAAAAAGGCGATGGCTTCAGACAGGAAAAACCATGTCAGAGAAACCGATTCATTTATTTGAAAGGCAATAAGAAAAAGAATGGAAACACCGCCCAGAAAAAAAGAAACCGAGTTCAGAACAGTCATTCCGGCTTTTTTGCCAACAACCTCGTCTTCCGACCTCAGGTCTTTACCCAGAGCGATGTCAGAAATACCGGTGAGAGAAAATTTTGAGCTCATATTCATTGCTTATCCCCGTTAGATGGGGGAATTAAACGATTTATTATGAGCCTTACAATTAGATTACGATAACGTTTTCTGTGCCTTAAAAGCCATGGCATAAATCTTCATTTGCTTAACCATAGAGGCAAGACCATTTGCCCGTGTTGGCGACAGATGTTGAGCCATCCCTATTTTGTCGATGAATTCAGGCTTTTTATTGATAATAACATCCGGTTCCTGTCCCGAGTAAAACCGAACCATCAATGAAACTAACCCTTTGGTGATGGCAGCATCGCTATCCGCTGTAAAAATTACTTTCCCATCCTGAATTTCAGCTGTTAACCAAACCTGACTCTGACAGCCTTTTACAAGATTCTCTTCCACCCGATCTTCTTCGGGTAGCGGTTCAAGTTTATCACCCAGCTTAATAATGTACTTATATCGCTCGGGCCAATCCTGAAGCAACTCAAACTCCTTAATAATTCGCTCTTCTATTGCCTGAATATCCATTTTTAATCCAAATATACGGGTTAACCTGTTCTACATAAAGAAAAAGCCCACACTTTGGCGGGCTTTGAATATCCTTTTATCGGATACTTATTTTTCAACTTCAAGCTCAATCATAGCTACACTTTTAACGCTTTCGACCGTTTCCTGGTCTTGACCAAAGTTTGGCTTAAACGATTGTATAACCGAAACATAGTTGTCATCAGAAGTTTTGTATTTACAACTTATACTTGAAGTAGTACCATTGAAAGCTTTTTCAAGGGCTTTCTCTGCTTCTTCCAAATCATCAGCATGGATTACATTTTCAATGCCGTTGTTGAGAATAAGCTCCGGATTCAGACCGGTTATATTGGCAAAATTGTCTGATACAAACTTACACCTGTTTTTACCATCGCTTCCGACAGCAAACCTCAGGGTAAATTCATCTTTTTTGCCTACAATATTTTCTAAACTGCTTTTCTTCTTTTTAAGCGTTTCAATTATACGGTTTCTGAGAGAAATATTGTCGAAATGAACCCTGATGATGGTTTCGTCATTACTTACAAAGTAGTTGATGGTACCTTCCAGTTTTACAATCTCTCCATCTTTTTGGATAAAGCCCCAGAGGTAATCTTTATCTTCCACTTTTTTGGAATCAAAGTCACCAAACAGTGATTTCAGTTCTTCTTGAGAATCTTCAACTACCAGATCCCAAATCTTGACAGATTTGAGTTCATCGGCATCGTATCCCATTAAACTCCTGAAGGAATTGTTGGATGAAATAATATTCCCCTGCACATCCAGATCAACAAATGTTTTTTTGGACTCTTCTACCAAATTGTCAAAATCAAGGTTAGCATCAAATATAAGTTTGCTCGATTCTTTGCGATCAGTTATATCACGCTGGTAAGAAACCCAATGCGTAATCTCCCCTTTACTATTGGTAAGAGGATGGATATCCCATTGATTAATAAATTCGGATCCATCTTTCCGGTAATTTACCGTATGCCCAAAAAATGCCTGCCCTTCAATCAACCGTTCTTTAAGTCTGTCGAGCACGTGGCGGTCTGTTTTTTCCCCTTGCAATATCCTTGGTGTTTTCCCGAGCACTTCTTCTTTCGTGTAGCCCGTCATCCGTGTGAAACCCTCATTCACATACACAATTTTTGGCCCCGGTTTTTCTAAGTCTAAATCGGTGATGAGAATAGAATCGTAATCGTGCTTTATAGCTTGCTCGATCAGTGAAAGCTGTTTTTTGGTATTTTGATAACGTTGAAAAAGCTCTCCAAACAGCTCTTCAAGTTTTGAGAAAGAGGCCTCATCTTTACAACACTTTTTGATTTGCTCTAACACTTCAGGGTCTAACTTCTGATCCATTTTACTACTTTGATTATTACATTTTTGACGTACTGGCACCTAATTTTACCACAATAAAACTCTTACTGAATCAACTTCATTCCAATTATATAAGAAATTATTATTAATAAATACTATCTTGTTAGTATGAATAATTTTCAGCTATCTCTATGCCTGTTATTAATAATAATATTAACCTGTAGCTGTTCTGTTTTTAAGCACACTACCGACATTCCCAAACCTGAAATGATTAAGGTTGAAGGCGGCACTTTTCTAATGGGTGATATTATCGACAGCTCGAATACCGATGCCTTGCCTATTCATGAAGTGCACCTGAATGACTACTACATCGGCAAGTATGAAATCACCTTTGCCCAATACGATGCCTTTGCCAGGACTACGAACAGGAAGCTTCCGCCTGACGATCACTATGGTCGGGGTAATCGTGCCGTTGTTCGTGTGGACTGGTATGACGCCCGGGCATATTGCAATTATTTTGGCTGGCGGCTCCCCTCTGAGAACGAATGGGAATATGCAGCAAGGTCGGAAGGAAAAGAGTACCTGTTCTCGGGCACTAACGATCCGGACTCTTTACCGAAATATGCAATTACTGAAAAAGATGACCTCTCATTTTCCTTCCGGGTAGGAACCAAGAAGCCAAACGATCTTGGCATTTATGATATGAGTGGAAATGTTTCGGAGTGGATCGGCGAGTATTACCAATTCTATGAACGCCCGGAAGAAATGCATGATCTCGAAAACAGTATGGTAAGAATAATTCGCGGCGGGAGTTTCAATTCTTGGGTGAATACGGCTAAAGTGTACTGGCGGGTGGGAGTGTTAAGTGATGCTCAATTTTATGAGGTAGGTTTTCGCTGTGCGGTGTCACAAGAAGAGCTGAATAAGCAACGGTTTTTGAATGGCTTTTTTCATCTTAAACCGGCAAAGCCTTAAAATAAAAAGGGGGCCGAAGCCCCCTTTTTCTCACTCACTCATCGAAGTAGCAACTTAGCTATTGTGCTTAGCTGCATGTTCGTTGTACCCTCGTAGATTTTACCGATCTTAGAATCACGGTAATATTTCTCTACGGGATATTCTTTCACATATCCATATCCACCAAATAAATCGACTGCTTGCGAACTCACACGCTCAGCAACTTCAGAGGAATAAAATTTTGCCATCGCAGCTTCTTTCAAAAAGTTTTGGCCATTCATTTTCATACGGGCAGCATTGTAAACCAACAAACGAGCCGTTTCAATATCTGTTGCCATGCGTGCCAGCTGAAACTGAACACCCTGGAATTCAGAAATCGCCTTCCCGAACTGCTTACGCTCCTGCACATAGGCCAGAGCTGCATCAAAAGCGCCCTGAGCAATACCAATCATCTGAGCACCGATACCAATCCGGCCTTCGTTCAATGTTTCGATGGCTACTTTATAACCTTTGCCAACTTCACCCAGCACATTTTCTTTAGGTACGCGGCAGTCTTCCAATAAAATTTCGCAGGTTGAACTTGCACGAATCCCAAGCTTGTTCTCTTTTTTTGAAATTGAGAAGCCGTCCATTCCGCGCTCAACTACAAATGCCGTAATTCCTTTATATCCGGCTTCAGGGTTTACATTCGCCATCACCAAAAAGATGTCAGCCTCATTGGCATTGGTGATCCACAGCTTGGATCCATTAAGCACAAAATCATCTCCGTCTTCCTTAGCGGTAGTTTTCAGTGCAAAAGCATCACTGCCCGATCCGGCTTCCGACAAGCAGTAAGCACCAACTTTTTCAGTGGCTAACTGTGGTAAATATTTTTCTTTAAGATAATCGGAGGCAAAGTTTACAAAAGCATTGTTCACCAGAGTATTCTGAACATCCATGAACACACCTGCGGAAGCGTCAACCCTTGAAATCTGCTCAATAGCTACAACCGACATCATGAAGGTTCCTCCACCACCGCTGTAACGTTCCGGAATATCAATTCCCATCAGCCCCATTTCAAAAAATTCTTTTACCAGGCCGGGATCGAGCTTGGCATTTTCGTCCATTTCTTCGACGAGGGGTTTAATGGAAGCTTCAGCAAAATCAGCTGCCGCTTCTTTAAGCATTTGCTCATCTTCGGTGAGCTGTGTTAGAGGTGGAATTAGTTGCTCGGTTTGTTCCATCTATAAAACTTTGTGAGTAGGTTTTGAGTGAAAGTGAATCAGAATATACAAATTGTAAGCGCTTTTTTACTAATTAAAAGCGTATTTTTTGCATCCGGTTAGTAAAGAACTCCCGACCTCTTTATTTTTGTTGTAATCACAAATTTCAAATAAACTCCATAGTCACTCTTGGAAAATTCAGACTTCAAAAAGGCCCTTCATTTTGATGAGTTTCCGCCCGTTTCTACCGAGAAATGGGAGTCCGTTATTGAAAAAGATTTAAAGGGAAAAGATTATAAAGAAGTACTTCGCTGGGAATCCGGTGAAGGAGTTACCCCTCTTCCTTTTTATCGTGAGGAAAACCTAAAAGAGCTGTCTCATTCTGCAGATCCCGTTCCGGGTTCCGGCTCATGGAGCATTATGGAGCCGGTTGAAAGTTCTTCTGTTACAGAGGCCAACAAAGAAGCTTTACATGCACTCGAAAATGGTGCCTCCGGATTGTATTTCTGCCCTGACAAGAATTACATACAGTCTCAGGATGATCTCAAAAACCTGTTGAAGGATATTCAAATCGAACTCATAACGATCCGGTTTGCAAGCATTATTTCTACTCCTTCCATCGCAGAGTGGCTAAATGAAATATGTAGCGAAAGAAAGATCAATGAAGATGGGATATCGATAAGTTTTAATTTTGACCCGATTTCGCATGCGGCATTAACTGGAAAACTTCCGTCCAAGTCAGAGATCGAAGAAACCCTGAATTCCTTTAATGAATTATTCTCATTCTGCGCTATCGACTCGTCTGTTTTCGCCAATGCAGGTGCTACCATCATTCAACAACTTGCTTTCTCTTTGGCTGCTGGAAACGAATACCTTGGTCTTGATTCTACCCCGGCCGGAAATATCCACTTCAATTTTGCAATCGGCCCCAATTACTTTCTTGAGATCGCCAAATTCAGAGCTTTTAGAAAGACATGGGCGCAGATATTAGATGAATATGGTTTCAATAATAACGCTCCATCCATTCATGCTGAAACCAATTTTTGGAATAAATCCAAAGCTGATGCCCATAATAATATGCTTCGTACTACAACAGAAGCCATGTCGGCAGCTATTGGTGGTTGTAATTCCATTACGGTTCATCGATATGATGAGCACTTTTCAAAAGACTCCGGCTTTGCCTCTCGTATCGCCCGGAATATTCAACTCATTCTTCAGGAGGAGGCCTATCTCGACAAAGTATCCGACCCCGGAGCAGGTTCCTATTATATAGAAATGTTAACCGGTAGCATGGCACAGAAAAGCTGGGAGTTATTTCAGGAAATTGAGGCTAAAGGTGGTTTCTATGAAGCGTTGAAATCAGGATTCATTCAAGAATTGGTTGCTGCTTCACGACAAGAAAAAATTGAAGCCTACAAAGAGAAGAAAAAAGTGATGGTAGGTGTAAATAAATACGAGCCTGAGGAAAAGAATCAAAACTTAGAATTTAAGAATCTAAATTTTACCGGCCTCGGTCCGGATATTAAGGAAAGTATCACCATAGATAAAATATCGCTTTTAAATATCGAAGCAGAACTTAAAAACGGAGAAGCATAATGAAGAAAGATTTCTCCAACATAGATTTTAAAACGAACGGCCATTCAAAGCAGAAGTCTTCTAAGAGAGATGCGTGGGAAACTCCGGAACAAATTCCGGTAAAACCCCGGTTCTCCAAAGAGGATATCGAGAAGCTCGAGCATCTCAATTATGCAGCGGGAATTCCGCCTTACCTTCGCGGCCCCTACTCTACCATGTACGCCGTTCGTCCGTGGACGATCCGTCAATATGCGGGTTTTTCAACTGCGGAAGAGTCCAACGCTTTTTATCGCCGCAACCTGGAAGCCGGACAAAAAGGCTTGTCGGTAGCTTTTGACTTAGCCACCCACCGCGGGTATGACTCTGATCACCCTCGCGTTTCCGGTGATGTAGGAAAAGCCGGAGTTGCCATCGACTCGGTGGAAGACATGAAGATTCTTTTTGATCAGATTCCACTGGATAAGATGTCGGTTTCTATGACCATGAATGGAGCTGTAATCCCAGTGATGGCATTCTACATTGTAGCTGCTGAAGAACAAGGTGTGAAGCCCGAGCAACTGGCCGGCACCATTCAGAATGATATTCTGAAAGAATTCATGGTTCGGAATACCTATATATATCCACCGGAACCGTCTATGAAAATAATCGGGGATATATTTGAATATACTTCTCAGAATATGCCTCGCTTCAATTCAATTTCCATCAGCGGGTACCACATGCAGGAGGCCGGGGCAACCTGTGATATTGAACTTGCTTATACCCTTGCCGACGGGCTTGAATACCTCCGAACCGGAATTGAAGCCGGAATGGATATTGACGATTTTGCCCCGCGGATATCTTTTTTCTGGGCCATTGGGATGAATCACTTTATGGAAATTGCCAAGATGCGAGCAGCGCGCTTGCTTTGGGCTAAAATTGTGAAGTCCTTCAACCCTAAGAATCCTAAATCGTTGTCTCTGAGAACACACTGCCAAACTTCGGGATGGAGCTTAACAGAGCAAGACCCTTTCAATAACGTTGCCCGGACTACCGTTGAGGCAATGGCAGCAGCACTAGGGCATACGCAGTCGCTTCACACCAACGCTCTGGATGAGGCTATTGCTCTGCCAACTGATTTTTCTGCCCGAATTGCCCGCAACACCCAGCTCTTTCTTCAGGAAGAAACCGGAATCACCAAAGCCGTCGATCCGTGGGCCGGCTCGTATTATGTAGAGTACCTGACCGATCAAATTGCCCGACGGGCATGGTCGCTGATTGGCGAAGTGGAAGAACTCGGCGGAATGGCTAAAGCTATAGAAACAGGAATTCCGAAGATGCGGATCGAGGAAGCTGCTGCCAGAAAACAGGCTCGTATTGATTCCGGTAAGGATACTATCGTTGGTGTCAATAAATTTCAGACAGATGAGAAATCTGAAATCGATGTTCTGGAAGTGGATAATGTGAAAGTTCGCAAGTCTCAGATTGAGCGCATCAACAAGATGAAGCAGGAAAGAAATGATCAGGCCGTTGAAAGTGCCTTGAATAAACTGACGCAGTGTGCAGAATCAGGTGATGGAAATTTATTAGCTTTGGCTGTTGATGCCGCCCGCGAGCGAGCCACTCTTGGCGAAATATCTGATGCCATGGAAAAATCTTTCGGGCGCTACAAAGCAACTATTAAATCTATATCCGGCGTGTATTCCTCTGAACTCAAAAATAACGATCAGTTTAAAGCAGCTCTAAACCTGGCAGATAAATTTGCCGAACTGGATGGCCGGCGCCCACGAATCATGGTGGCTAAAATGGGACAGGACGGTCACGATCGCGGGGCTAAAGTTATTTCAACAAGTTTTGCCGATTTAGGTTTCGATGTGGATATCGGGCCTCTTTTCCAGACACCGGAAGAGGCTGCCCGACAGGCCGTAGAAAATGACGTGCACATCCTTGGGGTTTCAAGTCTGGCCGGCGGACATAAAACATTGGTACCCCATGTTATTGAAGAACTTGAAAAGCAAGGTCGGGGAGATATCATCGTCATTGCAGGCGGTGTGATACCTCAACAGGATTACGACTTTCTTTATGATGCCGGGGTAACAGCCGTATTTGGTCCCGGAACGGTTATTCCAAAAGCAGCCAAGCAAATTCTGGAAGTGCTTATTGAGAATTATTCTTCCTCATGAAATTGACAGCGAATTTAATCTTTATATCTCTACCCAAAATAACTTTTCCAAAGTTATCTGGGGTGCTTGTCCAAATTAAACCATACAATAACTTTGGAAAAGTTAATGGGAGGAGGTTTTGAGTAAACAGCTTCCCTCCGCTTCCGAATTTATAAAAGGTATCTTAGATGGCAACCGAATGTTGCTCAGCCGGGCCATTACTCTGATCGAGAGCACAAAACAAGATCATCAGGAACTGGCACAGGAAATCATAGAGGGATGCCTGCCCCATTCGGGAAATTCTGTACGGATTGGTGTCACCGGTGTGCCGGGAGTTGGAAAAAGCACTTTTATAGATGCATTCGGTAATTATGTGATTGATGAACAGGACCGAACTCTTGCCGTTCTTGCCGTAGATCCTTCCAGCTCCAAAACCCGCGGCAGTATTCTGGGCGATAAAACACGAATGGAGACGCTATCGAATCATCCTGATGCTTATATCCGTCCCACCCCGACTTCGGGCTCTTTGGGAGGTGTAGCCAGAAGCACACGTGAAACCATTACCCTTTGTGAAGCTGCAGGCTTTGATACTATCCTGATAGAAACCGTTGGAGTAGGTCAATCGGAAACGGCCGTCCATTCTATGGTCGATTTCTTTTTACTGTTGATGCTGGCCGGTGCCGGTGACGAACTTCAGGGTATAAAACGTGGTATTATGGAAATGGCCGACTCTATCGTTATCAACAAAGCTGATTCAGGTAATGAAGATGCTGCCAAGCGAGCCATGGCTGAATACAAGAATGCTCTTCATCTGTTTCCTCCTACTGAATCCGGCTGGATTCCCAAAGTATCAACCTGTTCTGCTTTTCATAACAAAGGCATCCCTGAAGTTTGGGAAATTGTAGATGAATATGTCCGTCATACCAAAGCCAAAGGGTATTTTGAGCAGCAACGCAAAGAACAGGCTAACTACTGGCTGAATGAAAGTATTCACCAGGAATTGCATCAGGCATTTTATGGGGATTCAGAGCTAAAATCTAAGCTTGAACGCTTTCGAACCCAAGTCCAGGAAGGGAAAATATCATCCTACAAAGCCGCTAAAGACTTGATGAAAGAGTTTTTGGACAAGTAGTTCGTTTTTTGGTTAATCGTTAATCGTTATTGGTTAATTTCCCGATTCACGATTAACGAACCTAATTAAGCTTCATATCTGCCTGGGCAGAACACACCAATAGCGCAAGCGTCCGCTTGTGCTGACTTTAACACTTCCAAAAAGTTCTGTAAGGAATCGTCCATAAACTGCTCTTACTACTTAGTTTTAAAACTAATCCCATCACAATGAGCAGAAAGTATAAATTCCATGATCAATCGATGGCCTATTTTGTCACTTTTTCAGTTATAAACTGGATTGATGTATTTATAAGACCAAATTATACAAACATTTTAATCGACAGCTTTAGGCATTGCCAGGAAAAGAAAGGATTGATTCTATATGCCTGGTGCATAATGCCCAGCCATGTTCATATTATCATAGGAACTAGAAAAGATCCGATGCAAAATATTCTGCGGGATTTTAAAAGCTTCACTTCCAGAAAACTCAGAGAAGAAATTTATTCATACCCTAAAGAAAGTAGAAAAAAGTGGATGATTTGGATGATGAAACGAGCAGGTTCAAATAACGGGAATAATAAAGATTGGCAGTTTTGGCAACAGCATAACCATCCGATAGAACTATATAATGAAAAACTGATTCATCAAAAATTGAATTACCTGCATTTTAATCCTGTGAAGGCTGATTTTGTCGAGGATCCTAAACATTGGAAATACAGTAGCGCTAAAGACTATTATGGTGAGAAAGGCATTTTAGATGTTGAAATACTTTATTAGATGAGAGCTTTTGTAAATGGGTAAGTTAAAAATTTGGCACAAGCGGACGCTTGCGCTATTTTCTTTTTTAGACAAGTAGTTCGTTTTTGCCACGATTCACGATTAACAAACCTAATTTAGCTTCATATCTGCCTGGGCAGAACTGAAGGCTACGTCTTCGTCAAATTTTTGGCTGCCAAAGGTTTCTTCCATTTCAGCACGGAGTTTTTGAATGGTAAGCCCACTGGTAAGTGCCCCGTTTCGGGCAATAGAAATCCGGCCGGTTTCTTCCGACACCACGATTACAAATACATTGTTGGATTCGCTAATACCCACCGCCGCCCTGTGCCGCGTTCCGAACGAGGAAGAAATATTTGGGTTTTGGGAAATGGGCAGATAACAACTCGCTGCTACGATTCTATTTCCACGGATGACAACAGCCCCATCATGTAACGGAGTTTCTTTTTGGAAAATGGTAGTGATAAGTTCACTGCGGATTTCAGAATCTATATTTACCCCCGCATCCACTAAATCCTGAAGGGAAGATGTACGGGCAAAAACAATCAGTGCCCCGGTTTTATTCTTCGACATCTCTTTGACGGCATCAATTATTTCATCGATGGTTCTATCTGAATTGGAGGTCGAGAAAAAGCGATCCAGGCTGGTATTGGTTCCCAAGCGATAAAGGAGTTTCCGTATTTCCGGCTGGAAGAGAATGATGAGCGCAATAATACCCACATCCAGAATTTGACTCAGAATAGAATTGATGGTAGTAAAGCCTAACAATCCAATCACCACATTAATAATCACAACAAATAAAATACCCAATGCCGCCTGAATAGCGAACGTACCCTTAACCCACCGGTACAGATATACCAGTACGAGCGCAATAATGAGCGTCTCGGCAAAATCTTTTAAGCCGAATTCTAGGAAACCAATGGGAAACAAGGCCGCCGGATTTGGTTATTGTTGGGATTGAATTGCGTTGAATATACGAATTGAATCGGAAGCTTCCTTCACATCATGCACACGGAGTATATTTGCCCCTTTTATGAGTGCATGGTAGTGGAGTGCAACGGTCCCGGTTATGCGATCGTCTGTAGGCCGGTCGTCTAATATTTTACCGATCATCGACTTGCGTGAAGCTCCAACTAATAAAGGGAAACTAAATTTTTTGAATTTGTCAAGGTGGGCAATCAATTTAAGATTATGCTCCAACGTTTTTCCAAACCCGATTCCCGGGTCTAAGATAAGATGATGAACTCCCCGCTTCTTGGCCTCCATTGATTGACGCTCAAAAAAAGCGGTGATATCTTTAATAACATCATTGTATTCCGGTTTCTTCTGCATCGTCTTGGGATCACCCTGAGAATGCATCAAAATGTAAGTGGCATTGTATTCAGCACAAAGATCAGCCAGCCGGGGTTCTTTTTGAAGTCCGCTTACGTCATTTACGATCTTAGCTCCAGCCTGCAGTGCTTTTTTGGCTACTTCATATTTGGTAGTGTCGATGGAAAAAATAGCATCGCTGAAAACAGGAATGGCTTCCTCAAGCAGTGGGATAACCCGGTCTATCTCCTCCGTTTCAGAAACCGGTTCCGCTCCGGGACGGG
This sequence comes from Gracilimonas sp., assembly GCA_965227215.1. GTDB lineage: Bacteria > Bacteroidota > Rhodothermia > Balneolales > Balneolaceae > Gracilimonas. Next base: position 1,610,015 of record OZ245729.1, read on the forward strand.
TCGACTCTCCTCCAACGTCAATAACTTTTGCCCCATTTTTAAGCATCAGGTGAATGCGATCCATGGCCCTGCTGTGATCCAAATACTTACCGCCATCACTGAACGAATCGGGCGTAGCATTAATGATCCCCATTATTTTTGGGGTTGAAGATGCGCTTAAAATGGAATTATTGTCAGGCAATAAAGGGTGATTCTTAGGAATCGTTAGAGACAGTGGGTCTCAGAAATACCGGGCGATCTACCAGGTTTCTACAAGCTTATCCAGCTTATCTTCTTTTGTAGCCCACTCGTCGGCATCAGGCAGAGCATCCTGGGTTTCGTTGATAATGCGGTCTTCCCAGGCTTCAGATAGTCTTTCATTCAGATCGATGTAATCTTCCCATTTTTCAGGAACCTCATCATCAGGGTAAATAGCTTCAACCGGACATTCAGATACACAGGCATCACAATCAATACATTCCATCGGGTCGATTACCAGAAAGTTTGGGCCTTCACGGAAAGCATCAACCGGACATACGGCTGCGCAGTTAGTGTATTTACATTGAATGCAGGGTTCAGTAACAACGTATGGCATATTTTTAAAACTCTGTTAAGTTGTGAAAGACTGAGTATTACAGCAAGGGAATATCCCCTCACTTTTAGACAGATGCAATCTTAATAAAGCTCTTGAACGTGATTTTTTAACGAAAAAGTTTCCTTATCATCTTAAAAGTACCGAAACGCTATCCAGGCTTCCGTCATTTTGAGCCGGTTCTACATTCAGCAGGTGAGCCATTAAAGAATACAGATGTACATTCTGAAAAGGTTTAGCAGTGTATCCCTTTTTAAAATCAGGACCATGAGCCACAAATAGAGCGTGCATTTCCCTTGCCTGGTTGTCAAAACCATGGGTCCCACCCGATGGATAGTTTTGCCGAGACTCAAAATATTCTCTTGTGGTGATTGTGTATCCAACGTCTGCAACCAATAATAACTCGGGAACCCTTCGGTGTTTTTTTAAATGATATCGATCAGGAATTTCTTCCTTCTTATATACTTTGAAATGTTCCTCATCAGCTTTTAATGCCGAGTATACTTCATCAAAATTATCTCCCTTTACATTTGCCATCATTGCAGGGCTATAGGAAATTACTTCCAGATCTACCGGGTTTATCATTTCATCAAGTATAACCACTCGGTCTCGGGAGATACCAGCCATTCCGTGATCAGAGACAATGATCAGGTTTGTTTTGCCGGTAAGCTGCTTTTGATCCATGGAATCTATCAAATAGCCCACTAACCTATCAGCCCGCTCAATGGCCTCTATTACTTCAGGAGAATCAGGGCCATGGCGGTGTCCGCGTGCATCCACAAAGCTGAAATAAAGCGTGGCAAAATCAACTTCTTTTTCATTGCCGTAGGAAAGCCATTTTACAACCGTGTCGATACGGGCAGAATCCGGCATGCTTTCATTATATCGTTTCCAGTGGGTAGGCCTCATATTTTGTATGGGTGTTTCTGATCCTACCCAAAACATGGTTCCTGATTTTTTTCCTGCCTTTTCTACTGTATTCCAGATCGGCTCCCCCTCATACCATTCCGGGTTTTCTACTGCATCCCTGTTTGAAATGGTGAAACGAGCATCCATTTCAGCATCATACATATTATTGGCAATAAAGCCATTGTTTTCAGGATACAGACCGGTGGCTATTGCATAATAATTGGGAAATGTCTTAGACGGGAAAATAGGAATCAGGCCTTCACTGATTACCCCGGACTCCACCAGCTTATCAAAATTTGGTGTATCGGTTTTGGCAAGATAATCGTGCCGAAATCCATCGAAGGAAACAAGCAGGACTTTTTTGTTTTCAGGTTTATCTTCTTCGATGCAACCAAATAAGGACATCGCAACCAGTGCGCAAATAAGTAGTTTTTTCATAGTGATGTACAATAAAAAAGCAGCCTGTCAAAAGACAAGCTGCTTTCAAAATTTAACGTAGAATTGATAATACGTTTATGGGTTTAGAAATTGATTCTAACTCCAAAGTTGTATCGTCGTGGAAGTCCAAAGAATACTTCGGCGTCATCAGCATCGTGATCGCCATCATATCCGTTAAATCTACTGTTGTCTGTTGCATCCTGAATGTATGTATTATCAAACAGGTTAAACAGGTTCAGGAATAGGGAACTTCCTTTAAACACACCGGGCAGAGCATAGTTCAAGTGAGCATTGAATACCGTGTAGTTTGGTACTTGCCATGTTTGGGCACGGTCGCTTGGGTCGTCTCTGTCAAGAGGGTCAAAGTCTGACCAGTGACGCATGAAAGTTGTACCTACCAATGTGATGTCCATATTTTGCATTGGCTCTACGGTAAGCGTGTAAGCAAACTGAGTTTGAGGTGCGTTACCTACTTTCAGCCCTTCCACAAAAAGGCTTACTGTATCTTGGTCAGATGGGTTATTCTGATCCGGAGTGTAAAGTGCAGTCACATCATTTTTATACTCCCACAGGTTATGAGATGCGGCAACATCAAGCCGGGCCCATTCAGCCAATTTAGCTGATGTTTCCAGCTCAACACCGGTATGCATCTGGTCCAGACCCGTGATGTTAATCAGACCTTCAGTTCCATCCGGAAAGTTAATTCCTCGCGTAAATGAACGGTCACGACGATCGGTCAGATAATAATTCATGTTGAACCCAAATCGTCCACTTGGGTCTCTGTAACGTGTACCCGCCTCATAGAAGTAAAACTTCTCGTTTTCAGGGTCTTCGTTGATCGCACCGGAACCATCGTTAATAACGTTGTCAAAAATTGGCACTTTGGAGATTGCACCAACATTCAGGTAAAGATCCAGATCATCATTCAACCCATACAGAACACCGACTTTGGCCTGGTATCCAACAAGGTTGTCACTTTCGCGCTCTGTTTCCTGCAATCCTGCTTTGTTAGGATCATCCAGAAAGTAGTTCAAGTGTGAATATTTTACTGTAGAAATACCAACCGTAGCATAACTACTGAAGTTATCCTTAGAGTACTCACCTTGCAGATAACCGCCTAACCAGTCAACAGTGTTATCAAAGTTGTAAGCTACTTTATCTCCAAGACGTGTTTCACGATTTGGGTTCAGGTCGTTGGAGTTGTCAACGTAGTAGAGTCCACCAAGCAGGTCGCGTACTTCACGGTAGTGCTCAATTTCAGCTGTTCTCCAGTCTAAACCGGCTTGCAGTTCAAGCTCTTCGCTTGCCTGATAAGAAAGCTTCAGAATGTCACCGATTGTCCATTGGTTGTTTCGGCTATTTCTGATGATACCATTAGCAACAGGATCTCCACTTCCGTCCAGGTTAGCCCTGTTATCAGCTATGGTAGCATTCCAGTCAACAATTCGCTGTGCGTGGCTGTAGTCATACTCAATATCTCCAAGTGTTCCTGTTCCTCCACCTTGGCCGCCGGAGTAATACAGTACGTTGGTTAAGGTCAGTTTATCAGTTAATTCACTATACCAGTTTAAGTTTACCTGAGGCTTATGGAAGAAGTTCTCTCGCTCGTTCAGGAAGTTTTTAGAATACCGGCTCTGAATACTTGGGTTTAACCAGCCATCACCCACATATTGGTTTCCTTCATAGCTGTTGGATACACCGGAAACGTTAGGGTTAAATAATCGTCCTTTTTCCCAGAATTCATCTGCAGCGGCAGGATCGTAACTATCCAGACCAAGAGCGTAACTGCGGTCGTAGGTAGCAATATTCTGCGCATACAGGTTTTGTCCGTGACGTTGAGGCGCTCCCAGGGCAAACAGGTCTAGCCTGTTCTTGTCGTTAATTTGATAAGAAGCGGCAAGGTGATAAGCCCATGCATCGGTCCATGTACCATCCACAATTCCCTCTCCTTCTTTTCTTACACCCACGGCGCTAATAGCAAACTTATCGTTGATCAGGCCGGAATTCAGCATCAGAGTAGTTTTGTTAAATGCACCACTACCGTTTTCGAATTTCACCATACCGCCGGCTTCGTTGTTGCTTGGGTCGGTGATAATGTTCAGTGTACCACCCACCGATGGTACAGCAAGATTTACATTAGAAATACCACGCTGAACCTGGATAGACCGGGCAGCATCACCAACACCGTCCCAGTTAGACCAGTATACCCAGCCATTCTCCATATCATTAACAGGTACACCGTTAATCATTACAGCCACGTTTCTCTGGCTGAATCCACGAACGTTGATACGGGCATCACCTGCACCGCCACCTGAGTTAGTAGAATAAACAGAAGGTGTAACATTCAGTACTTCGGGAAGGTCTCGAGATCCCAATTGAACTCTGATCTCTTCCTGGCTTACATCCGAGAAAGCAACCGGTGTGGTTTGATCAGAACGAGATGCAAATACCTCAAGCGAGGTCAATGACTCGCTGGTAAGTTGCATTTCAAAATCGAGGGTCAGGGTTCCTTCACCAACGGTAATTTCTTCCATTTGGGTAATGTACCCAATATTAGAAACACGCAGGTTGTAAGTGCCGGGATCGACGTCTTCGATCTCATACTCACCGTTTAGATCGGTAGCAGCACCTTTAGTAGTACCCATTACTAAAATATTGGCACCAATAATGGGCTCACCCGTTTGGGCGTCAGTAACTTTACCCGTAATAGTTGACTGTGCAAGTGCAGAACCTGACACAATCAGACCTAGAAAAATTATAGATAAGTAGCGTAACATTTGTCCGTTTTATTTGTGGTTTTTAGTAGCAACCAAAAATAAAAATTATAAGATTAAGATAATGTTACGATCGTATTTTATTATCGCTTATTAGCTTAGTTAAACGTGCTTTTAGAACTATTCAAAGTCAGTAGTAAGCTTATACCGCGCGATACGATTATTACCTTTGTCGGCCACATACACAACTTGATTGAAGTAGGCTACTCCACTTGGCGAATCAAATTCTTTTGGTCCTGAACCAAGTTCTCCAAAGGAAACCAAAACTTGTTTGGTTTGATTCTCAGCGCCGGGTGGTGGTGGCACTCCTTCTTGTCCGTTTGATTGGAACTGGTACAGTTTATGTTGAGCGGCATCAACCACAAATATGTAACTGTCATCATCACCACCAAAGGCAACATCGGTTGGTTGCTGAAACTTATCCGGCTCATATAAAAAGCCATCAGCCTGGGTAGTATCCTGTGCCAGTAGCTGTGAGTTTTGCTGAAACACAAGTCCGTCCGGAGTTTCCACGGCATTTATCCACAACACTCTGAATGAAATATCTCGAGACTGATCCGCTTGTGTAATCAGGAAACTACGATCTTCTGTGAAAGTATCCCGTTGAGGAGGCGCCACGAATGTTGCTACTGAACTTAGCCCTATTCCACTTCTCAGTGAAGGAGTAACCGGGTTTAAAGTTCGGATTTGGCGAATGTTTTCCATTTTCCCTGTGAGTTCACCGTTTTCGGAAATTCTTCTGAATTCAAGAACAGTGTTGTCGGGAGCAGCTACCTGATTAGTTTCATTAAAGGGTCCTCTTCGGGTTATATAAATCGAGTTATCAGCCATTGCCGAAACCCCGGTAATTTCCACCCTCTCATAATTGATGTTTGACCCACGATTTAGCCGGGCATTTTGTGCTGCAGATGTACTCAAACTGGCGTCATCGAATGGGAAAATAAGCGTATCTACAAAGGTGAGCGGCCCAGTACCGTTCATATTCTTGATCTTGTAAACAGCCGGTAAATTCCAGGTAATGTTTGGATCTACAGATTCAATAACCGTGTCGATACGTGCAGAAACATAAACATTCAGCAGGCGGTCTTGCGTAACGGCATTGGCTCCGGCAAGCTCAATGGTAATTCTTGGGTTCAGGTCAGCTCGATCCAACAGATGAACACCTTGCGCATCCGTTACATATACAAACCGATCGAAGCCTACAAATACATCCGTTGGGGCGTCAAATTCACCCCAGAAAGGAAGTACCGGCGCATACCCTTCCACACTTTCCAAAGTAGGATCAATACTTCCCTCTTCAAAAATCTCGTCCGTAGTGTCATTATCCTTGGCTCCAAAAATATTATCACATCCATAGAGCAAGCCCGCTGTAAGGATTAATGAGCCGATAAAAATTCTGTTTACTGCTTGTTTCATAGAGATACACTTAAACCAATTCTGTGGATTCCACCTAAACGCTCAAACACGGTGTATCCGTAATCTGCTTTTAATACTTTTTCCATAAATGGAACCTTAACGCCGGCTCCAAAGCTTGGCCAAATCCTTTCTTCATTGCCAAACTCATAACCACTTCGAACAAAAAACTGACCGATAAAACCATATTCAGCCCCAATATTCAGCTGCTCAGAGTTGTCACTTGGGTTGGTGATTTGAGCGGTTACCAAAAGTTCATGATTCTCATTCTCTATGACGTTATAAGCTGCCGCGATGTTAAACCTTGTTGGAAGCGACAAGTCACTGTTGGGTTCTTGCTCTACCATTCCATCAAGTGTTTCATATTCAGCCGTACCGGACGGAGCCGCTTCAAAACCAAAGTTATTCAAACTCACTCCAAACCGAAGGCCGGTGTCACCAACATAGTATAGAAACCCAAAATCGATGGCTCCTGTCTGATAGGTGATATCAATATAATTTTCGGACAGGTACCTCAGGGTAATACCATAGCTGAATAAATCCGTAATCTGGTGTGAACCTGTTACCCCTGCTGAAATATGATGTGTGCTGAAGGTTCTGCCGGTTCCCAGAGGTTCAAATTCGGTAGTCTCATTGATCTCACCGGAATTCAAATATTGAATACTTCCCCCAATCGCGAAACGTCCCAATTTGTGGATGTAACTCAGATACTCAAGGTTGATATCCGCCACATATTGAGTGTGATTCAACATCACGTTGGAACTGCCAAGTACCGAGGCATTAGCAGGATTCCAGTACAGGCTTGATCCATCGATGGCATCTGCCATATTTGAATTACCCATGGCTGCACTTCGGGCATCAATCGAGATTTTAGCAAACTGAAAACCTTCGGTACCGGCACGGTCATCCCCATAACTAGTTTGGGCAACGGCACTATGGCTGTAAAGCAACCCTCCGATAAGAAACAACAAACAACTTTTTATCAATGCTTTAGTGAATTTCATAATTAAAAGTTTATAGATACTCCAAATACGATGTGTCTTTGCTCCAGGTAATTCGCAGGGTTTTCGTAAGCCGGCAAATTATTATCGGTTGGATCCAGATACCGCGGATCTCTTACACTGTTTGGCACATCATAGCTTCTGTTATCTCTCAGAGCAATCAATGAGGACTGATCGGAAGGATAGTTTTTGTATCCTTTACCTGTTACCGGGTTAATGATTACAGAACTTTGATTATTTAAAATATTTGTAATCTCAAGGAAAGCGGCAATACGAGTACCATTTACATCAAACCACTTCCTGATGTTGAAGTCCATATAGAACCAGGCCGGACCTACTTCGCTGTATCTTTGAGCCGGGTCATCTAAACGCTCATAAATCGGACGCCAGTCGCGAACGCCGGTGACCGGATTTCGTTCAAAGCCCACAAATTCATAGGGTGTATAACGCTGACCACTTCTCCAAACGGCTGACAGAAACATCTGGAATTGATTCAGCGGTCCAAGGTCAAAAAGAGGCTCGTCGCGATCGTAGGTAAACCGGATGTTCCCTTTGATATCAAAAGGGCGATCCCAGGCCAACGGGGTTTCAATATTGTTACCCACGTTCTGACGTGCGTTAATGGCGTTCAGGTTATCATCGTTGGTTGAACTCAACCCTTCTGCCCGTGAATAAGTAAATGAAACCTGACCTTGCAGCAGATCTTTATATCGCTTGATGTAACTCACTTCAACACCCCGAGAACGGGCATAATCACCATTAATACGAAACGCTTTGGTAGTAGGACGACCATCAATATCCGGAACAGTAATCAACTCAGAGGTCACAAAATCATATTTATCTCTCCAGAAGGCCGATACGTTTAAAGCATCATTTGCCGTAATCTGGTTTCGAAGCCCGATCTCATAAGAGATGTCAATCTCCCGGTTCAAATTCGGATTACCAAGGTTTGGCAGATCTGATTGATCCTGATAAAATGGGTCGAGGCCGGCATACACAAAGCGCGGGTGAGGAATTCGGGCTGAATGACCGTAATTAAAGAACAGCACCTGGTTTTCTCTCACTGGGAAAGAAACGTTTACTTTCGGCAGGAAAATAAACTTATATCGGTTCCCAAAGATTTTTGTGGTCTCGTCAAGATAGTTTTGGGCAATAAATTCCGGAATGGTGGAGTAGGTATTCGGGTCTAAAGCTTCTTTCACGCGCTCATCCACATATGAACCGGGCGACCAGTACTCAAACCGACCACCGATGTTTGCTATGAGTCCATTGTAACGGATTTTGTCTGTAATGAAGAAAGCACCACGCATCGGTTTAACTCTCCATGCATCAAAGCTTTCACCCACACGGAATGTTTCTGAAACGGTATTTTCATCAATGCGGATGGGAGCACCAATCCAGGGACGGGTGATATCGATCCACTGATAATCGTTGAACTTCATTTCAAACCCGAAAACCAGCTGATTATTTCGCTCGTTGAAATACTTGGTAAGACTGGATTTCAGCGTCAGTTCCTCAGCAAAGTGATCGTGCCACAAGGTTGCGATACCTCCGTTATTGATATAACCGGGTCCGGCAAGTACGTAAGTAAAATCATCGGTTCCCTGAAATTCCTCTCCGGGATAAGTGTTGATACTCCCCGGGTCGAATTCTCCATCTACATTTTCAGGTCTCCAGTTGCGGCCGTTGGCATCTGCCCTGAGGCGGGTAAACAAACGGCTTGCCTGCACTTCGTAAAAAGCGGTTTGAGATATCGTGTGTGTCCACTTCAGGTAAGATAGGTTACTGTCGTGAGTGTACGTGTTTGCGTTGTCGAGAAATCCATTGGAGAACGCAAACTGAAAACCGGGCTGAATTTGAGTATCCGCTCCGGTTATCTGAAGCATCCGGGTGTTCTGATTAATCGTCAACGACCGCTGATAAGCACCTTGTAGACGCATTCCCGGCTTAATATTGTACGTCAGCTTCATCATCCCATTCCAGCGATTCCCTTGCCTTGGCGACCAAAACGTATTGTCCACAATAGATGACCGGATTTGATCTGCAGACAACTTGGTGTATCCGTCTGCAGTAGAGATTTGCCCGGTAGCAAAGAAATATACATCACCCGGAAGGTTAAGCCCGGCCAGTGGTAATAATTTTTGGGTAATGGGCTCCGGCCCGCCAATGCTTAACTCGTAAACATCCTCAAAAAAGTTAGACTCATGAGACATAACATTAGAACCGAAATTATCTCGTTTGTGGGAAAAGCTGCCTTCGTATCGATCACCGCCATCACGGGTTTGAACCGATACTACTCCGGAAGTTACATCTCCGTATTCAGCACCAACGCCGCCGGTAATTACTTCCACATTACTGAATGAGTTGGAGCCCAGGTCTAATCCAAATCCTGTTCCTGCCAGCGGATCCTGAGCAGAAACTCCATCAACTACATAACCGGTTTCGTAAGCACGCCCACCCTTGATGTATAACCCGGTTGGATCTTTAACAACACCTGATTGAAGGGCCACAGCATCTTCTACTTTTTGGATAGGGGCAGCTTCAATATCAGAGCGGGAAATGGTAGAAGAGGTTGAGGATTTCTCCACATCAAAAATAGGTGCTTCACCCACAACAATTACTTCTTCCTCGGCACTTAACACCTGCTCACGCAGGGCATAATTGAGCTCGGTGGTTTCACCGGCTTCCACTTGAATGCCGGTAAGCAAAACCGTCTCAAAACCAACGTAGGTGATTTCGATATTATATTGCCCCGGACGAATATTCCGAATCACATATTCGCCATCAAGATCGGTAGCCGAACCAAAAGAGGTTCCTACAATTCTCACGTTTACTCCAATCAGAAGCTCTTCGGTTTCATCAGCAGTTATAGTTCCCGAAATGGATCCTGTGTTTTGAGCCCATACCGAAGCTGTTCCCAAAAGCGTAAACAGTAATAAAATCAGATTAAATCTTTTCATAAAAACCTCAGTTGCTGAACCCAAGCCTTTGGATGCACATATATTCTATAAATTCAGATAAGTTATCGTTGCCGCCTAAGAGTGTTATATCCATTCCAAAATAGATCACATTTCCTTCCGGGTTTTCAATCCCTACACCTTCAAATCCTGTATAGTCTTCAATTCTACCTGTCAGTGTCGTAGTCTGGAAATCTGTTTGGTACAGAACCGTTGCTCCTGGAATTTCTTTAAGCGGGAAAATACTTGTTTGTGTTCTTTCCGTAAGAAGTGTTGGACCACCGGTCAGGCTTGGAACATCCGTGTCGCTATTAATAATAAAATTTGTACTTCTTGAGCTTGCCTGACTAAAATCACCTATGGAATCAACGGGAACAAAGTTAAAAACATCGTCATCCTGACTAATTTCTTTCATAGGAATTGTCACAAACATATTTCCGCCCCGTTCAAAAAACTCAGTAGTTATCTCCAGAGCATGCACAATATTTCTGTCTATGTCGTTTGAAACCCAGTAAATATGGTCCCATTTAGCAAGAGTTTTTCTGAGCGTTGGCTCAACAACGGTTGGAAACTGATCGGATAATTCAATGGTGCCTAACGAAGGAGTTCCTGTGTTTATCAGCCATTGGTCCGGATCGATTCCAAAATCATTCAGGTACGAAAGATGCTCTGCCTGCTTTTCCAGGTAATCACCTGCACCAATATCATTTATGAAAAGCACTTTTGAACGCTGTGGTTTAGCATACCAACTAACGCTGTCTACCTCACTTACAGCACCTGCTGCATCAATTGATCGGACATAAGCTGTATTAGTAGCTCCAACTTCAACCCCTGCTATTTGAATTGGGTCTCCAGATTGGTCCACAGCCCGGCTATATGACCGGCCAAGAAACACATCTGCCGTTTTTGAACCGGTGCTGCTATTATCCACTTCAAGCGATATAAATATTCGACCTTCATTTTCGGGTGAAACGGGTATTTCCGTCCATCCGTTAACAGTGTCATTAATGGCAATTTCAGTGCCGCGAATATTTAAAAGACCGTCCGGATCATCGAATCTCCATCCAAAACTGCTAATTGAGAAAAGGGTGTCAGGCGGAGTTTCCGTTTCAGAGAATGATACGGTAGGAACAGAATTAACAATTGGATAAACCAAACGTGCGCCTAAAGGATCTTTTGCACCTTCATTATCAACAGCTCGAACTTTGAATAATACATCATCAACGCTTTGTCCTTCTGTAATTGGTAAAATGAAGGTACTATCTGAACGTTCCGTAAAAGTCCACGCTCCTTCACTCGTGTCATTTATTGCATATTCATAGCCTACAACATAGCCGTCCGGATCATTTCCCCACCAGGAAATATTAATCTGGCTGGACAATCTGAAATCTTCACCCCTGTTTATTCTCTCAACGGTTAGGTTTGTTGAAGGAGGCTGATTCTCAGAAGCCGTACCTGATAAACCGGCATCACATCCTGATATAAGGATGGCTGCTGAAAGCAATGCTAAAATTACTATGAAGGACTTGTACATCTGAACTATTTAATTTAAAAAAATAGGAATGAGGAGTATTCCATCCTCATTCCAGGGAAATCTAATTTTTTACTTAATCAGCATCATTTTCTTAATGCTTTCGAATGAACCGGCTTCGATGCGGTAGATATACATACCACTTGCCAGTCTTGAAGCATCAAACGCTGCTGTATGAGTACCTGCTGTCATCCTTTCGTTCACCAATGTGGCTACTTTTCTACCCAACATATCATAAACGGTCAGGCTTACATCTGCAGCTCTTGGCAGATCAAACGTGATGTTTGTAGTTGGATTGAATGGATTCGGATAATTTTGCTTCAGGTCAAAGCTTTTCGGCAGACCTGTTTCAGCTTCTCCTGAAGTTTCCATTGCTCGTTCCAGCGTCAGGCTGTAGTACAATGTTGAGAATGTATTTGTATCAACATCGTAATCTTCAGCAGCTGTTACCGTATCCACACCATCGCTAACTCGAACAGTCCACACAAAGTCGGCACTTTCACCTACTTCGAGACCGGCAGATGCCAGTAACCCGTCTACAGTAGCGTAGTCCAGAGTAACAGCAGAAGCTGTAGAGTCATCGTTTGATGGAACGGATGTTACAACGCTGGCTGTATCAGCAGAATACAGTACCCATTCGTAAGTAATATCGTTTCCGTCAAAGTCTGAAGTAGCTTCCCACTCAACAGTAATATCTCCGGTAACTTCAACAGTTGCCTCATCAGCCGGAGATTCAAGATCGAAACCTGTGTCAGGCAACGTCCAGTCGTCGGCTACAACATCATTAAGAGTTCTTAGAATCATTTTCGCGTTTCCGAATGAGTAATAAAGAACACCTGACAGTGATTCCATTTCAGCACCAACTTTAACATGGTCGTTTAAGTCAGAACCATAGTTGATTGTGAAGGCATCGTCAACACGCAGTCCGTCTCCGGCCTCCAGTGTATCTGCTGCTCCACCGCCTTGAGTAGAACCGAATTCCCACTCACCGAAGTCGCTGGAACCGTCGGCCTGGTTTGTTGTTACTTTAACATCGTTGAATTTAAGGTAAACACCTTCATACTCTTCATACGCTGTTGAAGAACCGGTTATATCCTGAGTAATAAGCTCTACAGCCAAACTTTCTACTGAGTTACCGGAAGAGTTAACAGTAAATTCATTCAGCGTAGCGAATGTAACTCCAAACTCTTCAGAGATCGTCAACTCAGTGATGTTAATTTCGTCTCCGATGTTCAGGTCTTCAGAGTCGCTGTCTTCCTCCACATAAATACCGGACCATGCAGCTGCAGCATCCTGTACAGTGATGAATCCACTTTCACCTGCGCTTGAAACAACCGTCGCAGTAATATCAACAGGTATTGCACCAGAACCGGCTAACGGGCTTGAACCAGGCTGTCCATCTCCGGTTTCCTGCAGAATTGAAATTGATGAAATTGGTTCGTCAGCAACGAAGAAACTGAAACCTCCGGAGAATGGAAGTCGTCCTGTCAGTCCATTATCATCATCAGCTTCAATGTAGAATGTAACCGGAGTAAAATTGTCAAATGTTGGCAGTGTAACAGAGAATTCGTTTCCACTGGTATTTGACATTGTAAGTGTGTCGGTAGTATCAGGAGTACTATAAATCAGAGACACACCTGTTAGAGAGGCACCGTCAACAGCTTCTGCATCTGCAGTCACTGTGATTGCATCTGATGATGTCACTGTTGAATCAGAAAGAGCAACATTCGAAATAACCGGTGGAAGTCCATTAACTACCAAATCATTAGGCCACTCGAAGCCATCCTGTCCATCTACGTTTCGAACGCCATTCAACCAAACCACGCCATCTTCAAACGGGTTAATGCTAAATGCTCCGTTACCGCTTGGTACCAGACCATCCGGGTCATCGCCAACGTAATTCACAAATCCGCTGATGTCTACATTAGCACCGGAAGCAGGAGCTTCAAACGGTCCGTCTTCATTCGGATCTAATCTTCGTGCGTTATAAGAAGGAAGGTATCCCTCAGCACCGATCGCATGGTCATTTCTATATCTTAAAGATGTGTCATAAACATAAATTCTGGAACCATCTTTGTTAATAGCCCAATCAACACGGTCACCCTGAGCTACATTACTTACAGTAGCAGAGTTAATTTTAACATATGCACCGTTATATACGTTATAATTGTTGAAGCGCATGGTAAGCTGCCCGTCTTCGAAGCTGTTAATATCAGTAAGATCAACAACCCAAGGCTCTAAAAGGCCTGCATACTCAGGGAATTCCTGATTCACGTTACCCAGTCGATTCACGGACTCAACAGCTACCTGTGAGGTTCCGCCAAAGAATCCTAACTCAGCTTCAAGAGTTACTACATCACCACGAGTAAATCCATCCAGAAGTGCATAATCAGATTCAACAAGTTGAATAGACATTCCCTGACGACCCATGCTTACAGCATTAGTATCTGTAATAAACACATGAATTCGTGAGATTTCATCAATAGTGCCATCATCGTTTGTATCGTCCGGGTTTGACAAACCTGAACTTTTCGGGTAGGAAGTAATAATAGCTGTTATTGTAACTGTACTGTCTGCAAGAGGATGATCTTCTATGGCAGCTTCAGAAAATTCCGCTACACCCTGATAGGTATTCAGGTCCCGAATAGTAATAGGGGCACTATAATCTCTGTGTGCACCAAGTCCGCCAAAATCATTTTGAGGATATACAATCCACTCTGAAGAAGCATCGTCTGTTCCAAATGAACCAAGAGCGGTTGTGTTACCGGACGTCACATTTGGCTTACGCACTAAAGTATGCTCCCGTGTAGCTTCTGCGGAATCCCCTACCGCCCAGCCTGAACCCGGGTCGTTATCAGGATCACCAAATACATCCAGGAATGTTGTATCTGTTCCCGAAATATGAATGATCGCTCTGGCATCATCTCCGTTATGATGTACTGTACTTGGAAAACCAAGTGCTTCATTAGCAAAATCTGTGTTGTACAAAGATGAACTTACCTGATCGGTGGTAATCACATACGTTCCGTAACCCGGAATAGAAGCACCGTTCGGAAATGTATGGTAAAACTGCCAACCGCCACCATTGGATGACTGTGCAATCTGATAATTGTCAAGGCTTACAGGTGTACTGTTGGGATTATAAATCTCCAGTGCTTTGTTGTTACTCGAACCTTCAATGTATTCCGAGAAAAACAAGTTGCTCTGTGCATGAACTGCACCATAACTGAAGAGAAAAGTCAGCACAAACAAGGCTGCTCCTTTCACTCCTTTTCTTGTAGCATTAATCATAGTTGATCCTCTGTCTTTTGTTTATTTGATAATAAGTAGCTTACCCGTTTGTACTTCTCCAGAATCCAAATCTTTAACGGAAAACAGGTATAAACCCGTCGATAAGATTTGATTGGCATCGGACTGTAGATCCCATGCATGTTCTCCCCCGGCCATTACTCTTGGGTCGTCACTAAAGTTGTCGAACCAAGAAATATCTCCGCTGTAGGTAGCCGAATTATGTTCCAATTCAGCAACAATGTCTCCGGCTACGGTATACACACGCACCTCTGCTCTTGCAGGCAGATTATAAAAATAAAGCTTTCGGGCATTTTCATTAGAACCATCCCAGGCTGCTTTAATGCGATAAGGATTTGGATAAACCCCTACTTTATACTCTTTGGCATTACTGCCAAAATTCTCATTGACGGGTGTTCCGGGAAAAATCCTTACTGAATTCGAACTTGTTGAACTTTCGAGACTTCCGATATCGAAGGTTTCACTTCCTCCATCAAATGCTGTTACTGATATTTCATATTGCCAGCCGCTCAACAACCCGTCCAGCTCATAACGATACCAATATTCGGAAGTATCGCCCTCAAAAGTAACCGGTTCGTCAAGCTCTACTTCTTCAAATCCCGTATCAAAAGCTATCTGATTAGCCGGTTTATCAAATTCCCGTATTAACTTTGGATCCACACCCTGACCATCACCAAGCTGAGAACTGTAAATTCTATATCCTTCAAAATCCATTTCACCAGAAACCCGATCCACTGAAAACTCGGCCGTTCTATCCCAATAGATGGAGGCTTTTCCTTCTTCTAATTGTACCCGAACTTTAGGGTTATTAGGCGGTGTAGGAAACAAGTAGCGAGTCAGCTGCCCGTCACCATCGGTATCTTCACCGGGATCTAAAACGCCATTATCGTTTACATCCTCACCCTGAAATACTCTGTTCGCAGATTTAATAGTCTGTGTTAACAACGCCCGGGACTCTTCGGTATCAATCTCCTTGATACTTTGGATGGTACCCTGAAATTCCTCTGGTTTTCTGGCTGCTGAATAAACAAAGTAGACGGTTATTGTCTCACCGGGTTCTACTACCGGAAATGGACCCATGGAAAGAAATGAGATATAGTTACCTCCTCCTTCTTGACCATCTTCTCTAAGAGCTTCTCGATATGGCTGCCCTTGGGCATTTGTAGAATCAATTGGGAACTGCTCTGCCATTCGTGTATAACGATCAATGTCATTAGAGGGAGCATCAAACACTCCTGTTCCTGCGCTAAACAACCAATAACTTGGCCCCACCTGTGGCACATTCAATCCCTGCTGTTGTAAATAATCGGCATTCTTAGGGTGATAAAACTGATCCCGATATTCCGCACCAATCAAAGTAATTGCGCCATAGGTATTTATCGAAGGCTCTCCGGCAGGTGAACCGGCATCAAAAGCATAGGTTGTGTAGAGCGAATCCAGATATCCGATTCCGTTCTTGTTAAAGAAATCACCTCCGGTTTCGTTAGTGGTAATATCCCGAACCACTATGTCTGCATACATCCCAACAAAAACACTGTCCCAAACAGCAGCACCGGCATACTGGTCGCTGTTATTTGTAATTTCATACTTTAGAATGGAAAAGTTTTCTGTAAACGGGAACCCCCAATTGTAACTCTCCATTTTAACATCGGCATAAAGAGGAGTATCATGACCACTTATGGGCGTCCCCTGAATGTCTCTCCGGCGATCTGAAAACTCGGCTATAATATCCTGCTCCCCAACTGATTGAGCAGAGAAAAACTCATCGTTCGGATTACTGCTTCTTCTTAGAATGACATTATCGGCTGTAAATTCGAAACCAGCCCCTCCACGGGAATAACCACCAGAAGTAGTTATAGAAGACGTAGAAACCCTCAACTGGGAGTTATTATACAGTGCCCCTATCCAAATTCCTGCTTCAAACAAATGCTCAATCTGAGAGTCGCTCGGGTAGCGCATACTAAACCCGCCTTCGGGGTTATTACGTACATCCGGCTTACCGATAGTACCGTAATTTGTAATGGACAGGCCGATAGTTCCAACATTGGTTTCGGCTCTTTCAAACGATGCCTGCGCATAAAGATTTGCGGCAAAGAGAGTTAGGATAAAAGCGGATAATCCTGCTCGGATAATTCTCATATAGATTACTAACGGGGTTTTCTTTGGGGGCGGTAAATATAGCGATAACGGCGGCCAACCTCTGTGGTTACCCAAGCTTTTAACACTAACTTAATACGATGTGCCCACCATAAACGATTTATAAAAGTGTGCTATTACCTCTTGGCTGATCTTTAAATAAAAGAGGACCACTATAATAGCAAAAATGAACTGCAATCTGAAAACCCCAAACCGTTGATATTTCCTTGCCGAGGTAACAACTGACTTTTTGAGGATCACAAATTGTGCGTGGTTTTTAAGACGTTTTACAATCTCCTGATCTTCCATGACCAACAGTTTACCATCAAAACCATTAATCTTTGAGAAAAGCGCTTTTCTAACGAACAGGCTTTGATCGCCGAATCTGAAAAAATCAAGATCGAACCGGGTAAACCAGCTGTAAACCCGCAGCGCCGGGTGGCTGTTATCAAAAGACAGACGAAAACAACCGCACTCAAACCCGGCCCGTATTTTCTCCGTTATATCAGCAGCAAATGTTGGTGGTGGAGTTGTATCGGCATGAAGAAAATACAACCATTCTCCGCCGGCCTTTTTCGCCCCGAAATTCATTTGGTTCGCCCGGCCTTTCACGGGGCTTTCCCATACTTTCGCCCCCTTTTCTTCTGCCACTTCAACGGTGTTGTCTGAACTACCACCATCTACTACAATGATTTCTGAGACCTGCCCTTCAGAGTGTTTCTTCAAAAAAGAAAGCAGCTCACCGATCTTGGTTTCCTCATTAAAAGCCGGAATAATAATACTGATCATTTACTCTATACTTCTTTATAGCCGGGATTTCATAACGCGGATTTAACTCTATTCCAATCTTCTATGGTGTCAACATCGTTCAATTGCTCCAGCGTTGCATAACCGGCACTTAATTCTCTGATTTTTTCAATCGTTTTGTCGAACACTGAACCTGTACTCCACTCAATCCCTTCAAAAACTTCACGGTGGTAGTTTCGCATCCCTAACAGATAGTACCCGCCATCTTCAGCCGGACCGATTACAAACTCATACTCTTCCAACTTTTGAAAAGCTTCTTGAATCACGCCCGAGGTCAACTCTGCACAGTCACTCCCAATAATCACTACTTTTTCAAAAGATTCTTCTCCAAACGATTCCCGAAAAGCATTCGACATTCTTTCCCCCAGGTTTTTTCCAACCTGAAGTTCTTTTTTGTAATCACCGGTTTCCCAGATATCATTCTCAGCAACAAATCTTGAATACCACACTTCTTTGACAACCTCTAAATCACGGGTTTGCTCAACGGTCCATTCCAGTAATTTTCGATATACTTCCAGTGCTTGTTCATCCCCGATGGAAGCAGCCAAACGGGTCTTCGTTTTGCCGACCTCCTCATTCTTCACAAAAATGATGAGCTTTTCTTTTAATGATTCTTCCGAAGTAGTCATGAAATAGTTTCTTTACTGAAATAAGATGTTAATAGCTCATAGTTATTACCCCAAACATCGACCTCACCTAAGTCCTCCGCTTCACAAGGAGAGGACTCTATTTTGTCATTTAATATCAATCCCTTAACAACGAGACTTTCTCCTTGAGAAGGAGAAAACAAAAGAGGTCACACGCCGCTGACCCGGAGACTGGGTTCAATGTTCAAGTAGTTGCCCCTCCACAACTGCTTCCTGCACCGGCTGTACATCCAAAGCAATGCTGATTGATCTTGATTTCCCTGTTATTCAATGATTCAAGATCGAAGTCTTTAATGTGTTGCACGCTGTCTTCATGCGTTTCCATATCCAGCATCTGGTTGAAATCGCAATCAAACAACCGGCCATCCCAGCCAATAGAAATGGTATTGCGACACATTACGCCCGCTGCTGCTGCCGGATTAAATGACTCAATCAGTTTTTCCATGTATTCTTCCAAATTCCCGGACATCAACAAAAAGTTCAGGAAACGGCTGATAGGCAAGTTGGTGATGGTAAACAAATCGTTGAATACAATATCATGCTTTCTTTTAAGCTCTTTCTTAAACTCCTGTTTAATTTCTTCCTGGTCTCCCGGCAAAAAAGCACCTACGGGATTATAAACCAGGTTCAATATTAAACCGCTATCTTCAACTCCATAACCGATCTCATTCAACCTTTTCAGAGCTGTAATAGATTTATCGTAGGTGCCTTCTCCACGTTGGCGGTCGGTTCTTGATTTACTGTAGAAAGGAAGAGAACAGGTAACCTCCACTCCGTGCTCTTTAAAAAATTCCGGAAGATCACTGAATTTATTTGTGGTCAGAATAGTGAGGTTCGACCGTACAATTACATGTTTCCCCAGCTTTGAAACTTCTTCCACAAACCATCGGAAATGTGGGTTCATTTCCGGAGCCCCACCGGTCAGATCCACCGTATCAATATCGGTTCCTTTAAGAGCTTCAAGGCAATGCTTAAAGGTTTCTTTGGTCATAATTTCATGGCGATCAGGCCCGGCATCCACATGACAATGCTTGCAGGTCATATTACACATGTACCCTACATTCATTTGAAAAATCTCAATTCCAGTTGGTTTCAAGGGAAATAATCCTATCGGGTCAATCTTATCTCTGAACCGGGGAAGAGATTTTATCTTTTCGTTGTGATTATTAATGATATCGAGTTGAACGCTGGGCTTGGCCAGCTCGTGAGATTCTGCTAATAAGCTTTTCATAAACTTCCTTCTGGTATAATATAATATTGATGAGCTCGCAGATGTAAAGACTACATCATTTAAATTTTAACTAATACAATTACATCGAAATATCTTTCACTTTATTCATCATTTGCACTCCATGTACAAGAGATGAACCTCCACGAATGGCTGCCGATACATGCACAGCTTCCATCATCTGCTCTTCGCTGGCTCCATTTTCCAGACTGTCGGTAGTATATGCATCTATACAATACGGACACTGAACCGTATGGGCCACTGCAAGCGCAATCAGTGCTTTTTCTCTTTTTGATAAAGCCCCCTCTTCAAATACCTCTCCGTAGTATTCAAAAAACTTATTCCCCAGCTTCTCTTGAAATTCAGTTATATCGCCAAACTTTTTTAAATCTTCTGCTTTGTAATAAGGATTATCCATAATAGTGCTTTGTTATTTATTAATAGTATTGGTTTGAGTGAACCAGCTTAGTAATTCTTACGAAATAAATAGACATGAGGATTGATTTAAGCGACTCAACCCCCAAAATCATTAATTATGCTATAATTGAAACAATTTTGGCCTAATTTGTATTTAATGAGGTAGTAAACATAACTAACCAATCAACTATGAACATTAAAAAACTACTTTCTATTCTAACTATAATTTTTGGTGTAGCAATTGCTATTCCTGAAACTTCACATGCACAGGCTAACGGAGAGGGTGGAAATCTCGGGCTGGGTGTTATGCTCGGTGAACCAACCGGCATCTCTATAAAGGCCTGGAATAATTCCAAGTCTGCTTTTGGCTTCGGAGCTGCCTGGTCTTTTGGTCGTTACGATGCCATTCACCTGCATGGGGATTATCTTCAGCATTCCTGGCTAAACGGAGTAGATCAGGGAAGGTTGGCTTTTTATTATGGCGTTGGTGCACGGCTTGTTTTAGCTGATGAAGCTGCTATTGGAATTCGTGTTCCTCTGGGGCTGAATTACATTGTTGAGGATGCGCCAATCGATTTATTTGTTGAAGCGGTTCCCATTTTAGATTTAGCTCCCAGCACCGACTTTGATGGAAACGGAGCCGTTGGTATCCGCTTTTACTTCTAAAGTAAGCCTAACTTAAATTTTTACTGGCTTATCCGGAGGGCAGGGTAATTTCCTGCCCTTCTTTGGCCAGACATACTCTTTCAAATGAAGATCCGTAGAGATCCTGGATCTGCTCTTCTCTTTTAGCCAAAACGTCATCACTGTTATCAGGATCATGATGTGTCAGGAAAAGCCTTTTTACATTCACTTCTTTAGCTAGTTCCGTAACAGTTTCCCAGGATGAATGCCCCCAACCAACGCGTTGTTTGTATAATGTATTCGAATACTGAGCATCGTGGATCAGCACATCAATACCACGGATAAATTCCTTAAACTCTTCCCTGAATAATCGACTCTTTTCTGAATCGTCATCCATCAGTTCGTTGTCCGGTGCAAAAACAATCGTTTTATCTTTGACTCGAATCTTATACATAGCTGTAGGAACCGTATGAGTTGCCCACATATACTCTACCGAATAGTCTTCAAAATCTAATCTACCGGGTTTAAAGGTTTCACAATCCAGATCAGCTTCCAGCATATCAATAGACACCGGGAAAAAGGTGCTCGACATATGCCCCTGTAAAATTTCCTTACATCCTATTTCACCTTGAGGCGGTAGATAAATACGAAACCAGTTATTGCCATTATAGAAGGGCTTGAAGAATGGGAAACCTTGCAGGTGATCCCAGTGAGGGTGAGTGATGAATACCCGCCCACGAAGTGAAGAACCGCGACCTTGCAGTTCGTTACCAAGATTCCGAAATCCGGTTCCGGAATCTAATATCAACAGTTCGTCATTACCGTTAATCTGAATTTGAACACACGTGGTATTCCCCCCATAACGCATGTTTTCACTATTGGCACAAGGAGTAGAACCTCTGACACCCCAAAATTTTATGTTTATTGAACCTTTCAAATTATATATATAAACCTCTGCTCACCTATCTATACATGTTCAACCGTGCACCCCTTAATATGTGTAAATTGAACGGTATTATCTTCCCTGTTAATATTTTCTATAACTAAACCAATGTGGGATAATCAATTAGAATCCAACGCCCACCATTGTATAAAAATATTAAACAAACGGAAAGCACTTGTTATTCTTCTTCGTCGCTGTCTCCGGTTCGTTTAAGCTGATCGATTTCTTTATTGATTTCTTTTAGCCGTTCTTCTTTCTCAACGATTGAGTTTTCGGCTTTATCAATTTTTTCCTGAAGCTCATCTTTTAGTGCATTACCCCGATTGGTTGGCTTAAAGTAGGTTTTAGCCTCCTGGTACTGGATCATTTCACTTTCCAGTTTAGACACCTCTTTCTTGAGCTTATCCCGCTCTTTCTGCAGCTTGATGATGTCCTTACGGGTATCAGGGTCAATTCCCTGATTAGCAAGCTTCTTCTCCATTCCAAGATCAGAACCCAGCGCGCGGTAACGATCATAAATCACATCACATGCTTCGCGGTACTGCTTCCAGATTTTATTCTTCATTTTAATCGGAACGTAACCTATATCCTTAAAGGCCTGCTGTAACTTTTTGGCTTCCTGAACGGCCAGCGCCGGATCTTCGTGCTCACCTAATTCTTTCAGCTTCTCCAGAATTTCCTGCTTCTTCTCCAGGTTCTCTTTCTGGTCTTTTCGCTCTCCTTTAAAAGCTTCCCGCCGGCGATCATAAAACACATCCATCGCCCCTTTAAACTTTTTCCAGATTTTGGAAGACTGCTTTCGGGGAACCGGACCAATTTTCTTCCACTGGCTCATCAGGCTTTGCATTTTCTGGTGGCCGGCATCGAAGTCGTCGGTATCTTTGGCTTCTTCTGCTTCTTTTATCAGTTCGTATTTCTTCTCGAGATTCGCCTCTTCCTGTTCGCGCAGCTTGTCAATGTTATCCGACTTCATCTCATTGAATTTGTCGGTAGCTGCTTTAAAGAGATCCCACATTTCGTTTTCATCTTTCTGCGGAAGGTTACCGGCATTCTTCCAGGCTTTATGCAGCTTATTCACCTTTCGGGCTGCTTTTGCGATATTCTCTTGATCAACCAGCGCTTCGGCTTCTTTAATCAGTTTCTTTTTCTTGGAAAGCGCCTTCTCAATTTGCTCGCGATATTCTTTATCAACCTTGAACCGGATTTCGTTGAATTTATCCTGAACAGCGTTGAAGCGATCCCAGAGGGGTTGGTTTTTATCTGAAGGAACACGCCCTACTTTTCTCCACTGGGAAATCAACTTATTGAACTGGTCTTCTAACTCAGTAAAATCCGGAGTATTCTCGTTCAACTTCTCGGTAAGCGCATCCATTTTATCGAGCAGGAGCAGTTTCAGCTCTAAATTTTCTTCTTCTTTCTGAAGTTTCTTGACGAGCCGATCCACCTTATGATCTTCAAACTCGTCCATCAATTCTTTGAACCGCTTATCTAAAGCTTCAGCTTCCCCTTGCGGGAGCAGCTTAATGTTTTCCCACTGCCCTTTAATTTTGCCAACCTCTTTTGTCGCGGTCCAGTTTTCTTCATTTACAATATCAGAGAGGGATTTAAGCAGCTCTTTTTTCTTGGCAAGATTCTCTTCTTTCTTGCGGTTCAACTCCTCGTAATGCTCTTTCTTCTTCTGCTCAAAGTTTTCCCGCAGCTCCTGGAATTCATCTATCAACTGCTTGGCTTTTTCGCTGGTGGATTCCGGTCCTTCCGCCACATTCTGAGCAAGGTTAGCCAGCTCGGTAGTTACGAAAGCCCAATCAGTCTGCACCACCAGTTCCTTAGCCCGGTCTACAATATCAGCATAAAACGATTCCGCATTTTCAGCAGATTCTTCGCTCTCTTCTTCGGGTGATTCTTCCTTGGCTTCTGTTTTATCTTCCTCAACAGTTTCAGCCTCTGTTTCTACGGGTTCTTCCCCTTCCTCTGTGGACTCCTCACTTTCTTTAGTAGTATCTTCCCCGGACTTATCTTCCGGCTCTGATGCCTCTTCTTTTGGAGCCACCGCCTGCTCCCCGGCTTCAACTGAAGTCTCCTCTTCGGAAGTTATTTCTTCAGTGCTTTTTTCAAGTTCTTCTTTGTTAGTCTCTTTTTCAGAGTTCGTGTTTTGTTGCTCCAGGTTCTCCACAGTAACCTTCCTTTCCTCGTAGGTCTTTTGATTAACGGCTCGTAGCCTTCTTGCTTAGATTAGCTAAGATAATATATCTACCCAATCTTTGGCAATATAAAGCAAAAGTGCTGCAAAGTATTTCAGATTATAGAGATACAAGAAAAATGTTGTTCAGCCAAAAATTACGAAAGTGTAGAACTGAGTAATGGACTGAACAATGATTGCAAGACCGATTTTCGTTTTTTGAAATGGCCGGGGCTTCTTAATAAATGTACGCAACGATATATCTGCGTCTAAAATCTATTATTTGCTAACTATTCCTTTTCCTGGATTACATGAATATCGCGCTGAGGAAATGGAATTTCGATGCCTTCTTTATCAAGCTCTTCTTTTATTTTCTCGAGATTATCCCAGAAAAAACTCCAATAATCTTCGGTTCTGGTCCATGCACGGGCAGATAAATCCAGCGAACTGTCTCCCAGATTTGTAAGTACCACGATCGGCGCCGGATCTTGCAATATGCGCTCATCTTCATTCAGAACCCGTAAAATTACTTCCCGTGCTTTCTTTACATCTGAACCGTACCCGATACCTACCGGGAATACCGCTCTTCTTGTTTCTTTGGCCGAGTAATTGGTTACCGGAGAATTAGCCAGCTCGCCATTTGGAATTACAATAAGCTGATTGTTTGGGGTTTGAAGGTGCGTATGAAGAATATCAATCTTTTCAACAGTCCCGGATTCATTTCCCCTTTCAATAAAATCCCCCACTCTAAATGGCTTGAAGAACAGGATCAATACACCACCTGCAAAGTTCGACAAGCTGCCCTGAAGTGCCAAACCAACCGCCAAACCGGCCGCACCCAATACGGCAATAAAAGAGGTCATTTCAATGCCCAGCATTCCCAGTGCTGAGATATAAACCATTACCTTAAGCAACATAGAAACCAAGCTTCGCAGAAAAGAAATCAATGCTTCGTCCACACTGCTTCTGTTCAGTACTTTTGTGGCTCCCTTCACAATAAACTTTACGATCCATAGACCGATTACCAGAGTCGCAACCGCCGCAAGCAATTTTGGGCCAAATGTGGTTACGAAGCTTATTATGTCGTCTGTGGTGATGTTGAAGTTTTCCATGCGTGGTTTGTTGTGTTCTTTATTTTTTCTGAGTGAATATCCTTAAAAATTTATTCACTGTCAGGTTTTGATGTCCAAATAAAAAAGGGAAGGCGTTAACCTTCCCTTCAGCTACTATGTGATTCTTATCAGAGCTCAGCTATCTCTTTCTTAATCTCGTCTTTCGTCTTGCCCAGTTTATTTTGAAGACGGCCCAAAAGCTCATCTTCTTTACCCTCGGTAAAAGCGAGATCATCATCTGTCAGCTCTGAATATTTCTGCTTTAATTTTCCTTTTACTTCGTTCCATGTTCCTTTGATGGTTAAATCATTCATGAGATCTCTCCTTCTTTTTAAATTAAACTTTTGTAATCGCAGGATGAATATTCTTAATCTTCTAAATGACTTCTCAACATCCATGCGGTTTTGGAGTGAACGGTGAGTCGTTCAGTCAATAAATCTATGGTGGCTTCGTCATCAGCTGCTTTAGCCGGCTCCATGGCCTCTCGTACAGTTTTAATGACTTGCTCGTTCGCTTCTGTTAGATGCTTAACCATATCAAGGGCTTTAGGCTGGTCAGTATCTTCTTTGATAGAAGCAATTTCATTAAACTCCTTAAATGTTCCCGGAGCTCTGAACCCTAATACTCTGATACGTTCAGCGATTTCGTCAATCGCTTTCGCAAGTTCACTGTACTGCTCTTCAAATTGCTCATGCAGCTGATGAAACAGCTCACCGGTTACATTCCAGTGATAGTTATGCGTTTTCAAATACAACAAATATGAGTCGGCAAGCACTTTCGATAATCCTGCCGCAATTTTCTCCCTATGATCTTCGGAAATTCCAATGTTCACTTTCATTTTTTCAACTCCGTTTAGTGTTTCAATATCCATCTGAATAACATTTTGTTCGTGAATATTCAGTTATTACAACAATATTGAGCGGCTACGGTTCCAAAATGTAAGTGAATAGTAAAAAGGATTTACAATCAGCTTCATCGAGAGTATTTATCACAAAAAAATCCCACACACTATGAAGCATGCGGGATTCAAGTTGTTTAAATGAAGAGGGCTGTTATTCTTCTATGCCATACACTTCTTTCAGTATTCCTTTGGCGTTGGCATCTCCATCCTGCATTACACGATGTTGCAGGTTAGTAATGATTTCCTGCTCAGCTTTTTCGTAAGCTAACTCTTTAGCTTCTTTCTCAGTGCCGGTTCGAACCAGTTCATAAATGTCATCGGCACGTACTACGCTGTATATATCATCATCGTTAAAAGCGTGAGAGCGATATTCTTCATACTCCTTGAACACCCGCGGAAAATCTTCACTGTTTTCGGCGCGGGTTATGATCTCTACATGTTCAGGGCCTTCAGCGCTTAACGGGGTTTTGCAAAGGTAAAAGTAATTTTGTTTGTATTGCATCTGCTGTAGATGTGAGGGTTGAATTTATGTACGGGACTAATATAACAATTCATCAGAAAAGTATGGACTGGTTTTAGGATAGGTTTTAGTTTTTAGGTGTTAGGTTTTAGGGTTGTTGTGGCTGATTCAAATAACTTAGGCTGAGAGCAGTCGCTGTGTTATTCAAGGCATAATTGTCTGCCCTATTCGCTCATCCTAAAATCTAACACCTAAAACTTTGGCCCTAACACCTCTACAACTTTTTAAGCACTTTGGGAATCATCATCCATTTTATCTGACAGGTGCCCGGAGCAATGGCCTCCCATGTATCGGCAAAGCTTTCTAAACACACAATGGCTGCAGTTGGCATCCGCACCGCTGTTTTATCCTGCCCTCCGGCTAAAACACCGGTGGTACTTTCCATCAAAGGATTATGACCCACCAGCATTATTCGATCATACTCATCCGAAGCCGATTGTATAGCCCCAACATAATCTCTCACCGAACCAAAGTACAAATCTTCATTCCATTGGATCTGATTTTCATCCAGTTTAGCGGCTTCCATACTTAATTGTGTGGTTTCTTTTGCGCGTTGAGCCGGGGACGAAATCACCAGGGCGGGTTTATATTTGGTTTTCCTGAGGTACTTACCCATCCTGGGCGCGTCTTCCAGGCCTCGTTTGGCAAGTGGCCGGTCATAATCTTTCAGGTTAGGGTTTTCCCAGCTCGACTTAGCATGTCTCATTAATAAAATCTGCTTCATAATTAATCGGACTCCTTTTTTGTCCCCGGCATTTCCACCATCTTTATCTTTCGGGCAAATCGGCCGGCTTTTATCTCCCCTTCACCATATTCGGCCAGGGCTTTCACCAGTTCCAATCCAAAAAAGATAATAATACTGGAATAGTACACCCACAACATTAAAATAATGATGGAAGAGGAGGCTCCCGAGAGCTGATTCAAAGAGCTGTTCCCTATAATCATCCCCACGCCAAACTTACCAACTGCCAATAACAGCGTTGTAATTCCGCTTCCTATTAATAATGGGCGCCACCGTACTTTAGCATCCGGCAGCGTGTAATACATAACCAACACAGCAAAGAAAACCATAAGCAGCGTAAGGAGATTACTTCCGAATCCAATCAAATAGAGCTGAGCCGTTTCAAAACTGGACAGAAGAAATTCAAAAAGCCAAACCAGAGTCGTATCAAGGATTAATGATAAGATCATAGCTACTCCCAGAAGCATGATCATCCCAAAGGCCGAAGCACGATCGATTAATACTTTTGAAAATCCAACCTCCGGCTTGGCTACTACCTTTAAAATCCGGTTAAATGAATCTTTAAACTGAATGAATACCGTTGTTGCAGATATTATCAGGAAAGCGATACTGAGAAATAAATGCAGGATATTCCGGGAGTCCGTTTGAATGGTTTCAACCAACAGCATAACTGCTTCGGAGCTTGAATGACCAATATTTTTCTCCAGAAAGCTCGTCGTCTCCCTCATCACGCTCGTATCTCCAATAAAAAAACCTGCAATGTAAACCGTTATCATCACGATGGGAGCAAGCGAAAAAAGCGTGTAAAAAGAAACCGCAGCGCTGTATTGGAAACAGTTATCCTCTATAAATGAATTAATTGCATTTAGTGCGATTTCAGATGTTCGCTTAAATAGGTTCATTGCTTGATTACGTTTTTCCAAATATTCTGGAAGGGGCATAAATCGACAACACCACGCCTCGTGCTACCATAAATGCCGTCATCGCCATCCATAACGCATGAATGCCCGCGAACGGTTCACTTATGAAATATACTGGCACAAATACCAGAACGGTGGCAACAAGCATGGAATTACGCATGGCACCGGTCGCTGTAGCACCTATATAAACTCCATCCCAAATAAAACACACACTGTTAACAACAGGTGCCACAATCAACCATACGACAACACCCATGGCCACCTTAATTACATCTTCTTTGTCGGTAAACAGAGACACAATTTCCGTATCAAAGAAAGCATAGGTGATAGTACCGAGCAGACCTAAGCCAAGCCCCCAGAGCATATTAGCCGTGACCGCTTTTTTTAACTTGGTATCATCTTTTGCCCCTTTAAACCGACCTACCAAACTCTCGGCTGCATAGGCAAAACCATCGGTTCCGTAAGAACTGATGTACCACATTTGCAGCAAAATAGTGTTTGCGGCAAGCACCACATCTCCCATTGCTGCCGATTTTGCTGTGAAAAAAGCATAGGAAAAAATGAGGCATAACGTCCGGATTACAATATCCCGGTTTACTGAAAAGAACTTTTTCAGTTCCTCGGCTTCAATCAGTTCATTCCACTTAATATTGAGCTTAACGCCCCCGTATTTCTTTTTATAAAGCATCCCGGCCAGCCCCAGTGCAAGAAAACTTGCCACCAAACTTCCTGTTGCCACGCCATCAACTGTCATGTTAAACCGGAACACAAAAATCAGGTTCAGCACAATATTTACAAGGTTTAAGAAAATGGTAACGATCATAGGATAGGTTGAGTTCTGCATACCAAGGAACCAGCCATTCAACCCAAACAAAGCCAGTGTAGCCGGTGCGGCAAAAATACGAATGTGGTAATACAGGCGGGTATATTCTTCCACTTCGGGCGAGGCATTTACCAGATACAGTGAAGCTTCAATTAACGGGTACTGGATAAGCAGGATTAACAAACTACTGGCTGCAGCAACCAACAATACCCGAAACAATATTATACGTGTTTTTCGCTCCTCCTGTGCACCATAAGCCTGCGCAACCATGCCGGTTGTACCCATCCGCAAAAAGCCGAATCCCCAAAAAATAAAGTCGAATATGATACTCCCAACAGCAATAGCACCCAGATAGTAAACGTGCTCCAAACGCCCGACAACCGCTGTGTCAATGGCCCCAAGCAGAGGCACCGACAGGTTACTTATAATGTTTGGAATGGCAAGACGGAGTATTTTCCGGTTCAATTAAACGGTGCTTTAGAGATTAATAATGGCAGCCTGAAAATAAGGGCTGTAAAAGAATTATGAATTCATATTTTTCAATCGGCTATAAAGTTGCATATCTATGGGTGTGCGTGTATTTTCTTTTTCCGAAATTTCTTGGGATTAAACTTAATTAATTAACTCATTTGCTTTTCACATGGACATTGAATCGCGTAATAAAATTTTGACAATTGTATTCGGAGTAATCATCCTTGGTCTTACGTACTATCTTTATGATTCTCTGGTAACTCCTTATCAAGAGGTTAAAGAGCGGGAGGCGTTGGAAGAGAAAGTACGGCAACGACTTCTTGACACCAAAGATGCTCTCATCCAGTATCAAACCCGAAACGAGACATTCCCCCCAACCGAAGGCGGGCTCGACAGCCTTGTGAAATTCCTTAAAACCGATTCGCTGATGATCGCAATGGGTGATTCCTTGTTTGGAACTACTTTTGACGTTTATAATCCGGATTCATTGGTTTACTCCCCGCGTTCTCCATTCCCTAAATGGGAATACACGCTGAATGATACGCTCAGACCTCAGATTTATCTGCTTGAAGATCCTGGTTCTGATGATGCAGTGGGTAGCCTTGAACGTACTACGATGCGTAATGCTCCAAACTGGAATTAATGGATGACGCTTCTGCAAATTTAGGTGTTTGTTTTTTTTCGGATCGCCTGTTCTACTCGATCAATGATCCGGAAAACGACAAGCACCTTTTTCGTATAGGCTCTTTCGACTTCAACTTCAACGTGATTGACGCCATAACCCGTCAACACGAAGACCATTTTCCTCACGTCCTCTCCACCTTCGAGCGGTTTCGTGCCAATCACAATATTAAGTCGGTACGCGCCCTCACCCACCCCGCCCACGAATGCTGGACGGTATTCCCCAAAGTTGTTTATGACAATGCCGATGAGCGCGAAGACCATCTGGCTATATTAATGAAAGGGGTAGAACGCGAACACATTGAACCCACCTGGCATACTGTTCATAATAATGAGTATAAGTTTTTGTCAATTCGGCGCCGGAATTTAATGTCCGGTTTTGATGAGCTAACCACTCAGGTTGCCACTACCGATTTCAGTAGCGATTTTGAAATGGCACAAAAGTGGTCGGCCTTTGCCAAACCCGGCGGTTCTTTTTTGATGATTGGATGCCATGAAAACATTATTTCCATCACCTCTTTTTTGTTAGGGAAATTCAGGGCAGCAACCTACATCTCTTTTGATCAACCCGAAGACCTGCCCTACCACTGGCTGCAACACGCCAAGAATTCCAGCTGGATGCGGGGTATTCATGAAACTATTTACCTGTTCGGACACAACTGCCACGAAATAGAACAAGCTCTCCAGGGTTTTTGGGATGATTCTGCTGAAATCACCAAACTCAACTCCCTGGAAACCATCGGGGTGAAAGCCGAAGAAAGGACCTATGGATTTGATCTCGCTGCTGCCTTTCCTGCTATTCTGTTGAGCCTCGATTTTTAACCCTTCCGGAATTCTTAATGCTCAGTTTTAAATGTTAAATTACAGGGTATGTCATTTAACATTTAAAACTTAAAATTATA
The DNA here is from genome assembly GCA_965227215.1 of Gracilimonas sp. Classification (GTDB taxonomy): domain Bacteria; phylum Bacteroidota; class Rhodothermia; order Balneolales; family Balneolaceae; genus Gracilimonas. The sequence goes on from OZ245729.1 coordinate 1,640,971, forward strand.
CTCCGCCATGCGGATAATAACCGGAAAACTGAAAGGCAGACATTTCAACATTCCCAAGGGACTTGATGTACGCCCCACTACCGATCGAACCAAAGAAAGCATCTTCAATCTTATTGAAGCTCGTGTTTTTATGGAAGGAACCCAGATTCTGGATCTTTTTGCCGGCTCCGGAAATCTTGGATTCGAAGCTATTTCCCGCGGAGCACGACATGTTACTTCCGTAGAACTGGATGCCCAAAACGTAAAACAAATTGAGAAGACCGCTGCCGACTTTGGCATCGACGACCAAATGCGGATTGTATGCTCCGATGCCCAGCGCTTCCTGAACGGTATGGCCATCCCTTATCACTTTATATTTTGTGATCCGCCTTATGATTACCCCTTCATGGACGAACTCATCGATCAGGTATTTAAAGAAAACTGGTTAACGGATGAAGGCTGGCTTATACTGGAACACGACAAATACAAAGATTTTACCGATCACCCTAAGTGCACATTTTCGAAGGCATACGGGCGAACCATCGTTAGCATCTTTCAAAAGCATCCGGTAGATTCGGAATAAATTCACATTATGAAAACAATAGCTTTATATCCCGGGTCTTTTGACCCTATAACCAACGGCCACCTCGACATTCTGCAACGAGCAACCAACCTGTTCGACCATGTGATTGTGACCGTTGCCGTTAATAAAGAGAAGAAAGCTGTTTTTTCAGGGGATGAACGCGTCAATCTTATAGAGGCATGCATAGCCAATAAAGTGTGGGCAGAAAAGGTGGAGGTCAATCAGTTTACTGGATTACTGGTTGATCATGCCCAGAAAATGAACGCAGACACACTGGTTCGCGGTGTGCGCCAAATTTCTGATTTCGAATACGAATTCCGGATGGCCCTCACCAATAAACGCCTCGCTCCCAACGTGGATACTGTTTTCCTGATGCCGGACGAAGAATTCACTTTCATTTCTGCTTCTATTGTTAAGGAAGTGGCATACTGGGGCGGCGACCTCAGCTCTTTTGTCCCCGAAAATGTAGCCATGGCGCTGAAAGAAAAGTATAAGGATAAGGGGTAGTAGCCTGCTTTAACTTGTCCAAAGTTATACCAGTGATGTTAGAAACATATACCTTCTCATAACTTTGGAAAAGTTAATCGGCTGGCGCGGAAAATTAATCTACTTTTCTATCCTTCAGCCTTTATATTTTTACTGCACTGACACCCACTCTCATACCTATTTTCTAAACTATGATTTCAAATCGCGCACAAAATTTACAGCCATCAGCAACGCTAAAAGTAACCGGCCGGGCCAAGGAGCTGAAGCGACAGGGGAAGTCCATTGTTTCACTGAGCGCCGGTGAGCCTGACTTCAAAACGCCCGCGCACATTTGCGATGCAGCAATTAAGGCTATCAAGGATGGCTTCCATGGATATACCATGAATCCCGGAACTCCGGAATTACGTGAGGCCATTTGCGCAAAACTGAAGCGTGATAACAATCTGGAGTACGATCCCTCCCAAATTATCTGCTCGAACGGAGCTAAACAGTCCGTGGGATTCAGTCTGCTTGCGCTTGTCAATCCGGGTGATGAGGTGATTATTCCAGCCCCATATTGGGTTTCATACCCTGAGATGACTCGTTTGGCAGAGGGTGAATCAGTAACTGTACGAACCTCCTTTGAGAATAACTTCAAACTGACTCCAAAGCAGCTGGAAGATGCCATCACTAAAAAAACCAAAGCGCTGATTCTATGTTCCCCATCCAACCCAACGGGAGCCCAATACACCGCCAAAGAGCTTGAAGGGCTAGCTGAAGTGTTACGAAAACACCCGCAGGTGTATGTGATTTCTGATGAAATTTATGAGTACATCGTTTTTGAAGACGAACATGTGAGTATTTTGAACGTGGCCCCTGATCTAAAAGACCGTGTTGTTCTCATCAACGGTTTCTCTAAAGGATTTGCGATGACGGGCTGGCGATTGGGCTACCTCGCTGCTTCAAATGAAATTGTGGGTGCCGTTTCAAAAATACAGAGTCAGGAAACTTCTGCTCCATCTTCTATCTCGCAGAAGGCCGGTGAAGCTGCTTATAAAGGGACTCTGGATGATGTGGCTTCCATGAGAGAGCAGTTCAAGAAACGTCGTGATTATTTGGTTGAAACGCTCAATTCGCTGGAAGGGGTAAGCTGCTTTACTCCCGGCGGTGCCTTCTATGTTTTCCCGGATATCTCCCACTACATCGGAACAAAAAAGCCTGATGGTTCAGCCATTGAATCTTCTACCGACCTGTGCCTCTACCTGCTGGATGATTTCGGTTTGGCACTCGTTCCCGGTGATGCCTTTGGAGAACCAAATGGAGTTCGCCTCAGCTATGCGGCTTCCATGGATGATTTGGAAGAAGCGATGAAGAGATTCAAGCAAGGCTTAAACAGCTTAAAATAGGTTCTTTCACGTATGCAACCTTTCAGCGTCCGCTGGACGCTTGGAGGTTCTTTAACTACTAAATCTTATCTATCGCCAGTTTGTAGGTCGGATCTTCCATCACATTTACGTCGATGATAGCATCCGCATCCTGAAGAAGTTTTCGGCAGTCTTTGCTCAGGTGTTTCAGGTGCACGGTTTTCCCAACCCGGTTATACCGTTCCGTGATTTTATTCAGAGCTTCAATAGCCGACATATCTACCACCCGGCTTTCCTCAAAATCGATGATTATTTCGTCCGGGTCATTCAATACATCAAACTTAGAATTAAAAACCGTAACGGAACCAAAGAAAAGCGGGCCATAAATCTCGTAATGCTTAATGCCGTCTTCGTCGATGTGTTTACGGGCACGAATGCGTTTGGCATTATCCCATGCAAAAACGAGCGCTGCGATAATCACCCCAACAATAACAGCCAGTGCCAGGTTATGAAGAACAGCGGTTACCAGTGTTACCATTACCATCACAAAAATATCGGAAACCGGCATACGATTAAAGGTTCGGAAGCTGGCCCACTCAAAGGTCCCAATTGCAACCATAATCATCAGTCCGGTTAGCGCAGCCATAGGCATCAACTCAATTACCGGTGCTCCAAACATGATGAATACGAGCAGCATCAACGAAGCAACAATACCCGATATTCGGGTTCGAGCTCCTGAAGAAACGTTAATCAAACTTTGGCCGATCATGGCGCAACCACCCATCCCTGAAAACAAACCCGACAGAATATTTGCTGATCCCTGAGCAATGGCTTCCTGGTTCCCACTCCCACGGGTTTCCGTAATCTCATCAATGATATTCAGCGTAAGCAAACTTTCAATCAACCCAACCCCGGCTATAATAGCAGAGTAAGGAAGAATGACCATAAAGGCTTCCCAGGTAAAAGGAATTTCGGGAATGTGAAATGGAGGAAATCCACCGGAGATGGAAGCAATATCGCCTACCGTTCGTGTTTCAATGCCGAGGACCACCACAACGCCAAAAACTGTCAAAATTGCCACCAGTGATGCAGGCACTGCTTTTGTGAGCTTGGGCAATCCCCAGATAATCAGCATGGTTAAAGCCACAAGAGCTAAAAGTACATACATGGATTGTCCGGTCATCCATTCGCCCGATGGTGTTTTAAACTGAGCCAATTGCGACATGAAAATGATGACCGCCAGTCCGTTTACAAAACCAAATATGACCGGATGTGGTACAAGCCTCATAAGCTTGCCGAGTTTCAACGCACCCGCAGCTATTTGTATGATACCGGCCAGAATCACAGCTCCAAATATATACTCCACTCCATGAGATTGCGCCAGTGCAACCAGCACCACAGCAATAGCTCCGGTAGCTCCGGAAATCATCCCCGGCCGGCCACCAATAATGGAAGTTACCAGCCCCATCATAAAGGCGGCATACAATCCTGTTAATGGGGAAAGTCCGGCTATCATGGCGAATGCTACCGCTTCGGGAATTAATGCCATAGACACGGTAATGCCAGCTAAAATTTCTGTCTTATAATCTATTTTATCATTGAGACCAAAAAGGTCTAAATATTTCTTCATCTATTTTTTGAAATACTATATGGGTTAACTAAATCGAATTTTATTGTAGAAGCTCTGTTAATAGAAGGGCTTTATAGGAAGAGCAAAAGCAGAGCTGATTCTCTAATTGAAGCAAGTAAAACTACGGACTTTAATTCTACGAGAGTACCTCTTTCCCAAATTTTTCGTGTTATGAAATCATAAACTTAGTTGCATCTATCCGTTCTATAGTGAAAGCGGTTTTCTGAAGAAATAGCCGTGATTTTAAAAAATATGAAGTCTGATTTATTTTCCTCTTGTTGAAACTACAGTGAACTTTGGGCTAAATTTTACCGGTTAAAAGCTGCCTTTTTTACTGACTTTTGTGCGAGTCTGTTCACGGGCCTCTATCAAAATTACCGACCGGATTTTATTGGCACAGAATTTGATGGAATTTGGTTCGTATATTCGACCTGAAATTAAATCAACAGAACAATGCCTACATACGAGTATAAAAGAGAAGACGGAACCACTTTTGAAATCATCCAGAAAATGAGTGAACCCGCGCTGGAAACCTGCCCAACTACGGGGCAGAAAGTGAAGCGCATCATATCCGGTGGTGGCGGTGTAGTGTATAAAGGTGATGGCTGGTATGTAACAGATTACAAAAATGGAGGGAAGAAATCGGCAAGTACTCCTCCGGCTGAAACTTCAGAGAGTTCTGCTTCTGAAGCTAACACCCAGCCTTCCAAGTCAGAAGCCAGCAAAGAAGCCCAATCGTAAGTCGTTAATGGTTTGTCGTTATTCGTATATTCTTCTCATTCATTGAATAGCGATTAACAAATAACCATCGGATATAACCATCCTATGGAGCACAGCAAAGCATATCAGGAAGCGTTGGAACAATTCGTCCTTCTTTGGGGTGAAATGGCCTCGGCATGGGGAATTAATAAAACCATGTCCCAGATTCATGCTCTCCTTTATGCTGAATCTCATCCACTGGATACCGACACTATTATGGATACGCTGGACATTAGCCGCGGCAATGCCAACATGAACCTTCGCCGGCTGCTGGATTGGGAACTCATCCATAAAAAATCCTTCCCCGGAGATCGCAAAGATTATTACTCAGCCGAAACTGATGTCTGGAAAATCGTTTCTACCATTATAAGAGAACGGCAGCAGCGCGAAATTGCCCCGATCCGGGAAAATCTGGAAAAGTGTATTCAAACACTGGAATCAGGTGGCCTTGATGATGAAGAAAGCAAGGAATTCAAAGTTCGCATTGAGAACTATATGGAGTTCCTCGAAATGTTTGAGCGTTTTACCGGAGCCCTTCTGCCCTACATCAACAAGAAGAATTTAAAATTCCTGAAGCAGCTCGTTAAACTCGTAGAAGTAAAAGAATCACTGACCGGAAAAAAGGATACTGATGACTAAGAAGTCACACCGTGAAATTGGAAACGATGGGGAAGACCTTGCCTGTGCCTATCTGGAATCCAAAGGCTGGAGAATTTTAGAACGAAATTATTTTTTTGAACACTCTGAAGTGGACATCGTCGCTTATGATGATACCGCTATTGTATTCGTTGAAGTTAAGTTTCGGACCAACACCAAATTTGGTCAGCCTTTTGAGCATGTAACCGAAGAAAAAGTTCAACATATCTTCAAGGCGGCAGAAGCCTGGATGTACGAGCGTAAAATGGAAGGTTCTCCTATGAGATTTGATATCGTGGGGATTGTGCAACAAAAGAACGAAGCTCCGGAGTTTAATCATATTGAGGATGCGTTTAGGTAGATAGGTTTTAGGTGCAAGGAGTTAGGTTTTAGGGAGTCATCAGAGCGTAGCGAAGAACCTTTGCCTGAATTACTCACCAAGCTTCAAAGGCTAAGATTGCTTCGGCATTAGCCTGATCCTAAAACCTAACACCTAAAACCTAACACCTAAAACCTTGCCCCTAACACCTATCGAACCTTTTTGAATGCAAATCCATTAGTTACTATCATCCGATAAACTAAATCTCAGTCCTACATTTTATGCCTTACACCAATCAGGATATAGCCGCCAAACTCCGAGAAGTTTCCCAGCTTATGCAGCTCGCCGGAGAGAATCGATTTAAAGTCATTGCTTTTGACAAAGCCGCCCAGACCATTGAGGGACTTGGGGATGACATCAACGATTACATCAAAGAAAAAAACCTGACAGATATAAAAGGGATTGGAAAATCCATTGCTGAAGATATCTATGCGCTGGATGAAACCGGGGAGATGCCCGTACTGGAAGCCTTCAAAGAGAAAGTACCGGAGGGATTGATCGATTGGCTGGGCATTTCCGGGCTGGGACCAAAAAACGCATATAAAATTCATAAAGAATTGGGCATCAGCACCATTGATGAACTGAAGGAAAAGATTGAGGATGGCTCGGTGGCTTCCCTTTCAGGGTTGGGACAGAAATCAGCGGAAAAAATCCAGAAGTCCATCGAATGGATGGAGAAGTTTGATGAACGATGCCGCCTCGATCAGGCCGAAGAAATCGCCAATACCATTTTTGATAGCCTAAAAGATCAGGAAGGAGTTCAGCAGATTGAGGTAGCGGGTTCGTACCGTCGGGGACTCGAAACCATCGGTGATATCGATATTCTGATTGCAGCAGATGAAAAACACATTAACAATTTATTTGACGTTTTCACCAATCACGAACGGGTAACAGAAGTATTGGGTAAAGGCGACACCAAAAGTTCCGTTCGAACCAAAGAAGGACGCCAGGTGGATTTACGCATCGTTAAACCCGGCGAATTCCCGGCTGCTCTTATGTACTTCACCGGAAGTAAAGAACACAATGTGGTGTTAAGGCAGCGAGCCCGAGATCGTGGTATGAGCCTGAATGAGTATGGTCTGTTCAAGCTGGACGACAACGGAGACACCAATTTTGACGCTCCGGTTGAGTTTTCAAGTGAGTCTGATATTTACGAGAAGCTGGATCTGCATTTTGTGCCGCCCGAGCTACGTGAAGACCGTGGTGAGTTTGAAATTTATGAAGAGCAGGAGGAGTTTGATTTAGTTACTGATGACGACATCCGCGGAGTAATTCATGCTCACAGTACCTGGAGTGATGGTAAGTACTCCATTAAAGAAATGGCCGAAGCCTGTATGGAACGGGGCTATGAATACCTTGGACTGACCGATCACTCCAAAACAGCAGCCTACGCCGGCGGACTTTCTGTGGATGAAATTAAACAGCAATGGGAAGAAATTGATCAGCTGAATGAGGAGTTTAAAGAATCGGGTAAGAACTTTGTGATTTTTAAAGGTATCGAATCAGATATCTTGGCCGATGGCTCTCTGGATTATGAAGATGATATTCTGGAGGGCTTTGATTTCGTGATTGCCAGCGTGCACCAATCGCTTGAAATGCCCCGGGATAAAATGATGGAGCGGATGCGAAATGCCATTAAAAATCCTTATACCCGAATCTTAGGTCACCCAACCGGACGATTATTGCTGAGGAGAAATGGCAGTGACCTGGATCTGAATGAGCTGGTTGCTTTAGCTGCCGAACATAATACCGCCATTGAAATCAACGCTAACCCGCGCCGGCTTGACCTGGACTGGAGATTTGGCAATAAAGCCAGAGAAACCGGACTTATGACATCCATCAACCCCGATGCCCACTCTACCGATGGCATTGATGATATTCCCTACGGCGTCCGCATTGCCCGAAAAGGTAAGTACGGGAAAGACCGTGTGCTGAATGCCAAAAGCGCTGATGAAGTAATGGCGTTTTTTGAGGCAAAAAATAAACCGTAAGGGTAATCCATGAACTACCTTTACGATTTGTAATTTATGCTAATAACTTCATTCCTTTTAATTTGGATGCTTTTTTATCGAAAGTGTACGTGGTTAGCCGCTCCTTTTTATTTAGTTGATGTATGAGACAATCGTTAAAATCTGCCGAGCTGTTTATGTAGTCTTCAATTGTGAGCTTTACTACTTCCTGATCAAAAAAATGAAATCCTTTCGTCTCAAACAGTGTATCCAAAACACGTATGAATTCGATTTTAGAATAATCATAGGTTTTTAGAAGCACCCACGAAGTCTCTGACAGTACCACCTGATTGATGTAAAGCTCTTTCCCATCTTCAATTAATTTTGCTACTAATTCTGCCTGTTCCTCAATATCCTTTATCAGGAATCTAACCAACAAATTCGTATCTATTCCTACCATTACCTTTTATACTTTTCCTTTAGGTATTCAACGATTCCTTCATTGATTTCTTTGTCTGATTTGGGTTCCTGATTTTCCCGATACAGCATTCCATAGGCTTCTTTATAATCCTTTTTTTTGGTAGTAACTACTACGGTATTTACTGATTCCATCTCGAAATTTAGAATATCTCCCGGCTTTAATCGCAGCTTATCCCTTATCTCTTTGGGGATGGTAACTTGTCCTTTCGATGTGATAGTTGCTGATGGCATATTTTATTCTCCTTACTTTTCTTACTAATGGTAAGGAATTTGTTTAATTCAAGAACCAACCGCAACTTCCTTTATTATGCAAGCTTTCCAAAAATAGCTACCTTCGAACACCGATTTTTAAACCTAAAATCTACTTCCGTGATTATAGAAAAAACTCAGTTTTCTGAACATCAAATAGCCAAACTTGTGAAAGGCAGCGTGGTGCCCCGGCCTATTGCGTGGATTTCTTCGGTTGGGGAAAGCGGGATTCCAAACCTGGCACCCTACAGTTACTTCAACGTCATTTCCCACAACCCGATCATGTTCATCACCTCCATCGGTCTTGGAGCCAATGTGGGGAAAGATGGAGACAAGGATACACTGGCTAACATCAAAGACAGCGGAGATTATGTCATCAACCTGGTTTCGGCCCGGCTGGCCAATCACATGCACAAGAGCAGCACCATTTATCCAAAAGAAGTCAGTGAGTTTGAGAAAACAGGCCTCACTCCCGTCAAAAGCAACTTAGTTACGGCTCCCCGGGTTGAAGAAGCCGTCATCAGCATGGAATGCCGGTTAGATCGGGTGATGGAACTGGGAGATTTCAACCAGGTGATCGGAGAGCTGGTGTGCTATCACATTCAGGACGATGTGTACATGGAAAATGACAAAGTAAATTACGCCAAATACGATCCGATTGGACGAATGGCAGCTAATTATACATATGTAAGGGATTTATTCTTTCCGGAAGATATTTAGTCGTAGCTCTCCCTTTTAATCTCATTCCCTAAGCTGTCGTATTCAATCCACACTCCGGATTGTTCTCCATCTTTATATTGTCCGGTTACCTGAACCTGACCATTGGGGTGCCACCTCCTCACCTTTCCGCTTCGCGGGCCCTTTTCAGAATAAGGAAATTTAAAACGCGGCTGGCCGTCGGCATAGTGTTGAACAAAGGAGGTATCGGTACGGACGGTATAGCCTGTCAGCTCCCCGGATTTGCTGTAGTAGCTGGTCATGGTATCGGTCCTGATCTGTGTGATTTTCTGTGAGGCAGGGTCGATATAATACAACTCATCGGGATTCCAGCTTATAGTCAGCCGACCCAGTTTATCCCAAATGCTACCTGTGTTTTTTCTGTAGTCGGCATCCATGCCTAACCTTCGGCTTGCGTACCAATACCGCAGCCGGAACATCTCCCCGTTTTCAAATTCGCCCTGCAGATTATAATCTCTGCTGTCAAAGGTTCTGATAAACCCTCTGTATGGTTCATCTGCCCTTTTATTGTACAGAATAAGAGTGGTGTCTCTGATATCATACATCCGCACTCCATTTACCTGTGTAGAAACTATGTATTGATTAGGAGGAACCGGAAAGCCGGTTGAATCACGAAATTCCAGATGATCATATCCATCCAAAAAGTAATGTTCTTTCTTAACCTCTTGATCTGAACAAGCACCGACAATAAACAAACATATGAGTATAGCGAAAAACGGTAATACCGGGCTTTGTGTTTTCACAGTCTAATCTTCATAGTTAACGGAGTTACCCAATAAGTATCCATAAGGTTTCATCTCAGGAATCTGATCAAAAATCACTTTCAGAATACCGATTAGCGGCACAAATAAAATCATCCCGGAGATTCCCCATAATTCGCCGCCAATAATCAGGGCAATCATAGCTACAAACGGATTGATGGATACTTTGGAGCCGACAATTCGTGGCGTAATAAAGTTGCCTTCCAGAAACTGAACGGTTCCAAAAACAGCCACCACCAGCACAGGGGTGATCAGCGAATCGGTGAGTAATAAAGCAAAAAGCAACGGAGGTAATGCACCGATAATAATCCCGATGTAAGGAATGATGGCTAATAGGGAGGCAAAAACCCCAAAGAATAACGCATGCTCCAGCCCGATGATAAATAGTCCGGTTGTATTCAACACTGCTAAAATGCCAATCACCGAAAGCATACCAACCAGATAATTCTGGGTTACACCCTGCACCCGACCCAAAAGATTATCTACGTTGGAATAGTCGCCTTTTCTGGAAGCGAACAGCTTCTGAAAAAAGGTTTGATACATTTCCTGGTAATAGAGCATGAAGAAGATGAAGATAGGCATGAGCGTCATCACCGTAAAAATATTGGTGGTGGCACTTACAATGGAACTCACATAATTGCCACTTTGATCAATAAGGTTGTTTATGCCCTGCTGAAGGTACTCGCTTTGTTCTTCCTGGGAAATCCCGGCCGTATCTTCAAGGAATTGGATGGCATTGTTCGAAACGGTTTTCAGCTTTTCGGTCACTTCCGGTATCCGCTCCGCAAACTGCACAAATTGAGCTGATATCAGCGATAAAATGCCCCCGAGAACAACTAAAACTACCAGCAAGGTAAGGATGATGCTAAAAGCCCTGCCCATTTTCCAGCGCTCAAAGAGTTTTACAATTGGGTTCAATAGCATCGCAAAAAATGCCGAAAAAGCCAGCGGCATCAAAATAAACTTGCCGTAGCTCAATACCAGGAACAGTAAGTACAGGCCAATTAAGGTAACGGTAGTCTTAAACCAAAATGGATATTTTTCTGTAGATTTTATTCGATGATGTGACATAAAAAACTATATTGTTCGGGTTCACCGGTGATGCAAAAGCAATGATAATTAAAGCATTTCTAAGATGTCGTCTAAATTGCACGAGCATCGGTTGCAGCCAATGATATTAAACGATAAGCTATAAAGTGCACAACAACACTGAAATTCTTATTATAGAATCTGTTGTTGCCTTCTAATTCGGGTACAAAATGAAAAAAGGAAGAAAACTTAATAAAGCAGTCTTACTCGGGTTGGTATACACTGCTGTGATATCCTCACTTTTTGTTCTGCAATCTGCGGGCTTTTTCAACCCCATCGAAGACTCCCTGCTCGATCAAAAGTTCAGGTCTTTCGAACGGAATGTCCCCAAAGACCGGGTGTCGCTGGCTATGATTGACCAAAAAAGTCTGGACACCTTTGCGAAGGAACATGGCATTTATTGGCCCTGGCCACGGGAGGTGTATGGCACCGTCCACAACTACCTGATGGCCAAACAAGCCCGCCTGGTCGTATATGATGTGCTTTTTGATCAACCCGACTTTGACCGAAATGGCCTTTCCGGGGACCGCAGTGACCTGTACCTGGAACAGATGTTTGGCACCTATCAAAACTCCGTGCTGTCTGCACAAACAGTTGAAAGTGATGATGGATATAACCGGACCAACCTGTCCCGCTTTACCTACCCACTTGCATTGGAAGACAGTTCGGAGCTGTACTCCGTACATAATGTCCCCATCCCACGCTTCCTGAATACCGCTCATAAAATTGGATCGGTAGCCATCCCCACCGAGAATGAATCCATCATTCGAAGAGTACCCATGTTTTTTAATATCTCCGATGACCAGGCCCTCCCTTCTCTTGGAGTAGCCGCCTACCTCGGATATCAACGAGGGCAGGTTTCAGTTGACAGAACAGAACGTTCTCTTTTTCTGGATTCACTGGAAGTGCCGCTTCAACCCGACGGAAAATATCTGATTAACTGGTACAAAAAAGGAGGTAGTGAAGATGGAACATTCCGAAACTATTCTTTTTACGGACTATTTAAAGCCGGGCTCGAATTCCGGCAGACCGGGGACCCCAAAGCCGACTCGTTGATAGAACTAAAAGACAAGATTGTGTTTGTGGGGGCCAATGCGGCCGGCTTATCTGACATCAAGTCTACCCCCATGAGTCCGATTGAACCTTTCCCCGGCGTAGAAATTCACGCCGCCGTTACCAATAATCTGCTGGAAAGTGATTTCATAACCACTGTTTCTCCGCTCACCAAAAACATTCTTATTCTCATTTTTACCGCGGCTCTTTTGATTGTGATTTTCTGGACGCCTTCAAAAGTGAATATTTCTTTTTCTGCTGTACTGATGGGAGCGATCATAATTGCCGGACTAATTCTTTTCAGCGTATATCGGGTTTGGTTTCCTACCGCTGAAATTTTCCTTTCCTCCTTGTTAATGATAATTGTAGGCTACACCACTAAATATGTGAGTGAGGATGCTCAAAAAAGAGCTATCCGCAGCGCCTTTGATTTATACCTCCAAAAAGAACTGGTTGAACAAATTATAGAAGAACCGGAACTGCTTAAATTAGGGGGAGAGAAGAAAGAACTTACCGTTCTGTTCAGCGATTTAGCAGGATTTACCTCCATTTCCGAAGATACTCCTCCCGAAGAGCTTGTTACCTTTCTGAACGAGTATTTAAGTGAAATGACCGACATCGTTTTCAGAAATAAAGGCACGCTGGATAAATATATCGGTGATGCCATTATGGCTTTTTGGGGGGCTCCGGTTCCGGAAGAAGACCATGCTTACTACGCTTGTAAATGCGCCCTCGAAATGGAGGAGAAGCTGGCTGAACTACAAGCCAAATGGACCGGTGATGGGTTGCCCGCTCCCCATGTGCGCTATGGATTAAACTCCGGTCCTATGGTCGTCGGAAATATGGGCTCTAAAGACCGGTTCAGCTATACGGTTTTAGGGGATAATGTAAACCTTGGCGCCCGACTGGAACCGGCCAACAAAGATTTTGGCACCCGAATTTTGATTTCACAGTCAACCCGCGAACAAGTTAAAGACCGGCTTTTAACACGTGAAGTCGCCCTCATGAAAGCCAAGGGTAAAACAAAACCCATCCGGATTTTTGAACTTATATGTGAGAAAGGCACCAAGGAATCCTCTAAATGGGAATCGTTCGTTGAACTTTTCCATGGTGCGTTAAATCATTATTATAATCGGGAATGGGAAGCGGCAGAAGTCAAGTTCGAAAAAGCTCTGGAGCTTAAAGACGGGGACATGCTCTGTCGGATTTATTTAAAGAATATCGAGGTATTTAAAAAGAATCCGCCCGGCGAAAACTGGGAGGGTAGCTATCAACAAACAAATAAATGATGAAAAAATTACTTTCTTCTTTTGGGGTGCTATTATTTTGCACAGCTATGTTCGGTCAGTTTGCTTTGGCCCAGGTAAAATACACGAATCAAACGGCCGACATGCGCAAAGGCCCTGCGGCCTATCATGAGTTTTTATTGCGCCTGTACATCAACAATAAAGTAGAACTGGATTCCACACAGGGATATTGGGATCGAATCTGGTTTAAAGAAACATTAGGATGGGTGCCAAGCTACACCCTATCTGACACTAAGATTAGTGAAGACAAGCTTCAGTCTGACTCTCTCCAAAGCCGAATGAACCTGATGTTCTCTCAAATTGACGGTAAGGAAACGGATGTTGAAGAAGAACTGGTTGCCTCACCAACTCAGGTTTCAGCCGCAGTAAAAGGCTTTGCTGAAAAATGGCGCCGGGCCCGGGATATCGAGTACACGGTAGATTTCGAGAAATTTCAGATTGAACCTGCTTCTCCTACCGAGTTCCAGAACTTTATCGGTGTGAGAGAGCGGAAAATGAATCCTCAACAAGAGCGCAGGTTGTTATACCCACGGGCTATTTTTGTGCCCTATACCGATCCCGCTATCGACCAGGTTGGTTATGCGGTTGCCAGTGCGGTAGCTCAACGAGGGCTGGTGAGCAATTACCAGCTGCAACGCTACCTGGATCTTTTATCCGGACTGATTGTAGAGAACAGTCACAAACCGGAACTCGACTTTAAAGTATTTATCCTTGATTCAGAAGCCGTTCAGGGTTACTCACTGCCGGGCAATTATATTTTTGTATCCAAAGGAGCCCTCAAACAAATGCGCTCTGAAGCTGAATTGGTTCATTTCCTGGCCCATGAAATTGCTCATCTTGTATTCAGCCACGGTATGGTTGAGTACAAAGAACAGGAACCGCGGGTAAAACGAGAAAGCCTGCTGGACGAAATGCGCCGGAAATTGGCTGAAGAGGGAGCCGAAGACCAAGCTACCGAAGAAGAGCGGGAGAATGAACAACGCATCACCGACTGGACCGATGGCTTTTATGATGCCGCCAACAGCGAACGACTGGAATCCTATGAATTTGACGCTGATTACTGGGGAATCATTTATACTTACCTTTCCGGCTACAATCCAAACGAAGCTATCAAGTACCTGAACCGAATACAGATTTCAGAAACCGAAGCCATTACTGAGTGGAGTGGCCTCTCACTGGAGCGTAGAATTGAAGCCATCAACAAGCAAATTGATGACCTTAACCTTGGAAGTGGTAACACCAGCAGTGAATTATTCCAGCGCCTGATGAACTCACTGGAGTAACGATCTATACTTAACACTCGCAATTTATTTGTAAGGGTAAATAAGAAGTTTAAGACCGCATTGCTTCTTACTTTTTATTTACCCTTTTTTATTTTTTGTGAAATTTTAATCTCAGCCCAGCAATCATGTCTCACATTCTTCGATATGCTTTCAGCTTACAAAGTCTCTTCCTGTTATCTCTTCTCTTTGCTTTTTCTTCTTCATTGCACGCTCAACATTCAAGCTGGAATGAATCTACCCTGAAAGAAGATCGGCCCTTGTTTTCGGAACACTTCACCCCTGCCGAGTTTGCAGAGCGTCGAGACAAGGTGTATGATGCCATTGGCGATGAGAGTATTGCTATTTTACAAGGAGCTCCAAGCCCGGTTGGCTACCTGGATTTCAGGCAGAACAATGAATTCTACTACTTGTCCGGCATAAAATCACCGGACGCCTACCTGATACTGAATGGGCAAACCCGTGAGGCCACCATTTACCTGTATAACCGCAAAGAGCGACGAGAGTATGGGGAGGGTAAAATACTTTCATTTGAAGATGCTGATTTAGTAAATGAGCTTTCCGGTATTAAGAATGTGGGATCGTACTCTGATTTATTGAATGATCTGAAGTCAATGAATGAGTCTGCCGAAATCGGAAATATTTACACACCATACAGTCCCTACGA
Organism: Gracilimonas sp.; assembly: GCA_965227215.1. Lineage (GTDB taxonomy): Bacteria > Bacteroidota > Rhodothermia > Balneolales > Balneolaceae > Gracilimonas. The sequence goes on from OZ245729.1 coordinate 1,656,339, forward strand.
AGAAGTTGCCATGACACGCAGCATGGCTAACCGGCATATTGAGGACATGAAAGCTAATCCACTTGATACCCGTCTGCCCCGACATCAAAACTTCATCAAGGAAGTCCGAGCAACAGCTCCCAATTTAGAAGTCAGAGATTTGGATCCTGTCATCGATGAACTCCGCAAAATAAAAAGTGAAAAAGAGCTGGAGCTTATTCGGCGGTCTACACGACTTCAGGCAGAAGTCATTATGGAGTCGATGAAATCAACAGAGCCGGGTGTTAAGCCCTATGAACTGGAAGCCGTTTCCAAATACATCTACTGGAAGCATAATATTCAGGCTGATGCTTATTATCCGCTTATTCATGTGGGGCCGGATGCCTACATGAACCACTACCATAATAGCGTACGAACCGCAAAAGCCGGTGACATGATTTTGATGGATTACGGTGCTTATGACCGATACTACTCCAGCGATCTCGGCCGGATGTGGCCCGTAAATGGTACTTTCAATCCGGTTCAAAGGGAGTTGTATTCTTTCTATCTGAAATTTTATGAGGCTATTCTCTACAATATCAAACTCGGGCTTACCCCTCAGCAGGTAATGCAGTATGCCCTAAAAGAAATTGACGTCATTTTGGAAGAGCATAAGTTCTCTAAACCACTTTACCGAAATGCTGCTGAAGAATTTGTTGCCGGGTACCATGAAAGAGCTCAAAACCCAAATATGCGACTAGGTCATGGCGTGGGAATGTCGGTACACGATGTTGGTAACTATGCCGCACCCATTGAACCGGGAATGGTGTTTGTGATTGAACCCCAGTTTCGGGTACCTGAAGAACGCATTTATATTCGTCTGGAAGACATGATTATTGCTACTGAAGACGGAGTTGAAATTTACAGCGATTTCCTGCCCCGGGATATTGAAAGCATCGAGAAGCTTGTCCGGCAAGAAGGGTTGCTTCAGAAATTTCCGATAGCCTTAGACAAATAATCAATCAGTATTTACAGCAACCTTACAGTGTCCGCAGGTCCTGTAAGCGTTGCTCACCGAACGCTGCGAGGACCGTCGGACGCTCGCAGGTTCTCCATCTCGATAAACATTTTATATCATATTCCTAACAAAAAAATGAACCATGCATATTGATCATATTGGCATTGCCGTAAAAGACATTAAGAAAGCCACAGAAACCTATTCTAAAGTTTTAAACGCCTCTCCCACCAAATCCGAGACCGTGGAAAGTGAAAAGGTGGAAACGGTGTTTTTCCAGACCGGGGAGTCGAAGGTGGAGCTGCTTGGTCCCACTGCCGATGATTCCGTGATTGCAAAGTATGTAGAAAAGAAAGGCGAAGGCATCCATCATATAGCCTTTGAAGTGGATGACATCCACGCTGAGCTGGCCCGCCTTCGGCAAGAAGGCTTCACGGTGTTAAACGAAAAACCCAAAAACGGAGCCGACAATAAATTGGTGGCCTTCGTTCATCCGAAGGATAATCATGGGGTTTTGATTGAATTGTGCCAAACCAAGAAATGATTGAGTTTTGCCTGATTTGATGCGTATCTTTAGCGCTCATTAATCGGGGCGTGGCTCAGCTAGGTAGAGCGTCCCGACAGGCTTGTCGGGAAGGTCGCTGGTTCAAATCCAGTCGCCCGGCTTATTTAGTAAAAAGATTATTTAACTTAGTGTTTTAAATCGGGGCGTGGCTCAGCTAGGTAGAGCGCTCGGCTGGGGGTCGAGAGGTCGCTGGTTCAAATCCAGTCGCCCCGACATTAAAGAAGGACGTTAGCAACTGCTGGCGTCCTTCTTTATTTAATACAGTCTCTGAATAGAAAGAGTTATTCAATACTCAAGCTATACACCCGCCCACTTTCAAGCGTAGTTTGTGCCAAATCTATGATCAATGATTTTCTCCCGGGCACAGAAATCTGTATTTGCTGTATGCTGGGTATTATATAGACCAAATGGTAGTTCTCTCCTTTCTGAATGTTTAATAATTTCTCGGAATCAGAGCCCGTGATTTCCAGGTTCTCCAATTCAGAATAGATTTTCAAACCGGTGGCTAATACACCCTCCGCATTTTTATTATCCCTGCGGTTGGCTATTAGCTCATTATTCAGAAACTCCATTTCCTTGACTATTCTTAACTCATTAGAATTGTTCTTTTTGGATTGTTCCGTTAATTGAATTTCCCAAACTTTACCGCTCTCCAGCTTAATTCCCACTTCACTCAAAATAATATCCAATGGATCAACACCTTCTTTGTAGATATTCACTTTACTCTCTTCCGGAGAAAGTAGAACCAATACTGAATTTTCGTATCCCATTTTACTGAGCACTCCCAAAGTTGACTCAATGGTTAAGTTCTTCAGAGAGGTTTTAATTAACAAGCCTGCTGCCAGCTTTCCGTTTACATCATAATTTACTTCACGGTCAGCAATGATCTGGTCGGAAGAAAGCATGGGCTCATCCCGGATTACCAACTCTTTCTCATGTGAATTCTGGGCCAAAATCGCATGGCTTACACAGAACAGAACACCGGTTATTATAACTTTTCTCAGCAAATACATGTACCCTTCCCACTAATTATTAATAACATTATGATCGCAAACACGAGAAATTAATTTCTAAAATCAATACGTGTTTTCACCCATCTGAGCCGTCATTGTATTCCTAAGAATCGTTATAGTATATTGACTCTTCTTATTTATATTAGATCGCATCTTTTTGGGGGATTAATGCTATTGGATCAAGGAGAAAAATGCTTTGGAAAATATTCCAAAAGTGGTGAAGCTCAAGGAGTTTAACAATATAATCAGTTAGTGTGGGTATCGGGTATGAAAACAACATCACAATCTATTAATATTGACCAGCTTAATCTGCTCATGGAATTGGTTGGGAAAATAAATTCCAACCTTGAGCTCGATAAGTTACTCCGTGAGATTATGGATTCCGCCAAAATCATTATGGATACCGAGGCAAGCTCCCTTTTTCTGCTTTCGGAGGATAAATCAAAACTGACTTTAACCATACCAACCGGACCGGCTACTGCAGAACTTTCGGGTAAAAGTATGCCGGCAAACCAAGGCTTAAGTGGTTGGGTAGTGCAGAATGTGGAACCCGTAATAGTAAAAGATGTTCAGACTGACCCCCGTTTTGCCGGTGAGCTGAGTGTAAGCTCTTCCTTCACTACCAAAGACCTTATCTGTGTGCCTCTTGTAAATCACAACGGAAAAGTAATCGGAGCCCTGCAAGCTATCAACAAAAAGAATCCGGATGAGCTTACGGATGATTTGATTCCTATTTTTCAGACCATGGCGAATCAGGCCGCTATTGCCATTGAGAATGCCAAACTTCAACAAGAGCGGATTGAAAAAGAGCTAATGGATAAAGAGCTTGAAGTTGCTCGTACCATTCAATCCGGCTTTTGGCCCAAGGAAGTTCCCAACATCCCTAACTATAGAATTGCAGGGTGTAGCAAGCCGGCTAAAAGTGTTGGCGGCGATTACTACGATTATATTCCCATTCCGGAAACCAACCGATGGGGATTTACAGTAGCCGATGTAACCGGCAAAGGGGTGCCCGCCTCTCTGCTGATGGCAACCATGCGTGCCTCTCTTCGCTCTCATGTGGAAAACAATAAAAACGTTGGCGATTCTATTAACAGTGTAAATAAGCTTATCTATGAGGATTCTCCCATCGATAAGTTTATCACTGCCGTGTACGGTGAACTTGATACTGAAACACATACCTTTAATTATGTGAATGCCGGCCACAATAACCCTTACCTGTTGGATGTACATAATCACAAACTCTCTCAGCTTGAAGTTGGGGGCGTTATGCTTGGGATAATGGATCCGGTAGACTTTCATGGAGATTCCATTAAATTATATTCAGGTAACAAGCTGATCATGTTTTCGGATGGTATTCCGGAAGCCCGCAATACGGAAGGTGAGTTTTTTTCCGATGAACGTTTCGAAGAATGGCTCATCGAGCATAAATCCCTCAGCCCTTCCCAGATGATGATGAACCTGCTAAAAACGATTGACAATTTTAGTAAAGGTGAGCCTCAAAGTGACGATATAACACTCATCATCATAGAGCGTGTGAAGTAAAATCCTCGCGCAATCAAAATTAACGTTCAGGTTTTAAAAGTTCACTTCGCATTGTTTCATTCTTAAAAAAAGTTTGTAACAAACTGCTGCCAGGGAACTTTTTATAATGGGCATAAGTATACATCTACGAGGCAGACAATATTATGTATATCATTAATAATAAAAGACAAATAGAGCGCATAAAAGACATGGTAACTGTGCGAAAGAACATGGATACCTATGAAGTCTTTTACCACGATCCCTCTACCGGAGAGCTTTGGAAGAGCTTTTTTCCCCGTGGATACAGAAAACACCAGGGCCCCAAACTACTCCGCCCCGAACCACTACCGGAAAACCTGGAATTACAATTGGAGATTTGCCTCAACAGTCCTGACGACTCTGATGCCATCGGTCTGGGAATTGAGTGTTCGGTTAAGCCCGAAAAGTGGGAAGAGATCATAGACATTCTGGACAAAAACCGGAAGAAATACCTTCGAAGCCATCTCAACACGTTCATAAAACATCTCGGCATTCTCAACCCAATGGATTCTCTTAAAGAGATTGAGCTACATCCAGACGACCTTGAACTGGATGAGGAAAAACTTACCGCTCTCAAAAAGAGAGCAAAACGGATAAAACTGAAGAGATTCTTCAGAATCTAGCCTCCCTGCCTTTTTTAAAAACCTCTGATACTGTCAGGAATCATCGATTTCTGACAGACTTCTTTTCTAATATTAGAGAGTTTTAATTTCTAACATTTGTAAATACACGGCTTCACGCTAGTATAGACGTTGTTTTTTGTCAGGGGTGAGGAAATAATTTCCGCTTTATTATAATTAAAATTTTTTAATATTAGAGGAAATTAATATTATTTGGGTGAGATAAATAAAAATGAGAGTAGCAATCACCCACATATTAATCCTCCTGGTTTCCGGCTTTTGGGCTTCCCTTCAGGCACAAACAACTGCTGTAATGCAAGTTCGGGTTGAGGTTGTAAGCGGAGCCGGATTATCTTCCATTGAAGAAGGACTCATCGACTTAAGCTCTGTGGATGCTTATAACAATAATGTCAAAGCCGGAGGATTTTCTCTTCAAACCTCTCCGGGCACCGATGTAAGTGTCTCAATCTTTGAAAACGCCGGCATCAGAAATGTTGACGGCGAAGCCATGGAGTTTGAATCACTTCAGGTGGATAAAAGAACCACGGAAACCGGTAAGCATCACATCTTTCTGAATGGCAAAATCAAAGACCTCAGCTCACTTAGAGGTCATTACCAAGGCGATGTAACTGCTGTCATAGAATATCTTTAAGGATTTCCTATAACCGGCACCCTTCTCTTCCTCCCCAAAAAGGGGATTCCGTACCCGCTTATCGTCCCTTCTTCAAAAATCTTAAATAGTTTTTCCAATCCGGTGGCTCTTGCACTTCGTAGTATTACAGTGCTGATTTTAAGTGATTGGCAAACATATACTCCGAATAACTCAAGCAAAGCCCTGGTTTTGATCGGTCGGGGCTTTTTCTTTTTTCTCTCTAGTCAGGCTTTGTTGAGCAGATGAGGAACAGGTTCCAGTAGCGGTAATACCAGGCCTGTTTGTGAGTAATACTGAAATGAAAGGACCTTAGCAGTTGCTCCGCTTCCTTTATAGAAACCGTTTGGATGGTTTCACTCGTAAACTTATCGATGAGATAATTGATTGGCCTGAAGAACCCTTCTTTGTTCCAATCCAGCAAATAAAATCTCCCACCGGGCTTAAGCACCCGATAGACCTCTCCGATTACTGCTGCCTGATCCGAATAATTATGAAAAGCATTTAACGAAATTACCCGATCAAAAGAATGGGATTCAAACCCCATTTGATCTGCACTAAAACCGGTAAAAAGAAACCGTTCATCAGAACCCACCTTCTCTTTAGCTTTTGCCAGCATTTCAGTGGATACATCGTTTAGCACAAATTCGTCGAAATCCCATTCATTCTGGTGAACATATTTTGCCAGGTATCCGGTTCCGGCACTTATATCCAGCAGCCGGTCAGAAGGCGATGCTTCCAACTGATCCAACATTTTTTGATGCGTATTCTCTATATATCCCTTCCAGCGTGCATCATATTCAGGTGCGAGGGCATCGTAGCTTTCGGATGTATGATCTCTGTTTACTTCTTTTTTAATGGACACTGCTCTTTATTCTAAAAATTACATCGGAACAAGGTTTTCTAAGTGGGCCCATTCCAAGTGCCTTTCTTCACCTACTAATACACTGAATATTGATTTTTCATTTAATAATCCCACGATTATCTCTTTCTGAAAATCATTTTGTGTTCTTAGCAATCTGACTGAAAGGTCTCTTCGTATTCTCAAGTGATTAAGAAATAAAATTCATCAAGTAAAAACTATTATGAAATCACTAAACAAACTATTCATTATTCTGGCTGCTGTAGGACTATCCTTCACAGCCTGCGACAATAATAATTCATCGGGAGAAGATGATACTGATATTCCGGCTGTTGAAGCCAACACTCAGGGTACCAGTAACGGAAACCAGGTCACTATATCTAATGTGGTATCTCCGGAAAGTGGGTGGATCGTTATTCACCGCTCCAATGCCGAAGGCAACGGCCCACAGGTTCCTGAGATAATTGGTAAAACTATGGTTGAAGCCGGTGTAAATACCGATGTAACCATTCAGCTGGAAGAGGGCGTTTCTAACGAGGAAACCCTTTGGGCTATGCTGCATGAAGACACCGGAACCATGGGCGAGTATGAGTTTGACGGGGAAAACGGATTAGACCTTCCGGTTACCTTAAATGACGAAATCGTAATGACATCATTTATGATTTCCCAAACTGATCCTGCTATTTCTGTAATGGACCAGGTTAACCAAGGTAATATTTTCAACATCGGATCTGTATCAGCTGCTGAAGACGGCTGGATTGTTATTCACGGCCCGAATGCAAATAACGACGGACCTCAAATTCCGGAAATTATTGGTAAAGCTGCTGTTTCTTCCGGCGTAAATGAGAATGTAGAAATTGTGCTTAACGAAGGCGCTGAAGTTTCTACCGGCGACAACCTCTTCCCAATGCTTCATTATGATACCGGAACAGACGGTGAATATGAGTTTGATGGACAAAGCGGTTTAGACCAGCCCGTGATTACCGCAGAAGGTGAGATCGTACTTTCTTCTTTTGAAGTAATTGAAAATATGTCCACACTGATGGCGGAAGATCAAACCGTTATGAACAACTCCATCATGGTTGATGTAGAATCAGATACCGACGGATGGATCGTTGTGCATGCTTCCAACGAAGCTAATGACGGCCCCCAGATTCCGGAAATTATTGGTAAAGCACCGATTCAGGAAGGAATGAATACTGACGTTCAAATCACTTTTGATGACAGCGTTGTGGTCGAAGACGGTGACGTACTTTACCCTATGGCACACTACGATACCGGAACGATTGGCACATACGAGTTTGATGGTCAAGGACCGCACGACCAACCAGTTGTAACTGCCAACGGCATTCTGTTAACGAGTATCACCGTAAGCGGTTCGGCATCACCTGCAGTAGTAGCTGAAGATCAGGCGGTAGAGAACGGAAGTATTATGATCTCTGAAACCATGACCAACCAAATTGGATTTGTAGTGCTTCACAGAGACACCGGCAACGATTCTCCGGTAGTTCCTGCAAGTATAGGACATGGACAGGTTTATACCGGGCAAAACACGGACTTAGTTATCGAACTTAACGACGGTGAAAGCCTGGAGTCAGGAGAGAAAGTATGGGCAATGTTACACATCGACAATGGAACCATCGGGTCTTATGATTTCGACGGTTCGGAAGGAAGTGATGACCCGCCCGTATTTGACGACATGAACAACATTGTAATGGTTCAATTTACTATTCAGTAAATTGAGGCGTTAAGTGGTTGAGGCTGCCGGTAATCCCGGCAGCCTTTTTTATTTGAGCGAATTTTAAGGCTGAACGGAAAGCTTTTTTGTAACCTCACCGGCACCGGCAAACTTTAATAGAACAGCAACGGAATCACCGGTTTGTAATTCCTGATTCAAACCCATCAGCATAACATGAAGCCCTCCCTGCCTGAAACGAATTTCTTCACCGGGCTGAATAATAACTTTCTTTTGCTCCCGCATCCCCATCATCCCGCCTTCTGTTTCGTACGACTCATGCACCTGCACCATATCTGCAACATCAGCTTCTACTGAGATAAGAGTATCCGCTTTTGTCAGTGTATTTGCGTACACAAAATAAGCTGCACTTGTTCCACCTGAGGCAGCCGGGCGAACCCGCTCTCTTAGTATATCGGATCCCTCATTCATTTTCTTTCCGTCAGATTCTTGTTTCGTACAGGCCACAGAAAGCATCAACCCGCCGATAAATAAAAGCGTAACTGTTTTTTTCATCGAACTTTGTTTAAATCTTCAATAACCAGGGAAGGAATCATAGGCTGACTTCCCCCATATTCAAAAATGACCCGGGCTTGTTTATCCAACACCATAATTTTATCGGAATGATTGATGAAGTACAGCTCTTTTCCGTCTTCTGTTTGTTGAGTGAAGGAAACCTGACTTCGAACACGAGCACTGTCCATCAACGCAAAAACCTGGGTAGAATCGCCGGTTAAAAAGGTGAAATTTTCATCCACTTCAAATGCTCTTCCATATTGCTTCAGCTTTGACGGAGTATCCCTGACCGGATCAAAAGTGGCAGCTACAAACTGTACATCATCCGGGTAATTCATCTCTTTCTGGATCTTGACAAGATTCTGGGTAATTAGTGAACAGATATCCGGACAGTTGGTGTAGATAAAGCCCATCACCACATAGTCGCCTTCAAAATCATCGGGGAACACAACCTCAGAGCTATCACTGTCAACCAGTTGAAAAGAGGCGTCGCCCATATCTTCGATTACTTTCGGATTATTGCCACAGCCAATTACTATAAAGGGTATAAAAAAGAGTATTAGTTTTTTCATGTGTTGAATGTAAGACTATTCACAAATAACTTAGGCATAGTTATAACAACTAATCAATACTCATCTATTATGCGTCATTTTATCCGGAAAAGCAGCTTTCTGGTTTTAGCACTTTTTATAGGTATTTCCTGTCAGCAACAGCAAGATAAATCGGGGAGCCATGCAGATACTGAAGAACGCTATGAAGACGCGATTCCTTTGATTTATCATATGTCGTTTATGCAGCGATATAGCCACAAACTATATCTTGCAGGTACCGCGGAGAACTGGGAGCTGGCTGATATTTATTCTCACGAGATCGAAGAGTTGTCGGAAACTATTATTGATGAAAATCACATCGATGACGGTGTAAATGTGAGCAAGTTGCTAAATACCATGCTGCTTCCTCAAATCGAGAATATAGAAGCCGCAATCGACGCCAAAAACCCTGAACTTTTTGAGTCCAATTTTCAAACCATGGTTCAAACCTGTAACCAATGCCATGACGCATCCAATTATGGCGCGGTTAAAATTACAGTTCCCGATCATAATCCGTACAATCAGGATTTTTCCGCTCCTGCCGGCAATTAATCATGACTATGATCCACTTCGTGAATGTGGTCTCCACAGGGCTCGAACTCAAATTCCAGCGTGCTGTGATGAATATCAAACTCATCATGCAGTAGCTGTTTGATAGAAGATTTAATGGCTTCCATCTGCCCTACATCTTCTTTTTCGATTACGATATGGCTTTCCAACAGAGTGCTTTGTTCATCAAGTCGCCAAACATGCACATGATGCACATCGCATACTTTGTCAATTCCGGCCATCATTTCCGTGAGCTCAGAAATGTCGATATCCTCAGGCTTCGATTCCATCAGGATATTAATGGTTTCCCTCAACATATAGTAAGAGTGCCATAAGATGTAAACACCGATAATTACGGTCAGGATGGTATCAACGATATACCACTGGTATTCCAGAATGAGCCATCCTCCTATAATTACCCCTACCGATGACAAGCCATCCGAAAGGATATGAATGAAAGCGCTCCTCATATTGATATTTCCTCTGGATTCTTTCCACAGCAAACCGGCGGTTACAAAATTGCCGATCAACCCCACAATTGCCACCCAGAACATGGTGTAACCGTCAATAGATTGAGGCTCATAAAACCGTTCAATACCTTCTTTTATTAGAAACAGAGCTACAATAACCAGCGTAACCAGGTTAATGAAGGCACCAATAATTTCGGCTCTTTTATAGCCAAACGTTTTAGATGGATTAGCGCCCTTCTTTGAAATTTTACGGGCCACCAAGGTAACGCCCAGCGACATGGTATCGTTTAGGTTATGGATAGCATCAGAGAGTAAGGCAAGACTGTTAGAAATTAACCCTCCCACCAATTCAGCAACAGTAATTGCCAAATTCAAAAATATAGAAACCCACAGCTTCCAGATAGAGGAGTCATCAACATTATGGTGATGATGATTGTGATTATGACTCATTATTATTACTCCTGTTAATGACAAGTTCCCTGTAAGATATGCCCCTAGCGGAAGTTAAACAGGGCGAACAAGGGCTTTATCTTAAAATGAAATAGGTAATCGGAGTAAACAGAACCTCAACTAATTCTGTGAGGGAAGCGCCCAATTAAAATCCAAAGTACCAAATAGCGAAGCTGGCAAGCAGGGAAATTAAAAACAGGAAGTAAGCCTGCTTTACAGGACGATCTGGCAGAAAATTATACAGTGGGTTTTCCCGAAAGAATTCTTCCAGCTGCTCGCGGCGGGTTTTTTCTTCAGGATCCAGTTCATTTTCTTTCTTAACCAGCACCTCCGCATCTCCGCCAACCTCTTCAATGCTTTCGTTCAAGAACCCGGCGATGGTATACTGATCTACTTTACCCAAATTACTTGCAATCAGGTAAGCGGGTGTTCCCACCATAAAAATGGCAATCCCAACAATGGATTTATCCAAAACAGTAAGCTCTAGAAATATCCCCAATGCCATACTGATGAGTATCCCTAACCCGATTATACATAGCAGTGCGCTTAACACAAGCCGTAATTTCCAGTTGTAAATCCCTTCCAATAATACTTGTGAACCCTTCATGCTTTTCTATTTAGCTTTTATTTGAATATGTGTATCCCTGAATTAGTTTTCAACACTTGTTTTATCCCAGTTTTCGAGCAAAACTCTCATCAACGATTTCGCAGCTGATCGTGAAACCTGCTCAAGTTCTTCCTCACTGATGCGGTCATCTACTTCGTACGTCAGAGCATCAATTCCAAAGGTATGATAGAACCAGTTTTTTGCAATCGGCGATGACGTATCAAAAGGCTCAATACTAAATTCAACCTCCTTATTTTCAGCCAGAACATGCTCTACCCATTGCTGGGTGATGTTATCGGGATTGGTTTTTACTTCCTCATTTATAGGATAGAAAATATTCTCATTGGTGGAGTGGAAGTCGATAGCATAGAACATCTGTCTGAGCTCAGAATCTTTAAGAGGCTCCAGCGTTTCCTTCACGATTCTTGTTTCAGGCTGATTAAAATTTTCCCAGTCCCGGTTTAAATCAACACCTCCGGCATTATGGCGCCAGTGTCCCATATCAACCCCATCGGGATTCAGCATTGGAAATACTTTTACCACAAACGTTTCCCTGAACTTACACGCCAGTTCATTCTCGGCCGTCAGTTCTTCCAGGAAAATAAGTGAAGCAAGGTATCCCGTTACTTCCGGCGGATGCTGACGACTTACAATGGCTAAAACCGGAGCCTTTTGACCGGGATCAACTTCCGTGATTTCCATCTCCCAAATCGGTCGCCCCAATTTAGATTTTCCGGCCTTCTGCATCTTAACAAAAGAATTCCCCAAAACTCCGCGATGGGTTAAAGTGGATATTAAATCGGATGAAGTATGAAGGGGTTGCCCGCTTATAATAATGGGATCGGGCGCTAACAGGACATCGAAGGTAGCTGCGCCTGTAGCAGAATCGTACCGGACGGGAAGTTCCATCTGTTCTTTCCATACGCTATCTGTTTGTACCCAGCTTTGTAATTTAGGCACGTATCTGTGCGTTGCATCCAGGTAATTAAGCCTTATCTTTGCCATCCGGACGGTATCACTCCAAATTTTAAAGGCATACCAGGGGCTGTTGTTAATTGGACCGTTTTCAGGAGCAATAAAAACCTCATACGTTGAATCATTGTATGTGTAAACATCATTCATGCGGGCGCCATCAAATTCATTACTGATCCAAACCTTGGGAGAGTCCACCCCAATTGTTCGACGGGGCTGCGTTTGAATGATTTTGTCGGTGGTGTTGGTTACATCCGGCGGATCATAAGAAAAGCCTGTAAACTCTTCCGTGCTTTTGCATGAAACCAGTATCAAAGAAACAATAATGACCTGAAAATACTTATACATATATAAGAGCAATTAACGTTATGGCTCATTTAAAAACTAAGCTGTACAACTAAGATTTCAAAGATAGCAAACATTCAGTTATACTTATCTTTATTAATATAAATCACTCACTTGGTTACTACTAATTTAAAACTTCTAATCCATCTCTTCACACTGCTGGGTGTTTTCCATCTTGTTACTGTACAAGTTGTTGCCCAGGAAGAACCTGACCCTGCTCGGGTTTGGAGTGTTAAAATTGAAGGAAACCGAACGTTTGAAGCATTAGTAATTAAAGATGTGATTTATAATGAACCGCCTTCACCATTTAAGAAATTATTGTTTTGGCGGCAGCCGGGGATGCTCCTCAACGAAAATGACGTAAAACGGGATGTAATCCGGATTGAACGCTTTTACCAGCGCCGGGGATTTGATGATGTAATCGTAAACTACCGAATCGAAACGCTGAGTAAAGAATGGCGAAAAGCGATTGTTTTTGAAATCACTGAAAACTCACCAATCAGAATTAAGAATGTGGATTTTCAGATTTCTACCAGCAGTGACGACCGTACTTTAATTACAGATGACGAAGACTTCAAGAATATTAAAAGCAACCTACCATATCGTGTTGGGCAGCGCTATGAAACCATCAACAAGTCGGAAGTGGAAGGGAAACTCGTTGGACGACTTCGCAATCTGGGCTATCCGTATGCAACAAGCGAGGTTAATGCTCAAATTGATAGTGTCTCTAAAACAGCGAATGTTACCCTGATTACTAACCCTGGACCACGAGCACGGTTCGATTCGGTGGCTGTTGAAGGAGAAGAGAATTTTTCCGAAAAATATATAGTCAGAGAAACCGGTATTGAACAGGGCGAATTGTTCAGCGAAAACAAGCTGCGAGAAGCTCAACGCGAAGTATTCAGTCACCACATGCTTCGCTTTGCGCTCATCAACATACCGGAGCAGCCACAAGACTCTACCATAAGCGTAAAAGTGAGGGTAAAAGAAACTCCACTGCGCACGGTTCAGCTGCAGTTTGGAATTGGAAACCTGACCCGTATCGATGACGGCTGGGCTGACTTCTACAAGTTATTTCGAGGGCAAGCCTCTTGGACTCACCGTAATGTTCGTGGGCGAGGAGAAAGATTTACCATTAGCGGCAATGCTTCTGCCATTGAACAGCGGCTTGGAGCCAATTACCTGTTTCCATACGTTTATAACACCAAAACCTCGGTAATTTTATCTCCCTTTTTTGAACACAAACTCGAGCCATCCTATGAAATTGTTCGAGGAGGTATTACCAACAGTTTTATCTACCAATACAGTTCTAACTTAACCGGTACTATATCCCACGAGTTTACGCTAAACAACGAGATTAACCGGAATTCCCAGGAAAGCCTGCCCGACAGTATTGAGGCCTACAATGTCTCCTCTTTTAACCTGAATGCTTTCTATGCCCACAGCTTACAACGTGGCAAGAAAGGGTGGTCATTTCAACCATTCTGGGAGTTATCGGGATTATTTGGAGAAGCTACCTACAGCTTTCAGGAAGTTGGGATGGACACCCGCAAGTTCACTTCCCTCACCAAGAATATCGTGTTTGCAAAACGCCTGAATTTCGCCGGAATTTATTATGCAAAACAAGACTCTCTGCCATCCGACATCCGGCTTTACAGCGGTGGCACCAACTCTGTTCGCGGATGGAACCGGCAGGAACTGGGGCCGAAACGTGCCATCATCAACGAGCAAGGGGAGTTCGAGCAGTTTGTTCCGGTTGGTGGCAGGGGCATGGTAAGCTTTAATGCCGAGCTACGATTTCAGCTGAACCAGCTAATCAAAGGTTTCGGAGTTGCTACTTTTTTAGATGGCGGGCAGGTTTGGAGAAACTTTGGGGATATTGGCACTACCCCCATTCAGTTTGGTGTTGGAGGTGGGCTCAGATATCAGTCGCCCATAGGGCCTATTCGTATTGACCTCGCTTATAAGATCAATCCAACCGATGAAGATCTGCAAATTTACCAGGGGCAGAATTATGGCAGTGCCTGGGATCGGTGGGGGCTTCATTTTAGCATCGGTCAGGCATTTTAGAACATGAGTGAAAACAATACACATATCATGGTTCGTATTTTAAAAGTCACCGGCTGGACTTTGCTTTCGCTTTTGATTCTGGGATCAGCCCTTCGGCTTTCCCTGAAAACCTCACCGGTACATAACTTTGCGAAAAATAAAATCATCTCGCTGGCAAATGATAAACTCAACGGCACCTTATCCATTGGAGATATAGATGGAGATTTGTGGAATGATTTTATCGTAACCTCCATCATTTTAAAACAAAAAGATACCCTTGCAAGCATAGATACACTGGGCATCAGGTATAATATCTGGTCACTCCTGAACAGCTCATTTCAGTCCCAAAAAATCAGTATTAGCGGACTGAGTGCATCGATTATTGAAGAAACCGACGCTACCTTTAATGTCCAAAACCTGGTCAAAGAAACCGAGCCGGCTCAGCCATCTTCAAGCTCCTCCTTTGGCATCTACCTGGATAATATCCTGATTAAGAACAGCTCGATATTTGTGCGCTCGGCCTCCTTTTTACCCGACACCTCTCTTAGTGTAGAGAACCTGAATGCTTCTGCCGGTTTTCATTCGGACGAAGAGATTTCCGGCTCCCTGTCTTCTCTTTCGTTTAAGGTAAAGGAAGGTCGGCTTCCATCAGCCATTTCGGTTGAAACATCCGGCTCGTATCAGGATCAGGAAATTACGTTAAACCGTTTACTGGTTGAAACCGGGCGCTCAATATTTAAAGCCAACGCCTTTGCCAGCCTTCAGGATTCGACATTTAATGCTGATGCCGAAACCAATCCTTTGTCTCTGAAAGACCTTCAGGCTTACTTACAGAACGACATTCCAACTCAGGAACTCCAACTGGGAATAAAAGCCGGTGGCAATATCGACTCTCTGCATATTGAAGTGACTGCTGAAGGGGAAGGTTTTGATGATTTCTTAGCCATAACCGACCTCTCCCTGTCCCGAACCCCAACCCTTCACAAACTGGGGCTAAGTGCTAATAATATTGAGGTCGGATATTTTACCAACGACTCAGTTGATGCCCAGATTCAATCATTCCAGGCTAATGTAGAAGGCAGCATCACAAACGATTATAAGAACATGAATGCGACCTGGGGATTTACATTCGATGGCATTCGGTATGAGCAGTACAAGCTTGAACGATTCTTTGGAAGTGGAACCATTATTGAGAAAGTGCTTCGCTCCAACTTTCAATTAAGTGACGGGGAAGATAAAATAGTTGCCAACCCATATGTCGAAAACTTGTTTGGTGAGTTACCTTCCTGGGAAATACCCGTTTTTGTTACAAACCTGGATTTAGGATGGTGGTTGCAAAACCCTGAGCTAACAGGAAAATTAAGTTTCAGAAGTCGGTTAGAAGGAAATGGGTTTGAACTGCCTGAAAACCCTTGGACTTTCCATTTCTATCCGAATATATCCCTCAAGAGACAACCCACTATTGTGAATAAACCCGGCGAACCTAAGCGCATGATTCCTCACACGGGAATTGACACACTTTCGATCAATGGTCAGCTAATATCAGATTTCAATATTCAGGGTTCCGTTACCAAAGACTCCCTAAAGGCCGATGGCTTTATTCAGCTGATTGACAGTAAAGTATCATTTAACAGTGCCCTTGCGGATTACCTTGATGAGGAAGCCTCCTATTCATTCCTCATCAATACATCCGGATTCAACGCTGATGAAATAGCCGGAGTGGATGATTTTCCTACAAGCATCAACCTGGAAGCATCCGGCTCAGGGCGGTATTTCGACCAGGAAAAGATCGAACTTCAGTCTAACCTCCTCATCGATTCAAGCTATGTAAACGGCGCATCTTTCGATCGCCTGAATATCACAGCCAACCTGAAGGATACTATTCTCACCATTTCAGAAGGCGATCTTGACAGTGAAGTCATCGAAGGTTCTTTTTCCGGAAGACGCAACCTTCAGGACCAATCTGATCCGTTGAACAAGCTGGCGATAGATATGAAAATTAAAAACCTGCAGCCTTTAGCTTCTGTTTTGGGTATCCAGCTGCTGAATGCGAAAGGAACCGTAAAAGGGAACATCACCGAAAAAGAGAACCGGCTTCAGTTTGACGGCAATGTGGACTTACAAGACTTTAAATACGACACCCTTTTGTCAGCACAGTCCATTGAAGGAAATACACGGGTTGGTATCGGCGAGAATTACAGCTACGACCTGACACTCAATATCGGTCAGCCGGCTTACACTGATTTTACCCTGCAAGACATTCACTTTGAAACTATAGGGATTGCTTCAGCTGATTCCATGGATGGTACTTTTATGCTGGATATTGAAAGTGATGACGCCGGTGAAATTACCCAATCCGGAAACTACGACATCGACCTGCAATCTTTACGTACAAATCTGATGTGGCAGGAATTTGATTTTAAAACACCGGCCCGGATTCTTTCCCTGCAATCCCCTTTCCGGCTAACGTACCAGAATGCCACCATCCAAACTGATACCCTTCACTTGCAGTCGGATGGCGGAACGTACTTAACCCTGTCTATACCCTATGCCGATTCTGTGAAGCAGGAAGGCTGGATTCGCGGGCAGGATTTCGACTTTGGGGTTATTCAGGAAATCTTATTTGATGAGCGCTTTGTGGATGGTATTCTTTCCGGGAATATGCGGTTTTCAAACAGCCCTGAGGACCTTTCCGGAGACGGACTGCTGACATTTTCCAATCTTGCTTATCAGGGTACAGAAGTGGATACCATGAACCTGAACTTTAACCTGATGACCAAGCGATTGAAAGCCGAACTGGGGCTCAGAATGAACGGGGAAGAGAAAATCTCCGGCCGCATGGATGTTCCTTTTGTAGCCGCCGACCCCGCCACACTCGATGATTCCTTTTTCGAAGAACCTGTGAGCGGACAGTTGATGATTAACCCTGTTCAACTTAGTGAATTCCAAAATTTATTGAATGCCTTTGGTATCACCGGAACACAAGGCATACTCTCATTTAACGGGCAACTTTCAGGTACTGCGGGTGAACCCGATATGGAAGGAGTATTTCAACTTGGCGACCCTACTCTTTCGGGTATTAAGATTGATTCTGCTTTTGCAGAATTCCAATATCATCACCAGCAAAAAAATGTAACAACAAATGCTGAGATCAGAGCCCGGGGCCAACAAGCGGCATCTATCCGATCGGAACTGCCCATATCCATGGACTTCCGGACGTTAACAATGAATATGCCGGGTGAAGATGACTCGCTATACATCAGTATGATTACCGATGACTTTAACTTGTCGGTGTTTAATGATTTTCTGGATAAGCAGTACATGAATAAGCTTCGGGGCATGTTGAATGCGGACATAGAAATAGCCGGAACCAAGAGCACACTTACCCCGGAAGGATACCTGCGGCTTGACAAAGGAGAGCTCTCCGTGCCAATAGCCGGCATTCAGCTTACAGGAATTAAGTCGGAGCTGGATTTTAATGAATCCGGTTTGCGCCTGAATCAACTCACGGCCAGAAGTGGAAGTGGCACGTTTAATGCCGATGGCTCTATTGATATGGAGGGCATCACCCCAACTCATCTTGATATTGTTGCCAGGGCAACTCGCTTTCGACTGGCTAACACTTCGGATTACAACCTAACCATTGATTTAGACAGCAAGCTCTCAGGTAAGCCAACCCGCCCTACGGCATCGGGTGAGCTGCGCATCAAAAACGGATTTGTGTACCTGCAGGATTTTGGGGAAAGATCGGTAGAGACCGTAGAGCTTGAAGGAGAAGAAACCTCCTCATTCAGTGCCTACGACTCACTGACAATGGACATGCGCTTTGTGATTGAGCGTAACTTCCTGATTCGCAACCGCCGGTATCTTGATTTGGAAATCGCCATGACAGGAGAACTGGACGCACAAAAGCAGGTTGAACAGGATTTACAGCTGTTTGGAACCCTAAATGCGGAGCGAGGATATGTTCGTCCTTTAGGCAAACAATTTACTCTGGACGAAGGAACCTTCACCTTTAGCGGCCCCGTTACAAATCCCGACTTGTTTATCAAAACCAGCTATATCCCACAGACTTCCCAAAAACAAGGTGATCCTATAATCCTGTATTACATCATTGAAGGAGAAGCAGAAGATCCGGACTTCAGGTTTGAAAGTACTCCTCAAATGGAGCAGCAGGATATTGTTTGCTACACCCTATTCAATAAGCCTTGCTATGCTTTAGAGTCGTGGCAGCAGGTGGTGAGTGGCAGCAGTGGTTCATCCCCTACCGATTTACTGGTAGATGTGCTCTTAGATGAATTTGAAACCCTCGCCACTCAACAGTTGGGAATTGATGTAGTTCAGATTGATAACTCAGGTGCCAATGGAAACCCGTCCATAAAAACCGGATGGTATCTGAATCGCCGGACGTTCTTCGCGATCGTTAATGAGATTAGCGGGGCAACGCCGGAAACCCTGTTTATTCTGGAATACCTGCTTACCAAAAATCTTGATTTGATCCTGACTCAGGGTGATGACAATCGTCAGGGTATCGACATTCGCTGGCAGTATGATTATTAGAAATGTGTTTGCGTGTTGAAGTGCGAACGTGTAGATCCTCGTTCTTAAAACGTTAGCACTTTAACACGTCTCCACTCAAACACATTAACACTTTACCTCTCCCCGGCAGCATTCTTCGGCATTGGTTCCACAGGCAGCACATTGTCCGTGTCCATGAACCCACACTAATTCTGCTTCCTGCCCACAGAATAGACACCGGCGTTTAGCTTCTTCCTTAGCAGGTTTTTGAGTTGACGTATTTTGTTTATCCATTTTCTTCCGTTAGTTCAGCATAGGCCACTTCAATATTTGCGCTTAACGGAAGTCTCCAGCCCGGAGCTTTGAATTCCTCAAAACCATCCAGTGTTTCTTTGTTCATGAGTTCCTCTTTAGACATCCCGGCATCCATTCCCTTTTGGGTATAATCTAAAAGGGCAGAAAGAAAGTCGCTCATCACTTCCAGGTCTTCCGCACTCCCGGTAATTCCATAATTTGAGTTTCCATGGCCGAAAATATACATCGCATCTGAGGGAAGATCATCTGCTGTGCGATTCAGTGTAGTTATCCAATTTGAAATGGAAGCTCCGGCTCCACGATCAATAAAAGGATGAGCACGGTTAAACATCAAGTCACCCATGTGAGCTACATTGGCTTTCTCGAAATAAATGACAGAATCTCCACCGGTATGCGCAGGACCGTAGTGCGTCAGATGAATGGTTTCATCCCCGACATCTTCCGACCACTTTTCTTTATAAGTAGTATCAGGATATACTTGCGCATCGAGAGCTTCCTGTCCACGAGATTCGGCGGAAGCTTTTTGCAAATCCGGAACGTTTTTATGAGCCACAATTCGCTTTACCTTTCCTTTGAAAGCCGGATTTCCAGCGGTGTGGTCGCCATGATGGTGAGTGTTAATCAGCATATCAAAAGCGACATCGGTCATTTCTTCCAGACCGGAGATACAAGTTTGAGCTGATTCGGGAAACTGTGAATCCACAATCACAACCGCATCGTCATTCACCAGCCAGCCTATGGTTCCTCCCCGGCCAACAAATGTACCTACGTTTCTTCGGAGCGTGGTAAACGGACTTTCCTGCATGGCCACGAACAGTTTATGAATTGGCAAAGTAGCAGCCGCTCCCATCAGGGCTGATTTGAGTAAAAATTCACGGCGTTTCATAGGCTTTGGTTGGGTTGAGTATGGAATGATTATTCAACCCAATATAAAAGACAAAACATTCCGTGCAAGTTTGGTGTCTTTGGCTCTCCTCGCATCACCCCTATTCGTGCCGACTCAGAGCGTCAGCACGAGGGGAAAAATCCACCCTATCTGTGTCATCGGTGTTCCATCTCTTTATTGGAAGATATAGTATTTGTCCTTCGCTCCAATCTATATCTCGCTCTGACGCTCTGCGTCGGAGCGTACTAACCAGCCATTGCTAAACCGTGAACATCTGCCCCATCCATTTCATCCGCATTCCATTCTCAAAGTTAAACCGAACGGCTAACTCATTCCGCGGTAGCGGCCGGGTTTATGATTAATAGCCAGAATAATATTCAGGGCAACCGATGCCAGTACGGAAAAAGCGAGGGCTTTCCAATCTACCACAAAAAAGGCCGCAAGGATAATGAGGGTATCGGCTACCATCTGAAACTTACCGGCACTGATTTGAAAATATTCCTGCACGTAAATAGACAGGATATTCAAACCGCCCAAACTAGCTTTGTGCCTGAAGAGCATCAGCAAGCCACTGCCGATCAGGAAGCCCCCAAAAATGGCCGCAAACCAGGGGTTGATTTCCCCGAACTCAAATATCATGGGTATGAATTCGGTAAGAAAGGATACACCAAATACAGCCAGGAAGGTCTTGATGGTAAATTCCCACCCCAGCTTTTTTACCGCGAGCACATAAAAGGGCAGGTTTATTACAAAGAATACCATTCCAAAGCTGAAGTCGGTAGTGTATTGGACCAGAAACGACACCCCGGCCGTGCCGCCAATCAGGAAATTCATATGCGAAAAGATGGCGATACCAAAGGCCGCCATCAGCGAGCCGATTACAATGCCCTGAATGTCATCAAAAACAGAATGCCTAGCTGGTTCCGGCTGCTGGATCTCGTTTAGTTCTTGTTGTTGTTCTCTCTTACTGTCTGTTTGTGCTTTCTCTTGGGTCATTACGTTGTTTGTTCATCTCGGATGAGCAACAAAATAGCTGCATGCGGGACGATTAGATATTTTTCGTTTTCGAATTCAATTTCATAGGCCTGTTTTTTTAGGAAGATGGCCAGGTCTCCTTCTATAGCCTGCATTCCGATGTACTTGGTGTCGGTGCTTCCTTTCCAGGTCTCCTCGATATCGGTGTTTGGGATCGGATAACCGGGACCGGTTTTAACGATATAACCACTCTGGATTTCCTCCTTCTCCTTTACGGAAGCCGGCAGTACCAGTCCGCTGCGGGTATGGGTTTCCATATCGCGGGGTTTGATGAGAACCCGATCACCTACTACAACAAATTTCTCGATGGAGTTCAGATATTCTTGTATCATAGCTTGCTTAGAAATTTTCTGTAAAGATACGGAATTTGATGCTTTGGTAAACCGTTAGCGTACATCAATTATCCTCTGATTTATTCTTTTGAAACTTTTGACGTTGCAATCCCGAAAATCAAAACATAACAACGAAGGACATTCTCTATGAACAACAAATTATGTGTGATTACCGGAGCCAATTCCGGCATTGGATTTGAAACCACCAAAGCGCTGGCTAAAAAAGGCGCCTATATAGTGATGGTTTGCCGGAATGAAGACAAAGCCGAAGAAGCTCGTCGAGAAATTATCGACGAAACTTCCAATCCCGGGATCGACATAGTACTTTGTGATTTTGCCATTCAATCAGAAATTCGGAAGGCTGCGGAGAAGATTAAGTCAGACTACGACAAGGTTGATGTGCTGATCAACAATCATGGCTTTATCGCTTCGAAGAGAGAGGAAACAGTGGATGGACTCGAAAAAACCTTTGCGGTAAATCACATCGGATACTTTCTGTTCACAAACCTGTTACTGGAGCATATAAAAGCTTCTGACTATGCCCGGGTTATCAACGTATCTTCTCAGGCTCACAAAGCCGGAGAGTTTGTCCCTGAAAACCTTCAGCTCGCTGAAGATTTCAATCCAACCAAAGCATACGGTAACTCAAAGTTGTTCAATATTTTGTTTACCAAAGAACTGGCTCATCGTCTGGTAGAAACTTCTGTTACCGTAAACTGTCTCCATCCCGGCACAGTAGCATCTAACTTTGCAAGCGATGCCAGCTGGATTATGAAAACCCTGTTCACTATTGGTAAGCCGTTTATGGCATCACCCCAAAAGGGAGCTGAGACGTCGATTTACCTGGCCACCTCACCGGATGTAGAAAACGTGAATGGCGCCTACTTCAAAAACAAGAAGGCATCTACACCCAGCAAAACCGCCCGTGATGCCGATGCTGCCCGCGAGCTCTGGAAGATGAGCGAAAAGCTATGTGGTTTATAGATTCTTTGCCTTTGATTAAGCACTCACAGCAGAGAATATTAAACCTATTCTTGGAGATCGCTTCGTCGACGAATATTGGAAACCAATTCAAGCATTGGTGCTACTCGCGATGACTGATCTTTTTTTTATTCTTGGTTTATTTCAGGTTCAGCTTTGAAATCACAATTCCGGCTACCATTACTACCGCTGAAATGATGATGGGGGTATAGTCGCCGGTACTGATTGCAACATCTGTACCAAATGCTTCAAACGACTCGGAGTCTTGCAGGTACTGGTATCCAAAATAGATAATTCCGATTAATCCACCTGCTGTTAACATGCCGCCTATAGTCTTTTTCATAATCTTCGTTTTGTTTGTGTTCATCCTATTAAAGACTCTCAGCGGTATTTTGTTTCATATATTTCGCGAAATCGTTGTTAAATATTTTAATTTGTGTATCACACATATAAAAAAAGGCTTACCGGTTAACGGCAAGCCTTTCTCAAATACTAAAATACTTCTTTTAGTGCGAGGCGTACACGCTGGTGGTGCCGTCTTTTTTCAGGAGTAGCACATCATAATTGTCGGCGGGTCGGCCAGGCATTTCCATTCCCGGTGATCCTGTTGGCATTCCCGGTACGGCTAAACCAATCACATCTGCCGGTTTTTCCTGAAGCAGTCGTTCTACATCTTCGCGGGGTACGTGCCCTTCCACTACATAATCACCAATCATGGCGGTGTGACAAGAGGCCAATTCCCGGGTAATTCCACTTTGTTGTTTCACCTGCATAAGAACCGGGGTAGGCACTTCTTCTACCGTAAACTCTCCTTCCTCCATATGGTCACCCCACTTGGTGCAGCACTGGCAGCCTTCATTTTTATACATTACCACTTCGGTTTTATCGGACAGGATGTTTTGCGGGGAATTCCCGGGCCAGAATAAAAAAGCAGCAACACCTACCGTTACTAATAATCCAACAATTAAAATCTTTGCGTTATTCATATTCTTTGTTTGTTAAAATGATTGGCCACAAGATAACTTTCCTGAAGCAATTTTGTTTTATGAGATTTAATCCAATTTCGCCTTACCAAGTCGGCGGGAATTAAACACCACATTGATGGAACTAAAAGCCATTGCGGCCTCGGCCAGTAGTGGGTGTAGCCATCCCACAAAAGCCAGCGGAATCATAATCAGGTTATAGAAAAAGGCCCAGAACAGGTTTTGTTTTATTTTGGTGAACGTCTGATTGCTCAGGTTAATGGCCCGAATCACGGCGGACAAATCTCCTTTCACCAATACAATATCACCGGACTCAATCGCCACATCCGTCCCGGTTCCGATGGCAATTCCCACATCCGCCAGGGTAAGCGCCGGGGCATCGTTAATACCATCGCCCACCATCGCTACCACTTCCCCGCCTTCCTGAAGTCGCTTTACTTCATCTGATTTCTGATCGGGCAATACCTCAGCGATTACTTCGTCAATCCCAACCTGATCAGCTATAGCCCGGGCTGTTTTCTGATTGTCACCCGTGAGCATAATGGTTTTGAGCCCCATCTTCTTAAGGTCTTCGATGGCCTGCTTGCTGTCTTCTTTTACTTCATCGGCAATACCAAGCAGCCCGGCGACTTCTCCATCAAAACTAACTAAAACAGCTGTTTTCGCCTTCTCCTCCAGTTGCTGCTTCCGGGATAAAACTTCAGAAGATAAGTCCACGCCCAGCTTTTCCATGAGTGACGGTGTTCCAATTCCCACCTTTTTTCCTTCCAGTTCCGCATACACTCCTTTTCCTGTCACCGATTCAAAACCGGAGACTTGGTCGGGTTTAATGTTCTTATCGGATGCGTAGTTTACCACGGCCCGGGCCAGCGGATGCTCAGAATTATTTTCTACCGAAGCTGCCCATTTCACTACATCAGCTTCTTTGGTTTCGCCAAATGGGATTACATCAGTCACCGTTGGTTTTCCCTTGGTGATGGTGCCCGTTTTATCCAACACTATGGCATTCACGTCTTTCATGCGCTGAATGGCTTCTCCCTTCCGGATGAGAATACCGTTTTCAGCTCCCAACCCCGAACCGACCATAAGCGCCGTTGGAGTTGCCAGCCCTAGAGCACACGGGCAAGCGATCACGAGCACGGCAATCATCGCATAGAAAGCCAATGCGGTTGAGCCTAACTCAGGGTTCACCCAGGGAATAAATGCAGAAGCCCACTCCACAATGCCTCCGAAAAAGTCCGGGAATATCAGCCATGCAGCAAGGGTTATTGCGGCTAACAGAAGCACAACCGGAACAAATATGCGGGTCACCCGGTCAGCAAAATCCTGAATAGGGATTTTACTCCCCTGGGCTTCTTCCACCAGCTTAATAACCTGGTTCAGGAAGGTCTCATTTCCCACTTTAGTTGCCTTCACCTTCAATACGCTATTGGTATTGAGGGTAGCTCCAATCACCTCATCTCCCGCCGACTTCTCCACCGGCATCGATTCTCCGGTGGCGATCGATTCGTCCACACTGCTGTTTCCTTCCAACACTTCTCCATCGGTCGGAATTTTCTCACCGGGCCGAACCAGCATGATATCTCCAACCTGTAATTCTTTGATCGGGATTTTTACCTCTTCCCCATCTCTGATTACCGAGGCTTCTTTTGCGCCTAAGGTCAGTAGCTTTCTGATGGCTTGTGATGCGCTTCCTTTTGCCTTTGTTTCGATAAACCGGCCGGTGAGGTGAAAGGCCATAATCATTCCTCCGATCATGGCAAAGCTGTGGAAATCAGGTCCATACCCGAGCTCATGCGACAGCTTCACTAAGCCCGTGGAAAGCGAAGCCAAGGCTCCCATCGCAATCAGCACATCCATATTCGGGCTCAGGTTTACCGATGACTTCCAGGCGCTTTTAATGGTTTCCCAGCCGGGAATAAAAATGGCAAAACCGGAGAGCAGAATCATTCCCAACTCCATTCCCACCGGACCTAACAACATATAGCCTGAAATCCACATAGGTAGCATCCACAGAAGCATCAGGACCGTTGGAATCCATGACCACACCATATTTCTTTTAGCGGCTTCATACTTTTTCTGCTCCCGCTCTTCTACCTGATCTGCTTTAGATTCAGCATCAGAGTCATCCCGCACCAGCGTATATCCGGCTTTAGAAACAGCTTCTTCAAAATCATCCATCGAAAGGTTCCCATCGTATTCGACTACAGCTGATTCGGTAGCCAGGTTTACAGTGGCCGACTTAACCCCTTCCAGATTTTCGAGCTGTTTATCTACAGCATTGACACAGCCTGCGCAGTGCATTCCATCAATTTGAAGCGTTGCCTTCATCGTTATCCTTTTACTCCCTTCAAAGTGTAGCCGGAATCATCAATGGCTTTTTCAAAATCGGACAGCTGAACCCGCGAATCATCAAAAGAAATCTCCGCCGTTTCCTTATCGAGTTCTACGTTTACAGAATCAACTCCTTCTAATGACTGAAGTGCTGATTCCACAGTGTTTGCACAGCCACTGCAACTCATTCCTGAAATATGTAATGTTATTGTTTTCATAGCATTGGTTTTTGAATTTTATTTAAGATAAGCCTCTCACTGCTTCTTAAAATGCTGAATATTGACCGTTATTTACAGAATTATGTGACAATTAAAATAGCAGCATCGGTTAAACCATAAGCAGAAGGATTGAAATCCTTTGCCTGTATAAAGGATTAGATTATATCTGATTTAGGATTTCTTCCGGTACACAAGCACGCCGTTCACGGCTGAATTATTGAACAGATATTCTATCACATAAAATCCCCGCCATCCTCTAATCCCACAAACCAAGGTTCCTACCCGCTGCATCTACCCACTTATAAACTAATTTTTGCAATTTTTCTCCGTCAAAGTTTTTATTCTCATGCTTCATTCATAACACCGATTTCCCCATGAAAAAACTGATATCATTTTCTCTCGTTCTTTTACTCTTTGGTGCCGACATCAACGCCCAACAATTCCCTGAACAGCTGGAATTTAAAGACATTTTTCACGAACCGTTTATACCGGGCACCCGTCCGTCCTTTTCCCATTTCTCACCGGATGGCAAAACTATTTATTACTCCTGGAGCGACTCGGCCACTTCCGACACGGACCTTTTCCGGGTTGGATTAAGCGGAAAAAATCAGCAGAAAGCCGAAGATGATGTAGTTCGAAATTATGAGCTCTCCCCGGATGGAAATCACGTGCTTTATACCAAAGACGGAGACCTGATGCTGGCTGATAAGAACTTTGAGAATGAGCGGGTGGTGGTTGCTTCCAAAGGATTTGACTATGATCCGGTTTGGAGCGCAGATGGCTCCCGATTTGCTTTCGTTCAGAACGGAGATGTATGGGTTTCCGGTGTTGAGCAGGCTTTTATGAAACAAATTACAAGTCGTAAAGACAATCGCCCAAGTTATAACGTGCGTCACTGGGCCGGCAATAAACTGGTAGTCAGCCAAACCGATCGCTCAGAGTATCGCGAAGTCTTTTTCCCGGAATACGCGGACACATTTGTAGAACCCGGCGGAAGTAATCGCGGCATTCCCACCCAAACTATTTCAATTGCCGGCGTCGACTCCGGAGATGTTGAAATCATTTTTACACATAAAGGATACCTCGATACGGATGTAAGTTCTTCAGGGAACCACCTCGCCATCGACTACATCGATCCGCCTATGAAAAACCGGACTATTACGGTTTATGATGTGAATACATTGGAGGCTAAAACGCTTTTTGAAGATCAGACCGAAGGCTGGATGTATAACACCAACATGGAATTTGCCCCGGCCACCGACAAGCTCATGTTTCAAAGCGAGCAGGATGGCTGGAATCATATCTATACCATCAACCCGGATGGCACCGGATTTGAGCAGCATACCTTTGGTGAGTACGACATTCCCTGGGCTACCTGGATGGATGAGCGAACCATCGTGATGGCTACCTCTGAAATGGATCCCGGCGAACGACAGCTATACAAGCTGGATATCATCAGCAATCTTCCCACCAAGCTTACTACCGAAGAAGGCTACCGCAGAGATTTTGAACTCAGTCATGATCGCCGATATGTGGTGTATGAAAAAACTTACTTCAACGAACCCTTCGACCTGTATGTGGTCGATACCATGATCCCAAAAAGAGAAACACAGCTCACTAATTCGGTTCCTGATTCTTTTTATGACTATGACTGGCAGGAAGAAGACTACGTGCGCTTTACCGGTCGGGATGGAGAAACACGGATTTCTATGTCGGTATTAAAACCGGCCAAACGAAACCCGGATGGTAACCCGGTGGTTGTTTTTGTTCATGGAGCGGGTTCCCTGCAAAACGTGTATAAAGGCTGGTCGAATAATTACTGGCGGGAGTACATGTTCCACCAATATTTAACCCTTCAGGGCTATTATGTGATCGAAGTGGACTATCGCCATAGCACCGGCTATGGACGTAAATTTCGTGAAGATGTCACCAACTGGATGGGTAAGTATGAAACAGAGGATATCGAAGACGGACTGGCCTTTCTCGCCGATAATTACGACAAAGCCGACACCTCCCGCGTGGGAATTTATGGAGGAAGTTATGGCGGATTCATGGCCCTATATGCCGTTGGTGTTTCTCCCGAGCATTTCGATGCTGCCGCCGGATTGCGTTCGGTCACTAACTGGGAAAACTATTATTACGCCAATCCCTGGTACACCCTGCCGAGGCTAGGAACTCCGGAAGACAATCCCGAAAATTACGCCCGCAGTTCGCCCATCACCTACGCCGATTCGCTGGAACAACCGGTTATTCTGCTTCACGGGCTGATTGATGACAATGTCGGCTTTCAGGATGTGGTGCATTACATAGAGATTCTCATTCAAAACGGTAATGAAGAATTCGAGATGATGATGTACCCGACCGAGCGCCACAGCTTCCGCGATGAAGATGCCTGGTATGATGAGTACCGTCGTATTTATGAATTCTTCGAAGAACATTTGAAATAAGCGGGTAGCTCTGAAATTTATTTCTGGTATTAATAGTTAACATCCGGAGAACAACTTACTCCCGTTATGAACCTATTTAAGAGAATAATGCTCTGGATTACCGGACTGCTCATCGTCTTCGCTTTACTTATAGCCATCGCAGGCTGGGCAGTTTCCAAGCCCGGTTATGAAGGACCGAAATCAGATCACTTCAATGGCACCACCTTTGAGAACCCCGGTGATGTTCCTTCCAAGGATTTCTTTGATGTCATGAAATGGTACTTCCAGCGGGATCAGGGG
Organism: Gracilimonas sp.; assembly: GCA_965227215.1. Classification (GTDB taxonomy): domain Bacteria; phylum Bacteroidota; class Rhodothermia; order Balneolales; family Balneolaceae; genus Gracilimonas. The sequence goes on from OZ245729.1 coordinate 1,685,195, forward strand.
GAATGGACAACAGTGCCTGACGATGAAATCACCTTTGCTGAGCGACCCGAAGATAATGTTACCTCCGGAATGAAAATCACTTATGTGAATCACTCTACCTTCCTGATTCAGACTGCCGGCGTGAATATTCTGACGGATCCCGTTTGGAGCGACAGGGTAAGCCCGATGTCGTTTGCCGGGCCCAAACGATTCCGCCCGCCGGGAGTACGGTTCGAAGATCTTCCGCCCATCGACCTGGTCATCATCAGTCATAATCACTATGATCATTTAGACATCAACACGCTGAAGAAACTCAATGAACAGTTTGAACCCAGAGTGATTGTGCCGCTTGGTGTGGATGTGTACCTGAATCAGGAAGGTATTGAAAACACTGTTCCTTTAGACTGGGAAGAAAATCAACCCATTGACAGCGACATTACCGTTCACTCGGTTCAGGCGCAGCACTTTTCTGCCCGCGGACTGTTTGACCGGGACAAAACCTTATGGTCCGGCTACGTAATTGATACGCCGGTGGGAAGCGTATACTTTGCCGGCGATACCGGCTATGGTGACTTTTTCACTGAAATCGGGAATAACCATCCGGACATTAAAGTGGGGCTCATTCCCATTGGTGCCTACAAACCCCGCTGGTTTATGAAACCCATGCATGTGAATCCGGCCGAGGCTATCCAAATCCATAAAGACGTGGGTGCTGAGATTTCCTTTGGTATGCACTTCGGAACCTTCCCACTCGCCGATGATGGCATGAATGACCCCGAAAACGATTTTACCCAAGCCATGCAGCAGCCCCAAAATGCGGGAGTGAATTTCAAGCTACTGACGGAAGGGGATACCTTTCAGATTCAGTAGGTTTTAATTTCTATAGGGAAACGGAACACCCTTCCCCTAATAAATTCATTCACCACATAGGAAAACAAAAAGCCCTGCTCAAGTAAATGAACAGGGCTTAAATAGAATCTGGGTATAGAAGCTGACTTACTTAATTAGCATCATCTTCTTCGTCTGCACGTACTTTCCGGCTACAATGCGGTAGAGGTACATCCCCGAGGCCAGGCGTGATGCATCGAAGTTGACCTGATGCCAGCCGGCCCGCTGCCGTTCTCCGTTTACCAGCATGGCTACTTTACGGCCCAGCATGTCGAATACTTCCAGGCGCACTTCACTGCTTTGCGGCACGCCGTAGCGGATAACGGTGGTCGGGTTAAATGGATTCGGGTAGTTTTGATTCAGCTCAAACTCATCAGGCAGTGCCGCCATCATTTCAGCTGAAGTAATGAAATTCGGATCCGTACGAACTTCCAGGGTATCAAGCGACACGATGTTCTCGTTGTTGGCCACCTGTATGGCTACAAAGAAGGTATCGGCATCGGCCCGGGCGGTAATCGCCAGCTCTCCGTTGGTGTTATCGAAACTGATGGTCTCTGCCGAGTCTGATATGATATCGAATTTGAATTCCAGCTCATTATCGGGGGTGGCTACGTCGCTCACATGGTCCCAGAGTTTGAGGATACGGGTGTCTTCCGTTCTGATCTCGTATGGATTAGGCAACCCTTCAAACACCGGCTCATCGTCCACGCCCTGCTGGCCGCCCCAGGCGACAATCATATTGTTGGCCTCTCGAAGGGTTTTCATGGCATTGGCACCCGCCTCATCCAATTCGATAGCACCGATGTTGATGCTTACTCCATCCTGCAGGTCTCGTTTCGACCATTCCACGAACATCTTACTGGCATTGGCTGAGCTTAAGCCCGATCCTACCAGGAAGCCGGCGATGGAATCCGGTTGAGTAGTAGTCACACTGTTTTGAGTCAGTGCGGGATTCCCCGGGTTTGCCGGAGATGTTGCTGAAGGCTTACCATTTACAGATCTGCCATTGGCGAATTTACCGGTCGCCGGGTCAATCTCTGTATAACCATCGTCTGTGCTTTCTTTTGAGCTGCTTGTTTTTGCCAATGTATTTTGGCTGCCTTCAGCATTCTCCGCATCCTCTTTCGGGGCGGCATCAAAGTACTTCACATTAGACACGTCCCAGCTGCTGATATCCTGATTAAAGGATTCCGCTCCCTGAAACATGCTGGCCATGTTGGTTACCCGGGAGACATCCCAATTCAAAGTGTTGTCAAATACTAGCCCGTTATTATCTTGTTTACTCAAGAAATTTGGACTGTAGCCATTATTAAATTTTTTAGCATAACCAAACATCCGATAAGTGTTTCTCACTGATGATACATTCCAATTAGTTAGATCTTGGTTAAACTTATCTGCAGAATAAAACATCTCTTTCATATTAACCACAGAAGAAACATCCCATTCTCCAATAGGTTGATTAAAACCCCATGTATAATCAAACATCCTTTGCATATCAGTCACCGAGGATACATCCCACTCGCCTATAGGCTGATTAAATCTCCTGGTATACTGAAACATATGACTCATATTTCTAACTGAAGATACATCCCACTCGCCTATGGGTTGATTGAAATTATATGAAGTTTTAAACATGTAACTCATATCGGTGACCGAGGATACATCCCATTCTTCAAGAGGCTTATTAAATCTGCCGCTACCTGAAAACATATATGCCATGTTTGTTACAGAGGAAACATCCCAGCTTCCTATATCCTGATTAAAACTCGAAGCATACTGAAACATATGACTCATATTTCTAACTGAAGATACATCCCACTCGCCTATGGGTTGATTGAAATTATATGAACTTTTAAACATGTAACTCATATCGGTGACTGAGGATACATTCCATTTACCTATTGGTTGATTAAAACTGCTTGCATTATAAAACATGTAACTCATATCTGTTACCAAAGAAACATCCCAGCTTCCTATATCCTGATTAAAACTAATCGCATGACTAAACATGTCGCTCATATTGGTTACCGAAGAAACATCCCAGCTTCCTATAGGCTGGTTGAAGGCTTTGGCTCTTAAGAACATGTGAATCATGGTAGTCACAGATGAGACATCCCAATGGCTAATATCCTGGTTAAAGGCTTCTGCCCCAGAAAACATACTTCGCATATCAGTAACCGAAGAAACATTCCAGTTTCCTATAGGCTGGTTGAAGGCTTTGGCAAATATGAACATTTGAAACATGGTAGTCACAGATGAGACATCCCAATGGCTAATATCCTGGTTAAAGGCTTCTGCCCCATAAAACATACTTCCCATATCAGTAACCGAAGAAACATTCCAGTTTCCTATAGGCTGGTTGAAGGCTTTGGCAAATATGAACATTTGAAACATGGTAGTCACAGATGAGACATCCCAATGGCTAATATCCTGGTTAAAGGCTTCTGCCCCAAAAAACATATCTCGCATATTTGTTACGGCTGAGACATCCCAATGACTAATATCTTGATTAAATTCTCTGTTTAGCGAGAATAAACCAGCCATGTTTGTAATGCCGGACGTTACCGTTGTGGCAAGTAAAAGATTATTTTTATCATCAAAAGTAAGTCGGATTATATCTTCTCTGTCTCTCTTGGTGAGTAGTATTTTCTCTCCACCTATTTCTAACGAAGCCGTATCCCCAACAGCCGCATATGGTGCTTTGATCGTAACTCCGTTTTCCGCAATATAGAAAAGAGGAAGATTCATTGTCACGTCCACAGTGCGGATATATGATTCATCAATTGAAGGAATTGACAATGCTGTAGTAATTGTAAAATCAATACCGGATGGATAAGCTTGTTTTATAGGCTCTAAATCCAGGTTCCAATAACCATCCGTTACTCTATAAAGAGGGGTTTTAAATCCCTCCAGAGCTTGATCCGATGCTGTATCAACAGCTGCCCAGGTAACCGAAACGATATCAAGGGGAACAGGTATTTCATTAATTGTAAGACTTAATGCCAAGCTATCATCTACAATCCCGGGATTTGTTTTTGAAGCTTCCAATAAAAGTTCCCCTAAACTAAACCCTCCATCACTTATCGTAAACCCTTTATCTAACAAATCTTGTTTAGGCTGGCTTCCGAAAACAGTGTAATTAACACCACCTACATTTAAAGTCAGATTGCTGTTCACAAATGTTAACTCCGACCAGCCAATGAGCAGAGAATCGTAGTTATTCTGAGACAAGTTTGAACCAGCAAGGAATCCAAATGAATTATTATCAAAACGGGTAGCCTTTTCCACACTCCAATCTCCCAGATTTTGATCGAATGCTTCTGCATCAAGAAACATGCCACCGAAGTCTGTGACACTGCTTACATTCCATCCGGATATATCCTGATTAAAGCTGGATGCCCCTGCAAATACACCAAACATATTCGTCACGGAACCGGTATTCCAGGTTGAAACGTCTCCGTTAAAAGAAGGTGCATTTTGGAATAAACCCTGCATATTTGTTACCGAAGAAACATTCCATTGGCTCAGATCCTGGTTCAGGGAGTCGGCATTCTGGAACATCTCCCGCATATTGGTCACTTTGGAAACATCCCAGGTGGTGATATCACCATTGAAATTCGTAGCACCGTCAAACATGAAGCTCATATCGGTGATGGTGGATGTATTCCAGCTACTGAAATCCCCATTCACTTTTTCAGCTGCAAAGAACATTCCCGCCGTAGAAGTCACCCCTGATAGATCAGGTGCGTCGGTAGCCTTGTATTCCATGTTTCTGGCCCAGGCAAAGCTATTCGTCATATTTTGCCACTCCACAGCTCCCCACTGGTCGAGACTAATAAGTTGATCAAGATCTCCGTCTTGTTGTGGACTTAAGTAGAAAGTCGATGCAACAATATTGACTTTATAATCCCCTGCCGTTGCGTAGGTGTGGGTTGGGTCCGGATCGTCTCCGGTAATGGTTTCCACGGTTCCGTCTCCCCATGAAATTTGGAAATCATAGTCCGTAATATCTGCACCGCCACCCGTTGGAATCGTAACCGTTTCATTCGCTGAGGTTGTGCGCCATGTGGTGATAAAAGGATTGCCTGCAAGTCCGCCATCCTTGATGATCCAGCCGGCGCCTGTCAATCGGTCCCGTCCTGTCAGACCCTTCAGGGTATACTGAGTTTCTCCAAAGCTAATAGTGAGATCCGGTTGAACCGATTGAGCACCCCAGCCGGTCAAGATAGAATCATAGTTAGCAGTAGTAAGCCCTGCGGCATCCATAAAACCTAAGCCTTGGTCTGGATAATCAAAGGCAACCACTTGTGAAATATCCCAATCGGCTAAACTCTGATCAAAGGCGGTCGCATAGCCAAACATACCTGCCATACTGTCTACCGAAGCCACATTCCACCCACTAATGTCCTGGTTGAATGATTGTGCGTAAGAAAACATGTTATTCATTCTCTGAACGCTTCCTACATCCCAACCGGAAATATCGCTGTTAAAATTAACGGTGTAGACAAACATTGAATTCATATTCGTAACTCCGGAAACATTCCACCCTGACAGGTCAGGTGTAGCGATCCCCGAAAACATAAACATCCCTTGTGTGGATGTAACCTTGGCCAGGTCCGGATTATCCTCTGCTGTCAGGTCCAGATTTGGGATGGAAGCAAAACTAGTAGTCATACTTTCCCATTCTATATCTCCCCACTGTGTAACCGAGAGCATATTCCCGGTCGTCTCACTTGCATTAAAACTCGGAGTTCCGGCCAGGTACGGGAAATCACCGGATATCTTAATCGTCTTTGTCCCTTCTGTGGTATAGGTTTTGGTTACGGTTGGTGCTGCCCCACCAAACTGCTCTACCTCTCCATTCCCCCAGTCAATGCGGAAATCATAATTCGATACGTCCTTCCCATCTATCTGATCGGCCGTCGGGAATGTCGCCGACATGGTGCTGCCACTTATATCCCAGGTAGTTATAAACGGCCGGTTGCCGCGTGGGTCGAGAGTAAGTGATTCAGCATCTCCCAATGCCACATAATTGGCATATTCTACACCCAGCGAAAGTGAACCCAGGGTTGCTTGATTATCGGCAGCTGTTAGTATTACAAACCAGTTCTGGCTGGTTGAATCATACACCGGATCAGCAATGGTGATCTCGTAGTCATTGGTAATCGACCACGTCAGGTTTTGATCTGTGGTCTCCTGATTACCATTTACATCCTCCAGGGTGTATCGCAGCGTGTCAGCAAAACCCGGGTGTACCGTAAGGGTATCAACACGGTCTGACAATAACGTGACATTCAATGCCACAGGATTAACGGTAATAACAACGGTATCAGAGGCACTACCAAAGTCTTTATCAATAGCCGCGATCACAACTTCTGCCTCACCATAGGTATTTGGCGTTAGCGTAAATGACAATGCATCCGTTGCCTGGTCAATCTCTACATTCACCAGATTCTCATTACTGTTGCTAAGTAGGCCAAAACCAAGGTCTGCCGCCGGCTCTTCCACATCATTGAACACAGTCGTCAGATCCACATCATTTATGGTTCCGTCTTCATCCACGATAAAATCCGCAACAGGACTTACTACCACAGGCGCATCATTGATCGGATTCACCGTAATGGTGAAGCTATCCTGTACGGTTAGTCCACCGGCGTCTTCGGCTTGAATGGTGATATCGGCCGTTCCGGAAGAATCCGGCTGGTATGATAGCGTCAGAAGATCGGTCGTGTTATTTATGGTGGCCGTCACCAAGGAAGTATCACTATTTGTGATTATTGTATAAGTGAGTTCCCCCGAGGCTTGCTCTCCATCAGCAAACACCGTCGTCAAATCAATGGTACTCTCCGCAGCGTCCTCATCCACGGTAATATCGGCTATAGCGCTTGCTACCATCGGTGCCGTATTCCCCACTTCTACCTCCACATAGCTGCTGGAGGTCGTGGCTCCAGCATCGGTGCCGTCGCTCGGTGTAACATCTACCCGAAGGAATGTGCCGGCATCAGCACTTGCCACCGTGTAACTGGAACTGAAGGCCCCGGAAATAGCCGCCGCATTGGTCCCGGCTCCGTCATCAGCACGGTACCACTGGAAGGTGGTTCCCGATTCAAGGTCGCCTTCCACATCGTTGTAGTCATAACTCACCGAAAGTACATCCCCTTCCTCGGGAGCCTGCCCCGGGTCGGTGTCGTTGCTCACCACCAGATTGGTGGCCGTGGGAGCAAAGTTGGTCGGCCCGAACCCGAGGTTTCGCAGGGCCGGATAGCCGTCCATCTGCCAGGTGCCGGTAAAGTCCCAGCCGGTGAAGGTGGACTGCGTCTGCATTTCGGCTGTGGTTTTAGCCGTACCACCCGTGCTGCCTGCCTGCCCGGTGGTGGTGGAATCCCAGTAACTGTTGGTGTAGGTATTACCTAAACCTCCCAGCGTGTAGTCATCTTCAAAACCTACCAGCCCACCCAGATTCACAGCAGATGCGTCTCCGCTCACCGCCCCGGTTGCAAAAGCGTTTGTAATGGTTACCCCTCCGAATACCGCACCGATCAGACCACCGATGTCATCATTGCCGGTAACCGCTCCTGTGGCATAACTACTACTAATGGTCAGGGCGATACCGCCTCCGGCACCGCCAACTAATCCACCGACCTGATTGCCAAAACCTGATGTCTCAGTAACAGTTCCTGTGGCATAACTCTCAGAAATACTTCCCCCGTCGATATACCCAACCAGTCCGCCGTAATAGGCAAACCCTCCGGTACCCACTACCGTGGCCGTAGACCAGGCGTGGCTCAGGTGCGTGGCAAACTGGTTCCCGATCACGCCTCCTACGTTATCACCACCGGTAACCGAACCGGTCACAAAAACAGAATCTACCGTTGGCAGTGGGTCTGTTTCCGGGTTGTCCACTACTGTGGAGCCAATTAAACCTCCCACGTTGGTAAAGCCGGTAATGTCAACCTCAGCCAGACCTACATTTTTGATAACCCCGGAGCTCCCCAAATATTTAAACAATCCTACGCCCGCAGTGTCAGCCTGATCCATGTGCAGCCCAAGAATAGTGTGACCGCCCCCGTCAAAGCTTCCGGTAAATGGAATCGGCAAAAACAATTCCTGGTCATCGGCGCCAATGGCTCGCCAGCCGGCTCCACCGTTCCAGTAAGCCCCCGAAGCGTCTCCGGTAGCTGTAGTCAGGTCAATATTGGCTGTCATAATAAAATGGCTGCCCAGGTAATTCCGGACATTATCCAGATCAGCAGCCGTGGCTACCTGGTAGGGATCCGCCTCGGTTCCGGATCCTCCCGAAAACTGGGCAAAAGCCGGGTTCACCCCGATTAGTAACAGAAAAATGAGAGACTTAAGCGCTAACGTAATTACGGTTTTCATAATGCTTGGTATTATTTTGATAAGGTGTTTAAAATGGGTACAAGGTCAATCAGCTTGTCTTTACTCACAAAACCCTGAACTTTTAGCTCTTCAGCTTTGGTCTTGAACAATGGATTATTGTGGCTGGTGACCACAACAATTTTTGCCCCTGTATCGAACTGCATAATTTTCTCTACAGCCTCGAATCCTGACATGGCACCAAGCTCTATGTCCATAAGCACACAGTCAGGTTTCAGCTTGCAATAGAGTGAAACTGCTTCTTCACCGCTGTCACATTCTGTGACCCCCGATATATTTCCGACGCCTACTGCAATGACATGCTTCAGCATGCGCCTCATATCGGCATGGTCATCCACAATCAGTATGTTCATGTATTGAGTTTGATTTTTTCAGAGAAGGGCCTGTTTACCCGAAAAGCCAACAATTCGGTTTTTACCCAGCTCTAATCTCATCTTATTCCTCTCTTAATTCTATAGGGAGAGCTACTCATTCATATAGGTACAAGTACCTATATTTTTCTTGGCGATGAGGGAAATATGGCATTTCTACAACCTGGAGGCGTTCTCTACGGCGTATTTAAGAAGAGCATGTGTTCCGCTGAGCCCCAGTTTGTTACAAATATTATTGCGGTGATTCTGAATGGTTTTGATACTCACATTATTCTCATCAGCTATTTCCTGACTGGTCTTCAGGTCGGCTAGTTGCTTGATGATTTTCTTTTCCGTCTTGGTCAGCGAGTTCAGTCCGTCTTTATCACTTGCCGGCGATACCAGCTTTGAACTTCTTCGCACCAAAAAATTAGAGATGGCGGGACTCAGATAGTGTTCCCCATCCAACACATTTTGCAGACACTGTGTGATTTCTGAAACGGTATTTTCTTTCAGCACATAACCTTTTACCCCAATATCCATTGCATTATTAAACATGGATTCGTCTTTGTACATCGTCAGAAAAATGATATCGACCGGTAAGCCCTCGTAATGTACTTGCCGGGCTACTTCAAAACCGGTCGTTTTGGGCATTTCAATATCCAATATGGCTATCCGTGGTTTTTCCTTGCGGATACCCTCTAACGCTTCATCTCCGTTTTGCGCGGTAACTATTTCATATTTTTTTTGACTTTCCAGCACCTGATAAAGCCCTTTCAACATCAGCGGATGATCGTCTGCGATTAATATTTTCATGACATTGCCCAATCTTTAATCGGTATTACAATTTTGATGGTTGTGCCTTCCTCTTTGGCCGATTGAATATCAACGGTACCACCCAGCGTCTCAATTCGCTCATCTATGCCCGACAAGCCAAGTCCGGCTACGGTCTTCTTTTCTTCCACCTTGAAACCTACTCCATTATCCCAAAGAACAGCTATTACCCCCGAGGGTCTTTTTTTAATAATTATCGATGCCTGAGTTGCTTCAGAGTGCTTCAGAATATTATTTACACCCTCCTGAATTACCCTGTAAAAGTGAATCTCTTTTTTCTTTGGGATAACCCCGTCTATACCATCCACATGATAAACCCACTCCAATGCAGATGTTACCTGAATCTGCTCGCATAAGTTTTTCAGGGCATCCGTGAGCCCAAATCTTTCGAGATGTACGGGGCGCAGATCGTGGGAAATAGACCTGACCTCTTCGATAGATGTGTTGGCACTTTGCATGATTTCATCCAGCTGCTCATCAAGATCATCGGGATTTTCAACTAATTTACGAGCCAATTCCGCACGGTTTTTTATAACCAGTATTTGCTGACCTAAGCTATCGTGTAATTCGGAAGCGATCCGTTTACGTTCATTTTCTTCCGATTCGATCAGCTGTTCTGTAAATCGTTTCTGTCGTTCGTTTTGTCGTTTCAGCTGCTCAACCCTCAAATAGTAGATAAAGCCACTAATTCCAACAATCAGCAACACTGTTAATGTATAAAACCATCCGGTTTGCCAGAACGGAGAGATCACTGTAATAGCTAATGATGAACCCATCATATTCCAGACACCATCACTATTGCCGGCAATCACCCGAAAGGTATAATCACCGGGCGGAATTTTTGAATACAGTGCTTCTCTCCGGTTTCCTACCTCAATCCAATTATCGTTTAGCCCCTCCATTTTGTACTTGAACTGTACATTTTCAGGGTTAGTAAAATTGATACCTGTATAATTTATTTCAAGGAAGGCATTATCATAATTAAGCGAAATCGTGTCGGTAACCGTTGTCACGTATTCCTCTGTTCTCAGTTTTTCGATGTACACCCTGGGGGGCACGTTATTCTTTTTGACCAACCGTGGGTTTACCACTGCAACACCGGCTACAGTAGGAAAATAAATCCGACCTAAAGAATCGACAAACGTACTTGGCTGAAATCCCCCGTTTGTTTCTGCAGAGTTCATGCCATCATTGGCTCCGTAAGAATAGGATTGAAGGTGATTGATTTCAGCATTCAGGAAATCATTTACATCACTTCTTTTAACACTTGATATACCACGATTACTCCCCATCCAAAAATTTCCCTCTTCATCTTCTACAATATGTGAAACGATGTTGTCATACAAGCCGTCCTCTTCTGTAATATTCAGAACCTCAGTACCATCCAACCTGAAAAGCCCATTTCCGTATGTTCCAACCCAAATTAAGCCATCACCATCTTCATAAATTGCCCTTACCGGAGGTTGATTAGTTTCCGCTTGCTTATCAATCAACTCAACCTTCTCGATCTTACCAGCCTTTATTCTGTTTAGTCCGGCCCGTGTACCCACCCAAAAAGTCCCATCACTATCTTCAAACAACGCTCTGACATCATTGGCATACAGTCCTTCTTCTGTTGTATAGTGATTAAATTCGGAGCCATCATATTCATAAAGACCAACTTCGGTAAGTATCCATATGGTACCATTTGAATGTTCTGTTATTCCAAATACTGGGATTCTGCCTAAGGCAAGTTCATTTTCAAAGGTTTGTAAGGGACCATCCAATGAATTTCCATACACAACTCCTAACGAGCCAATCCAAATACGACCTTTTGAATCCTGAAAAACCGACCAATTACAATCACTATCCATATAGTCGTGAAGTGTTGAACGCCGGACAGAGGTTCCGTCCCATTCATAAATTCCTCCACAATTGGTTGAAAAGAGAGCAGTCCCATCTTTCAATTGGGTAATGGAGAGCAACTTTTCATTCTCAAAGCCCTGATCCCCATCTATCATTGTTATGGGGGTAGGGCTAAGCCTGAACAAACCATCGCCATCGGTTCCGAACCAGTAATTACCTTCATTATCTTGCAAAATACTCCGGTACCTGATATCTGGTTGACCGGGTATTGGATTTAAAACCTCGAAGTCTTTTCCATTCCATACAGAAATGCTTCCCGGCAGATTCAGAATGAGTCTCTCATCGTCAAATTTTTCAAACCGAATGAATTGATCGTCGGTCAACCCATTTTTTTCATCGAATACTTTGCGCTTACCGTTGGCTATATGAACCAACCCCGCCTTAACCCTGCCTATGAATAGATCACCTGAATTTTCAGGAAACTCCTGAACCTCAATATATTGTTCATCATAAACTCCCGAACTCTCCTGGATTTTTATTACCGAGTCTCCCAGCGTTTTTAAGAGTTTAAAATCATAGGCAAACCACACTCCGGCTGTGTCTTCAAGTGCTTTATCTGCCAGATCGGAATTTGCGATCTCTTCGCTTTCTATGAAGGAGTCACCCTGCAACCGGTATACTTTTTCGCGAGCAGACACCCACAAAACGCCCCGTTTATCTTCATTTATTTCAACCCGGGTTTCTCCTGTACCGGGGAATCTAAAAGTCTCTGCTACGCCTCCTTTAAACCGCTGAATAATACCTTCATCACCTTCGGGGAATAGCCAAATATATCCCTGTTGATCTTCGTAAAGTTCAAGAATCCGTTCAGAGTATAGTTGCGATATGTTCGACTTGTTGAAAACAGTAAATGAATTTCCATCGAACCGAACGATCCCTCCAAACGTAGCCAGCCAGATATAACCATCACCCGTTTGAATTATATCATTCACCGAACTTTGAGGAAGGCCCTCTTCAAGTCCAAACTGGGTAACTACATAATTTTCAAAGCTCACAGTTTGTGCCTCTGAAAAAATTGGACTAGCCAACAAAAAATAGAGATAGAGCAAGCCCGATAAGACTGATCTTTTCTTTGCTCGTTTGATACTTCCTCCCAGATTATAGATCGATACCACGGCCCTAAAGCCAACGCGGGTTAATGTAGTTTTCCAATCTGAAAAAAAAAAAACTCCAAAACTTACGTTAACGTTATATTTTCTTAAACTTAAAACCCACTCGTTCTACTTTTTCACCTGTTTCATCGTCTATTATTCTTACTCCCCCTTCTTTCTCACATGACCGAACTAATTACTAATTCCCCTCTCCAATTCTTCCAGTCTTTTTGTACATTCCAACCGTTAGTTAAAGCGACCTTTAAGAATGTCAGAAACGTACCGCGCACTTACCCGAAAATATCGACCGCATACCTTTGATGATATTGTCTCGCAAGAACATGTGAGCAATACCATTAAGAATGCCATCAAGCAAAACAGATTGTCTCATGCCTATATGTTTTGCGGTCCTCGGGGCGTCGGCAAAACTACGATGGCGCGTGTGCTGGCCCGTACCATCAACGAAATTGACACCAGCATTGACGGCGAATCGCTGAACCAGACGCTCAACATCGTGGAGATGGATGCGGCCTCTAACAACAAGGTAGATGATGTGCATCACCTGCGGGAAAGTGTTCGCATTCCTCCTCAAAACGGCCGCTACAAAGTTTTTATCGTAGATGAGGTTCACATGCTCAGTAAAGCAGCTTTTAATGCGCTGCTGAAAACGCTGGAAGAACCCCCCGAACATGCTATTTTCATTTTTGCGACTACGGAACCGCACAAAGTTCTGCCTACCATCCTTTCCCGTGTTCAACGCTTTGATTTCAAACGGATTTCGGTAGATGAAATCGTGCAGCGTTTGCGAAAGATTTCTCTGGATGAGGATATTTCTATTGATGAAGAATCCCTGCACGTAATTGCCAAAAAAGCGGATGGCGCTCTTCGTGATGCTCTCGGCCTGATGGACCAGGCTATCGCCTTTTGTGGAGACACTATCACTCATGATGAGTTGCTTCAGGCACTGAATGTAGTTGGGACCGACCGACTCTTCCAATTCATGGATTGCGTGAAAGAGCATGATGCCGACAAGGGATTGGAACTTATCAACACATTACTGCAGGAAGGCTACGACATTCAGGAGTACCTTATTGGGCTGACTGAACACCTCCGGAATTTATACATTGCCCATCACAGCGATCAGCTTTATTTGGTGGAAGCTTCCGAGGAAACGAAGAAGCGATATCAGCAGACAGCGAAGGATTTTTCCCGGGATGACCTCATGCGGATGCTTCACATCATCAGCGAAGCACAGATCAAATTAAAAGATGCGAGTCAACCCCGCATACAGTTTGAAATTACCTTACTGAAGCTGATTCACATGGAGCGATCGGAGCAGCTTTCTGAGTTATTGGCCGGTTTGGAGGAGTTAAAAAAAAACTCCGGTAATTTCGTAAGCACATCTCAGAACGGCTCAACTAAAAAGAAAACCGAATCTGAGCCTGAAACTACTTCGGAACCTTCTTCTAACGGACACCAGGTCGAACAAAGTAAACCTGAGAAACCGAAAACTGAAGAACCCAATAGTGAGGCTGCTGTTCAGGAAACAGAAACTAATCAGGAACCTGAAGCTGCAGAAGTCGACTATGAAGAGCCGGAACCTGTTGAGGAAGACGACGATTTTGATATCGGTACCCCGGCACTGATGACCAGTCTTTCCAAAAAAACGGCTGCTGCTTCCGGGAAAGCATCAAAGCCAAACAGGGCAGCTGAAGCACCATCAACACCTTCCCCGAAAGAGCCTAAAAAAGCCCCTGAAAAACTCACCCTTGAGTACATCCAAAATTCCTGGCCGGAGTATCTTGATTCTCTGAAAGGTGATTTCCCGATGTTACTCCATCTGCAAATGGAACGGGTAAAAGTGGTTAAATTGAAAGGTTCTGAACTTTGCCTGGAGTGTGACAACCAGTTTGCCCAAAAAATGCTGGATGAGCAGAAATCCGAACTGCAAAAGAAACTAAAGGAATGTGTGGGTGCATTACTGCGTTTTAATGTGTCGGTTGGTGAGCAACAGGAACGCGAAAAACCCATGAGCGTGTATGAGCGCTTTAAACAAATACAACAAAAAGACCCCATTATCCGTGATATTGTGGAGATTTTCGGGGCCGAACTTGAGTATTAATAAGCTAACAGACTTCAGCTATCAGCCGACAGTTTTCAATAACTGACGGCTGAAGCCTGACAGCTGATAGCTTTACATAAAACTTTTAATTCAATATAGAACCCAGAACTATGAGCAATTTCAATATGGCCGATATGTTTGGCAAGATTCAGGAAATGCAATCCAAAATGCAGGAAGCCCAGGAAGGCCTTAAAGACGTGATCGTGGAAGCCGAAGCCGGAGGCGGAATGGTGAAGGTGAAAGCCAATGGGAACAAACAAATCGTATCTATAGAAATGGATGACGATGTAGTGGATCCTCAGGATAAGGAAATGCTGGAAGACCTGATTGTGGCCGGCGTTAACAAAGCCCTCGAAAAAGCTGAAGAAGCCTCCAAAGAAAAAATGCAGGAAATGTATAAAGGCATGATCCCCGGCGGCGGAATTCCCGGAATGGATATGTCAAAATTTGGACTATAATGGAAATTCAAAATAAAAATGAAAGATTAAAAATGGGTTCTCCAAACCCTAATTTTTCATTTTTAATCTTTAATTTTTAATTCCTGAATGCAGATAACCTCAGAATATTTGGAGCGGGCCATTGAGCAGCTCGCCAAGCTCCCGGGAACGGGACGTAAATCAGCACAGCGTATTGCCATTCATTTACTGAAACAGAATGATGAATATGCTCAGAAATTAGCTCAGGCCATTGTAGATCTGAAAGAGAAAGTTACCCGTTGCTCTGTTTGTGGTAACGTAAGCGACTCCGATCCCTGTAAAATATGCGACAACCCGAAACGAGATCCTTCTGCCATCTGTGTGGTCGAGGAATTCAACGACGTCTATATCATCGAAAAGTCGAACGAGTTCAGAGGTCGGTATCACGTTTTGGGTGGGGTGATTTCTCCCATGGATAATATCGGCCCCGATAAACTGCGGATTCAGGAATTACTGAAACGGGTGGGAGAAGATGATCACATCAATGAAGTAATCCTGGCTCTTAACCCCGATGCTGAAGGAGAGGCTACTTCTTATTACATTAACAAATTGCTGAAGAACTACGAAGTTGATGTAACCCGCATTGCCTATGGCATCCCAATGGGAACCGAACTTGAGTTTATTGATGAGGCAACCCTGAGCCGTGCCTTCGCCAGCCGAAACAGTTTTTAATATATTCGGAATGAAAAATTCAAAATTTAAAATTAACCTAAACGATCAACTATTTTGAATTTGAAATTTTGAATTAACCCTAACCAAACGGTATGAAAAAACTAATATCGCTACTACTTGTTACTATTTTAACACTGCCTGTTTTGCAGGCTCAAAACCGAACATATTGGCAGCAGCATGTTGATTACACTATGGAAATTGACGTGGATGCTGAAAAACACCAGTATTCCGGTAAGCAAACTCTGGTTTACACCAACAACTCTCCCGATGTGCTAGACCGAGTCTATTATCACCTGTATTTCAACGCATTTCAGCCGGGAAGCATGATGGACGTTCGCTCGCGAACCATTGATGACCCTGACCGAAGAGTTGGCGACCGCATTGCCGGGTTGTCCGAAGATGAAATTGGTTACCAGCGGGTTAATTCTCTTACGCAGGATGGAAAACCGGTTGAGTATGAAACAGACGGATCCATCCTGGTTGTAGAACTGAACGAACCGATTCAACCCGGAGCTTCCACAACATTTAAAATGAAATGGGATGCACAAGTACCTCTTCAAATTCGGCGATCAGGCTGGAATAACGCGGAAGGCGTAGAGTTCTCTATGAGTCAGTGGTACCCTAAACTGGCTGAGTATGATTTCCAGGGATGGCATCCGAACCCTTATATCGGGCGGGAGTTCCACGGAGTTTTTGGTGACTTTGACGTTAAGATTTCCATCGACAAAGACTATGTGTTAGGTGGAACCGGAGTTCTTCAAAACCCCAATGAAATTGGATATGGATACGAGGAAGAAGGTGTCGAAGTAAAACGACCTCGTGGCGATAAAATGACCTGGCATTTCAAAGCTGAAAATGTCATCGACTTTTTCTGGGGAGCCGATCCCGATTTTAAACACGTTACAGCACAAGTGCCGAACGGACCAAAACTTCACTTTCTCTATCAGCAGCCGGCAGTAGTTGAAGGAGCTTCCGATGAACAAAATGCACAATACACCCAAAACTGGGAACAGCTGGTTGATTATACCATTGGTGCATTTGAATATGCGAATGAACATTTCGGCGAATATCCTTATCCGCAGTACACCAACTTACAAGGTGGTGACGGTGGCATGGAATACCCTATGGGAACCTTAATTACCGGAGGCAGAAGTCTTGGCAGCTTGGTGGGCGTAATGGTTCACGAAATGTATCACAGCTGGTTCCAGAATGTGTTGGCTACCAACGAAAGCCTGCTTGAATGGATGGATGAAGGCTTTACCAGCTATGCTTCAGCTGAGACCATGAATCACCTATTCAATCAAAATTCTGACTTCCCGTATGCCGGTTCATACCGTGGCTATTACTCCCTGGTAGAGTCGGGCATGGAAGAACCGATGACTACTCATGCTGATCATTACGAAACCAACTTTGCTTATGGGCGTGCAGCCTATTCGAAAGGAGCTGTGTTCCTGGGACAACTGGAGTACATTATTGGGAAAGAAGACTTCCGGAACGGAATGTTGAATTATCATAAAGAGTGGAAGATGAAACACCCAACCGCACTCGACTTCCTCAGCATTATGGAGAAAGAATCAGGAATGATCCTTGATTGGTATTATGAATATTTCGTTCAAACTACCAAAACCATCGACTACGGTATTGCTTCAGTGATTGGAAATGAGAACAGAACCTCTGTTAAAATTGATCGCATCAATTTAATGCCGATGCCGCTCGATGTTGTAGTTGAATATGAAGATGGAAGCAGCGAATTGTTCTACATTCCATTGCGTGTAATGCGTGGAGAAAAGCCCAACGAAACGGATATGAAGCGAACGGTATTGGCAGACTGGCCCTGGGTTGAACCAAGTTATACCATGACCATCAACAAAGCCGCTTCTTCCATTAAAACAATCACTATAGACCCTTCTCAGCGATTGGCTGACATCAACCGCGAAAATAATTCTTTTGATGTCTCAGCAATGCTGAACGATTAATTCTGACTTTAACTTTAAGGTGTCGTGCCGATGTGCGACACCTTTTTTATTTGATAAAATTTTACCCGAAATAAAAACTCATGTCTATAAAAGACTACGCGAAATTAGCTATTGAAGCTCATCAGAAGCATAAAGGAAAAATCTCTGTGGAACCTAAAATGCCTTTGGAGACGAAGGATGATCTCAGCATTGCTTATACGCCCGGAGTGGCAAGGCCCTGCGAGGAAATAGCGGACAACAAAGAGAAAGCGTACAACTACACCGCCAAAGGGAATATGGTGGCCGTCGTCAGCGATGGTTCCGCCGTTCTAGGCTTAGGAAATATTGGACCGGAAGCCTCCCTTCCTGTAATGGAAGGGAAATCAGTGTTGTTTAAAAAATTCGCCAATGTAGATGCCTTCCCCATTGTGCTCGACACACAGGATACCGACCAGATAGTGCAAACAGTGAAAATGATCGCTCCCGGATTTGGCGGTATTAACCTGGAGGATATCTCAGCTCCTCGCTGTTTTGAAATTGAGCGTCGTTTGAAAGAGGAACTTAATATTCCTGTATTTCATGATGACCAGCATGGAACTGCCATCGTAACGCTGGCAGGTATGTATAACGCCATGAGGCTGACCGGCAAGAAGCTGGAAGATCTCTATGTGGTAGTGAATGGTTCCGGTGCGGCGGGTGTAGCCATCGTGAACCTGTTGTTTGAAGCCGGCGTGAAAGACGTGGTGATGTGCGACAGTCGGGGCATTATCCATAAAGAACGCACCGACTTAAACGACACCAAAAAGCGAATGGCTGAAATCACCAATAAAGGCCACCGAACAGGACATTTGAAAGATGCCATTTCGGATAGCGATGTATTTATCGGAGTTTCAGTGCCGGGTGTACTTACACAGGAAATGGTGAAAACCATGAATAAAGACCCAATGATTTTTGCGATGTCGAACCCCATCCCGGAGATTATGCCCGAAGACGCTAAAGCCGCCGGAGCTGCTATCATCGCTACCGGTCGGTCTGATTTCCCCAACCAAATCAACAATGTACTTGCCTTCCCCGGTATTTTCCGTGGAGCGCTGGATGCCCGGGTCACCAACCTGACTACTAAGATGTTCATCACCGCAGCCAAAGCCATTGCTGATTGTGTAGACGACCTCTCAGCTGATAAAATCATCCCAAGTCCTTTTGATGAGCGGGTACCGGAACAAGTAGCCAAGGCTATTCGGGAAAACAGAACATAAAAGGCGTTTCTAGCCTTTTCTGATAGCCCGTTTCTTATTTTAACAATTTCACTGTCCGGCTGTAAAGATTAATTATTAAGTTCCGGCTCTCTCTCAAGGAGCTACAAATAAATAACCGGGTCGGAATGAGATCGATACTATCAGCGCTTACTATATCTGTATTATGTGGAATTGGAAACGGACATGTTTTGGGGCAAACTCCGGGTGAGCTCGTCCCACCTCCTACCAACAACGAAGTAACCGCCGTTTTTGCTGAGGAAGCTCCCTACATCGACGGCAACCTGGATGATGAAGTTTGGGAAGATATTCCTCCCATTACCACTTTCACCCAGGCCTGGCCCAATGACGGCGCCCCGGCTACCGAAGATTCGGAAGTGAAAATTGCGTACGATCGCGACAACCTGTATTTCGCTTTCCGGTTTTATGATGATAACCCGGAGCTGATTCGTGCCAAGAATCTCGAACGCGGCGGGCGCAATAACCGCGATGACCACGCCTACATCGGCATTGATACCTACCGGGATGGCCGTAACGCCTACCTTTTTGAGATGAATGCCCTGGGCACTCAGGATGACGCCCTGATCACCGACGAAAGCATCAGTTACGACAGCTTTTCCTGGAATGCCGTCTTCATCAGTGAAACGAAAATTGATGATGAAGGCTGGACGATGGAGGTTTCCATTCCGTTCCGGCAGCTTCGGTTTCCGGATGGAGAAGAACTGGAATTCGGGTTGATGATTTCCCGAATGATTAACCGCAAAAACGAGCGGGTGCTTTGGCCCGCCATTGGGATGGAATATGGCGGTAATTTTGGAGCTTTTGGTACACTGGCAGCTGTGTCTCAGTACGGAACCCTGAAAGGAATTAAGAATATCCGTCGCGGAAATAATATTGAGATTAAGCCTTATGTAATATCAGGGGCACAGGAAGTGCGGCCGGATCTCCAGAATGAACAAACCGAGGTAGAGTACACCTACGATATCGGTGGGGATATGAAGTGGGGCATTACCTCCAACCTGACTCTCGACCTGACTGTGAATACCGATTTTGCCCAGGTTGAAGCCGATAACGTACAGCTGAACCTCTCCCGCTTCAATCTTTTCTTTCCGGAAAAACGAGAGTTCTTTCTGGAACGCGCCGGTCTTTTCGAACATGGAAATACCCGTTCCACTCAAACCTTTTTCTCACGCCGAATCGGACTAGCCAATGATATTCTGACCGGTGCTCGCATGACCGGGCAGCTGGGGCGCTTTTCTGTTGGGGCAATGAACATCGAAACCGGAAATGAGATGGGTGACGTTTTTGGCAGCCAATCCACAAATAACACGGTTGCACGTATCAGAACCAATATATTTCCCCGTGCAACAGTGGGAACCATAGTTACTAATGTGGAATCACCGAATGGATATAACCGCGCCCTCGGTTTTGACACCAAATATCGATTCTGGGGCACCAGTGAGTTCAATGCCTGGTACACTAAAGTCTGGGATGATACCGATGCTTTTAATGATGCAGCCGGTCATGGAAGCCTTCAGCTGCAAAACGAAACCTACTCCGGTGGACTGTCCTACACCAATGTTGGAGAAAACTACAATCCGGCCCTTGGTTTTGTACGACGCCGCAACATGAGGCAGTATTCAGGTAATCTTGGGTATAAACCGGTTGTTGAATTTAGCAGCCTTCCATCCCTCCGTAGATTCAATTTTGGGACTTCTTATGATTATATCGAAGGGCAGGATGGAGTAAAACAAACAACGCAGCTCAGAGCATCGGCAACGGCAGAGTTTGCCAGCCGGCAAAGTATACGAATTCAGGGAAGCCAACAGTTTGAGCGATTGTTTGTAGATTTTCCAATAAGGCAGAATGCCGTTATACCTGCCGGTGATTATACTTTTAATACGATTGGTATTCGTGGTCAATCAGATGAAAGTAAGCGGTTGTTCGGAACCGTTGAAGGCAGTGTGGGTGAATTCTATCACGGCAATCGTACCGATTTAGAAGGCAGTATCGGTTTCCGCCAGTCCAAACATCTTCACATTGAAGGAAGGCTGAGCCACTCCATCATCGACTTACCGATTTCTAATGGTGAATTTGATGCCACCACCGTTTCCACTTCCATCCTCGGGGCAGTAAGCCGTAAGTTATTTGCCAAAGCCCTTATTCAGTACGATAACTTCTCCCGCGATTTACAGGCCAACATTCGTATCGATTGGATTCATACCCCCGGCAGTGATCTGTTTTTGGTATTCAACACCTCCTACCATCTCACCGGAGATAATGAAACTCTCTTCGATCCGAGAAAGGATGTGATTATGAACAGTCAGGCTGCCGTAGTGAAGCTGACGTATTTGATTATGCTGTAGGATTTATTCCGCTCCGACACAGAGCGTCAGAGCGAGTTAGGACTTTAGCGAGTCAGTCATTTCCGACATCCTCTGTCTCCTCCTTCAAAAGGAGGAGGACTCCCTATAAATATTATGTAATAATCAGGGACATCCTTCAATCCGGAAAATCATGGTTCAAAAACTACTCATGAACCATGATTGTACATTGTTTGATTAACAGGATTAATTCCCATCCGAATCACGATCGGGCCGTTTCCATCTCACCGGGTCTTCCGGTGTTGGTATGATGGGATTTTCATAGTTCTGCAACAGTCGCATCGCTTCTTTAATGGCTGCTTCAAGCTGAGGATCGTGGCCGTTTATGACTTCTTTGGGCGTTTGCATCACTTCAATATCCGGGGCAACGCCTTCTCCTTCTACATCCCACTCACCATCCATGTTATAGAAGCCACCACGGGGAGCAACAAATCGACCACCATCTACGAACGGCGGGGTATCCCATGTTCCGACTAACCCACCCCAGGTTTTTGCACCCACCAGCGGACCAATTTCCATCTTACGGAATAAGAATGGAAGCAGGTCACCACCAGATCCGGCTCTTTCATTAATCACCATAACTTTAGGCCCCCAAATTCCGGCTCCGGGAGTTGTAAATGGCTTTCGGTCACCGGCTTTGCTGTTGAAAAACCCATGTAAATCTCGGGCCATTATATCTACCATATAATCGGCAGCCGAGCCACCACCATTGTTCCGTTCATCAATTACAGCACCACGCTTATCCTGTTGAGCAAAGTAGTAGCGGTTAAAATATTCATACCCGCTACCACCGGTATTCGGAACCCAGACGTACGCCAACTGTCCGTTTGACATCTCATCTACCTTACGGCGATTACCCTCTATCCAGGCGCGGGTTCTTAACCCATACTCATTAGAAACCGGAACTACTGTCACCAGTCGTGCACCTTGTGTTCTTGGACGGTCGTTTACCAGAAGCTGTACCTGCCGATTTGCGGTTCCTTCAAAAGGCTTATAGAAATTTTCTTCAGCAGAAATTTCTTTTCCATTTACAGCCAGCACATAATCGCCTTCATTCACGTCAATACCCGGACCTGAAAGCGGTGCCCGTAAATCGGGATTCCAGCTTTCGCCGGTATAAATCTTATCAATACGATAAGCTCCGTTCTGTAGTGAAATATCAGCCCCTAATAATCCCGCCTGCACTTCTTCCAAATCCGGGTAATCGCCGCCGGCAACATATGAGTGGCCAACCGCTGCTTCCCCACTCATGATATCAAGTACATAATTGAGATCAGAGCGGTGTTTGGCATGCTTAACCCATGGCGCGTACCATTCATACACCTCATTCCATGGCGCTCCGTGCATATTATCTACATACAGAAAGTCCCTCATAAAGCGCCATCCATCCCTGAATATCTGCACAAATTCTTGCCGAGGATCTACCTTTATCCGGATGTCCGAAATGTTCAAACTTCCATCGCCTGCATTCTTTTCTCCACCTTCAGTTCCTACTATTCCCCAGGTTCCTCCGCTTCTGTAAAGCAAACTCTTGCGATCCTGAGAAACCACTCCTTCATTAAATCTTGCCATAAACAAACTTCCTTTCCGATCATCCAGGCTATACTTATGAAGACGTGTTCCTTCATTTTCTACAGATTCAGTATAAAAGACATCTCCGCCCGGGCCCGGCATCAATCCTGTGTAATTGCGTTCTGGTATATCGAGCGCCAACGTTCGCTCTGCGATCCCATCTAAATCGATTACCACTTCCGTTTCAGATTCTTCTTCTGCTGCTTCCTCTTCTGATGTTTCCTCATCATCGCTTTTTGGCAGTAGGGGCGAAGGATCATCGTCAGACAACACAATCATATACAATGCTCTGGTCACCGGCATATTGTAAGAACTCATATCCAGCCAGCCGGTATTTAGTCCATAATCGGTACTGGCAAGAAAGTATAGATACTTTCCGTCTTCGCTCCATACAGGAGTTATTGAATCAGACATTCCATCCGTAAGCTGATGGGTATCTCCGGACTTCACATTATGGACTTTCACAGCCTTGAACTGATTATCCATGATTTTCACATAGGCAATCCATTTGCTGTCCGGCGACCAAACCGGATTCATGGTTCTGTTGGGGTGCGCATACCCATCGGTATCTACTTTTGTGGCTTTTCCTGATTGTACATTCACATACCAGAGGTTATAATCCGTATCCGTGTAAGCAATGTATTTTCCATCGGGCGACCAATCGGGACGAAAATAGAAGGTTGGGTTTGGAAGTGTAATGGATTTCGGATCTTCCAGCCCATATTGATCGCCAATCATCAGCGCGTATTCTCCACTTTGATCAGAGAACCAGGCAACCTGACTGCCATCGGGTGACCAAATGGGATATCGTTCTGCACTTCCTGAAGAATTCGTAAGGTTTCTCCAGGTTCCGTTTTCTTTGGGAACCGTGATAATCTCTCCCCGAAATTGGAAAACTGCTCGTTTTCCACTTGGCGATATAGCTGCATTATCCAGTGAATAGGCATTTGGCTCTTCCCAGCGTGGCCGTCCCCAGTTCATGTCGCCGGATACGGTGATTTCAAGCTGCTCGGTTTCTCCGTTTTCCGGATTCAATAAGTGCAGATAGCCACCCTGCTCATATACAATCATCCCAAAACCGGCATCCAGGCTTTTCGCATCAAAATCAGTATGGAAGGTCCATTGTTTTTCCTCACCGGTCTCCGGATTGAACGACCAGATATTATTCGCAAAGTCTCGTTCAGATAAATAAAACACGGAACCCTCATGCCAAACCGGGTCGGTGTGCCGTTCGTTATCGGTTCGCGGGGTTTGGATCAATTCATAGTTCTCCAGGTTTGTAATCCATATCGGCTGCGCCTGTCCTCCACGGTAATTTCTCCACTCAGGATCCCAGAAGGTAATCGGGTTATAGGCCAGGTATTTTCCATCGGCCGACATCTCCCCCGTTGCCGCTCTCGGCACAACGAGAACTTCCGGCATTCCACCTTCCGTACTCACTTTCCAGATTCGGTTAAGCTGTGTGGGGTGAGCCGTTCGGGTTGATCGAAATAGGACTTCGCCTTCCGGTGTCCACCCCGTTACCACATCATCAACCGGATGCCAGGTCAGTCTTTTGGGAGATCCTCCTTCGGCCGGAATTACAAATACATCGGAGTTCCCGTCATATTCTCCGGTAAAGGCAATCATGCTGCCATCCGGAGAAAAATGAGGATTGGATTCTTCTCCGATATTACTGGTGAGGCGAATGGCATCACCACCGGTTTTATCCACTTTCCACAGATCATTTGCATGCGCAAATACGATGCTGTTTTCAGAAATGGTAGGTTCACGAAGAAGTTGCGTTCCCTGAGCAAAAAGTTCAGCCGTTAAAGTCAGGGTTAAAAAAAGAGTTAAAGTGTATCCGAATAAACGTTTCATAATATCCCGCGTTAGTTGATGTGCTTGCGGAATATAATGAATAGGACGAGAGTTTAAAGTGGCTTTAGGATTCTTTACAAGTAGAAAAATTTATCAAAACTTACTTATAAGTTATAAGATCAATTATTTAATTTAACTTGTACTCAATGCTTATCAAAAGTAGAATATAATGGCACTAAAAGATTCTCACTTTGAAAATATCCTAGAAAAACTAAAAACTCAGGGAGAACTTTCTTTCTTCAAAGAAAAAATTATTGCTCGTATTGACGAAGTATCTAGAAATGAAAAAAGACTTCAGTTTTACATTATTATTTGTGTTATAGCCTACTTCTTAATAAAAAAATCTTCTGCAATCACCTTTCAGCTAGGCCCACTAAGCATTTCTGACCTTGAACTAGCTCTTGTTCTTATCCCACCAATCTATACCTATTTATTGATCAGCTTTCACTCTCATTACAATTTTAGACAAATACAGGTCTACAACCTTGAAAGCATCTTGAAAAAAGACAAAGACTTCTCTGAGGAAGAGTTAACATCATCTATTTCTATTCTATCTCCTTTTCACTTTTTTAAAATTTATAATTATATCGACTTTACAAGGTCACTAAAACTTTCCTCTTTAAACTTCCTCTTAATTCTGCCTTCTATAGTCTTAATACCTCTTTTTTATTTCGGTTTTGAAATTTATTGGTTTTATGAACTTTACAAGAATTGGGACACAAATATACTTTTCAAAGCATCCATGGTCATCACAGCTTGGTTGTTTTTAACCTTTCTAGTCTCGTCTGTGATTGCTATATCAGATAGCATTGCTAATGTGAGAAGGAGTAAAGAGACATCTTAACTAAAACAAACTCGTCTGCTCGCGGTCTTCTTTTTGGGCTTGCTCTATTTGAGGCTCTTCTGTTGGGGTGAAGGTTTTGAGCATTTCGGGCATGAATCTTTTTTCATAGATACGGCGGGAAATTCCATGCAGGGCTTTTTCTCCACGGGGAGGAATTCGAAGAAAGCCGCTGTCATCTTCATCGAGGAAACCAAATTGACGTAAGTCGTTTACAATCAGATAGGCAAGCTTTTCGGTTACTCCTGAATTTTTCTCCACATACTCACGATGTGGGGGCTCATCTTCACTCACATACACCAACCCCAAAACGTTGAGTTCTACATCTGTGAGGGGAAAGCCTTCGCTGCCTTTAGTAAGCAAATTGTCCCAGGTTTTTTGAGAATAGTATAGTCCAAACCAAGACTTGGCTTCCCTGAGTAAATGACCACTCATTGCACAGGCAAAATATTGACCGGGTCCGGCTTTGCGCGGTTCACCCCGGGTACGAAACATGTTCACCATAGTGGCGAGATCTAATTCACCAATATTGGGCGGATACCGGAAGTAAAAATCGCTTCGTTTTTGCATGTACCTGTTTCCTGTCGGTTTGGTTTGACAGCATCGGTAAGAAATCTACAAAAAAAATTTCAAAGCCACTGTCATTCTGAGAACACCTCCGAAGATCTTTCGGGAGTACCCCTGCCTTTGCCAACAGGCAGGCTCAAGATGACACGCTTACTTCCCTTTTTCTTTGATCAATTCCACAGCCTTATCCATGGTAAAGTCTTCAGGAGTCTCTCCTTTGGGAAGGCTAATGTTCTTCTTTCCATGCTTGATATACGGTCCATATCGACCGGTCATCACCCGAACTTGTTTATCAGTTTCCGGATGTTTACCCAGATCTTTGATCTCGTTACTTCCGCGCCGGGATTTAGACTTTTGTTTCAGTAATTCAACAGCACGGTCTAATTCTATATCCAGCACGCTGTCTGATTTCGGAATGGATTTAAATTTACCATCATGAACTACAAAAGGTCCGTAACGTCCCACACCGGCTTTCACTACTTTATCATCTTCGGGGTGCTTGCCGAGTGTCCGTGGAAGTTCGAGCAGCTGTAATGCAAGGTCCAGATCCACATCTTTTGGTTCCATTCCCTTCAGCAGAGACACACGTTTCGGCTTTTTATTTTCCTCGGTTACTTCTCCCCGTTGCACATAAGGTCCGTATCGTCCTGAAAGCAGGAATATAGGCTCCCCTGTTTCGGGATCTTCGCCAATAGGTTTGTCCTGTTCTTCCGAAATTTTGATCAGCTCTTCTAACTTGTCTGAAGAGATATCGCTTGGATCCATGTCGTTAGGCAGAGAAGTGGTAACCTCTTCGCCATTTTTCTCCATGCGGGCATAAGGTCCAAATCGGCCAACAGCTACTTTAATTCCTTCGAGACCATCCAGCGGTAGGTCGAGCAGCTTGGCTTCCTGCGGGTCAATCTTGTCTTCCTGAGTATCTACCTTTGCTTTAAGGCCATTATCACCTTTGTAATAATCTTCAAGATATTTAACCGGATCCTGATTGCCTTCTGCAACAGCATCTAATTTATCCTCCAGCTCTGAAGTAAAGTCGCTATCCACCAAGTCGGGGAAGTGCTTTTCCAACAGAGATGAAACGGCAAATGCGGTGAAGGTAGGGATCAATGTTTTCCCTTCACTTTTAGCATACCCGCGATTTTGAATGGTTGAAATAATAGACGCATAGGTACTCGGACGGCCAACTCCTCTTTTCTCCAGTTCTTTAACCAGTGTAGCTTCCGTAAATCGGGCAGGAGGCTTGGTTTCGTGACTCACAAAGTCCAGATTATCCAAGGCTGTAGCGTCACCTTCTGTCATTGCCGGAAGAAATTTTTCCTGATTCTCGAGTGCTGCTTCCGGATCGTCACTTCCTTCCACATACGCCCGGAAATATCCGGGGAATAAAATCTTCTTACCGCCTGCACGGAAATCTGCATCGGTACCATTATTGGTTGCCCGAATGGTGACGTTGGTAAACTCAAGCTCAGCCTCAGCCATCTGTGTGGCAATGGTTCGCTTCCAGATTAAGTCGTACAGCTTAAACTCACGATCCCGAAGTCCGGCTTTCTCAGGTTTCACAAAACGGGAGCCTGCCGGTCGAATAGCCTCGTGGGCTTCCTGAGCCGATTTCCCTTTCTTGTTGTAATTCCGAACGCGCTCAAATAGATAATCTTCGCCGTACTCTTCGGTTACTGCATCCCGGGCAGCGCCAATAGCCTGGCCAGACAATCGGGTAGAATCTGTACGCATGTAAGTGATAAAACCTTTTTCATACAATTTCTGAGCCACGCTCATGGTGTCACGGGCAGAAAACCCGAACTTACGGTTGGCTTCCTGCTGCAGGGTTGAAGTGATAAACGGAGGCGCCGGGTTTCGCTTCTGTGTTTTCACATCCACGTTGATGACCGACCAACTTGCCGACTTCAGATCATCAACCAAAGCCGATGCTTTCTCCTCATCCAGCAAAACAACAGAATCCGGTTTCTTGAGCTTACCGGTATTTTCATCAAAGTCTTTACCGCTGGCAAGGCGTTTTTCATTGAGGTGTGTCAGATCCGCTTCAAACTGATCGTTCTCTCCTTCTTTATGCAGCTGTGCTTTCAGGTCATAATAGGTAGCACTTTTGAACTTCATGCGTTCGCGTTCGCGCTCCACCAAAAACTCAACAGCTACAGATTGTACGCGTCCGGCTGAAAGTCCGGGGGAAATCTTTTTCCACAACAAAGGCGAAACGGTATAACCTGCCAGTCGATCCAAAATTCGTCGGGTCTCCTGAGCATGTACCAGGTTCATGTCAATGTCGCGGGTATTTTCCAGTGCGTTCAGAACGGCCTCTTTGGTAATTTCGCGAAAGGCCATTCGTTTTACCGGAATTTTTGGCTTCAACACTTCCAGCAGATGCCATGAAATTGCCTCTCCTTCCCGGTCTTCATCCGTTGCCAGAATAAGCTCATCGGCGTCTTTCATCAGCTTTTTGAGCTTGGTTACCACTTTCTTTTTCGAAGATGGGACTACATATAAAGGATCAAATCGATCATCTACATTAATCCCCAAATTTGACCAGCTCTCTTTTTTGTACTTGGCGGGAATTTCTTTCGCTGAGGAAGGAAGGTCACGAATGTGACCCATAGAGGAGTCCACTACATACCCATCGGGCAGGTATTTTTTAATGGTTTTCGTTTTTGTAGGGGACTCTACAATGACAAGGCTTTTCATGCAATAAGGATAATTATTTCAAACTTTCGACCAGTTCTTTAAGCTCTCCGGCGTGGTCTTTGGTATTCACTTTTTCGACAGTGTCCAAAATAGTACCATCTGTATCAATAACAAAGGCCGAACGTGAAGGGGCTTCATACTCATTTCCAAACATCTTTTTTTCAACAATAGAATCGGTCGCCTCGGCAAATTTATAGTCAGGGTCTGAAACCAATGTAAAATCGATACCCTGCTTTTTTGCATATCGTTTGTGGGAACCACAGGTGTCTTTACTGATGGCAACCAGATTATACCCGTTTTCCTTAAACCAGGAAGATTCATCGGCCAGGTCTTTAGTCTGGCGATCGCAGCTACTGGTATTGTTTTTCATATATACCGAAACGATGGTTGGTTTATCCAACAAATCCTTAAAGTTAATCTCTTTTTCTTCTCCGTTTTGCACAGCCTTTACGGTGAAGTCAAAATCTGCTTTTGTTCCTTTATCAATCATGAATACGAAAACTTGGTTTATTTTTATGTTGGGATGGGATAACTGGATTTCGAGAGGGAATCGTTCAATAGATTACAGATTCTCTGATTAAAGGATAGTACCGATTAGTTTTTTGACCTCTTTTGTTTTCTCCTTCAGCAAGGAGAAAAACTCGTTGATTTAGAATTGTAGTTAGAATAAACATCAAAACTGTTAGAGGTCAAAAATCTATGAAATCCCACAATCACGTAATCTGTGATCACCGACGCCACAACAAGAACTTAGCCACGGCCGCCACCACCAGCGAGTGATGCACTTCTCCTCGGTTCACCAATTCTAAAAAATCATCCAGCGGCATTACATGTACATTAATGCGCTCGTTGCCATCCAGCTGCTGCTCTTGAACTTTCTTACAGTTTTTGATTAGATAGGTATGAGTGTAATTGGTTAAAATAGCCGGGTTTGAACTCACTCTTCCTAAATCGATAAATTCATCTCCTGCATAGCCGGTTTCTTCCAGAAGCTCTCTTTTGGAAGTCTCAAGTGGCGACTCCCCCGGATCAACCATACCGCCCGGAAGCTCCAGGGTAGGCTGCTCAATTCCATACCGGTATTGTTCCATCAGCACAATTTCATTCTCCGGGGTCAGAGGGATAACATTGATCCAATCAGGAGCCTCTAAAATGGAGAAAGTAGCCGAATGATCTTCAGACTCAATTTTCATCCTGCGGTTCAAAAGTTTGAAAATATTCGTGGTATATTTGATCTCTTCATCTGTGGTGACCCACGGCTCAATCGTAAATGTAAAATAACGGCTACTCATATGTCAGAAACGCTCAAATTAGTTAAAGATCAGTTTTCTTCAGAGACAGAACTTAAAAAAGCTATTGATAAAGCGTGCGACCTGATGGAAGAAATTTATGACTCCGGAAAATATCCACAGATGATTGTGGAACGTACCTGGAGTAAACACAACCCGGTGATAGATGGCGAATTAGCCCAACCCAAAGCCTACCGTTGGTATCTAAAACGCGAAATCGAACGTTTGATAGATAATGGCGCCACGGTTTTCGTAAAGCCTTCCCGGGAAGCTTTGCCGATGAACAACCCCGACCTTTTTGACAACCTTGACGAAAGTGACTGGGACATCACCCAAAAGAAATTATTCTTATTTCGGGCTGAGCGCATCGACATTTCCCTGGATCGGCTTCGCCATTACACCGGCACCAATCCTGAAGATTTCCAGCGGTACATCTTGTTTACCAACTACGACATGCATGTGGAAGTTTTCCTGGAGAAGTTTCCCGATTGCGTGAAGCCCGAACGTGAAGGCGTGCAGATGCCGGCTTACCACCATAAGATGGACAACAACTCCGGACTCACACTCATCAACATCGGCGTGGGGCCCTCCAACGCTAAAACCATTACCGATCACGTGGGTGTGCTACGGCCGGATGCCATGGTAATGGTTGGTCACTGCGGCGGACTTCGGAACCACCAAGACATTGGAGACTTCGTGCTCGCCAACGGATACTATCGGGCCGATCGTGTGCTCGACGATCTTTTCCCAATCGGAATTCCCATCTCCCCGAATTATATCCTAAACCGTTACCTGAAAGAGGTTTTGGATCAGCATGAGATGGAGCATCGTATTGGAACGGTTTACACCACAGCGAACCGGAACTGGGAGTTTTCGAAAGCCAAAACGGTAGAGGAAATTCATATGAGTCGCAGCGTGGCTATTGATATGGAGTCATCTACCGTAGCCACCAATGGATTCCGGTACCGTATTCCACATGCCACTTTGCTTTGTGTAAGTGATAAACCCCTGCACGGCAAGCCCAAACTTACCGATGCTGCTCAATCCTTCTATCAAAACTCCAAAGAGATGCACCTGGAAATGGTAATAGAAGCCCTTCAAATGGTGAAAGACACCTATCCTGAAGGACTGCCCAACTCCAGCATCCGAGCCTTCAACGAACCCCTTATGGGCGGAAGCGGGTAAGGAACTCCGAACATTGAATAAGGAACATTCAACACTGAATGTTTTTTGTTAGCTCTGATCTAAGAGGTGATCATCCCTACTTAGGCAGGGATTTGGTTCTTCCCAGAGGATTCTTCCGATTTTTCTAACCAGGATTTCGGGCATCCACCGCTAGATAACGATTCACACCTCCGGGTAACAACGCTTATCCCTTTTCCTGAACCTCCTGTCAAAACTATCCATCAGCAGTAATACAATTAACGACCAAAATTTCTTTATTCGGCAACTTTTTATTGTTTATCAACAAATAGTTATTGCTTTTCAAAAATTAATTTACTTAGTTAAAAGCGGATTAGAATTAAATAGTCTCTTATGAAATTCAAAAAAGATTGGTCGCTCGCTTATTTCTTGTATTACACCTGCTGGATTGGGTATTGGAGTATCGGGCTCTACCTGATTGTAAGCATTGCTTCTACTATTATTGTGAGCTCTGATGGCTACACTCGTCTTTTGGATTTGCCGGTGGTAATGGAGGTCGCAGAATTCTCCGATTATGAAGATCTGAAAATGACTACGGCTTCAATTAACCTCCCCGAACAATTTCCAATCGACATTGATATTAAGGCACAAACTGATGAACACGGCTTTAAAATTATCCTTCTTTTTTTGATTCAATCACTCAGCAGCTTTGCGCTCATAGCTGTACTGTTTTTATTGAGCAGTATTTTCAAAAATGTAGCTGAGGAAAATCCTTTTAATCCGGAAAATCCCAAAAACCTATTCTATTGCGGAGTAATTACCTTTATAACCGGTAGTATTAACATCGTTCTTTTCTTCATTCCAATTCCTCTGCTTCAAGAGCTCAATTTACCCGCCGGATATAAAATTCAGCACCTCAGCGCACCAACCGATATTCTCTTGTTGATAGGGATCACTTTTATCGTCCTGGCTTATGTATTCAAAGAAGGAGCCCGCATTCACGAAGAACAAAAACTGACGGTTTAGCTATATGGATCTCCAAAATGACTTTATCCCCAAAGAGCGCTTTCAAAAAATGATGGCTTTATTAATGTGTTTACTCCCGGTTATTTTGATATGGAGTGGACTCGAAGAGTTAAATAAATTACACGCTACTTTTGAAGCTGAAATAATTGAAGCCGGTGAGGTAATAAATTATACCTTAGAACCACTATCCATTACAAAAGTCAATGTTGATAATACTATTTATACATATGTATCTGTGACGGACCTATCCTACAGACCATCAGATACTCAAATTTCAGATCTTCTTTCGTCTGCTAATAAGCATATAAAAACATTGGGGCTGCTGAGTCATCCATCATTTATTGTCGAAGATTCAGATATAGCTTTCTGGAAATCGCAATTTTATCTTCAAATAGGCTTAGACTTTTTAGGTTGGTTTCTATTCATAGGTGTCTTGATTGGGTTATCAGTTACAAATGTTCTGCAGCAACAAAAGCTTTTTACAACCGAAGTTTATCGATGGGTACTTGGGCTGTATTTCCTGATATTTGCCGGTTTTATCGCACATCCTATTCTCTATGGCCGTATGATCCACTTCTTAAATTCCGAGTATTTTTTAGGAGAATCTCTAACAAGCGGTTTTGAACAAGGTCCGCTGATAGTGTTAGGCATTCTCTTTTTCTTGATCATATTTCTGCAGAGAGCTATCCCGATTCAAAACGAACAAGACCTGACGGTGTAGCCATGGCCATAATCGTAAACCTGGATGTAATGCTGGCCAAACGGAAGATGAGCCTCACCGAGCTCTCGGAAGAAGTAGGTATTACCATGTCCAACCTTTCCATTCTGAAAACCGGTAAAGCCAAAGCCATTCGCTTTTCCACCCTTGAAGCTATTTGTGAGGCATTGGATTGCCAGCCCGGGGATATTCTGGAGTATGCTGAAGAGTAGTTCGTTATTCAGTAATCGTTATTAGGACGTTAGGCTATTCACGAATAACGATTAACAAATATACGAAGCCAAACTTTTTTGTAAGGAATCGCCTTCAAATCGCTCTCACTATAAAATGAATAAAACAAACAGAGCGATATGTCATATGAAGAATCCTTTTCGATAGAACACTTCCACCGGCGAACGGTTAAGGATATGCAGCCCGATGAACAGCCCCGCGAAAAACTGATGCGCTACGGGGCTGATTCCCTGTCCGACTCCGAGCTTCTCGCCATCCTGATCCGAACCGGAACTAAAAAGCTAAATGTCATTGAAACAGCCAAGGCCTTACTCACTCAATTTGACGGACTTCATAATCTTGCCCGTAAAGACTGGCAGGCGCTTAAAGTAATTCCGGGCATCGCCAAGGTTAAAGCCATTACACTGGAAGCCGCTTTTGAGCTGGCCCGCAGAGTTGAAGTGGCAGGACTGGGAGAAGAAGTCCAAATCACATCCCCGGAAGATGCCAACGCCTTTTTTGCACCAAAACTCCGACATCTCTCCAAAGAAACATTTGTCGTAGCCTTTTTGAATAATGCGAAAATCCTGACCGGCTATCAGAGAATCAGTACCGGAGGCAAAACAGCAACCATCGTGGATCCGGCCGAAGTAATGCGCCAAGCCGTACTGAATGAGGCTAACTCCATCCTGCTGGTGCACAACCACCCTTCCGGACAAAATAAAGCTTCCAGTGCCGATGTCCAGCTCACCAAACGATTAGCCGAATGCGGGAAATTACTTTCCATACCGGTTGAAGATCATATCATCATTGCCGGATATAACTTCACCAGCCTAAGGAGTGAGAATTTATTTTAAGCTCTCAGCTTACAGATTTAAGCTATCAGTTTTAATGCCCCTGTAAAACTGAGAGCTGACGGCTAACTTCTCACACGGTGGATATTGATTCCATTTTCTCCCTACCTTTGTTTTCGTTCAATCCTCATAAATACACAATCCATGATTTACGAATTCTTGAAACGTTCTCCGCAATTTGATGAAACGGTTTTTGTGGCTCCCAGTGCCGATATCATCGGTGATGTAACCCTGGGGAAAGAAAGCAGCGTTTGGTTTAACGTGACGATCCGCGGAGATGTAAACTACATTCTGATTGGCGACCAAAGTAATGTGCAGGATAATGTATGCATTCATGTGATGAATCAGACAGGCCCGACCATTATCGGTGATAAAGTAACCATTGGTCATGGGGCCGTTGTTCACGGATGTACGATCAAAGACCGGGTATTGGTTGGCATCAACGCTACCATTTTGGATGAAGTGACGATTGAGCCGGACGTGATTGTTGCTGCCGGAACCTTGGTACCTCCGGGCAAAACCCTGGAAAGTGGCTATATGTATATGGGTTCTCCCGCCAAAGCCACACGCAAGCTGACGGATGAGGAAATTGCATCTATTCCCAAATATGCCGAGAACTATGTTAAATACTCCCGGGCCTACCAGCAGAAGGATCAGTATGACGAAAACCCTTTCTACACAAAGTAATTTTAAATGTTGAGTGCTAAATGTTAAATGGGTCGACCCATTTAACATTCAGTATTTAAAATCAAGCATTTACTATGAGCGGCCTCTATATCCACATCCCCTTTTGTAAACAGGCCTGCTCTTACTGTGATTTTTATTTTGTTACCCGCCATCAACAAAAGCAGGATTTTGTGGATGAACTTATCAGGGAGATTCGCTCTAAAAAAGACTCGATGTTTACGGAAGAACCGGTGCAGTCCATCTACTTTGGAGGCGGAACCCCATCACTCCTTACCGCGAAGCAGGTTGAATCTATTCTCGAAACTATCCACGATGTTTTTGATACGGACCTGAAAGAAATCACCCTGGAAATGAACCCGGACGATGTAAGCCGGGAATATTTATCAGGATTGAAGTCAGCAGGCATCAACCGTGCGAGCATGGGCGTTCAGTCGTTCAATCCTGAGCTGCTGAAGTTTATGAACCGTGCACATACCTCCGAAGAAGCACTCAAATGTCTGGAGATCCTGGAAGCTTCTGCATTCAGAGTTTTTACCGTGGATGTAATTTATGGGAATCCCGGCCAGTCTTTGGATATACTGGAACAAGATCTGGACACCATTCTTCAGTTTGATCCGCCTCATATCTCGGCCTACTCATTGACAATAGAACCGCAAACACGATTAGGGAAACAGGTGGAACTGGGACGCCTCACCCCTCCCGAAGATGATACCGTTTCCAATCATTTTGATCTTGTGGTCGAGAAATTAGCTGAGTCAGGTATCCGGCAGTACGAAGTCAGCAACTATGCAAAGCCGGACAGTGAAGCCATTCACAATTCCAATTATTGGCGCCATGAAAACTACCTGGGACTTGGTCCCGGAGCTCATTCATTCTGGTGGAATGTTGACGGCACATCCGCAATACGTTGGAAAAACCGCAGCAACCTGAACGCATACCTCAATGGGGACTGGAAAGAAAAAACAGAGCCTGAAGAACTAAACCTGGCAGACTTGGCTGAAGAGCGACTCATGCTCGGACTCCGAACCAAAAAGGGGGTTGATAAAGACGAGCTAAAAAAGAACTACGGATTTGAGTTCAATGAACGGCAGTTAAATTACCTCCAACGGTTGGAAGAAAACGGAAAGGCGAAAGCCGGTACTCGAATTCACCTGACCCGGGAAGGGCTCAAAATCGCAGACTCCATTTTACTGGATCTTGTTACCATGACCTGAGCCGGCTAAATTACCTGAGAATCAACTTCCCAGGCGTTGCCACTTTTTTGCAAAACGCGCATACTCCCCGGCCTTCTCGCTCAGGCCGAATTTCTTATAAGCATCAGATACCATTTGCGAAGCTTCTGCCAGTCGAAGGTAATCGCCTTTAGTTGGGTTAGTTGCCGTTCCTTCCAGAGCCGGAATTTGCAACGAGGTGTTATCCGCTAAAGAGTCGGGGTGGGTATTCATAGTAAAATTCGCCTGATAAATAAGAGGCCAAAACTGCGACTTCCCATACACTTTCTTTCCGATCACCCAATACCATTCATTTTTCTTAACCGTGTAAGCAGAGGACATTGGTCCATCGGTCAAAGCAGTCGCTTCTTCTTGTACCGTTGCTGATGAGGCCGAAGTGGTCGGTGCTTCATTCTGTTCAGGAGCCTGAGCTTCTGCATCATCGACATTCTCTTGGACTGGATCATTGCTTTCTACACTTCCAGTAGTTTGGTTATTAGCCGGTTGTGAGGTTCTTGGCTGCTCTACCGTAGCCTGTTGAGCGGGCATCGTCGTTGGCTCAGTCCGCAAAAAGAACCACCAAACTGATACTAAAGCAATGGCCAACAAAGCGGCCACAATTAAGATTAATGCAAAATTGTTGTTTTCTTTTTTTCCTTCTCTGACAAACGGTTCATCTGAAACAGCTTCTGTTTCATGTTCAGGTTCAAATTCTGATTCCGGTTCCGGTTCTATCTCAGGTTCGGGTTCATGTTCACTTTCTTCTTTGTGCTGTTCAGGCATATCAAAGGCAAAAGGGTCCTCGCCTGGCACATCATCTTCTTCGGGTTCTTCCTTAGAAGTTTCTACTTCCTTCTCTTCTTCGATTTCATCTTCGGGATCATCATCGAACTGGAAGATCGTTTCCGTTATCTTTTCTTCCGGCTCCTCCTGTTTTTCATCTGGGGATGTCGCAGGCTCAACCGTTTCTTCATCCTTATCTTTGTCCCGCCCCTCCTCTTTCTCACCCAGCAATTCTGTTTCCAAATGGGCGAACTTGGCGTTCACTTCTTCGCGAAGTGCTTTATAGGGGGTGAATGAAACTCGTTTATGAGCAGGAATGGTGATTGGCTCCCCGGTTTGAGGATTTTGGCCCTGCCTTTCAGCGACTTCCTTCACTTTGAAACTGCCAAAATTGGTAATAGAAGCCTTTCCTGTTTCCTCCAGTTCCTCTTTCACCTTGGAAACCAGCGCTTTAGCAAAAGCCTCACTTTTCTGCTTGCTGAAACCCGTTTTTTGGGATAAGGCCTCAATAATCTCGCCATATGTGACTTTATTACTCATCTTCGCCCTCATTTATTTGATCGCGCAGTGTACTGCTTTGGCTGTAATGCACCACTCTTTTCTTAGGGATAAGCATCATTTGCTCATAATGAGGATTGTACGACTTATGCTCTTCTCTCACTTCCGACTTAAAACTGCCTAAACCGGGAAGAGTAAATCCTTTGCCTTTGGAAAGAAGCATGGTCAGGCCTTCCACAAAAGAATCATACAAATCTTCCGTCTCAGTCTGCGTGAGGTCAAGCTCTTCCGCTAATTGTTTGAGTACCTCCGACTTTGTCATATTGAGTATGTACTATAAATGAAAACCAAGTATCCATGAATAAATGCTAAAACAATGAAATAAGCAATTTTCAGCAGATTTTAGTAAATCAATGCGGGTTAACGATTTCACTGTTACCCGAGGATGCTTATCATCCGATATCATCAAAAGTGCCTGAAAACCGGACAACCGTTATGCTCAAATCCTTTATTGAAGTAGACTCTGACTCCCATTTCCCCATTCAAAACCTCCCATATGGAGCTTATGAAACCGAACAGGGCGATATTCACCTCTGTTCAGCCATTGGTGAGTATATCGTCGATTTGTTTGTTTTGGATGAAGAGGGCTTATTTGACGGACCCGAACTGAATAACCAATATGCTTTTCAGGATTCCAGTCTCAATTATTTCATGAGCTTGGGAAAACCAGCCTGGATGGAGGCACGGAATACCGTTCAATCACTGTTATCTGCCGATAGCGAAATCTTGCGCGATGATGCACTACTCAGGCAACGAGTATTTAAAAAAAGAAACTCTGTTGAGTTGGTGATGCCGGTTCAAATCGGAGATTACACCGACTTTTACTCTTCCGAACAACACGCTCGAAATGTAGGGTCCATGTTTAGAGATCCGGATAATGCACTTTTACCAAACTGGAAGCACCTGCCGGTTGGCTACCATGGCCGGGCAAGCTCTATTGTTCTCAGTGGCACCGACCTCTGCCGTCCTAAAGGACAAACGATTCCCAATGATAGTGAGCAGCCGATATTTGGCCCTTCCCAAAAACTGGATTTTGAGCTTGAAATGGGATTTTTAACCGGACCGGGAAATAAACTGGGGCACAGCATTTCGGTTCATGAAGCCGAGGAACATATTTTCGGATTAGTGCTGGTAAACGACTGGAGCGCCCGGGATATACAGAAGTGGGAATACCAGCCACTGGGACCTTTTCTCGCCAAAAGCTGGGCCACCTCTATTTCACCATGGATTGTTACGATGGAAGCCTTAGAGCCTTTCCGCATGGCATGCCCGGAGCAGAATCCACAGCCACTGGATTACCTCCATCAAACCACCCGTACCACTTTTGATATTCAGCTGGAGGTTCATTTGAAGACGGAAAAACTAAAACAGCCACATCGAATCTGCTCCACTAACTTTAAGCATTTATACTGGACTATGGCTCAGCAGCTTGCCCACCAAACCGTTGCGGGATGCAATGTTCAGCCCGGAGATTTATATGCCTCCGGCACCATCAGCGGAAATGAAGACGATTCATACGGCAGCATGCTTGAACTGACCTGGAATGGTACTAGCCCCTTAACTTTGCCATCAGGAGAAAAGCGCTCCTTTCTGGAAGACGAAGACAAAGTAATCATGACCGGGTACGCCAAAGGGGATGGCTTCAAAATTGGTTTTGGGGAAGTGGCCGGAAAGATTCTGCCTGCAATTGAATAGCCTATTTCAATAGGGTCATCTTTTTGGTGAATACTTCATCATTAATCTTCAACCGGTAAAAATAAACTCCTGAACTTAATCCTTGTGCATTAAAGGGGATAGAGTAAGAGCCAAGCCGGAAATCCTGCGCTGCAAGCGTTTGCACTTTCCTCCCTGTGATGTCGTACACCGATAGCTCCACAAAGGCTGAGCGGGGAAGGTCAAAATTGATATTGGTTTCCGGGTTGAAAGGATTTGGGTAGTTCTGATAGATCTTCACTGACTTGGGTAAATCCGCATATTCGGGATCCCGAATCGTAATGGTGTTGCCTTCCTTTCCAGCCAATAATTGTATCTCTCTTGTAGAGCTGCTGTTGCTGTAGTTGGCTATTACAATCCCGATTTTTTCTACCTCCTGCCAGGCAACTTCGCTGGGTGCATATACCTGCGCTTTGTTTTCCCCAGTAGCTACAATCTCATTCATCTCACCATTATTCATATATAGCAATACTCCCAACCCAACCTGGGTACTGTCAAAGTCAACAGCCACTTCAATAAAGCCTTCATCACCGGCTGAAGGCTCAATTTCAAAATACCGGGCAGCAAGCGGTCTTATTAAACCTACTTCTACCCCCTCTTCAGGAACAGCATTGAAGCTTGCCTCCAGATTTGCATACGGGTACTGAAGCTTCTCTCCGAATCCATAGTCATCCAACCCTGCCCGCGAGCCGGATGCAAAATGCCACAGATGATTTCTTACGAAAGAGGTTTCAAATTCCTCTCCCCGATCCTGTAGAACATCGGCCAGTGCTTCGTCAATACTCAGGTTGTTCTGAGCTTCAATTAATTGCCACGCATCACTCCAAATCTCATCACCAAAGTATTCGTTGAAAAAAATCATCCAGCTTACATGCCAGTAGGCGCCGGGGGTACCGTCTTCGGGGGCGAAAAAGATAGAAGCTGAATATGGCGCTGAAGAAGAAAGCCCGTTTTTAATATAGTTGTAATAGTCGTTCACATCGTCATACACTACTTCCTCAAAAAGGGTGGCATCCATTTCAGCCCAGTCAAATGCCCCGGATGGAGACGCCCACTCATTCTGAGCATATTGAATGGCGTGCTTCAGCTCATGGGCAACCGTTGCATATACCGCCCCAACCTGATTTCCCTGAGGGTGTGTATTAGCCGGAAAATTCTCAAAATCATTCTCCAACACGATATAGGTCTCGGGGCCGGAGTCTCCCTGAAAAATCGTTTCTCCATAATAAGACAAGTCTTCCAGTTCGATGGTGTAGGTTGTTCCGGGCGGAATAGGATCTGTAAATCCCAGGTTGATAACTTCATGGCGGTATGAAGAGTCGGCTGATTCGGCAACCAGCTCTACATAATCGGGCACATTATTACCGTTGGTGTCTTCAACTGAAACGGAGTCATCACCACTGGTTACATAAACAATCTCGAACTTACCCGATGGCGATATATAAGATTGCATTGCTTGTTTCTTTCTGCCGGATGTACGAGCCGATCGAAGAGATTCTATCTTTGCCAATCCTTCAGCTGAAATTTGGTCCCGATAAACATGAATAAACATTTCGGCCGGGGTAGCGCATTTGTGAAGTGCATTACCCGGTAATTCATACAACACCCTGAACTGCTCCAAAGCAGCGGTTTCAGCATCTATTTCACCTTCCATAAAAGACCGTTGGATTTCCAGAAGATGCCGGGGCGAGTCAGTCCTTGTTTGTCCTAACAATGCAGAAGGCACACACATCAGGGCAAGTAGTACCGCAACTACTCCCTTTTTAATTTGATCCCGATACTTATGCATTGTTTGGATTTTGCTTAACTTTAGGGTTCGCAAATGTTGAACGCTGTAAATCTACAGTTCTTACAATTTAAGAGAAAAAATGTACCAAGTAATACTTTATTATAATTTCGAGCCGATTGAAGACCCCGATCGCTTTTGTAAAGCGCACAAGAAGTTTTGTAAGGAAATTGAACTGAAAGGCCGGATTTATATTTCGGAAGAGGGAATAAACGGAACCGCTGCCGGCACGGAACAACAGATTGAAAAATACAAGAATTACCTGTGGTCGCTCCCCGGCTTTGAAGATACCGAGTTTAAGCAGGAAGAAAGTGATTACATCCCATTTGCCAAGCTTATCTGTAAAACACGGGATGAAATTGTAGCCCTGCACGTAGATGATGTAAACCCCGAGAACGGTGGGAAGTACTTAGAACCGGCCGAATGGCGTAAGGTGATGGAATCGCAGGAAGATTACGTGATGATTGACGTTCGCAACAATTACGAATCCAAAATCGGGCACTTTAAAGGCGCTTTGACTCCCGATGTCGACAACTTCTATGACTTCCCGAAATGGTTGGAAGAAGCCAATATCCCCAAAGACAAAAAAGTTCTCATGTATTGCACCGGTGGTATCCGCTGTGAGAAATTTTCGGTGCTGATGAAAGAAGGTGGATGGGATGATGTAAACCAACTTCACGGCGGAATTCTGAAATATGCTCAGGAAGAGGAAGGAAAACACTTTGAAGGCAAATGCTTTGTGTTTGACGACCGCCTGGTTGTTCCTGTAAACCCCAATGATCTGGAACCCATCGCCCGGTGTGAGGTCACCGGAAAACCCGCCGATACCTACATCAATTGTGCCAATATGGAATGCAATAAGCTGTTTGTATGCTCGGAAGAAGGGGCCAAAATAATGGACGGATGCTGTAGCGAAGAATGTAAACAAAGCGAATACAAACGTCCTTTCGATCCCGAAAATGCCTTCCGTCCATTCCGCAAATGGTACAACTATTTTGATGAGGACTTTAAAGAAAGAGAACTGAGCTCGGCCAACAAATAAATATGGCTGATTCTTATCGCCCGGTCCGAATTGTTTCCCCTTATCCCATCACCTACCGCTTCAAGGTGAAGTCAGAGTTTGAGGGAAGGTCATTATTGGATTTAATGACCACCCGCTTCCCCTTTCATGGAGCAAATGTCTGGAAGGTTAAAATCAAAAACGGCCATGTAGGGGTAAATGGAGAAGAAGCAGATGCACATCATGTCCTCTCCCGGCACGATGAGGTATTCCACCACAACCCCAAGGTAATTGAACCTTCCGTCCCTGATGAAGTTAAAATCCTGGAGCAGAATAACGACTACCTCATTGTCTATAAACCCGCTCCGTTACCCATGCACCCCGGCGGGCGATATAATAAAAACTCGCTGACCACCATCCTGGAAGAAAAAGGATTTAAAAACCTTCGCATTGTTCACCGGCTGGATGCCGTTACTTCCGGACTTGTACTGTTTGCCCGCAATAAAGCTTTTGCTCAAAAGGCCATGATCTGTTTCAGCGAATCCAAAGTTCAGAAAACTTATTATGCCCTGGTTTCCGGTAATCCTGCTGAAAAATCCATGACCATTGACACCCCCGTACGCCGAAAAACAGGTTTCGTATTTGAGAGCGAATTGGGACTGAAGCATGCCAAAGAAGCCATCACCCACTTCGAAGTTTTGAAGCAAAATCAAGAATCGGCTATCGTAAAATGCACTCCAAAAACAGGGCGAACCCACCAAATAAGGCTGCACCTGGAGCAGTGGGGGCATCCTATTATTGACGACCCGATCTATGGAGTTAACGGAGATAAGAGCAGCAAACGAGCTCAAAAGGCCGGCATAAGTTTACTAAATGCAGGATTGGAAATTGAAGAGCTTGGGGTGAAGTATATTTTAGAAAACTCAGGATCTCTCTTTAGGAGATTTTAGACATAAGATGTAAGACTTCATCAAATCTTGAATCTTATGTCTCGCATCTATTATCTATTATTTAAAAAACGCCTCTGCTATTCTCGCAAATTGTTTCGGCTTATCCAGAAAAGCATAATGACCGGCATCTTCGATAATCACCAGTGCTGCATTCTTGATCCCCTTTTCTATTCGTTCTCCCTGGTAAACCGGAGTGGCATCGTCATTTCTTCCCCATAGTAATAATACTTCATGCGGAATGTCGGGCAGTGAACTTTCCAGGTATTCCGTTACCGATTTCACAAAGGTCTCACGCATAACTCCTGAAAGTTTCCTGTAATCGCTGGAACCCAGGCTTTTCCAAAGTGACGTTGATCGCAGCCAGCCTAATGCTTTTTCGCGCAGACTACCCGGTAAAATCATAAACGGTGCCTTCAAAATCTTAGCCGTGTATTTTCGGATATAGAATTTCATCGAGCGTTTGGGCTTCATCCCGGCCCCGCCCGTAATCAGTACTTTATTGATATGAGCTTTGCCAAAATTACGAGCACAGAGCTTCAGCATAATCCGCCCGCCAAAAGAATGAACCAGTACGTCCACTTTTTCTTCATTTAGTGATGCTATAAAAGCCTGAACGGCATCCGCATAATCATCTATACCCCAACCGGTAGAAGGTTCCGGGGAATCCCCAAAGCCTGGCAAATCCAATACGTAGCTTGTTCGAAGGTGAGCCAGGTTTCGGGCAACAGGCATCATAACCCGCTTGCTGCTACCCCATCCGTGTAGAATCACCAGTGGTTTTCCTTCGCCCACTTTCTCATAGGCTATGCTTTGGTCTTGATATGTAAATACGTTTTGTTCGCTCATGAAATAAATTTTGTCAAACTTCTTACTTCTTGTCTTCGGAAACAAGGAAAGAATTAAGTGTTATTCCGTTTATTAACTCTGGATATGCAGAGTTCAAGCGGAAGCATGAAGCATGTACTATTTCAATTATCCAACCCGTAGCACGGACAGGCTGTCCGTGCTACGGGTTTATCCTTAATTACCTATTGAGTTTTTGGACTACCTCACCCATATTAATGCATGAAATT
The DNA here is from genome assembly GCA_965227215.1 of Gracilimonas sp. Taxonomy (GTDB): domain Bacteria; phylum Bacteroidota; class Rhodothermia; order Balneolales; family Balneolaceae; genus Gracilimonas. The sequence goes on from OZ245729.1 coordinate 1,729,040, forward strand.
CAACGACCTAAAACGTAAAGCATTTTTCTGGATCGACCGGCTCCAGATATCAAGAGGTGAGCGCCTCTCCATCTCTGTTTTACTCGGGATTTTGGTCGTCCTTTTTACGCTGAATTTTTTCCTTAGCAAAACATTCAACTATAGCCAGGATAAATACGATGCTATGGTTGCTGAGTTTGATAGGCGAAGTGCCCAGCTTCATCAACAACAAAAAGAGCTGGATCAAAAGTATAATCCTGAATTAACGGCTATTGAAACCCCGGCATCAGAAAACAATGAGCTGCCTGAAATACAAAAGGAGTCTGAACCGGATAAACCGGCAACCACAGCATTCATTAACCTGAATACCGCAACCAGTACCGAGCTTCAATCCCTGAACGGTATCGGAGAAGCATACGCTCAGCGAATCATACAATATCGCGAAGCCAATGGCGGTTTTGATTCTATAGAGGAACTGCTTAATGTAAAGGGCATCGGCGAAAAGCGGCTGGAAAATATCCGCCCATACATAAAACTTACAGATTGAATATTTTACGCCACTAAAGATAAAGAACGAAGTGAGAGGATTTAATACCTTTCGTGTTTTTGAGATTTAGTGGCAAAATTAAAGGAAGACTATTTCATGCCAAAAATACTTTGGGCAGATGATGAGATCGATCAGCTGCAATCACATATTATATTTTTAGAGAAAAAGGGATTCGAAATCACTCCCGTTGCAAATGGGGATGATGCGGTGAGCATGATTTCCTCTGAACCCTTTGACATTGTTTACCTGGATGAGCAAATGCCCGGCATGGGCGGCATCGAAACGCTGGAGAAAATTAAATCTATCCAGCCTTCCCTTCCGGTGGTAATGATCACCAAGAGTGAGGAGGAATCGATTATGGAAGATGCCATTGGTGGCAAGATTTCCGATTACCTCATTAAGCCGGTAAATCCCAACCAGATTTTACTGACCACCAAACGGCTGCTTGAACGAAGCCGGATACAATCGGAAAAATCAGCCCAAACTTACCTTAAACAGTTTAACGAGCTTTCATCGCGCATTCATCCCGGCACCCACTGGAAAGAATGGATCGACATCTACAAAGAACTTACCAACTGGCAAATTGATTTAGGCTCCGGTGATGAGGGGCTCATTCAGGTTTTGGACGATCAGTTTCAGCAGGCCAACAAGGAATTTGGCAAGTTTGTAAATCAGGAATACAAAGACTGGGTGAAAAAAGATGAAGGACGTCCTTTGCTTTCTCAGGAAATTTTTAAGAAGTATGTGAATCCCCATTTGGAGAAAGATGAGAAAGTAATGTTTTTCCTAATCGACTGTATGCGGTACGATCAGTGGCTGGTATTCGAGCCTTTCCTGTCTAACTATTTCTCCATCGATACTGATTTTTACTACTCCATTTTACCCACGGCTACGCCTTATTCCCGGAATGCTATCTTTTCCGGACTCTACCCTTCCGATATCGAGCGCATGTATCCGGAATTGTGGCAACAGGGGCAGGATGAATCTTCCCTGAACCGACACGAAGAAGAGCTGCTGCGCAAACAATTGGAGCGCGATGGTATCAACATCAACTTTAAGTATGAGAAAATCCTGAATGCAGAAGCCGGCCGAAAAGTAGCTGATAAAATTGACAGCTATGCACAATCAAAACTCGCGGCCTTTGTATTTAACTTTGTGGATACGCTGGTTCACTCCCGCTCTGATTCTGATGTGATTAAAGAGCTGGCCCCGGATGTATCGGCTTTTCGCTCGGTTACGGAAGCATGGTTTCAGCATTCATCTCTGCTTCAGATGTTTAAAGGGCTGGCAAAGGAGAACGTGACTCTCATTATCACAACCGATCACGGATCGGTGCGTGCCCTCAGGGATACTAAAGTATATGGAGACAAAGACACCGCCACCAACCTGCGGTATAAATACGGCCGAAACCTGAAGGCGGATGAGTCGGATGCCGTTGTATTTATGGATGATCCTGAGCAGTATCGTCTGCCTAAAGTCGGAGCCGTGAATAACTACATCATTGCCCGGGAGGATTATTACTTCGTGTATCCAACCAACTATCATAAATATCAAAACCGGTACAGGGACACTTTCCAGCATGGCGGGGCTTCTATGGAAGAGATGATATTGCCGGTGGCCACCTTAACTCCGAAGTAGATAAAAAGAATGTTAGCTTGTAGTTCCGACCTCTTCTGTCTTCTCCTTCACAAAGAGAAGGACGCTTTAAAAAGTATTGATGCAAAAACTGCTAACCTAAATCAGGGAAACAGGTGCCAGCATGTTTCACCTTTCTGAAGAGAATCAGAGGTGGACATAAAATTAAATTTAACTCAACAACCCTTCCAAACTCTGAAATTTTATAAATAATCCCGTGCAGAAAACAGAACATACTTCTTCCTCGGTTGATGAAACCATTCGCATCGGTTTCGAGTTTGGTAAGCAATTGGAATCCGGAGATGTGGTTTGCCTTGCCGGCGACCTTGGTGCCGGAAAAACCCATTTTGTAAAAGGGGTAGCTTCTTTTTTTGGGATTGAGCCTGAAAAAGTCAGCTCTCCTACCTATACTTTAATTCATGAGTATTCCGGTAACATTCCGGTTTATCATTTTGACTGTTATCGGTTGAAGCACGAACAGGAAGCTCTGGAAATAGGAGCCGAAGAATACTTTTATGGCGATGGCGTTTGCCTGATTGAATGGCCTGAAAGAATAAACGGGTTGATTCCCGTAGATGCCATCCGGGTTGAAATTTCACATATTCCCGGCAATAAACGTAAAATCATTATTCATCAGAAGCAGTAAACTGATGGGAAGTTCAAAAAAACGAAGACTCTCTTACCGATTAGATCTCTTGCCGGTGATCCTCCCCTATCACCGCCGGGCAAAGAATACGCTCCGTACCGGAGATCTGGTTTATTATGGCCCCAGCCCGGAATATTACGGCATTGGCGAGGTGGTACAAACCGCCGAAAAAGTGTGCATGGTTGACTTTCGTGGAACCGGCGAGCTGGGCATTCATAAGGATGAAATGCTTTCTACTTACCTCATTCCCATCCATAAGCTGAATCTATCCGGGGTTTTGAAAGGCAGGTAAGTATAGTCATTCTGAGGGTACTCCCGAAGAATCTTCACGAGCTTTGTTAAGAACAGATCGTCTTCTGTCTAACTTCATTTGCTTATCAATCCTGCGAAGATCCATCGCAAGTATGCTCTGGATGACTTTGCCTGGCTTATAGTTATTTAGGTTAGAGCAAGGAAACCTATATTCCTTACAGAATTTTTATAGCTCGCTCCTAACGTCCCGTTAGGAACGTACTGTAGGATCTCTCGGTCTGAATCAGGTTGGTAACAATCCCATAAACTTCTATTTTTGCCGCTCATCACAAAAGCACTCAATGGAATACATCATCGACGGTATTATAAACGGAATCATTCAAACCACGGCTTTGGAGTGGATTGCTGTAACTACCGGACTTATGAGCGTCTGGTTTTCTATGAAGGAAAACATCCTTGTTTATCCCACCGGAATTATCAGCGTGTTGATTTATGTATATATCGCTTTTCAATACAAGCTGTATGCCGATATGGGGGTGAATTTCTATTACTTCGTGATGAGCGTGTACGGCTGGTACTATTGGATACACCCCAAAGACGACAGCCGGGATCAGGTGCGAGTTACCTTAAATAGCTCAAAGGAGAACCTGATCACCGTCGGGCTTTTACTGACTTCTTTTCTGATTCTGTATTTCGTGCTCTCCAATTTCACCGACAGTGACGTAGCCTTTTGGGATTCTACCACCACCAGTTTTGCCATCGCCGGTATGTGGCTCATGGCCCGCAAAAAGCTGGAAAGCTGGATTGCATGGATCATCACGGACCTGATTTCCATCCCTCTCTACTTCTATAAAGAATTGGTATTAACCAGTTTTCAGTTCCTGGTGTTTACCGGGCTTGCTTTCGCCGGCTACCTGGCCTGGAAGAAATCGCTGGAAGAGCATCGGGAAAAGAAGAGTTCATCAAAAGTATAGATTCTTACAGAATTAAAAATTCAAAATTTAAAATTGATTGGACCTTCTCTAATTTTAAATTTTGAATTCCTGATTTTTAATTTTCCAAGAAAACCACCAGGTCTCCGCTTTCAATCTCGATGGTGAATTCTTCTTCCACGTTCTCATTCGAGGTTCCGTCCCGTTCACCATTTTCCAGAATCTCATTTTTTAAGGGATACTTTAATCCTTGTGTGGTAATCCCGGTTACTTTACCTGAAAGAGGGAACAATGATATGATACTGCCAACAGGAAGTTTCCCCGAATACGCTGAGTTTATAATCCGTGCCGACAATCGTTCATCTTTGAATATGAGCTGATTAAATGCCCCATCAAACCGCTTTAAGACCGACAGGTTCTTCAGTGAATGATCCATCCTGCGTCCAAATGCACCCAGAACCGTACAAGTTTCTGCATCCCTGTAAACAGCAAGAGCCAATGCCTTCTCCAAATCATTGGTTTCCTGGTCGGCATCCTTGATGATCTCAAAATCAAGGCTATCCGGTTTTTCAAAACTGTCCATATCCCCGATAACCACATGGGGAGTGTACCCATGATTTAGCAGGGTATTTCCACCTCCATCCGCACCTATAACCAGATCTGCCAATTTCAATTCTTCCTCGAGCAATTCCTTTGAGGGAGGAAAACCATTACTGACTATAACTGCATGCATACCTGAAATTTTTGATGATGGATTTTCCCTGTAAAATAAATGGATTTGTGGCAATGTTCGCCTATTTTTGACGCCAAGGAGATTTTATGTTCAAAAACTTTATTTCAAAAATACTACAACACCAAAAAGTAGCTGTTTTTTCTCACGTCCGACCCGATGGAGATTGTCTGGGCTCGCAAGTAGCACTTTGCCTGTGGCTGCAAAAGAATGGGATTGAGACCTCAGCTTTTAATGAAGATTCCGTTCCGGAGAACATGGGTTGGCTGCTCGACTTTTTTCCCATTTCCACACCTTCGGCAGCCGACCTTTCCGGCTTTGATGCCTTTGTGGTTGTTGATGGAAACGCACTCCACCGTTTTGGGGAGACCGCCGAAAAGATAGCCGAATTGGATAAACCGGTTTACATGATCGACCACCATCCTGATCCGGATGATATTTTTGAGGAATTTGTCTCTGAAGTGGAAGCCTCCTCAACCTGTGAGCTGGTGTACAGGCTATATGCCGAACACAATCCCGACCAAATTGATGAGCACGCTGCAAAGGCCATGTATCTCGGGCTTGTTACCGATACCGGCTCCTTCCAGTTCGACAGTGTAAAACCGGGAACCCTCCATGCTGCTGCAGACTTACTGGATCGTGGCGGCTTCACCCCAAACCAGATTACGGAAAAAATTTACAGCTCTCGCCCTCTGCGTCAGCTAAAATTACTGAGTATGGCTTTGGAAACTATTGAGCTGCATGCCGGTGGCGCTATTTCAACTATAACCATTACCCGGGAGATGTTTGACCAAACCGGTACAACAAATGAAGATACCGAGGGGTTTGTACAGTATCCTCTTAGCGTGGAAGGTGTAAAAGCCTGTGTATTATTTCGGGAAGATGGTGACCGGGTTAAACTGAGCCTTCGTTCACAAAGTGAGATTGACGTAAACAAGTGGGCTCGAAAATTTAACGGCGGCGGACATAAGAAAGCAGCCGGAGCCTGGCATCCCGGTCCACTGCAAACGGCTATAAAAGAAGTTATAGATACAGGCAAAGAACAATTGTAGTTTTTTACTATTATACACTCAGTGAAACGGTTAGTAACAGAGAGTAACATGGATAAAGAGTATAACCTGTTAATCATCGATGATGACACCCCCATTCATCTTATGCTTAATAAGATGCTGGGTGATGAGTATAACATCCTGATGGCAGGCACAGCACAAGAAGGCATCGATATGCTGGCCGAAAAGAAAGTACACTTCATCCTTACCGACATCCACATGCCGGGGATGTCGGGTCTCGATTTTTTACAGGCATTGATGGAAGATGCCGACCGAAAGAATATTCCTGTACTTATTATGACCAGCCTGCCTACCGTAGAAAAAGAGCAGATGGCGCTGGGACTCGGTGCTGCCGACTTCATTGACAAATCCCTTTTTAACGAGAAGCCTGATGAACTAAAAAATCGTATCCGGGCCAAAATGGTTTCCAATGTTGGCATTCCTGATTTACCACCCAATTTAGAACTTGACCGGAAAGCCATCACCAAGAGCCTTTTATTTGAAGTATCATCAGGAGATTTCGTTCACACCACTCAGAAGCTATGTAAAATTCTGGGTCAGAAGTTGCAAACCGACCACCTGTCTTTCTGGATGATAAAGGATGATAAAGTTCAGATGCTGCTTGCCAACGGCGTGCAACCCCCACCGAGATACGGGCCCCGGGAACTCAAACGCGAAGAGACCTTTCAACTATTGCTGAAGAAGAAAAGACCGTACCTTGTGAATAATGTGTACACTACCGGGCGAGGTATATTAATTGAAACCTCCCAGGATGAAGGGCTTCCGGCAGAGATTGGCATTCCTTTATTTGCTATTACTGAAAAGCAGCTTATTAAGAATAAAATGAAAATTCCGCCCAGTGTGCCCCTGTTCGGTTATGTGGTGCTGAAACGAAGAAGAGTGTTTACTTCCAAAGAATATAAAATGACTTCGGTTCTTATGATGCATCTCGGCACTATTTTATGGCGCATGTTCAGAAAACTGTGACCGATTATTAAACCGGAAATTCGGGCAATGGAAGCGACTTTCGCTTCGTTAGCCTACTCCAATTGAATCTACTTACTTATTCTAATCGAAAATTCAGTCTATGATTAGACACGCTACCGTCTTCACACTGCTGATCTTATTATTCACAGGTTGTTTTCCTGATCAAAAAGAAACCCCTTCGGTTAAAACGCCGATGGCTGCGTTAAGCTCTATCAGCCCTGCCAAGGCTCAGAATCAACCTGATCCGGTTGAAAACCAAACCCAGCCTTCTGTTGATGATTCCCGAAAGAACGCCATCACCAATGCTGTGGAAAAGGCCGGACCGGCAGTGGTAAGCATCACCGTTACCGAATTGCAGCGAGGTTACACCCGTGAGTTTGACTCCTTTTTCTTCCGGTATTTTGATGTACCCGTTCAGCGTGAAGTTAAAAGCTCCGGCTCCGGTTTTATCATCAGTGAAGATGGCCTGGTGGTAACCAACGAGCACGTTGCCAGTAAGAACTCCAAAACCATTATGGTGGCTCTTTCGGATGGCAGTAAACACGAGGCCGAACTGCTGGGCTCCGATGAACTTGCCGACTTATCCCTTCTTCAGATCAAAAGCGAGCGTGCCTCTTTTCCCTTTGTTGAGTTTGCGGATTCCGATGATATCATGGTGGGTGAATGGTCGATTGCTATGGGTAATCCATTCGGACTGTTTGCCGATGGTCAGCCATCCGTTACTGTGGGTGTGGTAAGTGCCAAGGAAAGAGATTTTCGCCCCGACCCTCAGGATCCGCGCGTTTACGTAGAAATGATTCAAACCGATGCTGCCATTAATCGCGGTAACTCCGGCGGACCCCTGGTGAACAGCAATGGGGAAGTAATGGGCGTAAACACCTTCATTTTTACCGGAGGTACCAGTTCCGGTTTTGTGGGACTGGGTTTTGCCATCCCGAGCAACCGGGTTCAGAAAATCATTTCTCAGCTTAAGGAATCCGGGTCCGTTTCTCTGGAATATGATCCGGGAATGAAATTCGTACCGGTAACGCGGCAGCTCATCATGCAATACCCCAGTATACCGCGGGTTCTTGGACTGTTTGTAACCGAGGTAAATAAAAGCGGGCCGGCTTACGAATGCGGCATTATGCCCGGTGATGTAATTGTGCAGATCGGGGAAGAACGCGTAACCAGCGACATGCATGCGTGGGCCTTAATGAGAGAATATGAAGAGGGTGAAGAAATGACCCTCCACCTGATCCGCGATAACAAGCAGTATAAAACCAGCATGAAATTAAGGAAGCGCGTTCAGGGTCGGTAGGTAGATAGGTAGAATTTAGACCAGTAACACTTTCAGGACCTCCGGACGCTGAAAGGTTGCTCTATGAGAATACTAATCCTTAAAAAAGTGAAAATCTTTTTTACCTTCCCTCACTCACTTACACTCAAAAACAATTTATGTCTGCTGCCAACGACAACCTTTCTTATCCCAAAGAGAACATTAAAGTCTTGCTGCTGGAGGGAATTCACCCCAGTGCTGAAGAAAATTTCAGGAAGCATAATTTTCTGAATGTAGAAACGCAGGATGAAGCACTCAGCGAAGAAGAGCTGCTCGAGAAAATCGAGGATGTGCACCTGATCGGTATTCGGTCAAAAACCCAGATCACTGAGAAAGTCATCCAAAAAGCGAACAAGCTAAAAGCCATTGGCTGCTTTTGTATCGGGACTAATCAGGTAGATCTACACGCCGCCAAGATGGCCGGTATCACCGTGTTTAACTCTCCGTATTCCAATACCCGCTCGGTGGCTGAGTTGGTTATCGCCGAGTCTATTATGCTGAAGCGCCGGATTCCCCTTCGGGATAAAAAAGCACATGAGGGAACCTGGCTGAAGGATGCCAAAGATAGCTATGAAGTCCGCGGTAAGAACATTGGAATCGTTGGGTATGGACACATTGGGTCTCAGGTTTCCGTGCTGGCGGAGAATATGGGCTTTAACGTGCTCTTTTATGATGTTGAGCCCAAGCTCCCCATGGGTAATGCCACGCGGGTGGAATCACTGGAAGCACTTCTCAACAAGTCCGACATCGTGACGCTGCACGTGCCGGCCACGCCGGGCACCAACAAGATGATGGACGCCGAGCGATTTGCCCAAATGAAGAAAGGCAGCGTGCTGCTTAACCTGTCTCGTGGCTCGGTTGTTGATATTCAGGCTTTGAAAGAAGCGATTGAATCCGGACATATTTCCGGTGCCGGAATTGATGTGTATCCTGACGAGCCGGAGTCGTCGGGAGAGAATTTTTCAACGGCCCTGCAGAATCTCCCCAATGTGATTTTAACCCCGCATATTGGCGGCTCTACTATTGAGGCGCAATACAATATCGGAGTAGATGTTTCTACCAAGCTCATCAACCTGATTGACAACGGAACCACGGTTGGCTCGCACTCCGTGCCTCCGTTGAACCTGCCCGTTCAGAAAAATGCGCATCGCATTCTTCATATTCATGAGAACAAACCCGGCGTACTATCCGAAATCAATAAATGCCTGTCTGATTCCGACATCAACATTTTAGGGCAGTATCTGAAAACCAACGAGCACATTGGCTATGTAGTGCTGGACGTAGATAAAGAGTATGACGAGCAGGTGATTCAGGAAATCCGAAATGTGAAGCACACCATTAAAACCCGGATTTTGTATTAAGAGTTAAGGGGGTTGTCATTCCATCAAAGTCAGCCTGCCGGCATAGGCAGTTCAGGAATCTGGTTGGGCTAATTGCAACTAATCGGGTGACCGATCTGCATAGTCGATCTACAAAACATCTACCGGACTTTTGATGTAGTTCCTTCTTCTGATCTCCTCTCTAACGCGTTGTAATAACTTAGATTTGCCCATAACAAGATTGCTTAAGTTCTTAATGTTGCTATATTGTTAGAGCGATGGAAAAGCAAAACCTTACAAAAATTCCGGATATTATCCGACGAGGTTATGCGACATCACCGTCGCATAAAAACTTAAAAGGCGTGATTAGGGGCAGTAATAGATGATTATTGGATATTATGTGACGTCTCATAAGATAGCCCCTGTCGGATATTAATATGTTAGGCATATTTCATATATCTACTTTTAAAAAACTGAAATGAGACATCGAATAAATCATGAAGCGGAAAGAATACATTAAGAGTTTTTTGGGAATTTTAATTGGAATAATGTTTTATGAATTCTTCATTGATATTTCAGAGCCTTTCCAAAACGCTTTGGCAAACTATTTCACCGAAATAGGGATACTTTTAGCTAGTATCTACGGAGGTATAGGAATCGTAACATTCCTCTCAAATAAATATTCTCATTTCCAGACTAAAGAAAATGCCTAACAAAACGTTTTAAATCGGACGCGGACAGGGTGCGATGGAAACTTGATTGCCAGGTATTAATTTCGCTACTTCAAAGAAATCATAATCCCCGCGCCGTTTAAACGCTGGGTCGTTATGCAAAATAAGTCATTAAATACTTTGACTAATAAAATCTTACTTACTTTTTGTTTATCAATTTCTTTAGTCAATGAAGTCTATTCTCAAAGTATAGATGAATTTTTCAAAGCTCTTCCAGATAAGCACGTCAACAATCTTACCATGGAGGACAGAGAAGAGCTCCTGACAGAAAATACATTCTACCCTTCGGATAACGACGAAAATTATATTCAGATTTACAGAGTTGCTGAGTTTACAAATGATTATTTAAAAATTAATATGTCATTTGAAACTGGACAGAGAGGATTTAATACATTTGAACTGAAGAAATGGAGCCGGAATACTGGAGATCATTTATTTGGTATTTCGAGAGTGGCAGGTACACCTGTTGAATTAGTTCAGGCAGATTTGAACTTTTTCACTTTTAATGATGACACCCTAATTAAAGCTCAGACTAACATTCCGGCTGATTTAAGTTTAGTTAATTTTGCAAAGCCGAACACTTCTGACCAGCTTCTTCAAGAATATGCACAGTATATCAGCTTAACTATTTCATTTAAGGAAGAAGAAAATGACATATTTTGGAGAATACATGAGAATATGGGCGGAAGCGACTTAGATACATCTTGGTTGGAAGGTAATGCAATAAGATATATCTGGAATGGGAAAAATTTTGTTAAAAACGGATATATACAATACCCATAGTATTTTTGCATAACAAAGTGGCTCAAGCGGACGAGTTTGCGTATTGAGTCATTATCATAACTTACAGACTCGCCGCTTAGCCACCGAACCGTTATACCTCCCTCTCCCACAATAAGTAGTGCTTGACTAAGTTAACATAATTGTTAACATTTATTCTGTGAAAGAAATCAAGTTTTATAAAACTCAATCAGGCAAAATTCCGGTTAAGGAGTTTTTAGACTCTTTGCCGTCCAAACACGCACAAAAAGTCGTTTGGGTTCTTGAATTGGTAGAGAAATTAGACCAGGTTCCGGTTCAATATTTCAAAAAGCTCAAAAGTACTCACGACATTTGGGAAGTAAGAGCTCGAATTGGTTCAAACAGTTTTCGTCTGCTGGGTTTTATAGATGATGATGAGTTTGTCATATTAACAAATGGATTTTCCAAAAAATCACAGAAAACACCTAAACAGGAAATCGATTTAGCCGAACAGCGAAAATCCGATTACCTATCTCGTAAAGGAGGAACATAACATGAGTGATCTTCAAGCTTATATCAGTAAAAGAAAGAAATCAGATCCCGAATTTGCGGAAGGATATGAAGAAGGTTTTCGGAATTTTAGAATTGGCGTGTTACTGAAACAAGCCCGGGAAAAAGCGGGGCTTACTCAGGCTGAAGTAGCAAAACAGTTGAACACAAAAAAGACGGCTGTCTCCCGCATTGAAAATCATGCCGAGGATATTCGCCTGTCCACCCTTGAAAAGTATGCCAGAGCGTTTGGGAAAAAACTCAGGGTCGAACTTGTAGATTAAGGGAAATATAACAAGCGCTTCAACTGGGGCCGCAGACGAGTTTCGATCAAGCTTGCTTGCCAGGAATTAATTTCACTACTTGAACCAAATCATAATCCCCGCGCCGCTTAAACGCCGGATCGTTAGGCACCGGAACCGTGAACAAGCCGCCTCTAACCTTAAAGTTCTATTTTACAGTTATTCCTGTTTCAAAAAAACCGAATAACTCACCTTGCCGCATTTACCAGCTGCTTAAAGATATTTCGCTGGCGGGCAATTTGAATCAGGTATTCCGGATGCCACTGCACCCCAATCATAAACGGGTATTCGGTGTGTTCAATGGCCTGGGTAATTCCGGTGTTTAGTTCCTCACAAGCCACCTCGATACCTTCACCGGGTTTGTCGATAGCTTGATTGTGAAGAGCATTCACATTACAGATATCAGTTTGCAGCAATTCACATAACTTGGTGTGGTCTTTTATGGTGATGCGCTTTTTCGGAAAGATGGACGACACCTGCGCTTTTTCCGCGTAAAAGCCCCGTATATCCTGATGCAAGGTGCCCTTGAAATGCACGTTCATCAGTTGCATGCCCCGGCAGATTCCGAGCACCGGCATTCCCCGTTCAATGGCTTGCTCCAGCAGCTTTAATTCGAGCGCATCCCGTTCCAGATCGATGGGTGAGCTCTTGGTATGCTGAAAATACCTTGCCAGCCAATAGATGGGAAAGAAAAGAATGGATAGGATCCACTCAAATACTGTTCGCTTATCCCGGGCCAGTTTTGCCTTTACAATTCGCTGCTGTCCGTATTTCATTGGCTCCACATCGGCCCCGCCTCCAATGATCAACCCATCAATCTGGTCTATACTTCGGGGTGTATCCGGGTTGATACGGAGGGGCTTGCCACCCTGAAGAATTACTGACAAGGCCGTGAAAATCCAGGCACCCGTGCCACCTTCGGTCGGACCCGTAATTCCAATAATCGGTTCTCTATCGTACATTTTGCACCCAGCGGCCCATCAGTTTTATCCATTTCCGTTTTACGCTAAATAATGTCTTCTCATCCATCTGCAGAAACCTTCGTGCATATTGATTCAGTGTCTGTTCATCATCAGCTAAACGTTCTACCAGCCACCAACGGTTCCATTCCTCCCCCAGCGACCAGCTTTCATCCTGTATAGAGCAATTGGGTAGCCGGTAATGAAAGGTGGGGCGGGCGGACGTCAGTTTTTCTTCCAACAGTTCTTCAGTCAGTTCCTCCTCCATATATCGAAACACTGGAAGCATATCCAGCGGGCGGTTGCGGGAGTTCTCAAACTCAAAATAATCTCGGATCAGTGTTTCTAAATCCGGCCGGTAGTCTTCCTTCAAAATATGGCGGATGTACTTCATCTCGTATTCATTGATGTAAGGAGTCAGCTTCCGGCTGATATCAATGTCTGCATCCTGCCGAATCCACGCATCCAGCATTACGTACGCTTTCAGGTGGCGCAGTAAACTTTCCGCCGTCAACTCCGGCACTTCCGGATTCAGGTGAAGCCCGAACGCATAAAAAAATGAGCTACCGGTTCCTTTCGCCTTCCATTCCCGGAGCTTATCCACCAGTTTGTTAAGCGCATCGAGTTGGGAGAAAGAAATAGGCGGCGTAATAATTTCAAATGGCACAATGGTAGATGCCATATCCCGAAGGGTGTCTTCAAGCTTATCTTTATTCTGAAGCTTTTCCACATCCAGCCCTACCGACTTCAACACCCCTTCGTACTTTTTATTTAGAAACAGGCTAGCGTCCAACTCCAGAGAGAACGTCCCAAAATCGGTATTCTTAACCTTAAACTCATATCCACTCACCTGCTCTGTTTCTCCGCCGTAAAGGTCTACAACCATTTTAGCTGCATCGGCCATTTCCACGCCGGTGAATTCGAATTCGAATCCAACCGTGCGTTCCTGGCCGTCCTGATTTTTAGAAACCGGTGGTGTTTTGAACTTCAACTTTATCCTCTTTTGATTGTGAGTTAGCTTAAACAGATGTCACTTCAGTTTCAATCCTGAATTTTGAGTAGCCACAAAAACTCTAAATCTCAAAAGAATGATTTAGAATTTACCCTGATACAATCACCTTTAGATTTCTCATTGCATTCATTAGTAGCAATCTTTCAGCGTCCGTAGGTACTGAAAGCGTTGTGGGAACATACTCCATCTATTGCACAGTGAACGCTCTAAGGTCTTGGGGACGCTTGGAGGTTGAAACTCAGGAATGGGTTCCCGCTATAAAATCCTTATTTTAGCTCCTCATCAATTGAGTTCTAATTGTTCCATCATTCATGACCTATCTTTCAACTGAAAACCTATCCAAAAACTTTGGGATTAAGCCTCTATTTGAGGATCTGACTTTTGGCATATCTAAAGGTGACAAAACTGCTCTAATTGCTCCCAACGGTACAGGTAAGTCCACCTTACTGAAGATTCTTGCGGGGGAAATGGAGCCGGATTCCGGTAAAGTTATGACACAGAAAGGCATTCAGGTGGGATTTCTTGCACAGGAACCGGATATGGATGAAAGCCTGACCATCAGCGAATTTATCGCACATGGAAATTCGGAGAAAATACGGGTGGTACAACGGTATGAGAAAGCCGTTCGAGAACAGGCCGAAGACTTCAACCCGCAAACCCAACAGGCGTTCGAAAAGGCCACCGCTGCCATGGATGCAGCTGAAGCCTGGGACGTGGAACAGCAGATGGAGCAGATACTGGGTGTACTCAACATCTACGATCTGGATCAGTCTATTGCTTCGCTTTCCGGGGGTGAGCGAAAGCGGGTGGCTCTCGCCTTTGTACTACTCGACGAACCCGACCTGCTGATTCTGGACGAGCCGACCAACCACCTTGATGTGGAAATGATTGAATGGCTGGAATCGTATCTCGCCAAAAGCACCATGACTTTGTTGATGGTAACGCACGATCGGTATTTCCTGGATCGGGTTTGTAACCATATCCTTGAGCTGGATTATGGCAAGCTCTATCACCATAATGGTAATTACGAATACTACCTGGAGAAGAAAGCGGAGCGGGAAGAGATTGAGGCTACTGAAATTGCCAAAGCCGGCAAGCTGATGAAAAAAGAGCTGGAGTGGATGCGCCGCGGCCCCAAAGCCCGAACTACAAAATCGAAGTCCCGCATCAAGGATTTTTATAAGACCAAAGAAAAGGCTCAATCAGCACGGGAAGAGAGCGAGCTTCAGCTGGATGTAAACATGAGCCGCATGGGCGGAAAAGTGCTGGAAGTTGAAAACCTGTCTAAATCATTTGGTGATACTGTTATTCTCGATGATTTCAGTTACCAGTTTTTGCAGGGTGAGCGAATAGGAATTTTGGGGAAGAATGGAGTCGGCAAAAGTACCTTTCTGAAAATTCTGCTGGGAGAAGAACCGGCCGATTCCGGTCAGATTGAAACCGGCGAGACTATTGTATTCGGACATTATCAACAGAAGGGAATCAGTATTGATGAGTCGAAGCGGGTGATTGAAGTCATAAAGGAGGTGGCGGAGGTTATTGAACTTTCCAATGGGGACCGAATAACGGCATCGCAGTTTCTGGAGCATTTCATGTTTCCCTCTAAAATGCAGTACACCCCGGTTGAAAAGCTAAGCGGCGGCGAAAAGCGCCGGTTGGGATTGATGATGGTTCTCATCAAAAACCCCAACTTCCTTATTCTGGATGAACCTACCAACGACCTTGACCTGCTCACCCTGAATAAACTGGAAGATTTCCTGCAAAACTTCGGTGGCTGTCTGATCATCGTATCTCACGACCGCTTTTTTATGGATAAACTGGTCGATCACTATTTTGTGTTTGAAGGTCAGGGTGTAATCGACGACTTCCACGGAACCTATGAAGAATACCGTGAGGAGATGCTGAAACGCATGGCTACGGCTTCATCCCCGAAAAAAGAGAAGTCTGCTACAGAAAATAATACCAGGCAAAAGAGTACTTCCGGCGAACCCAAGAAACTAAGCTACAACGAGCGAAGGGAGTTCAATAAGCTGGAGAAGGAAATCGCTAAAATGGAAGAAGAAAAGTCCCGCTTGGAAGAGAAAATGAGCGGGGGCGATTTGGGTTATGAGGAGCTGAATGAGCTTTCGGAGGAGTTTGAAGAACTGAAGGAGTCGTTGGAAGAAAAAGAGATGCGTTGGCTGGAAATGGCAGAGAGAGCATAAATTGGGCCGTCAGCCTTCAGGCTACGGCTGACAGCAGTTGAGGTGAAACATTTGTTTTGGAATGGACTAAATCTGCTTACAACATCATTGTTTTTTACACTTTAAAAATTGGTACAAATTATGGACACACAGAATAATCGGAACTTTGTAATTCTTGGCATTGGAATCATTATTGGGTTGGCTTCCCTGGGCTTTTTGCTTAGGAATGCGGTCATCACTTATAAAGAATATGAGCGGACGGTTACTGTTAAAGGGCTGGCTGAGCAGGAGCATCTGGCCGATGTTGTGATCTGGCCGATACAATTCACTGAAGCCAATAATCAGCTTGCCGATATTTACCTGGATTTAGAACGCAGTGAGCAGAAAGTAAAAGACTTTCTTATCGAAAATGGTGTGAGTGAAGAAGAGATTTCGGTGTCCACCCCTTTTGTTACGGATAAGTCGGCCCAGCAATACGGTGGTACTGACAATCCTGAGTATAGATATGTTGCCAATCAAACAGTGACCGTGTATTCTGAAAATGTGCTTCAGGTTCGGGAGATCATGAATAAGCTGGCAGAACTTGGGAAGCAAGGAGTTGCCCTTACCGGGAATGAGTATCAAGTGCGAACCGAATATTT
Source organism: Gracilimonas sp. (assembly GCA_965227215.1). Lineage (GTDB taxonomy): Bacteria > Bacteroidota > Rhodothermia > Balneolales > Balneolaceae > Gracilimonas. The sequence continues at coordinate 1,745,552 of OZ245729.1, forward strand.
GTTTAACAGCCTGAATGACATCAAGCCTGAAATGATTGAAGAATCGACCAAAGAAGCCCGGAAAGTGGCTCAGAAATTTGCAGAAGATTCGAACAGCGAGCTCGGTAAAATAAAGACGGCTTACCAGGGGCAGTTTAGCATTTCATCCCGCGACAATAACAATCCACACATCAAGAATGTCCGGGTGGTTTCTACGGTTGTTTATTACCTGTCTGACTAATATAAAGACAGAATTTTGGGTCTCTGCATTAGCAGGCTACATTGATTGTGATGTAAAGACAAATCAGGTTATCTTTGACAAAAATTCAGCCAATAAATTCAATTCATCATGCCAACCGTAAAACTGTTGAAAATTGCACATGGCCGCAGCGGCGATAAAGGAAATGGAAGTAACGTGGGAATCATTGCCCGCCATCCGGATATCTACCCTTTTCTGAAAGAAACCCTAACGGCTGATCGCGTAAAAGACCACATGAAAAATGTCTGTAAAGGAGAAGTTGAGCGGTATGAATTACCGAATATTGGAGCTCTTAATTTCATTCTGAATAAGAGCCTTGGCGGAGGCGGCACCGTTTCCCTTAAACTGGATGCCCAAGGCAAAACACATGCCTCACAGGTGTTGCGTATGGATGTTGATGTACCTGAAGGCCTGTTGAAGCTGGTAGAGAATTAGAGTTTATTTCTTCTCTCCACTAGCGGGCGCTTGCGATAGAGCAGGGGGCGTCTTTCAATCACGCCAAAGCGATGCCGTAAACGACTCGCTTACTTACCGGAATAGATTGATCCACAAACACCATCTTCCCACCGGCAATTAACTTTTTCAATACACTAGCGAAGGAGTTCTGCTTTTCGGTAGCAGGTGAGATAAGCATTGTTGCGTTCCCCTCTTCCAATCAAAGCATCCTATTTGTAAGGAAAGGACTTTCCCAAAACTATTCCCCATAAAACCGAATGGGGATATCAACTTGTACCACATCCCATTTCAGCGTCATGGTAGTCATGCTGTATTCCGGTTCAGCAAACTCAATGGTAAAAGCTTCGACGGGAGTTTCTAAATTCTGTACGGGAAATTTCATTCGTTTATAGTCGCGCTCCGGCTTGTATTCAAATGCTCCCCACTGCCCTAACTCATGATTCAGAATAACGGTAAATGAATCCGGCTCCGGAATAGTGAATAATGCATAGGTTCCGGGGGTTATCGCCTGCTCGCCCATCAATACCGGTTCGGTAATGGTAATTTCGGTGGCTTCATTTGCACCGGTTCTCCACACTTTTCCCCAGGGTTCCCATTCCCCAAAAATAGTGCGGCCCCGTCGGTAAGGTTGTCCGTAAACAACTTTAATGTAGGTTCCATCATGCTTTATGGAAGCGATGGCAATCGGGCTTTTCCGGTTACCATTTTGTGCGGTTTGTGGATCCACCGGCTTTTTGGGTTCACAACCAAAAGCGGTTAACAGAAAGGCCCCGAAGAATGCCAGAACAGATACTCGAAGAACAATGGATTTAATCAAAATTGGCCAAATATAAATTGAGTGTTATTACGTGTTGGCTCGTAAGCAAGCCCTACCCCTAAATCAAACAATAAGTTAGACACTTTGAACTGAACATGGAAACCGGCTCCGAAAATACTTCGGCTCGAGGCCACTAAGTCGTTGGCGTCCATATCGGTTAGGGTGTGTGTAAAAGTTGTTAAATAGATACTACTCAGATACAATGGCACCGTCAAACCTCCGGTATCCGGATACCAGAGCGGGATGGTATATCGGGTACTGAAACGCCCCAAATTCTGAAATCCATTGCCCTGCCCCGTACCTAAATTTGGAAAGGCATCGGACTTAAAACCCATCGGAATGATGGTGTCATTGGAGTAAATAGGGGATGCACTTTGCTGCAAAAACTGAAGATCGAGACGTAATGATTGATTCCACTTTCTCAGCGGTGAGACAAAACCAAACACCCCATAATACGCTGTCCATTGGTTGTCGAAATTTGACTCAAAAGTACCAATCGGAGTTGGAATAGAAATCTCCGGCTCATTCAAGGTTTGCTCATATAGTCCAAAAAAGGAAACCCCTGATGATGGCTGTATATCTCTTTTGAAATTCAACACTCCAATGTTTAATTGTGAAAAGAAACCCGCTTTATATCGGGTCGCAAAATCGGTGAGCTCTTCAGCCTGGAGATTATAGTATTTAAATTGCTCAGCTGAAATTTCTGGCGAAAATGATATAGAACTAAGCCGGGTATCTCCACGGAATGTATAATCAAAAGGAAGTGACAAACTAAAGCCTCTGTCCTGCCTCATTATTGAGAAATTTTGTCCTTGATCGTTAGAAACGGGGAAAAACTGAGGATCGCTATATCCACTTAGCTCAAAGCCGGGATAAAACATTTTATTGGTATAGGTGATATCGTACCAAAGCCTGTTTTGTATCCCGGTAATTTCAGCTGAGTAAGCCTGACTGGAGAGCGCATCAATACTTGAAAACCCGGCTCCATACTGATATGTCCCTGCCTTTTCTTCCAAAACCGGGTAAATCGCGCGGGGCTTCAGCCAGGAAAAGTCCGCTCCATAGGGTGTTGGCTCTATTGTTGAAATGGAGTCCATTGCAGAAACTCCTAACAACGGCCTTGTTAATTCCTTATCAAGTGAACTGCCTGTAAGTCTTCGTGAAGCCGGAACCTGTACATTCAGAAAATCATCACGATCTAATACAGCCACCTTTCGCTCATTAACCTTCTGCACTATATAAGCAATCTGACTTCCATCGGGAGAATAAGAGGCTTCAAATGCATTATACAGCGAGCTGGTTAGCTGCGTAACTTCGTCGGTCTGTAAATTATATTCGTATATGTTCATAGCTACACCGGCATCCATGCTAAATAATAAGCGATCACCATCAGGGTGCCATTGTGGATCAAATACGGATGCATTCTCAAAGGCCAGATCCGGAGCAACATTGAGATCTTCGGAAAGAGTGTTCAGTGAAGTTATCCAAAGCGACTGCACGCCTCTGCGTTTCAGAACTATCGCCAATTGTTCGGGATTATTCGGGTTGAAACGAAGGGCAACCGGATTAGCTCCTTCAAAAGTCTTGATTGTTTTCACTTTTCCGTCTTCCAAAATCTCAACGATATTTCCTCCTGAACCGGATGTTTGTATTGCCAGGACGCGTTCTCCATTGGAGGTGGGAGCATAAACCCGGGCGTTAGTGGTAAGCCTTACCGATTTGCCGGTTTCCAAATTCAGCTTTTGCACATCCGCAATGTATTGGCTCGGGATGAGTGGATCGCGGGAGTAATTACTGAAATAAAAGTCCGTTCCCTTCTCTATCTCAAAGTTATAATCCTCTACGCTGAACACCTCCTTAATCAGATCCATGTCACCGGTTGTTAAATCGTATTCATAAAAGCCAATACGGCCGTTATAAAAAGAGCCATAGAAAAGGAGCTTATTTTCAGAGATCCATTTTGGGCCATGAATTTCTTCCCCTTTAAACGGAGTGTCGATGATGCGGGACTTTTCCGTGGTGTTCACTTCTATTTCAGCTAGTCGCTGTTCTTCCTGCTCCGCAAGGTCTTCCTCATATAACGCATACAATTGCCCCGGCCATTTCCCAGTTTTAGCCCGCAACGCGACCCCATATCCCAAAAAGAAATTATGGTAATGATAGCGAATGGCCTTCTTTGAAATCTCATCGCTATAGTTATCATGAAGCCAGTCAATAAACGTATATCCCGAGATGTAGTGGCGATTGTATGGCTGGGAGTAATCGGACGGAATGAGCGTTTGCCCCATATTCCATCGGCCGGGGCTTGCAAAATTCGCATTAAAGCGGTTGTTGAAGAAGCTGTAATTCCCACGTCCGCCCTGTGGTGTCACTGATTCTGTTTCGTAGTACACCGCCAGCCCTTCATGCAATCCCACCGGGGCAAATCCGTGAAATGTTCGGGCAATGTCCGGAGAAAACAGGCTTATGAAATTGGGGATGCTTGCCTTCTTGTCTTCAAACGGCTGCTGTATATTAAAATGGGTGGCATGTATAAGCTCGTGAGGAAGTACGGTTTCCAGCCAATCGCCTGATTGTGGATTCATCCCCTTCCCTTTGATAGCCGCCAATTCTATTTCAGAACGAAAATTGAAAGACGTTACAAATCCATTAGATAGGTCATTATAGTTATTCAGAATCACCGGGAAGTTGTTGAGCTTCCCGCCGGTCAGTTTCGAAGTTTTTGCATATTGACTTTCCAGTATAGCTGCCGACCGGTAAGCCAGTGAGTCTTCCCCTTCCGGAAAAATGATTCGGAAATGTTCGGTCTTGATTTGTTGCCATTTTAATCCACCGGGGCGGTTTATCACCGATGTATTGTACAGCTGCGCAAAAGTTGTGACAGGTGCAATCGTCAGACTAAATAGAACAGCAAATAAAATCCTTTTCATCATCCTGAAATACTAAACGGGGGTAAATATTTGTAGATCGCCCAATAATGGGAAAAAGCACCGCCCATTACAAACAGATGCCAGATTTCATGAAACCCAAATACATTCGGAAGAGGATCCGGTTTCTTTATTCCATACACCACAGCACCTATTGTATAGAATAAACCGCCAATGGCAATCCAGTACACGAAAGCATGTGGCAGCAACTTCCAAACCATTGGGAGAATTATGACCGAAGCCCAGCCCATAAACAGATAAATCACCGTTGAAAACCACCGAGGGGCATTCATCCAGAATGTCTTCTTCAAAATACCGGCCAGAGCAAAAATCCAGATTCCCAGCAACATCCCCCATTGCCAGGCACCTTCCAGTGCAATCGCACAAAGCGGAGTGTAGGTTCCGGCTATCACTATATAAATGAGATAATGATCCACCATCCTGAAAAACTCTTCAATGTTACTCTTCACATTTAGCGTGTGATAGATAGCGCTGGAAAGAAACATGAGGATTACGGATATACCATAAACCAGATAGGCAGCCTTGTGTCCGGTCGGACTTTCGGAAGCGGCCGACATCAAAAAGAACAGCCAAACAGTGGCGACAAAGGCACCCAGGTAGTGGGAATAGGCATTAAAAGGCTCTCTCGGCGGAAATATTGTTTTCAAAAGATACTGATTCAGTTGGTTATGAAGAATTACAGGGGCATTAATTTACCAAATCCGAATGAGCAATTAATAAATTATTTCTTTCGCTATCCCACAAACCTCCAGTAGAAAAACAGAAGCGCGAAAGCCGTAAGGAAAATCATACCCATCCAGCTTAGTACTCTAAGCCAGGTTTTCGGGTGATGATCTTCGGGGGTGAACCGCGACATGATGAGCCTGTAGTTAATGTAAGCCAGCGCCGGGGCTGTGAGAAACGATAGTGAGGTTGCCAGGTCAATAATATAGGTGAACTGACTGCCGGTAAGCCAAAGCACCAGCATCGACACAGCTGATATAATAAATAACAGCCCTCTGTAAGAAAAGAACCACGATTGTCCTGCTTCGACTTTCATCACACGAATTATTTCGCGAGTCACTCGGGGATAGGAATCCGTTACCGTAAGCGTGGTGCTGAACATAGTGGTGAAAGCGCAGATGATGATAATCCAGTGTGCCCATCCACCCAATGTTTTTGTGTATAGATCGATTAGCTGCTGGGCAAAACCGGCACCCGAAGATGAAAAGCTCACGCCCGAACCGAACATCACCAACGCCCCGAGTGATAAAAAGATAAGCGCCAGAATGGATGCGCCTACATATCCAATATTAAAATCCAGCAGACTTTCTTTCAGGCTCGACTTATGTTTGGTCTGCTTTTCTCGCTCCAAACTCCATAACGAATGCCACGCCGCTGCATCAATAGGGATGGGCATCCATCCCATCAGGGCAATCAGAAAGGTAACCCCGGCTACATCCCAAACTGATGGCGCAGATGGAAGTTCAGTCGGTGAGGAATCAAACCAAGCAACTAGAAAGGCGACAATGGTTGAAAGTGACAGAACCACCATAACAACTTTGATCAGGGAATCGAGAGCTGAATACTGACCCCGGAAAAGCACTCCAATACAAATTAATAGAATGATGATACTCCACACCAGCAACGGTATATCGATCCCGGTTAATTCTATTGCCAGACTGGCCGTTACAATGGTGACGGCAGCCTGAATGGCGAACATAGTCCCAATAGTGAAGATAATATAGATCCATAATGCCCAGCTGCCCAGTTTTTTGTAGCCGGCAATCAGGCTTTCTCCGGTGGCTGTGGCATAGCGCGGGCCGTATTCTAAAAACGGATATTTCATCAGGCTGGCAATGATAACCGCCCAAACCAGGGTAAACCCATAATCGGCACCAGCCCGGGTAGATTGCACCAAATGTGAAACCCCGATGGCAGCCGCGGCTAAAATCAATCCCGGCCCGAATGCATATTTAAAAGTAGATGTAACTTTACCCGATTCCATTTCCCGTTCTTTTGTTTTCTATTCGGACGGATAATTTCAATAAAAAGTCAGGATCAAAAAAATAGCCCTTATTCCTAAGGGCTATTTTACTTGCTAATTTAGGCATGGAAATCCAGGAGTACAACCTCCACTTCCTCCGTTTCCTTCAATTACAAAATCCATCTTATAACTATATGGAGAAGCAAGTCCATTATGAAATCCCCTTGCTCTAATCCTAATACTGATTTTGTCACCTTCGCCATATCCAAAAGGTATTGGCGCATTAACGACCTTATCCTCATCAGGATAGTTTATGTAATCAATCTGATTCCAGTTGGTCTCGTATTCACCCTTTGAATATACTTCAATATATGGCGCGTATTCATAATAAGGCTCCACTTTGATCGCCATAGAATTGCTCGTTTCTCCTTGATGTAGGGCATGAAAACCGGGCGCGGTTAAACTATTTGGATAAAGTACTCGTGTTGCAACCACATCATTAGATGAAAATCCATTCCATGATCTTAACCCACCGCTCCCACTGTTCATTACTGATTGAGAATCAAAACTTGGGGTAAACGGGATATTGTTGGCTGAGCTTTCACCGGAATTTTGCCAATCAGTATGCCGAAAACCGATGGTGTGTCCCAATTCATGTGTTATAATTTCTTCTCTTTCAAGAGAGGTAAGTCCACTAGCTACTAGCGAATTAATATAGATATAACTTCCCGGATTATTTTCATAAGCCTGATCGGCAACTGCATAGAACCCGCCACTATAAGCATTATAATAAACCATAATATCTGGATTAGATGGAGAACTTTGATAAGTAAAGCTCACTCTGCTATTGGAAAGGTTATTCCAGTTCGATACTGCACTTTGAATCGTGCTTTTCCATGCTGATGGAACATTGCTCGCTGCGGCAATAGTAATATCATCTACAGAGTTTATATGCACCAACCCCCAGCCGGCTCCCCCATACGCCTGCTTTGATTTTGGCCCATCATCGCTTTTTCCCCTCATCTCATTAAGTTGGCTCTTAAGAATCATTATATCCCCGTCAACTAAATAGTAATCTTCTTTACTCTCAATGAGGTCTTTAGGAAAACCATTTTCTACCAGTATCTCAATATCTGTTAATGATTGGTTGCTATCCTCTTTAATCTGAGATGCATCATTTACAGAAGATTGACACCCCGTAAGTATTGCTATTACTATTACCGATATTAATTTCACATAGTTATTCATATTATTTTCCTCTTAAATAATTAATATTAATTCCCTTCTATGGGATACTTTATAGAGTGCCTCCCTTTACAGTTGTTACAAAAAAATCTGTTTTTTGAATTTACAATATTCTGTTTTTTCTAAGATTATATCGCCTAATGAATTAACCCGAAAAAATTATCCTTGCAAGACCTGTCAATACCATCGTTTAAAGATCACCCCTTAGTTAATTATTATTCTTTGATTAGTGATCAAGCGAATGGTTTTTGATGGACGGATCTTTTTCTGATTCAATTTCATCCTTTAGCGCTTTTGTGGCAAATACCTATCTACCCACACACAGGAACTTTTAAAAACTTTTTTCATTTTGAACTGGTACCATTCAACGCGTTATTGAAGTATCAACCAGCATAAACCAAATTAATTATGAAAGCTCTTTTTACTGCTCTTTTCTCTTTGCTATTCGGGATGATGACTCATGCTCAGGTGTTAAATCCTGAGCCCGTCACGCTCGATTACTACCTGCCCGATGGCGTTACCTATAATTCTGAAATTCCTACTCCCAAAGATATTCTGGGAGCTGAACTGGGCGAGTGGCATGTGCGCCACGACCAGCTGGTTGAGTATATGTATGCCGTTGCTGAAGCTTCCAATCGGGTGACCATTACTGAATATGCCCGAACCTACGGCAACCGTCCGTTGTTGATGCTTACCATCACATCACCCCAAAACCAGCGAAATATTGACCAAATTAAAGAAGAGCATTTAAAGCTGACCGATGCTTCTGCCTCTGAGGATCTGAATATTGCTGAAATGCCGGTTGTGGTAACCATGAGCTACAGCGTGCACGGAAACGAGCCGAGTGGATCTAATGCTTCTTTAGCTGTTGTATATCATCTGGCTGCCGCCCAGGGTTCTGAAATTAATGAGATGCTTGACAATACGGTGATTTTGATTGACCCCAGCATCAACCCGGACGGCTTAAGCCGTTTTGCACATTGGGCAAACATGCACAAAAGCAAAAATGTGCTGGTTACCGATCCTCAAAGCCGCGAGTTTGATGAAAACTGGCCGGGCGGACGAACCAATCACTATTGGTTTGACCTGAACCGTGACTGGCTGTTGATGCAACACCCGGAAAGCAAAGGTCGTGTGGCCAAGTTTCACGAATGGGTTCCACAAATTCTGACCGATCACCATGAGATGGGAACCAATGCAACCTACTTTTTCCAACCGGGTATTCCTTCGCGTACGCACCCTATCACCCCGCAGCGAAATCAGGATTTAACCGGAGCGATAGCTGAATATCATGCCGATGCACTGGATGAAATTCAGTCGCTCTATTATTCCAAAGAAAGCTTTGATGACTTTTATTATGGGAAAGGCTCTACGTATCCTGATGTAAATGGCTCGATTGGAATTCTGTTTGAGCAAGCCAGTTCTCGCGGACATGCACAGGAAAGCATTCATGGAGTTCTTGAGTTTCCATTTACCATACGCAACCAGTTTACCACATCCCTTTCTACGTTGGAAGCGGCTCAAAGCCTGAGAGAAGAACTGCTGGCCAACACCCGTGAGTTTTATCAGGAAGCAGCTGAAGAAGCGGACGATGCTTCCATCAGGGCATACGTCTTTGGAGAGGAAGCTGACCAAGGCCGAACCAAACACCTGGCTGAGATGCTGAAACGAAATCAGGTGGAAGTGTACGAACTTGCTCGTGATTACAATGATTTCAAAGCCGGAAAAGCATATGTGGTACCAACCAATCAAAAACAGTATAAGCTGGTAACTGCACTGTTTGAGCGACGAACCGAATTTACCGACAGTCTTTTTTATGATGTTTCGTCATGGACAATGCCTTACGCCTTCAACCTTCCATTTGCAGAGCTGAACCGCGGATTTAACAAGAATATGCTGGGCGATGCATTTACGCTTGACGACCTGAAACTGACCGGCGAACTAAACGGTGGCAAAGCCAACTATGCCTATGCTTTTGAGTGGGATGAATATTATGCCCCGCGAGCCCTGCACCGCCTGCTGGCTAACGGAGTGAGAGCCAAGGTAGCTTCCCGCACCTTCAAGTCCGTCACTGAAAACGGAGCCAAGGACTTTGATTACGGAACCATTTTAGTTCCCATGGGAATTCAGGATAATCCTGAAAAAGTGCACGAGCTTATTCAAACCATCACAAAAGAAGATGGTATTACCGTATACAACCTTACATCAGGATTGACCCCTGCCGGTATGGACCTTGGAAGCAATAACTTTGAGAACCTCGAGGCTCCTAAAGTCGCTATTATTGGCGGTTCAGGAACCAGCTCGTATGAAGTTGGAGAAGTTTGGCACCTGTTCGATCAGCGATACCACATGCCGATCACCATACTTGAATATGATGAGCTGGCCAGAACCGACCTTGATCGATATAATGTGATAATTTCCAGCGGCTATGGTATGAACGACCCAGCAGCAGAGAATCTGAAAGAGTGGGTTCGGGAAGGCGGAACGTTAATCGCCTACCGAAATGCACTTCAATGGGCAGAGTCTCAGGGCTTCGCCAACATCGAGTTTATTGATGATGAGGACGAGGAAGATGAGAATGGAGACGAGGAAGAAGAGGTTGAAGTAAGACCGTACGTAAAAGAAGGACCGGATTCCGGAGCCGAATACATCGGTGGCTCTATCTTCAATGCCAAACTTGACCTGACTCATCCCCTCGGTTATGGATATAATGATGACGAAATCACCGTTTTCCGAAGCACAACCACTTTTATGAAGAAAGGAGAGAATCCGTATTCTACTCCGCTTTACTATACCGATAATCCATTAGCGAGTGGTTACAGCAATGACGAAAACATTGAAAATGCCAAAGGCTCTGCAGCTATCGTAGTGAGCCGATTAGGCGGAGGGCGTGTCATAGCCATGGCCGACAACCCTAACTTCCGTGCTTTCTGGTATGGTACCAATAAGCTGTTTGCCAATGCCGTTTTCTTCGGGCATACCATCAGCGGAAGCACCGCTAATTAATATCGAATACTGAACATTCAACACCGAACATGGAAGTTTTTACTTCTGGGTTCGGTGTTTTTTTATGTTTTAATCCCGCGGTGGAAGGCCAAATAACTTTCGCATATCGAATTCATCTTCGGGTAGCGCTTTCAGGTTGTTAATCAGCATGATAGCCCGGTCAATTTTCTTTTGGCTGCTTTTAACCTGAGATACATAGTGAATAATATACCGCTGTTTGCTGGGAGCCAGCATTTCGAACCGTCGCTCTCCTTCCTGGTCTTGCTCTAACAGAGCTTCTAATTCTTCCGGCATTTCCATCCCGTATTTACTGTGATCAAGCTCCAGAGAAACTTCAACTTCTTCTCCCTCATTCACCCCGAATTTTTTCATGCGCTTTTTGTTTACGGTGATGTACGCATCTCCACCACCTAAAGCCACCATTCCTCCGTGAAAGGCTTTCGCTCCATTAATGGAAACCATCAACCGCGTTCCTATTCCACCGACTTTATCCACAATTTCTGAAGGCACAGTGACATATGTAAGCTTCAGCTTGGGCAGGTAATCAATCTGGGATTTGAACGTAATAGGTTTCATGCGTTCTGTTTGTCTATCTTCTTCTCGGACCTGAACCGCGATGTCTTTATGAAGTATTCTTAATTATTCAGATTAGCTCCGTAAAATCCTCTTTGCAATAAGAATTAGGCCAGCGTCTCCAATTGTCAACCAACCCAGCCTTTACCGGATTTGGCAGTGTGTAATAAATTATCCGTTTGAACTCCTCTGAGTTTCGAATTACATGATCATAACTTTCTGACTGCCAAAATGGATTACCGGTTCGATTTAGCAATTTGTTGGATTCTAAAGCAGTGTACCACTTTAATGATTTTAAGACCTTCGTTAAAGGATACTCTTTATTGCGATTAGGAACTATGCTATCAGGTTCAGGCAATTTACAAACCATATGTATATGATTTGACATAATACAATAGGCATATAGATCGTATTCTTTACCATCACGATAATGCATGGCTTCTTTAATTCCTCTGCCACTTTAGGATTGGATAGCCAGGTTGGGCCTAACTTATTACCATCCAGTAATTGATCGTACTTATTGAAGATGTTTTTGTGAATTCGTTCCCGTAGCACGGACAGCCTGTCCGTGCTACGGGAACTATCCTTTGCCAAACTTAACAATGTTCTCTGTTCTTGTCTTAGTTTTGCAATGGCCTTTTTTGGTAAAGAGCCAGCTAAACGAAATGTGATAAAATAATAAGCACCTTCTGGCTGCCAATGGGGTAAGTTTCTTCTGTAAAACATTTCTGCACCCAGTTTTATTTATTCTATACCCCAAATAATTAAGGGAGATTCCGCTTCAAGTGCGGAATGACGAGTATTAGTTATTTTCTATAATTTGCCGATCTGAAATTTCCTTCCTCATCAATGATATTTGTCTCTGCGCCGGGTACGATATCGGTATTGTGTGCGGACACGCATATCCAATACCTATCTCTTTTCTGTACCACAAAGGTGAATATATTTTGACGTAATGTGGGTGCTTTCACATTTCCCTTTGGTGATTGATCTTTGAGCCGCATCCTTGCATGTACCACGGCAATGTCATCTGAAAAATATTTTACTTTGGTTTTTCTGAGCACCAAATCCGAGTTCCCGAATATCTTTTCGAAACCATAAGCATGTGCTTCTCTGATATCTTCCCGGTTATGCCACCAGAGTCCTACTACATTTACAAACTCGGCGTCTTCAGCAAACAATGAAGCCAGCATGTCTGCATCCCGCTGCATCCAGGCTTCTGTAAAAAGAACCGGGATTTGTTCCGGCTCTGTGGCTTTTTTGGAACGATCTGACATAAGTTCGAATGTATTAATTATCCTGTGCTTAACCCGGAGGTCACCGTCAAGTTTACCTACACATTTCGTTACGGCGCAGAGCGTCCGTAGCGAGTTTAAGAGCCGGAATTTCTTCCGGCTCTGTGACTTTCTTGCAGGCTGTAATAGCGTAATGGGCTGTTACTTCACCTTCACTCCGTTGATAATCACCCCGGTTACATTGGTTATGTATTCCAGCGGATCGCCATTAAACATAGCAACATCAGCATCTTTACCGGCTTCAAGCGAACCCACCCGATCGTCAATATCCAGCAGTTCAGCGGCATCGATGGTCAGCACCTTGAGTGCATTTTCCATACCCAGCCCATTGGCTGCAGCTATACCTGCTTCATAAGAAACTACGCGGGTTTTGGGCACATATCCTTCATACCCACTTTGAAAAGCAATGGGAATTCCGGCTTTGTACAATTGTGCCGCTGTTTCAAAAGTTGCGTTTTTGCTATCACCGTAAGTTCGGATCATGGTTGGATGAACGATTATAGGGTGACCCGCCTCTTTCAATTCATCTATGATCAGGTAAGCCTCGGCCACACCGTCCAGCACCATCGGGAAACCGAACTCTTTCTGTAACCGAACCGCCGTCATGATGTCGTTGGCTTTATGAACCGTTACCAGGGCGGTTAGTTTTCCTTCCAGCAGATCAGCCAGCGCTTCCATGCCTAAATCCATGGTTTGCTCGTCATCACCTTTTCGCTTTTCCAGGTAATCCTGCGCTTTGATGAATTCCTGCCGAAGCATCGCCACACCTTTGGAACGGGTACCGGGTTTACTGATTTCACGACTCATATTATTGCCCAGCGTGAATGCCAGCATCTTGGCCGGAACAATCGTCGATTCTTCAACCGTCTCACCTGCTGTCTTCACGATCATCGTTTGGCCGCTTATTAAAGCGCCGGGTCCGTGCCCGGTGTGAACCGTGGTAATGCCATGATCCCGCAGATGGCCCACCAATGCTTCACGAGCGTTGTACGCATCAATAGCTCTGAGCTCGGGTTGAATAGCGCTGGATGTTTCCAGCTGATCCTGATCATGATCCTGATTGAGGTGCCCGGCTAAACCTACTACAGAGTGCGCATCAATTAAGCCCGGCGTTACCACTTTGGCTTCGTGCACTTCATAATCAGATGGAATATTTATGCTTGATGCAGAACCCACCCGCTCAATTTTTCCATCTTTAATAAGTACTACCCCATTGGTGATAGGATCGCCGGCCATGGTATACACCGTTTCGCCTTTAACAGCTATCTGTGCTTCAGCGGTGTTAAAGCTGAATACTAAAAGAAGTATCGGTATCAATAATAATTTTCTGAATACTCTCATTGTGAGCCTCCCATTTCATGATGCGTGTGAATTTCGCCACGGAAGATTTCATATCCACCGGTTGCATATTTTCGATCTTCTTCATTGGATCGGTCCCAGACTTTGGAACCTTCAATCCAGGTCTGTTCTACATGCGTGTACACACTGAACGGATCTCCCGAGAGGATGATAAAATCCGCATCTTTGCCTTTTTCGAGTGTACCGGTGCGATCGTCAATATCCATCATAATGGCGTTGGCAATCGTCACAGATTCGAGAGCAGCTTTGCGGCTCATACCTTCGCGTACGGCCAATGCGGCTGATCTCAGAAATAAGCGGGAGTCGGTAATACCATCATCGGTGTGAAGGCCGACCAAAACCCCGGCATCTTCAAGATACTTCCCGTTGGCATTCTTAATTTCGGAGGCCTCCAGTTTTCCGCCAAAAGAATCCAGCGTGATGATGGAAGCGGGAACTCCGGCTTCAGCAATTTCTTCTGCTACTTTCCAGGCTTCACTCACATGCTGAAGCACCAGGTCATAGCCAAATTCCTCCGACAATCGTATAGCCGTTAAAATATCATCATGTCGGTGTGTATGGTTGTGAACCGTTCGCTTACCTTCCAGCACCTCCAGCAGGGTTTCCATGCCGATATCACGGGGAGGCATCTTGCTTTCATCCCCATCGGCCGCTTCTATTTTGGCCTGATATTCCTGAGCCTTCACAAATAACGCCCTGACCATGGCTGCAGACTTAGCCCGGGTTCCGGGAAACCCGTTCCCACCTAATGGGTTGGTTCCGTTGGCCATTTTCAATCCGCCATAAATGGTTTTGTCCTCATCCAGGTAAATCAGCATATCCTCGATGGTGTTGGCTTCACGAAGTTTCAGGTACACGGTTTGACCGCTCATCAGGTGACCGGAACCCGGCATAATGTTTACGGAAGTGATACCGCCGGCTCGTGCTTTTCGAAAGGTATCGCTGCGTGGGTCTATCGCATCCATAATGCGGACATCGGGATGAAGGGCTGACGATCGGTCGCCCCCATCTCCTTCCCCTATGTGAGAGTGAGTGTCAACCAATCCCGGCATAATGATTTTACCGGACATATCGTGGACATCAGCTCCGCGGGGAATGCGGGTGTTTGGGCCACCAACGGCCGTTATTTTTCCATTTTCAACAACAAGTACTCCGTTATTTATCGGCTCGCCGGAGATGGGTATGATTTGAGCTCCTTTAAATGCCTGGGGTGTGGATTGAGAATATCCATTTACCCCAAACAGAAGAGCACAAACCAAAGCGAGCAAAAGGCTTTGGACAGGCTTCATAGTAGAAAAGTAGTTAGTTAGAATTAATGGGCTCAATTTATAAAAAAACGGACGGGAGAAAAGCCGGTGTTCGTAAAAAGAAATGAATAAGTATGAATACCTTATTCCGCTCCGACGCAGAGCGTCGGAGCGAGGTAAATAAATATTCGGAATTAACTTTTCCAGAGTTAAACCAGATATAAATTTAACTCGCAGGCCTAATAACTCTGGAAAAGTTGAGTTTCTAAATTAATCCGCGTAATACTCTTCAATCTCAGCCAGCTTTTTATCAATCATCTCCCGGGAATACCATTTTCCCTGAACCATTACGCCGGAGTGATCCTGAATAGCTGATAAGTCTTCCAATGGATTATCATTCAACAGCACTAAATCAGCACGATGGCCTTTGGCGATCACACCAAAGTCATCCCAATCCGCAAAATATTCTCCCACATTCTTGGTTCCTGTCTCAATGATTTCGTAATTGCTCATATTGGCTTCCTGCATTAGCGGGAGCTCGCGATGGATGGAAAAGCCCGGCACGCTGAACATTTGCGGTGCGTCTGTTCCCATCAGAATTTTTACCCCTGATTTATTCATTTCTTCCAACAACTTTCTGCGCAGTTCAGCCTGTGCCTCCGGGTTTCCGGTCGAATAGCTGCTGCCCGGGTTCTCCGCAAAATTGAAATAGTTCTGTTTTACGGCTTTTGGAATGTATTTCAGCTCATCGTACTGCTTCATCGCTTCGTAATCTGCCGCACCGATAATGGTTTCCCAAAGCGCTTGGGTTGGCACAATCCACACGCCGGCATCTTTTGTTTTTTGGATGATCTCTGCCATTTTCTGATTCCTTTCCTGTTCCTCAAAAGCATTCAGATACGCTACATATCCATCAATATGATCCATCGTAAGCTGACCCATTTCGATGGCGTGAACAATACCCACATTTTGTGGTACATGTCCGCCAAAGTGAATCCCGATTTCATTCGCTGTTTCCGCCATGGCATCGTATTCGGCTCGGGTTAGTCCGGGGTGAACCTTCAACAAATCCCACCCCTCTTCTTTTTGCTGCTTTACTCTTTCTTTCGCCTGAGCCGGGGATGAAACGGTATTGCCGTTAAAACTCGGGCCGGCCAAATAGAGATTCGGGCCTATCAATTCACCGTTATTTACCTTGTCTTTCAGCTTAAGCTGATTGGGATAGCCAAGCATCCCGCGCACCGTGGTTATCCCGGCAGAGACATACAAGAACAGCGTATGCTCCACATATTCATCATTAAAATAAGCCGGAGCCGTTGGCCCGGGATCGGTTGGCGGAACATGACCGTGCATTTCAGCCAGGCCGGGCATCAGGAATTTTCCTTCGGATTCAATTACATGAGCATCACTTGGAATTTCCACTTCACTAGCTGGACCTACCTCAACAATTCGATCTTCTTCGGTAATAACGGTATAGTTTTCCCACACTCCTTCCGATTCCATAGAAATCACATGCACATTGGTAAAGGCATATTGAGCATGATGGGATTGAGGGCTAACCGCGGGATCGGAATCAAAATTGGTGGCAAAAAGAAATACAGGCAGACACAGAAGAGGTAGTATTTTTTTCATAATCTGTACAATAGGTTGAGGAATATCTCAATTAAACAGATTAACCGGAGATAAACCAGAGTACAACGCCCGGGTTATATTTTTTTACTTAGGCGGTAACGCCCCGAAAGCCATCCTTAACGGTTTGCCAAAAGGTTCCTTTCTCTTCCTTGATATCTTCCGGCTTCAGAATCTCCAGCTTCAATGCTCCCCGGTAAAAGAAATACATACTGATAGCCATCACGGTATGAGCAACATCCAGGTGATTGAACCATTTATGTATCCCTATTTCACTTGTGTAGAAGAATGCAGCCAGCGTAGCAAAAATCACCGTAAGAAAAAAGATTCGACTGCCGGCATTGCGGGTACGCCAGTATACCAGAAAGTGAAGTGGTAGCACTACCAGTCCCAATCCATAGGCTGAGTGAACCTGAATGAAGAAAAAGTTTAATGTCGTAAAGGTTATAACCGCAAATGTAAGCAACTCCACCACGTTTGCGACTTCCAGAAACTTCCCGAATTTATCATTAATTACGGGCTGGGCATGCATAATGGATGCCCGCTCAATCGCCATCACCGCCAGCATACTAATCAGCCAGCCCGGCAGCTTCCATGACAAACCTACCGCATATTGAAAGGCATGCCCCAGTATTCCACCCAGAAAAGTGGCAATAGCCATAATCAGGAAGTACCATCGAATATACTGATGAACTTTACCTTCCTTATTCAGTTTTGCCAGCTTGATAAATGCATATACACAAACGGAAGTAATCCAAAGATCGGTGAAAGTCACCATTGGCTCCATAATGGTGATATCAAATAGTTCAATCGATGGCTGTCCTGAGTCTGACCGCATGTCTCCCTGTTTTGAATTCCGTCAATTAATCCATTAAAAATAAAAGAATCGGAATAATTCCCGAACTAAAGAAGTAGAGCTAGATGAACGGATTCAGTGCTTAAAAATAGACCTTACTTTCTTACGCTCAATATTATTACCCCAACTCATCCACATAATCCAGCTTCTCCCACGGGAATTCTTCTCTTCCGAAGTGTCCGTAAGCGGCGGTTTTTCTGTAGATTGGTGATTTCAAGTTGAATCGCTTAATGATCCCTTGAGGGGTGCAGTCAAAGGTTTTGGCTACTTTGTCGGCCAGCTCTACATCGCTCAGTTTGCCGGTTCCGTAGGTGTGCACGTTTATGGATACAGGCTCCACGACCCCGATTGCATAGGCCAGCTGAACCAAGCATTCGTCAGCAAGGCCCGCTGCTACAATATTCTTGGCAATATGCCGGGAAGCATAAGCAGCGCTTCGATCTACCTTTGAAGGATCCTTTCCTGAAAAAGCACCGCCGCCGTGTGCTCCGCGCCCGCCATATGTATCTACAATAATCTTTCGGCCGGTAAGCCCGGTATCGCCGTGCGGACCGCCAATTACAAACTTTCCGGTTGGGTTTACATGATAAATGGTTTGGTCATCCACCAACTCACCCGGTATTACATTTCCAATCAGGTGTTTTTTAATATCGGCTTGAATCTGAGCTTGCTCTACACCCTCATCATGCTGAGTTGAAAGTACAATCGTGTGAATCCGGGACGGTTTTCCATCATTACTGTATTCGATGGTAACCTGGCTTTTACTATCCGGGCCGAGATAGTTCATCTTATCCGTTTGCTTACGGATTTTTGCCAGCTCCTTCAGCAGACTATGTGAATACTGCAGCGGCATCGGCATGAACTCCGGAGTTTCCCTGGTCGCATACCCAAACATCATCCCCTGGTCACCGGCACCATCGCGATCAACTCCCTGTGCTATATCGGGGCTCTGGCTGTGTATAGTTGAAAGCACACCACAGCTTTCTGAATCAAACCTGTAAGAGGCTTTAGTGTATCCAATTTCTTTAATCACCTGGCGAACAATTTCCTGTACATCAATGTACGATTCGGTAGTCACCTCACCTGAAACAACGGCTAAACCGGTTGTTACGAGGGTTTCAACGGCAACACGGGATTCAGGGTCATCGGAGAGAAGGGCGTCTAATATGGCATCTGAAATTTGGTCGGCTACTTTATCCGGATGTCCTTCGGATACAGACTCAGAGGTAAAAAGGTTTTTCATGCGTAAACTAAATTCTTTGAAATAATAAGGTGCTTTCGGTTAGGAAAATGTGATTTCGGGAATCTCTCCGCCTCACAAAGGCTGCAAAGTTAATAAGATTTGATGAGAAAAAAGCTATGAATTAAATAAATCACGGTCTGTTTTTGATGGATCAATATTTAAATATTGATAGGCTTTTTTTGTACCAATACGACCTTTTGGGGTTCGCTGCAAGAATCCCTCTTTGATCAGGAAGGGTTCATATACTTCTTCAATGGTCCCCTTGTCTTCCCCCACTGCTACACCTAAAGTGCTTAACCCTACCGGACCCCCATCGTAATTTTCGATGATGGCTTTCAGGATACGGATATCCATTTCATCCAAACCGTTGTTGTCTACATCCAAAGCATTGAGGGCTTTATCAGCAATTTTATCATCTATGGTATCCAGGTTCTCCACTTGGGCAAAATCCCGGGTTCGGCGAAGCAGCTTGTTGACGATTCGTGGCGTTCCCCGGCTTCTTCGGGCAATTTCATGAGCCCCGGCTTCGGTTATTCCCATCCCCATTATATCCGCCGTACGGAGTGCGATTCGCTGAAGTAATTCTACATCGTAATAATCAAGGCGCATGTCGATACCGAAACGAGCACGGAGCGGAGCCGTCAGCAATCCTTTACGGGTTGTTGCCCCAACCAGTGTAAAATGATTCAGCTCAATCTGAATACTCCGGGCATTCGGGCCGGAGTCAATGACTATATCCAGTTTATAATCTTCCATAGCTGAATACAGATACTCTTCAATTACCGGATTCAACCGATGAATTTCATCTATAAAAAGAACATCTCCTTCATCCAAATTCGTGAGCATTCCGGCAAGGTCTCCCGGTTTTTCCAGTACCGGCCCGGTGGTAGGCCGAATTTTTACACCCATCTCATTTGCAATGATATAAGAGAGTGTAGTTTTACCTAATCCCGGCGGACCTGAAAGAATCACGTGGTCCAGCGCATCGCCCCGTTGCTTGGCGGCCTTTATAAAAACGGACAAGTTAGAAATGGCCTTTTGCTGGCCTATAAATTCCTGAAGCGATCCCGGCCGAACCGTCTGTTCAAAAGCTTCTTCTTTTTCTTCAGGATTTAAGAGTGGATTATTCACGTTATAGAGGTAGTCTAATTGTTAACGCTAAGTTTACAGAATTATACTTAGTTTTATAGCGAATTGCGCATGCTAATTAATGAATGCCCTTTATGAAAAAGATGTCCTTATCGCCTGATGAAGTCAACTTCGACCCATCGGTGACAGAAAAATCAAAGATTGCCAAGAAAAGGGCCAATCCTAAAAAGAATGAAATCCTTAAACAGAAAGGAATGCATAAGGATTTGCGCTCCAGTAACCTGAAGATTTTTGGGAGCGAGTACTTTTTCAATTACGAGTTGAGTTGGCTAAAGTTTAACGAGCGCGTGCTTGCCGAAGCCCAGAATGAAAAAAATAAAATACTGGAGCGAGTGAAATTTCTTTCCATCGTTTGCTCCAATCTGGATGAGTTTTTTCAAAAACGAGTGGGGGGATTAAAACGCCAGCTTTTGGCCGGTGTGAAAGAATTATCCGTAGATGGAATGACCCCTTCCGATCAGCTAAAATCGGTACGGCATGAAGTTCAGAATATGATTGAAGCCTACCGAAGCTGTTTTTTTGAAGACCTTGTGCCTAAGCTTTCCCAAAAAGGCATTCAGATAAAATCCTATCCCGAACTTAGTGACTACCAAAAAAGTGTAAGCGACCGGTATTTCCAGAAGCAGGTCTATCCCATTGTCACTCCACTGGCGGTTGACGAATCCCACCCTTTTCCATTTATCTCGAACAAAAGCCTTTCTTTTGCCATCGAGTTGGTTAACCCCAGAACAAAAGAGAAGTCATTTGCCCGACTTAAGATTCCTGCCAACCGAAACCGCTTTGTGCAGGTCCACAGAAAAGGGAATAAAGTGATCCTTGTTCCTATCGAAGATATTATCCGCGAGAAAATGGATCATTTCTTTCCAGGGATGAAGGTGATCTCAGCTCATATGTTTCGGGTAACCCGTAATGCCTCAGTAGACCGGAATGAAGAAGAAGCCGAAGACCTGCTTGAGACCATTGAGGATGAACTTAGAGAACGAAAGTTTGCCGAGATTGTACGGCTTGAGATTGACACCGAAATGCCCAAGCATTTGAAGAAATATCTCATCAAAAACCTGAACATCAACTGGCAGGATGTGTATGAAATGAAGGGGACGATCGGGCTCGCGGATGCTATGGAAATTGCCCGGCTTAGTGGATTTAACCGGCTTAAAGAACGGGTTTGGACACCTGTGTTGCACCCTTCCCTGAAGCATAACCCGGAAGACGAGATTCCCAGCATTTTTGAGGTCATCAAAAAAGGGGACTTTATGGTTCATCACCCTTACCACAGTTTTGAGCTTTCAACACAACGGTTTGTTGAAGAAGCTGCGCGGGACCCCAAAGTACTTGCTATCAAACAGACATTATACCGCACATCAAAAGATTCTCCATTAATGCACTCTCTGATGAACGCAGCCGAGGATGGGAAACAGGTGGCGGTTTTGGTCGAAATCAAAGCCCGGTTTGATGAAGAGCGAAACATCAACTGGGCTCAAAAGCTGGAGAATTTTGGTGTACATGTAGCCTATGGCATACCCGGTCTGAAAATTCATACCAAGCTCACCATGGTAGTCCGCGAAGAAAGTGACGGGCTCAGAACCTATTGCCATATTGGTACCGGAAACTACCACCCCGACACAGCTCAGCTCTATGAAGACCTCGCTCTGTTTACTTGTGATGAAGAGCTCTGCTCAGACGTTACCGATATTTTCAATTTGCTTACAGGTTATGCACCCGAACAAACTTTTAAAAAGTTGTTGGTTGCCCCCAATCATATGCGTAAACAGATGAATGAGCTGATCGAGAAAGAAGTTCAGGAAGCCAAAAAAGGAAATCCAGCCCGTATTATTGCCAAAATGAACAGCCTGGAGGACCCGCTGATTATTCAAAAATTATATGACGCTTCCGGCGCCGGGGTAAAAATTGATTTAATTGTGAGAGGGGTTTGCCGCCTTATTCCCGGTAAGAAAGGGATGAGTGAAAACATAACAGTCCATTCCATTATAGGGCGCTACCTGGAGCATTCCCGCATCTATTATTTCCATCATGCAGGAGAGCATAAGTATTTTATTGGTTCTGCCGACTGGATGCACCGTAACCTGGATGCACGCGTCGAGGCCATTACTCCCATAGAAAAAGACGAGCTTAAGAAATACCTGCAGTTTGTGATCAATATCTATTTTAACGATAACAAACAACGATGGCTTTTACTGGAAGATGGCACCTATCAGCGTGCTCAAAAAGAAAAAGGCGACTCTAAGCTGAGTGCCCACAATTTTCTGATGAACCACATGAAAGAAGGCTCCGAACCTATCCCTCAGGTACACAGCGAATAACCAGAAAAATTATTCCAATTGCTGAGCATCAAAACCTTCATAGTCTGAACTTCCAAGATCATCAGCTAACTTCTTCAGCAATCGGAAAGCCGGTTGGCGGAACATGCCATCCAGTTGATAGGCTTCAAATACAGCTTTCTGAGCTTCTTCAAGCTCCCCTATATTTACAAGAGCATTCCCCAAATACCAATATGCTTTTTCCAGTATCATGCGGCTTTCCTCAACACGCTCTGCCGCTTCCTGAAATGCCGAAATAGCTTCATCGTAATTGGATTCGTTATAAAGAATAATCCCCTTATTGAGAAATGCTTTTGATCCATAAGGTTCTTCATCGAAGCGGTTTATGACTTCATCAAAAAGCTCAAGTGCACGATCTTCGTTTCCGGAGACGATCGCCTCAAAGCCCAGGTTAAGGAGAGAATCAGCGGTAGTAATACGCATGTCTTTAGCCCGAACGCCGTCCGAAGTTTCCACCTGATCGGGTCCGATTTGATGAACTACAAACTGATCGATCTGAGTTGGAGTTTCTATTTTTAATATTTGCACCAAAGCGATAATCACAAAAACGGCCGCTGCCGCTACATGCCAGGTGTAAGAAGGAAGTTTCCTGATGGTTGCCGAACTTTTTACCGGTTCCGAGTTCAATGCTTCGCGCTCAATCAACTCTTTCACATTCACTTCAACTTCAAGGACATCCAGCAAATCAGGATTCTTGGCAAACTCATTCCACAGAGCCTGAATCTCTTCCTCCGAAAGCAGCCCTTTTATGTAGGCATCTATCTGCTGTCTGATTTCTTTTTCTCTCGAATTTTCCATACTAAAGCTTTTCTTTTAATTCAGAATGTATTCTATAAATACATTCTGATCTCACATAGTTAGAGCGATGAAAAAGCAATTCCTTACAGTTAAAGTTTAATTTTTTTTTCGAAGCATTCCTTGAGAACATTTATAACCCGATGCTTCTTGGTCCAGGCGTTACTCACAGAGATATTAAAATGATCGGCAACCACGGAAGTTTCGTAGTCAGGATTCTGAAACCAATATTCAATGTATTTTTTATAATCAGCCTTTAACGTATCCATACAGCGTTTAAGGATGTTCATTTTCTCATTATCAAGTAATCGGTTAAGCTGGTCGGCTTTGTCAGAGTGGTGCTCAGGAAGGTCCTCATAATTGACTTCACGGTCTTTAGAAAGCTGCTTAAAGTACTCGTGTTTGGCCGTAGTAAACAGGTAGTTTATCACCGCATCCGGGTTCGAAATCTTGTCTTCCCTGATTTTTTCTATTGCAATCAGGAGTGTATTTTGTGCGCAGTCCTGGGCATCGTGAACGGTAGCATCCAGACGTACCATTAAAAACTTGATAAGCACCGGAGTTATTACATTCACCTGCTCGGTGACTGCAGACTCATTGCTTTCCAGTACGGCATCCACAAATTTCGAATAATCCATGCCCTTATTTATACCTAAATTATGTGAATGCTAAAATAACATTCGCCAACCAAAAGAAAATAAAGAAATTTAGTTTCTAACAGTGTAGTTTTAAGCTATGTATCGCGTACAGCTCAATAACTTTGAAGGCCCACTCGACCTGCTCCTTTTCTTTATCAAAAAGGACGAACTGGATATCTACAATATCCCCATCTCCTACATCACCAAGCAGTTTCTGGATTATATCCATATGCTGGAAGAGCTGGACCTGGATGTTGCCAGCGAATTTATCCTTATGGCCAGCATGTTAATGTCGATCAAAGCCAAAATGATGCTCCCGCGGGAAGACTCTGATGATGAAGAGTTGGATGAGTCAGATCCGCGTTATGAATTAGTACAACGACTGCTGGAATACAAACGGTACAAGGAAATGTCGGAGAAAATGGCCGACATGGACGAAGAGGTTCGTAAACAATTTATGCGTGGCTATCCGGAAGCCGACGATGTGGAGCAACAAGCCACCGGAGAAGCCCTGCAGGATGTGACCATGTTTGACCTGATTGCTGCCTTCAAAAAAGTACTGCAGGATATTGAACGCAAAAACATTGTTCACCACGTAGAAAAGGTAAGTACTACCGTTGAAGAACAAGCCGAATTTGTACTGAACCGCTTACAAGAGCACGGCCGTCAAACTTTTATGGAAGTCTGTTCAACCTTGAAAAACAAAATATATGTGGTTGTGACTTTCCTGGCTGTTCTGGAGATGATAAAGGAGCAACAAATTAATCTGTTTCTCGAAGAAGACCCTACAAATTTTTATATCGACCTAAAGCCGGTGGATGAAATCATCGGCGCTAACTAAACCTGATTACCTTAATGATTAATAAAACACTACTTTTTTTACTCGCCCTCTCCCTTTCTGCATGCAGTATTTTTAAGAAAGGCCCCGACACTCCGCCTCCAACTATCTATTCTTTCTCCGAAGAAATCACTAAAGACCGCCTATACAGCGACCTTGCTGTTTTGGCACACGATTCCCTTCAGGGACGAGAAACAGGCACCATAAATGAAGAAAAAGCTGCACGATATCTCGCCAAACGATATGGTGAGATTGGCTTGAAAGCTGTCGGTGATGATAATTCATACTTCCAGCACTACGAGCTTATTCAGCCTGCTGCTGAGCAAATTACCTACCTTCTGGCTAATGGAGATACAGTGGTTGATAACTCTACCCACAGCAAGCAGCAAACCGGAAACTTTATCACTCTTTTTGGTGGAAGTGATTCCGTAAGCGGCCCTATCGTTTTTGCCGGCGCCGGTATGTATAACGAAGCTGAAGGCATCAACCACTTTCCCGAAGATGTATCCGGGAAATGGCTGTTCGTTATGTACGACCGTTCCAGCACCAACATGCCCTATCTGCAGCAAGCGCTAACCTCCGGTGGTGCTGTTGGCACCATTCTGATTGTTGGAGCAGATACTACTGACTTCATTCAGGAAGCTGAAACCCGTCAAAATTATTTTGGTCGCGGACAAGGAATGAGCCTCAAATACTTGCAGGATGATGACGGCAGCGCTGCACCGGCATTCAACCGTGTTCATCCGAAATTGGGAGCTCATATGCTTGGTCTCGAGAGTCTGGAAGCCTTAGCTGAAACACAAAGTAAAATCCTCGAAGACCCTGCTTCCTTCCAGGCCAGAGCACTGGACGGTCAAACCCTTCATCACAATCCTGTTGTGAATGAGAATACAATTCGTACCAAAAACGTGGTAGCTTTATTGGAAGGCAGCGATCCTGAGCTGAAGAATGAAGTTGTTGTGTTAAGTGCACACTATGATCACGTTGGTGTTGGTCAGCCCGACTCAACCGGGGATAACATCTACAACGGTGCCGATGATGACGGTAGTGGAACCGTGGCCACACTCCATACCGCACAAGCTATGGCTGAAGCTAAAGCTGCCGGTGTTGGCCCAAAAAGAAGTGTTTTATTCCTGAGCGTATCCGGTGAAGAAAAAGGACTTTTAGGCTCCAGATATTATTCGGACCATCCCATTTTCTCTATTGAGAATACAGTCGCAAATATCAATATTGACATGATTGGGCGGGTTGATCCTGAACATCAGAATGGTGATAGCAGCTATGTGTATATCATTGGCGGGAAAATTATTTCCTCACAGATGGATAGCCTTACTCAAATGGCGAATGTAATGGGACCTAACCTCACGCTAAGCGATCGATACAACGACCTTGAAGATCCAAACCAGTTTTACCGCAGAAGCGACCACTGGAACTTTGGGCGACTCGGCGTGCCTTTTGTGTTTTTCTTTAACGGAACACACGAGGATTACCACCGCCCACAGGATCACATCGAAAAAATTACTTTTGAGCCTTATTTAAAGCGAACAAAACTCGTTTATAACCTTACTGCTCTTTTAGCAAACTCGCCGGAACGTCCACAGGTTGACAACCAGGAGTTTATCGAAAAGACACAGGTTGATCCGAGATAGAGATATCAGATTTAGGAATACGACGAGGATCCTGGCTTTTGCTCCCACGCAGAGCGATCGGAGCAAGCCCGCTGGGCTAAAATCAAGATTCCAGGAACCAGAATTCAAAAATCGGGAGTTGGATTTCTGATTCCTGAATTCTTTTCTTTTCCGATTTATAACTACGGCATCTCAAACCTTTCACTCGCTCCGGTCGCTCTGCGCCGGAGCGTTTTTATTTTCCGATCAGTATGAAGGGTGCCCAGTATACCGGGTGATTGTAATACGGATGATCGATCATTGCCAGCTTGGCATCACGAATAGCTTTGGTTTTATAATCAATCATCGGATGTTCATACATACCAAACCAATCCATTGTTCGGCTCCATATTCCGTAATCCTTTTCCTGATGAGCTAACATGCTTCGATAAAAGTCGGACATAAAAACCGATGTGCTGCGGTCAAAAATCGACCATAAGCTTACCATCACTGAAGATGCCCCGGCGGAAAGAAATGAGCGCTGCAAGCCCAGCAATCCCTCGCCTGTAACAAGCTTTCCCATACCGGTGTTGCAGGCACTTAAGGTTACCAGGTCGGCATTTAGTTTCAGGCTGGAAATTTCGCGGCTGTTCAGGTGTCCATCCTCCCCAAAAAGAGACTCTACTTCTGTTTTCTTGGAAAGGATGAGTCCGCTTCGAAAAGGATTGGTTTCGTCCACATTGGCATGGGTAGCAAAGTGAAGAATACGGTAATTGCCCAAATCGTGTGATTTTAGTGTGGCCTCCGTCACATCATCATTCTTAAGAACCTGAGCCTTGTTGAAGTTTACTGATATGGAATCCACTTCCAGCAAAGTGGATGGCAGGGACGCAAAGGAAGACTGCGAACGAGCCGGATACACCGCATTCTCTTCACTTTCAAAACCAGAACCGGCCAAAGCTAATAAATCGAATTCCGTATCCCGATGAGGTGCTTGGATAAAAGAATAAATAGATGCAGAGGGCAGGTACTTAACCTGAAAATCTTCAATTAAGAACCGGGAGTTTTTGCTTAAAGCTTCAAAGGGAAGGTAGCTTAAAGGGCCATCCGGAATAATAACAAGGTTAGTTATTTCCGATGTCCCCCTTTCTTCAAAGGCCGGGATCAGAAAGGTATATAAGCCGGAACCCTGCTCATAGATTGTACTCTTATCTTCTACTTCTGTTATAGATTCACGAAACTCTCGCACACGCTCTGTAAAGAAGAACCGGGCATCTCTGGAGTTAATCGAATCTACATAACTTGCGGAAACTCCATCCTGCTGTATCATCAACCTGATTACCCCATTATCAGTGAAGGCATACTCTATAACGGCCGTTTTTTCATTCAGCAGCTTTTGCAATTGATTAAGAACAATCGGCTCCGGATAATCGAAATTCTTTAGCTCGCTGCTTCTGGTATGAAGTTCATTCAGAAATGATTGATACTCAAATTCAAGATCTTTGAGCTCATTCCGAATAGAAGCGGCTTCAGGACCGGAACCAACTTCCTCCAGTTGATTATACAATCTGTCTATTCTCTTTGCTTTCTGCTGCTTTTTGATCAAGGTAGATTCATCCAGTGTCTCATACACTTTCTGCCGGGCTTCGGCTAATTCATCCATAAGAACCCGGGCTTTGGCTGCCTCTACTAACTCAAATGCTTTTTCAGGGTCATCTTTTTGGGTGATGTACCAGGAAGCAACTTCATTATAAAAACCGGCATAGTCTTTAAAAAAGCCTGACCTGAATGTGAGACCGGCTACCTTTGTGCGAATGGAGTCGATTAAAGTAAAAGATCGGTCAGCTAAAACGAAGGCACTATCCGAACTAACCCGGCTGTATGCTCTTGCCAGGTTCATTGCAGGTTTTATCTGTGAGGCCATTCCCTGATCTGAATACAATTTATATACCCGGCGGTATTGCGCCAGGCTTTGATCGAGCTTTCCCTCTAAATAATAAATTTCCCCAAGCACATTATATGCACGGAGCGCCAGTGGTCGGTGATTTTCGTCGAAACTGCTTTTTGCTTTTTCTACATGCTCCTTAGCACTCTCATACTCTTTTTGTTTAATTTTCAGCTCTGCAACTCCCAGGTAAAGATCTGCTAATTCCTGTGGGGTATCCGCTTTTTTCAACCAGCTTAGTGCTTCCCGATAAAAGTTTTCAGCGTTACTGAGATCATCGTTCAGTATAGCTACCTCGGCAAGCTCATTCAGATTGTTGGCAATTGAAACCGGCCGCTCCGTTTGATAGTTTGTTTTCAGCGCCTCGTTGTAATAAGCCAGTGCAGTTTCGTAATCACCCGCACGTTTATAAAGCTGACCAATATTGATTAGTGTCTGCGTTATATCGTACGGGTTTTCCAGCATCCGGGACAGCTCCAGTGACTTCCCATAGTAGAGAATAGCACTATCTGTTTGCCCCATATCATTAAAACTGACGGCCATATTATGGTAGGCAACATCCAAAAGGTTTGGGTTCCCGGCCTCCTCTCTTAACCTCATACTATGCCGGATGTACTTATTGGCCTGCTTGTGCAAACCTAAATTTCGGAGCGTAATAAACATGCCATTCAGTAAAAATGACAACCGATAGCTTTCGCCAAGCGATTCATATATTTCTTTTGCTTTTTTTTGATGAGAAAAAGCCCGCTCATAATCTCCGGAGTACAAATAGGGGTAGGAAATATTATTGTTTAGTTGAGCAATAAATAAAGAGTCTCCATTTACCGCAGCAAATTCCAAGCCTTTTTCATAAAATCGTATTGATTTCTCATATTGCTCTAACTCCCGATACACCCTTCCCAAATTTTTGTGTATTTCGGCTTTTAATAAAACACTCGCGTTCTGAGGCTGATGTTCATTTACAAATATAAAAAGCTCTTCTCCTTTCCTGACTTCTCCCTGATTTAGCAAAGCATCTCCCTGCCGTAAAAGTGCTTGTGCCCAACCTGCCGAATCTTTTATGGAAAGGTAATGTGCTGATGCTTCTTTAAAGACTGACGCAGCCCGGCTGTATTCAGCTTTTTCATATAGGTCGTGCCCTGCGTCATACAGTGAATCCGGATCAATATTTTGGGCCTGTAGTCCGCATAAAAAACCGGTTCCAACAATAAGCATCACTGATGCAAATACTTTCATATACTCTTGTCTAATTATTGCATGTAAAAGTATAATATTGTTTTTTGCTTACAACTACGAATTAATCAGGCACAAATGAAAGATACATTGGCTTACAAAAATTACTTTTCAATGAAAGCGTACAACCAATCAGATGACACCGATAAAAAAGGTGGGGACGACGATGACGGAGGCAAAGTAGGTGGAGGCTAAAAGTCTTTTTTATAGGTAAAAGCGTAAAGCCACATAACAAATGTGGCTTTTTTTATTCCCCGAATAAAGCATTCACAAAATCAGCCCGGTCAAATACCTGAAGGTCTTCAATCTTCTCACCCAGCCCGATGTATTTCACCGGAACACTCAGTTCGTGCGAAACTCCAATCACGATGCCGCCTTTAGCTGTTCCGTCTAACTTCGTCAGGGCAAGCCCGGTTATATCTACGGTTTCAGTAAAGGCTTTCGCCTGCTGCATGGCATTTTGTCCGGTGGAAGCATCCAGCACCAAAATTACTTCATGAGGTGCTCCATCAACCACCTTACCCATCACTCGCTTAATCTTGGCAAGCTCTTCCATTAGTGCTTTTTTGTTGTGAAGGCGGCCGGCGGTGTCAATTAACGCAACATCACTGCCACGGGCTTTAGCTGCTGCTACTGTATCGTATGCAACTGAGGCAGGGTCCGCATTTTGCCCTTGCTGAATAATGGGTACTTCTGCCCGTTCACTCCAAATCTTTAGCTGATCGACTGCGGCAGCACGGAAGGTGTCGGCAGCTCCTAAAATCACCTTTTTGCCTGCTTTTTTATACAGATGAGCCAGCTTACCGATGGTGGTTGTTTTCCCGACTCCATTCACCCCAACTACCAAAATTATATGTGGATTGATGGGGAAGTCAGCTTCAAATTCAGCCGGTTTATCGGGGGCATTGTCTTCCAGGAGGTTCACGATTTCTTCCCGAAGCATGGCCTGAAGTTCATCCTGCGTTACGTATTTATCTTTGGCAACCCGGGCTTCAATTTTCTTAATAATCTCAATAGTGGTGTTTACCCCTACATCGGAAGTAATCAGGATTTCTTCAAGGTCATCAAGGATAGCATCGTCTACTTTATCCTTCCCTACAAAAGCCTTTCCGATTTTGTTGAGCAAGCCATCCCGGCTTTTCTCAACACCTTCGTCAAGCTTTTCTTTTTTCTTCAGTCCTAATTTTTCAAGAAATCCCATATAAATATTAGCTAATTGAATTCTGCTCCGCTCATTATCAGGCGGTAGCGATTAAAGTAATCGATCCAGGAAATAATCATTAAAGTTAGTGAACATGCCATCAGGAACATGTGAACTCCTCCGGCATCAGGGAAAAAGAAAACAGCGATCCAATATAAAGCCAGTACGTTAACAGAAATTTTTCCCGACATAATGGCCATAGCCACCTTGTCGTATTTCTTTTTGATGTAGTACGAACCCAGCATAATCATACTGTCCCGAATCACCGCAAATATCAAAAACCAAAGGGGAATCCACCCTATCCACACCGTGTAAATAAACAATACCAGAGCACAGAGTTTATCTGCAACTGGATCAATCATTTTACCCAGCTCAGAGATGGTATCGGTTTTTCGGGCAATGAACCCATCCAGATAATCGGAAATAACACCATAGGCAATTAAGATGATAATGGTGGTATTCACCTGTAAATCGTTCAGATAGTGTAAATAAACAATCGGAAAGGCCACCAATATTCGACTAAACGAAATGGTATTGGACCAGGTAAATACCCGGCCGGTCACCTTCACTTTTTTTCCGTCTATATTTTTGGTTGTAATAGCCAAACCTTGTTTTTAATTACGATATTGCTTGTCCAAATTTACAGTCCTTAAGTCTCTAAAACCACCATGAACGAGCACAAATTACTGGTCGAGAAAACCCTTTCATCGAAAGAAGTTTTTAACGGAAAACTATTGCACGTGTTTTATGATGAAGTGGAACTGCCCGATAGCTCAACCTCTACCCGCGAGTGGATTAAACACCCCGGAGCCTGCGCTGTAGTTCCCGTTTTTACCAATGGAGACCTAATGATGATCCGACAGTTTCGATATCCCATGAAACAGATTTTCTGGGAAGTTCCCGCCGGTAAAATTGATGCCGGAGAACAACAAGACACCACCGCCATGCGGGAACTTGAAGAAGAAGCCGGAGTCACAACATCCGATTTTGCTTACGTCGGGCATTTTTATCCGGGCATCGGCTACTCGGATGAAGTGATTCATATATATTTGGCTTGGAACCTAAAATCCGTTCCTCAAAAAGTGGATGACGACGAGTTTGTTACCCGACAGCGTATTCCTTTTAAAGAAGCCGTTAATATGGTTCATTCCGGGGAAATCAATGATGGCAAAACCGTGATTTGCTTACTTCGGGCCTGGAAGTGGTGGCAAAAAAATAGTCCTTATAGCCTCTAATCAACCACTTTCCGGAGGTCTAATGAATTATGCCTTCCTCTTTAGCCAGTTCATACATGCTCTCGTGCAGGTTTTCGTTGTCCAGCTCTCCACGCATGCATAACTCTGTAACCTCAACTCCGTTCAGCATTAACACACAGCCCATATCAGATAGTACCTGATCAAATTTTCGTGGGTCGGTCTTGCTTAGTTTGTCTACATCTATTCCATCTGGACTGATGTTTTTGTTTACAAGTATATAAAATTGATCATCGGGTCCTTCCCCAAATGAAAATTCTTCTAACCCGGTGTCTTTCAGTTTAAGCATGTCGTTCTAAAAATTCTCTGGCTTTAATAATTTCGGTTATTTCATCTGATTCTTTATCCACAATACGAACCTGGAACAAACTGATAATTGCCTGTTCCTTCAGCGTGGATATAACTTCATCGATCGTTTCGCATTCTTCGGTCTCACTCACAAGGTCGTTAATGCCCTGCACAATATACCGGTATTGTTTATTATTTTTCTTTTTTGAGGTTTGAGCAGATGACTCCCCATGAGGTTCGTTAAAGTACTCACGGATGGCTTCTTCCGTAACATACCAACTTACCCCAAGTTTGCGTCCGCGAATTCTACCCTCACGGAGGTAGGTTCGTAAAGTCATTTTTGAAATTCCAAGTTGTTCATGCAGATCATCGACCGAATACAGCGTTAAATCTCCTACTTTTTTGGGCATTACGTTAAATAATTATCAAATTTTGATTGCCTTTTATTTGTCTTAAACTACGAATAATTTATCATTACTTACTATTAGTCATACAAAAGAAATTAGATTTGGTCGAGGCACCGGTTCCGCCGTATATTGGAAGCAGTTATTCAAAAAAACAAGCCCGACAGCTTTAAACCTGTACGGGATTTTTTATGCCTGCCTGTCTCGAGTCTTCTCTTCTAATTCGGTACCAACCCTTTTCATTCCCTGTTTTTTGTTATTAGGTGGTTCCCTACTTTATCCTGATGATCAACAAGTGTTATGCCCTCTTACTTCTTTTCCTGTTCACTTCCTGCTCTGCCAGCCAAACATATATAAACAGTGAAGACGGCGATCCATTTTCTATTTCTCCCCCCAACAAAGAAGACCTAGTCTATCGTGTTTTTCTGATTGGTGATGCCGGGGCACCCTCTTTAGGTGTTCAGGAACCGACCCTGAAATTCTTTCAGCAACAACTGGAGCAAGCCGGCGAAAGAAGTGCGGCTGTTTTTTTAGGGGATAATATATATTTGAACGGCTTGCCTGACTCCACTCATCCCCGAAGAGCCTTTTTTGAACAACGGTTATTGGAACAACTCAAAACTGTTGAGAATTTTGAGGGGCGTATTGTTTTTTTACCGGGCAATCACGACTGGGATGATGGCGGACCGGATGGTTTAGAAGCCATAAAACGACAGGAAGATTTCGTAGAATCGTATCTGGATCGTGGAAATACATTTCTACCCGACAATGGTTTTCCCGGACCGGTATCCATTAAGCTGCTTGATGATAATGACGATCCGCGCCTCAGGGAAGACATCCGCCTAATTGTTTTAGATACGCAGTGGTGGCTTCATAAATATGAGAAGTCATATGGCTACACCGGCGAGTATGATCTTTTTGACGCTGGTGACATCCTAATTGAGCTGGATGACATTCTAAAAAAGCAACGCAATGATTATTTGCTGATTGCAGCTCACCACCCATTAAAGACTAACGGAAATCATGGCGGATACCTTCCCCCTTCAACCCACCTGAAGCCACCGGTTTTTGGGAGTTTATATGCCTTGTATCGCAGAGTTTTTGGCAAACCACAAGATGTTCACCATCATCAATATGCCAAAATGGTGGACGCGCTCGAGAACTTATTTCACACCTATGAATTGGAAGATATGATTTATGCTTCCGGTCATGCCCACAGTCTTCAATATCATCGGGAGGAAGGCACGCGTATTAATCACCATTATTTAATTAGTGGATCCGGCACAAAAGAGAATTATGTGGCCTCCGGGCGGGGTGCTGAGTTCATTCATTCCGGAAATGGCTTCATGACCGTTCAGTACTACGGAGACGGCTCAGTTTGGCTGGAAGCCTGGACTCCTGAAGGAGATGGAGCAACCGGGAAAATGTTGTATCGTAACCAGCTTAAGCCTCCTTTTGAGGAAGCTTTTCCTGATCAGGGTTCTATAGAAGACATAGCTGATATCGATTATACAGATAGCACTATGGTTACCGCCGCCAACCCGGGTTATGATGGAAAAAGCAGGTTGTTCGAGTTTTTTATCGGAGCCCACAACCGAAAATACTGGTCAGTAAAACATGAATTCCCGGTATTTGATATCACCGAAGTGGAAGGTGGGTTGACTCCCGTACGAACTGGTGGAAAGGGACAATCGACCACCATTCATCTTGAACGTGAAGACGGTCGGGATTTTGTGCTTCGGTCGGTAGACAAAGAAGCCGGGAGAATCTGGGATGAGAAACTTAAAAAAACTATTGCCCGGGATTTAGCCCAGGATCAATTCTCCATTATCAATCCCTACTCCGCACTGTTGATTCCAACCCTGGCGGACGCTATCGGAACCTTTCACACCAACCCAAGAATCTATTATGTGCCGAATGATCCGAAGCTTGGCGTTTATGCTGATGAAATAAGCGGGCAGCTGGCCTTGTTTGAAGAACGCCCCAATGGAAACATGAGTGATGTTTCCAGCGTTGGGTTTACCGAAGAAGTGCTCAGCACTACAGAACTTCTTCGTGAACTGAATAATGATATTGATCATCGCGTTGACCAACGCTCTTTCGCCAAGAACCGACTCTTTGATATGCTGCTGGCCGACTGGGACCGGCATGAAGACCAATGGCGGTGGGCTTCTTTTGAACCGGAAGATGAAAAAGGAAAGATCTACAAACCTATTCCGCGAGACCGGGATATCGCCCTAATGAATATGACAGGAGTTATTCCTTCGCTGGCAAAAATTCTTGGCCCATTTGCACAGTATCAGAATTTCTCGGAAAGCTATGGATACCTGAAAGGATTAAATAACAACTCGCTGGCCATGACGCGTCGGTTCACAAATCAGCTCACCAAACAGGAATGGCTCGAAATTGCGGAAGAAATCGAGCATTCTCTGACCGATGAAATGATAGAAGAAGCCGTCCAAAATTACCCGTCACCTGTTTTCGAAAAGTTCGGTAATGAAACCATTCAAACGTTTAAAACCCGTCGTGACAAAATTGTGGATGTAGCCGCCGACTATTATGAATTGATTTCCGGTGTAGTGTCAATCCAGGGCAGCAATAAACGAGAGTTATTTGATGTTAAGGTGCTTAGCCCGGATAAAATAAAAGTAACCGTGTTCAAGCTGTCGGGTAATGGAGAGATTCGGGAGCAATATTATGAGCGCATTTTCTCCCGCAAGGAAACCCATGAACTGCGCCTGTATGGAATGGGCGGTGACGATGTTTTTAGGTTAAGTGGTGAGGCTAAAAATAACACAACGATCAGGGTGGTAGGTGGCTCAGGTAATGATACATATTCTGATTCAACACACAAGAAAGGCCTCTTTAGTAATGTAGAAATATACGATACAAAAAGAGGCAACTCGGTTTCAGCAGGACCAAATACCAATGTAAACCTCAATGACAAAGCAGGGAACATGCACTACAATTACAGTAAGGACTTCCGCTGGAATACCGTACGTGCAAGACTCTTTTTTGAATACAATAGTAACGACGGTTTATTCATGGGAGGCGGACCGAACATAATCAGGAACGGCTTCAGGAAGCAACCGGCTTCCGTCCATTTCCCGCGGGCTAATTACGCTCCCCTTACCGGAGCAGCAAATGTGCGTTATAACGGAACCTGGTATGATGTGGCCAAAAAATGGGATATAAAGCTGGAAGGAGAGTTTTTGTTTCCCAAGAGTTATAAGAACTTCTTCGGTTTCGGAAATGAAACCACCCTGCAAGACCGCTCGCTGAATTATTACCGGGCCCGCTTATATCAATATACCATTAAGCCGGGGATCAGCCTGCAAAAAAACATCCTGGAATTTTATGCAGGGTTAACCTTTCGTGGCACCAATGTGGAGAGAGACCCGAACAACATCGTCACAGACCCAACAATTGGAATTCCGAGAAGCGATTTTGATGAGCAATGGTTTACCGGTCTGGTCACCGCCCTTCGGTTCATTGATGTTGACAACGGACTCAACCCACGACAGGGCTACCGTCTATCGCTGAATGGAGAAATGAATGTGGGGGTACTGAATACCGATGAGACCTTCAGCCGCCTTGAGTCGGAACTCGAATTGTATTTCACACCCCGTCTCGACCCACAAATTACCATAGCCAACAGAACAGGGTCTGCCCATAATATCGGGGACTTTCCCTTTTATGAGGCCAACACCTTGGGTGGCACCACCAACCTGAGAGGATTTAACAGTCGCCGTTTTTCGGGGCGGACCAGCTTGTATAACAACACTGAACTTCGCCTGGAACTCTTCGACTTCTATAATTACCTGCTGGGTGGAAAGGTAGGGCTCAGTAGCTTTTTTGATGTGGGGCGCGTTTGGCTGGATGGAGAGAATTCCGAATTATGGCACACCGGATATGGCGGAGGAGTTTGGTTTAATGTATTTGAATCTTTTTTAATTAATACGAGTATTGGTGTCTCGGAAGAAGGAACCCTGTTTTCAGTAAAAGCCGGGTTTTTATTCTGATGTGCATATATTTTCAGGCTTTAATATTGATTATATTTGCTTCGGTCAAGTCTTCCTGAATCACTAAGCCACATTGCCATAAAAGATGGCCAAAACCAACAACATACGATTGCTCTCCGCCATTATGTTTGCCGACATTGTCGGTTATACAAAAATGATGCAGGATGATGAGGAGAAAGCTAAAGCGCTGAGAGATCGCCAGCGGTCTGTCATAGAGAAATTCTTGCTGAAGTACCACGGACAGGTCATGCAGTACTATGGTGATGGCACCCTCATTATGTTTGGCAGCGCACTGGATGCTGTAACCTGCGCCAAAGATATACAGGCAGAACTCCGAAACGAACCCACGGTCCCTCTTCGCATAGGTATTCATATCGGGGATGTGGTTTATGATGATGAAGGCATTTATGGGGATGCTGTAAATGTAGCTGCTCGCGTTCAAGCCTTGGGAATTGCCGATTCAGTTATGATCTCAGGGAAGGTATTTGATGAAATTAAGAATCATCCCGGTATTCGTGTTGAAGCATTTGGAGAGCATGAGCTAAAGAATATTTACATCCCGATGAGTATCTACGCGCTGGCCGATCACGGACTACAAGTTCCCAAACAAAGTTATATTGAAGAACTCACCGGAAGCACACAGAAAAGCATCGCTGTTTTACCCTTTTCAAACTTCAGTCCTGAGGCCGACAATGACTATTTCAGTGATGGAATAACTGAAGAGATCATCAACACGCTCACAAAAGTTAAAGATTTGCGCGTCGCATCGCGGACCTCTGTTTTTGCTTATAAAAAAGTAACCAAAGACATCCGCGATATAGGAAAAGAATTAAATGTTACTACCATATTGGAGGGGAGTGTGCGCAAGGCAGGCGACAGAATTCGGGTTACCGCTCAGCTTATTAATGCCGACGATGGCTTTCATATTTGGTCGGAAAACTTTGACGGAGAAATGAAGGATATTTTTTCGGTGCAGGACGAAATAGCCCTCAAGATCGTAACACGGCTTGAAGACAGCTTCACCGAGCTCGAAAAGGATCGACTGTATGTATCTTCCACTCAAAATATTGATGCGTACAACTACTATTTACAGGGGCTTTTTTACTGGAATAAGCGTTCTCCCGAAGCCGTCAAAAAAGCCATTACTTATTTCGACAAAGCCATCAATGAATGCAGCACGTACACGAATGCCTATTCTTATCTTGCAAACTGTTATACCTACCTTGGTACAATAGGCCATATGCCCGGAGAAAAGGCGTTCACCAAAGCAGAAAAGAATGCTCTGAAAGCCATTGAAATTAATAATTCACGGGCCGACTCTTACATTGCACTGGGCTTTGTAAACCTGTTCTTTAAATGGGATTTTAACACGGCGGAATCAAATTTCCGAAAAGCTATTACCATGGAGCCGGACAGCAGTGAAGCCCGGCAAGCCCTTTCTTTTTATAACCGCATTATTGGCCGGTATGATAATATGCTCCGACAAGCGGAAGCTGCCGCTAAAATTGATCCGCTTTCATTACCGGCTCTGTTGGAATTGGGGCGCTCGAATTGGGTAGTTGGCAATTATGAGAAAGCCCTGAATTGCTTTAATGAAGCCCTCGATTTAGACCCTCTTTTCCGGGCTGCCCTGGAAGGGAAGGCTCTTGTTTACATGAGCCAGAAGAAATACGATAAGGCTCTGAGAACAGCCAAAAAATACATCGACCTGATTGATTCCAGGTATAAAGGAGGCTCTCAGCTGGCTTGCATTTATGCTCTGATGGGTGACAAAAAACGAACGAAAGAAAGTATAGAACTGATCAAGAAACGGGAAAAAGATCAGCCTCACCAAAACCTGACGCTTGATTACGCCATGGTTTATGCAGCGCTGGGTGATAAAGACCGGGCATTTAAGTATCTGAATAAAACTTACAAACAGAGACTTGGCTCTCTCCTCCTCTTACAAACACTACCTATTATAAAAGATCTCAAAGAGGATCCACGGTTTGATAAACTGATCAATAAAATCGGACTTCCCAAAGAATCTAAAGCGAACGTTAACGCTCTATAATTCACCGTCTTTTCGTATAATAGCGACTCACCATTCCGGAAAAATTATGTCAGACTCAAAACAGGAAAGCTCTCAGGAAGGAGCAGAAAAGAAAGATCTCGGTTCACGAAAGCGGGGCGTCTCAGATATGTTTCGGACTTCATACCGCACACACATAGAGCTGAGTGCCATTGCCGATAACAAGTCCAATATCATGATCAGCATCAATGGGATTATTATATCCATTATCATTGCCTCAATTTCCCCTAAGATAGATTCGAATCCCTGGTTGCTTATCCCTACTTCTATATTACTGGTAACCTGTATGATTGCTTTAGTTTACTCCGTTTTGGCAGCCCGACCAAGAGTGAGCAAGGAAGATGTGTCGCTCGAAGATGTACGATCCAATCGCTCGAACATCCTGTTTTTCGGAAATTTCAACAAGCTAAACCGGGAAGATTATGTAACTGGGATGGAAGAGCTGATGACCGACAGCGAGCGACTATACGATACCATGGCTCGCGACTTGTATGGATTAGGCTCAGTCCTTTCTGAAAAATACAGGTTGATCAGAATTGCCTACAATGTGTTTATGGTGGGACTGGTACTTTCGGTAAGCAGCTTTATTTTGGTATATCTGCTTATTTCAGGAGGATCCGGCTTTTAACCTTCTCCCTCACTATCAATATTCTTGTAAGCCTGCGTAATTCTTTGGTTCATCAGGCGCCGGTAGTTTTTAAACTCATATTCACTTACGGTAAACTCCGATCGATATTCCCCGTCAAAACATTCTACTTTTAGTTTGTTGGGTTTGTCCGTTTCAGTAATGGTGACCTGGACGTTGCCGAGCCTGTATGAATCTCTTTCTTCCATGAAGTATTCTTTTTCAGGAAGGTAAAAAAATCTGCTTTCAGCTGTTGAACTTTAACGGTATTTAAATTCGTTTAATGCATAAGAAATGCCTCAGATTTACTATTTTTCATCTTTAACCAATTATTTTTTTTAATGAATAAGAAAGTTGTCATCACCATCGTAGTATGTGCATTCCTTGGATTTTTTATGTACAACTCCCTCACCAAGGTTCAGCCCAACGTTATTGAGAATTCCCCGGAATGGATTCCTATTAATGAAGCACAGGAAGTAGCAGCATCCACCGATAAACTCATTTTTGTGGATGTGTATGAAATCGGGTGCAAATACTGCCGGGCCATGGATCGGGAGGTCTTCCCGGATTCTACCGTTCGCCAGGTTTTGGATGCCAACTACATCCCCGTTCGCATAGATGGGAACTCCACAGAACCCATACAGTTCAACGGACAGGAAATCCCCTCCAAAGAATTCGCTCAAAGCAAAGGGGCCTATGTATTTCCTACTTCCCTGATCCTGGATTCGCAGGGAAACGTTATCAAGAAAAAAACAGGTTATATGGGCGTGGATGAATTCCGACAATTCTTATATCAATAATCAGGATTAACCAAAGGCTTATTATGACTTTCCAAAAACTGACCAAACATTTACTGCCCGTTGTTGCGCTGCTGGTATTTTCTACCGGATGCAACAGCCAAAGCAGCGACACCAATACCCCACCGGCTTCTGACCTCAGCGTTGAGGCCGAACTGGTTGTAGAGGGAATTCGTATTGGCTGGGGAATTGGCTTTCTCCCTAATGGAGATATGCTGGTAACTGAGAAAAGCGGCACTTTATATCGTATCAGTAACGGTGAAATTGCTTCTGAAATAACAGACGGCATTCCGTCTGACCTTGACGTTAACGGCCAAGGCGGATTCCTTGATGTGGAAACCCATCCGAATTATGAAGAAAACGGCTGGATTTACTTTTCCTATGCTTCCAGCGATGGCGAAGGTTCAGGAAGTAACACAAAAATTATTCGTGCAAAACTGGATGGCAACAGCCTCACTTCCGTTGAAGAGATTTATAAAGGAACACCAAACTCCCGGCGAGGACAGCATTATGGAAGCCGTATTGTTTTTGATGATAACGGATACCTGTTTTTCTCCATCGGAGATCGTGGAAACCGCGACGTGAATCCTCAAGACCTTAATCGTGATGGTGGTAAGATTTACCGACTACATGCAGACGGAACCGTTCCCAATGACAATCCCTTTGTGGGCAAAGATGGGCTGGACGCGATGTACACTTATGGACACAGAAATCCTCAGGGTATGGCTGTTCATCCAGAAAGTGGATTGGTTTGGTCGCATGAACACGGCCCGCGAGGCGGAGATGAAGTTAACATCATTGAGCCGGGCAACAATTACGGGTGGCCGGTAATCAGTTATGGCATTAATTATGACGGAACTGAGTTTGCCGAAGACACGGCCCGTGAAGGAATGGAGCAACCCTTAACCTATTGGGACCCTTCTATTGCACCTTCCGGAATGGCATTTATCACCAGCGATAAATATCCGGGCTGGGAAGGAGATCTTCTTATCGGTTCTTTGAAGTTTGCCTATATCGCCCATTTAGATTTGGATGGGGACGAAGTTGTAGCTGAACAAAAACTGGTTGAAGGGACCGGAAGAATTCGCGCCATTGAGCAAGGACCTGACGGCTACATTTATTTTTCCGCGGAAGGAGATGGAATCTATCGTTTAGTCCCCACTGAAGACTAACCCTTCCTTACAGCATTTTCTCTAAAGCCTGATCGTTTGGTCAGGCTTTTATTTTGCGTGCCGGTTCTGATTGCCATCTAAAAATTTTTTGTAAGGAATGGATGAGTTACCGCTCTTACTTACATGGGAGCCCGAACAACATACCAATTTCCCTTTAGCCGATACCCGGCTGTAAGAATTGTTTTATTGATGATTGCCGGGATCCTTATTCACGAATACTACAAGCCTTCCCTGCTTTTCTCCCTCATTCTTTTTGCTCTGCTTTCCATGATGTTTGGCTTGGTTGAGTGGAAGATTCATCAGTCATCAAGCACCGCTTTTCCCAAATTGGGAATCTCTCTGTTTCTCCTCTTAATCATTTCTTTTGGAATA
Organism: Gracilimonas sp.; assembly: GCA_965227215.1. Lineage (GTDB taxonomy): Bacteria > Bacteroidota > Rhodothermia > Balneolales > Balneolaceae > Gracilimonas. The sequence goes on from OZ245729.1 coordinate 1,787,179, forward strand.
TTCCGGAGTGCAGTTCATTCCGCTCAGGATTCTCCTCTAATCATAAAATTGATACAGATTTCCGATTGGGACCCCATCAGTATAACCGGGTCTGTAGTTTCCATTTCTACAACCTCTTCCGGCAAAGAACGATGGGATATATCTGTATCTGAAACTGAAATCAGTCAGCTGAAATCCGGCTTTAATTTCAAGGCAAGAATCTTGGCGGATGAAGCTGCAGAAAAGGCGACATTAGGGGATAAAGTGAGCTTTTCAGGAACCATTATCCCCATTTCAGAAAAGCGTAATCCGCTGGATTTTGATTACAAAGCCTACCTTCACTCCCAGGGGATTTATGCTCAGTTCAAGCTCGACAGCCTTCACCACGTACAACCAAACACCAACCCGGCTGAGTGGGTGTGGTGGAGAGAACGTGCCTTAGAACTCGTTGACAAAAACTTTGACGCTCAAACCTCCCCGATAGCAAAAGCTTTACTGGTTGGGTATAAACAAGAGCTGGACAGCGAATCGAAAACGGCTTTTGCTCGCGCCGGACTCTCACACATTATGGCGGTTTCGGGCTTACATGTTGGGTTTATCATTGCTCCCTTTTGGATCATCATTCCCTACTTCTGGACTAAAAAACATGGAAGAAAAGTCGGCTTACTGCTTCTGATTCTTATTCTATTCAGCTATGCCGGGATTACAGGCTTTTCTCCATCCGTGATGAGAGCTTCCGTTATGGCCGGTTTTCTTACTTATGGCAAGCTCTTTCATAAAATTAACAACTCCATCAACCTCACGGCAGCGGCAGCTCTTGTACTGTTAATCATCAACCCTTCCCAACTATTCGATATCGGGTTTCAACTTTCCTTTTCAGCCGTTCTTATTATTCTACTTATCCTACCGGTTATTCAAAACCTGCTCCCTTACTGGATGCGAGTCCGGTGGTACAGCAAACCTCTCATGGTAGTCATCGTCTCTCTGGTTGTGCAATTCGGTTTATATCCATTACAGGTTTATTATTTTGGAGAGATTTCTTTAGTAAGTCCGATTGCCAACGCCCTTTTTGTACCCTTTCTTGGAGTCGTAGTTCCGCTATCACTGGTCTCTTTATTTATTACCGCCGTTATACCAGCAGCCGGATTTATCCTAAATTATCCTTCTTACATTTTTCTTGGATGGATGAACGACTTTGTGAATATAGCCGCACAATGGGATTGGGCATGGACCACAGCCTCCCTCAACAATAACCTGGTCTTTATTCTGTGGTTATTTTTGATATTAGGAATTGCTGTATGGCATATTTCGGCTTTGCGCTGGAGACTGACTGCCGCCTTTCTCGCTACCGCTTGCTTAATACTATCCCTGAACACAATCGATATCCTAAAGCCGGCAACGTTGCGCATCACGTTCTTTGATGTGGGCCAGGGTGATGCCGCCCTTCTTCACACCCCAAACGACAAATACATTCTCATTGATGCCGGAGTATGGTCGCCGGGATATAATAGTGGCAAGTCCGTACTCCTTCCCCACCTTAAGTCAGTAGGCATCAAAAAGCTCGATGCTATCATTCTTAGCCATCCACACGCCGATCATATTGGCGGAATTATCGACTTAATGAAATCCATTCCCATCAACGCCATTTATAATTCCGGCTATCAGTACGATTCCAACCTCTATCAATCTTATCTGAAATTAGCAGAAGAAAAATCTATTCCTGTCAAACCTTTGGTTTCCGGAGACACCCTTGCTCTCGATCCATCCATGCTATTTCTCGTACTCGGCCCGGATGGCAACATTTATAACTCCGACCCAAACGAACATTCCGTTGTTCTGAATGTAATTTATGGGGATTCGGAGTTTTTGTTTACCGGTGATGCCGGAGAAGACCAGGAAGAGCGACTGGTTCATGCTTATGAACATTTGCTGGATACGGATCTGCTTAAGGTTGGTCACCACGGAAGCCAAACAAGTTCCGGCACATCATTCCTGCAAACAGTTACTCCCGAAATTGCTGTAGTATCACTGGCCGAGCGAAACCGGTTTCGGCATCCTCATCGTGAAGCCTTGAACCGTTTATATCAAACAGATGCCAAACTGTTATTCACCAGCCGGGAACGGGCAATCATCTTTGAGTCGGATGGCGAGAATATTAACCGTATCCATTGGTGACTGTGATTGCTGTGATGATTTAGATTAAAAGGATAATTTTTTATGACTAACAAAAATTACAAGTATATCGAACTGACAAGAACGATTATTGGATGTGCCATGGAAGTGCATAATACACTTGGCAATGGGTTTCAGGAGAAAATCTACCAGCGAGCCTTAGCTATTGAATTAGGTAGGAGTGGCCTTGATTATGAATCAGAGTTTTCGATGCCGATTAAATATAAGGGAGTTCAATTAGGGATAAGACGAGTTGATTTACTGGTAGAACAGAAGATATCGGTAGAGCTTAAAGCCGTTCTTCAACTTGAAAAGGCTCATATTGCGCAAGCATTGAACTACCTTGAAGCTTCCCAATTAGAAGTAGGGCTACTAATTAACTTTGGAAATACCCGGCTAAAGTTTCATCGACTCGAACACTATCTCTGAACATCCTTTCACATCTTTAATATCATTTACATCACAGTAAACTATGCCTTTTTCCTAAAAAACCGGTATCCTTGAGAGCTAAACTGTATTCAAAAATCACCGTACCAAAAAAATCTTAATGGCAGAAAAGGAACGACTTAGCTTTGAAGAGGCTTTAAAGAAATTGGAATCGATAGTGGAACAACTTGAGGATGAAGAGATTACATTGGAAGATTCCGTAAAGCTATATGAGGAAGGCGTTCAACTATCTCAGTTTTGCACCGAAATTTTAGAACAAGCTGAACTTCGTATAGAACAAGTAAACGAAGCAAATTCGCAGTAAATTTTTAAACCTATGGAACAGAAACAACCAACTCCAGGAAAACTACTCGCTCAGATTAATTCCCCTTCCGATTTAAAAAAGCTTGAGGCCGATCAGCTTCAGGAAGTATGCGATGAGCTTCGCCAGTATATCATTGACATTGTTTCTGTTCATGGTGGGCATTTTGGGGCCAGCCTTGGTGTGGTTGAGCTAACCACAGCGCTTCATTATGTGTATGACACCCCAAAAGATCTGCTGGTTTGGGATGTCGGTCATCAAGCTTATGGCCATAAAATTTTAACCGGTCGCAGAGAACAGTTTCATACCAATCGGGTTTATGGCGGACTTTCAGGATTTCCCAAACGATCGGAAAGTGAGTATGACACCTTTGGTGTAGGTCATTCCAGCACCTCAATTTCGGCTGCATTGGGCATGGCTGTTGCCCGCGATCTAGACCAATCCGACAAGAAAGTAGTAGCTGTAATCGGTGACGGAGCTATGACCGCCGGTCTCGCTTTTGAAGCGATGAATAATGCAGGAGCCATGAACAGTGACATCCTGGTGATTCTCAACGACAATAACATGTCGATTGACCCAAATGTGGGAGCCCTAAAAGAATATTTAGCTGACATTACCACCAGTAAGACTTTCAACAAAATGCGGGATGAAGTGTACGATATGCTCGGGCACTTTAAATCTGCCGGTGAGAAGATGCGTAAAGTAGCCTCGCGCCTTGAAAAAGCCATGACCGCTGCCCTAACCCCCGGCTCTCTTTTCCGCTCTTTAGGATTTAAGTACTACGGCCCTGTGGATGGACATGATGTGGATGGTCTCCGCAAAACGCTTGAAGATCTGAAAGATGTTAAGGGACCTAAATTACTTCATGCTGTTACGGTTAAAGGAAAAGGCTTTGCCCCGGCTGAGCGAGAGCAAACCAAATGGCATGCCTCAAGCAGTCCTTTCGATAAAATTACAGGGAAATCACTTTCAGCACCATCCAAGCCAAATCCTATCCCAAAATACCAAGATGTATTTGGAGAAGCCTTGGTTCAGTTAGCTGAAAAAGACGAACGTATTGTTAGCATGACCCCGGCCATGCCCAGCGGGTCAAGCTTATGGCCGATGATGAACACCTTCCCCGAGCGCGCCTTTGATGTTGGCATCGCCGAACAACACGCTGTTACTTTTGCGGCCGGACTAGCGGCCGAAGGGAAGAAAGCCTTTTGTGCCATTTATTCTTCATTCTTACAGCGGGGTTATGACCAGCTGGTACATGATGTGGCCATCCAAAACTTACCGGTGGTATTTTGTATTGATCGCGCCGGACTTGTTGGAGCTGATGGCCCCACTCACCACGGAGCTTATGACACCGCTTACATGCGGGCGATTCCGAACATGATTATTTCTTCCCCGCTTAACGAGCAAGATTTGCGGGATATGATGTATACGGCATCCAAGTATGATGATGCGGCCTGGGCTATCCGTTATCCACGCGGAAGAGCTACTGGAATGGATGTACGAGAGCACTTCGAGCCTATGGAAATCGGCAAAGGAATTGAGCTCAGAGAAGGTGACGACATTGCCATCCTCAGCTTTGGTCCGATTGGTAAATATGTATTTGAAGCTGCCGATCAACTTTCTAAAGAAGGAATTGAAATCGGGCATTATGATATGCGCTTTGCCAAGCCTCTCGATATAGAATTAATCGATCAGATTTGTGACAAATACAGTCACATCATCACGCTTGAAGACGGTTCAAAAATGGGCGGCTTCGGAAGCGCTGTGGCAGAGTACATTGCTGAGAAGGAAGAAAAGCCCTCTCTTAAAATAATGGGCATCCCTGATCGTATAGTAGAACACGGTACCCAGGAAGAACTTCATGATGAAATCGGAATCGGCGTTGCCGGTATTATTGAGAATGTTAAGAAAAAAGCAAAGGTAAAGGTTTAATTTTGAGATATACGTCCCCCCTGTTTTTAGTCATTTTGTCCTTAATTCTTTCAGGTTGTTTTTTTAATAACGACAGCACTCCGGTCTACCGGGAAGCAGAAGGCGTTGTACTCGAAAACGGTGAAGGTGTTACCAATGCAAGTATTCACATCCGTAATAATTTCGACCCGGGCGGCTTTTCGCAACAGCCTGCAGCCCCCAACTATATGATTAATTTCAGTATTGAGGTTGAGGCCTTTTACTCACTGTCGCTATTCCGCCATGGCTCTGACAGCACCTACAATACGTTTTTTGAAGATACACTGGCCGCCGGTGAACACGCGATTCAGGTTCCCGACTCTTTGTTAACCAACGGAATTCTCGGCTATGAAGTCCGGTCCAATCAGGATTTGCTAACTACAAGCCTCTTTTTGGTGAATAAACCAGATAGTGCCCTTCCGGGCTCCGTCCCTTTTACAAGAACCAATACCAGCGGTGAGTTCACACTTAATCCGGAATATCTTGCCTTGGGAAAGTCGTTTACATCACAGACGGGTAGCTTCGAAATCACCGACAGCCTTAAAATATATGTTGTACAGGATAGTACCATTCAGACGATAAAGGCCGTTAAGTACAAACCCAACCAGGATAATTTCTTTGAGATTATTGTTGAATAACCCGATTTTGGGGATATGAAGTTTACCCTCTCGGATTTTGACTACAACCTTCCTGAAGAACTCATCGCTCAAGCCCCGGCTTACCCCAGAGATCATGCCCGCTTGCTGGTTTATAACCGGAAAGACAAAACCATTACTGATGATTATTTCTATAATATCGGTGACTACCTCCCCGACGATACCACTATGGTGGTCAACAACAGCAAAGTTGAAAAGTGCCGTCTGCTATTTGACGAGGGGAAAAAAGAACTTTTCGTAACCTCTGTCAGTAACAATAACACCATTGAGGCGATGGTGAGGCCCGGTAAGAAGTTTAAAGCCGGAAAAGAGCTTACCTTAGCTGAAGACATTTCTGCTAAAGTGATCAATATTGCAGAAGACGGGCTCCGTACCCTGGTATTATCATGTGATATGGATGACCCTAAGCTGGAGCCCTATAAGCACACTCCCTTTCCTCCATATATTGAGCAGGATGAATCTCTTTCCGATGAGTACCAAACCGTTTATGCGAAAGATTTGGGAAGTAAGGCCGCTCCTACAGCCGGGCTTCATTTCACTGATGAACTGCTTGCCAACCTGAAGGATATCGGGATAAAGAGAACGGAAGTCACCCTGCATGTGGGATTGGGAACATTTGCTCCGGTAAAAACGGAAAACCTGGACGATCACAATATGCACAGCGAGTGGTTTCAGCTTCCCGAAACCACGTGCGAAGAGTTGAATTCGGCTTCGCATATTACAGCCGTGGGCACTACCAGCATCCGGGTTTTGGAAACGGCTTCTACTTCCAACCGAACCTTTAGTCCGGAAAGCAGAGAAACTGACATTTTTATTACTCCGGGATATTCTTTTAAAGCCGTTGATACACTGATCACCAACTTCCACCTACCCAAAAGCACGCTGCTTATGCTGGTGGCTGCATTTATGGGCTTTGATGAAATGATGCGGGTATACGAACACGCCATAAGCGAAAAGTACCGATTCTATTCCTTCGGGGATGCCATGCTGATCCTATAAATCAGAAGCTGATTTTAGGTGTTTCTGACTACAACTCTTCTTATATTTGTTGCCCTTTTGAAATTTTGAATCGATAATACTTCAACAATCATAATTGAATGTTGAATATTCGATATCCAAATAACTGCGCCCGTAGCTCAACCGGATAGAGCGTCTGACTTCGGATCAGAAGGCTGAGGGTTCGAATCCTTCCGGGCGTACTTTTAAGCCTCATAAGTCGTTGATTTATGGGGCTTTATTGTTTTTTGGGTGAAATTTAGGTGAAACAAAACCCTTCATCATTACCATATAACATTTACCAAGGGTAATAAAACTCAGATAAGCTTAAGAGCAGTATTAAACCAATGGCATTAAAAGCCAGATGTTTGACCTTAAGGTTCCCAATTTTTAGCTCTCTGCTAAAAAATTGCACCTTGCCAAGTATAAAATCCAGTAGCATGTAGATTAAAAATACTACTATGTACGTTGTCGCAAGGACGGAAAGAGTATTTAAAACCGAAGAAAACATAATTAATTGGAACTGTTCGGATTATTTACTGACACTTCTTTTAGTATTTCAAGCGCATCATTCGGTGACTCTACCTTTAACGAGTCCAAACTTTCAATAATTCTCTCAGACATTTCAATCTGATGACTACTTTGTTGAAAATCAATCATTTTCTGAATAAAACCGTCTGTGCTTAGGTCTAATCCAATACTATCTACTTTCAACCCCCCACCATTAAAAGCTACAACTAAAATTGCTATCAGCCAAAGCTTTTTAGCGTCCAATGACTTTAATTGAATCTTCCCCGGTGAATTCAAATTTAGTTTAACATCTATGTCATGCACTGTAAAGTCCAAACCATTATCGGCAAAAAACTTTTCAGCAAAATTCAAAAGGTTGTAACCCAACCCAAAAAGTTCGAATGCATTAATTTCTTCGGTTGTAGTAACATCCAAAATTAAATTGCCTTCGTTGTCTAATACATAAAAATCACCCAGTGTTCTCTCAATTATATCTGACTGATAAGTAATATCGTTAATTGCCTGGTGTGCATGAAGAACTTTGTAAAGGTAAATATCTAAATTTTCCTTGCTAATCGTTTTATCCCACCTAACCGACTTTCTTTTCAAAAATGGGCAGGAATCATCTCGAGATATTTCATCCTTAGTAATATTTTGCAAATCAGAGTTAGTCACCCTTCCAAAAGTTATTTTCTCTGATCTCTCTGAAGGTATTATTACAATATCACCTTCTTTAACTTCATACACAAACCTAAAGACCTGATTTGCTATCAACCCCGGCCTCTCCTCTTTAGGATATTTTTCTTTCGTTTGCTCTCTTAAAATTTCATTGATTCTATCGAGATCATTTTTATACGAGTTATTAAGCCTATTTATATCAGCCACAGAAAAATTGTTATGCCCTATCGCTACATAACTTTTCTCTAAATAATCGTTGTAATACTCTCCACCCTCTGTTCTAATAAGCCAATACCGGCGAGAGGGCTCTACTTCATTAAAATGTAATGCTACCTTTTCTAAAATCTCGTTGAGATCAATATTAGAGTACCCTTCTCTGCCACCTTGTCCCATATCAATTACTTTCTTGTATTTATGTTAAAACAGATAAACAACACCCAAATATAGATAATTTTTACCAAACCCGAGACTCCCAGAGAGTCCGCTATTTCTTGGTGAAGGCCTGAGGCCAATTGATAGTATTGGAGTTGATACATTGGAAATTAGATAGCCGGCACCAACTGTGAAATCAACCTGCTCACTTAGTGGTAAGTGATAGTTCACTAATCCTGATAATCGAGCAGAAACATCTGTCGTGTACTCAGTGGAATCATTGCATAAGCTTGACGACACAAATCGACCCGTCTCCCGATCACGACACCTCGATTGACCGTTTGAGAAAGTATCGGTATAGTACCTTGAACTGCTTTCAGTAGTATTCGAGTCGAAATGCAGATCTAAAGACCCTTCAACCAAAAATGAGACTCTGTACTTTGAATAATAGCGAGTCCAACCACCCATAAAACCCCAACTGGGTGTGCTCGACTTTGTGAGATAGGCCAAGCCAATGTAACCCTTATCATCAATGAAATGATCTGATTTATTTTGGGCTAATAAATTAGGTGATAAAAGAACTAATAGTGCGGTAATAACCCCGAAAAAAACACTTTTAATTTTCGCCATCTTGTAAATCTTCGATAGTTAATGATTCTTCAAAGCGTTGTAGTTGATTCAGAATTTCCTCTGAGTCATACTCCCAAATCACCCCGTCTTCAAAACGAACTCTTTCTACGTATGAAACGGCTGTACCGTAATCCCTGAATAAAGATGCGGAAGAAGCCCGCTGTAGCCAAGCCCCCTCCTCCCTGCCATTGACGTCTATACTTTGAATACTAAACCCACTCAGTGGCCTCCCCAGTGACCTGTTAAAAACATCAAAAGCATAAAACCCAATGGAATAAGCGACGATTTGTTTGGCCGAAGTATTCTGAAACATTACCTCATATCGAATTCCTTCAGAACTGTATCGACTATCTTCCTGATATTCAGCATTAAACCTTTGAATAGAAATTGGAGATTCTGATTGACTCAACACCTCTGTTTCCTGTGCTTTAAGTTCAAAACTGGAAAGAACTATAGTGATTAATAAGGCCGGAAATAAGACTAATATTCTCATGACGTACACCGATTATTATTATTCGAATTTTATTTATACAGCGAAATATGGGACTATAAACAAGCCCAAGGCAGTTTCGCATCCGCTCAATCTGCCTTTTTCCCCTACTTCAACTCCGATTTTTATTTAAGCTCATTGTAACTAAAAATAATGTTTTAAGAAACATAAAAGGGAGTGCATATACATACACTCCCTTTCGGAATAGATAGTTTTATGTTACTCGATGTTGCTTAGTGCATTTTCTTTACCCAGTCAATGGCCATTGTAAAGAAGCTCCAGTGCCCAAAAACAACCAAATTGATAGGCCGTGTGATTAGCTTTTGCATACGGTACTGTCCTTTCAAAAATCGCTTCACAAGTCTTTGAAAGTGAATAAGCTGATTCCCGGTTAGCATAACTCGGTTTAACACCACCTCACCCCAGTTACGAGAGTTACCCCAAAAACGTCCTTGATTCTCCGGTGTCTCCCCCTCTTTCTTCGCTACATACTTTGACAGGTAATGCCCGGCCTGACGGAGTCCGGATAGTTGTTTTACTTGTGTGCCAGCTTTGTGGTGCTCTGGGAGCTTAGTTTCCCAAAACCTTTGCACGACTTCGTACCAATTTTTCGAAAACCACCGTCGTATATAATAGATGTTGTACCCCTCCGGGATATAAAAGAATATGTGGTAATGCGGTGCCCCCCTCTTTTGGAATTCAAGCTTCCATAGGTAGGCTATTACAGCTCCGAATTTTCGTTTACATCGCTTTAGAAATGCATCTAAGTCTAATTTGTGTTCTTCCCCATCGAGAGGGTATTTGCTTGGATAGGTAAGCGTTACAAACAAAAATCGGGCGAAATCATCTGGATTCAATTGGTTAATTTTTTTAAGTAGCCGGTACCGCGATTTATTAGAGAATTCAGTTATATCTCCTCTTTTCCTTTCCGGTGGTTTAGACTTCGACCTATTACTGGAATACCAAAATTCGTGCTTTTCGAATTCTTGCCCATGCCGGGCAACATGTGCTTCAAATGCTTTATCGTAAATTTCATTGATGAATTCCCTGCGCTCGGTAAATTCCTCATGGCATAGCCTTTCTCTCTGTTCTTGATTGATTGGCTGAGTAATTTTCTTTATCTCAGCACTATTCCCCCAAACCTTCACCTCTGCCTTGGTCTCTTTGTGATATTGGCCGTTTATGTAGGGTTTAAAATCACCCATGAATCACTCCTGACCTTTTGGAGTGATTTTATTGTTTTGCAGGTACTTGTCGATTTCATCGACTTTATAGAGAATCCTTCGGCCTTCTTGAAAGTAAGGAATGCGCTTTTTATCACGCATGTATTGAATGGTTCGTGCCGACCAACCCGTGTACTCTTGGAGCTCTTTAGTGTTAATCCATTTTTTGCGGTTGGCTTTCCTGAGTAGCTTTGGAAGTTTCTCACCTAATTTCTGTTCAATCCGTTGATCTAGAGCTTCAACGATTTCGTCTAAGGTTGGTAATTGGTGTGGCATGGTTTGAGCATTTGATTGTTAATCTTTGCTCAAAGTTCACACCCCTTGCAGTGTATCATTAAGAAGGAATGCTAATCCTTCATGAACAATTACTATTTGTTCATTTTTTCATACTCCCTTTTGAACAGCTTTTTTAACTGCCTTTCTGAATAATCTTTTATACCTCCATCAACCCACCGATTATAGAAGGCTTTGTTTTCCATAGCATATTCCAATACCCTATTTATTACCAGTCTTCCCTCACCGGTAAACATATCTTTAATTTTGGTGGCCTGTTTCAAAATTTCCTGTATATCCTCTGTTAATTCTTTCGGTGTTTTCCGCCCTGGTTTTTTCCTTTGTTTTTCTTTGACCTCCTCCTCGGTTGTCTCCCTAACTTTGTTGGGGTAATCATTCTCAATAATATATTTGATCGTATCACCCAACGCTTCTGAGTGAATAATAGCTTGATCGGCCTCCCTTTTGAATGGCAGAAACAGGTTAATATCTGATTTTAAAGTCGAATAAGATTCCAGCTTATACTTGTCGAATAATTTTTTTAGTTCAGCTAACACCTCACCCTTCGAAATACTTTCTCCGGCAGAATTCTCAAATGAAAAAAGGGCATCTAATTGCTTATTCATTTTTCTAACGTCCTTATTTTCGCCCGTATCGGCTACCTCTAAGGCTAACTCGGATTTAATGAATTCGACATCATTTAATACTTTCTCTCGCTTTTCCTTACTAATTCTTTCCAATTCCCCCCGAATACTGGATAACATTGCAACCGCCTCTAAATTCTTTCCACCTTTGGCTAACTCATTATATCGGGCTCGATACTTATTCTCGTATTTAAGCCTCAGCTTATAATCTTCAATGAAATCTTTAGGGATTTTTATCGACGCATTTTCATTGGGCGAGTCTTTACTCATTGCTATTCATTGGTTTTAATTTTTTAAGCCTATCGTGTTTCTTTAAGGAATATTGATTTAGCCAGTTTACATTCATTTTACCACCACGTATTTAATGAATAATGCTTAAAGAAATGGGTTTTGGCTTAATTCATTGAGTACCTGCTTCTATTGATTCAATTCGTTACCCGTTTTAAGCTTTTCCTTATAGAAACGGCAATTGGCTTAATTTTGGGCAAAGTAATGATTTACCAAGTTGTTATTCACCAAAAAGGTCGTCCATTTCCGAATCCAGTAGCTCCTCGTCAAATGACTTTAAATAGGTTTCTGTAGTAGCTAAATCGGAATGAGCCAGAGCCTTGGAAATCGCATATACCCCCATACCACTTTTTAAAGCGTAGTTAGCGAAGGAATGCCGGGCAATGTGCGTGCTGAGCGTTAAGTCAATTTTAGCCCTTTTAGCAATCTTCTTTAAATCCTTATTGGCTATTGCGTTCTTACTCTGTTTTTCCCGATCAAAAATTATCGGGTCGGCCACTTTTTTATCGGTATCGAGAATCGGAAACAAATACTCCTCCCCCGATTTTGATTCGTAATTGTACCGATTCAAAATTTCGTACGAATCGGCTCTTAGCTTAATACTCTTGTATTTCGGCTCTGCATTCGAGGTCGTTTTACTCATCACATATTTTAATCGACCATCTACAATATTTTTCCGCTTAAGCAGGCATAAATCCCCGAAACGGATTCCGGCATTATAGAATGAAAACAGAAAGTAGTTTCTCGTATGCCATACCGATGAACCTTTCGGCAAATCGAGTTCTTTTATCTTATCAATTTGCTCTATAGTTAGGGCTTCCTTTTTCGGTTTTTGATAGGCTGGAAGTTGGTATTCATCAAACGGGTTCACCGTAAGGATTCCATCCCGTTTTGCCCGTTTCAGCATATGCGATAATCGTTGGAATTTCTTCCGAATAGTATTCGAAGCATTTTCCTGTTTGGTTTTAAGGTAGGTTGAAAAGTCGTCGATGAATTGGTGGTCGATTTCCTGAATCGGAAACGACTCGTCTTTTTTGAATTGCCGAATTTGGTTCAGAATAACTTTCGCATTCTTAGCCCGCCTTACCGAACCCATAGCCAGTAAGTCCTCGATATACTTTTCGGCATAGGTGTAGAAGTCTTTCCGGTCTTCACCCTTTATCATGGCAACTACTCGCTTCGCATTGAGCCGGTCTTGTCTGCGAAGTTCAATGATCGCATCCTTGGCCAGTGAGTCAATTCGTAGTAGCTCCTCATTCAGCACCTTATAGCGGTCGTGTGATTTCCTGACCTCCTGCCTGCCTTCATTCCATTCGGAGGGTTTAAGGCTGATTGCCAAGCTATGACGAGCGAGCTTGCGATTACAGGTAACACGGATATAAAGAGGGCATTCGCCCTTACTATCCATTTTGGACTCTTTGAGGACGAACTTTACGCTTGCATTCATTTTCACCGGCTTGAATTAATAGGTGAAACAAAGGTGAAACAAAATGCTGTATTCTGCAAGGTTAACTTTACTGCAATAAGTAACAAAAACCCTTAAAATGGTTTTAATGATACTTAAAGCAGGAAGTCTATTTTTCCTGATTCATAATTCGATTCCTTCCGGGCGTACTTTTAAGCCGATAGCATCATAGCTTTCGGCTTTTTTTATTCTACCCGTAAAACGCCTTACTATAAAAATTCCCTCGAAATATGTACCTTATGCATGCGTGTTTACAAGTTTAGGTTCACATAGTAGCTTCTAACCGCCCGGTTTTTTACGGACATGTGGGGCTATAGAACTGACTTATAAGAAAATGGCAAGCCTCAATTTGGAATCACCAAGCCCTGAAAATACCCTGGTTTCTCTTTATTTAGACTTGATTCATCGAATCAGTAAGCTTGATGAACATCACCTCTCCATCCCCGACCTGCTTCAAAGCGCCACAAACCTGATACCCGATGCCTGGGATAAAACCAACCAGGTTACTGTAAAACTTTCCTTTAACAATTTTTCTTATCAGTCGGGGGATGAACTTGGATCAGGGCTCAGTCATACATTCAGTTCCGACATTAATCATTCCGAATTCCGATTGTCTGTGACCAAGAACAATGTCGATTTCAACAAACAAGAATCGTCATTGATAGATACCGTTGGAACACTTCTTACATCCAAAATAGAACGGATGCTATCTGCCCAAAGCATAGAAGAAAATGAAAGAATGCTCGACAAGGCCTATAAACTGGCCCATATTGGCACCTGGGAATATGATATGATTAATGATGAATTGCATTGGTCTGACATTACCAAGCAAGTGCATGGTTTCGAAGCCGATTACGAACCCGATGTTGAAAGTACGATCCAGTTGTTTAAAGAGGGCTTTCACAGAGAGACCTTCGCAAAAGCTGCATATGATGCTATTGAACACCAGGTCCCATTCGACCTTGAACTGAAAATTATAAGTGGCAAGGGAGATGAACGATGGATCAGAGCTACCGGAGAACCCGAGTACAAGAATGGGGAGTGTGTTCGGTTTTATGGAATCAGCCAGAATGTAACCGGCCGCCGTAAAGCCCAGGAAGATTTAGAATTAAACGAGCGTAGATTTAAAGCTCTCGTTCAGCATGGCATGGATATGATTGCCATTTTTGATAAAGATGCGAATTACAAATATGTGAGCCCGGCCTCCAACAATGTTCTGAATCTACCTCCCGCCTTTTTTATGGGTAAGAATGCGTTTGACCTGATTCATGAGGATGACAAAGACCGAATTTATAGCCTGTATAACTCTTTGGGCCTCAACGAAAGTATCCGGATAGAACCTTTTAGGCTTCTTAATGCCGATGAGGAATGGCGTTGGTTGGAGGCAACGGCTACCAACTTATGCAACGACCCTGCAGTACAGGGCTATGTAGTAAATTCCCGCGATGTTACTGAACGGCTAGTTAAACATGAGCAGATTGTAGAATCCCTGAAGAAAAAGGAAACAATGCTGGCTGAGATTCATCACCGTATTAAGAACAACCTGTCCGTACTTACCACTATGCTTGAGCTTCAGGCTTCGGATGAACAAAATGAAGCCGTTTTGAACCGGTTAATTGACAGCATTGCCCGTATTCATACTATGGCCAGCATTCATGAACAGCTGTACCAATCTGAAAATTATGCTGAATTGGATTTTAGTGACCGAATCAAGCTGTTGGCCACCAACATCAAAAAAACTCTTCAAACCCAAGCAAGGGTTGATTTAGTTTTCCAGTGTGAGCCTCTCCATATTTCCGTCGATCATGCGCTGGCATGTTCGTTGGTTGTCAATGAAGTACTTACTAATATTTTCAAGCATGCATTTAAAGACAGGGAAGAAGGCCGCATTGTGCTGGAACTGAATCCCCGTCCCGGAGAATCGAACCCACACCTGAAAATTTCAGATGACGGAGTGGGCTTGCCTCAAGGTTTTGAGGCCGCCGGCAGTGAATCACTCGGTCTATCTCTGATTGATATGTTGTCGGATCAAATTGCGGAAACCTATTCTTTCTCATCTAAAGATAAGGGCACTGTTTTTGAGCTCACATTTAATCAGAATATTCTCAACCAAAATTAGTCCGCACTTTACAAATTCAAACCGCTTTTAAAGCCTTGGATTCACCACGTTGTTGTAGATGATACCGGTATGTAGAATAAGTAGTCTTAACTCCCGGCACTTGCCTGTTTTAATAACCATCTCTGAAATTCGTCGGAACTGTAATCGGCTATCCCCTCTTTTTTATAGATAATTTGTCCGTCTTTGGATACCACATAGGTTGATGGAATATACGAGCTTCTAAAGCCGGCGGGGAGTCTTTTCATAGGGAAAAAATACGGTACAGAAAACCCTTTCCCTTCCATAAACTCAGTAGCTTTTACTGGCTGCTCATCCAATGAGATCAACAAAAATTTAATCTGCTCATGATCGGAAACGTTGTTATATAAGGTTTCGATGGTCGGCATTTCTGCAACGCAGGGCGGGCACCACGAGGCCCAAACATTTACAAAAAGCACCTTTCCTTTATAATCCGACAGACGCATTGATTCTCCTTCTGGGGTGCGAAGCGGCATGTTGTAGTCGTGCTCCGACAAAACGGGCCCATCGGTTGTGGCCACCTCATAACCTTCGGCATCAAACAAGCCCGTCCATAGTACTGCGCGCTGCATAGTTCCCAACACTTCGGTATGCAGGCCGGTGATATAGAGGATCGCAAAAACTGCGGCTAAACCGCCCCACTCCATTAATGCTCGCTTAAATCCAGATTTCTTGTTCTTCTTATTCTCTTTATTCATAATGTCATTTTCTTTGATTTATACAATGAACCAACTGCGCTTCTGCAGTCATATATCGATTAAATTCCAGGTCTACCCACCCTTGCGGCATTCTCAGAACATGGGTCACTCCGGGACATCCTTCCAAAAGTGCAGAGGCCTGTTGGTCAGCATAATCCTTATAGATTTCTACCCCTTTCACCAGCAGATGTCCAAATACATCCGTTAATCTACCGGCAATAGCTTCTGCTATTTGAATGATTTGGTTGCTCGAAATAATGCGGTCATACTCAATGGCAAGAGTCAAAGGTTTTGCCGGTTCATTCAGTAATTCAATTCGACTGAAACCTTCTCGTTTTTTGAGACTGCCGATCAGCCGAATGATCGATTGATCGTTCGGCGATGATACCTGTGGCAGATATTCGTGTATAGGTAAGGTTAATTTTTTCATAGTACTCATAATCAAGTTACAGGGTTAGTATTTATAGCGGATGTCTTTACTTAGATTCATATACTTTTTCTACCTGCTTCAGAAACCGATCGGCATTCATGAATCCAACCACTCGTGCTTCTTCAATTTCAGCACCACTCGAATCCAAGAACATAATCGTAGGTACGCCGGCTATTTCATACTGCTGTCGCAGCTTTTCGGCCCGTTCTGAGTCAAAATGTGTCAGGTCTACTTTCATGCGCAGGAATGACTCGGTTTCGTCGATTACCCTGCCGTCGGTAAAAGTTTTGCGATCGAGCTCGATGCATGGGATACACCAGTCGGCATAGAAATCAAGCATCACGGGCTTGTTCGTTTGTTCAATAAGCCCGGCATCATACTCTTGCCACTGTATTCCTTCTTTCTGAAGATTTTGGAACAGTATGAATCCAGCTGCCAGCGTAGCTGCTCCGATAGTATATTTCATCCATCGGAAAACCCTCTTATTGTTTCCGGATCTTTCGATAAAGCCCAGGTAGATGCCGCCCAAAACAACGGTTGCCAATACCGCGTACATCGAGTATCCGGGTGCAAAGGCCAGCGCTATGTAAAAAAGTGCAACACCGATCAATACTATACCAAATACCTTTTTGACCCAGACCATCCACAAGCCCGACTGTGGCATTTTGCCAAGTAACCCGCTGAAGGTGCCAAGAATCAGGTATGGCAATCCAAGCCCAAAAGCCATCACGAAGAAAGTAAAAAAGCCAAATACCGGACTGCCTTGCGCGCCGACAAATGCCAGCAGGGCAATAATGGGCGGGCCTATACAGGGTGCAGCAAATACGCCCACCAGCAAACCGGATAAGAAGTGCCCGATGTAGCCGGTAGCCTGTTGTGTATTACCCAGCTTCTGCATCATCCAAGCGGGCGGCTGCAGCTCATAAACGCCAAACATGCTGAGGGAAAGCAGCAGTATCAGCAAACCAATTCCCGCCAATACCCACGGACTTTGTAACCAGCTGCCGAAAAGTTCGCCGGTGTAAGCCGCCATCACGCCCAACACGCTGTACATAAAAACAATACCCAGCACGTAGGTCAGCGCTTTACTGAAGGTGGAAGCAGTACTTTTATCTTCATTCCCTCCAAACAGTGAAACAGTAACCGACATCATTGGATACACGCAGGGCGTAAGGTTCAGGGCCAGCCCGATCAAAAAGATGCTCAAAAAGGCCCAGAGATATCCCTGGTTGTTAAACATGGAAGCAATCTCGTTGCCCGACTGCGTCGAAGATGCTCGATTTTCCTCAAGCTTGTCAAAAAATTCGGTATTGGCCGCCGCATCTTGATTGCCGACTACAAAAGGGAAGTCCAGCTTTACTGTATTGGGCGCCAGGCAAACCTCATCGCTGCATGCCTGAATCGTCAGCTTCCCATTAAGTTGGTAGCTTCCGGGCTCCAGATTACTGGCGGTTTTAGCTTTGAGGACTACATGCGACTCTCCCTCATAGACGTCCAGCACCTCGTCGGCGAAACCGAACTTTTTCTTTAGCGGTTCAGGGTACTGAATATCAGATACCATGGCCCTATCGCTGGGTGAAAGTGCTAACTCTACGCCTATCAAATAATCCAGTGGTGGATTATGTGCATTTAGGTGCCAGCCCTCTACAATATCCATACTAACCGCAAAGGTTAGTTCAGATCCGGCCCGGATCGAGTCCTGAGCCACCATAACTTCTACCGATACCTTATCAAGTGTCCCGCCGGAATTTGCGGAACCGCCAAAGAATTGCTCCTACCCAAAGGCGGGTAATGCTACCACTAACAAGAGCAAAACAGTAACTAAATGTCTGGGTTTGTATAAATCCATAGGAATGTATTTTAAATCTTATAGTTAGAGATGCTTATCGGGCAGCCAATTTTTTAAGAATTGGTTCCAACTGTTTTTTGGTGAGCATACCCGGAGCTACATACTCCACCTTTCCCTTTTTATTTATAATAAAGGTAGTGGGAATGGCTCGGATGGGGCCGTAGTCACGCGATACTCTTCCGTCGTCAATCATAATAGGGTAATTGATTCCCATGTCTTTGGCATATGGGCGCACTACTTCCCAGCCCTCTTCATCAAGAGAAATACCGGCAAATAAAACACCATCATCTTTTAACTCTTCGTGCAGCTCCATAAAGTCGGGAATCTCTTTGCGGCAAGGTGCACACCAGGTAGCCCAGAAATTGAGCACCACCACTTTACCTTCATGCTCCGAAAGAGTAAATGGTTCTCCGGCCCTGTTTTGTAGCGTGAAGTCCGGAGCATCTACCAGCTTCTGCCCGTTATCAGCCTTTTTTTCTTCTGCCGAAGTGGACGCAACAGAACCTCTGGCAGATTGCTGCGATTGTTGATTATTTGAGTTACTGCAGGCTGAAATCAGAACTAAGAATCCGACAGCCAGGATGGAGATAATTTTGAAATATGTGTTTAAAAATTTCATGACTAAATAGTGTAGGTTAGTATTAAATAGGTTGGTTTATCGTTTAGGCTTACTCTTCGATGCTGTTGATTGAGCCTCCGGTTCAAAGTCTTGCAGCTTTTCAGGGAATGGCTCCTTTTCAACAGAAAATCCACGAAATCCCAGGCTTGGGATCGGCACCTCGCAGGATACACGTCCACCCATATTGGGCGAATACAAGGTGGTGCCTGATTTGATTACTCCCGAATTCTGCTCCGTTTCGCGCAACAGATCATGAGATACAAAGCCCAGTACAACAAAAGCACCGATTAACCAACTGACTTTTATTTGTCGCTTTAAATGTTTTTCCATTATTACAGAGCTACGGTTTTATATCCTTTTTCCTGTAGGTCAAACATCCGAATGAGTCCGTTTGGAACTATACTTACCCCCCGGGGTAACTCATCTTTGTCAATAGAAAATTTTTTGAGTGACATGCCGCATACTGAAAGCGTTATACCTGACGCAGTAGCACGCTCAATCAGGTTTACATTATCACTGAGCTCAGCAACGATTTTCCCACAAATAACCACCTCAAACTGATCGACAGCACGGGCATCGTCCTCCAACATCTGTACCGTTTTTATAGCCGCGTTCAAGTGATTCATACTGCGTATAAGCATCGCGTAGTCTTGTCCTTCGGTCGCTTGAAAACGTTCATTCGATTGTGGTTCCTCAGGCTGACTGTTAATATTTGTGGCGATGAATAGACTCAGTAATACAACTGGGAGTATTCTTTTTAATGGTTTCATGGTGTACTATACTTTTTTAAGATTAAATTTTTGATCAAAAGAGTACTTACAACTGCCGTGGGCAGAGAAGTAAATAAGCCCGCCAAGCAGGCCGATGTTTTTGAAAAATGGCCCCATAGTGTGCATTCCTTGTGCCTGAACCGTAATTGTTATTGGGATAAGAATAAGGATGAGTACAAAGGCCGCTTTCCGCGTTTGATAGCCGATTATAAGAGCCATGCCGGCCAGCACCATAGCTATACCGGAGGGGATGACCAGTAGCTCTAATGGCAAAAAGCTTGCTAAAAGTTGGCCATATTCAACAGTACTTAACCGGCCAATAATGGCATCGGGTTGTAGAATGTGTTTTGTGCCTGCGGTGATAAATATCAGGCTCAATAAAATGCGAAACACCAGCAGTGAATACCTCTGGTAGAGAGGTCTTTGATTAATGTCCATCAGACTATTTAGATTTAGAAATAGAATTATTTCTGCTTCTACTTAGCTTTTAGAAGCAGCTTTTGAAATCAAGTGTAGATAAGATGTCCCGACTAAAGGATTGGAATACTGTACAGCCGGGATTTAGGCAGTCTGGGGAGGATCAGGTTCCTGAAATACGAAACTCTGCGATGTGATTGCAGAAGCAAAGGAAGGGAAAGAAAAACTATATGCGGCTGGCGGAATTAGCTGCTGTTTTTCAACGGTTAAAACTTGCAATGTGTTACACGAAGTTGCGAGGCTGGCAGCACCCTTAACAGGAGTGGATTGCTTTTGCTTCTTTTCCATTTCAGGAGTTTCAGAAGACTGAGTGCCCTTTATCGAAGCAGACGGCACCGTTTTGCAGTTAGCATACAGCTGATCGCCGCTCATGTAAATAGAACCGGATGAAGATTCTTCTTCCATGCCAAATGACAGCGTAACAGCCATCATCAGTATGCAAAGAAATAAGCTATATATGTTCTCTGAATTCATCGGGTTCAACTTTTTGCCTTAGCCAAAATCAAAATACGAAGATTAAAATTCGAAGTCTATTGCAAGAACATGTGCTCGAATAATTTATTGTAAACTATCTTGGAAATTTACCGCTATTAAACTTCTTTCCATTATTTTAATCCTGTTTTACAATCTCGGATTCACCACGTTGTTGTAGATGGAACCAAAGCTGAGTTCCAGGCCAAAACTGAGTTCATAGGAATAGGAGGTAGCCCGCTCTCTCAGGTTTAGTAACTGCTCCTGTTCGGTGATGCCGCCGGCCGGGATGGAAAGCTGGTTGTTGATCCAGTCATATTCCCCTCTGAAATAGACGGACAAACCACGGAAAATCCGGAAGTCGAGCTGCAAATCAGTTCCGATTCTGTTTTTAGTAAAATCGTGCAGAAAAGCGGAACCAACCACCCGGGCTTCAAACTCACCCCACGGTTGTGTAAACCTGATCTGCGAGCTCAGCTGCTGCTGTAATAATTTCTCTGAGGTTTTGCCGTACACCGTCACTTCATTATAGTCATAATACCCACCGGTAAAGCGATACAAGAAGGTGATTTCCCGTTTTGTGAATTCACTGTACGGGAACACGCTGTACTCTACGGCCGGACTTGCTTCCAGTAAAAGATCATAATTACTTCTTGTGGAATGGCGTGCCTCTGAAGAAACACCGGCCGACCAGTGGTTACCCAGGCTTTTTACTAAAAGAACTTCTGCTTCTCTGCTTTCCCGGGTAAAAGTATCCGTTTCACCATCGTCTTCAAACGTTTGTTTTTCGTAGT
Source organism: Gracilimonas sp. (assembly GCA_965227215.1). GTDB lineage: Bacteria > Bacteroidota > Rhodothermia > Balneolales > Balneolaceae > Gracilimonas. The sequence goes on from OZ245729.1 coordinate 1,808,498, forward strand.
ACTGTTGCACCTCAAACTCAAACTTCCATTCCGGAGTTATTCGTTCAGCACTGAGCCGGCCATTCAGCGAAAATTCATTTTCTGACTTCTCTCCTTCAAGATCCGTGTCAGCGTTGATATCAAACACCCAAAAGTTCCAGTCATCTGATCTTTCCTGTTGTGTATTTTTGGATGTGTCATCAAAATCAATGATCAACCGCTGCGCTACCGGCCGTTCTTTCAAGTAGGGAAACAAACCCAGCTTTATGTATTGATTCAACCCATTTCTTCTTTCATCCTCCGTATCAGACTCCGGCGAGTAGAAAACCATAACATCATCAATACCTGTAAAATCATTTTCTCCGATAAACTCAAGCGTGAATTCCTGCCCCTCGCTACCGGTTTGTTGTCGGGTAATCAGAACGTGAACATCTGCATCCTCATTGGTTCGAACATAGTTCACAAACTGAATTTCATCCCGAACAAAACTCTCATCACACGTTCTTCGGCAATCCAAAAATACATTAATGGTAGATGTTGAATCCTGTGCCGTAGCAACTCGGGGATAGACCAAACCTGCCAATAAGAATAGATACGTTAACTTCTGTTTCATTGTACGGAATAAATTGAAATTTACTTCAGGCATACCAGCACTATCAAACTAAACAGCAGCCTGTTTCCTTTTTGTAATTCTATATTAAAAAGAGCTTCCAATGCCTTCATGGGAATGGGCTAACCCGGCATTCTTATTATTCATTCAACTTTTAGGATGAAAATCAGGGCTATAGGAACTTTCTATTGTTAGGTTAAGTTATTTGTGCATACATTTAGTTCAACATTAAACTATTTAATATTAATTCAATCTTATTATTATGACAACATGGAATATTGACCCGACTCACTCAGAAATTCAGTTCAAAGTAAAGCACCTGGTTATTTCTACTGTAACCGGAAACTTTAAAAGCTTTAACGGTGCATTAGAATCTGAGGGTGATTCTTTTGAAAATGCTTCTGTTTCATTCGAAGCTGACATCGACAGTATTACAACCAACAATGAAGACCGGGACACACACCTCAAGTCTGACGACTTTTTTAATGCGGAAGAATTCCCAAAGATGACTTTTGAATCGACATCTTTTACAAGTACCGGCGACAACAGCTATGAGCTTACCGGTAACTTGACCATCCGGGATATCACCAAGGAAGTTTCCCTCAACGTAGAACATGGCGGTACGGTAGACGACCCATACGGACAAACAAAAGCTGGTTTTCAAATTACCGGCTCCATCAACCGAAAAGACTTTGGATTGAAATGGAATGCTGTAACCGAAGCCGGAAGCGTGGTTGTAGGAGATGAAGTGAAGCTACAGCTAAACGTACAGGTGGTAGAATCTGAGCCTGTGGAAGCGTAAGTAGGCTAATTTTATAGTTACGTATAGAGGGCGGTCTTTGCTGAGACCGCCTTTCTTTTTTCACTCATGAGGTATATTTCTTCATGAACACTTCTTTATAAGCCTTGCCCACCGGGATAGAATGACTCCCTATTTTTATGGTATTTCCTTCGAGATAATCAATCTTGGAAAGAGATACGATATAGGATTTGTGAACCCGACTAAACATAGACTCCGGAAGCTGATCGTAAAAATCCTTAAGTGTTTGATTAAAGGTGAGCCTTTTCTCTGTGGTATGAACCGTGATATAGTCTCCCTTACTTTCAGTAAATACGATTTCGCTCACCTTTACCCTATATAACTTACCATCGGCCCTGATGCTTACTACCTGCTCTGCTTGTCCACTTGCCTCCTGTTTATTCCACGCTTTGTCTACCGCTTTCAAAAAACGCTCAAATGAAAACGGTTTAAGCAGGTAATCCACCACATCAAGCTCATATCCATCCAGTGCGTAATCTGAGTAGGCTGTGGTAAGAATCACTTTTGGTGATCTGCTAAGAGATTTCAAAAAATCGATGCCGGACAATCGCGGCATGTTGATATCCAGGAACAGTAAATCAGGTTTTGTATTCTTAATCACCTTTCTTGCCTCAAGGGCATTTTTGCAGGAAGCCACCAGCTCCAGTTCGGGAGTATCTGCAAGGTACTGCTCTAAAACAGAGCGTGCCGCCGGTTCATCATCAATAATTATACAGCGCATTATGCTACTCCTAGCTTTAATGTTAATTCATATAGGTTTTCCCCTTCATTGATGTCCAGGCTGTACTTTCCATCGTATGCCAAGTCTAATCTTCTTTTAGCATTTTGAAGCCCGGCTCCCGAACTCTCTGCCATTTTCTTCTCCTTTTCATACACGGTGTTTTTGCATTGAAGAGTTAACTCTCTTCCTTCCTGTTCTAAGTGAATGGTTATGAGTGCATCGTCATCGGTCAGGTCAGCATGCTTAAAACAATTTTCCACAAAGATGATTAACAGCAACGGTGCTACTTGCTTTCCAGAAAAATTTCCCTTTGTACTAAAACGCACTTTCTCCGGCTCGTTCAATCGTTCTTTGTGCAGGTCCACAAAGTGAGTAAGGTATTCTATTTCTTCTTCCAGCGGAACCTGCTCCTGCTCCATTTTATCCACCACATAGCGAAGCATATCCGATAGTTTCAGAATAAGAGACGGAGCTTTGTCACTTTTCTTCAGGGATTCACTGTAAATGGTATTCAGCGAATTAAATAAAAAATGTGGATTCACCTGCGCCCTCAGGGCTTTCAGCTCTGAGACCCGCTTCTCTGACTCCAGTTCTACTATCTTACTTTTGGCCTTTAGTGACTCAAACCAGCTGCGGCCAAACTCCAGCGAGGAGCTGATAATCAAATAAAGTAATGCAATTCCAATAACTTCAACGGGACCATAAACCCCCACCAGGTAGTAGCCCGGAAACAGCCAATCAGAAAGAAGCAGGAATGAAAAATTATAAGCCGGGTAAGCCATTCCCAATAAAATGACCAGATTTAAACCATACAACCAGAACCGTGACTTGGCCAGATAGTTTGGCACTAAAAGAAACGCGTGCAATGAAACAATGATGATGAATGGCACATGAAAAAGAAAGGTGTAAATAACATCGATAGTGCGAATTTCCCCTGTCCGGCTAAATACTTCCAAGCCGGTGTAAAAAGAAACTGCCCAGAACCCCAGGTACATGAGCAGTTTCATATTAAATAGATCACTGAACCTCATAAGGCACTCTTTTCAGCGTTAGTGGTTCCTGATAAGCATCCTCTTCCCCACCGTATTTCTCAACAAATTGTTGCAACTCAGGGGTTGAAGCTGTGATTAAAATCTCGGTAGAATCATCATAATCTGACCGAACCACTTCGTGTTTAATACGGACTCGATTGTTCAATATCTGATCTTTAATCCAACTGCTTTCAAGATGCTCCAAAACCAGCTCATCGTCTTGCACATCAATTCTCGAAAACGTATTGATGTTAAACTTATGAGTGACTAGCGGAGTAGCCGACATCCCGAAATCAATATCAAAAAGCTTTAGGTTTAGATAATATTGATTATTCAACTTCCCAACTTTTCCTAAAAATAGAACCGGTGGAATATTGGGTTCACCTGTCTCCTCAAAAAAAATCAGATAGGCGTTCATCTTTAGCGAATCTTCATCTCCGGGTTCAATACTTATATCGTCATCGGGATATCTTCGGATTAGCTCAGCAAGCATTTCCGGGTTATTATCAGATGCGAATGTCCACCGCTGATCTCCGTTCTCAAACGTTCCGTCAAGTCCTTCAAGCAGGATAGCTTCTTCGGCTGTAAATAAAGGATGAACCGATTTAAGAAAACACCCTGAAAGGCTTACTATCAACAAAGAAAGCAGTAAAATTTTAGATAACGTCTTTTTCATAATTTCAGTGATTAATTAGGATTGCACACCAAAGAAATGCAGGTTTGTGACCGCAATTAAATTTTTTCGATGAACACCCCACTTTTCTCGATCAACGACCCTTATCTGTACTTTTGAATCTGCTAAAATAGGTAAATGGAATAAATGACACTTTATAATGGACTTTATGTGAGTTATAATCCCTTAAATCTAACTAACTACCTGTTATGAAAAACATTTTCTTTGCTCTTCTGTCGATACTTTTATTCGCAAGCTGTACACCATCTCAAAATTCCGATGCTTCTCAACCCAATCAAAAAGAGTGGGCCATAGCCTTACATGGCGGAGCGGGATATGTATCTAAAGACATGCCTGAAGATCGCAAACAGGCTTACATGGAATCTTTGGAGGAAGCCTTAAACATCGGTGCTGAAATCTTAGAGAACGGCGGTTCTGCCCTCGATGCCATCGAGAAAACCGTGAACTATCTGGAAGACAATGAACTGTACAACGCAGGTAAAGGAGCCGTATTTACCTCTGAGGGGAAAAATGAACTGGACGCAGCCATCATGGACGGTGCAACGCTGAATGCCGGGGCCATCACGGGAGTAACGACGGTAAAAAACCCGGTTTCTCTGGCGCGCAAAGTAATGACAGAGTCCAAGCACGTATTCTTTTCTGCAGATGGAGCCGAAAACTTTGCTGACCAAACAGATGTGGAGCGGGTTGATCCTGAGTACTTCTACACCGAGCGCCGGTTTCAGTCTTTGAAAAGAGCACAGGCTGCCGAGCAGGAATCCAACCTGATGGAAACCAACCAACAAAAAGCATGGAAATACGGAACCGTGGGTGCTGTTGCCCTGGATAAAAACGGCAAACTGGCAGCGGCTACTTCCACCGGCGGTATGACTAACAAAAAGTATGGGCGAGTTGGTGATGTTCCTATTATTGGGTCCGGAACCTATGCGAACAATTTGGTTGCCGTTTCTGCCACTGGGTGGGGAGAAAAGATTATGCTGAACGTATCGGCTCACACGCTGGCTTCTTATATGCAATTCAAAAATGCCTCGTTGCAAGAGTCGATGGACTACCTGGTGGATGATGTGCTCGAACCCGGAGATGCCGGTTTCATAGCCGTTGACAAATATGGCAACTTCTCTATGAAAACGAATACCGGATCAATGTTCCGCGCCGCCACCGATTCAGACGGAAATAAAGAGGTGGGAATCTGGGAATAATTTCAAATAAAAAAGTAGAGACACAAGATTCTGTGTCTCTACTTTTTTGGAATTATTTATTCTAACCCAAAACGAAATTGATCGCGTAGTTCCTGGATGTAAATTCCAATATCATTTCTCAGTTCAAACAATACGGAATGGAACTCCATATACTCTTTTTTAGCGAATAGCGACTTCTTTTTAAGAGACTGCAGCAGCTCAAGCGCATGATTCGCACTGGCCAGTGCTTTCTTGGAATAAGCAATATTTGCCCCAATGTATTCCGGTTCAAACCCAAAAGAGTGCCCACCGGCAAGTTTTGCACCTATTTTGAGGGTTTCATCAACAAATTCCTGGAAATCTTTAGACTGTTGCTTTACCGGAACCGTTTCCGCCCACTTCAGAATATCAACGGCAAACTCTTTGGCTTCATAAAAGGCATCCAGGTCTTCGAGGGAGCCGTAGTCGGTATACGCGTATTGGTCGCTCAGGCTTTTCCACTCTTCCCCTTCGTCAAAATCATCAAAGTCATCATCCGCCTGATCCATGAAGCTATCTTCGTTCAAACCAAAGAGAAAATCCTCATCATCCCAGTCGTCATCTTCGTCGTCCCAGTCGTCTTCATCTTCCGGGAAGTAGGCTTCGTCCATGAGCAGCTCCTCTTCAACGTAAGCCTCAAAGGCATCATCTTCATTTTGGCTTTCTTGTAGCAAGGTCAGCCATCTTGGTACATTTCCTTTAGGGTCAGAGGCGATAAATTTGCGTAACTGTTCGCTCTTTTTCTCTACTTCGTTTAAGTGAGCTTCCCACTTGAATTCGTCCCACTGTTCGTCATCGAATCCATCAAAATGCTGGTGCATATAGGCAGGCTGTTGGTTGTTGTTTATTATAAAAAAGGAATTGTCGGTAGTAATGCAATACTTTGTGGAAAAGTAACGCTTTTTGTGGATAAAAAGTTGTTATAACCGCTCCAAAACATTAATAATTACCTGGGTCATTTTAGGCTCAGCCATGGCTGCTGCAGCCAATACATCTTCAATGTCTACCGGCTCCAGGGCATCAGGGAAACATTCATCAGTAATTACTGAAATACCAAGTACATCCATCCCCATGTGAATGGCAGATATCACTTCCGGAACGGTACTCATCCCCACAACATCAGCACCCAGCTGGCGCATGTATCGGTATTCGGCTTTGGTTTCAAGCATAGGCCCGGTTACCGCAAGGTACACTCCTTGGTGCATTTTGATGGAGTTTTCGAGAGCCACATTCTCCGCCAGTTCCAGCAGGCGCTCAGTATAAGGCTCGCTCATATCCGGAAAACGAGGGCCAAGTTCGTCATCATTAGGACCAATCAAAGGGTTATCTCCCAAAAAGTTGATATGGTCTTTAATCAGCATGATATCTCCACGACTGAAGTTCGGGTTCAGTCCGCCACAAGCATTGCTTACAAATAACGATTGAGCTCCAAGAGCCTTTGCCACCCGTACAGGAAACGCAATCTGCTGCATGGTGTACCCTTCGTAGTAATGGAAGCGCCCCTGCATGGCCACCACTTCTTTTCCACCAAGCCGCCCGAAAATTAACTTACCTGCATGGCTTTCAACGGTGGAAACCGGAAAGTGCGGAATATCAGCATAACTGATTACATGTTCGGTGTCTATTTCATCGGCGAGCTGCCCAAGGCCGGTTCCAAGAATCAATAAATACTCCGGCAGGAATTCTGTTTCTCCCTTAATAAACTGAACTGCTTCGTCTCTTTTTTTTCGAAATTCCTCGACCGTATCGTATTTCATAAAGTGTAATTAGTGAGTGCGGTTGATTAAGTACAGAACAGTAAAAATACGACAACCGCTAATCTATTTCATCAAGAATATCATCCAACCGGTCGCTTCCGGGCGGGAACGCATGATCTTCTTCGTCTTCATCTTCCCCCTCATTTTTTGTAGCATCCAGGCTTTCTGATTCGTTTTCTTCATCAAGCATAAACTTCGTTGGCCGGCTCACATTCTCCAGTGACTCTTCTAACCGCTCTTCTTTAGGCAGCTGAAACACTTCCATCTCGTCTTTGCTAAACTGCTCCACCGACTTCTTGGCGTTCTCGAGATAAGAGGTTATTCCATTTATAATCTCTTCCCGGCGATCAAGCAGCCTTAATATACTCTGGCGAATTTGCTGGCGGTTATGGTTGGCTTCCTTGATAATGGCGTCCGCTTCCATCTCGGCTTTTTCAAGGGTATTCTTTGCCTCTTGCTTAGCTCCGGACACTTTTTGCTCCATCGACTCTTTAGCGGTCTGCAGGGTTTCATGAAGCGCATCTTCCACACGCTCGTAGTGCTTCACTCTTTCCGTAAGCTTGTCAATCTGCTGCTCAAGCTCTTTGTTCTTATTGATCAGGTGTTCAAATTCATTCGATACCAGTGTCAGAAAAGCTTGTACATCAGCTGTGTCGTACCCGCGAAGCCCTTTTTCAAAAGTTTGTTGTTTAATTTCAAGCGGAGTGAGTTTCATAACCAAATGTTTTTCGTGGACCTTAAAGCTTAATAAAAATACTATTTATTCATTTAACATGTTCCGCAGATTTCCGTCATCGTCTTTTTCTTTTTTTGATGATGAACGTACTTCCTCTTCTTCTATTTCAATTTCCGGCATCGACTTTTCACTGTCATCCACCAGGTAGCGCTCTTCTTCAATGTCTGATACTACTTCTTCAAGATTTGCAAGGCGGCGCTCTGTATTCTTCTTAAACTCTCCCAATGCTTTAAAGAATTGAGGGTTAATATCACTTCCCCCACGATTTCCCTGATCAATCTTTGCCTTAATGAGCTTATAAATGCCGGTCAAAACCAAGCCCACCAGACCGGTTCCAAATATGATGGCAATAATTGATAGCAGTACTATTTCTTCAGGCATAATTGCTCCTATTTATTAAGCTCTTGTTTTCCGCTTGGAGCTGCTATTATCGGAATTTTGACCTTCAACTTCATCATCAATTTCGATGTCACTTAACGAGCTAGCCGATTTTGCTGATGACTTTTTTTCTTCTTCCGTCACAATAGCTTCCAGGTTTTCAACTCTGGATTTCAGATTGTGAATGATTTTCCTCATTTCATTCAGCTCGCGGGAACTGCCCATCCGCTTTTCTTCCATTTCCAATTCCTTTTCTTTATACGCGTAAACCAACCCGCCAATTATGGCGATCATAGGAATCAATGCGTACCACGGTAATCCAAATAACATAATGCCCTCAAAGTTTTGTTAGTAATAGGTAGAATATAGCTGAAAATTACTACGCATCAAGCTAATCATAGTTGCGTTCGCCGAAGATAGCACTGCCAACTCTCACCATGGTTGCCCCTTCCTGAATAGCCACCTCCATATCGTTCGTCATCCCCATGGACAAGTGCTCAAGATTAACGCTCCCTTTATTATACTTCTGATGAGAGTCAAACAACTCCTTCAGCAGTTTAAACTCAGAGCGAACATCTTCGGGATCGTCCACAAAAGTTGCCATTCCCATAAGCCCTCGTACTTTCACATGATCATAATTCTGGGCAGATTCTAAAATTTTGGCCAGGCCCTCCGGTTCGCATCCGCCTTTTTGATTTTCCCCACTGATATTTACCTGAATCAAGGCGTTGACCACCCGGTTGGCTTTTCCGGCTCTTTTCTCAATTTCCTTCAAATACTTTGCTTTCTCTACGGAATGAATCCAGTTAACCCGGTCCGCAATGTATTTGATTTTATTAGTCTGGATGTTTCCAATGAAATGCCAAACTACATCCGGAAGCTCAATTTCAGCCATTTTGTCTTCCAGCTCCTTCATTCTATTTTCCCCAAACTGTAGTTGTCCGGCGGTGATGGCTTCCAAAATATCCTCGTTTGGCTTGGTTTTGCTTACAGCAACAAGGGTAATCTCATTGGGGTCTCTGCCTGCGTCTACTGCAACCTTCTCGATTTTTTGTTGAATTGATTTAAGATTTTGGGCGATATCTTGTTCACTCATTACAAAAAATGTTCTTTTTTAGCTGTTCAGTGTAATTAACCATAAGATAAGCTTTTATCATTCATCAATAAGCCTTATTTTTGGAAGCTCTAAGGTTATCGTAATTAATGGTTACTGATTTATTGAACGTATTCAAATTCATACTTTTCATACATCATCCGTCCAGAAGGTCGTCGGGTTTCAAAGTGCAAGGAGATAGATAGCATGTCAACCCGAATCCGACAAATATCTACTTTCCTCAATCAGTGGGCTCCTCCCAAAGTAAAAATGGATTATGATAACGTCGGATTACTCGTAGGAGACCCAAACGCACAGGTAACTTCCATTCTCACCTGCCTTGATGTAACCGACAGTGTTGTGGCAGAAGCCATCGAAACCGGATGTGAACTTATTGTAGCTCATCACCCCCTGATTTTCAGCAAGATTGGAAGCATTAACCCTACCGATGAGCAAGGCCGCATTATCTACAAGCTGATTAAGAATGACATTGGGCTGATTGTAGCACACACAAATTTAGACGCAGCCCTTGATGGCGTATCTTTTGTACTGGCCAATATGCTGGGGCTTGATAACCTCAAATTTCTTGATAAGAATTACTCCATAAGCCGAAAGATTCGCCTTATCACTTCTCACAAAGACAGTGATGCCGTTCTGAAATTGTTGAATTATCACTCGGCAGAGGAAGCCCACCACTTTGACGTGAACAGCCGCGAAGACGGATTAAAATGTTTTGAAGCTATTATTGACCAACACAATGTGTCTGTTCTTAAAAAAGCTCTTAATAAAGAAGGCATGTTGAAAGAGGGGAGCTTTCAGGTTATAGACCTGGCCTCAACCTCTCAAAATTTTGGAATGGGTGTATTAGGGGAGTATCCGGAGGAAGGAATTGGCAAAAATGAATTTTTACACCTGGTATCGAAAGCATTGAATGTTAAAGCTATCCGTTACTCCGGGGATGTTGAACGAATTAAAAGCGTAGCCGTTTGTGGCGGGGCAGGCGTATTTTTGAAGAACAAAGCCATTGCTGCCGGCGCCCAGGCATTAGTAACAGCAGATATCAAATATCACGATTATTTCACTGAGGCTGATGATTTCCTCCTTTTGGATGTGGGCCATTATGAAAGTGAATTCCCTGTTGCTGAAGCCCTGAAGAACGAGCTATCCGAAGCCTTTGAAGAACTTACTGTTTCTGTAACCCGAACCGTAACGAACCCGATGCAGGTATATGTGTCGGAGCCTGAACCGAAAACTATTCAACCAAGCTGAAACTCACTCCATGAACGAAGTATTACAAAAATTAGCCAACCTCCAATACATTGACAGTCGCATTGACGAGCTGAAACAGCTTCGGGGCGACCTTCCGGAAGAAGTGCTGGATCTGGAAACAGACATCGCCCGCAAGGAAGCGAAGCTCAATAACCTCAAAGAGGAAGATCAGAACCTTACGGTAGAATACGATAATCTCAAACTGGACCTTCAAAGCTCTGAAGAGAAAATTCAGAAGTACGAAGATCAGCAAATGAGTGTGCGAAATAACCGTGAGTATGATGCCCTGACCAAAGAGATCGAAGCTCAGAAGCAAGTGATCGAAAATGCGGAGTCCCGACTTAAAGAAATCGAGAAGCGTAAAGAGGAAATTGGCCCGGAAATCGAAACTGCCAAGGAAGAACTTGACGCTGCCCAAAAGCTGTACGACGAGAAAAGTGAAAGCCTTGATGACGTTGTAAAATCTACTGAAGAGGAAGAGAAGCAACTTCTTAAAAAGCGTGAAGAAGTAGAAAAGGAAATTGACGACCGATACATGCGCAGCTACAATCGCTTACGCGATGGGCTGAACAACGGCATGGCTGTTGTTGCTATGGATCGTGGTGCTGCCCTTGGGATGGCACTCCCACCACAAACCCAGGTCGAAGTCCGCAGAAAGAATAAGATCATCATCGATGAAAATAGCGGGCGTATTGTGGTAGATCAGTCTTTCTTTGACAACGCCAAAGAAGAACTATCTATCTGATAAGAACCGTTTTCGGATCAGCACATTGTTTATAAAAAGGGAAGTCGAACACTTCCCTTTTTTGTTTTCCAAATCTCGTGAGTCATTCCTGCGAAGGCAGGAATCTGGTTCTTTTGAAAATCATCCATACCTTTTCATTAATCAGATCTCGGGCATTCGCCGCGAGATGACTTATATGATATTTCATATGTCAAAAACCCATATCTTTTAAGTGGCAGGAAAGCCGGGTAATCGCTTGGTACAATTTTGTACTGGGAGGAAAGTCCGGACACCAACAAGTACCGCGCTCCCCGATTCGGTTCAGCCGGCGAAGGGGAGGCTTCCCGTCAGGAATGGCGGGATGACAGACAGTGCAACAGAAAACAGACCGCCTCAACTTGTTTGAGGTAAGGGTGAAAAGGTGAGGTAAGAGCTCACCGTCCCGCACCGCAAGGTCGGGAGCAGTGTAAACCTCGCGGGGTGCAAGTTCATGCAGATGGTATACGCCGCTTGTCGTGACGCCATCGGGTGGAATGCGCCAGATAAATGGTTACCCTCGACAGAATCCGGCTTACAGGCTTTCCTGTTGACATTACATGAAAACCCCGCTCTTACCCAAGAGTGGGGTTTTGTTTTTATGTCAATAATTGCATTTTTGAAATATGGATTTAAGACTAGAAATATTACATGAAATAAAAAACCGTGAGAAGTCTACTGAAGAGCTCATTGCTAATAGCTTTTTACAAGCTCTAAATGAAGACCTTGGCTCACTAAGAAGAGCATTGATAGAGTTACTAGACGAAGGACTCATTGGCGAATCCAATGTTACGCCAGAAACCTCAATTGTAAGAAACAAACTGGATAGTTCTGGGCCACCTTCAGTTAAATCATCTAAGCGACTTACAAATGGTGAAATTGGCCCAATTAGACTTTTTATCACTCTTAAAGGAACACTTTTCTTGATTGAAGAAAAAAAGCTCAGAAATGAGCTTCTACTTTCAGAATGGAATAGATACGCTAGATATGCAATTTATATATTAGCAATATTAGGGATATTACAAACTACTCAAGACATTATATCTTGGTTCACATATTAATCTTGTAGTTCCCCTTCACGTTGCGTTCAATCTGTCTCTTTACATCTTTCTCTTTGATGGAATCTCTCTTATCGAATTGCTTTTTACCCTTGGCTACTCCGATTAACACTTTCGCATTTCCTTTTTTGAAGTAGAGCTTTAGCGGAACAATGGTATACCCTTTTTGTTCGGTTGCTTTCTCAAGCTCCCGAATTTCTCGTTTATGAAGCAACAGCTTTCGGGGGCGGGTTTCGTTGTGATTATAATAGGAGCCATGCTCATATGGTTTAATGTACATGTCGCGCAAATACACCTCTCCATTCTGAATGTAGGCAAAGGTATCGGCAAAACTGGCTTTTCCTGCACGCAGCGATTTCACCTCGGTTCCTTTCAGAACCAACCCTGCTTCGTAAGTCTCCTCGATATGATAATCGTGGCTGGCTTTTCGGTTTTTTATGGTCGGTGTTGTTTTCTTATCTGACATGTAACTCCCCTCTTGTTTTGATTCCGGCCAGTGAACCGAAATCTATATATAAATTGGGTTGTCTTTTTAAAGAAACCCTGCACGTATGCAGGATTTTAATTAAAGTTCGAAGCCTAGTTCTTTTAGCTTTTCCATGATTTCCGGCTCCGGGCTTCGATCGGGAAAGGTTCGGTAGATGCCTAAAATTTGCTCCGTTTCGGCAATGGCTTTTTCATTCTCCGGGTTGATTTCCAATACCGCAATAAATTCACGCAGTGCATTATTTGCATTTTCCCGCATCTGAGATGGATCTGAATTGTAGATCAAATAAATACCATGTTGCAGATGTACATCTTCTTTAAGGGCCACCACTTCAGGGGAAGTCGGGCGACCATCCAGAATTGCCATAGCATCTTCAAATTTGGCTTCTTCTACCAAGCTGTTAACCTGCTGCTCAAGTGTTTGTTCTTGTTCAGCTTTTTTTTCGGATTGATTGCAGGCCGTAAAAAGTCCTGCTGTAAGGATTGCAAAAAGTAAAATTCTCATTGATTTCATCAGTTCATATAAATTGGATTCGGACTAATACAGAGCAGAAAGATAAGCATACTCAGCCAGCCTATCACGCGTCGTGTCGGGGATAATTTTTCTTCGATATCAACCGGCGGATGTTCAACTCCAACTATAAAGGCCATGAAAAAACTCCAAATAACCCATATATAAGACGCCTGACCGGCTTCTACGCCCCCGACGGCATAATCATATACAACCGATCCTATAATTGAAGCCGTCATCATCGCATATATCCAATACCGATCTGAGCGAAAGGCGCGATTCATGAGCACAAATAAGATAAATCCCCACACCACATATTCCGCCAAAGGCATGGTGGTATAACCGGCAATAAACTCCCGAAGCAACGGAATGGCTTCGGCCCCGCCAATGGCCGTGATCATCGTAAAAAACAATCGCGCCACTACCCTGTGCTTTTTATATCCAATCAGTGAATATAAAATATGTCCACCATCCAGCTGACCTACCGGCATCAGGTTCAGCGCAGTAAAAAACAGGCCGAGCCACCCTGCAAACAAAAATGGATAATGATACATCTCCCACATAGGCGGAACATTATCAAACATGGAAGCCAGTGCAGAATATAACAACGTATTTCCTACCGTTAATACGCCCTGACCTTCCATTTCATCCGTTATGAATTCCGGATAGCTTCCATTCTGGGCTACATACTCTTTCAGCTCTTCATGCCCTGAAAAGTTTTGGACATACTCCGTCGGTTCCGGTAACGTGGCAAAACCAATCATCAAAACTATCAAAGCAACAATGAAACCGGCTACCGGGCCTGAGGCTCCCACATCAAACAGCTTATGCATTTTTCGGATACGCTCCTTTATCCGAATTACCGCTCCCAGTGTACCTATCCCAATGGGAAGCGGGATATAATAAGGCAACGTGACCTTTATATTGTGCCGAACTGCAGCGAAGTAGTGCCCGAACTCATGAACGGTGAGAAACGACAATAACAGCCCTGCAAAGAGCAGGCCCCGCAGCATATCGGTTGTGTTAGGGATAGCGAACGGAAAAAGTACCGGCTCAAAGCCCACAAAATTGGCGCCGGTCATGGTCACAAAGAAAAAAGTGAGAAGAAACAACCCAAGATGCTTTAAAATCGTCTTTGTATCCGGTTTGTTTTTGGGCTCCTCTTTTCTGGAGAGGACTTCAAAGTCGCTCGTAACTTCCTCTTGTTGTGGGTTTGAACTCAATCGTCTCTTCTTATTGGGTTAATGGCTTTCTCGAAATCGGAAGCGTCATACACCGGGCTCCGCCCCGGCCGCGGCACAGCTCATGCCCCTGAAAGCTGATGGCTATTTTCTGCCCGGCTTTTGGGGTGAAGCTTTCTTTGCCATATTCTTCGATAAACTCAAACTGGTTCATCAGGTCATAACCGTGATCCACCAACGTGTTAAAGGTATTGGTATTTCGCTCGTATCCTACAATTATGCCGGGAGCCAAAGCAAAAACATTTGCACCATCGGTCCACTGTTCTCGGAACTGATTGGTTCGATCTTCTCCGCCACACTTGATGAAATTAAAGTCTCTTCCGGTTTCTTCTTCCAGCGCTGATTGCAACGAGCCCCTCATTTCGGTCTTGATGGAATTCCCATCTTTAAACAAGGCAACAACATTATTCTTCTGTTCTAAGATGGCTGGCGGAAACACGACGCACTCGCTTTCATCTGCAAAAGTAAAGATCGTATCCAGGTGCATAGAAGAACGCTGCTTGGGGATATCCACCGCCAACACCGTTTCCACTCCGCTGTTCAAAAGCCCTTCGGTTCCTTTCATCAGTCCGCTGAAGGAAGTACGCTCACTCATACCAATGAGTACAAGCTTGTCGGAAACCACAAGAACGTCACCGCCTTCTATGGACTGATGCCCGGATATTTTTATAGCGCGTTCTCTTATGCTTTCAAACAAAGGATGAAACTCTACCAAGGTTTCCATAAGCAACGACTCTCGTAAACGAGCTTTTTTTGCTGCTCGTGAAATGAGGATATTTTCTCCTACAACAGCAGCTAAATCTCGTGTAAAAAGTAAGTTTGGAGAAGGATTCAAAGAAAACCCTTGCGAGCGCTCCAAATATCCCTGAGTCACAAAAACCAGCAGTTCTTTAGGGTCCAGTTTACGAAGTTCCTTTTCCACTACATGCAGGTTTTCTTCCGGGAACTCTTTTATTAGCTGTTCAATGAAAAACAGCCGGGCATCTTCATTCTTAAATACTTCTGTTAAAAGGTCCAGAATTTCGATCACATTTCCGTTAGCGGGCATGGCGGTTTTAAAAACCTCCAGCATATCCAGGTGCTCAATTCTGGCATCTTCCTCAAAGATGATGTCGTCGAACAACAGTTCATCTTTAAGTTCGGGATTTACAAGAGAGACTTCGTGCCCGGGGGTGTGAACGATTACTCCCTGAAGGTGACCTATTTCTGAAGAAACATTTATATCCATAAAGTGGTTGAATGGTTGATTGTCGGAGACATCAAATATAACGGTTACAAACGGCATTTATAAGAAGTAATTGGCTGAGTGAATCAATATCTTGACGGCCAAGCAAATGAATTGAGAGTATGACTTCAAAGACAGAAATAGAATCGTTGCTTTTTTTAATGGATGATCCTGATCCGTTCGTACAACAAAGTGTAGAGAGCAGGCTCCGGGAACTTGGAGAGAAAGCAGTGCCTTTACTTGATGAGTATCGTTCGGAAATAAGTGGAGAAGATGAGAAAAACCGGGTAAATGATGTTATTCATAAACTCACTTTTGACACTCTTGAATCTGACTTTATCGAGCTTCTCGAAAATGGTATTAAAACCCGAAAGTCGCTCGAAACCGCCATTTTTACCCTTGCTCGTTTTGGTAATCCAACACTAAGGATTTCAGAATATCAAAAGAAGCTGGACCATTTTGCTCAAATGATTGAGCCACAGATTAAGTACAAGCTTGATGAAAAACGCAAGATGAAGCGCATGCTCAAATTTATCTTTGAAGACCTGAACTTTCGGGGAGATACGGAGTCCTATCACGCACCCGGAAATTGTTTCTTAAATCAAGTAATAGACCGCCGAAAAGGATTGCCCATTTCATTGAGCCTGATTGTCATGTTTATAGCCCGCCGGCTTGAGATGCCCTTTTTCGGAATTAACATGCCCATACATTTTATGCTGAATTACGTGGGAGACAAAGAAGAACTTTTAATCGATCCTTATGACGACGGCGCCATCGTTACTTACGATCAGTGCTATTTCTTTTTGAAGAAAAACAACATCGATCCCCGTCCCGAACATTTTCAGATAGCTACAAACCTGGATGTTGTTTTACGATGTATTAGAAATCTCATCCACAGTTATGAACGGCAAGAAGAGCCTGAACGAGTTGAAGACCTTCGCAAACTGCTGAACGTAACAGAAATGTATCTGGACTGACCAGTGACCGGCTATTCAGGAACTCCACTCCTGAAGAAACTGGGCATCAAGCCCGGTTATGCTGTCCTGCTTGTTAACCCTCCGGACTATTTTCAGAAATTATTAGGCCCTCTTCCTGAACAGGCTCGGTTTATTGAAATTAACCATACAGCACCGCTTCCTTTCATTCATGTATTTTGCAGGAATGAAGAAGAGTTGCACAATTTTGTTCCTCCACTAAAAGAAAAGTTGGCGAAAGACGGGAGCCTTTGGATTTCCTGGATTAAGAAATCATCCAGGCTTGATACAAATATCACCGGAAATGAAGTGCGCTTTCTGGGCCTTCAAATTGGCCTGGTTGATGTAAAGATATGTGCCGTTGATGATGACTGGTCAGCTCTTAAATTTATGTGCTGCAAAGAGGACCGCTAATCTGTAGCTTTACCGGAAGGAAACTTAAAAATGTATTCGGCCCCGCCAATTTCTCTGTTTATTACCTCCATACTGGCCTTTAAGCGAGATGCAAAAGCATTGATAAGCACAGCGCCCAAGCCCTCATCTTGCTGTTTCTCCATTCCGGTTGGTAAACCCGGGCCATTATCTGAGACTATCAGCACAATGTCATCCCCAATCGCCTTCAATCTTATGCGAAGTTCTCCACGCTTGCCTTTACTGAATGCATGTTTGTAAGCGTTAACCACCAGTTCATTGATCAGAAGGCCACACGGAATCACTCTTTCTGTTTCCAGTAGAACTTCTTCCATCTCAAATTTGAGTTCAACATCTTCTTTATAATCCGTAAAGGTTTTGTGAATAGCCTCTACTAAATCTCTGATGTACGTATTAAGCTTTATTTTTGAAAGAGACTCTGTTTTATACAGTTTTTCGTGCACCAATGCCACAGATTGAATGCGAGCCTGAGTGTCCTGTAATACTATTTTAGCTTCCTGGTTTTCCGTATTTCCTTCCTGGAGATGAATAAGGCCTGACACAATAGCCAAACTGTTTTTTACCCGGTGGTGAATTTCCCTTAGCAGCTCTTCTTTTTGCTCAAGGTTAGCTTGAATCGTTTTTGTCTTGCTCTTCACACTTCGCTTTAGGCTGGCTACCCAACCCAAAACCATTATTATTAAAAGCACACAGGCGCCTGCAATCAAATAGAGGTAAAACTGGGGAATACCTTGAAAAACCAGGTCTTCTGGCGTTCGCAGAAACAACTTAAAGGTTCGCACCTTAGGAAACTCCGGGTTGTACTCTGTTACGACCCCTTTTACAGAAATTTTATCACCAACGCCCAAAACATCGAAGTCAAAATCGTCAAACATGCTGTGGAAATTTGACACATACACCATCATACTTTTAGATGCCCCTTCCGAAGAAATGCGTACATACTTGCCATTAAATGTGCTCCCCTTTTCAATCACCTTTCCTTCCCCTTCAGCCAGCATGCCGAGATATTTTTCCGGCGATTCAATGACCTCTGATAATGGACGCACCTTTATTGATGAAGCCGTTTTAAAAACCTGATAAGACTCAATATGAACTTCGGCAAGTCCATTATATCGTTCTATTTTACCGGTAGCCACCACGCTGTCTCCCACCTCGAACGGGGTTTCTATCTCCATCGCAAAAACCGACATGCCGGCAGAATCATTTTGAATGAATGCCTGCAGATAATGCTCATGAAGCAAGCCGGTTTCAATATTTGCAATACCGGTTATGCTTACTTCTTCCCCAAAATAATCCAGCGTGTTATCACTATTTGTATCGGACCGGATTTCAGAAAAAGTCCAAAAAGATGGCGGGCCGGTCTGTGCAACTGTCTCAGCACTGAAAAAAACCAAAGATACTACAGAAGCCCAAAAAATACACTTAAGGCAAGCACCAATATTTTCAATCATTATCTACATAAAAAAAGTTGACCTAAAGCTGAAGAACTCGTTTTGCCCTTCCTATTATTTATCAAAATAAAACTTTCGAACTTATATCAATAATATATTTATCACTTTATCGGCTTTTATGAGCTGAGTTCAAATCTTCCTCACTACCGCCCACACAAAGATACAGCCACCAAGTAAAAACCCGATTCCAGTTCCCATATTGAAGAAGAAGATTTGTCCCAGTCCATAGAGAAAAAAGAAAATGGCTAGCAGCGACATTACAATATTAACTATCTGAGGAAGCAACCGGTCGGTCGTGTAGTTGCCCTCCCGGTATCCCGCCCAGCTGCCCATTGGGGTTACTTTGGCATAGAACTTTTTGAGCGTCTCTTCAGATTCCGGCTTCGTCACAAAGGTAGCAATCAACCATATTACTGTTGAGAATGTGGTTGTGAATATCATGCTTCCCGAAAAATCGTACCCCATTTGATTCGAAAATACAGCACCAATAAAAGCAGCTATCATTGCGGAAATTTCACTCCACGCATTTATTCGCCACCAAAACCACCGCAGTAAAAGCACCCCTCCGATTCCTGCACTTAGAGAAAGAATAAATTCCCACCCTCCCGAAACGGAGTCAAAGTAGTAGGAGACACCAACGCCCAGAGCAGCCATTAATAAAGTAGCAACCCGAGAAATAAATACATAGTGGTTCTGAGCCTTCTCTTTGTTTTCAAACTCATCTTCGGGTTTTATAAACCGTTTATAGAAATCATTTACTACATAGGAAGTTCCCCAGTTCAACTGTGTAGAAATGGTTGAAACAAATGCAGAGAGAAAAGCCACCATCAATAAACCCATCCAGCCAACGGGAAGGACCTCAAGCATCATCAGCGGATAGCCGGTTTCCGGGTCTTCGAGCCCCGGAAATACCACCAACGCCACCAGCCCGACCAAAATCCACGGCCAGGGACGAACGGCATACATCAGAATATTGAACAATAAAGTTCCTCCCACTGCATTTTTCTCATCTTTAGCTGAAAACATGCGTTGGGCAATATAACCGCCACCACCGGGTTCAGCCCCGGGATACCATGCCGCCCACCAGTTCATTCCTAACCAGATAAAAGCTGTAGTAAGAGCTATTTCAGGGTTAGTGAATGGATTGAAACTCAGAATGTCATAATTGGCAACATTACCAAGCTGTGATTTCAGCTCTGATAAACCGCCCACATGATCTACAGAAAAATAAGCCAGTGCGATTGTACCTGCCATCGCCAGAATAAACTGGACAAAATCTGTTACCATCACCCCCCACAAACCGGATATCGCTATATATATTGCAATCAGTCCGTACAGAACCAATATCGCAACCCACTGGTCGGCTCCGGTTACTACCGTAAGAATTTTGGCCATCCCCACAGTTACCCATCCCATTATTATACAGTTGAATGGAAAGGCAAAGTAAAGAGCCCTGAATCCCCGAAGAAAACTCGCCGGCTTACCTCCATACCGAAGCTCAATAAACTCAACATCCGTTAGTACGTCTGCCCGCTTCCATAGCTTGGCGTAAATAAAAACGGTGACTATACCCGAAATCATCCAGTTCCACCAAAACCAGTTCCCGGCTATTCCCTGCTTGGCCACAATCCCTGTGATTGCGAGAGGTGTATCAGCGGCGAATGTTGTAGCCACCATCGAAACCCCAACCAACCACCAAGGCAGGTTTTTTCCTCCGGCAAAAAAATCATCCAGAGATTCTTGCCCTCTAACCTTGGCTGCCCACGCAACGGCTATCATTAAAAGAATATATCCGGCAACAACAATATAGTCTGCAGTCTCAAAAGGCATATACTAGTTTTAGTTTAGGATTATGTGGGACTGAATTTAGGGAGTATAATCAAAAAAAATTGGTGTTTATTGCTTCTTATAAGATGTGCATCAGGCTTTTTATTAAATATTGTTTAAATGTTGGACTTATTTCCCATGTTCTGTTATTGTAACAATTAAGGCAATGACTATTGTACATACTTTAGGGATACAGTTTAGCACATAAATGGATACTAACGGCAGTTTTGCAAAAAGCTCTTTCAGGCGGCTCCACATAGACAGAAAGATGATCGGGATTCTCGTCGTTTTTACTGTCCTGGGGATTTTTCTGACTATATCGGTTATAGTAGCCACTAATACGCTTTCCGGACTCAGGGGATACTCAACCTTTCAGGTAAACTGGACAGAAGCACGTAAAGATGCTTCATTCCAACTTCTCAATTATATCAGTTCGGGAGCGGATACTTATCTGACCGGATTTGAAAACGCATTTCAGTTAATTGATAATGCTACAAGTATCCGCCATGAGCTAAAAGCTGAGGATATCGATTATGCTTATCTAAGGGAATTATTTATTCAAAGTCATACCATGCCTGATGACATTGATGATATGATCAGCACTTACCAGTGGTTTCACTCTTTCGGGGACTTTCAAATTGCTATTCAAGAATGGGTGGATTCGGATGAGACTATGAGGGAGATGCAGAAGTTAGCCGATGATGCTCAAGCACTTATCAATACAAATTCACTAACAGCCGACCGCCGGCAAGCACTTACAAATGAAGTTTTAGTTCTGGATGAGAAGCTGAGAGAATCAAAACTTAGACTGTCTGCAGCTCTTTCTTCCGGAACACAGTTTTTAACTTTCATTCTACTCTGGATTGCTGTTTCCCTTGGGCTGATTTTATTAACGACCGGCGGTATGCTGTCTTTTCGGTTTCTGAAGAGCATTAAAAACTGGGAAAGAGAAATCGAAATTAATGAGCAGAAGTATCGGTCGCTATATGAACAAAACCCTAATGCCGTTTTTTCATTATCCAGAGAGGGACACCTGATTTCTGCCAACCAGGTATTCGAAAAAGCTGTAGGTATGCGGGCAGAAGCTTTAAAAGGATCTACAATAGACCGGTTCGTAAAAAAATCAGATATCAAAAAACTGCAGTTTCATTTTTACCGCACGCTGGAGGGCAAACCACAACATTATGAGACCGCAGTAGTTCTGAAAAACTCGGACCCCATGTATGTTGAGGTTACAAATTTACCTATGGTGGTGGATAGAGAAATTATCGGTGTATATGGCATTGCCCGTGATATTACCTATAGAAAGGAAGCTGAACTAAAAATAAAAGAGCAGTTGAAAGAGAAAACTCACCTGATCGCAGAGGTTCATGATAGGGTGAAAAATAATCTCGCTTTAGTATCCAGCCTGATACAGCTTCAACAGAATCTTTCAAAAAAGCCAAGTACCGGAAGCTTCTTCGAGAATACGATTTCCCGAATCCACTCTATGGCAATGGTTCATGAAAGATTGTACCAAAATGAAACTTTTTCATCCATCAGAATGGATGAATATGTAAATGAGCTTTTGGATGCCGTTCAACGCAAATATGCATCTTCCGCATCCAACATTCAGCTAATAACAAAAACTGAACCGGTCACTTTAAGCATCAAAGAGTCTATCCCTGCCGGGCTGCTGCTTAATGAGCTTTTGGTCAATGCTTTTAAGCATGGCGTAACTGAAGGTAATAGTAAAATTGAAGTTGCTCTATTTCAGAAAGATGATGAAGTCGTTATCAGGGTTTCTGATGAAGGCCCCGGCCTACACAAAGATTTTGATCTTAATCAGTCCGAAACCTTGGGTATGACATTGATTTCGGTATTAATCAGGCAGCTGAATGCCGATTGTCAACTGCTTCAACAGCAGGGCACATCGTTTACAATTCGGTTCAAAAGTGAAGAACTGCTTTCCAAGACAGGCTGAGCTGTCTCACAAATTCTTTCTCTAAAATCGGTGTTTCAGGGAAGAGTATCACAGAAAAATTTAGTTTCTTCTGTCTATGAAAAGAAATCTGCCATATCACCTGGGTTGTACAGTCTGGAGTTTACCGGAGTGGAAAGGTAATTTCTTTACTGATACCGCACAGCCTGATCAATTTCTCACTCAGTATTCTTCTGTATTCAATTCCGTAGAAGGGAACACAACGTTTTATAATATCCCATCTACTCAGACTATTGCTAAATGGGGGCTCCAAACCCCGAAAGGATTTAAGTTCTGCTTCAAGTTTCCCAAAAGCCTTACACATGACCGACAGTTACTTGACGTAGAATATGACGCATTACAATTTGTAAAGTTATTCGAGTCGATCAGAGAAAAAACCGGGCCTTTTATGATTCAATTTCCTGAGAGTTTTGGCCCACAGGATTTGTATAAACTGGAGAATCTGTTCTCTATTTTGCCCAAAACGTTTAGCTATAGCGTTGAAGTCCGTCATCGTGATTTTTTTGATCACGGAAAGCATGAACGAAACCTTACTTCTCTGTTGAAAAGCTATGATGTGGATCGGGTTATATTTGACACCCGGAAACTTCATTCAGTCAAAGCAACCAAATCTTCTATAGCCGAAGCTCAGAAGAAAAAGCCCAAAGTGCCCGTTCGGTTCGATACCACGGGGGCACGCCCCGTGTTAAGATATGTGGGGACAAATGATGTTCTAAATAACGAACCCTATCTCAAAGAATGGGCCATCATTGTAGCTGAGTGGATTGACGAAGGACTTCACCCCTACGTTTTTATCCATGCTCCAAACAAAGTTGATCAGCCCAAACTATGCCAACATTTTCACAAGCTGCTATCTCGGTTGATTGAGGTTCCTCCTCTCCCAGAGTGGCCTGTTAACAAACAAGATAAACAGCTCGGTCTGTTCTGATTAAGCCGGCTCACTTACATTAATCCCTGTGTTGGCTTCCATATTATTAGCTGACTTTACCGCTTCCACACTGTAGCGGGCATGCGGCTTAACCTCAAGGCGCTCTTTCTTGATAGGATCGCCGGTTACATCACAGATTCCGTAGTTGCCTACTTCTATCCTGGAGTGTGCCATCTTTATTTCTTTTATTTTCTCCTTTTGCTTCTCGATCATGGAATAGTACTTCTCTCGTTCTTCCTCTGAAGAAGCAATATTTCCCTGGTGGTGGGCTGATGATGAAGTTGTGTCGTTTAGCTTATTTTCAATTTCTTTTAATCGGGCTTCAAACGAACTTATTTTTTCTTTGGCATCTGCCAACTCTTCGTTTAGCCGCTCTTTAAAATGTTCAAGTTCTTCTGCTGTAAAAGGCGAGTTGTTTACCGGTGCTTCTTGCTTTGCCATGTTACTCTCTCGTTTTATTCAACTTTGTTCAGTTACTAAACGAGATAAGTCTTTTTAGCATTTCAATGCCATGTGCAGCTACTATTCCAGGTTTCCGACCATTGCCGTATTCTTTACGAAGTTGAGTTGCTTTAACTCATCCATAGCTTCCAGTTCTTTGTCCTCTTCCGTTTTGAGGATTGCTGAACGCTGACTCTTTTGTAAAACCACAAAGTCAAGATTCGGATAGGCGGCTTTAATATCCTCAACCGTTTTGTCCGTAGCACTATAGGTTAATGCCACCACTACATATTCATACTCCTTGCTAAAAGTAAGCTTTGCCAGCAGCTGATTTACCTTATCGCTTTCAAGTGTATCGCTATTATTAATCTCCTCCATCTCTTTGTCGGAACTCCCTGCGGCTTCACTCATCACAAACTCTACCCACACATTTTCTTCCAGCCCTTTAAGCTGCTCGGGGCTTGGGTTGTTCTCTATGGAAAGGACAATGTTCTTGATCTCACTGCTTAGAATTTCATATCCCAGCTCATCTAATTTCTGCTCAACAAAAGTTGGTGATACCGTATCAGAAAATGTTACCTGAACTTTACCAGCTTCGATATTGTATTCCCCCTTCTCCAATTTTTTGATATCAGTGTCGTCCATTACCTGGGCAAAACTGATAAATGGGGCCAACGTGCTAATTAGTATGATTAATAACTCTTTCATGAAAACCCGTTTTATTTATAATTACATGTAGCTGTAACGAGAATTTTTTGTGATTGTTCCCCGATGAACTTTTTTCGGGTGTCAGTAGATCCCGATTATTTTTTTAAAAGCCCGGCCTTTTGACTTCCGGCACCAACTGCCAACATACAAATACAAATGAATAGAAACCCACCGGTAAGCGTAAAGTTATCCACCAGGTAGCCCATGATAGGCTGAGAAATCATTCCACCAAGTGCTCCCATCGTTGCTACCGTTGCAAGAGCCACAGCACCTTCTTTACCTGCTGCACTGAATAGCATTGGGAAGGTGAGCGCCACGCCGGCGCCTGCCATAACAAAGCCAATTGAAGCGACAATCAGGTTTGGAGATAAGATGGAAATAATCACACCTGATGCTGCTATCAGTGAACCGGTAGTGATTAGTGCTTTTGCCCCATAGCGTGGTTTTAAGCGATCACCTACTAATCGCATAATTAACATGGAAACGGCATATACGGTATACCCAATGGGAGCCAATCCCTCCGAAGCTCCAACGTAGTCAGAAAAGAACAGGGTAACCCAATTCATGATTGAATCTTCTATGGAAGCGGCAATAAAGCAAATAACCCCTAACCAAAGCAGCCCTCTGTTTGGGAGTTTGAATCCCGTTTTAATTGCTTCAGGATCCTTTCCATCTTCCGGAAGGTATCTATAGATCACCATCAGAACCGCCATCAGAAAAGCTCCAGTTCCCCAGAAATGAAGACTCACTGAAAACAGTTGTGATGCCATTGCTGTTCCTGCCAGTGCCCCGGCCACGTTTCCCACTCCAAACCAGGAATGAATCATCGACATATGAGATCGCCCTGTATTTGACTCAATCCTGGAACCCAGAGCGTTAATAGAAATATTGTATCCGCTTGCGCCTGCCCCTGAAATGAATAGTACAATCGTCAATACAATCCAATCGGGAGCTATCGCCATAGGAATTAGTGACAAGATCAATAATACACCAAAGAACAAAGCTGACTTCTTTGCCCCAACACGATGTATCAGGCCGGTTACTGCCGGCATAATCAATATGGTTCCCACTCCACGGCCTAGTAGTGCGTATCCCAGTGTTACCGGAGTGAGCATGGAAACATCGCGAATGGCCGGGATACGGGAAGCCCAGGTTGCAAACACAGCTCCCAAAATGAAAAAGGCTGCACAAGTAGCGATTAGTTGTCGCTTTGCAGACTTGCTGTATGTATTTGAGCCGGTTGAAGAGATAGATTTTAACTTAAGTTTAGCAGCAGATTAAAAATACGGGCAATGTTCAACACTTCATAAACTTGGTTATTGGTTTTTATTCAATATTTGTATTCCTTAGAAGTTATTTTGCACTAAAAGCACCACTACTGATGCTCCAAACTGATTTTGATGTTGTCATACTTACTGACTCCCGATATATAAACCCATCGGCTCCGGGTGATTATGTCCAGAATATTCTGACGGAAGACCGTATCGTGAAGGAAGCTTTGCAGGACACGGGTTTAGTGGTTCACAGAAAAGACTGGGCTGATCCTGACTTTGACTGGTCTTCAACCAAAGCCGTTCTTTTCAGAACAACCTGGGATTATTTCAGTCGGTTCGATGAGTTTAAACGCTGGATGGAGAATACGTCTTCAAAAACTCATTTTATAAACAGTGAAAAGCTGATCCGCTGGAACATGGATAAACATTATCTGGATGATCTTAGCAGAAGTGGGATTAACGTAGTTCCTACCCGATATCTTGACAGCGGAAATGGAATGTCTTTACAGCAAATACATGACATTACAGGCTGGCAGGATACCGTTATCAAACCCACGGTTGGAGGAGCGGGCCGTCACACCTACCGCATTCAGCCCGAAAGTATTGATACTATTAGCCAGAAACTTAAGGAGGTAATGCAGGAAGAAGATTTCATGCTCCAGCCTTTTCAGAAATCTGTTGTGACAAGTGGCGAATGGTCATTTATATTTTTTGGGGAAACTTTTAGCCACGCTGTCTTAAAAAGGGCTAAACCTGGCGACTTCAGAGTACAGGATGATTTTGGCGGAACGGTTCATGCATACACGCCCCGACAAAATGAAATTGAGTTTGCACGTAAAGCACTGCATGCTTGCCCTGAACTTCCGGCTTATGCCCGTGTTGATTTGGTGCTTAACAACTCCGGAGTGCTGGCGGTTTCGGAGCTGGAACTTATTGAACCGGAGCTTTGGTTCCGCATGAAGCCGGAAGCAGCTACTTTATTGGCCAAAGAAGTAGCAAAGTTAATACCCTGAAATCATTGGTTTATTTCTGGTAAGCTTCAAGGTAAGACTTAATGCGCTTCGCATTCACTCCCAAATCTCCTCTTCCGATTCTTGACTTGGATCGAACATCTATCTTGCTTCCTGTTTCGGTGGTATCAACCCTAATTACAACATCATCAATGAATCCAAACCAGGCTAATTTATGGTAGGCTTCGATTCGCCCTTCCGCCTTGTTTTCACCAACCACCTGCCAGGGCATTTCTCGTGCTGTTGCCAAGGCCCGGTCATAAGCCTCATCATAGTCCAATGAAACATTCAGGGTCTCCAGTTCTTCATAAAATTCTTTTTGAGCTTCTGCAGGACCATCATCATGAATATATTCCGGTGGATTTGGTGCATCTCGCCTAAGGGGAACAATAGCATCAAACTGTGGCGGGTTTTGCGTATCAGTTGTGATGTCGTGAATGGGCGGATACCCTTTCTGAACTTCCAGGTACCAGTATCCAAAATTGGATAGAGCAGCTACCCCGATTATCATAGCCGTAAAACCTGCGATAGTAACATTCTTACCCGATTCCTGCATTCTGAAGAAGCCAATAGCCCCTGCAATTCCGCCTATAATAGCCGCCCCGGTTCCCCACGGAATTATGGAAAAGCCTGTACTAAAATGCCACCAACCCCACTGGTAACCATAGCCTGAAAGTATGACTGCAAGTCCACCAAGAACGGCTAATGCCGTACCCCATTTTAATAAACCGATTCCCTTCTTACTTGTTGCCGCCATTCACTTACTCCTAATTTTATTGCACCTTTATTATTATACACAAACAAAACAGATAATCGTTCCGAATAACGATACCGATAAGCTATTGTGGCACAGCGGTTACAGAATTGCAGACATAAAAAATCCCGCTCGGTGGCGGGATTCAAATTTGATCAGGTAAGAGCGTCTTTAATTCGCTTGAAGATTTCATCAATAGTACCGATTCCATCTATCTCCTGCACTTTGCCTTGTTTTTCGTAGTGCTTCATAACAGGCCGGGTTTCTTCCCTATACACCTGGAGGCGGGTTTTCACTTTTTCTTCAGTGTCATCCGATCGACCTTCGCCCCGGGAAAGAATTCTTTTAATCAACTCTTCTTCAGGAACCGATAGCAGGATGAAGGCATCCAGTTTGTCGTTGTTGCTTTCCAGGAAAGAATCGAAAGCTTCTGCCTGTACCACTGTTCTTGGAAAACCATCCAGAATGTAGCCATCCTGATACTTGTCTTTTCTCAGTTCATCGGCAACAAGGTCAACAACGGTTTGGTCAGGTACCAATTCACCCGAATCCAAAATGGATTTTACTTTAACCCCAAGTGGCGTTTTATTTTTGATCGCTGCCCGAAAAATATCTCCGGTTGAGAGGTGTGGGATACTGAACTCGTCTTGTAATAACTTAGCCTGAGTTCCCTTTCCCGCCCCCGGAGGGCCAAACAGAATAATGTTCATCCTTAGTTAGTTAGGTTAATCTGATAAATAGCCATAGCAAGCTGAGCTGCGACCTGGCAAAACTTAACAGTAAAGCCTGAGATCGCAATAATAATCAGCCGGCGAGAAGTTATTGTTTCTTCGCACCTTTTTCTTTAATACGTGCTGCTTTACCGCGGAGGTCACGCAAGTAGAAAAGTTTTGATCGTCTTACTTTTCCTTTCTTCTTCACTTCAATTTTGGCAATGAAAGGAGAATTCAGTGGAAATACACGCTCAACGCCTACATTGCTGCTGATTTTTCGAACAGTAAACGTCTTGTTTGGGCCACTTCCTCTTTCAGAAAGCACAACACCTTCGTACTGCTGAATACGCTCTTTTTCACCCTCACGTACACGGTAATGAACGTTTACAGTATCTCCAGCTGTAAAGTGAGGAACGTCCTCATTTATCAGGCTTTGCTCTACAAGTTTTAACTTATCCATGATTTCTAAATTTAATCCCGATAGCTATCAGGATTGTTATTAATGTTCTTTCTTAAATTTTTCGTACAAATCTTTTCTTCGTTCTTTGGTCCGCTTTTCGGATTGCTGCTGCTTCCACTCAGCTACTTTTTTGTGATCTCCTGAAAGCAGCACATTCGGGACTTTCATCCCTTTAAACTCTGCCGGACGTGTATAAACCGGACCTTCCAGCAGTCCATCCTGAAATGAATCATTTAATGCGCTTCCTGCATCTCCCAACACACCGGGGAGCAGCCGCACAACAGCATCTGTTATCACCATTGCCGGGAGTTCTCCTCCCGAAAGCACATAATCACCAATCGAAAATTCTTTGGTGATGAGTTCATCTCTTACCCGCTGATCTACGCCTTTATAGTGGCCACATAAAATGATGATGTTTTGTTTGAGCGACAATGCGTTTGCATCGGCTTGTTCAAAAACATCGCCATCGGGCGCGGTGAAAATGAGTTCATCATAATCACGTTCGGATTGAAGCTTCTCGATACAGCTGAATATCGGCTGGGGAGTAAGCACCATTCCGGGTTCGCCACCATAGGGGTAATCATCTATTTTCTTGTGTTTGTCTTCGGTGTAATCCCGAAGATCGTGCACATGAATTTCAACCAGTTCTTTATCGACAGCACGCTTCACTATACTGTGGTTCAGCGGTCCGTCGAGCAAAGCGGGAACAGCAGAAATAATATCAATTCTCATCATATTCCCTCCAGTTCATCCAGATTCTGGCAGTAGATGTTACCCTCGCGCCGGTCTTGTATAAAGTGATCGATGTATGGAATTAGTCGGCTTCCCGAAGTGGTTGCAACCACTAAAATGGGGTGAGCCGGATTGTTCATTACATCAACCACCAACCCAATCGATTCATCACCGTCATATACTTCATGATCAACTAAAGAATCGTCGGTTTCTACTTCGGCATGTATAAAAGGTTCGGCTTCGTCTGTTTCCAGAAAAATGCCCTTGCTTTTCAATGCTTCTGCGCCGGTGCGATCAGCGATTTGGTCAAATTGTACAAAGAACGAAATTTTGTTTCTTTTTCCCTCCACCCGAAAATCCATGATTCGGGCCGGGTAAAAGTCGCCACGGTCATTTCGCAAATACACCAGCTTCAGTTCTTCAACTTTCTGTGGGTCATCGACATCAAAGAAAACTTTGACCTCGCCCTCAAGTCCATGGGAGCGTTCTACATGCCCCACCTGAACAAAGCCCGGTGTATTGGCGTCCTGATTCATAGGCGCCGGATATCTTTTTTATCCTTCTTGTTTGCTTTCCCAGGCACGCTGAACCGTTACGCGGTCTTCGTCTTCCGGGACAAATCCTTTAAGGTCGTCAAGATCGGTATTGTTAATGTGATCTATCGCCTCTTTCGCATTCATATCAGTGGAAACCTTGTCAGAAGAAGACTCTTTCGCTTCTTCTTTCTTCTCTTCAGCCGGCTCTTCTTCTTTGATTTCTTCCTCGGCTTCTTCAGTTTCCTCTTCAGCAGCTTCCGTTGATTCTTCTTTTTCTGCTTCGTCTTCTTCCGGAGCTTCTTCTTCAGATGCTTCTTCTTTAGCTTCGGTTTCTTCCTCAGCTTCCGCAGTTTCTTCCTCAGCTGCTTCTGTTGTTTCCTCTGCAGAATCATCAGATTCAGCTTCTTCTAATGCCGCTTCAATTTCTTCGGCTTCATTTTTAGGAGCTTCATCTTCTTCTTCATCAGCAGCGGCCTTTTCAGCTTCTACTTCAGCAGCTGCTTGTTTGGCTTTCTTCTGAAGCTGCTCTTTGTATTCTCTTTCTTCGGCAGCAAGCACTTCTTTATAGTCAGCTTTACGGCTGGTGGCATCTTCTTTCTTAGAGTCTCTGTACTCTTTCCATTCCGCCAGTGCTTTTTCAATTTCTTCTTCGCTCTTGCCCCAGTTCATGAGGTGACGCTTGTACAGAATACCCTCGCGACGAAGGATTTTACGTACGGTGTCGGTAGGCTGAGCGCCGGTGTCTAACCAATAAAGAATGCGGTCTTCGTTGAGTACCACTTCCTTTTTCTCGGTTACGTTGTCGTAACGACCCACACGCTCTACGATACGTCCATCACGAGCTTCGTGTCTTTCGGCTACTACGATATGCCAAATCGGGCGTTTCTTACGTCCTTTTCGTTGTAATCTGATTCTTAACAATGCTGTTCTCCAATGTGTGTTTAAATTATAAGTTCTTATCGGCCGATAGGCAGATTTTTCAATCCTTGAAGAGCACGTCCGGCTTTACCCATTTTCGACATGGTCTTCATCATTTTTTTCATTTGATCGAACTGTTTCATGAGCTGATTGATCTCACGAACAGTGGTGCCGGATCCTTTGGCTATACGTCGTCTTCGACTTCCGTTTAGCAACTCGGGCTCCTGGCGTTCCTCCGGCGTCATTGATAAGATTATAGCTTCAATTGGTTTGAAGGCATCATCGTCGATTTCAGTATCGTTCAATGCTTTGCTGGCGCCGGGTATCATAGAAACAAGATCACCGAAGTCTCCCATCTTCTTGATCTTCTGAATTTGCTCGAGAAAGTCGTTCAGGTCGAATTTATCCGACCGAATTTTCTTCTGAAGTTTTTCTGCTTCCTTCTCGTCAAATTCTTTTTGAGCTTTTTCAACAAACGAAACCACATCTCCCATGCCCAGAATACGCTGAGCCATACGGTCGGGATAAAAAGGAGAAAGAGCATCCAGCTTTTCGCCGGTACTCACAAATTTGATGGGCTTGTTTACAACTGTCTTAATGGATAGGGCCGCACCACCGCGGGTGTCACCGTCCAGTTTGGTTAAAACCACGCCGTTGTAATCAATGCGTTCGTTAAATTCTTTGGCTGTATTCACAGCATCCTGCCCAGTCATAGAGTCGACCACAAACAGGATCTCGTGAGGATTTACGGCCTTCTTGATTTCCGCAACCTCATTCATCATTTCCTTATCTACATGTAAACGACCCGCGGTATCAATGATAACCGTATCGAGTGCCAGGCTTTTAGCCATAGAAACGGCCTCTTTGGCAACACGAACCGCATCTTTCTGCTCGATGGAATACACCGGAACGTCAATTTGCGAAGCGAGTGTCTTAAGCTGATCAACAGCGGCAGGGCGATAAACATCGGCGGCAGCAAGAAGAGGATTCCTTTTATGCTCCTGCTTTAAGTGTCGGGCTAACTTACCGGTAAAGGTTGTTTTACCCGAACCCTGAAGTCCGGCTATAAGAATTACTGTAGGAGGAGTGTCAGCTTTAGCGATGTCGGCTTTTTCCCCACCAAAAGTCTCAACCAGCTTGTCGTGCACAATTTTTGTGAACTGCTGGCCGGGATTAACACTGGTGAGTACATCAGAACCGAGCACCTGCTCTTTGACATCTTCCGTAAACTGGCGGGCAACCTCATAATTAACGTCAGCATCCAGCAAAGCACGGCGAATTTCACGGACAGTCTCCGCTATATTCACATCCGTGATGCGAGCTTCCCCTTTCAGGGATTGAAATGCTTTGTCTAATTTTGAGGATAAATCTTCAAACATATTACTAAGATCGTTTTTCTCCGCCAATTACAGAGCCTGTAAAAATACGGGTTCTTTTCCGTGTTATCAACAACAATGTGGATAAATGTTTTTGAGCGACCGGCTGAA
This sequence comes from Gracilimonas sp., assembly GCA_965227215.1. Classification (GTDB taxonomy): domain Bacteria; phylum Bacteroidota; class Rhodothermia; order Balneolales; family Balneolaceae; genus Gracilimonas. The sequence continues at coordinate 1,840,710 of OZ245729.1, forward strand.
ATTGAAAATACCAGTTCATCCTCGTTACGGTGTTCTGCTTCGTAACGCATTTCCGAGGCTCTGCCTCAAACTCAATGCTATAGTTTACAGCCTAAACTCACCACCCTACTCAATCCTGAGGCAGAGCCTCATAAGCTGGTTCCGCCGAAGAGCGGCGGAACCAGGAAAACCAGGAAAAAATACCGATTTGCTTGAACCAAAAGCCCCTGCGCTACTTAAACATCTTCCCGGGAACAAACTTCGAAATCACTGATTAAAGTTGATAACCATGTAATAAAATCCTGGCCATAATGAGGCAACTGTTACTATTTACTCTTCTAACATTTATTACAGGAGCGTGTGCGAGCACCAAGCCCCCAAATGACAAACTGACCCAAGTGGAAGCCTCCATTCAACAGGCTGAACAAGTGGGAGCCGAAAACTATGCTCCGCTTGAGATTCGGGAGGCTCGTAAAAAGCTGACCAAAGCCCGAGAGCTTGTTTCCAAGGAAAAATATGGGAAGGCTAAGCGAACGGCTGATCGTGCTATGGTAGATGCAGAGTTGGCCCAGATGAAATCGTTATCTGAGAAAGCTCAGAAGGCCGTGCGGGAACTGCGGGAAAGCATTCGCGTGCTCCGGGAAGAGATTCAAAACAATTTAGATAAATCGGAGAACCGGTCATGAAATTTTTTGACAGATACAGCTTCCTTTTTCTAAGTCTGATTATTCCATTGCTATTAGCCGGCTGTGGCGGACCTCCCCAAAACAACCCGCTGCTTATGGAGGCGAAGCAATCTTATGATAAAGCTGAACGGGATTCACTTATTGTTATGAAGGCACCGGTTGCCCTGAAAGAGGCAGAAGAAGCCCTAAGTCAAAGTCAAAAACTGTGGGAAGAGGGTGCCGATAAAAGCCTTATTGAACACTACGCTTATATTGCCAACCAGAAAACAAAAATTGCCCGCGAAACGGCCGAGCTAAATGCCGCTCAGGATGAAGTTGAGCAGGCAGAGTCAGAACGGAAGCAAGTGCTGATAGAAGCACGAAAGGCCGAAGCCATTGCTGCTGAGAGACGAGCCGAAAATGCCCTTCAACAGGTGAAAGAAGAAAGAGCCGAGGCTGAAAGGGCTCGCAAAGAAGCCTCCGAATTAGCTGAACGACTTTCAGAGATGGAAGCCAGGCAAAGTGAACGAGGCATGGTGCTGACGCTCAGCGATGTGCTTTTTGACTTCGACAGCTCTACTCTGAATGCAGGGGCTAACAAAGTGGTAAACGAACTGGCCGGTTTTTTGAAGAACTATCCTGAAAGAACGGTTCATATTGAAGGTTTTACCGACAGCATCGGTTCAGCTGAATACAATAAAAATCTGTCGCAGCGAAGAGCCGATGCCCTGAAACAAGCGTTAATACAAGCAGGGATATCTTCGCAACGAATTGAAACGGTGGGATATGGCGAGGAGTATCCGGTAGCCACCAACATGAATGAAGCCGGCAGACAACAAAACCGCCGGGTGGAAGTTATTATATCCAACGAGAATGGAGTTGTTTCGCAACGTACGGAATAGCTTCATACGCGAAGAGAGACAAGGGGGAAGGTTGATCACTTCCCCCTTTTTTTTATTTCTGAAAGTTGATAGACGATACCTTGATTTTGCCCTCCTAAAATTTTGCTCGGCAATATTTAACAGTCCCCTTGCACAAATTCACTCGTTAAAGCAGACGCTTAGAATTACTTATTGACCGGCAGTTTTCCCTTAATTCTACACCGCACAAGCGGACGCTTGCACTATTCTATGTCTATCCCCTTCACTCCTTACCCTATCAACTTTCATTTCTTTTAAAACTATATTCCTCTTCCTCTCGTCTTACTTTCAGAATGAACTCGGGACAAAAAGAACACATGGAAGACGCACAACTGGTACAGGATTTTCGTGGTGGAAATCACCAGGCTTTTAACAAGCTGGTAACGCGATGGCAGGATCGCATTCACCATTTTGCGTACCGTTTTTTTGCCAGTTCCGATGATGCCGCCGAGATCACTCAAAAAACATTTATTAAAGCATACCACAAGCTGGATACACTGGATGATGTTAACAAGTTCGGGTCGTGGCTGTACACCATCGCCAACAATTTATGTCTCGATGAATTGAAACGCGTGGGTCGTAAACGAGCCACTTCGTATGAAGCGCTCAAAGTTGCCCCGCAAACTGAAACGGCCACCCCTGCTGATGGTTCCGTGCTACGAAACGAAGGACTGGTGCTGCTTCACAAAGCACTCCTGCAGCTTCCGGTGGAACAACGAGTGGTGGTAATTATGAAAGAATATGAAGGGCTGACCTTCAGAGAAATAGCAGAAATTTTAGATGAACCTGAAAACACAGTAAAGTCAAGATTGTATTACGGGTTGAGCGCCCTCAAGAAGACGTTCGACTCCTGGAACATCAACAAAGAGGTGTTTGATTATGAATAAAGAAACCGCACGATCGCTCTTCATGGATTATCTGTATGATGAACTGGAGCAAGATCAACGAAAAGAGTTAGAACAGTTTTTATCTCAAAACCCGGAGCTAAAGAAAGAACTGGAGGAACTGTCAAATGTTCGCTCCATGCTCTCTCACCTTCCGGTTCAGGACCCGGCCGAGCAGCTGGTGATGGTGGAACCCCACAAGTCCGGATTTCAGGAATGGTGGAATGAGCTAATCGGCGGTCTGCTTCCTCAAAACGGATTTGCCCGGGCCGGCTTCGCGATGGCATCTCTTCTGCTGGTGTTTGTGGTTTTGGGAGCCTTCACCAAATTAAACGTAACCGTTAATGATGGGAGCTTTAACCTGGCTTTTGGCGAGAAGCAGGAAATTATACAGCAGGGATTCACCCCGCAGCAGGTAGAAATGCTGCTGCAGCAAGTCCGAGAAGATAACGCCGTTATGATTTCCGATGCCATACAACAGGCACAGCAGCAACAGGAAAACCGGATTGAAAAAACACTGGTGAACTTTGCAGATTACATCGAGCAGCAGCGACAGTCGGACTTGCAGATGATCACCTCCGGCATATATAACATGGAAGAGACTTATTACGACCGATTCAGACAAACCGATCAGGTATTAGGCGAACTCATACAAACGGTAAGTACCGGAAATTAAATTTATACAGGACAGTATCATGAAAACAATGAAACAAATAATTACTACAGGGTTGATGGCGCTAATGCTTACTACCCTTACTTCCGCTCAGGATTTTGATGCTAACCGCATGAACCGCGACATCAAGATTATGGAGAATATACTGGGAGAACTCTTTAAAACACAGATAGTTTCTGACGCCGGAAACGCCAAGATCAGATCCAATAACTATGTGTTTTTTGGTGGATCTTCTGCCAACATAAAGGGAACTTATATCCCTGATTTTGGAGTGATCTTTATGATCCCTTCCTCAACCGGCAGATCCATTGTGGTTTCACGCGAAGGATCGGGTTCAGCAAATGTCGTATTCCAGTATAGTTCGGATAATGACCAGTCTGATAAAGCAGTTGACGAAGAATCCGTTGTGAAACGCATTACGGAGTTTATGCAGGACTATGCTTCCACCATGGGGCAGCTTTCCCCAGACGAAAACGTATTGGTGATTTACGGCTCAACAAACTCCAGCAACAGCCGATATGCCACTTTTTCCCTCAAGGCTATCAATGACGATGAGAAGGAACCCGCTAAGACCCTACCCGTCATATCCGTTTCTGCAAAGAAATCAGATTTGGATGCCTACCGAAGTGGTCGCTTGAATGCTGATGCTTTTCAAAACCGATTGTCGGTTTCAAAATCTGAAGACTCAGAAAAGCTGGATATGAAAGTGCTTGGCAACATTTTTAGAACGGCTCTTGAAGATGGAGATGGAAAACAGTTTCACCTGATTAGCAGTAACTCTCTGTCCTATCTGTACCTGGATAATTTCGGAGCTTTGTATTCCATGAACATCCACCGTGGGCATAACCTGGGCTCTTTTCGGTTTGGATCCATTTCCGGCAACCTGTCAGCTGAAAGAGAAAAGGAACTTGTAGAACTGAAAGAAGACCTGCGGGAACGGGAGCAAAAGCTAAATGAAACGCTCGAAAAAGAGTACGAGACCCTTATCTCTAAAACAAAGGAATTCATCATTGACTATGGAAGAACTCTCAGCTCTCTGAAAAATAACCAACACCTGCTGGTTTCGCTCAATATTGCTGATGCAAGCGACACTATCCCGGAAAGAGTTACTCTTCAGGTACAAAAATCCGTGTTTGATCGGCTCGACCGCGGACAAATTTCTCGGGAAGCGGCATTAAATGCTGTAACCGTCACCGAATATTAAAGTGTAACTAACATCCTATCCAGAAAGCTGCCTTGGATACCGGTCATGATTTTCATCGATCCGTATTCGGGGTGGCTTTTTTTGGATGTGTTACTGTTTTAACCTGCTATAATTTGAACTGACACGCAATATCGTTCAAGCGTCCGCTTGGACGAATACGTTATTAACTTTCTTGCGTACTAAACACAGCACAAGCGGAGGCTTGCGCTATTGCCATAAAACGCTGATCCGCGATGACGCTTACTTTTATATGCAAAAGGAAGCTTCTTCATTCAAAGCCTTCTCCAGCATCTTTTTATATTCTTCCGCTTCAATTTCAATGCAGCCAAACTGCGCAAGGTGATCGGTGTAGAATTGAGTATCCCAAAGCACGAAGCCGTTCTTTTTTAATATCTCATGGCAATGGTAAAGAGCGAATTTGTCTGCCCACTTTTCTCTTTTGAACATGCTTTCCCCAAAAAACGCAGCCATCAGTTTCACCCCGTATAATCCTCCAACCAGCTCACCATCCCGATAGGTCTCTACACTGCAGGCATTACCATGTTGGTTCAGCACATCATAGGAATTGATAATCAGATCATTAATCCATGAAGAATCCCGGTTGGCACATTGTTTTACCACTTCGCGGAAGTTTTGATTTACCCGAACCTCAAACCTGCCTTGGCGAATAATCCGAGCGAGGTTGTCTGATGTATGAAACCTGCCAATGGGGATAACTCCCCGCTTGCGGGCGGTGTACCAGTTTACTCCTTCCGCTTTTTTATGCTCAGCCATAGGAAATAGACCCTGACTGTAGGCTTCCAGCAAACTTTCAGGCGGAATGATTTTCATGATTGGTTGTAGTGTAGCTTCTGAAGGTATAGTTCACAGCACCGTGCTAGTGCCATTTTCGCTGATCTTTCTGATGCGCACGGAGTTAGAATTTGAATATTCAAGTAAGATAACAGACCCATCTTTTGCAAACGTCCCTCCTGTTACCGACCAATCTCCCTCTGAGCGGTACACTGTTTCCGTACTTCCATCTTTATTAACCCTGAGGACTCTCTGCCCCGAAAACAACGCAACGTTGAGTTCATCCTTACGATCAAACCACATGCCCATTAATGCGTGATGATCACCGACCCAATCAAATTCCGGAGTTCGCTCGACAATAGATTCCGTTAACTTCCTGCTGCTTTTTTCAGAAACCTTCACTATAAAACCTTCAAAAGAAACAAATATATCACCACTTGGACTGAGCGCGTGCCATCGCGGACTGCCTTCAAATTTTGAAAGAACATATGAGTGAACCTCTTCTTGATCCCTGTGAACTTTTATTCGTTTATTAGGGCGATCAAGTACATAAGAACGACCTTCATCATCCCGAACAAACGAGTAATCGCTATACTCATCCGGATGCCCGTCTCGCCAGCTTATTTCATTTTCGACTGTTCCATCAGGAAGTCGAACCCAAACTTTGTGCCGATAATTATTTCCTTGATTCCTCACGTCTTCACCGTAGAGTTTATCATCTTCAGACAGCCACAATTCATGCGTATGTACATCATCCACAACCACCTGTTTGTCTCCATTTGGGGAAATCATCCACACCCGGGACAGGTCACTGTAGAAAATATTACCCTTCGAGTCTATGACCACCGACACTGAGGGATGTGCCACTACAATTCCTGTCATCCAAAAACAGGTGAGTAAAAATATAGTGGCTGATATTTTATTTAAGTGATTCATGAGCCCTTAGAAATCGCAATAGATCATACTTCCTGAACCGATGGGCGATCCCGGAGGCGGAGCCGGAGCATCTTCGGCCTCAAATTCTTCGGGGTTGGTTAAAAACCGGCCAATGGTGTAAACACCGTAACGGCTGTCTGCATCTTTTTTGCCGGATAACTTAGACTGAAGATCGGTTAGTTTTTTATGGGTAATGGCTTTTGTAACCGGATTGGCGTCACTGTCAGCAGCAAGCTCAATCATGTTCTTCAAAACTACGTGATTAACCACCCGCTGAATGGATCCAAGATATCCGCTTTGGTATTTTCGGTTCCAGCTGGCATCGATGAGCTCATCCAAAACCGTTTCTAAACTAAGGTTATTATCGCGGGCTCCGTATTCCACTAACCGATTGGCCCGTTCTGCATTCAGAATCAGATTGACCGGTATATTAGCTGCTGTCTCAGCGATTCCCAGAGCATCAAGTGCCGGACCTGCATTACCATTAAAAAGCTCACGTGAGTATCCCAGCGAAGAAGGCCGGGGTGGAATTAAATTCAGCAGGTTCTCAGGTAGAGCTAAAGTTGCCGGCTCAATGGCTTTTAGCATTTCTGACAGTGCTTTCTGCTGAGTAGATTTTGGCACAATCTCCGGAGCAGGAAGGTTATCTCCTTTTGTATTGTAGCTGTAGTCGAGCCCACCGATCATTTTTACCGTGCCTTCCAGTTGGTATCTGTGGAAAAAGTAAATAGGCACTAATGTGGCTTCCAGCTCAGCCAATGGCTTTCCGGATTTTAGATTCGCTTCTCCGAAATTCTCCAGCGCCTTTCTTCTGATTCCCAAAATGCTGGATAACTGCGAGGCCGGTTCCGAACCAAAGTCCCAAAGATGAGCGTCCGGATGGGCTCCGCTTTGAGGGCGGGCATCGGCATCCGAAATATACTTCAGGCCGGAGTCATAGGCTTCTTCCAGAATTTCATCGAGCGCTTCTTTTTCGTTGGTCCCTTCCCAGAAGTCCTGATAGCCATAGGCCACGGCCATTTTATCCCATTCGCCAATACCTACATCATATGGATCAGAAAGATCAATTTCACCGTTTACCAGTTTAGGTTGTGGGTGTGGATAATCCATCACAGAAGCGTCGCCGGTCACGCTGGCGGCAAAGTTGTGAGCTATACCAAGAGTATGCCCCACTTCGTGAGCTGAAAGCTGGCGGATTCGGGCAAGGGCCATTTCCTGCATGGTCGTATTGGTTTCATCATCTCCGTAGGGAGCAAGCAAGCCAACCGCGATCAGGTAATCCTGACGCACACGAAGCGATCCGAGTGATACATGTCCCTTTATAATTTCTCCGGTGCGGGGATCGGTTACAGAAGAACCATAGGACCAGCCCCGTGTTGAGCGATGAATCCACTGAATTACATTATACCGAACATCTAAAGGATGGGCGTCTTCCGGTAGAATTTTAACGATAAACGCATCTTTATAGCCGGCCGCTTCAAATGCTTCATTCCACCAACGGGCCCCATCAAGCAGCGCACTCCTTACCGGCTCCGGGGTTCCGTTGTCCAGGTAATACACAATCGGTTCAACCGGTTCGCTTACTTCAGCTTCGGGGTTTTTCTTTTCCAGGCGGTGGCGTGCAATAAATCGCTTGGTTAAATCCTGATCAATCGGAGTTCCATAGTCTTGGTATGAAATTCCGAAATAGCCCGCCCGGGGATCCATGGCTCTTTTCTCATATCCGTCGTCCGGCAACTCAACGAACGAGTGGTGCTGCCGAACCGTAATGGCCTCCGGTGTAGGCACAACGGAGCGAACATATCCACCCGGATTATTTCCGCTAAAAGTAAGAGTGGCTTCAAACTCTGTGTTTTTGGGGAAGTTCATGGTGCCTTCCTTGTATAAGGCAGAGCGGTTTTTATCCAAACTGTAGGACCCCTGATTTGATCTCCGAAGCGTGGTAGTTACTCCATGCGCATCTCTGAGCAAAAAGCTTGTCAAGTCAACTAACACTTTTCCGTCTTCTTCAGCAGCAACTTCAAACCCGGCAATAATGGATGAGGCAAAGGCTTCCCGCACCGATTTTTTTTCCAGCTCATTGTTGGTTTCAGCACGGTATCTGTAGTTTGGCTGAACCATCAACACCTTAGAGCCGCGGCGCTCAAAATAAACTACACGAGTATCTCCCAGTTGACCCCGGTCAAGTCCAATGTCGTTAGAGCCAATACCGGCCGTCAATGAATTCACATAAATGAATTCGGCATCCAGTTTGTCAATCTCTAACCAAAGCTGGTCTTTTGATTCATCGAAATAGTAATCAAAATATCCTTCGGTTTTTGTAAGACCTTCTGTTTTCTCGGATATAGACGGGATTTGTGCTGATACCTGGGCGGCAATAAGCATCAAAACGATAATAGTGAGCGCTCTTTTCATTAATGCAGAATTTTGTTTGGGTTGAAGGTTCGCTAAATAACGGTTTCAACCAATATCTGAAAGAAGAGCGGATAAGAAAAATGTTAAAGTTTTAGAGAAGGGCTCAATATTAAAGGGCTAAAGCCCTGCTTTCTTAGTAGAATCTTTGTCCACCGGCCTTAAGGCCGGTGGATAAGTGGAATAGATAGACTCAGGGCTTTAGCCTTTGTACACTCTTGAAGGTCAGAGTTTGTTTACTACTTATCCAAATACTCTTTAAACTCTCCATTCTTAAGGCGGGTGAAGTAATCCTTGGATGCCAACCTTACTTTTTTAGAAAGCAGCAGAGCTGAAATCACCGTTGGGATAGCCATGAGTGCAAACATCCCATCAATCAGGTTAATGACCGCATCCAGCGAGGCCACAGCTCCAAAGATGATGGAGAATACATAGAAGTAATTGTATAGATGCTGTCTTTCTGCCCCCAATAAAAAGCCTAAACACTTAGACCCGTAATAGGAATAAGAAAGCATGGAACTAACACTGAACGTAAGCACGGATACAATTAGTAAATACGTGCCGGCTGCGGGAAGCGCCTCATTAAAAGCATTGAGTGTAAGCGTTACCCCATTGGCTTCTGTGGATTGCCAAACACCGGTCACCAAAATAGCCAGGGCCGTCATGGTACACACGAGCAGTGTATCAATAGCCGGCTCCATCATTGCTACTAGCCCTTCCCGAACAGGTTCTTTGGTTTTTGATGCACCGTGTGCCAATGACTCCGTTCCAATACCCGCCTCATTTGAAAAAGCAGCCCGCTGAACCCCGATAATAATCAGTTGGCCAACAGCTCCACCCATCACGGCTTTTCCTGTGAAGGCATCCGTTACAATCAGTCCTAAATAGTACGGAATGTCTGCAATGTGAACCGCTAAAATGAATAACACCGAAACTACATAAATCACTACCATAGATGGAACCAGTTTTGAAGCCACTTTACCGATCTTGGTAATTCCGCCAAAGATGACAAGTGATACCAGCCCAACCAGCACAATCCCGGTGATCAGGTTTCCGGTAAAAGCGGCATCGGCCTCAACCCATCCGTTAGGGATGTAAATAAAGTCTCTTAAAATCTGTACCAGCTGGTTGGTTTGAAATATCGGCAGCGGTCCAAATAACCCGGCCATCGCAAACAGGTAAGCCAGGGGCATCCATTTACTGCTGAGGCCTTCACGGATTACATACATCGGTCCACCCTGAATCTTTCCTTCCGTATCTTCACCGCGATACATAATGGAAAGCGTACAGGTAAAAAACTTGGTGGCCATTCCAACAATGGCACTCATCCACATCCAGAATAATGCGCCGGGCCCACCCATGAAAATTGCCACGGCTACTCCACTTATGTTCCCCATCCCCACGGTGGAGGCCAGTGCCGTTGAGAGTGCCTCAAAGTGATTGATATCGCCGGGGTCATCAGGATTATCATATTTACCCCGAACCAGATCTACTGCATGAAAGAAAAACCGAAATGGGGTAAAACCGGATGAGATAAGGAAAAAGAGACCGCCCCCCACTAACAAAATGACCAAGGGATATCCCCACATGAAAGAGGAAAACGCTGCAAGAAATTCTTCGATGAGTGCCAGAGTATTGTCCGTTTAATTGATATTAAGCGTAGAAACTAATGAATAGACGGGTTAATTGTAGAGCATTCAGCATTTTTTTACCAATTTAAAGTTATAAGAGGTAATTTCTCGGTCGTTACTTAACTCATTAATTTCCTGTTACTAAAGAGATGAACTTTTTTAAAGAGAGCCTGCTACCGGTTATTTTAATTACACTATTAATCATTTCAGGATGCCAAAATAATACAGGACCCGAGCCTAATAGCGATGCTCTTTTCCATGAATTTAGTATTTCTGAGCTCCCAAATGCAGACTTTTCCATTAACCAGGAAGGCGGCCTCATCAAAGTACTGAATACTGAGTCCATAGAACCGGGAACTGACCTTTCGTCTCTTACAGCTACTTTTTCAACATCAGAGGGTGCTACTGTTTTTGTAGACATGGTAGAACAGGTTTCCGGCGAAACAGTTAGCGATTTTTCAGAAGGAGTTTTCTATACCGTTGTTTCAGAGGATGAGTCTAACCAACAATCTTATTTTGTTTATTTGAGTGAAGAGCTCCCCCCTAAATTACCTGTTTCTTAATTTACCTGTGGTTGAATTAAATCCCTATGGCAGAAACCCATTGTCGGCTGAAGTCTCTTTCAGCGCTCGTGAACCCGTTGATATTACTTTAAAGGTCCTTGGGGACATTCCTGTGGAGAAGTCATTTACTGACACTAAAACTCAACGAAACATTTCCAATATCTTGCCCATTCTGGGACTGTATCCTGATGAAGTGAATCGTGTGGTACTAACACTGGAAAACTCTGATAGTCACGTAGTCACAGATACTCTTGAGATCACTACCGAGCCACTGCCTGACTTTTTCCCTACTCCCGAAATCAATGTGCTGAATGAAGACCGGATGGAGCCCGGCATGCACTTCAATGAGGTTCATATTGGTGTTGCTGGTTCCTTTTATACCTATCCAATGATATTCGATAATAATGGCGATATAAGATGGTACGTGGATTTAGGATATCACCAACGAATTACCTGGCCTATTCAGTTTAATGGGGATGGTACTTTTTTCGCTGTTTTTGGTGTCACTATTGTAGAATATGACATGTTCGGGAATGAGTTGAACCGCATTGTCGTGGAAGAAAACAATATGCACCATGAAGTCATCAAGCTGCCCAATGGAAACTATGTGGTTGCTGTGAGCAGGGTCGGGGCAACGATGGTTAAAAACGAAGAAGAGGTTACCAGCGTAGAGGATTATATTATTGAAATTGACAGAAACGGGACGATTGTAACTGAATGGGATATGGCTGAGGTTCTTGATGTAAACAGAACCACATTAACCAACGGTGGCGAAGACTGGTTTCATATGAACTCAATCTGGTATAGTGAAAACGACCACAGCCTGGTTATCTCTGGCAGAAATCAGGGCGTAGTTAAAGTCGACTGGAAGAATAACCTGAAATGGATCCTCGCTCCACATAAAGGTTGGGGTAAGGCAGGGCGGTACGAGAAAATCTCCGAAACCGCTCCTTTCCTTTTGACAGCAGTTGATGAGAGCGGAACACCTTACAGTGATGATGTTCAACAGGGGACCCTTGAAAACAGCGGCTTTTCTTGGGTTTGGGGGCAGCATGCACCGCTCATTCTCCCAAACGGCAACCTCTTTATTTTTGACAATGGGTATAATCGAAATTTTGGGTCGGCACCTAGTTATTCGATGGGCACGGAATATGAAATAGATGAAGATAATATGACCGTTAAGCAAGTTTGGAGTTATGGGAAATCTCGTGGAGATGAGCTTTTCTCTTCTATTATCAGTGATGTCGATTATCTGCCAAATACTCAAAACAGACTTTTTATGCCTGGCGTTGTACGGACGGGATCCGGGAATCCCTATTCAAAAATAGTAGAGCTTACTTATCCAAACAAAGAAGTAGTTTTTGAGTCAACGCTTCACTTTAAGAACCAGCTTGTAAACGGACAGGGTTGGGGTAATCTCGATATCACTTACCGAGCTGAACGCATTAAATTATATCAAGAATAGCTTTAATCCCTCAGAAAAAGGATGTAATCGGTACCGGGCGGGGTTTGTCCGGCCTGTCTTATAAGTTTGGCTATTTGAGCCCGATGGTGTTGTCCATGAATAACAAGATGAGTCAGAATGTCCCCGACAGCATTATTGAATTCCTTGCCTTTGGAGTTTTGGTAGGTGATAGTTTTATCACTATATGCAACTAAGCCCTTCAGCTTTTCGGTGTTCTCCTTCATTATTTGACTTATTTCAGCTGTCGAAAGCTCAGGCCATATATCCACCGCTGTTTCTTCGCCCGTGATTCTATGCATCCAAACCTTTTGGGCTGCTATAATATGGGAAAGTAAGCTAATGGCTTCTTCTCTTATTCCACTCTCATCAAGTTCTCGGATAGCCAGCAGTATCTTTTTATTAGCCCATAGATCATATTCGAAAAGCTTTTCAAAGTTCATGAGATTATCCGATTCCAAAGAATTTGGAGATTCCGTTGATCACGAATTGCACCCCGATGGCGAGAGCAATGAAACCCATCATACGGGTAATGACGGTCATGCCGGTTTTGCCAATATACTTAACGATGGCTGGAGCAACCCTCAATATTCCGTAAGCAACCAGCGCCGTCATAAATACAGCTGCCCCATTCACCAGGTAATCAGTAATTCCCTGTGCATCCGACCCAAAACCAATAACTACTGCAATACTTCCAGGACCTGAAAGCAACGGGAGAGCAAGGGGACTGAACGAGACATCTTCTTTTTCCATGGCTGCCTCTTGATCTTTTTTAGTCAGCTTTCTACCGCCGTTATCCGGACTCAGCATCGAGAAGCCGGCCCTGACAATTACCAGACCACCGGCTATTTGGATTCCGGGTAAGCTGATTCCAAAAAAGCTTAAAATGTATGTTCCTATCAACAAAAAAGTAATCAGTACAAAGAACATGTAGGTAGTAGCTTTGCGCGCAGTCCTGATTTTTTCCGCATCGGCTTGCCCCTCCATTAGGGAAATATAAATGGGCATCGCTGCAAAAGGGTTTACGACGGAAAAAAGAGATGAAAAGCTTGCAAAAAACAACGCTGCCATGCTCATAAATACAGTAGAAAACGGGATTATATCTTTAAAAAATTCTTCCATGATGGCCTCAAAGATACAGACCTTTTTATCAATTTTTAACCCGTGTTTTTGCTTAAAACAAAGCTTAACTTTTATACCGTATATATTACTTTATTTTCTGTGCCAATAAATTTTATTACTGCTATGAGCTCTGTACAACTTATTTCTTATGATCAGGTAATCTCTGATGCTGAAGACATTTTAAAGCGGGATGTTACCCGGGATGAAAAGCTTTTTGCCCTTTGTGAATTATTAGCTGATGAAATACCCTCTTTCAGTTGGGTGGGGTTTTACCTGCCCGACCGGGAAGGAAAGCAGGAACTTGTTCTTGGTCCTTTTGTTGGGCCATCGACCGACCACACTCGCATACCTTATGGCCGGGGCATTTGTGGACAGGTTGCTCTGAGCCATGAGACCTTCGTCGCCCAGGATGTGCACAGTGAAGATAATTACCTGGCCTGCAGCACCGACGTACAATCCGAAATCGTTGTTCCCATTATGAAGAATGGTGAATTTGTAGGGCAACTTGACGTGGACTCAAACACAAAAAACTCTATCACTAAAGAGCAAAGAGAGCTTTTGGAAGAAATTTGTGAATTTCTGGCAGACGAATTTTAGGGAACCAGTACCTTAAGAAATTGGCTCTGGCTTTAGCTCTTATCCTGCTTTTCTCTATCAATGTTCACACTTACCGGCCGCATATCTACAGCTGTAGTCACATTCGAGCTATAGGTAAATCCTTTTTCAGCTAAAATTTTGTGGCAGCCATCCATTACTTGTGACCGTATTTCTCCTAATCCATGGTCATTGTTAAATGTGTCTATCCAAAAGAAAACTTCCAGCTCTACATAAGCAGCTGTAAAGGCAGATACCTGAATATTGGGCGCAGGATTTGCAAGCGTTAGATCATGATCCTGAACTGTTTTAAGAAGAACTTCTCTTGCTTTTTGAAGGTCGTCCCCATAATCAACCCCAATGGTGAAACTTCCCCGCCGCAATCCGTCTCTTGTAAAATTGTGAAGCGGATTCTTGTAGATAGTAGCACTCGGAATAAAAATATCACAACCATCGGCTGTTCGAATATGAACCTCTCTTATCTCAATTCTTTTTACGACGCCTCTTATCCCATTACTTTCAATTAGGTCATCAACATCAAAGGAGCGGCTGACCGATAGAAACAGCCCTGCCAATAAGTTTTCTCCTATCTCCCGAAATGCAAATCCAAGAACCACTGCAACTACACCACCGGCCGCTAAAAAACTGGTCGCCACTTGTGTTAAGCCCACCAGGTGCAAGGCAATTACCAGTCCCAGAACATTAAATGCCCAGCGGACCAATCGCTTAATCAGCCGTATTTGTTTAACGCCTTTGGTTCTTTCATCGCCGAGCAGACGACCTACCCCACTGCTGGCTAATCGACCAATAAAGATCAATACCACCAAAGATGCCGCGGCGGCTAAAATTTGAGGTGTTGTTTGAATTACCTTGTCTGCCAGAAGCTCAAAACTTTCCTGCATGTGTTGTGTTTTAGTTCATGTTCTGAGTATAAAGTACATGAATTAAAACGATTTTAGTGAAGCTTAATTCCTCTGACCTGTTATAGAAGCACCGGTGAGTTGGATTCCGAAGGGATTTTATCCAGCGCATAAACAGCAATTGCTTTTACCTCTTTGGTAAGCAAATTCGATGTTCCCTCTGTTTTATTCCCGACAAGAATAACTCCATTCCCACCCAGGTTTTTAGCTTCAATCTTCAGCATCTCTATCATATTATCCATGGAACTTTCACCGGCTGTTTCCAGGATTTGTACGGTGGCAAGCTCAAAGTACTCTCCCTCAACGTCGCTCGGGCTGTTATAAACGATGATCTCCTGATTATAAGCAGGTAGCACACCAAACACATCCGATTGCACCAGGTCTTTAACGTGAGTTGTCGTTGATTTGCTTACTGATGGGGTGCAGGAAGCCGTCATCATTCCCATTATTACTATGATCAATACCGCATTAACTTTTCTCATCTCTCTTCTCCTTTTATTTATTATTGAGACAAGAGCTATTACGCCACATTTATAAGGGTGTTACGGCTTTCTTGCGGTATTTTTAGTGC
This sequence comes from Gracilimonas sp., assembly GCA_965227215.1. Lineage (GTDB taxonomy): Bacteria > Bacteroidota > Rhodothermia > Balneolales > Balneolaceae > Gracilimonas. The sequence continues at coordinate 1,856,038 of OZ245729.1, forward strand.
GATGAGTAAAAAGTTGTTATCACAACTTAGACAGGCTTAAATCAGAAATATGAAGATTCACGCTATGGTTAACCCGTAAGCCGTACATACCATTATTGGTGATACCTTCAACAGCAATATTCGCAACTTCTTCATCATTAATAATAAAACGAACACGCTCATCATCAACTAGCACCTGAAGTACGTTTAACACAGACGATTCTTCCGGGTCTTCATAAACATTGATCGCGTCGCTTGCTGTCCAGCCCTGAATAACTTCTGTTTCTTCCCCGGCTCTTTTTTTGATGAGAAACTCCCCGGTATTTCTCAGCAGAAAATACATATATGCCTGTTCATCATTATCAAGATCGGTGCCTCCCCAGAATAATCCATACCCCTCGCGGTTTCTTTCGCCGGGATTAAAAAAATGCAGTTCAGTTTTAATCCCAAATTCTCCGGAAGCCATATTGGCGGGATGGTAAAAGATGCCGGCCGGCCCGGTTGTGATATGCCAGCCCGGTGTCATATTCACAAAATAGATATCTGAGGAATCCGGCTTGGAACCAATAACCACCTCAGCCATGTTGTGATCAAGCCGAACTTTCCAGCCTTCCGGAACTTCAAAGTTAGTTCCCTGAGGTATATTTGGGTCCGGACGATCCTGAGCCTGCGAAAAATTGAAGAGAATACACACCGCGATAATCGACGTAAAGAACACTTTCATAGAAGCCCCACTTTTATTCAATTACTAACCTGCCTGATTATACAATAAATGATTGAATAGGGGAAATAGTGATTTCCCGGCATTGAGCCCTCCAACCTTTTTCTCAGAAAGCTACTTAATTGAGTTGTATGCAGACAGTGTTCTGCTGTATATCACATTTGAGGTATCGTAGTATCGGTCGCCTATGGTCAGCGCTTTCTTAAAGTATTTTTTGGCCTGATCAGTATTTCCCAGCTGCATATGTACAGCCCCAATGTTACTCAACTCTCTCATATGATCGGGGTGCATTTCTCCCTTCACTTTGACATTACTTTGATGGGCTTTTATAAACCACTCCAGGGCTTTCTCTTTTTGTTCATCGTAAAAATATACCATCCCCATATTTCCTTCACTGGTCAGCGTTTGTGGATGCGTATCTCCCAATAATTTTTTGCGCATGTAGTAGGCTTTTTCTATCAGCTCTCTGGCCTCCTCATATTTTCCCTTTCGCTGAATGATAATCCCTAAATCATTCAGAGCCTTTGCCCTTTTGATACTTGGCTTATCTCCAAAAATATCGTTGTACAAAGCAAGCGCACGCCGGGCATGCCTCTCAGCCTTATCACTCATCTCCTGTATATGTAACGCCCACGCCATGCTTGCATGAGCCCCGGCTATTTTGGTGGGTGTATAATATAACCTCCCTTCTTCATACCCCTTCGTTCTTGCCTCAATAACCTTTTCGAAAGTTGAAACGGCCCTCTCGTAATCCCCCTTGTCGAACAACAGCCAGCCATGGTCGTGGCGACTTACCCAGTATCCATCCGACATGGTATCTCTTCGGGCTGCATAACCCTCAAAAATTTCATTATACAGGCTGTCTGCTTTTTTGTATTCCCCGAGATATGTTAACACTTCCGCCTTGTACGACTTTGACGCCAGCATATATGCATGCCAATCCAGAGGAACTATTTCCAGGTTTCTAATTTCCTCTTCATGTCTTTCTAAAAATTGCTGCAGCGAGTCTGCATAACTCAGACCTTTCCTGTTCTGCCCCATGGCACGGGACAAATCGGCTTTTTTGTAATACACATCGGCCAGCCAGTACCTGTACTCATTTTCTATATCCAGTGAGTTAAGGATGGATGCCGATTCGTTCAGTAACGAATCAGCCTTTTCCAGCTCACCAAGATTAAATTTTATGGTTCCGAAGTTTAGCAACAGACGGGCTTTTTCTCCGGGCACATCGGTAAATTTATACTCCACCATAGCCAGCGACTCATCAAGAAAATGGCTTGTTGCCAGCCGGGGATCCTCCGTTTTTGTGTAGTCCACCTCTTCGAATATACTCACCATTACATCACTTACCATTTTTGCTCTTCTCAAGGCTTCCAGGGCCCGGTTTTTTTCTTTGGTGATGTTAACGCTGTAAATAATCCCAAATGTTATGATCGCCACTAAAAATGTAGCTGCCACCGAAAGCTTATATTTGTTTCTTTTTATAAACTTTCCGGCTTTATACCTGCGGGTGTTATGTTGGGCCGCCACCGGTTTTTTATTCTGAAGGTTGTCCAGGTCGTTTATCAGTTCTCGCACCGAAGAGTATCTGTATTCTGGCTCTTTTCGAAGGCATTTATTTACAATAGCATCCAGGTCTTTGGCATCAATTTTTTTAAGGCTAACCCCCGACTCAGCGCTGATGTTCTTGGTCTCTCTGTTGAGGATAATCTTCTCTGCTTGCTGCAGAGTCTTCCCTGAAAGGTCGAATGGCTTCTCCCGGGCAAGCATTTCATACAGCACCAATCCCAGCGCATAAACATCAGTGGCAACGGTTATCTTGCCCATATTAACCTGTTCGGGAGCGGCATAACTCAAACTCAGCAACCTCCCCGATTCTATAGTCTGAATCACTTCTTCCTCAGAAAGCTCTTCGGAAATAATTTTAGCAATCCCGAAATCCAATACTTTAACATCACCCCGCTCATTGACCAACACATTTTGGGGTTTGATATCCCGGTGAACAATCAGGTTGCGGTGGGCATATTCAATAGCCTCGCAGATTTCTTTAAACTTGGCAAGGCACTCTTTTAGCTCCGGCTCCTCTTTCTGAATGTACTCTTTCAAAGACATGCCCTTAACATATTCCATAACCAGGTACGGGCGGTTTCTTTGAGAGATTCCGGCATCATACAACTTGGCAATATTGGGATGCTCCAAACTGGCGAGAATCACTTTTTCCTGTTTGAACCTTTTTTCCCAGTCTTCACTTACCAGCCGCCTGTTTAAAACTTTGATGGCTACATCTCTCTCAAACTCCCCATCCGAGCGCTTGCCCTTATATACAACGCCCATTCCTCCCTGGTCGATCTTGCCGGTAGTAGTATAAACTCCAAAGTTCTCCGGCACGAAATTCTCTTCCATCGTTTCGGTGGAGGATTCGTCATCAGAAAAATCATCAATTAAAGACTTCAGATTCTTCTTTTGGTCGTCCAGAAAAGTCTCGCTGTCATGAATGGAGTCCAGCAGCTCTTCCGCTTGCTCTTGAAGTTCTTTGTCTCCCTTGCAGAGCTCTTTGATGCGGGCTTTCTGCTCTTTTTTTGGATAGAGTAGCACGTCATCAATGACCTTCTCCAGCTTCTCGAACCTCGACTTTTCCATAGTATCAGCTTATTTGATTCCCGAACATCTTATGGTAAAGCTAACAAAAATAATGGATTGAAAAAGCCGGCACTACAACCACTCCACAATTTCTTCTTTACGCTCTACTTCTACGTACTTTTCGAATATTTCGTGGAGGCTGGAATCTTTCTGCAGTTCTTTGCGACTCACGGAATCAAGATAGGCTTTAATGTGACCATGATGAAGAATGGCTATATCGTCACAGAGGTTTTCAACTACTTCCAGAATATGGCTGGTTACGATAATAGTAACCCCTTTTTGCTTCAGGCGCCGGATGATGTTTTTCATCCGTTCAATGGAAATTACATCTACGGCTTCAAAGGGTTCATCTAACAGTAACAATTTCGGCTCAACCAAAACGGATGTAACAAAGGCCAGCTTCTTTCGGCTTCCCGATGAAAGCTTATTCACTTTAATTTTCGCAAAATCCTTGATATCAAAGTAGTCCATCAGGGAGTAGGCTTTTTCTATCAATCCTGCTTTCTCCACTTCGTAGATTTCACACACATACTCAATAAACTCCAGGCTGCTGAACTGCTCAAATAATAATGGGGGCTGCAGTACAGAGGCGGTCAGCTTTTTGATTTCCAGCTCATTTTTGGGATTCAATTTCATCCCGTGAATAATTACATCACCGCCTTCAAAACTCAGCAAGCCTGTCAGTACGCCGATTAATGTACTTTTACCGGCCCCATTCGGGCCAATCAGCCCAAACACCGTGCCCTTTGGGATTTCCAGGTTCAGTTTTTTAAGCACCGGAGTTTCCTCGTAGCTCTTATCCAGATTTTTTAACTCTACAGCTCGCTCCATAATCTCATCAATACTCGGTTTTTAAACAGGTTAACTAACACATCCATATGCCGCCACAGGTAAATAACCATAATTACAATTACCGTACCCATAATTGTGAGACGATACCACTCTAATCCATTTAACGGTACAAAAACCATGTATCCCATCGAAAAAATCAGGAATGAAATGGCAAAGGTTACCTTTTGTGGAATAATCGGGTGCTTGTAACTAAAGGAGGAATAGGTGGCTTTTTGGTACTGAAAGTATGAACTCCACACAAAAAGCAGCATGAACATGAGGAAGAAAAACGTGTTGGCTACAAATATTTGCAAGGGTGAGCCTATTTCGGGGATCACCAGCAGCTCAAAGAATGTGATCAGGTAAAATACCAGCAGAGGAAGTAACACCACTCCCAGAAATCGCTCTTTCAGCTGCTTTTCCAAATTGATAGGAAACTGAAGATGAAGCAGAAACTCCCGGTTTTCATAGCCATACATATTGGCCATTCCCATAGCCAGTAAAGCCACCGGTATGCCGGCAAGAATAGTTGGTATTAAAATGGTTTGGGCTACTTCATAGTCCACATTCAACAGCAGCGGTACATACACGATTGGGATAATAGTCAGCGTCAAAACCTGTAGCCGATTGTAGGGGTGCTTCATCACATAGAAATAATATTTACCGGCATTTCGGCCCAGTACTTTCCGAAGCACTATCCACAGCTTGCTGTTTTCCTCTTCGGCTTTCTTCAGGCCCGGATTTAACAATCCTTCTTTTGTTTTATTAAAGTGATCAATTACCGTCAAGCCAATCAGCACAATGGAGAAAAACAGGATGGTCAATGCATTCATCCACCCGTAATCTTCTGTCACCGTCTGGATCAACATCCCCCCCGGAAGCCACGATAAAAATGCATTCACCGTTTCCACTTGTGGAATTAACTCTGCAAAGATCCGGGTCGAGTTGGATGCAAAAAGGGAAACCAGCTGAAAAAGCCCAAATACCAATACCAGAAAACCTATCACCACCGCTATAAATCGTTTTTCTACCACACGGATAAACCGGTGCTTCACTGAATAAATGAGCACATAGTTCAGCGCTACTGCAGCTATGGCTACAGGAACCTGGTATGCCGCGTGCACTTGAATCAGCAAGAAAACCAACCAGGTTAAATTGTAGATGATATTAACCGGGTGACAAAACCCGATGATGGTTAGATACTTGGCCAGCCTTTTCAGCGGGAAGCCGAAGCCCAGCAGCTTTCGGTTTTCCTCGATATTCATCAGCCGCATGTTGGTGAATGAAAAGTGCATCACCCAGTAAGCATTGGCAAAAACCAGCAGGATAAATGAGTAGATATCAGGTGTTAGCCAAGGAAGCTGCATCTGCATCCAGGGGTCGCTGTCCATCAGTACCACCACAATGGCTGTACCGGCAAGGTTCACCAGCATAATCCCCAGAAACAGAATATACCCGATGGTCAGCAACAGCTGAAACCGGTTCAGGTTGGAGATAAAAATTCTCCAGTTTAATGTGAGCAGCCTGTAGAACAAGGGCAGAACGTTTGTTGATGAATATCAGGACGCTATTATAACAGAATCATCATGATTTTACTATTTGAAAGTTCAAATGTTCGTTCAAATTTCGTCCTATAGGATTTCTTAAATACTTTTTGTCGGAGCCGATTTATTCCTAAAACTCCACACCCACGGTTAGTGCAAACGCTCCGTTCTTGGCTTCATCGTTGAAATTGTCGTTTGCCACGTCTTTTAACCCGGCAGTATAGCGCAACCCTATGTTGAATTTGCGTACGTCTAATCCAGCTCCCACAGCTACACCGAAATCGGTTCCCTCGGCCTGATCGTCAAGATTAATTGAGCCGCTTTCGTTTTTAACTTCTGAGTTGAGGTTGAATCCCATATATGGACCAAAATAAACATTGGGCTGAATCCCCGGAGTATTAAAACCAAACTTGAGCAGAACCGGTATTTGCAGATAGTTTACCCGAAACCAGGCATCACTGTTTTCGATTCCTGCACCATATTGGGCGTATAGCACCTCCGGTTGAATGGTAAGCGGCGAGGCCGGTACTTTAATGCTTGAATAGACTCCACCCACAAATCCGGCTTTATATTCTACATTGTCGGTGTTATTAAACGTGGAGTAGTTTGCGCCGGCTTTTACCCCAAACTTCGGTAGTACCTGAGCCTGTGCAATACTGCCCAGCATAAAGAAAACTCCGGTTACCATTCCGATTATCGCATTTCTAAGTTTCATTGTTAGGTTTGTTTTGATTGGTATTCTAACTAAACCTGCCAAATGCTACTTCACTTCTATTGCAGGTAATCCTTTAAAAATGTACCGGTGTAACTCTCTTTATGTTCCATAATGTCTTCAGGCGTTCCTTCAGCTACAATTTGTCCGCCTCCGAACCCACCTTCCGGGCCGATGTCTATAATCCAGTCGGCACATTTTATAATATCCAGGTTGTGTTCGATGATAATGACTGAATGCCCTAGCTCAACCAGCTCGTTAAAAGAGTCGAGCAGTTTGGCAACATCTTCAAAATGAAGACCGGTTGTGGGTTCATCAAAGAAATAGAGGGTGTGATCGGTGGAGGTTTTGGCCAGAAATTTAGCCAACTTCACTCGTTGGGCTTCTCCTCCCGACAAAGTGGTCGCGCTTTGGCCTAATTTCAGATATCCCAGCCCGACATCCTCCAGCGGCTGCAGCTTGTTGATGATGGTGGTTTCGTCTACAAAAAACTCAATGGCTTCCGAAACCGGCATTTCCAACACATCATGAATGTTTTTGCCGCGATATTTCACGCTTAACACGTCTTTTCTGAAACGGGTTCCGTTACACACTTCACAAGTCAGCTCAATATCGGCCATAAACTGCATTTCAATGCGCTGAACGCCTTCTCCCTGACAATTTTCACAGCGGCCACCGGGCACATTAAAAGAAAAATGTCCCGGTTCGTAGCCCATTATTTTAGACTGCTTGGTGTTTGCAAACAAGTCGCGGATTCCATCAAAAGCCTTGGTATACGTGGCAGGGTTGGAACGAGAGGACCGACCAATTGGACTTTGATCAACCATCTCCACGCCATGAACAGCAGCCATTCCCGACAAGTCCGAAAAACGCCCTACCTTGTCATTATATGAGCCAATGTGTTTTTGAATGCCGGCATACAATGTATCATGAACCAATGTCGATTTTCCCGACCCGGAAACCCCGGTCACTACCGTCATCATCCCCAGCGGGAAGTCTACATCCACATTCTTCAGGTTGTGCTCCGAAGCTCCACGCAATTCTATCGTTTTCCCATTTCCTTTTCTTCGTTTTTTCGGAACAGGGATTTCTTTTCGGTCGCTCAAAAACTTTCCGGTCAGTGTGTCGGCTTTTAGAAGCTTATCCACCGGGCCCTGGAAAACGACCTCTCCGCCATGGGTTCCGGCAAAAGGGCCAATGTCGATTACATTATCGGCCGCCTTAATCATTTCCGGATCATGCTCAACAACCAACACGGTATTTCCGATATCCCGCAACGATTCCAGAATTTTTATCAATCGGTCGTTATCCCTTGGGTGAAGTCCGATGGTCGGTTCATCCAACACATACAGACTTCCTATCAAAGAGCTTCCGAGTGCATTAGCCAGGCTGATTCGTTGAGACTCTCCACCACTCAGTGTATTTGCCAGTCGGTCCAGAGTCAGGTAATCCAAACCCACTTCATCGAGATATTTGAGGCGTTTTCGTATTTCGTATAGAATTTGTCCGGCCACGCCTTCTTCAAACTCGGTAAGCTCCAGATCATCAAAATATTTACGGGCATGGCCAATCGTTAGCTCCGAAACTTGCCCCACATGCAAATCGCCCACTTTTACGTACAGGGCATCTTTGCGAACCCGGTAGCCTTCACATTCCTGACACCGGCTGTATCCACGATAGCGTGAGTACAACACCCGCATGTGTACTTTGTAAGACTGATTCTTAATCTCATCAAAAAACTTCCAGATGCCGATATATTCGTCTTTCCCTTTCCAGATTACATCTTTGAACTCTTTGGAAAGCTCCGCATAAGGAGTATCGATAGGGTATTTTTCCCGGGCAGCTACTTTAATTAAATCCCGAAGGTGCATGCTGAATTTCTGCGAATCAAAAGGAGCAATGGCTCCGTTTCGGATCGTTTTTTGATGATCGGGAATAACCAGATCTTCATCGATGCCGGCTACTTTTCCAAACCCCTCACAATTATCACAAGCCCCAAACGGATTATTGAAGGAGAACATCTGAGGAGTTGGCTCGGTGAACTCTATTCCATCTTTTTCAAACCGCTCACTAAACCGGAGTTCTTCTCCATCCTTCATTTTGATGGAGCATCTTCCGTTTCCTTCCTGAAAAGCCGTTTCCAGGGAATCGGCGATTCGGGTACGGGTATCTTTATCATCCTTTAAAACCAGTCGATCAATCAAAACCCGATGCTTGTCGGCTTTAAATTTTTTCAGGTTGATTTCATCGGTAGTCAAGTCCACCATGCTTTCGTCTTCGATATTCAAAAGACGGGTCAGCCCTTTTTCTTTGAGTACCTTTAGCTCTTCATCCAGTTTCTTTTTTTCATGCTGGGGAATGGGATGAAGCACATAAAACCGCTCCCCTTCTTCCTGGCTTTCAAACAGTTTTTCAATGGCGGTTCGGGGCGAATCCTTTTTTACCACTTCTCCCGAAACCGGTGAGATGGTCTTCCCGATTCGGGCAAACAACAGTCGCACGTAATCGTAGATTTCAGTCGTGGTACCTACCGTTGACCGTGGGTTGGAGGTGGTCGTTTTTTGCTGGATGGCCATGGCAGGCGAAATGCCCTGCATGAAATCTACATCCGGCTTGTCCATTCGCTCCAAAAACTGACGGGCATAACTGGACAGGCTTTCCACATAACGGCGCTGACCTTCCGCATAAATAGTATCAAAAGCGAGGCTGGATTTTCCTGAACCTGAAACCCCGGTAACCACGGTGAGCTTATTGCGGGGTATTTCTACGTCAATATCTTTGAGGTTGTGTGTCCTTGCTCCCTTGATTATGATCGGGCGCTCTTCTTCTATCTCTTTTGCTTCTTTGCTTGCCGTTTGAATTGTGGACATAAGTAAATTGAATCCTGATTTAGTCGAACCCTGAATATAATCATTTGTTGGGAGTGAACCGACATCATCAGCAAACAAAAAAAGCGAGAGATTCTATCCCTCGCTTTCTGATTTATTAGTGTATATCGTAATCGCCCTCTTATAAATATTCTAAACGAACCGAACCGCCACTCGTCTTGGCTTCAATTAAAGTGCCTCCGCCATTCATAGTGCCGTTAATTTCGTCCTTTTCAGCTTGTCCGCTGAAATTGTTCAGGTCCACATAAACCCGGTTTCCGTCCAGATCTAAATTATATCCATTTTCCTGCGGCACTCTAATGGTGATACTGCCACCGGAGGTTTTCAATTCTACATAATCGGAAGGTGCCAGAATCTCTGCATTAATTGAACCTCCGCTTGTTCGGGCATCCACATTTCCTTCAATACCTGCAAGACGAATGCTCCCGCCACTGGTTTTGGCATCCAGGTTACCAACCAGCGTTTCTGCACGGATGGTACCCCCACTGGTGTTCGCTTCTACATCCCCCTGAACTTCCCTCATGTTGATGCTACCGCCGGAAGTTTTCAAAACCATCTCTCCTCGTATGCCTTCCGTTGTTATGCTTCCGCCCGAGGTTTTTAGTTCCTGAGACCCACTTAGGTTGCGAACGGTCAGGCTGCCACCAGAGGTCTTTAGCCGAGTTCGGGTTTCTTCAGGTGTATATACCACAAAAGAAATAGAATACCCGTTGTTATTCCAGTTCCAGCCATCTGACTTTCTTTCGACAATCGCCCGAACTTTATTGCCATCCTGGGCTATTTCTATTTCATAATCATCAAGGTCAGCCTCACCGGCTTCTACATAATCGCCTCGTTTTCGAACATACATTTCCACAACTACTTCATCCTCATTCGAACCAACCACTGAAATGCTTCCTCCCGAGGTTCTCACCTCCAGACTTACTTGCCCTGATACCCCAAACTCTTCAACCCGATAGACTTCATCGCTCGATTGGGCAAACACGGGCTGAATGCTGGCCAAAAAAAGTCCGGCCACTAATGCGCCGGATAGCATCAATTTATTTAAATATTTTCCTGTTGAACTCATATTTTCTCCATTGGTTTTCACTCACTCTCATTACACGAATGATTTTTGCAGTAGTTACATTTTTATGTGGGCACTGATGTGAACTATTGATTAAATTTGCCCGCCATCAAAAATTGGAGTTTCATGAAGTTACCTTTCATTTTAGCAAAACGCTTTGTAGCCGGCGAATCTTTCACAGAGTCTATCTCCGAAGCCAAAAAATTAAATAACAAAGATCTTAAGCTTACCTTAGATCTTTTAGGTGAAAACGTTGAAGACCGCCAAACTGCAACGGATACCGTCGATGCTTACATCCGGCTGCTCGAAGGCATTAAGGAGCAGGACTTAATCAGCAGCATTTCCATTAAGCTTACCATGATGGGGCTCGACATCGACCATGACTTCACGCGGGAAAACCTTTTTCGTTTGCTGGATGTGGCTAAAGAGCAAGATCAGTTCGTGCGCATTGATATGGAGGGCTCTGACCACACCCAGATCACACTCGATATTTTCAAGGAAGCGTTTGAAAAATATGGCAAGCATGTGGGCACAGTAATTCAATCTATGTTGCACCGAAGTCATAATGATATTCATGAGCTGGCCGAAATGGGGGCCGACATCCGCCTGGTGAAAGGAGCTTACAGTGAGCCTTCAAAAATTGCTCTCCAAAATATGCCGGCCATTCGGGAAGCTTTCAAGGAACAGGCAAAAGTGCTTTTGGAAAAAACGCCATTCCCCCGATTCGGCACTCATGATGACGAGCTCATCGACTGGATTAAGAGCTACGCTGCCGAAAATGATATTCCGAAAGACCGTTTTGAGTTTCAGATGTTGTACGGGCTCCGAGAAGAAACCATGGTTCAGCTTAGTGAAGAAGGGTATTCGGCTCGTGTCTATGTTCCGTTTGGCACCGACTGGTTTCCCTATTTCAAGCGCCGACTGATGGAGCGAAAAGAAAATGTCTGGTTCGTGCTCAGCACCATGTTTAAGAAGTAATGATGACGGTGTTAAAGTGTTAATGTGTTAAGGGGAATCCTTAGCTCATTAACACTTTAGCACATAAACACATTGTGCTATGTCTTTTCTTTTTGAGCCTTCTTTTCACCGATATCTGATTGGGGTGCTTTTTATTCTTGCGGGGCTACTTCACTTCCTGAAGCCGGCTATGTATTTGAGCATCATGCCCGAATACATTCCTTATCACAAGGCTATGGTACTTATAAGCGGGGTGGCTGAAATTCTGGGAGGTATTGGATTTATGATCCCGGAGTTCAGGATGTATGCAACATGGGGACTGATTCTTTTACTTCTTGCTGTATTTCCGGCCAATATTGATATGGCCTGGTCGGGTTTTAAAAATCATGGCCTTACTCTATATACCTGGATACTGATTGCTCGCCTGCCTTTACAATTTGTGCTAATCTGGTGGGTTTACTGGGCCGGGATTAATTGAGGGTGATTAAATGATGTAGTTTTTGATACCTTAGTTCATCACCACATCACCGAACCGAATTTGCTGAAAAAGGCGCTTCCATATCTGACTCCTGTTTTACTTGGGATGGCATTACTGCCCATACCTTTGCTGCGTGATTTTCATTTTGAATCCGCAGCCCTTGCTGCCATCATCGGTTGTTTTTGGGCGGCCATAAGAGCGGTTAAGCCGACTGCTACTCAGGACTTCCGGCATTCCTTAACCGTGCTTGGCTATTTATACCTTGGCGGACTTCCGTTATTTATCACCTCTTTTTTTACCGGCTGCCTTACTTTTGACGGTTTCGGGTTTTGGGTTTTCACTCCACTCCCCGCTGTATTTCTGGGAACGATTATAGGTCGCTTAATCCGTTCATTCTACCTTCCGTTTTCAAGGGTGCTGACTATTTGCATCCTGCTTTTTATCGGTGTGGGTGTTTGGGTGATGGAGTTTTTCAGCTTCCCTCAGGTTTACTTTTACAACCACATTTGGGGAATATGGCCGGGTCCTATTTTTGATGAAGCCGTTCAGCTTACCGGCTCTTTTCTCTACTTTCGATGGATTACTTTTCTGTGGATCGTTCTTCTATGGGTTTTGCCAACCTGGAGCCAAAACCTGCAAACCAAACTTATCACCGGCCTTACCCTCATCAGTTTACTGTTCAGCTACCTGAACCTTGATGAAGCCGGCATAATCAGTCCAAGAGAATCCATTAAAGTACAGCTGGGTGGCGTACACCAAACCGAGCACTTTGACCTTTATTTTGATGACGACTTCTATTCACCGGAAGAAATACAATACTGGGCTGCGAAGCATGAATTTCATTTTCAGCAAATCAACGATCTTCTGAACATTGAGTGGCCGAAAGACCAGAGAATTGAAAGCTTCCTGTATGCCCACGCCTGGCAGAAAAAGAAAATCACCGGCGCCAAATTTACCAGCTATGTGCCCATCTGGTTGGAACAGGATCAGCTTCATATCGCCAAACAGCAGCTGGATGGAGTTCTGAAGCACGAGTTGGTTCACGTAATTTCCAAGCAGTTTGGTAATTCGTTGTACAACGGCAGCCGCAGCATCGGGTTGATTGAAGGCCTTGCTGAAGGTATTGCCAAAGACGCCTCGGCTCAATCCACCCTTCATCAAATTGTGGCCGGTGAGAAACCATACCCCACTGCAGAAGAAATGGAAGCTGCTCTCTCGTTCTCAGGCTTTTATGGAAGCGCCGGCGCTATCAGTTATACCACCGCGGGCTCTTTTGTTGAATACCTGCTTTCAAACTACAGTCCTGATACATTCAAAAACGCCTATGCCTCGGCCGACTTAGCCCTTGCTTATGACACTTCGTTTTCAGCATTGGTGAATAACTGGCATCAAACGTTAGACAATATCCCTATCGATTCCGTTGACCGGCAAGTGTCGGAGTATATTTTTGCCCAGCGGTCTTTATTTGAAAAGAACTGCCCTCATTCCATTTCAGAAGAAATGAGGCTTTGGGATGAATATCGGTTTTTATTAGCCGACCTCGATACAACCACTGCTCACCAAAAACTGGATGATCTTTATAATCTATATTCCGAAAACAATTTGATAAAAGATGCCTGGGTTCGGGCTCAGCTATTACAAGGGAATTACGAGCAGGCTTCCGATGCCATCACCCCACAAGATACGCTGCTTACTTTGCAGGTGCTTAAAGCTGATGTGTTGTTTCTCGCCGGGCAAACTCAAAAAGCTGATTCCGTGCTGAATCAGATCGCCACGGATATCCGAGAGTCTAAAGCCCGTAATTTTCGGTACACCCTTCAGCTTCGGGCAGATTCTGTGCAGTGGAAACATCATGTCGAACGAAGGTATCAAAATGTTTTCCCGGACAGTGTCACTTTTGCCGGGCTGAACCTCCCCAACCGGATGCTAAGTTTGAATAAGGCTCTTGCGGAGAACCGAGAATCATTGATCCTTTTATATGCCGGCAAGCTACTTGAGCATACCCCGAATTCTCATTGGTTTGATATCTATGAGTCTGCCATTGATCAACTTGTTTTTCGGGGTGAATTTGATTTAACTGACCGCTGGTTAGCGCTGGTTGCCAAAGAGAACCTCCGCCTGCGATATCAGGAACGGCTTAAAGAGCAGCGAGATTGGCTACGCTTCTTAAAGGCCGAATCAACAGTTGCAGATTAACGGTTTTATAATCATGTTTGATCACATTCACAGAAATATGTTGGGTTGATGGGTTACAATATATCGAACACTACTGCTACTGCTTTCTTTTTTACATGCCTCACTCTGCTGATGGCCGCTCCTTACCAAGCAGCTTCTCAGGACTGGCGCCTGTCCGCAACATACAACGTGCAAAGTGTAGGCTTTAACTACGTGCCCAACCGAACCTATTCCGGGGAAATCAATAAAGCAGTAAAAGGCATGCTGGAAGTTGAGCTTGAGCGATATTTGCTGTACCGCTTATACGTAGCCGGAAAGGGAGAGCTGCTGGTGCAAAATCAGGAAGATTTTTTAATTGGCGGTCCAGTTAATTTTAATCAAATCAATTTTGGAGCAACAGCCGGTTTGCAGTGGCCCAAGCTTGGGGTGTATGGCGGAGTGAAAACCGGTGGAGTTTGGAACTTCAACATCAAGGCAACCGATCCCAATGGAAATCAGTTCTGGGTAAAACCCACTGAAAACGCAGACCGCTTTACTACTTCTTTTACCGGCGGAGTGAAGTATTATCTGCTGAACTTCGTGCGCCTTCAGGCTGAAATCACCAAAACCAATAACCTTCCACAGAATATCATTCCTGAAAGCAGCTTCACCGAAAGCCCGGCTTTTCGCTCCTTTGATTTTAGTCCGGTGACTTTTTCAGTTGGTGTCTCGATCAGCATTCCGTGGAACGAGAGAGTACGCCCTGAGGGAGATAAAACCAAACTCCCACCTCTTATGCGGGTTACGGCCGTCAGCTTTGGCAAGCCCATGGACGAAACGTTCGTCACTTCTAAATTCGGCCCCCGATGGCGAAGCACTCACGAAGGGGTGGATCTGGATGCAAACCTGAGAGATAACATCTATGCAGCCGAACAAGGCGTTGTTGTGAAAGCCGGAAATGGACGGGGCTACGGAAAAATGGTGCGCATCAAACATTCGGGAGGCTTTGAAACCGTATATGCTCACATGAGCAAGATTAAGGTAAAGGAGGGAGATCGCGTCAAAAAAGGTCAGGTTGTGGGGAAAGCCGGAAATACGGGGACTTCCAGCGGAGTGCATCTGCATTTTGAAATCCTGAAAGACGGCAAGCCGGTAAACCCCGAATCCTATCTGCGTTTTTGAAGTCGGAGTTCTTACTATTCAACTGTTTAATAAAATATAGATCACTATGAAGAATTTAGCCCTTATTCTCCTTTTCGTACTGCTTTCTTTCCCTCTTTTAGCTCAGGAGGCTGACTCCACCGCTCAACCTGAAACCTTCGAATACGAATGGGCGGGAGAGAAAATGACCATGCAGAAATATTTTATCGTTTTTCTGAAATCGGGGCCCAACCGGAACCAATCTGACGAAGAGGCGATGAAGCTTCAGCAGGAGCACCTTGCTTATCTGGGCGGGTTGTATGAAGAAGGGATCATCAATCTGAATGGTCCATCGGGTGGTGAGGGAGATATACGAGGCTTCTCGGTTTACAATGTTGCCACCATCGAACAGGCCCGAGAGTATGCCGAAAACGACCCGATGGTAAAAGCCGGTCGGCTGGCTGTAGAAGTTCACCCTTGGTGGTTGGCAAAAGGCTCGGGAGTGAAGTAACTTCCAGTATAATCTCAAGGACAAAAACCATTATGCGTGAAGCCATCTTCGTACCCCTCGAATCTTACAAGGAACTCCCCCAGGATGAGATGAAACAAAAGGCCTCGGAATTCTACGAACTGGTAAAGCGCCGGCGCACGGTTCGTGAATTCAGTTCCAGAGCCGTCCCGAAAGAAGTAATCGAGAACTGTTTACTGGCTGCAGGCACCGCTCCAAACGGCGCTAATAAACAGCCCTGGCATTTTGTGGCCGTCAGCGATCCGGACGTAAAGAAAAAGATCCGGGTTGAGGCAGAGAAAGAAGAACATGAATTTTACAGTCGCCGCGCCCCTGAGGACTGGCTTGAAGACCTTCGTCCGCTTGGCACCGATGAGAACAAACCTTTCCTGGAAGAGGCTCCCTACCTGATCGGCATTTTTGCCCAAAGCTACAATCTGGACGATGAGGGCGAAAAAGAGAAACATTATTACGTCAAAGAGTCGGTGGGCATTGCTACCGGAATTCTGATAACGGCTTTGCATAATGCCGGTTTAGCTACTCTCACACATACTCCCAGCCCCATGGGGTTTTTGAATGAAATTATGGGCCGGCCTTCCCATGAAAAACCTTTCTTACTGTTAGTAGTGGGATACCCCGCTGAAGGAGTAACCGTTCCGGATATCACCAAAAAGTCACTGGATGAAATTTCAACGTTCATCTGACGCCTTGTTGTTATTACAAGCTCTTTTATTTCTATAAAACTTTTGATCTTGCCGCATGAATGAAAAAGAGCAAAAGCATAAAAAGACATCCTCCTTTAAAAAAGAACTCCTGCAATGGGGTGTGATCTTTCTGATCGGAGCCATTCTATATGGAACCGGATATCACACAGAGGTAATCGGAAAACTTCAGAGCGTCATTCTTTATATCGGCCTCTTTCAACCCGATGTTGAGGAATCCATTCAGCATGGAAATCGGGCAGACTACAACATGCCTTTGCTTTCCATAAACGGAGACCGCGCTTCCCTTTCTGAGTTTGAAGGAAAAACCATATTTCTGAATTTCTGGGCCACTTGGTGTCCACCTTGCATTGCCGAAATGCCCAATATTCAACAATTGTATAATGATATAAAGAATGATGATGTCGTTTTTGTAATGGCCTCATTGGATCAGGACCCGCAGAAAGCCCGGGATTTTGTAAAGAGAAAGGAGTTTACTTTTCCGGTGTATTCGGTACTCTCAAAACCGCGGATTTATGATACTTCCATGGTTCCTACCACCTACGTTATTTCTCCCTCTGGCGAACTTGTAATGAAACACGCCGGCATGGCCAATTATAACACCGATGCTTTCAAAGACTTTCTCACCCGTATTTCTGACCAATAGCTCTCATTGTTTGTTCTGAATACCTAAAAAAACGTACCTTGGCGGCGACTTCAAACCCCTATTAATTTCATCTTCATGGAAAAAGTTATTTCAGGTATTCAGCAAATTGGAATCGGTATTCCGGATGTTCAGAAGGCCACAGATTGGTATCGCCAGCATTTCGGAATGGATATCAAAGTATTTGAAGATTCTGCTACGGCTGAGCTGATGACTCCTTATACCGGAGGTGAAGCCCACGACCGAACGGCTGTGCTGGCTCTGAACATGAAAGGCGGAGGTGGCTTTGAAATCTGGCAATACACCAGCCGCGAGCCACAGCCTGCTGACTTTGACCTGATGATGGGCGACTTAGGGATTAACGTGGGGAAGATTAAGTCCATCGATGTGCCGGCCACTTATGATGAAATGGAGGAAGCAGGGTTAGACATTCTTACGCCGTTGGAGAAAAACCCGGCCGGTGACTACAACTTCTTCGTGAAGGATTTATACGGCAACATCTGGCAGGTGGTAAAAGGCCTCGATTTCTTTAAAACTAAAACGCCCGCTTCTACCGGTGGCGTAGTTGGGGCCATTATCGGTTCTACTGATATTGAAAAAGCCCGGAAGCTTTACTCTGATGTGTTAGGCTATGACGAAGTAGTGTACGATAAAACCGCTGCTTTCGAGGACTTTAAAGGATTACCCGGAGGTAAAGACAAATACCGGCGGGTGCTTCTTCGTCATTCCAAACCCCGTCAGGGTGGCTTCAGCCAGATGTTTGGTCCTACTGAAATTGAACTTATTGAAGTTCAGGAACGTGAGCCCCGGAAGCTGTTTAAAGATCGGTATTGGGGAGATCTTGGGTTCATTCACCTTTGTTTTGATGTGCAGGGAATGGATGCTTTAAAAGAAGAGCTGGAATCCAATGGTTTTCCATTCACGGTAGATTCCGCCAACAGCTTTGATATGGGTGAAGCTGCCGGACGGTTTACTTATGTGGAAGACCCTGATGGCACGTTGATTGAATTCGTGGAAACGCACAAAGTACCCATCATCAAAAAGATTGGCTGGTACATTGATATGACCAAAAGAGACCCCAAGAAAAATCTCCCCAACTGGATGATATCAGCCCTTCGGTTTAGTCGGATGAAAGGCTGATCCGACACCAGTTTTATAGAGGAATAGCCACTACTGTTGACGGTTATCCTCTCCTGGTTTCAGCGGTTCTCCACCCTCCAATACATCCAGTTCATCGGGAACCATTTCTTGTAGATAGGGTGCATTTTGCACCGTATCGTACTTAACCCGGTACTTCGTGTTTTCTTGGTACAATTCAAGCATCCCGCTAAGCCGACCATCCCTCAACAACAGTGTAGCAAGACCTGTTTCTTTATTTTCTATATTTGCTGAAATGGAAGTAATTCCGGGAATGGTTTCCTGAACACGCCGCACACCCAATGTCATAGCCTTCTCGCCATCTTTTGTTTTAATCTCAAAAGTGTCTCCCTTTTTCAACAAGCCCAGAGCCTTCATGTCTGCTTCAAAATATAACTTCTCGGCTGATAGCGAATCTTCCTGTATGCTCTGAGTCGGCGGCACCTCTTTCTCTACACTTCCTTCTTTTTTCTGCTCTTTTTTTGAACACGAGAACAGAGAGAGTACCAAAATCAGAACGACGAATGTGGAGGGTATTATCTTCATGCTATTTAATTAAAACCATTTTGCGGGTCATGGATGTTGAGCCTGTCTGTATTTGGTATATATAAATACCACTCGCCAGCTTTGATGCATCAAAGCTTACCTGATGTTCACCGGCCGTTCTTTTACCGTTTACCAATGTTGTTACTTCCTGTCCCTGAATATTGAACACTTTCAGTTGCACATTTTGAGCCTGAGACAAATTATAGCTTATCGTTGTAGTTGGATTAAAGGGGTTCGGATAGTTTTGATTGAGCGTAATTTGCTGTGGTACTTCCTCGGGTTCGTTCGAAACCATTTCATTAACTGTTAAGCTAACCGGAATTTCAAATTCAGGGCTTTCTGGGTCGTTGGTGGTTACTTTCAGGAGGGTTTCGTAAGTACCGGAATCAATTCCCTCTGTATTGAATGTTAACTTAAGCTGACTCGCTTCCTCTTCCAACGATACACCACTCATTGATGGAACAGAAAGCCACTCGTAAGGTGCTGCACGTTGCTTCACCTCAATATTGTCAACATCCATATATGTACCCGAAACTTGGTTTCGGTGTAGTACCTGAATTAAGCCGGGTGTGAATCCTTCAAGAAAACTATTCTGAGAAATCAAGTTTCCATTATAATAGTAGTCGATGGTTTCGTTTGAGTTGTTGTAAACTATTCTCAGCTCTCCATATAGGTTTGGAGAAACACTGGCTCCGGTACCAAAAAAAGATACTTGTCCGGATTCATTCTCATCAGCAGCAAATATTGTTTGATTGGCTATAATCACCCCACTCGAAAAGCCTCCTGTTTTCCCATCAAAAATATAAAAATCATAGGTCTCGCTCGTGTTGGAAACAAGAAACCTGATTGAAATTTCATATTCCCCGAAAAGCTGGTACCCAAAGAATGGGGAGGCGATAAACTGAGTATTACCACTTCCATCATATTCCAGCCTCAAATGTTGGTTCCCGGTATTTGGGTTTTCAGCTGATATCTTAAACTCGGTGTCGGAAAGAGCTCTCCACTCGGCTCGCCCCTTATAACTGCCGGCAGTAAAGCCCTCATTGTTTTCAAAAGAAGTACTGTAAAGAACTTCTTCAACGCGAACGGTTTTTAGCAGGTTTTTAAATCCCGAATAATTTGCAGGGTTTTGTTCCGGGTTGTCAAGAAAAGCAGGCTCTATTTCTTCTCGTTGTTGTTGAACCGGCTTTTCTACGGTTTGAGAAGTAAAGCCAAAGTCGGCACTCCACATCAATGCACTGCTTCCTGAATTGGAAATGTCAATCGTAGCTATAAATTCGTCTTCCCGATTCATTTCTACTTCTATTTCATTTGCAGAAACGCTTGCCACAGGCGCATCAACTATCGAGGGGCGGTAAGAAGCAATGCTCCACTTAATCTCTTTCATGCTTCTTGCATTATCTTCCGGTGTTTGAGCATTATTCGTTCCCGTTGGAACACCCTGCCAGGTTAAATCAGGGCTGGAAAAAATCGGCGCTTCACTCAGTCCGTCAGCATAAGCCATTACAGTATGGAAGTCGCTACTTTGATTTTGATACCCAACAGAATAATGATATAACCCCCCGGCATCGGATGCTGAAGAGCTGTTTTGTGTTCGCGAATGTGCATTCCCCATGTTATGGCCTATTTCATGGATGAGTGTATAGCCGGTTGCAATTTGTTGTACCCGATTTAGATTAAATGCATAGGCTTCCTCTCCGGCAGAACTGTCTAGCCGCCAGCCCAACCCGCCGGTATCATCTATTTTTGCAATAAGCGCTACTACGTCTGCACCGTATTGATTTCTCAAATCGTGGACATCTTCCATAAAACCATCATACTCTTCGTCAAAAAGAGGGTTATCAGGATTTTGGGTAAGCCGTCTTAGCCGAACATCAGAATCCACTCCGTCATTCTCTTCATCATAATCGGTTTTGTGGTTATGAACCAGACGTAAATTAATGCCCGTATTGCTGTTGTCGAGGGCGGTTTGGGAACGGGTCATCGCCTGTACCATTACACCTTGAATGTCACTTATACCCTGATTTTGTGCCTCGGTGGATGTGGCCGCCCAGGTTTCAGCAGCATTTGTATAAACAAGCATCACGTCGATAGTTGCACTGTCGTCTGCCGATCCATATAAAAGAGAAGGCTTAACACCTTTTCGTGCTTTTGCATAGCTTGCTTTGTCGGAACCAAATATTTGTGGTGGTGTTACCAAAGACTGTTCTTCACCGTGTATTACACAAGCCAATAATTCTCCGGCAGATCTCTTTTTCTTCGTCAGGTAGTTTTGAGATGATTTCCCATCATACCGTAAATTCAGTGCTGAGTTGTGCGACTCATGGTATATCCCGTTTAAACGTCCCTGATGGTAAGTAAAAGAAAAAACCCGATCTGTCTCTCCTTTCTCAGACGCAATTATTGAAATATAGCCTGGCAGGTATTCCATTCTCCGGGTTATTGTAAATTCACGGCTACCTTCTCCTGTTTCAAATAAGAAGTTAGCTCCTCTATTGAATTCCGGGTTGCTGAAAACTTCGTCATTCAGCGCATAGAAAGTTTTGTTTGGGTTCTCATGATTTGCTTTAGCAGTTGAAAGGGACACTTCATTAAGTAGAAACGTTTGTTGAGCCCTGGCATTAGTTGTGCAAAGGAAAATTCCAACAATGGATAACACAATGATTTTAGTTTTCATAGAAAGTTTATTGACTGGATCTTTGAATTAATATCACAAATCTGCGTAAATAAAACCGATTTTAGGCAAAGCGGTCTGCCAGGCGATTTATTAAATATCCGCTCTCGTTAAGTGCTTGGGTTGCAAACTTTCCAAAGAAATCGGTTACCCCCTCAAACTCTTTGATAAAACCTTTGCGGTCATTTTTTTCGACCATTTGCACCAGTTTCTTGTGATGATCAAAGAACTTCAACAGTAAATCCCGGCGCTCTTTATTCGCAAATACAATGTCGGCATACAGTTCGGCATCCTGGGCAAAAATCCGACCTGTCATCATTAACTCTGCCCGGTAAATAGGTGATGAGTAATCAAGCATGTCCGCGGGTTTCAGATCATACTCTTCCATAAATGACCCATGCAGCAGAGCCACAAAGTGGCGAAGACCTTGGACCAGATGCATCACGTGGTCGTGCTTTTCAGGGTCGGCATGAATTACACGCATTCCCCACAGCTCACATTGATCCTGAAACCATTTAGCTTGCTCACCGTCTCTAGCATCACAAAAAACCATCAGCTGCTTCGACAGGTTTTGAACATCCGGGCCGTGCATAGGGTGCAACCCGACAACCGGCCCTTCGTGAGCATCAAGCATAGCTTGGATAGGGTTTGATTTATTACTGGTGAAATCGGCCAGAATCGTTTCCTTTTTCAGACGACCACCCAACCGCTCAATTACACTTTCCGTTACATTAATAGGCACGGTAACGATAACCATATCCAGCTTTGGGGCCATTTCCTCCAGCTCGTGCCAGTTCTTTTTATCGATGGAATAGGTTACATGGCCGGTTTGGTCTGCCATACGCTTGTAGAGATTACCCATCCCGCCTTCACCGCCAATAAACAGAATATGTTTGGGCTCTTCGGTTGCTATAGGAAATGTTTCCTGGGATTGGGTTGCACGCGAAGCGGTCATGATCATTCGAAGAAAATCTTCCGCCCATTCCGGATCAATTCCTTTGGCTTGGGCAAGCTGTTTAAATGCCTGCGACTTTTCTTCTTCCCTTGCCGGAACAAAAACAGGTAGCTGGTTTTCTACTTTTCGTTTGATGACATCACGAACAATTTCACCCCGCTCAGAGAGTAAGTCCAGGATTTGCTCGTCAATTTCGTCGATTCGCTTTCGCGGCGACTCTAAATCTTTATGCCTGTGTGACATCTAAATTTCGTTTTTGGTTATTCGTGTAATCGTTTTAGTTAACCAGTGTAGACTGCATACAAATCATTCGATCAACGAATAACGATTTGCTGGCATTAATTTTTCATGGTTCTTGTTTCCTAAGTTACGTTACAGTTTGTACCTTTAAAAGCTAATTATGGCTCAATTTAAACTTCACTCACCTTATAAACCCGCGGGCGACCAGCCCACTGCTATTGCCGAACTTACGGAAGGCATCAATGCGGGCGATAAATTCCAGACGTTGCTAGGGATTACCGGCTCCGGAAAAACGAGGACTGTAGCTAATGTCATAGAAAATGTGGAGAAGCCGACCCTGGTAATGAGCCACAACAAAACACTGGCTGCTCAACTCTACCGGGAACTCAGCGACTTCTTCCCCGAAAACCGCGTAGAGTTTTTCATTTCTTACTACGACTACTACCAACCTGAAGCCTACATTTCTACACAGGATAAATACATCGAAAAGGATTTATCCATTAATGAAGAAATACAAAGGCTGAGACTCAGAGCTACGAGCTCTTTGCTATCCGGCCGCAGGGATGTAATCATTGTTTCATCGGTGAGCTGTATTTACGGTATTGGATCTCCCTCTGAATATGAAAAGCTGATTCTTACCCTGAAAAAAGGACAGGAAATTCCGAGAAATACCATCCTGTATGATTTAGTCGATCTGCATTATAATCGTAATGATTTAGATTTTAAACGTGGCACTTTCCGGGTTCGGGGAGACGTGATTGATGTGTATCCTGCCTATTCAGATGAAGGCCTGCGAATCACCCAGTGGGGAGATGAAATTGAATCCCTACAGCTTTTTGATGTAAACGATGGCACAGTTCATGATTCTGTTGAGGAGTTTCGTGTATACCCTGCCTCTCATTATGTAACGTCTAAGTCCCGCCTCGAACAATCTATCGAACAAATCAGAGAAGAACTGGAGTGGCGTCGGCAGGTGTTAATTGATGAAGAAAAGTTTTTGGAAGCCAAGCGCATTGAACAGCGCACCTTGTTTGATATTGAAATGATTCAGGAGATCGGTTACTGCTCTGGTATTGAAAACTACTCCCGCTATTTGAGTGCCCGTAAACCCGGGGAACGACCTTATTGTTTGCTCGATTATTTCCCGGATGATTTTTTAGTAGTAGTTGATGAAAGTCATCAGACCATTCCTCAAATATCGGCTATGTACGGGGGGGATCGTTCGCGTAAAATTGAACTTGTGGAACATGGATTTCGACTTCCTTCTGCTCTTGATAACCGTCCTCTTACTTTTGAAGAGTGGGAAGGCTTGATCAACCAGGCTATTTTTGTGAGTGCTACACCCGGTGATTATGAACTGGAAAAATCCGGCGGTGTATATACCGAACAGATCATCCGGCCTACAGGACTCATGGAACCTGAAATTGAAATTCGCCCACTGGGTAACCAGGTGGATGATTTACTTGCCGAAATTCAGGAAAAAGTCGAGAAGAAAGAGCGAGTTCTGGTTATTACACTTACCAAGCGACTAAGTGAAGAGCTCAGTGAATATCTTAAAAACCTGGGTATCAGCGCGGCTTACA
Organism: Gracilimonas sp.; assembly: GCA_965227215.1. Classification (GTDB taxonomy): domain Bacteria; phylum Bacteroidota; class Rhodothermia; order Balneolales; family Balneolaceae; genus Gracilimonas. The sequence continues at coordinate 1,880,156 of OZ245729.1, forward strand.
TGCACAGCGAATTAAATGCTCTTGAAAGAATCGAAGTTTTATATAAATTCCGCCGCGGAGATTTTGATGTTCTTGTTGGTATTAATCTGCTCCGGGAGGGAATTGATATTCCTGAACTGAGCCTGGTAGCTATCATGGATGCGGACAAGGAAGGCTTCCTGAGATCGGAAACTTCCTTATTCCAGATTGTTGGACGTGCAGCACGTAATGTCGGAGGAAAGGCTATTTTATATGCTGATAAAATAACCAACAGTATACAGAAAGTAGTGGATGAAACCCGGCGAAGACGTAAACTGCAGGAAGAGTACAACGAGAAACATGGAATTACGCCTGAAACCATTAAGAAAGAGCTAAAACCTTTGGTTGATCCGGCACTGATTTCAAATCAAAGCTTTGACTTTGCCGGCAAGGACGAGGATGCAGATGATGATGCCCTAGAGGTGGTTAAAGTTGCTGAGGATGGTATTCAGTATAAAGCCAGTCCGGCTATGAAGGAAGTAACCTTCGAAAGCAAAGACAAGCTTATAGAGCACCTTCGCGAAACCATGGTTCACGCTGCCAAGAATATGGAATTCGAGGAAGCAGCTCGTATTCGGGATCAAATAGCACAATTAGAACAAGAATTATAGTACCCAATGAAAAACACGCTTACGTTTTTGAAATCATTTGCAACCGATAAAGATGTTGCTTCTATAACTCCTTCTTCCAAATACTGTGTGCGCAAGCTATGTGAACATATCGACTTTACCACCACAAAAACCATTGTAGAATACGGTGGAGGAACCGGTGTTTTTACCAAACATTTCCTAAAAAAAATGAGCCCTGATGCTCGTCTTTTTGTATTCGAAACCAATGATAACTTCTATAAAAAACTGAGCGAAATTCAGGATGAGCGCATAACCGTTTTTCATGAAAGTGTGGAAGAGATAATGAACCTGCTACCGGAAGAAGTAATAGGCGCTGTTGACCACGTGGTTTCGGGCATCCCATTTTCCTTTTTTGACTGGGATATGAAAATCGACATACTAGGAAAAACCCAACAGATTCTTCGAAATGAAGGCTCCTTTTTGGCTTATCAAACTTCAGGCCATCTTAAAAAACCACTTACTGAAGTCTTCGATAACTATACCACCGATTTCTGCTGGAAAAACATCCCACCTTATTTTATTTATGAATCGGTGAACGTAGCCGGATAGATAAGTTTATTCGGGCTTTTGCCCCAGTTTCTTACAAATTCTGGCCAATTGTTCTCGTTCTTTTATACTGAGGCATCTGAATTCTTCTTTGATTTTGTCGAGATGCTGAGGAAAAAATTCCTCAATAAAAGTGCGCCCTTTTTCTGTCAGGCTGATGATTACAGCCCGGCGGTCGTTAGGATCTGTTTTCTTTTCAACCAGCCCGTTTTTTTGAAGGTTATCAATCACCAGCGTAATGTTTCCCCCGCTTTTCAACAGCTTCTGCCCAAGCTCTCTCTGGTTTAACGGCCCGAGGTGCAATAGAGCCTCCAGGGTTCCAAACTGACTAATAGTGAGGTTGGCATCTGACAAATGGCGGGAAAGACGGCCATTCAGACTTTCTGAAGCTCGCATTAATTTGATAAACGCGTTAAGCGTTGACTTTTCTTCGTCTGTGCCGTCGTAATGTGTTCCCATAATGTCTCACCTGTTCCGTCAAATCAAAACTTTATGCCCGGCGGCATCGTTCGCTCACACATCATATATAATACTGACGGGAGCATGATCCGAAATATCCCACTTTTTTTCTATTTCAGCCACCTTTGCCTTTTCCGCTAATTCATTGGTCGCCAGATGATAATCAATCCTCCAGCCTTTATTTCTTTCTTTTGAAGCCGCTCTATAACTCCACCAGCTATATAAATCTGTTTTTCCGGGGTGAAGCTGTCGGAATACATCGTTATAACCGACCTTTAAAAAATCGGTAACCCAGGCTCGCTCTTCGGGCAAAAACCCGGATGTCTTATGTTGTTTATCCGGATTATGAATATCTATTTCGGTATGACAGATGTTGAAATCTCCGCAAAAAACCGAGGGTTTATCATCTTCTGCAAACTTTTTCCCAAACCGGATAAAGTTATCCAGAAAATCCATTTTCATATCCTGGCGGATATCACCGGTGGTTCCGCTGGGAGCATAAATACTAAATACTCTGAAGGTATCGTATTCTGCCATAATCACCCGGCCTTCACTGTCAATCCAATCAACCCCAATTCCTTCTTCTACTTTTTTTGGCTTTTCTTTGGAGTAAATAGCCACTCCGGAATATCCTTTCTTTTCGGCTACATGATAGTACTCATGATAGCCCAGTTCTTTTATTTCATCAGGCACCTGATTCTCCAAGGCCCGGAGTTCCTGTATACAAATAATGTCCGGGTTGCTTTCTCCCACCCAATCAATAAAACCTTTTCGGTGAGCGGCCCTGATTCCATTTACATTGTATGAACTGATTTTTGTCAAATCGGACTACTTCGCTTTTAAAATTCCGAAATTTCTTTTGCCGACTTTCAGAGCAAACTCATCACCTTCTGAAAAAGTGATAGAGTGGTTCTTATCGGTCACCTTTTTATCATCGATACTGATTCCACCCTGCTTTATCATTCGCTTGGTTTCCCCGTTACTTGGTGAAAACCCTGTTTCTGCCACTATATCCAACAGCCTGATTTCTGTACCGGTTTCGAAGAAAAATTCAGGAGCATCATCCGGCACTTCTTTGTTAATTACCGTTTGCTCAAAATGTGTTTTTGCCCCTTTGGCCGCTTCCTCACCATGGTACATTCTTACAATGGTAAATGCCAAATCGTGTTTAGCATTTCGCGGGTCTTTCTCAATCTTATCTTTTATTGCCGGCAGCTCCGAAGTTTCAACGTCGGTAACCAGTTCAAAGTAAGTGTAAATCAAGTCGTCCGGAATGGAAAGAGCCTTGCCATACATTTCATTTGGCTCTTCATTTATCCCTATGTAATTATCATACGATTTGGACATTTTTGCCGAACCATCGGTACCTACAAGCAAGGGCATCATCAGGCAAACCTGGGGTTCCTGGCCATCTTCTTTTTGAAGCTGACGACCAACAAGAAGGTTGAATTTCTGATCCGTTCCACCCAGCTCAACATCTGATTTCAGGTAAACGGAATCTTGACCCTGAGCCAGCGGATACAGAAACTCATGCAAAGAAATTGGCTCATTCTTTTCAAAACGTTTTGAGAAGTCATCGCGCTCTATCATACGAGCAACCGTCAGTTTTGATGAAAGCTTAATAACATCCATGAAGTCCATTTCGCCCAGCCAGTCGTAATTATTGGTAAGGGTGAGCTTACTTTCATCCAGAATGCTGTTAGCCTGCTCAATGTAGGTTTTGGCGTTTTCCTTAACCTCTTCCATCGTTAGCGGCGGTCGGGTTTTATTCTGACCGGTCGGGTCACCAATCATGGCGGTAAATCCCCCAATAATCAAAATAACTTCGTGGCCTAAATCCTGGAACTGCCTCATTTTCCGAAGGATCACAGAGTGACCTAAATGTAAGTCGGGCCGGGTTGGGTCTACCCCCAACTTAATTTTCAGAGGCTTGTTCTCCTTTTTTGATTTCTTAAGCTTTTCAATGAGTTCTTCTTCAGGAACAATTTCTACCGTACCACGACGGATGATTTCCAGTTGTTCCTCAACGGGTAAAAATGACATTTAGTTATCTGTATTATCGTTTAAAAATGGAATGTTTTCTAGGGGGTTATGATCGCTGATGTTCGACTTCAGCGTTTCGGTGTAGTTTTCGGCTCCGGGATAAACCAAAGCCACACCATTATAAGTCAGCGGGGCCAGGTAAATTACATAAGGATATAAATAGGATTCATTTCTGGCTTGTTCGCCAGGCACATTAAAACCGGCTAAAAGCAACAGCACGGCACTGACAACGAGCCCGCTTTTCAAGGCGCCGAAAGTAGCTCCTAAAATCCTATTTACCATACTTAGTTTAACCGCTTTCAGTAATTCTTTAGTAGCATAGGCAATCAAAGCAACAATGCCGATGGTACCTATAAATAGAATAGCACCTGATACAAACGGCACATACGATGCCCCTTCTTCAAAAAGCGGAGCAATGATGCCGGTAAAAGCATCCAGGTAGTTAAAAGTGAGGAAAACAGCGAGTATAATTGCTACAATATTGAGTACTTCTTTTACCAATCCATTTACAGCCCCTTTGTAGCCAAAGTAAAGTATGGGTGTGGCAATAATCAGGTCAAGGATCAGCATGAGTTACCCACCAAGTTCCTCTTTAACAACCCGGCTTACCATCGATCCTTCGGCTTTGCCTTTCAGTTGCCCCATTAAAGGACCCATCACTTTGCCCATATCCTGCATACCGGAAGCTCCAAGCTGGTCAATCTTTTCTTTGACAATTTTTCGCACTTCATCTTCTTCCATCATTGTTGGGAGGTACTGCTCAATGATCTCCAGCTCAGCCTTCTCAACATCCGCAAGATCATCTCTTCCTCCTTCTTCAAACTGCTCGATGGATTCTTTACGTTGCTTGGCGGCTTTCATCAATACTTCGATGGCATGCTCTTCAGAAAGCTCGGCTTCGCCTCCTTTTCTTTCACTGATTTCTTTTTCCATCAGCTTCGACTTTAAGGAACGCAAAACCTTCAGACGGTCTTGGTCCTTAGACTTCATAGCCTTCTTAATATCTGATTCTATTAATTCTTTTGTAGACATATTAGGTTTCCTCCGTGGCTAAAAATAACCAAAAAAAAAGGTTACACAATCATAATTGCGTAACCTTAACTATTCATTATGAATGTAAAATCTATCAGGCTTTATTTTTCTGAATAAATTCTTTCACATTTTCCTGATCGATCATCACTTCTTTGTAGGCGTACTTGCCTTTATCGTTCTTGGTAGAAATGATAACCTTTGCCATTTTGCGGTGAGCCGCTTTCGCTTGTAATGCTTCTTGTCCAAATGATTGCTTCTTAGCCATAACTCTGGTTATTTAATTTCTTTGTGAACGGTATGTTTACGAAGAACCGGGTTGTATTTTTTTAGTTCAAGTCGATCCGTAGTCGTTCTTCGATTTTTAGTCGTAACATAGCGAGATGAACCGGGTTTTTCGGTACACTCTAAAATCACCTGAACTCTGTTTCCTTTAGCCATTTATCTACACTTCTTTTATAAGAGTTCCTTTTTTCCGCGCTTCTTTCAGTACCGCAGAAATTCCTTTCTTGTTAATTGTTCTGACAGTTTTCGCAGAAACTTTAAGGGTTACCCACTTATCTTCTTCCGGAACGTAAAAACGTCGCTTCTGCAAGTTCAATTGAAAGCGATGTTTTGTCTTATTATTTGACTTGGAAGAACGGTACCCGTTCAAAGCTCCTTTACCTGTAATATCGTCTTTTCGCGACATCGTTGTAATCCGTTAATTCGTAATGAAAATAGACACCAAAGATAGAAGTATAATCATCAAAGTTCAACGGTTTTAGGGATGAAAATTCTAATTATTAACATTTCTCCGAATTATCCACATTTATAACTACTTTTCTTAACGAGGATTTAACCCCAGAAACGACAGCTCTAATATTTTCAACAAAAACCCTTCCTTTTTTTGATTTTGCCTGTGTAAGCTCTATTTTCAGGCGTCAATAAACTCATCTTACAAAGCTATCACTCCATAATTATGGCAAAAAAACAAGGTTCCGACTACAAGGCATCAAACATACAGGTTTTGGAGGGTCTTGAAGCGGTGCGAAAACGCCCTGCAATGTATATTGGGGATACAGGTCAGCGCGGCCTTCACCACTTAATTAACGAGGTGGTTGATAACTCCATTGATGAAGCGCTTGCAGGCTATTGCGATCACATCATTGTAACTATTAATGAAGACGGCTCCATGACCATACAGGATAATGGTCGTGGTATCCCGGTAGACACTCATGAAAAGCTGGGCATTCCGGCCGTGGAAGTTGTGCTTACCAAACTGCACGCCGGTGGTAAGTTTGACAAAGATACTTATAAGGTATCAGGTGGGCTCCACGGTGTTGGTGTAAGTTGTGTGAATGCCCTGGCCACCAACTTTCGGGCTGAAATTCACCGAGATGGTGAAATTCACGTGATGGAATTTGAACAGGGAAAAACTACGGTTCCTCTTTCCGTTAAAGGAAAAACTAAAGAGACCGGAACCAAAATTTCTTTCACCCCTGATCCTACTATTTTTACTCAGACTGTTGAATTCAAGTTCGACATTATAGCTGAGCGAATGAGAGAACTCGCTTTCCTGAATCCTGAAGTAACCATTGAGTTGGTTGATGAGCGAGAGGAAGATGAAGAACTCAAAAAAGAGATTTATCACTACGAAGGCGGGGTTAAGGATTTTGTTGAATTCCTTGACGAGCACCGCGAATCGATGCTCACCACTCCTATTTATATAACCGGTGAAATCGACAATGTGCCCGTTGAAATTGCGATCCAATACAACAGCTCTTTCAGTGAAAATGTCCATTCTTATGTAAATAATATTAACACCCGGGAAGGTGGTTCTCACGTTTCGGGTTTCCGAAGAGCACTTACCCGTTCTTTGAAGTCTTATGCTGAAAAGAACAATCTCATCAAGTCGAACAGTAAGATTTCTATTTCCGGGGAAGATTTCCGGGAAGGAATGACAGCCGTACTGAGTGTCAAAGTTGCTGAACCTCAGTTTGAAGGACAGACAAAAACCAAGCTCGGTAATTCTGAAGTTCAAAGTGCTGTAGAAGTTGTAGTATACGACCAGCTGAATGAATACCTGGAACAAAATCCTAAGGCTGCCAAAAAGGTAATTGAAAAAGTTGTTCTTGCTGCTGAAGCTCGTGAAGCTGCCAGAAAAGCTCGTCAACTTGTTCAGCGCAAGAGCGTTATGAGTGGTGGTGGGCTTCCGGGAAAACTGGCCGACTGCTCAATCAAAGATCCCGAGCACAGCGAAATTTACCTCGTTGAGGGTGACTCTGCCGGTGGTTCTGCCAAGATGGGGCGTAACCGAAGTTTTCAGGCGATCCTTCCTTTAAGAGGTAAAATCCTGAATGTTGAAAAAGCCAAGATCAATCGAATTTTGGAGAATAAAGAAATTCAGGCCATGATTACAGCATTGGGTACCGGTGTTGGGCACGGGGATGAGGATTTTGAGCTTGAAAAGCTTCGCTATCACAAGATTATTATCATGACGGATGCTGACGTGGATGGTTCTCACATTCGCACGCTTCTGTTAACGTTCTTCTATCGCTATATGCGTCCGTTGATTGAAAACGGATTCGTGTACATTGCTACCCCTCCTCTATATAGAATCACAACCAGTAAAGATCTGGAATACGCCTGGGATGATGAAACCCGGGATAAGTTGGTAAAAGAACTCAAGAAAACCCGCAAGAAGTTTGATGTTTCTCGCTACAAAGGTCTTGGTGAGATGAACCCTGAGCAGCTTTGGGAAACCACAATGGATCCGGAAACACGCACCCTTCAGCAGGTAACTGTTGATAGTGCAGCCGGTGCCGATAAGCTTTTCTCAACCCTTATGGGTGGAGATGTGGAGCCTCGTCGAGAGTTCATTGAGCGGAATGCCAAGTATGCCAACATCGATATTTGATCTAATTAATCTGAATACAGACTAACCTTTTTTACTACCTGATTTATGGCCAGAGAAAAAATTATACCTATTACTATAGAAGACGAAATGCAGTCGTCATACATCGATTACTCGATGTCGGTGATTGTATCAAGGGCGCTTCCTGATGTTCGGGATGGTTTGAAGCCTGTTCACAGAAGAGTTCTTTACGGGATGAATGATCTCGGAATGCTTCACAATCGTAATTATAAGAAGAGTGCCCGTATTGTTGGTGAGGTTCTTGGTAAGTATCACCCACATGGTGATTCTGCCGTTTATGATTCTATCGTTCGGATGGTTCAGGATTTCTCCCTAAGATACCCCCTCGTGGATGGACAGGGTAACTTTGGATCCATTGACGGTGACAGTGCTGCGGCCATGCGTTATACGGAAGTTCGTATGGATCGCCTGTCGGAAGAATTGCTTTCCGATATTAACAAAGAAACTGTTGATTATTCCCCTAACTTTGATGACACACTTGAAGAGCCGACCGTTCTTCCAAGTATGCTTCCCAACTTATTGCTGAATGGAGCATCCGGTATTGCCGTAGGTATGGCTACCAACATGGCTCCGCACAATATGACGGAAGTAATTGATGGGGTTACCGAATATATCGACAACCCGGATATAGAAATCAAGGAGTTAATGCAGCACATCAAAGCTCCTGATTTCCCAACCGCAGGTATTATTTATGGCTACGAAGGAGTTAAAGAAGCCTATGAAACCGGTCGTGGTAAAATCACTCTCCGTGCCCGAGCAAATACGGAAGAGCTTCGTGGCAACCGGGAACAGATTGTTATTACTGAAATCCCTTATCAGGTAAATAAGAGTACGCTCATTCAGAAAATTGCTTCTCTTGTAAATGACGAAAAGATTACGGAGATATCTGAAGTTAGAGATGAGTCTGACCGTGAAGGTATTCGAATTGTAATTATTCTTAAGCGTTCTGCAAACGCCGGAGTTGTACTGAACCAGCTGTACAAGTACACACAAATGCAGACTACGTTTGGTGTGATTAACCTGGCTCTTGTTAAAGGGCGACCTAAGGTCATGGACCTTAAAGAGCTTATCTATCACTTTGTTGAGCATCGCGTTGATATCATTATTCGTCGTACGATGTATGATCTCGATCAGGCAGAAGCTCGGGCTCATATTCTTGAGGGACTTAAGATTGCGCTGGATAACCTCGATGAGGTAATAAAAACCATTCGAGCTTCAAACAGTCCACAGGAAGCGAATGTTGAGTTACGCAAGAAATTCGCCCTGACTGACATTCAGGCCAAAGCCATTCTGGACATGCGTCTTCAGAAGCTTACCGGCCTTGAGCGAGAGAAGATTGATGGCGAGTACAGAGAAATTATCGACAAGATCTCAGACTACCGCGATATTCTTACAAATCGTGATAAGCAAACAGCCATTATTAAAGAAGAGCTTGCTGATCTGAAAAAACGTTATGGCGATGAGCGAAGAACACAAGTTGTTCACTCCGCTGACGATTTCAGTATCGAAGACATGATTGCTGACGAAGATGTGGTTGTAACTATTTCCAATAAAGGCTTTATCAAGCGGATGCCGGTGAGCGGTTATCGTCGCCAGCGTCGCGGAGGTAAAGGCATGAAGGGAACTACAACCCGTGATGAAGAATATGTAGAACATTTATTTGTAGCTACCACCCATAATTATATCCTCTTCTTTACAGAAAAAGGGATGTGTTACTGGTTGAAGGTTTATGAAATTCCGGAAGGTGGCCGACTTGCAAGAGGACGAGCTATAGTGAATCTCATTGAGCTGGACAAAGATGACTCCATCAAAGCTTTTGTTCCGGTTAAAACCCTTGATGAAGAAGATTACATTAATAATCATTCTATCATCATGGCTACCAAAGACGGCCTTGTTAAGAAAACAACCCTTGAGGCTTACAGTCGTCCTCGCCGGGATGGCATTATTGCTATCAACATTAAGGAAGGCGACAGTTTGCTTGCAGCCGAACTAACCGACGGCGACAGTCAGATTATTCTTGCCAACAAAAACGGCCGCGCCATACGATTCCATGAAGAAGATGTCCGCGAAATGGGACGGAACACTTCAGGAGTGAAGGGGATGACCCTTGGAAAAAATGGTGAAATCGTTGATATGGTTGTGATCCGAAATGCTCACGAAGCCACCGTGCTCGCCATGTCTGAAAACGGATATGGTAAGCGCTCTCTTGTAGACGACTACAGAGAGCAATCTAGAGGTGGTAAGGGTGTGATTACACTTAAGATAACACCAAAAACCGGTGATCTGATTGCCCTTAAGGAAGTAACCGACCAGGACGATCTCATGATTATTACGGAGCGCGGAAAAGTGATTCGGATGAATTGCGGTGGAATTCGAACCATGGGTAGAAATACGCAGGGCGTTCGTATCATGCGTCTCGATTCTGATGGCGCCATTGCAGCCGTAACCCGTGTGGTGAACGAAGAGGAAGGAGATGAGGACGATGAAGATTAGTTCTTAATCCTCAAATTTATTAGAAAAATAAAGGGCTTCAATTTTGAAGCCCTTTTTTATTATCAGGAATTTTTCTACCGCTAGTTGTCCAGCATTTCCCGGAGCAAATTCTTTCTTTTTTTGATAAGCTCTTTAGGCTCTTCAATTTTTACTTTTTTCCCAAACTGAAGAAGCCACTCGTTTATAAAGTCCAAATTATCGAAATCAAAGCACACCTTAAAAAATTCAGAATTTAGCTGATTTTTCTTAATTATTTTAGCCGGTAAATTCGCCTCCAGACGCGAGATCTCTTCTTTTTTGACCTGTAGTATTATTGACTGAGAACTCGCCTCAGATCGGAATATAAGGGCCTCTATGTCCAAATCGTTGTTTAGGTGATAGTTTTCGTCCAAGATTTTTACTTCTTCTACCTGCTCCAGAATAAAATTTCTAATTTCGCCCCGAAGATGAGATTTTCCAATCACGTTCCAATGATCCTGGTAAAAAACTAAAATGTAAGGGTCAATTTTTCGAACTCCCGTTTCTCCTGATTTTGTGGTGTACTTAAACTGAAGTCTTTTTTGCTGGGCGATGGCGCTGCTTATGAGATACCAATTTCCCCCTTTCTTTTTTTCTCCTCCGAATCTCAAATATGGATCGACAACTGTTCTTCCTTCTAATGAGGCCATAAACTCTTTCAATTCATTCGGGAGAACATTCTTTATTTTCACCTCAACTCCCCTGGCATCTTCTACTAATCCCTGGTCCACCTGAGACTTTACAAAATTCAGCCCAACCATGATGGTTGCAAGCTCTTTCGAAGTAAACATCAGTGGCGGAACCTTATACCCTTCAATCAAACCATAACCAGAATACCGGTCCCATGTAACGGGGACGTTAATTTCCTGCAACGCATTGAAATCACGGAAAATAGTTCTCCTACTCACATTAAACCGCTCCGCCAATTCATTAACCGTTAAGCGTTTACCCGGCTGCTGAAGCAAAAGCATCAGTTTCAACCTTCTTTCTGAACTATTCATACCTATTCAATTCTTGAGATTTCTACCATAGACTTCCCTCTATAAAATTCATCCCCAAACCCAGGCATCAAATCAATAATGTTGATACTTAGAGACTCTTTAATTACACCCACTTCTCCTTCTACCTCTTCTCCTCCCTTAAGCAGAATGATTTTACTCCACGCCTTTGGTTCAAGCATTTTAACCAAATCACTAATTTTAAACGCATGCTTTGAGATTAGCACTTCATCTTCACCAAAACTCACCTTCTCAACTGAGTGGGCGCTTGTCGATACATTCTCAAGACCCAGTCCTGCAGCCATATTCTTACAAGCCATAATCTTCTTTGTCACCACATCATTTAAATGCACTTGCTTTTCTTTATTACAGATGGCCAGCGGAATACCGGGCAAGCCGCCACCTGTACCAGAATCTATAACTTTATCAGCCCGCACAAACCACTCAGAGCCCGTTACCACCAGCGAATGCTCAACGTGTTTCTTTATGGTTTCACGTGAAACATCGCGACTCACCAAGTTAATTTTCTTATTCCACCACAGCAGGCGATCTATATAATCTTCTAGTTTTTTTTCGTGCTGACTGAACAGGGCTCGAACCCCCACTGCTTTACTGTCGGGAAATGAGGTTCTGGAGATTTGATGTTCCACGTGAAACAAGTTCTAATTCTTCAGATAAACCATGAGCACGGAAAGGTCGCTGGCAGATACACCGCTAATTCTACTTGCTTGGCCTATTGTTTCCGGGCGGATCTTTGAAAGCTTTTGCGCTCCTTCTGTAGAAAGGCTTTTAATGCTTTTGTATTCTACTTGCTCTGGGATAGACATGTTTTCTTGCTTCTCCATCTCTTTCACCATTTCGAACTCTTTCTCTATATACCCGGCATACTTAATTTGAATCTCAATCTGTTCCAGCACCTCTTTCGTGTCGCTAATATCTTTTATCTGATTAGCAAACTCTTCATCATGGTCCATCATATCTTGCAAAGAAACCTCCGGACGAAGCAGAATTTTTTCAGCCTTCATAGGCTGACTCATGGTTGAGCTTTCTTTTTTCTCCAGCATAGGATCCATCTTCTCAGGGTAGACCGTATAGTCTTTAATTAAATCATCAAGCTTGGATATAGCTTCTTTTTTCTTCTGTACTTTTTGCATTCTTTCATCAGAAGCTAAGCCTATACGGTGCCCTATCTCGGTTAACCGAAGGTCTGCATTGTCCTGGCGGAGTAAAATTCTATGCTCCGCTCGTGATGTAAACATTCGATATGGCTCTTCTGTGCCTTTATTAATAAGGTCGTCTATCAAAACCCCGATGTAAGCTTCAGACCTTTGCAGGACTAACGGCTCTTTCTCTTGTACATTAAGAGCTGCATTGATCCCGGCCATCAATCCCTGGCAAGCAGCCTCTTCGTAGCCGGTGGTTCCGTTGATCTGTCCGGCAAAGAATAATCCCTTTACAGATTTGGTTTCTAATGAGCGTCTTATTTGGTGCGGCGGGAAATAATCATACTCGATAGCATAGCCCGGGCGAATCATTATTACTTCTTCAAATCCGGGTATTGTTCTTAAGGCTTTATACTGAACATCTTCAGGGAGCGAGGTAGAGAATCCATTCAAATACATCTCATATGTATTCCACCCTTCAGGCTCCAGGAATAACTGGTGTCGGTCTTTATCAGCAAAGCGATTAATCTTATCCTCAATACTAGGACAGTAGCGGGGGCCGATCGATTTAATCCGACCATTAAACATTGGACTTCGATCGAATCCCTCTTTCAAAACCTCATGTACCTCTTCATTGGTATAGCCTATCCAGCATGACATTTGCTCTTCCAAAGAAGGAAGTTTCTCTGTCAAAAAAGAAAAAGCCGTTGGATCTTCGTCCCCGAACTGTTGTTCCAGTTGAGAATAATCCACGGTTCTTCCATCCACTCGTGGTGGTGTTCCGGTCTTTAACCTACCAACTTCAAAGCCGAGCTTCTCAAGGGCTGCTGAAATTCCGATGGAGGCTCGCTCTCCTGATCTTCCCCCTCCGTAATTACTTTCACCTATATGAATGAGTCCATTTCCAAAAGTTCCGGTAGTCAGAATAACGGATTTGGCATAGAACTTTTGTCCGGTTTGAGTTACCACTCCCTTAATCTCATTACCATTTTCCGAGATCAGATCAACAACATTATCCTGCCTAAAGAATAGATGCTCTTTCTTCTCTAATCTCTCTCTCATCTTTTGCGCATAAAGCATCCGGTCGCTTTGGCAGCGAGGGCTCCACATTGCTGGCCCTTTACTCATATTTAGCATCCTGAATTGAACACCGGATTCATCACTAACTATTCCGGAAAGACCACCTAAGGCATCTATCTCTCTCACCAGTTGGCCTTTGGCCACGCCCCCCATAGCCGGGTTACAAGACATCTTAGCGATTGCTTCGAGATTCATTGTAATCAGGAGGGTTTTAGCCCCCATCTGTGCTGCAGCACCTGCCGCTTCACTACCTGCGTGGCCTCCACCTACTACAATAACATCATATGTTGGATCTAAAACGGACATTACTCTCTGTTTTTTTAACAATTTAAAGCTTATCACAAGCCTTCGTCATATTAAAGATAAGAAATTGTAGCCCCCTGAACTATAAACTGCCTGGAAGTAGATAAACCGAAGACTCTTTAGTGTGGTAAATCGTATTTATAAAGTGGCTACAAACAAAAAAAGCCTCCAACAATGTGGAAGCTTTTTGCGATCCGGAAGGGACTCGAACCCTCGACCTCCTGCGTGACAGGCAGGCGTTCTAACCAACTGAACTACCGGACCTTTTTGAGAGCATCAAATATACAGACCATATCGATTGGAAGTCAAGCTCTTTTCCGAAAAATATTAATTTAAAAAAACGAGGATCACGAACTCAATCGTGATCCTCTTATCGGGATGGTAATGGGATAAAGTTCCTAGCTATTCAACTCTTTTTCAATCGCTGAAACAAGTTCTTCGCTCTGTGGTTCAACGCCACTTCTGAACCTTCGTTTTAAAGAACCATTTTTGTCAATCAAAAATTTCTCAAAATTCCATTTAATTTCGCCTTCGAAATCTTCATTTGGCAAAGAGGTTAAATAAGAGAATAAAGCCGCCTGATCTTCACCTTTAACAGATACCTTTGAAAACATCGGAAATTCTACCCCATACTCGAGTGTGCAAAATTGCTTGATCTCCTGATCTGTGCCCGGTTCCTGACCTTTGAAGTTGTTAGCCGGAAATCCCAATATCACTAACCCATCTTCTTTATAGGTTTCATATATTTTTTGAAGCCCTTCATATTGTGGGGTATACCCACATTTGGACGCTACATTAACAATCAAGATCACTTTACCCTCGTATTGCTTAAGAGTAACCTCTTGCCCGTCAATATCCTGAACGGTAAAATCATATAATGTTGTTTGATCTGTTGCTGCCATAGTTACTGTGAGCGACATAATCAGAGATGCTATTAAAATTTTCATTGAAATATTTTTTTCTTCGGTCGTTAGTCTTTAAACTGATCTACCTAATAAAATCATTCCCTATGATACAATCACTTTTTAAGCGATTTCTTTTGTTGGCTCTTATTGGCTCCCCTGCGATATCTTATGCACAAATGTTTTCAATTGATGATGAAGTTGAACAAAGATCGAACCCTTTTGCCCCATACATCCGAGCGGGCTTCCAGCCAGTCGACTTTAGTTATATGGGAAATCCCGCTGCACTTAACTCGAATCAGTCACTGGCTTTTTCCGGAACGGCCGCTCACATCTCTTTTGAATCCGGAGGCTTTACCATAGGAGCGAGCCTCGGCAACGACATGACCGGATTAGACAATAGAAATCTTTTCGACCTGAAGATCAACTTTACAAATCCCTTCTATTTTGTGAGAAAACCGAACTTTGGATTGGGAGTGCCCATCCAGCTCGGCTCAAAAATAACCAGCGTGCGGAGCGATGAAATAAGCGAAGAGTTTTCTCAAACGAACTTACATGCCGGGGCAGGCGGAATTGCACAGCTTTACTTTCCCGATAAGCTGGGAGTAACCGCTCAATTCATCCCCGCCTTTGGTTTCAGTACTGCAAGCGGGGGGCTAATCGGCGGTAATGTTTTTTCGATGAGAGGGAAGGCCCGAATCAATTTCTATAACCTCATTTTTGGAAGAAACGTAAGTTTGGGGTATGATTACATATTCGATTCGTATGATATTGACGGTGAAGAATATGATTACGATTTTTCAGGACATATACTAACACTCGGAATTTCCCTTTGAAACCAGAAAAATTTCTTCTTGAACTAGAACAAATCCTTGAACAGGCAGGATATACCCTCCGCAAAGAGCGAGGTTCATTTCGTGGAGATGAGTGTATAATTGAAGGACAGAAGCTGGTAATGGTAAATAAAAACAAGCCGGTTGCTTCTCAGCTTGGCACTATGGGACGTGTACTCGGCCAAATTGATTTAACGGGTGTATACATAAAACCTGCCGTTCGAAGAAAACTGGAAGAGCTTTGGGATCAGTTAGCAGTAACCCCTGAAGAAACTTCTGAGGATTTTGAGTTAGAATGAAAATTACGTTTCTGGGTACCGGTACGTCTATGGGAGTTCCTGTTGCGGGAGGCTTTAGGCGCGAAGAACTTTCTCATGATCCAAGAAACGAACGAACCCGTTGCTCAGTCTGGATTCAAGTTCATGGAAAATCAATCTTGATTGACGCCGGGCCTGAATTCAGAATTCAAAGCATTCGTTCGCGCATCAAAAAGATCGATCATTTTCTCATTACCCACGAGCACATGGATCATATATCGGGGATCGATGATCTGAGAGTCTATTCTTATATAAATAAATCCCCTATTCCGTCATATACGTCCGCCCAATGTATCAACTCTATTCACAAACGCTTTGATTACATGTTCGGGGAAAATAAATACCCTGGCTCTACTTCATTAAACCTGAAAGAAGTAACATCGCCTTTTGAATTAGGAGAGGACATTACCGTTACGCCTTTACCTGTAAAACATGGGGATTTGGATATTCTCGGGTTTCGGGTAAACAACTTCTCTTATCTGACTGATGTAAAGCACATACCTGAACAAACCCTGGAGCTTATAAAGGGCTCTAAAATGGTCGCCCTAAGTGCATTGCGATGGGAGCCCGAGCACCCCACCCATTTAACCATCCCCGAGGCTGTTGATGTGTTGGAAAAGCTGAATGTCCCCGAAGCCTATCTGATTCATATGAATAGTTATGTGGATCACGAGCCAACCAATAATAAGCTTCCGGATCATATTAAGCTGGCATATGATCAGCTTTCCATACAGCTGCCCGATTAAAGAAACTTTCGGTACTCTTCGTTATCCTTCAGCTGTTGAACGATCTCCTTCACATTTTGAGCCTTGTCCAGTTTACATATCAGAATAGCATCCTCCGTTTCAACGACAGCTACTCCATCCAGCCCCACAACGGAAATCATTTTTCCGCTTTCTGTAGAAATGTAATTATTTGAAGATTCACTGAAAGTAGCACGTTCCGCTTTAATCACATTCCCCTTTCTGTCCTTATCCCCTAAATCATACGCAGCCGTCCAGCTGCCCACGTCATTCCAGCCAAATTCACCGGGCACTACAAAAACCTGCTGTGCATGTTCCATTATTCCATAATCGATGGAAACAGATTCACAGGCATGATAAAAAGAGTTAATCGCTTCCTTGTGATTGTCCTCGTAAACTCCTTTACCTGCTTTTTTTACTTCAGCGTACATTGCCGGCAGGTGCTTTTCAAATTCTTCCAAAATGGTTTTGGCCGACCAAATAAACATCCCGCTGTTCCAATAATAATCCCCGGAATCCAGAAATTGTTTGGCTGTTTCTACATCCGGTTTCTCTTTGAAGGCTTTAACGGGATGAACCGCTTTTTGAGAAAGCAACTCCTGTACTTCGTCATCACCATGTATGTATCCATACCCTGTTTCGGGCCGATCCGGTTTAATGCCTATGGTAACGAGGTTTGAGCCCTGTTTGGCTTTATCAATGGCCGTTTTCAAATATTCATTGAACGATTCCGGTTCTGTAATATGATGATCAGCCGGGAGCACCACCATCACCGCTTCCGGATCCTTTTTATATAACATTTCTGCAGCAATGGCCACGCACGGGGCGGTATTCTTGGCAACAGGTTCTCCCACTATATTCTCTTGCGGTACTTTGGGAAGTTGTTCTTTCACGATGTTTACATAACTATCGTTTGTAACCACCATTACCCGCTCTTGAGGAATAAGGCCTTCGATACGTTTAGCTGTATTTTGAATCATCGTTCCTTCACCAAAAAGGGAAAGAAACTGCTTGGGAAGCTTTTTTGTGCTCTTTGGCCAAAACCGTGTACCCGATCCACCGGCCATAATTACTGCATATACCATAAATCTGTTCGTGGTCTTTTATGTTTGAAAAAAGGAAAGTACGATTTATATAATCAAACCTGAACCGGTTCTATACGCCGGAGACTGATGGTAAAAGTTGACCCTTTATTGGGTTCACTTTCAATATGAAACTTTTCTCCGTGGGCTTCCATGATGTGTTTTACAATGGCGAGGCCAAGCCCTGTTCCTCCCCGCTCTCTTGATCGGGATTTATCAACCCGGAAAAAACGCTCCGTTACCCTCGGGATATCCTTTTCATCTATTCCAATGCCGGTGTCTTTAACCGATACAAAAACACGCTCGGGTTGTTTGGGTTTCGTGTACACGTTCACTTCTACTTTCCCATTAGGCATGTTGTATTTTATGCCGTTTTCAACCAGGTTAATAAGTACCTGCTTCACCTGATTTTTATCAGCCTTCACCATTATGTTCTTGTCAAAGTCATGCACAATCAGCTCGATATTTTCTTTTTCGGCTTTATAATTCAGGCTTTCGATTATATCGTGCAATACTTCGTAGAGGTAAATCTCTTCGATCTCAGATTTTAGCTCTCCGGTTTCCAATTTCGAGATTTCCATCAAATCTTTGGTGAGATAAATAAGCCGGTTTACATTTCGCATTGCTTTTTTCAGAAAATCCCGGTTCACTTCCTCATCTTCCAAAGCTCCATTTAATAAAGTCTCTATAAAACCCTGAATGGCAAAAATAGGGGTCTTTAACTCGTGGGAAATGTCCCCGATAAATTCTTTGCGGTAGTTCTCTATTCTATTTAGTCGCTGAATTTCCCGCTCAATGGTCCGGCTGGATTTAATCCCCTGTTTAACCAGGTAATCAACCTCGTCATTATGGGTAGAAGTCACATCCTCATATTCCATGAACCGCTTACGCGCCATGTTTTTAAATAACCGTTCTATGGTATCCATTCTCTTGTGTGAGACAAAGTAGATGACCGCATAAGAAGTAAGAAACATCACACCGCCCATAAGAGCAGATATAGACCCGGCGTCTTTTATGGTGAAATTATACCCCAACCACATCAGCAAAAAAATAACTGTTGCTGAAATCAGAGAAATATAGAAAGCTGCACGAAGACCAAAGCGAAAAACGCCTCGCTTCTTCTTATTAGATTTACTCATTCTTTAAATCTGTAGCCGACTCCTTTTACTGTTTCGATATAGTGATCTCCCAGTTTTTCCCTGATTTTTCTCACATGTACATCAACGGTACGATCTACCACATAAATATTATCGCCCCATACTTTGTTGAGCAGGGTTTGGCGGTCTCTGACTTTCCCCTTTCGGCTAGCCAGATAGTATAAAAGCTCGAATTCTTTACGTGGAAGCTGAAATTCTTCGTCACCTCGTGTTACAATGTATCGATCTTTATCAATGGAGAGATCATGAACATCCAACCGGTTTACATCTTCTGTGGTTTCATCAAATCTGCGCATCACAGCTTTAATCCGGGAAATCAATTTTGTGGTGCTGATGGGCTTGGTTATATAATCGTCGCCTCCTTTATCGAGCCCTTCTACCTCTGTTTTTTCATCACTGCGAGCAGTCAGGAAAATAATAGGGATCGATTTTAGGTCTTCATCGGCGCGCATCGTTTCCACTGCCTCCATTCCATCCATTTTAGGCATCATGATATCCATCAGGACCAAGTCGGGCTTATGCTCTTTGGCTTTTTGAATCCCCTCCTCTCCGTTTTCAGCCTTCAAGACAGCAAAGCCTTCTTTTTTGAGATTATATTCGATCAGGTCGAGCAGATCTTTTTCATCATCTACTACAAGTATGGTTTGTTTAGCCACAACAACAGTGTTTTATGAGGATTTTCAGATAAACAATGTTACTAATGTACCATGTTAATAGAAAATGAATGAGGATTAAGAAATTATTACCCGACTCCTCTTAAAATAATTGTTCCGGAAGTTTCTCTGCTTTTTGATTACCGCAGCAAATAGCCCACATTTGCCGGTTGATGTAACAACCATCCCGTTAAACTGTAGCGAGGTACATTGGTAGTTAAAACCTCGTGCTCCACTGTATCACTTTTAAAGAGAAGTAACCTTTTGGAAATGGGCTCTACAGTAATCTCCTCTCCATCCCTGTATATTACAAGCTCTCCTCCATCTCCTTTTTTCCAATCTTTATTGAGGTAAAGAAGCACGGTTATCTGCCGATTGGTACTTTCATTAAACTGATCGAGATGCTTGTGATAAAATGTGCCGACAGGATATTTGGCAATATGAAATTCAGACCCTGATAAACTCAGGTAGCAATATCTCCGAAGATTTTGAATTAACTCGTTCTTTAAATCAAAGAAAAAGGATAATTCCTGATCCCTGTCTTCATCGAGCCAGTAAATAAAGTCGCCGCGCACTTCAGCCTTTAATTGAAAATCCTGCTGAGTCCCAATCCCGGCTTTCTTTAGCTTGTCATTTTTCTCCACTTCACTGAAAAAGCCCATAATCTTACGATATTCTTCATCAGAGATGAAATCATCTATAATTACATAGTCCTGTTCGGCCAGCTGATCTATCCAACCAATCCATGTTTCGTCACTGTAATTCATAGCTTTAAATTAAATTCCGGATAAGCTTCTTCTCTCTTAATAAACAAATGTACATTGATTTTCAGGATAAAAGTATAGCCTGAAATCCCTTTCTAAAAAATTATGCTGTTTCAGTAACGGTTAGTTTTATAACCTTCTTTCTTTTAATTGTACTAACTGTAATATTGCTGCATGAAATTTTTTACTTCCCAGATCAGCTACTTCGTATCGAATCGAAATACCCGCACTAATATCCGGCGGCTAATCCGCTTCATGCTCATTTTGTTGGGAATGATCATATTGTATGGGGTTTTGTTCCATGAGATTATGGAAATGGAGGGGCAAAAGCACTCCTGGATGACCGGCTTTTATTGGACTCTCACCACCATGACCACCCTCGGTTTTGGAGACATCACCTTTACTTCTGATTTAGGGCGAGCCTTCTCTATCCTTGTTTTGATTTCCGGGGTTATTTCCCTTCTCATAATGCTTCCCTTCACCTTTATCGAATTTTTCTATGCCCCCTGGATGGAAGCACAACACCGGGCTCGCGCACCCCGCGAACTTCCAAAAGACACCAAAGACCACGTCATTATCACCAGCTTTGATGCTGTAACCAAAGCACTGATCGAAAAGCTGGACCAATACGGACATGAATATGTGCTGCTGGTGAATGAACTTCAGGAAGGACTCGACTTATACGACCGGGGGTACCGGGTTATGCTTGGTGATGCCGATGATCCGGAAACCTATCGAAAAATGAATGTTAAGGACGCAGCCCTTGTGGTAAGTGGCGGCACTGATATGTTTAATACAAATGTTGCCCACACCATTCGGGAATTCAGCGATGACGTTAAAATCATATCTACCGCAAACTCTTACGATTCCATTGATATCCTGAAATTAGCCGGAAGCAATCATGTTCTTCATATGGGGAATATCCTGGGCAGGGCACTCTCGCGACGAACATTGGGACAGGATGCCCGAGTACACCCTGTAGGAAGATTTGGGAGACTTGTAATTGCTGAGGCCACCACCTACAACACACCTCTGGTGGGTAAAACATTACGCGAAAGTCGCTTACGTGAAGACCTCGGAATTAATGTAGTTGGGATTTGGGAACGTGGGAATTTTGTGGGCTCCCATCCGGATGTGGAAATAAAAAGCCACAGTGTGTTAGTGCTGGCAGGCTCGGTTCAACAATTGCGTAAATATGATGAGCTCTTCGGTATTTACAGCATCAGTGATGATCCTGTTGTAATTATCGGTGCAGGACGAGTAGGAAGAGCTGCAGCTTATCACCTGAAAAGAAGAAACATCAAATATAAAATCGTCGACAAGAACCCTGAACGCATTCGTAATTCCGAAAACTTTATCCTCGGAGATGCCGCCGACCTGGAAACCCTGAAGAAAGCCGGTATTGAAACCGCTCCAAGTGTCATTATTACTTCCCATCTTGATGATGTAAATATTTACCTCACCATTTACTGCCGCAGCCTTCGGCCCAACATTCATATCATTTCCCGATCAACCCTTGAAAGAAATGTGCATACCCTTCACCGTGCCGGTGCAGATTTTGTAATGAGTTATGCCTCGATGGGAGCCAATGCCATCTTCAATATTTTTGAAGAGAATGATATTGTAATGATCGCGGAAGGGCTAAATGTCTTCAGTTTAAAAACGCCTTCTAAGATTCAGGGTAAATCGCTAATTGAGTGCGACATCCGAAATAACACCGGGTGTAACGTAATTGCTTATCAAAAAGATGGGAAGCAGGTTATTAATCCGGATCCGAAAAAACCAATTCCAAAAGACAGTGAGATTATTCTAATCGGTCAGGCTGATGACGAGCAACGGTTTATCAGTCACTATAAAAAACAGGATGATTAAACATCCGGTTCTTCTTTACTCATTTTTCGGGCAAGGGTAACAGCTTCCAGAATAATCCAAATCGTGAAACCAAGAATCACAGCTCCAAAAATAAAGAGCAGCATGTTGCCATCAGCTTCTCCGTAACCCGACCAATCGAAAATCACTTGTTTACTCATCGCCCAAAGCGTCATGATTAACAGGAAGATCATGGGTACCAGGGTGTAAACAATACTCCGCCCCTTTCTCTTCAGCCAGATGCTTATCAGTAATAAACTAATTCCCGCTAACAACTGATTAGAAGTACCGAACAACGGCCAGAGTAAATATCCACCAGAACCCAAACCCCGGGGCCCTTCAGGAAGCAGAACCAAAGCTGCACTCGCGCCTACAGCGATCAATGTAGAAGTATGAAGTTTGGTCAGTGGCTTCACCTCATACTCTTCTCCCAGTTCATTAATAATGTACCGCATCAATCGAACGGAGGTGTCCAGAGTTGTTGCTGCGAAACTGATCACAATAACGGCAATGATCGTCTTTGCGGCTTCAAGTGGAATGAGCAAAGCCGTTGCCAGTTGTGCAGCTCCTTCCACAAAAATAGTTAACCCGACCGCTCCGGCTTCCGAAAAGGAATGATATACATCCATGAATTCGCCGGTTGTATTGAAATAAGTAACAATGGCCACAATCGTAATAAGAGCCAGCGACCCCTCGCCAATGGCTCCAATGTATCCCACAAAGCGCGCATCGGTTTCATTGTCGAGCTGCTTGGCAGTTGTTCCCGAAGAAACCAATCCATGAAAACCGGAAATGGCCCCACAGGCAATCGTTATGAATAGAAGCGGAAACCAACTCACATCCGAAGTACCCGGGTTGGTTACGGGTGCAGTAATTTCCGGGTTGCTTAGAAATAATCCCAGATATAAAATGGCCAGGCCTAAAACCAATTGATAGGCATTAATTAAGTCACGCGGTTGCAATAATAACCATACCGGTAAAGTGGAAGCGAAGTACACATAAATCATCAAGATGACGATCCAAATAAAAAAGGCCATCTCTATTCCGCTCAATCCGAATAGAACCACACGTTCAGCTCCTCCAAAATATTGAAGTAAATCGATCTGAAGAATCGGCACATAACTGGCAATGATGGCTGTGAAATACATCACAAACAGAACAAGTACAGTGGGAATAATCATGCCCCCTGTTTTCTTAAAAGAACGATAACCGATCCAGATAGCTAAAGGAATCTGAATAAAAATGGAAAGTACCGTAGCCGGAAAACTGATAAAGAGGTTGGATATGACCCAGGCGAAAACGGCATTTACCATCAGCACCAGAATCAGAATAATAAAGAGAAACAGAAGTTTTGCACGGGAGCCAATTAACTTATCTGCCAGCGTACCAACCGATTGCCCTTTATGGCGAACCGATAAAACCATGGTTCCAAAGTCATGAACACCGGCAGCAAATATGGTTCCTAAGACTACCCAAAGCATCGCCGGAAGCCAACCCCAGTATACCGCAATAGCCGGGCCCACAATAGGCGCCGCTCCTGCTATAGAGGTAAAATGATGCCCGAGCAACACCCATTTGTTGGTAGGCACAAAATCTACTTCGTCATTGAGCTCATGGGCCGGCGTCATGAAATCCGGGTTGAGCCGGAAGATTTTCTCCGCAAGAAATTTAGAATAGTACCGATAACCAATAAAGAACAACACTAAAGATGCCGCTGCAACCCAACTTGCCTGCATAATTGATCCTGTTAAATATTAAGTTCCAACAATCTGCGCCTTAATTACTATTTTTCATTTTGTGATGCAAGCCACCTAAAACCCTGATGTACCAGCGCGACTTTCTTATAAAACTTGTACAGGCCCGGATGCCCTTCGGACAGTATAAAGATCGGTATATCACCCAGCTGCCGGTTCATTACCTGGAGTGGTTTTCTCGCCAGGGTTGGCCAAGCGGTCAGCTCGGGCAATATCTGGCCACTATGTTTGAGATAAAGACAAACGGGCTTGATGATGTATTAAAACCGATTATCCGCCAACACCGATAAAATTTTTTGGTTTTTAGTGTAACATATTTTTTACACTCCGTAAAGAACTTTTGACACCCAACTAACTTATGTAATATGTCTAAACAAGAAATTCTATCGTGGACCTCTATCGGTTTTTCTCTTTCAGTTGTATTCTTTTATGTGCTTTTCGTTTTCGGATGGCCTGATGCCATCCCTGATTATTCAGACCGATTTGTGAAAATCTTTTTTAATGTATTCTGGATTGCGGTGATTGTGGAGTTCATTATTGAGCTGACCGAAAGCAAGAATCAGATTAACAGAGACGAGCGGGATGAAAAGATCGAAGCTATTGGTCATAAGAGGGCCTATTCATTCCTGATTTTTGCGATTGTCGTTATCCTGTTCCAGGTGCTGCTTTCTAATTTCATTGGCGTTGGTGATAACCAATACCTCTTATTAGGACAGCCCAACATGATCTTCCATGCATTGTTCCTGGTTTTATTTACCGCAAGTATTGTAAAAAGAGGCTCTATGCTTTATTACTACCGAAAGAGCTATTGATATGGAAGACGGTCAAATTGTAAATCAGATTCGAAAGCTTCGGTTCATGCATGGCGAAATGACCCAGGCTGAACTGGCGGAGAAAGTGGGAGTAACCCGCCAGACCATCAACGCTATTGAAGCAGCAAAATACTCCCCCTCGCTTGAGCTGGCTTTTAAAATTGCTGCGGTATTTAATAAACCTTTGGAAGAAGTTTTTAAATATAAAAAGTAATCACTCTGACTTCAGCTTACTCTAAGCAACTTAATTCCGGCTTACCTCGCACAAAGCGCACAAGCTGTGGATAACATTTCACAGAATAATTACCCCCGGTTTTCTTTTCCATAACCACGTATTAGCTCCGCGGGATTATGGCAATATCCCAATAAACAGCATCTTACCTAAAAGTCGTTATCAGGTAATTCACTGATACTACACCTCCCTTTAATAGTGTAAAGAATATTTCCTTCTTGTCGATAAACAACCCGAATCGGGCTAAAAAAGCCCACACTAACTGAACACGGATTTTGATGTGGATAAGTCGAAAGAAGAGTTCAAAAACAACTAACAATAATTTATTCATCATGTTAAAAATGAAAATTTCAGCTTTAGCAACTCTTCTTGTGTTGGTGGTAGGTTTAGAGAATGCTTATACACAAAGCTTTTGGGAGCCGGTAACCAATATCACAGGATATGTTTCTACAGAGTTCAACTATTTCGATGATCTGGAAGGATATGACGTTAATTACGGTGCGGCCGTATCAGAAGCAGGTATCTTAGTTACCTATCGGCCTTCTCAAAATTTCAGTATAAAAAGTGTATTCGTATACCGACCCGGATATGACTTTGACCTTATGCTTAATGAGGCTTTTGGTGAACTGAAAACCTCCGATGCTTTTAACTTTAAAGTAGGACGCTTTCTGACCCCTTTAAGCCCTATGAATACCTATTACTACGCACCGGTAAATACCAGTGCAACTCTTCCTATCATTATCACAAATAATGAAAACTTCCCCCTAAACATAGATGGGATTTCTTTGAACGGTTCCCTTGGTGAATCATTTAAGTTGAAGTATGACATTTTTGGAGGCGGATATACCAACTCAACCTGGAAACCGTCCGGAGCTATCAGTTTCTTCGGGCAGGAAGTGCCTTACTACAAAGCTCAAATTAATTCCCAATTTACTATCGGTGAATCATATAATGGCTCTTATAATGTAGGCGTTGGAGGAAAAGTAAGTGTTGCTTATGAAAGTTATGTGGAAGCAGGTGCCGGATTCTTCAATCCTAAAAAAGAGACCATGCCTATTGCTATAACCCTTCCTCCGAATGCTTTAGGACCGGGTTCTCCAGCAATGAACATCATATCTCCTACCGGTATCAAACGACCAACCTGGGGATATAACGTAAAACTCAAATATGGAAATACGGAAGTTAATGCAGAATGGTGGACCGGTGACATCCAGCTGGATGCCATTGCTTATGACTTTACCGGTGGAGCTGGAAGTCCGACGGTACTACAGCCCGGAAGTGAGGTTGAGTTAGAAGGACGGTTTATTCAACTTAGTCAACGTATAGACAAGTTCATCCCTTACGCTCGTTATGAATTTCAACACACGTCTGATGCCAAGTACAAGAGATACTCAGCCGGCATCAATTACAAGCCCAGCTTTACCCGTACTGTTAAGTTAGAGTATGTGCATTACGAGCATAAGTCCGGTAACATCAATGGACTTGTTGCTGCCTTAATCTATTCATTCTAAAGGAGTAAAAATGAAAAGCATACATAAATTATTTATCACCGTGGTGCTTCTCCTTATTGTAGGAGTAAGTGAACTTGCGGCACAATCTTTTAAAGTGATTGTGAATGAAGCAAATACCACAGAAAGCATATCAAAAAAAGCACTTTCTGATATCTTTCTGAAAAAGAAGACCAAATGGGATGATGGATCAGAAGCAACCCCTATTGACCTGGGAATTCGATCCGGTACACGAGCTGCATTTTCTTTGGAAGTGCACGGACAAAGCATCGGTTCCATCCGAAGTTACTGGCAACAAGCTGCCTTTTCCGGTGCAGCTACACCACCTTTGGAAAGATCCAGCGACGCTGATGTTATCGCCTTTGTAAAATCTTACCCGGGAGCCATTGGTTATGTATCCGAAGCATCGGATGTATCCGGAGTAAAAGTTCTGACTATAGAATAATTCAAAAAAAAGAAGATCTAGTCTGTTTCTGTTAATAATAAAGTCGGCTATGGAAGTAGCCGACTTTTTTTAGTTCCTTTTCTCATTCTTAAAAAGTACGGCTGGATAAACGATAGGGTTGTGCTGTTGAGTCAATGTCTATTTCGAAACGTATAATTCCAAGTACCAGTCCTTCTTTCGTGATAACATCCACCTCCCATTCTCCTTCCATCATTTTATTTTTATAGGTATATCCTCTAAAACCTTCATCCCGTCCGCCGGTTATTTCAAAACCTATTTCGTCTATCACTTCCCAGTCATTCGTATGCGGACTATACCACTTCCACCGATGTAATACATCTTTCCTGAAATCGGATGGAGCAAAAATGGACGTAAACACATACACATTAGAACCGGGCTCATATTCAAACTGATGCCGGTTATCCTTCCATATCTTATACCACGGCTCCCGTTCGTAAGTAACCGTGTATTTGCCATTATTACGCTCAACATGATGGGCAACCAACCCTTCATCCAGCGCAAGAGGAACCGGGGGAATTAAGTTAAAGAAGTAAAATGTGTGGA
This sequence comes from Gracilimonas sp., assembly GCA_965227215.1. Lineage (GTDB taxonomy): Bacteria > Bacteroidota > Rhodothermia > Balneolales > Balneolaceae > Gracilimonas. Next base: position 1,907,487 of record OZ245729.1, read on the forward strand.
TAAGCAGATAGATCCCAAATATAAAACCCAGCATTTTACCAAAGCTTATTTCATTTCGGGTTGAAGGACTGGCATTGTAGATATAAATGATAAGCCCCAGCGTAATTCCTAAACTAATGGCCCCAGAAAGCATAAAAATAAACTGGTTCATGGTTCCAACTACCATAGGAACAAAGAAGGTGAAGAAAGTAAAGTTCACAAAAAAGTACGCACTGAACTGAAGGTACTTATTAGAGATCCGTTTCTTAAGCAGTTCGTTGGCAAATAAAAGAACAACGAGGAGTATGAAGAAAATAACCGTTTTGGAAAAAGAGACACTTCGGGAAAAATAAATCACATAGGCACTGCATAACCCTCCCAGAAAAAACTGTATAGCCAAAGGCAGATAATCCTGGTACTTCTCAAAAAAAGTGCCTTCCCATTCTCCATCATCCGCAAGATTGAAAAGGTAAAGACAAACGGTAAGTGAGCCAAGATACGTACATAAAATAATGCGGTCGTATAAGCGATCTATTCGGCCAAGAGTAAGCGAATCCCATACAAAACCGGCCATAAAAAAGACCACCGGAAGATACCGCTGGTTAGCTCGCACAAAAGCCCGAAACCTGTTGATCATAAATGCTACTTTGGCACTTCAATTAAAATTGATCCCAAGATAGGGCAGAAGGATGTTTTTATCAGAAAATATGTGAGGAAGCTCGTACTCAACGATATGATATTTTGACCCTTGATTTGTGTGATGAAAGGATTGCCACGATTATGAAGTTAAATCAAGTTAATCTTACAATCTTTCCAATCATGGTTCAAAAATGTTCCTACTATAAACCCCTTTCATTTAACCAAGGTCATCTTTCTAAGTTCAACAAATGATGGTGTTTTCAGTTCATAAAAATAGATACCGCCGGAAAGCCGAGATGCATCAAAAGTAACGGTATGCCTGCCTTGGGATTTCACCCCATTGTATACTTCATCTACTTTTCGGCCCAGAATATTATAAACGGAAAGCACCACGTTGGCAGGCTGCTGAAGAGAAAATTCTATGTTCGTGGTGGGATTAAAAGGATTGGGATAATTTTGCTCTAAACTAATTTCTCGGGGTTGATTGAGATCTTCAGCCTCTGAAGAAGTAATTACTCTGAATTGGTTATTCCGATAAATACGTCGGTCCGTCACCATATATCCGGTTTTATTTTCTGTGAATAGTACATCATTAATCCGAGTTTCAGCGTCGATGACTATTTTAGACCAGCTGTCAAATCCATCGGTAGTTTTTAGCAGAACCCCATCATCTCCGGTAATGAAGACCGTATCTTCACTTATTCCATTAATGGATATATAATCGTTTAAAGGAAGTTCAATAATTTGCCATGTACTTCCTAAGTCATGCGATTTAAAAAGCTTTTTAGGATAAACCCGTGAACTTGATAAAACATACACTGCGTTGCCTTCAACATAAGAGTCCACAAAATAGTGGGATAGTATATTCTTTTCTTCAACAGGCAAAGGAAGCGGATTTAAATTCTCCCCGTCATCCGATGTTCTATACACATAATAATTGGTTATAAACAGATTTCTTTGTCCACTGCCCAACTTGAAATCAATCAGGGTTTCCCTTTCATACATGGTTTCTGAATGACCACCAAACAAAGTGTTGTAGTCAGCAATAGTTTCCCATGATTCTCCCCTGTTTGTTGATCTCAGAAGTTTTCTTCCTCCCACATAAATGGTATCCCGGCCAAGGGTAAACATCGACTCCAGATATAATGGCTCATCAACTCCCAGTAAGTCGACCGACCATTTTTGACCGCCATCGGTGGTTTTATGCAGATTATCTTCCGGACCCAAAGCCAGTCCGTTTAAGGAATCATAAAAGACAAATTCTTCAATGTTATAGACTTCAGGAATCTGGAGAAATTCACTTGTCTCAAACCCATCATATGTTTTATAGAAATGATCGTAACCGTTATACAGCGCAAAACCCAAATCATTATCCAGAAAGTAGAGCCCGCTAAAAACGTAGGAATCGGTTCTGTGTATTTCTTCCCATTGCGCAAAAGCCGTTGTACTTGAAAAGAAAACACATAAAGAGAAAAGCAGTATTTTTTTCATAGGAGCTGATTTTTTATCGGCTTCTTACCTTAACAATGGGATAAGCCAAATAGTTTATCAGTCTGGGAGGGGAATTATTTACTGATTTACGGCTGTGCCACCACCGCTTCAAAATTTCCTGTTACAGAAATCTCGTCTCCCGGCTCGTAATCATTGAATGGACGCTCTACAACAAGATCAAAAGCAAAATTTCCCTTCATTTTATAAGTTGAATTATCATACCCCGTAATAGTTACCGAAGAAACGCCATTATTATGATCAACGTCGGCATAGGTCAGAATAGCATCTCCGCCAACCATTTCATAATAAGACGGATTTCTGATCTTATACTTTCCCGGACTGCCTTCAAAATCCATTATGGAAAACGTAAGATTCTCGGAATTCTCCCACTCTCCTTTTCTGCCAAAAATTACAATATCCGCGTTACCTACATCATTTTGATAGGCATGTGCATCAGCTGAATAAAACTTTGAGCCGATGTTAGCTTCAAAACTATACTTCTATAATCATAGTTGGCACTTAACTGTTGTTTTAAACCCGTTTTTATTCTTAATTATTTGGAGTGTCACACTATAATTAAGGTTTTCTGTGATGTACACCTTGTCACCTAAATCCCGCCGTCATGCCAAAAATGAATATTGTTCGAAGCACTTCTATAGAATCTTCCCCGGAGAAAATTTTTTCTGAATTGAATAACCTGAACAGCTGGAAATACTGGTCACCCTGGCTGGTTATGGAACCGGAAGCTAAAGTGGATGTATCCAATGATGGAAAATATTACGAATGGACCGGAAAGCGTGTGGGCTCCGGAAACATGAAAATTACCGGGGAGAAAAAAAATGAATCCGTTAAGTATGACCTCACTTTTTTGGAACCCTGGAAATCGGAAGCAAAAGTTACTTTCGATGTAACTCCGAATGGAGAAAACTGCCGGGTTCAATGGACGATGAACAGTTCACTTCCCTGGTTTATGTTTTGGATGAAAGGTATGATGGAGGGATTTGTAGGTATGGATTTTGACCGGGGCCTTAACATGCTGAAAGATTATATCGAAAAAGGCAGTATAGATTCAAAAATGGAGTTTAAAGGAGAATCTGATTTTCCGGGAGCCACCTATATTGGAATTAAAACTACCTGTAAAATGGATTCCATCGGAGAGGCTATGAAAGCTGATTTTGATAAGCTGGAGGAATTCATGAATTCCCATCCTGATCTGAATGGCAATGCCGCTTATTCCATCTATCACGACTGGAACATCCGGAAAAAACAAACTACTTATACGGCCTGTATTGCCATGAATGAGATTCCTGAAGACTTACCTGAAGGATTTATTACCGGAAATATTCCTTCCTCAAAAGTATATACGCTTCGTCATGTGGGGTCCTACAAACATCTCGGAAATGCCTGGAGTACCCTGATGAGCATGGAAAGAAACAAAGAGTTCAAAAAGAATAAGAAGATGGATCCTTTTGAAGAGTATATCAGTGATCCGCATCAAACAGAGGAAAAAGATTTGATAACGGATATCCACTTTGGGACGAAGTAAGGGATTAATCGAGTCTGATTACATCAGATAATACGTCCGATTTCAAATACTTCGTCTTCGCCTAATTCCCCGGCTTTAGCTTTAACAGCATCTACCTGGTCTTCAGAAACTACAGCTATCAACCCAATACCGAGGTTGAAAGTAGCCTGCATGTCATCTTCAGGTACATTTCCTATTTCCTGAATCAGCTTGTATACCGGAGGACGTTCCCAGCTGTCCCAATTAATATCCAGCTTAAGTCCTTCCGGGAGAATGCGCTTGGTGTTGCCTACAATTCCCCCACCGGTGATGTGGGAAAATCCATTCACACCGTCCAGTTCTTTTAGACCTGTTATCAATGACAGATACGATTTATGAACCTTCAACAGTTCATCCCCCACGGTGCTGCCTAATTCCTCTACATAGTTTTCCACTTTGTATTTGCTGAACAGCACTTTACGGGCCAGGGAATATCCGTTGGTGTGTAGCCCGGTACTTTTGAAACCAAGAAGAACATTACCTTTTTCAATGCCATCGCCGTTAATCACTTCATCTTCATCCACAATACCCACAATGGTTCCGGCCAAATCAAATTCTCCGGTATCATAAATATCCGGCATTTCGGCTGTTTCTCCGCCAATCAGTGCAACACCATTTTCTTTACACGCTTTGGCAAATCCTTTTATCACATCTACCCCAACGTGCTGTTCCAGCTTTCCGGTAGAAAAATAATCCAGGAAGAACAACGGCTTGGCACCACAAACGGCAATATCATTCACACAATGGTTCACCAAATCCTGACCTACGGTGTCATACTTTCCGGCTTTAAAAGCCACAATCAATTTGGTTCCCACACCATCCACTGAACTCACAAAAACCGGTTTTTTGTAGGAACCTAAATCCGGCCTGAAAAAACCACCAAAACCACCGATGTTAGAAAGCACTTCCGGTCCGTGTGTATCTTTAACCACACCTTTGATGGACTCCACCATTTCTTCGCCGGCTTTGATATCTACTCCGGAATCTTTGTAAGTAATTTGTTTCTTGTCAGACATTAATTGCTACGATTTTTCTTCTTGGGTTACGAGTCGAATATGTGCTAAATGATGATTGGAATGCCATGCGTACAAAGCTGCTGATTGTGCAAGCGAAAAAGTTTTACCGGATTCAGGGTTGGTATAGGTTCGTTCCCACTGGTTTTCATTCAGGCTCTCATAAATTCGTACCATCATCTCATGAGTATTCTCAAGCATATCGAGGGTAAGTTCTAAAGGAATCTCGAATTGAAAATCTACCTGTATCCAGCCATCCTGGTTATATGGACGAATAGTTGGATTATCTTCGGTTAAAGCAGTTTTAATTCTAACGAGAGAGTTTATGTGACTATCCAGTAAATGCGTGATAACCTGCCTTACAGTCCATCCATCTTCCCTATACGGAGTAAGCAATATATCATCTGAACATCCCTGAATCTCATCCCGGATACGTTCCGGTAATAAAGCAATATCATCAAGCCATTGATCCAGGTCTTTCTGAGTATAACTCTCAGGGAGACTTAGCTTACCGATGGGAAATTTTCTGTCCATTTTTAATCCTTGAAAAAAGGTTAAACGCTTTGCTTAAGAACAATCTAAATATAGAATCTTTACCAGAGTGTTTTAAGAACTTTTTGGGTTTCTTTTCCACAGCATAATACAATAAGAATGAGATTTATTAATTTTGTAGTAGTAGTAGAGACTGTGGATAAGTGGATAACTTTTTTATCCTGAATTTCCCCGCTGGCCTTAAAAACATGTGGATAGTTTTGTGGGAAACCTGATGATAAAAATCAATAAGTTAAGAGGGTTAAAAAATTGTTGTTCACATACACATATATTTTTTACATAAAACGCAGTTCAAAACCTTCAACAGTAAAAGTTATTCTTTTTGATTGTTGATTATCCGGTTTGATTGTGGAAACTTGTTTACAACTTTGGGGCATTTTAGTTATCCAACTTTTGTTAATGAGTAATCCACATAGTAATCCACATATCCACAGTTTATGAAAGCAGTTATTCAGCGCGTAAAATCTTCATCTGTAATGGTCGATAATGAAATTACAGGAGCCATCGATCAGGGACTTTTAGTATTAGTTGGAATCCATGAAGACGACACCTCCGAACAGCTGGAGTGGATGTGTAACAAGATCGCCAAGCTACGAATTTTTGAGGATGAAGAGGGTAAAATGAATCGTTCGGTTCAGGATGTGGGCGGAGGAGTATTGCTGGTTTCTCAATTCACTTTATATGCCAATTCTGATAAAGGAACCAGGCCCAGCTTTATTGAAGCAGCGCGACCTGAGAAAGCAGAGCCAATGTATGAAGACATGATTGAATGGTTTAAAAACCATACAGATCTGGACATTCAAACCGGAGAATTCGGAGCCATGATGAACGTGAAGCTGGAAAACGACGGACCGGTAACCATCATCCTGGAGAAATAAATGGCGGTAATTTTCATATTTATAGATGGTGTTGGTCTTGGTGAAAAAGATTCTACAAATCCATTTGTAGAAAACAGATATAAGTCGTTTGAAATGCTCACGGATGGGGCATTCAATAAAAATACAAAGCCGGTTCACCACAAAAACCACCTTTACAAACCTATAGATGCTAATTTAGGCGTAGAAGGATTACCCCAAAGCGGAACCGGGCAAACGGCACTGTTTACGGGTCGAAATGCGGCCAAAGAAATAGGAAAGCATTTTGGTCCTTTCCCTCACTCCGGGATAAAACCTTTTTTAAAGAAAGAGAGCGTTTTTCATGGGGTGAAGGAGCTGGGAAAGAAACCGTATTTTATGAATGCGTACCCGCCCATCTTTTTTGAACACGCCCAAAAAAGGAATCGATGGAGCTGTACTACATTAATGACCAAAAGTGCAGATGTTAAACTAAACTCCACCGAAGATGTGTTGAATGAAAGAGCCCTGACGGCAGAGATTGTGCAAAATGCCTGGCGAGAAAAGCTGGGAATAGACATCCCGAAAATCACCCCAACCGATGCCGCAAATCGTCTGCTTAATGTGGTGCCGGATTATGATTTAGTGCTTTACGAATATTACCTGACCGACAAAGCCGGCCACAATCAAAGCCTGGATGACGCCGAACGGGTATTAGAACCACTGGACGAGTTTCTACTGCAAATTATAAAAGAAAAGCGCAGCTCAGATACCTTGGTTATAACCAGCGACCATGGGAATTTGGAAGACCTCTCCACAAAAACCCATACCCGAAATAACGTACCCTTATTTATATTAGGTGAAAACAGTTCGGGCTTTAGTGATGTAGAAAGCCTCACGGATGTAAAAGAGATGATGTTAAAATCGATATGAAGCAGAAAGTCCATTTAGTTTTAGGAAGCGGCGGTGCCCGGGGAATTGCCCATATTGCCGTTATCGAAGAGCTGGAGAAACAAGGGTATGAAATTGTCGAAGTAATCGGCTGTTCGATGGGGGCTGTAGTAGGGGGCATTTACGCTGCCGGTCAACTCCCCGAATACAAAAAATGGTTGACCAATCTATCCCGGCGAGACGTATTTGAACTGTTGGATTTTACCTTCACAAAGCAGGGCTTTATAAAGGGAGAAAAGCTTTTTGCGAAGCACCTGGAGGTAACCGGCAAGTTCAACATCGAGGAATTTAAGATTCCCTTTACGGCTGTTGCTACCGACATGAAGAATAACGAGGAAGTTTATTTTAGGTCGGGTGATTTATACAAGGCACTGAGAGCTTCCGTGTCCATCCCGGGCTTTTTTGTTCCTGTTGTTGATAATGGCCGGGTACTGGTGGATGGCGGCGTGCTTAATCCCCTTCCGATAAATCTGGTAGAAAAACAGGATGACGCCATCATCGTAGCGGTTAATCTGAACGGAAGGTATAACCCGGCTTTTGACAGAAAACCCGAACCGGATCGTATTCAGGAAGTACAAAAGTGGTTTGAAAACCTGCTACCCGATTCGGTGAGAGAAAAGCGGAAAAAGAAACAGCAATCAGAGCCGGAAGAAGATTCTTTTTCGCTGATTGAGTTGATGGACAGCACCTTCAGTTTTACCCAGGACCGACTCACCGAGCTGATGATTGATATTCATAAACCGGACAAACTGATTGAAATACCACGCAATACCAGTGGCATGTTTGATTTTGATCATGCTAAAGAAATATTGGATGTTGGCAGAGAATCGTATAATAAAGTGATGAACGACTGAGAGTCCTTACTTATAATAGAAGAGCATAATTACCACAGAGGCATATGAATAGAGTAGATTATCTTGATCACATAAAACAGTTTAACGACTATTGGGATATCGTTGTAATTGGCGGTGGAGCAACCGGGCTGGGTTGTGCCGTTGATGCTGCCTCCCGTGGATATAAAACGCTGCTCCTTGAAATGCATGACTTTGCCAAGGGAACATCCAGCCGAAGTACCAAGCTGGTTCATGGTGGCGTGCGGTACCTGCAACAGGGAGGTGTTTCGCTGGTGATTGAAGCCCTGCACGAGCGCGGACTCCTCATTCAGAATGCCCCACACCTGGTTAGTCACCAGTCCTTTATTGTGCCGAGCTATGAATGGTGGAACGGGCCTTTTTATGGAGTTGGGTTAAAAGTGTATGATGCACTGGCCGGAAAACTTGGTATCAAGAAATCCGAAAATCTATCCAAGGAAAAAACGCTGGAAAAAATCCCGACGCTGGAGCCCAAAGATCTGCGTGGCGGGGTGATGTATTATGACGGACAGTTTGATGACTCCCGCCTTTCCATAAATCTCGCCCAAACCATTGCCGACGAAGGGGGCTATCCGCTGAACTACATGAAGGTGACCGGGCTGAAGAAAAACGGAAAAGGATTTATAGAAGGACTGGAAGCCCGGGATATGCTGAATGGGGAAGATCATGAAATCAACGCCCGGGTGGTGATTAATGCCACGGGTATTTTCTCCGATCATATCATGAAAATGGATGAAGATGGTCATGAAAACATCATACAGTGCGCGCAGGGTATTCACCTGGTTCTGGATAAAGACTTTCTCCCGGGCGAATCAGCCATTATGGTTCCTCACACAGACGATGGCCGGGTTTTGTTTGCCGTGCCGTGGCATAATAAAGTGATTGTTGGAACTACCGATACCCCCATCGAAAAACCATCACTGGAACCGGTAGCACAGGAAGAAGAGATTGAATTTATTTTGCGGCATGCGGCTCAGTATCTCACCAAAAACCCCTCCCGAAAAGATGTGAAAAGTGTGTTTGCCGGGTTACGTCCACTAGTAAAACCGCCGGATATGAAAAAAACTTCAGACATTTCCCGAAGCCATCACCTGCAGGTATCTGAATCGGGCCTGGTAACCATTGCCGGGGGAAAATGGACCACCTATCGAAAGATGGCCGAAGACACCATCGACCGGGCAGCGCTGGTAGCCGGATTAGAGGTTAAAGAATGCCCGACCAAAGATCTTCGGATTCACGGCTGGCTGAAGAATGTGGACCGGAATGACCACCTGTTTGTATATGGATCGGACAAAGTAGCCCTGCAAAAGCTGATTGATGAGAACGGGGAGCTCGCAGAACAGCTGCACCCCAACCTACCCTATATAAAAGCAGAAGTGATTTGGGCGGTTAGGAATGAGCTTGCGCAAACCATTGAGGATGTACTATCCCGGCGCACAAGAGCCTTACTGCTGGACGCCAAAGCCAGCGTAGAAATGGCACCGGAAGTAGGACGATTGCTGGCGCAGGAATTCGGTAAGGATGAGGCCTGGATAGAACAGGAAGTGAAGGAATACAAGCAGGTGGCTACAAACTACATCCTGGAATAATTGTTAAAATGAAGAATCAATAAGTAATGAAAACGGAAGAAGCCATACAGAAACGCCGGACGCTAAAGCTGAGAGCCAATCCTGAAGACCCTTTGCCGGTGACCAAAGGAGAAGAATTTAAAAGAACCATTGAGCAGCTGATTGAACTGGCGGGAAAAGCCCCTTTTCACTATCAAAGTGCAGAAAATCACCAAAAGAAAAAGCTGACCGGAGCAGAACCCTGGCGCTTTCACGTACTGGATGGAAAGGCCTGCCGTCAGTTACTGAAAAGTCTGAACGATGATATTCCCATGAAAGCCAGTGATGGTATCAAGCAGATGCTGGCTGCAGCCGATGCGGTGATTTTATCAACCTGGCTACCCGAGCAGCCAAGATCCTTATCCCGAAAATTTCACCCCACCGTGAAGAATATGGAGCACATTGCGGCCACCGGGGCCGCCATCCAAAACCTGCTGCTGGCAGCAACGGATAAAGGGATTACCAACTACTGGTCGTCGGGCGGGTGCCTGCGAAAGCCTAAGGTGCTGGAGTTTTTAGGAATCCCCAAGCAGGAAATTCTGCTGGGTGCCGTCTTTCTTTTTCCTGACGAATACCCCGAAACGGTTCAAACCAAAACGGGTAAAAATGTTGAAGCACGAGGAAAAATAACCGACTACATGGAGTGGGTGGAGCTTTAAATATCTATCCGCTCCGACACAGAGCGTCCGGAGCGAGGCAATAGGTGGGGCGGTGTAAATACGTAAAAACATTCCCTACCCTACCTAATCTTATACTGTATCCACCTTGTTCCGATCGCTCTGCGTCGGAACAAAGTTAACATTGAACACTGCACATTCAATGTTTAGTGTTCATCCCCCTCCTTCTTTCATCAGGGTCAGCAGGTCGTCAATCTCATCCTGGTTTATAAGCTCCGATTGCAGCCCGAGCTCATGCTTCATGCGGAAGTTTCGCTGCGGACCCAGGGTGAAAAACATCCGAAGCAGCTCCAGTTCATTATCAAAGTAGTTCTCGGTAAAGCGGTCCTTGAAAGTCAGGCTCATGATATGCTCCTCAAAATGATCGGCCAGCAAGCTGGAAGACCCCTTCAGAAACTGATCGACTAAAAACCCGGACTCCTCATCCAGCCGGAGCTGAAATTTTTGAGGGGTAATCCGACTCAAAAGCTGACTGGGTAAATAATGCGCACTGGTGATGCTTGTCTCCTGCACAAAAAGCAGCTTCAGTAAAGCACCAAGACCCTTCCGGGTCTTCAGGTGACCTTTAAAACAGCCATACACGTCCGGGTAATCATCCAAAACTCGCATGGATAAGCGGAACTCCTTTTTATTGCCCCGACGCGCGGTGGAAATGTAGTAGTAAGTCTCTGGTTTTTTGTTGGCATGATTGAAGGGCGGCCGCAAGGAGCGAATTAATAAGTTCTCAAGCAGAATGGCATCCGTCTCCGTATTGCATACTTCGTAGCTGATGCGCTCCAGATGGGCAATCATTCGCTGCACTTTCTTAGACTTGGAATACCGGTAGGAAGTAATGCGCTGCTGCAAGTCTTTTCCTTTGCCCACATACAAAACCTGATCGTGCCTGTCGTACATGGTATATACGCCCGGCTCATGCGGAGGAAGTTCCTCTCCCATGGCTTTGTTCACCCGTTCTTTCTGGGTGATGGCGGTGGGTTCAAACAAGTCTAAAGTCACTAAAAGGAAATTAATTTGATTGCTAACAACGAAAGCTAAAATAGAAGAATAGCGACTAAAAGTGGAATGGGATTTTCGGGAAGTGAACCATGATGTATTTCAGTGGTTTAATCTTCTAACTTATATTTAATCATCTATCATCTTAAAAAGACGGTGGCCTTCCTAAGAGTTACTCAAATTTGCAAGATCGTAACTGAACCACAGGATGCAAGGTAGTCTTATATATGTAAGAACGCATCGAGATTATCCTGAACCATACCCTGACCAACCCTTTGCATTGTAGCTAAAGCTTCACGGTCATTAACTATCCCTCCTTCATAGTTAACAATACATGCGTAAGCGTAATGTCGACCCCCTACACTCAAGATTCCGGTGTCTCCCCTGATTCCGATATCTGTTCCTGTCTTGTTGGCGAAGCCAAGATCGTCATCAGGACCAGGGTGAGCAAGGGGGTCCAAGCCGAGTGGCGCCCCGACCATAGACAAATCTGCACTCAATGAGAGGCCTTTCATAAACCACATGCAAAACTTAGGATTATTAAGTGTTTCCTTCCTCCATATACTCGCCATAAAAGCTGACAATTCAGAGGCCGAAGACTTGGACAAAACCTCTGGGTGATGAGGGCCCCGTTCGTCTCGTATCTGATCAAACAAAACGGTATCGATCAGCCCGAGTTGAGACCGAAAACGATCTACATTATCAAGTCCAAAGCGATGTAGAAGAACATTTGTGGCTAAGTTATCACTTGTTGCAAAAACCAAGGTTGCTGCATCAGCTACAGACAAACTCTCTGTGCGGAGATGTTGCCACATACCCGAGTCTCCAACCGGATCAACAGAGGATCGCCGAAGAAGCTCAGATGCCAGGCTGGAATCGGAAATTATCTTTGCACCCACATACCCTAATAGGGCGAGTTTACCAATACTAGCTGTTTTAAGTACCTTGGCAGCATTGTGGTTGAAGAGTGTTGTACCAGAGTCAGCATCTCGAATGGACACGCTCCAGTTTAAGTCTCTATTTTCGTTTTTCTTCATAGAGTAATTTACATGATATTGTGCTCGTATATGGAAAATATGAGTTTAAACTTGTTCCGGTGCTCTGCTCCGGAATGCCAAACTGAGGCCCTGCCTCAAATAAGCTGCCCACCCGATTTTATAAAATACCTTGTAATACCAACTTCACAGCCAATATTGCCAATCTCTTTTGAAAATGATACTTTAGTATCACTATGAAAACAGAACTAGTTACGACACTTAAACGTCAAGCAACTAAGATTCTCAAAGAGTTACGAGAAGAAAAGGAACCTGTGCTAATTACTGAGCATGGAAAACCTTCAGCGTACCTTGTTGATGTGGATCACTTTGAGCACATTCAAAAAAAACTATCTCTCCTTGAAGGCTTGGCACGAGGTGAAAAAGCAATTCTGGAAGGACGTATTGTTCCCCATGCGGAGGCGAAAAAGCGCATGGCAAGATGGCTCGAATAATTTGGACTGAAACGGCTCTCAATGAGTTAGACGAAATAGCTGACTATATTTCTTTAGATAATCCAGCGGCTGCAAAAAAATTAGTTCGATCAGCATTCGAAAAAATAGAGAGACTATCGCCTCACTTCAAAAGTGGTAAACTTGTCGAGGAAATTGATAAGTCTATATATAGAGAAGTAGTATTATCTCCTTGCCGGATATTTTATAGGCAGGAAAATGAGATTGTATATATAGTCCATGTAATCCGAGAAGAACAATTCCTGCATCTTGACATACTTAAATCGCGGTAGGGAAATTGGTAAACCTCGTTTAACCCCATCACGTAGCTCTGCTTCGTGATGGGCTATTGAGGCTCTGCCTCAAATAAGCCGCGCCCTCTTCCAAACCCCTATTTAATCAGTGTACCCACTACAAAGACAGGTCGGTTTTTGAAAAGCGGGGCCTATGTCACCTGAAAGTAGTTGAAATGGCAAAGATTGACTTTACATTATTACCATCATACTCAGCAGGATAATACTCAAAAGACTTAATGATTGATTTTGCCTTAGCTTCACATTTGTCTCCAGTTACTGGATTAGGGTGAACATTGATAACAGACCCATTTTCATCAACAACAACCATGAAGAGAACTCTTCCAGATTTAAAAGTTGAGCAATTATTACTCTGTAAATTCCTTTGTAATTTTTTTAGAATAGCCTGCGTCCCTTTCTTAGGCTGTGGAAGTAAATCCGGAGTTGAATAAATGGGTACATCGTAACCATAGTTTTCACTTAGCTTCCAAATCTCTCCTCGTTCCACACCCGGAGGAGGGGCTGATTGATACTTAGAAACACAAGAGGGCAGAATAAATAACAAAAGAAGAAAAACGAGATACCTCATTATATATAATTACTGTTTATATGGTTTTGTGCTAATTAAATGAACGCAGGAGAACAATAGAAGCCTATTTAATCAGCGTTACCCCGCCGGAGATGTGCTCAATAATATAGTTACTGATTCCGCCAGGGCCTTCGTCATTGATATCCCATTTAAAATCAGCCCCCCCTATAAACAGGTGATCGGCTTTCAGCTTCTTCATTTGCTCTACGATCACTTTGCCCGGCTCGCCCGTTTCCACATAGGGAGTAAGGGCACCTTCTTTACCGGCAATATCTTCGAAGCTGTATTTGGCCATCTCCAGAATGGCCTTGGCCTCGGTGAGGGCCTCATCATTGATGGCTACCACCAGAATATATACTTCCGGCTCGGTTCTTAAATCCCGAAAAAGTTCGGCGGCATATTTAACCGCCGCACTGGCGTATTTTGTACCGTTGGTAGCTATTACCCACTTTTTTGCATTTCCCATAATTCAAATATTTATTGAAAATTGTACATTAAGTTCAGTTTCAGCGCTTTACTATGGTTATCGCCATCAGAACATTAACCGGACTGCCGTTATGTTCTCCGGGAACAAATTCAACTCTTTCAAAGGTTTGAAGTATTAATTGTTCGCAAAAAGAACTAAGCTTACTCCGAGGGTGTAACCCGATTATTTTTCCTTCTTTCCCTATTACATATTGGAGTGTAAGGGTGGAAGGGCCATCACTACAAGGTTGTTTTTTGCGGTATGTATCTCCTAATGCAGAAGTAAAGAACTTACTTCCCCTAACTGGATAAGGCAAGTAATCTGGAGTAGTGTAAACAGTGTCATTATGACCATATTCAGAGGCATTTTCCCATGTCATTCCACGCTCTATGCCGGGAGGCAGAGGCGGTGCTACCCTCCTGTTTGATTCACAAGAAATGATAAAGAAGCAAAAGAGAAAAAAAAGGTATTGAAAGTTCATAAAGTGAAGAAACTACTTTTGGAAAAATATGATCAGATAAAATATCTCAGTTCTCCTCTGAAAGCAATCGCTAACATTCCTATCTTTGGCATGCTTTGAAACACATGAAAAATATACCGGCCGAACATCAAAAAGTATTCAACATTATCAGCGACGCTGCACAGGAATTGGACTGTCCTGTTTATGTGGTTGGCGGCTATGTGAGAGACTATTATCTCAACCGCTCTAAACAAGGAGAGATTGATCTGGACTTTGTTACAGTGGGGTCCGGGATTAAGCTGGCTCGCAAAGTTTCTGAGAAGATTGAAGGCTCCTCACTGGCGGTGTATAAGCAATTTGGAACCGCACAGGTAAAAACCGGGGAGCTGGAACTGGAATTTGTGGGCGCCCGTAAAGAAAGCTACCGCAAGAACTCCCGCAAGCCCATTGTGGAAGACGGCACGCTGGAAGACGATCAGCTCCGCCGCGATTTAACCATCAACGCCCTCTCTTGGTCGCTGAATAAACAGAACTTCGGTGAACTGAAAGATCCATTTGGTGGCATGGATGATCTGGAACGTGCGCTCATCCGTACGCCCATCGACCCGGAAAAAACCTTTGATGACGATCCCCTGAGGATGATGCGGGCCATTCGTTTTGCCTCCCAACTCGACTTCCGTATTGAGGAAAATACCTTTGAAGCTATTACGGAAATGTCGGAACGCATCAATATTATTTCCAAAGAGCGGATTATCGAGGAGCTGAATAAAATCATTATGAGTGATAACCCGTCGCTCGGTTTCACTATGCTTTTTAAGACGGGATTACTGAAAGAATTTTTCCCCGAAATGCACAACCTGCATGGCGTTAAGGAAGTGAAAGGCGTCCGTCATAAAGACAATTTCTGGCACACGCTAAAGGTGTTGGATAATGTGATTGAAATGGATGCAGACCTGTGGCTTCGATGGGCGGCCATCATGCACGACATTGCCAAACCTCCTACTCAGCGCTTTCAGGAAGGAGCCGGATGGACCTTTCACGGCCATGATGCCCTGGGCGCCAAGTGGACAAAGAGAATATTTCGCCGGCTAGGATTGCCTTTGGATGAACGCATGCGATATGTGAGAAAGCTGGTTCGTCTGCATCTCCGACCCATTGCCTTGGTTTCGGATGAAGTTTCGGATAGTGCGATACGACGGTTAATTTATGAGGCCGGTGATGACATCGACGACCTGATGAAGTTGTGCCGGGCTGACGTGACCACAAAAAACGACTACAAACAAGAGCGCTACCAAAAGAACTTTGACTATGTGGAACGCCGCATCAAAGAGGTAGAAGAGAAGGATCGCATCCGCAACTGGAAGAACCCGCTTTCCGGAGAGGAAATTATGGAAGCACTCAATATTAAGCCGAGTCGAACGGTTGGTGATGTGAAAGACGCGGTGAAGGAAGCGATTCTGAATGGCGATATCCCCAATGATCATGACGCGGCTTATGAGTATATGATGAAACACAAAGAAGATTTTTTGAACTGATGGCAGGACTCTGGATTTCAAATTCATACGCAAAAATTAACCTCGGCCTCAATGTGCTGGAAAGACTGGAGAATGGGTATCATACCATTGAAACCGGCTTTTGTTTTATAGAATGGAACGACCGTTTTGAAGTAAAACATGCTTCCCGTATGGAGCTGGTGATGAGCGATGAAAAAATACCGGTGGACGATTCCAACCTGATCGTAAAAGCCATCAAGCTGCTCCAAAAAGAAGCTGGGTTAAAAGATGAGTTCTATATAGAAGTCGAAAAAAACATTCCGGCCGGTGCCGGACTTGGAGGCGGTAGTAGTAATGCAGCCACAACCCTTCGCATGATGAACAAGATTGCAAACCTGGGACTGAATGAAGATGACCTCATGCAGCTCGGAAAAAAACTGGGGGCCGACGTACCCTTTTTCATCAAAGGGAAGCCGGGTTTTGCCACTGGAATTGGAGAAGAAATTGAAGAGCTGGACATTCAGCCCGATGCATGGGTTGTAACCGTTTTCCCTGATATTGAAAGCAGTACAGCCGAAGCTTATCAGTTTTGCGAGCCGAACCCGGAACCGGAGTTTTCACTGAAAAATGTGCTTACCGATGAAGAGCCGGAAGAGTGGCACTACCTACTAATGAATCAGCTGGAACCGGCGGTTTTTCCCCGCCACCACCTGGTGGGAAACCTGAAAGATCAGCTGTATGAGTTTGGGGCAGATTATGCCAGTATGAGCGGAAGCGGTTCCAGTGTTTTTGGCGTATTTCAGCAGGATTTTGTTGCAATTAACGCCTATGAGTCGTTTCATAAGCTCGGTTTCCCCGCCAACCTTACCCGGCCGAAATTTGAGCCTGATTTAGGTATTTACGTAAAGGAAGAGTGAGGGTGATTAGTGAAAAGTGACGAGTGATAAAGTGCTTTATAAAATGAATTGATAGGTATCTCCTTCAGACTCTGTAGTACTTTATCACTTTTCACTAATCACTTAAGTTGATTTAAAGATTATTTATTAAGAACCAGATTTTATGAGTACTAAAAAGAAGAACGGAGTGAATATCAGGTCCGGAATGGATAAAGATTCGCTTCGCGAAGACATTAAATTGCACCTGCGGCATACTCTGGCTAAGGATGAATTTTCAACCACCAGCTGGGATAAGTATCGAAGTGTGGCGCTTACCATAATGGATCGCCTTAACGATCGAATGCTGAAAACCCAGCAGCATTTTTATAACACCAATGCCAAGCGGGTGTACTACCTTTCCATGGAGTACCTGATTGGTCGCCTTTTGGATAATATGCTGGTAAACCTGAATGTTCGCGATCTGGTCGCTGAAGCCCTCGATGATCTTGACCTTTCCTATGAAGAAATTCGTGATCAGGAATGGGATGCCGGACTTGGAAACGGTGGTTTGGGAAGACTTGCGGCCTGCTTCCTTGATTCAATGGCCACACTGGGAATTCCGGCTATCGGTCATGGCATCAGGTACGATTATGGAATCTTTTATCAGAAAATAAAAGACGGCTATCAGATTGAACGACCGGATTTATGGCTGAAGTATGGAAACCCGTGGGATACGGTTCGGCCTAAAGTGCAGTACCCGGTAGAGTTTTATGGAAATCAGACTACCCGTCAGTCAAGCAATGGAAATACCCATTATGGCTGGGAAAATACCCATCGGGTTAAAGCAGTGGCTTATGATACGCCCATCCCCGGGTATGACAATGGAATTGTCAATTATCTGCGGCTGTGGAAAGCAGAATCATCAGCAGCTATAGACTTGAAGAGCTTTAATCAGGGGCAATATATTGATGCAGTTCGGGATAACCAGCTGGAGCAGAATATCTCCCGTGTTCTTTATCCGAATGACAAGGTATTTGTAGGCCAAGAGCTGCGCCTGAAGCAGGAGTATTTCCTGGTTTCAGCTTCCATGCAGGATATCATCCGGCGCTTTAAAAAGCAGTCCTCTGATTTTACCAAATTTCCTGAAAAAGTATCCATTCAGTGTAATGATACGCACCCGAACCTGGCGATACCGGAGTTGATGCGTTACCTGCTGGATGAAGAACACATGGAGTGGGAAAAAGCCTGGGACATCACCGTGGATACCATGGCGTATACCAACCACACTCTGTTGCCGGAGGCTTTGGAAAAATGGCCGGTTTCGCTGATTAGGAATTTGCTACCCCGCCACCTGAATATTATTTATGAAATTAACCGTCGCTTTTTAGACGATGTGAAGATTAAACTGGGTGATGATAAAAACCGCCAGAGCCGCATGAGTATTGTGGGCGAAGGGGAGCATCCGGTAGTTCATATGGCGCACTTGGGAATTGTAGGTGCTCACAAAGTGAATGGGGTAGCTGCTATGCACTCCAGGCTGCTGAAAGAATCCATGTTCCGTGATTTTGATGAAATGTATCCGGATAAATTCACCAATAAAACCAATGGGATTACTCCCCGGCGCTGGTTGAAACAATGCAACCCGGCTCTATCGGATTTAATTTCCGACAAAATTGGAGACGACTGGATTACGGCGCTCGATGAGCTGAAGAAAATCAACAAGTTTGCGGACGACAAGAAGTTCAGGAAGAAGTTTGCTGAGATTAAGCTGGAGAACAAAAAGCATCTGGCGGATTATATCAAAGAGCATAATGATCTGGATGTAGATCCTGAATCTATGTTTGATATTCAGATTAAGCGAATTCACGAGTACAAACGTCAGCTGATGGCGGCACTGCATGTGATTACGCTGTATAACCGGCTGAAAGAAAACCCGGAAATGGATATGACTCCACGTACCGTGATTTTTGCCGGAAAAGCAGCTCCGGGCTACACCATGGCTAAACTTCACATTAAGCTGATTAACAGCATTGCCGAGGTGGTGAACAACGATCCGGAAGTGAATCAAAAACTGAAGTGCGTATTCCTTCAGAATTACAGCGTAACGCTGGCCGAGAAATTAATTCCGGCCGCCAACCTCTCTGAACAGATTTCAACGGCCGGGATGGAAGCATCCGGAACGGGGAACATGAAGTTTGCCCTGAATGGAGCTCTGACTATCGGTACGCTGGACGGTGCTAATGTGGAAATAAAAGAAGAAGTAGGCGACGATAATATCTTCATCTTTGGATTGGAAGAAGAAGAAATCGATCAGCTGCGCCGTGAAGGATACAACCCGTGGGATTACTACAACGCCAATGAAGAATTGAAACAGGCACTGGACCAAATCAGGGATGGATTCTTTAGTAACGGAGATAAAGAATTGTTTCAGCCGATCATCAATGCGCTGCTGCATGAAGGCGATTACTTTATGGTGCTGGCTGATTACGAGGCCTATGTGAATAAGCAGAAAGAAGTTTCGGCCTTATTTAAAGATCAGGACGAATGGAACCGTAAGGCCATTCTCAATACGGCCAACATCGGGAAATTTTCGAGTGACCGAACCATCAATGACTATAACGATGAGATTTGGAAAGCCCCGAAAGTAAGTTTCGACAAGTAAATTAGAAGGTGAAGTGCAGGGTCACACTCTTTGTGGCTCTGCTTTCATCTCAGATTGGAAAAACGTGTGGGTTTTTTGTTTCAATCCATTACATTTGGCTCTATGAATCAATTACCAACAACAGCGCCTTCGCAAATAGATTCCCTCGCTCCAGACAGCGGGCTTATCCGTGCAGATTCGGTTAATATTCCCAACCCAACGGACTATTCCCTGTCCGAGTTTTTCGTCTATATTTGGGATTTGCTTCAGGTTCAGCTTTTCTCCATTCAGAATACACCGGTAACTTTTCTGAAGCTTATTATTTTTATCCTGCTACTGGTAGGGTTTTCTTTTCTGGCTTCCTTTACAAAGAGAATGCTGAACCGAAAAATTCTGCCCCGGTTCGTTAAGGATGGCGGACTTCGCTATACGCTGTCACGGATGTCACAATACGCGGTAGTGGTGATTGGGGTGTTTATATCCTTTCAGTTTCTGGGAATAAATATGACGGGACTGGCGGTTATTTTTGGTTTCCTTTCCGTTGGTATTGGTTTTGGGCTGCAGAACATCACCTCGAATTTTATTTCGGGGTTGATTGTGCTTTTTGAACGACCCATTTCTGTTGGTGATCGAGTGATGGTCAACAATATTGAGGGAGATATTGAAGAGATAAACATTCGGTCCACCAAAGTAAAAACGCTGGACAACATCTCCATCATTGTACCGAACTCGGAGTTTGTGTCGAAGGATGTAATCAACTTCTCACACGGAGATCCTACCTATCGTTTAAGCATTGATGTAGGCGTATCGTACTCCTCGGATCTGGATAAAGTGCTGCAAGCCCTCAACGAGGTGGCGGAAGAAAGTGATGATGTGCTTAAATCCCCGAATCATGAAGTACAGCTTCGAAACTTTGGGGCTTCATCCTGGGATATGAAACTGTTTGTATGGGTGCCGGACGTGAAGAAAAGATATAAGGTTCAGAACACACTGAACCAGGCAATTGTAAGAAAGTTTGCCGAGTACGACATCGAAATTCCATTCCCACAAAGAGACTTACATGTGCGCTCGGGCCTAAACTTTGATAAGGATGAAGAAATAAAACACGGCTCTGAGGATTCAGATACCTCAAAGAAAGACTCAGGGAAAGCTTAGGTTGAATTCGTGATGAACACTATCGCGATGAACGAAGCTGAAGTTGTAAGAGCCTGACCTTTTCACCTCAATTTTGATTTCTTTCTCAAGTAAACCACATACAGCCGGGCAAGCATTTCCACTACTTTCGGCTAATACCTTAACAGTATAATTCTCTCCACTTTTCTTAACCTGGTGTTTAATGTTTTTCCAACAGCTCGATGAGCAGGTATTTATAAACTCAAAAGTGACTGAACGGTCACTTTGATCCAGAATGGAAACTTCATTTGGAAAAATTGTGAAGGGGTCAGAATCTTCATTCCCTATAATTTGATCACAGCTAAAAAGCAGGGATAAAAAAATAACCGGAATAAATATTCGTGATTTCATAGCCTTGCGATTAAAGGTCAATCAAACACAAAACGGAACGTGATGGTACCCCACTGGGTCTGCTGTGGAACACCGCCGGGTAATCTGGAAAAGCGCCAGGTACGGAGCGTACTCATTACTTCTCTTTCTAATTCCGGGTTCATTTTCTTAATCGGGATAATACGTCCAACGGTTCCATCAGGACGAACCTCAAACCGAACCGTGATTACGCCCTCGGTATTGGAGGTATTTTCAGGAAGCGGCTGAACCATAGGAGACCGGTCAATTTCTCCCTCCCATTTAAGTTCATAGGGGGATGTTTTTTCTTCATCGTTTCCAATTCCCTGATCCGAATTCAAATCCCCACGAGCTCCATCCACATCACCACTCTCTTTAGCACCATCCGTAGATTCCTCGTTCTCTTTGGCAACAGGCGGAACTTCAACTTCTTCTTCCTCAGGCTTGTTTTCTTCCTGGTTGGGATCAATTTTCTCGGTTTCAGGAGTTGAAACCGGGTCTTCCTGTACTTCTTCCGTCTGATCGGATAGATCCACAGCCTTGGTTTGTTCTTCGGTGGTTTCCTGTGGCGTTACTTCCGGTTCCGGAGCCTCTTCAACCGGTTGTTCGGGTTCTGTTTCGGAAGGATTGGGTCGCTGAGCAACTTCTTCATTTTTAACTTCGGAATACTCGGCAAGCTGTCCGGTCTTGAACTCTCCAAACTCCACTTCAATGTAAGACGGGCGCGCATTTCGGTTCATGTCTAAGGTAAACCAGAGCGAGAACAGCAATAAAGCCGTATTTAACCCGAAGGTTACATACAATGCTAAGCGATCGTCTTCTGTGAATTTCATGGGATGATCAGGAGCCTTGTTCGGTGGCCATTACAATTTTTAGATTTAAAGCCTTGCTTACATTCATAACGCGAACGGCATCATCAACTTTCGCATCTTTATCGGCTCTCAATACAACGGTTCCCTGGGGCTTATTATTTCGGGCGTTTCGGATGGCAGTTGCCAGCGAGCCGCGCGCGGTCAAATCACCATCCACATAGAACTCACCGTCTTTAGTTACAGCAACTGAAATAAATTGAGGCTCAGTAGCTGCGCTGCTTTCTGCTTTGGGAACTTCAACCCGGATTCCAAAATTGGTCACGAAAGAAGAAGTCAACAAGAAGAAAATAAGCAGCAACAGTACGATATCCGTCAGCGACGACTGTGAGAACAGCGACAGTGGCGGCAGCTTTTTATCTCCACGTCTGAAATCGCGCGACATAATTAATTATTCTCTTTTTTAGCAGGTGATTGAAGAAGGTCGAGAAAGTCGGCCGAGGCGTTTTCCAGCTCAAAAATAGAGCGATTGATTTTACCCAGCAGAAAGTTGTAGAAACCGTAGGCAATCAATCCGACGATCAGTCCGGCGGCGGTTGTAATCAACGCTTCCCAAATACCTCCGGCCAGCACGCTGGGGTTTACATTCCCCTGAAGGGATTGAATATCCATAAAAGCCTCAATCATACCGGTAACCGTACCGGTGAATCCCAGTAGCGGAGCAACACCGGCTACGGTAGCCAGCCAGTTCATGCGTTTTTCCAGGAAAAAGATCTCTTTCTTTCCGGCATTGTCAATGGCATCCTCGATATCACGGATGGGCCTTCCCAGCCTTTTGATGCCGGCTTTGATAATGCGAGCAATGGGCTTGTCAAATTCATCACAATAATCCATGGCGTTGGAAGCGCCACCTTTCCCGGATTTAAGCATGCTCTCGATAGTGGAAAGAAACTTTTCCGGTTCTACATGAGAGCGATTAACAGCACTCCAGCGTTCTGCGATTACATAAACAGAAATAGCGAATAGTATGAAGATGGGGATCATTAAGACGCCACCTTCGATCAAAAGGTCAAAGAAGGTGACGGTCTCTTCCTGCATGGCCATCAGGGAATCAACCGAGGCCGTGTCTTGCAAAAAAATCAGCAATAAGTGCATGTAGATGATATTCGTTTAGTTAATTTTGGTTATGAAATAATTATCTGAAAGTGGTGAATCAAGGGTTTCTGCGGCAATGGCGGCATCACGCATCGACTCGAACTGCCCTAAACTTACGCGCCAGAGCTGTCCATATTGTTGTGAAGGAATGGTAGCTAGTAGCACACGGTAACCTTCGTTGCGCAGTTGCCTTTCTGTTGATTTTGCATTCCCTTCGTTACTTAGTGAGTAAACCACAATGGTATAGCCGTCGTTGGCGTTCGGGTTTGCGACCCCCTTGAGTCCATACGCGGGTTGTCCGGCAGGAACCGCTTCACTTTGTGATACCTGATTATCAGTTGCTTGTTCCTGAGGAGGGTTTTGATTTTCCTCCTGTTGAGCGGACTCTTCTTCAGGTGTAGTTTCAGGACTGCTTTGTGGCTGATTAGCCTGATTATTTTGTTGGGCCTGTTGTGACGGAGTTTCATCAGCGGGCGGAAGAGGAACGGGATCTGGCTGAGTTGCAGAAGCCTGTTGTGGTGCCTGTGGAGTTATTCCCGGAATGTTGACCACCCCGAAGTAACCAAGCCCATACGTTCCACCTGCCAGAAGTATAATGATCAATAATACCCAAAGCAGTACCGGTGCTCCTTGAGAATCCCTTGATGTAGAGGGGCGTTTAGGTCTCTTCGATGATTTTTCTTTTCCATCAGCCTTATCATCGTCTTGTTCATCAGACTGTTTTTTCTCCTCTTCAGCCCGCTTCATTTTCGTTTCTTCTGAAGCAAGGTTGGTAATAACCGGGATGATTTCATCCTCATCTTCATCAATCACATCAGAATCGATCAGCTCGTCAGGGGTTTCCGCCGCTTCCTCTTCCTCATCTCCGGCGAGAGCTGCGAAAGGATCATCGTCATCTTCATCATCTGAACCTTCTTCCAGTTCCTCCTCAACATCGGCATCACCGAAAAGAGCATCCAGGGAGTCGTCGTCATCCTCTCCTTCAGATAGTTGTTTATTCAGTTCAGCTGCCAGGTCGGAGTCATCAGATTCTTCCGCTTCCTCATCTTTATCACCCAACAGTCCGGAAAATGTACGTTCCGCCGAATCATCTTTGTAGGTGTCGATTCCCCACTTATCAGGTCCGGGTTTAGGTTCTTCGGCATCCGAAACCTCTTCTTCGGTATCATCCTCAAGGTCTTCATCCGCAAAATCGAAGGGAGCTTCCTCCTCATCATCGGCAAATTCCTCAACGTCTTCAGCGGTTTCTTCGTCAAGCGGTTCGTCTTCGCTGTCATCAAGCTCAAAAGAAGAAGGTTCTTCCTCCAGCTGCCCTTCATCATCGAGCAGGCCGCCAAAAGGATCGTCGTCCTCGCCGGCATCAGCTATTACTTCTTCCGGGTCTTCAGTGGCGTCTTCATCTTCATCCGGTTGAGCAGTATTCTCAGCAGTGTCGGTTGCCGAGTCTTCCATTTCAATCGGTTCCATGCCCACGTACTTGTAGTTGATTTCGGTGGCAAAATCATCTGAAGGGATAAACAGAATATTATTTCCTATTCCGCTAAACACTCCAAGCCCGGACACCTCGTAAGCATCGCCTTCTGCAATGGCTTCTTTTATTTCTTCTATCAGTTCTTCAAGCTGACTTTCAACCTTTTCTTTATCAATTCCTGAGGTTTCGGTGAGAAGCTCTACCAGTTTTTGATGATCTATATGCATGATTTACCCCTTATTTTCGGCTGTGAATTCAACGGTGTCTTTTGGGGGGATCATCACATTGGTTCCGTCGGCCCGCTTTTCTTGTTTCTGGTTGTGATGAACGGCTTTAAATGTACCCAAGCCTTTAATTTCTACGGAATTTTTCATGATGATTTGATCACGAATTACAATTCCCAACGCTTCTAAAAACTCGTTTGTCATGTTATTAGAATTTTATGGTTAAACCTCCGAAAACCTGAAACGGTCGTTCCTGATAACCATCCCAAATTTCATATTCCTGTCCCAAAAGATTTAATAGTTTGGCATACACACCAAAGGTATCATTAATTTGATATTCAACCCCGGCATTAAGCAGTACGTAAGCATTTAAATCAGAGTTTGCTGCCGGCGCCTCACGAGAGCCAATATATTCTGCCCAACCGTTAATTGTAAGTTCTTTTATCACTTTATATGAAACGGCTCCTTCCACACCTAACTTTTCTTCATAAGGGATGAAACCGCCCCCGCTTAATTTCGGACTACGCACATAAACCTTTCCATCAAACCAGAATTTTTCCGGGAGTAATTGCTGACTGGCTCCGGCAAAGAGTTCAAAAATGTTGGCGTCGGCGTAATTAATGGAATAAAAACCGGCGGTGTTGGATGGAGGTATTAACTGGCGTTGGTAAAAAGCATAATCTTTAACATGGCGATAATTCACTCCTCCAAAAATGCGGTTACCATCAAACAACTGGAAATTAACTTCTCCGGCCGCTCCAAGGTGATATGCATGCCTAAGTCCGTTCGATACATTCAGGAAGCGATTGTACTGGTGGTGTGATTGTTGTGTTTGCAATTCTGGTTTTGCGAAAGCTGTACCTGAAATTGAAAGGGCATTACTAAAATTATGCTTCACACGGATTTCAGGAACAAAGTAAACCTTATTTTCTGTAGGATCAGAGATATATTCAATTCCACCTTTTCCGCTGATTCTTGTATTGAAGTTCAGCAACCTTTCATATTCAAAAGAGGCTTTAGCATCAACCCAGCTCTGATCGGCCACTGCTGGGGTGGAATAATTTCCGGCTTCAACAGAAGCACGTATGTCAAAGGTTTCATAAAGTCGGTTACCCGGCCAGTAATAAGAAAATGTGGCATGACCAACCCGCTCGTCCAAATCTCCGGAAAGCCCGGAGTTTCCGGCATCTAAAGATGTATTGAAAACATTACCGCCCAAAGCGACCTTCCAGCCGTTTAGCGTATTCTTGGTTTTGTTGAGTGAAACCTGCGCAGAACCTCCGGAGTAATTCTTATTTGAAGTCTTGCCAATGAAATTCTGCTGTAAATTATCAGAGAGGTTAAACAGGTCATTGTAGTCACTTAACCCGCCCACATCAACGGTAAGCCTGAGATCATCTTGCACTTTAGTGATGTAACTTACATTAGCATCCAGATATCGGAAAGCACTTTCCTGGTTGTCTGTGTGTCCATCAGATGCTCGCATGTTAACATCAGCAGAAACAAGGCTTTTTTCATTGAGTTTATAAAACCCATATCCATTCAGTTCAGGAGTAAGGTAACTTCCAAATCCGCCTCGTATATAAGCATTAATACGGTCAGGATTAGTGAGCATAGTTCGTTGGGGAGGTTCGGGGCGCCCAAGTTGGGTAACGGAAATATCAGCTACAGCCTCTTCCCGTGATTCCATAAAGGGCATGCGGTCGGGATCAATTTGAAAAACCCGTGGCTTGGGGTTAAAGCCCAGAATAGGCTGTCTTCTCAGGCCGGGAAAGCGAGCCTGAAATTCACTCCGAATCTCGATATCCTGAGGATTGATTTCCGGTAAAAGTGAATTATCAGCCCCTTGTTGTCCACCTTGTGCAAGGGCGAAAATCGGGCAAAAGAGTATAAATAGGGTAAATAATAGCGGTCTTGATCTCATCATGGAACTGCGTTTCCTGAATGTACTAATTTTTAAAGGAAGGATTAAGCGTTTACTAACGAAAAGATGTACCGGGAATTTTAGAGAAGTGTTCCAGTAAAGATGTTATGAATTATTAAGGGTTATGCCTGCGAGGGCTGGCATCTTATGAGTGCCAGAGGTAAATACTTTAAGCACCAGCAAGCAAAAAGATTCCGGGCATACGCCGCGGAATGACATGGCAGGAGCTTTTAATTAAGAGCGCTCCAGCATTCGGTTAAGTGCAAGCACCGCGTTTGTTGCTACTGCTTCAGGCACGGTAATTTGATTAACCACTTCTCCCTGTTCCAGTTTCTCCAGCGACCATAACAGGTGCGGAAGGTCAATACGGTTCATGGTGAGGCACGGACACATAAATGGATTAAGGGAAACGATTTCCTTGTCAGGATTCTCTTGTGCAAGCCGGTTTACGAGGTTCATCTCGGTACCGATAGCCCATTTTGAACCGGGCTCTGCATTTTCAACCGTATCAATGATAAAGCTGGTGGAGCCGTTGTAGTCGGAAGCCTGAACGACATCATAAGTGCATTCGGGATGCACCAGGATTTTGGTATCCGGCTCCTGCTTGCGAAGGTTTTCGATGTGCTTAATGTTGAACTTCTCATGAACGGAGCAGTGTCCTTTCCAGAGAATTACTTTCACATCTTCAAAATCGCCTTCATAAATAAACTCGCCTTCAATGGGAGCCCAAATGGCCATTTCATCTAAAGAAACTCCCAAATCAAAAGCGGTATTTCGGCCCAGGTGCTGATCGGGTAAAAACAGGATCCGCTCTTTTTGGGTGAAGGCCCACTCCAGCATTTTTTTGGCGTTTGAGGAAGTTACCGTGGCTCCGCCATGTTTCCCTACAAAGCCTTTGATGGCCGCGGTTGAGTTCACATAGGTAAGAGGCAAAATGGTATCACCCCAAATCTCCTGCATTTTAACCCAACCCAGTTCGGTTTGATCGATATCGGCCATGTCAGCCATGGAACAGCCGGCCCGCATATCGGGAAGAATAACTTTTTGATCGGGGCCGGTGAGCATGTCTGCCGTTTCGGCCATAAAATGAACGCCACAAAAAGCGATGAACTCGGCTTCAGGCATTTCAGCACAAATTTGAGCGAGTTTGAGAGAATCACCACGGGCATCTGCAAACTGAATCACTTCATCCTTTTGGTAATGGTGACCCGGAATGAAAAGCCGATCTCCAAAGGCTTCTTTTATTTCGCGAATGCGAGCTTCCATTTCTTCCCTGGAAAGCTCACTGTATCGTTTGGGAAGGGATACTTCGGATTCAATCTCTAAAACATCTAAAACTTCCATAAAACTCACATTTACTGCGATGTCACAAAACCCGAAGGCCTGTTAAAGTCGAGCTGATTTAATTCAAGTTATTGAGCAACAACAAAGTTAAGAAAAAATTCAATGAATTCGTTTATTCAGAAACGGCCTCATTCAAGGTTAAAACTAATGTCCAGGGCTTTGACGGAATGGGTAAGCCACCCAAGTGAAATCACATCGGCCCCACACCCTTTATACCCGGAAATATTATCGGGAGTAATTCCTCCCGAAACCTCTACAACAATGTGGTCGGGTATTAACTGTATAAGTTCTTTCACTTCTTCCGGAGAACGGTTGTCGAGCATGATGACATCGGCCTTAGCTTTGACGGCTTCCAACACCTGCTTTTTGGTTTCTGTTTCTATCTCAATTTTCACCATATGCCCAACCCGCGCGCGTATAAGCTCCACCGCACTTTTTATGTTTCCGGCAGCTTTAATGTGGTTGTCTTTGATCATCACGCCATCATCCAGCCTGAAGCGGTGGTTTTTGCCTCCCCCACAGCGAACCGCATATTTCTGAAGCGAGCGCAGTCCGGGTAAAGTTTTGCGGGTATCAGTGATAGTGATTTTTGGATCGCCGAGCAGCTCAATAACCTGTCGGGTAGATGAGGCAATGCCACTCAGATGCTGAATCAAATTCAAAATAACCCGTTCGCCTTTCAGCAATACCTGAACGGGAGCTTCAACCTCGGCTACTTTCTCTCCCTTTTTTACGGGCATGCCGTCATTTTTATGAAGGGAAACCTTTGCCGAGCCATCTAACAACCGGTATCCGGCTTCGACAATTTCCAGCCCGGCCAACACACCATCTGCCTTAGCAGTGTAAACCCCCTTACCAAACTGGTTATGTGGGAAAATGGAATCGGAGGTAAGGTCGCCCATTCCAATGTCTTCACGAAAAGCGTTGGTCAGAATTTCTTTTAGCTCAAGATGGTTCATAAAAGTGAATCGGCCGTTTTATTTGTCTATTTTCAAAGGGCAACAAAGATACCTTTTTTTAAACATAAGAGCGATCATCGATGATTTACCTGGACCATGCTGCTACAACTCCAATCAGTGATAAAGCACTGGAGGTGTACGTGAATGTATCGAAGCATTATTTCGGGAACGCCGGCAGCATGCACGATGAAGGCTCATCGGCAAAGCAAATCCTGGAAGCTTCCGCAAAAACGATAGCCGGTACCATCAATGCCCGGCCCAAAGATGTTTTTTTTACATCAGGTGCATCGGAGTCGAGTTTTCTGGCGATTTATTCATTGTTGAATTCGCTGGACGAGAAATCAGGCCACCTCATTACCACTCCAATCGAGCACTCATCAGTTAGAAACCTGTTTTTAAAGCTTAAAGAAGAAGGATATGAGATATCTGAAGTATCCGTAGATGAATTTGGGGAAGTGGATTTTGAGGAACTGAAAAGCCTTGTTCGGGAGGATACGGTTCTTGCTTCTATTCAACACGTGAATTCCGAAATCGGAACCATTCAGGACTTATCCAAAATGGGGGCTTTTCTTCATGAAAAGGGTGCGATGCTTCACAGCGACTGCGTGCAAAGTTTTGGGCGTATTCCGATAGATGTGCAAGTACTTAATGTAGATGCTATCTCCTTATCGAGCCATAAAATTTATGGCCCGAAAGGATGTGGTGCTGTTTGGATGAATCCAAGAATCGATTGGAAACCGGTATTTCCGGATTCGGACAACCAAAAGAAATTTAAGCCCGGAACGGCAGATGTTCCTACTATAGCAGCTTTTGCAACAGCCGCTAAATTAATCACACAAAATCGCGTAGCTGAACAGCACCGGATTTTAAAATTCCGTGAACGTTTCCTGGCCGAATTAAAGATGCTGGATGTTGAGGTTGTGGAAGAGCAGCATCCAAAAGAATATGTGCCGAATATTTTAGGTCTTCGCTTTCCGGGTATCGAAGGGCAGTTTTTTATGTTGGAATGTAGTCAGGCCGGGTTGGCCATTTCAACCGGCAGTGCCTGCCAGGTAGGTTCAGAAAAACCCAACAAGACCATGACGGCCATTGGAAAAGATGAACAAGAAGCACGGGAGTTTGTACGTTTATCCTTCGGAAAGGAGAATAATGTGGAACAGATTCCACAGATAATTGAAAAAATGAGTGGTATCTTGAAGCGGCATTTAGAAAAAGTAAATCATCATAAGAAGAAAGAAGGGATGACGACATGAAACGAGGATTATTTTTACTCACTCTATTTGGGCTATTATTCAGCGGCGTAGCATTTAGTCAGGGTGCAGGCGAATCGGACGCTAAAATTAACATCGTGAAATACAGCGACTACCAGTGTCCGGCTTGCAAGTATTTTGTATCCATTGAAGAGCAGCTGAAAGAAGAATACGGAGTTGAGATTTCAATCACTACCAAACACTTTCCGCTGAATATGCACGAATATGCTCAGTTGGCTTCTCGTGTAGCCGAGGCGGCCCGGGAGCAGGGAAAATACCAGGAAATGCACGACATGATTTTTGCCGGTCAGGAACAGTGGGCCCGGGGAAATGCTGAGGCTATTTTTATCGGCTACGCCAAAAGCCTGGATATGGATATGGAGCAATTCAGAAACGACATGAACTCTGTAGATATGCAGCGTAAAGTAATGACTGATAAGCGCGAGGGATTAAACCTGAACGTGAACTCAACACCTACATTCTTCATTAACGGAACCAAAGTGGAGAACAACCCGCGCACCTTTGAGCAGTTTAAGCAGCTTATTGAGGCGATGATTAAATAGCAAAAAAAATCAGGTACATTTTTAAAACCTTCCGGTGAAAACTGAGAAGGTTTTTTTGTGCTTAGTTTAAAAATTGCGGTTCAATGTTCCATATTCGATGTTCATTTCCCTTATCTTTGAAGTGAATTTTGAAACCCATTTTTTTCATGAAAGAATATTTAGTTGAGATCATCAGCAAGTCGCTGGATCAGTTTGAGCTGGAAGAAAAACCTGAAATCAGAATTGAGGAACCCAATCAGCCTGAACACGGAGATGCATCTACCAATGTGGCTATGATGTTAGCCAAGCCGCTAAAGAATAATCCCAGAGCTATTGCTCAGCATATTGTAGACGGCTTGAAGTATGAAGAAAAGAAAATATCAGCCGTCGAAATAGCAGGGCCCGGATTTATCAACTTCCGTTTTGCCGAAGATTATTTGTTTGATGAACTTGAAGAAATCCTGGCTGCGGGTTCGGAATACGGAAAAACGGACAGCTACAAAGGGAAAAAGGTGTTGGTTGAGTTTGTGAGCGCTAATCCCACAGGCCCATTGACGGTTGGCCACGGCCGTAATGCGGTTTTAGGAGATACGGTTTCCCGTCTTTTGGAATGGACTGGTGCAGAGGTTGAGCGGGAATATTATTTTAATGATGCTGGCCGGCAGATGCGTGTATTGGGAGAAAGCGTGCAGGCCCGTTATATGCAGCTGTTAGGAAAAGGGGAAGAATTTCCGGAGGGCGGTTACGAAGGAGAATACATTCGGGATATTGCCCAGGCGCTTGTAGATGAGCACGGAGTAGACCTTGTAGATGCTGAAGACGAGAAGCCGTTTAAAGAAAAAGCCGAAGAAGAAATTTTTGCGGATATCAGTCGAACGCTGGATCGTATGGGCATCAAGATGGATTCTTACTTTAATGAGCATAGTTTGTATGAAGACGGTAAGATTGAGGAAACCATCGAAAAGCTACGAGAGCTGAATCTGGCATATGACAAAGACGGAGCCGTTTGGTTTAAAACCACAGAATTTGGCAAAGATAAAGATACCGTGCTGGTGAAAAGTTCTGGTGAACCCACCTACCGACTTCCCGATATTGCCTATCATGCCAATAAACTGGACCGCGGCTTTGATCTGTGCGTGGATGTATTCGGGGCCGATCACATTGCCACTTATCCGGATGTGCTTTCAGGAATCAAGTCGCTGGGTTACGATCCTGGAAAGGTAGATGTGGTAGTGTATCAGTTTGTGACCATCGTAAAAGATGGCAAGCCCTTTAAAATGAGCACCCGTAAAGCGAATTTTGTCACGTTAGACGAACTGATGGACGAAGTGGGAGCCGACGTGACCCGCTTCTTCTTCCTGATGCGTTCACCCAACACGCATCTTGAGTTTGATATTGCCCAGGCGAAAGAAGCCGGAGAAAAGAACCCGGTATTTTACCTGCAATACGCACATGCACGGATAGCGAGTATTCTCCGAAAAGTAGAAGACGAATATGATTTTTCCGGAGAAGTTGATCTGAGTAAGTTAAATCACCCTACCGAAATTACGCTCATTAAAACGATGCTGAAATTCCCGGATACGGTTGCTACTTCGGCCCGCCTTAGAGAGCCTCACCATGTGATCACCTTTCTAAATCAGCTGGCCTCAGATTTCACCAGCTTTTATCACGATTGCCGAATTTTAGGTGAAGATGAAGAGCTCGCTCAGGCCCGAATGGAATTGGCCAAGGCGGTTGCGCAGGTGCTGAGAAACGGATTGGGCATTTTAGGAATCACCGCTCCGGACCAAATGTGATGGAATTATAAATGCTGAACTATGAATGTTGAATGAGATTTTTCGAATTTAACATTCAGCATTTAAAATTTATCATTCTTCTCAAGCAGGAGTTAGCTTCGTAAAGCAAACAATACCCTTCACCAGCTGTTCTTCCACCTTAAAGCCGGCCTGATTGAATAGCTTGTTGCTCTCCTCCACGGTCCAGAAGTTGATACCGCCAATGGCTGCGGATTCCTGCAAAAGACGGCCATACCAGGCATCCGATTTAATGAGATGCATCATAAAGAAAACACCGTCGTCTTTGATAACACGCTTGGCCTCGTAAAGCACTTTTAATTCTTCGGTAAGCTCATTAAGTGTTCCCCCCATCACAATTCCGTCAAATGTTTTGGAGAAGAAAGGAAGTTCTCTGCCGTCCGCTCTCAGGAAATACATGTCGGTTTCGTCGGCTTCGGCTTTGAGTCGGGCCTCCTCCAGCATCTGATAAGAGAAATCGAGGGCTACAATGTTGGCTTTTTTCTGAGCGGCTTTAAGTGCGCGGCCGTAGAGAGCAGTTGAGCATCCTAAATCTAAATATAAACCACCTTCATGAGGAGCCGTCCAGTCAATGAGCAGCTCATGTTCTTTTTCGATGGGAAACTCCTCTCCGGATAACAAGGAAAGTGAACGCTTCCGCCAGATGTCTTCATAAATGGCGGCTGTCAATTTCCAGTGATTTGTGCTCTGTGCGATAGATGTGAATTCCGGCTCTTTGCCTAACAGGTCTATAATGTTATTCCTGACCTGATATTCATCCCCCTCTTTAGAGCCAACCGTGCCGTTGAAAGGTGTAGAAAGGGTAGAAACTTCATCGGGAATGGAAATCCCGGCTCGTTCATCAATAGGTGAGCGTAATTCAAGAGTCATAAAAGCTAATCATTTTGTTCGGTGATGAATACGCTTAATCACTGCTCGTGTTACAGGTGGTTTTCCGCCCATGCTAACTTTTCCAAAGTTATTAAGGGACTATGATTAGAATTGCTCTCTATTAACTTTGGAAAAGTTAATAGAGGCGACAACTCAAAAAATCACTTCTGCAGCACGATGGAGATTTGAGCACCTTTGTCAACACTTAACATCCGGCCGGCATTTCCTTTATTGATACCAATTTCCAGCATGCCCGAACTTCCGATAAATGCGGCGGGCTCACCTTCTTCCACATCCCCAAAGGTAGTGACGATTGTGTTGAGCATAGTATTGCCCACGTAAATTTTCACATCTTTCTTTTTGATGTGTTCTTCGAAAAGCTGCTCAGAAATATTGGTAATAAGATTCCCAAAGCGGTCTATATGAAGAACCCAGCCCTGAAGCCCGTCTCTATCTGCAATGGGGACGGCCCAGTGATAAGTAACCAGCTCTTCAATCGGTTCTCCAAGTTTATCAAAAGAAACGCCATTACTGAGATGTGCCGTAACCGGGGCAAAGACATCCCGACCATGAAAGGTTTTGGATATCCCCTCCTGTCGCCAATATTCTTTGTTATTAATTTTTACAGCCTCGTAGTCAAATTCGTCAAAGAAAAGAGAAAAGATGCCATTATCGGGCCCTACGAAATACTGATCACCTACTTTCAGTGCGATCGGATGCCGGGATGTTCCCACACCGGGATCAACAACCACAAGATGAACGGTGCCGGGCGGAAAAAGAAAGGCTGCATTACGCACCACCCAAGCTCCGGCCATAATGTCTTGGGGCGGAATATCATGAGAGATATCGATGAGGCGGGCGTCGGGAGCAATCCCAAGGATGACCGCCTTCATAGCGCTCACATAATGGTCTTGCAGACCAAAATCAGATGTGAGAGTAATTATTTGACTCATCAGGCATAGCTGTTGAGCATCACCGGCATCACCAGCATTAGAATATCTTCGTTTTCATTCTCTTCCGAAGGCTTTACGATACCGGCGCGATTTGGGGAAGAAAACTCAAAAGTAACTTCTTCATCATCGATGTTGCTGAGAACATCTCCCAGGTATTTAGCATTAAAGCCGATTTCCATTTCTTCATTGGAGTACTCGCACTCGATGGTTTCTTTCGCTTCGCTGCTCATGTCGAGATCTTCAGCGCGAATGGTGAGTTTGTCGGAGCCGAGTTGTAATCGGATCTGGCGGGTGGTTGTGCTAGAGAAGATAGCAACCCGCTTTACGGTAGAGAGCATCTGCTCTTTGCTGATGGTCAGGAACTTGTCGTTATCACGTGGAATAACAGAATCGTAATTTGGATACTGCTCATTAATCAGTCGTGTAATTACGATGGTGCCACCACTTTTAAATCGGGCATGATCTTCCGTTACGGTCAAGTCGCACTCATCACCATCAATGGTTTTCTGTATGAGGCTCAACGCTTTATCGGGAACAATGAAATTCACGTCATTGTCGGCTGTAATTTCTTTGTTGGTATATTTAACCAAGCGGTGACCGTCGGTTGCCACAAACTTGCTTTCTTCTGTTCCAATCTGAAAGTACACACCCATCATAGCCGGACGAAGATCGTCACTGGAAACGGCAAATAAGGTTTTATGAATGGCATTATTCATCAACTCCGTAGTGGTATTGATGTTGGTTCCTTCATCCAGATTAGGTACTTCCGGGAATTCATCGGCATCGTCACCTACCAGCTTATAAGTACCCTTATCGGTACGGAAGTTGATGTTTTTGCGGTCATCCACATCAAAGAAAACCGGGATGTTTGGAAGCTGGCGCAATGTTTCGAGCAGCCGGCGGGCAGGAATGGCAACCGCTCCGTCTTCTTCAATATCTGCATCGATATACTCGATGATTGAAATCTCCAAGTCGGTAGCCGTGAGTTTCAGTTTTCCGTCTTCACTTTCAAAAAGGATGGTTTCCAAAATAGGAAGCGTAGCTTTTGAAGGCACGGCTCCAATCACGGCCGAAAGCCCTTTATTGAGTTCGTTGCTCGATACAGAAAATTTCATAAATGCATTATTTAAGTAGGTTAAAAGGCAATTTTCAACCAACAGTTGCCCTTTCAGTGGAGTGTGCTTATACTAAGAAATACTGGCTCTCTCTGCAACCGCAGAAAGCGCAATTTTCATCCCAAATAAGTCACAGAATATATCGTTTAAAGCGCTACAGTAACTATAATTTTATCGCTGTTTTTTTGATGAACCGATTCTTCCCCGCGCTTTTATTATTTACTGTGATGATTCCTGTCTTCACGTTTGCTCAAGCCACTCAGGCGAAGTACGGAAATGATTTTTTAACTACCGGAAGCGGAGCACGTGCTCTGGGAATGGGAAGTGCTCATGTGGCTCTAACGAGCGATGTAACCTCTGCCTACTGGAACGTAGCCGGACTGGCTGAGGTCGAAACCCCACAGATTATGTATATGCACTCCGAGCGGTTCAGCGGCATTGTGGGCTATGACTATGGAGCTGCAACTTTGCCACTTAGGTCAGGCAATGGGGTCGTTTCTATAAGTTTTTTCCGTCAGGGTGTAGATAATATCGCTAATACGCTGAATGCCTGGGATCGGGAGCGGGACCAACCCAAAGGCAATGTTCAAGATTATATCACCCGGTTTAGTGCAGCCGATATGGCACTTTTCTTTTCTTATGCAAAACAGAAAAGTGATAGGTTGTCTTATGGGGCTTCGGCCAAAATCGTTCGCCAAAAACTAGGCCCCTTCGCCGAAGCCTGGGGCTATAGCCTGGATGTTGGTGCAAAGTACAAAACCGATTTCGCCAACTTTGGGGTTACGGTTCACGATATCACCACCATGCAAAAGATGTGGGAGGTAAATGAGTCGGCCTTTGGGGATTATGAAGCTCAATTCGACAGCCTTGGGGCTACCCTTCCGACCGGCCAAAACGAATTTGTGCTTCCCTCGGTGAAATTAGGTGCAGCAAAATTATTCCCAATCGGAGCGAATTTTTTGCTTTCTGCGGCTGCAGATGTAGACTTTTTATTCGAAAATAGACGAGCGTATTACATCAATGTAGGGAGTATGAGTATAGAGCCACATGTAGGGGGTGAGGTTTCGTATAAAGAGGTGATCGCTTTTCGTGTGGGCGTAACGGATTTCATCACCGATCCGGTTTCAGGTTTCTCGGTATCTCCGACACTAGGACTTGGTCTCAAACTTTCTTCTTTTGTGCTGGATTATGGCTTCACCAGTTTTGCCGGCGCTTCCAGCGACTTAGGATTTACCCACCGTATTTCTCTTCGTTTCGATATTTAACGTGTTTAAGTGTGAACGTCTTAAAGAGCTATGGTTATATTACAACGTCAACAAATAAACACATAAACACGTTGATTTGCGAATCATACTTTTAGGTCCAACGGCAGCCGGTAAAACTGAGCTTTCTCTACAACTTGCAGGGGAGCTTGATACGGCTATCATTTCGGCAGATTCCCGCCAGTGCTATAAGCACATCAATATTGGAACGGCAAAGCCATCACCAGAAGAATTAGATCGGATTCAGCATTATAATATCTCCCTACTGGATCTGGACGAAGAAGACTCGGCGATGGATTTCCAGAAACGCGCGGCCGAATGGGAAAAAGAGATTCTGAAAGATTCAGCTCATGTTATTTATGCCGGGGGAAGTACGCTACACCTGCAGAGCCTGATTCAACCTTTCAATGAAATGCCGGAATCGGATGAAGAAAATATTGAACAGCTGGAAAGCCGTATAGAAAGTGAAGGAATTGAATCACTTTATGCCATGCTAAAAGAAGCAGATCCTGAATACGCGGATAATATGGATGGCATGAACCGCCAGCGCATTATCCGGGCGCTGGATGTATGGATGCAAACCGGCAAGCCCTTCAGCAGCTTTCACAGCAATGATGAAATTCACCCTGATAAAAATACGATCGTATTTGACCTGAAGTGGCCCAGGCAAAAACTGTATGATCGCATCAATCAACGGGTTGACCAAATGATTGAGAAAGGCTTGGTGGAAGAAGTGAAATCAATACTGGACGCCGGACATTCCAAAGAATTGCAATCACTGAATACGGTGGGCTACAAAGAGATCATCAAGTATTTGGAGGGTGAATGGACGCTGGAGAAAGCCGTGGAAAAAATCAAAACAAGTACCCGCCGATATGCAAAGCGACAAATTACCTGGTTCAGGCGTTGGGAGTTTATTGGATGGTTGGAGGCGGAGGAGTTATCAGTTGAGGAGATGAAACAAAGGGTTTTGGGAGAGCTCGACTAGAAGGGAAGAACTCAGAAGTCAGTAGCCAGAATTCAGTGGAAGCTTAAGGCTACTGACTTCTGAGTCCTGAATTCTTGTGCCTGCCCCAAACAGAGTTAGCAGCTAAGTTGCAGAAAGGTTAACTTTGGCACTCACTTAAACGAAGCCCAACTATGTACAAAGCGAAAGTAAATGTAACGCTCCGTCCATCAATTTTGGACCCTAAAGGTAAAGCCGCTCATCATGCTCTGCAGAATCTTGGTTTAAATGAAGTTCAGCAGGTTCGCATCGGAAAATTCATTGAGCTTGATGTGGATGCGAAAGATGAAGCCGCAGCGAAAGAAATTGTAGAATCAGCCTGTGCACAATTGCTGGCTAATGAAGTAATGGAAGATTTCGAAATTACTATCGAATCCTGATATATGTTTCTGCTTGCTCAACATATCGATGAACTCGTGATGTCTGGGACCGAAGTAGAAAAAACCACAGAAACCAAAGAGAAAGAAGAAGTCAAAGATGCGGTTGACACCCCTTGGCGACTGATTCTCTATGATGATGACATTCATACCTTTGATGAGGTTATTTCCCAGCTGATGAAGGCCACCGGATGCAGTTTATCGGAGGCGGAGGATAAAACCTGGAAAGTTCACAACGAAGGTAAAGCGCTGGTTCATGAAGGCGAATTCGAGGAGTGCCTTCGAATAGACGGCGTGTTAAAAGAAATTCAACTTGTTACCGAAATAAAAGGATAAAACAATGCCCACATTTGGCGTAGTAGTATTTCCCGGCTCTAATTGCGATCATGACGCTTATCATGCCATGAAGCACGTGATGAATTGCGAGGTTAAATTCCTCTGGCACAAAGATACCGACCTTTCCGGAATCGACTTTTTAATTATTCCCGGGGGGTTTTCTTATGGTGATTACCTCCGCTCCGGAGCCATTGCCCGCTTCTCTCCCATCATGCAGGAAGTGATGAAATTTGCCAAGAAAGGCGGACCGGTAATGGGCATTTGTAACGGATTTCAGATTTTGCTTGAAGCCGGATTGATTCCCGGAGCTATGATGCACAACCACAAGCTGAAGTTTGTGTGCAAGAATGTGTTTATCCGGTGTGAAAGCACCGATTCGTTATTTACGAATTCACTGGAGAAAGGAGATGTGTTTGATATCCCGGTTTCCCACGGAGAAGGCAATTACTTTATTGATCAGGCCGGACTAAAATCACTGCAAGACAATGATCAGATTCTATTTCGGTACAGTGATGCAAATGGAAAACTAACAGAAGAAGCCAACTTCAACGGCTCCATCGACCACATTGCCGGGATTTGTAATGAGGGCAGAAACGTGCTTGGAATGATGCCCCACCCCGAACGAGCGATGGAGAAAATTTTGGGTTCAGAAGACGGAAAACCCATATTTGAGTCTATTCTTAATTCCCTGTCCGTAGCTTAATCAATCCTATATGAGCACAGAAACCCAACCGGAATTGAAACTGCACAGCGAGGGCCTGGTAAAGCGCTATCGCAAGCGAACGGTTGTGGATGATGTATCGATTAATGTGAGGCAAGGAGAAGTAGTTGGGCTGCTGGGCCCCAACGGAGCCGGGAAGACCACCACTTTTTATATGATGGTTGGCCTGGTTCGCCCTAACGCAGGAAAGATTTTTCTGAATGAAAAAGACCTGACCGGTGAGCCCATGTATAAAAGAGCCCGCATGGGAATTGGTTACCTAGCTCAGGAAGCCAGTGTTTTCAGAAACCTGACGGTTCGGGAAAACCTTGAGGCTGTACTTCAATTCCTTTCTATCCCCAAAAAAGAAATTGACCTGAAAGTAGATAAGCTCATTGAAGAGTTTGGGCTTCACAAAGTTGTGAACAGTAAAGGGTACAGTTTGTCGGGTGGAGAACGGCGCCGAACCGAAATAGCCCGGGCCCTAGTTACCGATCCGAAATTTATTTTATTAGATGAACCGTTTGCCGGGGTTGACCCCATTGCCGTGGAAGACATTCAGCAAATTGTGTCAGGACTTCGCCACCAGAACATTGGAATTCTTATTACCGACCATAATGTACATGAGACCCTTGCCATCACCGACAGGGCGTATCTTATGTTCGAAGGAAAGATATTGATGGAAGGCTCGGCGGATAAACTGGCCGAAGATGAGAAAGCCAAACAGCTGTATCTTGGAAAACAATTTAAATTAGATCGTTACACCTCAGAATAAAAAGACATGAAAGAAGTAACCGTACAAGAACTGAAAGAGAAAAAAGAATCCAACGAAGACTTCTTCCTTCTCGATGTCCGCGAAGATGTGGAATACCTGGTTTCAAACCTGGATGGAGAGCACATCCCTTTAGGTCAGCTTGAAAACCGGATAAAAGAAATTGAAGATAAAAAGAATGAGGAAGTGATCGTGATGTGTCGAAGTGGGGGTAGAAGCTCCAAGGCCGTTTCCTATCTTGAAAATAACGGTTTTGAAAATGTGGCTAATCTGAAAGGCGGAATGAAAGCATGGGCTTCTGAGATTGACCCATCCGTTCCGGTAGCATAGCTGTTCGTTCCGACGCAGAGCGTCAGGAACGAGGTATGATGCAATGTTAACGAGTATCAGCGGTTGGTCAACGCTCTCCATCCGCGAGACAATTTATAAGTCATTCCTGCGAAGGAAGGAATCTTGATGCCAAAATATCCCGCCGGAGTCTAGTAGAATTAGGAATATATATTAAGCCAGGGCAGCAATCTGGTTGAGCAGCTCTTGGTTGCTGTCAGTATTTTTAAGCACTTTCAACAAGCCCAGCATAGACTCTTTGGGAGACTTCTTAAGCAAATAACGCCGCACCATATTTCGCTCTTCCAGAGAATCAGTAATAAACTTGTGTTCGTTTCGAGTACCTGAGGCTGAAATATTGATAGCCGGGTAAATACGGTCGTTAGCTAACTCCCGATCCAAAACCAGCTCCATATTCCCGGTACCTTTGAACTCCTCAAAAATCAGATCATCCATCCGGGAGTTGGTTTCAATCAGGCAGGTAGCGATGATGGTAAGCGAGCCGCCCCCTTCAATTTTACGGGCAGACCCGAAGATCTTTTTAGGAATCTCCAGAGCCCGGATGTCTAAACCACCGGAAAGAGTTCTGCCACTGTTGGATTGAACGGCGTTATATGCGCGGCCAAGTCGGGTCAGGGAATCAATCAGAAGAACGGAATCTTCTCCCATTTCAGCTTTACGCTTGGCATAGCCAAGAGCCATTTCCGTAATTCTAATGTGGCTTTGCGTGTCTTTGTCGTTGGATGAAGCGAATACTTCAGCTTGTGTAGAACGAATAAAGTCTGTTACCTCTTCCGGGCGTTCATCAACCAGAAGAACACTTACATGAATATCATCTGAATAATTATCATTAAGCGTTTTGGCGATCTTCTTGAGTAAAACGGTTTTACCGGTTCTTGGAGGCGCTACAATAAGGGAGCGTTGCCCTTTCCCAATAGGAGCTACCAAATCAAGAACGCGCATTTCTACATCATCAGCGTTATGCCCCATTTTTATCCAGTCCACGGGCATGATTGGGGTTTGCCGCTCAAACCGGCTGGATTTGGTCCATGCTTCAACCGGGCGGCCATTAACTACATCTACCGATGCTACGTGCTTGTGGCCTTTGTTGT
Source organism: Gracilimonas sp. (assembly GCA_965227215.1). Taxonomy (GTDB): domain Bacteria; phylum Bacteroidota; class Rhodothermia; order Balneolales; family Balneolaceae; genus Gracilimonas. The sequence continues at coordinate 1,948,804 of OZ245729.1, forward strand.
CTTCTTCAAACTCTCCTTCCAGCACAAGTCCCGGACGCAGGTCAAGTTCTTTTACTTCATCAGGCTTTAAGAACGGATCTCTTGGTTGATATGAAAACTCGTAATCCAGTTTTCGGATGAAGCCCCAACCTTTAGAGTTAATTTCCAAAACTCCGGCATATCGGCCTGCTATCCCCTGATTATTTTTCCAGTGAAATTTGGGGATGAATACGTTTCCGCCTTTATTATTACGGTTTCGTTTGTTCTTATTACGATTTTTTCTACGTGCCATTAGCTTCTGTGTGTTATTAATCCTTCTCCCAAAATCGAAAAGTGAGATTCAAATATGTATGTGACTTGAAAAGGAGGGAAGGGAAAAAAGAGGTGCGGATTTAAATATCCGCACCGTTGAATTTAGTAGATAAGAAAAAGATACAAATGTTTTTGTTGATACCCAATCCTATTACCGTACTGTAGTAGACTCGTTTATCCAGCTGTAGCAAGGCATCAGGGAGCCGTCTACTTTAATTTCTTGTCCGTTCTCTAGATTCAGGGTAAAGAACTTGTCTTCTGTTGTAGGAGTTACCGCTTCATAGTTTGGAAGCTGTCGGTTTACGGTGGTTGCAACAGACGGGTCTTCATTCTTAGCCTTATTGAGGTAATCAATCACTAACCAGTAAACCACACGGTCCTGAGCTTCAAGCTTACGGTCGCTGGTACATTGTGTAATGGCCGCACCATAAATGGTAGACATTTTGATGTATGCATTACCGTTCTTTGGATCAATCTTCAATGCATTCTGAACGTGACCTTTGGCAACACTTAACTTCTCGAGGTTGATGTTTACATCAGCAAGGTCAAGGTAGAGCTGAACTTTATCTTGATCTGAAGAGGCACGGTCTAAGGCCTCGTTAAAATATTTAGCTGCTTCGGAATAATTTGCATTACCTTTGGCAAGTTCAGCAAGCTGATGTGCCGAATCATAAGTCGGGTCAAGCTCATTAATTTTGATAAGAGCTTCTTTACGCTTCTGGCGGTTTTCAGTCTCTTCATACGCACTTTCAAGAGCCTTCCACGCGGCAAGGTCGTCCGGGTTCTCCTCTACGATAGGTGTAAAGTATGCAATTTGTTCTTCCGGAGAACCAAGAAGTTCCTGCTGTTGCTCTTCAACGTATTCCAGTTTGTCGCCCTCAACAAGAGGCTTAACGATATCGATTAAGGCCTGAGCTTTTTCCTTGTTTCCTTTATCCACAAGATTTCCGAGAGCTTGTCGCAGATAATAACCGTCTCCCATTTCAATGGCTCTTTCCGCATTGATTTCAAAAAGCTGGGCATAATCAGCATATGCTTTTTGCAAGCCATCGTCTATGTAGTCATAGTTCTGCTGGTAAAAGCGACCTCTCTGGAAGGTGATATCAAACCTGCTTTCTGGGTTATCTCCAAAAAGCTCCAGACTTTCATTTAAAAGGGTTAGAGCCGTGTCAAGGTGTGCCGACCGTACACCGGGGTCTTCTTTCCCGCGCGCAATTTCATCATAAATTGTAACTAAGCGCTCATATTGTTTTTCAAGTTTGAACTGGGGGTTTCCAGCCAGTTTTTCCGGTTTGGCACAGGCCATCCACTTTCCATATTTAAGGGCGAACTCGTAATCACCCTGTCTGAAATTTTCATAGAATAAAGAATAAGCAGCCAGTGGAGAAAGCCCATCTGGTGGAGTTTCTTGACAGTTTGCTTGTGCGCGTGTAAGGGAAGAGCTAACAATAAGAATCCCTAAAATTGTAATCAGTTGCTTCATCGATCTTGTATTGTTTATACCATTTATCTATTAAACTAACTAAATAGTTTAAATATTATATCAGTGAGTTAGTAGCTTAATTTAGTTTTTGTCGGAAAAACATGAGTTCCGACAGGTTTATGGACAAATTCAAAGCCCAAATATTTTCTCTTATCAAATCATTATTTGTCGTTCCTCTTAACCCGTAGCGGATACTGATATCCACAGAAGAGCGTGTCCTTGGATTTGGTGAAATTATTCCTAAACCGGCAGAAAACCAAAGGGTGTTTATATCTTGCCCCTCAATATTCAAGTGTCCGGAATCGAAAGAAACCCCTCCGCTATACCTGAAATTGGTTAAGAAGCGGGTAGAATTAGTTCTATATGGATGATATTCTACTCCAAAACCGGCTTTAACACGATCTTTCATGTAAGACAATTCGCTGCTTTGGTCAAAAGCGGACTCGTATTTACTCCACTCTTCGTATAAACCTTCTAAAGAGAAATTCACTAAACTATTGGGATAATAAGTCAATCCGGCATTTAATTCTACCGGTAATGTAATTTCACCTTGCTTAGGATCCCTCAAAAGCACTTCCTGCTCTCGTCCATTTACAAACTTGGTGACGGTAGTTTTTTCTTCAGCATCAATAGTTACAGGTAATGTAGCAGAAGCACCAAAAGTAAGCCGGTCGTTGGCACTAAAAAGTTGACGGAGTGTTAACAATGTACCAAACCGGTGCCCCATAGCGGTTCCGGTAATTTTGGCATCAGAATTACTGGTTCCATATCCGGTCTCACTAAAGAAGACATCTTCTGAATTATTCTGGGATACAAAGGTTAGAGAAGGCGCATACCCGATTGCAATGTTCTCGTTAATCTTCCAGCCGAGTCCAAATTCAAGTTTATTTACTCCACCCGAGCCACGAATGTCGGAAGCATAATTAAGCATATTTGTGGGGGAAGTGGCGGCAGAATCTAAAGTAACAAATCGGTAATTAGAGCGTGTTACCGAATACATGGAAGCGGAGATCCCGAGTTTTTCTCTGACAATAGGAAAAGTAAACTGCAGGTACCCTGCTTCCAAAAGCTGATTTACACTATTATTCGATTCACTGGATGCTCTGAACTGTGTAAGATTAAATCCAGAAGATGCTGCAGAGAATACATTAGTTCCCCATAAGGCCGGGTTTTGAAGGGTGTTGGAATCATCACTGTGTAAGGAAACACCTAAAATTCCCATCCCCAATTCTCTGGGGTTGCTATTATCCGTAGGAAAACCTAGCCCGAATAGCGAATAAAAAGAACCGCTTCTGCTTTGGCTTGCACCTTCAACCTGGGCAAATACCTCTTTTACAGGCAAAAGGAAAAGAGCTATAATTATAAGTCCGTTAATTGTCTTCATTATTATTGTTGATCAGCTAAAGAGGTGATAATTAACTTGGGTCGAAGGTTTTCCGGAGCGGTAAAGTCATAGAGCAATGTGGAGCGTAGTTCGCCAGCTGTATTACCCGGCCCAATAACTAACTCATCCTCCGATTGCTCTCCGAAAAGGACGCTATTAACATAGTTGGTAATATTGATTCTAAATACACCATCGCCGACATCAGCATCAGATCTACCTATAGTAGCGCCAAACTGATATTCATAAACCGGCTCAATATCAGGTTCCAAATACAGGTTTAAGAAGTTGACAGGAGGCCTGTTATGGTTTGCCGGCAGACTTTGGCTCATCTCTTCTTCAGCCTCGTAAAAGACAAGATCGGCCCGGATTATATTCTCTGACTGACTTTCTTCTTTCAACACATCATTTGGCATGGTGATTTTCATCATACCCTCAAGAGTAGAATGCAGCGGAAAGGTGTTTGGAGAGTTTACCGCACCGGTTCGCTCTTGGGTAAAACCCCAATCTCTGAGCGGAACACTGATGGTGTCGGTCGTGTCTGATTGCACTCCATTTATTATCAAAAAATTAAAGCTGCCGGTTCTGGCAAAGGAGATGCGGGAGTTGTTTTGATCCGAAACCACTGCAAGCCCTTTCATCTGCTCGTAATAAAGGGAATCGGAACCAGAGCTTTCATTGAAATAAAAGTTTCTGTAACGATCTACCCAGTCCTCGCTTAAGTCCACAATGATGTTTTCTTCATCCGTAACACTGAAAGAACCTACCTGATTAGAATATTGAACGTCATCGTCAATGCGAAGAGAACGTCCCCTCCAATCCGAAGATATTTCGTGAAGAGTGAAATTAGACTGAGAAAGAGTATCGCCGTAATGCGGAAGGCTGTCGAGCTGGATGCGCATTTTTAGCTGGAAATTCTCATCAACATCTATGGAGTCATCCACGGTTGGGTTGATGGAAGGTTGTACAAGCGATACCACATCAATATCACCAAAAAGCTGGTCAGAATATCTTCCAAAGGGGATGTAACTCAGTCGTCCGGAATAAGCGTTGTAACTCAGGGCCTCCGTTTGAGAAATAGATAAGGTGTCGAAGGTTAAAGTGGGTCGCTCAACAAAATCGCTGCCAACGCTTCCGGGATCCTCACATCCATTAAAAATTATAACTAAGGTTAACAGTGAAATACATAAGGAAAAGAAGCCCTTATTTGTTCTGCTCATTAAATAAGTATTTAAATTGTTCTCTATCTATTATTCGGCGTCAGAAATAGACCGATAGTATTCGGCAAACTTGTCAGATACATCTTCCGGGGATCCCTGAATCTTTGTAGGGTTAATGCCCAGATCTTTGAACATGTCGTCAAATTCATCTTTCAGGTAATTACCTGTTACAACATGGTCACTGTATTTTAATCCAAGTTTAAGAAGATCTACTCTGCCTTCTTCCGTCAGGTTGTCAATATCGGTGTCGGCCGGTAATCCGAGAAGTTCTAACACTCTTGCTGAATCTGAATCTCCCTCATTAATAGGGTGATGCAGATTGTATACAATCTGAGTATTCTTAAAGATTTTCTCGTCTTTGTATTTAGTTCGCACTAAAAGCGGGATCAATCCGGCAGGCCAGTCATGGCAATGGATGATGTCCGGTTCCCAGCCGAGCTTAATAACTGTTTCCAGCACACCTTTATTGTAGAAAGCCAGGCGCTCGTCGTTATCTTCATAAAACTCATCGGTATCAGGCTTTTTGAAGAGCCCTTTTCTCTTGAAATAAGTGTCGTTATCTAAAAAATAAACCTGCAGCTTTGCATTGGGAATGCTGGCTACTTTTATTTTCATACTCTCTGTGTTTTCCCCAACCTCTACCTCGATTCCGGAAAGGCGAATAACCTCATGGAGCCTGTTACGCCGGTCGTTGATAGAACCGTATTTGGGTAGCAGAATCCGAATTTCGAATCCTTTGTCTTGAAGTGATGCAGGCAAGAACCGAAGTAAATCGGCGGTGTAGGTCATGCGTGCAAAGGGGGAAATTTCTGCTGCAACGTAAAGAATTTTCATAAATATATGCTCTCAGTGATTACTCTTCGTTAGAGATTGCGTTATTGTCTTTCATGACTTTATTGAGATCCTCATCATCGTCTAATGAGTAAAAGTCTAATAGGGTATCGCCCCGTAGGCCAAGCCTGAGTGTTTCTACAGAAATGACGTCGGAGGGTTGGATATTTCCTAAATTCACATTACTTCCGAACTTTCGGATAAACCAGACCTGCTGCTCTTTTTGGGGAGCTTCGAAAATCAATTTTTCTTGCGGTATCTGGTCGGTAATTTCCTCGATTAAACCTGAGCGAACTTCACCATTGGGCCTGAAAACACCAACAGTTCCGCTTTCCCGTGCTTCACAAATAACTTTTTCAGCACCGGCGGTTAATTCTTTTTCAATAATTCGAACCCACTTATAAGGCGGGATAATATCGTTTGGGTTCTTACTGCCCACCTCAGAATAAACGGTAAAATCAGCACTCAATTCTTTAATGATGGCTTGCTTTCTCTCATCAGAAAGCCAGATGGTGCCGTTCGAGACTTCTACATTCTTAATACCGTATTTATTCATCAGCTCTACGTATCCATCCAGCTGGTCGCGCAGTACATAAGCTTCAAAAAGGGTGCCACCAAAGTAAACGGGGATACCTGCATCATGATAAACAGCAATCTTTTCTTCCAGGTTTTGGGTTACATAAGAAGTACCCCAGCCAAGCTTAACAACATCAATATAGTTAGAGCAAGCTTCTACAAAGTCTTCCGCTTGCCGAACGCTGTATCCTTTATCCAGCCCCATGGTAAGGCCTTCATTTCTTGGTTTTTCAGTTCGCTTGGGTAAGTGATTTAGTGAAAACGCCATATGTGTTTTTTGAAATATCTAAGCCTGAAATATACAAAAACACCATCTGTATATGAAATCAAGCATTTTAGATTACGAATTGGTATTAAATCGTCTGTTACTAAGTTCTGCCAAATGTCGAATTTGTTCTTCGTCAACTTTATTTAACATGTCCGTGGTGTACCTCCAAAGCCAATTGCCGGAAGAGGTGCCCGGGATATTCATTCGGTGAGTACTGTCTAGACCCATATAATCTTGCAGCGGGAATATAGCTTGATCTGAGACCGAAAGCATTCCCAGCCGGATAAATTCCCAGTGGATGTTTTCGCCGGATGAGCGTGTATAAGTTCGTGCAAGGTGCTGCTCCTCAGAGTTTGTGGTGTTGTACCATCCAAGGGCGGTATCGTTGTCGTGCGTACCTGAATAAGCCACACTGTTCTGGGAATAGTTGTGCGGGAGAAAGCTATTGGTTGAGTCTGAATCGAAGGCAAACTGAATAATTTTCATCCCCGGGAAATTATATTTATCTCGAAGTTTCTCAACACCTTCTGTCACAAAGCCGAGGTCTTCTGCAATAATGGGCAGCTCGCCGCATTTCTCTAAAATGGTGTCAAACAGTTTTTCTCCGGGGCCGGGCACCCACCGTCCTTTTTCGGCAGTTTTTGCGGATGCCTCCACTTCCCAGTAGGCATCAAAGCCACGGAAGTGGTCCACCCGGATGGCATCGCAGGCATTGAACATATGTTTAAAGCGGTCAACCCACCACGAAAATCCGTCTTTCTCCAGTTCATCCCACTTGTAAAGGGGATTTCCCCATAGCTGTCCGGTTTTACTGAAATAATCGGGAGGTACGCCTGCCACTAATTGTCGATTTCCCAGATCGTCAACTTCAAAATACTTTGGATTGGCCCAAACATCAGCACTGTTATGATCCACAAAAATAGGAATATCACCGACTATGCGAATACCCCTGTCATTAGCGTACTTCTTTAGGTCGTTCCATTGGTTGTTAAATTCGTATTGAAGCCAGTACTGAAGTTTTATTTCCTCACTGAATTTCTTGCGATAAGATTTAAGCGCCTTCGGATTTCGCTGAGCTATGTCTTTATCCCATGTGTTCCAGGGCTGTTTGTTATAATGAAGAGAGCACGCCATAAATAGCACATAATCTTCAAGCCAGTGCTTGTTTTGCTTTTTAAATGCATTAAAGGCTTCCTCTTCTACTTTTTTCAGGTTTTTATAAAACCGATCAGAGGCAAGCTTGTAAACCTTGTCTTTATTCTTAAAAGAAGCGTCATAATCGGCCCTTACACCCGAGGGTAATTGAATGTTTTGAATTTCCTCTTCGGTAAGCAATCCTTTTTTGTGAAGCACGTCGGGGCTGATCAGATAAACATTCCCTGCAAAAGCGGAATAGCTGGCATAAGGAGAGTTTCCATATCCGGTTGGGGTAAGGGGAAGAACCTGCCAGATGGTTTGGTGTGTGCGTTCTAAAAAGTCGATGAATGTGCGGGCCTCAAATCCAAAATCTCCCATCCCATATTTTCCGGGAAATGAAGTTGGATGAACTAAACAACCGCAAGAGCGTGGAAACCTCATTATGTGTTAACTCTTTGGTTTTAAAATTACACCGGCCAGGGGTGGTATGGTAATTGAAATGTTGGCTTTTTGGTTGTGCCAGTCTCCCCACTCAGCATGAATTTTGTTGTCCCCGGCATTACTGCCTCCGTAGTATTCTGAGTCACTGTTAATGAGCACCTCATATTCTCCTGCGTGGGGAACACCAATTTTGTATCCGTAATGAACAGTGGGGGTAAAGTTAAGAATCACGACTACAAAATCTTCGGGATCTTTTGCGCGGCGAATAAATGAAACGATACTGTTATCCGCATCGCTGATGTCAACCCACTCAAATCCGCGCCAGTCAAAATCGACTTCATGAAGCGCCTTCTCTTGTTTGTTGATTCCATTTAGGTCTTTTATTAAAAGCTGAACGCCTTGGTGTTTTTCCCATTCCAGCAGGTGCCAGTCAAGAGAGCGTGATTCACTCCATTCCGACCATTGGGCGAATTCACATCCCATAAAAAGCAGTTTCTTTCCGGGATGAGTGTACATATACAAATAAATGAGTCGGAGATTTGCAAACTTCTGCCAGTCGTCACCGGGCATTTTGGCAAGCATAGACTGTTTCATATGCACTACCTCGTCATGAGAAAACGGAAGAGTGAAGTGCTCTGAAAAAGCATAAATCAATGAAAAAGTAAGCTGATCCTGATGATACTTTCGGAAAATCGGATCCTTTTCAATATAGGAGAGGGTGTCATTCATCCACCCCATATTCCATTTAAAATCAAAGCCGAGTCCGCCGGTTTCGGTTGGGCGCGAAACCCCCCCCCAGGAAGTGGATTCTTCGGCAAAAGTAATAACACCGGGAAAATGGTGGTGAACCGTGTCGTTGAAGTTTCTAAGAAAATCGATGGCCTCAATGTTTTCTCTGCCTCCATATTGGTTTGGAACCCACTCACCTTCATCTCGGGAGTAGTCCAGATATAGCATAGATGCAACCGCATCTACCCGAAACCCATCAATGTGAAATTTTTCGCACCAGTAAATAGCGTTTGAGATCAAAAAGTTTTGAACCTCGGTGCGCCCGTAATTGAATATGCAGGTTCCCCAGTCTTTGTGTTCGCCTTTACGGGGATCATCATGTTCAAAAAGCCCGGTACCGTCAAAGCGGCGAAGTCCGTGGTCATCTTTGGCAAAATGAGCGGGTACCCAATCTATAATCACTCCGATATCATTTTGGTGGCACTGGTCCACGAAATACATAAAATCCTCGGGGGTGCCAAAGCGACTGGTGGGCGCATAATACCCGGTAATCTGATATCCCCATGAAGGATCGTAAGGATGCTCAGCAACCGGCATCAGCTCAACATGAGTGTATCCCAAATCTTTGAGATATGGAACCAATTGGTCAGCCGTTTCCCTATAATTTAAAAAGCCGGGGTCTTCCCCAACCTTGCGCTTCCAGGAACCAATATGCATCTCGTAAATGGAGATGGGTTGATCCAAGCCTTGTCTTTCCTGTCGAGATTGAAGCCATTTTTCATCTCCCCAGCTGTAGTTATCAATATCAGTAACAATAGAAGCCGTACCAGGACGAACTTCTGAGTAGAAGGCAAAAGGATCTGATTTTTTTAGGGGGGGATCCTGAGCGGGAGATTTAATCTCGAATTTGTAGTAGTCCCCTTCCGTGACATGGGGGATGAAAATCTCCCAGATTCCCTGCTCATGAAATTTCCGCATTCTGTGGACCCGGCCATCCCAGCTGTTAAACTCACCAATAACACTGACTCTGGAAGCACTTGGCGCTGTTACAACAAAATGGGTTCCATTCACCCCATCAATAATGCGTTGATGGGCGCCCATAAATTCATATGCCTGATGGTGGTTTCCTTCCCCCCAAAGCTGCAAATCAAAATCACTTATCAACGAGTCGAACTGATAGGCATCGGTGATGGTAAATTTCTTACCCTGCTGCGGGTCAACCTCCAACTCGTAGTTAAATTTGTTCTTTCGCCGGGCAAAAACGTGCTCAAACAAGCCTTCATCGGAAACGCGATCCATCTCATATTTCTTTTTACCTATAACAACGGTCGTCGTTTTTGCTTCAGGACGGAAGGCACGTAACACCAATTTGGTTTTACCATCAATTTCGGCTTCATGAAGCCCGAGTACGGAAAAGGGGTCGCCATGAGACCCATCAGAGATTGATGCAATAATTTCTTTAGTAAGCGTTGAACCCATTGGTGTTTTTGAATTCGAAAAGGGCGCTAAAGATACTAAAACTTTAACAAATGTCTGTCTTCATTTAAAGTGCTTTCAATCGCTTGATTCTATATTTTGTGTGCATGAAGAACTCAGGATTTATTGCTCGGAGATACCTTTTTTCCCGAAAACACATTTCGCTAATTTCCACACTTACCTTTATCAGTATCACCGGCATCACCATCGGCACGGCCCTTTTGATTGTGGTTTTGTCTGTTTTTAATGGATTTTTTGATGTGATCAAAAACTTCCTGCTTTCTTACGACCCGGACGTTAGAATAGAAGCATCGGGTTCCGCAACCTTCGCACAAAACCAGGAGATGATGGAGCAAATTAAGGCACTTCCTGAGGTGCGGGTAATTTCTCCATATGTTGAGGGAAAGGCACTTTTAGCTTTGGAAGGAGTTCAAAATGAGGTTGTGGATGTAAAAGGCGTGGAGCGGGACTTGTTCTTTCAGCTCGTGGATATAGAGGAAAGTATTACAACCGGTGTTTTTGATATTTCTGTACGGGACCGCACGCCGGGGATTATTGTTCATGAAGAGCTGAAGAACAGGCTGCGCCTGAACATCGGGGAAGACATTGCCTTGTTGAGTGCAGCCGGAATGAAAAATGCTTTAACTCAAATCACGGTTCCTCAAACCTACCGCTTTGATCTTCGAGGGGCGTATTTTTTACAGCAGGTGGCCGGTGGACCGAAGGTGTTTGTAGATATAGAAGCAGCGAAGCGATTATTCCGGGCCCGAAATCAAATTACCGGCATAGATATAAAATTACATAGTAATGAGAAGGCGGAGGGAGTTAAAAAAGAACTTCAAGCGATGCTGGGAGAAGACTTTGAGATTTCTACCTGGTACGATCTCCAAAAACCACTCTACGATGTCATGTACCTTGAGAAGTGGGGCTCTTTTGTCATTTTGATTCTTATAGTGATTGTAGCCGTGCTTAATATCATAGGCTCGCTGACGATGATCGTGATTCAAAAGCAAAGGGATATAGGAATCCTTATGTCGATGGGATACAGCAAGGCAGGCATCAAGTCGATTTTCAGAAAACAGGGTTTATATATTGGATTAATTGGATGCGGAATTGGAGGGGCGCTGGGCTTACTGCTGAGCTGGCTGCAGATGAAGTTTGGGCTGGTGAAGTTATCCTCTGCATTTATTATTGACGCCTACCCCGTTCAGGTCAGCCCGATAGATGTGGTTATTATCTTAGCTGCCAGTTTGTTGCTGTGCGTTTTGGCGAGCTGGTATCCGGCGCACCGGGCGTCTCAGGTTCAGCCGGCAGACGCTGTTCGGTATGAGTGAGTTTTTGAGGGTTAAAGGTTGAGGATTGAAAGTTGATAGGGGGATGTAAGTAGTTTTAAGAGTTGTGGCAGGTGAGAAAGTGTGGAATAAAAATTAAAAGAATGATACTCATCGCGAAATATATCGTAATCCTATTCGGTATTTTTCTTGTTTTGACAGGGATGTTGATGTTTTGGAAACCACAATACTCAAGAGAGATTCTAAGAAAAGCAGGGAGCACGAATCTTATTAACTATACCGAGATCACCATTAGAATGATTCCAGCTGCAGGATTGATACTTTACTCAGAACTGTCAAAATATCCGGAAGTGTTTACGATTCTTGGATGGTTTATGATAGTAACTTCATTGATTCTGTATTTGGTGCCCCGAAGGATTCATCACAACTATGCTTTATGGTGTGCAGAAATTCTCACACCAAAATATACTCGTTACATATCGCCACTCTCAGTGCTTTTTGGATGCGCTATACTTTACTCAGTGCTATAAAGAAAAGAGTAAGCCCTTTTAAGGCTGTTATGAATAAAAAGGCAAATGTCACCACATCACCTTATCACGCCTCATTATACACATCAGGGAGGTCGTTCTCGTATAGGATGATGTCTCCGGAGCGGGCATGTTTTTGGACGAGTTCGTTGGCCTCAAACAAAGTATTCACCACGCGAACATTCATTGCGGTGCTGTCAAAGTTCTTGATGCCTTCCAGAATGGGTTTGGCTCTTTCTTCTCCTACCAAAACAACCAGATCCAGATTAGCCTTGCCAATGGTTTGGCCGAACTTCCGGTTCTCTTCTTCCTCAATCTCTCCCAGCTCCACCATTCCGGGAGTGATGATAATGCGCTGTCCGGAGTTAAACTGACTTAGGATTTCCACGGCATTCTTTGCGCCAACAGGATTCGAGTTGAAGGCATCATCAATCACGAAAAGATCTCCTTGTCGTTTAAGCTCGAGCCGGTGCTCAACAGGCTCAATCTTAGCTGCAGCAAGGGCCATGGTTTTGAGTCGTAGCCCGAAATGATGTCCAACCCCAACGGCCAGTAACAAATTCTGCGCATTATGAGCCCCAAGCAGTTGTGTTTGGAAACGCTCGGTTTCTGCATCTATTTCAACATCAAACTCCATTCCGGAGGTATCGTACGAAATATTGGAGCCACGGATTTCACCGCTGTTTAACCCAACCAGTATGCGATTGATTTCTGCCCGATCGGCTCCCATTTTGGATACCCGTGGGTCGTCGGCATTCAGAATGGCGGTATCACCAGCCACCAGATTATCGACCAGCGTTCCTTTCTCACGGGCGATTACATCTTGCGAACCAAAAGTCTCCAGGTGAGCAACCCCAACGTTTGTAACCACAGAAATATCGGGCTTGGCAATATCACACAGCTCCTGAATATTGCCTTCATAACGTGCTCCCATTTCAAGGATGAGTATCTGGTGGTGAGATTGCAGGTCGTTATTAATAACCTTGCAAATACCCATCGGTGTGTTGTAGCTGCCGGGGGTTGAGCAGACATTGAAGCGTTCTTTAAGCAAATCCCGAATCATGAACTTCGTGCTTGTCTTACCATAGCTTCCGGTGATGGCAATCACTTTTAGATCAGGCATGGACGCGAGTTTTTTGCGAGCCTGTCTTTTGAATCCATTTTGGATGAAAAGCTCAACGGGTTTGGTAATGAGCCCGGCTATGAAAATGAAAAAGGGAACGACCATAGCACCAAAAGCCCACCCGAATACGAGGATGGTCAGGTCAAACCGCTGTAGTCCTGAAAAATAGTTGGGAAGCTGAGCATCCAGAAAAGGAAGCATTCCTGTAAAGCCAAGGTAGGTGAAAAGCAAAGGGAAGAAACTGCAGAAAAGAACAAATGGAATCATCAGGCGAATAACCCTGGGGGTAAACACCAACGGTTTCTTAACCTTCTCCGGCTTGTAATTAGAAACCGATGTAAACCAGAAATAGCTGACCACAAAAAAGAAAACAGCCAGTGAAGAGTAAGTAAAGGTATCCCGGAACCACCCATCGAACCAGATAAAAATAAAGATGAACACATTCAGGATGGCGATATTTGCCGGTATCACTTTTTCGTCCCAATGACTTTTCAGCCACTGCCAGTACTCGTTGTTTTTATAGCCTACCTGTTGGTACGTGTGCAGAAAAAAGCGCATCCGATACCAAGTATATCGCAAGAAAATGAGGCAGAACAGAACAGCGCCGGCATCAAGAAGTGTGTAGTACCAGTTCAATATGTTGGTTTTTAGTTAAAGGTGTAGATGATATAATATTCAAAGACATTGCCAAGGGGCACATCAAAACAGAAAGTCGAAATTGGTTGATAACCCCCCTATATTCACCGCCACTAAATTAAATTGTTTCAAGTAACGCAGCCAAATATATGAAATTAATTATCCCAATGGCCGGACGTGGAACTCGTGTTCGTCCTCATTCTCATACCGTGCCCAAGCCCCTTCTGCCCGTAGCAGGAACCATGATTATAGAGCGAATCATTGAGACTTTTAACCGTACTCTGGATCGTGACATCACCGAAATTGTGTTTATTCTGGGGCCGGATTTTGGGGAAGATATTAAGCAGCCGCTGCGCGAAATGAGTGCCCGCCATAAAGCGAAGCCTATTTTTGAAGTACAGGCCGAAGCCCTGGGAACTGCCCATGCCGTTGCCTGTGCAAGCGACCATCTGGATGGAGAGGTTATCATCGCTTTTGCCGATACCATCTTTGACAGCGAAGAACCCTTCGAATTAGGCGATGCGGACAGCGTAATCTGGCTGAAAAAAGTTGAAGACCCTTCCCGTTTTGGAGTGGCTGTGTATGAAGGCGATACCATCACCGGTTTTGTAGAGAAGCCGAAAGAGTTTATTTCCGACTTAGCTATCATCGGGGTGTATTACTTCAAGAGCGGGAAAGCCCTGAAAGAGAAAATCGACAAGGTTATCGATGATGACATGCGCGGGCCCGGCGGGGAGTATTTCCTGACGGCTGCCTTAGATATGATGATTAAAGAAGGCAAGGTATTCAAAACGGCCACTGTTGATGAATGGCTGGATTGCGGAACACTTCCGGCATGGCTGGAAACCACCGGCATCATCACCGAAAAAGAATTTGACGGTGTGGATGAGGGCAAATATCCGGGTTCGAAGATTATTCCACCGGTATTTATCGGGGAAGGTGTTGAGATTGAAAACAGCACGGTAGGCCCGAAAGTAAGTATTGAAGCCAACACGGTGATTAAAAACTCTAAAATTGAAAACACGATCATCCGTAACGACGCCAGCCTGGAAGATGTGGAAACGGCGGGCTCAACGATAGGCGCTCATACGTCTCTCAAAAATGTGAAGGGTAAAGTAGATATAGGAGACCATAGTTCGCTGGATATGTAATAGGTTGCTCTATCCTTTAACAACAGCGAGAGGTTCCAGCTCCAATTCAATATCTACAAGGTCTTTTTGAAGTCTCATCACCTTGCGAATGTCTTTATAGGAGCCCGGGGCTTCATCAAGATCACCTTTGGAGCGAATAGCGTGAAGGATGCCCTTGTCTTCAAGAGGTTTTGACTGCTCCTTTACGCTGAGGGTTTTCTTAGCCTTGGTGCGACTCATAATTCTGCCTGCACCGTGGGAGCAAGACGTAAAGGATTCCTTATTTCCTTTACCACGTACAATATAAGAGGGGGTTCCCTGTGAACCGAGAATCATTCCCAACTCTCCTTCCCGGGCGCGTGTAGCGCCTTTGCGGTGCACCCATACATTTTTTCCAAAGTGATGTTCCTGCTCAGCAAAGTTATGAGGTTTATTAATGAAGTCAGAAAATTCAACATCGGGCAGCGTCTCTGAAAAGGCATTTTTAACTCTTTCCATCATGAGTTTGCGGTTATTAAGGGCAAACTCAATACAGTACTTCATCTCGTTGATGTAATCCGCATACTCTTCTGAATCTTTTGGGAAAAAGGCCAAATCTTTACTCGTGTCACTTCGCCATTTTTCATTTAGCTCTTTTGCTTTTTGGTTATAATGCCTGGCCACCGTATAACCGATATTTCTGGAGCCGGAATGAATCATAATCCAGATATAATCATCCGATCCTTTTTGGATTTCGATGAAGTGATTACCGCCTCCTAAGGTGCCCACCTGAGATCGCGCAGCTTCATACTCCTGCTCTACAACGGGTAGCTTTTGGTGAATGCCAGGCATCCACTTTTCCTCCTGCTTTCCATCGTGATGGCTGAACCCGACGGGCACAGTTTTACGGATGACTCCCATAATCTTTTTCAGGGTTGAAATGTCAATGTGCTTCTGATTGGTTTTGAGGGAACACATACCACAACCGATATCAACGCCAACAGCGTTTGGGATAATCACATCTTCCGTTGCCAGCACTCCACCAATGGGCATTCCATATCCTTGGTGGGAATCCGGCATAATGGCGACGTGTCGGAAGGCAAAAGGAAGATTCGCAAGGTTTTTGGCCTGCTGAAGAGCTCCTTCCTCCATATCATCCAGCCATAATTTGATGGGAATTCGTTCTGAAGTAATAACCTGTTCCATAACGCATTTCTATTTATCGGAATGATTTTTTCCGGGGTGAAAAGTCATTAATAGAAACACCTTTCAAAGGGTATTGATTCAATCTCTTTGAAGGGCACGGGCTGTGATAATCTACTTATTTAAACTAGCCAGCGCTTTCTTAATGATTACCGAAGGATCATCACTGCCTGTGTTTTTGATGGCTTTGAGAACCGCTTGCTCTGATTCCTTTTTCTTGAAGCCTAATGATTCAAGAGCAGATATGGCTTCACCGGTAACACCCGCTTCTTTGGATCCTGTTGGGGTAACTCCGGCAGATACAGCGTACTCAGCCAGCTTGTCTTTAAGTTCCACGATAATGCGCTCGGCTGTTTTCTTTCCAATTCCCGGCACTTTGGAAAGGGTGGCAGCATCAGAGCCGGTAATGGCACCAATAAGCTGGTCGGCGGGAAGCCCGGAAAGAATGGTCAATCCCAGTTTTGGACCAACGCCTTTTACGGTAATCAATTTTTCAAAGAGAGCTTTTTCATCGGTGGAAAAGAAGCCGAACAGGCGTTCATCGCTGTCGGTGATATGATGGTAAGTCAGCAACTTTACTTCTGAGCCGGCGCTTTCCAGTTGTTCCTGGGTGATGGACGAAATCTCAACCCGATAGCCCACGCCCTGAACGTCCAAAACAACAACGCCGTCTTTCTTTTCTTCGATGTACCCTTTTAAAAATGCGATCATCTTCTGTAATTGTTTCTTTAATCGATAATGAGATTTCCGCCTGCGCGGGAATGGCAGTGTGGGTTGTTAAACTTAGTGTAGCAATAAGATACAAAGATAGTTCAAGCGTGAGCTTAGACGAATCACAATCCTTTCACCCTGTCCGGATTATCCTCCACAAAACTGGCCCAATCACCTTTCTTGTTGTTTTGATGCGTTTTCTTTTTGGCTGAACCGGGAATGCCCTGCCCCTTCATCAAATGGCACCAGGCAACAGCTAAAGCATCTGTGGCATCATTGGACAATTTCTCATCCGGCAGCTTCACCATTTTATTCAGCATAAAAGCCACCTGTTCCTTGCTGGCGTTTCCGTTTCCGGTAATCGACTTCTTTACCACTTTAGGAAAATACTCCGTCACTTCTCGGCCGGAATTTTTAATAGCCAGCATTGCTGCTGCCTGAGCGCGACCCAGCTTCAGCATCGCCATCGGATCAACCCCATAAACCGGGGTTTCAACGGCACAGGATGTGGGCTTATTGGACCGGATGATTCCGGAAACCTGATCAAAAATAACCTGTAATCGCTCGGCATGATCGTCAATATCGGCCATTCGGATTACATCACACCGCAGGGCGATTAGTTTTCCGTTTTCTTCCGTCAACAGGGCATAGCCGGTGTTTCGGGAGCCGGGATCAATACCGAGGATTATGTCAGGCATAGATTATTCGTCGTCGTTTGAATACAGCTTGGCAAGGTCGTCAATCATATCTTCAGAAATACCGGCTGTTACAAAACCACCATCGTGGTACAGGTTCTGCATAGTTACTTTACGGGTCAGGTCAGAGAATAGCGTTACACAGTAGTCGGCGCATTCATCGGCAGAAGGGTTACCCATCGGAGCAATTTTCTCTGCAAAAGTGTACATGCCGTCAAAGCCTTTAATTCCGGTTCCGGCCGATGTTTTGGTTGGAGCCTGAGAAACCGTGTTCACCCGGATACCGCGATCAGCCAGTCGGCTTCCATAGTTTCGGGCGATGCTTTCCAGCAGAGCTTTGGCATCATTCATATCCGAATACTTAGAGAAAATTCGCTGGGCTCCGATATAAGAAAGAGCAACCACGCTTCCGCCATCATTCAGAATTTCAGCTTTTTCCGCATGGTGCAACACGCGGTGCAGTGAAATAGCGGAAACATCCAGTGTTTGCTGGTACCAGTTATAATTCAGATCGGTATATTCTTTTTTCTTTCGAACATTCGGAGACATCCCAATGGCGTGCAGGATGAAATCAACACCGCCCAGATGTTCTTTGGTTTTGGCCATCAACTCTTCTATTTCATCATCTTTGGTTACATCACAAGGGATGATGGGGGCGCCGGTTTCCTCACCAAGATCATCCAAAGCTCCCAGCCGTAATGCGATAGGGGCGTTTGAAAGTACGAAGTCAGCACCTTCTCGTTTACAAGCCAGGGCAATTCTCCAAGCAATGCTTCGGTCGTCCAGTGCTCCGAATATGATTCCTTTTTTTCCTTTTAGTAATCCGTAACCGTCACTCATTTTCTGTTAATTTCTTTGGGTTGATTGTAGTGCGTGGAAATTCACGATTATCTCGGTAAAATGATAGTGTTGAAAGTGTTAGTGTTTGGATGTGTTACCGTGTTAACGGGCTAATTTACCCTGAAATTTGCTTTAGCCCGTTAACACATTAACACGGTAACACTATAAAGAAAGCTCCAACTGCTCATACACCGTTTTTTCATTTAGGTTTAAATTCGAAAGGGTTATCCCCAGCAAACGAACCGGCCGGCTTCCTGCTTCCGTTTCTTCCAGCAGCTTGCGGACTACTTCCGTGATATCAGAATATCGGTTGGTATAATGAGGCAGGGAGTAACTGCGCGTGATGGTATCGAAGTTTTTGTAGCGGACTTTAAGGGTGATGGTTTTTCCGGCGGCATTAATCTTTTTCATGCCCTCGGAGATGGTTTGAGCCAGCTCGTCCAGGAAATTGTGGATCCACTCAAGGCTGTCAATATCCTCCGAAAAAGTACGCTCTTTACCATATGATTTTCGAACCCGGTGCGGCTTCACTTCCCGATGATCAATCCCGCGAACAATTCGATAGTAAAACCTCCCGGACTTACCGAAGGCTTTAACCAGATCAATTTCAGTCCACTTTTTTAAGTCGGCCCCGGTTTTAATACCCACGGCATGCATCTTTTTCTGGGTTGCTTTACCCACACCAAAAAACTGTTTGATATCCAACTCTTCCAGAAAAGCTTCAGCTTTATCAGGGGTGATCAGGGTAAGTCCGTTAGGTTTATTGATGTCGGAAGCTACTTTAGCCAGGAACTTATTATGAGCCACTCCTGCTGAGGCAGTCAACCGGGTGACTTCATAGATCTTTTCCTTAATCTCTTTGGCAATAAGCGTGGCCGATGGAATGCCTTTGTGGTTTTCTGTTACATCGAGAAAGGCTTCATCCATTGAGAGAGGTTCCACTAAATCCGTGTAATCAAAAAAGATTTCACGAATTTGCTGAGAGGCTTTTTTGTAGGCATCAAAATTAGCTTTTACAAAAATGCCGTGTGGACAAAGCCGGATTGCCTGAGAAGCCGGCATGGCTGAGTGGACGCCAAACTTTCGGGCCTCATAACTTGCTGTTGCTACTACTCCGCGCCCACTCGGTGAGCCGCCCACAATAACCGGTTTCCCCCGCAAATCAGGATGATCCCGCTGTTCAACAGCGGCATAAAAGGCATCCATATCAACATGGATAATCTTGCGGATGGGAAATTCAGAACTCATAACATAAATTACACATATGCACCCATATTAGAAAGCGTTTAATTTCTTTAAATCGATAGGGAGACAAAGGTTTGACGGAACAATAACTTCAGACTATGCATTTAAATGAATGAACTAAAAACAATGAAATACTAACCATGAAGTTTTTGACTCATAAGACAGTTCTTAGCACGCTAATTGTAGCTTTAATTGCATTTAGTACCGGTTGCCTGGACAATTCAACAGGCAGTGATGATGACAAAAAGATCGTTTACTCCCACACAGAAAATCCGGGCCTTTCTGCTAATGATTTCCTTTCAGGAGAAACATTCACTACCCTTGAATTAGAGATAGATTATATGCAGGGTTATGCACCAAATGCAGAGGCCGTAGATAGTCTTGAAGCTTTTTTAGAGCAGCGACTGAATAAACAATCTGTTGTTATAAAAGAGCCAACGGAAATACCGGCAGTGGGACAATCTTCTTACACCGCGAGTGAAATCCGAGCGCTGGAAGAAGAACATCGTGATGAATTTACCTCTGTAGAGGACAGTACACTCCGGGCCTACATGATTATTGTAGATGGAGAATTTGAGGACGGAAATGTACTGGGTATAGCTTACTATAATACTTCGAACGCTTTTTTCGGAGCTACCTATGAAGAAGTGAGCGGAGGGCTAAATCAACCTTCCAGAAGACTAACAGAGTCTGTTTCTTTCCGCCATGAATTTGGACACTTATTTGGTCTGGTTAATATTCCCGGATCCGGAACAGAAATGCAGACCAATCATCAGGACACGGAACACGGACGACACTGTGACAACGACAGCTGCCTGATGTACTACGCCATGGAAAATGCGGGTGTATTTGGTCAGTTTTTAGGAGAACAAATTCCCCCACTGGATGCAAACTGCATTGCCGACTTACAAGCTAACGGTGGCAAGTAAGCTGAACACCGAACAAGGAACATCCAGCTTTGAACGTTAAAAGTTGGATGTTCGGCGTTCGATGTTTTACCCTTGTTTGAACTTGTAAAGGTTTTCAGCGCCTACCTTGTCCTCTCCTTGTGAAAGGGCGTACTGAGAATCGAAAAGTACAATGGGGTTCTCTTCCATATCTTTGGTAACGTGGGTGGAATAGCTTGCTTCCAGTTTCTCGATCACATCATCCCGATCGTTGGGTAGCCAGCGGGCGCAAAAATACGAGACGGGTGTTTTGATTAACTCTACTCCATATTCAGTAAGCATACGGTGTTCTACCACTTCAAACTGAAGCACGCCAACGGTTCCAAGCAGCAGCTCATTTCCAACTCCGTTCGGTACTTCAAATACGTGAACTACCCCTTCCTCAGAAAGCTGCTTTAGTCCTTCCCGAAGCTGTTTTCGTTTAAAAGGATCTTTAGTAGCTACTTTTTGAAAATGTTCGGGC
Organism: Gracilimonas sp.; assembly: GCA_965227215.1. GTDB lineage: Bacteria > Bacteroidota > Rhodothermia > Balneolales > Balneolaceae > Gracilimonas. Next base: position 1,969,428 of record OZ245729.1, read on the forward strand.
GTGAAAAGCGGAATCACATCAAACTTAACCTCGTTTTTCTCGAAGATGGTAGTACCAATCCGGAACGAGCCTGGATTGAAAATAGAAACGATATCACCGGGGTAGGCATCTTCCAGCAGTTGCCGGTCGTCACCCATGAGGGTATGCGGGGTCGACATTTTCACCTTCTTACCATTACCGGCGATGGTTACCTGTTGTCCGCGTTCAAATCTCCCCGAAGCTACACGTATAAAAGCTGCACAATCACGGTGATCAGGGTTCATGTTGGCCTGCATCTTAAAAATGAAACCTGAGAATCCATCGTTTAAATCACGGGCAACACCATCCGGAGTTTTATATTGCTGAGGGTGCGGGGCAAGCTGGTGAAAGTAATTCAGGAATACATCCAGCCCGAAGTTATGCAGGGCCGAGCCAAAAAATACCGGAGTTACCTTACCGGTGGCATATGCCTCACGATCCATGTTTTCGTACATGTCGTCAATCAGCATGACCTCTTCTTCAAAGGCTTCTTTTTCGGTGCTCGACATAGACGAAGCTTCAATGGCATCTTCGAGGTCCAGCACTTCAGTAACGGCCTTTTTGGCTCCGTGTTCCGTCTTTTGGTACATGTGTACTTTCTTCTCAATCACATCATAGATGCCCTGAAATTTTTGGCCATAGCCCATCGGCCAGCTGGCCGGGACGGCTTCAATGCCCAGCTTATTCTCGATGTTGCTGAGTATTTCCAAAGGTTCCATACCCGGGCGGTCACACTTGTTTACAAAGGTAATCACCGGCACTTCACGGAGCTTACACACTTCAAATAATTTCTCGGTCTGTTCCTCTACGCCTTTGGCCACGTCAATCACCATGAGACCGGAGTCAGCAGCCACCAATGTTCGCAGCGTATCCTCAGAAAAGTCTTTGTGACCGGGAGTATCCAACAGGTTGTATTTGATGCCTTCTTTCTCAAACCGAAGTACGGATGAGGTCACCGATATTCCCCGTTCCTGCTCTATCGACATCCAGTCGGAGGCGGCATGACGAGTAGCTTTTCGCGCCCGGATAGACCCCGCCTCGTGCAGTGCTCCACCATACAGCAACAGCTTTTCAGTGAGGGTGGTTTTACCCGCATCGGGGTGAGATATAATGGCGAAGGTGCGTCGCTTTTTCGCCTCTTTGATGATATTTGATTCGGCTGTGGCCGTGCTCATAGTGCTTTTGACTGCTTGCTTGATTAAGCTTTAAAGATACGGCCTTTTAGGTGAAATTTGTAGTGGGGAGTGTAAGGTGATATAGTAATTGAATGAAGTGGACAGGCTTGGCAGGTTGATGTTGTCTTGTGACTGAAGCCCTGAACCGACAGAGAGGTTAATTAGTTAAAAGTTAAAAATCGAGATGAAAAGTGCGACCATAGGTCTTGTCTGCCGTGATAATTTGAACGTAACCATAATAACGACCCCCCAAAGTGTCAGCTTTTAGAGAGACGTAATTGAAGCGGTCACCATACTCTGTAAAAAGCGGACTTCCGTATGGTTTGAGAAGGTTTGTGTTCGATCTGGTGTACAGTCCCCATTGGGAGCGTAAGTCCAGGTAATCGTTTATTACAACTTCGGGGGAATAGACAGCCGTTAATCGGGTCATTTGTTCAGGGTATTCTTCACCCGAAACAATGATGCTATCAACCCTGCCGGTAGGTGGGAACACGGCTCGTTGCCTTTTTGGGTCTCCGGGTTGCGTTCCAACTTGAATATTAACTGTGAGAACCACGGGGTGGATTTCATCTGAATTATCTCTGCGAACATAGGCACTTCCGATAATCATAGCCTCTGTGGAGCCTGCTTCTTTACCTACAATAAAAACACTGTTTCCCTGACGATGTAGTTCAGCGATCCCGGATTGTATAATTAAGCTATTGAGGGAGGGCTCAGTGCCATAATCTTCACATTGGTAACCATAATCCCAGTAGCTATTAACATCTAAAAAAAGTGTATCGCCAACAGCAAGGTATTGATCGGGAACATCAGAAGTCGAATAAAATCCACCCTCGGTAGGAAAAAATCTAAGAAAGCATTCTACATCATTAGCCACAAAGCAGCCCTGTAAAAAGCAGACTATCAAAAAAAGGCATAAAACTCTCGACATGTTAAAACCCCGCAGTGTTTTCAACAATGTAATTAAAAAGAATTAAACAGGGAATTTTGGTTGGGTGATAGGGTGATTAGGAACGAGGCTGGATTGGCTGCTTATTTAAGCTCCCAAACCGCAGCGGTTTTTGCTGACACCTTAAAATCCTTAGTGATATCAATTTCTTCCTCTGAAACCACATTCACACCACGTTCAAAGCCCTTTAAAATTTCAGCAAAACGATCCCAATCAAAAGTAAAAGGCTCATCATTCGCGTTCATAACAACCATCACGGTTTGCTTATCGTGAACCCGGAAATAGACGTAGGTATTATTATCAGGAACAAAATGGACCAGCTTTCCTTTGTGAATGGCCATCGCGTCTTTGCGCCAGTTGGTAAGCTGACTGACCCATTCAATGATCTCGTTTTCCTTGTCGGTACGACCTTCTTCGGTAAACACGCTCCTTTCATCATCGGGCCAGCCGCCGGGCATGGTTTGTCGCCAGGCCTCGTCATCCCCTCCCCGGTTTTCGTGCCCCATCATTAGTTCAGTCCCATAATAAACTTGTGGGATTCCGCGTGTCGTCATCAGGAATGAATAAGCCATTTTGAAGTAGTCTTCATCTTTGCCCACGGTTTCGTAAATGCGGCCCATATCATGGTTATCCAGAAAAGTTACATTCAGCATGGGGTCGGCATACACAAAGTCCTGAGACAGCACATAATACAATTTACTGAGGCCATTCAGCCAACCAAAGTCTTCATTAAAGGCCTGACGGATGGCATTGGCGATTTGAAAATCAGTAACGCTGGGGAGGTTTGAATCGTAGCCGTCATCAACGCCGGGCTCATCATATTGCCAGTAGGCTTCGGCGGGCACCGTATTCACCCACGACTCACCCACAATGTTGAAGTTCGGATAAGCTTCCAGGACTTCTTTCGCCCATCGCGCCATATAATCCTGATCGGGATATACGTAGGTATCCATGCGAATGCCGTCAATGCCGGAATATTCGATCCACCAAATCGTGTTTTGAATGAGGTAATCAGCCAGTAATTGATTCTTTTGGTTCAGGTCGGGCATTTCTTTCACAAACCACCCATTCATCAGTTTATCGGAATCGTATTCCGAGGCATAAGGGTCGGAAGCCACAGCTCCCCGGAAATTGGTCGTGCCGTACTCTTCGATGTCATGAACCCAGTCAGAAGTGGGTAAATCATTCATCCACCAGTGCTTGTCACCAATGTGATTATGAATCATATCCATGATGACTTTCATATCCTTTTTGTGGGCTTGCTCAACCAGCTTCTTGTATTCCCTATTACTTCCATACCGGCGATCAACGCGATATAAATCGGTGGCTGCGTACCCATGATAAGCCCCATATTCTGCATCCATATCGTTTTCGATGATGGGCGTGAACCAAATGGCCGTCATCCCCAAATCTTTGATGTAATCCAGATGATCCATCACTCCCTGAATATCACCACCCTGCCGGCGCTCAGGGTTGGATCGGTCAGCGGTTTCCCGCATCCCTTCTATACTGTCGTTGTCCGGATCTCCATTGGCAAAGCGGTCGGGCATCATCAGGTAAATGACATCTGAGGCATCAAATCCCTGGTGGCGGCCTTCTGTCGACTCCCGGGTTTTCAGTTCATAATCAAGGGTAATGCTTTTTCCGCCCCGGGTTAACGTGATGGGTAAGGTTCCCGCTTCAGCTTCAGCAGAAATGTTGAAATAGAGAAACAAATAATTGGGCGAATCAACGCCATACTGAGCGGTTATTTCCACGCCCGGATAATCTACAGAAGCGCGGTAGTGCCCCAATTCCTCACCGTATAGTTGGAGCTGAAGTTCATTAACCGGCATTTCTATCCACCAAAAAGGTGGATCGATAACCTGAATTTCTTTTGGGGTCTGAGCCTGAGTTACAGTCGTAAAAAGAAACAAGGCCAGGAAAAGGGAACAAACTTTCTTCATGAATAGGGTCTTTATTAATTGCCAGCAGAAGCTATAATAAAGATCAGTTCACACATTTTCTCATGTAAATGCTTACATGTACTAATAGCGGGGCCTGACACCCTTTGAATGGTAGCAGGATATGAGCTATGACTGTACTTTTCCTTTTCCCCGAGTAGTCACTGTATTGGATTCTTGCTCCTTCTCATCTATTTCTATACCGGGGGATTGCTCTTTCATACTTTCAGGATCAGGCTTCTGATGGGTGCTTATGATTCGTTCAAAGCGGTTTAGCATCTTTTTCAATTTCTTCTTTTGACTTTTAACCCATCTGCCAAACAGAAATCGAACTCCACCAAAAGTAGTAAGTGCCCCGGCAAGCAGGATAGAAATATTGGTGATAGTGGGAAGTTCTGAGTGCCCCAAATAAATGCCCAGTGATATAAGGGTGATTACAAATCCAAAATAATAGGCCATAAATGCAATTTTGCCATAACTGGTACTCACAAAAAGCCGGGTGTTAGTTTCCGAGGGTGTTGCGCTTACGCTAACCTGCATGAACTTTTGGTCGGGGCTTACCCACTCGAGAGAATTGCCTAATTCTTGTAGATCACCGCCACTTTTTCGGAAGGTTCTTCGGGCTTCTTGTACAATCATTTCCCAGTTAGCAGCCGACATTGTATATGGTATTTCTTTTCCTGCCTCCTGAGAAATAGGCCCACCTAAAATATGAAACTTTGTACCTGAAGCAGGAGAAGTTTTTTGTTCTGAAATAGCCTGACGAATATACTCAGGGTCGATACCGGAATCAGAAGCAATTTGTTCTAACTCCTCTAATGTCAGTCCTTCCTTTGCCGATCCGGGTTGCTTTTTTTGGAGCTCCGTTGCTCTTTCAAGCAATGCTTTTATTTCATTGGTAGTGTATAATCTATTTCCGGCCATAAAAAATCAGTTAAATAAATAAAGCATATATAATCATGCGCTGGAATAACTTACTGAGGATTTTACTCTATAAAAATCTTAGCCAGCTCATTTCGAAGTTCGCTCAATGGGGCACTTGATCGGTTGATGGCAAAAGCTATGATAACCTCATTTTCCGGGTGCATGAGAAACATAGTGCTTCCGCCAACGGATCCTCCGCTGTGGCCTTTCCACTCGGTGCCGTTAATCACCATGGTTGACCAGCCAATGCCGTAATTGGTGGTTTCGCCGTCATCGGTTTCAAGGGGTTGCATCAGCCGGTCCAGCGTTTCCTGATTCAGAAAGTCGGTGGAGAGATGAGCTTCCCCGAATTTGATCATATCTTCGGTTGTGGAAAGAAATCCCCCGCCGGCCCACTTGTAACTGTTGTCCACATAAGGGGCCTCTTTGTTTTCGCCGTCTTCATAAATGTAGAATTTAGTACGGCCTGGAATATCCCTATAGGCATAATCAGGCATGGTGTTATTCATTCCCAGGCGTTGAAACACTTCCGTTTCCATAAAAGAAATGAACTCTTCGTCGGAGGCGCCTTCAACAGCAGCGCTTACCAGGTTCCATCCATAGCTGGAGTAGGAATACGAAGAGCCCGGTTCAAACAAAAGGGTGTCCTCTTTAAAGATTTCTAACCCTGCAGTTACGGTGTTATATCGAACCGTACTCATAAATTCATTATCACGATAGTGCCTTACTCCGGCCAGGTGTCCGGCAACTTCTTCAACGGTGAAGTCATATTTCTTTTCGGGAAATTCAGGCACATACGTGTGGATGGATTCTTTCAGTTTCATTTTTCCCTGCTGATACAACAATCCGACAGCAGCTGCTGTATAGGTTTTGGAAACGCTCCCCACCCGGAACAAGGTGCCATCGGGGTCAACGGGTGTTTGGGTGGAAAGGTCCGAATAGCCAAAGCCGCGGGACCAAATAATTTCACCATCCCGATACACGCTTACGCTCATTCCGGGGATGTTATGTTCGTAGTAATAGGATTCCACCAGCTCTTCAGCTTCAATGATGTCATCCTGTACGGCAACTTCCTGTCCAAATACGGACAGCGTCAGAAAAGAGAAAAGAATCAAAAAACTAAATCGCTTTTGCATATCAGTCTTGAGGTTTGGTTATAAATTTATTCAGCTATATCAACAGTTCACATGCCTGCGGAATTCATATAATCAATCACCAGGTTGCTCATGGCCCGAACGCCTAATTTCATTCCGCTTTCGTCAATGTAGAAATCCGGAGTGTGGTGTCCGGCAGCTTCTCGGTTTTGAGCTTTTCCGCCGATAAAGAAATACAGGCCGGGTACTTCTTTCTGGAAAAAGGAGAAGTCTTCTGCTCCGGTAATCGCATCCATGATCACGGCATTTTCCTCTCCTGCTACTTCTTCCAAAGTTGGGGCCATCATAGCCGTTAATTCCGGATCATTGTACGTAATCGGATATCCTTTGTGTATAGTCAGGGTTGCTTCGGCTCCGTTGCTTTCTGCTGTATTTTGGACGATGGTTTCCAGTCGTTTAAAAATGAGCTGGCGCATGTCTTCATCCAAAGCCCGGATGGTTCCTTCAAGGTGAATGCTTTCGGGGATGATGTTATGGCGAACTCCGCCTTCAATCACCCCAAAAGTAACAACAGCTGCCTGCTTGGTGAGCTCCATATTTCGGCTTACAATGGTTTGGGCGTTGTTGATGATTTGAGCGGCCGTTACAATCGGGTCTATCCCGTTCCAGGGTGCAGAACCGTGCGCCTGCTTCCCTTTAATATCGAGACTGAAACTGTTTACGCTGGCCATTATTCCCTCCGGCCGGTAGCGAATGGTGCCAACCGGAGTGGCGTCATTGATATGTAACCCGAAGATTACATCTACATCCGGGTCTTGAAGAACTCCTTCTTTTACCATCAGCTCACCACCGCCCTCTTCTCCCTGTGGAGCTCCTTCTTCGGCAGGCTGAAAGATGAACTTGATCGTTCCTTTCAGATCGTCTTTCATTTCCGTTAGTATTTTAGCCACGCCCATCAGGATGGCCATGTGAGTATCGTGCCCACAGGCGTGCATCACTCCTACTTCTTTGCCCTGATACATTCCGGTTGCTTCTGACTTGAACGGCACATCGGTGCGCTCAGTCACGGGAAGGGCGTCCATATCGGCGCGCAAAGCAATCACAGGTCCCGGCTTTCCACCTTCCAAAAGAGCAACTACACCGGTATGTGCTACTTCGGTTTCCACTTCTAAGCCCAGCTCATTCAGGTATTCAGCAATGTAGGCAGCCGTTTCAAATTCACGGTTAGAAAGCTCAGGATTTTCGTGAAAGTGCCGGCGCCAGTCTATAACCTGCTGTTCAATTTCATCTGCACGAGTATCGATTATTTTTTTTAGCTGATCTGATTGAGCGAAGGCAGAAAGGGAGAAAAGGGAAATGAGAATCAGGGATAGAGCTTTTTTCATACAGATAATGGTCTTGTTCGGAGTTAAACCGATTGTAACCAATACCTGGCACTTTCAAAAATAGAAAACCTCCTGAGTTGGTTAATAGAAACCGACAAATAGTTACCAGGCCGTAGCTCCAAACTGTATAGGGGGAAGGATCATCTCGTTGCCCGTTAGCTGCAACGTGCGGGGCCGTGGTTCTTCATACTTTTTGGATTGGGTATCAAGCACATAATTATACGACACTCTCTTCCCATCCAGATATCGCTTGAAGGTTACTTCGGCTGTAAAAATGCTGTCGGTGGGCTCTTCATCATGGAGGTAAATGTCGTCGATTCCCTTTAAAGGGCGAACATCACCCATAAGAATAATCTTGTCGGTAGAGGGAATAAAAAGGCTGTCTTCTAAGGCACCTTTCATGTGAAGATTAAAGGTTACGGTTGTTTGAGCTGAGGCTATTGATAAGCTTGAGATAGTAAAAAGCAGCCCAAGGCCAATTTTGAGTTAGGTTTTATACATACAAGTTCGATTCATTTGTGATGGAAGTTGGTTTAGTTTTTAACAACTACTCGGTCTTTCCAGGAAAGAATAGAGAACACACTTTCACGAGGGAAATAAGGTGGTATTGAGTAGCGAAGCCGGTTGTCATACTCATAGTTTTTTGAAAAGCCGGTGTCGCCCGAAAAACCGCCAAAAGTACCCACAGGTCCCCTGTTTTTTTGAATGATACCACCCAGTAAATTTATTTTACCCCGATAGCCGCCTGAACTATAATTTTCCACTCGAAACGAAGTGCCCATGGCCATTATAGAGGCATGGAGGTTAACATCTGATGTGCCTTTATAGGTGTGGGCATTTCTATCAAGGATCACGTCTTTTTCACTTACTAAGCCAAGCAGGTCGGTGGAAACGTCATTATTTCGGGGATCATCGTAGTACTCCAGATCTCCCATGATTTCGATGTCGTCTTCGGAGTGCAGGGTTAGAGGGCCGGAGACCGTACCTTTAACCGAAGCTTTTTTAGTAGTAGATATAATTCCGTTGTGTTCAGAGGCATCGTAATCCTGAGCCGGCAACCAAACTTCAGCAGCTTCATCATACTCCGAAACAGAAACTGATCCATCGTTCTTAAAAATCACGTCAATTTGATTGGTGAAAGTTAAGCCGGATGTAGTAGCGGCACTTTTCAGGTCACTGATCTGGGCCTGAGTAGGTAAGGGGCGCTCGGGTGAGTTGAAATCTGTAGTACTTCTAAAGTCCGGATTATCCCCAAAAAGGCTCCGGCTTTGCCAGTTATTTGGACTCGAAACGTGCCCATAAAAAGTAGGTGTTCCCGACATCCTGAATGTGCCGTTAGTGTGAATGGGCCCTGAAATGACATCCGAAGAGTAAAAGTAAATTTCTGAGTTACCCAGCAGGCTGCTTCGTTCTTCATCGGAGAAATAAGAATACTTGGAATAGGAATCCCGGCGCATCATCACTTCTATTACGGCGGTATAATTTCCATAGGTTGCTTCGCCGTACAAAAGAACTTTATACTCATCCCAGCCGCCCTGGCCTACCGATATTCCCTCAGGGTAAGAGTTGCTTTCAGAGTCGTACAGCTCGAGAGAAGCTGTTCCCGGAAGCGCGCTTACATCTGAGATCTCTCCATCCCATTCATTATCGATGGTGATTTTTTCGATGGCCATCTTGATCATACTGACGGCCGAATTTTTGGCCTGCGCCTCGCTAATGTTCTGCGCTGATTTTTTTGGCAGCATCATGGCCCGGCGATTGTTTGAGTTTGTAATAACACCGGCAATAATCATAAAGCCGGCCACTAGAATTAACATAGATCTTCCCATAACAGCAGGTTCTTAAAAAGTTAAATTATTAGGCACAATGGTCCGGTTCCATACTGAGCGATAGTACTTTTCAGCACCTTTAGTGCTAACGTAGTAGGAGTTTTTAGACTCGTGAACCAATTCAATGGAAATCTGCTTCACAAGCTCAGGGTCGCTCGTTTTGTCGCCATTGGCATCCAGGTATTTAAATTCCAGATGGGTAACATGAAAAGTCAGGTCTTCGCTGTCTCCTCCAAAAAAGGGATCGGGATCAAAGGTACGCGTCAGTATATAGTCGCTCGGATTATCAGTGGAAGTCGCTTTGTTGGAAGTCAGGTTCCATTCCACCGAATTGTAATCAGCAACAGTTCCACTTCCGTCTCCATCATAAATGTCGCCTTTAAACTTGAACTCTCCTTCTTTCATGCTGAGGATGTTATCGGCCGTGCCGGTGTTGTACCCCAGACGATTGATGTCATTTTGAAGGATTTCAACGATGGTATCAAAAGAATTCTCCGCCATAACCCCGGTGGTTGTTTCCACGGCTGAGTTGAAAACAAAATTATTGAAGGCTAACAGCGTGAGCAGGAAAAGCCCCCCAATTACGAAGCTTGTGAAAATGTTCAGATTCATTTCTCAAAGGATTTAATGAACACAAGTGTCGCTTCCGAGTTGTAATCCTTTACGGTATTAGTCACCGTTACCGTAACGAGGTATCGGTTTAGCAGAGGGTCGGGTTCTTGTATCAGTTCGGAATCTGCTTCAACCCGAAAGGTTTCTTCATACTGGTTCTCAGAACCGTACACGTTGGTTGTATTTTTGGGATAGTCAGCGAACATATAGTCGCCGTGTCCGTCTTTTAAGTGATTTTCTTTGTCCCGGCTCAGCAGCTTAACTTGTTCAATCTCGTCCTGTGCCAAGGCGATGGACCGGTTTTCAGTACCCGCAGTTACCATGCTTTCTGAAGCAGCCAGAAAGCTTTTGGATATGTTGGTGGACATCAGGGAGAAAAGCAGCATGGCTGCCATCAAATAAATAATATCAGAATAGTCGGTCATAAGTATAGCTCAAGTTTATTTGGCTATACATACGATGATGATTTATAGGGGGATTGCCGAGAAAGGGTTAGGTTTTTTTAATATATGCTAAAGGTAGAAGATCTCGTCCAGCTCAAAGATGTGATATCCTTTGGGACATTTATGAAGCGAATTGATCATCCCTTCCGCCACCTTTCCTGCAAAGATAGGACGGTATTTTTTCAGTCCCGGAATTTTAGTGAAGATTTTGGCCATAAAGATGCCGACGGCTTCTCCCGGCCTGTTTTCAGTTCGGTCTCCATCCAGAAAGGAAGGGCGAAGGATGGTGATAACTTCGAAAGGCAGGTCTTTCACGGCTTCATCCAGCTCGCCTTTAAGCCGGGTATAAAAAGCGCGCGACTCAGCATTAGCCCCGGCCGAAGAAACCAGTGAAAACTTGGTTACGCCATTTTCAGCCGCCGCTTTAGCTGTTTCATACTGATAGGTAAAGTCGATGGTATATTGCCTCTCCTGGCCCCCGGCTTGTTTAATGGTGGTGCCTAAAGCAGAATACAGTTCATCTCCGGTGAGCCGGTGTTTCCACTCTTCTATGTTATCGAAATCAACAATATGCTCTTCCAGCTTGGAATGCTCAACGCCCGTGCTTCGCCGGTGAAAGACCTTCACGGTTTTGTAGCGGACGTCTTCCAAAAGCTGCTTCAGAACATGAGAGCCAACCAGGCCGGTAGCACCAATAACAATTGCTGTTTTATTCATCAGGATGTCACCTGTTTCTTTTTTTCCAGCGCCGTCTTTCAAGCCACCCCATTTCCTGAGTGATGATATCAACCGGGTGTACGGCTCTGTACGTATGGCCTGGTTTTAACCTGGCACTTTCCTCGTCAGTAGTACGGAACAGGGGAACAGCATAATTCCAATAATTATCGTCAGACCCTCTTCTGTAATCATCGTTTCTGTAGGTAAGCTTAAACCGAAAACCGATTTCCGTTTCGTCTTCTTTTGAGGCTACAATACCGATAGGGTCTCCCGCCATAACCTCATCTCCTTTTTGCACAAGAATGCCGTCTTTCTTTAGATGTGAGTATGAACCAAAGGTGCAATCTTCGTGGACAACCTGGATATAGTTATAATTTGAAGTAAAATAATTTTCCGTCTCAGAATCATTGTGGTCAACCTCAATATCCGTGATGACTCCGCCTCTGCTCGCATATACGGTATCACCGGCTTCGGCCCTGAAACCGATCGCATAGAAATCATCGGGGGTTTCTTTGTCAAACAATCTGCCAATGTGGTTGAGCCCGAATATTTTGGTGGCTTTCCCTTGAGCAACCGGAAGTAAATACTCCAGCTCATCCGGATCTGTATCCAGACACCCAATATTATAAGAGTATGTATATGAAAACCTTACATAAGAATCTGATAATCCTGACTTTTTTATCTTAAGAAGACGGGTTTTTCCCATGCGGGCTGTTTTTCTATAAGGGTTGGGATTGGGGGGAATAGCGTTGCTTACTGATGAAAAATTCAGACTAACGGTGTATGGGGTAAGCGATTTGTTCTTGACATAAAAAGTAGGTTCTCTTTCGTCATTATACTGTACTTCTATAGTGATAGGCCGATACTGAGCATATGCATCGGAAAAGCTGAGGGTGAGGAACAGAAGTAATAATACGGATAGCTTCGGTATAGGCATGGGCAAAAGAAAATGATCTTATTTATAATTACCTGAGCATGGTAATTAATTTAAAAATAATAAGGTAGTGCTTATACAAGACGATTATTCAATGGCTTCCAGCACACGCTTTACCACTCCATCCATAGCGCTTCCTTTTATCCAGCGGGCAACAATAACCAGGTCATTATCCTGATCTACATACACCATGTTTGTGCCGGCACCGAGATGAAAGAAAGCTGAAGTTGGGGCACTGGGTAGCCGATCTTTATTTTCATTGAGGAACCAGTTCATAAACCCATAATTCGGGTTGGCTTCGGTGGGAGTTTGAGCCATTTTATTCCATTCTTCGGAGATAATCTGCTCGCCTTTCCATTTTCCGTTTCTGAGGGTCAGAAGTCCAAATCGGGCCTGGTCGCGCGCACTGATAAACATCCCACCGCCCCAGTGTCCGCCACCACTTACGGCTTGCATCTGTTGTCCGTCAATGATCACCCAGGAATTTTCATAACCCATCCAACGCCAGGTGGGTGAGGCTCCAATTTTATCCATTACTTCCTCTCGCAAAACTTTGGGAAGTGGTTCTCTTAACACGTTCATGGCAGCAAGCGCCAGCAGGTTCACGCGTACATCATTGTATTCCCATTCGGTTCCGGGTTCAAATCGCTCGCGGGTCATCCACTCCGAACGATCTCCGGAAGGGCGGTCGGCCCAGTCGGGTTTTCCCCACAACGTGCCTTGCCAGTCGGAAGTTTGGCGCAACAAATGATTCCAGGTGATTTTGGAATTATGCTCTCCTTTAAAGGGCTTGAACACTTTCGGTTCTTTAAACTGATCGGCTTTGTTTTGGTTATCATCCCAATCCATAAAGTAGAATGGGGCCATGTAAGCATCCACTTTGTCATTTACATTCCGGATTAAACCGCGATCGTAGGCAACGCCCACCGTAGTAGTAAGGAAGCTTTTGGTTACACTGTGAGTCATATCCACCCGAAAGGGTTCACCCCATTCGGCAATGATATATCCGTCTTTTACAATGATGCCGGTTTGTTCGCCCCGATCTTTAAACGGACCGATGCCATCGCCGAATGGTTCCCGGCCAAAAGTACCGTAGTGATTTTCTTCCATGCTTCGCGGATTATCTGATTCTTGAGCCTGTGCGAATTCGATTGCTTCCTGAATCTTGTCCTCACTCATGCCCACTTCATTCGGTGACTTCTTCTCCCAATCTCCCCAGCTGCCGGGATAATAGCTTTGGGCTTGAAGTGTAGAGGTGGTTATAAACAGCAGCAGAAGTATCGGTAGTCGGCGCATAGCTTTTTGTTGGATTAGGTAATGATCGAATCTACAAAAATGATTTTTAAACCCAAGTTAAAGTCTGTTTGCAGTCAAGAGTTGCTGACTTTGTTTCTCCAGTAGCTGGTAAAGAAGCTGAGCCATCGCTGTACTTCCAGAAATCCATCGGTGTGTAAAGAGCAGTGCCGCTCTCTTCCCTTTTTTGTGATGGTGATAAAGCCTTTGTCATGAAGGATGTTCACATGCTTGGAGATAGCAGGCCTGCTGATGTCAAAATTATCTGCTAAAGAATTGATGGAATGGGTTTCTTCAGTAAGCATTTCAAGGATTTTCCTGCGGTTAGGATCGGAAATTACCTGGAAAACATCCAAATCGGGTAGGTTCATAAACAGCCTCCAATAGCTTTTGGGGTGATATATTAAATAAAAAGTAACTTTTAAATTACACAATAAGGAAGGATTTAATCATTGTAAGCTTCTTTTGCTCAGCATGGTAATCATCAATCCAGATCCTGGACAAAGATAATAGCGTTATGGGCCGGGGAGTAGAAGCCAAATTCGTTGGTTCTCCACGGAGTGTTATCCCTTCGCTTGATGTGAAACCCTTTTTTTCTGAACTCTGACTCCAGGCTGTCTAAATCGGTCACCCAAATTTTAATTTGCTGAGCGTTGTGTTTTTGGGGCATGTCTTTTTCAAACTGAAACTGCAGGTGAACATTCTGCCCGTCCCGGTGAAGAACGGCGTAGTCCAACTTGTCTGAATAATTCAGGGAATCATAAATATTTTCAAATCCCAGCCTTTCGAAGAACTCAATTTCTGCTTTCAGGTCATTGGCCGGGAGTACAGGCGATATATTCTGGAAGTTTTTCATAACCCTATTATTAATCCTTCTGAAGCAACTTTAAACCCAAGCTTTTCCACTTCCCGCCGTTCCGGACTGTTCAGAATCAACGGATTGGTATGGTTAAAATGGATAAACATCACCTTTGATTTTTCAGCCTCAGGGAGATTCTTAAATAAAGCTATGCTTTCTTCCACGTAGGGATGCGGAATTTCATTCATATCCCGGCCGGGAAGCTCATCAGCATCATAAAATGTTCCATCAATCAGAGCCAGATCTGATTTAGCAATTTCCTCAATGATATCTCTTTCCCAAATATGCCATTTGTTGATATCAGGAATGAAGAGCACACTTTTTCCGGGTGAGCTGATGCGGTAGCCAACCGTTTCAGAATACTCATCCCGGTGAGGAACTAAAAAAGGAGTAACGCTAATGTTGGGAGAAAGTTGAATGGAAGAGTCGGAAGCCATCTCATTGAGGGCAATATTATCTATGTTTACCAGCTGACTCCAGGGACCATTGTTCTCCAAATAAGCTTTCATCCGTGGCATGGCGTAAACAGGAACTTCTGAAGCTCCCATTACCTCGTGTCCTAAGTACATTAGTCCGGTATAATGGCCGATATGTGCATGCGTTAAAAATATGCCGGAGAGGTCGTCATTTCCGGAAGTGGTTATAAGCTGATGCAGTTGATCAGTGAAGTCAGGAGTGGCTTCAAACATCCAGTTTTGTCCGGTAGATTGATCGGTCAACCCAAGACTTACGACATACCGTTTTTTTACTTTTCCATCCCAAAACTGTTGACAGTGCTCCTTTTGGCAATCTGCCTGTGGGAAACCGGCATCCTGGGCAATGCCCAGAATGGTGATGAACTGTTCAGACGGATGTTTTTCAGTGGGCGGATTGTCCACACAGCCAGAAATTATTAGCAGCGATAGTAGTAAAAATCTGATCATAGAATAAAGAAGCAAAAACAACAATTAATTCAAAGCAACCTTTCAGCGTCCGGAGGATCTGGAAGCGTTGCGATGTATGCGAAAGATCGGCTGTGGATCAGGCACCGAACGCTCCAAGGTCCTGTGGACGCTTGGAGGTTCTTGAGGTAGTTCTTTTTGAATAGAAGTTGATTTGAACTATTGAAAGAACTTTTTAAGAAATAAAATGCTTCAAGCAGGGTTTTACTACCATATCTACAACAGGGGAATTGATGGGGCCAAGATCTTTTTTAGTGAAAGCGACTACCAAAAGTTTCTGAACAGATACCACTACTATTTGGGATTATCAGTAGAAACTTACGCCTATAGTTTGCTACAGAATCATTTTCACATACTCATCAGACTATTACCTGAGGAACAAGTTGCTAAAAAAATAGATAGGGGATCTCACAACGTAGAACAGTTCTATATTCTACCAAAAAAGGAAGGAAAGGTATTTAAAGCTGAAACTCTGTTAGGCCACTTTTTTAACAGTTATACGAAATATATCAACTCAAAGTATGGTCGATCCGGGGCGTTAATGGAGGGGAATTTTAAAAGAAAGGAAATTCAAAAAGTTGAATACTTGCAGCATTGTATCTGCTATATAAATCGTAACCCAATGCATCATGGGTTAGCAAAGAGCTATGATGAATATCCACATTCCTCGTACACGGAGACGCTAAACAGTAAAAGCGATTTAGTGAATATTGAGGAAGTAATAAAAATATTCGGAGACCTGAAAAATTTTAAAGCAGCTCATAAAGAAGTTGCCATCAAACTAGAAACCGACTTAAGATTTGAAGAAATATAATCTAAGCAACCTTTCAGCGTGCGGAGGACCTGGAAGCGTTGCGATGTATGCGAAAGATCGGCTGTGGATCAGACACCGAACGCTCCAAGGTCCTGTGGACGCCTGGAGGTTCTTTTTGTTTTTCCATAAATAGTGAAAGTTTTCAGAAATAATTGCTACACTCCCGAAGTCATTTTTGAAGCGAATCCAATATCATGTTGTTGACAGTATTAATTCTTATTACAGCTTTCCTTTTAAACCTTTTTCTTCCATGGTGGAGCATTGCGATTCCCGGGCTTGTGTTTGGCTGGTGGTTTAATAAAAAATCTGGCCCATCGTTTGTGTTTGGATTTCTGGCCCTATTCTTACTTTGGGGTGGACAGGCCCTTTACGTTCACTTTGCCAACGATGCTATTCTTTCGACCCGCATTGCCGAAATGCTTGGAGTTGGCTCGCCTCTATTGGTAGTTCTGATAACCGGGGTGTTAGGTGGATTGATAAGTGGACTGGCAACCTTGACGGGCGCTTTACTTCAGGATACTCCACGAGTGTTCAATTCCTGATCGCATGCACATGCAATAACATCCGGTAGTTAAAGTCGGTATCTATTTGAAAAAAGAGGAGCCTTATGTCATACCGAGTTACCACCTATTCCTTCATTCTAACCACTTTTCTTATAGTTGGGTGTGCTACATCTTATCACCCGGAAAATTGGCGCGGATATGGTTTTAATGAAAAGCAGCTTTCAGAACAAAGCTATCTGGTATCATTCAGTGGGAATTCCCGCACTTCACCAGCAGATGTGCAGCGCATGCTACTACGCCGCTGTGCTGAACTCACCCTACAAAGAGGCTATAGTTATTTCTTAATTCTGGATAAAGACTCAGACAAAAAATCTGAAGTTTCTTACAGCGAAATTTCCGAAGAATACGACCGCAGCGAATCGTTCACGAAATCGGTTCAGATTTATATGGCTCATGAAAAAGAGATCAGTCCGGAGGGACGCCATAAAGCTATTAATGCCGGTATTTATCTTCGGGGCAAATAGGTGCGGACTAATCTTTATTACCGTAAAAGTCGCGGCCGGTATAGGTTTTATGAATGATTTTCCAGCCGTCTTTTAGCTTCAAGAGCAAGAAATAATCGGTGTACACTCCCCTGTTCGGCATCACAATTTCTACTTTAGCTGTTGCGGCATCGTTTTCATGATCGATAGAAATGATGCGGCCAATGCGGTTGCTTTTACGTCCTTCCTGAAATCCGGAAATATAATCCTGGCCATCCCAAACCCGAAGGCTATCGTCTCCTATTACAGTATATAAGTTAAAGTCGGGATGAAAAGCTTTGCGCAATCGGTCGGGTTCTCCGTTTGCGGTTCCTTCAATGTAATCGGTAAGGGTATCCTGAATGAGTTCTAATTCTGTTTGGGCAAACGCAGTAAAGCTGATAAATGAGCAGATTAATAAAAGGCTAAGTTTTTTCATGGCGAATTGGAATTAATGCATGATTGGGGAATACTTATATCGAGAACGACCTACGGACGATATTGGTAATGGTTTCGGGTGGTTGAGCAGAACACGATGGGTTTTGAAGAAAATACCCGTCCCCAACGAAAGGTTGAATAGGCTACGAAGCAAACAGTAGAATTTCGCCGATGGCATAAAGTAGGTACTTTCGAACAGTATCCTGCACGATGAGTTTTTTACGGATGGTTCGGAAGAATTTTAGCATGGGAATCGTGGATGTTAGGGGTTAAGAGATTTCGCGGATTTAATCTGCGTTAATCCATACATCCGATTAATCCGTGATTCAAATGGTATGTGTAGGAAGAAGTAAAACATGAAAGTCGCGACTATTCTTACGGTTTATTGTATATGGCTGCCTACAAAAACCTGATTTATTAACCGGCACGCTATAGGTTGCATACTCTTTATTTTGAGTTCTTAAGCCTGTCATTCTTTATATCCATAATCCCATCCATAGTATACCCACGCTGAGCACCGCGAGAAATAAGAGCAATGGCCAGATAAATTTAAGCCAGGTATTGTAATTAATATTTACCATGGCCAGAGAAGGCAGAAGCATGCTGGTGGGTGAAATGAAAAACATCATACCCATGCCAAAGAGGTAGGCATTTACAATCTCTTCGGTCGGTACCCCAATGATCTGCGACAGGGAACTCATAATGGGCATGGAAACCACGGCTAAACCTGAGGTGCTCGAGATGAAAAAGGCCATCACAAAAAAGACAACCAATAAAGCAGGTAGAAATACAAAGCCGGACGCTCCTTCTACGATTTGAACCGCTTGATTCAGGATGGTGCCTGAGATCTTTCCATCGTTCATGATAATAGTAACGCCCCGAGCAATACCAATGATAAAACAGACGCCCAAGAGATCTTTAGCTCCATCAATAAAGGTTTTAATAAACTCTTTTTCAGGAGTTTGCTGCAGTATCCCCATCAAAATGGAGGCAATGAGAAACAAAACCGTCATTTCTTCCAGCCACCAGTGTAGGAAAGCAACGCCGATGATCATGACGAGGAAGGTTCCCCCAAATAGAAGAAGCAGGAATAAAGTCTTCCATTCAATAGGTTTGGCCTCCTTATCTACATGTATGTGGCTAAAGGGGTTTTCTATGCCCGAACCATGTACGAGAGATTTAGAGGGGTCTCTACGGACTTTGTTTCCATAGCGTATGATGTACGTGATGGAAATAAAAGTCCCGGCAACAAACATAGCCAATCTGCTAAAGAATCCGACTGTCCAGTTGATACCGGCAGCGTCTGAAGCGATAATTGTGGCAAAGGGGTTTATGGTGCTTGACATAGTTCCCATGGTAGACCCGATGAAGATGACGGCCATGGGGACCAGCAAATCAAAACCGGCGGCCAGAAACACGGGAACCAGAATTGGGAAGAAGGCCAGAGTCTCCTCGGCCATTCCAAAGGTGCTGCCTCCAACAGCAATCAGAAAGGTGACGATGATAATCAATAAGTTTTCTTTTTTATCCAGTCTGCGGGCAAGGGCAGCGATCCCAAGGTCGAGGGCGCCGGAGCTGTTGAAGACTCCGATAAAGCCTCCGATCAACAGCACAAGCATCACAATATCGATGACCTCATACATTCCTTTGATAGGAGCCATAAAGATATCAATTATACCCTGTGGATCGGCTTCCACCGTTTGGTAGGTATTGGGAACGGAAACAGGCCGGGTCAGGTCACCACTGGTGAATTTTTCAATACCTATAGTGATGCCCAATTCGTCGAGCGTTTGTTGATTCCCGGGCAGCTCTGTCATCCCATTGGGTGTGGTAAGCTCAAAAACCTCTTTCGAATTGTTGTAGGAGATGGTATGATAGTTCCCTGCCGGGAAAACCCACGTAGCGATGGCAGCCAACACTATGACGCCCATCAGTACGGTATAAGGGGTAGGAAATTGAATTTTCATACTTGCCGGTTCTTAATTAATAAAACGCTTGGAAAGAACATGATGACCACCATAAGAAATTAAGGCTGAATATATGGGGTATTTTTTGAATGTAAATGCAACTCATTTTAATACCCGATTAATTTCATTTATCAGGTCCTGTCTTTCTCTGAAGATGATAATATTTACGAAAATCATTTTGTCAATGGCCGGCTCCTTTCGTTTCTTTTCAGCCATGACTAAAAAGATCCCGGCTCATATACTTCCTGTCATTGTACTGGCGCAATTTGCAGGCACTTCCCTCTGGTTTGCTGGCAATGCCGTGGTAGATGAGTTGATTGTTACGCTGGGTCTGCCGGAATTATTTGTGGGCTATATTACCATGGCGGTACAGGCCGGATTTATTGCCGGAACGCTGCTGTTTGCTTTTCTAAATGTAGCCGACCGGTTTTCGCCGGTAAAAGTATTCTTAGTCTGCGCTCTGGGTGGCTCAGCGGCCAACCTGCTGGTGATGTGGTCGGCCTCGGGGTTGAGTATCATTATGGTCCGATTTATTACAGGTTTCTTTTTAGCCGGCATATATCCGGTGGGGATGAAGATTTCTTCGGATTGGCATAAAGAGGGATTGGGAAAAGCACTGGGTTATCTGGTAGGAGCGCTTGTCGTAGGTACGGCATTTCCTCATCTGCTCAAGTTTATAGGTGGAGAGCTGCCCTGGCGATATGTAATAGCAGGGACTTCAATAATTGCTACAGCCGGAGGGTTGCTTTTATTCCTGACCGTCTCTGATGGCCCAAACCGAACTTCCTCAGCCGGTTTTAAATTCGATGCCGCCGCCATCCTGAAGTTGTTCCGAAATACCAATTTCAGATCAGCTGCTTTCGGGTACTTTGGTCATATGTGGGAACTGTATACCTTCTGGGCTTTTGTCCCGGTGATACTGAGCTGGTATGCCCTCACAAATAACCAGCCGGATCTGGCAGTTTCATTCTGGAGTTTTATAATTATTGGTGTGGGCGGAATCAGTTGTGCGATTGGAGGATATTGGTCATTAAAGAAAAGCAGTAAATGGGTATCAAAAATTTCATTAGCTGCATCAGGATTATGTTGTCTGCTAGTTCCTTTTTCCTTCAGCCTTTCGTTGGCTCTGTTTCTAACGCTTCTTATTCTCTGGGGAATTTTTGTGATTCCGGACAGCCCTCAGTTTTCAACCATGGTGGCTCAATCTTCGGAATCTTCATATGTGGCAACGGGACTTACCATCGTAAACAGTCTCGGCTTTGCGATTACTATTGTTAGCATTCAACTGGTAAATCTGATGTGGTCGGCCACAGAAAACACGTATGTATTTTGGTTGATGGCAGTAGGGCCATTGGCAGGTTTTTGGGCAATTAGTAAATACCGAAGCACTCATAATAGGTAAGATAAATTTACGAAGTTTGATTCGAACCGGGTCAATAACAAAAAGCATACGGATTTACATTAATTATTCAGTAAATCTCAGAATCAAAATTGAATCCAATCTTCGCGCTCCGTATCTTAGGAAAACTTCAAACAAGCTTTTTACTCAAATCAACATTTTAGCAATCCATAGTTTTGAAGCACTGCCCAAGCGCACCCAAAAATGGAGGTCGCGCGACTGATGGCATTTCCATTTCCCTATATTATTTTCAAAATCCGGCGCGGTATTCGCAGTCGGATTTTTTTTGACCTGAAATTTTTTTTGACCGCCTTTCCCGTTGCAAACATGGTGTTTGTAACCTTTTCTCAATCAAACTCACAAAACCCGAAATACATCTAATCCATGTCACTACGCCCACAGAAAAAAGCCATACTTGCACTCAGCGATGGTACCGTTGTTCACGGCCAGGCCGTTGGACACGAAGGAATTACCGGTGGCGAGTTATGCTTTAACACCAGCATGACCGGCTACCAGGAAATTTTCACCGATCCAAGTTACTACGGTCAGCTTATGATGATGACCTATCCGCACATTGGAAATTACGGGACCATGCCCCGGGATGATGAAGCCCGAAAAGTGATGGTGGCCGGAGTTATCACCCGGGCCTTTTCATGGGAATACAGCAATCCCATGGCCGACCGCAGCCTGCAGGAATATCTTGAAGACAATGAAATTACCGGTATCTCCGGAGTGGACACCCGGCAGCTGGTTCGTCATATCCGTGAAAAAGGCGTGATGAATGCGGTGATCTCGAGTACGGAACTGGACGAGGACAAACTGGTTCAGATGGCGAAAGACTGGGACGATATGGAAGGCCTTGAACTGGCTTCTAAAGTAACCCGGTCGGAAGCCCAAACCGTAAACGGTGAAGATGAATACCGTGTAGCGGCCTTCGATTACGGCATCAAGCAAAACATAATCAACAACCTGAATGAGCGGGGTTGCACGCTGCGTGTGTTTCCGGCTAAAACACCGGTCGAGGAAGTGAAAGCCTGGGAAGCAGACGGATATTTTTTCTCTAACGGCCCCGGAGACCCGACTGCAACAGCTGAGTATGCACTTGAAGTAGTAGAATTCGCGAAGAAAAGCGGAAAGCCGGTCTTTGGGATTTGTCTCGGACACCAGCTGATGGCGCTCAATGAAGGCCTGAAAACTAAGAAGATGTTTGTGGGGCATCGCGGAGCTAATCAACCCGTGAAAAATCTCAGTACAGGATTGGTCGAAATCTCTACTCAAAATCACGGCTTTGCCGTCGATGAGGATTCATTAGATGATAAGATCGCAGAAGTAACTCATGTGAACCTGAATGATGGGACGATTGAAGGGCTGAAATTTAAAAGCTTCCCCGGCTTTTCCGTTCAATATCACCCTGAAGCATCCCCCGGTCCACATGACTCCGCCTACCTGTTCGATCAGTTCATCGACATGATGAAAGCGCAAAAGTAAGGCACTTGTCAGCCCCAAATAACTAATAACGAATTAACGAAAAACGAACTAAGAAATGCCAAGACGCGACGACATCAACAAAATTCTGATTATCGGCTCCGGACCTATTGTAATTGGTCAGGCCTGTGAATTTGACTATTCCGGATCTCAAGCTTGCCGTTCGCTGCAGGAAGAAGGCTACGAGATTGTACTCATCAACTCGAATCCGGCTACCATCATGACCGACCCGATTATGGCCGATGCAGTTTACATGCTGCCTATGACCACCGATTCCATCCGGGAGATTGTAGCTAAGGAAAAACCGGATGCTGTACTTCCTACCATGGGTGGGCAAACCGGATTGAATCTATGCCGTGACCTGGAAAAAGAGAACTTCTGGAAAGAAAATAACATCCACATTATTGGGGTGGATATTGATGCGGTTGAGCTGACCGAAGACCGGCAGTTGTTTCGCGATAAAATGGAAGAGATTGGTATTGAGCAGTGCCGAAGCCGAACAGCTGAGTCGCTGCTGGACGCGAAAGAAATTGTTGAAGAGCTGGGCGGCTTGCCGATTGTAATTCGTCCTTCCTTCACCATGGGTGGAGCCGGAGGCGGTATCGTTTGGAATGAAGATGAGTTTGAGCGAAAAGTACTGCGTGGTCTGGAGCTGAGTCCCGTTCACCAGGTGCTAATCGAGGAGTCCATCTTTGGCTGGAAGGAATACGAGCTGGAGCTGCTTCGTGATGCCAACGATAATGTGATTATCATTTGTTCTATCGAGAACATGGACCCGATGGGTGTTCACACCGGAGACTCGGTGACTGTGGCCCCGACCCAAACACTGACCGACAAGCAGCTGCAGCATATGAGGGATTCGGCCATCAAGATGATGCGCTCCATCGGAACTTTTGCCGGCGGATGTAACGTGCAGTTTGCAATGGAACCCGGTTCCGACCGACTGGTTGCCATTGAGATTAATCCGCGGGTAAGTCGTTCTTCGGCGCTGGCTTCAAAAGCCACCGGGTACCCGATTGCCAAAGTAGCCACCAAACTGGCCGTGGGATATACGCTGGATGAATTGAAAAACCAGATTACCGGAACGACCTCAGCATGTTTCGAGCCAAGTATTGACTATGTAGTCTGCAAGATCCCCCGGTTTAACTTCGAGAAATTTCCAAATGTAGACGAGGAACTCACCACACAAATGAAAGCGGTAGGTGAAGTGATGTCGATTGGGCGAAACTTCCCGGAGGCATTGAACAAAGCATGGCAATCGCTGGAGGTAGGTCGTGATGGATTGGGAGCCGATGGGTATGAGGAGTTTGACCGTAAAACAGTTCGCGAGCGACTGCTGAAACCTTATTGGGATCGGTCTATGCAGATACGAAATGCCTTTAAAATGGGAGCTTCTGTTGAAGAGATTGCTGACATCACAAAAGTTGATCCATGGTTCTTGCAGCAAATCCGCTACATGGTTTCGCTTGAAAACCGCACCGAAGGCCAAACGCTGAAAGAAATCTCAAAAGACGATTTCTTTGAGCTGAAGCAAGCCGGTTTTTCAGACTCACAAATTGCCTTCCTGCTGAGTAAAAGCGGTGAGAAAGTAGATGACAAAAAAGTGCGGGACCGACGTAAAGAGCTAGACATCATTCCATCCTTTAAGATGGTAGATACTTGTGCAGCCGAGTTCCCGGCCCAAACGCCGTACTATTATTCGGCATATGAAGGTGAAAATGAAAGTGAAGTCACTGATAAGAAGAAAGTACTGATCCTTGGCAGCGGCCCGAACCGAATCGGACAGGGAATTGAGTTCGATTATTCCTGTACCCACGCTGTGCTGGCAGCCAAAGAAATGGGCTACGAAGCCATTATGGTAAACTGTAACCCCGAGACGGTTTCCACCGACTTTGACTTTGCCGACAAGCTGTACTTTGAGCCGGTGTACTGGGAGCGTGTACTGGATATCATCGATCATGAACAACCGGAGGGAGTAATTCTACAAGTTGGCGGACAGACGGCCCTTAAACTTGGAAAACGGTTTGTCGAAGAAGGTATAAAGATCTTCGGTACAGCATTTGATATGATCGACTTTGCTGAAGACCGAGGAGAATTTTCAAAATTTCTGAAGAGACTTGATATACCATTCCCGGAATACGGAACGGCTCATGAAGTAGAAGAAGCTGTTGAGATCGCAAATCGAATTGGTTACCCGGTGTTGATTCGTCCAAGCTATGTATTGGGCGGGCAGGGAATGCGGATTGCGGTGAAAGAAGAAGAGCTGCGCAAGTATGTAGCCAACATTCTGAAAACCCACCCCGAAAACGCCTTCCTCATTGATAAGTATCTGGAACACGCCGTGGAGGTAGATGTTGATTCCGTATACGACGGTGACCAGCTTCATATAGCTGGGATCATGCAACATATCGAGCCCGCAGGAGTCCATTCCGGAGATTCAACCGCTGTACTTCCACCCTACTCGCTTAGTGATGA
This sequence comes from Gracilimonas sp., assembly GCA_965227215.1. GTDB lineage: Bacteria > Bacteroidota > Rhodothermia > Balneolales > Balneolaceae > Gracilimonas. The sequence continues at coordinate 1,994,146 of OZ245729.1, forward strand.
GGAGATCAAGAAGATTGAGGAGTATCAGGAGAAGATTGCTGAGAATATGGAAATTCTCGGATTCCTGAATGTGCAGTATGCTGTGAAAGATGGAAAAGTGTTTGTGCTTGAGGCCAACCCCCGAACCACACGAACCATCCCATTCCTGGCAAAAGCAACACAACGCCCGGAAGCAGCCATTGGTGTAAAAGTGATGCTCGGAGCCAAGCTCAAAGACTTCGACCTGGAATCGAAGCTGGAGAACTGGGCGATCAAGGAGCCAGTATTCCCATTCGATAAATTCCCGGAAGTGAAGAAGGAACTGGGCCCCGAGATGAAGTCAACCGGTGAAAGCATCTACTTCGCCAAAGACTTCAACGATGATCACTTTAAAAAGCCGTATGAGTTCAAGAGCTTGTACCTCTCCAAATAAGGATCACAGAATTGTAGGACTTTGAGATTACATAGATTTTGATCTGTGTAATCCCTTACTCCTGGAAATTCATAAAAACCGTATAAGTTGTGATCATAGTGTAAGGAATGAGTTTGAGACTGCTCTAACTGTTGTACAATAAGAACAGTTAGAATATGACTCAATCAACATACAGAGATTTCAAACACAAGAAGCTTACAGGTGCTATCATTGGCGCTGCAATGAATATCCATTCTGAGATAGGAAATGGATTTCGTGAAGTGGTTTACCATCGATGCATGAAGCATGAGTTAGCAATTCAAGGGCTGAGTTTTGAAAGTGAAATTACAATGCCTTTGTATTATAGAGACGTTAAAGTAGGCTCCAGAAGAGTTGACCTTCTCGTAGAAAGAAAAGTTTTAGTTGAATTAAAAGCCGTGGGAGAGATAAACAATCAACATATCTCACAGGTTTTAAACTATTTAAAGGCATATAAACTGGAAGTGGCATTACTTTTAAATTTTGGTGAAAACAGCCTTACCTTTAGACGTATAGCCCAACTAAAAAATTATAAGAATTAAAGATTCGCAGGTTTTAAAAAAAATGTGAAATCTGCGATATCCCAAAATCCACTAATCTGTGATCAAAGAAGCAAAAGCTACCCTAAAAGAAACATTTGGCTACGACACCTTCCGCCCGCTGCAGGAAGATATTATAGACCAGGCCCTCAAGAGAAAAGACGCACTTGTAATAATGCCCACCGGTGGGGGTAAATCACTTTGCTACCAAATTCCGGCGCTGCTGTTTGACGGCCTGACTGTGGTAGTTTCTCCCCTGATTTCATTAATGAAAGATCAGGTAGAACAACTCCGTCAATATGATATCAATGCGGTTCACCTGAACAGTTCTCTTTCTCCTGAAGCGTATGGCTATAATCGCCGACAGGTGCTGCAAGGGAAAGCCAAGCTATTGTATATCGCTCCGGAAACGTTACTGATGGATAAAACAAAAGATCTGCTTAAGGGTATTAAAGTAGATTTGTTTGCGGTAGATGAGGCTCACTGTATTTCTGAATGGGGACATGATTTCCGGCCTGATTATCGACAGCTGGCAGAGGTTCGTAAAGAACTATTCCCGGATGCGACCTGCATGGCTCTGACAGCTACCGCCACACCCCGTGTCCGCGAAGATATTATGCGAACGCTGGAGTTCGGGGAATCGGAAGAGTTTATAGCAAGCTTTGATCGCCCGAATCTGTTCCTGAAGATTGCCGATAAAGATGATCCCACCAATCAGGTGCTGGACTTTCTTTATACAAGGAAGAATCAGTCCGGCATTATTTACTGTACCTCCCGCCGACAGGTTGACGAACTTTATCAGGAGTTGGAAGATGAGGGCTACTCGGTGAAACCGTACCATGCCGGGTTATCTGATCGGGATCGTGCTATTAACCAGCGGAAGTTTATTCGGGATGATATTCAGATAATTGTAGCAACTATTGCCTTTGGGATGGGAATTAACAAACCGAATGTTCGTTTTGTGATGCATTATGATATGCCCCAAAACATTGAACAGTATTACCAGCAAATTGGTCGAGCAGGAAGGGATGGCCTTCGCTCCGATTGTGTGATGCTATTCAGCTATGCAGACACGCAGAAGATCAAGTACTTCATCAATAAAAAAGATGGGCAGGAAAAAGAGATTGCGGAAAAACACCTCGATGACCTGCTGAAGTTTATAGAATCCAAGAAATGCCGGCGCGTACCGCTGATGAAATACTTTGGGGAAGAATATCCGAAAGATGAATGCGGGATGTGTGATAACTGCCTGTCTAAAGACGAGGATGTGGAAGACTTCACCCTTCAGGCCAAAAAATTGCTTACATGCGTGAAGGAGCTGGAAGAAGGTTATGGGAAAACACAGGTTATTAATGTACTGCGCGGTTCTAAAGCAAAAAAAGTGCTGGAGCTGGAACACGATAAGCTGGATTCCTACGGTTCCGGAAAAGAATGGTCTAAAGACCAATGGGAGCAGTTGTCCCGGATGCTGGTTCGTCAGGATTATCTATCCAAAGGAGAATACGCCGTGCTGCAACTGGAGGATAAAGCCGATTCGGTTCTAAAGGGAGATGAAAATGTGTACGGAACCTTAGACCGAACTAGCACCATGCTTAGTGATGAAGAAGCCTCACGGGTAGCCACAGAAGTGGAAGCTTCTTATGATGAAAACCTGTTTGAGATACTTCGAAAAGAGCGGAAGAAAATGGCTGACGAAAAAGGCATTCCTCCTTATACCATCTTCCCCGATACCACGCTGATGGAAATGGCTTATTACTTTCCGAAAGACAAAGAGCACCTCCTGCCTCTTTATGGTGTAGGTGATGTAAAGCTCAAAAAATACGGCTCGGCTTTTATAGGGGTGATCAAAAAGTACACATCAGAGCATGGCATTGAGGCCAAAGAAGAAACCCTGCAGGAAAAAGCAGAAGAGCTTGAAAATGTGGAACTGCACCAAAAAATCGGAAAAGCCTTCAACAACGGTCAAAGAATTCAGCACCTGGCCGAAGAACATGGCGTGAAGGAAGTTACGATTCTCAACCACCTGAAGGATTATTTGAATGAAGGCAACGACCTTCGGTTGGATGGAATTACGGAAGCCACTTCACTTTCGCTGCGGCAGCAGGATGAAATCATCAAGATATTTGACGAGAAAGGTTCGCACATGCTTAAAGTGGTTTATGACCGGATGAATAAAAAAATCGGCTACGATCAAATCCGCATCATGCAACTGTATTACATGGCCAATGAAAAGAATGGCTGATTGATCGAAGTCAAGTGTCCATTTTCTTTGAGAGCGGAGAATAATGACGGCTCGCTTTCAAAAAAAGATTATAAATAGTACCATGAATTATGATTTTAGAGCCGAGCATATTATCCAAATTATCCTCGCTTGAGCTGCGGGCGAAGAAGATTGTAGAAGGATTCATTTCCGGCCTCCACAAAAGTCCGTTTCATGGATTTAGCGTGGAGTTTGCGGAACACCGCCCATATAACCCCGGCGATGATTTCAAGCATATCGACTGGAAAGTATATGCCAAAAAAGAGCGCTTTTATGTGAAGCAGTATGAGGAGGAGACAAACCTTCGGGCTTACGTAATGCTGGACACGAGCTCATCCATGCTGTTTAAGCATTTTGGGGAATGGACAAAACTCAGATATGGAATTCATTATGCCGCTTCTCTGATGTATATGATGCACCGCCAGCGCGATGCGTGCGGTTTGATTCCTTTCAATTCCAAAATAGATGCGTTCATTCCTGCAAAATCAACCTATGCCCATCTTCGTCAGATTTATACTGAGTTGGAGCGAGAGCTGATACGGGAGGAAAAGAATGACCCTGAAAAGCGTAAGACGGCCTCAGCTCAGGCTATTCACGAAGTGGCCGAACGGTTAAGTCACCGAAGTCTGGTGGTCATCATTACAGATTTGTTTGAGAATGTGGATGAGCATGAAGAGATTATTTCTGCCCTGAAACATCTTCGCCATCGAAAGCATGAAGTGTTGTTATTTAATGTGCTGGAAAAGAAAAGTGAACGGGACCTGGACTTCCCGGATCGCAGGTTTGTATTTGAAGATATGGAGGTTGATGAGGAAGTAGAAGTACTGCCGGCTCAGGTTCGCGAAGATTACCGGAAGAAGGTGGAAGAGTACACCAAAAAATTCAGAATGGCCTGCAGTGAGTTTGAAATCGACTTTGCTGAAATGGATACGATGGGACAGTTTGATGAATCGTTACTTGCCTATCTAATAAAACGTAAGCGGTTAGGGTGATTTCGTTAATCGTTATTCGATTACTTTGAACGGATAACGATTAACCAATAACGAACTACGTAACTTTCTGATTTTTCAAAATCTTATTCAGCAAGGTTGGAGAGAAACGCTGAACCCAAAGGGCTAACTTTTCTTTAATTCCCGTCACGTAAATTTCTTCTTTTTGAGCCTTTATTTTTGGCAATACTTTAGCCACCATTTCATCGGCGGTCATCGCTTTAGAATGAGCATCTCCCATCTTATCAAACTTAGACCCGTCTCCGGTTAATGCATTTTTTGAGATATCGGTTTTGATGAATCCCGGGCAAAGTAAAGTCACCGCTACGTTATGCTCATACATTTCCTGGCGCAGAGAATTGAAGAACCCCTGAACCGCATGTTTACTTCCCGCATAACCGGATCGAAATTTGGTGCCAATTTTACCCGCTACGCTGCTGGTTACGATGATATGTCCGGATTTCCGATTTACCATGTGTGGCAACACTTCTTTCGTTAACCCAACAGCCCCGAAATAATTAATCTCCATCAACCGGCGGAAGGTACTCATTTCAGATTCCATAACGGTTGACCGCTGGCTAACACCTCCGTTATTAATAAGCACATCAATCTGGCCAAAAGCAGCCAGAGCTTTTTTGGTTTTTTCAGGGAAAGTGTCCGTGTCCATCAGGTCGAGCGTGATGATCTTAACATTAGAGGTGTTGTCTCCAAGGCTGTTCTTAACATCTTCCAGCGCTTCTTGTCTGCGGGAAGATAAAATCAGGTTCGCCCCTTCTTTGTAAAATGCCCGGGCAAAGGCTTCACCAATTCCTGAAGAGGCTCCGGTAATCCAGACGGTTTTTCCTTGGTAATTCATGCGTAAATTCTGATTTTTATGCTAAGGTAAGCAATTGATTCTTTTTGAACAGAATTGAGGAAAATTAAATCTCATTTTTAAAATAACAAGAAAGCAGTAAGCTGTAAGCAGATCATAATAAAAATGTATTCAGGATTTAAAGATTTAAATGTTTATAAGTTGGCGTATAAGCTAGCAAATGATGTCTTTCAGATAACTAAAGGTTTTCCAAAAGAAGAACGATATTCGCTTACGGATCAAATCCGAAGGTCTTCCAGATCAGTATGCTCAAACATTGCAGAAGCGTATGGAAAGAGGATGTATCCGAAGCATTTTGTTAGCAAATTAACAGACTCTGATGCTGAGTGTTCTGAAACACTGGTTTGGATAGACTTCTCGTATGACTGCGGATACATAAACAAAGAACAAAAAGCTTATTTTATTCGAAAATATGAAGAGGTTGGTAAAATGCTGGGATCAATGATTCGATCACCGGAAAAATTTACGATTTAAAATTTGCATACTACTTTCTTAAAAACTAATCAAAAACATGAGTAACAAACATACGATCCTGTTGGTGGAAGACGAGGAGGAATCCGGCGAAATGCTGGCAAATTTTCTGGAACTTAATGACTTTGATGTCTTGTGGGCAAAAGATGGAAAGAAAGCCATTGAGTTGATTGATGATAACGCCAATGATTTACACCTGGCCATTCTCGACATCATGGTTCCTCACCACGACGGGAAAGAGATTTGCCAACACATCCGAAAGCACCCGGTGGTGAATGAGATCCCGGTTCTGTTTCTAACGGCACGTGATGAGGAGAAAGATGAGATAGAAGGGCTTGAGTTAGGAGCCGATGATTACATCAAAAAACCGGCAAGCCTTAACTTGGTTAAAGCTCATGTAGAGTCACAACTACGCCGCCGTTCTCCGGAAAAAAGTAACTGGGTTCAATACGGCCATGTCTATTTGGACCTCGACTCAAAGGAGCTTTACATCAACGAAGAGCTCATTGATTTGACACATACCGAATACACCATTGCAGAAATGATTATGCAAAACCCCAAATTGGTGTATAGCCGGCAGCAGATACTGGAAAAAATATCAGATGAAGAAAAGTACGTGTTTGATCGAACCGTTGATGTTCATGTTAAAAACCTGCGTTTGAAAATGGGGGATCAGGGCAAGCTCATAAAAACATACCGCGGTGTGGGTTATGGGTTCAACAAAGAATTTCTTCATACATGAAAATTAGATCTAAATTAGCGTGGACGTATATCATCCTGCTTATCATCGGGATTATTACCATCAGCGCCTATTCTATTTTAACCATTCGTAGCTTTTTATTAGACGAAGGGGTAGAGCAGTTTGAAAGAGATGCCCTTTCCCTGGCTCTGGCCGCCGGAAGTTTTAAAAATAATGCCCAGTTTGATGATAAAATTCAACGGCAGGCTCAGCTTTCGCGCTATGAAATGGCTGTGTATGACAGAAACGGCGTGCGCTTTTTAACTTTTCCTGATTATGCTTTTAAAGATGTAGAAGCATATTTAAGTGAAGACCTGATTACTGAACTGGAGGGTGAAGATGGTAACCCGATTGTGAGAACCAATGAAAATCCTGAGAAACTCATTGCCTATGTTGATCTTGGTCAGTCGGAAAATGCAGCGCAATACCTTAGAATCAGTCAGGACAAAAGTGAATATTATGCAGCAGCCGCCAGTATTCGCCATATTATCTATGCGGGAATGGTTTTCTCTATCGGGGCGGTAATTGTGGTTAGTATTTTATTTGCCCGTTATATGGCAGCTCCTATTCAACGCTTGAATGAGGCAGCACTGGATATAGCAAAAGGTAATCTGGACCGGAAAATTGATCTGAACCGGAATGATGAATTCGGGACGCTGGCTGATTCACTGAACCACATGGCCGGAACCCTTCGGGCGGATAATGAGAAGCTGAAGCTGCTTAATGAAAAACAGAGCCAGTTTTTTGCTGACATTACTCATGAGGTGCGAAATCCTTTACACACTATTTCAGGGGCACTGGAAATGTTGGAGCTGAAGAACCTTCAGCCTGAAAAGAAAAAGCAGTATATGGTAACGGCCCAAAAGCAGATCAAGAGAGTTGCCAGGCTTTTTGAGGACATCAAAACACTGCAACGCTACGATTTTGACGAAAACTTTATCAACCGCGAGGTTTTTGATCTAAAGAAAGTCATAGAAGAAGTGGTGACGGTATACCAGCCCATTGCGCAGGAAAAAGGGCTTAAGCTCAAAGCAACAAACCTGAAATCATTTAAAGTAAATGCCGATCCTGATAAAATGGAGCAAGTGGTTGATAACCTGATTTCCAATGCCATCAAATATACGCTGGAGGGCGAGGTAGAGGTTGGTCTTCGGCAGGTAGAAGAACGGGTTGAAGTTAATATAAAAGATACCGGTCCGGGTATTAGTAAAGAGCATTTAAGTCGATTGTTTGACCGCTTTTACCGTACAGATAAGGCTCGTTCAAGAGATAAAGGAGGAACGGGGCTTGGTTTATCGGTTGTGAAGGGAATTTTAAATGCTCACCAAAGTGATATTAAGGTAGAAAGTGAAGAGGGAGTTGGAAGCCGTTTTTATTTCAGAATTCCGATCTATGAAAATAGCTGAACGTAAAAGCAGCCAATGAACCACCGGTTAGTGGAGCTAGTGTGTAAAGCAGAGAATGTATAATAGAGTTTCCGCCATTTATAAGATCGAAACAGGCAGTGCCAATGGAGGTTGCCGGATTTAAAATACCCCCGGAAACGGGAGTTGCTACCATAAGCATTCCGCCAAAGGTGAGCCCTATAGCCAAACCGGAAATGGAGTTTTTGCGGAAGCTCTTAGTGAGGGCGAGGGTCAGCATTACCAACACAAAGATGAAGGTGAATACAACCTCGGCAAATATCTGCTGATATAAATTGGTAGTTGCCGGCGGCTCAATGTAAAAAACAGAAGAGGACAGAAAAAAAATAGCTGTCGCAGCCAGAAAAGCTCCTAAGAGCTGCGCAATCAGGTAGCCGATAAAATCAGCGCCGGAAAGCCTTTTTTTCAAAAAGAAAGCGAGGGAAACGGCAGGGTTATAGTGAGCTCCCGAAACATGGGAACCAATATAAACCAAAGCCATTAACGTTAAGCCGATGGCGAGCGGATCTCCTGTAAAGCCAAAAACCAATACAAGAAAAAAGGCGCCAACCGCCTCCATTAGATATGAATGCATACCCTGATTGTTAGTCTTCAAATAAACTCCGAATGTCCTACCGTTCAGCTGAAACTACCTGCCGGAAGAAGGAATTGCAAGAAAGCACATCAGTATTTTTGTAAAAACTTCCTACAAATAAATCTAACTATTTAACTTCATATAGGGTTAGAAAAAGGATATTTTTTGTCAAATAAAACTTTTGTGATGAAAATACTTCAAAAATTAAAATCCCGGTGGGGAATAACCAGTAACTGGCAGGTACTGGTTATACTTATTGTCTTTGCCTGCACCGGCTTTACGGCACTTTATGCCAGACGTTTCGTTTTTAATCTGATTGGGATTATCGACACGGATCCATTCTGGCTTAAGGCGGTTGTATGGCTGGTAACTATTCTTCCGATCTACAATATTTTTCTGCTGATGTACGGCGCCTTGTTTGGGCAATTTGAATTTTTCTGGGCGTTCTTTAAAAAAATGATGAGCCGTATGATACCCGGAAAGTCGGGTTCAGGAGGATAAGGTATCCCGGTCTTTCTTGGATAGCTTTGCCACTACCAGATCATAAGAATGTTTAATCAACTCAAAGATTAATACATCTTCTAAAGCACCGGTTACGCTTACGGTATTCCAGTGTTTTTTATTCATGTGGTAACCCGGCTTGACCTCCTCATACGTCGCACGAAGTTCGAGAGCTCTGACCGGATCACATTTTAAGTTGATGCTTTCAAAGGTCTCGATGTTAGTAAGGGCAAACATTTTTCCCATCACCTTAAAAACCAGGGCTTGCTCTCCAAACGGGAAGTCTTCGGTAACTCCGGGCAGTGAATGGCAGTAATCGTAGAAAGCTTCAATGTGCATTTTTCAAAACCTGTATTCCAAGCAGTATCCATCCTGCGATAAAAGCGACCCCACCGATCGGTGTAACAGCTCCAAGCCAACTCGCCCCTGACAGGCAAAGGATATACAAACTCCCGGAGAAAACAAGAATACCGGCCAGGATCAGAGAAGCCGGCCAGGTTACCACAATCTGAAACTGGGCACCGATAAGGGCAATCAACATAAGTCCTAGCGCATGCCAGGCATGGTATTGAACGGCTGTTTGCCAGGTTTCGAGCCGCTCAGCAGTCAGTGTGCTTTTTAAAGCATGTGCGCCGAATGCACCGGCTGCAACAGCAATGGCCAGCAGGAAAGCAGCAATGGCAATAATGATTTTGGGATTAGACATTTTGAGATTCGTTTATAGTTATTCGTTAACCGTAAAATGAGTATGAAGCCTAAATAAGTTAACGATTCCGTAATTAACAGTGATAAAAAGAACGGATAACCTTCAGTCAGATTTGAACCCGACTTTCTTATGAGTACCGTCACAAAACGGCTTGGTATAGGATGCTCCACACCGGCAAAAACTCATCTTCTTGCTGCATGTTTCCCGCCCCGTTTCTTCGCCAACAAGGTCGTAATTGCCTTGCACCAGAAAGGGTGCATTATCAAACAGTTTGATGGAAAGTTCTCCGCCCTTGCCACTCACCGGTTCGGTGCGAAGGCGCTCCGGGTCATAAGAGGTGTCGGCTTTGAATTCAGCGTCAATATGGGAGTTATCACAGAGGGGTTTATTCTTCGACTTGCCACAACGACACATAGCTACGCGTGTATCTTTGAGCACTACGTTTTCGTCCATATCCCGAATCACCACCTGGCCGTGAATATAAATAGGGCCGTCTTTCTCTATAGTAATTACATTTTGTCCCGGTGCCTCTTCTTCCATCTCTGAATTCTTTAATTCATAATGCAGAGCTCCTGTTGGGCATCGCTCAATCACTTCTGTCAGTTCTTCGGCTTCAGCATGTTCAGGTTGAATCCAGGGCTTCTGGTTGGGGTCAAATACATCAGGTAGCCCGTGCACACATTCCTCGGCGTGGATACATCGTTTCAGGTCCCAGGTTACTTTAATTTCTTCGTTCTCGTATGAAAATACTTTTTCTTTCATGATGAATGTTCGATTTTGGTTTTTTCTGATGATAATAAAGCAGCATCAGCAAACCAAAGAATGGAGTATTATTATGAGCACACATGAAAAAATAGATTATGTAGAATTTCCGGCAACAGATCTGGAGGCCTCAAAAAAATTCTTTAATACAGCTTTTGGCTGGAAGTTTACAGATTATGGTCCGGAGTACTGCGATTTTTCGAACGAGGGAATAAACGGAGGGTTCTATAAGTCGGAGAAGAAATCAACAACCGAAGCCGGTGCTGCTTTGGTTATTTTTTACAGTGAAGATTTGGAAGCTACCTTGGAAAAAGTAAAAAATGCCGGCGCTAAAATTGTACAAGACACCTTTTCTTTTCCCGGTGGCCGGCGCTTTCATTTCACTGAACCCAGTGGGAATGAGTTTGCGGTTTGGTCAGATAAAGGCATCGAATAGACATTCAGGATTATTCGGAGTTGGTTACTGGATATTCAAAATTCGGCAAACCTTTTTCCAAATCTTATAAGACGAAATACCGGTGAATGTACTTTCTTCCACTTCTGTTTACATTGATGCTATGGAAAAAATGACCCTGCATATCAAAAATATGGTTTGTGATCGCTGCGAGATGGTGATTGAAACGGCACTGTCAGCACTTGGTTTGGAAGTCCATCACGTTCAATTAGGTAAAGCGGAAGTTACTCGTTCCGGCTCTCATCCCACGCTAAAGGAAATTGAGAAAGAACTGGAGCGCTTTAATTTTGGCCTGATTAAAGACGAGGATTCCATTCTGGTGGAAAAGGTTAAAACAACACTCATACAATGGGTTGAATCCGGAAACCTCGAAACAGATGAAACCTCTTTATCGGATTACCTGGCAGATAAACTCGCGAAAAGCTATGCAAGTATATCCCGTGTTTTTTCCAGGAAAGAAGAAATCACAATCGAGAAATATTTTATTCGCCTGAAGATTGAAAAAGCCAAAGAATGGGTGGAGTATGGAAATCTCAGTTTCAGTGAAATTGCTTATCAGCTGGGATATAAAAACCTTCAACATTTATCACGCCAGTTCAAAGAAATAACCGGAATGAGCATGAGTGACTACCAAAAGCTGCAAAACCCTGACCGCAAGTCTCTCGATAAAATTTAGGAGCTCATGATGGAGTCTCTTTTTACAGAGCCCTGGTGGATTTATGCCATTGTCTTTTTTGGGGGGATGGGGGCATATATTATTTCTGTGATCGCCGGTGGCGGCGGATCATTACTGCTGATTCCTGCTATTAATTTTATGTTTGGGCCCAAAGTGGTAGCTCCGATCATTAACCTGGGAGATCTGATCGGGCGTCCTTCACGTCTCATTATTTTCTGGAAAGACATCAGGTGGGATGTGGTAAGGTGGTATGCTCCGGCTGCCGTAACCGGAGTATTACTAGCCGGGTGGCTGTTCACTAAAGTAGAGGCGAGCTGGTTTCAGGTTATAATTGGTATCTTTTTGGTAAGTACGGTTTTTCAGTATCAGTTTGGCAAGAAAGAACGCACCTTTGAAATGAAAAAATGGTACTGGCTGCCTCTTGGAGTTGGAGTAGCCTCGGTATCAACTATTGTGGGTGGACTTGGCCCCGTTCTGAATCCCTTTTACCTGAATGCGGGAATTCTGAAAGAGGAAATGATAGCAACCAAAACAGCCAATTCGTTCTTTATGGGCGTTGTTCAGGTTGGTACGTATTCGTTTTTAGGCGCATTATATGGCGACCTATGGGTTTTAGGCATCGTGTTAGGACTTGGGGCCACGGCCGGAAACCTGGTGGGTAAAAAATTACTCAGCACTATGACGGATGAGACATTCAGAAAATACGTGTTGGCCGTGATGGTAATCAGCGGAGCTTATATGATTTTATCTAAAACAGGAGTGTTATGAATGAATTGAAGCTAAAAATTCCCCCGGCTGTTCTATTCCTGCTTTGTGTGGTGCTGATGTGGCTGACAGATCGCTGGCTTTCATTTGAAGCATTAGTACTGCTAATCCCGGATTGGGTGTACAGTTTATTTCTGTCAATAGGCGGGTTGACAATACTTCTTGGAATCATTGAATTCAGGCGACAATCAACCACCATAAACCCACACAAGCCACAGGACACCACTGCCTTTGTGAAGTCGGGAATCTACCGCCTAACAAGAAATCCCATGTATCTCGGGATGGTACTCATTCTTTGTGCAGCCGTAGTGAGGTTAGAGAATATGTTAACCGTTCTGTTCATCCCGATCTTCATATGGTATATGAACGAGCTCCAGATTAAACCCGAAGAAGAGGTGATGGAGCAAAAGTTCGGGGATGAGTTTCTGGAGTATAAAAAGAAGGTTCGGCGCTGGTTATAGCTTGTTTTTAGCAAGCATCACAACAGGCAACAGCGGGTTCCTGCTCTGAGTTTTCATCGCCCTTTTTGAATAGGTCGAGAACCGAGCCTCCCTCAGAAAAAGTATTCTGAACGCGGATGGCATTGGCTATGGCAATCAATGCTACGCCCACATCGGCAAAAATAGCTTCCCACATAGAAGCCAGTCCGATGGCGGCAAGTCCCATCACCAGTACCTTAATCCCCAGGGCAAAGCCGATGTTCTGCCAAACAATTTTATGCGTGAACCGGGAGATGTCGATGGCTTTGGCAACTTTAGATGGCTGGTCGGTTTGAATAACCACATCAGCAGTTTCCACGGTCGCATCTGAGCCTATACCTCCCATGGCGATACCCACATCGGCCAGGGTAATTACCGGCGCATCATTCACCCCATCACCTATAAAGCCAACGGTATTTTCTTTGCTGAGAGCCTGCTCAACGAGGTTGAATTTTTCATCGGGAAGCAGGCCCCCGTGAGCCTCATCCAGTCCCAGTTCGTTGGCTACAAAAGAAACAACATCCGGGTTATCACCGGAGAGCATCACCAGGCGTTGTATTCCCCTCTCCCTGAGCTGTTGAATGGCTTGCTTGCTGTCTTCTTTTACTCTATCTGAAATACGGATGGTTCCTGCATGCTCTCCGCCAACGGCTACATGCACAAAGGTGTAAGGTTCGGAATGATGAACCTCATCTATCTTCACCCCGCTCCCTTTCAGCAACTCTGCATTTCCAACCAAAACTTCCTGTTCATCTATAAAGCCCTTAAGCCCTTTTCCGGAAACTTCCTGCTGCTCTTTTACTTCAAACAGTTGCTGCCCGTTTTTAAATACCAGAATAGCTTTGCCTATCGGGTGTGTGGAATATTGCTCAAGCGAGGCGGCATAAGCGATAATCTCTTCCTTACTTAGTCCATTATGAGGCACAATTTCCTGCACTTCAAAGGATCCCTCGGTAAGGGTTCCTGTTTTATCCATAAAGAGGACATTCATTTTTCGGAGTTGGTCCAGGTAATCGGATCCTTTGAGCAGAATCCCATTTCTGGAGGCCGCTCCAATTCCTCCGAAATAACCAAGTGGGATAGATATTACGAGTCCGCACGGACAAGAAACCACAAGGAAAACGAGGGCTTTATAAAACCAATCCTGGAATACATACTGCTCCACAAATAAATACGGGACAAAAGTAACGGCAACAGCCAGCCATACAACGATTGGAGTATAGACTTTAGCGAACTTAGTCATAAAGCGCTGAGTAGGGGCTTTCCGTTGGGAGGCTTCCTGAACCATTTCCAGGATGTGGGAAAGCTTGGTGTCTTTAAATCCGCTGGTTACCCGTATGCGAACCAGTGTATCCTGGTTGATGGAGCCGGCCCAAACTTCTTCACCGGAAGCACGGTTTACAGGTTTGGACTCTCCGGTTAGGGCAGCGGTATTAAAAGAAGCTTTCTCAGAGAGAAGTTCACCATCAAGAGGAACTTTTTCGCCTGGACGCACCTGAATTACATCCCCAACCTGAACCTGATCGGGATGAATGTTGACAGTTTCTCCATTTCGCTCTACGGTTGCGATATCAGGCTGTTGTTCAATTAGTTTTTGAATGGAATGCCGCGCTTTGGTAACCGCTCCGTGCTGAGCATATTCCCCAATCATGTAAAAGAGCATGACGGCCACGCCTTCAGCATATTCCCCCAAGGCAAAGGCGCCAACCGTGGCAATGCCCATCAGGAAAAACTCACTGAAAAGAGTTCCTTTCTTTACCGACCGATAAGCTTTCATCCAAACAGGACCGCCAACAAACAGGTAGGAAATTACAAAAAGGGAGATGTACACATATTCCTGACCCGCAAAAGAGAAAGCATGTTGAGCTACTAATGCAGCAATCAGAAAGACGGAGGCTATGGCAACCTCGCGGTACTTCTTGAGGAATGAGATCATAAAGAATGTATTAATTTGATCTCAAGATAGCCCTAATACCATAGACTGAATTGCAGTATTCTGTATTTCTTGTGCAGGATTTTGTCAGAGCTTGTCGATGGAGATGCGTTTGTTCTCTTTCACTTCTTTAAAGTGGGAAGGCGACAGTCCTGTTTCTTTCTTGAACTGCCGGGAGAAATGCTGCTGACTGCTGTATCCCAGCTCATAGGCTATTTCGGTGAGGCTTTGTTCACCATACACAATAAGCTCTTTGGCCCGCTCTATTTTTTGCAGGATGTAATACCGCTCAATCGACTTTCCTTCTACATTGGAAAATAACCGGCTGAGCTGCTGATAGTCTTTACTGATTTTTTTTGATAGGTAGTCAGATAGATTTCCTTCCAACTCCTGATCGGTTCGCACCAACTGAATGATGAGCTGTTTAATCTGCTCTACAATCCGGCTGCCCTTGTCGTTGATCAGCTCAAAACCGTTATTTCGAACTACCTGAATGAGGCGTTCATATTCACCTTCGGTAACGGGATTGGACAACGTAAGCTGACCGAGTTCAATTTTCTGTATATCGAAATCAGCAGCCAGCAGCTTTTCTTCCAAAACTTCCGCGCAGTGACTGCACACCATATTTTTTATGTGAAAATGCTTTTCATTCATATGGCCTAAAATTAGTAAAGCGGCGAGATCGTTCAAAGTAATCAAAAAGATCGCTTAAAAAGGAAGCTGATGATATAAACGGCACAAAATTTCAGCTTTGGATATAATTTAGTTATTTGTAGGTCAGATGAGAGCCGACCCCATTCAATAAATAACAAATAACGAATATCATGCTGATTGGAATTATATCTGACACACACGATCACATTCCTAACCTTAAAAAAGCCATCGGAATCTTTAAGGACCGAAAGGCAGAGCTGATATTACATGCCGGAGATTATTGCAGTCCATTTATGATTCCGCTTTTTGAAGGGTTGAACCTGAAAGGAATTTTTGGCAATAACGATGGTGATAAATATCTGTTGATGGAGAAGTTTCGGGATATTGGCGCTGAACTAGCCGGTGATTTTTTAAGAATTGAAGAGGGGGGACTAACCATTGCAGTATATCATGGCACATATGCTGAAATTACAGACTCTTTGATCGAATCAGGCAGATATGATGTTGTGGTCACCGGACATACTCACGAAATGGTGTATAAAGAAGTAGAAGAAACCATCGTTATTAATCCCGGCACAGCCAACGGCTTCGATGAAAAAGCTTCCATTGCTTTTCTGAACACGAACACCAGAGAAGTTGAGTTTGTTGAACTGGATTAAAGAAATTTCAATAATTAAATAACTATGTTTGAGCAATATCAGGGTCGTTTTCAACATAAGTCCCGACAACGTCAGGTAACAAATGCGATACTAACATTGGCAACGGGTGTTTTAACCCTTGTCTTTCCGAATTTTCTATATCTGATAGCCGGTGCTTATCTGCTTTCTCTGGGGTTGATGTTTCTGGCGTTTCGGCTGCCTTCGCCTATGATTGCACTTCCCATCGTGACCGGCACGTTGATTTTTATCTTCCCCGAACTTATTCCTATTACTTTTGCTTCTTTTCTGGGACTGTTCGGTTTGTTGATGCTGTTTGCCATGCAGCTTTCCATTCTTGGTGTTATAACTCTTATCACGGCAGTTCTGATTGTTATGAATCCGAATTCAGTAGCCTACCTGATCGCCTTCTTTATGCTGATCTACTCCACTTCTAATTTGGTAAGCTTCTACAAAGCCTGGAAAAGCAGCAAAGACGATGGCTTTGATGATGACAGTGTAACCATCGAATAAAAGTTTTTCGATTAACCGAGTGACCGAAAGACCGATTTAAGAATGTGGATATGCATTTAACGAGTTACAAACCTACGGTGCACTTATCAACACGATATTCTCTGCGATAAGCCCTTTGTCATTTTCCGTTACATCAAACTCGAAAATGAGTTCCCGGCTGGGCAGGTAGTGGGCGTCAAAATCATCTTCAAACTGGGATACATGAGCAAAAACGGTTTTATAGGGGGAGTCTTCATCGCGGGAATCTGTAATCCACAGGCAATCATTCTTTCGTGTCAGGAAGCGAAGGAATCCATAACCTTCATCCTGGGAAAAATCGTAGCAAACGCCACGAACCCGTGACCCGTTTTCCCCCCATTCATGAGGGGACTCAATGGGCAGCAATCCGGGAATCAGGTAGCCGGAAACGGATGAGTCTACAGCTCTCTTCAGAGACGAAGAGACATTATCAAAGCCGACCATTTCAACCCGGCAGCCTTTGTTTTGAATGGCATTCACCACACTTACATAACTTCCGCTACTGCTGAGCAATACAATCTTGTCGAGATGATCAGCCTGAACCATCATGTCTACAGCCATATCCATGTCGATGGTGGATTTCGAAATTTTCTCACCGGTTTCATGATTGGTGTAGGTTTGAACCGGTTTTTCGGTCACTTTGTATTCAAAATCTCTCAGAACTTCACAGAACCGGTGGGTTTTTTGGCGATATTCATGATCCTCTTTGAGCCTGTCTGAATCATAACAGAGGTACACATTCAGTCGGGAGGCTATCCCCCCTCCCCGGCAGGCAAACATTCGCAAAATGTCGTAGCGTAGTCCATATCCTCCGTTCATGGTTACATTAACGGCATCTACATATATCCCGACTCGTTCTTTCGTATTCATAATAATATCCAGGTACACTAAATAATTAAGAAATAATATCTGACGGAATGAAGGGTAAGTATTGGTTAACTTCAACTCCACCAGTGAATTAACTTACTTTTTTGGGATTGGTCAAATAGAAAATATGTAGAGCTATTCCTCCGAAAAAACAGCTGTGTAGGTGATAACTCCGATGCTAAGCAAACCGGTAAGAAGAAGCAAAAAGGAAGCAATCAGTTCTGAAAGGCCCAGCGAAAGTATAGTAGGTTTCAGGTAGAATAAACCGGCAGCAATTCCCATCACTGCAAATCCTCTGACCAGTTTATAGGGCACTTCAAATGCATGGGTAGAGTAGTAATAAATCAACAAGGCCATGGCGGCATAGCTTGACAGAGTAGCCAGGGCCGAGCCCATCATGCCGAAGTGTGGAATCATAACCAGGTTGGCGATGATGGTTATTCCGGCACCTATCAGGGTAATTTGTGGAAGGCGTTTCGTAGTTTCGCTGATAAAGATTCCGGCTGAAAAGTTGATATACCAGCCCTGAAACCAGTAAGCTAAAAGAAGAATGGGAACAATAGTGAGTCCTTCCCAAAACTTCTCATCAACGAGATAGAAATCCAGAATAGGTACTTTTATGGAAACGATTTGCTGAGCAAATAAGGCAACGATTAGAAAAACAGAGGCTGCTGCTGCATTAAATAAGGTAAAGGTTTGGGAGAAGGTTCTCGGGGCAGATACCTCCTCAGACTGCCGCATAAAAAAGGGCTGCCAGGCCATCCTGAACATTTGCACAATCAAAAGCATGAAAACGGCCAGTTTATAACAGGCGCTGTAAATTCCTACGATATCATCAGAAGTGTAGTCGGCTCCATATAACGCATCAATGGTGGATTGGTCCATAGCTTTCAGGAAAAAACGATCCATTAATTCATTAATGGCGTGACCGAAGCCGGCCGGAATGAATGGAAGCCCGAACAGCAGAGCTTTTTTGAGTAAAGCAGTGTTCCAGTTTCCCGTAAACATGGGAATGGTTAACACCCAGATCGCTAAAGCTGTGAGAAGTGAAGCAACCAGATTACTGATGAATACAGCCTCGATACCATAACCGAGCCCCAGAATCAGATAAAAGTTCAACCCAAGATTAACAACTACATTTCCGGTTTTGAGAACAGCAAAGAGTACCGACCTCCGGACAAGGCGCAACTCGGCGAACGGGACTACAGCAAGGGTGTCAAAAAAGAGAATCCCCAGCATAATCCAGAGAATAGGATCGCCGGGTTCTAATCCTATGATTGGAGCAACAACCGGCTCAGCCCCCCAAATGATGAATGCCAGAACTCCGGAAGTAGCCAACAGGAAAAGCTGAACCGTTTTGAAAATATCCTTCGCTTTATCACGGTCTTTGCCATACCGAATATAGGCCGACTCCATGCCCATGGTAAAAACCACATTGAATAATGCGATGGCGGCAAAAATCAGGCTGATAATGCCATACTGATCTTCGCTGAATACGCCGGTATGGAGCGGAACCAGCAGATAACCGATAAATCGGGCAACCACACTACTTATACCGTAAACAAGCGTATCGGAAAAGAGTTCTTTAAGTTTGGTCAATGCGAACGATTAAGTTGAAAGAAAGTAGCCTTGTATTCATTCAGTGAGCTTTTCCAAAGCCTGAATGCCCAGCACGTAGCTGAACTTTCCAAACCCTGTGATGATGCCATCCATGACGCCGCCGGTCACAGACTTTTCCCGAAATTCCTCGCGAGCATGAATGTTGGATATATGAACTTCTACTTTGGGAATATCCAACGGTTCCAATGCATCACGTAAAGCAACCGATGTGTGGGAGTAACCGCCGGGATTTATCACAACTCCCTGCACATCACGTTCCATGGCATCCTGCACTTTATCAATCAGCTCACCTTCAATGTTACTTTGGAAAAACTCCAGATGATGTTTGGGAAACTCATCAATCAGGAAGTACTCCAGATCTTTCAGGCTTTTTGCACCATAGATGCCGGGATTTCGTTTTCCGAGCAGGTTCAGGTTGGGTCCATTAATTATGAGGATGTTCATATGCTTACCTTTTCGCTGATGATTTTGGCCAGCTCCATCATTCGGTCCTGACTTACCCCTACCTGCATGCCCAGGCTAAACCGTTGCGATTCTTTATAAATGGGAATCAGGTGAATATGAGCATGGGGCACTTCCATTCCTTCCACTATAACTCCCGTTCGTATAGGCTTCAGGGCTTTATCAATTCCTTTGGCAACTTTTTGGGCAAACAGGTTTAATTCCGACAGTTCAGCCGGGTCCAAATCAAAGATATAGTCTATTTCCTTTTTGGGTATGCACAGGGTATGCCCTTCTGCAGAAGGGTTGATATCCAGGAAAGCATAATGTTTGTCGTCTTCTGCTATTTTATAACTGGGAATGTCCCCTTCAATAATTTTGGTGAAAATGCTTGGCATAATTGATAGTGAAAGATGGTAATTTGACTGAAGATACTATCCAAAAAACAGAAATCCTTATGAACTCTGCAAGGGAGATTTTATTAGCCGCAATACTTGTTTTTGGGTTGTTATGGCCCGAAACCATGAAGGCACAAAAGCAGGATTTAGTGGGTCCGGTTACGAAAGAAGAAATTCTAGCCAACGACCATATCTATGATATTTACATAGACCGTTATAAACCGGATGAAGAAGCGGTTGGATATTTATCAGCTTATCAGGATTCGGTGCAATTAATGGTATTTGTGGGAAGTTGGTGTAGGGAATCCAAGAAATACATTCCGGGACTTATGAAAACTTTGGAACTTGCGAAGGCAGAAAACATCGGCGTTCAATACATTTCTGTGGACCGTCAAAAAAAATTTCCCGAATCATTTTTAAATAAGTTTGATATCAAATATATTCCCACCGTGTTGGTTTTAAAAGGCACTACAGAGGTAGGACGAATAGTTGAAAAACCACACCAACTGATCGAAACTGATTTGGTTCAGATTTTGGATACAGGCAATGAAAAAAAGGAGTAGAAAATTCAATTTTCTCTTGTACTCTAATTAATAAATGCCTTATCTTTGGAATCTACTTGAGAATCGGTAGCTCAGTTGGTAGAGCAACGGCCTTTTAAGCCGTGGGTCGAGGGTTCGAGCCCCTCCCGATTCACACAATTTTATGGAATTTTTTTAATGACTCTCTCTTGACCAGCCCCATACGATTGATCTCGGATGGGGTTTTTTTATGCACAGCTATTCCAGCGTAATAATAGGTCGCAATTTTTGAAGGGTTTTCGGGCCGATGCCTCGAATATTTGTTATCTCATCTACACTTTTAAAGCCACCGTTTTCTAAACGATATTGCACAATGCGTTTCGAATAAGCGGGCCCAATGCCGGGTAACAGCTGCAGGGTGGCCTCATCAGCGGTGTTTATATTGATGGGATACATCACATTGGTCGGGCTTCCCGTATCAACTTCTTTGGCACGCAGGGTTTTGGTACCTATTCTATTCGGGTGTTTCCAAAGGCCTTCTCCCTTTGCCCGGGCTAATTCCTGATAGCTTTTGAAAGCAGCAACGGAGTCTTCGTTTTGGCTGTAATATACCGAGGTGGTTCCGAGTCCTTTTTCCAGGAGTATTTTATTTAAACTTACCGGGCCGTCATCGTATTGCATTTCTACATAGGCTTGAAAGGCATTATACCTGGCTTCGGGCTTTCCCCCATCATGGCCTTTAAGTCGCACCTTTCGCCCTTCAAGCAGATTGTGTAGATAATCGGCTGCTGCGCCGGAGTAATACTCAGCCGAATCCTGCCCGGCATAAATGGTTGGGACATCCACTCCAAGAAACCGAACGCCATAGCCGAAACCGGGAGCGATCTCAATTTCAAAGCGACTCCCATCGGTGATGGAAAACACTTCATACCATTGTTCTGTATCCAAAGGTGGTGCAGGAGGAAAGGATTCGTTTCGGGCTCGCTTCATCACGCCCATAAAATCCTGGTAAAACTGGTTGGTGATTGCATCTGAAAAAATGATGACGGTATTCTCGTCATTGTTCATTTCTGCATTCATGGAAAAATTATAGGAACCGGCAACGGTAACCCCAATGTCGGAAGAGTCAGGGTGCTCAGTATCAAGCAGAATAACTTTATGGTGAAGCTTTCGAAGTTCGTTGGCCGGTAAAACCATCCGGTTGTTCATTCGGGCAGAATCAATCCCCCATATTTCACCAGCACTTTGGTATCGGCTGTAAAAGCTGCGGTCGATGGCTCCGCGAAGCAAAACTTCTCCGGTGGAAGATTGATCCCACATTTGGCGACTGATGGGAATTTCCGGGGTAATAGCGAAAGCCTGAAAGTTGATGTCATGCTGGGCTTCTTCCCGAATCAGAGAAACAAGGCGCTCGCTTACACTGGGTTTGGACCGATCCCGATTTACAGGAGCGAAATACACTTCAACCCGGGTTCCTCCTACATTAAAAACATTCTGGCTTACATTTACTTTGTCCTTATGAAATACAGCTTGGTTGGCTTCCGGGGTTTCATCAGAATCTCCCCACATTTGCTCAAATTCTTCGGTGTAGGCTTTAGCCACATCCGTGTCTTTAATGATGAGCGTGTGATTGGTATTGTAAGCACCGGTGTAGGTTATGTTGGTTGAGCCGGTCCATACGTAATCATCATCCGGAGATGGGCTCAGGTAATCTATAACGGCAAATTTATTGTGCATGTCAGAGCCGTCATTGACCAAGTCATTGTCTGTAATAGTGCCATCTGTGTTGTAGATATCGCCATCGTCGTCTATAGAAGTAATGCCAGCGGTAGCCAGAATAGTCCATATTCTAAGGTCATAATCACCTCCATCGGTTCGGTTGTGGTCGTCAGTAACCAGGCGGATGCGAACTCCCCGGTTTTTAGCACGAACCAGGGCATGGGCTATACGAGGGTGTTCAAAATCATAGATGCAGAAATCCACACTTGTTGTGGCAGAATCAATGAGCTGCTCAAGGGTTCCAATCAGGTCATAATTGCTGTTGCTTAGGTTGTTATTGGTAGCAACAGAGTGATCGGCGGGCATATTAAAGTATACCTGTATCCATTCCTCACTCTGAGCATAGGCAGAAAAGATAGGTAGCATCAACACGAAGGTTGCAATGAAAGCAGTCAGCTTTTTCATAGAATACAAAACACTGGATTGTACTTAATAGCCAAATTAATGTATTTTGACATGCTAACGAAAATCTACAGGCTTATTTATGAACCTACAATTTTTAAATCCATTACGCTGGAAAAAGTCTTTTCTCGCACTTTTGCTTACAGCATTTGTAGTGGCTTGGTTTGCTTTTATTGATTCGTATAGCCTGAAGACAAGGTGGGATTTATACGCTGAAAAGCAAGAGCTTAAAGAGCGAACAGCGGAGCTGAATGAGCGATCCGAAGAGCTTAAGACCAAAATTGAAAATTTGGATAAAGATCCCGCCCTCCTCGAAAAAATTGCCCGGGAAGAATATGGGATGAGAAAGCCGGGAGAAACTGTCTATAAAGTGAAGCGGGAGAAATAGTGCCGTTTGGCTTAGGTTAGTTAGCCTATTATCTTATCCAAACTACCGGAACCGTAAGATTCTAAATGTAATTGAATGAAAGCCATTGGTGTTGATCTTGGTGGCACCAACATTAAAGCCGCCGTTGTTGATGATGAAAAAGGAATTATAGAGAAGGTAACCACACCGACACAGGCTAAACTCGGAAAAGATCACATTCTGGATCGCATTGCAGAAACCGTTAAGGACCTGAATAAGAAGTATGAAATCATGGGGATTGGTCTTGGGCTGCCCGGAATGGTTTCAAAAGATCAAACCACAGTTAAATATCCGCCTAACTTGCCGGGCTGGTCCGTAGTAAATGCTGCAGAAGAGATTACCCAACGAACAGGCATTTCCTGCAAAATAGAGAACGACGCCAACATTGCAGCCATTGGCTCCTTACATTTTGGGGTGGGCAGAAACTTCGATAGCTTTATCATGATTACCCTTGGAACGGGGGTAGGCGGTGGAATTATTATCGACCGTAATATTTATAAAGGCACAAAAGGAATGGCCGGAGAACTGGGGCATGTAATTATCGATTACCATGGCCCGCTATCTAACAGTGTAACTCGAGGTACAGTTGAAGCTTATCTCGGGCAGCGTTTTCTCAGTCGGTTTGCCGCCGACTTGATTACCCAAAACCCAACCAATGAGTTGTACAAAAAATTTTCTAACGACTTCGACCAACTGGAACCCGTCGACCTTACAAACGCGGCAAAAGATGGCAATGAACTGGCTATCGAAATTTTAGCCAAAAGTGGTCAGCGCCTTGGATATGCTATTATCAATTATGTGCACATGATGGACATTAGAAAGATTGTGGTGAGTGGTGGCGTTTCTAAAGCGGGAGATTTTCTTTTTGAGCCAGCAAGAGATATTGTACGAAAACACATGATGGAGCCGTTCAAAGAAGAATTTGAGCTGGTTTATGAAGATCTCGGTAATGACAGTGCGCTACTGGGTGCTGCCGGGCTGGCTTTCGACTCTTTTTCCTAATCAAAGAAACACATGCTTACCGTCATAAAGACACATATGGGCAGATATACGGGGGGTATTTGCCTGGTTTTTTTGATGACGGTACCCCTCTTAGCTCAGCAGACAGATACCACATCAGCAGCTACCGATACTTCTTTGGTACAACCGGCTTCCACCGCTCCGGGTGGCAGTGCTTCTGTGCCTGGTGACGCTGTTCAGTTTCAGTCTTCCGATTCGCTAATTATCGACTTTTCAAAAGGTAAGAAGGCTTTTCTATTCGGTTCAGCCCAGGTGAAGCATACTTCCGGGGAGTTGAATGCGGGTGAGATTAACATGGATATTGAAAAATCAACCGTTGAAGCCACAACAACTACACCTGAAGATACACTCTCCCGGCCCGTTCTGATTCGGGATTCAGATGAAATTAAAAGCACCCGCATCCTCTTCAACTACAAAACCAAAAAAGGAAAGTTTGAAGCCGCCCAAGTGAAGGTCTCGGAAGGGCATTTGATCGGTTCTAAAATCAAGAATGTAAGTGAGAGTGAAGTATTTATAGAAGACGGGATCTACTCAACCTGTCCGCCTGAGTATCTGTATTATTACATCAAAGCCAAGAAAATGAAAGTGGTTGATCAGGATGAACTGTTTTTCAGTAATGCCCGGCTGTATATTCTGGACATACCATATCCACTGATATTTCCATTCGGTTATGTGCCTACCGATATTGAAAAAAAGAGATCCGGATTGCTAACTCCAACCTATGCATTCCAAAACCAAAACAACCGCGGACTGGGACTTCAGAACGTAGGCTGGTTTCAATATTTCAATGATTACCTGACCGGGCAGGTGGACGGAGATATTTATACCTCAGGAACGTTTTACCTAAATGGGCGGGTGCAATACCGAAAAACCAACTGGTATAACGGATCTTTAGATATTGGATACTCTAAAGACCGGGGGTTGGAACCCACAGACCCTGATTTTGAGGAGCGGGTGCAAAAGTCGATTGGTATTCAGCATAACCAAACGATATCACCGTACGCCTCATTAACCGCCAATGTAAACCTGCGAACGGAGGATTACCTGAGAAGAAACTCCTATGATATTAACGACCGGGCAGAGACGAACTCAAGGTCAACGATGGCGTACAATTACAAGCACCCGGAGAACCTGTTTACCTTTAGTACCAACGCCCAGCTGAATCAGAATTTCAGCAATTACTCAACACAGCTGAGCGGGCCATCAGCCAACTTCCGCCTAAGAACATTTTCTCCTTTCCAAAACGGATCATCAAGGTCCGGTCAGCAGCGCTGGTATGAAAGTATCAACATCAGCTATGATAACACACTCAGATCCCGCTTCAATTATAATCCCATAGATGCAGATAGTGCGGATGTGACATTTTTCGAGGCGCTTACTGACCGGGAGTTGTATGAGGAGGCAACGGGTAATCAAAATTATATTCAGGCAGGGTTCCAGCAGTCAGCAAGCATACAAATCGGGCAGCTTATTCCCAGCCAGTTTTTAAACATTTCTGCCGGTATAAACGGAAACGAGTACTGGTATCCGTCTTCTATACGAAAATCGTACAATGCCGACTCAAACCGGGTGGAAACGGATAAAATTTACGGATTTGAAGCAGCCCGTGATTTCAGCACTAACCTGAATTTCAGTACTACCGTTTATGGAATATCCAATATGAGGATTGGAAATCTACAAGGATTCAGGCATACTGCCCGGCCAACCATCGGATTTAGCTACCGGCCGGATTTTAGTGCAGAAAGATGGGGCTATTACCGAACAGTGCAAACCGATAGCCTGGGCAATACTCAGCAGTACTCGATATTTGAAGACGAAATTTTTTCAGGGCCCGGGCGTGGCGAACAGCGCTCAATCAATTTCTCTCTCCGGAATGTGTTTGAAACAAAAATAGTAAAGCGTGACAGCACCGGGGAGGTTTCCGAAAAAAACCTGCGCTTTATTGATAACCTGTCGCTGAGTACATCCTATAACTTTGCGGCAGACAGTTTAAATCTAAGTCCGCTTAGCACATCCATTAGTTCGAATGCTATTTCCGGACTGAACTTAAGTGCGAATGCCAGTTTCTCGTTTTATCAAACAGATTCTTTGGGCCGGGAGGTTAACAGGTACTACATTGAAGACGGGGATAAGCTGGCTCAGCTTCAATCGTTTTCACTAAGTGCGAGTACGTCTTTCCGGGGAGGGAATGGAGTTGAGGTTTATACCCCCGAATACCGCCGCCGATATGATCCTTACAATCAATCTATCTTTAATCCGGTCGATTCCAGGTTTGGGCTGGAGCCGGTTCCGGATTTTCGTTCGCCCTGGAGCGTCTCCCTGAATTTCAGTTACAGCTGGAATTACCGTTTTAATCAAAGTCCGCGGAAAAGGGCTACCATTCGAGCCAGCAGTATATCGTTCAACTTAACGCCGAAGTGGAAGTTCAATACCAACGTGGGCTATGATTTTATTGCTAAGGAATTCACCCCGTCTCAGTTTTCCTTAACCCGAAACCTGGAATGCTGGAACTTGTCTTTTCAGATTAATCCATTTGGGGAATTTCAGTACTACTTCTTCCGCCTGAGCGTGAACAGTTCGCAAATACAGAGTTTATTCCAGAAGCTGCCGGTGCTCAAGAATTTGGAGAGAAGTTCGAGCCCTACCGGCGCAGGATATGGGCGTTAAAGAGAATCCCGGCCTATTTTAGCCAGATATTTAACCACGTATTTTCCGATTACGTCAAACTCAAGATTTACAGCATCGCCGACAGATTTATCTTTGAGGTTGGTATGTTCCCATGTGTAGGGGATAATGGCAACGGTGAACTGGTTGTCCGATTCGCGGGCAACGGTAAGGCTGATGCCTTCCATGGTGATGCTGCCTCGCCCAACAATCATATCGGTAAATTCATCGGGATATTCAACTGAGATTAACCAGCCGGTTTCTTCTTTTTCGATATCCGTGATGGTTCCGGTTGTGTCTACATGGCCTTGCACCAAATGACCTTCGATGCCTTTTTGGAGAGTGAGCGAACGCTCCAGGTTTACAGGGCTGCCCTTGGTAAGTTCGCCCGTTGAGGTTTTTCGAAGCGTTTCTTCCACAGCCTGAACGGTGAAAGTTTCCTCATCAAAAGCAGTAACGGTGAGGCAAACTCCGTTCACGGCAATGCTTTCGTCCTCATGGCAGGTGGCGGCAAAAGAGCATGCGATCTTCAATTCCTTGCCTCCTCCATTCAGAGATTTTACGGCTGCAACTTTTCCAACTTCTTGTACAATTCCGGTAAACATAATTTTTAAAAATATCCGGTTAATAACATATCATCACCAACTTGTGTCCAGGTAACATCTTTAAGTTCGGCAATTTCTTTCATTTTGTTGATGCCAATGTTAATCAGCGATCGGGTTCCGGCTCCCAACAATTTTGGGGCTATAAATAGTTCGAGTTTATCTACAAGTCCCTGTCGGATTAAGGCAGAAGATAGCTGTTGCCCGCCTTCCACTAAGACTGACGTAATCCCATTTTCGCCCAACAACTTAAACGATTGTCGCAAATCAACATGTCCATCAACCTTGGAAACCTGAAGCACTTCTCCCCGAAAGTAATTCTGCTGCATAACCTTCAGCATCGGGTCGGCATCGGTTGCTGAAGCCTCTTTGTTCCATGTGATGATAGTGGTTTTTTCTTCAAACTTATCCGAGAAAAGATTCAGTTCTTTGGGGAGTTCATAAGGGCCGTCAATCACAATCCGTTTAGGCTGCCGACCGGAAACATGACGAACTGTTAAGCTTGGGTTATCAACCATGGCGGTGGTTCTTCCTACCAAAACAGCATCGTATTCTGAACGCCATTTGTGAACCAGTTTCCGGGACTGTTTCCCGGTGATCCATTGCGATTCTCCATCAGCAGCGGCAATATAACCATCGGCCGTTTGGGCTACTTTCAGTGTAATAAAAGGCCGTCCAAAAGTTTGATGATAAATAAAGAACTCGTTCAGTTTTTCTGCTTCTTTCTCCAGAACACCGGTCTCTACTTCAATTCCATTATTGCGGAGGTGCAGTATTCCTTTTCCGTTCACTTCAGGATTAGGATCCTTCATGGCTATCACTACTTTCTTAATCGGTAGTTTTGCCAGCATTGGGGCGCAGGGTGGAGTTTTACCCTGATGTGAGCAAGGTTCGAGGGTTACATAAACCGTAGCATCTTTAAGATGTTTCTTATTTTTAACTGACTCCACTGCATTAACTTCAGCGTGGGCTTCCCCAAACTTTTTATGAAACCCCAGCCCAATAAGTTCTCCTTCAGAAGATACAATGACGCATCCCACCAACGGATTCGGTGCCACTTGTCCTTTAGCCTGTTTAGCTAAATCCAGGGCTTTATGCATCCAGTATTCATCGCTATGTGTAGCTTGTTTGGGCATGTGGAAATGTAATGGATTTAAGGGAACAGAATGTGGGCTAAACAAAAAAGGGTGAGAAGAAACTTCTCACCCCAAATAATACAATTACGAAAAAAGATTATCGCTGTAGCAGTCTGTCACGGTTGTCTACGATATCTGCGGCTTCACGAAGTTGCTCTAACCAAATAGAGGTAAATTCTTGTGTTTTCTGCTGCTCCAGACGCTGGCGTATAGTTTGTCGTTGGTCGGGAGTTAAGTTGGCTAAATCAGCTTCCATTTTGCTAATCAGCTCTACCACAAAAGCAGCACTGTTTCCGGCAATAACTCCGGAAGTTTGGCCTTCATTCAGAGCAAAAATAGCACCAATAACACGAGGCTCTCTTCCGGCCCCGGGCAGTACGGTTGCGCTTGCGCGGAGGTTGTTTTCGTTAAGAATCTCTTTTTCAGTGCTTTCCGCTAAAGCAGAAAGTGTCTGGTTCTGAGCTAATAACCCTTCTACCCTTTCAACGGTAAGTTCTTTACGTCGCTCAACTTTAACCAGAGTCTCTACCTGAGACTTAACCTCATCAAACGGACGGTAGCCTTCGGGGGTAATCTCTTCAACCTGAATCACAACAAAGTCAGAACTCAGTTCAATGGTGTTGGAGATATCGCCTTCATCAGCTGATTCCAGAAAATTCATGATTTGCTTACTGCTTCCAAGTCCGGAAATGAAATCATTTCCTTTGGTGGCAAACGCTTCTTTCACTTCCAGGCCACGGGTTTCGGCTTCTTCATCAAAAGAGCTTTCTTCAGAAGCGAAGAATTCAAAATCAGCAGCTGCTTCGTTAGCTTCATCGATGGTAGATGGAAGAGCCTGAATATTATAGCTCATAATCTGGAACTTGATTTCGTTACCCTGTTCCGCTGTTTTCTTAAGAATAGCAGCTTGGTTAGAAGTCAGGATCACGTCAGATACTTCCCCAACCTCAAGGTCAAGAACAGGGGTATATTCTTCCCGGATGTCATCTTCAGACACAAAAGCATTTCTGTATTGAGTAGAAGAACCCTGTCGGGCTAAGAACAAAGAATCGTTTTCAGTATTAGCAAAAGGGGTTATCAGTTCCCGAACATCTTCCACAATTTGAGCAGTATCGCTGGCGGTTGGCAGCTTGCTGAATGTAACATACTGAATGCGGTAGCTTTCGTCACGGCTGTAGCGCTCTTTGTTTTTGTTGTAGTACTCGCGGAGCTCGGCATCAGAAATTTCAAGCTGTTGCTCGGTAACTTCACTGTAAGGGAAACGAATGTAGTTGACATTCGCCGTGCTGTTATTCTTCACAAACTCTCTTTCAACTTCTTCTTCGGTAACCTGAAGTCCGGCTGAAATATAATTATTCAGCTTTTGCTGACGGCGTTGCTCCCGGAGTTGCATTTCGAGGGCAACGGCTTGTTGCGAAAACTCACTGGAAGAGAGAACCTGCTGAACAGCTGCGCGGTCAATGGTGCCGTCTTCACGGGTAAAGTTCTGGCGAATTACAGGAGCTGGGTTGTCACCATATACCATATCCAGTACTTCCTGGTCAGAAACAGTGATACCTAAATCGTCCATTTTCTGGCGAAGCAAGCGGGAGTTTACCAGTTCATTCCAGGCTTGTGTTTCATAATAAGCGCGCATTTCCGGAGTTAGGGAATTCCCGGTTTGCTGGCTGTAAGCATTAGAATAATACTGGATACGGCTTTGATATTCTTCATTGGAGATCTTATCACCATTAACACTACCCAATGAACTTGGTCCGGCCTGCATGGCTTCAAAAAAGTTTACGTCAGACAAAACCCACAGAAGGCCAAAAGATCCAATCAGCACCCACAAGATGACACCGGTGCTGTTTCTCATTTTTTCCATTACACCCATAAAAGGTTACCTCTAAAAAACATTAATTAAATTGCGATTTGAATACTGCAGGTGTCTTTTTAACCTCTGGCAGTAAGCTTGGAAATATAAGTGAATACCCAAGGAATTGAAAGCAAATTCAACAATAAGGTTGGGCTTAAAATACCTCAATAAGTCTCATGTGCTTTAAATACTTTCCGGGCTCATCGTTCATGTTTTTGATCAGCCGGTTTAAGTTAAAGGAAAGGCTATCCACATTATTGTAAAGAGAAGGGTCGTTAATCATTTTCCCAAGGGTGCCTTCTCCGTTATTAATCTTGGTTAACACCTCGTTTAAGGTAAGATTCGTTTCGTTCAATCCTGAGCTCAATGTTTCCAGTTCGACACTGGTTGCTTCCAGGTTTGTGATAAGTGAACTCAACTTTTCTTTGTTTTCGGAACTGAGGTCGTCCATGTTTTGCATGGTTTGTTTGGCGGAGGTAATCATTGCATCCAGGTCCGATTGTTTTTTACGGATCAGCTCGTTCAACGAACCTGTACTGGACCTCAGGTTTTGAATGATACCGGAAATATGCTCTTTATTCTCTTCATCCAGCGTTTCGTTGAGGCTCGTCACCAGCTTCTCAACCCCACGTATAGAGCCGGAGATATCGTTACTGAGTTTTTCTCCCTCCTCGGCAAAGGTATCCATCATGCCTTGCTCAAACACTCCTTCAATAGACCCTTGATGTGGTACCATTTCAGTGGAATCTGCTTTTTGAATTTCAATGAATTTCCCACCAAGCACCCCACTGGATTTAAGCACAGCAATAGAGCCTTTAGGTATTTGGTACCCTTCTTCTATATTCATAGTTACCAGGGTGGAGTCCGAAATCAGCAGCTCCATTTCTTTTACACTTCCTATTTTGAAGCCTTTCACGTTCACTACATTTCCGGGAATGAGCCCATATACCTGGTCAAATTTAGTATATATGGTGGTTGAAGTGCGAAACAGGGGGATGTCTTTCATTACCCGGTAGCCAATAAAGGCTACAATAATAGCCACTACTACCGTGATCCCTATTTTAAGTTCGTTGGACACTTTTGCCAAAACAAGTTCTCCTATGCAGTTTTTTTAGTTATTTGATATTCACTTGCTGAAATGAAATCAATCAAATTTTTATTGTCGCTGTGTTTCATGTCTTCCGTTTTACCGAACCAACTTAATTTTTGTTCGTCCAGGAAAGCTACTTTCTCAGCTACTTCCAGCACGCTATGCATGTCGTGGGTGATAACAATGGAGGTGATGTCCAGGCTGTCGGCCATGGTATTAATCAGCTCGTTAATTTCTTCGGATGTGCGTGGGTCAAGCCCGGAAGTAGGCTCGTCATACAGTAAATAATCCGGTTTTAAAATAATGGCGCGTGCCAGGCCTACCCGTTTTCTCATCCCTCCGGAAAGCTCGGAGGTTGATTTTTCCCCGGCATGTTCCAGGTTCACCATTCCGAGAGCTTCCATCACATTATGCTCAATCTCTTCTTCGGTTTGTTCAGTAAAATACCGAAGGGGGAAAGCCACATTCTCATACGTGCTGATGGAATCAAACAATGCTCCGCCCTGAAATAAAATTCCAAACCGTTGCCGGACTTTTCTGAGTTGAGAATAACTCAGCTCAAAAACGCACTTTCCGTCTATTAAAACCTCGCCCTCATCCGGGTACAAAAGAGCATTCAAGTGTTTCAGCAATACTGATTTCCCACAACCGGACTTTCCGATCACGGCCGTGGTTTCTCCATCCTGAATAGTGAAGGAAACATCGCTCCACACCAGGTTATCGCCAAAGCTTTTAGTAAGATTTTTAACCTCAATCATAATCGTTAGAGTAATATGGCGGCTAAAGCAAAATCAGCCAGCAGTACAAAGATACAACTTAAAACCGTTGCTTGTGTAGTTGCGGTTCCCACACCTTCGGCCCCGCCAAAAGCAAAATATCCTTTAAAGCAAGAGATGGAAGTAATTACAAAGCCAAAAACAACCGATTTCAAAAGCCCGAAAATGATATCCGACTCAAAAAAGAAAGCACGGGCACCTTCCATAAACTCTGCAGCGGGGAGAATACCATCCAGCGCTCCGGCGGTCACACCTCCTATGATTCCAAAAACTGCTGCGGTTACATAAAGAACGGGAAACATCAGCAGCCCGGCTAAAATGCGCGGCACCACTAAAAAGGAGACAGAATTAAAGCCCATCGATTCCAGAGCGTCTATCTGCTCACTAACCCTCATGGTTCCCAATTCGGTTGAAATTCGGGCACCTACCTTTCCGGCCAATACAAGAGCGCTGATCACAGCCGCCAGTTCAATAACGATAGACTGGGCAACAATAGAGCCAATGATGGAGCTGGGGTAAATATCCGTGTCCAACTGGTAAGCTGTTTGAAGAGTAAGTACAGCCCCGGTAAAAATCCCTACTAAAAAGATAATAGGGATAGACTCATAGCCAACCTTCACAAACTCCTGGAACAGGTTGTTGCGATAGGTGCTAAACTCGGTGGATGAACGTAGTGCCTGATATAAAAGCTTTGCGTACTGGCCAAATTGTTTTAAACCGGCCGCGCCTGGGAAGTTGGAAATCATTTCTTAATCAATAATCTTGACGTATTGCCGAAGCATTTGATTATATTACAAAAGATTTTTGCCAATTGTGATTTATATATAGTTAAATACCGTGCGATTACTGTTAACCATAGTGATGGTATTTGTTGGTGCCCAATGTACGATGGCACAGTCAAATACATCAAGTGTATTTCGTTTTTTAGATGTTACCCCAACCGCCCGAACAGCGGCTCTTGGAGGAAATCACGTTGGATTATTTGATGCAGATTTTAGTCTTATACATGTAAACCCAGCGTATTTAAACAGCGATGCATCAGGGTCGATTTCAGCATCCTATCTCAACTTTTTTTCGGATGCCAATATGGGATTTACAAGTGGAGCTTACGAGTTTGAAAAAGTCGGGACTATAGCGGCCGGAATTCGATTTGTCGGCTACGGTGAGTTTGACCGGCTGGATGAAGACGGTAATGACCTTGGTAATTTCAACGCGAATGACATTGCCCTTACCGGAGTTTATAGTCTTCCCCTTTCAAATAAAATTACCGCCGGTGCAGGCATAGATTTTATTCACTCTTCCTACGCTTCCTATAAATCAAGTGCGGTGGCTTTTTCCGGAGGATTGTTTTACCAGGATTCGGCCAGCCATTTTAGTGCGGGAATTTCGATTCGGAATTTTGGAGGACAGATAACCGCTTATGCTGATGATCGGGAGCCTTTACCGCTGGATGTGTCACTGGGTTTTACTAAAAAACCGGAAGCTTTTCCGTTTCAGCTCAGTCTCACCCTGAAAAAACTGAATGATAGGGATTTGCGTGTATTTGGAGAAACCGGGAAGCCCTCATTCGTTGATAATGTATTTCGCCATGTGATTTTTGGGGGCGAAACCAATTTTGGGGAGAATGTAACCGTTCGGTTAGGCTACGATCATTATTTGCACGAGCAAACACAAACCGGGCAAGATTTTGACCTGGCCGGGATAGCATTTGGAGTGGGAATTAATATCAAATCGATTGTTGTTGATTTGAGCCGGAGTTCGTATTCCCGATTGGGTGGTATCACACGCCTTAGTTTGAAGACCGATTTAGATTAGGCGAATTATGAAAGGAACCGTCAAAAAAACTTAATTCAGGCGGAGATTCTCCTATAAATTCGGGTGATTCTATGATTATCTTAGGATCCCGACAAAATTCAGAACGGAAGTTTGTAAAGGTAATCGCTCTTTTTTTGGAACGAGCAGAACAAATTCAATAGACTTATAGAACGAATGATCAGATATATAACAGCCGGAGAATCACACGGTCCCTCGCTAACGGGAATTGTAGAGGGTGTTCCGGCAGGTTTGCCTCTCACGGAAGAAGAAATTGCCACCCACCTTGTACGTAGGCAGCAGGGATATGGGCGCGGCGGTCGTATGGCTTTTGAGAAAGACTTTGCTACCATCAGTTCCGGGCTGAGGTTTGGAAAAACCATGGGCGGGCCCATAGCGATGAGCATGCCAAACCGGGCTTTTGAAAAAGATGATGCCGGCTGGCCAACCGTGATGAACAAAAAAGAAGAGGCAGAAGGAATAGAGAAAATAACCCTTCCCCGCCCCGGACATGCCGATTTGGTAGGAGCACAGAAATATAAATTTGACGACATTCGCCCGGTCATAGAACGCTCGAGTGCTCGTGAAACAGCCATGCGTGTTGCTTGCTGCAGTGTTGCTCGCAAGTTTTTAAAACACTTCGGAATCGAGATTGGCGGGCATGTGTTGAGAATTGGTTCTGTCGGGTTTGAAGGTTGGGATGAGGTTAGGTCTATGGCCGACCCGCTGGCAACCAAAGGGGCTGAAGCCATTTATAAAGCAGCCGACGAGTCAGATGTACGCTGTCTGGATGAAGAATTATCAGAACAGATGAGAGAAGAAATTAAAGTCCGCCGGAAAGAGGGTTCCTCCCTTGGCGGTATTTATGAAATTGTGATTACCGGGCTACCTGTTGGATTGGGCAGCTATGTTCATTGGGATCGTAAACTGGATGGTCAGCTTGCGCAGGCTATTATGTCTACTCAGGCAATGAAAGGTGTGGAAATCGGGCTTGGGTTTGAAGCCGGTCACCGCCCGGGTCATGAAGTTCACGACGAAATCACCTACGAAAATAACAGCTTTGGACGCCGCACCAATCGAATGGGAGGTATTGAAGGCGGAATGAGTACCGGGATGCCAATCATACTTCGCGGGGTGATGAAGCCTATTCCAACCATGCTGAACCCGTTGAGTACCGTGGACATGAAAACCAAGGAAGAAACCGAAACCCGGTACGAGCGTTCGGATGTTTGTGCACTGCCAAGAGCAGTGGTAGTTGCCGAGAGCGTACTTGCCCCGGTGCTTGCTAATGCTTTCCTGGAGAAGTTTGGCGGCGACTCCATCGAAGATATCGAAGCAAACTTTAAGGCTGCTGCACAATGAGTTCACGAATTTCCACGTTGGCACAAAAAGTGAGAGAAAACCCCGATGACTCTTTCTACAAGTTTGCTCTTGCGTTGGAAATGCTGAAAATTGATGAGACTTCCAAAGCCCGGGTCTTGTTTGAGGCCGTCAGAAACAGCGACCCGGATTATGTGGGGGTGTATTATCACCTTGCAAAGTTGTACGAAACGATGAACGAGAACAAAAAAGCACTCGAGACCTATAAAGAGGGTATCAAAGTAGCCGAAGCTCAGAACGACAATCATACAAAGTCGGAGCTGTCCGGGGCATTACTGAATCTTGAAATCGAAATGGACGAACAGTCATGAAGAACACATCAGCTTTTCTGAAAAAACTATCTGCATTATTCGTTGTGATGCTTTTTACCGGAGCGAGCTTGGTTGCGCAGGAACGCGCAACCTACCAGGTTAAACAAGGGGACACGCTCTATGGGATTTCGAAAAAGCTGAACGTAACCATTGCCGAGCTAAAGCAATGGAATGAACTTTCCGGAAACGAAATTGAACTTGGCCAGGAGTTGATTTACTTCACCCAAAATGAAGAAGAGGCACAAACAGAGCGACCGACTGAGGAAGAGCATTCTGATCCGCTGGTAAATCAGGCTTCTGAGTCACAAAATGTGTTTTACATTGTAAAAAGCGGGGATACGCTGTATCAAATTGCCCGGGACCATAATATGACGGTTGACCAGCTTCGGGAGCTAAATAACATTTCGGGTTCTGCTTTGAGCATTGGCCAGCGACTGGCGGTGAAGAAAAAAGTAAGTGCGGCTCCATCTGTTTCTGAATTTTCCGAAGAGTCATCACCACAGGGGGTGTTTTCCGTTTATGAAGTACAGCAGGGTGAAGGTTTAAAGGATCTGCTGTCAAAATTTAAGATGACGGAAAGGGAGTTTCAGTCATTAAACCCTGAGCTGCAACTAAACTTATTAGCAGAAGGGCAAGAGGTAACTGTGCTGCTTCCTCCGTCCCGAAAGTATGAGAACCCCTATTTACAGAAAGCAAACCTTCAGGATTTAGGAGAGGTGAATGTAATTAAGTATGAGGAATCTGAGGTAGGCGAAACAACCACAAATGGAGAGCTTTACGACCAGGAAGCTCTAACGGCAGCACATTCTAATATTGCGTTGGGGAGCATCATTTTTGTTGAGAATACTCAAACCGGAAATGGACTGTATGTTCGGGTTAACGACCGTATAACAGGGGCGGGACTGAAACTTTCAGGGAAAGCATTTAGTACACTCAGGCTCGATGAATCCAGCCGGCCTGCTGTAACTATTTACACGGAAATAAATGACTAACCCTGTTAAATCATATTTTGAGAACACCAATACCTTACTCTATAGCTTCCTTGTAAGCTTACCCCTGTTTTTGCTCTATGAGCTTTTGATTGTGATTTCACAGCCCGTAGGAGATTCCATAGTTCGGATTAGTGTAGATGTCTGGATCAAAAGCCTGTTTACCTACCTGGGGGTAAATGCAGTCTCATTCTCTTTGTTGGTTGTTGTGCTTATCGGGCTTTTTATTGTATATAAAGAGCGAGAACGACTGAAAACCCTTCGCTTTTCTTACTTTCCGGTTTTGATTCTTGAGTCTACCCTTTATGCTATAGTTGTGGCCTTTATCAGCCAGTCTCTGGTATCATTAATATTGAATATCGCTGCCTCAGACCCAATCAGCAGTTTGTCTGTTACACAACAATTAGCTCTTTCTTTGGGTGCGGGTTTATATGAAGAATTATTCTTCAGAGTGATTCTTGTAACGCTATTTATACTGCTTTTCACAAAAGTTTTTGGGAAAAAGTGGGCTGGGGTGACCGCTGCTGTGGTGCTTTCGGCACTGTTATTCTCTGCGGTACATTATGTTGGCTCAATGGGAGATGCATTTACATTAGGCTCTTTTTTATATCGGTTTTTATTTGGTTTAATACTGAATGGAATTTATGTTTGGAGAGGATTTGGTGTGGCGGCCTGGACTCACGCTATTTACGACATCATGGTAATTGCTTTCTTGTCGTAAGTAAGATATTGGTTAATGGGTCCATCAATACAATCTATTTAACATTAAAGCACTCTTTAGGTAGTATTGGCAATCCGAAGAGGATAAAAAAGCGTAACAATAATAGTAGATACGCTTGTTAGTTATTGAAATAATTAAGGGATGGTTGAATGTCTCAATTGACGAGAGATGAAAAGCAGAAGCAGAAGGATTTCGATGAAGAGATTATACCTCACATGGATGCGTTGTATAATTTTGCCCTTCGACTGACTACTGACCCCAACGATGCGGAAGATCTCGTTCAGGACACTATTGTAAAAGCCTATCGTTTTTTTAGCAGTTATGAGAAAGGGACCAACGCCAAAGCGTGGATGTTCCGTATTCTTAAGAACTCCTTCATCAATAATTACCGGAAGACTTCAAAAAAGCCTTCGCAAGTAGATTATGATGAAGTTTCCTCTTATTACGAATCTATAAGAGCGGAACGCACAGAAACTTCTGATCTGGAAAGCCTGATGTTCCGGGAGATGATGGATGATGACCTTTCCCATGCGTTGAAACGTCTGCCTGAAGATTTCCGAACGGTAGTGCTACTCTGTGATGTGGATGGATATACCTATGAGGAGATCGCCAACATGCTGGATGTGCCGATAGGAACTATTCGTTCGAGGTTGCATCGTGGCCGAAACCTTCTGAAAACAGAATTGCTGGAGTACGCTAAAAAGCGTGGCTATACCGGCGATTGATCTAACATCGGATATACCTCTTCTTCACTTTTCTCGATATTCAATGTAACCCGCATTGTGGTTCCCTCATTAAGCTCTGAGCGTAACACAAACACGCTGCCATTATGGTAATCTTCAATAATGCGCTTGGTAAGGCTTAAGCCCAGCCCCCATCCTCTCTTTTTTGTGCTGAATCCGGGCTTGAATATATTTTTCACGTTTTGAATTTCGATTCCGCCCCCCGAATCTTCTATGTCGATGATAACTTCACCCTCCTGTACTTTAGATATAACCGAAATGTAAGCTTCCTTTTCAATGCCTTTAAGCGAATCCATGGCATTTTTAACAAGGTTCTCTATGGCCCACTGAAGTAGTTCGGGATTGGTTTTTACTCTGGCAGTGGCATTTAGGTCTTTTCGTACCTCAATGGCTTTTCCCAAACGGGGCAGCCGGCGTTCCATATAAACCATCACCTGTTCAAGGATGGGTTGAATGTCCATGGTTTTCAGCTCGGGCTCAGAGCCGATTTTCCCAAAACGTTCTGCCACTCCGCGAAGGCGTTGAATATCCTTTTCTATTTCGTTGGCAATATTGGTGGCCGTTTCTTCGTAGCGGTATTCATCTTTCAGCAACTGTAGCCATCCGTACAAACTGGAAATGGGTGTTCCTAACTGGTGAGCCGCTTCTTTAGCCATCCCAACCCATAAATTGGATTGTTCCGACCGGGTGATACTACGATAGGTTGTATATCCGATTCCCAATAACAAACCGAGTAGCAAAATCTGGATGTATGGAAAATAGCGCAGCATCTGTACCGTCGGGCTTTCCCCATAATACACGAACTGCGTCATTTGTCGTTTCTCATCGCCAATCACAAAGTCGATGGGACTGTTCAGGCTTTTGAATTCGCGAACCAGCTCATCCCTTTTCTGTTCTGAAGCCATAGTCAGAGAATCGATATTACGCTGATGTAATATCACATCCTGAGAATCAATAACAATGGTGGGGATTTTAAACCGGTCTTCCAGGATAATTTCTTCCGTAACAAAATCAGAGGAATTCCGGGTAGTTTCTGCATCTTCGATCAGGCTGATGACACTGTCAGGAACTTCTTCAATTCCTTCAAGGATACTGATGGCCTTTAGCAGCATGGTGCTGGCCTGTTCATCCACAGGCTGGCTGTTAAATTCAATGGCCCGGGTCCACAGCTCCACACTCGCACGTTCCTGTTCCAGGATTTTGGTAACCAGGTATTGATTGTAAACCACCGATCCTACGCCCAGAAAGATGAGCAGGAGCACAAGTATGAGCTTAATCCTGTTGGATGGAACAAAGAGTTTCATAATAGAAGAATCATTCTTTGGCTGAATATAGGAAAGCAGCGTAAACAAAAAAGCCTCTCTGAAAAGAGAGGCTGATGCTTAAGCGGAAGCTTTTTGTTTTTCGTAAACCGGAGGAGCTTGTTTTTCGATGGTCTCCTCAGTAATTACGCATCGTGCAATATTCTTCATAGATGGAAGCGTGAACATGATGTCTAACATGGCGGCTTCCATGATGGAGCGCAATCCACGTGCTCCTGTTTTCCGCGCTTTGGCTTTCTTGACGATTGCCTTCAGCGCATCTTCTTCAATTTCGAGTTCAACGTCTTCCATGTTAAACAACTTTTTATACTGCTTAACAAGAGCGTTTTTCGGAGTCTGAAGAATATCGAGCATAGCATCATCCGAAAGCTCGTGCAATCCACAGATAACAGGTAATCGACCGATCAGCTCGGGAATGAGCCCAAAATGCTGCAGGTCTTCCGGTTCAACATGAGTAAAAATTTCAGGGTCTTCTTTATTGAACTTAACCTGGTCGGTAGCATTAAAGCCCATCACGGTTGTGGAAAGTCGACGAGAAATAATTTCTTCCAATCCTGAAAAAGCACCACCGCAAATAAAAAGGATGTTAGCGGTATCCAGCTGGATAAAACTCTGCTCTGGATGCTTTCTTCCACCTTTTGGCGGAATATTGGCTACAGTTCCTTCTAAAATCTTCAATAAAGCCTGCTGAACGCCCTCTCCGCTTACATCGCGGGTAATAGAGGGGTTATCACTCTTGCGGGCTACTTTATCCACTTCATCGATATATACGATTCCACGCTTGGCGCGTTCAACATCGTAATCGGCAGCTTGTAACAAGTTGCTTAGAATGCTTTCCACATCTTCACCCACATAGCCGGCTTCCGTTAAAACAGTAGCATCAGCAATGGTGAAAGGAACGTCGATGATCTTGGCAAGTGTGCGAGCCAACAACGTTTTACCGCTACCGGTAGGGCCAAGCAACATGATGTTGGATTTTTCAATCTGTGTATCGTCAATTTCAGCTGTTTCAGCAGAAATACGCTTGTAGTGATTGTAAACAGCTACAGAAAGAGTTTTTTTAGCAAGCTCCTGACCGATAACGTAATCGTCGAGTTTGTTCTTAATCTCGACCGGCTTCAGCATTGGCTTGTAGCTTTTTTCCCGGCGGCGTGCCAGAGATGCCAAATCACTTTGGATAATACTGGAGGCGTCTTCTACACAACGATCGCAGATATAAACGCCGGGACCGGCTACCATACTGTTCACTTCCAGGCTCGAACGGCTGCAAAATGAGCAGTGTACTATATCACTATTTTTCTCTTTGTCGCTCATAACAAGCTAAATTTAATGAAAATGCCGTTTATTTGGAATCCGCAGATTTGTTAAGCACATTGTCTACCAATCCGTAGTCTTTTGCTTCCTGAGCTGTCATCCACTTGTTACGGTCAGAATCTTCCATCACCTGCTCAACAGACTTTCCGCTGTGGTCAGCAAGAATTTGGCTTAATTCCTTTTTAACCCGGATGATCTCTTTGGCTTCAATCTCGATGTCGCTTGCCTGACCGCGGGTTCCGCCCAAAGGCTGGTGAATCATAACGCGGGAGTGTGGCAGACAACTTCTTTTTCCGGCGGTACCGGCTGTTAGTAACACGGCACCCATACTTGCGGCCATACCCATGCAGGTAGTGGCTACATCGCATTTAATGTGCTGAATGGTGTCGTAGATTGCCAAGCCGGCAGAAACAACACCACCCGGACTGTTAATGTAGAAATTAATGTCTTTCTCAGGATCTTCAGACTCGAGGAACAACAACTGAGCCATAATGGAGCTGGCTACGGTATCATTTACCGGCGACCCAAGTATCACAATCCGATCTTTAAGCAGTCGCGAATAAATGTCGTACGCACGTTCGCCGCGGCTGGTGGTTTCCACAACCATGGGTACAAGATTGTTTTGTACCGGTTGTACAGAGTCTAAATTCGGGTCTTCAAATAGCGGTTGATCAGATATCATAATGTCCTGGATGATCGGTTATTTTTTCTTCTTCTTGTCGTCTTTCTTTTCCTGAAGTTCGCGGTATTTCTCTTTGCTGATTTCTTTGGTTTTCACCTTGTCCTGCAAAATATCAAATACTTTCTCTTCACGGATGCTGCTGCGAAGTTGTTCAAGCATCTGTGGCTGTTGTGCATAATACTGCTTCAGCTGATCTACAGGCATGCCGTACTGCGCAGCCTGACCTGCGAGATGCTCGTCGATATCTTCGGGTTTTATTTCGATATCTTCAAATGTTTCTTGCAGTTTTTGGCTGATGAACGACCATTTAGCTTCTCGAACAGCGCGATCCTTCATGCCGGCTTTATATTCTTCTGCATCAAAGTGATCCGGAAGTTCTCCGCCTTGCTGCTGCTTCAGTTGATCTACATAAGAGCCCTGAATTTGAGCTACGAATGTTTCCGGAACTTCAAAGTCATGTGCTTCAACAAGAGCATCGGCTACATCATTCTTGAATAAATCATCCGATGTTTGATCGTAATACTGCTGCATGCGGCTCTTGATGTAACTTTTGAACTCATCCAGGTTCTCCGCTTCGCCGTTACTTTGATCTTTGATGATGTCGTCCGAGAGCTCGGCTTTGTGCATTTTCTGCACTTTCTTGATGGTAATCTCAAGCTCATCGTCATGATCTCCGTGCGGGATGCTCATTTCAACAACATCACCGGCTTTTTTGCCTTTCAGGGCTTCCAGAAACTCGGAAGCATCATCTTTCCTAAGATCAATCCGTTGATCTTTGTCTTCATCGCCGTGGGTTTTAGAAACAACATCTACAAGTACTTGCGTTTCTTCGGAAGCAGCTTCGTCCACGTCTTCCCAGTTTCCTTCCCGCTCCAGGGTTCTCTCTACTTCTTCTTCAACCTCTTCATCGGTTACATCGTGAACCATTTTGTTCACCTCAATCTTAGAAAGATCAGCTACATCAATTTCAGGCTTTGATCCGATTTTGAATTTCACTTCCAGCTCATCGTTCTCCCAGGTAAAATCAACCATTTCAGTTTCGCCAACCGGCTCATACTCAGGTACTACTTCTTTTTCGAATACCTTTTGGATGATATTACTGATTTCCTCTTGTTCAATCTCTTTGCCAAAACGCTTTTTAACCAAGCCCATTGGAACTTTACCCGGTCGGAATCCCGGTAGCTGAATTTGGTATTTGTACTTTTTATATGCTTTGTCGAAATCTTCCTGAAGATCTTCTCTTTTTGCTTTCAGGGTAACTTCTTTATCTACAGATGTGAGCTCTTCTACAGAAATATCCACGTGTTCTCCGCTTTAATTACTTTTATTCAATAAATGAACAGGATTACAATTATGATTA
The DNA here is from genome assembly GCA_965227215.1 of Gracilimonas sp. Lineage (GTDB taxonomy): Bacteria > Bacteroidota > Rhodothermia > Balneolales > Balneolaceae > Gracilimonas. Next base: position 2,036,774 of record OZ245729.1, read on the forward strand.
GGAAGGAAGTACGAGAGGGGGGACTCGAACCCCCACATCGGTTAAGATACTAGATCCTAAATCTAGCGCGTCTACCAATTCCGCCACTCTCGCAAAATTCAGAGCTTGCAAAGATAAGGTTTTCAATTTCTGAATTCAACTTTTTACCCATATAAAGTAGTCATCGAACAGACTTAGTAAGCTTTTACAAGCTGAGCGTAAAAAAGCATTGGATATTGGAATTTGAAATACTGAATTTTGAATCACTATGTATAAAAATCTACGCCTCCTCTACATCACTACCTCAGATAAAGCAGAAGCTCAAAAAATCGGCCGTAAACTGGTTGAAGAAAACCTTGTGGCCTGTGCCAATATTTTTGACGGTATGAATTCCATCTATAAATGGAAGGGTAAAGTTCAGGAAGAAAACGAGTGCGTGTTGATTGTGAAAACCCATTACTCCCGGGTTAAGAAGGTTACCCGTCGCGTGAAAGAAATGCACAGCTATGAAGTACCGGCTGTAGTTTCATTTACCATTACCGAAGATGAAGGCAATCAGGAATACCTGGAGTGGCTGGAAGAGACATCCAAGCAGCCTTTTGAGCTTTAAAATTTTCAGAGGCTTTCTATTTTAGCAGCGTCATTTTTTTGATGCGTACCTGCCCTCCTGCTTCAAGCCGGTAAAAATAAACACCACTTGATAACTGACGGGCATCAAAATCTATTTGATGTGTTCCGGCTGACTGCCTCTCATTGATCAGGGTTGAGATTTTTTGGCCCACCAGGTTGTAAACAGACAGACGAACAATTTCCGCTTCAGGTATTGAGTATCCGATGGTTGTAGTAGGATTAAATGGATTAGGGTAGGCATTTTTAAGTGCAAATGAATGAGGCAAGTCTTCATCTTCAATCGAAACATCGGTGTTCTGCTGCGGACGTTCAACAATAGTGAAATCACTGAAAGAGTTGATTCCGGAGGCACAAATGGATTCCTGATTTTCGGTCAAAGAAGATGACAATAAACTCCATTCGGATTGGTCAGATTCTCTTTTCACAATAGATAACAGCGCTGTATCGACGTTTGACAAATCTATTTGTTGTAAAGAAAGGCAGACTTCTGCATTGAAAGCAGATTCTGTTTCCGTATGGAAACTCCACAGTTTATTAGAGGCCAGTGAAAGCGAATCGGGGAGGTTAATTTGTTCTGAACCGACATCAGGATTGAGGGCAGCACTTATTGTAAATGATTGATCCATTTCAGTAAAGTTCACTGTTGCACCAAAATTTGGAAATTCAGCCAGTCTCAAAGTGTCTTCAATTTGAGCCTGTCGCTGAGGTATGCCATTGGTCATCCAGATTTCTCGGCCCAGTGAGTCGCCTTCAGCGGTAAAGTATAGCTTTCCATTCAGAATGCGCAGGCTTTCAGGGTCTGAACCGGCAGGTTCTCCCCGCTCGATCCCAGTGCGAAGATTTGCTACAAACATAGTGCCTTCTTGTGTACCGTCGGTCATCCAAAGTTCCTGGCCTGCAACATGAGCTTGCCCGTACCCATCATCGGAAGCTGCAAAATAGATGCGGCCGTTAAACACGGTTGCAAAATCGGTATGGTGATAATCAAACAGGTTGAAGATGGAATCAACCGCCTTTTCTGTTCCCGCTTTGGTGCCATCGGTTTTCCAAAGAGTATAAGTGCTGAAAAAGTACAATTGATTATTCAGTTTAAAAATTTTCGGGCTCAGGTCAGAACCATCCTCGATTACATAATTATCTACAGCCATATCAATAACTACAGAAGTGCCCTCCGGGGTGCCATCGCTTTTCCACAGCTTGGTGTCAGAAAAGAAGTACCAGCTGCCATTAAATTCAACGGGTTCTTCAGTAATGTGAACTTCTTCATCCAGGAATTTTTTGGTTCCCTCTTCAGTCCCATCGGTAGTGTATAAGTATTCTTTGTATGTAGAATCACTTTCAGCATTAAATAGCACCGTGCCATTTACAGAGGTGAAATTTGTAGGCGAGCTATCATTTTCTATATCATCTGAATCTTCATATTTCCCCGGGAAAATATCCTTCACCATATAAGTACCATCGGCTGTTCCATCCGTAGCCCAAAGTTCTTCTCCATATTGGTGGTGCCGGGCAGAAAAGTAGAGGGTTCCATTATGGGCAAAAAAGTTATCGGGACGAGAGCTGTAGTTGGTCTCCTTTGTACTCCATTCATATTGCAAGTACTGTCCGGGATCTAAATCTTTGAGCAGATAGGTTCCGGATGAGGTTCCATCGGTAACCCAAAGCTCTTCACCGTTATCGGCATCAGGGTAACGTCCGTCTTCAGCCGGGAAATATGCTTTTCCATTCATAACCCCAAAATGCTCGGCATCAGAAGAGTAGTCGCCGGGATAAATGTCTTTTAGCAGGTAAGTTCCTGCAGATGTTCCGTCCGATACATACACTTCATCAGAATGTTCTTCAGTTACGGCTGTAAAAATGAGTTTATTCCCCAACGGAGTTAGCTCTTCGATGTCCGGGAAGTCATCATCCGGAGCGAGGTCTGTAATTTTCTTGGTTCCTTCCTCAGTGCCATCCGTTATGTATAATTCTCCTTCATCTTCCTGATTGTCGGCTACAAAATACATGGTGTCCCCAACTACGGTCATGTATTCAATATACCCATCACTGCTGCCCGGATTTATATCTTTAAGTACAGAGGTTTGTGCTTGCAGGCTTGTTGTAGCGAACAATAGCAGAACTATAGCCGAAAAAATAGAGGGTATTAAAGTAAGGCGAGAGCGGTTTTTGATGTTAGAAGTCATTTTGTAATGTGATTGGTACATCTTGGAATTTGTACCATTACCTACGAGAGCTATATCAGAATGAGCTCAAATACCTTTAACTATAACTGTACCCTTAGCATATTGAGAGAAGTTTTTAAGATCCGGTACTTTCTAAACGACAATAATTTCTATTTTGAAATAAAAATCAGGTTATGAGCATTACCCAAAAACGTATTTCTCCCCACATTTTATGGGCAACGATTAATCGCCCCGAAGCCCGAAATGCCATCGACTTTAATGTGATGGAAGAGCTTGAGCAGCTGGTTGATATTCTGGAAAATGATGATGAAATCAGGGTTTTTGTATTAAGCGGAGCCGGGAAGCAATCGTTTGTAGCGGGGGGCGATCTTAAAAAATTTCACGCTATTCAATCCAGAGACAAAGCCATGGAGATGTCGAAGCGAATGCACGATATCTTCAATCGGATTGAACGATTACCCTGTTGGACCGTAGCCTGCATAAACGGTGATGCGTACGGAGGAGGAATTGAGTTGATGCTGGCGTTTGATTTCAGGCTCTCGGTTCCCGAGGCTAAGTTCGGCTTTACCCAGGGGCGTTTTTACCTGGTTCCCGGTTGGGGTGGGTTAACCAGGCTGGTAGAAAAAGTAGGTAAGGCTAAAGCATTACAATGGTGTGGAAAAGCGGAGGTTCATTCAGCAAACAGTGTTCTCGCCCATGGGTTAATTGAAGATATTTTAAAGGGAGAGGATTTGGAGAGTGAAGCATTGCGATGGACAGAAGAGCTCACCAAGAATGACCGGAAGTTCATTCAGACTCTAAAGCAAGGAGCTTCGAGGTTTTCTTCTCACAGAAAAGAATCGCTGGAAGCAGAAATCGAACCATTTGCAGAGCTCTGGGTAGATGCTGAGCATACGCGGCGGGTCGAAAAGTTTATGAGCAGCAAGAAGCCTTAACCCTGTTAGGAATATGTATCAATTTCTGGATGTATTCTTTGTGGTTTTTCACTTCTCGTTAATTGCTTTCAACCTTACGGGATGGATTTGGCAACAAACACGAAGGCTGCATCTGTATGTAATTTCAGCCACTATTTTTTCGTGGATCGGGTTGGGAGCTTTTTACGGGTGGGGATATTGTCCCTGCACCGATTGGCATTGGCAGATTAAAAGGAAGCTGGGTGAAGTGGAGCTGCCGGCCTCCTACATAAAATACTACCTGGATGCATTGTTTGGGTTTGACTGGAATGCTGCTCTTGTGGATTCATTGGTGGCCATTTCAGGCATCTCGGCTCTGATGATTTCCGGCTGGTTGAATTACCGGGATTGGAAACATCACCCCAAATAGAAAAGGGACACACCTGAAGAGTGCGTCCCTTAAAACTGAAAGTGATCGGTTTTATCTATTGAATGGTAAAATCTGCTTTAAATACGGTGTTACCCCATGCGAGGTTCAGCTCACCGCCTTCGTCTGTTTCCTCTACAGAAATAGTGAATGCTTCAACGGTTTCATCGATGGTTGAAATCTCCATCGGCACACGACCTAAGTCACGGCTCTCATCATAAGAACGTCCATTTTGACCGGTTTGCTTGTTGATAATAAGCGTGCCACCATCAGGCTGAGGAATTGTAAATAGGGTGTATTCTCCGGCAGGAACTTCAAGATCGCCGAACATTAAGTCTTCAGAGGTGTAAAAATGAGTTGCTCGGTTTGCTCCTGTTCTCCAGCGCTCACCCCACGGAACGATGTTTCCAAAAAGGTCTCGCCCGCGTTTTTTAGGGGAGCCAAAATCTACACGGAAATTGGCTCCTTTAAATGAATATTCTGCACTTACAGCTCCTGATAATTCACCGATCGGCTTGCTTCCAAGTCGGTTTGCCAGCGCGTCCATATTAAGGTCGCTGGTGCGAGATACTTTAAGTTTGCGTGTAGTCAGTCCGGCATCAAGGTGCTGAATGTCGCCATCTCGATTTACTTTTACCCCCATTACTCCTCGAGAAGGATGGCGAACCGTCATGGAATCATCATCAATTTGAGCAATCGTGAAATCCATGATTCTATTGCCTGACAAAAGGGGTTGTATGATGGTATCCTGATTGGCTTCAGCAGCTTTGTTAAAGGCTAACTCATAAGGCCAGTGCACCATATCGATAAAAGGAAGGAGGCCTTCTTCAAATGGGGCACGATAAGAGATGTATTCTTCGTCTCTTAAAACTCTAACCGAGAGGCTATCTCCTACTTTCGTTATGTTTCGAACAGTGGCTCCGTCTTCCTGAAAACCATTAACCGGAGAGTGATCGGTCTGAACCATACTTTCAATTCCACCAAGTTCATCAAAGTGCAAAATATAGGTGGAAATTCGAACTTCAGGGCTTCTCAGGATAACCTGGGCTGTAATGCTTGAATCAGTTTTAACAAACTGCTCCACGGCGAGGGTATCATTCCCTAAAAGTGTTACAAATGCGCCTTGGTGGGAATCGTTGGTGCTGCACGACACAAATAGGGCAGCAGTTATCAGTGTGATAAATAAGTTTCTCATAGGACTTTTCTTTTTTTATTAAGTGCAAAAATCTATCTCAAAGAAATTGTTTTGACAAATGCGATAAATCAAACTTTGAAAAATCATAGCGGATTCATCGCAATGCATGCTATTAAACACATAATGTGCTGCAATCATTTGATGGAAAGGGGTTTAGGAAGGTGTGCCGATTTTATTAATCGGTTCTTTCCCCAGCAATTTTTTGGAGTGCTTCCGTGAAAACTTCTACCGGCTGAGCTCCGGAAAGCCCGTATTTTTTGTTGATATAAAAGAAGGGTACGCCCTGCACTCCAAGACGGTGTGCCTCTTCCACATCATTAACTACATGGCTGGAGTAGGTGTTATTCTCTAATACGTTCTCTGCTTCATTTTTATCAAGCCCGACGTCAGTGGCGATCTGAACCAATGTTTCAGGGTCGCCCACATGTTTTCCTTCTGTGAAGTAAGCAGATAATAAGGCTTCTTTCATTTCATGCTGTTTGCCATGATTGCGCGCAAGGTGTAGCAGCTGGTGGGCGTTAAAGGAATTGGTGGGTTTTACCTTATCCATGTTAAAGTTCAGTCCGGCTTTGTTTGCCATTTGAACCATGTTGGCGTTCATTTGTTTGGCCCACTCCCTGTTGCGCCCGTATTTCTTGGCAAGGGTGTCATAGATATCCAGATCGGAACTAACCGGAGCGTTTGGGTCAAGCTCAAAGCTCTTCCAGACGATTTCTAGATCAAGATCAGGCAGTTGCTGAAGTGCTTTTTCAAGGTGTCTTTTTCCGATGTAGCAAAACGGACAGGCAATATCCGACCAAATTTCAATTTTCATTAGCAGGAGTTGGTTAAGTGGTATTCTAATACTATTAACTTCTCCTGCGTAAAGAAGGTTCATCCAAAATCGAAAAACAAAGTAAGATTGATTTTTTAGGCAAGCAGGTTTTTCAGTGCCTCAACTTGAACCGGCTTCTGAATAAAGTCGTCAACTTTTTGATCCCATTCTAGCCGGTATATTTCCTGGTTTTTTTGATCAATTCGGGAGCTAATCACAAAAATCTGTATCTCCTTGTTCACTTTGTCCCTTATAGACTGAAACTCATTCAGAAAATCCCAGCCATTCATTTCCGGCATGTCGATATCGAGAAGAATTAAATCGGGAAGTTCGTCATCGTTTTGCTCCATTTCCCGGATAGCGGACAGCGCTTTTTGGCCATTTTCGAATGATGTTACAGCGTTTCCGGGTAAGTAGTTTTTAATAATTTTAGATACCCCGTAGGTGTAAATTTTGTCATCATCAATGATGCAGATACTCTTCAATGAACTCATTTTAATTGTATTTTAAAGGTTGTTCCCTCTCCGGGAGTGCTATCAACATCTATGGATCCCCCCATAGACTCAATTTGGTTTTTCGTTATATACAGGCCGATGCCCTTTGCGTTATCATTTCCATGGAAGGTATTGTACATGCCGAATAATCTATGTCCGAATTTTTCCATGTCGATACCCAGGCCGTTATCCGAAATTTCAAGAAATGTGCTGCCCTCTTTTTCCCAAGCCTTGATGGATATGACAGGCTTTCTCTCGGGATGCCGGTATTTGATGGCATTAGAAAGCAGGTTAAGAATAATACTTTCGAGATAGGCAGGATTATACTCTAAAGAAAGTCCGGCAGGCACCTCTTCCTCAAACTGCACGTTGTTGGCAAGTATATCGGTGGTGAGAATTTCTTTGATTTTCGAAATGGTGTCGTGCAGGTTGAGTTCTTTAAGGTCTCCCCCGGTCTTGTACTGCTGATCAATAATTTCATTAAGATCGGCAATAGATTCATTCAGGCGATCGGAAGCTGAACTTAAATGGCTCAGTAGTTCACCTTTTTCTTCCTCGGATTCTTCCATGTCATAAAGAGAAAGCAGCATGGAAATGTTACCGGCATGATTGCGCAGGTTGTGAGACACAATATGAGCAAAGTTTTGCAATCGCTTGTTCTGTTCCCCAATAATATCAAGGCTGTTCTTCAGGTTCAGCTCATTTTCTTTCCTTTGGGTTATGTCGGTAACAATGGAAAGCACAGCCGGTTTGCCTGAATCGGTATTAAGAAAAGGAACCTTGATGGTTTGATGCCAAACTTCGCTGCCATCATTCAAAATTGTTTTATCCTCAGGAATGAATAAAGGTTCATCATGCTCTATAACTTCGTTCTCTACAGCGAGAAAACGCCGTGCTTTTTCTTCCGAAACCCCGATTTCAACATCGGTTTTGCCCACTATTTCCTTGGGGGTTAAATTAAAGAAACGGGCTGCTGATTCATTTACCATCAGGTATTTCCCGTCAATATCTTTAACAAAAATAAGATTCGGGGCAAAATCTATAATTTGCTGAAGCTGTTCCTGAAGCCGGGCTGTTTTCTTAAAATGCTCTTTCTCTTCGGTGATGTCAGTCAGGTAACCATATCCTCTGGAAGTGCCATCAGGCAACCTTTCCGGTTTCGCCCTTCCTCGAAGCCAGTGTACATTATTTTGTGATAAGATGACCCTAAATTCATGCTCCCAGATTGATAGGCTATTCAAAGACTTTTGTATGGAAGTGATAAAGGAAATGCGATCATCCGGATGAACACGAGATATAATAGCATTAATGTCATCTTTAACCTCATCAGGAGAAATCTCGAATAAATCTTTAATGCCACTACTGGCAAATGGGATGTATGATTGTCCTTCACTGTTACGTTCAAACAGATAAAAGAAACCGGGCACCTGTTCTGATAGCCGGGTAAGTGTAGCTTTGGCTCGTCGAAGTTCAAGTTCCGCTTGTTTTTGATTTGTAACATCCCGGGTAATGCCAAAAGTGCCGACTACACCTCCGTTTTTTCCATACAAGGGCAATTTTGTAGTAGACGCCCAGGTAATTTTCTCACTATCTTTCGAGCTTTCTTTTTCAACCTTGTCGATGATAGGTTGTTCGGATTTCATTACCTCAATTTCATCCTCACGGGCTTGCTGCGCATGTTCATCATTAAAGAAATCAAAATCCGTTTTTCCGATAGCCTCACTCGGGTCTTGTAACCCCATTTTGGTAGCGCAGGCTTTGTTGATAGCTATAAACCGACTTTCTTTGTCTTTAAAGAAAATGCTGTCCGGAAGGTGGTTCATCAATTTCCTAAAGAGGCTGGCCTGTTGACGAATAGATAATTTAGTCCCATGTAATGAAACTCTTTGTACCTGTCCAACCATCAAAACAGGCGTCCCTTCCTCTCTTTCAATTACTTCCCCTTCCCAGATCAGGTTAAAAGTATCTTCTCTATTAACCGACTTATGAGTGGTTTTAAAAGTAAAGCGATAGGCTTCTTCAGGTTGTGATTGAGATTCTATAATCTCGGTGAAATTACACCGGTCATTTTCTCCCAACAAGTTCGATAGATCCTCAAAAGTAGAAGGGAGTTCATCATGGGAAAACCCAAAAAAATCTGCAAAGGATGCTCCAAAAGTCAGGCGGTCATCTTTAGTATTCCACGACCAAAAGGCTGGCTTAAGGTCTCTCCTAACAAGTGATTTCAGTTGCTCCATGCTAATGATTCTAACGAGGGTTGCTGCTCAACGCTGTTGAGTAGTTTTCGGTATAAAATCAGGAAACTTTAGTCAGAAAAGTACAAAATAGTATTATGAATAAAAGAAGCATTCCTTGACCGTAAAGTACTGATTTGGGGCAAGTGGGGAGTTTTAAGGGAGCGTTAGAAGTAGAATTCTGTGATTTAGCGGAAACTAAATCACAGATAAAATTCGGATAGATTCCTTATTGAGTTTCAACTCGTTCGAGCATACGAAGCCGGGTGGCTTCAAACTCATCTCCGGAATTCCAGGTCTGCAGGTTTTCAGCATTTAGTGCCCGGAAGCCGGTCATAAAGAATAGACGAGTGTCAATTTCGGCACCACTTAAATCCCAATACTCATTGATTTCATCGTTCACTGTATGATAATTGGCATCCGCTACGCTGTCCCGAACAGCCAGGAAGTTATCCCCTTTATCGGTGTATTCAGTTCCCGGGTTCGGAAAGATTGCCGGGATACCAACTTTAGCCATATTAAAATGATCAGAACGATAGAAGTATCCGCGCTCAGGATATGGGTCCGGCTTTACGGTGCGGCCTTGGTGTTGAGCTTCTTCTTCCAGTAAATCACTCAGCGAAGTTCTGCCATATCCCACAACTACAACATCTCGTGTTTTTCCATATACATTCATGCCATCCAGATTGATGTTTGCCGTCACTTTTCCGGGTTCAACCGTTGGGTTTTCTGCCCAGTATTGCGAGCCGAGCAGCCCAACTTCTTCAGCACTTACAACCAACGCAAGTACGCTTCTTTTTAACTCAGGTTGAATAGCTTTGTAAGCTTCCATCATCTCCAGGAGAGCACTGACTCCGGCTGCATTATCAGAAGCACCGTTATTGATAGAGTCGCCTTCAACGGGAGTTGTTATCCCAAGGTGATCAAGGTGGGCAGTGAGAACCAGGTATTCATCTTTAAGTTCGGGGTCGCTGCCTTCTACTTTAGCAATTACGTTTTGAGATTCAATTTCCCGGTAATCAGCATTCATGCTTACATTCATCCGAACGTCTGAAAGCTCAACCGGTTCAAAGTCGCGACTATCGGCGGCTTCCATTTGTTCGGTGAGGTTAAGTCCGGCTTCTTCAAATAATAGCCGACTTGCTTCCTGAGTTAGCCAGCCATTGAATTTAGTTGGTGAAGCAGAAGCATCCCCTTCACCCTTCAGGTAAAAACGCTCACGACTCCAACCGTTTGCAACCACATTCCAGCCATACCCGGCCGTTTCAGTAGTGTGAATGATGATTGCACCCAGAGCACCCATTTCTTTGGCTTTTTCATACTTATAAGAATAGCGCCCATAATACAGACGGGTTTTTCCGGCAAAAACATCAGGAGAAAATTCAGGATCATTATTTTTTATCACCAAAATCTTGCCTTCTACATCAACGCCTTTGAAATCATCCCAGTCTTCTTCCGGAGCCTGAATGCCATACCCTACGTACACCAGTTCAGCATTTCGAACATCTACTCGTTCAGACTGATTGGCAGGCCAGGCCATAAACTCATCATAATACTGCAGAGCGAAGGGAGTGCGGCCATCCGTCTGTACCGACATTTGCGCATTGGATGTAGTTTGTCCTAAAAGCGGGAATTCCTGCGTATAACTGTTCTCTCCGGCGGCAGGCTGAGCTCCCATTTCCTCAAACTCCGAAATCAGGTAATCGACAGTCATTTGCTCACCTTCGGTACCCGTTGCCCTTCCCATAAAGTCATCTGAAGACAGCGTTTCAATATGCCTTAAAAGCGAATCTTTGGTTATGGTATTTGCGGCTTGGTTGGCCGGTGAAGAACTGCATGCACCAAGCAGGATAAGAGAAGTGATAAACAGGTAAAATGATTTCATAGTCGCGTCAGGGTGTTTATTTCGTATTGTGTTAGCTGATGTGAAAGTATTAAAATACTTCAGAAAATGATTCAATAAAAAAGCGAAAGGCATTTACACCTTTCGCTTTAGTAAAATAGAAAATAAAGATCCGGATCAGTTACCTGCTTCCAATTCAACAGTAAATTTCTGAACCAGGTCGGTTACGCGTTGGTCATTAACCATTCCACCAACCAGGTAAAACTCATCTCCTGCTCTGGCAATACTACGGTGATCCATAGTGGCGGTGGGCATTTCACCTAATTCAACCCATTCTTCGGTGTCCAGGCGATAGGCGAAAACGGAGCTTTCAGCGAAGGCCGGCTTAGCGTTGTAGCCAATACCATTGTAGTTATAAGGGTTCGTTGATCCGCCAACAAACACAACCATCTCTACCGGGTTCGAAACTCCTACAGCTGCCATGCGGTATCGTGCTTGTCCCGGATGCTGCTTAATGCGCGTCCAGTTAATTTCTTCCGGATTCTCAGCGTTGATTTCTCCTTTAATACTGCCGGGAGACATCATGAAAATCTGCTCGCCTTCATCAACAACGGTTTGTACGCCATCAGAAAGAACCATAGTGTTGCCTACAATACCACCTGAGTGCCCGAATACGGGAGGGCCGGGGTACGGTGTGGCGTGAGACCATGAATTTGTTTGGGTATCATAAACCTGCACATTCGAAACATTGTTGGTGTTATTCCACCCGCTGATCAGGTAGATATAACGGTCTTGATAAACAAGGGAAACAGCGTCTTCAACAGGAAGCAGCATGTCGGCAACCTGCTCGTAAGAATTAGCGTCAGGATCGTACCTAAAAACTTCTTCTGTGGATACTTTGGAGCCATCTTCAGCTACCGTATAGCCTCCAAAAATGTAAATCTGTCCGTTCACGGTTTCGGTGGTGCTGGCCAAGCGGCCGATTTCGTCAGGTACACCGGGGATTTGCTCCCAGATTTCTTTACTTACATCAAAGCGTGCAGCGAAATCACTTACATCGGCATGGGTTTTTCCTTCTTCCAGCCCTAGGAAGGTGTACACAAACCAGTCACCGTCTACCTGAGCGGCTGTAACGGCATTATTTGAAATTCCCATCGGCAACGACTCGGCTTTCTCCCAGTTGAGAGCAACCTTTTGAGGTGCTTGCTGGCAGGAGGCTACCAGAATCGAAAGGGTGAAGAGTAATAATATTCTTTTCATTGTATGAATAATTGACTTATAGTCTGATTTTTAATTTTGCCTGAACACTTGCACATTGGCAACAACAAAAGCATTCAGTATTTGTTTAAATTCAAGCACTAAAGATACGGTTTTTATATGTCTTCTTTTAAAAATAAAATTGTTCTAATAACAGGTGGAGCCAGTGGTATAGGCTATCTTATGGGCGAAAAAGCGTTGCAAAGAGAAGCCCGGAAATTGATCATTTGGGATATTAATGAAGACAAGCTGCTTGATGCCGCTAAACGTCTTTCTAAACAAGGCTATTCAGTAGATACCGGTGTAGTGGATGTCAGCGACCCGGAGCAGGTTCAGCAAGAAGCAAAAAGAGTATTAGATGAACATGGGCCGGTTGATATGTTGTTCAACAACGCAGGAGTAGTGGTGGGTAAAAAGTTTGAAGAACATTCGACGGAACACATCAAAAAAACCATGAATATTAACAGCCTTGGATTGATGTATGTGGCTCGGGCTTTCTTACCAGCTATGATTGAGAATGGGTATGGATATATTATTAATATAGCATCTGCAGCAGGACTAACTCCCAACCCCGGAATGACGGTATATGCAGCCAGTAAATGGGCAGCTGTGGGTTGGTCAGAATCGCTAAATCTGGAGCTGCGTAAAAATGGAGACCCGGTGAATGTGCTTACTGTGATGCCCAGCTACATCAATACCGGAATGTTTGCCGGAGTAACGGCCCCATTGCTTATGCCTCTGCTTGATCCGGATGACATTTCAACCAAAATACTGGATGCGGTAGAACGAGAAAAGGAACGGCTGAGGGAACCGTTTATGGTAAAATTAACTCCCTTTATCCGCGGTATTCTTCCGGCAAAAATATACGATTTTGTAGCAGGCAAAATATTTGGTGTATATGACTCTATGAATACTTTTATTGGCAGAAAAACAGATCATTGATGGACGGAAAAGAATTGTTAGAGCGCCAGCGTACTTATTTTAAGTCCGGAGCTACCAAGTCGGTAGATTTTAGGATTCACCAGCTGCAAACACTTAAGAAATTGCTTACTCAACATGAAGAAGAGTTTGTTCAGGCAATACATAAAGACTTCAAAAAGCCGGAGCTGGAAGTTTACGCCACCGAACTTGGCATTCTGCATAATGAGATCAGTTATGTGCTGAAAAACCTCAGAAAATGGACAAAGCCTCAAAAAGTTTCGGGCATAATTGCCAATTTCCCTTCTAAAAATTACACCGTTACGGAGCCCTATGGATCTGTGCTCATTATTGCCCCGTGGAATTACCCGGTTCAGCTGGCGTTGCTTCCTTTGGTGGGTGCAATTGCAGCCGGCAATACGGCAGTAATTAAACCTTCAGAGTTAACGCCACATACCTCTACTGCTATTAAACAGATTCTTGGAAAATGGTTTAAAGAGGAGTTTGTTGGTGTGGTAGAAGGCGGGGTTGAAACAAATCAGGATTTGCTGGCTCGGGATTTTGATTACATCTTTTTTACCGGCAGCACAAGGGTGGGCAAAATTGTGATGGAAGCAGCGGCAAAAAATCTTACTCCTGTCACGTTGGAGCTGGGCGGTAAAAGCCCCTGTATTGTCGATGAAACCGCAGACCTTGAAACGGCTGCACGGCGCATTGCCTGGGGGAAATTTGTGAACGCAGGTCAAACATGTGTTGCTCCGGATTATTTACTTATTCACTCAAAGGTGAAGGATACGTTTTTGGAGCACTTTAAAGAGTCGGTTAGGGATTTTTATGGGGTGAACCCTAAGCTCAGTCCGGATTACCCACGCATTATCAACGAGTCTCATTTTGACAGGCTGGCAGGATACCTGAGCGATGGGGAAATCTTTTGTGGAGGAAAAACCGATCGCAGTGATTTGTACATAGAACCCACAGTTTTGGTGGACGTGAAAGATGACAGCGGTGTTATGGAGGAAGAAATTTTCGGTCCCATACTTCCGGTGCTCACCTATGAAAAGCTTCCTGATGCGATTGATGTCATCAATTCAAAAAGCAAACCTTTGTCGCTATATCTGTTCTCGAAGAACAGTGACTCTGAATCAATGATTATAGATCAATGCTCCTTTGGCGGAGGCGCAATAAATGATGTGCTTGCACATCTTGGAAACCACCACCTGCCGTTTGGCGGGGTTGGTGACAGCGGAATGGGGGCCTATCACGGAAAACAAAGCTTCGATACCTTTTCGCACACCAAAAGCATTATGAAGAAACCATTCTGGCTGGACATTCCTTTCCGGTATGCACCTTATAAAGGAAAACTAAAATGGATTAAACGAGTTTTAAAATGAGTGAAGACACATTCAGGGCATTTTATGTAGAAGAGAAGCAAAAAGGAGAATTTTCATCATCGGTGACAGACATTCCGGTTTCTTTTTTGCCTGATCATGAGGTTTTGATACGAGTTCACTACTCCTCACTTAATTATAAGGATGGATTGTCAGCCTCTGGTAATAAAGGGGTAACCCGGAGCTATCCACATATTCCCGGCATCGATGCTTCCGGGGTTGTTTTGGAAGATAAGTCAGGCACATTTTCCGAAGGACAAAAAGTAGTGGTTACCGGTCGCGATTTAGGCTCAAATACCCCGGGTGGATATGGTGAACTAATCCGGGTTCCCAAAGACTGGGTTGTAGAACTTCCTGAAGGGTTAGATGAAGAAACAGCCATGAAGTATGGAACGGCCGGCTTTACCGCCATGTATGGAGTTAAGCGCTTGCAGCGCGAGCTTATTTTGCCTGAAGATGGAAAGGTATTGGTAACCGGAGCAACAGGCGGTGTGGGTTCACTTGCTGTGTTTTTTCTTTCCGAATTAGGGTATGAAGTTGTGGCGGCCACAGGTAAAATGGATAAGGAGAGTTTTCTGAAAGAGCTTGGAGCTGCTGAAGTTATTCATCGGGATGAGGTTTCCGGGGTAAATGAAAACTTTTTGCTGAGCAGAAAATGGAATGGAGCTATCGAGACGGTTGGAGGGGAAATGTTGGATGCTGTTATCCGACAAACCAATCACGACGGAGCAGTAGCCTGTTGCGGTAATATTTTGGGCCATGAAGTGAAGACGAATATATACCCATTTATACTAAGGGGTGTAAGTTTGCTCGGGATAGATTCTGCTATTTGCAAGATGCCGATGCGGTTAAAAATCTGGAACAGCATCTCGGGAATGAATCACCAAAAGTTGCCGGATGGCTTTGCCCGAATAGTTGGCTTGGAAAACCTTAAGCCCGAAATTGAGGCAATACTGGATGGAAAGCAGGCCGGCCGGGTGGTTGTTCAGCATCAAACCAGGTAAATAAAAAAGCCGACACATAACGTGTCGGCTTTAGGAAAACAGTAAAGCAGCGATCAAACTGCTTTATGTGGGTTATGGGTATTTGTTTGATCTAAGTTCTTATGCCGCGTACTGAGATTTTGAATCAATCTTATTCTCTGCTTTGCTAAGTGAGTCAGACAAGTCAGATTTCGTTACGGGCTTCAATAAAAAATCGATGTAGTCAATATCTTTGGCTTGATTCAGGATCGTAGGGCTATCGTCACCCGACAAGAAAATGACCGGAATATCAGCATGATCAGATCGCAGTCTTCTAACGGTTTCAATGCCGTCAAGATCGCCGGAAAGCTGAATGTCCATCAACAAAATAGAAGGGTTAAAATCGGAAAATACACAAAGAGCTTCTTCTCCACTGCTGGCCGTGCCGACTACTTTATAGCCAAGCTTGGTAACCAGCTTCTCTTCTACTATAGATAGTAGTGGGTCATCCTCAACAATCATTACCTTCCGTGTAATCACGTCAGCCTTCTGCGTTAATATTAAAAACTTCTAATGTTAATATATTAGAAAAAATTAATAGGGTCAATAAGCTTTAAAAGTTTTTTTGCTGAGCAAGAATTAAGAGATTAAATGCAGATTTATAAAAACGGTCAATAATACCTGAAAACATGATAAAACTGCACAGAAAACGAAAAGGGGCAGCATCTGACCGGTTAGAGGAACAACTGAAAAGCCTCGTAATCTCTTTCAAGAAAGTATATTACGAGGAAGAAGACGAACAGAAAAAGCTCCCATATATTGAAGAAGATGGAGAGGAGTTTCATACCGAAGAGGAAATAGAGGTATGGATGAGAGAACTCGAAAAACAGTTGAACTGGCAGCGTTCATTAAGTGGAGACGGGTGCTATATTAACCCAAAAAATGGAGAGATATGTTAATGGAAATTCCATTTACTCTTGAATTCTCTTCCCTCTGGGTTTATATGGTACCGTTTCATCCAGAAAAAGAGCTTCATTAATAATTTCCCGGATGGTGTTTTTGGGAATTTCATCGACTGTGCCGAAATCTACGCTCATTACTTGTTTTCGGCCTTTGTTCTCCAGCAGCCCTTGTTCATTTGACAGCTCATAACCCCTCAGGAAACAAAGAGCAACCTTGCCATTCTTAAGAGGGTTGAGGTAACAGACCCAGGTATTCTGATCATAAAATGGAATGTTGTACTTAATGGCAGAAGATACGGTTGGGAAAGAGTTCAACAGAGTGTGAAAGTAGAGCATAACCTCCTTTTGGTTCCCTTCGTGCCGCATTATGAAATCTTCTACGGTTTTCATGGATCCAAAGTATCTGCACCTGCACTAAGCTGATGGGTTAAAAACCAGTTGTACAAATCATCTCCGCGATAAACGCGCTTCCAGGTATCATGGCCGAGGTCTTCGTGGTTTGTGAAGCGAACATTGTTATGGCCCAATGCTTCCAACCTGTTTAGTCCCGGGTAAAAATGTTTTACCTGAACTACCGGGTCTCTGCCACCGGCAAATGCCCAAACTGGGATTTGATGGTCGGCGATAGGAGCCATTAATTCCGGATGCCCCCAGCCTACAACCGGTGCGATAGCTGCAAACCGTTGGGGGTATGAGCTTGCCAGATGCCATGTGCCAAAGCCTCCATAGCTTAACCCGGTTAGATATACTCGGTTAGAATCTGCCCGGTAGTTATTTAGTACATGATCAATCATCCCAATCAAATCTTGTTCTACCCGTTCCCAGCCATTCGGTAGAGTGGTGTAATCAGCAAGTTCACTTTCTTCCCCGACCATCGACCCAACAGTAGTAGAAAAGGGAGTTCTTTCAGGAATCCCTTCTTCCAATCTTTCAGGTATCGAGGCAGTGTCCCGATTTTGCAGATAAGAAACGGTTTCATCCATCCCGAACATGTGCAACTGCGGGGCGATGATGATGAAAGGCAGGTCTCGTTTATAGACCCAGGCTTCTTTTAAAGGACCATGCATTAGTACAAATCCAAGCTCATTTTTACCATTGCCACGCTCTCCATTCCCATGCAGAAACATCATAACCGGCCAGTTTTTGTCGGAAAGTTCATATCCGTTAGGGAGGTAAAGGTAGAAGTCTCGTTCCTCTCCAGCAATCTGACTGGTGTAAGAAATGCGTTCCAGTTTATCGGTCTGGCAGCCTGTAATCATGAGTATAATAAATATGAATATGGTATAGAAAGAATGAGCGGTAGTCATGATAATCTCAGAGTTCTTTTCTGAATATAGCAGAATAAGAATTAAAGGGAAGACCGCCATTCATTCAAAAAAGAAAAGGCCTTTATCATCCGTGAGCCATACCAGCTAAACCACTCCCCGTTAATAAGCTGAATTCTGGCATCTGGGCAAGTAGACTTGATCTCATCGATGTGTTTTTCTTTGAAAGGGTAAGGTTCACTGCTAAGTAAGATTAAGTCGGGAGCATGATTGGCCAGCTCATCGAGTGTAGTTTTGGGATATCTTTTATGAAGTCCATATACGTTGTCCAGCCCATATTTGTGAAGCACATCATGAATATAGGTGTCGTTCCCAACGCTCATCCAGGGATCCTTCCAAATAAAATAGGCCACAGAAAGTGGAGGTTTAGCCGGGCGGTCGTTTAATAACGCAGTGATTTTGTTAACCAGTGTACCGGCCGGTTCTTTAACATCTAAAATTTCACCCAGCGAGCTTATTTCAAGGATGGCATCTTGAATAGAATCAATTTCTGTGACCCGAACTGTTGAGTATTTCTTAAGAAGCTCGATATCGTCTTTCCGGTTTTCTTCTTTGTTTGCAAGGATGAAATCCGGCTTAAGCTCTACAATCTTTTCGAGGTTCGGGTTTTTTGTGCCACCAATAATTTCTACATCGTCAATTCCTTTCGGGTGTATGCAAAAGCGGGTGCGCCCAATCAGCTGGTCTTTTAAGCCAAGGTCAACCAAAAGCTCGGTAAGGCTTGGTACCAGTGAAATAATGCGGGTATAAGGCAATTCAGGCATAACGATTGATGATGTTTTCAGCCTGGCGACAATAACTTCCGCCAAACAAATTGGCATGAACTAAAATAGGGTACAGGTTGCAAATGGTAACCCGGCTGTCAAATCCACCATCGAGCGGAAATTCTTCATTATACCCATCATAAAAGTTAGCGGAGAATCCTCCAAAAAGGCGGGTCATGGCCAGGTCCATCTCTCTGTGCCCATAATAAACGGCCGGGTCATAAATACTTGCATCTCCACTTTTTGTAAACATGTAATTCCCACTCCATAGATCACCATGCAGGAGAGAGGGTTTTTCGGAGGGAAAGATGGAGCCGAGTTTTTTATACATGCCTTCTACACTCTTTAGTATGGAGCTCGAAAGTTTTCCTGATTCAACTCCTATTTGCACCTGGGGCTCAATGCGTTCCAGGGCGAAAAAATCGGGCCAGTTGGAGTGATTGGTGTTAGACTGAGGAAGCTTGCCGATGTAATTATCATGATCTAGCCCAAACCGATCGGCAGATTGCTTGTGCAGCTTTGCAAGTTCTTTGCCAAAATCCCGTGCCGAGTGTTGCTTACCTCCACCTTCCTCAATCCAGTCGAGCACAAGAAAATCTTTTTTGACTAAAAGTGGGGAAGGAATTTGGAGGTTGGTGCCTGCTGAATTAAGAAACTCCAGCCCCTTTGCCTCGGCTTCGAACATATTTCCGGGAGCAGATTTGTTGTACTTAACAAAAAGCTGCCTCCCATCTTGCAGAATAATTTTGGCAGCCTGATTGATGTCACCGCCATGTATAGACTGAAGGGATTGTGTCTCAGTATTCAGCTCTTGCCGGATTTGTTCTTTAATAGCTTCGGGAAGCATAAGTTATTTTTCGATAAGCGGTTCTAATTCTTCAAGTAGTGCTTCGCAGCTTCGGTTCAACACCTGGAATACATTTTCGAATCCTTCCAGTCCGCCATAATAGGGGTCGGGAACTTCTCCATCTCCGGGATTCGGATCAAACTCGCGCATCATTTTTATTTTATCCGAAAAACGATTTTTTCGGTCTAAGTCTTTGATATTTCTGTGATTTTCGGAGTCCATAGCCAGGATAAGGTCAAACTCTTCCAGGTCGGCATACTCAAACTTTCGGGCTTTAGAAGGCAGGTGAATTCCATGCTTATTTGCTGTAGCCTGGCTTTTGCTATTAGCTGATTCTCCCACATGGTAAGCCGCTGTACCGGCCGAATCGATATAGAAATAATTTTCTAACCCGGCTTCCCTCACCTTGTGAATAAAGATGCCTTCGGCGGTAGGGCTCCGGCAAATATTGCCCAGGCACACAAAAACGAGTTTGTAAGGATTATCTTCGGTAATAGGTCGGTGATATGTTTCTGCCACAGTAATAAATTTAATTTTTCTCCAAAGGTATGTGTTGCTAAACAGCTTTTCATCCCTTTTCATTGGGTTTCGGTAAGTCTGTTGTGCTTTAGCTACAAGTGGCAGATTTTTTTGAGCGAACTGAATACATGGTTTTCTCTGATATTTTGTATATTTGAGGCTTATAAATGATTCGCCGGAACTAAGTTTTTTATGGCAAAAAAATTCGAAGAAATAAAGCAGTTAAGCTTTCCCAAATCAGAAGTTGAAACCCTGAATTGGTGGAAGGACCAAAAGATTTTTAAAAAGAGCCTCAAGACGCGTGAGGATGGTATCCCTTATACCTTTTTTGAAGGCCCTCCAACCGCAAACGGCAAGCCGGGTATTCACCATGTGATGGCTCGCACAGTGAAAGACATGTTTTGTCGTTACAAAACATTGAAGGGATTCAGAGTTGAGCGAAAAGCCGGCTGGGATACGCATGGCTTGCCTGTAGAGATTGAAGTTGAGAAGGAGTTAGGGCTCGAAGGTCGCGCACAGGTAGAAGAGTACGGCATTGAAAAATATAATGCCAAATGCCGCGAAAGTGTACTCAAATACAAGGATCTTTGGGATGAATTAACTACCCGAATGGCTTATTGGGTTGATCAGGATAATCCATATATCACTTTTGAAAATGACTATATCGAATCGGTATGGTGGGCGTTCAATAAGCTTTTCGAAAAGAACCTGGTGTACAAGGGATACAAAATTCAGTGGTACTCTCCCGGCAGCGGAACGGTTCTTTCTTCACACGAAGTAAGTCTTGGGTATAAGGAAACACAGGACCCTTCTATTTATGTGAAGTTTCCGGTGGAAGGAGAAGAAAATACCTATTTCCTGGCCTGGACTACTACTCCGTGGACGATTGTTTCCAACATGGCACTGGCCGTGAATCCGAATTTGGATTACGTGAAAGTGGGGCATTTTGATGAAACCTTCATCATGGCCAAAGATTGTGTGGAAGAGGTGTTGGGTGAGGATTACATCATCCAGGAAGAGATGAAAGGGTCAATGCTCCTTCACCGTACCTACGAGCCGGTTTTTGAATTCGCCTTCAAAGAGTATGATAAGTCACAAGCCTGGAGAGTGATTCCGGCTGATTATGTGACCACCGAAGATGGTACCGGCGTGGTTCATACCGCTCCTGCTTTTGGGGCCGATGACTATGAGTCGTGCCAGAAAGCCGATATCCCGATGTTCAATCCAATTGACAGGGACGGTAAGTTCACGGAAAAAGCTCCTGATTTTCAGGGACAGTGGTTCAAAGAAGCCGACAAAGATATTGCCCGGGCCATCAAGGAAAAGAACCTCATGTATAAGCATGAGACAATGGTTCACAACTATCCTTTTGACTGGAGAAAGGGGACGCCGTTGATGTCGTACCCGGTTGAGTCCTGGTTCATCGAGACCACCAAGGTGAAAGACCGCATGGTGGAGCTGAACAAACAAATTAACTGGAAGCCGGAAAGCACCGGAAGCGGGCGTTTTGGAACCTGGCTCGAAAATAATGTGGACTGGGCGGTTTCCCGTCAGCGTTATTGGGGAACACCGATCCCGATTTGGGTGAGTGATAAAGATCCGGAGTATGTGGAGTGTATCGGAAGTGTGGCCGAGCTTCGTGAAAAAGCCGGGCTGGATGAAGAGGAGGAGATAGATCTTCACCGCCCGTATATTGATGAGTTAACATGGGAAGGACCGGACGGCGGAACTATGCGTCGTATCCCTGATCTGCTGGATGTATGGTTCGACTCCGGCGCCATGCCTTTTGCTCAGTGGCACTATCCTTTTGATAACGATCATGAATTCAGCTACAACTACCCGGCTGATTTTATCGCCGAAGGCGTGGACCAAACCCGGGGCTGGTTCTATACCCTGCATGCCCTCGGAACCATGCTGTTCAATGAACAGGCGTATAAGAATGTAGTTTCCAACGGACTGGTTCTCGATGAGAATGGCGAGAAAATGAGTAAGTCGAAAGGGAATACGGTAGATCCTTTTGAGGTAATTCAGAAGTACGGAGCCGATACGGTTCGCTGGTATATGATGAGTAACTCATCCCCGTGGGAAAACCTGAAGTTCAGTGATGACGGACTGAAAGAAGTTCAGCGTAAGTTTTTCAACACCATTGTGAATACCTATTCATTCTTCGCGATGTATGCGAACATTGATGGGTTTACCTTCTCAGGAACAGCTATCCCAATTGCAGATCGCCCCGAGATTGACAAGTGGGTGATTTCGAAACTGAACTCCACCGTTAAGCTGGTAGAAGAGTATTACGAAGATTACGAGCCAACCAAAGCGGCCCGCGAGCTTGAAAGCTTTGTGGAAGAACTGAGTAACTGGTATGTACGTCGTAACCGGCGCCGTTTCTGGAAAGAAGGAAATACACTGGATAAAACCGCGGCTTACCAGACTTTATATGAATGCCTGAGTAACCTCAGTAAGCTGATCAGTCCGATTGCTCCTTTTATTGGTGAGTGGTTGTATCAGAAGCTGAACAACGTTACCCAGCAGGATGAAGAGTCGGTGCATATTGCATTCTTCCCGACTGTGGAGGAAACGGCGATTAATAAGGCGCTGGAGCATAAAATGGAAATGGCCCGATTGATTTCCTACATCGTACTTCGGGTTCGGAATCAAATTGAGATGAATGTTCGTCAGCCACTTTCACGAATTATCCTGCCTATTAAGGATGAAAGTGAGCGACAGGCTATTGAATCGGTTCGCGACATAATATTAGAAGAGGTAAACGTTAAAGACATTCAGTTTGTGAATGATGATTCCGGAATTGTTCGGAAATCAGCAAAACCAAACTACCCGGTTCTGGGTAAGAGACTGGGCCCAAAGATGAAGCCCGTTGCCGCCCGAATCGGAGAATTGACAACGGAAGAAATCACCGAGTTTGAGAAAAACGGATGGATTGATCTCGATGTTGAAGGTGAAACGATTCGCATCGACTCAGAAGGATTAGAAATTATCCGCACCGGACTTGAGGGCTGGACCGTTGAAACTGAAGATGGCTTAAGCGTGGCTGTGGATACAGATCTCAGTGAGGAGTTGGTTCAGGAAGGTATAGCCCGGGAGTTTGTGAACCGGGTGCAGAATATGCGAAAGGAAGCGAATTTTGAAGTAACTGATCGTATTGCCATTGGTTTTACAGGAGCAGACAATATTAAAGAGGCCGTTGTTTCTATGAGTGATTATATTAAGAAGGAAACACTGGCGGAAGAAATTCAAATCTCAGAGCTGGAAGTATCAGACTTTACCAAGAGCTGGGAAATTGGAGAGGAAGAGTGCACCATCTCCATCCGAAGAAATATTAATTCATAACCAAGCAGCTATGGCAGATAAAGAAACAAAAAACGAAGAAAGAGTATCTCCCTACAGTGACAAAGAACTCGAGTATTTCCGTGAGATTATCATCAAAAAAATGGAAGATGCTGAAGATGAGCTGAATGCTCTGCAGCGTACCCTTCGTGAAAGCATGGAAAATGCTTCGGACGAATCGGCCTATTCTTACCACATGGCAGATGCCGGTACTGATGCCCAGGAGCGTGAAAAAACCTATATGCTTTTTAACCGAACCCGTAAGTTTGTAAAATACCTGGATGACGCCCTCAAGCGCATCGATAATAAAACCTACGGCGTGTGTAAGGTAACCGGTAAGAAAATATCTAAAGGCCGGCTTGAAGCTGTGCCCCATACTCAGTTGAGTATTGAAGCTAAACTAAAACGCAGATAATCCAACCGGTTTGACCCGAAAGAAACTGCTCGCTTTATTAGTGCCGGCAGTCATTGTGCTGGTTATTGACCAGATTACGAAATGGCTGATCCGCACTACCCCTGAACTGCAAAATAAAGTCCTTATAGAAGGATGGCTGCAATTCTATTTCACAAAGAATCCCGGGATGGCCCTGGGTATAGACGTACTCTCTACGCCCGTCATCAGTGCCATAGCTATTTTGGCCGTCACCGGAATTTTGATTTACATCCTTCGAAATCTTGATCAGGCCGGCATTGGCTACCTTGTTTGTATGGGGCTTATTGTAGGAGGAGCTTTCGGAAATATCACCGACCGGCTCTTTATGGGCATTATTATGGATTATGGCGGAGTGCTGGAAGGCCATGTGGTCGATTTTATTTACTTCTCTCTTCAAATCGGCGACTGGACCGTTTTTCCCTACATTTTTAACGTGGCCGATATTGCCATTTCCTGTTCTATTATTCTGCTGCTTATTTTTAATAAACGCTTCTTTGTCACGCAAAATGCAGATGATGACTCTTCCGAAGAATTGGAAGATGTGAACTTAGATGAGCCTACTAAACAGGAAGGAATTATTTAATTTCTTTCTCATTCCTAACGTCCCGTTAGGAATGCCTGCCTGAACCTCAGGTTCAAAATAATCTATGGAGACAGAATAAGAATAGTTATCAGGCTGAGAATGGAACCGGAGGTTCCGCTATTCGTTACGAACCTGAGGTTTGTAACAAGAAGTAGAGAAGTGTGTGGGACTATTTAGGTATCTGATTTTCCTTCCTCTTTCTCGAAAGGGTATTTCTGTACAGAGAAATCAAAGTTGTGTTCAATCGGAACCTGATCAACAATTTCCAGCCCGAAGCTTTTAATGCCGATTCTTTTCACGGGGTTATTGGTCATCAGCTTCAATTTACGGATGCCTAAAGAGCGCAGAATCTGAGCACCGACCCCATAGTCGCGGGTATCACTGCGTGGACTAATATCTTCTTCATTCGAGCCAACGGTTCCCTCTTGTAGAGCTTTCAGCGTTTTAAGCTGATTTACGAGTACAGAACCGCGTTGATTTCGGTTCATGTATAAAACCACACCCGTGCCTTCACGTTCTACCTGTAGCATAGCCTGGTGAAGCTGTTCGCTGGTGTCTTTATTGCGGGCGCCAAAAATATCTCCAATTAAATCAGAAGAGTGAACGCGGGTAAGCACCGGTTCTTCTTTGGTCCAGCTGCCTTTGGTCAGTGCCAGGTGAATATCGCCGGTAAGCTTTTCCTTGAAAGCACGGAGGCTGAAATCACCATACATAGTGGGAAGGTTCACATCCATTACTTCGTGAACCAGAGTCTCATTCTCGTTTCGGTAAGCAATAAGATCTTTGATGGTGATGATCTTCATCTCAAACTCATCTGCCATTTTGATGAGGTCAGGAACGCGGGCCATGTCACCGTTTTCCTTCATGATTTCACAGATAATACCCACGGGTTTTAAGCCGGCAAGCCGGGCAAGGTCGATAGCCGCTTCGGTATGTCCTGCTCTTCGAAGAACCCCGCCTTCGGCTGCGAGCAGTGGGAAAACATGTCCTGGCCGACGAAAATCAACCGGCTTGGAATCGTCACTGGCCAACTCCCGAATGGTATTGGCGCGATCGGCAGCTGAGATGCCGGTTGTGGTCAGCCTTTTGTGGTCGATGGAAATGGTGAAATTGGCTTCGTCAGGATCGGCTCCCTCCTGAACCATGTGCCGCAGGTTCAGTTTGTCAGCTTTTTCTTTGGTGATGGGAGCACAAACAAGTCCACGGCCATGCGTCACCATCAGGTTGATCGCCTCGGTGGAGACCATTTCGGCAGCCATCAGAAAATCGCCTTCATTTTCGCGGTCTTCGTCATCCACAACAATGACCATTTTGCCATTCTTAATATCTTCAATGGCTTCGGGGATGGTATTAAAGCGAAATTCCTGATTCATGGTTTATTGATTGAAATTGGTATATGATCTAATCATGATATTAAGAAGAATATGTCTATCTGATTATGCTTCTATGTTCATTCATGAGTCCTCCTCCTTGAGAAAGAGGAGACAGAGGAGGTCAAAATGTAATTTTGGACTCTCCTATATGATTCACTTAAATAGTTCTCTGTAAATATATTTTGAGTAGGTTGAAACTCAAAGTCCCAAACTTCGACCTTACCTAGTCCTCTCCTTTGCAAGGAGAGGACTTGTCCGGGTTAATCAAAATTTCAATACTTCAACAAAAAAAGACTAGTTAGTCTTTATCCTGTTTGTGAGGATTCACATCAGTTACGGCCGACTTCAACATACGAAGTTTGGTGCCACTGTCTACATCGAGCAGAAATTCATTTTCTTCAATTTTATCCACAAAACCGATGATGCCTGAAGAAGTAATAACTTTGTCACCCTTTTTCATGCCCTCAACTTTCTCTTTAATTTCTTTTTGTCGTTTACTCTGCGGGCGAATAATAAAAAGGTAAAATACCAGGAAAATAGCGCCGAGAAACACCAGGTTGATGATACCGGCATTCGGGTCGTCAGGGTTCCCCATTAAAAAAAGTGGTAAAAATTGCATAGTTGTAGATTAATGTGCGATTAAATTATTGCGGGTCGAAGATACGAATTCCTGCATTCAATGACGATTTTAAAACGTATCTCAGGGGTACGGTCATTCCCTAACATGGAGAAGAAATTTTTACTTTTGATTATGGCTTAATAAAACAACTCAGATTCCTGCCTTCGCAGGAATGACGTTGTTATATTTTTAATAGCAGAGAGGTCATCAAGGACAAACCTGATCTGCTATCTCCTTTGTTAAGCAACCGTGCTTGGTTCGGGAGGTCGCGGGTCAGGCCCGCGATGACAATATTCTAAATCAAATCCAGCCCAAATCAGTCACCGAGAGGCGTTAATTTTGAAGAAAGCGGTAATATGTATGTAAGTCGACAAAGCGATCTCCACAACAACGCTCAGAAGAATTACTAAAGAGATTACCACGGTATTTATTCCCTGTGGCCATTGATTCTAAACGGTCATGTGCTAACTGAACAACGTCTTCAAAAATTTCTGATGTTTTTCCTTGTTCTTCACAATCAATAAAGGGATTCCGAAAGAGTAGTAGGTCATTTTATCGGTGAAATCATCCCGCAAAATGCTGGTAATTTTTTTGTCTGATTTAGAGCCTACAATAATGAGATCGGCCTGATTGCGTACAGCCTCATCGTACACCTCATCTCCAATACGCCCTTCTTTGTGTAAGGTAAGAGTGAAAGTGACGTCTCCGGGCAGGTTATAATCTTCAATAAACTCCTTTTTCTGCTCATTAATGTGATTCCGGATTTTGTCTTTTTCACCCTCGGTTGGCATATACGGAAAAAAGTGAGAAGGATATTTAAAGATATGCTGAGCCTGAACGGAGCCATTCTGTGGTTCTACCAAATTCTGTGCCAGCTTAACAGCATTTGCTGATTGTGGGGAAAAATCAACGGGGGCGAGGATAGTGTTCATGGCGTACCGGCTGGTTTCCGGTACAAATAGAATTGAAGACGGCACATATTTTACGATACGGCGGGCGATCACCCCTTCTCCCACATATCCTGTTTTCTTACCCATCATTAAGAGGTCGGGATCCATGCTATTCATCAGCTCAATAATTTGATCAGTGGGGCGGCCCTCTTTGATGATCAGGCGAATTTCTATATCGTTTTCCCCAAAGTGTTCCTCGACCTTTTTGTTGAGCTCGTCTCTGATTACATCTTCAAAATCCTGATGGGTTTTAATATCGGGGAATAATTCAGCCATTTCTTTGGCTACATTACCCGACTCAACCACATGCAAAAAAGAGATGGTTTTAGGTTCAATAACCGAGGTTAGAAAGTGGGTATATCCAATCAGGATATCGTCCATCTTGGAAAGATCTAAGCAAACGAACCAGTGTTCGAAATTCTTCATAATCTTTTACTCCTTAGTCCTCTTGATTTTGATTTTTGATGGCGTCTTTGACAAGGTCTTTGTATGAATCGCGCTCTTTGTCTTTTATTTTTTGTTGATTCTCTTTGTACTCGCGTTTCAGTCCCCGGTGTAAGCTAAAGCACATAACCAATAATATAAGGGCGAATGGCAAACCGGTACTGATGGAAGCTGTTTGAAGCGCACTCAATCCCCCGCCTACCAATAAGATGGCGGCAACCAGTCCCTCGGTTTGAGCCCAGAAAATGCGCTGACCTACCGGAGCGTCCAGTTTGCCACCGCTGGTAAGGCCATCTATCACCAATGACCCCGAATCGGATGATGTGACAAAGAAACTCAGGATCAATACGATAGCTATGATAGAAGTGACTATTTCGAGTGGGAACTGTTCCAGAAAAACAAACAAAGCAGTGGCCACATTATCATTTACGGCATCGCCGATATTTCCGGTTCCGGCCATTTCAAGATTGATGGCTGTTCCGCCAAAGGCAGACATCCACAAAAAGGTGATGATACTGGGTACAATCAACACCCCTAACACAAACTCCTTCACAGATCGCCCTTTGGAAATCCGGGCAATGAACATGCCTACATAAGGTGACCAGGAAATCCACCATGCCCAGTAAAAGATGGTCCATGAACTTTGCCAGTCGGTTCCGGCGTAGGATTCGGTCCAGAAACTAAAGGTGGCAACAGAATTAAAATATCCGCCAAAGTTTTGAATAAAGGAGTCAAAGATAAAAATCGTAGGGCCTACCAAAATCACAAATACCAGAAACAAGGCAGCTATGCGCACATTCATTTCACTAAGCACCCGAACACCTTTATCTATTCCAAGCACCACCGAGCCTGTGGCAACCAAAGTGATAGCGATAATAATCCCGACCTGTAGGTAGATATTATCCGGCAACCCAAATACGTGATCGAGTCCGGCGCTTACCTGGAGCACGCCTAAGCCCAGAGAAGTGGCGAGCCCAAACAAGGTGGCCAGCACCGCAAGGATGTCAATGATATCGCCCATCCATCCCTTGATGCGATCTCCGATCAACGGATAGAAAACGGAGCGAAATGAAAGTGGAAGCCCGCGATTGAAGGCAAAAAATCCAAGCGACAATCCAACGACTGCATAAATGCCCCAGGCGTGAAATCCCCAATGGAGATATGTGAGGTTCATAGCCTGCTGAGCTGCCTCTACGGTTTCACCATCCGCCATTGGTGGAGAGAGGTAGTGGAAAATGGGTTCAGCCACACTCCAAAACATGATGCCTATTCCCATCCCGGCACTGAATAACATGGCAAACCAGGCAAGAGTGCTGAAGTCCGGTTCGGCGTCTTCTCCACCCAGACGTATATTCCCAAACCTGCTGAAGGCAATAAATAAAGAGAAGATGATGAAGATGTTAACGGCGATTACAAAAAACCACCCTCCATTATCGGTGATGGCGGTTTGTATAGAACTGAAAATGGTTTCGGCCTGATCACCCAATAATAAAGTGGCGGGGATCATGGTGGTAATCAGTATTACCGATGGCCAAAAAACCGGTTTGTGAATATCGAAATGCTTATTGATACCTGTTTTCTTGGCAGGCTCTTTTTCTTCTCCTCGAATTCCCATGTTGTGGTTTTTAGTAAGTTAAAGTTGATTCGCCCTAACATGAATTAGCGGTTGTCAGGGCGGCACATATTGAAAGGCTAAGCAGCAGGAAAATCAGTGCTGCTTGTGTTGAAGTACCTCCAAATTGCGAATTTCGATGACTTCATGTTCTCCGGTTTCGGAGATATATAACTGATAGTTAAGTTTAGTTGTATGAAATAACATAACCTGATTGAAAGATCATATCGTTCAATAGCTCAAGAAAGCCTACCGAAAAAGTAAGGGATTATCAAGTTTGGGGGGTAGTGTACAAAGTCACAAGTTCTCACTCCCCATAAAACCTCTTCCCCTCATTCGCATAATCAATCAGAAGCTGAGCCGGTTTGAATCGGGGGCCGAAAGTGCCGGTGAATTCATTGAGCTGATCTACCACGTTTTGCACACCGGTTTGATCAATGTAGCGGAACGGGCCTCCGAGGAAGGGCGGGAATCCGAGCCCGAGGATGGCACCGAGGTCGCCGTCTTCCGGACTTTTCAGGATGTCTTCTTCCAGGCACCAGGCCGCTTCGTTGATCATGGTTAAAGCCATGCGAAGTTGAGCCGTTTTTTTGTCGGGGTTGGAGCGATTTTGTCCGCCGAAGTATTCGTAAATCTCGGTGTTTACTTCCTTCTTTTTGCCGGAAGCATAGGTGTACATTCCGCGTTTATTCTTCCTTCCTTTAAATCCGGCTTCCAGAAGTTCGTCAGCTTTGTTGGTGGATTCTACTCCTCGCTCTGCAAACATGGGCGACATAGTTTCAGCCACGTGAGCTCCCACATCAATGCCTACTTCATCGAAAAGTGCCATCGGTCCCACCGGGTAGCCAAAGTCTTTCATGATCTTGTCTAAGAATTCAATAGATGCTCCTTCTTCCAGCAGCACCATCGCCTCGTTCATATAGGGAGCTAAAATCCGGGTGGTATAAAAGCCGGGGCCGTCGTTTACCACAATCACATTCTTACCCTGATTCACTCCCACCTGATAGGCGGTTTGTGTAACCCAGTCTGCTGTTTGATCAGTAGTGATAATTTCGAGCAGAGGCATTTTTTGAACTGGGGAGAAGTAATGCATGCCAATGATATTCTCCGGGCGTTGGGCTCCTTCTGCAATTTTAGAAATGGGTAAAGAAGAAGTGTTGGATGCAAAAATGGTATGAGTCGGAGTATTCGATTCTATTTGCTGTACGATGTTTTGCTTAAGCTCCAGGTCTTCGAATACTGCTTCAATGACCAGGTCAACGGAGTTGAATCCATCGTAAGAATCAACACCTGTTACTTTGCTTGCCATTTTATCCCGGTCGAATTCCGAGATGATTTTCTTTTGAGCCTTTTCATTAAAGGATTTCCAAATTCCCTTCTCACCTTCTGCGGCGTTTTCTATAGTCTGGTCTTTAAGTAAAACCCGGTAATCACCCTTGTCTATACTAACCTCAGCAATGCCGGAGCCCATCAGGCCGGCTCCGAGAACACCGATTTTCTTAACTTCGCGGACTAAGTCAGGATTCGGAACTTTCTTGGATGCGTTCATCCCAAAGAAGAGATTCACCAGGTTTCGGGATTCGTGCGTAGCTCCCAGTTCACCAAATAAAACGGTTTCGTTTTCGAGTCCTTTTTCGATGCCGTGCTTATATCCATACTCTACGGCATCAATGATTTTAGGAGGAGCCGGGTAGTTTCCTTTGGTCTGTCCGGCGGTTTTCTTGCGGGCTTGGGAGAAGATGATTTTTCGACCCAGCGGGTTTCCCTCCAGAAGTTTATGCAGGAACGGACGTTTATCTTTTCGGTCAAATTTGCCTTCCGAGATTTTATGAACTCCTTTGATGGCCGCTTTTTCGATGGCATCTTTGTGAGTGACCTCATCCACCAACCCCATGCGTTTTGCCTGCCGGGTGTAGATGTTTTTCCCGGTAAGCATATAGGGAAGGGCATTTTGAATACCGATTAAACGGGGCAGCCGTTGTGTGCCACCGGTGCCGGGCAGAATTCCCAACTTAACCTCAGGCAGAGCAAATACTGTTTTGGAACTGTCCGAACAAACCCGATAGTGACAAGCCAAAGAAAGTTCGAGTCCGCCCCCCATGCAGCTGCCATGAACGGCTACCCCAATGGGCTTAGGAAAATCGGCAATACGATTCAGGATCTTATGCCCGTCTTTACTGAGCTGCTCAATCTCTTCAGCGGTATCCCGAGCCTGAAACATGTCGATATCAGCCCCGGCGATGAAATT
The DNA here is from genome assembly GCA_965227215.1 of Gracilimonas sp. Lineage (GTDB taxonomy): Bacteria > Bacteroidota > Rhodothermia > Balneolales > Balneolaceae > Gracilimonas. The sequence continues at coordinate 2,068,018 of OZ245729.1, forward strand.
ATCTTTCTTCCCGGAAATAAGAACGGCTCCCTTAAGCTCATCATTACTTTCAAGCTCATCAAGGAAATCCGAGAACTCGTCCATCATCGATTCATTCAGCTTATTCACTTTCTCGCCGGGTAAATCCAGCGTGATGATGGCAATGGATTCTTTGTGTGATATGTTTAAGTAACTCATGGTGTGATTATTAATAGAAGTTATTCTAAAAAAGTGAATTTGGTTAGTTTAGGATTCGAAGCCCCATTCTTCGACCTCACCTTCCCGAGGATCGGGACTCCTTCGCAAGGAGAGGACTTTCTTCGGGGTTGATAATAGGTTTGATGCTTTTCATGGTTCTAAGTGTTACCAACGCGTCCTCCTCCTTACTAAGGAGGAGACAGAGGAGGTCGAAGCTATTGCTCCACAAAACCCTTTACTGATCAGGATACCTCTCCAGCACCACCGCATGGCCCTGCCCGCCGGCAGCACAGGCGGAAACCAGTGCAAAAGTTCCGTCTTCACGAATCAGGCGGTTGGCGGCGGTTGTTACAATCCGGACGCCAGTGGCTCCAAACGGATGCCCTAAAGAAAGGGAACCTCCCATCGTATTCAGTTTGTCCATAGGAATTTCCCCTACTTTTTGATCCCGGTTCAGAGAGTCCTCGGCAAACTTGTCGGAATTCAAAGCGGTGAGTACAGAAAGAACCTGCCCTGCAAAAGCCTCGTGGAGCTCAATCACATCCATGTCGCCGAGGTTAAGATTCATCGCATCCAGCACTTTGGGGATGGCATAGGCCGGGCCTAACAAAAGCTCCTCTCCGGGATCCTGGGATACAAAATTATATTCGCGGATGTAGGCTTTCGGCTTTAGCCCGAGTTCGAGCGCCGTTTGTTCTTCTATAATAAAACTGGCGGAAGCCCCGTCCGTTAAGAAGGAGGAGTTTCCGGCCGTTACCGTGCCATGAGGCTTGATGAAAGCCGGGCGCAGCTTACCGAGCTTATCCATGGAGGTATCATCACGGAAACCGTTGTCGTGTTTTACCACTTCAAATTCAGGGGGGATTTTGGCCGGAATCAGTTCTTCATCCAGCAGGCCTTCTTGGGTTGCTTTGGCTGCCAGCTGGTGAGAGCGCAGCGCATACTCATCCTGATCTTCACGGCTCACCCCAAACCGGGCAGCCATACGATCGGCACTTTCACCCATTACTTCTCCGGTTGAGAATTCAGCAATGGCGGGGAGTTCCGGTAGAAAATCTTTGAAACCCAGTCCTTTGAAAAACTTCAGAAAGTCCAGCGGGGACTTATACTTCCGGGCCTCCAGTACTTTTTGTCGAAATTTCTTTTTGAACCGAACGGGAATGTCGGACATGGTTTCGGTTCCGCCGGCTAAGATGATTTTGGCTTGGCCAGATCGGATTAAATCCACGCCGCTGGTGATGGCCTGACTGGATGAGATGCACGCCATGGTTGTGGTGAAAGCCGGGACGGACTCCGGGATACCGGCACCGAGGGCGCTTTCGCGGGCTACGTTGCTCGTCTTCACTTCTTGTATCACCGTTCCCATTATCACCCGGTCGATGGTAGCCGGATCCACGGGGTTTCGTGCGAGCAATCCTTCGATGGCCATACGGCCGAGGTCGTAAGCCATCAGGTCTTTATAGTTGGTTCCTGAGCGTTGAAAGGGGATTCGGCAGCCATCCACAAGAACGGCAACCGGCGAATGTTCGGTGTTATTTTCCATAAAATTGATCTCTGGTTGAACCCTTAAGTTAACAGTGTTAACCAATAAATCAAGATAGGGTGTATTTTTTCTTTGTCAGAGATTGAAATGTTCTTATATTTGTCGCCCTTCGAACAAGTCGGGCGATTAGCTCAGTTGGTTCAGAGCACCTCGTTTACACCGAGGGGGTCGGGGGTTCGAGTCCCTCATCGCCCACCGAAAAGCCATCCCATAACGGGGTGGCTTTTTTTGTTTCTAATTTGTGTGGTTAGGAAAATTTAGACAATACTTTCGGGTCTGCTAAAGCTACATCAGTTATGTTTTTAATAAAGTAATTCAGATAGTAAGCAGATTAAAACAATTGATAGGGTAACGTAATCATTGAATAGTTAAGGTTACTTTATATAGTGTCATATAGATGATCACTAATAGCTTTTCCAACAAGTAATAATACTTTTGACGCTTATCTAAATAAGATGGTTTGAAGATTGCCAAGCATTTAGACTTCATATTTGAAATCAAGAAGCAATCAATGCGGTGGCGTATAAGTGCCATAAATGTAGGATTCTATTCTAACAGAATTAAGCCTAATTTTTCAATGGGTTGGTTAAAAATATTAGAATTAAAATAACCCGGAAAAAAGGGTTTTGATTTTAAATGTAAAAACCGTTACATCTGGAAGCTTAATTTTTGAGATAAGTCTTGAATAATTTGCTTTTCTATTTAAAGTATTATAAACCAAAACATAAGAGGATAGAAGTATGGATCGGGTAATAAATCTTATTGTGGGAGGTTTAAAATGGACTAAAAGTAGTACACTTGCATGTTTAATTTTAATTGGCACTTCCTTTAACATAAATGCAGAATCAATAACATCAGATAAGTCAATGTATGTGCTATCGGGTGTAGTGACAGACGCTAATACACAAGAACCGCTTGCCGGTGTTAATATTCAAATTAAAGGTGAGTTTAGGGGAACATCTACGGATGTAGAGGGAGCCTTTAGTATTGATGTAGAAGAAGATGATATTCTTATTTTTAGTTTTGTTGGATTTAAAACGGTAGAAATACCAGTTGCAGGTCAAACTTCAATGGAAGTTGAACTTGAAGAAGATTCCCAGTTGCTAGACGAACTAATAGTGGTGGGTTATGGGCTTCAGCGTAGAGAGTCAGTGACCGGATCAATAGCTTCATTAGGCTCAGATAAAATCGAACAAATTCCCACAGCTTCATTTGAAACAGCGCTTCAGGGCAATGTAGCTGGTGTTCAATTGATATCAGCCGATGGTGCACCTGGAGCTAATACTCAAATACGAATTCGCGGAATTGGCTCAATTTCAGCCTCAAGTTCGCCATTGTATGTAGTAGATGGAGTGATTGTAACTTCTGGTAGCTTAGCTAATTTAAATAGTAATGGAGGGAGAAGTACTAATGTAATGGCTACTTTAAACCCAAATGATATCGAGAGTGTTTCTATTTTAAAAGATGCTGCATCCACTGCAATCTATGGATCAAGGGGAGCAAATGGTGTAGTTCTTATCACAACGAAAAGTGGTAGAAGCGGGGCCCCACGGGTCAGTTTCAAAAGCCAGTTAGGTTTTAATAAGGTGGCTTCTAACTCCTTATTGGAGCCGCTTAACGCATCTGAATATACGACACTATTTTTAGAAGGATATACAAACAGAGGTGAGACGTCACAAGAGGCTCAGACCAGATTTGACAACCGATTTGAGCAATTAACAGACCCGCAAACCGGCTTGCCTACTGACACAGATTGGCTGGAAGAAATTACTCGAACAGGTAGGAACCAATCATACGATCTTAGTGTGTCGGGTGGTAGCGAAGGCGTTAGGTACTTTGTATCCACAAACTACTTTGATCAAGAAAGTCACATAATTGGCACAGATTTTGACAGGATAGCAACAAGAGCAAATCTTGATGTAAAGGTTAACAATAGATTTGACATCGCCAATAAACTACAACTCTCAAAAACTGATCAAAATGGAATGGTCGATGGTTCTGCGTGGGCTAATCCCATTTATAATTCACTTCTTTTATCTCCACTAATTCCAATTAAAGATGAAGCAGGTTTATTTAATTCGGAACATAAAAACTACTTTCCAATGGGAGGTAATAATCCAGTGGGTGCACTAAGTGGTGATGATTTAAGAAAAATTGGTCAATTCCGACTAAACAATACCCTCTCAGGAAGAGTAAGGCTTCTTGACAACTTGGTGTTGGATTCTAAGGTAAATTTAGATGTTATAAAAGTCTCGGAATCTTCTTACAAAAATCCAAGATATGGTGATGGAAGAAATGTTGGAGGTTATGCGCAGGAGAGCGAAATTTCTAGAGAGTCATTTACTGGGACACAAACGATAAATTACATAGCAAATTTTGACGAACTACATAACATAGAGACATTTATTGGTTTTGAAGCTCAAAAATCAGAAACCAAAAGTTTTACCGGCTATGGTCAGAATTTCCCGAATTTAAAATTAACCACACTTTCCAGTGCTGCAGAAGCATATGAAGCGTCGTCAACACTTACAGAGTTCTCATTTGCTTCTATATTTGCTCGGGCAATCTATGATTATGATGATAAGTATTTCCTACAAGGTAGTATTAGAAGAGACGGCTCGTCAAGGTTTGGCAGTGATAACAGATGGGGTACTTTTTTCTCTGTTGGCTTGGGTTGGTCTCTGCATAATGAAGAATTCGTATCTGACATTGAGTTCATCGATGCACTAAAGCTTAGGTCATCATTTGGTACTACTGGTAATGCTGAAATAGGTAATTTCCCATCAAGAGGTCTTTACGGTTATGGTAGAGATTATGACGGTGAGCCTGGCGGAGTTCCTGTTCAAATTGGTAACCCGGCACTAACCTGGGAGCGTCAGGAGAACTTTAACCTGGCACTTGAGTTTGGAGCACTTGAAAAAATTACAGGTACTATTGAGTATTTTACACGAAACTCAACCGACCTGTTATTGGATGTACCTATCTCAAGAACAACTGGTTTTGCGGATGTTACTCAAAATGCCGGATCTCTTGAGAACAAAGGATTTGAAATCGCTTTGAACTTTAACATCATAAGAAAACAAGATTTAACCTGGGACATTGGTTTTAACACAACATTTATTAAAAATGAAGTTACTGAGTTAAATGAACCATATAATGATGGCACAAAGAGGCGTGAGGTAGGCCGTGATTATCAATCATACTATTTATATGATTGGGCAGGTGTGGATCAGAGTAATGGAGATCCTTTGTGGTATACAGACGAAACTAGAAGCACTACAACAAATGATATTAATAATGCAGAGCGATTTTTTGTAGGCAAGTCTGCTACCCCAGATCATTATGGTGGCTTTAATACAGCTGTATTCTTTAAAAACTTCTCTTTTGATGCTCAATTTTCTTATTCATGGGGGAATTACATATATGGATCACAAGAACGGTTTATTCATGCAGATGGGGCCCTAACCCCGCGTTCAACCTCGAAATATGCTTTCGAAAACAGATGGTTACCTGGAAAGACAGATGCTGAGTTTCCACTACATACATGGGGAGGAAATAATAATAGTAATGTTGGTAACTCAAGCAGATGGTTGCATGATGGTTCGCATATCCGTTTAAGAAGTTTAACGATTGCATACAGCTTTCCTTCAGCAAGCATATCCAATTTCGGATTAGAGTCTCTGAGATTATATACGAGAGGGTTAAATCTCTTTACATATACAAGAGACCCAGACCTATATATAGATCCTGAGCAAAATATTAACGGATTGGCAAATAGTGTTACTCCTGCAATCCGGTCTATTTCATTAGGAATCGATGTAGGGTTTTAATCCAAATTTTAACTTTAATGTATAGCATGATGATTTTTAGAAAATTGAAAATAATATTGGTGGTAGTACTGTTTACGAGTGTTTCATGTTCCGACTTTTTGGAATTGAATCCTCAGCAATCCGTTTCAAATGAAGAAGCGTTGATAACTCTGCAAGATTTCGAGGCGTCAATAACCGGAGCATATAATATTCTTTCTGATTCTGACTACTATGGAAGGTATTTTATACTTGTACCTGATGTTATGTCAGATGATGTAAAGCAAAATTCTCAAGCCAACAGAGCAAAAGAATATGCAGAATATGTTGCATTTGAAGAGCACTTTATAACTCAAAATATGTGGGCTACCATATATCAAGGGATAAATGCTGTAAATAGAATAATTAATGCCCCAAAACCAGAGATAGCATCAACTTTAGATGACGAATACGATCATATTATTGGTGAAGCACTTGCTTTAAGAGCTTTAATGTATTTCGATTTAGTTCGATTATATGGTCAGCATTACACATTTACTGCTGATGCAAGCCATCCTGGCGTACCTATTGTTTTAGAAACAGATACATTTAGTGAACCCTCACGAGATACCGTAGACGATGTGTACACTCAAGTTGTTGATGATATGACAACCGCGATTGGACTACTTCAGCCAAGTTCAAGAAGCGGTTCTACTGCAACTCTTTCCTCATGGGCAGCTAAAGCATTGTTAGCTCGTGTATATTTACATATGGAAGATTGGGAAAATGCTGAGCTGATGGCGGACGATGTAATTGCGCAAGGACCATATACACTGGTTGATAATGCAGGATATATAAATGCCTGGGTTGATGATTACAGCTCGGAGTCAATCTTTGAAATATCCATGACCGAAAGTGATAACAGAGGTTCAGATGCGCTTGGAAGAATGTATATTGAAGAGGGCTATGGGGATTATTTGCCTTCTAATGATCTATATAATTTAATCCCGGCTGGAGATGTTAGACAAGGTTTATTTAAAGTAGACTCGAGTTTAGCCGGTGCCTATGCTCCTTATCGTCTGGATAAATATCCAAGTGTTACAGGTACCAATAACACCAAAGTATCCAGGTTATCTGAAATGTATTTAATTAGAGCTGAGGCAGCTGCCATGCAGGGTGGCCCTTCAAAAGAAGCCACTGCTCAATCAGATGTTACCACTATCCGGCAAAGAGGGTTGCCATCACAACCCCCTGTTGTTGCGACAGGTCAGGCTCTGCTCGATGAAATAGCATTAGAAAGAAGAATAGAGCTGGCATACGAAGGGCATAGATTATGGGATCTCATGAGGAAACAACAGGATCTAGTACGTAATGAATGTACTTCAACAGTTCCGGCTGCTTGTAATGTGACATATCCTAATGATAGATTTGTGCTCCCGATCCCTGCTACTGAGTTGGATGCAAACCCTAATATGGCTCCAAACCCAGGGTATTAATTAACATACAGTAAACAAAATCTTAGAAGCCAGGGGAAGTAAACTTTCCCCTGGTTTTTTTATACCATTAATTCTTGACGACATGATTCTAAATTTAAATGCTTAATTATTGATTTAAGAAAACGATTATTTTCTATGTTACTATGCTCATGTAGCGAGAATAAATCGTCAAGCGAAAGTATTTATCAGAGTGATAAAACCTATGACCTAAACCCTCTTCTTGAAGCTAAGCTGACAAAGTTTATAAAGGGTGAGTATTTCAGTATTAATTCTTAAGGGTTGGTTAATCATATTAAAGCCGTAGCTGAATATGATTGAGGGCGGGCCTGTTCTGACTTTTCAGGTTACTTTCTAATTCATGTGGCCGAGAGTGCGGTAGAAAATATCGAATTCCGTTTCTAACTCTTTCGAAAAACATAGTCTGATCAGGTTGGATGCTATTGACCTGTACAAAGATGCCCATCGGTGAAGGGCTATTTGTTAGGCAAGTTTACCTGCAATATGGCCGGTATTGGCAGCTATGAAAACCGTTTTGGGTGGCTACAATTATCCCCTATCTAAGTCAATACCGCTGGTTCATTCTTGAACCTTCCGGGCAGTCAGTCGCTACTATTGATCTGCAAAGGGAAGATGAGATCATGCTTAATCAAGATGAGTGTGTGCATATAAAAATTTTTAATTCAATAAATATTCGGAAAGGGTATTTAGATATCAATTAAACTAATAATTTTGTAATTCGGCCTTATAGAGTATTAAAATACATTTACTTTTAAATGATCAAGTTAAGAAGTCATTATATATAAAATAATATTCATATATTTATTTAAAATTATTGCAAAATGAGGAACAGGTAATGGATATTAAGTTTGTTAAACGGTCGAATGTAAAGTCGTCTAAAAAAAGAACCTCTAAATTTAAGCCTCTGCTGGATGCCATCGAAAAGCTTAAGCCGGGCGGACAGGCGGTGGAGGTCAGCTACACGAACGAGAAAAACATCAACTCCATGCGGACGGCCGTTTACCAGTTTGGCAAGAAAAACGATTTTAAAGTGAAAAGCCGAAGGGACGCAGACAATAAGAAGATTTATTTTTACCGGGATAAGTAGCAAAAGTAAAATTTTGGCTTTCCTTTTCATTCGCTACATTTTATAAAACCAAACAGACCACCTATTAGCGATGACCTCAACTACCCAGGAATCCATATCAGAGAGCACTGATTCCCGCCTTTCCAAATCTCACCTGCTTCAGCATTTTAAAACGGTTCGATCCTTTAGCTTGTACCTCTGCGAGCCGCTGGAAGTGGAAGACTTTGTGATTCAGGCCTCGGAGTTTGCCAGTCCTACGAAGTGGCATTTAGCTCACACCAGCTGGTTTTTTGAGACTTTTATACTCGAAAAATTTGATGATGACTTTGAGAGCCTCCATCCACAGTACGCCTATTTTTTCAATTCCTATTATCTGCAAACGGGAGTTCCTTTTACCCGTGCTAAACGAGGAGTGTTGTCTCGCCCTACCGTCAAAGAAGTATTCGAGTATCGCCAATATGTAAATGAGCAGCTGGAAGATTTTATTGATTCGGCTTCGGAAGAAACCTGGAAGGAAGCTGCCAAGGTAATCGAAATCGGTATTCACCACGAGCAGCAGCATCAGGAACTGATTCTGACAGACCTGAAATATATGCTTGGACAGAACCCGCTGTTACCAAAGTACCGCGAAGGCGATCATGAACCGCTGCCGGAAATCCGGCCTATCAGTTGGGTTTCTTTCGAAGAACAGGTTACGGAAGTGGGCAATGCCGGAGGAGAATTTACCTACGATAACGAACACCCGCGTCATCGTACACTGGTACAGGATTTTGAACTGGCCGACCGGCTCATCACCAACGGTGAGTACCTGGAATTTATGAATGACGGCGGATACTCACGATCTGAGTTATGGCTGGATGAGGGGTGGACGGCCGTAAAAAATAACGAGTGGAAAGCTCCGCTCTACTGGTTTCAGCGAGAAGGAAAATGGATGCAATTTACATTGACCGGAGCCCGGGAAGTAGACCCGAATGAGCCGGTAACGCATGTCAGCTATTATGAAGCCGATGCTTTTGCCCGCTGGAAAGGAGTTCGCCTGCCTACGGAGCAAGAATGGGAACATGCCTGTGGAGATTTGCCGGTAAACGGTAACTTTGTTGAGGATGGAAATTTTCACCCAACAGCTCCTGAAAGCTCATCCGAAAAACTAAAGCAGATGTATGGAGATGTTTGGGAATGGACGATGAGTGCGTATGCACCCTATCCGAATTACAAACCATTGCCGGGAGCTCTCGGGGAATACAACGGAAAATTCATGGCCAATCAATATGTGTTAAGAGGTGGGTCATGTGCCACTTCACAAACGCATATCCGTAAAACCTATCGAAACTTTTTCCATGCGGATGCCCGCTGGCAGTTTAGTGGAATCCGGCTCGCCAAATAAATTTCCCCGTAATAAATGATTGGATAAAGACATCTGTTAGGGGTATGTATCAGAGAAACAGCTACAGAATAAATACATGACCAAAGTTAAAGAGCGGAAATCCATGCTGGACGAAGTGTTGCATGGATTGGCCGGGCCTCAAAAATCACTGCCCAGTAAATACTTTTACGATGAACGGGGCTCAAAACTATTTGATGAAATTACGGAGTTGGAGGAGTATTACCCGACCCGGACCGAGCGGGAAATCCTCAAACAGAATGTAGAAGAAATTGGGTGCTACTTGGGTGATGAGGTTATTTTAATTGAACCGGGCAGCGGGAGTAGCGATAAAACCCGGATTTTACTACAAGGCCTGAATAATATAGCGGGCTACATTCCGATCGATATTTCCGGGGATTATCTATTCAGTGTGGCATCAGAGTTACAAAAGGTATTTCCGGAAATCACTATCGAGCCCCTTCAGGCAGATTATACCCATTCTATTGATTTATCCGATTCATTACCGGAAGGCAGAAAGGTGGTGTTCTTCCCGGGATCAACGATTGGGAATTTCAAAAGAGACACCGTTGACCGGTTTCTGAGCGTGGTTGCGGATATCATTGGCAATACGGGGGCTTTTCTGATTGGGGCTGATCTCAAGAAAAATGTTGACGTGCTGCTTGCAGCGTATAACGACTCAAAAGGGGTGACGGCCGAATTCAACAAAAATATGCTCCGCCATATAAACCGGGAATTAGGTGCCGACTTTAATCCGGATTTGTTCGATCACAAAGCCACCTGGAATGGGGAAGAAAGCAGAATCGAAATGCACCTGATTTGCAACGAAGATCACGAGGTGGAAGTGGGTGGAACGTGTATTTCATTCAGTGAAGGGGAATCCATTCACACTGAAAACTCCCATAAATATACGCTTGATGGGTTTGCCGATATTGTATCTCCCTGGTTTGAGGTGAAGAAAGTGTGGACCGATGAAAAGGATTGGTTCAGCCTTCAATATCTGGAGCCGAAGTAGAATAAGGCATTCAGTGGCGAAAGCCGGAATCTAAATATTTTAGAAGCCACCGCTCTTGATTCTCTTAGCTACTCTTCCACGCCGGCCCATTCCAGGTACATATTCCGGACTTCGGCAATGTGCTCGTTGAGCGTTTCCCGCTTCCAGTCAGAAGTGTCTACCGGCTTGTGAATATGGGCATTTATGGTTCCGCTTTTGGAAAGTAGAGAACCGCCGAGACTAAGCTCCTGATTTCCGTCAAAGTAGATAGGGACAATAGGGTAGCCCAGGTCGATAGCCATATGAAAAGCTCCCTTTTTAAATGGGCCGATAACGCCCGGATGCTTTCGGGAGCCTTCAGGGGCCACCATGATGGAAAGTTGATCTCGCTTAAGCCGGTCGTATGCACTTTGAATGCGCCTGATGGCTTTCTCACTTTTCTGGCGCTGAATAAATACCTGTCCGGTGAGCCTTCCCACGATAAAAAACAGGGGATTGTACTGTAGCTCCCATTTGGCTACGAATCGAATGCCCGGAAGGCCGAGCGCAATCATGGTGATTAAATCGAGGGTGGAGCTGTGGTTGATGGTATAAATGACCGGCCGTTCAACGGGTTCACCGTGCTGAATCACATTGAAGTTAATACCGATGGTCCACATTACCGGGTAAGCGATAAAAGGCCCGAAGTTTTCTACCACAAAATTAGTGGCCTTCCCCAAAGAAAGGATTAGTAGAATAGCAATCATCGGGGTGGAAATGGCGAACATGATAAAGAATACCACGACGGCCAAAACGCTCCGGATATATTCTATTGGTGTGAGAGATGTTGCCATAGGAATAAATTTGAGTCCGAATATATGGTAAGCATTGCTTGACTGAAAATCGGAAATGGAATCCGTCCTTATTTCTGTATAGTTTTGCCCGGAAATCATTCATCATGTCTGAACCTGGAAAGAAGAGTATTGAGCTTGAGCCGTTTGAGTCCGTCTGCTGGGCGTGGAATGCGCACGTACATACCATTGTAGCATCACAGTTTTCGAAAGTGAAAAAACCATCGCATCAGCGCATTGAGATAGATACTCCCGATGGGGACTTTCTGGAAATTGATGCCTGTATTCAGGACACTGACAAGCCGGTTGTGGCTTTGTTTCACGGACTGGAAGGCTCTACCGACCGTTACTATATCGCCAACCTGATGACAGAATTAAAGGAAGCGGGTTTTTCATCGGTAGCATTGAACTTTCGGGGATGCGGAAGCCGTATGAATGATCAGCCGAGATTCTATCATTCTGGAGAAACCGAAGATTACCGAACCTTTTTCAAATGGATTTCAGGCACCCTTCCCGATAAAGAAATTTATGCGGTTGGGTTTTCGCTGGGCGGAAATGCACTGGTTAAATACCTGGGGGAAGAAGGGATCCAAAGCAAGGTGAAGCGAGCTGTGGCCGTCTCCCCTCCGTATGATTTGAAGGAAGGATCGCTGAGATTGCATGAAGGCTTTAACCGCATCTATGAAATCAATTTTTTAAACACGCTGGTCCAAAAGTTGGAAAAGAAGCGGCAAAAAATGGAGATGCCTTCATTCAACGGTTCTTCAATTTATGAATTTGATGATCAGGTAACAGCTGAGCTGCACGGTTTTAATGGCGCCGATGACTACTATCACCAATGTTCCAGCAAGCATTTTTACGAGGATGTGAAAACCGACCTGCTGGTCATCCATAGCAAAGAAGATACACTGTGTCCCATTGAGTTCGCTCCTTTTGGGGTGATGGAAGTAAACCCGTACATCCAAACCTGTTTTACGGACGAAGGCGGACATGTTGGATTCCTGAGCTCCCCCAAAGGCTGGCTGTTCCGAGTAATATTACAATGGTTAGATCACGAATAGGTAGCAACCTTTCAGCGTCCGAAGATTCTGAAAGCGTTGCGGGGTTTTGGGGCAGAGTTTACCAGCGAACGCTCCAAGGTCTTTCAGACGCTTGGAGGTTCTTGAGTGGAATCATCTTTTTTTTAGAGAGAATTTGATGGTGTGTTTTTAGCCTCAATTATTGCCCCGTCCTTTAGGGCGGGGATATTGAAATCGAAATGGAAAAACCCAAGCATCCGTGGATTAGAAGGCAGTTTGGTGTCGCAGGGTTGGGCTAAATATCTTTTTGCTGGCAATGTTGCCAAAGCTTCGAAACTGTTTTAGCTTTTGTCAGGAATAGGGCGAAGCTTAGGTTCTTCATTATTCTTTATCCCCACCCTGAAGGGCGGAGCTAATCATTTGTTTGGCTTTATTGACGTCAATTCTTAGATAAGTCTGAAATGCAGCAACCTTTCAATGTCCGCAGGATCTGGAAGCGTTGCGGGGTTTTGGGGCAGAGTTTACCAGCGAACGCTCCAAGGTCTTTCAGACGCTTGGAGGTTCTTCATCACATCAAAACCTGATGACCAAGCCATTACTCAACTCATAGGTCCAGCTGGGAATGTCTATGACCGGATCGGCATCATAGGCGGCAGAGAATTGCATGCTCATGGAAATGCGCTTCGTGATTTTGACCTGAAGCTGTGTTTCCAAAATAGACCGGGCTTGCAAAAACTGATCGGGCCGTGTTTGGTAGTAGCCGATAAGTAAGAAAGTGGTTTGAGGATTGAGCTTTCCACGAAGCGAAAGGTTACTGGTGCTTTTAATGTATTGATTATCGATAGCAGGCTCTCCACTCTTTTTCCACTGTTCATATTCAGCCATCAGTCCGGTTGTGAAGCTCCCGGTCCAGTTTTCTTCATCAAAAAGAGTGTATCGAATTCCGGCTCCTCCCAGAAAGCGGTTTTGAAGCCCCAGATTATTATTGTACTGATACTGGAAAAACAGCTCAGGAGAAATCCGGTTCTCCCGGTTAAAGGATGACCGAAGATGGCTGTATCCGCTGCTTATCACAGAAGCGCCATCAAGATTAACCAGCTTTAGATTATTCAAGAAAAGGTAAGTGTGCTTTTCGGAAAGATAGGTGAGGTTGGCTTTGTTTGTGAACTGAAGCACACGGTCGTTATACTGGCTGAGCGACAAATTAAAATTCAGTTGTCCATACCAACCGGTGGAGTCAGCATCAGAGCGAACGCTTTCTACATTAAGTAATTGAGCCTTCAGAGCAGTGGATGAAATCAAGAATAAAAATGATGACAGTACGAAAAGCCGGGAAAGTCGAAACATTAACTAAGTTGAGTTTGAGAATTTCAATGTTTCTAAGATACGGTATCCGGAAAAGTTCCTGCAAAAATTCTTTGAAACAGTCGGCGCTGCCATAGAGCTAAACGATTCGTATCTTTGGGCTGTTAAGAACATTCATTTATTTACTCACTCAAACCAAAGAATTACAAAAACGGATATGGTTATCATTATAGGTGCGGGCCCCATCGGGCTTGCAACCGGAATTGCACTTCAGGAGAAAAACATTCCTTTTAAAATTATTGAACGCGGTTGTTTAGTGAATTCGCTGTACCACTACCCCACCAATATGACGTTCTTTTCTACATCGGATAAGCTGGAAATCGGGAACGTGCCTTTTATCTCTCATGGACCGAAACCTACCCGAGCAGAGGCCTTGGAATATTACCGGCGTGTGGCCGAGCATTACGAACTGCCTATTAACCTGTACGAAACTGTAACCTCGATGGAGGGAGAAGACGGCAACTTCACTGTAAAAACCGATAAGGATCAATACAAAGCTGAAAAAGTGATTGTGGCTTCTGGCTTTTACGGTCAGCCCAATATGATGGGTGTGCCGGGGGAAGACCTTCCCAAAGTGAAACATTATTATGATGAACCGCATCCATATGCCTGGCAAAAAGTACTGGTGATTGGCGGTGGAAACTCCGGTGCGGATGTAGCCCTGGAGTGCTGGAGAAGCGGGGCTGATGTTACCATGCTGCTAAAGTATGACCAGATAAAACCCTCTGTTAAATACTGGGTAAAACCGGATATCGAGAATCGGATTAAGAATGGGGAAATCCCCTGTTTCTTTAATTCTGAGGTGAAGGAAATCCACGAGAAAGAGGTGGTGATTAACACGCCGGACGGTGAAGTTACCATCGAGAATGATTTTGTGCTGGCCATGACCGGTTATCACCCTAACTATGACCTGATGGAAAGCTTGGGTATCGAGCTAACCGATGATGAAAAATGCATGCCGGTTCATGATGAAGACAGCCTGGAAACCAGCCGGAAAGGTGTTTATGTAGCCGGTGTTGTTTGCGGAGGGATGGATACCAGCCGATTGTTCATCGAGAATTCGCGCGTACACGCAGAGCAGATAGCGAGTCATATTGAAAAGCGTTTGTAGATAAAGCTGACAGGCCGATCTCTTTGTTTTTATAAAAAAGCCCCGCACATAAGTTATGAGCGGGGCTTTCGTATGTTTAGGAGCTACTATTGTTCTTAATGAGTTGCAATGGGATCGGGTGTTCCATCAGGATCACCGTTGGCAGTTCCATCAGTTGTTGGATTTCCTCCGGTTACCAGTAACACACCGGCCACGTGTGGTGTTGCCATAGACGTACCGCTGATGGTATTTACACCGCCATCTCTCCAAAGAGATTTAACATCTACACCCGGACCGGCATATTCAATCGGTGGGTTTCCGTAATTGGAGAAAGAAGCAAAGTTGTCGTTACTGTCGATGGCAGAAACAGTCCATACATTGTTATACTCAACCCGTGCCGGAGAAGAGTTATTAGCATCGGCGCCATCATTACCGGCCGCAAGGGCAAACATGATTCCGTTATCCGCTGCATTTCGCACAGCATCATCCACAGCCTGAGAAGTTCCACCGCCCAGACTCATATTGGCAACATCGCCGGATGATCCGTTTGCTGCCACATAATCGATGCCATCGATTACGCCGGAGTAAGCTCCGCTTCCGTTACTGTCTAATACTTTTACAGCAACAACACTTGCGCCGGCAGCTACACCTATCACATCAATGTCGTTATCTAAGGCTGCAATGGTTCCGGCTACGTGAGTTCCATGCCCGTTGCCATCATCGGCCGAGCTTTCCGTGGCCACAAAAGAAGTACTCATTTGCGTGTTTACATTCAGGTCGTTGTGGTCCAGATCCACTCCGGAGTCCAGAATCCAGGCCGTTAAACCGGATCCGCTAACAGAACCTCCTACACGATTAATGCCGTACGGTGTAACCTGAGGATCTCCACCACCATAATCACAGCCGATGCCGAAATAAATGCACCAGAATGACTGAGTAGCTTTAGGAGGAGACAAGATCACAATTCTATCTTGCTCGATGTAGTCAACCCGTTCATCATTTCTCAATGCGTTAAGTTGCTCGTCATCCAGTTCAGCCGTAAAACCACTGACCGAATATTTGTACGTACTTCTGATTTTTTCTTCCGGGATGTTATTCTCTGCTGAAACGGCACTGATCTTTCTTTCGACCTGCTGTGCCCGTTGAGCCTTGGCCATCCGTCGTTCGTTACCTTCTTCTTTAAAAACCACAATATACTGCCCGTCGATAGGCTGATTTTGTTTAGCCAGAATTTGTTCGGCTTTCTCTTCTTTGGTGAGTTCGTCTTGTTTTTTAACGCTTGTAGTTTGGTCACATCCTGTGACAACTAATGCCCCGATAATTAATAAAGAGCTTAGCTTTTTTAACATAGTAGTAGACATAGATTACCTCTGTTAATTGGTGTTCTTTTTATAACACAGCAATTAAGAGTTAGCTAACTATCTATGACCGGTCATTTTTAACTGCTTGCACTTACAAGAGTAAAAAAATGATAAATGTTACAAATTAGTGTTGTTTTAACTGTTTTTAGGGGTAATAAATGATTTTTACATCACATGAAACATGATTGATTTCCTGAGATGTATAATGATTATTTTGACTTTCTGATTTTTTATTCTACATTTGTAGAAACAATTCTAACATTGTAGAATAAAATGAGCCTTACTCAAACCGAAGAAGAACTGATGCAGTATCTGTGGAAGCTGGAAAAAGCTTTTATGAAAGACCTGCTTGAACTATACCCTGAGCCGAAGCCGGCCCCAACTACAGTGGCCACACTGCTAAAACGGATGACGGAAAAAGGCTTTGTAGGATACGAGCAAATGGGGCGATCCAGGCAGTATTTTCCGAAGGTGAAGAAATCAGAATATTTCTCGAAGCATGTAAATGGGCTCATCAAGAAGTTTTTCAATAACTCGGCTTCTCAGTTTGCCTCGTTCTTCACTTCAGAAACCGATCTTTCGGCTGATGAACTGGAAGAATTGAAGGCTATTGTCGAAAAAGAAATAGAGAGGAAAAACCAATGATCATTTATTTAGTTAAATCCACTTTATTGCTCGGGTTGCTTTTCGGGGTGTATAAGCTGCTGCTGGAAAATGAAAAGATGCACCGCTTCAACCGATTCTTCCTGTTGTTTGCCCTGGTATTTGGCCTCACTGCTCCGCTCATTTCATTTGAAGTTTCTGCCGAACAATCCGTCGCCGGTTTAAAAATGCAGCAGGTGGAGCGTGTGGTGAATGCCCCGGCTGAGGCGGTAAGTAAATCGGTGGAGCCGTTGATTGCTCCTGAACCTGCAGCAATTCCGAAAGCTACTACTGAACTGACCCCGGTTACAGCGAATGAGCGTGGCTGGTCGATAAGTATATTGGATGTGCTGCTTGGTATGTATGGAATGGTCACATTTTTTCTGGTGACCCGGTTTGGGATTGGGTTAATTGAAATCCGAAATAAAGTTAAAGCTGGAAACCATCAGAAAACAAAGCATGCTACATTAGTTTTACTGGAAGAGCCGATCACTCCACAATCTTTTCTTGGATACATTTTTCTGGAGAAAAAGCAGTTTGAATCCGGGCAAATTGAGCCGGAAATCCTGCACCATGAAATCACACATATCCGCCAGCGACATTCCCTGGATGTTTTATTTATTGAGTTCCTGAAAGTCATCTTCTGGTTCAACCCGCTGATGTATCTCTACAAGCATGCGATCCAGTTAAACCATGAGTTTTTAGCGGACGAGTCGGTAGTCAGCAACGCCTCATCGGTTAGCGATTACCAGAACATGCTGATTAGGGTCTGTGCAGGTAATAAACCCATGAATACTACCAGCAGCATTAATTATTCGCTCACCAAAAAACGGTTGAAGATGATGGGCAAAAAGTTTTCGACATTGCGATCGGGAACCAAAGGGTTATTGTTAATCCCTTTTCTTTTAGCAAGTACATTCATGTTTTGCACTCAAAGTAAACAAAGCGACTTATCAAGAATCACCAACAACAACGAGAAGTATTATTCCGATGTAAATCTTTACCTCAGTCATGAAAAAACAGAGGAATTAAAAATAAAAAGTCCAGGTTTTAGCATTCGCTACGATTCTGCCGGAAATCCTTTCTCCGGAAACCATATAACAAGGTATCAAGAGAATGATCAGTTAGCTTTTGAATCTTTATATGAAGATGGATTACTCTTAGAGAGTATTAGCTACGATAAAAATGGGGACACGCTTTCAAGAAGTGAGTTTGGTTATATCGGAGATCGGTATAGGTCAACAAAATTCTATAACGAAAATGGAATTTTGACCCACGAATTTACTCAGCCTTCAGAAGATTCCTTGGGTTATCAAAAACAATGGCATCCTAATGGTCAGCTTAAATATGAAGCTTACTATAAAGGGAATTTACAATATGAAGGCTTAATGACTTTATATGATAAAGAGGGATTAATCCTTGAGCAGGAACGTTATAAAGACGGTGAACTTGTCGAAAAGATTAAGTAGCCGAGGTTTAGATGCTATCCCGAAGTCAGTTATCTCGGGCTAAGACACGCGGTCTCCCCGATCAAACCAACCTGATGAACAATAAAACCTCTTCCACTAAGAAGAAGCTTCACTTCAACATTCAATGTTGAGTGTTCAATATTCGAGATTCCTTACCTTTATTTCATACACCAAATCCTGAATTACTCCAAATATTTGCTCAACGTGCCTATAAGGTTATCCTCAGATAACGCCATTCCGTATTCCACAATCTCTCCGTTTGGATTAATTAAATAGTAGGTGGGGTAAGAGTTGACCGAGTACAATTCCTGAATGGTATTATTCTCTTCATAGATTTCCAGAATCTGAGGCCAATTGATATTCTCATTTTTCAGAAAGGTCTCAAAACCATCGGCACTCACTTCATTAGCTATTCCTACAATTTCGAAATCAGCTCCACCATACTTTTCATAGGCTTGTTTAATGACCGGCAGGGCATCAATGCACGGGCCGCACCAGGTTCCCCAGAAATCGAGCATTACGTATTTGCCCCGAAGATCTTGCAGGCTGATTGCACTCCCTTCCACGGTTGTGGCTGAGAAATCAGGGGCTTCGGTGCCGGGGCGGAGTGCTACTTTGGGATCTACTTTCTCCTCGGACACATCGATGGTGACAGAACTCCCGTCGATGGCAATATCTGTAACCTTCCAGCTCTCACCGGCTATGTTAAAGGGTTCGGTTACGAGATAGGCTTCCATGCCATCGGGCATCACATCAAACTTTCCGTCTTCATCAAGGTCTATATACAGATAGGTGTATAATTCTTTTCGGTAGGGAGGTGCGCTTTCTTTGGAGAGAAGCACATCAAAGGTTTGATCGTTGACTGTCCAGGTTCCCATTCTGATTTTATGATAAAACAGCTGCAGGCTCTCGGTTGGTGTGGAGTCGGAAAGGTACATCAGGCTGGCCTGTCCTTCATGCCAAACTACTTCTTCACCATTATAGTACTGAAAAGGAGCCGGAATCACGGCTTCCATCACATTAAAAACCTGATCCTGAAATTCTACAGTTGTAGGTTCAAAATAAACCGGTGTTTTTGGGAAATTACCATCCTTCCCCTCCACATATACCACGGGCCTGCCTTGTTCGTCTTCCCCAACTGCCACCGTAACAATTACATCCACCCACTCATCCGTAATAGCGACAGAATCTATCAAAGCACTGTTTCGCTGAAAGATGGATTCCTTGATAAAGCCCGCAGCATGACCCTGACTTACATATTGGTACAGGTCAATGATGCCATGAAAAATCTCGCCATTTTCAAGACCGGCAGGCATCTCTTTTGGTTCTCCGGGATACTCGGGTTTAAATATAAACCCGCCACCCATGGATACAGCAAGTATAGGCGGAACCTGACCTGTGTTCTCTTTCAGTTCGAGCTCAACCTTAAAAGGTGGACCGGAACTTTTATTGTTACACGATGCCAGCACCAAGCATCCGGCTATCAGTACGAATATTCTTTTCATATATTTAAAAGCAAGTGATATGTAGTGGCTAAGAATATGCCGAGAAATTGGTAAATAAAAAAAAGCCTCTTCCGTTAAGAAGAAGCTTTAATTCTACATTCAATGTTGAATGTTCAATATTCGTGATTCAATTCAGGTTCTTCGTCATGAAATACCATTTCGGGTCGCCATACTCAAAGTCCTGCTTTTCATACAGTCGGCGTGCAGGATTATCTTCCCGTACTTCCAGGGTAATTTTGGAGCAGCCCATTTCCTGAGCTTCCTGCTCAATGTTTTCCAGCATCATGGTTCCGATTCCCATCCCACGTGCATCGGGGTGAACGGCTACATCATGAATTTTGAACACCTTGCTTGCCGTGAAGGTTGAAAACCCTACAAAACAGGTTACAATACCCAAAGCCTTTTCGCCGGCATAGGCGATGTAGGTCATAGTGGTGGGCACTTTCTTCATCTCTGCGATCATATCTACGCGGACTTCCTCGTCCAGCGGTTCATCCTGCCCCATAGGATCTCTCGCAAAGAGGTCTACAATCTTGACTATATCGGAGGCGTGTTTTGGATTTTCTAAGTTAGCTTTTAAAATTTTGACGTCGGTTGAAACGTCTGCTTCTGCAATCACTCTTTTATGATTTGGTTTAAATGAATTTAATGAGGTTAAAAGTTAAAAAGATTAGGCGGGGGATTAAAGGGGTTAATCTTTTTCTAACTTTTCTTTGCAAAAAGATAATTTGGCTTTAATGATTTTTGAACAGTGTAAAAGCAGTTAAATAAAAAAAGTGCCGACGCAGAGCATCGGCACATGACTAAATTGGAAGTTAATATTTAAAAAACCGTTACTCTTGTCCTGACTGAATTTTCGCGGCAACGGCTTCAGCTTCATCTAATACGCGCAGTAAATTTCCGCTCCACAGCATTTCGATTTCTTCTTCAGAATAGCCGCGTTTTACCAGCTCATGCGTCACATTAAAGGTTTCGGAAGCATCCATCCAGTTGTAAACACCACCGCCGCCATCGAAATCAGAGCTGATGCCTACATGCTCTATCCCGATTAAATCGACCATATAATCCAGGTGATCTATCAAATCTGAGACATTTACCGGCGGGTACATACTGTTCACTTCTTCGGTAATTCGGGGCTCGGCATTATCCTGAGCCGTACGGTACATTTCCATGTATTCGTCTCGTTCTTCTTCATTCATTTCACGAATATCGCCCCAACTTAAGAGCTCAAAACCCAATTTTCCGGCTTCTTCTTCCAAAACTGTGCGCGAGGCTTCCTGCCAGGCAGCATGTTTTTCAGAGTCTAAATAGCTGCGAAAAGCCACGGTTTGAACCACTCCGCCATTTTCTTTCAACAGCATCAGTTCCTCATCGCTCAGGTTCCGGCTCACATCATTCATCGCTCTGGCTGAAGAGTGTGAAGCTATGACCGGCGCCTTCGACAACTTCATCGTTTCGATATTCGCTTTTTTAGAAGGATGGGAGATATCGATCAACATTCCCAACCGGTTCATCTCGGCGATGGCTTCTCTTCCCAAATCACTGAGGCCGTCATGCATCCATTCGTCATCGCGCTCGCCGGTGTTAGAGTCGCTGAACTGACTGTGACCGTTATGAGAAAGAGACATGTATCGAGCTCCGCGCTCATAAAATTCTTCGATCCTGGACAGGTCGGTTCCCACCGGATAGGCATTCTCCACTCCAATCATGGCTACTTTCTTACCTTCGTCAATAATTCGTCTTACATCCTCCGAAGTGGTTGCCAGCTCAATTTGATCGGGGGCAATTTCTTCGGTTAAACGGTGAATAGCCTCAAACTTGCTGTCCGCATTTTTATAGGCCTCAGCATAGCCTTCCTCAGTCAGCGTATCCTGCCCGGTATAAACGACCAGCCAAACCACATCCAGGCCGCCTTCTTCCATTTTCACCAAATCTACCTGGGTATCTAACCGCTGGGTATAATTGGTTTCTTCGGTAAAGTTGTTGACGTTAATGTCCACGTGGGTATCTAGAGTGATGACTCTTTCATGGATATCCATGGCTTTGTCAAAAATTTCCTTTTCGCTTGGAGCGCATCCCACTATCAGTAAAAATGCGAGAATGGAAGAGCTTAGTAGTTTTTTCATAACGGTTCTTTATTTAGTGATTTCAGGGTAAGAATCTATACTAATTTTGGGAAAGTGTGAAGTGTACCGGAACGTAAACGGCCTGCGTGCCATTTATTTAATAGATATTAACAAACAATGGAGCGGTTATGACTTTTATGTACTTATTAAGCTACATCACAATCGGATTAGTAATTGGATGGTTGAGCCGTGTTATTACCAAAGATCGAGGAGTAAAGATGTTGCCCAGCCTTGCTTTTGGAGTACTTGGTGCTTTGGCAGGTACCTTCATTGTACAGGCGGTTGGGTTGGCCGGTTCCGCTTTTTATGCGGTAGTAGGATCAGTTGGGGTGTTATTTACCGTGAATGTATTTCGTCAGGATGATCCCATTTTTGCGGATACCGAAACCGTTTAACCGGTCAAAAATCTACATTCTGCAGGAACAATTTTCGGGGTTTTGAATTAGGGTATAGTGTAAGCCCTCTCTAACCCTAAACCTACTTTCGAATGACCCTTAAAGACCGCAGAATTCACCTGTTCCTGCAACTCTTCTTTCTTCTCGTTGGCCTGTACCAGTTTGTGGAGCTGGTCGGTTCACTGCAAAGCGGTCAGTTTTCCGGGAACCTTTTTGAGTTTCAATACAATGACTTACCGGCCCTCTCTTTAGGCACTTCTATTATGGTTGGGATGACATCACTGGTGAGTGGTTTTTCTCTTTGGACGAGAGCAAGCTGGGCTTATGGTTTTTCTCTGTTTACATCCGGTATTCTATTTTCTTATCACCTTATGAATTTGAGTGCAGCTATTCACCAGAATTCGTATGAGATAATTCCTATTGTATTAGTATTGGTCGTCATTTTGCAGAGCTTCCCCTTTCTGTTGCGCCGGTCGTACCGCAGCATGTAACACCAACGGTTTTAATTCGTTCAAGCAGCCATGGACAAGATTTCCCAAAAAGATATTGACTGGCTGCTGAATATGGACAAAAGCGGAGTTACTTCCGCGCCCTCACAAACCGGCTCATCCCCGAAAAAGAAGAACACCGGTTTCCGGATTTTATTTGGGCTTTTGATGATCATTGGGCTCGTTGTACTGCCCTTTTTTCTGTTAATCCGGACTTCTGTGTTTCTGAACCTTTCCTACGGATGGAATGGCTGGCTGGCTTTAGGTGGTGGAATTTTTGCAACGGTTTTACTGCTTCTCTTTTATATTTTCTTTTTGTTTCGGCGGATTGAGAATAAAAAAATGTTGTTGAAATTCAGCCTGGGAGGTGTGGGAGCGCTCGTATTCGCTTTCTGTTTTTATGGGGTGATGTATATCTCGTCCGTTAATGCCAAAAGCGGAGAAATCCGGGAGGTATATCGGTCTATGCATCCCATTTTACGTGTAGCTATAGCCACAACTACACTGGCTGATAATGATCTGGTGATTACTGACATTCAGCGCCAGCCCGAAGATTATGCCGCAATGGGACTACCACTCAACCAGCGCTCGCTGCACTACACACAGGAAACCGGCTACGTTCATGCTATTGATCTGAGGACCATTGGCAGGGATGAATTCAGAAACATTTTGCTACGCGGTTCCCTCGAAATTATGGGGCTAAATACCATACGCCATACCGGTACGGCCGATCATCTTCATGTATCCCTGCCACTCGCTGATTAGTGCGGGCTTTCCCTTGTTTCTCTGTGATATAATTGCGACCATCAGGTACTTCAAAATTAGCTAAGGAGACACCGATCATGTCCACATATAAATTTTATGAACAGGTCAACAAGAATTTCGACAAAGCTGCCAAATACACTCGCTTTGATAAAGGTATTTTGGCACAGATCAAGATTTGTAATACCGTTTATCATGTCACTTTTCCCGTTCGCCGCGATGACGGCTCTATCGAGGTTGTAGAAGGATGGAGAGTTGAACACAGCCATCATAAACTGCCAACCAAAGGCGGGATCCGTTACAGTCATAAAGTGGACGAAGATGAAACCATGGCACTCGCAGCCTTAATGACGTACAAATGCGCTATTGTAGATGTTCCATTTGGAGGTGCTAAGGGTGGTGTCAAAATCAGTGCCCGCGAATATTCTGAGACGGAGCTGGAGCGAATCACTCGGCGTTACACTTATGAGCTGATCAAGAAAGGATTTATTGGGCCGGGCGTTGACGTGCCTGCTCCCGATTATGGTACCGGGGCCCGCGAAATGGGGTGGATCCTGGACACTTACCGCCAGATGAAAGATGATTTGAATGCCGAAGCCTGCGTTACCGGTAAGCCGATTCAGCAAGGCGGTATACGTGGAAGAACGGAAGCCACCGGCCGGGGTGTATATTTCGGTATTCGGGAAGCCTGCAATAACAAAAAGGACATGGACCGGGTTGGATTATCTACCGGCATTGATGGAAAAACATTTATTGTACAGGGGCTGGGAAATGTAGGTTATCACGCTTCCAAATACATGACCGAGGCCGGCGCCAAGCTGGTGGGGGTTGCTGAGATTGAAGGATCAATTTATGATGAAAATGGTATTGACCTTGAAAAGCTGATAGAGTACCGTAAAGACACCGGGTCCATTATCGGCTTCGAAAATACCAAAGAGCTCAAAGACCGTGATAATGCGCTTACCGCTGAATGTGACATTCTAATCCCGGCGGCGCTGGAAAGCCAGATTACCGGCGATAATGCAGCCGATGTAAAAGCAAAAATTATTGCCGAGGCTGCTAACGGACCAACCACCTCAGATGCCCACGATATTCTGAAAGAACGTGGCGCGTTAATCCTTCCCGATACCTACCTGAATGCGGGTGGTGTGGTTGTTTCCTATTTCGAATGGCTGAAGGATATCCAGCATGTTCGCTATGGTCGCTTAAGTAAGCGTTTTGATGAAACCAGCCTGAAGAAAATTCTGCGGGTAATCGAAAATATTTCGGATCGTGACTTTACAGACGCCGAACTGGCCGACCTCGCCAAAGGTGCCGGAGAGTATGATCTGGTGGATTCCGGTTTGGAAGAAACCATGATTACCGCTTATGAGCAGATCGCTGAAGTTCGGGAAGAACATAATCTCGATGACTTGAGAACCGCCGCTTTTGTTGGTGCCATTAATAAGATTGGAATCATGTACGAACAAATGGGTATTTTCCCGTGATCAATTTTTGAGCTTTAAATCCCAAAACTCAAATTCAAAATTTTGAGCGATTGGGATTTGGAGCTTGTTTTTGGAATTTCCCATTGTGGATGAACTGAACACCATATCGATTGACGGAAGCGGGTATGTACTCGCGGCTTTTATTGGCTACCTCGTTATTCTTTTTGGAATAGGAATTTATTCAGCCCGCTTTTCTTCAGAAGGAATCACCGAGTTTTTTATTGGCGGACGAAAAATGAACCGGCTGGTTGTGGCTCTTTCTGCTGTTGTATCCGGTCGAAGTGCATGGCTCTTGCTTGGTGTTACCGGAATGGCTTATGCGCAGGGCGCTTCCGCTCTTTGGGCTGCCGTTGGATACATAGTGGTAGAGTGGTTTTTATTCATGTATTACGCCAAACGGCTCCGGCAATTTTCAGAACGCTACGATTGTATCACTGTCCCTGATTTCTTCGCCGAACGCTTTGATGACAAATCCGGCAGTCTTCGGGTCATCCTGGTCATCATTTTCCTGGTTTTTATGGTGAGTTACGTCTCCTCCCAGTTTGTAGCCGGTGGAAAAGCGTTTGCTTCCAGTTTTGGGCTGACCCAGAATACCGGGGTCATGATAACCGCGGCCATCATTTTGTTGTACACCGTAGTAGGTGGCTTTATGGCGGTAAGTCTGACCGACACTATTCAGGCTTTCTTTATGATCATCGCCCTCGTATTTCTACCCATTATTGCGATTT
The DNA here is from genome assembly GCA_965227215.1 of Gracilimonas sp. Taxonomy (GTDB): domain Bacteria; phylum Bacteroidota; class Rhodothermia; order Balneolales; family Balneolaceae; genus Gracilimonas. The sequence continues at coordinate 2,093,745 of OZ245729.1, forward strand.
ATGATATGGGTGGGTGGATTGTTGTCTCGGCAGAACTGAACTTGTATGACGCCGCATTTATTGACCCGATGGCACTTGGGTTCGGGGCTTTCATTGGGTTCATCGGTATTGGGCTCGGTTCCCCGGGAAATCCTCATATCCTCTCCCGCTACATGTCGATTGATGATGCCAAGCAGCTTAAATATGCGGCTGTTGTCGGAACCATTTGGAACGTACTGATGGCCGGTGGGGCTATTTTGATTGGGCTGGTTGGGAGGGCCTATTTCCCAGAAGTGGATATGCTTCCCGGATCTGACACTGAAAACCTGTACCCGCTGTTAGCCCAGAATCAACTTCACCCCGTGTTGTTCGGAATTGTTATAGCCTCCATTTTTGCCGCTATTATGTCTACCGCCGACTCCCAGCTTTTAGTGGCAGCCTCCAGCGTGGTTCGTGACGTGTACGACAAGCTGCTAAAAAAAGACGAGGATATCCCTCAAAAAAAACTGGTGCTTTACAGCCGTATCGTGGTTGTATTGCTGGTTATCTTATCTTTGATTTTTGGATTGGTAGCCCAGAATATTGTGTTCTGGCTGGTGCTTTTTGCCTGGGCAGGATTGGGAGCATCCATCGGCCCGACCTCCATCCTGGCTCTTTATTGGAAAAAGACGACCAAGTCAGGCGTTATAGCCGGACTTATAACCGGAACCGCCGTTACCATTATCTGGTATTTTGTACCGGTTCTGAAGAATAATCTTTATGAGCTGATTCCTGCTTTCTTTCTGAGTTTACTGGCAACCTGGGCAGTTAGCAAGTTCACCCAAACCCCCGATAAACTGGAAGAGCATTTTGAAGAGATGACGAGGTAATAAGTATGGTTAAATTCTAAGCATCACAATGAGATTATGGGGCTTCCCTGAGCTTGTTCTTTAACCATTTAATTCCATCTTGTTCTAAAAATCTATCTTTTTCTTCACCATCAACAAATCTTTGTGGTGTTATCAAATCTGGAAGCTTACTTTTTGATAAACGTCCATAAACAACTGACTGATAGCCATCCTCATTTTCATATACTTCATTTTTAAATTCTATGGCTTCAGAAAATGAGTTATTCGCTTCTGCATCACTCTCTTCATTCAACATGACGGAAAAGTCAGGATAATCTGATTCAGAAGAGATTTCTAAGTTTTCATAAAACTGAAGTATACCAGTTATATAATCATCAACTTGATTAGAAAGCGATTGGATTACTCTTGCTTCTGCCATTTTAATGGCTATTTCTTTTCTTTTTGAACTTCCTTTAGCTTCGGATACAAAATAATTTTCCTCGTTTAGGAAATTATTAGATACCAAATCTACTTGTGATTCAGAACGATCTTCAACTTGAGGCTTACTTGACCCGCAACCCGAATTGATAGATAATATTGTGAAAAGTATTATTAAAGCCGATATATAGTTTTTCATGCCCAAAAAAGATTCTGTTTTATATCAAATATATTATCATTTCGTTTACTCTGGTTCCGAACGCTCTGCGTCGGAACTCATTCTTTAGCGACTAGGCGCTCAAACGCTTACACCTTCCTCATTTTAGGCAGCGACAGATTCCACTTTATAGAAACCGTTCTAATGGTGATAATGACTGCCGTTGTAAGCAGGTAATTCAGGTTTTCAGGGAGATTCAGTTCCAGCCCGATATAAAAGATAACGGCTCCGGCGAGGCAGGCTGTTGCATAAATTTCTTTCCTGAAAATAAGCGGAACTTCCCGGCAAAGCACATCTCGTGTAACCCCGCCAACTACCGCTGATATCATCCCCATCAATCCGGCTATGAAAGGGTTGAATCCAAAAGAGAGGGCTTTCTCCATCCCGATGATGGTAAACAAGGCGATCCCAATGGTGTCAAAAATGAAGATGGTTTTGCTATAGTTATTCAGTCTTTTGCCCATCACAAAAGTAAAGGGTACGGCAGCCAGTATAACCATCGGATAGGTCAGGTCGGCCATCCAGGTAATAGGGTGACTGTCGAGTAGTAAATCACGGACGGTTCCCCCACCAATCGCTGTAACAAACCCAACTACCGTAGCACCAAATACATCCATATTGGTTCGGGAGGCAATCCTGATACCGCTAATGGCAAAAACAAACGTACCGATGAGGTCTAAGAGGTAGATTAAATCCATTTGTGGGATGGTAGATTAAGGCCTAAGAAGTTACAAGCTCCAATTCCCAAATCACAATGACCGGGGATAGAATTTTAATGGTGGCTTGGTGCTTTTGGTTTGAGATTTTGATTTTAACATCTGAATAACTAAAATAAATGAAACTTAACTCAAGCACTGTCTATTACTTAAGGCTACCATTTTTTCTAAACCTTAAACTCTAATTAAATAGACAGAGCTATGAATAACTTCATTTTAAAACCCGCCCGTCTTCTTGTCCTTTTAAGTTTGGCCTTAATACCCCACCTTGTTTTAGGACAACCCTCTGCTGACTTAAAGTTCAGCGTAAGCTACAAGGTTACTGATTCGGCAGACCTTGAAAGGTTAGAACACGCAAAGAACATATTAACAGAATCTTTTGTGGCCCGTGGCGCCAGCTATACCGAAAAAGAGGGTTTTCTTTTCTTTATCGATCTTACCGAGCCGGATGCAGATAATAACATTGCCTTATCTATCTCAACTTTTTTAAAAGTGCCTGAAGAGGTGGTAAAAGCAGGAGTAAAACACGAAGTATTTCACAAAGCTGTAGCTTCTGACAGTCCCAAAACCAAGAGTGAAGAGGGTAAGCAAATACGAGCCTATATAAACGAAGAGTACATGCGCCAGTTTACCATGATTCGTGACAGCCACCTTGAAATCATTAATCAAGGCGAACTGTCCGAAGCTATTCAACGATTTGTAAACGACTTCAACCCGCTTTAGGGTCTGAACTTAATATCCACTTTTTTAGTCGGTGACTGCTCTTTATTTCGGAGCGCCAGCTGTTGCTGCATATTCCCGGTGGCTTCCATCAGAGCGGTTGCCGCGGGGGATTCACTGTCTTCCAGCACGATAGGTTTGCCGGAGTCTCCTCCTTCGCGCAATGTTTGCTGAAGGGGTACTTCAGCAAGTACGGGCACATTCATTTCCTGCGCCAAATGAGCAGCGCCGCCTTTTCCGAAGATGTAATACTTCTTGTCGGGCATATCCGGTGGAGTGAAATAAGCCATGTTCTCGACCATGCCCAGCACCGGTACGTTCACTTTCTTGAACATCGCTACACCTTTGCGGGCATCGTCAAGAGCCACGGTTTGTGGGGTAGATACAATAACAGAGCCGGTCAAAGGAACGGTTTGTACAATAGTCAACTGGATGTCGCCGGTACCGGGGGGAAGGTCCAGAATCAGGTAATCCAGTTCGCCCCACTCCACATCGGTCATAAATTGTTTTACGGCACTGGTGGCCATCGGTCCGCGCCACACCATCGCCTGGTCTACATCCACTAAAAAGCCCATGGAAACCAGCTTGATTCCAAATTTCTCATGCGGAACCAGCTTCTTCTGCGTGGTGATATTGGGCCGCTCATGGATATTGAACATCGTAGGGATGCTGGGGCCATAGATATCGGTATCCATCAGTCCGACCTTTTCCCCCTTTTTAGCCAATGAAGCAGCAATATTGACGGCTACCGTAGATTTTCCTACCCCGCCTTTACCGGAAGCTACCGCAATGATGTTTTTTACACCGGGCAGGATTTCCTGTTGTTGTTCTTGCTGCTGTCCGGGTTTGGATGCTTCCATTTCTCTTTTTTTGGACAAGTTTACAGCCGTCTGAATATCAACAATGGCTTCCTTGTCGATAAATTTCTGAATGGCTTCTTCACACTTCTGTGTGACTTGCTTTTCCAGGCCTTCATTCTTCTCGGGAAATTCCAGCGTAAAGGAAATGTACTTATCCTGAACAATCACATCCTGAACCATATCCAGGGAAATGAGGTCGCGTTGTTCTTCGGGGTGTAAAACCTGGCTGAGTGCCGATTTTACCTGCTCTTTATTGATAGACATGTATTGCTTTGTGTCTGACTTAATTTTTCGGTGTTTTATGAATTCCTAAAGATAAGGAACTTAACAGAGGGATATGAGAAACAGTTGACGGGAAAAAATAAATCCTGATAATCTTTAGAAATCTTCTATATACAATGATGTTTGCCAATAAATCAGTAAGTTTGGTCCAATGAAAATAAGCGGTACCGTAGGCTATAGCATTTATCAAAGCGGGTAATACGAACAAAACTATTTCAGCTAACTTCATGTCCAAAAAGACACCTTTCTATTCCATTCATGAACAAGCCGGCGCCAAGCTGGTAGATTTTGCCGGATATCAGATGCCGGTTCAATACGCAGGAATTAAAACCGAGCATGCGGCCGTTCGCGAAGCCGTCGGAATCTTCGACGTTTCCCACATGGGTGAATTCTTTATTAGCGGCCCGCAAGCGCTGGATTTAATACAGAAAGTGACGGTAAACGATGCATCCAAATTGGTGGAAGGAAAAGCCCAGTACACCTGCATGTGTTATGAAGACGGTGGTATTGTGGACGACCTGATTGTGTACAAGCTTTTTGATGAAGCCGGATATATTGTGGTTGTTAATGCATCTAATATTGAAAAGGACTTTAAGTGGATCACCCAAAACAACACCTTTGATGCGAATGTGCACAACCAGTCGGATGACACCTGCCTGTTAGCTGTTCAGGGGCCAAAATCTGTAGAGACGCTCCAAAAACTTACGGATGTCGATTTAAGTGAGATCGGTTTTTACAGCTATAAGATGGGTAACCTGGCAGGGATGGAAAATGTCGTGTATTCGGCCACAGGATATACCGGCGAAAAAGGATTTGAACTGTATTTCGATAAAAGTCATGCCGACCCGGAGAAAGTGTGGAATGCCATCATGGAAGCCGGCGAGAAGCTTGGTATTGAGCCTTGTGGATTAGGGGCACGCGATACCCTTCGCCTGGAAATGGGCTATGCGCTTTACGGCAACGACATCACCAAAGATACCCATCCGCTTGAAGCCCGTTTAGGCTGGATTACGAAATTTGATAAAGGTGATTTTATCGGGAAAGAAGCGCTTCTCAAGAAAAAAGAAGAAGGGTTAAACCGCCGTTTGGTAGGCTTTGTGGTTGAAGGTGTGCGCAATATTCCCCGTCAGGGTTACGAGATCCAAAACGAAGTGGGAGAAGCCATTGGAGAAGTAACCAGCGGAACAATGTCGATTACTTTGGGTAAAGGTATAGGGATGGGATACGTTGCTACAGACTACACAAATGAAGGAACGGAAATCGAAATCAGCATCCGCAGGAAGACGGCCAAAGCAACCGTTACCCGGCCACCATTCATCAAAAAATAACAAAGAGAGAATATGCCAGAGATTAATTATATCGACGTTTTCTTTTCGGTACAGGCTTTTCAGGAGGAAGAGCTTCGTGGGAAAACAGCGGTTATCATTGATGTTTTAAGAGCATCATCATCCATTACCACGGCGCTGAGCAACGGAGCGAAGAAAATCATACCCGTGGCTGACATGAGTGATGCCATGAAGATCGCCAACACGATGGACCAAAAAGACTTTTTACTGTGCGGCGAGAAGAACGGAACCAAAATTGAAGGCTATCACCTCGGGAATTCCCCGGCTGAATATGAGCCGGAAGTGGTAAAGGGCAAAACACTGATTTTCAATACCACAAACGGTACCAAAGCTATTAAGAAATCATCTCTTGCCAACCAGATTTATGTGGGCACTTTCCTGAATCAGGACAGTATTTTGAATGCACTGAAGGAACATGACGATGAAGTGGTGCTGGTTTGCTCCGGGTGGCAGGGGCGCTTATCCATCGAAGATACTTTGTTTGCCGGTTCACTCCTGCATGCTATTACCGGCGGAGAACTGCCGGATTCCGCCAAAGACGGGGCTAAAGTTGCATTTGGTCTTTTCCAAAAATTTGGGGATGATTTAGAAGCAGCCATCAGCAAGAGCGATCATGCAAAAAGATTGGCTGAACTGGTTCCAAATGGCGATATTGAATTCTGTTGCAAAGTAAATGAATTTGATGTGCTTCCCGGCATGCGGGATGGCATCCTGACCAATTTGAATGGCTAAAAACAAACTAAATACATCTACAACTACGGGGTTGGATTCAAACCGTAAGGTCGAAATAATCGGTATCATTGTGATGTCGATTGCGATTTTGCTCGGGCTGAGCATCATATCCTATAATCCGGAAGATTACCAATACGCCAAAAGTATTTCCTTCCTCGATTTGTTTAACCCCGATGCTTCCTCCAGGCTGGTTCAAAACTGGCTGGGTCCGGTGGGTGCCTACCTATCCCATTATCTGGTGCATAGTTTATTCGGATATACCAGTATCATCCTGGCACTGATAACCGGTTATCACGGCTGGCATACCTTCCGCCGCAGGGATTTCAAAGAGCTAAGCTGGTTAACGGTCCTTTCCATATGGGGCATGGTGTTACTTTCCACTTTTATCGGCTGGCTGAATACCAACGCTGATTTTCCGGCCGATTCTATCTGGAGTGGATCGGCTGGTATAGCTATTTCACAGGTTCTGCAGAACATCACCGGCATCGGGTCCATTTTCATTCTGTCTGTTTTGCTGATTGTGACCTTGCTGATGTTTGTGGATCGTGACCTTCAGAAAACCATCGACAGCGTGAAAATCTGGATGGATAACCTGCGGGATAAAATGGAAGACTGGCGGGCTGAACGTCAGCTTCGAAAAGAGCAAAAGGCCAAAGAGCGGGAAGAACGCATTGCCGCTAAAAAAGCTGCGAAGGAAGAGAAAAAGGCTCAGCAGCAAGCCAAAAAAGAAGAAAGCAGCTCTGATAACGAAGAGAAAGAACTTCAGAAAAAAGAAATTGCCGAACCGCAGGACGAGAAAGAACCGGTAAAGCCGGCGCCTTCCATTGATGAGTTGGTTGAGAAGTCGGAAGAGGAAGAGCGCAAGCAGCGCGAAAAAGAGAAGGAAGCAGTAAAAACACTGGATACCCGTCAGCGCGCCTCACTCGAAAAAGAAGAAGTGGTTGATGAGGAAGAAGATGATCTGGAAGTATCCGTATATGTAGGGAAAGGTGAAGAAGAAGCGGATGAGAAAGATCTGGACAAGCAGAACCGAGAGAAAGCCAAGGAAGTCCCGGTCATCAAATACAAGTTTCCGAAAGTAGACCTGCTGGACCCGCCGCCCAACGAAGGTAATGAAGTTGATCTTGAAGAAATTAAAGAGAATAAGCGGATCATCCTTGATAAGCTGAAGCGTCACAAGATTGAAATTGTGGGCATCAATGCTATTGTTGGTCCCACCGTTACTCTATATGAATTGGAACCGGCCCCCGATGTGAAAATATCCAAGATCGAGAGCTACTCTAACGACCTGAAAATGGCTACGGCTTCCAAAGGTTTGCGTATGCTTTCGCCGATTCCGGGTAAGTCGGCCGTGGGGATTGAGGTGCCGAACAGCACGCGCGAAACGGTGTACATCAAACAGGTGATTAACACCAAGAAATTCGTGGAAACCGATTTTGTTCTTCCGGTGGCCTTTGGGAAAACCATCGAGAACGAGGTGTTCATGATCGACCTTACCAAGATGCCTCACTTGCTGATTGCAGGTGCTACCGGTTCAGGTAAGTCGGTGGGTATAAATACGATCATCACTTGTTTGTTATACAAATGTCATCCGGATAACCTGAAGTTTGTGATGATTGATCCGAAGAAGATCGAGCTTTCGTTATATCGCAATATTCAGAACCATTTTCTGGCTATGCTGCCGGATGCGGATGAACCTATCGTAACGGATACTACCAAAGCTCAGGAAACGTTAGAGAGCTTGTGTAAGGAAATGGATGATCGTTATGATCTGCTGAAAATGGCGATGGTTCGTGACATCAAATCCTACAACGAAAAATATGCAACCGGCGAGCTGGACGAAGAACTGGGACACCGACATTTGCCCTACATTGTAGTAATTATAGATGAGCTTGCCGACCTGATGATGACGGCCGGTAAGCAGATCGAAGAACCCATTGCCCGATTGGCGCAGCTGGCACGCGCCATTGGTATTCACCTGGTGGTTGCCACGCAGCGGCCTTCGGTGAACGTAATTACCGGTACCATTAAAGCGAACTTCCCGGCACGAATTGCCTACCAGGTGGCTTCCAAAGTTGATTCGAGAACCATTCTGGATCAGGGCGGTGCCGACCAGCTGATTGGGATGGGTGATATGCTCTTTAACAATGGAACCGGGTTGGTGCGAATTCAGAATGCCTTTGTATCTACTGAAGAGGTGGATAAGATAAACTCCTTTATTGGTCAACAGGCCGGATATAAGGAACCTTTCCATCTGCCTATCATAAAAGATGATGTAGCAGATATACCTGACCCGCTGGATGATATTGACGAGTATTTTGAAGCTGCCGCGAAGCTGGTAATTTTGCATCAGCAGGGATCGGTTTCACTGTTGCAACGAAAATTGAAGATCGGCTACAATCGAGCCGGCCGAATTATAGATCAGTTATTTAATGCAGGAATTGTTGGACCATATCAGGGAAGTACCGCACGGGATGTTCTCATCCAAGACGAAGAAGAACTTGAGGAATTACTGGACAATCTTGATGAGTATGATTGATAAGTGCTTTCAGCGCCTCGTTCAGAACCTCCGGTTCGGAACGCCTGCCGGAATCTCCGGTTCCAAAAGTTTCTTAAAGGCTGTTTCTCTTTTTTTTGTTTTCAGCCTCATATTCACCATTTCTGTTATTGCCCAAACGCCCAACTTCGATCAGCTGAAGAATAAGTTTGATGAGGGGCTTGTTTTCCGCGCGATGTTTACCCAAACATTCACCGATTCCTACACAGGAGAAGTGACCCAAAGCGAAGGACAAATCTGGCTCGATAAAGTTCGCTACAAACTGGAAGCAGACGGGCAGGTGGTTGTGGTAGATGGAGAAACCTCAAAAGTGTATGACCCGTCCAGAAATCGCGTTATTATTGATGCATATAGTGCCGATGAAGATGATTTTGCTCCATCCCGAATGCTCAGTGGTATCGATACTACCTATACCGTAAGTGAAGAGCGAATGGATGGCCGGACCAAAATAACTTTGATTTCGAATGACGATTTTGCGGTTTTTGTAGAAGTTGAAATTATCATAGACAACCAGTTTCGCCCAACAAAAATCACGGCCTGGGATATTTCAGATAATGAAATTGTAACTACTTTTTCTGAGGGGACTTTTCTGGAACCCGAAGACGGCCTGTTTCAACTTAGTTATCCTGATGACGCCGAAGTTGTAGATATGAGATATTAAGTCGGTGAATCGTTATTTGTTAATAATCGGGTACACGAATAGCGAATTCACGAATTCACCAAATAGAAATGGATATTAAAAAAGTAGTAAAAGTAGTTGGCAGTATCGCACTGGGGATTCTTTTTTTATGGCTGGCTTTCCGGGAAGTTGAGTTTGCAGAAGTGGTTGAATCAGCTCGGGGCATGTCGTGGTCGTGGATTCTTCCTTTTGCTGCTACTACACTCTTTGCCCATTTCATAAGAGCACTGCGTTGGGAAATGCTTTTCACTAATAAAGATAAAGTGCCCTCCAAAACCACCTTGTTTACCGGGGTGATGTTCGGGTATCTGGTCAACATTCCACTGCCCAGAGTGGGGGAAGTTGCCCGTCCGGTCTATGTAGCCCGCCAGGTTGATGAAAGCAACAGCAAAGTCATCGGCACCATTGTGCTGGAGCGTGTGGTCGACCTGTTGGGGATGTTGCTGCTGATGGCTTTTGTGGTGGTGTTTCTTGTGGCCGACCCTCAGGTGCTTTCCCGCTTATTTGGGGTTGACATCACCAGTTCTGAAACACAGATTAATTTCATTCTTACACTTGGTAAATATGGGTTATTTGCAGCAACAGGACTTGGTTTGCTCCTTTGGTTTTTCAAAAAGGCTGAAGAAAAGACGGAAGGAAAAATTGCCGACTTTGTTCATAAGGTTCAGCAAATTATCCGAACCTTTGTGGATGGATTACTGGCTATAAAAGAGCTTAAAAACTGGCCGTTATTCATCTTCTATTCTTTACTGATTTGGGCATTCTATATTGCGATGACCTACATCGGGTTCTGGATGTTTGATATGCAAAATGTGTATGACCTGGGAATCACGGAAGCGGTCGTGCTTACGGTGGTAAGTGCTGTGGGTATTTCCATTCCCACACCGGGCGGGGTTGGAACCTATCACCTGTTTATAACCAAGACGTTACTCATTCTCTATGCGGTGCCTGAAGCTACAGGACTTGCATACGCAACGATCGCCCATGCAGCAACCCTTGCCATTATCATAAGCAGCACGCCCATTATGCTGGCCATCGATAAGTATCTGCTCATGAAGAAGGAAGCTGGAGAACATTGAACAAGGAATATTCAACATTCAATGTCGAACTTTCTCCTTGTTAATGAGGAAACAAAAGAAATCGAAGGAATTGGACAAAGTTGTAGATGAAAGATTACTTTGAATCCCTGTTATTTCTCGTTATGGTGTTCTGCTTCAAGAATTAGTGCTCCCTGCATTTATAAAATACTCAATCCAGCCTGAGGCTGAGCCTCACAAATGAGGTTACGCGGCAGAGCGGAGAAACCTGAATAGATTTACAATGACTATGAAGATTTCAAATTTTCTACCGATACTAATCATTTACTTATTTTTTACAACATCAGGTCTGTTTGCCCAAGGTCAAATAGGTGACGGAGGTGAAAACCCTATTCAAACACAGCCCAGAGGTACAAATATGATTTCCTGCAACGCCTATAATGCCATCAAATATAATGGACATACGATTAGCCAGATAGAGGCAACAAGTGGAAATGTCAATAACTTAAGCCAGCTTTACGGAAACCCAAGTTCCGTTAATGATAACAACGCAATTATTCATGCTTATGTATATTTGTATGGTACAAATAGAGTCGCATTTAGGGAAGGCGAATTAACAAGAGTGCATATTAAAGAAAATAATTGGCCTCTTACTGTTTTAGGAAAAACTGTAAGGGTAGGCGACAGCTTTTCAGAAATGAAGCAAAAGTTTGGTGATAATCTCAAAATTATTTACAAACCTTCCATTGATGCCGACTATTCGGTGTCATTTGGTTGTTCTGGAAATGACGGGGATGGCTTACTTATCGACTTCAGTACAACCACCAACCAAGTTGTAGAAATTGTGTACTTTGTTAATCCCTGAGTGCTTTTAAGAAACTTTAACGTCGTTCTCATTGCGGTGCTCTGCTCCGCAATGCCCGTCCGAGGCTCTGCCTCAAAATAATTAGCTAAATCCGCACTTAACTATGAACACTCCAATCCTGCCCGTAGCAGAACAAGTGAGGTTCCGCGGCGGAGCGGCGGAACCAGAATAACTGGCAGACATGATGCGATTATTACTGTGAGTTTAGGCTGACCTTGTAGTTATAATCTGCGGGCTCTTCCCTGAAAAAATTCAGCTCGAAAAGGCCGCCGGTTCTCCATGTTTCAAGCATAGAATCATAATTTGGTGAACCCGGGTTACCGGAAGCTCCACCGGGATACACTCCCCAGCCTTTTACTTCAGGACCTAATTCAACCACCATTCTCCAGGATGGCCCGAATCCTCCCCTTATCGCATTAATAGCGTCTGATGAGCCGCTGCTATACATATTCTGTCGGCCCATGCCCGGTATATTTGCCAGGTGGTCAATATCATTATTGATGGCATTTCCCCACTTCCAACGGTCACCAAGTTTGCCCCATGCATTCGTTAACTCCGAAACGGTTTCTTTAAAAGTTGCGAGGGCGATGTCCTCCCTGGTTTCTACTGCTTCGGTTTCAATATTGTCGATAAATGAAAATTCAGAATCCTGTTTTACTACTTCTATAAATATATCTCTTGAAGGATATCGCAGGGGGACATCTGTGGTTTCGTACTCATCGTACATCACCGCCCGATAGAAATTCCCCGCCCACTGCCGGAATATGGAAGGCGCCATTTCATCCGCATCCATGTAGTAATTCCATTCGGTCAGCAGGTCGTACACAACCTGTTCTTCTTCGTTCAAACTATCCGTATCAGTCCATACCAACAAGCTTGGGAGGAAGGTGGAGGCATAGTAGCTGTAGTCATCCATCTGCATGTTCTGCATATCTTCCGGGGTGATGTTCTCCATCGACTCCAGCAGGTCGTTGATTCTCCGTCCTCGTTCGAAAGGGGCGAAATCATCGTCCAGATAATAGGGATAATCGGGAGCAGCCGATTCCTGATTAGCCGAGCTCACAAATCCCCGTTCCGGGTTCTTGATGTGGGGAACCTGATCGCGAGGAATCCACCCTTGCCAATCGTAGGTTGGGTCGGTGCCATCACTTACCGTTCGGCCCTGGTGTTCCCACTTCCTTGGGAGTTTCCCATTCACCCATAATGCGATGTCTCCCTCATTACTGGCAAACACGAAATTTTGAGCAGGCGCTGTGTATTCCTTCAGGGCAGCTACATAATCATCGTAGTTTTCAGCGCGGTTCAGTCCATAAAACGTCTTCAGGTCGTTCGAAGGCTCATGGGCTATCCATCGCATGGCACGATAGGATGGGGCAAGTTCCTCATTTACACTTGACGTTACTTTGGAAATCGGGCCATGATGGGTGTAAATCACCGTATCCATAACGGTCTTTTCACCTCGTACGTTAATTTCTTCTATGCGGGTTGAGGTAGGTTTCCACTGACTATCGTGCCAGTATTCCTGCTTGGTATCATCCCGGAATTTTATTTCATACCAGTCCAGAACATCAGATCCAACATTGGTTACACCCCATGCTACATTTTCATTAAAGCCGATGATCACTCCGGGCGAACCCTGCAAACTGACCCCATACGTATTAACGCCCGGTGCGTTCAGCTGAACTTCATACCAAATTGAAGGAAGGGTGAGTGAAAGGTGGGGGTCATTTGCTAATATCGGATTACCCGAAGCTGTTTTAGCTCCGCTTACCGCCCAGTTGTTGCTGCCAACTCCTTCTTCTGTTGTAAAAGCGTCAAGCTCTTTGGCTGTGGCCGGTACGAATAAACTATCCGGTGCTTCGGGGATGTCAGCGTCAAAATCCCACTCTCTGGTTGGTGGAATGATCGGGTCGTTGAGTTCTGGTTTTTGAGTGAAAAACCGATTTACAAAGTCATCGCCAAAATAAGCCAGGGTATTGCTGGTTCTGCTATCATTGTTTCCGGCGGCCAATGTCCGGGTCATGTTCTTTAGGAGCAGTGCTGTTTTGATAGGCTTCCACTGTTCAGGGGCGAAATCCAGTATTTTGTATTCCAGAGGATATTCAGATGGTGAAAGTTGATCTATATAAGCGTTTACCCCATCAGCGTAGGCCTGAACTATGGCCAGCATATCCGGGTCGCTTTGAATTTCTTCCCAAGCCTTCTCAGCGCCATAAGGCATGCCCCACCGGCGGGTTTGTTTGTCTCTGTTGAGTAAAGATGGTCCGACAATTTCGGCCAGTCTTCCGGCGGCATCATAGGTTTGCATTTCCATCTGGAAAAGACGGTCGCGAGCAACGATATATCCCTGAGCGAGATATAAGTCATGGTCATTTTGAGCAAAAATGTGGGGAACTCGCCGGTCATCATAATAAACGGAGACCTTATCTTTCAATCCCGGTATCTCAAGTTCTTCCGATTCAGGTGCGGTAGTTTCAGCATTGGCCCAAAATCCCGCATCGGGATCAAAAAACTTACCGAGCGGCGGAATCGATCCGAATTTTGTATTGAGTGAGATGATAACAGCGAGAAGTACTACTCCCGAAAGAGACGTTTTAATCCAGTTCATATGTAATTATGTGCTTGGTACTTTTGAAGAGAATAGGTTCCAATTAATAATTTTAAATTCAAAATTTTAAATTATTAATTACCAGAGCAGCATTTTCATGCAGAAAACAGAACCGCCACTTTTCAGGAATTGGTACGTGCTGAACTCATGTACTTTAAATCCGGATTCTTTCAGTTTGTGATTCACATCCACACAGCCCTGCTGAATAAAAACATTTTTTCCATCCGGGCAGGTAGCATTACAGGCAAACAGTTTTTCAGCCTCATATTTTGATGCCTCTATCACATTGGTAAATAAGGTGTGAATGAGCTCCAGTCCCTCATCGGTGAAAGCCTTGGGGTAGATAAGCGCGGTTTCAGAATCAAGGATACACAGGCAGGTGTCGAGATGATAGAAGCGTTCGTCAATAAGTTCCAGGGCGATAACCGGAGTGTTGAAAGTTTCTGAAATCACATCATACACTTCCCTGGAAGAACGGTAACCGTATCCGCCCCAAAGCAGCCTTTTCTTAAAATGCCAGATGGCATCGCCCATCCCTTCAAAACTTGAAAAACGGCCTTCATCAAGGTGCACAATTTCGTAGCTGCTGTCTTCATATACTTTTTGAATGGTAGGCACCTCTCCTTTACGCTGATCTGAGTTCATCACGCTCATAATCACTTCTTTCTTGCCATCTTTAGTGATGTTGGGCAAGCTTTGATTGGCACAAAAAACCATGTCGGGATATCCACGTTGTCCTTCTATCTCATGCACATACAAGCCAAGTTCTTCGTAAGCTGCCTTAAGATGCTCCCACTCATTTTGGGCAGCCAGCTTATCTACATCTCCGATGTTGCCTTCCATGTGCGGGTTAATCACATATTCTACCGAAAAATAAGTGGGTTTTACCAACAGAACTTTCTCCGGGGCCGGCATCGATTCCAGCTCAGATACCTCAAAATCCAATTGATTGACAGATGTGATTACCGTACTCATAAGCGATTATTTTAAAGATTCCACAGAACAGCAAATATTGAAAATATCATGTTGAGGAACAAGATCAAGTTTTAAAAGATAGGTATTAGTTGGAAGGATTTAAGTGCCAGGTATTAGCAGAAAACGAAAACCTTTCAATCTATTAACAATTAAGCGGAAACAATCCTATTTTCGACATCAACTATACACTCAGCTATGACTCAAAAAAACCTTATTGTCGCTTTTGGAGGCGTTTCCCCGGAACATGAAGTTTCGGTGTTAACGGCCATTCAGGCTATCTCTGCCCTTGAAGATAGTAACTACCGATGCATTCCCCTTTACATCACAAAATCAGGACGATGGCTGACCGGAGAAAAGCTCCTGGATCTCAGTAATTTCAAGGATCTTTCTACGCTTGAAAGCGACTGTGTTTCCTGTGCTTTTGTTAAAGATGAAACCGGAAAAACCCATCTCAAAGAACAGGAAAGAGGCGGGTTATTTTCCAAGCCTAAAAGCCATCCGGTGTATGCCGTTCTTTGTGCCTTTCATGGAAGTGAAGGGGAAAACGGTGCGTTTCAGGGCGTATGTGAAATGATGAATGTACCGTATTCGGGGAGTGGGGTGTTAGGCTCTTCGCTGGGAATGAATAAGGTGAAGGCAAAACTGGTGGCTGCAGCACATGGGATTCCGGTGACGAAAGCCGTGAACTTTTATGAATCGGACTGGGAGAAAGAACAGGATGACATTATCACTATTGCTGAAGGATATGATTATCCGCTGATAGTAAAGCCGGTGAGCCTGGGCAGCAGTATTGGTGTAGCCATTGCAAACTCTCGTGATGAACTGGTCGACTCGGTGGAAATGGCTTTTCGATATGATGACCACCTGCTGATCGAAGAAGCGGTAAATCCACTTATGGAAATTAACTGCTCGGTATTGGGCACGCCGGATGACTGCCGGCCCAGTGTGTGTGAAAAACCATTGGGACAAACGGAAACCCTTTCATTTGAGGACAAATACCAGAGTGGTGATGGAGCAGACAAAGGAATGGCATCTGCTGACCGTGTAATACCGGCCGATATCTCTGATGAGCTCACAAAAAAAATTCAGAACCTGGCTACCAAAACCTTTTCAGCCTTAGATGCTTCGGGACTGGCCCGGTTGGACTTCCTTGTTAATGCGAACACCGAAGAAGTATACTTTAATGAAATCAATACCATTCCGGGCTCCTTTTCATTTTACCTGTGGGAAAAATCGGACCTGAGTTTTACCCACCTACTCAACGAGCTTATCGAGATTGGGTTGAAGCAGCATCGGGCGAAAAACGGCAGGGTACGCAGTTATGAAACCAACTTGTTAAGTGAAAAAGCTATAAAAGGTATTAAAGGGTTAAAAGGCAGTAAAAATTGACTTAAGGTCGCTAATAAGGGAATGATTTCCGTCGTTCATATTTTGTTTTACTAAAACAGACAAGCATAACTCAATGAAAAAACTTCTCCTTCTTTTAATTTCAGTATTTGTTCTTATTTCCTGTGGCAAGGAATTGGAGACTGTCACTGTTAAGTCAGATACTTCTGAATTATTAAACGCTCCGGCCGATTCCATATACACCGAGATGGATCCCAGCCAGGATGATTTTGTACAGATCCGCTTAGGTGAAATTGCGGCTGTTGAATCACTTGATCCGCTTTTTGCTTCTTCCAACAGTGAGTGGCGGGTTCTGAACCTTATTTACGAAGGGCTTACGGGCTTGAACAGTTCCGGAAATCCAGCTCCGGCTCTGGCTAAAAGATGGGAAGTAAACAGCGATTCCACCCAATTTACTTTTCACCTGAGAACAGATGTACATTTTCATGACTCTCCTGCTTTTGAGAATGGTTCCGGGAGACGGGTTGCAGCAAGTGATGTTCGTTATGTATTTGAACGTATGGCTGATGATAATGTGCCGGACTTCACCGCAAATCACTTTGAAGACATCAGGGGTTTCACAGCTTATCACAGCGAACAAACGTTGGTTAAGAATCCGGAGAAACGGGCGTTTGATACTATTGAAGGGCTGAAAATTAGAAATGACTCAACCGTAGTTTTTTTTCTGAATACGTCTTCTTCAGATTTTCTTGAAAGGCTTGCACACCCCATGGCATCGATCTATGCAAAAGAAAGCGTGCCAACAGGTAATGAGCCCATTCAGACGGCAGCTGGAACCGACCGTTTTGCCTTTATCAAAAAAGAGGGGAATGCTCATTTGTTAACCCAGAACAAGGCCTATCGTGGGTTCACCCCTAAAATAAACCGGTTGGATATTGTATCAGGTTTAGAGGAAAAGGATCTCTACCAAGAGCTGGCCAGAAACAATTTAGATGCACTGATTGAGGTTGGAAGTTCCACATTAATGTCTGTTACAGATTCCACTGGTACACTTCTGAATAGTTTTACCGACACATTTCAACTCAATCAAACGGCTACTCACTCCAATTACTCTTTCTACTACAATCGGAATTCCGGTCAAAGTGCCTCTCTTAATGAGCTGATTTCGAATACTGATTTTGAAACCTTGCTACCGCTTTCAGCTTTGGGCAGCATTAATGTCAAGCAGGTTGAGTCGGCTACGGCAGAACCTGACTCAAGCCGACGGTTAGTGATTACACAAACCGTACATCCTTTTGAAGTATTTTTGCTTGATAAACTTGCCACAAAAGCGGCAGGTATGGATTTTTCCTTTTCAATGAATGCATCTTTTGCTCTTTACAATGATATCACCTTTACAACTCGCCCATATCCGGAGACACAAAAGTTTCTGGAATGGAAATCTCCGGTACATATTTTGAGCAGCGAGTCAATTTCCGGAATCAGTATTACTCACGAACCGTGGAACATCAGCCTGGTATCGGTGAAGAAAACGGGAGGAAGTGAATGAAACTCGGCATCGTTGCAAATCCGCAGAAGTATGAAGTAAGGGAGGTTCTGTCCGAAACCATAAAATGGGCGGAGCGCAAGAAAATATCCCTTTTTATCCACAAAGAAGTTTGCGAGGAAACCGGACTTAACAACACCGATATCATTCAAAAAACAGACACGGACCTTGATTCAATCAAAGCTTGTGACATTGTGTTGGTGGTGGGTGGAGATGGAACCATCCTTTATACGGCCCGCATTTCAAAAGATATAAATAAGCCCATTCTGGGGATTAACAGCGGTCGGCTGGGTTTTATGGCAAACACGCAGATCGAAGACCTGGAACGAGCGCTCGACTGCCTGCTCAACAACGACTACTCCTTTGATAAACGATCGTTCTTGATAGCAACGGACAAAAATGGAAATCAATACCACGCGCTGAACGAATTTTTATTTACTCGGAAGGATTCCATTTCTATGGTAAATGTGACCGCTGAATACGATGGCTGTTTAATAAACACCTACTGGGCTGATGGGTTGATTGTAGCATCACCGACGGGTTCCACGGCATATAACCTTGCTTCAGGCGGACCGATTGTAGCCCCCGGGACGGAAGTATTTTTGGTTACTCCGATTAACCCGCACACGCTTACAACCCGGCCATTGGTATTGAATTCTACAAAACCGCTGAGGGTTATTATTGAAAAGCAGCAGAGCGAGGTTCAATTTTCGTATGATGGTCAGGTTCATGAGATTGAAAACTTTCCCTTTGAAGTGGAAATCTTGAAATCTGATTTAACTTTTGATTTGGTCCATCTTCCGGGGCAGGATTACTTTGAAACCCTTCGCAATAAGTTGATGTGGGGCATGGATCGAAGAAGGAGTTAGAATTAAGAACACAGAATTTAGGAGTCTGATAGAATTCTGACTCCTGCGTTCTGATTTCTTATCTTCCAAAGAAGAGGTTCAATACAGGATATTATTTAAATCGAAAACTGAACACTAAAAACCAAATATAATGAAAGTAACAGTAGTTGGAGCTGGAGGTAACGTTGGCTCAACCGTAGTTGACGTACTCGCACAACGAGACATTTGCAAAGAAATCGTCGCCGTAGATATTGAGAAGAAAGACGGAGATAAAACTTTTTATCCATCCAGGGGCCGAGGTCTGGATCAGTGGGAATCAGCGCCGGTCCATCTTTTTGATACGCGCATTAAAGGCACCGTTGATTATGCCGACACGGCCGGATCCGATGTATGCGTGATCACTGCCGGTGTACCACGCCGTCCGGGGATGAGTCGCGATGACTTGCTCGAGATCAACGCCAACATTGTAAGCGGTGTTTCTAAAGAGCTTGCCAAGCATTCTCCTGATACCATCATTATTGTGGTTTCCAATCCGCTGGATGTAATGGTTCAGGTTGCCAAAGAAGCGAGCGGACTTCCTTACGAAAGAGTAATGGGAATGGCCGGAATCCTGGATACAGCCCGCTATCGTGCTTTTATTGCTGATGAGCTGGATGTATCTCCAAAAGACATTCAGGCGCTGTTGATGGGTGGCCACGGAGACACGATGGTTCCTCTGCCACGGTTCACCACACTATCCGGAATGCCAATCACACACTTCATCGATGAAAGCAGGTTGGATGAAATCGTAGAACGCGCCAAGAAAGGCGGTGGCGAGATCGTAGGCCTTATGGGAACCTCTGCATGGTACGCCCCCGGAGCTGCTGCAGCCCAAATGGTTGAAGCCATTCTTCTGGATCAAAACCGGATTTTCCCTGTTTGTGCACACATTGACGGGCAATACGGAATTGACGATCTATACATCGGCGTACCCGTGAAGCTGGGAACCGGTGGTGTAAAAGAAGTGATAGAGGTTGACTTAAACGAAAAAGAACAAGACCTTTTAGGGGAATCAGCTAAAGCCGTGCGCAGTACTTTAGATGATTTCCGAGAACTAATGAACAAGTAAACTAAACAACGAGGACTAAGGGCTTCACTACTTGCATTAATCCCTAACGTGAATTCGTTCGCGTGAGGGATTTTTTTTAGTAAAGAATTACACTTGTACAATTGTTATATTCAGCCATGGATATAGTAATTGACACATCGGCCGTGTTGGCTGTTCTATTAAATGAATCTTCGAGAAACTCGATACTTTCGAGCAGCAAGGGAATGGATCTCATTGCACCGATAAGTATTGATGCTGAAATCGGCAATGCGATATCTTCCATGTTTAAAAGAAACCGTTTGGTATTTGATGAGGCACTGGAAGTTTTGAGTCAGTACCATCTTATTCCAATCAGAAAATCCAGTTTGGATCTAAAAGAGTCTATTACGTTAAGTAAAGAATTGAATATTTATGCATACGATGCGTACATGCTTTATTGTTGTATTAAATACAATTCCCCACTTTTGAGTTTAGATGCTACACTCCTCAATTATGCAAAAAGTAAAGGGATAAAAACAATAGAGGTTTAGCAATGAAAGTATATACCTACTCACAAGCTCGACAGAACCTTGCTCAACTATTGGATGAGGTAAAAAAAGATGGTGAAATTCGTATTAAGCGAAGAGATGGGAGAACCTATATTGTAAAGCAGCTTGAGGAGGAAAAGTCTCCATTAGACGTCGAAGGTGTAAACACCAACTTTACCAGAGACGAACTGAATGATATTGTCAGGGAAGGTCGGCAACGCTACGATCTGAATAAAGAATAACCGCATACATTTTCCGACAATTACTTACAGATATTCCATTACATTCCTTTATTACTTCAGCTCAGATTTAAAACTATGAATACACTTAGAAGATACCTTTTTACCCTCACTGTCCTAACCTTTATTTTTCTAACGGGCAGTCCGATCATCGCTCAAGATGTCCAAATTCCGGTCATCGAAAATGGACGGGCGCAGGTCATACCCGAACTTGAAAATCCCGATAATTGGATTCGGGAAGACCTTTGGGTTGAAACGGAATTTGACTCAGATCAGGATGGTAAGCCGGACCGGATGCATGTGGATGTAACTCGTCCCAAGCAAACCGAAGATGGGTTGAAGCTGCCCGTGGTATATGAAACCAGCCCTTATTATGCAGGAACTGCAGGAATGGTAGACGGGCTTTTCTGGAATGTTCGCCATGAGTTGGGAGAGCTTGGATCGAATGAAGTGGGCGAAGGAAAAAGCCGCCGGGCTCACCCTGAAGTTATTCGAAGAGGAGAACGCCCCATCATCTCAAATTCACAAATAAAGACCTGGGTGCCCCGGGGATATATTGTAGTTCATTCATCCTCGCCGGGAACCGGGCTTTCGGACGGAGCTCCGACTGTTGGTGGAGACAACGAATCCCTGGCTCCCAAAGCGGTAATTGAGTGGCTGACCGGTAAAGACAATGGATATACCACCCGCGATGGCAATGAAAGAGTGATGGCCACCTGGTCGAATGGCAAAGTGGGGATGACCGGTACTTCGTACAATGGCACGCTTCCGTTAGCAGCTGCAACAACCGGTGTAGATGGCTTGGAGGTAATCATTCCTGTTGCTCCAAATACTTCTTACTATCACTATTATCGTTCCAATGGATTGGTTCGCAGTCCGGGTGGGTATTTGGGTGAAGATATTGATGTGCTGTATGATTTCATTCACAGCGGAGAAGAGTCGATGCGGGAGCGAAATAATCTGCGAATCCGGGATACGGAGATGGCAGAAAACATGGATCGCCGTACCGGAGATTACAACGAATTTTGGGCCGGGCGTGATTACCTGAATGACATGCCCGGAATGAAAGCTGCCATGCTAATGAGCCACGGCTTTAACGACTGGAACGTGATGCCTGAGCACAGCTACCGAATTTACGCCAAGGCCAAAGAAATGGGATTACATACTCAGATTTACTATCACCAATTCGGGCATGGTGGTCCGCCCCCGGTGGAAATGATGAACCGCTGGTTTACACATTATTTGTTTGGAGTGGATAATGGAATTCAGGAAGAAACCGGTGCATGGATTGTACGTGAATATGATGATCCCGCAGATCCCACGTTCTATCCGGATTTCCCAAACCCTGCTGCTAAGCCGGTTACTTTACACTTGAACAGCGGAGCCCCGGCAAAAGGAGGGTTGAGTCTTAACAAACCCGGAAATCAGGGAACAGAGACTTTGGTTGATAATTTTTCTTTTGATGGGGAATCACTGGCCCGGGCAGAAATTACGGATCACCGGCTGCTATATGTTACCCCACCTTTACAGGATTCTCTCCATATTTCAGGATTGCCAACCATCAACATAAAACTGGCTAGTAGTAAGCCGGCGGCTAATCTCTCGGTTTGGTTGGTTTCTTTGCCTTGGAATGAGCGCCGAAACGGACGTATCACCGATAATATCATCACCCGTGGTTGGGCAGATCCACAGAATCATGAATCATTAACAGAAAGCGAGCCACTGAAACCCGGAAAGTTTTATGAGTTAACATTCAAGCTTCAGCCAGATGATCAGATCATACGTCCGGGCCAGCAAATTGGGTTGATGATTTTTGGAAGCGATAAAGAATTTACCATCCATCCTGATCCCGGCACGGAACTAACCGTTGATTTGGATGCAACCACATTGACTTTGCCGGTTGTTGGTGGCAAAGCAGCCATTGATTGGTAGATAAATGTAGGGACACAAAATCTTGTGTCCCTACATTTATAAATGGTTTATGTAATTATTACAGCTGTAAATCAAAGGTCAGTTCTTCGCCGCCACGGAGAACGGTAACGGTTGTCAGCTGTCCGGCTTCCAGCTCATTCAGAGCTTCCATGTAGTTATAGATATCGGCGATGTTCATGCCCCCAATGTTGATGATGATATCACCACCCTGCAGGCCGGCAGTATCAGCAGCACGGCCTTCACTTACCCCCGTAATACGGAAGCCTTCGCCGTCATAACCATAATCAGGGAGAACACCGAGCGTGGGACCATCCATAGTCATATTGCGCTGTTGTTCACCCGGAGCTTCGGTAAATGTCATGTCTTCTTTGTCAAGATCGTCGAGTTGCTCAATTACTCTTTTTACATGTGAAAGCAGTTGTTCCTGTCCTTCCGCATTGATCCACTCTGTATCATCTGAAGGGCGGTGATAGTCGGCATGAGTATCTGTGAAATAGTGGAGTACAGGGATGTCCTTATAATAAAAGCTGGTATGGTCGCTGGCTCCGGTGCCATCCGGTATTAAATCCAATTCAAGAGAATCGGTATTGGCTGTTGTGAGAATAGATTCCCAGCTATCCGTTGTAGCTACTCCAAAAATCATGAGGCGCCCGTTACTCATTCGTCCAACCATATCCATATTGATCATTGCAAGGGCATTTTCGAGCTCAACGGTGGGATTATCCACATAATACTGAGAGCCCAATAAACCCATTTCTTCTCCGGAAAATGCAAGAAACAGTAGATCGGTTTCAGGACGGTTTGCAGCAAAATATTCAGCCAGTTCCAGTACTCCGGCTGTACCTGAGGCGTTGTCATCAGCACCATTGTGAATCTTAGGGTCATCACTACTACTCAAAGAGCCAAAGCTTCCCATCCCCAAATGATCATAGTGAGCACCAATAATGATCAGCTCTTCAGAAGTCCCAGTTCCCTGTAGCAGTCCGGCTACATTTTTGCTTAGCCTTTTTTCACCCGAAGAATCTGATGCGCTGGCATGCGGGTTGTTTAAAACAGCTGTATTGATGGTAAATTCCTGAAAATAGGTTCCGTCATCGCCGGCCGGATCCAGGCCATAGCTTCGGAACAAATCAGCAATATAATTAGCAGCGACTGCTTCCTCGGCCGTTCCGGCTTCTCGCCCCTTCATTTCTTCACTTGCCAAAAAAGTGATATGCGTTAATACATCTTCATCAGAAATTTCGGAGGTGGTAACTTTTTCTTGTTCTTGAGTTGAGCAGGAAAAAAACAGGGTAGCCAGCAAAACAATCGGGAAGTATTTGATCATCGTTTTATCACATTAGTTGAGATTTTTGAATCTATCAAATATAACATTTGGGAAGGGTTTATTGAATGAGAAAATCATTTTCAGAAACCCGCCGCTTCATCACTTTCGTTATTCAATGTTGAATATTCCTTGTTCAATGTTCTGAAGCCCCGTATCTTAAGCGTTCACAACCAAGGTTGGGGGTGCTTGCATAGCGGGCTGAGATTACACCCTAATACCTGAACCGGATAATACCGGCGTAGGGAAACCTGTTTACCGCACAGTAACGCAAGTTAACCTCCTCCATTAATCAATGAAGTTTTAAATGGAGGATTATGTTTAATCTATTCAATAAAAAGTCGTTACTAACGGCTTTTCTACTCACAATACCACTACTCTTTTCTCAGGAAGTACAGGCACAAACCGTCACCGGCAAAGTGCTTGACGCTCAATCCAAAGAACCGTTACAAGGAGCTGCTGTCCGTCAACAAGGCACATCCCGTGGCGTAGTTACCCAAGACGACGGCTCATTTGAGATTCGACTTTCTGAAAACGGGCAGGAAGCACTGCTCATCACGTATCTCGGATATAAAGACGAAGAGGTTGATGTATCCAATAATAAAAAAGGTCTTGAAATCTATCTCTATCCCGAAACGTATATAGGGGATGATGTTTTTGTAAGCGCCACTCGTGCCGACGAAACTTCACCCATCACGTACACTAATATTGATGCCGAGGAAATTGAAAGGCGTAATATAGGGCAGGATGTTCCGTACTTGCTGCAAAGCGCCCCATCGGTCACCACCACCTCTGATGCTGGTGCCGGTATAGGCTACACAGGTATTCGAATTCGCGGTGTTGATCCGGCCCGAATCAATGTGACTATAAACGGAATTCCGGTTAATGATGCGGAATCGCATGCCGTTTTCTGGGTTAATCTGCCGGACCTTTCTTCATCTACGAAGAATATTCAAATTCAGCGAGGGGTCGGTACATCCACCAATGGAGCGGGTGCATTTGGAGCTACCGTGAATTTGCAAACCAGTTCTTCTCAAGCGGACCCTTTTGGGGAAGTGAATACAGGCTACGGTTCCTTCAACACCCGGAAGTATAATGTGAAATTAGGTTCCGGTTTAATGGAGAATGGCTGGCAATTTGAGGTACGATTGTCCAAAATTGATTCTGATGGTTTCATAGACCGGGCCAGCTCAGATCTTGACTCCTATTTTCTTTCTGCCTCTCATCATGGTGAGCGAAGCTTATTACGTGCAGATGTATTTTCCGGGCGGGAGCGTACCTACCAGGCCTGGAACGGTGTGCCTGAACCCATCCTGGAAGGAGATCAACAGGAGCTGGAGCGTTATATTTCAAATCTTGTTTTTAATCCTGGCGAACAGGAGCACTGGCGGAAAAATCTTGGAAACCGGCAGTTCAATCAGTTTCGATACGAAGATCAGGTAGACAACTATCAGCAGAACTATTATCAATTGCATTATTCCTATCAGATTCGGGATAACTGGAATGCCAATGTCTCCGCCTTCTACACCAAAGGATTTGGATATTTCGAGGAATATGAGCGGGGTGAAGATCTTTCAGAATACGGGATTGAACCGCTTAATCCCGGCGACCCGACTGAATCGGACCTCGTGCGCCGCCGTTGGTTAGACAATGATTTTTATGGCACTATATTTTCAACTCAATATACTCACTCCGATATTTGGAATCTGACGTTTGGTGGCGGCTACAGCTATTATGATGGAGGCCATTTTGGGGAAGTAATTTGGGCACGATATGCCGGAGACAGTGAAATCGAAGAGCGCTATTATGATAATGACGGCATCAAAAATGATTATAACCTGTACACCAAGCTTCAATATAAACTCACTGAAAACCTGAATTCGTATGTTGATCTTCAGGTGCGGGGAGTGGGGTATGATTTCCTTGGGAATGGTTTTGTTCGCAGTGCCGGCAGTAATGTGCGCGATAGCCTGGTAGCTCTTCAGCAAACCGATAACCTGTCATTCTTCAATCCCAAATTCGGTTTTGTTTATAGTTTGCCTGAAGATCAGCGGGTATACGCATCCTTTGCCGTGGGTAGCAAAGAGCCGACTCGAGACGAGTACGTTGACTCAACTCCCGAAAGCCGCCCTGATGCCGAAAAACTGTACAATGTCGAGCTGGGATATCGAGGTGATTTCAACCGCTTTTTTGCAGGTGTAAATGTGTACGGTATGTTCTATCGCGATCAGTTGGTTCCTACCGGACAGATTAATGATGTTGGGGAAATTGTTCGGGAAAATGTACCTGAAAGCTATCGCGCAGGTATAGAATTACAGGGTGGCTACAGTTTAATGGACAACCTGAGCCTTTCTGCGAATGCCACGTTCAGCCAGAATAAAATCGTAGAATATACTCAGTACACAGACACCTACGATGCAAGCTTCAGCTATCTGGGGCAGCAGCAAACGGTGTATAAAGATACCGATATCGCTTTTTCTCCATCAGTTATCACCAATGGAGTAATTAGTTATCAAAACAAAGGGCTTACGGCAGAAATTATATCGAAATATGTATCCCGACAGTATCTGGATAACACTCAAACTAAAAGCAGGTCTATAGATCCATACTTTGTAAATGATGTCAGGTTAAGTTATGGCTTTGGTGATGTGCCGCTTTTGGAGGGTATCACGGCTACGCTGCAAGTGAACAACATCTTCAATCACAAATATGTGACGAACGGTTATACCTTCGGTTGGATTTATGATGGGTCCCCGACTCACTTCAACTATTATTATCCACAGGCAAGTACCAATTTCCTGTTCCAGCTAAAGTGGGAGTTTTAATCTAAAAAATTAGAGAAGAAGTTTGTCCTTCCAAAGCCTTCAGCTTGAATGCTGAAGGCTTTTATGTTTTAAGGAAGCTTCCCTGTTACCTTGCTTTTTCCAGCTTTCGAGCCTCTTCTGCCAGCTCCAGCACCACTTTGGTATACATGGTGCTTGGGTTATAGCGCATAACCGCTTTTTCCATACTGCCGGTTATTTTATAGAAATGAGACAGATAATTGGCCACGGAAAAAATATTGTTGGGCATAAAATAAAGATCAGAGCCCACCCACCAGCGGTTCAGTGAATAGGGAATAAACTGCGCATAAGACATAGCCCCGGCATAGCTGGATTCAAGCGAAAGTATATCGAGCTTATTCTTTTCAGCAAAGATAAGCAGCTCTTCCAGCTGAGCTTTCGACCATTTACTTCGGTACCCTTCCGCATACATGGATACATAAGCATTAAATGGATTATAGCTTCCCTTGTATTTCCCGAACTCAGATTCAATTCCGATAATACCGGCGATAACATGCTTGGGAATGCCGTATTTTTCCTGGGCAGCATCTAATTCAGGGGCGTATTTAACGAGGAAGTCTTCCAGCTTTTGTTTTTTGATATCATATTTAATGATGCCCTGATAATCTTCAAAACTTTCGATTTTGATTTCAACTGCACGGGTAAATTTGCCGGTGATATCGTCGATAAGTTCAAAGCGGGGGTCGTTCAGCAATTTATTGAACGCATACCCCTTATCTTCAAAATATTCAGCCAGCTCATCGATGTTGGCCTTCATTTTACCGGGATCGGTGGGGTCTGCAATTGCCGATAACGGCACTATAAGCAGGAATAACAGGAATGTGATGATGGTCTTTTTCATAATGTCGCGGTTAGTTTCGCCTCTCTGAGCACTATTATAACAAATTCAGACTGTTCTGAGTATTAAAGATTGTAGAGTTTTTGAAGTTTCTTATCGGTGATATATATTAAATCTAAACCAATAATCATGTTATGAGAGATCAATTAATACAGGAATTAAAGGCACTAACGCCCGAAGAAAAGCTGGCGGTGACCGAGATTTTATGGGACAGCCTGAAAAAAGAGGATGTGCCTCTTCCTGAGAGTCAGTTAGCCATTATTAGAGAGAGAGAGGAAAAATATAATGCCGGAAATCAGAAGCTCTTCAGCTGGGCTAAAATAATAAAGCTCTGAACAATAGATTAAAACTGTACGAGATTAAAAAGACAAAGATTAAGAGGTAAGCACTAATTCTGAAGCGCTTTTCTTAGAATTAGTTGATTTTTGGATATAGTCCCTGCGAACTTGGTTCATCGCTTTGTCAAAAGCTTCTATTTTTCTGTTAAAATTCTCAACACTCTTCTGTGTTGATTCTTTTTTTCCCGCTTTTTTTTGAGGCATAATTATTTGGTTTGTTAAAAACCGGTAAGATTGTTTTTGTAGATATTATAATTGCCTATCGACTTGCTAAGTCTTTCAAAAGATAGTAAACCTTTATCTTTCTTAAAAACAAATTCTGATAAGTAGCAATTTATCAAAGGCTTGAGCCTATTTATATTTGGCTCAGTGGCATCTAATATCACTGTACCAAAGCATTTTTCCTTTTTCAAAAGTTCCTTATTGGTTATTTCGCTAATCCAGATAAATTTTGGCATGGGAGTAGAAATCACCTCTTCTTTTACTTCATCGGTTAAATCAGCGTTAGCTAATAACTCGTTTTTATATGACCTGGAAGATGACAACAGCGTTCTAAGTATTATTTCATCTTTGTTGCCTAATAAACTGGCTACAAATTGACGACAATAGGATTTTGCTTCAAATGCCTCCAGGTAAATTTTAGGGTAAAGTGGAACAATGAAATACTGAATTTCACACTTCTGCCAATCTGTTGAATTATAGTAAGAACAAGGAGCATTTAACGTAGCACTTTGGTAAGGGAAATGATTATCGTCAATGAATACAAATTCTTTTTCTATGCTATCGAAATCTATAATCCCCTTTGTACCAGGTATTTTTTTGAAATGCTCCGGACTCATCTTTTCCCTGCCACAACAAATATAGGCATGATGAATGTTCTGTCTATTCGAAACGGCAACTATTATTGGAATACCTGATTCTACATAGCATGAAAGCAAGGGCTCAAAATTATCCTTAAACTGTTCTTTTGCATAAATTCGTGTCCCAAAGCCAAAGTTTTTCAGAGCAAAAGAAAGATCACTGTAAAACAATCCCAAGGAAGGAAGCTGCCGTTCAGTTCGTACAGATTTTAAAGTATCAATAATTGTAGATGGCAGCACCGGAGCATATTCTGCATATTTGTTGCTGAAATATTCCATCATGCTCCAGAGACTCGTTTCAGCACAGCTTATTGTTTCTGAGTCCTGAGAAGAATATGGAAATCCTTTTACAGAAAGCTTTAATCCATTACAGGTAGTGGGAAAACTGGTTTCACAAATCAAAAAGTCATTTTCTTTAATAATCCGTTTATCAATGGTTGTTCTGCCAAAAATATTAGGCTGAGTAGGGCGGACTACAAAGTACCCTCGATACTTTTCTTTAATGGAAGGGTGATTTTTTTCACTCAGAAATTCTTCTGTCTTAACAGGTTTCTCGAAAATGGAAACCCGGATACAGTCTCGGGGATAATGGTTCAGTTTGGATGAAAAGTAAGAGTAGTAACTATCCCGATAGACCTTATCTACATATGGATATTCAATAACAAAATGTGCGTTCTTTTTTAACGGAGCTATGAAGTTCTTAATAACCGTCTTTTGGTCTGTATTCAGATTAAAAAACGAATTATAAACCTTATTTAACGCTCCCGGTAATTTGGCTTTTGTACATGATATGTGTTCAATCATTTTCCCGAATTATTATTCTCGTTACCCCATAAACTCCACGCAGTCATCTGATATAAAGTCTTCTTTATTTTCAACCCAATCCGGTAAGCCTGGTTTTTGAACTTCCTCTCCATCTTTCTCTTTTTGGGTGACTTCAAGATTAAGTTCCAGCAGTTGAGAGAGTAAGTCTTTATCTGCATCAAATCCGTAGGCTTCCATTACGGCTTGGTCTAAGTTTTTGTGCAAGTCTCGAATGTTGTTTTTGCCTGGTTTTTCGAGCAGACGGTATAGCTCCCGCAACGTCATATTGTAATTATTAAGTGCTTCGGTACGGGCGTCTCGTAATTCTTTAGCTGCTTCTGCTACGGCTTTGATTTGCTTTTTAGATGGATTTTGTGGCCAGGGGAAAGTATTCCAAATTGAATTGCTTGTATATCTGAATCTAGTTTCTAAAGTAGAGCATCTCGCTTTCCACCATTCACAATGTGAGCTTGATTGAATTACTCCAAATGAATAATCGTCTTCAAAAGGGAAAACCATAAGAGTAGCATTTGGACTAATTTCTGTGCTTATAAATTCAAAAATAGTCCGTAAACCTAATTGGGTACAAGAAATGTACCGAGCGATTTTTTTAAACTTTTCTTTTAAATCGCTTCTTCCATAAGCTAACTGCCACCAAGTATCAAAAAACCTGATATGATGTTTATTGATTCTTGCATTTGAATCTCTTGATAGAATCTTTTTGTTTTCGCTCTTCTGTTTTTCAGCTTTCTTTCTCCTGTGTGGCAGAACGTTTTTTTCTATGTGCTCGAAAGGTTTTTTAAAAGAGCTAGCTTCATTGATATCCATTTCTGAAAAATCAATGATAAATCTTTCTGGTTGTGAATTCTGATTGCCAACAAGTTCATTCCCTATCAAATGTGGTTTTACAACTTTATGAAGCTTTTCATTTTCTCCCAACAACTCAAGCCCATATTCTTTAGAAATCAAAAAATCTTCATGCCCTGGCACAAGACCCTGAAAGACACTTTTGGGTTTTTTATTCGTTCTTAGAACTTTTGCTTTTGATACATCAGTACCAGTAGTTAGAGCCGAATTAATGATATCAACTTTATGTAGCTCTGTTTCTCCATTGGAATTGATAAATAAATGCTTCTCGTCATCATAGTCCCCTTTAATCCAATTTACTATAGAAACATCAACAGCCGCTTCTCCGGACCAATCTTGACTTGCAACAGCACTAAAAATTATTCCCCCATTATTAAGTATGTAATCCAGGCTGCCTTCACGACTATAATTTTGTGTAATTGTATTTGTTCCTACTAATCCAGCTCTACTATTATTCTTTAAATTCAAGTGCGCTTTATAGAACCAAAAGACACAGAAGTCAGCTCTTCCAGGAACTTCTGGATATGCAGTTTGTATTAGGTTTACATAATCAGCACCAAATTCAGTCTGCATATTACGCTTTGATTGAAAAGGCGGGTTCCCAATAATGGCATCTGCTTCAGGCCAATCAGTGGGAGAACCATCATCATTCACCAGGGCATCACGGGCTTGTATGTTTTCACTGAGGTTGTCGAGCGGGAGGGCTTTTTCCAGGTCGTTTTCTTCCCCATGTTCGGTCACCCATAATTCTTTAGCTACCATCAGGGTCATTTTAGCCACTTCAACCGCAAAGTATTTTTTGTCAATGCCATAAAATTGCTGAGCGCTTACATAATGTTTCTCCTCAAGGAATTCCTTAAGTCTCTTCTTTTGCTCATCCGTTTCAGAAGCTTCTTTAATGATAACAATGAGTTCTTTTTCAAGTGTTTTCATTTCCCGGTAGGCCACAAACAAAAAATTTCCACTGCCGCATGCCGGGTCCAATACTTTAAATTCGCGAAGCTCTTTGAGTAGCTTGTAATACTCTTCCAATGAATTATCAGATTCCTGCGCTTTTTCAATCCGTTTTTTCCAGGGCTGAACAATGACCGGATCAACAATTTTTATGATGTCACTTTCATACGTGTAGTGAGCTCCATAAATATGGCGTTCTCCTTTATCCATCCCTGCCTCAAAAAAGCTCCCAAAAATAGCAGGATTCACTTTAGCCCAATTTTGTCGGGCGGCGGCTCTCATCAGTTCCACCTCATGCATGGTCAATTCAACGAGATTGATCTCTTCAAATAATCCACCGTTGAAATAATCAACGCCCCGGTATCTTCCTCCTTTTGTAATCCCTTCACTGTTCATTTCCCGAAAAAGGTTTCCGATCAAATCATAGGATTGTTCACTTTTCTCGGCCGGCGTTTTATCTGAGTCAAAACATTCCTCAAGTATGCGACTAAAGATATTATCAGGAAGTAAATTTACGTCTTCAGCAAACATTGCCAAAACACACTGCAGGCAGTATCGCATAGCAATTTCACGTTCAATGCCCCGTGTTTGCATAGAGTGAAAAACAGTGGCAACGTACTGTGCTGCTTTTTTGGTAACGTCTTCCCGGTTTGAATGGAACACGGGTACACGAGGCCGTTCGAGAAGGAATGCAAAAGCCTCTTTCCGCTTAGGAAGATCCTCTAATCTTATCTTATCTGCAGGCTCTGAAACGTCTTGTTCAAAATCATAAATCCAGAACTCATCAAAATTACAGAGTATGATATAACGAGGCCTTTTGCCCGCCATCATGAGCCAATAAGATTTTACTTGCTGCAAGTGGAGATCAAGTTTAGTGCCACTTTTCTTCATTTCAAGAAGAACTTTTTTGGGCCAAACTAAATCAGCAAAACTGGTACTTCCTTTATCTGTATCTCTGATTCGGTATTCTAAATCAGCCCCGGCCCCTTTCAATCCATCTTCATAACCTAAAGCCATAAAAAAGTGATCGCAAAATATTTGAGCTTCCCCTTTCTCATCCCCGTCAATATTATTTTGACAATACGCTACAAATTTTTGGAGGCTTTTCTCTGTCATTAAGGCTTTATGCTGTTTACTTTTTTAATTGCTTACACTAACAAAATCAGTAATTAAGTCCAAAGGTAAGCTTATTTTACATTCGAATTACTCCAGAATCCAACATTCCTTCTTCAATATTCGAAGTTCAAATCAAAAACCCTTACCTTTTAGAGCTTTAAAAAGTCCGCTTCACGGTTTTGTTTGTAATGAAGCGATTAACTTCAAAAACTATTATCAAAAAGTACCATGGCAAAAGAATTTGATGTATGTGTAATCGGGTCAGGCCCCGGCGGATATGTAGCCGCAATTCGTGCTTCTCAGCTTGGCTTTAAAACAGCAATTGTTGAAAAAAGACATCTTGGTGGTGTTTGTTTGAATATCGGCTGTATTCCAACCAAGGCCCTGCTTCGTTCTGCTGAAGTATATGAATCAATTGAGCACGCCTCTGATTACGGAATTAACGTGAAGGACTACTCAGCTGATTTTGGCGGCATGGTGAAGCGAAGCCGTGGCGTTGCCAACAAAATGAGCAAAGGCGTTCAGTTCCTGATGAAGGCCAACAAGATTGACGTGTTCATGGGAACGGGTGTTTTTAAGTCTAAGTCGGAATTGGCGGTAAACGACGACAAAGGCAAAGAGCAGGAAAGCATCAAAGCGAAGCATTTTATTGTAGCTACCGGCGCTCGTCCTCGTCAGCTTCCGAATCTGGAAATTGATGGTGATATGATCATCGATTCTGAAAAAGCCATGCAGCTCGAGAAGCAGCCCAAGAAAATGGTGATTGTGGGAGCCGGCGCTATCGGTGTTGAGTTTGCATACTTCTATAATGCCATCGGAACGGAAGTAACGATTGTAGAGCTGCAAGACACCCTGGTACCTGTAGAAGACAAAGATGTAGGTAAAGAGCTTGGTAAGATCTACAAGAAGAAAGGCATGAACGTGATGACCGGAAGCACGGTCGAGAACGTAAAGAAGAAAGGCAAAGGTGTTGAAGTAACCGTAAAAACCAAGAAAGGCGAAGAGAAAATCGAAGCCGATGTGGTTCTTTCTGCAGTAGGCGTAACCGGAAACGTTGAGAACCTTGGTCTGGACAAAGCCGGTGTTAAAACGGAAAAAGGTGCCATTGTTGTTGACAAGAAAACCTATAAAACTAATGTGGACGGCATTTATGCTATCGGTGATGTAATTGGTGCTCCGTGGCTTGCGCACAAAGCTTCTCATGAAGCTGTGGTTCTTGCCGAGCAACTGGCCGGTGAAAACCCGCATCCGGTGAATTACAATAACATCCCGGGCTGTACGTACTGCGAACCACAGATTGCTTCTGTTGGATTGACCGAGCAGGCAGCTAAAGATGAAGGTTATGATGTGAAAGTAGGAAAATTCCCGCTTTCCGCCTCCGGTAAGGCGACTGCACTTGGGCATGAAGAAGGCTTTGTGAAAGTGGTATTCGATGCCAAGTATGGCGAGTGGTTAGGTTGCCACATGATTGGATTTGGCGTGACGGAAATGATCGCTGAAGCGGTTGTGGCTCGTGATCTTGAGACCACCGGCCATGAAATTATCAGTGCGGTTCACCCACACCCAACCCTCTCTGAGGCGGTTATGGAAGCAGCAGCTGAAGCTTATAACGAAGGTGTTCACTTAGGAACCCCCGTTAAGAAGAAATAAATGATAAGTCATCGCGGGCTTGGACCCGCGATCTTTTTATGGTAAGCATATACTGTCTATTAAGAGATCCTGCATCATGTGCGGGATGACGAATAAATGAACTTGGCTCCCAATCGGGAGCCATTTTTATCTGTGAATGTGATGAGCAAAAAAGTCGAATTATACGATTTGGGTTCTGCCTCATATCAGCCGATATGGGATTTGCAGCATGCCGTGCAGCAGCGCATCATAGATGAAAAACGTGCCGAGCAAAAAGGAGAGTTTACGGGTGATCGCCTAGACGATATACTGCTTTTTGTGGAACACCCCCATGTGTATACCTTGGGTAAAAGCGGCAATGAAGAACACATGCTCCGGTCTATGATGGAGCTTCAGCAATTAGAAGCAGAGTTTATCAAGATCGATCGTGGGGGCGACATCACCTATCATGGTCCCGGTCAAATCGTGGGCTACCCCATTTTAGATTTAGATCGCCATTTCACTGATGTTCATAAGTACCTGCGTTTCCTCGAAGAAATCATCATTCGTGTTTGTGCCGATTATGGTTTTGAAGCAGGACGCATTGACGGTGCCACCGGCGTTTGGGTGGGTGATGCCAAGATATGTGCTATGGGAATTCGGTGTTCCCGATGGGTGACCATGCACGGCTTTGCACTTAATGTGAATACCGATCTCAGGTATTTTAATAACATCGTTCCATGTGGGATTGATGATAAAGCCGTTACCAGTTTGCAAAAACTGACCGGCCGGGAAATTGACGCAGAAGAAGTAAAAAAACGAATCGTTTTTCACTTCGAAAACGTTTTCGATGTATCCATTTCTCCCAAGGGTTCCCTGCAGGAAGTGGAGCATAATATTTTGTAACTTTACGTATAATTTGTCATCGCGAGGAGCTAAAAAAGTTAGAGTGATTATAGAACTCTTTCGACGAAGCGATCTCTCTGAAATGACAATGAAATTGAATATTGGAGATTGCCTCAGGATTTGCTTCCTTCGGTTGCCGAATCCCTCGCAATGACATGCTGAAATCTAAAGAAGCACCATGATTAAAGAACTACAGGTAGTAGACAAGCCATCCGAAAATCGCAGACCCGACTGGCTGCGAGTTAAACTTCCATCAGGAGAGAAATTCAAGGAAGTATCGGAAAATATCCGGAAGCATAATTTAAATACGGTGTGTGCCGAAGCCCGTTGCCCGAATATGGGCGAATGCTGGGGAGCCGGTACCGCAACCTTCATGATATTGGGTGATGTTTGCACCCGTTCGTGTGCTTTTTGTGCCATTAAAACAGGCCGTCCTCCACAAGATTTGGATTGGGATGAGCCAAAACGGGTAGCCGATGCGGCCGCAAAAATGGGCCTCAAGCATGTGGTGCTTACTTCCGTGAACAGGGATGAACGCAAAGACGGTGGGGCTCCTATTTTTGCTGAATGCCACAAGGAAATTCGCAAAGCCATTCCCGGCGTAACCATTGAGTCTCTCATTCCCGATTTTCGTGGAGAATGGGATGCCGCTCTTCAAATTGTTTTTGATACCCCTCCGGATGTGCTAAGCCACAACCTGGAAACCGTGCCTAGTAAATACCGACGAGTTCGTCCGCAGGCTCGTTATGAACGCTCTCTGGAACTGCTTCAGCGAACAAAAAATGCCGGACTCCGAACTAAAACCGGTATTATGGTTGGGTTGGGTGAAACCCGGGAAGAAGTCATCGAACTGATGCAAGATTGCGTGGATCATGGCGTGGATGTACTCACTATAGGTCAATACATGCAGCCTACCAAAATGCACCACCCGGTAATGGATTGGGTGCACCCCGATCAATTTGCGGAATACAAAGAAATCGGCGAGAAATTAGGCATAGAGCATGTAGAAAGTGGTCCATTGGTGCGTTCTTCTTATCACGCCGAGCGACACGTATAGTACCCGGTAGTTCACTCTTGGTTTTTACAGCAATTTCGACCAATAACCGTTAACTAATTTGCCACAGTTGTAGTAACTTGGAGCAAATAAATAGCTATGGTTTCATTACTTGTTGTTTTATCAGTCAGTTTCCTTTTGGGATCTATTCCCTCTTCGCTTTGGGTGGGGCAGATATTCCATAAAACGGATATCCGGACACAGGGAAGTGGGAACCTTGGAACCACCAATGCCTTTCGAATTTTAGGCTGGAAATCAGGAGTATCGGTGCTGGTACTCGATTTTATGAAAGGCTTTGCAGCTTCATTTTGGGTGAGCCTGTATGCTTTTGAAATTGGGAATGGTCCCATTGCCCCTCCCGGCTGGGAAGCCGATGCTTTTCTGAAAATCACCTGTGGATTGATGGCTGTGATAGGACATATGTTCCCTATTTTCGCGAATTTTAAAGGTGGAAAAGGGGCTGCAACAGCTTGTGGGATGCTCTTCGGCATAGAGCCGATTTCCATCAGTATCTCTTCTATCGTATTTATAGCTATTACCTTTTCAACCCGGTATGTTTCTTTGGCTTCCATAACGGCCAGCTTCATTTATCCTATCAGTTTGGTGATTTTGCGATACGGTTTCGGGTATTTTGTGGATGGAAGCATCATTATTTTTGCCACTTTTGTTGCTGCAGGCATTATTTACAAGCATAAATCGAATATTCGGCGTTTATTGGATGGAAATGAAAACCGGGTAAGCCTTTCCGGGAAGAAGAATAAAGAAGAAGATCAGGCTGCTGAAAAATTGGCCGAGGCTGAAGCATGAGTAAACGTAATGTTACTATAATTGGAGCGGGGAGTTTTGGAACGGCCCTTGCCCTGGTATTGGATACCGC
The DNA here is from genome assembly GCA_965227215.1 of Gracilimonas sp. Classification (GTDB taxonomy): domain Bacteria; phylum Bacteroidota; class Rhodothermia; order Balneolales; family Balneolaceae; genus Gracilimonas. Next base: position 2,130,498 of record OZ245729.1, read on the forward strand.
CGGAAACAATGTGCAGATGTGGGCCCGTGAGGAAAGCATCGCTAAACAGATTAATGAAAAGCACATCAATCCCTCTTACCTAAACGATGTTGACCTGCCGGAAGGTATAAAAGCGTATAACGATTTAGAGCAGTGCCTGAAATCTCAGGATATGGTGGTTTTTGCAACGCCATCTCACACCTTGAGAGATTTAGCCGAAAAATTGAAGCCCTGCCTCGACGGACATGAAATCCTGGTAACGGTTGCCAAAGGAATTGAAAACGACACCTTCAAAACCATGTCGCAGATATTGGTGGAGGTGATGGAAGGCACTACCTATGAAGATAATATCGGGGTACTGTACGGGCCGAGTCATGCCGAAGAAGTAGGAAAACTGAAGCCAACTACGGTTGTTGCTGCGGCCTATTCTACCCGAACGGCGCGCATTATTCAGGAAACGTTCCTGACCCCAATGTTTCGTGTATACATCAATAATGATGTGATTGGTGTGGAAATCGGCGGGTCGGTTAAGAACATCATGGCCATTGCAGCCGGTATTGTAGATGGAGCTGAACTGGGAGATAATGCCAAAGCGGCTCTGATTACGAGAGGACTTCACGAAATGAAACGAATGGGGCTTATGATGGGAGCTCACTCCGATACCTTCTCGGGATTAACCGGAATGGGGGATTTGATTGTGACCTGTACAAGTACACACAGCCGGAACCGATCGGTAGGATTTCGCATTGGTAAAGGAGAGAAGCTGAATGATGTTATCGACAGCATGAATATGGTAGCCGAGGGCGTAAAGACAACAAAATCGGTGAGAGACTGGGCTATAAAGAACAACGTGGAGATGCCTATTACCCGCGCCATATACAGTGTTTTATTTGAAAATGTTGACCCGCGGGATGCGTTATATGAACTCATGACCCGCGACCCTAAAGATGAAATCGTGATGTAACCGGTTTTTATCCAGAGTTCAACCTATAATCATCTACAATCATGGAAGACGAACTCGAGTTTTACTTACAATACTCCGACAGTGTTCAGGTTTCGAAGCTTACCCCGGGCGATCTCAAAGGGCTTATCCAAACCGGCGAAAGCAGCTTTCTGGAATTCAAACACAGTGTAGCCTCTCCTGAAAAAATTGCCAGAGAAATAGCCGCATTTGCCAATACAAAAGGGGGTACCATTCTGATCGGAGTTGAAGACAACGGCGAAATGATTGGCGTGGAAGGTTACCACGAAGAAGAGTTTTGGTTGAATCAGGCCGCATCGGAAGAATGTATTCCGGAAGTGCCGATCACCATTGAGTTGGTAAACCTGGGTGAGCGTGATGTGCTCATCGTAAAGGTGCCTGAGGCTGAAGAGAAACCGGTGTACGTAAAAGGAAAGAAAGTTCGACAGGTGTATGTACGTCTGGAAGATGAAAGCGTGGTTGCCAGCGATGAATATATAGAAGTGCTGAAGCAAAACTATTCTGATGAAGGCTTCACTTTTGAGTATGGAGAAAAAGAGCAGCAGCTTTTCCGTTTTTTGAATGAATACGGCGACATCACGGTTAAGAGGTTCTCGCTGCTGATAAGTGTAACAACCTATCGAGCAGCCAAGATTTTAGTGAATTTGGTAAGTGCCGGAATTCTGGATTTATTCGAAAAAGACGGAATTACGCATTACACATTTTCCAAAAAAAGTTCGTAATTTTGACTCGTTCTAAATAAAGGGAGCGACATGAGTGTTCAAGAAGAAAATTTAGATGATGTTATTTCCTCATTGATTGATGTGGATGAAGATGAGGAAGCGAATTCACCTCAGCCTATCACTGAAAAAGACTACCAAAAAGAAGAGCTGACCGGCGAGCCGGTGGTTCTTACCGAACGGGCTGCCCGGCAAGTTGAGAAAATCAAACAGTCGGAGGATATGGATGAAAACTTATACCTGCGCGTAGCTGTTGACGGTGGAGGCTGTTCCGGTTTAAGCTATAAGCTGGGGCTCGACTACCGCACCGATGAGGATAAAGTGTATGAAAGCCATGGTGTTGAAATCATAGTGGCTCCCAAACACCTTATGTATTTAGAGGGCATGCAAATCGACTATCCCGATGGACTAGACGCCCGCGGTTTCACCTTCGACAACCCGAATGCCGTAGAAAACTGCGGCTGCGGCACCTCCTTCGCTATTTGATAAAGAGAAGTGGTCATCCTGAAACTGTCTGGCCGACAGGCAGACTTTTTCTTGGATCTATTAGGGGTTATTCTCCGGCGAAGAGGTCATTCCCAATTGCTCTTTCACCCGCTTGATGCCTTCCGTCGCTTTCAGTTTCCAGTCTTCTGTGACGTAGCGGCGAACCATTAATACCGAACATGGAGCACGGTCGGCGATAATATCCGGTATAGTACCAAACAACACATTTCGAATACCCCATTCGTGAGAAGCCCCGATAATAATCAGGTCATCCTGATGTTCTTCGAGCTCTTCCAGAATACCGCCGGTAACATCGGTAGATTCTTTAATGGTAAACACTACGTTATCAAATCCTTCCAGCAATGGATTTACACGTTTCCGGAGTTCCTGCTCTTCTTCCTTAAGATCAATACCGGGCTTCACAAGTCTCAGAACCCTAAGTTTAGCATCAATAGCTTGTGCAATGCGGATCCCTATTTCCATTCCCAGTCGGGCGTGAAGTCCGCCTCCCCAGGGGACAAGCACAGACTTAATATCCTTCAGTTCACGGTCTTTCAATACTGCAAGGTCAGCTTTAAGATTCTTGATGATGGGTTGAATGGGGGTGTTATAAATACGGCCAAGACTGAATCCACCCTGCCAACCCATAACCAGCATATCGGCTTCCCGGTTTTCCGTTTCATTAATCAGCCCTTTAAAGATATCATGAGAAGCAGCTGAGGCGGAATCAAATGTAGTAGAGGAGAGTACTTCTTTATTCCGGTAATCAAGGTTTTCTACTCTGGAGGCTTCACTTATTTTCTGGATACTTTCCCGTACCGGTTCCTGTTCCTGAATCATTCGTTCAACGGTTGAAATCGGAGTCTGAAAAGGAACCTTAAGCATGTTTAATCCCGTTACCGAACCGCCCTCTTCTTTACCGGTGGCGATAAGCTGAGACACTTTAAGTAAAGCCTGTTCATGGATGGGGTTAGCCAGCGCTGTAACAACTTTACGTCCTTGCTTGATATCAAGTGCACGAATAGCCGGGGCCCATTCCTCAAATTCCGATTCGTGATGCTGAGGGGCTTCCAGAAATACTTTAATACCCTTCTCTTTCCAGTTTTGCTTGAATTGAGGAACGGCATGTTCAAATTCAACACGGGAGCGTCCCCAAACCATGTACCAGGTAAGGCTAACTACGATAAGTACAACCACTGCAACCTGTGCAAAGGTACCTGAAGAAACGATGATGGATAAACAGCCTATGGCAGCAAAAACCTGTAACCAGGGAGAGCCCGGTGTACGATAAGTGGGTTTGTACCAATCCGGGTTAGAAACCCTTAGCACCACACAGCCGATATTGAGAGCTGCATAGCTGTAAAGTTGTAGTACGCTGGCAATTTTTGCCAGATTCTCGAGACTGTCGAGTAGCAGGAACAGCAAGGCGAGAAGCCCGGTAAGTACGATTGCCCGGTATGGGGTCAGTAGTTTTTTGTGGATGGCACTCAACCAGTTGGGAACCATACGGTCTCGGGCCATTGCCAGGTTGATTCTGGATGATGCCATGATGCTTGCATTAGCCGAAGAAAGCGTAGCCAGCAGTCCGGCAACGATAATGGCGACGCCACCGGGATTCCCAAGAATAGTACGCGCCGCTGTGGTTAATGGGTCTCGAACATCAGCTATGGTAGATTGTGGAAACATGCCTCCAATCACTAATACAATGATCACATATAAAAGCGTAACCAGTGCCACAGAGCCGATTAAGGCACGGGGCAAATTTTTGGAGGGGTTTTTGATTTCCTCAGCTACAGCTGCAATTTTCACAAAGCCCAAAAAAGAAACGAATACAAGTGCAGTGGTTGCAGAGATGGAGTCAAAACCAAAGGGCATAAACGGATCGTAGTAATCAGCTTCGATATGAAACAATCCAAGAACACTGAAGCCACCAAGTATCACAAACAGTGTGAGAACCACAACAACCTGAGTACGCCCGGATTCTTTTGCGCCCACCACATTTAATATGGTAAGTAAAACGCCGCCAATCACGGCTCCCCAAAAAGCTGAAAGCGGCAAGAACTGAGACATGTATTCCCCCAGTCCATACAGATAGAATGCGATAGCAAATGTAAGGCTCAGCCAAATACCAACTCCTGAAATGGCCCCGAAGGCAGGACCTAACGAACGGGAAACGAAAAAATAGTCACCACCAGATTTGGGCATCCCGGTTGCTAACTCGGCAGCACTTGATGCGGTAATCATACACACCAACCCCGCAGATAAATAGGCGAAAATGGCAGCCGGCCCCGACATTTCCAAAGCAATACCTGCCAGCAAGAAAATACCTGCGCCTATCATGGTACCGGCTCCGATGGTTAAGGCGTCCCAAAACCCGAGCTCTCGTTTTAAATCTGCCATAAATATGTTAATTGAATTGAGGGGGCTAAGCTACTATCTATTCCAGAAAAGTAAAATTATTAAGCAGCTAATTTTTTATTTAGTAAGGGATGATAAGCTTGGCGGTAAGCACAGAAAAATGCTTTTGATCAAGGGTAGCAACGGGCACTCTTTGTGAATTAGCAGTAGCTGCAATGATGGCATCCGGAATTTCAATTCCGTGGCTTTTGTGGTATTTGTTTCTCAGCAACCCTGCTTTTCTTGCAATTACCTCAGATACATCGATTTGATTCACGAAAGTCAAAAAAGTGTTTAGTTCTTTTTCTTCAGACTTATTTTTAATACCAGCGTATAATTCGGAGACAACAATTACTGATGTAGAAGCAGGCTGATTCTGTTGAATAAAGTGTATGGCATCTTCTTTCCCTTTCAGGAAGTCAATAAAATATGGGTATCAACGATCATTGTTGTCAGCTTCTATTCGGTTCACCCGATCACTCCAATCTTGTCTGAGTTTATCAACCTGAGGAATGTCTTTCTTGCCTTTCCATAGTCCGGCAAAGTCCATAATTGATTCTTTCTCCTCACCGGATTCTCGTTGTTTTTTGGCTACATACTCATCTATAGCTTTCCGAATAATGTTGCTCTGGGTTGTTTTATGCTGATCGGAAAGCTGCTCAATCGCCTCTTTTCCTTTTTTGGTAAGATATATTTGTGTTCGAATCATAAGTCTCTCCTAAAATATGATGTACAATAATGTACATCGTTTGGGCTGTTTGCCCAAATCACCGATCTGAGATTTCGTTCTTCTTGGCAATCAACCGGACCCCACGCTTAAAAGTTATGTAATGCCATACCCACTCAGCGAACACCCTGAAACGGTTTCGGAATCCGATGAGGAAGAAAATGTGAATGAGTCCCCAGAGCAGCCAGGCGAAGAATCCGCTGAATTTAAAGCCACGAATATCTGCCACGGCCTTAGCCCTGCCAATTGTGGCCATGGTGCCTTTATCTACATAGTGAAATGGTTTTCTGTCATTAGTGTCTTTCTTGATCAAATCTCCCAGATACTTGCCTTGCTGCAGAGCCACCGGCGCCAGACCCGGCAGGGGTTTCCCTTTATCATCTTTTACATGAGCAGCATCACCGGCTACAAAAATATTCGGAGAGCCGGAAATGGAAAGATCAGGCTCAACCATTGCCCTTCCGGTGCGATCAGTCTCAACGTTTAAGTTTTCAATTAGCGGAGAAGCTTTTACGCCGGCTCCCCAAATGATATTCGGTGTTTCTATAAACCGGCCGTCTATTTTCACGCCATCTTTTTGTATTTCCTGAACGGGAGTATTCAGCAGGACTTCAACCCCCATGTTTTCCAGTGTTTTCAGCCCTTTTTCAGGGAGCGGCTCATCGAAACCATTCAGTATTCCATCGGCGGCCTCTACCAGGTAAATTTTGGTTTCGTCCGGCTTAATATTTCTGAAGTCTCTCATCATACTTCGTTTGGCGATCTCGGCGATAGATCCAGCCATTTCTACACCGGTCGGGCCGCCACCGATAACCACATAAGAGAGAAAGGGTTTCCTTTTTTCAGGATCAATAATCTGTTCGGCCTTTTCCAGAGAAAGTAGAATGCGCTCTCTGATTTCAAGGGCATCAGAAAGAGATTTCAGGCCCGGGGCATGTTGTTCCCAGTTGTGATTGCCGAAGTAGTTATATTGTGCACCGGGAGCTAAAATCAGGTAATCAAAAGGCAGGCGAGAGCCATTTTTAAGGTGAATGTGATTATCGGCTTTATCAACTCCGGTTACTTCACCCAGAATAACCTGTACATTTTTCTGCTTGCTGAAAATGGCTCGGATAGGCATCGCAATATCTCCCGGAGATAAAGCTGCAGTAGCCACCTGATAAAGAAGTGGTTGGAACAGGTGGTGATTGGTTTTGTCAACAATAGTGACGTTGAAAGAAGTGCCTGCCAGTTTTTTGGCAACGGATATTCCGACAAAGCCCCCGCCTACAATTACTACTTTTTTGCCCATTTTAATGAAAAATAAAGGTGGTTGTTATCTGATTCGTGATCGTGAATCTTTCTCAACACTATCTTCTTCATATTCATTTTCCGGAATCTCGATTTCCTCTTTTTCTCCTTTCTGTTCTTCGGCTCTTGAAAGAATAGTAGATTTAAGATGCCGTTCGATTTTTCCCAACAGCGTTTCCGTTAATTCCTGAAGGTCTTTCTTACGTTTCTTTTTTCGTTTGTTTATGAACCGGGCGTAAAAAACGGAACCGGTTAGGATGAGTAATGAAACAATGAGAGGAGGGGCGACTTCGTTGCCTGTTTGCCCGAATATAGTACCGGCAAATAACATAAATCCTCCAAAAGCGACGGCAATTCCCGGCAGGTACAACTTGTTGAGCGTTTTCAGGCTTTGGGAAACCGTTACTTTGGTATTTCCATCAATTTGTTCGAACTCAATTTCGGGAGAGCTGGCAGAGGCAATGAATTTTGAAGGCCCTACCGGTTTGGCTTTCCAGATGAATTTATTTCTTCGTCGGCTAACCTTACCCAACGTATTAAAGTGGTACTCTGCCTGGCCTTTTAACTCATTAAAAAGCTCTTTGTCGAGCGTGCCACTGGCGTATCCCACAACCTTAGTGCTGTTGAAGTCATGGTTGTCTATGACCATCGGTTCCTGTACGGGGATACCTCCCGCCTCCATGTAGGCTTCGTACACAAACTTGCGTGGGATGCCAAGATCGTCTGTAATCTCATACAAGGATTGGATTTCCTCGTCGGTGTCTGTGGCTTTTCCGGGAGAGCTTTGTTCTCCATATTTCTGGAGCAGTGTGGCTTTTTGGACAATTTGCCGGATTTCATCGTCGGAGAGCTTTCCCATAAGATCAGATTATTTAGTTCATTTTAGCCTGAGCATCCATCACAATTTTTTCGATCTCTTCTTTCGAAATAAACTCCTTATTGTTGCAATACTGGCATACCATTTCCTGTCCTTCACCGTCCATTTCTTTAAGGTCATCGTAATTAAGCATGGCCAGGGCATTCAAAAAGCGTTTGCGGGAACAACGGCAGAAAAAGTCCACCGGCTGTCGGTTCAACTCTTTTGCTTTCAGCGGCGATACGGCCTTATTCATGATTTCGTCAATGTACTGATCATCCGCCAGCAACTCATCAATCGGAGGAAATGACCCCAGTCGCTCCTGAAGCATATCGATTTGTCCGTCGGGTGCACCGGGTAGTCGCTGTATCATCAATCCGCCCGCTTCGGTTATATTTCCGTCTTCATCAATACCAACATCGGTAAGAAGCGCTGAAGGTATTTGTTCAGATTGAGCCAGGTAATGAGCTACGTCACTATTTACATCCCCATTAATAAGCTGAATGGTACTCGTTTTGGGCTCGGCTTCATTGTAAAGCACTTTAGAAAAAGTCATAACTCCCAATCCAATACCATCTCCGAGTTCAGTTTCCGGGTTGGAGTAATCCAGTTCAGCAGCCGGATTTTTAACATAGCCGCGTATTTCTCCTACTGAATTCGCCTCTGCAACCACAAATCCTATAGGCCCGTCTCCATCCATGCGCATCCTAATGCGTTCTTCGCCTTTAAGTTCCGAGGCGAGCAGCATAGTAGCAGTTAAAGCTCTCCCTAAGATGACGGTATTTAGTAATGAAAGCTGGTGATTATCCCGTGCCGTTTTGACGACTTCAGTGGTTTTGACTACCGATATTTTGAAATGACCGTCTGTTGTGATTCCCTTGATTAAGCGGTCTTTGAAATTAAACTCTTCAATGTTCATAGAAGTAATAAAAGTCTCTTTGATGGAAAATGAATGCCTCAAAGATACGCAGAAAAAGCGTTTTATTTGAATGAGAGCAGCTAAAAATATGGTACGTGGGATGGCAGATTTTTTGGAGTGATGTGATACAAATGGTGTGGCTATTGCCAGCATTGACCCACCCCACTATCCCCACCCGAGCGGGGAAGCTCCTTGGTGAATGCTGAGCCAGGAAAATGATCATAGCCAGCAGCAGGGATCTTGAAATAGGCTATGATATAGCCAAGGAGTCTTCCTCTCCGCTGGAGAGGAAACAAAGGTGAGGGTCAATGCCGGTGAAAGCCACCCCAAACTTGCCATTACCCCAATTTTTAGTGTATTTAAAATAAAAGAGGGTACAATGAAGAAGAGAATGCGCATTATTCCGTACAGAGAAGATCTCATCACCAAAGCACGCTGGTTAAGAAAAAACTCAACACCCGGCGAAATCGAAATCTGGAAAGCAATTAAGAATAAGCAGCTGCTGGGTTATAAATTCAGACGTCAACACCCCATTCATCGGTTTATTGTGGATTTCTATTGTAAAGAATTAAGACTGGCAATAGAAATTGATGGCAGAAGCCACGACTATAAAATTGAATACGATAAACAGTGCCAGGAAATAATTGAGCAGTTGGGGGTGAGTTTTCTGCGGTTCAGTGAATCTGATGCGAGGTATTATACGGAGTCAGTAGTAATGGAAATAGAGAGATGGATATTGGGGCATACGTGATATAGGGGCGTTTAAATTGGGTATTGCTCTTAGCTAACATTGACCCACCCCTCAATCCCCTCCTCGGAGGGGAGGCTCGTTGGGGAATGCCGAGTAGGGTACATAATTATAGCCATTGGTAAAATGTTAAAAAATGCCCGTACCTGACCAAGGAGTCTTCTTCTCCCTGGGAGAGGAAATAAAGGAGAGGGTCAATGCTTGCGAAGACCACCCAATCCCTAACTACTCTGATATAATACCAAAAAAAGGGACGCCTCAAACCGAAGCGCCCCTTTCACTCACTCAAAATGTACAACTAAATCAATCGATGAACCGCTTGTAAACTTCTCCAAGCCTTCCGGATACATGGGCCTTGGAAGAATATTTATTCTTGATATGGCCTATTGTCTTAATACGCTTTTCAGCCAGGTCGTTGGAAGCCACATGAGCAGGGATGCTATGATCTTCCGAATAATCCAGGATGTCGGTGATGGTATTATAAATGTTGCCGGCATTCTGGAGAGCACGTTCTTCGTTGTACCCTTCCAGTTCGCTGGCAATATTGATGAGGCCGCCTGCATTAATCACATAATCAGGAGCATAGATAATACCTTTGTCGAGTAACTGTTGTCCATGTTTGTCTTCCTCATCCAGGACGTTGTTAGCACCACCGGCAATGATATCACACTTAAACTGGTCCATGGTGTCATCATTGATAACACCACCTAAGGCACATGGAGTGTAGATGTCCACATCCAATCCATAAATGTCATCGGGGTCAACAAGTTCGCCGCCTACTTCTTCTGCAAGAGACTTGGCCTTGTCTTCGTAAATATCACAGATGTAAAGCTTAGCACCTTCTTTAGCAGCGTGACGGGCAAAATAGGAAGCTACATTTCCGGCTCCCTGTAGAGCAATTTTCTTTCCTTCTAAAGAGTCGCTGCCGTATGCTTTTTTAGCGCAGGCCTTCACCCCCATATAAACTCCATAAGCTGTAACAGGAGAAGGATTTCCACTTCCACCCAGGGCTTTTGGGATACCGGTTACATATTTCGTTTCGGAGTAAATCCATTCCATTTCACGCTCGGTCATACCCACATCTTCTGCGGTGATGTACCGTCCGCCTAGTCCATCAACAAAACGACCGAAAGAGCGGAATAAGGCTTCTGTTTTTTCGGTATGAGGGTCGCCGATGATCACCGCTTTTCCACCTCCCAGGTTCAAGCCTGAAATAGCCGCTTTATACGACATGCCCCGCGAAAGGCGAAGCACATCTTTGATGGCTGCTTCTTCAGATTCATAATTCCACATACGGGTGCCACCCAAAGCCGGGCCCAGCGTGGTGTTGTGAATGGCGATAATAGCTTTCAGCCCAACTTCAGGATCAGAGCAAATGACCACCTGCTCATGTTCGTAGTTGGCAAGCTGATTAAAAAGGGAAAAATTCGGATTTTCTTCAGTCAATTTCTTGGAGTTTTTAACAGGTGCATCAATCATTTTAACTAGGATAAATTATACAAAAGGCTCTTTATGGAACCGCTTCCAAAGTTCGGGATTTATTTGACGGTTCTCAACCAAATAAACAGGTTCAATCATAAATACTTGTAATTATTTTTTGGGGAGTTGGGGCGAATTTGAACGATTCGGGCGGATTAGAATTTTTATGTAAACAAACATGCTGATTTTCTCTCGTTAAATAGTATTTTATATAAGTAATAAGAACGCGAATTGCGTTGGCATCCCGGCCTGACCGCCGATCTGCCTTTATGTATAAAAATAAAGCACAAAACAATCATGTCATTCCGCTGGGTATACGCGCAGCCGGAGGAGCCAAGGTACGTCTCCAAATTAGGGGATATGCTGGGAATTCCGGACAAAATAGCCCAACTACTGGCTATACGCGGCATAAAAACATTTGATGATGCAGAATACTTTTTCAGGCCAAAGATAGAAAACCTCCACGATCCTTTTTTAATGAAGGATATGGAAGCCGGTGCAGAACGTTTAGCTCTGGCCATTCGTAAAAGTGAGAAAGTACTCGTTTACGGCGATTACGACGTTGACGGGACTACGGCAACTTCCTGCGTCTATACTTTTCTGAAGGAATTTGGCGTAGATGCCGACTACTACATTCCCCACCGCTTCAAAGAGGGGTATGGTATTAACCCCGATGGTATTAAATACGCTGAAAAAGTTAATGCTTCCCTCATTGTATCCGTTGATTGTGGCATTACTGCCATTGAAGAAGCCAAAGTAGCCAAAGAAAAAGGCATCGACCTTATTGTGTGTGATCATCATACAGTAGGGAACGAGATTCCGGATGCGGTAGCGGTGCTTGACCCCAAACGCCCGGACTGTAATTATCCATTCGACGGACTTTCCGGTGCCGGGGTGGGATTTAAACTCATTCAGGGAACCATAGAAAAACTGGGCCTCCCTTCCACTATCTCTTATAAGTTTTTGGACCTGGTGGCCATTTCCATCGCTTCCGATATTGTGCCTATTATTGATGAAAACCGCGTGCTGATGAAAGCAGGGTTACAGATGATTCAGCGAAGCCCGCGAGTGGGAATAAAAGCTTTGTTGGAGCTTATCAAAGTTTCCAAGGAGGATGTGAACACCTCCAAGATAGTGTTTTCCATCGGACCAAGGATTAATGCGGCGGGACGGATGGGTGATGCCAGTACGGCCGTAAAACTCATGATTTCAGAGACGCTGGGAGAGGCTAAGTCTCATGCCTACGAGCTGGAGACTGTAAACCTGAAGCGGCGTGATACCGATTCCAAAACCATGAAAGAGGCGATGGAGCAAATCGAGAAAGACTTTAACATGGAGGAGACTTCCACCATCGTGCTGTACAGTGAAAACTGGCACCTTGGGGTGATTGGGATAGTCGCTTCCCGGCTGGTGGATTTATATCATCGCCCGGCCATTATGCTCAGCAATGTGGACGGAAAAATTAAAGGGTCGGCCCGGAGTATTAAGGGGTTCAATATTTATGATGCCATCAAAAAATGTGATGACCTGCTGGAACAGTTTGGCGGACACGAGTTTGCGGCCGGACTTACTCTTGAAGAAGGCAACCTGAATGAATTCCGCCGTCGGATGAACGAGCTGGCCTACACTGACCTGTCCGAAAATTCCTTCGAGCCGGAACTTACGGTAGATGCCAAGCTGGATTTAGGCGAAGTAGACATGAAATTCTGGAAACTGCTCAGTCAGTTTGAGCCGTTCGGTCCGGGCAACCTGCGACCTGTTTTTGTAAGTGAAGAGGTTAAAGTAGTGGGCGTTCCGACCATTGTTGGCAACGGTCACCTGAAGATGAGAGTCAGCCAAAATGGATCCGGTGTTTTTGATACCATCGGCTTTAACATGCACGAATATCTGCCCGATGTACGCAAAGGTGATCCCTTCAAAATAGCGTACGTTCTGGAGGAAAATAACTGGAATGGTCGGCGAACGCTGCAATTGCGACTAAAAGACATTCATATTCCGGGGAAGTAGTTGCTAGGGGCAAGGTGCTAGTCGCAAGGTTTTAGGTGTTAGGTTTTAGTAAGTCTTTCTGAGCGGGAGCGAAGAATCTTTGTTTTAGTTAGTTGCCAAGCATTAAAGGAAAAGATCTTTCGCTTCCACTCAAGATGACCTAACACCTAAAACCTTGGAACTAAAACCTAACACCTGTAAAATCTATTTTCCCGAATTTATTATTGTATAAAGATTACAAACCCTGTATCTTTGCCGTCCTTGTTGAAAGGGACTGTAGCTCAGTAGGTAGAGCAACGGACTGAAAATCCGTGTGTCGGCGGTTCAAATCCGCCCGGTCCCACCATCAAGTAAAGCCTTGACTCGCAATAACTTACAGCGACTCAGGGCTTTTTTATTTTACGAATATTCTAAGTGTATTTCTTTTCGGTTACAAGGCAGTTACAAGTCAGAATATTTTACTCTTGAATATTTTTGGATTCAAAGATTCACAAAACCTGAGAGTGAAGAGAAGTAATTTAGTGCTGTAATATTCTTTGTAAGGAATCGGTTTAGTAATGCTCTTACTTGTTGAATCAGTTACGAATTGCTTATGGCCCCAAGAAATGAAAATACAAAGCATGCTCAAATTCCATTTGGTAAGATTTTAATTGGAATCCTTCTCATGTTAATTTTTTATATGCTGTATGATACTATTCCCTTATTGATTCGGTATTTCAATGAATCAATGCCTCAAGGAGTGCCTTCCTGATCATATAAAATCCCGGTTAGTTATTTTTTTTAATATTACATTTGGTTGTACAATTGGATGGAAAAGCCTAAAAAGTTAAGTAGTCAAAAAATGAGTAGAGAAGATATTGTTACTCCAACTAAACAGGGTCAATTGGTAAAGTTTCACTCTCCTTTGCCTGATGAAGAACCTGATCAAAAATATGAGGTGCTTGAGATTATTGAAGATACTGATCGCCCTCGTGTAGATATTCGCCCCGTAAATACAGGATTGAATTATCCACCAATCAATACTGTACCGCTTAATGATGTGACAGTTGTTGGCTAATTTAAATGAATCTCTCCAAGATCTGAATCTACCATTCTCTCCATAAAGCTATCTATAAAATTTTGGTCGATACCTTGAATGTTTCTTTTGGTACATAGGTAGTATAGTTCTTCAACAGCGGAATATGGAAAAAACCTGACATCTAAATCTAAAAATTGAGGTTTATTAGCTTCTCTTATTAGTTTTTCTCTTTCAGTGTCAGATGCAACAACTACATATCTTGTTTGAATAGAAGGAATTTGGTCTTTGAGACCTTTCATTCTTGTAAGGCCACTTGTGATACCAGTACTATGTTCAATTTCCATTACAGCAGGTAAAAACCTATGATTTTTAAACCAAATGCAGTCAATATAAAGGGCAGCATTAATCGCTTCAGAGAATGATGAAATCAAATTATCATCTCTTAAGTCAGGCAATACACTCTCATATTCACTTAAAGTTCTTTCCTTATAAACAATTGATTGATCATTTCTTGCAATCCAATTTTTAAAACCTAAGTGAGCTCCAATCTCCATCAATGCAATCTGAATTTCGGCATGCCTTCTTGCAACATCAATGCCTAATTCTGAATCAACGAGATTATCAGGTATGCTTAAACCTTCATAAGCCACTTCATTATTTAAGCCTTCTGAAATTGTAATATTTGTTTCAATCTCTTTTTTTACACCTTGTTCATGTGGTTTGTCAGGATTCCATAATAAATGTTTATGGCCTCCACGTACAGAACTTGATTCATTAATCACCTCAATTCTACCGGGATAGCAAAAATAGAACTCAGGAGTATGGGCCATTAATGCTTCCAAAGCAGATCGGGTATTATAACTTGCACCCAAAACCCTATCAAAATTAATTGGAAAATTTGGTGAGAAGGAATTAGCTATCCTCCATAACATTTGGGTAGAAATTGGTTCTGAATCCTGGTTTTTAGGGCTTTCTCCTTTTGAAGAGTTGAACCTTTTTATAAAAATTGGACCTTCGGGCAACTGTACACTATCTATTATGACTTTAGTTTAGGTTGCAGGATGGACATAATCATAAGCACGGTTTTTAGGGAGTCTATTGATTGCACTTACGATATTTGAAGCAGTTAATTTCATTATAGGTTTTCTATAAAGTCTTTGATTGTTTTAGCTAATCCTTTTGATGCTAAATATGGAACTCCATTTCCAATTCCTTTAAACATATTCGTTAAAGTCATATCATCTGGGAGAGAGAACTCTTTAGGCATAGATTGAATGGCTAAAGATTCGGCTGCTGAAAGTCTTCTAACCTTATAGGGGTGTAGATGAACCTCATTGTTGCCATAAGCTGCTGTAGGTGAATATCTCCATCTGTGCAGTCTCTTGTAACTTTTTTTTGAGTCATCTCCCTCTTTAATTACTTCAAACTTAGGTTTTGCCGCCCTTGGTATAAAATGGTGTGTAGCATTAGGATGTTCATCTACCTTATTCTTCTCAAACCAATGTTGAACAGTTAATTCTTTCGGAACCGAGTTTTTAAACGCTCTTTTTGAATTCGGTTTAAAATCATCAGTATCAGCCCAATTTAATTCAAAAATTTCTTCACCCTTGCCACTTGTATATTTATGCCAAGGAAAGTGAGTGTCTATGTTCTCTTGATCAATTTTAGCTTCTGTTCTCTCAATAAAATCTTTATTGAAGCCAAGTAAAATTATTCTGTCTCTATCTTGTGGCACTCCAAATTCTATTGAATTTATAAGTCTCTCAGTTAGTACGAAGTCTTCTTCAAGCTTCTTTTTTAATTCTTCGTAGAAAGCTCTGTGTTTTTTAGTTCTCCATAATCCTTTAACATTTTCGAAAAGGAAAAAATCAGGAGAGGCTTGTTTTACTATCTCAACATAGGTTCCTGATAATTTTCCATTATCCCCCTTTCGACCTCTATTTTTACCACCAACGGAAAAATCAGGACAAGGGGGGCCACCGATAAACCCAACTGGGTGATTATCTTCTCTATACTTCCTAATCTCATCTTTAAACCACTCAATTTTTGAAGGGTTTAATAGTTTTAAAATATCCTGTTGTTCATAACCCAATGGTGGTTTTGGGTAATCCATTTTCTCTCTTGCATACTTATACGCTTCAAGAAATGGTTCATGTATTTCGTTTACATAAACAACTTCATATTCCGTGTCTTCAAAACCTAAGTCTAAAAATCCTAATCCGCTGAAAAAAGAAAAAATCTTCATTTAAAAATGATACCTGATACAGTTTAACATTATCTACAAAGCGATAATAAAGTATAAAAATATCAAGGTATAACATAGAGACAATATTTTTAGTGGTAATTATTTCAAGAGTCTTTTCCCATTTTGGGGGAGGGGGTAAACTTCTAAACCAAAACCCGTTGCAGGAGTCCCGTTCCACTATCAGTACTGTTTAAGTAGTATCTACGAAGCGGTATTTTTTAAATTCGGTTCAATCTAACATAGATACAGATATCAAGAGAGTATCTAATTCTTTGCGTTTATGATTTAAAGGAAAAAATAGCATATTACTTTTAATATTGTATCAGTCTTCATGTTTTCTAAAACATAAACCAAAAAGAAATGCTTCTAACAGGAAGAAGAATATTTACCGATTTTATAATAGAGGGTGGTAACATAGACAACATAAAGGGAGCAAGCTATGACCTTACTGTTGGTGAAATTTTTGTTGATGGGGAATCATATAAAACGAGTGTAAGTATAGAACCTCAGCAAACAGTTTTTGTGATGTCTAAAGAGCGTATAATACTTGACCATCAACATACAGGTTATGCACACCCTAAGACAAAACGTACTTACGACGGTCTTCTTGCATTGAGCACAGGCTTAATAGATCCATCATATGACGGCTATGTAGCTTCAGCAGTAATTAATTTTGAAAGCGAGCCAAAAGAAATAAGAATTGGGGATGCTTTTTTAAGATTGACAATCCATAAACTTGATGTAGGGGTAAACGTCAGGCAAAACCTTTTAGACAAAGATCATTACCGAGAAAGGAACAGACAATTATCAAAAAAGTTTCCAAATACTTTTTTGGACATAGACAATCACTCTTCAGTATTTGAGGATAGGATAATTAAGAGAGTCCAGAAAAGTTTCTGGAATTGGACGGTGGGTTGGATAGCCTTGATTGGAATTATAATCAGTATTACAGCACTATATGTGAATAATACCTCTAAGACTATCCCAAAGGATGTGTATGAATCTTATATTCAATCCGAAATCGACAAGAGAAGTAGTATTCAAAATAATGTTGATGCTGAAAGAGTTGATTCCTTAGTAAGGAAAGCTTTTAAATCATTAAGCCTCGAAGAGAAAAATTAAGAATAGACCTTTAAAAACATGAAGTCATTTAAATCTGTTGATGAAATACTTCTTTACTACTTAGAAAAAATTATCACTCAAGGTGAGGAAAGTTCACCAAGAGAAAAGAGTACCAAAGAAATATTAGGAGCGAGTTTTAGACTTGAAAATATTAAAGCAAGGTTAATTAATATTACTGCTCGCAAGTGGAGTTTCAAGTTAGCTACAGGTGAGTTTTTGTGGCACTTTAATGGGTCAGATGATTCTGGGTTTATTTCTCATTATGCGCCTGTATGGAATACATTTAGTAATGAAAAGGGTAAGATTCCTGGTAGTTGTTATGGGAAAAAACTGTTTAAAGGAGGTCAATGGGAAAACTTGATTGAGTTATTTGAAAAAGACATAGATACAAGGAGAGCTGTTGTATCATTTTATGATAGGTTAAATAAAGACAATATAAGTGGAGTTGATATTGCTTGTATCACAAATGTGCAATTCTTGGTTAGAGATAATAAGCTAAATTGTATTACATCAATGAGGAGTAATGATATAATTTGGGGACTTGGTTATGACATTTTTATAATAACTCTGTTTCAAGAAATTCTTGCCAATGAATTGAATGTTGAAGTTGGATGGTATCAACACAACGCTAATTCTCTTCATCTATATGAACGTCATTTTGAACTTGCAAATTCAATTCTGTTAGAGGGATTACCAAATAAGATTAAAACAATGTCCCCAATAAACTCATATATAGAGTTAGAACTGTTATCTGCTTTTGAAAAACAGTATAGGACAGAGAGTTCGTTAAATTATGGCATCATGGAAGAATTGACTGGTGGTGCAAAAATGATGGCTGAATCATTGATTGAGGATTCTGAAAAAGTATTTGCTTAGTATGAAAGAATCTCGAAATCAATTGTGGAATGAATTATCAGAAAAAGCTTGGAAAGTACGTGAAAATGCCTCTGTGTTTGGTAGTACAAAAGTTGGTTGTGCATTGATCGGTAGCAATAAAATATTTGTTGGTTGTAACATTGAACAACAATTCAGGAATAAAGATATTCATGCAGAAGTTAATGCTATCAGCAACATGATTTCTTCCGGAGTTAATGAGTTTCATACAATCTTAATAGTTGCTGAGAGAGACCGCTTCACCCCTTGTGGAACATGTATGGATTGGATTTTTCAGTTTGGCGGAGAGTCTGTTGAAATAGGATTTCAAAATGTTAAAAATGGACCCTTGTTTATAAAAACAGCAAAAGAATTAATGCCATACTATCCAAAATAGAACTACCTATGAAATAAAATGAAGTTCATTTGCCCAGGAGTCCCGTTCCACCGTCAGTTCTGTTTAAATAGTATCTTTAAAGCGCTCTTTTTTAGTCCTCAAAAAATTATTTTTTAAGTGATTTTGGGATAGCATATTAGATTACATTGTATAGTGTAGATGCACGACCTACTTCTCGCGTAAATTATTTGGAAATAAAATGCCTTTAACCTTACTAAGGCACTTTTTGTTTTATTTAAAGACTAAACTTGAAATAAGTTTACTTTTGTCAAAACTCCTAAATTATCTGTAAGGTTTGATTAAGGATTTTAGTTCTTTGACCCATCCTGGCCTGTGCTCAATTCGACAGTAAAGGCTATTATCTTCCGCTTGTATCTGAGCCTTTGTTAGTTTTGAAAGGCGAGGCCATTCATTAAACATTATATAGATTGCATTTCCATACTCAAGGTTTTCAAATACTACACAGTTTTCAGATATCATTGCTCCAAAGTATCTGTATGTGCCGTTAAAGCCATATACATAGTTAATTGGTTCTAAAGACTTAAGAACATTAAATCTTTTTTCAAATTGGTGCTTATGTTCAACACTTGAGTTAGAAAGTATGCTTTGTATTTTTTTCTTACCCTTTCCTGGTGGCAGTATTTCCCAACCCAAATATTTATTACCTATTAAATCTCTAACATTTAAACTTGGGTTAAAAATATTTGCAGAACCAAAGCTCTCACCAAGAATATTGATATGTGTGAATAGTTTCTGAAATGCTTTCTCATCATGTTTATCTATAGTGGTTGAAGTTTTTACAAAAACTACGTTCAATGTTCGGCCTTCATTTTCTAATGACTTAATGAGTTTAGCTTCAAGTTTAAGTCCATAGGGCTCAACAAAGTCTCGTTGATACACCATGCGCTCTTGTGTCAACACAAATGTACCTTTTGAGTAGTCTCCATAAATAGGCCTCTCTCCCAAGTTTATCGTCTTTGACACTTTTGGCAGGTCTTTTCTAATCCTTTTAAAACCGAATGTATTCCTTCTTGAATAACGTCCTTTTTCTGCGTGTGGAGTGTAATTATAGACATCGAATTTTTTTGTGAGATTACCACCAAAAAGTGTTTTTAATTCGGCATCACTTAACTCAAGGATTACTCCTGGCTGAACATGATCGTTATCAATTGTTTTTAATTTGGTCTTAAGTGCTATAGGTACTTTTCTAAAATTCTTGCTTTTCATTTATTCAGTTAGTTGATTAGCCTTTCGATTTTCTTGGATCATTGCCGTGGCTGTCACGGTTCTGTATTGTGCCATCTTTACGATGTATGAATAATTCACCAGATTTATTTCTACTTATTTCTCTTGCCCGGTCAACAGCGGGTTTTTTTGTAGAATAATGTTTTGTGGATTTGCTACTACCACCGGATTTAATATCCCATCCACCTTTCTTATTCGGCACTACATGTGTTGTTTTTAGTTTTGACATAATTGTTTGTTTTCTTTGATTTATTGTTGGTGTTCACTTATATATAGCTGATAAAAAAGGGGTATTTTCCATGTCGTGGATAAAAACGTCTTATTCTTAGCTATAAAGAGAAAAGAGTATGCAAATGAATAAAGGAGATGCAGCAAACTACTTGCAGAAGCTATCTGAGGCTGAAATCAAATCACTATTTATTAAGCTCGTTGCTTTTGCAGAATTTCGATTGCGGTTTGCAGGAGAAGATGGTGAAATGGCTGAGGACTTTGTACAAGAAGCAATTAGAAAAGCAATAGATATAACAGCTGATAGCCACAGGGTTTGGAACTTGGATGTCAATCCAACATTTGAAGGGTTTATAAAGGGTGCAATTTCAAGTGAGATAAGCAATTACTTTAAATTGCAAAGAACTCAAGGCAAAACAGATGTAAATAAAAATAGTGAGTATGATTTTTTTAAAACTTTAGTTGGAGAAATAAAGACAGATGGAAATTTAACAGCGAATGAATTTCGAGACTTTATCTTTGATAAACTTGTTGAGTATGAACCTGAATTAGCGGAATTATTGTTCTTTCAAGATGAGGGATATGAAGTCAATGAGCTTATTAAAGTGATGGGTTATAATAGAAGAGAAGATGTTTATAACGCGCGAAAAAGACTCATAAGAGTCTGTAAGAAAATTATTGATGAATATAATGGAGGCGAAGGTCATGGATAAGTTATCAGGTTTTTTAAAGTCATTGAGCCAATTTGAGGATTATGATGAGGCTAAAGAATATTTGGAAGACACAGGTAGAAATGTTGATGAGTTAGAGAACTCAGGACTTGAGTTTGTTAAAAGTGCACTCGCTAATCATAGGCTTAATCAGGCGGAAGCAAAAAAGCGGATACTTCAAGAGGCTGAAAGGTTGAAAAAAGAGAAAAAGAGTGGGGACGTTATCATTAACGCAATCTTGGCTCTAAAGAAAAGTAGCGATTTGTTTAAATACGGCCATTCAAAGTTAGAGGGTATTGACGAAACAGAAGCTCTATCTATGCTCGAAGATCAAGAATTACTTGAGCTTCTGAACGCTTTAGAACAAGATAATTATGGGAAGACCTCAGAGGATAGCTAATAAGATCAGAAATGAATTTTGCATTGAGCAAAATTTAGAATTCGAAATACTTGAAAATATATGCTTCGATAGTGGTGCTTATGTACAATACAAACCTATAAGGGGGGCTCAAGGCAGAATTCTTTTTAAAGAATCATCTGATTCAGCTTTGATTACTATTAACTCTGATATAAGATACTTACCTAAGAAAAAGTTTGTTCTCGCCCATGAGTTGGGTCACAATGAACTTCATAAACATGTCGAAAGCTTTATATGTGATGATAGAGATCTAATTGAGTTTAATTCGAATAAACGGTATGAGTCAGAAGCGAATGAATTTGCTTCTGAACTTTTAGTTCCTGAGTCGGCGTTTCTCATAGATCAGAAAAGAGAGCTGACAGGTTTTGAACTTATAAAAAAAATTGCCCATGATTATGGTTCCAGCTTAACTGCTACTTCAATTAAGTTTGTCAAAAGTGGCATTGAAAACTGCTATTTAATTCATAGTTCTAACGGTAGAATAGACTGGTTTGTAAATACGGAGGGATATTTTTTGGGAAAAATCTACAGAGGAAAAGAGTTGCCCAAAGTCAGCAATAGTTATAAGTTTTTTCAAGATGGGGAAAAAAGAGGTAAAGAAGTATACGTAGGTCAAACCTTATTTCCAGAGATTACTAAACAGGATTTATATCTCTACGAAGAATGTATTTACTCAGATAATTTTAATTCTGTGTTAACTTTAATTACAGAATGTCATGATTATGACAACTCATGAATTCCTCTCCAAAAAATGAGTATTCCCTTTCACGCGATTTAAGGACATTGCCTTAGTTATATATTTTTGACCGAACCGATTTTTGATTTCGTCCATCGCCTTCACACGGGCAACCTTATCTTTATCATCTTGAAAGAAAACATTTAACTGATTCGTCTTGTCAATTTGATGGGTTGAGAGCATAAGGTTTCGAATTTCCAATCCATGTTCGCAGGCTTTTTGGATTGGGTAAATTATTTTCTCTTTACAAGCCTCAAAAACATATTCGTCAATATTGGTGTGAGCCTCGGTTACAAATCGAAATCCAACACCATTAACATCCTGACGGTTAAATCCAATAACCCCGGTAAAGCTATTAGCTCGGATATTGTGAGCTCTCATTCGGTAACAGAGGTGCTGAACGGCAATAGCATATTCACCCATAATTTTATCCAAGTCTAAAGAACCCTCCGAAAATGTATGCCCGTAGCTTACTCCCTGTTTGGGTTCATAGTGTTCGGATATTTCTTCCATTACTCTGCCTTGGTCTTTCCCTGTGATCGTCTGGAAAAGCATTCTGCCAAAGTTGGCACCGAAAAGCCTGATAAATGTTTGTTGGTTTCCTCTTTCGGCAACATCGCCAATAGTCTTATATCCTTCGGCTAATATATGTTCATGTCGCCTTCGGCCAACTCCCCAAACCTCGTTTACGTCTAATGGGTATATCTCGGTTCGCTCGTCTTCATCAGTTAGAATAAGCGTTCTACCCTTAGGCTTATTTAAGCTACTCGAAAGCTTTGCGTACGTTTTGGAGCGTGCGATACCGACGGCTCCAACTAAGCCCGTTACATCGAAAATTCTTTGCTGTAACCGTTGGGCGAAATGGTCGATTTCTTTTCGTGATTTATCTTTTAAAAAATCAACTTCCATGAAATATTCATCCATCGAATAGCGCTCGACAATGGGAGCGAATTCCTTGAAGATAAAATGAACCTGTTTTGATATGGCCGTGTATGCATCGTAATCAACTTGTAGCATGCACACATAAGGACAAAGTTGATAGGCTTCAAAGGCACTCATTCCAGTTTTGATTCCAAAGGCTCTCGCTTCATAGGAGGCAGTGGCTACAATCCCTTTTACTTGCCCGTTCTCTTTTCTCCATCCCCCAATAATTAACGGGATGCCATACAGGTTTTTTCGCAGTTGCTCGACCTGAGCATAGAAGCAGGCGAAGTCAAAGTGAAGGTAAAGGCGTTCTTTTCGTGATTTGTGTTGGTGCTCCGGGTAAACCGTGTTGTATAAAGTTATCCGGTGGACGTCCTTTTCAGGTTGGTAAGGGTGTGGTTTTTTTCTTGGCATTTTTTTCTCTCTATGTATTGATATGTGTAATATATGTGTGTAGTTTAAAATGACCAAATAAAGATTGGTCATGAATAAATATCCATTAGTCGAAATGTTGGCGTTTTTTTGTAGATACGACCGGCTTGAAAAACCGGCATGGAGGAAACCGTACCTAAAGCATATGGAGCGGGTACGTTCCTGCCACAGTAAAGTCGATGGAGGAGTTCGGAAATCTTTTTACAGCGTTGAAACCAAGTCAGGTGAGATATACGATGTCGTATTTAATGAGGAGGAGTTACTCTGGACAATGGAAAGTAAAAATGGAGAAGTCGTAGATCGGGTGCTTGCACTTATCCAACGCCATAAACACCAACCATCCAGAGCGCATAGGGTAATTCCGTATTGGTTTGAAATTTTACCCAAGGAATTAGCTCTAAAAGATTATTCAGGAACCGATCACCCATTAATTCATCGTGTTCAGCCATTCCGCTTTAAGACGGGAAAAATACCTTCCTCTCAGGTTCAGAAAATCGTTACTACACACGTTGAAAACCTAATGACCACTAAACACTATCATTATGTAGTTAAGACGGATTTGGAGCGATATTTCCACCTTGTATATGAAATTGACGAGCTTGACTGGCGACTCATGCAGGAAGTAGATGAGGAGTTATTATTCTTGAAATAATTATTGTCTTTTAAGGCCATGAAATTCATGCCAATACCAATCCTTCATTTTCTCGATGAGTTCTGCTTTAGTAGATTCCTTGACAGGTGTTTCCCAAGTAACTTCTGAGATGAGGTTATCATCATCCCCAAGTTTAACTTGAAATTTGGGAGATTCATTGTGGAATATAAACCCCTGATCTTCTTCTAAAGTGAATTCAAATTTATCCTTTCTCATAGGTCTTTTTTGGTTTGAAAGTGAAATTAATTTTACCCAAATAAATCTGCTTTCTGAATTAATCCCTCATGGTTATTCCTGACGTTTCCTACGGCCTTGGAAACTATATACTCATCAATCCCATCGTCAGGATAAGGTTGAAGCAAGTCTAAGAGAAAATCAGGGTTTTCATTTTCAGGGTTGAGCCAATCATCAAATTCCTCTGGGTGTAAAATTACCGGCATTCGGTCGTGAATGTTCTCCATTACCTTATTGGGGGAAGTTGTAATAATAGAATATGACCGTTCAGGACTTGCACCGTCGGGTACAAGCTCAGAGTAAATCCCAGCAAACATCATAATGTTCCCATCTGTGGGGTAAATATAGTGGGGGGTTTTATTTCCTTTCGTTCCAGTCCACTCGTAAAAACCATTGGCAGGAACTAAGCATCGTCTTTGTCTAAATGCACCCTTCCACATTGGCTTTTTGTTTATGGAATCATCCCGTGTATTGATTAGGGTAAATGGGGCTTTCCCATCCTTGGGCTTCCAACCCATGAAGCCCCAGTACATTTTCTCTGTAATGAATTCCCCATGTTCATTAACATAAGCAACGGGCATTTCATGGGTTGGTGCTACGTTATAATTGGGGTTGAACTCTAGTTCACCTTGCCTTCCAGGGGCTCTATATTTTCCACTGTCAATTTGATTCAGAAAGTCATCAATCTCTTGAATTTTTGAGAAAAGAACGTATCGACCACACATATCAAATGATTAATTAATGCTTTTCTTTATTGTAATGAAAAAAGAAGAGAAAGACTGCAGGCAAACCCTTCTTCTTTGAATTAATCATATTGGTATTAAAAATTTGCAGCCATTTTATTCACGTTATAGCTATCAAAAGGTTTTAATCCTCTATCAGAATGTATTAAATGAAGGCGTTTATAAGTTTGCTCTCCGTAGCGATTTTTTGCCTGCCTAATATATACTGAGTTAAAAGCCTGAGTACTGCCTGTCCAATCTTCAATTCTTTTCTCTCCCGAAACTTGCTTAACCAGCGTATCCAGTCTCGAAGGCCTGAATACTGAGGTAATTATGTGAGCATCTTGTTTGAGTTGTTGACTCCAACGTACGTCCCCATAACTTGGCTCCTGAGCCCACCCACTTCGAGTGTTATAGTTTATAGTTACCTGAGACAGGGGGTGGCAAATAGCGTTTAAATCCTTCGCCATTCTTGTAATTTGCTGAGAAATATATTCTACTTGGTTAGCTCGATTTTGCTTAGATGCTTCAATGTTTTGAACGTAGTCAAGCACGATATAGTCAATCCCAATGTCACGGTTTAGAATACGGGCTTCTCTCTTTATCTCTTCGATGTCATATAGATTATCGCAGATATAAATGTTATTCATGAATTCAGGGCAATTAATCGCAAAATGTTTAGCTGTGTTTAGGTCATAGTCCTCTAATTGAAACCATAATACTTTATAGCCTTGGCGTAATAATAATTCAGCTTTATAAAGGGCATATTGGGTTTTACCATGTCCGGAATCTGCAATGGTTAACTCTACATGTCCTCGATACAAACCAGAATCTTTATATATGCCCTCATCCATTTGTTTAACTTTTGTCAATAATTTTTGGGCAACAGGTTTTTTGTCTTCTCTCTCGAATATCTCTTGGGGAGTGAGAGAGTGTATAGCCTTAATACCTCCATCAATACTTTGGGTTGCCTGAGTGATTTCATTCATTATTCTGTAAGGGTCAGCATCAGGCTCGTAGGCTTGCTTTACAATTGATTGACAGGATTGTATTACCTTTCTGAGAACGGCTCTCTCAGTCAGGATTTGGCAATAATATTCAGCATTTCCAGATATACCTGAGAATCTTGTAAGATCAGCTAAGTAAGTAGAGCCTCCAATCATTTCTAACTGAGAGTTATCTTTTAAAACAGTCTCTACGGTTAATAAATCAACTGGTATCTCTTTCTCACACAGTGTTTGAATTGCTTTAAAAACCTCTCTGTGGCCTTTGTCATAGAAAGAGTCGGGAGTTAGTCTTTCTATACAAATTGGAACTATTTCAGAGTCTAAAAGACAACCACTAATAAGGGATTTTTCGATATCAATAGCTTGTGGTGGTATTAAGTTCAAAACGTTCCCTCATCTATTAGTTGTTGTTTAGTATTAGCCTCAGTGTTTAGGTATTTGTCTATCCTCTCGCTATTACGCATAGCAGCGTTCCAACTACCAAGGTGCTTTTTACCTTCAGAACCATTAAGCCAAGCGTTATTGAAACGGTTAGTCCAGGATTGAACTATTTCACTTGCTGAAAAATCCTGAAGACGAGCTTTTATTTGTTTCTTTTTTTCATCTGTTACCCGAAGATTCCTGCTGTAGATTTCGTTAAATTTATCTACAAAGGAAGAGTAGTCTATTGGAGCTTCCCCGTTCCAGCTTTTTTTATCTCCAACATTATACTTCTTAATATTCTTTTCATTCTTGTTAGTGTCTTCCTGATGTTTATTTGATGTTTTACTCTTGTCTTCCTGATGTTTTGCTGATGTTTTTTTCTTTTCTCCTGATTGATATTCTTCATAGTTAATCAGTGTTATAGTGCTATAGGACTTACTTTTAGCAATTTTACCTGATGTTCTTTTTCAAGGTCTTCTAAGAATTTTCTCACTTTTGTTATTGACCATCTCCACCTTTTAGATAGTCGCTGTTGGCTCCAACCTACTTGTCCTCTTCTAACCTGTATTTTATGGTCTCTAACATATATATACCCATCTTTGTGATTTGCTAATAAGATTAAGTCAACCCACGCCAAAGCCCTGTTAAAGGGCTCTGACGTCCAGAGTGGGTTATCTTGGATGTTTCTGTGGATTTTAACCCAACCTTCATTTACTGGCATATATCCCCTTCTTTGGTTTTGTTATAGTTGGGTGTATGGTTTAGCAGAGAAAACCTTTCAGTCTTTTTTTCTTTCCACTTTTTGCGCCAGTCAATCCGCTTCCTAAACATTTTATAGCGGAAATTTAATATGCATCGGTTATAACTATATTCAATTGGGATGTAATTTGAGTACCTGTCTGTACGAGTGGCTTTTGAATTCCTCTGTATCATTTCTTCAAATGTGAGGATATTCATTGCATCCTGAGTTGGAGAATACTCTAAAACATAAAGTTGCTTAATCGCGTGTTTTTTGATCTGTTTCTTTATTTCAGCGAATGCCGTATAAGTCATCGGGATATTATTTTTTCTAAATGTCATAATTCTCTCTCTATTTTATTTGAATTATAGTTCTCCTTTGAAAGGTGAACTCTCTTGAATAATTATTTAGTTGTCTTGTCCGTTAAGCCAAGCTTCCACATCTGTTTTGCGGAAGCCAACCGAATTAGGGCCGAATTTTACTTTTCGAATTGGAAGTTTTCCTTCAGATTCCCATCGGTAAATTGTAGAAATTGATGTGCCGAGAAGGGCACAGAGCTCTTTAACTCTAATAATTTTTAAGTTTTCCATGGTGTATTTGATAAGTATTAGTATTTGATACGAATCAAAACTAAGCACTAACTACCCGTAATAATAGGCTACACAATGGTTTGACTTGACACTATTCGAAATAGAAAGGTGGGAATAGTGTCAAATAGTGTCGAATAGCGTCAAAGAATTTTTAACTGATTGTTTATCAAAGGATGCCCGCACTCTTAAGCTCTCTCTCAATTTTTTTTACTTTCTTTTCATTACCGTCAAAAAACTCTTTATCAAGTAATTTGTAAAGCCAATTATTAGATTTACCCGTCTTCCATTCTCCTTGTTTATTCTGAAATTTATTTACTAATTCAATTGCCCTTTTATATAGTTCTTCAGGAAGATCTATCCTTTTAAAGTTTGGATTCCCTCTTTTGCTTTTAGGATTGGGGTTTTTATTTAGCTTACTTTTGATATAATCTTTGCAATCAATTAGGTCATTTATTGCCCCTGTCTCGTCAATTTCAGGTTCACCCCAACCTAAGTCTTGATTAAATTTTTCCTCAATAGTTAGATCCTTTATAGTTGAAGAAATATTTGAACCTAACGTTATATTATCAGGCCCTTCAGAAGCAATGTTTATCTCTTCAGCTAATACTTCTAACTCATCATCATTTGAATAAGACGAATTAAAGGGGACAAGTAAGCCGTTTTCGATATCTGATATTCTACCTCTTAACCAGGTTGTGCATTCATTAAGGTTTGTCGTTTCTCTTTTCTCTTTAAGAAGGTCTCTAAGTTCGACCTTTCCCATTTTAGTTAGCGATTTATATATATCTAAGTATGTCTCTTGATTCATTTTGAAGTAGAAATTATTGTTATTTGCAAATGGAATAACTTAACCAAGCTTTAAGATTTTTGCAGGCTCCCCTTTCTCTTCCTTTAGAATTTTTTGGAGCTTATTTCCCCATTTATTCAAAGCATTCCGTAATTCATCTTCATAGTTATACTTATTATAAATGGCCGTTATAATACTCCCTGCACCAGGTTTTTTGTGATTTAGAAGTTTAGATACAACTTGAAGTGATGTGTCAAGCTCTACTAAATAGGTAGCTATTGTAGATCTAAAAGAGTGCATA
This sequence comes from Gracilimonas sp., assembly GCA_965227215.1. Classification (GTDB taxonomy): domain Bacteria; phylum Bacteroidota; class Rhodothermia; order Balneolales; family Balneolaceae; genus Gracilimonas. The sequence goes on from OZ245729.1 coordinate 2,158,869, forward strand.
TTAAAGTCTCTCACTTCATATTTGTCTCTTATTCTCTGTGCAGCTTTTTGTTGAGTACCTATGGGTTTACCTTTATTGATTGGGCTTTCAAAAACAAACTTGCCTGACGTCCAAGGCTTTATCTCTTCTAATATTTTTAAAGCCATGTCAGGTAGAGGTACGAAGTTTGATTCTCCATTCTTAGTATCGCTTGCGGGGATTGTCCAGACTTTCTTTTCCTTATCAATATCGGTCCACTTCATTATTCGCGTTTCTCCGGCTCTTTGTCCTAAAAGAACTAACATTTTAAAATAATAGCCGACAGGCCCCCCAAGATCATCAAAAGCATTCCAAAGGGTTTTAAGATCTTGCTCACTAAAACATACATTTTGATGTTTGTGATCATTCTCTTTTTTCTTTGGCTTTATCTTGATTTTAATTCCACTTGCAATATTATCAGTAACCCATTCTCTGTCTTTTGCATGTTTAAAGATTCCTGAAATAATTGCCTGTAACCTATTTGCTTGTGTAGGGGCAGAAATACCAATTTCATTTAGAAAATCTATTATTTCAAAGCGTTTAAAATTCTTGATATAACGGCTTCCATCAAAACCCCGAGACTTAGTATCTCTTACTCCATCTCCTTTGGTCAGGTGCTTAATACGAGCTTCATAATCATTTCTTGTGGATTCTTTGAGTGTAGGTAAGTGGTGCTTTTTATATGATTCTACAGCCTCCGTAAAAGTAACGGGTTTATTTTCTTTACGTTCTTTTTTTTCCCGAATTGGGTCTTTGCCTTCGTTGACGGTTCTCTTTAGCTCTCTCACTTTCTCTCTCGCATCAGCCAATGAGAGATCTCCAAATTTACCAATAGTAATCTGTTTGGATTTACCATCATACCAATAGCGATATGCAAAAGATTTATGGCCAGTCTTTGTTACTCTTAAAATCATTCCTGATACAAGAGTGTCATAGTATTCGATTCTCTTTTTTGGAGCTTCAATATTTTTGATAAAGGAGGTAGTAAGTTTACGCTTTGTGCTCATATTATTTTCTCTCGGTTACAAGTTGGTTACAAGGGAATCACAAGAACCCCTGCTATTTAGTGAGAAGAAATTTACACTGAAACCAACCCCTTTCCAATGGAAAAACAATGACTTTGGGAGGTGATAAGAAGTGATAGGAATTTAATTTAAACGGACTGAAAATCCGTGTGTCGGCGGTTCAAATCCGCCCGGTCCCACCATCAAGTAAAGCCTTGTACAGTTTTAAAATTGTGCGAGGCTTTTTTGTTTTAAAAGATTTGCAATCACTTTTTGCTCCAATCGTAGTTGGAAGGTGAAATACTAGTTGAAGAGAGTGTCACCGTACCGGTACTAAGAGTAGCAGTAAAAGCATAAATTCACCGGCAAAAAACCGATCGAAAATGCTTAACTGTTTGTTGCTGATGGAACAACTAAACTACTGCTTTTGATAAAGCTTGATATTTCAACCCATTCATTGATGAACAAGCAACTAATCCATAGAGAGAGGAGGTAAATGCCACCTATTGAACAGGACGGTTCCCGCAGAAACAAGGTGCAGACGGGGCTGCTGATTGCCGGAATTTTACTGATCGCACTGAACCTGAGGCCGGCCCTCGCCTCTGTTGGTCCGCTGATCGCAGAGATTCGAAATAACACCGGGCTTTCTAACTCCCTGCTGGGTTTACTCACAACGCTCCCGTTAATTGCCTTTGGAGTTGTGTCGATGCTTACCACCCTTTTTACAAGACGGTTCGGCATTGAAAAAACCTTGTTCGGAGCTATGATGCTTCTTATGGTTGGGATTCTAGCCCGCCTTATTCATTCTCCCTTCGCTCTTTTTGGCGGAACGCTGTTACTGGGAATCGCGATAGCATTGGGGAATGTGCTGCTTCCGGCTTTAGTAAAACGTGATTTTCCGGATAAGTCGGGTACATTAACCAGCTTGTATTCCGGTATGATGGGAATCGGGGCATCGCTGGCAGCGGGCTTGAGTGTGCCTCTTTCAGACGGACTTGGCCTTGGGTGGAGATGGACGCTGGCCATTTGGGCCGTTCCTGCTTTCATCGCATTGTTGGTTTGGATTCCTCAACTAAGATATAATACCAAAAGTGATCGCCTGAAAAGCTTTCGGAAGGCCATGAGAAACCTGGGTGCTTCTGCGATGGCCTGGCAGGTGGCGGTTTTTATGGGATTGCAGTCGCTGGCTTTTTATGTGATCCTGGCCTGGCTCCCCGACATCCTGCAAAGCCGGGGGCTCACAGAATCTTATTCCGGTTGGATGTTGTCTCTGTCTCAGGGAATAGGCGTACTGGGGACACTGATCATTCCTTATGTTGCCGGTAAAAGAACAGACCAGCGCAGCATTGTATGGGGTTTGATTGCTATGGAAGGAGTGAGCCTGGTTGCAATTATGATCACAGGCACGTTTGGAGTAGCGGTGTGGGTGTCAATGCTGGGCTTTGCTCTTGGCGGTTCTTTTGGGCTGGCTTTACTTTTTATCGTTCTTAGATCAAGCGACTCTCAGGGAGCAACAGAGTTAAGCGGAATGGCTCAGTCTGCGGGATATATATTGGCCGCAATTGGACCTATTTTGATTGGAGCACTCTATGACCTTTCCGGCAATTGGAATGTCCCGCTTGGATTTCTTCTGGTGATTCTGGTGATAAAAGCCGGTTTCGGATATTTTGCAGCAAAACCCCAACGGGTGTGAGACGGGGTGTTGTGTCCGTGTTCGATCAAAAGCCACTTAATGAAATGCCACCGTCCGCTCTTCTGTTGTAGGGTTTGATAAAGTAAAGCAAATCAAAAGAGACCATCATTATTATGAGTAGCATAGCAGAAACGACAGAAGAAATAGCCGACGCAAAATTAGCGGAAGGAAATGAGGTAAAAGAAATTATGGCTTCGGGCGAAGATGTAGGACTCAGAATCTGGAGAGATGAAGAACCGGGTGCCGATAAAGAAATGCATAGCAATTCATATGAGACCGTTGGGTATGTACTGAAAGGCAAAGCCGAGCTTCACCTGAATGATAAAGTGATTGAGCTGATGGAAGGCAATTCCTACCTGGTGCCTAAAGATGCAGAACACACCTATAAAATTATCGAGACATTTTCAGCTGTGGAAGCCACCTCGCCTCCGGCACATTTGAGTTAAATGAAAAGGGACTCAGTTATATTCTATGAATTCAATCGGTATTCTGAATTCATCCTTTGAAAGATCAGGCAAAGTTTTTGAATTTGATTTAAGCTTACCGTCCATCACTTTATAAACGAAATTATTGATGAGTTCATAAGCCGTCCAGGAATTCACTTCACCCCCGATATCAAGTTGTGCACTTAATGGAGAAACCAGCGGGTACTCGATGAAGTTGCTATGGTCGGTGCCATGAATCCGCACCCAGATTCCACTGCTTTTTTCCAAAATTTGTTTCATACGGTTTTCTTTAAGATCGACGGGAGCGGTCACAAATTCCCTGGTGATGCCCCAGGCTGCCAACTGCTGATCGGTATAATGCTGTCTTTCGCTTACCATCATCAGATACGAAATACCGGAGGTGTCGGGTAATGTGCCACGGGGCGTGCCATCCAGGTTCACTACAGCTTTAACATGGTCGATAGTATTGGAAGCCAAAGTAACTGCACTTCCTCCATTAGAAAATCCAATCATGCCAATTTTATCAAAATTAATTTGGCTGCTGAACTTTGAGTCTTTCAGGTATTCGATTGAGGTCTTGATATCATTCACCCACTGCTGAACGCGAATGGTTCGTGTACTGTCCACAAAATCTAACGGATCACCCAAACGGCTCTGCGATTTGAAGGAGCGAATAGTTCCATCCGGGAAAACCGAGAAGTCACTTCCATACGTGTGATTGATAGCCACCACGATGTATCCCTTGCTGGCCAGATTAGTCAGCCGTGCAGAAGCCTCAGTGTAATTATTACTCAACCCGTGGGAATAAATAATGAATGGAAAAGCCCGGTTACTTAAAATCTCAGCATTTTCATAGGCATGAATTTCTATCAGCTCTATGTATTCAATCATGGGAATGGGCCAGCCAAGTTTCTTTTGGAACGCATCTTTGACCTTCGCAAACTCTGGGATGTACTTGGCTTGCGCTCCGGTTTTTTCCTTTGCAGGATAGTACAACCGAGCCATAAACTCGCGGGTGTCGGTTGAGTCTTCGGTCATAATCTCCGGGCGATTTTCATCCTGTATATGTAACGTTTGACTACCCACGATAAACTCTCCGGGTGGTTCGGGGAATTGTATGACCGGCAGCGCCCAGGGCAGGAATAAAGCCAGCAGCTGAAAAAGGATAGCCAGTGACCATCCCGGAATAGAAAGCCATTTACTGGCGGATTTATCTTCTTTGTAGATGAAGCTATTGAGCAGGTAAACGAAAGAGAGGGAGTAAGCGGGAATCATTTGCCAGCGATAACCTTCGGACATCAAGTGGATGGCTATCAGTGCGGCCAGGGAGAAAGAAAGATACTTTCGAATGTGTTTGATAGTGAAAATTCTGAAAAAAACCTGAAGCAGGTATAATAAAGAAACGAGTAAAATCAACAGTTCAAATGTTCTCAAAAAAAGCTCCGCGTTGTTAGTAGACAAGAGATGTTAAGAAATTTACGCAGGCTGTTTCAAATTGTTTTGGCTGATGGATTGGTAATACAGTGGCAACCTAATTTCTTCATCTTCACTGTTTTGCCAACTCTACCTTTCTATAAAGTGCGGGAGGGGTGCACCGGAACTAAGACGGGGCAATTATTGCCCGATTTGAGAAGCATCAAAATAAACCAACTGCTCCCCCTGGAACTTATAGTTGATGTTGATAGGGTTGCAGCACACTTCACAATCTTCAATGTATTCCTGTTCGGGATAAAACTGCTCTAATATCATATTGATTTGAGCTCCGCAATGGGGGCACATAAACGTATGTTCGTATTCGCCGATCATATGGTAAAATTAAAAAAAAGGAGCCGGAATTAGATCTTCGGCTCCCTCAGGGATGAAAATATATTTATGGAGTTACAATCAGCTTACCCTGTGTGTGTAAGGACTCAATTTTTTTGAGTGCTTCGCCGGCTTCCTCTAAAGAATAAGTTTCGGTGACCGGAACGGAGATTTTACCACTGTCGGCAAGCACGGTTATGTGTTCCAGCTGCTCGGCATTGGGTTCTACAAATACGTATTTAAACTCAATGTCATCATCAATTTCAGGATTGCTGTTGGTGATGGAAGCTACTTTTCCGTTTTCTTTCAGAACATCGGTTTCCATAACCTGACTGAAAGAGTCTCCGCGGGAGCAATGGAAAATTAAATCCACGCCATCGGGCTGAGCTTCCTTTACGGCTTCACCTACATGATTGTCGTTGTAATCAATGGTGATATCAGCACCGAGTTCCTTCATATAATCATGGTTGGAAGCACTTGCTACTCCAATCACATTTGCTCCAACCGATTTCGCCAGCTGTATTGCCAAGGTGCCTACTCCGCCTGAAGCTCCCAGAATCAGCAGGGTTTGTCCCTCTTTCAGTTCTCCAAAATCGAAAATAGATTGATAGGCCGTTAATCCCACTAACGGAATGCCACCGGATTCTTCCATGGATAAATTGGTTGGACGTTCTGCAAGGTAGGACTCCGGCAGGCTGATATACTCAGCAAAAGTACCGTGCTGAATTTTTGGCCGGCGGGCATAGGCATATACCTCATCTCCGGTACTAAAGCGGCTAACGGAATGGCCGGTTTCTTCGACAACTCCTGCAACGTCCCAGCCGGGCACGAGGGGAAATTCACCGGGAATGACATCTTTCAGCATGCCTCGTACAACGGCAGCATCAACCGGGTTTACGCCGGCCGACTTCACCCGGACTAAAACTTCGCCTTCACCCGCTTCAGGTTTGGGTAATTCTCCTGTGGTTACGTTGGTTAACTCTCCATACTCCTCTATAAAAGCAGCGTTCATTTGTTCGCTCATAATCTCTTTTTTGATGAATATTTTTTCAATGGGTGTTTCAAAACAAGAGAGGTGCAACATGCGTTTCGAAAAATGTGAAGCGCGGAATAATAGAATGTCTGTTGCTAAGAAAAAGGGTAGGAAGTCTGAACCTGCCACCGGTCACCGTCATGCTTGAGTAGATGCAGTGAATGAGCTGTGAAGGAGGCCTCAAAGTCACGGTGCTCAAATTCTTCCCAGGCTTTGTAGAAATTCTTCTTGGTGAGATCTTTAAAAGCCAGGGTCAGATGCGGATGATAAGGTCTTTTATCGTAATTGTAGTTAAACAGATCAGCATTTGAGCGGGCCAGCTCCTCCAGTTGGTTTTGCATATTCATGAGGGAAGGTGATTTCTCAACATCAATAAAAATAACGCGGGGCGGAAAGGTGGAAAAGTTGTTGAGGCGGATTTCAAACGGGTGAACGGACCGGGTAAAATCTTCAATTAAAGAACTCAGTTTATCCTCGTTTTGATCTTCCAGCCGAAAAGGACTCAGCAGAGTAATATGCGGAGGAGCATTCAGTGAATGTGAGCTGTTGAACTTGTTTTTTACCTCCAGTTTCAGTTCCTGAATTTCATCCTTCAGTGGACTTGGCGGAATGAGCGCTATGAAGTAGAGTTGGTTCATAATGGATGAAAGATGTTATATGTAAGACATAAGATAAAAGACAGGGTTCAACATGAATCTTTTATCTTATGTCTTAAATCTTAATACTATTAAACCTTTCCCTTAGCTTCTCATTCCCCAAATTCCCGATGCTTCCTTCATGAGTATGATTTAATTCCGTTGGTGGTTCAAAGCTTCCGTCTTCAATTTGCCGTGCTACTTTTTGGTAGGCATCTCTGAACGGTACTCCATCTTTAACGAGCTCATTTACGGCTTCCACAGAAAAGATGAGTTTATACTTGGGATCGCTAAGAATAGAGTCATTAACCAGCATTTTTCCGGCAGCATATTCGGTGATGAACAAGCAGGTTTTTAATTCTTCGATTGCCGGGAATAACTGCTCCTTCAAAATCTGGAAATCCCGATGATAGCCGGAAGTCAGGTTCGTGGTAGCCATCATAATTTGGTTAGGCAGCGTTTTCAGTAGGTTGGTTTTAGCGCGGATCAGCTCAAACACGTCCGGGTTCTTTTTATGCGGCATGATGCTGGATCCGGTGGTGAGCTCATCGGGCAGCTTCAGGAACTGAAAATTCTGGCTGTTGTACAGGCACACATCGGTGGCGAATTTGTTGAGAGTTCCGGCAAGTCCGGCCATAGCAAAAGAGAGAGTCTGCTCGGTTTTGCCACGCCCCATTTGCGCGTAGATGGAGTTTACGTTCAACCCTTCGAAACCCAAAAGTTCGGCAGTCATCGTTCTGTTCAGAGGAAAAGATGAACCGTAACCCGCGGCCGATCCCAATGGGTTTCGGTTTATGATATGATAAGTGGATTCAAGCAGAGCCAAATCATCAACCAGGCTTTCGGCAAAAGCGCCAAACCACACCCCAAAGCTGGAGGGCATAGCAGCCTGAGTATGCGTGTAGCCGGGCAGAAGAATCTCTTTGGTAGCTTCACTTTGATCGATGAGCGTGTTAAAAAGTTTTCCTGAAAGCTCGGCGATTTCTTTTACTTGATCGCGGAGGTACAGGCGGATGTCAACCAGCACCTGGTCATTTCTGGAACGACCCGAATGGACTTTCTTTCCCACATCGCCCAGCTCGCGGGTCAGCATTAATTCAATTTGCGAGTGCACATCCTCGACTCCATCTTCGATTTCAAAATGGCCGGGTTCTATGACTTCATCAAGTATCCGGTTCAGTTCTTTTGTCAGCGTTTCCAGCTCATCTTTTTCCAACAGTCCCACCGACTCCAGCATGGTGATATGGGCGAGGGTTCCCTGCACATCATACTTTGCCAATTCGAGGTCCAGATCCCGGTCTTTACCCACCGTAAATTTCTCGATGAATGCATCGGTTTGAATTCCTTTTTCCCAAAGTTTTTTGTCAGACATTTCTTCCGTAGTTATAATTCAGTGTAAATATGAATTTGCTTAAACGCATTAATATGTAAATATGCAGAAGCATTTTATTAGCCCAGGCAGTCTGCAGGGCAATTTTAGAATCATTACTAATGAAAAGACGCTCAAAATTTCCATTGATCCAAAAGCTGTATGTAGGTTTTGATTCCGTTTCTGATTTCATCCGGTTTAATATATTCATCAGAAGTATGAGATCGGCGGGTATCACCGGGACCAATTTTGACACTGTCAAAAGGCATGTGTACCTGATCCGACATTGTCATGGATCCATAGATTTCGAGTCCCAATTTCTTTGCTTTTTTAACCACCGAATGTTCGGGGACAATGCCCGAAGCATTGAGGTTTGTGGATCGGGGAGTTACTTCACAATCAACGTGTTGATGGATCAGTTGTACAACTTCTTCATTCGTGTAACATTCATTGGGGCGAACGTCTACCACAAACCGGCATTCATCCGGCACCACATTATGCTGACTCCCGGCCTCAATCATAGTAACAGTCATGTTAACGGGACCCAAAACGTTGGATACTTTTTCAAACTGATAAGACCGAAACCAGTCGATATCTGACATGGCTTTATACAGCGCATTTTCCCCTTCATTACGAGCAGCATGCCCGCTTTGGCCATGGCTCACACAATCCAGAACAATCAACCCGCGCTCGGCAATGGCAAGCTCCATGGAGGTCGGCTCCCCCACTACAGCAAAAACTATATCCGGCAACTCAGGCAATACAATGGGCACTCCGTTCTTTCCGGAAGTTTCCTCCTCGGCCGAGGCCAGAAAAACTAAATTGTATGGCTGCTCTTTTTGTGAGAGGTAGAGGAACGTAGCCAGTAAACTCACCAAAGGTCCGCCGGCATCATTGCTTCCCAACCCATAGAGTTTGCCGTCTTCCAATGTGGGAGTGAAAGGATTTTTCGTCCATTTGGAGGAAGCCTTCACCGTATCGTGATGAGAATTTAGCATGACCGTTGGTTTTTGGGGATCAATTTCTCCCGACCATGCCCAGAGATTGTTTCTTTTTCGGTGCGGTTCGAATCCATATTCCTTCAAAATCCCGAAAAGCACATCTGCTGTCTTATCCTCTTCTCCGCTGTACGATTGAATGGATATCAGCTCTTTCAGCAGCTCAATGGCTCGCTCTGTAAGTTTGCTTATTTCATACATATTTTGACCTCATCTGTCTCCTCCTTGGTAAGGAGGAGGACGCCTGAATTAGATTGTGCTTGTTAACTATATCAGTGATCATTTGCTCGATCTGGGTTATCCGTGTTCTTTCATTTAACTAATCTTGTTCCTGATTCCAACTTGGCCACATCTTCAAAACTTCGGATGCTGACTTCTACTCCTTTTTTGAAAGCGGAGAATCCTAAATCCAACTTAGGAATCATACCGTCTGTAATAACACCTCCATCTTTCAGATACCGATAAAGCAGCAGATTCATTTTTGTAATCAACTTTCCATTGTTCATCACACCGGGCTGTTCAAAGCAAAATATAAGTTCTGATTCAAAGTCCTTGCTCAGTGCCGTTGCCACTGAAGAGGCGATGGTATCGGCATTGGTGTTTAGCATATGTCCTTGTTGGTCGTGGGTGAGGGGCGCCAAAACCGGGACAACGTCGTTATCTAAAAACCGGGCAAGCCAGGATGTGTTCACTTCTTCCACATCACCAACCCAGCCAAAATCTATAGGTTCAGGATTTCGTTTTTTGGCAGGGATGATGTTCAGGTCGGCACCAGATAAACCAACCGCGTTTATGCCTAGCGACTGTAGCTTAGCGACTATCTTTTTGTTAACCAGTCCGCCATACACCATCGTGATTACCTCCAGCGATTCTGTATCAGTAATACGACGGCCGTCAATCATATTCGGCTTGATGCCGAGCCGTTTTCCCGTTTTGGTAGCAATAGAGCCACCTCCGTGAACCAACACTTTCGGTTCCTTGATGGAAGCAAAATCCTTCAGGAAGGAATCCAGCTTTTGCTCATCGTCAATCACCTTTCCTCCAATCTTAACTACTTTCAGTGTTTTCATTTCAAGCCCTCCAGTATGTGCTTCAAAACGGTTTGCATGGAGTAAATGCGGTTGGTGGCTTCGGGAATCACCAGGCTGTTTTCGCTGTCGATAACGGCATCTTCAACTACCACATTTCTTCGGACCGGAAGGCAATGCATAAACCGGGCATTGTTGGTGAGTTTCATATTCTCGGATGTCACCATCCAGTTGAGATCATTGGTAAGAACTTTACCATAGGTTGAATAACTGCTCCAGTTTTTGGCATATATAAAGTCAGCGCCTTCAAATGCTTTCTCCTTATCATATTCCACTTTTGCATTACCAACAGCCTCATCTGCAAGCTCGTACCCTTTGGGATGTGTGATTGTCAGGTTAAATTCAGCGGCTTGTATCCACCGGGAAAAGGAATTGGCTACGGCTTGAGGGAGTGCTTTGGGATGAGGAGCCCAGGTTAACACTACTTTGGGCTTCTCCACGGTTTTGTGTTCTTCTATGGTGATGAGGTCGGCGAGTGCCTGCAGCGGATGCCCGGTACCCGACTCCATATTAATAATCGGGGCAGGGCAATATTTTTTGAAGGATTCCATCACCTGCTCGCTGTAATCTTCATCCCTGTTTTCCAGCTTGGCAAAGGCACGAATGGCTACAACATCAAAGTAGGAACCGATTACAGCCGCTGCTTCCTTAATGTGCTCTGCTTTGTCAGAATCCATTTTCACACCATCGGCAAATTCCAGCTGCCAGCCCTGACTTCCAACATCCAGCACGGCTGTTTGCAATCCCAGGTTAAAGGCTGCCTTTTGAGAACTGAGGCGCGTTCGCAGGCTTGGATTCAGAAAGATCAGGCACATGGATTTATTCCGTCCAAGATCTTTATACACATGCGGGTTCTTTTTTATTTCCAGAGCATCTCGAACCAATGCCGGGAGGTTTTCTACATCGTTAATGGATAGGAATGATTTCATTGTTAAAAAATTGGTTTTAGCTGGATATCTCTGATCAAATCAGGAATAAATCAGGAATAAATAATGAACGGGTCATCGCGGACAAACCTGATCCGCGATCTCCCTGATTTACTTCAGACCTTTGACTTAGAGAAATTGTTACTTCGGTTGATTTTCCATGGACTGCCTTCATTTCAAAACCTTCTTCAAAGCGGTAATTAATTGATCGCATTCTTCTTTCCCGATACTAAGCGGAGGAAGCAATCGAAGTACATTTTTATTGGAAGAGGAACCGGTGAAAATGTGATGCTTGTACAGTAATTCTTTTCGCCATTCAGCAACCGGCTGATCAAACTCCACACCAATTATCAACCCATAACCACGAACTTCCCTTACATTCGGAAGCTGCTCTAATTGGTTGCTCAAGTATGAACCGAGTTCAGCTGCATTTTTCATCAGGTTCTCTTTCTCCAAAACTTCCAACACGGCAAGTGAGGCTGCACAGGCCAGATGGTTACCTCCAAAAGTGGTTCCAAGCATTCCAAAGGAAGCCTCAAACTTCGGATGAATCATCACGCCGCCAACCGGAAATCCATTCCCCATACCTTTGGCCATGGTGATAATATCCGCTTCGATCCCAAACAGCTGATGAGCAAAAAACTTTCCGGTACGACCAAATCCGGACTGCACCTCATCCAGAATAAGAACAGCACCTGTTTCATCACAGAGGGTTCTTAAGTGATGAAAGAATTCGGGATCCGGACTTTCAATTCCGCCTACACCTTGTATGCCTTCAATTATTACTGAGCAAATGTCTTGTTGCATCAGAGCCTTCTCAACTCCCTCGAAATCATTGAATCCAAAGCGTATAACTTCTGCTCTTTCATTGACCGGGAAGACAATGTTCGGGTTGTCCGTAACGGCCACAGCCAGTGATGTCCTCCCATGAAAAGCCCCCTTGAAAGCCATGACTTTCTTTCTGCCATTATGAGCCGAGGCTACTTTCAGTGCATTTTCATTAGCTTCGGCCCCGGAGTTGCAAAGGAATAAATTCCAGTCTTTATACCCGGAAAGTTTGCCTAGCTTCTGAGCCAGTTCCTGCTGAATCCCAATGGGTACAGAGTTGGAATAAAAGCCAATATCGTTAAGCTGCGAACTTATACGATTTACGTAATGGGGATGGGAATGTCCGATGGAAATCACGGCATGACCGCCATAAAAATCCAGGTATTTTTGTCCGGTTGTATCGTACACATAGCTGCCTTTGGCCTTCACCGGCTCCACATCAAAAAGAGGATATACTTGAAACAGGTTCATCAAAATGCGGTGGCTTTAAGGTTCAGTCCGAGTGACTCATCCAGCCCGAACATCAGATTCATATTTTGAACAGCCTGTCCGGAGGCGCCTTTCAACAAGTTGTCGATCACTCCGGTAATTAATATCTGCCCGTTTTCTTTTTGGATATGAAGAAGGGCTTTATTGGTGCCCACAACACGCTTTACGTCAGGAGAGGAATCGGAAATAGTTACAAATGGGTGATCTTCATAGTATTCCTGATACAGCTTTTTGATAGCATCAAATGATTCATTCAGCTCTGTATAACAAGCAGCTAAAATTCCTCGTGTAAATGCTCCACGCATCGGGATGAAATGGACCGGTTGTTGGAATCCTTTCTGAAGCTGCTCCAGACTCTGTTTTATTTCTCTCAGATGTTGGTGCTTCATCGGTTTGTAGATAGATGCATTATTACTTCGCCAGCTGAAATGGGTGGTGTTGGTGGGGTTTTGTCCGGCGCCCGTGCTCCCGGTGATGGCCGTTACATGAATAGAATGATTTAACAAACTGTGACTGGCCAATGGTAGCAAACACAGCTGAATACTGGTAGCAAAACAGCCGGGGTTGGCTACATGATGGGCAGATTTAATTTCATCTTTATTCAATTCGGGCAACCCATACACAAAGTCATGCTCGCCTTTGATGCGAAAGTCTGAGCTCAGATCAATGATTTTGGCTGATTCAGGAAGGGTATTCCCTTCAACAACCGCTTTAGACTTGCCATGTCCCGAGCAAAGAAAAACGACATCTGTGTCCTGAGGCAAATCAGAATCAAACTTCAGTTCTGTTTCACCTTCCAAATCGGGGTGGGCGGCATAGAGAAATTCTCCGTTATGACTTTGACTCACCACGCTTAATAGTTCTACTTCCGGGTGATACAGTAAAACACGAATCAATTCTCCGGCTGTATATCCGGCTCCACCTATAATGCCTGCTTTAATCATGGCTCTGTACTTTTTGTTGGATGAGCATGGAGTTAGCCAGGATTTTGGTAAATCCTTTCACGTCTTCACCACTCCAGGCGTTGTTCATTTCTCCGTACTGACCGGCTTTACTGCCCATCAGGTCGTTTTCCGATTCGATGCCTTCCAGCTCAAATCGTTTAGGCTCCAGTTTCACAAATACTTTGCCGGATACGGTTTTCTGGGTGTCTTCCAGAAAGGTCTCGATGTTGCGCATCACCGGGTCCAGATATTGCCCTTCGTGCATCAGCATGCCATACCATTCCGCAAGCTGATCTTTCCAGTACAGCTGCCATTTCCCCAGCGTATGCTTTTCTAAAAGCTGATGGGCTTTGATGATGATCATCGGAGCAGCAGCCTCAAATCCCACGCGTCCTTTAATCCCAATGATGGTATCACCTACGTGGATGTCGCGCCCGATTCCGTAGGGTGAAGCGAGTTCGTTGAGCTTTTTAATGAACCCGACCGGGGTTAGTCGTTCACCGTTAATCGTTATTGGTTCGCCTTGTTCAAAGCCAAGCTCAACCAATATCGAATCACGATTAACGAACTCCGTTGGCCAGGCTTCTTCGGGGAGTCCTTTATGAGAAGTCAGGGTCTCGGCTCCACCCACCGAGGTACCCCAAAGTCCTTTGTTGATGGAATATTTAGCCTTCGCCCATTCCTGATCTACACCGTGTGATTTCAGGTACTCCACTTCTTCTTCACGGCTCAGCTTCTGGTCGCGAATGGGAGTGATGATCTCGATATCGGGCGCTATTACCTGAAAAACCAGATCAAAACGAACCTGATCATTTCCGGCTCCCGTACTTCCGTGAGCGATGGCATCTGCTCCGATTTCCTTGGCATACTCGGCAAGAGCTACCGCCTGAAACACACGTTCTGCGCTCACCGAAAGCGGATAGGTGTGATTCTTCAACACATTGCCAAAAATCAGATACCTGATGCCTTTTTGGTAGAATTCGTCTTCCACATTCAGCATCGCATGATTTTTGATACCCAGATTTTTAGCCTTTTCAGCCAGCGCTTTTTCTTCGGATTGATCAAAGCCGCCGGTGTTTACAGCAGCGGTATGAACTTCGAAGTCCTGGTCTTTTGCCAGCCAAAGGGCACAATAGGTGGTGTCGAGTCCGCCACTAAAGGCGAGTAATACTTTTTTCTTTTTATTCATAGAAATAACTTTAAAGGGCTAATGATTTTTTTAAGGAATGATGCGGTCTTCAACCTTACCCAGCGATGAAATTTCTGAATATTCTGTGCTCGCTCTTCTTCCGATTTGTTATTGGGATGCTGAGGATCAAAAAGCATTCCGGTGCACAGGCAGTTTTTACGTTCATTACGGGTCAGGATATCGTAATTCGGGCAGCTTTGGCATCCGCTCCAGAACGTCTCGTCGCGGGTGAGTTCCGAAAAAGTAACGGGCTTGTAGCCCAGGTCAGAGTTGATTTTCATCACCGGAAGGCTGGTTGTTATCCCGAATAATTTGGATTCAGGATATTTCTTTCGGGAAAGCTCAAACGCTTTGGCTTTTATCTTCTTGGCGATTCCCTGCCCGCGATAGTCCGGATTTACAATAAGTCCGGAATTGGCCACATACTTTTTGTCCTCCCAAATCTCGATATAGCAAAAACCAACCAACACTTCTTTATCGAGGGCAATTACAGCGTTTCCATTTCGAATTTTTTTGGTGATGTACTCCGGTTTTCGCTTGGCTATACCAGTGCCACGCTGTTGGGCAGCAGTTTCGATCATGGCGCAAATGTCATCAGCATAAGCGGTGTGTGGCTCGGAAGCAATATGAACGTGAACAGACATGTAAGTAAAAAGTATAGGAATTAGTGAGTGAATAGACTTCTGTCAGGGAAGAAGTTGAGTCAGGATCTTGCGGCTAAAAGATGAGAGCTGCTATGAGGCAGCTATAAAAATATGGTTACCGCCGTCGGAGGCTCCGCCGGAGTGAGGTAAGATTGATCCTATGTGCACAGAAATTTTGCATGACTCTAAGGTAACTAATGCCACTGCTTTAAAACAACCCCTGAGATAGATTTTAACATTTGGGAACGAAAACTAAGTAAACAATCATTTAACATGCACTATTCATGAAGAGAGAAACAGCTTAAAAGCTGAAAGAGCAATTGAGCCGGACATCCCATCCGGCTCTTTTTTGTTGAGGAAGCAGGTGAGCATAAATCACACTTTCCTGTTATACTTACCGTTGTTATGAATGCCATGAGATTTTTCCAGACCCTTTTATTTACACTCCTGTTTTTGTGGGCCGCTCCGGTGCTTGCCCAGATTCAGTCCGACACCCAACTGAGCGGAAAAGCAGCCTACATCCAGGGAATGGAAGCGTTTGAAAACGAGGAGTTTGAAACAGCCAGAGAGTTATTTTTGGAGGCTCGCCGGAATCTGGAAGGGGCTTCGGGCGTAAACTACGCATTGGCCGATACCTATCTGCAGCTGGATGATCTCCCCAACGCCGCACTTTATGGAAAACAGGCTGTTGAAGCTGAGCCGAAGAATAAATGGTATCGGCTGAAACTGGCTCAAATTTACCGGGCAGCCGGCCGAAATCAGGCTACGCTCGACGAATTGATCACCCTGCTGGACTTTCACCCCAACGATTTCGATGCCTTGTACATGCTTGCCGATACTTATAATGACTATGGGGAGTTCCTGAAATCGAATGAGACACTGGATCAAATCCTGAAACTGACCGGCCCCGATATTCAGGTGCTGCTGATGAAGTTCAGAAACTATGAAGCACTGGCGGTTCCGGATTCTGCGGTAGCTCAACTGGAAAAAGTGCGCCGGATTGATCCGGATAATTTAGAAATGCTAAATATGCTGGGCGAATATTATGTGAGAAACGGTGAGCGGGGTTCAGCCAAGAACGTATTGTCAGATGCATTGAACCGAAATGCCCGGGACCCGCAGTCGCTGATTAATCTGGCGGGAATTTATTTGGACGAACAGAAGTGGGACAGTGCCGGCACCCTGCTTACGGATTTTATCGGCGACCCGCTGATTGAGGCTGAGGATAAAATGAACATCGCCCGGTTTCTGTATTCCAGGGTTCAGCAGGATTCTCAAAACATTCAGCTTAGAATTGAAACGGAACGCGTATTAGATACCCTGACAGAAAGCGAATCTGATTACGGACCGGCCTTCACCTTGGCGGGAGAGTTTTATGCACAAACGGCTCAACCCGAAAAAGCATTGGAAAATCTGGAACAGGCCAATGAGTTACTTCCGGAAGATGATATTGCCTGGAGACAGCGTCTGCAATTGTTGATGAGTCAGGAGCGATATGATGATGCTATTGAGGTAGGCCAAAAAGCGGATGAATCGGTGCCCAATGATGCTTTTATCCAATTTTTTGTGGGCAGTGCCTATATGCTTACCGATCAGAATAAAAAAGCAGAGGAATGGCTGCAGAATGCAACCCGCGCTCCGGCTCGTCGTCCGTTCAAATCTATAGTGTACAGTACGCTGGGTGATGTAAGGGCGAATCTCGAAAATCATGAAGCCTCGGATGAAGCTTACGAACTGGCGCTTCGCTACGACCCCGAAAACGACAATGCCATGAATAACTATGCGTACAATTTGTCGGTTCGCGGAGAAAACCTGGAACGTGCCAAAGAATTAGCACTAAAAGCCATTGAAGTCGCCCCGGAAAACGCCGCCTACCTCGATACCGTAGGCTGGGTTTATTTTAAATTAGGTGACTACGACCGAGCCAAACGATTTATAGACGCTTCCATTAAAACCGGAGCGGCCAGTGCAGAAGTATTGGAACATATGGGCGATGTGGAAGAACAGCTCGGAAACATGAATGAAGCCCGGAGCTGGTGGCAGCAAGCGCTGGAAAAAGATTCAACACGAACCCATTTGCAGGATAAAATAAATTAGCGTGAAGTTTCGATCTCGTCTTTCACTTTTAACAGTTATAACTCTTGGGTTTATTTTAAGCTCGTGTACCTCTACCCGAACGATTACAGAGGGTGATTTTTCCCGAGTGGATATTCCTAAAGAAGAAATAGTCTCCCAAATTCCGAATTATTCGAACGAGCTGGAGTCCATTAAAGGAAAAGGCAGGGCGTTGGTGAGTGAGCCTGGAAACAGTGATCGGGTGACTATTGATTTTGAGGCGAACCGGGAGCTGAGTCTTCTAACTTTCCAAAACAGAATTGGTATTGAAGGCGGGCAAATGCTGGTGGACAGCGACTCCATTTTGATTTACAACAAACTGGATAAAATCGCCCAAAAAATATCCATCTATGACGGGCGGATGACCAGCCTGAATGAACTTGCTTCCATTAACATTCTTGACCTGCTGAATTTTACGGTGAATGCGGAAGATGTTCAGTCCATTTGGGAAAGCAATAATTCCTATCAGCTGCGGTTAAAAAACGGAGCCCGTGTTTTTGTGAACAAGGAAAACGGCCGTGTTCAGCAGGTGGATCAAAGCCGTAGAGGTCTGGCTCCCTATTCCCGAATTATTTACGAAAGTTATGGCGAGTTGAATGGATTCATTTTACCGAGAAAAATAACGATCTTTAGTGCAGACGGAGATTCCAGGGTTGTATTTTTGGTGAGAAGTCTCGAAGTAAACCCGGGCAAACTAAATTTGGAAATTGACCTGCCTAACGACATTAACATTCAAAGGATATGAAAGCGAATAGCTGCATCCGCATTATTGGAGTTTTGATTTTGGCCCTGTTGATGGGGTCGGAGTCTTTCGCTCAAACTTATCAGGAGAAACGAGAGGAGCTGCTGAAGCGGCAGGAAAACACCCGCGCTGAGATTAACGTGCTAGAAGCTCGCATCAGGAATTATCAGCAGAGGGTTAATCAAGCCGAAGAACGATTCGACAAGTCCTTTGAGCAGTTTCAGTCATTGAATAACCTTATTGCCCTTCAGGATGATAAAATCCAAAGCCTTCAGGAAGAGCAAAGCCAGATTGAAGCGGAGATTCAACTGACCGAAAAAGAGATTGAGCTCAGGGAGCAGGAGCTGGCACAGCTGATCGAAAATTATAAGCAGATCATTTTATATGCCTACAAAAATGGCCGTGCCGGTAACCTGGAATTACTGCTTACTTCAGAATCCATAAACCAGATGGTGGTTCGGTCAAATTACCTGCAACGGTTTGAAGAGCAAAAGACCAAGCAGGCCAAGCTCATAAAACAGAATAAGCAGGAATTGGACCAGGTAAAAGGCGACCTGCAGGATAGTTATAAAAAGAACCAGCAGGTGATAAGCGAAATCCGGGAAGAAAAAGAAGAGCTGGGTGATCAGCGTCAGCAACAGCAGGCAACGGTTGAGAAAATTAAACAGGAACGCAGTACGTGGCTTGAAGAACTCCGTAAAACCCGTCAGGAAAAAGAAAACCTTGAAAGCACATTCACCAACCTGATTGCTGAGGAAGAAAGCCTGAGGGAAGCAGAAAATGAACGTTTACGACGGCTGGAAGAGGCTCGAAACATTGCAGATGCAGCCCGTCGCGCCGATGAAGTTGAAAAATACTCCCGCCCGATTGTGCGCACAAACTTTGTAAGCGATGAAGTACTGCTCACCTATGAAAACTCCTTTGCCCAGGCGAAAGGAGACCTGCCGTGGCCGGTAAACAGTAAAACAGTATCGAAGAAATTTGGTCGTGTTCGAAACCCGCTTTATGGTACAGTTACCGAGCATCCGGGTATTGATATTGTAGCCGATGCAGCCTCCCCTGTAAAAGCTGTATCAGACGGGTACGTGTTCCGTATTCAGCCCCTGCCGGGTTATGGTGATGTGGTGTTTGTGAAGCATGGCTCTTATTACACTGCCTATGGAAATTTAAGCCGCATCGATGTGGAAGTGGGATCTATTCTTGAACGCGGACAGCAACTGGGCTTATCAGGAACCGGTCAGTCTGAATTGGGGGAAGTTATCTTTTTCCTCGTCCGTCGTGGCAACGAAAATCTCAATCCTGAGAATTGGTTAACAGCTAAATAGCTCTTTTCTCAGGAACGGCGTTAAAAGATATGTTAGCATTGGAATTTGGGGTGCGTTTTTAGGAATTTCAGCTTGTCTCAAAAACCCCAATACAACCCAGTAAAACGTTTTGGATAATTTACCACGGTTTATTTTTTATGCTTCCGGCATTTTAATGATTTCAGCTGCCTTTACGCTCATTTCTTCTGAGTTTTTAGGGATGATCAGCAACCCCTCCTATGTAGGCCTGCTTGTGCTTTTGGGTTTTGGGTTGGTATATATGAATTTGGTTTTCCTGTCAGGCCGCCGGTTTATGAGGCGTTTACAAGGGCCGAATCCTGCACCGTATATTTTTGCCTTATTAGTTGCTGTTGCTCCCTTGGTTTGGGTGCAGATTTATGATGCCGGACTGGGAGATTCCAGGCTCACTTTTATGTTTACGGTGATTGTAGCCTGTGGATTGGGAGCTTTTTTCGGACATCGTGCCGGACTAAAAGCACAGGTTAAATTCCAGGAAAACCTGAAAGAATATTTAAATCAGGATAGAAAAACTCCGGATGACTTAAAGCGTTCGCAAGATAACCTCAACAAAAATTAAATTTATGAAACCATTTAAAGCTACTGCTCTTTCTCTTCTTTTACTTTTTGCTTTTGCGGGATTTGCCCACGCCCAAACACCGGAAATGGAAGTGCTTCGGGAAATTGGAGCAGCACCTTCTGCCGACCGTATTGAAGCTGACATTTCCAAGCTTGTCAGTTTTGGAACCCGACATACCTTATCCGATACAACCTCAGATACCCGTGGAATTGGCGCTGCCCGGCGCTGGATAAAGGCTGAATTTGAACGCATATCTGAAAAGTGCGGAGGATGTCTTGGGGTTTTTTATGTGAGTGATGTAATTGAAGGAACGCGTCGCATCCCAGAACCAACCAATGTGGTTAACGTGATTGCTATCCAACGCGGTACTGCCGACCCAAACCGGTTCGTAGTAATGAGCGGTGATATAGATTCCCGTGTATCGGATGCTCTGGATGGAGAATCAGAATCTCCCGGTGCAAACGATAATGCTTCCGGAGTAGCAGGAGTGCTGGAGTCGGCCCGGGTTTTGACCAACTACGAGTTTGAAGGATCCATTATGTACGCAGCTTTGTCGGGTGAAGAACAGGGCTTATTTGGTGGTCAGATTCTAGCCGCCCATGCCAAAGAAAAAGGCTGGGATATCAAAGGGGTTTTAAACAACGATATGATTGGAAACATACAGGGTATCAATCAGGTGATTGATAATACCACGGCTCGGGTATTTTCAGAAGGAACACGAGCGGTAGAAACAGAGCGTGAGGCCACTATTCGCCGATATACCGGTGGTGAAGTTGATTCACCATCCCGAAACCTGGCTCGCTATGTGGATAAAATGGCCGATTTATACATTCGTAATTTGGATGTGATGATGATTTACCGGCTCGATCGTTTTGGCCGTGGAGGACATCACCGTCCGTTTAATGAAGCAGGATTTCCCGGGGTTCGTATCATGGAAACCAATGAAGATTATAACCGCCAGCATCAGGATTTACGAACTGAAGATGGTGTTGAATACGGAGACGTGCTGGATGAAGTAGAATTCGATTTTGCTGCCAAGCTAACCGGATTGAACGCCGTGGTTATGGCGGCGATGAGCTGGGCTCCAAGTCCGCCGGCCGAAGTAGAAATAGAAGGGGCTGTCCGCCCGAGCACTACCTTAAAGTGGAAAGCTTTGGATGCTGAGCAGAATCCACAATTAGCAGGTTATAAAATCTACTGGCGACTTACGGATGCCAACCAATGGCAGAAAAGTGTGTTTGTTCCGGCCGATAAAACCGAACACACGCTGAAGAATGTAGTTATCGATAATTACTACTTTGGTGTTGCCAGTGTATCGGAAGATGGTTTTGAAAGCCCGGTTGTATTTCCGGGTCCGGCCGGCTCTTTCGGGGATTAATGCCGAAAAACTTCAAAAAAATTATTTCTGTGAGTGTAGGAACCTTGTGTTTTCGGATTGGATGGTTGTTTCATCAAAGTCCAAGCGGACGCTTGAACTAATTTGAGACGTTCATCGTCAGAACTTTAATCTGATTCTGAGACTTCAAGTATAACCTAGCTCCGACGCTCTGCGTCGGAGCTTTTTTATTGCCCGATATATGCCGGTTCAATCACCCGCTCTATGTTGATTTTCTTCCCGGTTACTTCTTTTAGCAAATCAGATTTACGCTCGGCTCCCCAAATTTCCAGATACGGTTCTCCTTCGGTACGAATATTCAATTTTATCTGATCTTCTTCCGAATAAACCTGCAGGTCTTTCACGTTTTGGTAGTGACTTCGGTCCAAACCATCAGCCACTCTCAGTATTCCGGATAGTTTTCGGATTCTTTTTCGAATAGCCGGAGGCATTTTCCAGTATTCTCCGTGCCTTTTTTTCGGAGTTGAACGCCGGTGATATCGAGCTACATTAGCAATAATTTCTATTTCGTCTTCCTTAAACCCTTTCAAATCAGAATGCCGGATGATGTACAGGGCGTGTTTATGGTGTTTAGAGTGAGAAATGTAGTACCCGATATCATGAAGGTAGCTTGCATACTCGAGCAGTTCACGGTCGTTCAGGGTGAGTTCGAGCTCATCTTCCAGCGCATCAAAAATGGTGAGAGCCATATTGGCCACATGACGGGAATGCGCTTCATGCCAGTTTGTTTTTCTGAGAAGCTCAAACACACTTCGTCGCCTTGGGTCGGCAAACGCCCCCGACCATTGCAGCCCAATCATGTCTTTCTTCAGGTAACGAATCACAATCCCTTCACGCAGGGCCTGAGAAGATATTTTCACGGTTTTAATGCCAAACTTCCGGATCAGAAAGTTCAGCAGTACCACCCCGGTATTAATAAAGCCGACCCGCTTGGTATCCAGGCCGTCAACTTTTTTGCGTTCTTTCTTGCTGAGTTTGATGAACCACTCGTAGAACTTTTTAAATTCTTCGGCTGAAAATTCCATCTCGTTTAATGTTACATCGATGGATTTATCCTTACGGGCAGCAATCATCTGAGCGATGTTCTCCATTGTACCAGAAGAACCAATAATGGTATCGGTGCGGTGTTGGGCAAATGCCTGGGCTACATCACGAAGCTGTTCTTCATAATGATCCTCCAGCTTTTCGATGTCTTCTTCGGTAATTGGGTCGGAAGGCTTGAAGATTTCCGTCATACGGGAAACCCCGATTTTTTTGCTGGCTGTAAAAAAGAATTCCTTTTCGTTTCCGATGAGAAACTCTACGCTTCCGCCGCCCACATCAGCCATGAGTACCGGTTCTTCCGTCAGTTTTACTCCGTGGCGAACGGCAAGTCCGATCAGTTCAGCTTCAACCCGCCCGGGAATGGCATTCATTTTAATACCAATATCATCAATACTTTTTTGAATGAATTCCCCGCCATTTTCAGCTTCCCGGATAGCACTGGTGGCGTAGGCCAGTATTTCCTCACATTCGTAGCTATCGGCAAGCCGTTTGATATTTCTCAGGGCGGTTAGTCCGCGCTTAAAAGCTCCCTCAGATAACCGTTTGCCCATTCCACCTTTGGCCAGCTGAACCATTTCTTTAAGCTTATCGAGCGTTCGGAAGCTGCCGTCGGAATACACATCAACGATGATGGCATGAAAAGAATTGGTGCCAATGTCGATGGCGGCAATGCGTTTGATAGGGGCAACCTGGCTGTTACTGCTGCTTATAATCACGCTTAATAATTGATTTGGAACTTTTGATTAATCATACACAAAAGATAACAGTTTTGATAATGGGGTTTGGAGTAGAGTAGAAACATTATCCATAGGTAATTCAAAATTTACTTGTGCACTCGCTTTTGAATACCTACCATTAACCAACTTTTATAAAAGGAATAATTATCTCTGAAGTATGAAGAAATTTGTTTTAACAGTTGTTGCAGCTTGTTTTCTAATAACCGGAAGTGCCTTTGCACAGTTTCAATCACCGGCTGAATTTTTAGGGTATGAACTGGGTGAAAAGTGGACGCCCCATTATAAAGTGATGAATTATTTCCGGCATGTGGCTGATGAATCCCCGATGGTTTCCCTTACCCAATATGGAACCACTAACGAAGGCCGTGAATTGGTTTATGCGGTTGTGACGACTGAGGCCAATCACCAAAATCTGGATGAAATCCGCTCAAACAATTTAAAACTGGCCGATCTGGAAGCAGGTACTTCCACTCCTAACCAAAAGGCGATTGTGTGGATGAGTTATAACGTACATGGAAACGAGACTTCTTCCAGTGAAGCAGCGATGAATACGGTGTATAAACTGATCACAGAAAATAATAACTGGCTGGAGAATACGGTGGTTATTATGGACCCGATGGTAAACCCGGATGGTCGTGACCGATACGTGAACTGGTATCGCAGCGTAGTTGGGGAGAAGAAAAATGTACATCCTGAAACACGCGAGCATAACGAACCCTGGCCCGGAGGGAGAACCAATCACTATTACTTTGATCTAAATCGCGATTGGGCATGGCAAACACAGGTAGAAAGTCAGCAGCGAATTCGTGTGTACAACGAATGGATGCCTCATGTGCATGTGGATTTTCATGAGCAAGGCTATAATTCACCGTACTATTTTGCTCCCGCAGCCGAGCCTTTCCATATGGCCATAACCGACTGGCAGCGACAGTTTCAGACGATGATTGGTAAGAATCACACCAAATATTTTGATAAAGAAAACTGGCTGTATTTTACCAAGGAAGTTTTTGACCTGTTCTACCCAAGCTATGGCGATACCTGGCCTACATTCAATGGCGCCATCGGGATGACATACGAGCAAGCCGGACATAGCTCTGCCGGACGTGGAGTGATTACGGCCGAAGGCGATACGCTTACCCTGCACGACCGTTTGACACATCATACCGTAAGCGGACTTTCTACAGTGGAAATTACCGCTCAAAACTCAAAGCGGGTGATTCAGGAGTTTTCCGATTACTTCACCAACACCACCAGAAATGGAGCAGGCGAATACAAAACATTTGTGGTGAAAAAGAGCAGTAATCCGGATAAAGTATCACGGTTGTTGAGATACTTGGTAAATCAGCGCATCGACTTTGGGGTAGCCAGCCGCTCTTCCAATGCTAACGGATATGATTACAGTTCCGGTGAAACCGGCCGGGTTTCCGTTGAGAAAGGTGACTATGTAATCAGTACGTATCAGCCGAAAGGAACACTGGTACGGGTGCTGTTTGAGCCGAAGCCGGAGCTTGCCGATTCGCTCACTTATGATATCACCGCGTGGGAAATGCACTATGCCTATGGCGTGGATGGCTATGCCATTAAAGGCCAGCTGGATACAGAGCCTCTTTCCATGAGTATGGAAGACGAGCTTACTCCTGTTATCGATAAGCCGTATGCCTATCTCGCGAAATGGAACTCCATTGAAGATTTAAGATATCTTGCGCGGTTGCTGGATGAAGGAGTTGCCGTTCGGTACGCTGAAAAGGCCTTCACCCTGAATGATAAAGAGTATGCCCCCGGTACTCTGATCATCACTCGCAATGGCAATGAAAAGCTGGGAGATAAGTTTGATGAAATAGTGAAGGACGAGGCGAATCTGCTGAACCGGGTTGTAACTCCGGTTGCTACCGGGTTTGTGGATTCAGGAAAAGATTTTGGGTCATCATATGTGCGCTATATTGAGAAGCCGAAGGTGGCTTTGCTTTCCGGTGAGGGAACCAGCTCTAACATGGTGGGTCATATCTGGAACTATTTCGATCAGCAGATAAACTATCCCGTTAACCTGATTAATGTAGATGATGTGGGTTCCGTGAACTGGGATGAGTATCATGTGCTCATTCTGCCGGGTACTTACGGAGGCGCTGTAGGTAATGGAGAGATGGATGTTATCAAAGAATGGGTGCGTTCGGGTGGCACCCTGATTGCTGTTGGAAGTGCTAATAATGATTTGGCCGGAAAAGATGGCTTCAACCTGAAAAGAAAAGAGCGGGAGAACGAGGAAAGCGAAGGCCCTGAAGACAAACTTCAGAAATATGGGGAGGCTTCACGCGATCGGGCTCAGTATTTTAACCCCGGCAGTATTTTCGAAATAACGATGGACACTTCACATCCTTTGGCATTTGGGTATGATGAGAAATATATGTCACTAAAACTGGGATCTTCATCCTTTGATTATCTTGAAAATGGGTGGAACGTGGGCGCAGCTAAACCCGGAGCCCACCGAAGCGGTTTTGCAGGGAATAAAGCGAAAGAGTCTCTGGAGCACACCTTAGCTTTTGGAGTTCAAAATATGGGTGCTGGTCACGTAGTTTATATGGTTGACAATCCTTTGTTCCGTGGGTTCTGGCACAATGGTAAACTGCTGTTCGGGAATGCTGTTTTCTTTGTGGGGAATTAGAAATATGTTTTAAAGTACGTGGGTGTTAACGTAAAGCAAAAAATAGATTTACGTTAACACTTAAACACAGAGGCACTTTAAATAATGGATGAATTCTAAATCCGCCGAAAAACCTCAAATGCAAGCCACCAATTCAGCTGATGGGCTAAGTCTTTATTCTTTTGATCATAGAAGCCGATGATAATCTGATCAATCTTTTTATGATCATAAGCCGAATATTCTTTAGCTGATTGGGAGTTATGAAGGTCTCGGACATATTCTTCCATGGTCATCAGGAAGTCAATAGTTTGAGAACTTTCATACTTCATTCCAAGTTTCTGCTTGATTCGCATCCATGCGGCAGAAGTGTAGTCTTTCATCCAGTAGGGGTAGGAGTAATCTCCTTTTATGAGAGAGGCATTCTGAAGCTTTGGGGCATTTCTTCTGATAAAAGAACGAAAAACCTGGGCATTCTTCCGCTCCTTAACAGGTAAACTGAGAGCCAAAGCAATTAAATCGGGTTGTAAGAAAGGCATATAATTGAGCAGTTCATTATCAGAACGAGCTTGTTCAGGACCTGCCGCGTTTGGCACACGGGTTCTTACTGTGAATAAGTCCAGCCAATTTTCAATGCCGATTTCAGCGATATCCGGCATGGCATCGATTTCCTCTTGAAGTTCTTCTTCCAACCCCAGGATCATGGCATGGGTACATTCCTGAGTAAAAATGTCTGCTCTATGAAGCCTTAAAAAAGAAGCCAGAGCCGGAATATCCTTTTTAATTAAAGCTGGTTTAGCTCTTAAGAGAACGCTGTTCATGAAGCGACGCCTCGCTATTTCTCCAAACCCACCATCAATTACGGCGAACTTCATTTCCTGAATTCTTCTATAAGCTTGAAATCCCACATAATGTGAAGGAATGGATGTTAACATGGTTTGCCCGACAAAATCAGGAAGTAGCTCTTCGATTTTTTTAGCTTCAGGAACCTTCTCTTCAAAAACATAATGTTCTTTGTCATAAAACCCGTTCAATAAAGTTGCCGTTTTTAAATCCGGGTGGTTTGCTTCACCAAAAGTATGTGTAGCCCAATTTGAATTTGATTGTTGAAGAAGTATGGCAAAAAGGGTTCGCGAATCTAACCCTCCTGAGAGTCCTAAAGAAAGTGGTTGCCCTTGTTTTAAAGGCAGTGTACTAAAGTTTGATAAAGTACTCAGAAAGCTCTGCGAGCTGACTTCTTTCCGGCTAAAATTCCATCTTTGACTTGAAATCGTCACCCCCTCTGGCTTAATAGTAGCATGCCCACCCTGTGAAATACGCTCAATTCCGTTTACAAAACTACCATTAGAAAATTGATTAATGGCCAGCCATCGACTTCCGAACTTTTTCCAGTTTATGGATGCTTTTGGAACAAGTTTTATTATCCAGTCGAGTCTTGTGGAGAAGAGGACAAAGTCTTTTGCTTCATGAATAAACACATTCCGCATTCCCAGCTGATCGGTGTACAATTCAACCTGCTGATCATTCCAACTGCAAACCGCAAAATGACCGTTTGCTTGGTGAAGATGACTCACTCCTTTACCAATGGCCTGATCCCAGTCATTTGAATCGTACAACTTAGGGTCTTCACCATTTGAAATGCCAACGCCGGATGCTACCCATCCGGATTGCTTATCTTCATCCAATTGGGAATGGATGGTTTGATGGTGACCTCCGGCAATCAAGAAAAAAGACTCGGACTCTACTAAACAATCATTATCTGAAGAAAGCGAAAGAATGGAATTCTTAAGTGATTGCTTCCGGCCTGTAATACCAATAAACCAACCCATTAACCTCGTGCCAACTCAGCTTCACTGGCAATGTATCCGAAGGCAGCCCAGTTACCGGCTTCATATACGTCTTGCCAGATTTCCAAAGCTCGTTCTTCCCGGCCGTTGACATGGTGCCAGAAACCCAGCCCGTAACCCAGGGTAGCATTATCAAGTTCGGAGTTTTCTTCTGTGATGATTTCATCCGGAGAGAAAACGCCTTTGAACACCATTAACAATTCATGGTAACTGGTATTCTCAATCAGTTCCATATCGGGCGAGACTTGGTCGAGCAAGGCACCGGCTTCAGCATCCCGTCCGATTTTTCGTAGCGTCATATATTTCCAGTACAAAAAGGCCACGCGCATGTCCGGATTTCCGGAAACCTGGAGTCCGTTTTCGTAAGCGAGGTTAGCTTGTTCATACTCCCCTTTCAGGTAATGTGCCAGCCCAAGATGATACCAGGTATTGGTTTGAAGGGTGCTGAGCGGAATGTTTTGCTCATTGGGTAAACCATCTTTTTCTGTGATATCAGGCTGATCTTTAAAGAGCCTTGCTGCACGCTGAAAGTCATCAATAGCCAAATCAAAAGCCCGAAGAGTAATGTATCGGTGTCCGCGATGCCGGTATAACCTGGGCTCATCCGGAAACTCGTTGATGGCGTCGGTAAAAAGCTCAACAGCCTGACGGTAGTCCCCGGCATAGGCGGTCTTTCGGGCTTCCCAAATCATATGATCCACCATTCGGTCTTCCTGATAAGCCAGCTTGTTCAGTGAATCGATCCGGATCAAATACCGCTCGGGAATGCCCTGAATGTCAGTCTTAAGCGTATCTCCCAACAGAGAAATGGTTTGAACCGAAATCGGGAGAGACTCAATATCAGGCTGCTTCTTTTCGGGCTGACAGGAGATTAGAAGAAATGATGAAATCAGGAAAACCGGAATGCGACACTTCATAACTATTGGGTTAATTCAGGAAATGTTGATGGAAGGAATATATTGGTTTGGAAGTATTATTAAAGATCTGTCTATAATTCAAACCAACGCAGAACAATGGCGAAAGATACGGAGTCACAAATAACGGCACTGAACAAACTCAACTTCAACATTCAAGGTTGAATGTTCCTTGATCGATGTTCTTACAGCACGTCTTCCACTTCGTCCAGTTTCACACCCACCAGGCGACTGACACCGGTGGTTGGCATGGTCACCCCGTACATCATCTCGGCCTTACTCATTGTCTTCTTGTTATGCGTAATGATAATGAACTGAGTGTCTTCGCTGAATTCCTTAATCATCTTGGCAAATCGCTCAATATTGGCATCATCCAGTGGTGCATCAACCTCATCCAGTACACAAAAAGGAGAAGGCTTAACCAGGTAAATCGCAAACAGAAGAGCAATGGCGGTCAGTGTTTTCTCCCCACCCGAAAGTTGTGAAATACCGGATGGCCGTTTACCACGCGGCTGTGCCTTAATTTCGATGCGGGCTTCCAGCGGGTCTTCCACATCTTGCTCAATAAGAAGATCACAATAATCGTCCGCTTCAAACAAAGTTTTAAATACTTTCTGAAAGTTTACCCGAATTCGTTCGAAGGTTTTATTGAAACGTTCGGTGGCCGTTTCGTTGATCTCGTCAATGGTTTCGAGCAGCTGTTCTTCGGCTTCTTCGAGGTCCATAATTTGTTCCTCGTAGAAATCCAGCCGTTCTTTCTCTTCTTTATATTCTTCGATAGCCAGCGGGTTCACTTCCCCGATGCTATTCAGCTTCTGTTTCAGCCAGCTGATGCGCTCCTTTACTTCATCAGGTGTTTTATCTTCCGGCATTTCGGCGCCTTC
The DNA here is from genome assembly GCA_965227215.1 of Gracilimonas sp. GTDB lineage: Bacteria > Bacteroidota > Rhodothermia > Balneolales > Balneolaceae > Gracilimonas. Next base: position 2,188,192 of record OZ245729.1, read on the forward strand.
AATCTGCTTCATCAGAATTCCATAGGTTTCCCAGATATGGTCTGAAAGCGCCTGACTCTGCATCTCCATTTTCTCCCGGGCCATATCCAGGTGATGCACCAGCTCCATGTTCACCTCTTTACGACGGCGAACTTCCTTCAGCTCTTTTTCAATTTCGTTGATCTTTCCACGCTGTTTAGCGGCCGCTTCTTCCGCTTTTTCCAGTTTCTCGTCGGCTTCTTTTTTAGCCTCGGCATTCTTCTCAATACTGGTTTGCAGTTCTTTTATACGGGAACTGAGCGTGTCGATTTGCTCTTTACTTTCCTCCGTCATCGAAGTCCGGTTTTCGATGCGTCTCTCTACATTCTCAATCCCGGTCTCGGCTCGTTGAACTTCCTTTTCCAGGTTCTCTACTTTATTGCGAAGATCCTGATGTTTAAGCTGAGTATCGTTGTAGCGGCTTTGAGCAATAGAGCGCTCGTCTTCCAATGTTTCGAGCAGATCCTTTTTCTCCTGCTGCTGTTCATCCAGCTCCAGCATTTTCTGCTGTAATTCCTTTTGCTTGGGCTGAATGGAGTCGAGCTCTTCCTGGGCCGTTCCTTCGCTGCTTTTCAGGTTGTCTTTGCGATTAACCAGCTCCCCGATATTCTTTTGATATACCTGAATCTTGGAACTTAAACTGTGCTGTTGCTGCTCCAGCCTTCGGACTTCCTGTTCTTTCTCTTTCAGTGATTTACTGAGTTCGCCGATATCCAGCTTTTCATACTTCTCAACAATCTGCTGAAGGTAATCTTCCAGTTTGGAAATCTCTTTGGTGGTTTTTGCCTCCTCTTTTTCAAGCTTCTCGATTTTATCTTTCAGCCCAACACGGATTCCGGCATTTTTACTCTTACTTCCACTTTGGAAGAACCGGGAGTTGGTAACCACCTCTCCGTCAAAAGTCACGCCCACCAACTCGTCATCCTTTTTGGTAGCGGTATAAGCTTTTTCAACTGAGTCAAAAACTTTGGCATTCCCAAGCAGCAGTTGTTTCAGGGCCGAGTATTCCCGCTTGGATTTTACCTCATCAAACAAGCTGCCATCTTTAACCGGATAGGTTGCCGAAAGCTGATCGAGAGGAATAAAGGTGGCTCGGCCTTTATCATTTTCTTTAAGGATTTTAGCGGCACGTTTGGCTTCATCCAGTGTCTTAACGACCACAAAGTTCAGCACATCCCCCAGAACGGCTTCAAGAGCTACGGCGTGTTTTTCATCTGTGTTGAAAATCTCGGACACCGTTGTCATATCTTTAAAATCGAACCGGTGATTTTCAATCAGGAACTTCACACTTCCGGGAAAGGCTTCATTCGAGCTGGCCAGGTCGTTCATCAGCCGGATTTCAGATTCCAGCGACTCTTTTTTACTCTGAAGGGTTCGAAGCTCGTCTTTAATCTCGTTCTGCTTCTCCGCAAACTGCTCTCTTTTCTCGCGGGCTGTTTCTAATTCCTCTTCAAGCTCATCCCGCTCAACAACCAGATTCTCCAGCTTCTTCTCAATCAGCCCCTGTTCGCCATTCATGTTGTCGATCTCGTCATTCAGATCCACAATTTCGTCGTTGATGCGCTCTAGGTCACCTTCGGTATTTTCCAGGCGACTTTCAATCTTAATACGCTTGGTTTGAAGCTGATTCAGCTCATTATTTGTGGCACTTATCTGAACCTCAATTTCATACAACTCAGAACGCTCGCGATTATACTGCTGCTGAATTTGCCCGTATTTCTTTTTGGAATCTTCGAGGGCTTTCTCTGACTTCTCCAAATCATCATCAAACGACTCCAGCTTTTTTCGGCTCGAATCAAGCAGCTCATTAAGTTCCTTTAAATCCTTTTTGCCCTGCTCAATGTCTTTGGCATATTCAGCAATCACCTTTTTCTCGTTCTCGATTTTCTCTTTGGTGATGCGAAGGTTGGTGTCAGCCTCCCTGATGGCGTTATGTAGTTGGCTTACCCGGCGCTGTGCCTCGGCCTGCTCTTTCTCTTTTACGATGAGTTCCGCCCGGGCTTTTTCATCTGCCTCTTCCAGCTCCTCCATCGATTTGTTGATGTCCTTCTTCTCCTTGTCCGCATTCTTAATGCGCTCCTGCAGCGGCTCCAGCTCGGATTTAATCTTGTTAAACTCGTGAAGGGTCAGTGCTTTGTCTTTGACCTCGAGTTCATCCTTGTAAACTTTGGCTTTTTCTGCTTTTTCGGCCTGTATCTCCAGTGAGCGGGCTTTTTTGCGGAGTTCAACCAAAAGGTCATCTACCCGCTGTAAATCCTTTCGTGTCGACTCTAGCTTGCGAATGGTTTTCTTCCGCTGATCTTTATACTTGGTAACTCCGGCAGCTTCCTCAAACAAACGGCGACGGTCGTTGTTTTTGTCGTTCAGGATTTCCTCAACCATCTTGAGCTCAATCACCGAATAAGCATCCGAACCCATCCCGGTATCCATGAACAACTCCATGATGTCTTTTAGCCGGCAGGAGGTATTATTGATCAGGTACTCACTGTCGCCCGAGCGGTATAAGCGTCGGGTGATGGTAACTTCACTGTACTCGATAGGAAGAATGCCTTTGTCGTTCACAAAAGTCAGAGATACTTCGGCCATCCCCAGAGCTTTTTTCTGAGCAGTGCCGTTAAAAATCACATTGGCCATGGCCGAAGAGCGAAGTAAGGAAGGGCGTTGCTCTCCCAAAACCCATCTCAGGGCATCTACAATATTGGATTTACCGCAACCATTAGGCCCTACAATAGAGGTAATCCCGCTGTCAAACTTTACCTTAGTTTTGTGAGCAAAGCTTTTAAATCCCTGAAGATCAAGTTCGGATATATACATTTATGGGTTGCGGGCTGTGTGTTACCGAGTTTAAGTGTTATAGTGCCTGGTGTCTGGTGTAACATGAAAACTTTAACACCATAACACCAATACACTTCAACACTTTAAACCGTCATTATTTCTTTTTCTTTTTTCTCGAGGAGTTCGTCAACTTTGGCGGTGTATTTATCGGTGAGGCTTTGCACTTCATCTTCGGCCTCATACTTCGAGTCTTCGGATAGTGATTCGCTCTCTACTTTTTTCTTGATGGAGTCGTTAGCATCCCGGCGGGTGTTGCGTATACTGATTTTCGCTTTTTCAGCGATATCCTTGGAATGCTTCACCAGCTCTTTACGCCGTTCTTCGGTGAGTACCGGAAGCGGGATGAGAATGCGTTCGCCGTCGTTGTTGGGGTTCAATCCAAGTCCGGCCGACATAATGGCTTTCTCAATATCTTCCATACTGGATTTGTCATAAGGCTGAATAACCAGGAGCCGAGCTTCGGGGGCGCTTACATTAGCTAACTGTTGAAGCGGTGTTTGTGAACCGTAATATTCAACTTTAATGCCCTCCAGAAGCGCGGGATTGGCTTTCCCGGCACGCACATGAGAGAGTTCCTTTTTAAAATAAGCGGTGGCTTCATCCATATGGATTTCAGCTTCATCAATAATTTCCTGTAATTCTTCCGATATCATAGCGCCAAGACTTTTATTTATGCTGTTTGACTAACTTTGCGAAGTTAATAAAATCAGAACTGAGGACAAACCTTTTAGAATATTGGTTATCGAATATAAATAGTTGAATACATGCTCAAAAAATGATTTGAAGATTATTGTAAGGAATTCGTTTTTCCCGGCTCTTACTAATGGGGCTAGATTTAAAACAAGCATTTATGTCAGAGAAACCAATTCCATTTCTATCGGGGAGAACTTACCATATTTGGACACATGCTAATGGAAGTGATGATTTCTTCCGCTGTGAAGATAATTACCGGTACTTTTTAGAAAAGTACCGCCACCATGTGCACCCTGTGGTAGATACTTTTGCCTATTGTTTAATGCCCAACCATTTTCACTTTATGGTGCGGGTGAAAAGCGAGGAAGTATTGAAAGAATTTTATAAAGAAAAGCATTCTAAAAGGAACAAAGACCTGACAGGTTTTGAAAACCTGTCAGGTCTGGTGTCGCAACAGTTTAGTAATTTATTTAATGGCTACACGAAAGCTTATAATAAAATGTACGACAGAAAGGGGGTCTCTATTCAATAGGCCCTTTAAAAGAAAACTCATCAACTCAGACGAATATTTTGTTCGTCTAATCGCCTACATCCACAGCAATCCTATACATCATGGTTTTACGAAAAACCTGAACGATTGGCCCTTTAGTAGCTGGCATGCTTATATATCAGAAAAGCCCACGAGGCTTAGAAAAGATGAGACTATTAAGTGGTTCGGAGATATAGAAAATCTGAAGGCTATTCACCGGAAATGTAATCACGAAATAAGCGAGGTTTTACTTGATGGAGAGTAAAAGCTTAAGGCCTAAAATTTATAGTATTGTTCTCAACTCAAATCGTTCTTTAACCGGTATAAAATAATCCAAGTTTGTTCAGCCTCAGAAAAAGCGCTTTTCCCATTTTTAAAGGAACGATACTTATTTTGAACTAATTGGAATTATCCTGAACTTTAGGTTCGTTTAATTTTCCTTAAAACCGCCTTACAGGCAGTAAAACAAAAGAATTTATGGCGAAGGTAGAAGTGGTTATGCCCCAAATGGGCGAATCGGTAATGGAAGGCACAGTTATTGAGTGGGCCAAAAGCGTTGGTGACACGGTTGAAGTTGATGAAACTTTGCTGGAAGTAGCCACCGATAAGGTGGATACAGAAGTGCCCTCACCCGAAGCAGGCGTACTTGTAGAAGTGCTTGCCGACGAAGGAGACGTTATTGAAGTAGGAAAACCGATCGCTATTATTGAAACGGATGCAGATGCTGCCGGTGATGTTTCCTCTGGTGGAGACAGTGAGGCTGAAGAATCTACAGCTCAGGAAGAAACGGAGGAAGCCGATACTCAGGAAGAGCAAGAAGAAGCTCCGGCTGCTACATCCGGCGGTGGTGATGAAGGTGAGCGCATAGAAGTGCAGATGCCTCAAATGGGCGAGTCAGTTGTAGAAGCTACTGTTATCGGCTGGTCGAAGCAGGTGGGTGATAAGGTTGAAGAAGATGAAACCCTGCTCGAAATTTCCACTGATAAAGTGGACAGTGAAGTGCCTTCTCCTACAGCAGGTACACTCGTAGAAATTCTGGCTGAAGAAAATGAGACCATTGAAGTGGGGCAGACCATTGCAGTTATCGCAACCGGAGAAGGAGCTTCTGCAAGTTCCGGATCAAGTAAGCCTGCTCCTAAAAAAGAAGAGAAGAAAGAAACGAAAGCAGAGCAGAAACAAGAAGCTCAGCCGGTAGCTGCATCATCTAACGGTACCTCCGGAGGATCCGAGCCGCAGCGCGTGGGAAGTGATGGGCGTTTTTATTCTCCGCTTGTTCGCTCCATCGCTAAAGAGGAGGGAATCAGCCAGGAAGAACTGGAAAACATTGACGGCTCGGGACAGGGCGGTCGTGTTTCCAAGAAAGATATTCTCGCATATGTTGAAGACCGTAAAGCTGGCAAAGTATCAGCTCCGGCTCAGCAAAAACAAACAGCTTCTGCCGGACTCAGTAAGCCATCGTCCGGTTCAAAATCTTCCGATGGATCTATATCTGCCGGTCAGCTGGATGTGAAGCATTCTCCTTCCGGTGAAGTGGAAGTGATCAAGATGGATCGCATGCGTAAGATGATTGCCGAGCACATGGTTCGCTCCAAGCAAACATCAGCGCACGTAACTACTTTTGCCGAGGTGGATGTAACCAACATGGTGAAATGGAGAAATGCGAACAAAGCTAAGTTCCAGGAAAAAACGGGAACCAAGCTTACCTTCACTCCTCTGTTTGTTGAGTCTATTATCAATGCTATGCTCGAATTCCCACTGATTAACAGCTCGGTTGTTGATGATGAAATTCACCTGAAGAAAGACATCAACTTTGGACTGGCGGTAGCACTTGGAACCGGCGGCGAAGGCGGACTGATTGTGCCGGTCATCAAAAAAGCGCAGGAGAAAAACCTCGTTGGTTTGGCTAACTCCGTGAATGAAGTTGCTGAAAAAGCCCGGAGCAAGAAATTAAGTCCTGACGATTTAGTGGGCGGAACCATCACCCTGACTAACTACGGAAGTGTGGGTAACCTGATGGGAACACCTATTATTAACCAGCCACAGGTAGCCATTATTGGTACGGGTGCTATTGAGAAGCGCCCGGTTGTGATGGAAACCGATGCCGGTGATGTAATCGCCATCCGCCACATGATGTACCTCTCTATGAGTTACGATCATCGTATCATTGACGGTGCCCACGGCGGTGCTTTTCTGAATCGCATTAAGCAGATTCTGGAAGACTTTGATACCGGCCGCACGGTATAGCATGTAATTTTCATTTCCTAAATTCGGAGACGCCCCCACACAGGCGTCTCTTTTTATTTGAATATGAAGCAAGTATCTGACATATCAGCCGTTCGGGCCAGCATTGGTGAACTCAGATCCGCCGGCAAAACCATTGCCTTTGTACCAACCATGGGTGCACTGCATGAGGGTCATCTTTCTCTGATGCGGCTGGCAAAAGAAAAAGCCGATGAAGTTGTCGTTTCCATATATGTAAATCCAACTCAGTTTGGTCCAAATGAGGATTTTGACAGCTACCCGCGGCAGATGGAGAAAGATTTACAAGCGTGTAAAGATGAAGGTGTTTCTATAGTCTTCACCCCGAATGATCAAATTATGTATGGTTCCGGGAAACGATACTTTGGTATCACAATCGATGAGCTTAATGACCATATGGACGGGAGAAGTCGGCCGGGATTTTTTGAAGGGATTGCACTCGTTGTGAATAAATTCTTCAATATCATTGATCCGGATGTTGCTGTTTTTGGCCAAAAGGACATTCAACAGTTTCAGGTTCTTTCGAGGATGGTGGAAGAATTTAATCACAATATTGAGTTGGTGGCAGCTCCCATTGCACGTGCAAACGACGGGCTGGCCCTCAGTAGCCGGAATGCGTATTTGAGTGATGAAGAGCGAAAAATAGCCCCGGGTTTATATCGGGCATTGCAATATGTGGAAAAGCAGATTCGTGATGGAGTGGATGAGCCAAAGTTATTGTTAAAACATCAACAGGATGAACTGGAAGCGAAAGGTTTCAAAAATGATTATCTTAATGTGTTTTCCATGGATAGTATGCAGCCGGTAAAGAAATTGGAGTCCGGCACTTCATATATCCTCGCCGGCGCGGCTTATTTAGGTAAAACGCGTCTCATTGATAATATAATTTTAGACCTCTGAGTGAAGTACGATGAAAATCACGATGTTTAAATCAAAATTGCACCAAATGGCGGTAACCGAAGCCAACTTGATGTACGAGGGTAGTATTACCATCGATCAGGATTTATTGGATGCCGCAAACCTGTTGCCTTACGAAAAAGTACAGGTACTAAACATCACCAACGGTTCACGTTTAGAGACTTACACCATTCCCGGTGAAAGAGGAAGTCGTGTTTGCTGCCTTAACGGAGCTGCCGCAAGAATGACTCAGGTTGGCGATCGCATTATCGTGATCAGCTATGCGGAGATGACACCGGAAGAAGCTAAAGACCATAAGCCTCGGGTGGTTATTGTAGACGAGAATAATGACCCCAAGGAAATTTTAGATAACACCCAACCCGGTAAAAGCTATGATCTCGAAACCGGCCTGGTCGATAATACTCTCGTTGAAGAATAGCTTCTGCTCACCTTACTACCCAGAATAAAGCTACTCTCTCAGATTCTGTCTCTTACCGTTTTCAACATTTCTTGAAGTTTAGAAGGCGGACTATTGATTTTATTTAGGAAATAGGGTAATAAAATCAATACATTAGCGTACTTGTAAAACTATTTATATAGTATATTCGTCATTATCTAAAAAGGGTATATTCGTACTCATTTCTAAATTAGTTATCACATGAAGAAAAAGTATTTGATTCCGGGTGTCATCATTGGACTATCCATGATTGCCTGGTTTGTTTTTGGAGGAGAATCATCCGAAACCGTAGAGCTTACTACCACACCAAAGAAAGGTGAATTCGTAGTTGATGTTACCACCACGGGGGAATTGCGAGCTAAACAATCTGTTGAAATTAAGGGGCCACAAGGAGTTCGTGAAATTCGCCTGTTCAATATGAAAATTCAGCGGTTAATTCCGGAAGGAACTATTGTGAAAGAAGGAGATTTTGTTGCCGAGCTAGACCGATCGGAAATTACAGGCCGTTTGCAGGATGCCATGCTGGAACTTCAACAGGCTCAGTCTCAGGTAACCCAGGTATCACTGGACAGCACGCTCACCCTTTCTCAGGCTCGGGATAATTTGATTAACCTGGAGTATGCGCTGGAAGAACGACAGATAGCGGTCGATCAGTCCAAATACGAATCTCCTGCCGTTCAACGCCAGGCCGAAATTGATCTTGATAAAGCTCGTCGTCAGCTGGCTCAGGAGAAGAAAAACTACATCACCAAGGTAAAGCAGGCGGAAGCCCAGATGAGTGAAGTAGAGGCCGATTTACAGGAAGAGCAAAACGAAGTAAACAAAATCAGGTCGCTGCTTCAGCAGTTTACAGTGAAGGCCCCGGCGCAGGGAATGGTGATCTACAAACGAAACTATGATGGCAGTAAAGTTACTGAAGGAAGCGACATCAGCGCGTGGAATCCTACGGTAGCGGAACTTCCGGATTTTTCTGTGATGGAGTCCATCACCTATGTAAATGAAGTGGATGTTCAGAAAATAGCTAAAGACCAAAATGTGGAAATCGGGCTGGATGCCATTCCGGATAAAAACCTATATGGAACCGTAACCAGTGTGGCAAATATTGGTGAGCAGCGTCCTAATTCGGACTCTAAGGTGTATGAAGTGATCATCGAGATTGCAGAAACCGACAGTGTGCTGCGCCCGGCAATGACCACCAGTAATCGCGTAATCGTTAATCGAGTGCCGGATGCCATGTTTATCCCGCTTGAAACTATTCATGTTCAGGATTCAACCAGCTTTGTATTCAAAAAAGAAGGACTGTATCCGGTGATGCAGGAAGTTGAGCTCGGGCTTATGAACGAAAACGAAGTGATTGTTCATCGAGGTCTTGCCATGGATGATGTGATTTACCTGTCGGTTCCCCAGGATACGGCCGGTATAGATCGGATATTTCTGGGAGAAGAAATCACATCTAATTAAGAAAAGGATAAGCAGGTGCTGCAAAAAATACTCTACAATCTGGATATTGCTCTTGAGGCTATTCAACGTAACAAACTCCGGGCTTTTCTAACTTCATTAGGAATTATATTTGGTGTTTCATCGGTCATTGCTATGCTTGCCATCGGAACCGGTGCTCAGCAGGAAGTGCTTCAACAGATGGAGCTTTTGGGAACAAATAATGTAATCGTGCAGCCGGTTGTAGAGCAGCGTGAAGGGAATGTGGGCGATGAAAATGCAGCCAATCAGGAAAAAAAGAAATTCTCTCCGGGCTTAAACCTGGAAGACCTTGAAAGCATCAAAGAGCTGGTTCCACAGGTTGAAAAACTCAGCCCGGAAATTATGTATGAAACCACATTTATTCGTGACGCACGTATCCGAACGGGTAAACTGATTGGGGTGAATAAAGATTATTTCGGCATCTCGAACCTGGACATTACAGAGGGAAGTAACTTCAGCGATTTGCAAATCAAGAATGCGGATCCGGTTTGTGTGATTGGCTACGATGTGAAAACACGATTCTTTGCCGGCGAAAGCCCGATTGGGAAGAAAATAAAAGTTGGCCATCTCTGGCTTACCGTAGTCGGGGTTATTGAAAAGAAAGATGTATCCACAGAGAATATCGAAAACCTGGGTATCCGAAATTTTAATCTGGATATCTACTCTCCGGCTACAACGGTTTTATTGAGATTTAAAAACCGGGCAGTACTTACCGGTAAGGACTTGCAGAGCAGTGGGGGCCGATCGGTAATCTTTATGGGCGGAGCCATGATCAGCAGTTCCGGAGGGAACAATAATAACTCCGGCGATGGAAACTACAATCAGCTTGATAAGCTTATTGTGAAAGTGACTGACACGAAATATAGTGCTACCATCGCAGATGTAATCTCACGAATGTTGCAGCGTCGCCATAATGATGTGGTCGACTTTGAGATTATCGTTCCTGAACAGCTCTTACAACAGGAACAGCGAACCAAACGTATTTTTAACATCGTGCTTTCCTCCATAGCATCCATTTCACTGATCGTAGGAGGCATTGGCATTATGAATATCATGCTTGCTTCGGTGGTAGAACGATACCGCGAAATCGGAGTGCGTATGGCTGTTGGAGCCCAGAAGAAAGATATAGAACTTCAGTTTCTCACCGAGGCTCTGACCATCAGTATTACCGGTGGTTTCATCGGAATTATACTCGGGATGGCTTTCAGTTATGCTATTGAAGCTACCGCTGACATCGCCACTATTGTAACCCCAATTTCCATTTTCATCTCATTCGGCGTAGCTCTCGTTATCGGTGTGGTCTTCGGATATTACCCTGCCAAGCGAGCCGCTCAACACGACCCTGTACACGCATTACGACATGAATAAACGTTTTTTCGGATTTCTGATTATTGCCCTCGCTTTCTTTTCTTCGGATTTGAAAGCTCAATCGCAGCGAACATTAACCCTCGAAGAAAGCATTGAAATTGCCAAGCAAAACAGTCCGCTGGCACGTGCTGCTACATTCGAATTGGTTTCGGCCAAATGGAGGTATAAATCATTCCGGGCTGATTTACTTCCCAGTCTGGATTTAGATGGGGACATTCCAAGCTATAGCCGGGCTATTACGGCAAACAGGCTGGATGACGGTTCTACCACTTATCAGGAAGAAAGTCAGTCTCAATCTTCTGTCAATCTTTCTATTAACCAAAACATCATGCCCACGGGTGGGCGCTTATCACTTTCGAGTGGCATTAACCGGCTTATTTTGTTTGATGGTGGTATAAACGGGGAAAATGTATATCGCTGGCAAAGTACTCCACTGGTAGCTACATACTTTCAGCCGCTCTTCCAGTTCAATAGCCTGAAATGGAGAAATAAGATTGAACCGCTTCGATATCAAATTGCACAAAAGCAGTATGTGGAAGACATGGAAGACCTTGCCTTTAACGTAACCCAGAGCTTCTTCGATTTTCTGCTGGCAAAGATTAATGTTGAAGTGGCCGAATTTAACGTAACGGTGAATGATTCCATTTATAATATTTCACAAGGACGTTACCAGGTAGGGAGCATTGCCGAAAACGACCTGTTGCAAAGTGAGCTTGCGCTTCGAAATGCAGAAACATCTCTCACAACAGCTAATTTGAACTTTCAGCGAGCAGAAGAAAATTTTAAGGCGTTGTTAGGCATTCCGGATGAAACCGAAGTTGAGGTAATTATCCCTGAAGACGCACCCGACCTGAATATTGATGTAGACAAGGCACTTGAACTGGCCCGGGAGAACAACAGTACCTCGCTGGAATTTGAGCTGAGTGAAATTCAGGCCAATCAATCGTATGATCAAGCCAGAAAAGAAGCCGGGTTCTCAGCTTCCATCCAGGCCAGTTATGGGTTAAATCAAACGGCGGAGGATTTCAGTGATGTATATAATGATCCTCAAAATCGGCAGTTTTTTACGGTAGGATTTCAAATCCCCATTTTTAACTGGGGTAAGAACACGGCCGAAATTCAGGCTGCTCGAAATCAGCAGGCTGCAACGGCTAATACTATTGCCTATCAAAAGCTGCAGTTTGACCTGAGTGTGCGCAGTACAGTTCGGGAATTCTCACAGCTTCGCAGTCAGGTTGAATTGGCAGAATCTTCGGATGTAATTGCCGACCGCCGTTACGAAGTAGCTAAGAATCGCTATCTGATTGGTAAAATTGATGTAACGAACTTGTTCATTGCTCAAAACGAAAAAGACAGTGCCCGCCGAAGCTATATTCAGGCTCTTCGAAATTACTGGACCGGCTATTATAATCTTCGCCGACTTACCCTCTACAATTTCGAGAACAATTCCCCAATCGTACTGGATACAGATATTTAGCAACCTGCCAATCAGTATTAATCCTGCATTACCGCAGTATCCGTGTTCAATAAATCAGGATGCGTACTCAGGTAACAGCTCTAAAAATCTCGCCGAAGTCTTAATTCCTCTGTGAAAATCCTTCAGCGAGAAGTTTTCATTGGGAGAATGAATGGCATTGCTTGTGAGCCCAAAGCCCATCAGGATGGATTCAACTCCGAGAACACGTTTGAAGTCAGCTACGATAGGGATAGAGCCGCCTTCCCGTGAAAAGAGCACTTCTGTTTCATATACATCTTCAAAAGCCTGAGCTCCGGCTTTAAGACCATAGAAGTCAAGGTCGGTAACCGATGCGTAACCGCCGTGGTGCTCATTAACAGTTACTTTTACGGTATCCGGAGCAATCGATTCTACATGCTTCTTAAACAGTTTGGCAATCTTATGCGGGTCCTGATCAGGCACAAGACGCATACTTACTTTGGCATTTGCTTTAGAGGGCAGTACCGTTTTAGCACCTTCTTTGGTGTAGCCACCCCAAATTCCGTTCACATCAAGGGTTGGGCGGGCTGAAGATCGTTCAAGTGTTGTATATCCTTTTTCACCATGCAGGGCATCCACATCTAATGTCTTCTTGTAGTCTTCTTCATCAAAAGGAAGCTGGGCAAAGGCTTTGCGATCTGCCTCGGTAAGTGGAATCACGTCATTGTAAAAACCGGGGATCTGGATTACCCCATCTTCGTCTTTCAGTTTGGCAATAATCTCACACAAAACATTCGCCGGGTTTTCTACCGCTCCGCCATATACGCCGGAATGAAGGTCGCGATTGGGACCCACCACTTCAATTTCCATGTAAGCAAGCCCACGCAGACCATAGGTTATAGACGGCTGATCTTCCCCGAACATGGCCGTATCAGAAATAAGAACCATGTCGCAGGCCAGCAAATCCTGGTGTTCTTCCAGAAAAGGGATAAGGTTTGGAGAGCCAATTTCTTCTTCCCCTTCCAAAATGAACTTCACGTTTACGGGGATTTCCTGACCGGTTTTTACAAAAGATTCTACTGCCTTAACGTGCGTAAAAGCCTGGCCTTTATCATCGCTGGCTCCACGGGCATAAATCAGTCCATCTTTAACGGTAGGCTCAAAAGGAGGAGTGTCCCAAAGTTCTTCAGGATCAGAAGGCTGAACATCGTAATGGCCATAAATTAATACTGTCGGGCGATCGTCGTGCGGGCAGTGTTCGGCATATACAATAGGATTACCCGGAGTCTCATAGGTCTTTACGGTATCGAGGTTGAGGTTGTTGAGCTGGCCGACTAAAAACCCGGCTGCTTTTTTAATCTCCTCTTTCTTGCTGGAGTCGGTGCTGACGCTGGGAATGCGAAGTAAATCAAATAACTCTTCAACAAATTTATCTTTGTTTTGATCAATATACTCTTGAGTAGTACTCATTAATAAAAGGGTATTATTTTATGTTTTATCAGTATTAATTTTTAAGCACCTGTGTACGCAAAAATAGTCTCGCAATATAATATAAACTTCACCGAGGATTGAAGGCTTATAATATTTTTACTCCATGGTTTTGAATCCAGCCATACTGTCCATTTCCAAGCCGTACATAAAGCCAATCGGGTTGTTCTGCACTTTTCCAGTGGTCTACGGTCAGGTCATATCCCTCGTAAGCAATACTTTCCAGTGTTGCATCAGCATTTGGAGCCTGTAAAACCCGTTGAGAATTGGCAATTAAAATAGCTGCATCGTATCGCTGATTAACGTAATCGGCATAGAAAGCCAGGCCGGCTAAAACTGATCCTGCTATCACCAATGAGATGACATAACTTGAAATATTCTGCAAGCTCAATTTGTTAAACCAGGAGAGGTACAGCAAGATCAACCCTGCGATTGTAATAACAAACCCGATGAGAAATAACCCAGATGCCGTAGGCACTTCATTGATCCACTGTACAGCACGGTCCCAGGGTAATTTGGGCAGTACAGCCGATTGTCTGCTGAACTGACTGTTTACGTAATCCAGTGCGGTTTTTGCCTGTGATGCAGTGGTATTAAATGTTTTTGCTTTAAGGAAATAGAATTTGGCAAGGCCGAGGGAGTCGAGCTGTACAGCGGTAATCCCCATGTTTAAATAAAGAGCACCTGAAACATTGCCCGATTCTTCGATGGTTCTATAAAGAGTTAAAGCCTCTGTTAGATCGCCATTTTCAAAAAGGGTGTTGGCTTCATCAAAAACGGCCTGTGGGGATTGCTGTGCAACCGAAGCGGTAAAGGAAAGCAAAAGCCAAACCAAGCAGAGCAAAAGTTTTTTCATACCAGCTTCCCTATTTTCTTGATTAGTGCTTTCGTCTTATCAATATCAGAGTCCAGGGTTTCCTGGGTGGCATTGGGAGCGTAAGCAATGGTTTCGCACTTAGTAAGTAGCCGCTTCAGCTCAGTGGTGATTTCTGTATCCGCAATTTGTTCTGTTTCACGGATGACGTCCTTATGTGAAAGACCTGCCGGCGGTAGGTTCAGTTTATCTGTTATGAATTGAACCAGCGCTTTTTCAATCAGGTGATATCCTTCTTTGATATCACCGGCTTCCTGAGCTTTGGTTAAGGTTCTTGAAGCAGTTTCGGAAGCTTTTCGGGACCTGGCAAAAGCAGTATCCGTGTTCATCCGGTTGTGATATTGTTTGTACCCATATGCCGCTGCAGTTAGCAGAATCGGAAAAAATATGAGCGACCATACCCAGCCTTTTTCATGCAGAGGAGTGGCGGAATCGGTTGTCCATTGAGCCAAACCCGTTATGGGTTGAACGTTTAATCGTAAATCATTCTGCGCAACCGCTCTCGCATTAGGGTCGCGTTTGGCGGTGAAGGTTAATGCAGGCAGGGTGGTAATTTCGTAGCGTTTAGAGTTCGGGTTGAAATGGGCAATTCTTGTAGCGGGAATGGTGAAAGTGCCTTCATTCCGCGCAATGATAATATCCGTAAAGGTACGCGTACCTGAAATTTGCCGGTTTCTGCGGTCTATGGTTGATCCTTCCTGAGGGTTGTACTTCTCAAGTTCTTCGGGAAATGAATATTCCGGTTTATTAACCAGAGGCACATTTCCGGCTCCGCTGATGCGTGTGGTAATCTCAATGGTTTCTCCGACAAAAGCATCTCGTGGTGAGATTTCCCTGCTGATTTCAAAATCACCCACAGCACCTATAAATTCAGCGTTTTGAGCTTCGGGAAGAGGTTGAACGTTAAGAGTTACCGGGATGGATTCTATATTGAGTCGCTCCTGTCCGAATCCCAGTCCAAAAGGATCGGAGTTTCGTTGTTTACGAACCGATACGGAAATCTCAAACGGACTTAAAGTAAGTTCTCCGGATTTTGTTGGAAAGAGCGCATACTGAATTAATCGTGCCCTGTGATAGCGAATGCCGTTAACAATGGTAGAAGTTGTTTGAGCTCGTTGAGGATATTCAAGTTCTTCTTTCCAGAAGCCTTCTGCTTTCCAGCCTGGTGTCGGTTGATAGGAGGAAACTTCAATATCATTTTTGAAATACAGCACTACATCGGCAACCACCTGCTGCCCCACAACGGGAGTTTTTGTGCTTGGTTCCAGCCTCACGTAAATATCGGGAGCCCGCTCTGCATCACCAGAATTTATGGTAGAGGGATCAAGCACTTTAAAGGGAATTGGGGAGGTCTGAAAGGTCTCGTTATTTACATTCACTGTTATTGCAGGAACCGTGTAACTGCCGGGAGTTTGGGCAATCAGGGCATAACCGAATGTATAGGTAACGGTAGGACTTCCATTAACAAGAGAATATTTTTGTCCGCGAGAAGTACTGCCTCTGAGCCAGCGGAGTCCGTCAATTTCAGGTAGTACAGGTTGCTCTACCGAACCCATGCTGGTACCGGAAATGGTGACCTGTAGACTTACTTGTTCTCCGGAGTAGATGTTGACTTCTGAAAGCGAGGCACTAACATCAATATCCTGAGCCTGGATTGTGGTAGAACAAGCCAGGGTAAGAAACATCAATAAGGATTGAAGAAGAGTTCGTTTACCAATCTTTGTCATGCTTGGCGCTTCCGTCCGATTTTTTCTTCTTGAATTCTTTCAGTAACTCTTTCTCTTTCTGAGCCAGGGCCTGCAGTATTTTTTCTGCATCTTCTTTACTGATCTGCTGTGAGTTCAGGTCTTCCGGGTTCATTTCTTGGGGATCCTGCTCCTGCTGTTCTTCCCCTTCATTTTCTTGCTGCTCTTGATTCTCCTGCTCCTGTTGCTCTTCTTGATCTTGCTGCTGCTGATCCTGTTGTTGTTGATTCTGCTGGTTCTGTTGTTGCTGCTGA
The DNA here is from genome assembly GCA_965227215.1 of Gracilimonas sp. Classification (GTDB taxonomy): domain Bacteria; phylum Bacteroidota; class Rhodothermia; order Balneolales; family Balneolaceae; genus Gracilimonas. The sequence goes on from OZ245729.1 coordinate 2,204,523, forward strand.
TCCTGATTCTGCTGTTGTTGCTGTTTCTTCTGTTCTTCCTGAAGTTTTTGCATCAGGGCATTCAGCTTTGGGTTATTAGGATATTGATTGAGACCGGTTTGAACCTGGTCGATTGCAGCCTGCAAATCAGAATTAATGAACGACTGTGCACCGCCGTGGAAGTATTCCTCGGCGGTTTGAGATTGAGCAAAAACAGCAGTCGTAACCAAAAGGGAGAAAATAAAAGCACTCAGTTTTTTCATGATCAATTCGAGTCTATGTCTGAAACGTTTTTAATTCGTTCGATGAAATCGTTAAAAGCCCTAACGGTATCATCAGCATCAAGGGCGCGTTGCATCAGGTTGTATGCCTCAGCATATTTCCGCTGTGCTACCAGTTTTTCGGCTTGCTCTTTCATTGCCAACGCATATTCGCTGGGTTCAGGTGGGGGTTGGTTTTGTTGATTTTGATCCTGCCCTTCCTGCTCCTCTTCTTGCTCTTTTTGCCTGGCAAGGGCTTGTTCGTAATTATGCTTTGCGTCTACATCTCCCGGATTTAATTTCAGGGCATTTTTAAAATGGGTAGCGGCAGGCTTCCACTTTTGTGTTTCGGTCAACAACGTCCCGATGTTATACTCAGCTTTGGCTTTATCTTCAGGCGACTCCGCCAACCCTCTGAACTCCATATATGATTGTATGGCCTCTTCCACTTTCCCCTGCTTTGCCTGAGCATTCCCAAGATTAAAATAGAGTAAAGCGTTGTCAGGATTTTGTTCTATGGCAGAAAGGTAAAGTTGTTCCGCTTTTTGGTAATTACCAGCTTCGTAGGCTTTGTTGGCTTCTCTGCCATCTGTGACAGCAGAGGCGGTCAGTAAAAACAAAAGCGCTATGTATGAAAGTGAGCGGATCATTGTAAATTATAAGTTTTCGGCCATCGCGATGGTTTCATCATCCATCAGCATATTGGTGAAGACGTTATTGACATCGTCGTTCTCTTCAAATTTTTCCATCATTTTTAAATTCGAGATGGCCGTGTCTTCATCCACTTTGGTTTCGGTCACAGCCTCACGTATCAACGATGCATTTTCAATTTCATAACCGGCTTCTTCAAGACGATTACGTACTTCAAAAAGTTCTTCTCGTGATGTGTAAACCACGAACATTTCATCATCAGTATTTACATCGGTCGCGCCGGCGTCAATGGCTTCAAGCATAAACTCCTCATCATCGAGTCCCTCTGATGATACCTGGATCATGCCTTTTTGCTCGAACATATAACCAACGGAACCATTGGTACCCATATTACCCCCGTGCTTGGTAAAAATATGGCGAATATCACTTACGGTGCGGTTGTTATTATCGGTGGTGACTTCTATGAAGTAAGCGATCCCACCCGGACCATAGCCTTCAAAGGTTGTTTCCTCATAGCTGGCGCCGCCGGTATCTTCGCCGGTGCCGCGCTTAATGGCTCTTTCAATATTGTCTTTGGGGACATTATCGGCTTTGGCATTGTCGATGGCAAGAGATAAGCGGGGGTTACCATCCACATCACCGCCACCTTCACGGGCAGCCACAGTAATTTCTTTGATGTGTTTGGTAAATATCTTTGAACGCTTAGCGTCTTCTTTAGCTTTTTTGTGGCGAATGTTCGCCCATTTCGAATGTCCTGCCATAGGAATTATATGCCGTTTTTTATGCTATTATAATCCACAAATATACAAAATTGACAGCTTCTATAAGAAATCTGAGCTGAGTTTTTTCTATCTCGTCTTGCAGAGAAGTATTTATCTGAAACCAATCTGTTAAACCTTGTGTTGAACTGCTAATCACTGCAATAGTTTGTGTATTTTTGAGTTCAATACATCAAACCAAATAATCCAAAGTTGTTGGAATGAATATAGGAATTGTCTGTTACCCTACTTTTGGCGGAAGTGGTGTTGTAGCTACTGAATTAGCAAAAACACTGGCTAAAAAAGGTCATAATATTCACATGATGAGTTATGCTAAACCGGCCCGTCTCGATACCCTCGAAACCGGAATTACTTATCACGAGGTGTCTATTAATTCCTACCCGTTATTTGAGTATCCGCCTTACGATCTTGCATTGGCTACACAAATGGTTAACCTGATCGAATACCAGGATCTGGATTTGCTACACGTCCATTACGCTTTGCCTCACGCAACCAGTGCATATTTAGCTAAGCAAATTATGGCTGAAAAAGCTCGTCATGTTCCGGTGATAACCACACTTCACGGCACGGATATTACCCTGGTTGGCAGCGATCCGAGTTATAAGCACGTGGTTGAGTTTTCTATCGACAAAAGCGATGGTGTGACGGCCGTTTCCGAATATCTGAAGCAAGAAACTTACGATCGGTTCAACATAAAGCAGGATATAAAAGTGATTCCCAACTTCATTGATCTGGATCGCTTTAAAAAATCGAACAAAAGCCACTTTAAGAAAGCTATTTGTCCGAATGATGAAAAAGTAATTGTACATGTTTCAAATTTCAGAAAAGTGAAGCGGGTACCGGAAGTAATTACGGTTTTTGCTAAGATTCTGGAATCAGGAATAGATTCTAAGCTGTTACTTGTGGGAGATGGTCCCGACCGACAAAAAGCCGAACAGCAATGTCGTGATCTGGGAATTTGTGAACACGTTCGGTTTCTTGGTAAGCTGGAACAGGTAGAAGATGTGCTATCTATTGCCGATCTGTTTTTAATTCCATCAGGGTCAGAAACCTTCGGGCTTGCTGCACTGGAAGCTATGAGCTGCAGCGTGCCGGTAATCAGTTCCAATATTGGCGGACTGCCGGAAGTGAATGTTCATGGAGAAACCGGATATCTGTGTGACCTGGATGATGTGGCTTGCATGGCTAAATACGGCGTCAAAATCCTTTCGGATTCCGATCTTCATAGCACTATGGCTGCTAATGCCCGTAAGCAGGCGGAGAGATATAATCAGGATGTGGTGGTTGAAGAATACGAGAGGTTCTACGAAGACGTTAGCGCAAAACTATTGCACAGCGTATAAAGAATTAAAACAGCCCCCATTTTTTAGTGGCAGAAGCCGTTCCGTCCGCTACATACTTAATCTTTTTAAGGTCTAAAATTTTGTCTGTATTCACCGTTTCGTCCAGAACGTAGGCAATGGCAATGATCACTTCTTTCATGTCCTTTTCTACAAACTGACTTTTTTTCTTGGTACAGATAACGATATGGTTGATTTCTGTATTGATGCCTTTCTTCTTATCTACCCAAAACACGCTATTCTCCAGTTCAGCTATAAAATAATCCGAGCGGTTTTTGGCAGGAATTTGCTTTTGAACGGTGGCATTGATCGGAAGCTGGTAGGTAAGCTCTTCAGGACCTTTCGAAATGGATGTTATTTCTATATCAAATGGTTTCATAGATATTGTGTGAGATGATCGTTGATCTATTATAAATAAAAAAAGCATGATCTTCTGAAAAGATCATGCTTGAAAATCATATCCCGGATTGAGGGCCCGATTGAAAAGAGTTACAGCTTAAGTACATTGATTTTTATATAATCAATTTCTAGAAAATGAATCCATGAAAGTAAATGAGTTACATAGTGAATAAGAAGATTTTATGCCAAATTTTATGCGCAAGCTTGATGCTGGTGGTTGCCATAGGTTGTGCTTCAAATAAAAATGTAGACCGAAAGGTTAATTCGGGTGTGCAGGATGGAATTGATTATGAAGCATTATCCACAGAAAAAGCCCTCCAGAAAAAATATAACCGGATGCTTCCGCATACCCGTAATGAAGCTGAAAAGGAGATTCTAGAGGTCATCTACAAAGGTCTTCTTGCGACCCATACAAGAGGAAAAACACCGGATGTAAACATGGAAGATTTAATGGCTCACGCCCTTCAGGAAGCCATGATTTTAATTAACCGGGTTGCAAACAATGAGCCATTTCCGGAAAATGCAGAAGGAAAGACCTTATGGGATATCAGAATGATTCCGGGGAATGATTTACTGGGAAATGTATCATGGTCGGTTTGGCAGACTATAACAGCAAATTATTTAATCTATGGCCGCCATTTTAATAATTCATTAGCTACGTATTATGATGATTTTATTGTAAAGTATGGAATTGAATCGGGGCAGGGTATTCCGGCTGAAGAGGCAACTATTGAGCACATTAATACAGCCACAAACCTTTTTAAAAAAGAACTGGAAGCGGTTGAGGGCACAGAAAAAGCACAACAAATGCTAAACCAGCTATTAGCTGATGTGGGGAAAGTAATTCGGGATAAACCGGTATTGCATGCCCAGGTTATTGCATCGCTAATACAGGCCAATTATGATTGGTTGGGCGTTCGCGACCCTTTTGCTGTTCGGGCTTACTACTGGTATCAATACCAGCAGAATCTTAACCCTGAAGCCTGGTTAAGTTCGGTTCACACAGCTGATATAGAGAAAAGGGGAGACTATGGGAAGCAGGTCACGCTGGGGAATTCATACAACGATCGCGGATTATTATTCTGGTACACGGTAACCAAAGATTATGAAGCTATCGAGCAAATTAAAAGAAAGTGGAATGCCGATGACGCAGCTATAACGCAAAAAGATCTCCGGTTGCTCCGCGAAAAAGGGTATATACATTATCCTGACTCTGTTTATCAGGAATTACATGCATTGCTTTAGCTTGTTTGTCACAATAAAAAAAAGCCTGCTTGAACCAAGCAGGCTTTTTAATTCAATACGGATTGAGCCGGTAATTAGGCTAACACTTTAGAAACTTCTTCAGCGGCTTCTTTCAGCAATACCGCAGAAATTACGTTGAGATCGCTGTTGTCTATGATCTCTTTGGCTTCCTTAGCGTTGGTTCCCTGAAGACGTACGATAATCGGTACATCTTTTACTTTTTCGGCAATCTCAGGGTCTTTAACCGCTTCAATAACACCGTTAGCTACACGATCGCAACGTACAATTCCGCCAAAAATATTGATCAGAATAGCTTTCACGTTTTGATCTTCAAGGATGATGCGGAATCCATTTTTTACGGTTTCTACATTAGCACCACCGCCTACATCCAGGAAGTTAGCAGGCTCGCCACCGGAAAGCTTGATAATGTCCATGGTAGCCATGGCAAGTCCGGCACCATTTACCATACACCCAACATTTCCATCCAGCTTGATGTAGTTGAGGTCGTATTTTTGTGCCTCAAGTTCGGCCGGATCTTCCTCTGCCTCATCTTTGAGCTCAGCCAAATCGGGATGTCTATAAAGCGCATTGTCATCAAAAGTTACTTTGGCATCCAGTGCATAAACGTCATTGTCCGGAGTGACAATAAGTGGATTAATCTCAAACATGTTGGCATCGGTTTCTTCATAGGCTTTGTATAAAGCCTGAATAAATTTGATGCCTTTTTTGAGTGCATCTCCCTCTAACCCAAGCGAAAATGCAATTCGTCGTGCTTGGTTAGGCTGAAGATCCATGCCCGGCTCAATCCATTCCTTAACAATTTTTTCAGGAGTCTCTTCAGCAACTTTTTCAATCTCAACGCCACCTTCCGTGGAGGCCATGATTACATTTTTACTGACTGCACGATCCATCAAAATACCCAGGTAAAACTCGGATTTGATGTCAACGCCATCGGTTACGTACAGGCGCTGAACCAGCTGACCTTCTTCACCGGTTTGAATGGTCACGAGTACATCACCCAGTAAAGATTCGGCTGCTTCTTTTACCTCATCAATAGTTTTACAGAGGATAACTCCTTTGGCGTTATTCTTTTTGGTTCGGCCTTTACCTCGTCCGCCGGCGTGAATCTGAGCCTTCACAACAAAAAGAGAGGCTCCGTCTTCTTTCAGTTTTTTGGCAGCCTCAACCGTTTCTTCAACAGTGGTTGTAGCAATTCCGGCCGGAACGGCGACATTGTATTTTTCAAGAATTTCTTTGGCCTGATACTCGTGTATTTTCATGGATACATTTTTAAGTATTAAAAGCGATTTTTAGGGTGCCAATAATACCGAGATTAGGAGCTAAAAGAAAGGTGACTTTAGCCAGTCGGTTTTATTAGATATCCTTTTACATTACTATTTGTGTCAAAATAGCGAAATCATAACACACAATTAGATAGAAAGCGTTTCATTGCGGATATTTACGGTTTAGCTTTCTGTTACTTTCCTTTGGCATTTACAGCGTACAAACGCTAACTTTAGCGTTCAAAAAAAGAAGGTATTCCCGCTTGAAGAAAGCACAAATCATGACGGCCGAAGATCTGGATCGCATTTACCTGCGATTTGCCCATCAATTTCTGGAAGGCTATGATGATGTTGATCGCCTGGCTATTATAGGTATGCAGACGCGTGGTGTTCACATGGGGAAGCGCATTGTGGAAGAAATTAAGAATTCCTTCAATACGGATATCGACTTCGGGGTGCTGGACGTAACCTTTTACCGGGATGATTATCGCTCCAAGCTGAAAATGCCGGAAGTTAAAGTCACCGAGATCCCCTTCGATTTATATGATCGTGATATTGTTTTGGTGGATGATGTGCTGTACACCGGTCGCACGGTACGTTCCGCCATGGATGCTTTAATGGCTTATGGTCGTCCCAGAAGTATCAAGTTTTGCTGTATGATAGACCGAGGACATCGGGAATTACCCATAGCTGCTGATTATATGGGGATGTATGTGCCTACTTATGAAAATGAAGAAGTACGGGTAAAAGTGAGTGAATTAGATGGTGAAGACGCCGTGTATGTTGTAGAGGTGGAGGTAGCTGAGAATGGATAAACCTTCCGGAGAATATCCTTTCAAACAAAAGCACCTGCTGGGACTTACCGACTACTCAGCCGATGATATCCGCTACGTGTTAGAGCAGGCCAAGTATTTCAGAGAAATTTTAGATCGCCCGGTGCCTAAAGTCCCAACACTTCGTGACAAGACCATTGTAAATCTCTTTTACGAAAACAGTACCCGAACCCGTCTTTCCTTTGAGCTTGCTCAGAAACGAATGGGGGCCGATGTGGTGAACTTCTCCACAAGTTCGTCCAGTACCAAAAAAGGGGAGTCGCTGAAAGACACCATCCGCAACATCAGTTCTATGAAGATTGACATGGTGGTGGTTCGGCACGAAAGTCCGGGTGTTCCACATTTCCTCACAAAGTGTGTGGATGCGGCCATCCTGAATGCCGGAGACGGAGCTCATGAACACCCCACACAAGCGCTGCTGGATATGTTCACCATGCAGACCATTCATCCCGATTTGAAAGGCAAGAAGATTGCTATAATCGGGGATATAGCTCATAGCAGAGTAGTGAGATCGAACATTATAGGACTAAAAAAACTGGGAGCTGAAGTAGTTTTATGCGGACCCAAAACACTGATGCCGGTATTTGTGAAAGATATGGGTGTTGATGTTTCCTACGATCTGGAAGAAACTTTGGGGTGGTGTGATATAGCCATGGCCCTGCGTATACAGCTGGAGCGACAAGAGTCGGGCACGGAATTTTTCCCTTCTACAAGAGAGTACCATGAACGGTTTGGAATAAAACTTTCTCATCTGGAAAAATATCCCGAGTTTAAAATTATGCACCCCGGCCCCATAAACCGTGGCGTAGAAATGGAAAGCGAAGTCGCCGACAGCGACCGTGCGGTTATACTGGATCAGGTGACAAACGGGGTGGCGGTGCGGATGGCAATTTTATATTTATTAAGTGGTGGGAACCGAGTTTAGTTAAACCATGAGTGAAAACAGAAAAGTAGATATTTTAGACGTAGCCACTACGCTGGCTTTAAGAAAAAAGACGATAGCGATTATCGTGCTTACAACTACCGTTATTGGTACAATTTTAGCTTTTGCCTGGCCAAAGACATACCGCTCCGAGGTTTCGTTTGTTGTTACGGATGGAAACTCGATTAACCTGTCTGGCGGTGGCTTACTCAGCGGACTGGCGGATATTCAGATGGGTGGGAGCAGCATTTCTGCAGAGCAGGTGCTGGTATTATTGAGAAGTACGGAAATTCAGGATCAGCTGATTGATGAGTTTAATCTAGCAGAAGTGTATGGAAACGATATTCCTGAAGCTCAAAGAAAGATGTTTGATAACAGCATTGAAATTGAAGACATCCGGGAAGGCGGTATTGGTTTTAATTCCATTATTGCTCTGAAATTAGCCCATCTTGGAGATGATCCGGAGCGGGTCTATAATCTGGTTAAAAGATATTATGAGGTTGTTGATTCCACGGTTCAAAAGCTCAACAAAAAGAATGTTGAAGATGGGTATTTGCTGATTAAAAACCGGCTGGAGCAAAACCTGGCCGATATGGAAGAAGCGGAAGATAGCCTGGTTGCTTTCCAAAGCCGATACGGTATTCTTGAGGTAGAAGAACAGGCGGCTGCACAGATTGGAGCCATTGCAGAAGTAAGGACGGAGTTGGTGAAGCTGGAAATTCAAATCAACTACCTGCAGGATGTTCTGGGTGAGAACAGTTCTAAGCTTACCGATTTAAGAACCCAAAAAAGGGCCCTGGAAAGGCGCTACAATAACCTCATCAAAGGTTCCGGAGAAGGACTCGAAACCACCGACGGGCAGTTTGATATTTTTCAGCCGGTAGAAGAAATGCCGGCCTTGTTTGTGGAATACCTGAGGAGGTATCGTGAAGTAATGGTTCAGGAAGAGATTTATAAAGTGCTTTATCCGCAGTATGAGCAGCAGAAATTAAGTTATGAAGAAGCCACATCCGGACTAATGGTGATAGATAATGCCATATTGCCAACGTATAAACACAGCCCGAAGCGAGCCTACATTATGATAGCGGCTTTCCTGTTTGGATGTATCATCGCCTTTCTGAAAGTATTTTTTGATAAATGGAAAGAAGAGAATCCCGGAGATTATGAGCGGTATCAAGAATTTACTTCGGCTTTAAGTTTTAGAAATGCTGACCATTGATCGGTTATTTAATGGGGTGGTGTTGGTTGCGCCGCTTGTTATAGGAGCACTCTTTACTGGGGTGTTTTTTGTAGCAGACGATGGGAGTTCTATATTACCCATTACGCTTTTTCAGGTTGCTCTCATCATTTCTTTTGGAACTTTTTTGGTGAAAAAACTTATTCAAGGCGACACTACCATAGACCTATATGGTCTTGAGGTTTTATATGCGCTTTTTATCGGTCTGATTTTTTTATCAATAGTCTACACTCCTGATCGGGAAGAAGCACTGTTTTATGTTTTCAGGTTCATGGCTTTGATAATAATGACGTACATAGTTTATGGGAGCATCAACACCATCGAACAGCTTAAGAGTGTATGTTACATAATTATAGGAACGGCTTTATTTGTGGGAGCCTATAATCTGTTACAAGTTTATATAAACCCTGAAATAGCGGCTTTTAATTATGCTAGCCAGGGCCAAAAGTTAATGCGCTCTTCAGGCGGTGCACTGGATCCTAATATTTTTGCAAGCAACTACTTTCTTCCGATAATGATTTTGATGGGCTTTTTCAGTATAGAAAAAGTATTCTTTAAACGATTGATTCTGTTCGGGTTCATAGGTTTGTTGATTGGCTCTGTACTGCTAACCTATTCAAGAAGCTCGTGGGTTGCTATTGCTATTGGGACGTTTGTGATAATTTATTACACAAAGAACTATCGTATTTTAGTGTATATGACGGTAGCATTTTTAATTGCAATAGCAGCAAGTGAGACGGTACGACAGTTGGCCTTCAGTTTTTTAGAAAGATTTATAAATATTTTTGCCGGTTCTTCTGAAGACTCTTCCAAGTACAGAATTATTCTTGGTATTACAGCAGTTTACATGATTTTGGATAGCTACTTAATGGGGATTGGATTTCAGGGATTCTCCTCCGTATTCAAAACGTATCATCCACCAGAAACAACATTGGGTATTTATCAGCCACATAATCAATTTTACTCTGTTTTTGCAGAACTGGGTATTATTGGTTTTATACTATTCATTGGTATTCTTTATGTCATATGGAAGACTTCGATTCAGACAATAAATAATATGTCACAAGGATTAAATAAAAGGATAATATCGGTTTCACTTTTTGCTACTTTCATTGCTTATCTTGTCTTTTATAATTTTCTAGGGGGTATGTATTATAACAGTATCTTTTTTATAGTAATTGGATTAATATTTGTAGCAAATAAATTCATCGAAACTTCGGCAAGCACACAAACGAATTTAGAAACAACTTAGAAGGATCAGAGGCCCTTATCGAAGAAGAAAAAAATCATACTGAAGATTATACAAATTCCGGTGAGCTACCATCGGTAACGGTAGGAATCCCGGTGCTGAATGAAGAAGATCATATAGAGAGAGTCATATCAGGTTTTCAATCTACGGAATACCCCAACTTGGTTGAAATATTAGTGGCCGATGGGGGTAGTAATGACCGTACACAGGAAATTGTCAAAAAGATGTCGGAGGTTGACAGTAGAATAAAGCTGATAAGAAACCCCGAAAAGTACCAATCTTTTGCACTTAACAAGATGATTGAAGAGGCAAATGGAGATATTTTTGTTCGTGCTGATGGTCATTGCCTGTATCAAGAAGATTACCTTGAAAAAAATATCAAGGTCTTTCTAAATACGAAGTCAAAAAATGTAGGTGGTTCCCAGCGATATGTAGCTTCAAATAAAACACAGGCGGGTACTACATTGGCAGTAAAAAGTTTTCTGGGGAATGGTGGTGCAAAATACATGAATGAGGATTACTCAGGATATGCAGATACAGTATTTCTTGGATGTTTTTGGACAAATGACCTTAGACAAATTGGTGGGTTTAGCACTAAAAATATTACCAATCAGGATTCGGAGCTTAACCTTCGCTTTATTGAAAAATATGGAGAAGAGAGCATCTATATAAGTCCGGAAATAAAAAGTTGGTACTACCCAAGAAGTACATACTTTGGTTTGTTTAAACAATACTTCCGGTATGGGAGGGGACGACTACTTACAAAGCTGTTGCACCCTAAGAGCTCTCCTATCCGTGGGTTGATTCCCTTTATGTTTATCTGTGGTTTGATAATCTATGGTTTGTTAGACTTTTTTTTAGAACAAAATCTATATTTTGTCATTTTCCTTTGGTTCCTCGTCGTAATTCTGTTGGTGGAGTCGATTAGAGTAGTTTTAAAGCATAAAGACAATTTTATTGAGGAAAATTGGACAGGAGAATCTCCATCACCTGGACCGCTATCTTTATGGTTACACTCGGTGGGTAGCATATTAGTAATGCAGGTAGGTCATTTCAGTGGGTTTTTATACCAATTGATCCGTAAGTTTGTTTTTCGTGTAAAGGGTTGGTAAAAATAAAATGTTAAGCGAAACTGAAATAAACTATCTTAGCTGAATGGATAGTTCGTTGCCTAAAATTGTTCAGTTAAGTTCTGTACATACTCTTTATGACACCCGGATATTTTATAAGATCTGTCGTTCTTTAGTTGATGCTGGATACGATTTGGACCTTTTGGTGCAGAACCCCAGAGATGAAGTGATAGATGGGATATCAGTAATTGGTCTTCCTGTTGCAGAAAAAAAATGGGATAGATTTCTAAAAACAATCCCGGCTTTATTCAAAAAAGCTATTCAGTATCCTCAAAACACAATTTTTCACTTCCATGACCCTGAACTTATCCCAATCGGACTTTTCTTAAAAAGTTGTGGTTATAGGGTTATTTATGATGTGCATGAAGATGTACCTGCCACTATACTCGACAAAGAATGGGTTTATAAACCCATTCGTAATCTCCTTTCCAAAATTGCTGATTACTTAGAAAAGCTGGCCAACTCCATGTTAGACGCAACGGTAGTAGTCACAAAATCAATAAAAAACCGGTTTGATGAATCTACTTATCTTATCCAGAACTTTCCAAAGCTGTCAGAACTTGAAATGGGGGCACAACCAGCAGATAAACTAGAATCCACTCAGGTATTTTATGTTGGAAGGATTTCAAAACTGCGATGTATTTTTGAGATGGTGGAAGCAATTGAAAAAGCTAATACCGAAAGAGACATTCGTTTATTACTAGCGGGCACATTTGATGACAACGAGTTGAGAGTATCTGTAGAAAATAAGAAAGGCTGGAAATTCACCGAATACAAAGGCAGGGTCAATCGCGAAGAACTGTCGAATTATGCACAAAAATCATTGGCTGGGCTGGTGATTTTTAAACCGGTCGCCAATCATAGAAATGCACAGCCTAACAAGCTGTTCGAATATATGGCTCAAGGATTACCGATTATAGGTTCAGACTTTCCTCTTTGGCGAGAAATAGTGACGAAAAACAATTGTGGTATTTTAATTGATCCAGAGAATGCCGAAGAAATATCTGAGGCTATATTATGGTTAGAGAGTCATCCCGAGGAGGCAGAGATTATGGGAGAAAATGGAAAGAAAATGATACTTAAAAAATATAACTGGTCAATAGAAGAAAAGAAATTGTTGAGCGTTTATAACTCATTTCAAAGTACTTCAGCATAGTTATTCAATAACCTGTTCTTGAACGCTACACGGCCATATTTAGATATTACTTTATTGTGAATGGCATTTCTGCCATAAGACTTATACAGTTTATTCATTTTCAATAGCTCATCCCTGATACACTTGGAAGTCCTATTCTTGATTAATAGGCCGGTTTCTTCATCAACTAAAAAACGATTGCCTCCAACATCGGTACTAACAACGGGCAGGCCACAGGCCATTGCTTCTAAAATTGCGACACTAAACCCTTCGCGTCTGCTTGGCTGAATAAAGTAATCGGCAGCTTTGTAAAAGCTAATAAGCTGTTTCGGTGGAACTGGTTCGTGAAGGGTAATATTCTCAAAAGGGTTGTTTTCTAACAGCGAATGAATTTCACTCATGTAACTTTTTGGTCCTGATGAACCAATAATGTGGAAATGAGTATTCTCAAACCTTTTTTCCGTACCAATGGATTTGAGTAGGAGGTCAATCCCTTTTTCATGGCGAATATTTGCCACAGTCAAGGTATGTATTTTATCTGCATCCCAATTCAACTCCTTCTTGTAAAACTCTTTTTCCAGCAAATCCGGGACGTTATATAGGTTTTCATCTACCATATTATAAATGATTTCAGATTTTGGAGACAGGAATGGAAAGTGGGACTCCATGTCTTCTTTCAACTTCGGGCCGGAAAATAAAACTCTATCAACGCTTTGAAGAATGTCCTCAAATAGCTTGTTCAAGACTCTGCTATCTTTGCTTTGGTACCAATCACTTCCATGAACAGTGAGAACTACTTTAAACCCTATTTTCTTCAATTCAGGTATGCAAAGAGCATCAGGATAAATCCAGTGGATATTGATGACATCGTAATTCTGTTCCCTTAAGTGATCAGCTATGGCTCTCGAAAGGCTCGCTGAAATTAGTTTAGGAAATCTTTTGCGAGGAAATGACAAATAGCGAATGCGTTCCGCTTTATTGTTAACGAGTAAATTGGAATAATTTTTTCTTCTTCTTTTGGTGAAAGGAATGGAATAAGGGGTTGGTACAATGAGATGAGCTTCAACACCAGGCTCATCGTTGAGTATAGTAAACTGGTCTTTTATAAACTTTCCAGAAAAAGGGTGAATTTCTGTTGGGAAAAGGTGACTAATTAAAGCTATTTTCAAGAATTATTGGGGCTAAGTGAAAATGAAGGCAAAGATTATACGATTCGATTAAAAATGAAATTTCTTTTCAACATATGAAAAAGCTTTCAAAAAAAATTCCCAATGAGCTGCGGGATATTTTCACTTTGGTTGTTGGGAATGGCTTTGCGCTATTTGTGCCTGTAATGGTGTCGCCGGTAATAAGCAGGATGTATGATGCTACTGATTTTGGAGTATTTACTATTTATTTGGCCATGCTTTCTCTGGTTAGTTCATTTGCAACCGGTAGGTATGATTTTGCAATTTTAATAAGCAAGAGCCGCCATAATGCGCAGCATTTGTTTAAAGTTGCTATGCTATTAAGCATTAGTGTTGTAACAGTTGTAATGTTGATTATTTTGCTATTCAGCACTGATATTCTTCGGGTATTCAATATTCCCTCTATGGGGTCATATTTATTATTGGTCCCTGTTAATATCTTTTTGTTTGCTGTTATAAAAGCCTCACAAAATGGACTAAATAGAGAAAAAGAGTATAGCCCAATATCAGTTAGCAAGACAATAAGGTCAGTTTTAGTGGGCGGCTTCCAGGTAATTTTTGGGGCAATGGGGTTTTTAAGTGGGGGCTTAATTATTGGTAAGCTATCCGGGGATTTATTTTCTTCCGGATATCTTTTAAGTAAATTAAATAAAATAGATAATTACTTAACCTCTTCTTTTTCATTAAAAAGGGCTTCTTATTTGATGAAAAAGTATGAGAAGTTTTTGAAAGTAAATGCTCCCCATGCTTTTGTAAACGCTCTCTCATTAAGCGTAATACCAATTCTTCTGGGTTATTTTTTTGATGAGAAAACGGTTGGTTATTACGGTCTGGCCTATATGGTATGCATTGTGCCTGTACAATTAATAGCTAGTGCTTTTTATCAGGTGTTCAGTCAAAAAGTATCTAAAATGTATAACGATCAAATTAGTTTAAGAGGTTATACTAAAAGAACACTTAAACAACTTTTTATATTATCAGTGGTTCCATTCGGTATTCTGACTTTATTCGGTCCCGAAATTTTTCAATTTGTTTTTGGAGTAGAATGGTTAGTGTCAGGTGAGTTGGTTCAATTATTGGCGCCATTTTTATTTGTTGTCTTCCTGATTTCTCCAATTACCTATATTCCTTTGATATACAACGAGCATAATAAGTCGTTTTATTTTGAAATAACTCTGTTCGTGACAAGAATGGTAGTTATAATTATAGGTGCTAAAATGGGGGGCATTTATCTTGCCATTGGATTATTTAGTGTGGCCAGCATATTGATTCAAGTAATTAACTTAATTTGGATAACTAGTTTAACAAAAAAATATAAGATTGAGTGATGTTTAGATGGCAATATTTAATTCCAACTATAATAATTATTTCAGGATGTAACCTGTTTTCTGGAGAAGCTGAAAAAGTAAAAGATTTATCGGAGGTAAACATAAAAGCTTATTCAATCAACGAGCTGCCTTATCAAGAAATGCCATATATAAGAGAGTATGTTCGTTCCATGGCAATGGATGCTTTTGATCAGGATTCAGTGCCAATGTATGTGTATGATAGTAAACCCTACTATCATCCGGTATATATATCTGCGTTAGGAATTAGCTTTGTGGACGGGTATGTGCGAACCGGTGATCCAGATTATCTTAAGCTTTCCAAGCGTATCGCCAATAGGCTGGTTGTAAATGCTAATCAAGCAAACGATAAATTCCTATTCCCCTATAACTTTGATTACACCTATTCGAGTGGCGATTTCCTAAAAAGCCCATGGTATTCAGGGATGGCCCAAGGCAGGATTTTAACTTTTTTTACTCGGTTATATAATGTTACGGGTGATCCTAAATATTCAGAGTGGGCTTCTAGAACTTTTGAATCTCTTAAGTTGCTTAAAAGCAAAGAAGAACAATGGATATCGCTTATTGATAACGAAGGATATTTTTGGATTGAGGAGTATATAATAGAAAAACCTGTACATGTACTAAATGGATTTATCTTTGCTACATTTGGGCTTTATGATTATTACCTAATGACGAAAGATGATGACGTATTAAGACTTCTTCAAGCTTCTATTACAACTATAGAGCGGTATATAAGTGATTACCGTAACCCTGGTGGGATTAGCTTTTATGATTTAAATAATAAGCCCACAAAAGAGTTCTACCATGGAGTGCATATTTCACAACTTAATACCCTATACAGAATTACAGGGGAGCAATATTTTAAAACTATGGCGGATTCGTTGGAAAATGACTATCCGGCCCCAGACTAATAATTTATTCAAAGGGAAGGTAACCGAACACATTCTTAATTCCGGATATTCTGAATGGCTACATAGGTAGTTATGATTCCGGTAATAGTTGTAATACCCGTCATGATCAACTGTATGCGAGTGTTTTTAATGCTCTCTTTCTGAATTTGGTAGCTTCGTAATGCATTAAGCTCTTCCACCGGCTGTCGGTCCACAAAAATGCGGTCGCCGGATTGGATTTCAGTCTCTCCCGGGCGATACCAAGTGGCATTACCTGCCTTGATGACAAACACCCGTTCTTTATCAGCCGACAATGCAAAACCTCCGGCGCGACTTACATAATCCATCGCATTGGCGCCAGGAGTATATGGGAAGTAGCCCGGGTTGTTTACCTGACCAAATACAAACAGGGTGTTTTCATCTCGTGGAATATACAGGCGATCTCCGTCAAAGATTTTCAATCCTGAAAGTTGGTCTTCATCCTTCAGATCGATATACACTTTGTTTTGGCTTAGTTTGGTTTCTGCTTCCAGGTATTCCAGGCCTTGTGTCACCTGATCGGAAGTTCGGCGCATTAAGTCGGCATTGAACTTATTAGGGATTTCATTTCGGAAGCCACCACTTCGCATTAAATAAGCTGCTTGCGGAAGTGCATTATTGGTTAGTCCGCCGGAAAGTTCCAGTAATTCCAGAGCCGTGGTTTCCCCGGAATAGATGGGAAAGTTACCCGGTATTTCTACTTCACCGTACACCCAAGCCGAAGCAGAGGTGTTCTTCTCATCACTGAATGGAGCGACTACCCGATCATTTGGCTGTAATTGGAATGTGCTCCAATTTTCAGGCTCAACTATAATTTTCTCAGCACCGGAATCTGTTCTCCGGAAAATCATCAGGTAGCTGGTGTCTGCTATCACTTCAAATCCGCCACCAAACTGTAATAATTTCTTTGGAGTATCGCCTTCAATAAACTGGAACTCGTAATCTGCCTTAACGGCGCCGGAAATACTGACTTTTGGGGTTTCAATATTTTGTTTTTTTAGGGTGATGGTGTCCCCGTCCTTAACTTTCGGGTTAAAGTCAGCATCACCAATTCTGAAATAGGAAACTAAATCGGCGTGTACTACAGACCCATCTTTACGTTCAATTTTAATATTCCGGTAAGCATAGTTTCCTTTCGTGAGGAAGTTGCTGGAATTGGAAAGAGATGCGTTTCTGAGATCACGACTTCCATCGGTAACGGAGGAATAAATAGCCTGATCTACCCTGGATTGAGAGGGAATCATATATTTTCCGGGATATGGAACACCGCCTGTAACCTGAATATAAATCGGTCGGGGACTTTCAAGAGTGATAACAACAGATGCATTTTTCACATAGTCTTCCGAGGCTTCTTTAATCTTTTGCTCGGCTTCGGTGATGGTCAATCCGTCCACATTAACAGGCCCCACGGAAGGAATAATAACATCTCCGGCCGGGTTTACCATAACCCCGCGTATGAAGAAGTTTTTGGACGCCTCCACCCGAATTGAAAGCAGATCATTAACACCCAGCTCATATGTGCTCTTATCAATGGTTCCATCGTATGGAAGCTGACGGGCAGCCAGCTGAATGCCAAGTGGATCGGAATAATAACTTCCATCAAAAATGTCGAAATTCAGATTTAAGCCCGTCGCACTTTGGTTACTGCTTTGGTTTTGTGCAAAGGCCGGATACGTTGCACTGCATATTAAACTTAGAAAAAGAAGTGCGCCAAGCAGTCGTTTTGTAATCGATTTCAAATTGGTTCTCACTATGTTTTTACAGATTTCTTAAAGGAAGTTATAGTTAATCTTGCTAACACTATTCCGGTAATAACTAAACCGGCTCCAATATATTGAAGAACGGAGAGTTCTTCACCTAATAAAACCAATCCGAATACCAATCCTAAAACCGGTACCAGATTTTGATAAGCGGCTGTGCGTACGGCACCAATCATTTTGACTCCGTTATTCCAGATTATATAAGCCAGGCCGATTGATAACGCTCCGCTATAGAATATACCTCCATAACCAATGTAGGATATTTGGCTCCAGTCTAATTTAATCAGGAAAGGTAAGCCGACAATCATTAAAGCAATTAGCCCGACAACCGACATAAATGCTGAATATTGAATAGGGCTGTAAATAGCCAGATACTTTCGGGACAGGATGGTATAGGTAGCCCAGCATATGGCAGCCACAAGGGTGATGATATTGCCGAGGAAGGTATCGGATTCAAAAGATAGGGTGTCCTGTCCGCCCATAATGATGAGTGTAACCCCGGCAAAGGCAAATAAAACACCCAAGCTCTTTAAAAGGTTGAGTTTTTCATCGGTAAAAAACTGAGAAAGCAAAGCTACCCAGATGGGAATGGTGCCCAACATCACAGCAGCGTTAGCGGCGTAGGTGTAATTCACCCCAATGATGAAAAACAACTGGTAGAAAAGGTTGCCCACTATCCCGATACCCACCAATTTCCAGAAATGCTCTTTCTCAACTTTAAGGGTGTGTCCTCTTTTGCGGGCTACATACCATAACAATGCCGTGGCGAAGACAAACCGAAGTGCATTGAAGCTGTGGGGATCCATCTCGCGCAGAGAAACTTTCACAATGCTGAAATTCAATGCCCAGATGATGGCCACGAGGATCAGGCTAAGGTCAATTAAATAGGAGCGCTTCAAGGACTGATTTTTTTTGGTGAGGCAAAAGGTAAGGGTTAAGTGGTTTTAAACCGAACTTTTTCTTGAATCCCGAGCCGATGGCATACCGCAGGGAAGACCATATGCTTAGAATAAATAAAGGTGATTTTTTATCTGAAAATGTTAGGAACTATTTCAGAATGTCAGTAGTTTTGTGACCTCAATTCAAAAAATGACTGAAAGTCAATATATGGGAACATCCGAGCGCAAAGAGCGCGAGAAAGAACGAAAGAAGGTGCTGATCCTTGAGTCAGCCGAGGAGTTGATTCTCGAAAAGGGACTTGATCAACTTAATATGGATGAAGTTGCTGAGCGGGCAGAGGTCAGTAAAGGTTCGTTGTACCATTATTTCAAGAATAAGACCGATCTGGTGCTGGGCATTTGTAATAAAGCAACCAACATGCTTTCCAAGCAGATCTCGGATGTGCTAACACGCGACCTTCCCGGAATTGAAATGGTATATACCATCGGGGCAACCTTCCTGAATTTTGTACGTGCTCACCCGGAGTTTTTTAGCTCCATGCGCTTTTTTGACAACCTGAAAGACACCGATCAGCTTGGTGAAAGTGAATACATAGAAATGTGTCAGTCTAATATGGATACTTCTTTCACAAGCATGGTGCGTGCCATTCAGGTTGGTATGCAAGACGGCTCCATTAACGACTCATACGATGCAAAGGAGTTAGCTATTCTGCTATGGAGTACTTCTCACGGTATGGTGAATCTGGCTTATTTACATCAGAATACCCCACATTTTCAACTTTTGGAAAAGAATAAGCTAGAGATGAATTCTCTGTTTGAAGGCTACATGAAACTCATTGGCTGTGGAATTGCCACCGATGAGAGTAAAAAAGACATTGACTCAAAGTCAATTTTTGAAACAGAACTTAAATAGAACCGTAGAAGCCCCCGCTTTTTTTGAACCAATTTTCAGAACCATCTAAACTAATGACAACTCACTCACCCATGAGATTTACCTTCCTTGTTACCGGAGTGCTTTTGCTCTTACAATCAACAGCATTTGGACAAATAAAAGGCGATTCACTGTTTGCTGATGCCGAACTAACCCTGGAAGATGCCATTAAAGTGGCGGTGGCTAATAACCCACAGGTAAATCGGGCGCTGCTATCCGTGAAAGATGCGGACGAACTCGTTGATATTGCCTACTCTGAAGTGTATCCAAATATTTCTTCAAATATGAGCTATACCCGGAATTTTGAAGTTCCTGTAAACTTTATCCCAGCCATCATATTTGACCAAAATGCTGACCCCGATGAATTGGTTCCGGTAGCGTTTGGAACCGACAACAACTGGCAGGGCGGGTTTACCGTTACGCAGAACATTTTCAGGGGGGAAGTTTTTGTTGGACTGTCCACTTCCGAAATCTTTAAAACCGTTCAGCAGGAGAATCTTCGGGCTACTACTCAACAGATTATTACACAGGCCCGGGTGGCTTATTACCGGGTACTGGTGGCTAAAGAGCAGCTTCGACTGCAGGAAACGCAGATTAAGCGCCTCGAGCAGAACCTGAAAGAGAACCGTGCTCGTCAGCAGGCCGGATTGGTTGACGAATATGCTGTACTTCAGCTGGAAGTTCAGCTGAGTAACCAACGCCCTCAACTAATCGAAGCTCAGTATGCTGTTGATGAAGCGTACCGCGGCCTGAAGGTTGCCCTGGGATTACCCCTGCAGATTAATTTTGAGGTGACAGGAAATCTAAACGCTTTTGACATTGTATCGGAAGATGCGGGTGCTGAGGAGAACGCTCAGATCAAAAGAATTGATCAGATGAATCTCTTTATATATCAGGAGGAAGAAGTAGCTACGGGTTCATTTATGGATGAGCGTGGTGACCTTCGTATTCTTGATGCCCGCTTAAACCTGAACGAAAAAGAAATTCAGGCTGTGAAGAGTAGATTTCTTCCAACCATCACAGCATCCTATAATTTGCAATGGAGTGCTGCTGAACCTGGTAGCCCCACCTTCTTTGAAAACAATACAAGATTTCAAACACTAGGGATAAATGTAAGTTTGCCCATATTCGAAGGCTTCAAAAGAATGGCAGACGTTCAGCGTGCTCAAATTGCCCGTAAGGATATCGAAGAACAGATTCGCGCAGCAGAGTTGTCAGCCGAGAACGAAGTAGCCTCAGCGACGGAAGAACTGAACAAAAGTTTTGAGACAGCGGAAGCCCGAAAACAAGCTCTTGAGCAAGCAGAAGAAGGATATGAGCGGGCGCTGGCAAGGCTCGAAAATGGCATAGGTTCACAAATAGAAGTTACCGAAGCGGAGGTGCAGGTTCGTCAGGCAGAAGTTAATTATGCGCTGATGGTTTTTGAATACCTGAGCGCCAAAGCTCAATACGATCTGGCAACGGGACAGGTACCTTTTGTGGATACCATGGAAATGGAAGTAGAATGATTTTTAACCATAAAGACACGAACTCAATCGAAATGAAAAAATTTAATCTGATTTTAATTACTGTTTTTGCAGCTATTATTGCGGCCTGTTCGGGAGAAGCTCCGGAAGTTGCCAGTGATGAAGTAGTTGGAAAAACGGTAAACGTAGAAACAAGAATACTTCAGCCTGAAACATTCAGAAGTCAGCTTCGGGTAGTGGGAAATGTAGAAACCAAAAATGATATCATGATTTCCGCCGAAGTGGGCGGACGCATCGTGGAGCAGTCAGCTGCAGAGGGGACCAAAGTTAAGAAAGGCCAAACCATTCTTCGGATTGATGATGCCAAACTTAGGCAAGAAAAAGCTCGCCTTGAAGCAGCAACCGAGCAAGCACGGGAAAATTACGAGCGTCTGCAACGAGTATATGAGGAAAGTGAAATAGGCTCGGAAATTAAAGTGCTGAATGCAAAGTTCAATTATCAGCAAAATAAGTCTGCACTGGAGTCGATTAAAGTTGATCTGGAAAACACCACTATTTCAGCGCCTTTTGCCGGTACGGTAGAGCAGTTCATGCTGGAGGAAGGCGAAATGGCGAGCCCGGGAACGCCTGTTGTCCGGTTAATCGGGACCAATACCTACATTGTGACGGCCGGAGTACCTGCCCGCTATGCGGATGTGGTTCAGTCGGGCGATGACGTTGAAGTATGGTTTGATACTCAGAATGCGGATACCCTTCAGGGAAAAATATCTTTTGTGGGGAACAGCATTGATCCGCAAAGTCGCACATTCCGAATCGAGGTTCTGCTTCCGGTTCAGCAAAAAAGCTATAAAGTAGATATGATTGCGAACCTTCTACTGAATACCCTGATGGAAGAAAACGTGCTGGTTGTGAGCGAAGAATTTATTTATAAGGAAGAAGATGAGTTTATCACTTATGTAAAAACTGAGAATGAGGACGGCATTCCCGTTGCTGAAAGAAGAGTGGTGGAATTAGGTCCTTCATACCGATCAGATGTAATTATAAGAAGCGGACTAAACCCGGGTGAAGAATTGATCACGATCGGTTCTGCTTTTCTTAATGATGGTGTAAGATTGAACATTGTAGAAGCCCGAAATAGTGATCTTGCATCCAATTAATGATTTTAAAAACGATTTTGGAGAAATAGTACGATGAGTGCCGATGATTTAACAAATGGTGCCGGAACAGAAAAGTCGATACCGGATAGTTCGAACCGGAAAGAATTTTGGTTATCCTCATTTTCAGTAGACAACCGTATCAGTGTGTTGGTATTGATTATGCTGGTGGCCGTTTTAGGGATTGTGTCTTATATCACCATTCCAAAAGAGTCTTTTCCGAACATTACGGTTCCGAATATTTTTGTAGTGACGGTTTATCCGGGGGTTTCACCGGAGGACATGGAAAGTCTGGTTACGAGAAAACTTGAGGATGAGCTGAGCAACATCAGCGACGTTAAAACCATGACATCTACTTCTTCGGAAGGGTATTCGAATATCAACCTGGAGTTTAATACCGGCATTGATATTGATGAAGCCCTGCAGAAAGTGCGTGAAAAAGTGGACCTGGCGAAGCCTGAGCTTCCGGAAGATGCTGAAGATCCGACTATCCAAGAGGTAAATCTCTCTGAGTTTCCTATCATGCAGGTAAACCTGTCGGGCGATTACAGTCTCGACATTCTCAAAGAAATTGCCGAGGATTTACAGGAAGACATAGAAGCCGTTCCATCTGTTTTAGGAGTTGATTTAACCGGTGGTTTGGAACGGGAGGTTCAGGTGGATGTGGACCTGCCCAAGATGAAGTATTACAACCTCAGCTTCACTGATATTATCGCGGCCATTCAGCAAGAAAACGTAACCGTACCCGGTGGTGATATCACCGTAGGTACTAAAAATTTCCTGCTACGTGTTCCCGGGCAATATGAAACGACGGCTCCGCTTGAAGATATTGTCGTTAAAGCAGATGATGACAAGCCTGTTTATATCCGGGATGTAGCTAATGTTACTTTCGGCTATAAAGAGCGAGAAACCTACTCCACCCTCGATGGGTCGCCGGTAATTACGCTTGGGATAAAGAAAAGAACCGGCCAAAATATTCTGGATACCTCTACGGAAGTAAAAGCTATTCTGGAAGAAGCATTGCCGGCTTTGCCACCAAGTACGGTTTATAAAATTACCAACGACCAGAGTAAAGATGTGGTTAGTATGGTTTCAAACCTAGAGAACAATATTATCTCGGGTTTGATTCTGGTTGTGGGCGTGTTGCTGTTCTTCCTTGGGGTGAGAAATGCCTCATTTGTAGGTATATCTATTCCTCTTTCCATGTTTTTATCATTTATCATATTGAGTGCGTTGGGTATCACCATGAACATGATTGTACTGTTCTCCCTGATCTTGGCACTGGGTATGCTGGTGGATAATGCCATTGTAGTAGTGGAAAATATTTATCGTTACCTGGAAGAAGGCTTTGATAATTTTGAGGCCGCCAAAAAAGGAACCGGTGAAGTGGCTTTACCTATTATTACCGGAACCACAACAACCATAGCGGCTTTTGCCCCTATGATTTTTTGGCCGGGTATTGTTGGTGAATTCATGGGATACCTTCCTAAAACTCTGATCATCACCTTGAGTAGCTCATTGTTCGTCGGGTTAATTATTAACCCTGTTATTTGTGCTTTATTCATGAGGGTAGATACCGAACAGGGTAAAGCAGTTATGACAAAAAAAGGAAAACGAATTCTGTATGGTATACTTGGAGTTATTGGGCTGATATTGGTTGTCTCAAGTTTTGTTACCTGGACTATGCTCATTATTCTTGGAGTGATATTATGGGCTACCAACAAATACTTTCTGGAACCGGTTGGAAACTGGTGGCAGCGTGAAGGCCTTAACAAAGTGCTCGATAAATATGAAGACACACTGGAGTGGGCATTAAACCATCGCCTTTCAACCATTGGAATTTCGGTAGCTGTACTGGTTTCCAGTTTCATTGTGTTCGGGGCATTTTTCCCGGGATCAGAATTCTTCCCGGAAGACATTCCACCGAGAGACATCTACGTGCAAATCGAAACACCCGTCGGCTCGGATGTGGAGTTCACCAAGAGCGTAGTAGATAAAGTAGCCGCTCGTGTAGAGCAGATGCCTTACAATGTAGATTATAATACCATTCTGGCTACTTCGGGTGCAGCGATTACCAGCGACCCGGCCGCATCGGGAGGAAATTCAACCCACCTGGGAACGGTAGCTATCAACTTTGTGGATTATGAGGAGCGCCAGAAAGGAGTGTTTGAAGCGATGGAATACATGCGGAATGATTTGTCAGGGCTTGTTGCCGGGGCTAAAATTACCGTTGAGAAACCGCAAGACGGCCCACCTACAGGGCCTCCGATTAACCTGGAAATTTCCGGTCCCCAAATGGATCAGTTAACGCGCATTTCGAATCGCGTGCTGGAGATCATGGAAGAAGACTCCATCTTCGCCAAGCTCGATGGACTTGAAAGTGATTTACCGGAAGCCAGACCTGAAGTGAAGGTAGAGGTAGACCGCGAAAAGGCAGCACTATTCGACCTCAGTACAAATGAAGTTGGGATGACGGTGCGACAGGCTATTAATGGGGTGGAGGCTTCCAAGTTCCGCGATGGTAAAGAAGAGTACGAGATAATTGTCCGCCTCTCGGATGAATACAGAGATGATCTCAGTACCCTGGCTGATTTGACTATCTTTCACGAAGGCGTTCAGGTACCTCTTTCAGAAGTAGCAACATGGGAAGTTGGAGACGGCTTTGGTGGTATTCGACATAAAGAATCTGAGCGGGTTATTACCGTGAGTGCAGATGTTCGTTCCGGTTACCAGTCAAATGCTGTGTTGGCTGAAGCACAGGTGTTGTTGGAGGATTATCTTAATGGATTGCCCGGTGGCTACTCGTACGAATGGACCGGACAGCAGCAGGATCAGCAGGAGTCATTTGAATTCCTGGGTAAAGCTTTTCTTATAGCTTTATTCCTTATTGCGTTCATCCTGGTTTCACAGTTCAATTCGGTAGCTAAACCAGTCATTATTTTAAGTTCAGTGATTATGTCTACTGCCGGTGTATTTTATGGTTTGGTGACCTTCCAGATGGCACTTGGACTGATGGCTATACTCGGGATTATATCGCTGGCAGGGGTAGTTGTGAATAACGCCATTGTACTTATTGACTATATAGACATTCTGAGAACCCGGGACGGTCTTGACCTGAGAAGTGCCTTGATTGAAGGTGGTAAAGTGCGTTTCCGTCCGGTAATCTTAACAGCTATCACTACAACACTTGGTTTGGTACCATTGGCTATCGGCTTCAACTTTGACTTTATAACCTTAGTTGGAAGCCCGATTACCTTCTTCTCAAACCTCAGTGAATACATATTCTGGGGCGGTGAACAAGCAGCTTGGTGGGGCCCGATGGCTATTGCCGTAATAGTTGGTTTGATTTTCGCCACAGCCTTAACGCTTATCTTGGTTCCTGTACTCTACAGTGTGATTGAGCGAGGCAGAAGAAAAGTGAATACCATTATGTTCGGAACAACTGAACCCGGTATCATAAAAGATCAAAGTGAGTTAAATGGCGAGTCTAAAGGCAAGCCTGCTTTAGAACCCTCTGCCGGTTAAAACTTAAAAAGGAATAGTAAAAGCCCGTTTTCTTTTTCAACAGGAAGCGGGCTTTTTTGTTTGCGAAAACTTTTATCTTACGTCAAAAATTAAAAATAACATTCCGTGATACAACGACTACAAACTGTATTTTTGGCACTGGCATCCATACTTAATCTTTTGGTTTACTTTACGCCCATTTATGAGAAAGCAATGAGCGATCCCCAACTCTGGATCGGTATTGGGCTGGCCAGTTCGTTATTAGTAGCTTTGATTAAAAACGTCTTTTCCATATTTCTTTATAATAACCGGAAAACCCAACTGGCATGGGTAAAAAGAGCGGCGCTGTTGCAGGTAATAGGACTTGGATTTTGCATAGGTGTTTTGTTTTCGTTGGGAGGAATTGGAACTTACCTGTGGGATGAAGCGCTCGGAACCGGGCTTGTTGGAGTAGGTCTCCTGCTTCAGATTTTAGCCCTGCGTTTCATCAAGAAAGATGAAGAATTAGTTCGTTCAATGGATCGAATCCGATAGGAGTATTTTGAGTCAGGATTATTCAAAAGCCAAAGTCTATCTGATCCTTGTAATTGGGCTTACTACCTTTGGTTTTGCCCCCATTTTAGTAAAGTTCGCTACCGAACATTCGGCCCTTTTGTTGGTGGCCATTCGTACGGTAGGTGCTTTTTTGATGCTACTACCCTTCTATATCTATCAAAAAAAGAGCGACAAATACGATGTAAAGCCCGTTGGCAATGAAACCAAGTGGATGATCTGTGCCGGAATCGCGTTAGGGCTTCACTTTACACTCTGGATCAGCTCACTTTATTACACCTCGGTGGCTTCAGCCTCGGTGCTGGTTACCATTCACCCCATTATGCTGATCGTTGCCGAACGAATTTTATATAAAATGAAGTTTGCACCAACTGTTTGGATTGGGGTATTTATTGCTTTTGCAGGATCCGTTCTACTGGGGATCTCTGACTATAATACAGAGTCAACCTTCGCTAATCCCTTACTTGGTAATGCGATGGCTTTTGGAGCAGCAGCTATCTTTGCTGTCTATTTTCTGATCGGAAGAAAAATCCGACAAAACCGATCCTGGCTTGGATATGTATTTCCCGTTTATGGCTATGCAGCAGCAACTTGTGTCACTATTTTGCTGATTGTGGAAGGAATTCCAGAACAAATATCTCCGGTTGTGATTTGGGTAGGGCTGGGATTAGCCATTGGCCCACAGCTGATGGGGCATGGTTCTCTTAACTACGCCGTCAAGTTTGTTTCACCAACATTGTTGTCTACACTGATTTTGACGGAACCCATATTTGCGACCGTGCTTGCGTTTTTTATTCTCGGAGAACTTCCGCCCATTCTTTCTTTTGTAGCCATATTTGTGACCTTGGTTGGGGTAGTCCTTACCTGGAAAAAGAAGCCAAAACATAAGAGAGAAATCGAAGAGTAGCCCTCCATTTGCGGTAATTTTATTCAATACGGAAGATGAATTTGTGCTCATTCAACACATAGAATATCGATAAGTCAATACAAATCAAGAGTAAAAGGCATTTCGTGAACCTTTTCGGGTATTTCAGCGTTAGAAATGCTGAACTAGATTAGACATTACTAAGAATTCAGGAATTCAGCTTAAATAGGTGTATCATTACTATTGGCAGATGGAATTGTGACTTCATTATAGAATTGATTTCAAACGATAATGAAAACAACATCACTTAATGCTATTTGAAAGAGATAACATCATTGGATTGTCTAAGTATTTGCTTCTCACCGGTTGTGGAGCGATGCTTCTACTAAGTTGTTCCCAACCTTCCGACCAACCTGGGAATAGCGAAACACTTCCTGTTTCTGTAAGTGAACCTATTGAGAGAGACTTTGCAGAGATTAAAAGGAACGGCGTACTCCGTATGATTACCAGCTACAGTTCCGGTTCCTATTTCTTGTATAAAGGTGTGCAGGTTGGTTTTGAATATGAGCTGCTAAAGGCATTCACAAAAGAAAACAACCTTGCCCTTGAGGTGGTGATTACCGGTCCCGATGAAAGTCCTTATGACCTGCTCAATAGTGGTCGTGGAGATATTATTGCAGCTAATTACACTATTACTCCGGAACGGAAACAAGTTGTAGAGTTTACCCGTCCGTACAATATGGTTGATCAACTAATTGTAGTTTCGGATGATCTGGGGTATAAACCGGAAAGCATCTCGGATATGGAAGGTATTCCCATCAGTGTTCGGCGAAACAGCTCTTATTATGTGCGTTTGAAGGAGTTAAAAGACGAAGGATTTCCGGTGAACATCAACATAATTCCTGAAGATATGGACACCGAGTCGGTACTATTTCAGGTGGCAGCTGGTACCTATGAAGCTACGGTTGCCGATGATAATATTTTTGATGCAGCCGACAAGTATATGAATGGATTGGTTAAAGGCCCTCTTATAGCCGAAAGTGATACGATTGCATGGGCAGTACGAAAAAATGCTCCCGACCTTGAGTATCAATTAAATCGTTTCCTTTACAAGCATTTTCGTTTTGATGAGGAGGGGGTTCCTAAACGTTCTGCATTCTTGAATGTATTGCGGAAAAAGTACTTTGAGTCGGGTAACCAAATTGCTGACTATTATAGCCCCAATTATCAGGGAGAGCAATATGGCACTATTTCACCTTATGACAACATGATTCGGGAGGTGGCTGATGAAATGGACATCGACTGGGTAATGCTGACTGCTATAGCCGCTCAGGAATCTAAATTTAACCCAAGCTCAGTAAGCTGGGCCGGTGCCGTAGGGATTATGCAAGTTTTGCCCAGATTTTCAGAAATTTCATCTGATTCGCTGTACATCCCGGAAGTGAATATTCGAGAAGGTGCTAGAATTTTGGCTTCTCACCTTGACCATTACGCTTATATGGATTCCACCAATAAATGGTCTTTTGCATTGGCTGCATATAATGCCGGTTCCGGTCACCTGGCTGATGCCCGCCGGCTTACTATCGATCATAATAAAGACCCAAATAAGTGGGAGCATGTGTCAGAATCTCTATTAAAACTGATGCAGCGTAAGTATTACCAAAATGCCCGATATGGTTTTTGCCGGGGGATAGAAACAGTTCGGTATGTGAATGAAATTATGAACCGGTACAGCACGTATCAAACAATATTGGCACATAACAGAGAGAAGACCGCAACGGGAACCGGAGTGCTGGGTTTTAAAACCTTTAATTAACCTTTAGTACAAGGATAGTGATGTCGTCATACTGGATGCCATCCGAAAAGTCCATAATATCATCAATAACGGCATTCATGATTTCGCCTGATGATTTATCCAGATTGGATTGAATACACTGAACCAGCCTTTCCTCTTCGTACTCTTCGGTTTGCTCCGGGTTCATAGCTTCGGTTACACCATCGGTATAAAAAATCAATGTATCGCCGGCTTCCAGGTCAATGGAGGCAGAATCATAAGGCATCATAGAAGGCATGGCCCCTAAAATTACACCACCTGCATCAAGTTCTATCGGTTCTTTGTTTCCTTTTTTGAATAGCATCGGGTTGTTATGGCCGGCGTTCACATAATTGAACTGCTTACCATCTGCCGATATTTTTCCCCAGAAAAAAGTTATGAATTTATCAGATGGAGTATTTTTATGGATGATGTCATTTATACTTCCGGTAGCCTCAGCCAGCGTAATGTCGATTGGGGCTAAAGCATGTAACATCGATTGCAGGTTGGCCATGAGTAAAGAAGCCGGTACCCCTTTGCCGGTAACATCAGCTATGGCGAGTATATGTCCATTGTCGGGAGTTTCAAGTACATCAAAATAATCGCCCCCTACCTGGCGGGAAGAAATGTTGGTGGCTTCTAAATCAAAGCCTTTTATAGTAGGAATTGGGGAAGGAAGGAGCCCTTGCTGAATGGTTTTGGCAAGGTTAAGTTCTTCTTCCATTCGCTGCTTCTCGATTCGCTCTTCAAGCAATAACGTTTTTTGGATGGTAAGCAGAGCAAGATTACCTAACGACTGTAAAAAGTTAACCTGTTCTTTGCCATAAGGTTCGTTATTGGCGGGGGCTCCCACTCCTACAACACCAATTTTTTCATTCTGAAACCGAAGTGCGATTAAAAGCTTGATCCCATTTTTTTCCAGGAAAGGGCAGTCGTGCTTTTCGTCACAATAGAAAACATCTTCAAGTTCATACAGTGTGTTCAGTTCAGTCTCAGAAGGCTGCTCATTCAACCCGCTACTGGATACAATCGATTTTTCGCCGTCAATTTCTAACACAAAGAAAAACGTGCGGATCAGCATTTGCCCCAGCATGGCAAACTTAAAGGTTCGGGCAATTTCGTCCCGGTCTACCATCATATTAAAATCTTTACTGAGCTCCAGAAGGGTATTCAGGTCGTGTACTTTACGGTCGAGTTTCCGGTTTATAAGTCGCAACTCCTGGAACATGCGGGAATTGGCAATGGCTACCGAAGAAATAATAGTCAGGCTTTCGATGAACTCCAGCTCACTGGCTGTTAGTGGCTGTTTATTTCCTTTTGGACCGAGGCACAAAAACCCCAAATGGTGGTTGGTGGTTCTCAGGTTAAAAAAGATACTGCCTTCAGGTAGCCCCAGTTTATTTGAAATTTCGGGGAATTCTTCTGCCTTTAGTACGGTGCGATCCAGCTCATTTTCAGGAAATTCAAGCTGAACAACATCTTCTTCTTTAAGATCACTCTTTCCCTTAATCTTGCTTACCAGATAAAAATGGTTCGAACCTTTGTTGATGAGGATCATGCCTTTAGGAACAAGCAACTTCCCCATGGTAATCAGCAGCAGGTTGTTCAGTACAAAATCCGGTTCCTGCGACTCAATAAGCATCCGACTTGTTTCCAGCAGGGTACGAAGCTCAAATCGGCTTTGTCGTTCTTCAGTGTTCGAGAGAGAAGTTTTAGTGTCCACGATGCGTCAAAGGTTTTTGACCATACGTATTTCGTTGGTATGCCCTTTACGGTTATACTGTACCTGATCCATCAGTTTGCGAATCAGGTAAACGCCCATGCCACCACGTTTCTTTTCTTTGATGCGCTGCATGAGGTCCGGTTCGCTGTAAGTGCTGGGGTCAAAACTCTTCCCTTCATCCATTAATGAGATCCAAAGCTGATTGCCGTTGGAGCCAATTTCTATATTTACTTTTTCGGTTGGAGAGTTTTTGTAGGCGTGCTTAATAATATTTGTGTAGGCTTCATCAACCGCTAGTCTGATTTCTGAAATATCTTTTTGGCTGAGCCCGATGTTTTCGGCATGAGCAGCTACAAAATCCCGTACTTTGGCGAGATGCTCTGTAGAGGCTTCAACAGAAAGGGTTTGTATGTTATTATTTCCAGCCACTCTCTTGGTTATTTAATTGTCAAAGCTTTCTAAGGCTTCTTTTTCATCTTCCAGGATATCATACAAAGTTGGAAAGCCCAACAGGTCGAATACGTTATAAACGCGGTCGTTCATATTTGTTAGTTTAATGTCGCCACCTAAACTTCTCACATCTTCGATGTAAGCCATAAATACACCCAAACCGGCACTGGCTATATAATCCAGACCTGAGCAATTGACGATGATAGCATAGCTTTCTTCATCAATTAACGATTTAAGAGCATTCTCAAGCTGAGAAGCAGTATGCGCATCAAGCTCTCCACTGATATCCAGTATACTTACGTGATCATGTTGGCGTGTAGCAATACTGAAATTTTTCATTCCACTTTTATTGAGGTTGGTGAATGATATTGAAGCTGCATAATAACGTAAACCGTAGAATTAGAAAAGTTTTTTGGAGTGGAAGGTTACGAAGTTGGAATAAAAAAGATGCAAAAAAATAGCCCCGCACATTTATCTAATGTGTGGGGCTGACTATTCATCAAGAGAGACGCTACTTGAGCGCATCTACAATTAAGCAAATGCTTGGGAGAGATACAACTATAAATTATTTAAGCTCAATGTATCCTCAGCTCCCCGATCTCTGAACTTTAGAAACCCAGTAGCCGGTATTCAGCTCACTGCCCAGTTCAGCTCCAAACTCTTCTGCATCAGCTTTCTCAGCAAAAAAACCAACCCGAAGCCTGAACCACACATCGCCGGTTTCTTCTTTCCCTATTTTAACCGTATATACGTGTGGATAATCACGATCAGTTAAAGTGTTTTTATATTCATTGGCCTCTTCTTCAGACCGGAAAGCACCAACCTGTACTACATAAGTACCGTCTTCAGCAAACTGAGGGCCCTGTTGTTCTTCCATCATTTCCTGTTTCTGCTGGGCCTGGGCAATACTGTCTTCCCGGGCTTGCATCATCTCGGCTATCCTTTGTTCCTGAACCTGTCTTAGAGAGTCAAGTCGTGCTTGTTCTTTAGCTCTTCGCTCTTCTTCGCTTTCTCCGCATGCTTGGAAACTCACCAAAGCCACTGCCAACAACAATGTGTAGATGCTTACTTTTTTCATAAGAATAGTAATTAGTTGATAATTGTCTGTAAATGGTATACCCGAAACAAATTAAACTTACATTATCCCAACCTGTTTCACAAATATTCACGGGTCAAAACTTTCAGAAGTATCAGATTAGTCCGTATCTTATGTAGACTGAATCTAAATGAAGATATTTTGGTTCAGCAACTACATGAAAAAATCTCTGTTAAAAATATCCGGATTAAAGAAGTCATTCGATCAAAGCGGACCCGTTGTAAACGATGTCAGTTTTGAAGTAGGTAAGAATGAAATATTCGCACTTTTAGGCCCCAGCGGGTGTGGGAAGACCACAACTCTGCGTTTAATTGCAGGCTTTGAGCAATGTGAAGCCGGCGAAGTTTATATCGAACATGAGCTGGTGGAAAGCACCCAAAAACGGCTTTCACCGCAAAAAAGAGAGATTGGTTTTGTATTTCAGGATTATGCTCTTTTCCCTCACATGAATGCCCTGGAGAATGTAGCATTCGGACTTCGGGAAGTGGAGAAGAAAAAGCGCCCGGTTTTAGCTGAAGAAGTGCTATGCCGAACGGGAATGGAAAAGTATAAGCATCGCATGCCGGATGAACTCTCCGGTGGGCAACAACAGCGGGTTGCTCTTGCCCGGGCCATTGCACCCAAGCCAAGATTGGTGCTAATGGATGAGCCTTTTTCAGGGCTCGATGCCATGCTCCGCGATACCACCCGAAAAGAAGTGCGGGCCATTCTTAAGAAATCCGGTATGAGCGCAATTTTGGTTACACACGATCAGGAAGAAGCGCTCTCTTTTGCCGACCGAATTGCGGTAATGAATAACGGGCAGATTGAGCAGATTGGAACCCCTGAAGAGGTCTACTATCACCCCAAAACACAATTTGTAGCTCAGTTTTTAGGCCGAACCAACCTTTTTCGGGCACATGCTGACGGATCTGATAACGTGAAAACCCGTCTTGGACCGGTCAAGATTAATAAAGAAGCTGAAGGGCTTATTTTATGTTCCATCCGCCCGGAGCACCTGACCATTGAACGGTGTAAAGAGAATGGAAACGAAAGCGGGATCATTGTTGGGCGTGAGTTTCGCGGACACGACATTACCTATCACGTACTTTTCAAAGGAGATAAGTATATTGTTCATACCGATAACCGGCTGCTTTTTGATGTGGATGAGCATGTAATTGTGAAACCTCTGGAGCCGGCGGTAGTATTAGAGCAGAAGGCCTGAACCGAAATTAAAATCTAACCGAAGTATTATGACATTTTTTGGATTTTTATTGTTACTGCTGATCGCCGCAATTTGCGGAGGAATTGGCCAAAGTATTAGCGGATATAGTTTTGGAGGTTGTCTGATCTCGGCCGGAGTGGGTTTTGTAGGAGCTATTATTGGCAAGTGGATTGCCAGCGAGTTGGGATTGCCCGAGCTTTGGACGATAGAAATCAGCGGAAGTCCTTTTCCCATTATTTGGTCAATCATAGGTGCCGCTTTATTTACAGCTATTCTGGGCGCAGTTATGAGAGGCAAAGAAAAAGCCCTCTGATTTTTTCCGATTTATCTTAATTGATAAGATTTGTGAAGCCCCTTCCATTTCCCGATGGTATTTCGTAATTAGCAGCTTCTTATTAATGCTAAAATCGGGATATATGTATAAGTCATTTATTTATGTAGTGATTCTTTTTCTGAATGTGAGCGGGTTTTCGGCCCTGGCTCAGGTAAACGACGAACTGCCAAAGCGGAGCGACAATCTTGAAGTGCTTTCTCACGTACCGCTGGGGGCACCTCTGAGTGTAACGGATATTGTAATTGAACAGGAAATGAGTCGGCCATACGCCTATGTGGGAAGGATGCAGGCCGAAAAAGGCTTCGATATCATCGACCTATCCAATCCTGAAAGGGCTGAGGTGATTTACCGATGGAGAATGCCGAATGAAGAATTACACGTCGGACTGGGTGGAATGGATCCAAAATATTTCAAACATAAAAACCGATATTATGTGGTACAGTCGCTGCAGTTTTTCCAGGGTGGACCCAATACTGATGCCGGTGCTGTGGTAGTTGATGTAACCGGTTTGCCGGATGTGAACAAGGTGAAAACCGTAGGGTATGTGCGAAATGCAGAACATCCCGGTGGGTTTCACAATATATTTATGTACAAGCATTCAGATGGACGTCCGCTTTTGTTTGCCACTACTTCCGGAGATGATGCTTATGTATATGACTTGGGTAAATTCGTTGAAGGGGAAGAAGATATCCTTGCCGGAACTATTCCCAATCCTGATACTCCAGCCCGACTGGCCGGTGCTTCTTTAGGATACCATGATTTTTATGTGGGATATCATCCCGACAGTCAGCAAGATCGTTTTTACGGTGGTGGAGCCGGCGGTTATTTTGTATTTGATGTGACGGAAATGGATTCGGTTAGCCTGCTGGCTTCGGTGACCGGTGTAAGCGGAGTTGTTTGGGGACACACGGTTACTCCGTCTCCTGATGGTCGCTACATTGTGGGGGAAACAGAATACATGCACGCCCCGCTTCGTGTTTTTGACCTGAAGCCGGCCCTTGATGGTGACGTGCAGAACATCAGCGATCCCATCAGTTCCTGGAATTTTGATTATGAAAACCTGGTGCACAATCATGAAGTGAGATGGCCATATTTATTTGTGTCCGGGTATGAAGATGGCTTGCTGGTCGTGGATCTATTCAGCCCGGATGAGCCTAAAACTATAGCCTATTACGATACCTTCCTCGGAAAACATCAGTCCGGAATGTGCGGTGATAATACCTGTAACGGAGCCTTCGGTGTGGATGTGCGCAATGAAGACGGCCTGATCGTAGTTAGCGATATGGGCACCGGGTTCTGGGCATTCCGACTCGAAGATTTCCAGGGCTGGAACGGCCGTGGTTGGGGACTTCCGAATATCTCCAGTGCTCAAAACTGGGATGAAGGTCCTGTAGGAAACTAAATTCTTGAAGTAAACAGATTGGATCAGCTATGGTCAGGAAAAGAAATCTCATTATTGCCGTACTGCTTGTAGGGTCGGTTTTGAGTGTAGAGCTTAAAGCAGGGACTGGTGCGGTGGATGTTGACCCATCTCTACAGTGTACAGAACCCGGTTCCGAATATTACACCATCGATCTGGTAACCACGAAAAATGTACCCGGAACCGGTTTGGCTAAAGGTAAGGCTGTGATGAAATTCAACCCCAACCCGTTTGGGATTTCCATTACGAAAGATGGTTCCTATCGTCATCGGTTGGATATAAAACTGAACAAAGTGAACAAGCCTAAAAAAGGGACCTTTGTAGCCTGGGTTACAACGCCTAATTTAAGCGAGGTAAAGATGCTCGGTTCCCTGGGTGAGAACCTGGAGACAAGCGGCACGGTAGACTGGAATAAATACATTGTGGTTATCACACTGGAAAAAGCAGTGCCGAAAAGTACTTCTTCGATGTGGTTCGGGCCAATCGCTTTCCGGGGACTTTCCCGAAGCGGACTTATGCACACCATGGCCGGCCACGGACCATTTGCCCAGGAACCTTGTGCCAAATACGGATATTATTAATGCAGAAGCTGTACCCTAAATTTTCCCTCCTGCTGATGTTATTAGCAGGAGTTTCCCTTTCCATTCAAGCGCAGCACGAACACCACAATATGGCAGGTCACGCTATGAATATGGACTCTGCTAAAGCTGCGTGGCGGATGCCCCCGATGAACATGGAAATGCCTATGCTACCGGGAATGCATAATGAGCTGCCTCCGGTGGAACCTTTCATTGCCGGACTTGGCCTAACCAAAGAGGATATTCCCTATGCAAAACCACGGGAGATACTGGAGCTGGCTGATGGAGACACAGTAGCTCTGCAAGCCTCTATTGTTCGGCGAAATTTGGAAGGAAAAGACTATGTGATGTACGGCTACAATGGCCAATATCCAGGTCCACTGTTGAAAGCTCCTCAAAACAGTACAGTAATCGTTGAGTTCAATAACCAAATTGAATTTCCGACAACGGTGCACTGGCACGGGCTGCGACATGATTACCGCTTTGACGGCACCATGTTTGCTCAAGACCCGGTGAAGATCGGGGAGTCTTTCACGTATGAGTTGTTTTTCAGGGATGCCGGGGTGTATTGGTACCACCCGCATGTGCTGGAATATATTCAGCAGGATCTTGGACTGTATGGGAATATGTTGGTGGCTCCACCCGAAGAAGATTACTACAATCCGGTAAACCGCGAAGAAATGTTAATCCTGGATGATATTTTAATTGACGATCAGGGGATGATACCGTGGGGGAAATCGAGTCCGACTCATGCTTTGATGGGACGATTTGGAAATGTGATGCTGGTGAACGGAAAAACAGATTACAAGCTGAACGTAGATAAAAATGATGTACTGCGATTCTACATCACCAATGTGGCCAATACCCGGACGTTCAATATGGTATTTGAGGGAGCCAAAGTGAAAGTAGTCGGCTCTGATGTCAGTAAGTTCGAAGAAGAAGTGTATACCGAGAATGTACCTATTGCAGTAGCTGAAAGATATATTGTGGAGGTGTTGTATGAGGAGCCGGGAACCTACCCCATTCTGAATTCCATTCAGGCCATCAATCATTTTCGTGGAGAATTTTACCCACACAAAGACACGCTTGGAATGGTGACGGTTTCCGGGAGCCAGACAGAAGAAAATTACACCGAAGCCTTCAACACCCTGAGGGTGAATGAAGATGTGAAAGAGGACATCGCCGAATTCGAGTCTTATTTTGACAAGCCGGTGGATAAAGAACTGGAGATGACAGTAGCGGTTAAGAATCTCCCCATCCCCATTATGCAATCCATGCAGCTGGACACGGCTTATGTGCCTCACATCGAGTGGAATGATACCATGCCGATGATGAACTGGCTTTCTACCGGGAAGCAGGTGGAGTGGATTTTGAGAGATCCTGCAACCGGCAAAAAGAACATGGATATCTACTGGGATTTTAAGAAAGGGGATGTTATCAAGCTTCGTTTATTTAATGATCCGGATACCTTTCACCCCATGAATCACCCTTTTCACATTCACGGGCAGCGCCACCTGGTGTTAAGCATGGACGGCGTGGAAAACCCCAATATGGTTTGGAAAGACACCTCCATTATCCCGGTGGGAGCTACGGTGGATTTGTTGGTGGAAATGTCCAACCCCGGAAAATGGATGATGCACTGCCACATCGGCGAACACCTGGATGCCGGAATGATGCTGGGTTTTGAGGTTGGGGAAACTCCCTGATACATGGGATAAACAGGATGAGTAGCTAACCATGAATTTTAAATAGCTAAGTAGCCTGCACTTGAACATTCAGTGTTGAATGTTCGATATTCAATGTTCAAGTGACCCCGCCGGGAATCGAACCCAGATCTAGGACTTAGGAGGTCCCTATTCTATCCAATTGAACTACAGGGTCAGTTTTATCTGTACAATCATTCCTGAAAATATACGTAGCTAAACGTAACTAATCAGCTTCAGGCAAGTAGAAGTTCACCGATTGTTTACACAAAATAAAATTCGATAGGGATGCAGAAGATAACCGCTCTATTTCTTTTTCTGGTACTGGCGGGTACCGTTGAGAGTCGCGCACAAACACAAATAACAGGTAAAATCGTAGATGCCGAAACCGGGGATCCGCTTCCGGCCGCTCACATTATTGTGAAGGATACCTACCGGGGCACTATTTCAAACGCGGATGGGGAATTCAGTATCATCGTCAGGGAATTTCCGGTAACGTTGGTCGCCCGCTTCATTGGGTTTGAAAGTCAGGAGAAAGTGGTGACTCAGGACTCCGGTCCGGTCGATTTCCTGCTCAAGCCTTCTGTGGCAACCATGGGAGAAATCGTAGTAACCGGAGAAGATCCAGCTATTGCCATCATGAGGGAGGTAATCCGCAGAAAGAAAATATGGAGAGCCAATCTTGAAACCTACAAAGCGGAGGCATACACCCGCCAGCAAGTAAAGAACGACACATCTATCGTATCCATTTCAGAGAGTGTTTCCGTAGCGTATTGGGATAAAGAACGAGGCTCCCGCGAGATACTCAAATCAAAGCGGCAAACAGCCAACATCGATGCGGCGGATAACTTTGCCGGGGTCAGTTACCTTCCCAACTTTTATGATGACAATCTGGATATAGCCGGTTTCAATATGGTGGGCGTGACGCACCCGGATGCCCTGAAGTTTTATGAATTCCGCCTTGAGGATATACAGTCGCTGGACGGGCAGGTGGTGTATGAGCTTTCTGTAACCTCAGACCGTAAGCTGCAACCGCTTTTTGAAGGCACTATTTTCGTGCTGGGCGAGGAATATGCGTTGCTGGAAGTTGATTTAAAGCCCAACTCTGTGGTGGTGTTTCCGCCGCCGGTGCAGGATTTCAACCTTACCTATTCCCAGCAGTTCAGTAATTTTGGCGGGGATTATTGGCTTCCGGTAGATGTTCGGATCGAAGGGTTGATTGAAGTAGGTATGGTTGGCCTTCGATTCCCTCCCATTGGTTTTAAGCAGGTGGCGAAGATGAATAACTACGAGGTTAACATAAATCTGCCCGATACCCTTTTTAAAGAGTTGAGTCGCTTTAGCGTAGATTCAACCACTATCAATTCCGGTGATTCTCTTTTCGTGAATGAAATTGACATCATCCCGCTGGATACTCAGGAAGAAATGGCCTATGAAAAAGTAGACAGCAACGCCACACTGGAAAAAGCATTTAAGCCTACCGGCTTCTTTACCCGTTTTATCGATTGGGATGAAGAAACCGATTCGGACGGATCATCCACAACAGTTAGCGTGGGCAGTGAAGGAAGCTCAGGCGGTTCCGGTGATAGTGGTGAATCATTATTCAGAAAGTTGACCCGAAACCTGAGCCCACAGGCACGGTTTAATCGTGTGGATATTTTTTATGGGGGGATTAAGCATCAGCGGCGGTATGTGGATAACCGTCTTTCATCAGAAGTATTCGGAGGGTACAGCACAGGTTATGGCGATGGCACCTTTTCCTACGGAGCGAAACTGGGTTGGTGGCCGCTTAAGAAAACCCGACGGTTCGGGATGTCGCTAGCCTACAACGCAATCACAGAAACCCGGTATAACTCCGACATGTATGCGCCAATGATGACCAGCATCCCAAATCTTTTTGGGTATGCAGATTATTTCGATTATTACAGGAATGAAGGAATCAATTTTGTGGCGGCTTACCGACCAAGGAGAAAACTGAATGCGACCATTCGTTTCGACTACATGTACCAAAATCACGAAGCCATAGATTACAGCAGCAGCTATGATATTGTCGGCCGAAATTTAGTGCAGCGCCCAAACAGCTATATCGATGAGGGTACATTGAGTGCGGTTAAACTCACCCTGAGTAACGGCGAGGATAAAAAAGCGTTGGGTGCTATCGGTGCTGATGATTTTTCGATCAGTGTGGAACAGTCGGCCAAGGCCATTGGCAGCAGCTGGGATTATACCCGGTTCAAGATTGACCTGTATCGAAGATATGAAACCTTTTACCAGCGTCGCTTTTTCCCGAACACATTGGATATGCGATTAAACGCCGGAACTTATATCGGAGATCTTCCCATTCAAAAAAATGAGGCGTTGGATGTAGCTCTTGGGACATTCACCCCCTTTGGTGCATTCAGGGCCAAGCGGTTTATTCCCTATGAGGGGGCGAGCTATGTTTCACTGAATGCCGAGCACAACTTCAAGAGTGTTCCTCTGGAAATGCTGGGGTGGAGAAATGCCACTCAAACCGGATTAAGTGTGATTGCTTTTGGAGGAATAGGGCGTACCTGGGTGAAACAGGAGCAGGTAGATGAGTTTAATACCCGATATGGTTTCTCGCCGGTTACTACTGACGACTGGCATATGGAAGCGGGTCTTTCACTGAGTAATATTTTTAATCTCTTTCGTGCTGATGTTGCTTACCGTATTGATAACCCCGGTATTTATGTGGGAGTCAGTATAGCAAGGTTCTTCTAGATGAAAAGAACCTCCAAGCGTCCGCAGGACCTTGGAGCGTTCACCGGCCTGATTAGAGTGCGGACATCCATCAAGTCCTTTCCCCGCAACGCTTTCAGGACCGTTGGACGCTGAAAGGTTGCTTCCGTATCAAATGGGAATAAATTGCTCCGTCCTTCAGGGTGGGGAAAGATAGAGTTTAAAATAAGCTTTGCCCCGATGTAGTTGAGATAAAATCGGTTTTCAAAGCTTGGGCAAAGTGCCCTGAAGAAATATAATGCCCAACCCTGCGATAACTAACCCTTTCTAATAACACTATGATGCTTGGGTTTTCTTTGCCGATTTATTTCCACCGTCCTGAAGGACGGTGCAATTCTTTTTCAAAAATTACTCCCATAAAAAAAAGGCTCGCTGCGGAAGCAACGAGCCTTAAGCTTGTCTACTGAAATTCAGCTCAGATTACATTCCCGGCTGGTATTTCAGGGTACTGATAGGATGTGATTCTGCACGTCGGTTTCTTTCGCAACCGGGTGTGTTGGCATCCATTTCAGCTTCGGTACACTCAACAGGTGCTTTTCCTAAACCACGAGATTCGATGCGGTCTTCAGAAATGCCGTTCTCTGTGTAGAAGTCTACTACAGAAGTTGCACGTCGAAGGCTGAGTCGTAAGTTATACTGATCGCCACCCACGTGGTCAGTGTAGGCATCTACACGTACACGGAAAGCAGGAGCGTCTTTAAGAACTTCAACATTTTGCATCAGTGCCTCGGCTGCATCAGCTCGGATGTTAGAGCGATCAAAGTCGAAGTTGATGGTAGTGAAAGAATCTTCCGTCAGGTAAACAGGGTCGCTGCCATCGGTAGGGTTGGTACCCATATCGATTTCCTGCATATCGGTAAATCCGTCACCATCAGAATCTGCATTATTCGGGTTGGTATCATGAGTCATCACTTCATCGTAATCACTCAGTCCGTCACCGTCAGAGTCTGTATTGTTAGGATCTGTTTCATACTCGTTGATTTCATCACCATCGCTGAGTCCGTCGCCATCAGAATCTGCACTATTAGGATCGGTGTTATAAGAATTAACTTCGTCACCGTCACTCAGGCCATCGCCGTCAGTGTCAGAGTTGAGAGGATCAGTTTCGTATGTGTTGATTTCGTCCGCATCAGTAAGACCGTCGCCATCAGAGTCAGCTGAATTAGAATCGGTGCCTAATTCTGCTTCTTCGGCGTCAGTAAGACCGTCGCCGTCAGTGTCTACTGGTTCCTGAACAACGGGTTCGTCAGAACCACAGCCATACTGTACTACGGTACCACCTACTAAGAAAAGTGTGAGAACGAGAAGATGGATAGTTCGCTTCATATTAAGATTTCTCCAATTCAATTAATTATTAGGGTTAGAATATACACTATTTTGACTGAAAATAATGATACTGGGTTGTGTATCAAAAGAAAAATTAGCTAAAAAAAGTTAGCATAAGTTTTATACTACAGGTATCTTTGAGATTCCTTCGGGGCTATAGCTCAGCTGGCTAGAGCGTCGCGCTGGCAGCGCGAAGGTCCGGGGTTCGAATCCCCGTAGCTCCACAAAAGCCTTTTCCCACTCGGAAAAGGCTTTTTTTATGCGATTCAATAAAATTCGGGGTTTTTTCATCTTCCAACACATAATGTTAAAGTTAACCGTATTGCTTGTTTGTAAGCTGCATATGCTTTAAAATGTGCGTGATTGATAAAAACGGGAGTTACAATGAAACTGAACGAGAGATCATTAAAATTTTATCTTACACTTTTTGTACTTGCACTCATAAGTGTTGTTCCCAATAAATTTGCTGCTGCGCAGGACATCACTCTAAATGTTGAGCCAAGTCCCATTCTCGAAAATGCTCAAACACTTAGTCTCACCGGTTTGGGTATTGATAGCGAAGGTCAGGGTCCGGTACTCATATCAGCTACCATAGAAAACCTTTCTAACAAAACCATAGACAATCTGTATTTGGAACTGGTTGTGTCTGCCGGGAAAGTCGGAAATATCGTTGAGGTAACTCAAAGTGCCTCGCGTCCCTTCTCCCTGAAACCATTTCAGTCGGTTTACTTTACTAACAATGATTTAGCGAACGAACGCATTCCCGGAATTGATCAAACTTTTTCTTTCACAGGGGGATTAACTACCGAGGGGGAAGATTTTCTGAGTGATCTATCAGGATCTACTACTTTGCCCCGTGATACTTACACCCTCGAACTGATCATATTCAGGGTTACAGATGCCCAGGGTAAAGAAAACCTGGCTAAGGATATAGCCGAGATTGGTGGAGGAAGTATGACGGCAGCTTCCTTTGAAGAAGGAAATATCTACCTGAAAACACCGGGCGATGTAGTGGGGACAGAAAGTGAAATCACAAACCCTTTTCCTCAATTCAGCTGGGAGGGGGAGAATAATGTTTCCTACAGGCTCTTGGTGGTGGAGCAGCGGGGTCAAGACAGTCCGGAGTCCTTGATTGCCGGCGCCAAAAGTTCAGCTCCGGTAGGCGATGGCGGTTCACTGCTTGCTTTCGAAAATCTGGATGTAATCGTTCAGGGCAATTCTTTTCAGTTTCCCTCTTCCGGAGTTCAGCCGCTAGAGAAAGGAAGAACCTATTACTGGCAGGTTGTAACCACGGTGCAATCCAGTGGTGACACAGAGGAAGTTTCATCAGAAATCTGGAGTTTTGTACTAAAGGACGCAGCCCAGGCAACAGCAACAGCACCTATTTCAGCAGAGGTACAACGTGCAATTGAGCGACTAATCGGACAGGATGCGTATCAAAGATTGAAAGACCGAGGGTTTAGCCTGGAATCGATACAGTATGACGGACAGGAGTTTACCGGTCCGGCCGCTTCATTAAAGCTTGAAGAATTGCTTCAGAAAATAAGAGACGAAGAAATTATCGTGGAAGGTAACTGAGGGATCACATGAGTATTATAAAAAAGAAACTGTATGCTTTTATTGTACTGCTTGTATTAGCAGGGTTTGCGTTGCCCGAAATTGCCCGGGCTCAATCGGAACGGCCGCTGGCCATCGTAAAAAGGTTCAAGCCGGAAGTGCTTCTTAGAAATATGGATGTAGAAAAGGAGCTCTATTTGGATTTACAGGAGAATAAAGGAGAGCGTCTTTTTGACGGGGATTCGTTAACGACTAACGAAGAAGGTTTTGCACTGGTGGTATTTATGGATGCCAGCGTAGCTAAGGTGAAGCCCAGTTCTTTGTTGATACTGAATGGTTCTGTGGCGACGGCTTCGAAGGCCATGAATACCCGAATTAATTTGAAGAACGGAGAAATATTCCTGAATGTGGAACCCCAGGGTGGGAATGATTTTGAGGTGGCCACAAGCCGCTCACTCGCTTCGGTTCAGGGAACAGATTTTGGAAGTCGCTTTGATGGATTTGTTTGGGTTGAAGAAGGTCAGGTTGATGTGACCGCTCTTAATTCCGGGCAAACGGTGTCCCTGTTTGAACAAATGTATGCTCAGGTAGATGAGCAAGGTAACAACGTGGAGTCTGGTACACTAACACAAGAAGAGTTGGATGATTTGGGTGAAGGGTTTGATGAAATGGAGAACGACCTAATTCAAAAAGAAATCATACTAAGGTTCCGCGATCAAAATGGTCAGCTTCGGGAAGTGAGGATTGACGTTTTTGAGGAAAGCGACAATTAAACAGATTTTACGTGGGTTTCGGATAGTTTAAGATTAACAAATACGTATACAGTGATTGGGGTAGTAAAAAAAGGACTAATGCTATTGCTGTTTTTGGCAGCTTCAGGAGTCGTCTGTGCACAATATACCGTTCAGCATCAGGCACCACTCACAGTTGAGAGGAATGCACAGAATACGCTGGAGTTTCGGGTTCCCGGAATTTCTGAAGCCGATTTCCAGCAGGCAAATCTATTTTACAGGTACGATGGAGATTTTGGGTATCAACAGCAGGAAGTAGAGTACAGAAATGGGGTATTTCAGGCATTGTTTACCGTTAACAATCCCAATGCCAGTTCGCTGGAGTACTATTTTGAGCTGACACTCAACTCGGGGGAGCAAATTTTCTATCCCAACAATCTACCCTCCGAAAATCCTGAGGAAGTGGAGGTTGTTGAAAGCCTGGGGGAGGATAAGCCTATACTGGAAGGGGTCGATTATACCATTCTTTCTCCCCGTCCGGGCAACGGTGTAACGAGGGATGATGTCGTTATTGCTATCGCTCTTTTTTATGAGCAATCGGATCTGGAGCCCGGTGAATTTCTTTTGCTGATAGACGGGCAGGATGTGACTTCCGAAGCCGACACCTCCGCATACTATATATCATATGTGCCTGATAATTTGCCTCCGGGCGCACATACAATATCCCTTGAGTATAAAACCGAAAATCAAACCTATGCCGTGACGCAATGGAGGTTTGCGGTGGTAGCTCCAGGGCAGGCTTCTTTTCAGGGTTTTGGCCCGAGTCGGGTTCCACAGGGGCAAGTTGAGCTGACAGCCCGAAATCAGGTAATAGCCGGGGACATAAACAATGCATACACAGGTAGAACCAGTATTTCCGGAGCTTATGGTAAGTTCAGGTATTCAGTGAAT
The DNA here is from genome assembly GCA_965227215.1 of Gracilimonas sp. Lineage (GTDB taxonomy): Bacteria > Bacteroidota > Rhodothermia > Balneolales > Balneolaceae > Gracilimonas. Next base: position 2,249,207 of record OZ245729.1, read on the forward strand.
GGATACCTGACTTCGCAAGAATCGGTACGCCTTCAACCCCAAAACCGGTATGGTATTGATTTGGCCTACGGAGACTGGTGGGATTTTGAAGCCGGGCATGTATATCCGGTGATGAGTCAGTTTTCGATTTCCGGACGACGGGTCCATGGACTGAATACCTCTCTGCATTTGCTAAATGATAACTTTAACCTGCAGTTTATCTATGGAGAGCTAGATCGCGAAGTAACCAATCAGTACGATAGTTTGATAGTTGAGGAAATAACCATCGGTGCCGATTCGGTGGTTGATCGCAACTATTTGCTGACTTATCAGGATGGAGGAAGGGGAACATTCCAACGCAGGCTGTTCGGGGGTAGAGTAGGGATTGGAAACGAAGAGAAATTCCAGCTTGGGTTTCATATGCTGAAGGTGCGTGACGACACTACGTCCATATTTAATGTGCGGGATTACATGGACATTGTAAACTCAAATGTGATATTAAACAGCAACCTTGATCAGCCGGCCCGGGATACGTTACTTGCCAACCCGGATCGGCTGGATGTACGGGGTGGTAATATCAAACCACGGGATAACCTGGTGGTTGGAACCGATTTAAAGATGGGTTTTAACAATAACCGCATTCGGTTTGAATCAGAAGCAGTAATCAGCGCACTGAATAACAATATTTATGACGGTCCGCTTACCGTTGAAAGGGCAGAAGAGTTAGGCTTTGATGTTGATCAGGGCATGGCAGATTTACTGGAGCAGCTGTCGTGGCTCGTCATCGTGAATGAAAACATGAATACGTTGCCTTTTAAAATCCAGGAAGACGAAAACGGTGATATCACCGGAGAGGCTTTCTTCCCAACAAGCATTCTGGCGGGGAACAGCGAGCTGTCATTTCGATATCCCAATAACAATTTCAGAGCCCAGTACCGGTGGATTGGCCCGGGGTTCAACTCACTGGCCAATTCCACGATCCGAAAAGACGTGGCGGGGTTCACTCTTACCGACCGGATGAACTTTTTATCGAATCGTTTATATCTGACTCTTGGGTACGAAAACCTGAATGACAACGTAAGCGGTACCCGCGATGCCACAACCAACACCATCACCTACCGAACCAATGTAAGCTGGTATCCGGTAGATCGTAAACTGCCACGGGTAAGTGCCGGAGTGCGGTACCGGACACGGGATAATGGTATCGAGCGGCAAAACTTTTTACTCCCCGATGACTTGGTGAACGCCGCGGTGCAAAATATCCGGCAGGAAACCAGAACTATAAACGGGCAGGATACACTGGTAACTTTGGTCACCCCTACTCCGCGATCAAACTATACCGTGAATATCAATACATCGGTGACGCAGCAATTTAACTGGATGAATGCCCGCAATGATGTGTCTCTGAGCTTTTCAAACCTTAAAACCACCGATGAGGTTTTTGCTTACGGTGATGTGTTAAGTACATCTTTTTCGTTAAGCCTCAACTCCCGCTTTTCTGATTTGCCTCTGGAAACACAATTTGGCATCACTACAAATAGTACCGAGGCTGGTAGCGGACAAAATGATATCAGCATTTTCGGGATTTATACCTCGGGTAATTACCGGCTGATGGAAGATAATCTAATCGTAAATGGCCGACTTGCCATCACAAAGAATAAGACCGCATCCCGCATGATCGAGATTCGGGATGATCCTAATTCCGAAATGCTTAACGATAATCCCCGCGATAATTATTTTGTACTTAGTGACGATGTAACCAAAAACAGCTATTCTACATTTGTTTTACAGGCCGGAGCGCGCTATAATTTCAATGAGTATCACGCTCTGGTTTTTGACGCCAATCTCACCAATGTAAGCGGACAAAATCGGGCAAACGATCGCATTGTACAGCTCAGATATGTATTCAGCTTTTAACTAAATGGCTCCCAAAAAGAAAAGACTTACTTCCGTGGCTTTTATAGCCATAGCTGCGTTCGTTTTTTCATTTATCCTTATGCTGATCAGGCCCATTCAGGTGGCAGAGCTGAAATATTATGATCAGCTATTTGAATGGCGCGGTCCCCTTGATGTATCAGACTCACCCATTGTACTGGTGGCGATCAGCCAAAAAGCTGATGAAGAAATTCCTCAGAAATTCCCATGGCCAACCAACCTCCATGCCCGGCTGGTTGAAAATCTGAACAGGGCTGGGGCCAAAGTTATAGCCTTTGATGTGGTTTTCAATAACCCGGACATATACGAGGCCAGAAATGATACCGTCTTCGCGGAGGCAATCAAGAGGCATGGCAATGTGATTTTGGCCGGTGACCTCCAGCGAACAGTTTCAGAGTTTTCGGACGAGATTTCTACCCTATTTCCTACACCGGTGCTAAACGTCAACAACCCAAACCGGGTGGCTTTGGTGAAGGTGCATCCTGATATAGATGGGGCTATTCGTTCATATCGTTTTGGACAACAGCACCAGAATCAGAATTATTACAGGCTGGGACTGGAGGCTCTACGGCTGTACGATGAAATTCCTTATGAAGAAATTGATCCCATCGGTCCGAATCCGGAGAGTGAATATTTTTCGTTTGGGCCTTATGAGATTATCAAAGACCGTCCCAATTCTTTTCTCATCAACTTCTATGGACCCGAAAGTACTTTCCCTGAAATTTCATATGAAGAAGTAATTGACGATTCAAACTATACCACCGTATTCGAGACAGAAATTGGTGCTATAAATATGTTTGATGATCCGGACATTGGTCATTTGACCAAAGGCACTTTTGAAGACAAAATTGTGATTGTAGGGGCCACCATGCCTTTGCTGAAAGATTTTTATACAACCCCTTTTGCCAATGAAGGCAATAACCCCCGTCCCGGATATCAGGTGCACGCCAATGCCATTCAAACCATAATCGACGGCAACTATATAAAGCGATTCCGGGGATGGTACACACTGCTCATTATGTTTTTTCTGTGCCTGGGTATTACGTCTGTTAACCGCGTTTCCGGAGCTTCCTGGGGTATTTCGGTATCGGTAGCTCTGGCTTTAGGGTATTTCGGAGTTACCTACTGGGCGTTCATGAATCACAATATGTTGATGATGCTCACCGGTCCGTTAATCGCCATCATCATTACTCAGGTAGGGATGGTGAGTTATGAATACTATATCGAAGAAAAGGAGAAGCGTCGTATCAAAGGGATGTTTGCTTCCTATGTATCCCCGGAACTGGTAGACCGGATGATAGCCTCCGGGGAAGAACCGCAGCTTGGGGGAGAAGAAACCCACATGACGGCCTTTTTCAGCGATGTGGTCGCCTTTTCCACTTTCTCAGAGCAATTGGAAGCCAAACAGCTGGTAACACTGATTAACGACTACCTGAGTACAATGACGGATATCCTTAATGATCGTGGTGGAACGCTCGATAAATACATCGGGGATGCCATCGTAGCCTTTTTTGGGTCACCGGTGCCCATGAAAGATCATGCCTATCAGGCGTGTGTGGCTTCTCTGCTCATGCAAAAGGAACTGGCTGAATTACGCAAGAAATGGGAAAAGGAAGGTTGGTCGGAGCTGGTAGCAAATATGCAACAGCGGATTGGTATGAACACGGGAGTGATGGTGACCGGAAATATGGGTTCCTCCAGGCGCTTCAACTACACCATGATGGGAGATAATGTAAACCTTGCTGCCCGGTGCGAAAGCGGAGCCAAGCAGTACGGGGTGTATACCATGGTGACAGAATCAACCAAAGAGGAAGCTGAGGAATATGGAGACGATTGCATGTTCCGGATGCTGGATAACATTGTAGTGAAAGGAAGAACGAGGCCGGTAAAAGTGTATGAAATTGCGGGATTACGGGAAGATGTAAACCAGCAGCTGCATGATTGTATCGGGTTGTACGAACAGGGGTTGGAACACTATTTCAACCAGGAATGGGATTCGGCTATACAGAAATTCGAGCAGTCAAAAGCACTGGAGCGTTATGAGCGAAATCCTTCCGGTATATTTATTGAACGGTGTGAATGGTTGAAGGAAGAATCACCTGGAGATGAGTGGAACGGGGTATTTGTAATGAAAAAGAAGTGAACTAAGAAAAGTGCGGAGAGAGAGGGATTCGAACCCTCGATACCTCGTTGGAGGTATACTCCCTTAGCAGGGGAGCGCTTTCAGCCACTCAGCCACCTCTCCGTTTTTTTTGAAGGGCAACAAATATAGCGACCTTTCCACACTAATAGCAACCCTGATAAAGCTTTAATCTGAGTACAGTTCAGGAAAGATTTGTCCGCCGGATTCCCTTCCTATTGAATAGGAATTTCCCCTCAATTCAACCTACTCTTTGTCGGAATCTAAAACGTAAATTTGAGAAAGATTTCGACCTTCCTGAGCATAGTCAAGTCCATACCCCAATACAAAAGCGTTTGGGATCTCAAAACCTACATAATCGAGCTGCACATCGTGATGGGTAGCTTCTTTTTTATGAAGCAAGGTACATACGGCCACCGAAGCCGGGTTGTTTTCTTTAATTCGTTTCACCATGTAATTCATCGAAAGGCCGGTGTCCACAATGTCTTCCACCAGGATTACATGCCGGCCTTCAATCTTGGCATCGATGTGCTTGAGTTCGGTTACCTGCCCGGACGATACTTTCTTATCCCCATAACTGCTCAACTTCATGAAATCGACCTCGCAGTCGATAGTTACATGGCGCATGATATCGGCCAGAAAAATAAACGCCCCATTCAGGATCCCGATAAAAATGGGTTTTTTGCCATCATAGTCTTTATCCAGCTGATTGCCGAGCTGGTTCAGGCGTTCGTCAATCTGGTCTTTGGTAATAAAAATTTTGAATTTTTCACCGTTACAAGTCACAGTATCCGGTTGGTAAAAAGTAGAACTCATGCTAACTGAAATTTATCGTCAAAAAAGTAGTTGATGTGGATTCACATTTAGCCAATTCAGAGATGGCACCCTGCTCTTTATTAGTTGCCGGAACAGGATATAGAATAGCATAAATAGTACCATCTGATCCGCACAATACCAAAGCCTTTTCTTTAAAATGTGAAGGAATTTTCCGGTTCGTCAGATGATCGGATACTTTCTGGTGCCCGTCCATCCCCAGTGGCTGAAAAGCATCGCCGGCGCTCCAGTTCCTGATCGTTAACGGCCAGGAACATTTGGAGGCATCCAGCCTGAGAACTGCTTCTTTGGATGGTTTCTTTGTTCTTGTTAGAGTGATGCCATCCAGGCTAATCCCTTCCTGAGCTTCATCTTTCGAAATGGTTTCTGAAATTTCTTCACTCTCTTCTCTTGGCTGAATATGAATTTTGTCCCGTTCGCGGGTCAAAACCAGTTTGCCTACTTCCATGTTTTTGCCGGGTTGGAGAAACTCCAGTTCGGTCAGCCCTTCCAGTTGCCCTTTGGTGTAGTTGCCTTCTTCCCCAAACTGATCGAGCATGGTTTTGAGGACAGCCGGCTTTATGATTTCCGGAAGTTGAGCGTATTTTTTGAGATGGATACTATTTTCCTGGGTTACCTGATTGGTGATCTCAGTGATGCTCGCTTCAAATAGTTTCCCCTGCTCCGGCAGATTCAGGATGTTCTGCTTCCAACCGGGCAAAAGATCATCCATTCTTTGGGCAAATTCATTCCGGATGAAATTGCGCGCATAATCTGAGCTTTTGTTGCTTTCATCGGTGCGATAAGGAACAGCTTCAGCTTCACAAAAGGCGAGGATTTCGTTCTTGCTAAAATTCAAAAGCGGACGAAACAGCTCGCCATCCCATTGCCTCATGCCTTGCCAGGCAGCCGGACCGCTTCCCCGAAACAGCTTCTGTAAAATGGTCTCAACCTGGTCATCCTGATGATGAGCCGTAACAATTGCTTCAGCTTTGAAGTTGTCCTTCAAATCCCCGAAAAACTGATATCGCTGCTTTCGGGCCCAATTCTGGAAGTTTTCACCTTCCGCCTTTTTTGGGTTGAGCCTGATGGAACAGCACTCAAATCCCCACTTGAAAGAAAGTTGCTCTACGAGCTCCTGATCTTTGTCGGCCTGTTTAGGTCGCTTACCGTAATTTATATGAACGACCAGCCCTTCCACGTCCAGTAGATGAAAAAGGTAGAGCAAAGCCATGGAGTCGGGGCCGCCACTCACGCCCAGAATAAAAAAAGCATCCTGCTCAAAATAGTCAGTGAGGCTTTGAGAAAGGTGTTTTTGAATTTTTTTAGAAATGGATTTTGCCATAGAAAAAAGTAGGGGGTTTTTGGAACAATATCGAACATTCGGATGGCTTATTCTGATTAGTGTGAAGGGTATATTTTCTCGTTATTCGTTAATCGGAATTCGGTCAATCGCTACCATTGCGAAGGGTTGAAACCCGTTCGCTTGTTTAAAGGGTGACAGCCTTCCCAAATCAACCCGTCATCCCGGACTTGGTCCAGGATATTCAATTGAGGGATTGTTTGTATGCAAAAAATTGGATAGCGAATTTATGATCAGGGGCTCAATACATGGAACTTGGAAGGTAAAACTTCGATATTCCCATCGTTAAAAAAGCCAGATAAAAAACCAAGCTACTACATGTACCGCGACCGCCCCTGGATTTACCATCATGATGAACCGCTGACCCGTTACTCTTTAGGACAGGAAGGTGATAATCCGCTGATTTGTTTTGGGGTGAATCCCTCAACGGCCAGGCCCGGAAATTTGGATCCCACCGTGGCATCTGTAGCGCGCTTTGCCATGGAGAACGACTACGATGGCTGGCTTATGTTCAATCTCTATCCGCAGCGGGCCACCAATCCGGATAAGATGCATAAGCACTTTCAGAAGAACATTCATGAAAAGAACGTAGAAGTAATCGCCGAGCTGACCCGTGACCTCTCCGCAGATATCTGGTGCGCCTGGGGAACCCTGATCGAAAAACGGCCGTATCTGTCGCGGTGCCTCAAGGATATTTATGAAGCCATTTCCGGAAACGGCAACCGGTTCTTCACTCGCGGACGTATTTCCAAAGCCGGTCACCCGCACCATCCGCTGTATCTGAGGAAAACCTCTCCGATGGATGAGTTTGATGTGGACAAGTACGTCAATAAGGTGGTTTAAATAGCCGGGTTAATTCTGGGGTGCTCCGCTGCAATATTTGATTTCGGGTGTTCCTTGCTGGATGTCCTGTTGGTAGATCGCTCTTGCAATAACGGTGATAATTGCTTCAATTCCATGGATTCAACACTAATCTAATCCGGGAATTATGGGAAAGACATTTTGGATGCTGCTGTTCATTTTTGCAGCGGGCCAGGGAGTATTCGCGCAAGAAGCAGAAAACGGGGAAAAGGAATCCAAAACAGATTATACGGAAGCCATTACGCTGGTAGAAGTATGGATGGATGCCATGCAGAAGTTTGATGAAATACCCGGAATCAGTGCCATCGCCGTGGAAGATCAGGAGGTGGTTTGGAAAGGCGCCTATGGAGAAGCAAATCCGGAAGAAGGGGTGAACATGGAGACGAATACCATTTGTAGTGTATGCTCCATATCCAAGTTATTTACCTCTGTTGCTATCATGAATTTATATGAGGAAGGGAAGTTACGCCTGGATGACCGTATTGAAGAGGTTATGCCCGGTTATGATCTGAATCAGCAGTTTGAACTTAGCGGACCGATTACGATTCGTACCCTGCTTACCCATTCCTCAGGGTTGCCCCGCGAAAATGCTTATTCGCACTGGACGGATCCGTCTCTTGAATTTCCAACCAAAGAAGAAATACTGAAATCGCTTGAAGAACAGGAAACGCTGTATCCATCCTCAACCTATTTTCAGTACAGTAATCTGGCAATGACGCTGCTTGGATATATTGTTGAGGAAGTATCCGGCCAAAGCTATGAGGAGTATGTGGCAGAACACATCCTGAATCCCCTGGAGCTCAACGATACCCGACCCGATATGCCGGAAGAATTATGGGGAGATCAGCTTGCCGTTGGTTATACCGTTGAAACCATAGAAGGCATACAGCATAAGCTGGATATGTTTGAGCCGAATGGGGTGACCCCGGCAGCAGGGTTCAGCTCTACCGTAGAGGATTTGGCCGATTTTGCTACGTGGCAATTTCGCCTGTATGATGCACAGGAGGAAGAGATTCTTCATCCCGCCACCATCAAGAATATGCATAACATCCACTGGATGGATAGTGACTTTGGCACAAGCTGGGGACTGGGGTTTTCCGTGTATAAAGGTCCGGGCGATAAAAAATGGGTGGGCCATGGAGGCTATTGCCCCGGATACAGAAGCACTTTGATGATGAATCCGGAATCGAAAAGAGCCTATGCGGTAATGACCAACAGCAATAATCCAAATCCCGGAAAATACGCACGCGGAATTCATGCCATACTATCCAAAGCCGGAAGTATTGAAGAGGCGGATAAAGAGCTGGCCGAAGAGCTAAAAGAATATGCCGGTTATTACGAGGGAGTTGTAGGCAGAACAATCAGTTATGTGGGAACCTGGGGTGATAAACTGGTACGGTTAGGATTTCCGGTAGATAACCCGGGAAATTTTTCAAAGTACCGCAGAGTTGATAAAGATCATTTTGTGCGTATACGTGATAATGGGGAAGACGGTGAAAGTATGCGCTTTATCCGTAATGAGGAAGGGGAAGTGGTGCAGATGAAGTACTACAATAACTACATCTCCGAGAAAGTAGAACTTAATTAGGATTGACTTGTTCGTTTATGGTTATTCGGAATTCGATTCATCGGTCATTCGCTAATCAAATGCCTGTCATTGTGAAGGGTTAAAACCCGTTCGTTTGTTTGATGGTTGGCAGCCTGCTCTTTAACCTGTCATCCCGGATATGATTCGGGATCTTTATGAGAAGGCTTCTGAATTTCTCAGCGGAGTGATTTCTGATTGACTAATAGAATCGTCGGTCATTCGGTCCATCGGTCGTTCGCCAATCAAACCCCTCAGAGATGTATCAGGTAGCTTGTTATCTCGAACGAAGTGAAAGGTCTGGAAAAAGAAGGTAGGTCGATTAGGATTCTCTGCTTTCTTTTGTGCCGACAAAAGAAACAAAAGCTCCCGGCTGCGAAAAAAGAGCTAAAGCTGAATCCATTTCACTAAAATAACCCAAAGCTCCATTTAGAGTAAAAGTGTGTTTTTATTTCTCAGCGGAGTGGTTTATTTCTTAACGCTTCATTACTTCATCTTCTTTACGCTCTTTTTTCTAAGGCCGAATTTCTGATTCCCACGCAGAAAAATGGATTTTAATCGATTAATAAAATCACAAATCGGTCTTTCGGTCGTTCGCAAATCAAATGCCTGCCATTGCGAAGAGTTGAAACCCGTTCGCTTGTTTGATGGATGGTATACCGCCCGGCATTGTGAGGAGGCTGTCGATAACGGTGAATTTGGGATATACAACGACAAAGCCTACCTGATGGCAAAGCCGTTACCTTCCTTTTACGGCCACCCAAACTCGCTCCTGACGCTCTGCGTCGGAGTGAAGGAGGGTATTATGATGAAGCCAACTACAAATCGTTTGTTGGGTCCATCGAAGGTTGACTAATCAAATATTTGTCATTCCGGGACCTGGGGGTTATTGCCTATGATGAACTTACTCGTACTCAACATGCACCAGGTTTTCATTCGATAACTTTTCTTCTCCATTTTCCCGTGCCTCGAACTGATCCATCGTAGCTTTATGCTGTTTGATGTTTTTCGGAGTTCTCGGGCGGACGGTACCGCCATCGGCTTTTTCCTCATTCAGCAGAATGGCATTCAACTCATGATTACCCATGAGTGCAATAGCCTGGCCATTGGCTTCCATTTCCTGAACCAGCTGAAGGGTTTCCGGAATTTGAGGTCCCCGGTCAATATAATCGCCGAAAAAAAGCACTTTCCGGTCAGGATGTTTCCAGCAATCCCCATCATAAGAGTACCCCATCTTTTGCAGGAGCCGTTCGAGGGAGTTACAATGGCCGTGAATGTCGCCGATGATATCGAGCATGGGTTAGTTACAGCAGTCTTAGTGGAGATGAAAGATCACGTTCGGATGAAGGTATAATATAAAGGCAGAGGTTGGGTTTACAAGATTTATTCGGATCTGATACGGGCTAATAATGTTCCTTTAACCTTGTGAAAGGTACTATTTAAATAGGTTCTGGCGGGGGAATAGATTAAATGATATTTATTCCAAGGCTTTTTAAATACTCAAATGTTGGGTCGTAATATTCTGCTTTTCTAGTATGATCTTCTGGATCACCATTTGGAACAACAATTACCATCCCTTGTCGTGCTCTAGTTAAAAGCACTCGATAAGCATTGATTAAGTAATTTCTGCGTTCTTCTTTTCGTATAGTTATCCACTTACTACCCCTAAAAGAGTGTGTTTTCCAGCCATTTTTAGAATAACGAAGATCCCCGTCCCAAATAACACAAGACCAATCAAGCTCTAAGCCTTGAATATGAAATTCAGTTGCTACTTGTTCTAAGTAATAAGAAGATCTAACATCATCTTTATCATTTAAAAACCAATGAATTGGATTCATAGTAGTTTTTACATCAACCGCATATGGTTTTAAGCGTTCGGCTTGTGATGAAACAACTAAACCATAGCGTTCACTTCCACGAGCTTTCTCCTTAAGCCATGCTTTTGCTTTCTTTAAATCTCTAGTAAGAACTATTGGATAGTCATTAGGTATATCTTTTAAAATATTTTGAGCTTCTACTACATTTTGATCCAATAAGTGTTTTACGAACCCTGAAAGATTTTCTGCTCTAAAAGAGCGCATTGAAACTGACAAGTGCAGATCACTATTTAGCTGAACATTAGTGATCTTTTTTAATTCATTTACCGGTTCTTCTGCATCATACTCCGAATCCGTTAGGCTTGGTGAAATATATACCTCCCAATCTTTGAAACGCTCTTTTATGGCTTTGAGCCATTCCGAAATTCCAGCTTCCCCAGTATTTATTTCTTGACCTCCACCTACTAAACAAATAATAACAGCCCAGTCATCATGCCTATCTAAACAAGAGATCAAAAATTCTGGCTCAGAAGAATCAAAATCACTAATTCCTTTACGACGTTTCATAAAGTTGACAGTTTGATCTTTTGTCCAAGCCCGCTGCGCTTCATCAAAAATGGCAACATGATCTACTGGAGGGTTGGGATCTCTTAGATACTCATCCCGATAATGATGGATATTTTGGATAAATGTTTTGACGCTAGACCTTGCTCTCTTTTTTGTGAGTTTATTGCCCTTCTCTTTTTCTCTAGCTACTCGATCTCTTGCTAATGCCTCTTGAAGAATGGTTACCAAAGGTCCATTTCCAGACAAATAAACACTCGCATCACCACTATTATGGTCTAGATGCTCGGTTGCAATGTTTAGACCAACTAATGTTTTTCCAGCTCCGGGTACACCGGTAACAAAACAAATCTTCTTTTTCTTATCTCTACGTGCTTTTTCAATCAACTTTGAAACAGCAGCTGTTGTATCGGTAAGATTTTTGGCGCTAGCATCACTTCGTGTGATTTCATCAACACTATGATTGTGATAAAGTGAAAGTGCGGCTTCAATAATAGTTGGAGTTGGAGCATATCGGCCTGTGGAATAGTACTCCCCGTCTATATGTTTATTCTCACTTAAAAATTTGAGTGTCAAATCAATTGACTTTTTTAGATCTGATTGATTTGTTTGAATTGGATTAATCAGATTATCATCATGAGATGTTGTGGATATTTCTAGGAATGAGTTTTTTGCTTCAGTTGCAACTAAGATTGGAACTAATACAGCTTTATGACTTGGTTCATGAAAATTTTTCAAGTCTAGTGCATAGTCCCAAACTTGGTCTATATCGTAACGGAGATATTTATTCTCACCTACCTTAAATTCTATAACAAAGATTACATCCTGAATTATTAAAAGAATGTCTACTCTCTTACCCATTCTTGGGATAGAAAATTCAAAGAATAATAACCCATCATAGTCAGCTAAAACTTCTTTTAAGATATCAATTTGAATTTCCCAAGCTCTATTCTGTGTATTACGTGTATCAAAGTTGTCAGCAATTGAAATCTCGCCTATAATTTGGGAAGGTGATTTTTCAAGAAATGATGCTATGGTATCCTTATAGAAACAATTAAGCATAAATATTTTTCTAGTTAGAATCTTTTATTACTGGGGTAACATTTAGAATTTCGCTATGTGGATTTTCTGCATCTTCCTTGTTGAGATGGACAATTTGAGTATGAAATAAAGTTTCTTGGATGGCATTAATTAGAAATACTAAAGGTGGTTTTCGGTCATGAACATCAGCCATCACTTCCAACCCTTATGCGCTTTTTCAAATTGCTCAGAATGATGCATCAATGCTTCTTCGGCAGGGTGAAACTTTTCATTGTCTGGCAGAAGCAGGACAGTATTTTTTAGTGTTTTCAGGTCCCGGACTTTCGTACTGTCTTTGTTAAGCCATTTGGATGTTTTGACGCTAAAATCATCTTTGATAGTGATCATAAACCGGTCGAACATCCAGTGGTGGGTCGGGCATAGAGAAAGGCCATTTCTGGGATCGTCATTTTACTTTCACTCCATGGGATGATATGGGCGCCTTCAACCAGGGTTTTACCCCCGGGAGTAATCACTTTATCACCACAGATTGCACAAGTGTCTGAATAGTTCTCACGAATGGCTTTGGAGAATCCGCTATGTCTTACCTGTTTGCGAACATCTCTGAAATGCTTGTTATGTACTTCAGTATGATTAATAATGAAGGGTTCTGCAGCTAAAGACAATACCTTTTCTGAATACTGGTAAGTTTCACTGTTTGTGTTACTGACCTTAGTAATCTCAACTGCGACTGCATCACTAAAATAAGTTTCAAATAGCCTGTTGCGGATTTTATCTCTGTCATTAGTATTGGCAAACAGCTTGAAAAGTTCTTCATCCAATTTTGCATGTGCGATTCTTTCCTTAACAGCTCCCCATGATGGTGAGTATGTAAATGGTTTTTCCCTGGATTTATATTTCAGGCTCCAAAAAGGCTCACTATTCATATGAAAGAAAGGGAGGGCTATTGTAGTCGTACGGTCAGTACCCATAATCCGATCCCAATATTCAAAAAAATGGTTAGCCAGTTCCTGGTCTGGGACAATCTCTGGGGAGTCTATCCAGCCTTCAGAAATCCCATCTAGAATACTTAGAATCAGGAAAGGTTTGTGAGGAGCGCGTCCTTTCGTCTTTTCATTCCAGTTATGAGATGAATCAGAATTAAGGTTAAATAAAGGCTCAGCTAAAACAGGTACTTGTCCATTCATATAGCAAACATACTAACCGGAATTTATAAACACCAACGCATTCTTAACAATTACTCCGATTCCTTTGATCTTAAAAAGGAAGTCAGGATCATCCCATCACCCCCATAAACAACACCAATCATCCTTACGGAACCATTCTATCTTAAATACTTTTATACCCATCAACTCATCAAACAACGAAAGCTAACGAACGAAGTGAATTACGAAATGAAAAGATTATTACTGCTTGCGCCTGTTTTATTCCTAATCATGGCATGTGGGGAAACTAAATACAGCACCAATCAGGTTAATGTTGTAGGGCAGGAAATCAGCTACTCCACCGATGAACTTACCATGAATGGGTATATCAGCCAGAATGAAAACAATTTTGACAAACGTCCTGGAGTACTGGTGGTCCACGAGTGGTGGGGGCATGATGAGCATGCACGACAGGCTGCTGATGAGCTGGCCAAACTCGGCTACGTAGCTTTGGCTGTAGATATGTATGGCGGAGGTAAGCAGGCTGATCATCCGGATGATGCCATGAAGTTTTCCAACAATGTGATGGGTAATTTTGACACGGCAAAGGCCCGGTTTAGTGCAGCCCTGGAAACCCTGAAGAACCGCGGGAATGTAGATTCCACCAAAGTCGGGGCTATCGGATATTGTTTCGGTGGAAGCATGATTCTGGCCATGGCTAACTCTGGGGCAGACTTGGATGGTGTGGCTGCTTTTCATGCCGGATTACAACTACCGGTCATGCCTCAGGATGAACTAAGCTCTCGTGTGCTGATCTTGAACGGCGCGGATGATCCGCTTGTGACTGAGGAACATGTTTCTACCCTCACCGGTGCCTATGATGATCTGGGTGCAGACTTTGAATACATCAGTTATGAGGGCGCCACCCATGCCTACACAAACCCAGCTGCCGATTCCCTTGGGCAGAAATTTGATCTCCCCCTCGCATATAATGCAAAAGCAGACAGCCTGAGCTGGGAAGAGATGAAAGGGTTTTTGAATGAGACTTTTGCTGGTGTAGATGCTGAAGAGTGATAGTTCAGTGAATGAATGTCTATGTCCTTAGAAGGCAGACCCCTTTCTGTCTTTCCCCTTGGTAAGGGGAAAGGACTCTTTGGTTAGTTAGTTGCCGGTTCAGGGAGATCCCGGATCAAGTCCGGAATGACGGGTTAGTTAGAGAAGGCTGTCATCCATTACACAAGCGAACGGGTTTCAACCCTTCGCTGTATAGGTAAAATGGACGGTTCAAACAAACAATATCACCATACCGGCATAGGAAATAACGGCCAGGGTTCCGGCAAGGATAGCCAGAGGGAATTGGGTTTGTACATGGTCCATCAGGTCGCAGCCGGTAGCGAGGGAGGAGAGGATGGTGGTGTCCGAGATGGGGGAGCATTGATCTCCGAAAACGGACCCTCCGATCACAGCTGAGAAGCAGAGCGTCAGGAAGAATACATCCGGGACTACGGCCCAGGCCAGTGGGATGGCAACCGGAAATACCACGGCATAGGTTCCCCAAGATGTTCCGGTGGAGAAAGCGATGAGCATGCATAGAACCATCAGCAAGCCGGGTAACAGGAAGGCCGGGATCACATCGCCCACCAGGTCAACCACGTAAGGTGCTGTTCCAACAGCATCTGCAACTTCTTTCAGCGTAACAGCAAGGGCAAGAATGATAGCTCCGATGGTCACACCTTTACAGCCGTCAATAAATCCATCGATCACTTCCTGCAGTTTCATTCCTTTGGCGAGGGCGATTCCAAAGCCAACCAAAACAGCTAAAATGAATGCTTCCGCGATAAGTAAAACAGAATTCTCACCCATATTTAAAATGAAACGGGACACCACATATGGAATGATGGCGACTCCAAGCAAAGTCCCAATCGGGCCGAAAAAATCGATCAGTCCCGGATTATAGTTTTTAGGAATTTCACTCTTGGTGAGTTCACCAGCAGCCATTGGAGTGGCTCCTTCCCGGTCGAGGCCATGCCCTGCGCGAGCCCGCTTGATGGCAAGTCTCATCTTTTTTCCGGGGACGAATGGGAATTTATCCCATGCAAAAAGCAGCGTCAATAGAATGGCAAAAATGGCATAAAAATTATAAGGGAGGGCAGAGAAGAAGAAGGAGACACTTTGCTGCGTGGTTTCCAAAAAGGGAAGCGTTCCAATCACCAATCCGCCCACATAAAAAGGCCACACGTTAAAAGGGATGAGGGTGGCAGCAGGCGAGGCGGTGGAATCTACCATATACGCTAGCTCTTCGTGCGACACCTTGTGTTTGTCGGCGATGGGACGAACCGTAGCTCCGGTCAAAACCGTGCTGATAGTCCCACCCTGGTGAAAGATGAGTCCCATCATCCAGGTAAAAAACTTGGCGGTTTGAGGTCCACGCACCATTTTCTCACTGGCCCAGATGGCAAATTTTTCAGCACCGCCGGTTCGGGTCCAGATGCCAATCAATCCTCCCAAAGCCCACAAATACACAATGATGATCAGGGCAAAGCTTTCGGTTCCTACAGATGGAATCAAAAAATCCTGTACGATATTGAGCTTGCCAGAAATCACCCCACCCAAACAAATACCGATAAACAACGAGCTCACGACTTCCCGGGTGTAAAAAGCCAAGACAATCGCTACCAGTGGAGGCATGATCGACCAAATTCCATAGTGACCGCTTTGCTCCGGGAAAACCTGATTTACTCCGGCATATACACCGGCTATGATAAGTGCAATGAAGGCTCCCACGCCAATCTTTCTGCGGGTTTTGGGGTCTGTCCACTTCTCTTTGGTTCCTGCAAAATCATTACTCATAGACTGGGCTGTTTGGTTAATATGGCAACGGATGGTACCGAATGAACGGGAAAACTTCCAACTTGGAAACTGTTGAGGGGGTGTGTTTTAAATCAGGCTGCGTTGGCCATAGCAGGTAGACCCCTTCCTGTCTTTCCCCTTGGTAAGGGGAAAGGACTCGTTGGTGAGTTGGTTGCCGGTTCTTGGAGATCTCGGATCAGGTCCGGGATGACGAAGAGGTGGGATAGATTTGAGAATAGGCTACAATGTATTCCATTACACAAGCGAATGGGTTTTAACCCTTCGCGGTGGTTCGCGGTGGTTGACGATGGATGGTATTGGTCATGGTTGCGGTAAGAAATGAAATCGCTAATCGGTCATTCGGTCCATCGGTTGTTCGCAAATCATAGTGATATCCCTGCCATCCTGTGTGTAGCGTATGCGGGTTGAAGGATTTGTTAAAAACAGGTGGTGTTGCCTTTCGCTGGCAGACCCTTTCTGTCTTTCCCCTTGGCAAGGGGAAAGGACTCTTTGGTGATTTGGTTGCCGGTTCTTGGAGATCCCGGATCTTCGTATTCACTCCGTCCGGGATGACGGGTAAATGGTGTAGATTGTTATCCATTAAACAAGCTGATAGGCTTCAACCCTTCGCGATAATTCGCGGTGGTTCGTTGCTCATTCACGGCGCTTTAGCAGATCATATGTAAAGCAAAAAAAAGCGCACCTGAACATCAGATGCGCCTTTAAATATCAGGTCTAACTAATTACAAATGCTTGGTGATTATTAGTTAAACAGCTTCTTAATCCAGCCGAAGGCTCCGTCAGATTTGCCCGGACTTGGACGTTTGCCGTTGTTATCTCCTTCTTTACCACCGGATAGTCCGTCATAACTTGGGCGGGGAAGTCCGTTGGTAGATTTTTTCTCTTTAGGCTTTTTACGTCGTTTGCGGTCGCGGTCGTCTTTTTTATTCTTCTTATTGTTGCTCTTTTTCTTCGAGCTTTTTCCCTTATTGTCCGACTTCTTGCCGCGGCTTTTTTTCTCCTTCACTTCTTCCGGAAGGGGAATTTCAGTGGGAGCATAGCCTACTTTCTTCACAATTTCATCGATGTCATCTTTATCCATTTTGGATACCAGCGACACCATTCGGGCAGCCTTTCCGTTTCCAACAAGCTCCGCGCGGTATTTGTATTCTTCCACTTCGTTAGGCACGTCATAGTTGATGACCTGCTTCACTTCATTCAGCTCAATCTCGGTAGCTGAAAGTCCACCCACTAGCAGAATCTTCATGTCACCGGAAGTAAACTTCCCGAAGCGTTCATCATAATATTCCTGCTTCAGCCCTTCGTTGATGCTGACTACACCCCATCCTTTTTTGCGAATGATGCGGAACAGTCGATCGGTAGTGCGCTTGGAAGCGGCAAATACCACGATTTTATCCGTCAGTGTGTCTTCAAGGTGAGCAAGCAGGGTAGAGATTTTTGCTCTCGGCGGTACGTAGATGTATGCCTGAGTCAGGTCTTCAGGAACGGTAGGTTCTTCTTCGTCTTTGTCATTGGAATCAGCTTTTGCTTCCTGCTCGTCCTTTTGCTCCTCTTCCTTATTCTCCTCCGGGTTGAGCACGACGCTAACACTGGCCTCGGCCAGCTTTCGGTTCACTTCTTCCTGATCCAGCTCAAAATCTTCCTCTTTCTGATCAGATGCCTGTTCTTTAGACTCATCCTTCGTCTCTGATTTTTGGTCGGAGTTAGAGTCAGAATCAGATGCAGTCTCCTCAACCTTGGATTCATCAAAACCTAAAACCACAGGATCTTTCAGGAAAGCAGAGCTTAGCTGTTGGGTAGCTTTGTTATTGGATTCAGAAAATATAAGCGTCTGTGGCTCACCCTCTGTTAACTGCATGATGTCTTTCACCCGGTTCACCAGGTTGTAGTTCTCCATGCCGTGAGCTTCGTCAATGATGACGAGATCCACGTTGGGAAGCTTCAGCTTATTCTTATCCAGTATTTCAATCAGCCGGCCGGGGTTTGCCACCACAACCGGTGCTCCATCTTTAATTGCTTCTTCCTGAGCGGTGCGAATTCCTTTCATGGAAAGCGCTGCACTACTTATTTGAGCATGGTATCCCATAGCCCAAACTTTTTCGTCTATTTCCTTAACTCGCTCAATAGATGGTGTTAGTATTAAAACTCGTATGCCAGAAACCTCTCCGTTGCTTGTCAGTTTTTGCAAAGCAGGTATCAAAAATACACCGTCATCACCGGCTTCATGGTTTACAAGCATATGTCTGCCTTGTAGTGCCGGTGGAATAACTTCATTTTGGAGAGGTGTGGGTTTTTCAATTCGTACGTCGGCCAGCCCGCTCAATAGTTCGGGGCTGAGGCCAAATTCTTCAAAAGACAATGGTTACACCTCTTTCAATTTTGGCGTTATAGTTCAATTTTCAAAGATCGTGTCTTTAATCACAAAGACTTCACAATATACAAAAAATGTAGATGAAGCTCAGGGATTTTGAACAATGGCGTAGAACAGTGGTAGAACATTGAATAAAGAACACTCAACATTCAATGTTGAAGTGTGAGTGATGGGGGATTAAAACAGGCTGTGTTGTCCTTCGCTGGCAGATCCCTTTCTGTCTTTCCCCTTGGTAAGGGGAAAGGACTCGTTGGTTAGTTGGTTGCCGGATCAAGGAGATCCCGGATCTTCCTATTCACTACGTCCGGGATGACGGGTGGATGGGTAGATTGTCATCCATTACACAAGCGAATGGGTTTCAACCCTTCGCGGTGGTTGGGCAGGGGACATTTTCTACGTCTATCTCCAATATTAAACAACCGGATCCCGGCATTCGCTGCGGGATGACGGTGGTGGAAATGGGTTTCAACCCTTCGCGGTGGTTGATTGTGGTTATTATTGTAGAAAACGAAATCGAAAATCGGTCATTCGGTCCATCGATCTATCGCACATCACAGAGGTTTCTCTGCCATTCTCTTCTGTTCCAAAAAAGTGTTTGAAAATAGCTCTGCATATTCAAGTTTAACAACGGTTTGCTTCAGATAAAGTAGGGTGAGCCCTAAAATGAGGAGGATGCCCAGCACGCCAATAAGCCCGGCTTCGGGGCCGAAGGAGCCGCCGGTCCACCAATCGGGTCCGCCTTGCTGAATCTGGATGAGTGAGTTGCGCACTTCCATCCCACTTACCCGAAATCCGAAAATTCCGCCCTGGAAGAAATTCCAGGAAAAGTGAATGCCCACGGATAATCCGAGTCGACCGGTAATGATAAAGGGTACAGCCAGCATAACCCCGGCTAAAACGATGTTCACAACCGCTGTGATATTAGCATTGGGGTTTCCGGCATGACCCAATCCAAAAATTCCCGAACTGATAATTACAGAAATGATAGCTGCTTTTTGAGGGGTGACGTTGCCTAATGTGAATCCTTCCGTGATGTTGGGCAACAGGTAACCCCGGGCCATCACTTCCTCATAAAAACCTACCGAAGCCATTTGCACGAAAAAGATTAAAAGTGGAATCAGCCAAAAAGTGTCTCCGCTTCGGTTCCAGCTGAAGTTTGTGATTTCAAGTCCGCCGGTTTGCCAAAGGGTGATAAATATAAGCCCCATAGCCAGGGCTGCCATAACGATGCCAGCTATACATTCCTTTATCCAGGTTCTATCTAACGTCAAACCCGAGAAGCTCCATGGCCGGCCATCCACATAACGGAACATGATGTAGAAAAGCCCGAGCGTTAGCACCGATCTGCCTATATAATCCAGAGCGGTGTTAGGGATCAGGGACGGTATTACCATCATAAAAACGAACAAAAAGATAAACAACAGCACCCGGAATAAAGACCGAAGGCGTTTCTCCTCAGAATTAAAAAATGGATTTTGCATAAGTAAGGATAAATGATTTTTCGAAAAAGGTACTAAAATTAATAGCTTGAGTTGTGGGGTGCTTAATGAACGCAGAGATCACGGAGGGAGCGCAAAGTACGCAAAGTTTTATAGTTGGTTTACAACCCAGTGAATTCCTTCTTTTAAGAGCTTCACATTGAAGTTTATTAGCAATCCCAGTTTTTTATCAAATAGTTTTAGATAGGTAAGTAATTGTGAATAATGAACCGGAGCTAAATTTTCTAAGGCCTTAATTTCTATAATTACCCGGTTGTTGACGAGTAAGTCTAATCTATAAGCAGTATCAAAATGGATGTCTTTATATGAAAGTGGGACTGAAACCTGGCGCTGTACGTGCAAACCTTTTTCATTTAATTCATAAAAAAGTACTTCTTCATATACCGATTCTAAGAGCCCAGGTCCTAGCTCCCTATGAATTTCAATGCAAGTTCCTATTATTATTTTTGATAATTCATTTTCTATCATTTCTGATTTAAGCATTTATTAGTGAAATAGTCAACACAATTGCTCTGCGTACTTTGCGCTCCCTCCGTGATCTCTGCGTTTAAAGAAAATGAACAATACCTCAGACTTTTTTCGTTAACCCTATAAATCAAGCTAAATAATAGATTTATGAAACGATACGTACTGGAAGCCGATAAATTCATCATTGAAGAAGCTTTTGATGCACAAACCGATGCTGAAAGCCTTTTTAATCCGAATTACAATGTCATTCCCGGCAATACGATGCCAATTATTTTGAAGGATGGCGATAACCGGTCGGTGGTTAGTTCGGTGTGGGGACTGAAACCAAAAGGGGGTAAAGACGATTTCTTTGAAGTCGGCCAGGAAGAGTTTTCTGAAAATGAAGACCTCATTAAGCTTGCCAAACGCTCACCCTGTATCATACCCGCGTCCGGATTTTATAAGTGGAAAGAAACCGTGGACGACCCGCTTCCTTTTTACCTGAGGGTGCTAACTACAGAAGTAACCGGTTTGGCTGGTATCTGTACTTCGTACGAACAAGAAGATGGCCGAATGGTACACTCCTTCGCGGTTATCACAATGCCGGCAAATGCTCTGGTGGAACCTTTGGATGATCGGATGCCGGTTATTCTCGAAGAAAAAGATTATGGTCGATGGCTGAATGGAAATGCCCCTGAGATGTTGGAAAACGGATTTTCAGGAAACCACTTACTGCCGAATATGTCCGTTTTCAGAGTGCCTGAGTTAGTGAATGACCCGTCCAATAACTCTAAAGAACTGATGCAGCCAATCCCAAAATTACGCAACTACGACGGCCCGGATGATGATTAAGGAATGAAAAATTCAAAATTTAAAATGAAAATGTCTGAGTCATATTTTTCATTTTAAATTTATCATTTCTAATTCCCAAAAGGAGTGGTTCCGGGTTTGCCTTCGGTGGGATTGATTTGTGGATGATATCCAGTGTTTGCTGTTTGTGCACTGTTGGAGTTTTCTTGATCCATACCGAAAAAGTGCTTTATGATATAAAGCAAAGCGAGCATTCGAATTTCTTCAAATGCTCGCTAATTATGTATGGCAGTGCCACTAATGCTATTCAGGCGGTGTGCCGGTCGCTATCTGGGTCCTTTATTGATGAAGATGGACCCATTTTTGTTTACCAACCATAGCGTGCCTTCCTGATCTACGGCTATGTTTTTCCCTAAGCCGGTAATTTTAACCCAGCTTTTTGTGCCCGGTATAAAGTGAAATACATTATCATTTATGTTTACCACCCAGGTGTTTTTGCCTCCGGCACCAATATCAATTGCTTCACCCTCAACTTTTTCCCAGTTATCCTCATTCCACCTGAAAATACCACCGGTTTTATTCAACACCCAGGCAACGCCGGTATCATCAACATCTATTCGAATTGCTTGTCCGGGCATTTCCTCCCAAGTACCATCCGTTTTTCGACGGAAGGTGTTGTTATTCTCATTAATCACCCAGATATCTCCTTTTGCGTTAGCTCCCACGTCTATAACGGAACTTGCATGAGAATCTTTGGTCCATTTTTTAGAGGCTTTATCGTAATAGAATAATCCGCCACCTCTGTTTATGACCACGGGTACATCTCCATTTATTACAGACAGTCTTACAACTCCTGATGCTTCATTCATCTTAACCCATTTGTTTTCAGCTTTAGTTCTGTAAAAAACTTGTCCCCCTTCATTGTTTACAAAAACAATGTCTTTACCGGTTGCTATGTCCACCGCATTGCCGTCTATTTCTTCCCAGGCATAGGCTAACGTAGCTCCCTCTGGATACTGGGCATAATTGGCTCCATGGAATTTACTTTTAGAATGTGCTACCAGGCTTTGAGACATCGGGCTGAATGATTCAGCCAGTATTTTCAAGTTCTCTACACCTGATTTTGCAGCAGATTCCAGATCGGCTTCCCCCTCTTTAATAAGCCCTACAATGAATTGACCAGATTCTTTTGGAGAAGAAAGCGTAGCCGCCGTATTAACGTCCCAATCCTGGCCATACAGGGAGCCGGAAATAGTAAATGTAAGATCAAATTTTCCGGATGAAGCTGAGGTGCCACTTACGCTAACGTCTTTAATTGTTAATTCATCGAATGAACTGTCTAATACATCTTCGACAAGATTTCCCACATAATCATTAGCTTTTTTAGCTGCAGTCAGGGCACCTTTTGCAATGGCAAGGGTAAATCGCCCACCATTATATGCCGAAAAGGAAGCGATTACATCCGGGTCAGCATCTACGGCAATAAATTCGGTTGTTGCCTCTAAAGACTTAACAATAAGTTTCGCTGCAGACACTTCTGCTTTATATGCTTCGTATTCGGCCCAGTATTTTCCTTCTTCCCAATAATCATGAATTTTAGATTTGGGATGCAGCCAGGATGTATGTTTGGCTTTACTTTTCCAGTGTTTAAACTCCTCATGTAAATAATTAGAATGACTATTGGTTTTATCAAGCAGTGCTTCGGCCTTTTTTAGCGGAGCCAGTGCTTTATCTTCACGGGCTTGAGCAGCAGCTCTGGCGTCGTCATACTTTTTCTCTAAAAAATTCAGGTTATTCTGTGCATTTGTAATGGCATCTATTTCTGATTGGTATGTTTTATCGGTGTTTTCAATATCTTTTTTGATGCCTTCGCTAATCATACTTCTAATCTCCTTGCTAAACCCCTCTGTACCGTCGTGTAGATGGGCGCTTACATCAAAGGGCCATTGAGCATTTGCAATATTGCCCAAGGGCAACATGAGTTTAAAGCCCATGGCAAATTCTTCCGTTAAATTTACATCAAACTCAATGCCTGCTTTAAGTGGTGAAAATGAAACAAATGCTTTCTGTTCATTCCCATCAATTTCTATGGATGTATCAAAGTACAAGACAAGAGCATTCTGTATTACATAATCTTTCAGATTTCTTTTCCTTTCGCCCCCTTCTTTATTTTTCTGCTTCTTAGAAGGAATAAAACCTTTGAATCGCGCATCTTTTAACTCAACCCAGCCAATTTTAAACGGTTCTATTACATCATCGAAATACATCCCGTCCTTGTTTATGTAAACTTTAAGGGAACTAAATATTTTATTGAAGGCAATTAAAGTTCCGGTTACAGTAGTCCCTGACTGGTCAATACCCAGATCGGGATCACTGATAGATGGGGCAAAGGTGAATTTGGCATTTTGAAGAGCAAAATGATCAAGCCCGATTTTCCTAACTTCGTCTTGTAATTCTTTTGAAAATGGAGCGCTCCCTTCCAGAACAAACGGAAGCATGGCTAATTCTTCAAGGCTAATACGATCCAGAGATGCTTCTAAAGCAACATCAGAGAAGGAATCGCCGGTGGCTCCAACAGGGATCAGGGCGGCAGCTGTCAGCCTGGTTTCGCTTCCAAAATCAATTTGCCCGAAAACTCCAATGTGCCAGCCGGTCTCTTTATTTATTAAAGTTTGCAGCTTAACCTCTTGCATAGTAAAACCTTTCAGGCCAAATATATCTTTCCACACCCCGCCTCTAACATCACCTTCAATAAAGGCAGCAACACTTTTATTTGGGTCGAAACCAAGCATTTTGGCCCTTTTTGCAACTTCTTCGTTTGCACCCAGACTGTTTGCTCTTTTTATTGAACGGAATCCAACAGCAGCATCAAAAAATATATGGTCTGAATTTATATCAATCCGTACTTCGGTTTCCAGTTTAAGTTCACAATCCGTTTCATCAAACTTCGTAAAGCTTTTAGGCTTAATAAAGTCAATGCTGGCTGTTAGCTTGCATTGTATACCTAAATCGATCGATTGTTGCTCCATCTTAAAAGCATCTGGCTGGCCGGGAATAGTTGGAAAAGTGCCCAGGCTTGTTACAATACTCATTATCATATTGTTGCTAGCCAGGTAGTTGTACGACCCCGTTACTTTCAATCCAGTGTGAGAACCGGATGAATTACCACTACCCATCTTATCGAGGCCAATTAATTTAATCAATTCTGCAACATCAGCCTCTACCTCGTTAGGGTCCCAAATGCCTGCAAAGCTGGCTCCGGCTTTGAGTGAGATGCTTGACCCGAGCTCTGTATAGGAGGACAGGAAACTTCTGACCATAGTTGGGGTTGTATTATCCAGCTGTATAATGGCATTCTGTGTTGTAAAAAAGTAAACCGGATTATTGATTTTCAGAAACTCATGATAGGAGGGGGCAGTTTTGATGATTAATATCCAACTGCCTTTAGTCCCTTTATATAATAAGGACTCTTCTACTTTTGCCCCCATACCGCTAAGGGTTACTTTGTATAACCGCTCGTTGATCTTCTCCGCTTCGTTAATTTCCAGAAAATGATGAAGCCGGAGGTCAATGATTTGGTGCTCCACAAATTGTACGTCTTCATCGGTTGAAGTGATCTCGGATGCTTCAGTTATAGGGGCAGAAAAAAGCACTGCCAACAACGTTGCTATTACATATATTTTTAGATTCAGGGTTAAGTTTTTCATGGCAGTTTGGTTTAGTTAGTTAGGTTCAAGGCAATGGTATTTTGATGTCGGTTAGTTGTTGCAATTAGGATCCGAAAATGGGTCGCAGTCTTTTTTATCATTGTCATTTGCTGAAGTTGATCCTGACGAAGTAGAATCACTTTTGACTTGCCCATTATTTTGAATTAACGGAGGTGTAACAGAACTGGATTCACTAAAGGTGCCGGTTGTAGTGGCTCCATTTTGAGTGCCAACACCAAAATTTTGCTGGTTCAGGCTAAGAACGGATTGAATGGTGCTTTTATAAATTTCAACTTTCATAGAGTCAGGAAGGTTGGTATTGGCGAAAAATTCACACATCCGAAAAAACATTACCCGTGTTAGCAGCACATTTACGGAGCGACCTCCTAAACCAGCTTCTGTTTCTCCACCGGAGGCGCCACCAGAAGCCTGATCGCCCACATGCAATAAAGAAAAGCCAAGAGATCCGCCATCTTGTTCATTAAAAGTAGCATCAGGGGCCGGTTCGGAGCATACAATAATATTCTCATCCTTATGCTTAACCATTGTAGATTTTGTTGCTGCAGAAGTAGAATAGAACCCACTTCCGTGAATCGGGCGGTATTTTACTTCAAGTGGCTTGATGGAGGTGCACGAAGTATAAACCAGCGATAAGGCGAATAGGATTACAATATTTGGGTTTCTCATGATTTTGGTTTTAAATGTTTGATAAGTTTGCTATGTGCTATTCCAAACCGGAGCACACTGTTATTGCCTGTTAATCCAAGCTTTTTGGCAATGCTGCTTCTGTGATTCTCTACCGTTTTTGGGGTAATGAGTAATAGTTCGGCTATTTCATTTGAGCTTTTCATTTTTGCGACAAGTTGTAACACTTCCAATTCTCGGTGAGATAGTGTATTGAGTTTATCTTGCTTCATAGCTCAATTAAATACAGCCCGACTTGAGAGGGAATAGGGGCTAGCCCTTATTTTTAAAGAAAAGGAAAAAGTCTGAAAATCAGTGTTATAGCTGGTTTTTATGGGCTATTGCCCAGGTAAGCAAACTGTTGTTGCGGGATTTAATCCCAAGCTTTCTGGTAATGTTACCGCGATGATTTTCTACCGTTTTTGGGGAAACGAATAGTTGCTTAGCGATTTCTTTTGTGGTCTTATTCTCCGAAATTAGCCGAACAATTCGTTTTTCAGAGACCGTCAGGCTTTGTACATCTTCGGATTTAATTATTCCGGTGTGATGAATTTCAGGACCGTTAGTAACGAGCTCGACAGCTACTCGTATTTGTTCTTCTTCGAAAGGTTTTACAATGTAATTTACGGGGCGACTTTCTTTGGCCCGTTCCAGAATTTGTGTCCCGGAATGAGCGGTTATATATATTATCTGTACACACAAAAATTTGGTAATCGATTTTGTTACATCTATTCCGTCGGTTTCATTATTGCCTAGGTTTACATCAGAAAGAAGCAGGTTGGGCAGAAATCGCTTTGCTAATGAAATGGTTTCCTCAGGATTATTTGCAATCCGTATTTGGTCAATCCCCATTCCTTTTAATATGCGCTCAAGGTCGCGGGCAATAACCATTTCATCATCCAGGATAAGTACTTTTAATTCTTTCATGAGCTTAACATGGGGATTAATAGTGTATGTGTGGTCCCGTTTGAAACGTGTATGCTACCGGTAGCTTTCAACTGTTTTAGCATGTCGCCTACCAGTTGCATGCCCAGCGAATTTGTTCTTGCAGCTTGCTGATAGTCTTGCTTATCAAATCCACAGCCGTTGTCGGATATCAGTAACTCGAGTGAACGATCTTTAAGAAGTGCTGAAATTTTGATCAAGCCTGAGCTCTGCTCCTTAAAAGCATACTTGCAAGAGTTACTGATGATTTCATTGATGATTAAGCCAAGTGGAATGGCTGTCTTCAGATCAATAGTTACAGGAGCAATATCATAAGCAAGGTCTATTTTCTTTAAAGTGATTTGGTATAGCTGCTTAATATGATTTACAAGGCGCGGAATATAATCCGCAATATTTATGTCCTTAAGGTTATCATTTTGATATAAGATTTCATGAACGGTGCTCATGCTTTTAACACGCCCCTTGCACGATTTAATAGCATTCAGAGCAACCGTGTCATTAATGTGTTCAGCCTGCAGATTTAGAAGACTGGTAATAATTTGCAGGTTATTCTTTACCCGATGATGTATTTCTTTTAACAGAAGTTCTTTTTCCTGAAGACTTAGCTCAATCAGCTGTTTCTGTTGATTTATCTGCTCTTTTGCTTCAATAAATTTTAGTGAACGCTGATAATCAATGAAGTTATGGGAGACGGTTCCCACCACAAGATAGCCTATACTTAGGAGTTGGACGCTCATTGATGTAGCATTTTCATAAATAAAGCCGGTTGCGAAACCAACAAGCAGGGCTCCGGCTATAAAGGTGGTAAGGTAAGCTATGAATAGTTTTGGCCCCTTTACGCCCATCGATGTGGCAGCAACAACAACGAAGTAGCTGGTCATAGGCAAAAGTGCGAAATGCATGTGTGCAGAGAAAATTCCTACCAGTAAACCATCGAAGGTTAGGTAACGAATTTCCAAGCGGCTGTCACAGTCTCTGCGCTGGTAATCATAGAATGCAATATGTGGATAAACCAAAAATACACCGATGATAGCGTACGTCAGCCAGCTGATGGAATCAATTTGATAGCGATAAACATATAGCGTGAAAGCTCCGAAAAGATACCCGATAGTTCGTATGGGATAGATATGTTTCCCAATGCCCCTTGCTCTAGTAAAATAAGACATCCTAAGAAGGTGTTAGTTTCTTACTTACTGTAAAGCTAATACTTTAGCTGAGAAATGCTATTACCAATTTTTTACTCAGAATTCTCAATTCCCGGAAGGAGTGGTTCCCGGTTTGCCTTCGGTGGGGTTGTCGTAATAGCGTATGGTTGGATAAGCAAAGTCGATATCATCGTGTTCATCAAAACGGTCCAGAATGGATTCCCAGATTGCCTGAGCCACACCTCGTCTTCTTCTGGGGTCCGATAAATATCTAATAGACAGGTTGATACCACTCGCTTTCACACTGGTGTAAACAATCGGGGTCAGGTAGCGATACTGAATGAGGTAGGATTTTTCCGCCTTTTTGACTTCCTCCCGGGCTTGTTCCACAAACTCCTGCATGTTTTCGTCAACTACTTCCTCCAGAATCTTTTTGGCCTTTTTCCAGTCGCTTTCAAAGGTGACGAGCACGCCCATTTCATTCCAGATAAACTCAAAATCACTGGTATAGTTGGCGATGTCATCGGTGAATATTTTGTGATTGGGGATGTGAATTACCCGACCGGTGCTTTGGTCGGCATCTACCCAGTTTCCAATTTCCAGAATGGTGAATTTAAACACCCGGATGTCAATCACGTCCCCTTTTGAATTCCCCACCTGTATGCGATCACCGATATCAAAAGGCTTTCGCCAGATTAAAAACAGCCAGGAGGCGATGTCGGTTACCGGATCTTTCAACGCAATGGCGATACCGGCTGAAAGCAGTCCCAGGAAAGTTCCCAGCGAGCCCAACGCCAGAACCCAGATTTGGCCGACAATAAGTACACCAATAAAAAAGGCAATGTAGGTAATGTTCTTACGCCATTTATAGACAGCTTTCTTGTCTTCTACATTTCGTTGAAGAACACGAACAGCAATAATGCGGATGACCCACAGGATGAGGATAATGGCGATGGTCTCTACGATCTGTACCGCTATAATGGGTGAGCTTGCAATGAAATCGGCGATTTGATCTGTGAAGTCTTGCATCCGAGTTATTTAATTAATTTTGATGTCCCAATGCTTGGGATAGTATGTAAAAATGGATATCTTTGCACCCTTCTCAAAAAGATAAGAATCTAATTACATGCTTTATAATATTATTGTAGGAGTTATTGCTGTTATTTGCTTCCTGTTAATCGTGGTTGTTTTGTTACAACCGGGACAGGGGCAAGGAATTTCCGGAATGGGTGGCGGAGGCGGCCTCGGTGGAGGCGGCGGCCTCGGAGCCCGAAGAACAGCTGACTTATTGTCGAAATCAACCTCTGTACTTGCAGCCCTTTTTCTGGCACTTTGTGTGCTTGCTAACTTCGCGATTGATCGCGGTGAAGTAGAACGGAGTATTTTACAGGAAGGCGGAGGCGTTAATGCCCCTATTGAGTCTCCTTCTCAATCAGCTCCGGCTATTCCTCAGCAACAGCAGGATAACAGCCAGGACAACACTGAAGACAACGGCGACAACTAACAGCCAAGGTCTTCACGAAATTTCAAGCCTCGCTCTTTATTGAGCGAGGCTATTTTATTATGCACCCTTGAGTGTTGACGGTCTTTTCTAATCCTCAAAAAAATTTCTGTATTGTATGGCAGATGTGATCCTTTTTCCTATTTTATTTCGCATTCTAACATGAAGGCATCTCTTAATTAAAAACCAACGGAGACTATAATGAAAAGGGTTTTAGGAATAATGGGCGTGATTTCAACTTTAATAATTACGGGCTGTATGATGCCCGGAGCAGAAATGTTGAACAAAGTACCCATCAATTCAGTAACGGTGGAAGTGCTGGATCAGGAAGGGAATCCGGTTAAGGGAGCTCAGGTAGAAGCTTCAAATGGCCGGCAGACGACAACCGGCGCTGACGGGACCGCAAAAATCAGGTTTGGTTCGCTGGGCATTCACAACATTGCCGTATATGCTGATAACTACATGCCGAATAATATGATCGTGACCATGCCTGCTGACAGAGGAAAAACGGTTACGGCCCGGCTAACAGGAGAGGTGCAGATGGCGTCCCTGAATTTCGGAATCAACATGAACGTGAACATGTATCCGATGATGTTCAATTATCTGTTTACCGGATATGGGTACGAGCTGGAAGTGGAAGATTACCCGGAGGGTGGCTGGACTCAATGGCAGGTATCGGATGGGGAAGGTGAGATTGGCACCATCATGAAGAAAGGATTTCTGAAAGAGCTGGATAATGGCCAGCAGTGGTGGCAAATTGTGATGTTTGAGAAGGATGAAGATGAGCCTGTGTACATTGCGGAAGTGTTGTTTTCGGAAGGAAGGCAGCAGATTGTGAGGCTGCGGGAAAAGATGGGCGATTCTGAACCACAGGAGAAGCCGGTATCGGAAGGCTGGTACTCACAACCTCAAAAGCTGACTCAGGAATCTATTGAGGGGGCAGTTGCTGCAAATGGAGTTTCGGTTCAGGTGCCAAAAGGAACCTTCACTGCCGATCTGATTGACTTTGGAGTAGCCCCCGAAATTTTTCTGAAGCTATGGAGAGTGACTTCAGAAGCCGTACCCGGCGGAGTTGTTAAGTCTTCAACGATGGAAGGAGAGGAAGTGATTTCCTCACTGGAGCTTATTGATTTTGGGACGGATGCCGAAACGATGCTGAATAGCTTTTAATGAGATTTTGATTGAGAGATTAGTGGGTGAATTTCAGGTTATATTAAATCCGTAGTTATTGGCGGAGGAAAAGCCGATGTTTCCGGTTGATGTGAGATTTAACCCGGATCTAGCGGAAAGCCGGGTTTCTTGCTGAGTAGTAATTATAAGTATAATCTTATACCCCGACGATATGTTAAGTATTAAGAACACATTCAGCAGCTTTTCAGTCAACGACCTTGAGGTAGCTTATAAATTCTATAGCGAAACACTTGGCTTAAAAGTGACCAAAGAGGAAATGGGGATACTAACGGTTGACCTCCCTGCCGGAGCCCGGGCAATCATATATCCTAAAGGATCCGAACATGAACCGGCCGTATTCACAGTCCTGAACTTTGTTGTAAGTGATATAGAAAAAGCGGTTGATGCTCTGATTAGCAAAGGCATTACCTTTGAACAGTATGAGGAGGACATCAAAACAGATGAGAAAGGGATTAGTCGCGGAAACGGGCCGTTGATTGCATGGTTCAAAGATCCGGCAGGCAATATTCTATCGATTATAGAAGAATACGAATGAGTGATACAAAAGTGAACAAAACAACAATAGTTGAAAGGTTCACTTTCATTATTCATGGTTAAGGAAGCAACAATCAAACCTATCATTAAATGAAAATTTCTATTCAAACTACCGTTGAAGCGGACGCTCAAAAAGTCTGGGATTACTATACGCTTCCTGAACACATTACCAAATGGAACTTCGCCTCCGATGACTGGCATTGCCCAAGCGCAGAAAATGATTTACGTCCCGGTGGAAAATATAAAGCCCGAATGGAGGCCAAAGATGGTAGTCTTGGTTTTGATTTTGAAGCCACCTACGATGAAGTAATCAACCAAAAGAAAATCGTATATACCCTCGATGACGGAAGGAAAGTGGTTACTGATTTTGAGAGTCAGGACGGGAAAACCAAAGTTACCACTGTTTTTGATGCCGAATCCGAGAACTCAGTTGACATGCAAAGAGAAGGTTGGCAGGCTATTCTGAATAACTTCAAGAAATACACGGAAGCCGGTTAGCCTAAGAAGTGACGTAATTAAAGTAGGAGATTTTACACCTTTTTTCGGATTTAGCTCGTCTTTTGGGTATCTAGTTCATGTGCGGAGCGTAGTGAAGTAGAATTTTGTCTTCATCCGTCATTAAAAAAAGGTGTGCTCATGTTTAAAAATTATATTCTGACCTCGTGGAGAAATCTGGTCAAACATAAAGGATATACCGGGGTAAATTTACTTGGTTTGGTTTTGGGGATTTCGGCTTTCATCATTCTTGGGCTCTATGTGTGGGAAGATCTAAGCTTCAATAAATTTAATTCTAACTATGAGCGTATCGGCCGGGTGGTTACAATTGACAAAGCACGCGGTGTTTCTTCACAACGTGTAGGCGTCTCTTATCCTGCTTTGGGTCCGGCAATGGAAGAAAATTTACCGGAGATTGTTGAGACGGTCAGGATCAGCAGTCAGGGCCAAAGCTCTGTAAGGTATAATAACGAGAATTACCTGGTCGAGACTTCTTATCTAACCGAAAACTCATTTTTCAAAATTTTTGATTTTGAGCTGATTCGGGGTTCATACGAAGATGTACTTACCCGTCCCGGAACCGTGGTAGTTACACAAAGCTTTGCAGATCGGGTATTCGGCAGTGAAGATATAGTTGGTGAGACTATTGAAAACCAACAGGGTAATCTGCTTGAAGTTGTTGGGGTGATGGAAGACGTACCGCCAAGTTCACACTTTCAGTTCGAAGTTCTGCAGGCGATGGTAGCCGGTGAGGGGCAACAGGGATTCTCACAGTTTCTGCAATCATGGAATACCATTGCGGTTCAAACCTACGTGCTTTTTGACCGTCCAAGAGATACCGAACAGTTTGCAGATCGGCTCATGCAAATTGTTACTGATAACGGTGGGTATGAAATGTTTTTTCCCACCATCATCCCGCTTTCAGATGTTCACCTGAATTCATCGGAAATTCTTTTTGATGTAAATAACCGAAAAAGCGATATCAGTAATGTGTATATCATGATGGCTATTGCTTTGATGGTGCTGGTTCTTGCCTGTTTTAATTATGTGAACTTGGTGACAGCCCGGTCAGCTTCCCGGGCTAAAGAAATTGGGTTAAGAAAGGTGGTTGGAGGAGTCCGAAGTCAGCTTATTGCACAACACTTGATTGAATCCATCTTCCTGGTACTCCTGGCTTTTATAATGTCAGTTGTATTGGTTTATGTTGCGCTTCCCGTTTTAAATGATATGTATTCGAGATATGCGGATATCAGCTGGCTGCTGACTCCGGAGTTTATTGGTGCTGCTGTAGTAGGGATTTTGCTCATTGGGGTGCTATCCGGATTGTACCCGGCTGTGGTACTTTCATCATTCAAGCCTACTACGGTTTTAAAGGGTACATTTTCAAGCAGCTCCAAAGGGTCCTTTTTACGTCATTCCCTGGTAGTTCTGCAGTTTATGATTTCTATTGCTTTGCTGGCCGGAACCATTGTTGTATTTCAGCAGATGAATTTCATTTTTAATGCTGATTTAGGATATGATCGCGATCAGGTTGTTACGTTAAGTGCAGGTCAGTTTCAAAATCCGGATAATGCTGTCACTTTTTATGATGAACTGGCCAAAATCCCCGGTGTTAAATCAGTTGGGGCTTCTGTACAGCAAATCGGATCTCAATATGGGCGATCAGGGGTTACACCGGAAGGTATTTCGTCAGAGGAAAACATTATCTCAAGTGTGACAAACATTAATGATAAGTATATCCCAACGATGGGAATCGAAATTGCAGAAGGCCGCAACTTTTCAGTTCAATATGCTGATTCGGGGAATTCAGTACTGGTGAATCAGGCTTTTCTTAGGATGCTGGGTTGGGAAACAGGAACAGACAAAACGCTGACGTTTGGAGCCAACAGTGATAATCCAACCACATTAAATATAGTGGGTGTGGTAGAAGATTTTCACTTTGCTACAGTTCGTCATGAGGTAGAGCCACTCATTATGTTTTACGGGGAAGCTTTACCGACGGTGTCATTGAAAGTGGATGCCCAAAATATGAGCAGAACCCTGACTGAAGTTGAAGAAGTTTGGAGTTCATTCTTGCCAAACCGTTCTTTCGAGTATAGTTTCCTGGACGATTCTTTTGCACAGCAATACAGTACAGAGCAAACCCTTTCACAGATGATACGTCACTTTTCAATTCTGGCTGTTTCTATCGCTGCTATCGGGTTGTTTATCCTTTCCGTGTTTACCGTTCAGCAGCGAAGAAAAGAGATCGGAATCCGTAAGGTGCTAGGTTCCACTACAACCGGAATCGGAATGTTGCTGAGTAAAGATTTTCTGAAATGGATTCTGCTTTCAAATATCATCAGCTTGCCGGTTGCATGGTATTTGCTAAAAGAATGGCTTGCCAACTTCCGCTATCGCATTGATCTGGATGTTTTCCCTTTCTTGGCAGCAATGGTTATTTCTATGCTGATTGCCGGGATTACAGTTAGTATTCAGTCCTACAAAGCAGCCACGGAAAACCCGGTTAAAAGTTTGCGCAGTGAATAAGGTCAGCCCTTAAATCTGCCGGTTAATAATCGGGGTGATTTTTTCCAGCGATCGTTTGAGTAGGCAAGGATGTTAACCTTATAGCCGGTGGTAAAGGGAGTGCCAAGAACTGTTTGTAGTAGGAAGTGGGTTCCGGCATGCAGGTCGTGTGCTATACTCTGGGGCGTTTTCCAAAAACCAGGGAAACGAGAAACAGCACAATAAATATATAAAAGCAAATTTCAGCAATACCGGCTGCAGCTCCCGCAATGCCTCCAAAACCTAAAATAGCAGCGATTATTGCAATAACTAAAAATGTGATTGTCCAGCGTAACATGTACTCTCTTTATTGGTTTTATGTTATATATTCCTATCAGGAATGAACTTTATTGTTCCTTAAAGTTATTTTTCAGCAGGGGAATGGAGTTATGAAATGAGTTCCTATAAAAAACCAACAGATTATTTTGACGAAGAACTGGCGAAGATGCTGGCTGATAAAATCAGTCAGGTTTGCATAGATTTTGATAGTTCTAATTTCGTAGAAGCTGTCAGATTATCTTGTAAGAATAAAGCGTTAAAGCAGCGGGTAGAATTAATAGCCGATCACTTGTTCACATATCTTCCGAACGATTATTCAACGGCTGTAGGGATTTTAACACAAATATTAGGTCCCGAAAATCCTGAGGAAACCGGGATGTTTACCAACTTCTACTGGTTGATGCCGGTTGCTAAATTTGTAGAGAAGTTTGGACTGGATCATTATCAAAAGTCCATAGGAGCTATTGAGGAAGTCACTAAACGAAATACGGGAGAATATGCCATTCGGCCTTTTATAGAGAAATATCCCCGGGAAACATTGATAGTGATGAAGAAATGGGCAAAGTCAGGCAATTTTCATCTTCGGAGGCTAGCTTCAGAAGGGCTAAGGCCCAAGCTTCCCTGGGCCTCTAAACTGGATTTATTTATTGAAAACCCATCGCCGGTATTTGATATCCTTACCCTTTTGAGGGAAGATGAAGTTCATTTTGTTAAGAAGTCGGTTGCAAACCATATCACGGATTACTTTAAGGTAAATCCGCTCGCTGCACAAAAACTTATTGGCAGCTGGCAGCCAACAGAGAACGAGCATACGAAGTGGATCATGAACTATGCTACAAGGAAAGTAGATCCCAATCTGCTTAAAAGTTAAAGTCCAGTTCAATCTGCCACTCTCCGGATTTCTGCTCTTCCCACAAAATCACATACAACCCGCCATTGCCCCGGCGCTCGGAACCGGTAAAATACCGGCCAACTTCGAGTACGTTATTTTCAGAAATTCTCCACAGCCGTTTCTTTTCCAGATCCACCTGGTAATTCGGGTTTTCCATGTAAAAATAGCGCTCAGCAATTTCCTGACGCCCTTCTGATTTTTGACCGTTCCCAAAGTAGGTGGCATCTTCGGTATAACTGACTTTGATGTGTGCCTCCGGATCATGTTCATTGGCAAGGTTGACCCATTTTCGACGCTCATCTGAAAGAAGTTGCTCGGTTTCATTGTCAATTTTTGTAGAACTACTTTCTATCGACAATACGACATCAATTTCCTTTAGCCAGCTTCCTTCTACCTCTCGCCAGCCGGTTAACAGCAGTAGAGAATCAGCTGAGGTGATGAGCTTGCCAACGGTTAGGTATCTAAACTTATCGTGCTGAAAGGTCTGAAGGGGGATATATCGCTGAAGGTTTTGGATCTCTTCCTTTTTAAAAATCTGCATCAGGCTTTCAGCATCACCGGTCTTTATTTTCGAATAGATAAGGCTCCGGTCAGCCCAATAAAATCCGGATGTTGAGTCGCCCATTTTGATAGCATCGACCCATTCTTGTTGAATAGATTGAAGGTCGGGCTGGGCTTGCGCTGTAGTTCCTGCCAATAAAAAGAATAGAAGGAGAGCTTTTTTCATCACGAAAAAGGTTGATTATACTATCTGATTAGTATAGTTACCCGCATTCTAAATACCAAATGACTTTAATCTGTTAGAAAACATCTATTCAGACTAACTACAATGATCCTGCAGCAGCTGTTCGGCTGATTTACTCCCCAGTTGTTTTGCCGTGGTGAAATTAGAACAGGCATTGTCGCTTTCATTCAAATTCAGGTAGGTTTTGCCTCTGTTTATGAAAACATCTGTATTGCCGGAATCTAATTGTGTAGAAAAGTTATAATCGGAAATGGCCTCTCTGTAATTACCCAGGCTGTCGTTGGCTTGCGCCCGCATGTAAAATGACTGGGAAAGGGTTGAATCAAGTCCGATAGCATACGAGAGTGTATTGATGGCCCCCTGAAAATCACCGCTCTCAAATTTGGCTTTTCCCAAAAAGAAAAACCCTCCGGGATTGGTAGGTGCTATGGTAACCAGTTTCTCATAATCACGGATAGCACCGTCATAATCATAGGAGTATAGTTTGGCTTCTCCCCGTAAAGCAAATCCATAGGGATTGTTGGGGTCGGCTTCAATGGCATTATCCAACAGGGGAATCGCCTCCTGAAAGTTTTGCACATGATAGGCTGCGCTGTCTTCAGGGAAACTTCGCGTTTTGGTCAGGCTTAACCCGATGTAAGCTTTGTTGTAATCATAGCCAAATTCAAGAGCTTTGGTGAAGGCGGTTTCGGCTTCCTCAAACTTATTCTTATCCAACAGACGATATCCCTGACGCAAATAATTAACCCGGTCTTTCTCTTCAGCACAGCCGAAAGTTATGGTAAGCGTAAGCAGCAGTATGACTAATCTCATGATCTAAAATTGAATGGATGAACAGTGGGTGAACATACGGAATACCTGAAAGGATGGATGTTAGAATGGGTTTATGTACTTATTCTGGTTGAGCCGTTTTCTTGTTTTAAGTACTACGGTGAAGCAGAGCTTCAATAAAGCGTTCCGCAGCATAGCGGCGGAACGAGAGCTAAAAAGTTATTTTCCAATGCAAAAGCGTGAGAAGATCGAATCCAGTACGTCTTCATTGGTGATTTCTCCGGTGATGGTTCCCAGTTCTTTCAAGGCCGCCCTTAAATCAATGGAGAGAAAATCTCCGGTCATGCCCTGATCCAATGCTCGTAATGCCGACTGCACATGATCTTTGGTTTTTTGAAGGGCATCACGGTGACGTGTGGAGGTGACCAGCAGGCTGGAGGCATCATAATGCTTGTTTTCCAATGCCCGGTCCTTAAGCAACTGCTTCAGGTCTTTGATGCGCTCTCCCTCCAGGGCCGAAATCTTTAAATCGAATTCGGTACGCCATTCTTCATCGGTTTCAATATCGGCTTTGGTACCGATGAGGATAAAGGGAGTGCCTTTGGCACGGGACTGAAAATCGGCTATTTCTTTCCGCTCAGCTTCAGAAAATGGCTGGGATAAATCCTTCAGATAAATAACCAAGTCTGCTTGTTCAAAAGCTTTCTGGGAACGTTTTACTCCTTCGGCCTCCACAATATCTTCGGTCTCCCGGAGTCCGGCTGTGTCAATGAGTTTGAACAGCAATCCATCATAACTCCAGTCGGCATCGATGGTATCACGGGTGGTTCCGGCTATTTCGGTTACAATAGCACGATCACTTCCCACAAGGGTATTCAGTAAGGTGGATTTTCCGGCATTGGGCCGGCCAATGAGCACCGTTTTAACTCCGTCTTTTACTAACCGTCCGGTTTCATAGGTTTCCAGCAGTTCTTTGATTTCTGCATCTAAATCTTCCAACAGCTTTTGCAGCTGTTCCTTGTTGGCGAACTCCACATCTTCTTCAATAAAATCGAGCTCCAGTTCCACCATGGCGGTGGCATCGATAATCTGCTGCCGGAAACTTTTGATGTGTTCGCCTAACCGCCCTTCTAATTGCTGGTGGGCGGCATCCACCGCTTTGGAGCTTTTGGCATGAATGAGATCGGCAACGGCTTCAGCCTGATCCAGGTCCAGCTTTCCGTTAAGAAATGCACGTTGGGTAAACTCTCCCGGTTCGGCCGACTTCACCCCGAGAGCCAGGATGGTTTCCAGTACAGATTGAGTAACAAGCACCCCACCATGGCAGGATATTTCCACCGTTTCTTCACCGGTGTATGATTTTGGGGAATGAAATAAAGTCACCAATACCTCATCAACCGGCAGTCCTTTAGTGCTCATAATTTTGCCAAAGTGAACGGTGTGAGAGTCCTGATTCGTTAAGTCTTTGCCTTTGAAGGCTTTATTGACCAATGCAATTGAGCCTTTTCCGGAAACTCTGATTACGGCAATTCCGCCTTCACCAACCGGTGTAGCTATAGCGGCGATAGGTGGTTTTTCTGTAATTTCATTCATATTTAAAGATATTCATCTGCACAAAAATAATTCTATGAAATATACGCATCTCATCACAGCCTTTTGTTTTGTTCTGTTTTCTAATCATGCAATTGCCCAGGAGAGCTATACACCCGACAGGCCGGGTATTGGGAATGGTTCTTATGTGTTATCCTTAAATAGTTTTAGCGTTGAAACCGGGGCAAGCGTAAGGCATACTGACTTTGGTATTCAAGTAGACCTGGGTCAATTGCTTCTGCGATACGGAGTCTTAAAGAATGTAGAACTACGAGCTCTTTTGAATTCCTATTCTCTGACGAAATTTGACATCGGACCGAGAACGCCGGAGGGATTTCAAAATGTAGGTTTTGGAGCAAAGTATAATGTCGGGACTTTGATTGATGGCAGATGGAAAAATGCGATAAGCGCAGAAGTAAGTTTTCCGGTGGGGAATTTTACTTACGCTTCTG
Source organism: Gracilimonas sp. (assembly GCA_965227215.1). GTDB lineage: Bacteria > Bacteroidota > Rhodothermia > Balneolales > Balneolaceae > Gracilimonas. The sequence continues at coordinate 2,287,926 of OZ245729.1, forward strand.
ATAAAGTGATCCCATCTGTAACCTACTTAGCAGATTATAAGTTAACAGATAGATGGAGGTTCTCATCAAACATTGGTTATAGTTATGGTGTCGAAAATCGTAAGGATGTTTTCTTAGTAACTGCAACCCCAAATTTTACAATTAAAAGCTATGAAAATGCAACCATCTATTTTGGCTATGCGGGTATTTACGATGGGAATACCTACAACCAGCATTTCATTGAATTTGGTGGGGCGATAGATTTAGGGTCCAATGTACATATGGACATAAATACCGGATACGAAGCAGATAAGGTAGCCCTTTTTTGGGGGCTGGGTTTCTCAGTAGGGTTTTAGGCAAGTTGTAGATTAACTCAGTATTCATTCATCTTTTTATCGAAAACCAGAACTCATCAAAAACATGAAACATCTACTCATATTACTTTTTTCTTCTTTTTTAATTTCAAGCGTTGCGTTAGCTCAGGAAAATTATACTCCCGACCGCCCCGGTATTGGTAATGGTTCCTATGTAGTGGAAGCCGGAGTGTTTGGCCTGGAAACGGGCGTTCAGCTCTCAACCGGAAATACAGTGAATCAGTTTGATATCGGGCAAATGCTGTTACGATTTGGGGTGATAGAGAAACTTGAATTGAGGGCGCTTTTGAATTCCTACTCCACTCAATATTTTGACCAAACTGATGCCGTGAATTCGGGTTTTCAGGATTTGGGCCTTGCAGCAAAGTATGAGCTATATGAAACCGAAAATGGACAAACCAGAGTTTCCACGATAGGGAAGATCAGCGTTCCGGTTGGGGCATCAGCATTCAGTAATAATGAGATAGTTCCAACGCTGTTTTTGGTGGGTGATCAATCTCTGACAAATAACCTGAGTCTATCTTCAAATCTGGGATATACGTTCGGTGTAGGAGATCTGAGCGATAATTGGTTATTTACTCTGACGCCGGGATTCAGCTTTCCGGGGCAACAAAATTTAAGCGCCTATGCAGGATATGCCGGAATCTATGATGGAAATAACATCAATCTGCATTACATAGAAGCCGGGGTAGCTTTGGTTGTAAATAAAGGAGCTCAGTTGGATTTAAACGCAGGTTTTGAATTAGAGCAAGAGTCGTTTTTTATCGGGATTGGTTTTGCTCAGGGATTTTCAACGGCACGTAGATAATTAAAATCATCATCGCTATGGAGCAATTTATATTAGCATTGGATCAGGGTACCACCAGCTCAAGGGCCATGCTCTTGAACAAAAAAGGAGAGATTGTTTCTGTAGCTCAAAAAGAGTTCAGGCAGATCTATCCTGAACCGGGTTGGGTTGAGCACGACGCTCAGGAAATATGGTCAACACAGGCAGGGGTTGCTGCAGAAGCGGTGGCTTCAGCGGGGGTAAACGGGAAAGCCATTGCTGGAATCGGGATCACCAATCAGCGGGAAACAACGGTGGTTTGGGAGCGCGAAAGCGGTAAACCAATCTACAATGCTATTGTGTGGCAGGATCGCCGCACTTCCGACTACTGCGACAGCCTGATTGAAGCCGGCTATGCTGATATGATTCAGGACAAAACCGGGTTGGTGGTCGATTCCTATTTCTCCGGAACCAAGATTAAGTGGGTTCTGGAAAACGTAGAAGGAGCGCGTGAGAAAGCAGAGAAAGGGGAACTCACATTTGGGACTATCGATAGCTGGCTGATATGGAATTTTACTCAGGGAGGGTTGCATATCACCGATGTTTCCAACGCCTCCAGAACCATGCTGTTCAATATTCATTCAATGAAATGGGATGATGAATTGCTCGATCTTATAGGTATTCCCAAAAGTATGCTGCCGAATGTGAGGCAATCAAGTGAAGTGTATGGAGAGACCAAAGCCAGTCTTTTTTCTGATACCATTCCAATTGCAGGTATAGCGGGCGACCAGCAGGCGGCGTTGTTCGGCCAAATGTGTACGGAGCCGGGGATGGTTAAAAACACATACGGAACAGGTTGTTTTATGCTGATGAATGTGGGGGATGAACCGGTGAAGTCAGAGAATAACCTGCTTACAACAGTGGCCTGGAAAGTGAACGGCCAAACCCAATATGCGCTCGAAGGCTCGGTATTTATTGGGGGAGCGGTGGTGCAATGGCTTCGGGATGAGCTGGGAATTATACAGGAATCCAAAGATATTGAGTACCTGGCGAATAAAGTTGAGGACTCCGGCGGCGTGTACCTGGTGCCCGCTTTTGCCGGATTGGGAGCTCCATACTGGAAACAACATGCACGGGGTATGATGGTGGGGATGACCCGCGGTACCAACCGATCTCACCTGGCAAGGGCTGCTCAGGATGCCATTGCCTATCAGGTGCTGGATTTACTGAATGCAATGAAAGCGGATTCCGGTATTGAAGTCAAAGAATTGCGGGTTGACGGTGGAGCTACTGCCAATGATACCCTGATGCAGTTTCAAAGCGACCTGATTGAAGGGGTTCCTGTTACCCGACCGAAAGTGACCGAAACAACAGCTTTAGGTGCGGCCTATCTTGCAGGACTGGCAACAGGGTTTTGGGAGGATATTGAACAGATCAGGAAGTTATGGAAAGTGGACCAGGAGTTTAACCGACGTAAAGACCCTGAAGAAATAGAAAAGCTGATTCAAGGCTGGAAGCGAGCTGTGAAAGCTGCTATTACCTGGGCCGATGATAGGTAAAATAAAAAAGGCTTCCCCCAACTGAAGAAGCCTTTTTGAACAACGTTGTGTTGTCAGATTCTACTCTATATCTCCCATCAGTTTTCGAACCGGTGGTGCTGCAAGCAGGGCGATGATACCACCACCACCTACAATCAGTGCTACCATCTGAAAGAGACCGGATGGAGCCAGGTTCTCTAACTGTCCCGCAACAAGGCCGGCCATCAGGTTACCAAGAGCGGTAGCCACAAACCAAATTCCCATCATTTGGGATACACGGTTCTTAGGAGCCAGCTTAGTCATAGAAGATAGCCCAACCGGAGACAGGCAAAGTTCACCAACAGTATGCAGGAAGTAGGTTACAATTAACCATGCCGGAGATACCAAGCTGGTTGATGATGCATTCGCTGATCCCCAGGAAAGCACAAAGAAACCGGCAGCAAGGCCTAATAAACCCAGCCCGAATTTAACCGGGATAGATGGGTTAGCATTTCTGGAAGCCAGCCAGGTCCAGAGCATCCCGAAAATAGGGGCGAAAATTACTATAAATGTTGGGTTAATCAGCTGAAGGGTACTGGCCGGGATAATCCATCCATTGCCAATTTGCGTGAATAACCAGTAGAAGAAAGTAAGCAACCCAACGCTTGAAACGGCAACGGCCACTTTTGCCATTACCCAAAGGTCTTCACGCTTAAAAGTTCTGAAAGCATACCAGCCAATAGGAACGGCAAGGATAAGAGTGAGAATGAGTGCTCCCATTCCACCAAGAAATTCACTCGGGCCGGCCGCACGATCGGTTAAGTCGGCAGCAAAAAGATTAAGGGAAGAACCGGCTTGCTCGAAACCACTCCAAAATAAAGCAGCCAGAATAAACAGCCAGAATATAACGCCTAATCTCTTCTTTTCCTGTTGAGTGTGCCCGCCAAAGAAAATGATGTAGACAAAGAAAATGAGCGTAATGATTACAGCTACAATACCCAGATTCTGAGCAAGAGCTTCAAGGGCTACATTGATGGCTCCCGAACTTTGCAGGAATCCAAAGATTACAACAGCAGCTGCAAGGAAAGAAGATATTCCGTAAAAGAGCTTACTGCGTTTTTTGATCTCCTCATCGGTAAAGCTTTCATCGAGGTCGCCGGCGCCTTCCAGATATTTGTCGCCTACTTTATAAGAAATCAGTCCTAATAACATTCCAAAACCGGCCAAAGAAAATCCATAGTGCCAGTTATAGCCTTCACCAAGAAGTCCGCAAAGCAGGGGACCTAATATGGCACCAAAGTTAATACCCATATAGAAAATGGAGAAACCGGCATCACGTCGTGCTCCGCCTTCGGGATATAAATCACCTACCATAGAACTCACATTCGGCTTCAGAAGTCCGGTTCCTACCACAATCAGTGCCAGCCCGATAAAGAAAAAGGTAGTGGTGGGCACAGCCATGCTAAAGTGACCGGCTGCAATGATACATCCACCCACAAAAACAGCTTTTTTCTGTCCCCAGATGTTGTCAGCTACCCAACCACCCGGAAGGGAAAGTACATAAACAAAAAAGGTATAGATACCATAAATAGCGGCTGCTTCTCCAACACTGAATCCAAGTCCCGGATTGCCTCCAACGGCTTCTGCCGTCATAAAAAGGACGAGAAGAGCACGCATTCCATAGTAACTGAAGCGCTCCCATAATTCAGTGAAAAACAATGTCGATAAGCCACGCGGATGTCCGAAAAAGTCGTTGGCGGTGGCAGGATTCCCGTTTGCCATAGTTTAATAAAGATTGGTTAAGGGTTCAGTAATTCCATAAAGTGCGTGATGATACCTAAAGAGCCAGTCGGTTGCAAGAATGGATTGAATTCAATGTGATATCTGCCGACTTTGAGACTCTAATTTAATATCTAACTTTTCCAAAGTTAGATTGGGAGAATGTTTGGAGCTATTTCTCCTTAATAACTTTGGAAAAGTTACGACGAGGAAAAAGAGAATCTAAAAAAGAAATTATGCATAAAATTAAGATCAGCAGCTTATACGAGGATATTGAACTGTCTTTAGAACAACTGAAGAAAGATCCATCTCCCGTATTGGATGCCCGCGCAGTGGTTGATGACGCCCTAACAAAAAACGAAGCTTTTTATGGTATTAATACCGGTTTTGGGATTTTGGCTTCCAAGCGAATCGGTGATGATCAACTCAAGCAGCTGCAGCGAAACTTAATTCTATCACATGCGGTAGGGACCGGAGACCTGATTTCCAAAGAAGTCTCCCGGCTGATGCTTCAGCTCAAAATTCATGCACTTGGGATAGGTTTTTCCGGTATTTCTAAAGAAACCTTTGACCGCCTCATGTATTTCATTGATCATGATTTGATTCCGGTTATACCTGAAAAAGGGAGTGTGGGAGCTTCCGGTGATTTGGCTCCACTCGCACATATGTCGCTGCCATTATTAGGTTTTGGATCATTCTGGAATGAGGCCGGTACCGATACTATTCCGGCCAACCAAGTGCTTGAAAAACACAATCTGTCCCCGATTGAACTTCAGCCCAAAGATGGATTATCTCTGATCAATGGAACTCAATTGATGAGTGCGTATGGGGCATTTGTGCTTGAAAAATCTCTCCACTTGCTTAAAAGTGCGGACTTATTGGGAGCCATGAGCCTGGAAGCATTGCAAGGTAGCATCAAACCTTTTGACGAGCGGATTCATGACATCCGTCCCCACAACGGACAGCAAACTGTAGCCCGGAATGTTCGTCACCTTCTTCAGAACAGTGAGATTTTAGAATCGCACCGGAACTGCGGTAAAGTGCAGGATCCCTATTCTCTGCGTTGTATCCCCCAGGTACATGGCGCCAGTCGGGATGCTATCGCACATTGCATCAACACGGTTCAAACTGAGATAAACTCGGTAACTGACAATCCGCTGGTTTTTCAGAATGGAGATATTATAAGCGGGGGTAATTTTCATGGTCAGCCCCTGGCACTGGTGTTAGATTATGCGGCTATTGCATTAGCTGAACTGGCAAGTATTTCGGAGCGAAGAACGTACTTGATGCTTGAAGGGCATGACGGGTTGCCCACATTGCTTATGGAAGAAACCGGTATCAATTCCGGCTTTATGATTCCTCAATACACGGCAGCAGCTTTGGTATCGGAAAATAAAGTGCTTTGTCATCCTTCTTCCGTTGATTCTATTCCAACCAGTCTCGGGCAGGAAGACCACGTGAGCATGGGCAGTATCGGGGCATTGAAGCTGTTGAATGTATTCAAAAATGTAGAGCAGGTATTGGCTATCGAGTTATTTACGGCCTCTCAGGCCCTTGATTTCCGAAAACCCCTGAAACCGGGAGAAGGGGTGGATCGTGCACATAAATATATTCGCGAGCAAATTCCCCATGCCCAGGAAGATCATTTTTTTAAGGATGAAATTAATGAGGCGGTGCAACTACTGATGCAGTCTGACCTATTAGATCCACTTGAGCTGGAGTGATGAAACATAACAGCGTTAATATCGTGTAGACCCCATGGAACTTATCATACTTATTATCGGTGCATTATTAATGTTAATTGGTTTAGCCGGAGCTTTTCTACCGGTTGTACCGGGACTCCCATTCAGTTATGTGGGGTTGCTGATCTTACAGTTTTTATATGCCCCATTTTCCCTCACATTTTTAGTGGTGTGGGCGGTGATCGTTATCATAGTAGGGTTTGTGCTGGACAATGTGATTCCGGCCTGGGCTACCAAGAAGTTTGGCGGTTCACCATATGGTGTAACAGGCTCAGTCGTGGGCTTGGTAGTCGGACTCTTCTTTCCACCCATAGGCTTTGTATTGGGACCTCTGGTGGGTGCTTTTCTGGGAGAACTTATTGCCGGGAATAAATCTGATAAAGCCTTTAAATCGGCTTTAGGTTCATTTGTAGGGTTTATGGCAGCAACCGGTTTGAAAGTGATGGCAGCCGGAGTAATGGCCTATCATTATTTTGCGAATGTTAATTTTTAAGATGTCACTTTAAGCACAGGCTTTAGACCGCTGCCTTAATCTGATCCTTCTTTTTTAGTAAATTGCTGTTTCAGAGCGTAGCCGGCAATCAGGAAACAGATCAACCCACCGAACCCAAATAGCAGCCGTGCCAGCGAGATGTTAAATTCCGCACTCAGAAAAGGAACCCCTCCTGAAAAACCTGAATCGGTGCCAAATAAAGCAACCCAACTGCCGATAGCTCCCATTCCTGCAACTAAAAGTCCCGCAAGCAGATTGTTGTATTTCGACTCCTCTCCCAAGAATATGAGTAAACCGGCCAAAAAGAAGATCACCCCGCAAATACCGATAATCCACAGAGGAGCATTTACGGCAGCTTCATCAACAAGAATTACTTCCAGGGAAATGAGAATGATTCCAATTCCTGTTCCCATAAAAATCCATGAGAATACTTTTGGTGGTTTTTTGTTTTGATCTGCCATAAAAATTGATTTTCAGGATTACTGAATATCGCTAAAAAGAAAAGGCTTTCACATTTCTGCAAAAGCCTTTGTGATTTAGAAAAACAGAGAATCAGTTCTCAATCGTCACTTCCTCAACCTCCAGTTCAGAGTCTGGACGTTGACTTTCATTCTCTTTCAGGTATTCGTTGAACCATCGCAGCATGCGCAGATTATAATCAAACCGGGCGGTTGCTCGACGGTTGCCATGTCCTTCACCGGGATAAAGAACCAAGCGAACAGGAGTATCAGTTCGGGTTTTGATATGGCGGTAGAGTTCGTAAGACTGTCCCGGATCAACGCGTGTGTCTTCCTTTCCATGCATAATTAACAGCGGGGTTTTTGCATTATCTACATGGTAGATGGGGCTGCGCTCCAGGTAACCCATGTAATCTTCCCAGATTCGCTTACGGGCGTGTACATAATAGAGTTCTTCGGGGATGTCGCTGGTACCCCACTTGGAAAGGTTGTTGCTGATTCCGACAAACATCACACCGGCAGCAAAGCGGTCGCTGTATTTGGTGCTCATCCAGGCCGTAGCATAACCACCATACGATCCGCCGGTAACTCCAACTTTAGCTTCGTCGGTCAAGCCCTCCGCAATCAAATAGTCAACACCTTCAACGATGTCATCGAACTCGGCTCCGGCTAAATCACCCTGACTGCTCATGGCGAATTCTACACCGCGTCCGGTACTTCCGCGATAATTGGGATAGAAAACCACGAAACCTTCGGCAGCACCCATTTGTCCGGCCATGGAGTAAGAGGTCAGCCAGCCGTTATCGTAATGGGCTTCAGGTCCGCCATGTACCACGGTAATGGTTGGGTAACGCATCCCTTCTTCATAGTTCAGCGGATAAATGACAATTCCTTCTACTTCCATGCCATCTTTGGTTGTGTATGAAACGGCTTCCTGTTTTCCTTTTGGAACTTCATCGAGCCACGGATTGCTGTTGGTTACCCTTTTCGGCTCTTTATCGCCTTTTTTTATCAGGTATAATTCACCGGGATGATCAGGGGTGTTGGCATTGAAAACATGCGTTCCGTTGCCGGCATGGGCAAATGAATTCAGAATAGCTCCGCCGGTAGGGACAATAGCTTTCATATTACTGCCATCACTCTTGATGCTGCCAAATTCTGACCAAACACCTTTACTTGCGAGATAATGAATGGTATTAGCATTAGCCCATTCAATTTGTTCGAAGCTGCCCTTAAAATCTTCTCCAAGTAAGGTGGTTTCTCCGGTTTCAGCATCGGCAATCTTTAAGCGTCCGGCAATAGGATCGTTAATAGTGGCAGCTGCAATCATAGCCAGTTTCTTGCTATCAGGACTCCAGGTTATTTGCCCGAGTTTCCCTTCATGATCAACTTCAGCAACCACATCCCGTGTCTTGTGATCAATAATCAACACTTTTTGGCTCATGTAGAAGTCATCAACCAGTGGGGTTGGCGCAACAGCAACGGCTAGTTTTTGTCGGTCAGGGCTCCAGGTCGCATCATAAACGGAACCTTCAACCGGAATACGGTGTGGGGTATGACCTTCTTTAGCAATATTCTGGATATACGCCCAGGTGTGGGTCAGGTTCTCCTCATAAACTTCCGGGCTGTAAGGTAGCGGAGACTCACTTTCTTCGGTTGGCTCTGAAGATCTGAATATAATATGATTGCCATCCGAAGCCCAGCTATAACCGGAAATATTTCGTTCAAAGGCATAAAGTTTTTCAGAATCTCCGGATTCAGTGTTCAATTCATACAAAGAAGTAACCTCATCTCCTTCTTTTTTTGCAAGGTAGGTAATGTTATTGCTTCCAGGTCTGAAGGCAATCCCACTTATGCTCATGTCCGTAATGAGGGGTGAAGTTCCTCCACTCGAAACATCCATCATGTACAGGTGAGTACTTGGCAGAGCATTTTCTTTCATGGGATCGGCCGGAACGGTAAGCGTGTAAGCAGCGGTGCTTCCGTCATCGGATAGATAAACAGAGCCCACATTTTTGATTTTGGCAACTTGTGTTGGTGTGAGGCCATTTTGGGCCATCCCAAGTTGCATTAGTCCAACGGTAAACGCCAGAACAAACGTCATTAAATAGCTTGATTTTCGGAATGAAGAACAAGTCATTGGTTTCCTCCTGATTGTGTTTGATTAAGTTGGTGGAATATAGTTAATAAGCCTTCTCATCTAAAGACTTAGGTGAAAAATCAGAGCAATTTGTAAAGCTTATCTGAAATGCTTAAATCCGACAAAAGATCAATTTTGGAGACAGTATGAAATACACTAAATGGATATGTGCGATATTGATAACTGCAGCAACCGGTTTAACCGCTTGCACTGAAACAAACCCGGCCAAAAAAGTAACGGTAATTTCAGGTGCTACATTATTTGATGGAACCGGAGCTGAAGCCATTCAGAACAGTATGGTGGTAATCCGTTCAGGTGAAATTGACTGCGTGGGCAAAGATGGCGAATGCTTCGTTCCGCTTGGGGCTGAAGTAATAAATGCGGAGGGGAAATATATTACACCGGGGCTTGTGGATGCACATATGCATTTCTTCCAAACCGGCTTTTTTGATAGTCGGCCGGATGCAATGGATATTACTGATGTTTATCCATTCGCAGAAGTGGCGGCCTATCAGAAACAAAATCCTCAGCGATATTACAATTCATACCTCTGTTCAGGAATTACCGCTGTGTACGATGTGGGTGGAATGAGCTGGTCTATTGACTTCCAGGAACAAGCCGAAAATAATCCCAAAGCTCCGCATGTTGCTGCTGCCGGGCCGCTGATAACCCCAGTTCCGGGTGCGCCTTTTGATCTTCCGTCAGATAAAGTATTGGTCACACTGGATTCGGAAGAAACGGGAGTGAAAACGGTGCAATACCTGTCGGCTTTGGGAAGTACAGGTATCAAATTCTGGACCTTTGATGAAGACAGTGACAAGTATATGAAGCGTGTAGAGGCAACAGCTGAAGAAATTCAAAGGCAGGGGAATCAAATGATATCCCATGCCACAACGCTGGACCAAGCTAAGGCAGCACTCCGTAATGGGACGAAACTTTTGGTTCACAGCGTTCAAAACACAGAAATTGACGAAGAGTTTATAGAGCTGGCCAAAGAAAATGGCACCTATTATAACCCAACGCTGATTGTAAGTGCAGGTTACTTGCTCGCCTATAGAGCGGCTGCAGACATCGCCCCGATTCCGGTTAGCGATCCGAATGGCTGTGTAGATTCAAAGACGATGGATTTAATTACCTCAGCAAATCAATTTAAAGAGCACCCCCGGCTATCGGGAAATATGATTAACAGGCTTCAGGATTTTAATCCCGAAACGGATATGACCCGGGAAATGCTAATGACCAATCTCAAGAAAGTGTATGATGCCGGTATCCCAATTGTAGTAGGAACCGATGCCGGTAATCCGGGAACATTGCACGGAGTGTCAATTTTTGATGAAATGGAGTATATGCAGCGAGCCGGTATTTCGGCTGAAGATTTAATCGTGATGGCCACCAAAAACGGCGCTGAATCCATGCGTAGAGGTGATGATTTTGGAACCCTCGAGTCGGGCAAGTTCGCTAACCTGATTTTGATGGAAGAAAACCCCTCATCGGATATATCCAATATGCGCTCTCTAACTCATGTGATGATAAAAGGGAATATGATGAAGGTAGGGGATATTCAGACGGAATAAACAGCACAAATAACTTTGGAAAAGTTAATGGTAGGAGAGAACTATGTTAAAGCTTGAACCAAATAGATATTACCATATCTATAACCGGGGTAATAATCGAGAAAAGCTTTTCTATACCGAAGCTAATTATGAATACTTTTTTTTCAAGTTTCAGCAGCATTGCTTTCATGTTTTAGAAACATATGCCTATTGTTTAATGGGGAATCATTTTCATTTCTTGGTAAGTATAAGACCGGTAAATGAACAACGAACTTTATTTTTAGAACGAAATTTAAAAACCAGAAAGCTGCGTTCTCCTTCAAAGCATTTGGCTAATTTTTTCAGTTCTTATACTCAGTCAATTAATAAGCAAGAAGGCCGGGTTGGGAGTTTGTTTCAAAAAAACTTCAAACGAAAAGAGATAGATTCAGAGGATTACTTCAGACAAACAATAGTTTATATACATCTAAACCCAATTAAGCATGGCTTTTCCGATAGTTTTGAGACCTATCCGTATTCCTATTATCCTTTTTACCTAAACTCAGAAGAAACATTTCTAAACAGGAAAAAGTCTTTAGAGTTGTTCGGTGGGATTGAAAATTTTAGTGTTGCCCATGAAAATGGGGTTGCCTTACTCTAACTTTTCCAAAGTTATAAGGAGAAGTTGTTATATAGAAATAGGAGTTTAACTTTGGAAAAGTTACCTAAGGGCACCATATTTCATGTCTCAACAGTAGTATTTCAATAAATCTAATACCATGAAAAGGTACTTCTCTTTACTTCTGATAGTTTCATTCTTCTTTTTACCATTCGAAGCCTCAGCCCAGAATAAGCTGTTGGGTAAAATTAACTTTCCGAACTCAGGAGCAGAAGCCGCCCAGGCTGATTTCATTGAAGGCGTTAAGTTTCTGCATAATTTCGAATATGAAGATGCCGCCCGGGCCTTTAAGAGGGCTCAGGAAATAGACCCGGAATTTGTGATGGCTTATTATGGGGAAGCTAAAACACATAACCATCCCATTTGGATGCAACAGGATCGGGTGGCGGCAATGGCCATTCTGAGTAAGCTGGGTGAAACGGTAGAGGAAAGGCAGAAAAGAGCCTCAACCCAGAGAGAGAAAGATTTGTTGATGTCGCTGGAAGTACTGTACGGAAATACGGAGGAATCAAAGAACCTTTCTAAAGAACAACGGGATGATTTATATCGTGAATACATGGCTGATCTTCACAAAAAATACCCCAATGATCATGAAATAACCACTTTTTATGGATTGTCGATTTTGGGGACGGCCCATGAAGGACGGGATTTTGGGATTTATATGGAAGCCGCTGCCGAACTTTTTGATGTATGGAACGCTAATTCCGAGCACCCAGGAGCTGCTCATTATCTCATTCATTCTTTTGATGATCCCATCCATGCGCCACTTGGCCTGCCCATGGCGAAAGCGTATTCTAAAATTGCCCCTTCTGCTGCACACGCCCAGCATATGACCTCACATATTTTTCTTGCGTTGGGGATGTGGGATGAAACCATTGATGCCAATATTGTGGCGAGAGATGTTCAGCAAACCCGACAAAAAGAACTCGGAGAACAAACCACAGTTTGTGGCCATTACCCCTGGTGGCTTCAGTATGGATATCTTCAAACCGGAGAAGAGGATAAGGCTCGCGAAGTTCTGTCAAACTGCTACGACCGGATCAAAAAAGAACCGACGGGAGGAGAAAAATGGCATTTTTCCGTGATGAGGGGACACTACATTGTGGATGGAGAAAAGTGGAACGAGGCCGGTGAATGGAAGGCGAATTATGATGAAACAAACAGAACCGGGCAAAACTACTTTTTCACATCTGCGCTGGCTGAGATAAAGATGGGGAATCTTGAAAATGCTCGCCTGAACCTTGATAAGCTTATGAATGTGCCAGAAAGCCCGGATCAAAATATTCAGGTGAACCAAATCAAGAGTTTACTGTTGATTGAAGAGGGTAATAAAGAACAGGGACTCCAACTGTTGAAGGAAACAGTTTTGGCCGAATCAGAATTGCCTATCGATTTTGGTCCGCCGACGATTGTTAAACCAACCTATGAATTATTAGGCGAGGTGCTTATGGATATGAATAAGTATGAGGATGCTCAGATTGCTTTCGAAAAACAGCTGGAACGCACCCCCAAACGCAGAATGTCGGTGCTTGGAAAAGAGCAAGCTGAAGGGTTAGCTTCGCGATAAATCCACTCAAAACACCTTTCTAACTTGAAATTTTGCCGTATTATTATACCTTAGAGTAAGGGTTAATTAATGGAGTGCAGTATGAGAAAGGTTGCTTTGCTTACGTTCGTATTAGTTTGCGTGATGGCTGTGTCGGGATATGCACAGACGGAAGAAGGTGCTTATCTGAATATAGACTACCTGAAGGTTGAGACCGAAAATCTGGCCGAATTTGAAAAGTTGGTAAAATCAGAGTGGGTGCCAATTTTAGAAGCAGAAGTATCTTCCAGAGATTTAAGTGGCAGCTATTTTTATAAGGTAATTTATCCGGGTGGCAATCTGAGTAAATATAATTTTGTGCTTGTCAGAACCTATCAGAACCTGGATGCTGTAATGGCCAAAGGAGAGAGATTAAACGAATTACTCGCTGGCGGAGGTGATAACATTTTATCGAAATCACTTGATTTGGCTAAATTTCAATATTCGGAACTTTGGAAGACGGAAGCCGGAGTTATGAATATACTGGATGCAAAACCCGGCACTTATGCGATTGTAAATTTTATGAGGGTTAAGCCAGGAATGGAAAATCAGTACCTCGCACTGGAAAATGATATTGCACGCCCATTACACGAGGAACGCATTAAGCAGGATCAGATGCACAACTGGCGAACTTATTCATTAATGAAGCCGGGAGGTATAGAGTATAAGTACAACTTTATTACGGCCGATTTTTACGATGTCATAAGCAATATGGAATATGGCTTCTCCAATGAAATTATGAAGAGTGTAATGCCCCGGGCAAATTTCACTGAAACGATGAATGCGATCATCAATACTCGTGAAATCGTGAATAGCGAACTTTGGAAGTTAATATCTTATCAGGAAAAGTAAGGGCCAACAGTGCATGACGGACTCCGAAAAAGCGAAGCTCAAAGGAATCATCAGTTCAAGAATTAAAGAGACAAAGGAAGAGATTATTGAGCTTCAGGAGTTGGTAAAACCTATCCCGCTTGATGCTTCTATTGGAAGGGTTTCGAGAATGGATGCCATTAATAATAAGACTATAAACGAGTCATCGCTGAGAGAGAAGCAGCAGCAACTTAAAAAGCTGAAACGCGCTAAGGAAAACGCTGAATTCGATACTTTTGGACGTTGTACAAAATGTGGAGAAGAAATTCCGTTTGGCCGTTTAGAGTATATGCCGCATACCACACGCTGTGTAAAATGTGTGGGTTAGCAGTTCAGCTTTCTTACAATTTTTATGAGAAACTATTGCTAAATATTGGCCGGTTAAGTAACATCGGCAGCTTTGAAAAATGTAATTCTATATCTCATCCCTGCTCTTATTTGGGGTTCTACCTGGTTCGCTATCACCTTTCAGGTTGGAGAAGTTGATCCTATTGTTTCCGTGAGCTATCGTTTTCTGCTGGCGGGGCTGATCCTGCTCGGGTATTCAAAGATCAGGAAGCTGAAACTCAGCTATACAATCAGTGAGCATGGTTTTATACTTCTGCAGGGGCTTTTTCTGTTTGGTTTTAACTATTGGATGGTTTATCAGGCTGAGCAAACACTCACCAGTGGATTGGTAGCCCTGGTGTTTTCCACCATGCTGTTCATGAATATATTTAACAGCCGCATTTTTCTGAAAAATATAATTCCATGGAAAGTGTATGGCGGAGCAGTGTTGGGTTTAACAGGTATTGTGATGATTTTCTATCGGGATTTGGTGAGTTTTTCTTTTTCCGATACCGCATCCATTGCACTTTTGCAGGCAGTTGGCGCGGCATATATTGCTTCTTTGGGGAATATCATTTCGGCCCGAAATCAATCGGCCGGGTTACCGGTTATCCAGACTAACGCCATTGGAATGACCTATGGAGCTTTAGCCATGGCTTTAGTTGCTTTGTTTGTCGGGTACGAATTCTCTTTCAGTCTCGAATATACTTACAGTTTATCACTGCTTTACTTAGCTGTATTTGGGTCTGTTTTTGCATTTGGAGCCTACCTGAGTTTAATCGGTCGAATTGGAGCCAGTCGCGCAGGGTATGTTCAATTGGTGGTTCCAATCATTGCACTAATCATATCTACCCTGTTTGAAAATTACACCTGGACTTCTGTCGCCCTAATTGGGGTGGTTTTCATCATTTCGGGAAATTTTATTGTGCTTGAACGGGGAAAAACGAAGCAGTCTCCTCTTTCCCAAGATGGTTAGCAGTGTGGTAATCCGGCTTGTGTTAACAATTTGTTTGAACATTGATGTTCAGACATTATATTAAACGCAATTATATCATCGGCAAAATTCTGATCTTATGGATGCAAACGGCACTACAACGGCCCAAAAAAATCTATGGCGGGAACTGAGAGCGAATATCTTTGAAACTGAAGTCTGGCTTCGTACAGTAATTAAAAATTTCCTGGACGAGTTTGATCTAACCCAACAGCAACTTTCAATACTCAGAATATTGAAAGCAGCCAATAACGAACCGATGTCTACCAAGCAGATTCAGGAAGAAATGATGGATAAGAGCTCGGATACATCCCGGCTTGTGGACAGGCTCATAAAAAAAGACCTGGTTCGAAAACGAAAAGACCCAAACGACGGGCGGCTTATTCAGGTGTTCATTAAATACGAAGGACTTCGCCTGCTGGCGCAGATAGAAGATCGTATTCATGTCCTGGATGAAAAGTTTGCGTTGCTTTCCGAAGAAGAAGCCGAACAGCTGAATTGGCTGCTCGAAAAAGCACGTTCTTGAAATTAACCTTTCCATCCTGTACTATCGGTCAATTATTTTAAAATTCAGGTGGAGGAATGTATTCGATGAATAACGCTATAAACTGGTTCGAAATACCGGCCAATGATATTGACAGAGCTAAAAAGTTTTATGAGACCATTTTTGAATTTGAGATGCCGGATCTTGACATAGGAGATGGCTTACGTATGGCTTTGTTCCCTGCTACTACCGGAACCGTTGGTGGCGCCATCATCGAGAATAAAGAGTGGTATTTTCCAAGTGAAAGTCATGGCCCGCTATTATATCTGAATGCAAACCCGAACCTTCAGTCTATTCTTGATCGTGTGGAGGGGGCCGGGGGAGAAGTTATGATTCCGAAACGACTTATTACCGAAGATAATGGCTACATGGCGGTTATTTTGGATAGCGAAGGAAACCGAATTGCCCTGCATTCCAACGAATAAAGTTTAACGGTAGAACTCTTTATTCTTTAACTGAACTGAGGCGGCGTAATAAGCTGCGCCCACAATGCTGGCATTATTAAGTAGACTGGCAGCCTTAAACTTGGTCTTTATTTTGATGTAAGGAAAGGTTTTATCGGCTTTTTTGGAAAGCTGTCCGCCGAGAATAAATAGATCGGGATGAAAGAGTTTCTCATACTGCTCTAAGACCAACTGTAGTCGTTTTCCCCAGGTTTTTTTCCGGATGCCTTCTTCTTTTCGAACCCGGTTTGAAGCTCTTTCTTCTATACTGATACCCTTAATTTCAATCTGGCCCAATTCGGTGTTAGGCACCAGCGTGCCATCCACAAAAAGGGATGAACCGATGCCGGTTCCTACCGTTAATACAATAACCGTTCCCCGTTGCTCTTTTCCGACGCCAAATTTCATTTCCGCCAAACCAACAGCATCGGTGTCGTTAATCACACTGACCTTGCAGCCGGTGATTTCGGTAAACAAGTGATCGGCGTCAGCATCCACCCAGCCCTGATCCATGCGGGTTGTGGAAAGTACAATTCCTTTGCTGGTTGCTGCAGGGAAAGCACATCCGATAGGACCATCCCAGTCAAACTTCTTTACGACCTTATGCAGTTTTGAGATGAGCTTATGCGGACGGGTATCATCGATTTTATCTGTGGTTCGCTTCTTGGATACAATCTCTCCTCTCTCCGTATCTACAATGGCACCTTTGATGCCATAACTGCCTATATCAATCCCTAATACTTCCACTGTTTCTTTGGTTGATTAATTCGGGACCAACATAGCGAAAAAAAGATTAGGTACATAGTAGAGTCACAAAATCTTGTGACTCTACTATGTTATCTGAAATGATGATTGAAGAAACTATTTTTCTACAACAACCCAGCCTTCCTCATCCACCATACGCTTGGCATATTTCCACTTAATCTCTTTGGTTTCGCCGGTGTTCATGTTTTGTACCGTCACGTAATCATTACGTCCGGGTTCGTCGGCAACTTCTACAGGCTGACGTTTGGCATTTCCACCCTGTGGTTTCTGCCCGCCATTTTGTTGAGGTTGAGCCGGTGCTTTAAGTCCCATACCGGTGGAATCGGCATGTTGGGTTTCCATAGATGAAGTGTCGAAGCGTGATTTCTGCTTCTGAGCTTTCTCCAGCTTGGAATCCTCGGCCTGAACCTCAGGTACGGCTTTCCAGATCAGTGAAATAGCTTCCTGGTTGATATCATCCAGCAACATCTTGAACATATCAAAGGCTTCCCGCTTGTATTCCAGAAGGGGATCTTTCTGGGCAAATGAACGCAGCCCGATACCCTCTTTCACGGAATCAAGCTCACGCAGGTGCTCCATCCATTTTTGATCAATAATGGAAAGAATGGCGCTCTTTTCAAGAGAACGGGCAACTTCACGACCTTCATTTTCAAGAGCTGATTCCACATCAACCACAATGCGCATGCGGCGAATCCCATCTGTGAAAATAACCTGAACTTTATCAGGGCGATTTTCCGGATTGGCTTCGGTAATTCGTTTCATTACCTCATACAGAGGCTTGGCCATCCGTTCTTCTTTCTTGCGATAAGCTGCAATAGCTTTGTCGATAATGTGATCGGTAAGGTCCCGCTCGTTCATGTTGAACCATTGCTCGCGGTCGTAGTCCACATCAACGGCAAGGTGACGTAATATTGACTCATGAAGCCCGTCATAATCGCCGGCAGCCACGTGTTCTTCAACCATCGATTCGATCAGGTCATCCAGCATATCCATGATGTCCGTCCGCAGCTGATCTCCGGAAAGAGCGTGTTTTCTGCGGGCATAAATCACGTTACGCTGATTGTTTAGCACGTCATCATATTCCAGCTGTCGCTTACGGATGCTGAAGTTATTCTGCTCCACTTTACTTTGAGCACGCTCCAGCGATTTGGTAATCCATGGGTGGGTGATAACCTCGCCCTCTTCAAAGCTGAGTTTATCCATCACGTTAGCAACCCGGTCGCTCATGAATAAGGCCATCAGGTCATCTTCCAGCGAAACATAAAACTGAGACTCACCGGGATCACCCTGACGACCGGCACGCCCGCGAAGCTGCAAGTCAATACGGCGAGATTCGTGTCGCTCGGTACCCAAAATAGCAAGTCCGCCTTTTTCCTTCACGCCTTTAGCAAGCTTGATATCGGTACCACGACCGGCCATGTTGGTAGCCACGGTTACAGCTCCGATTTCACCGGCCTGCTTTACAATTTCACTTTCCTGAGCGTGCTGCTTGGCGTTCAACACATTATGCGGAATACCGGCGCGCTGCAGCATACGGCTCAGCTTTTCAGATACATCCACGCTGGTGGTACCCACTAATACCGGCTGACCTTTTTCGTGGTACTCACGAATTTTTTCAACCGATGCGTTAAACTTCTCTCGCTTGGTTTTAAATACGAGGTCTTCTTTGTCATCCCGGGCAATGGGTTTGTTAGTGGGGATCACAACCACATCGAGTTCATAAATCTCATTGAACTCACCTTCCTCGGTTTCCGCCGTACCGGTCATACCGGCCAGCTTGTTATACATTCGGAAATAATTCTGAAGGGTGATGGTGGCATAGGTTTGAGTGGAAGCCTCAACTTTCACTTCCTCTTTAGCCTCAATCGCCTGGTGCAGTCCATCGGAATAACGACGACCGGAAAGTACACGCCCGGTATGCTCATCTACAATATTAACCTTTCCATCCTGAACGATGTATTCCTCTTCGCGCTCAAAATTAGTATACGCTTTCAGCAGCTGGTTAACCGTGTGAATACGATCTCCACGCTCTGCAAATAAACGGTGCAGTTCGTTAAACTTACGCTCACGCTCCTGCCGGATCTCCTGCTTGGCCTCTTCAATTTTCTTCTCTTTATATTCTTCACTGAACTCATCATTACTCTTGATTGCATTCAGCTTTTCTTTTTCCAGCTCTTCAATCTCTTTCTCAATAATTGCTGTTTCTTCTCCTAAATCCGGAATTACGAAAAAGTCTTCGTCTTCTCCTTTTTTGGTGATGAACTCGCGTCCCTTTTCGGTCATCTCGATGGAGTTCATCTTAGGATCTACCGCGTAGAATAAATACTCATCCACCACAGGCATGTTCTTGGCGTTATCCTGAAGGTAGAACGATTCGGTACTCTGAATCAGCTTCTGAATTTTTGGATCCTGCTGCAGTTTACGAAGCTGAGAGTTTTTCGGGAATCCTCGAACGGCACGGAAAAGCGCAAGTCCGGCTTTTTCTTCATCGCCTTCATCCAACAGTTCTTTCCCTTCTTTCACCAAGTTGGCAACGAGTTTCTTCTGCGCATTAACCAACGATTCCACCCGAGGCTTCATCTCTACATACTTACCGGACTTATTGTCTTGTGGAACCGGACCTGAAATAATAAGCGGTGTTCGCGCCTCATCAATAAGAATGGAATCAACCTCATCAATAATGGTGTAGTGGTGTTCGCGCTGAACCAGTTGCTGTTGTTCTACCACCATATTGTCACGAAGATAATCGAAGCCAAACTCGTTATTGGTTCCGTAAGTGATATCCGCTTTGTACGCTTTTCGCCGTGGTTCGGTACTGGGTTGATAGCGGTCCACACAATCCACTTCCAGTCCGTGGAAGTTAAAAATCGGCTCATTCCACTCGGCATCACGCATAGCCAGGTAATTATTTACGGTCACAACGTGTACGCCTTTTCCGGCGAGGGCATTCAGGTAAGCCGGGAAGATGGCAACCAGCGTTTTACCTTCACCCGTTTTCATCTCAGCGATACGTCCCTGATGAAGTACAATAGCACCAATCAGCTGAACGTCATATGGCACCATTTCCCAGGTAATTTCATTACCACCCACTTTCCAGGACTTCCCGACAAATCGTCGGCAGGTATCTTTAAGCACGGCAAAAGCTTCAGGCAAAATGTCATCCAAAACCTCTTCAATAATGTCCAGCTCCTGCTGTTCTAATTCTTCCAGGTGCTCTGCCATTTCGCGGTGCTCGCCGGGGCTGATGTTCTCAATATCATCCAGGTGCTTTTTAATCTCCTGAATCTCGGCAACCGTCTCGGCCGTGGCATCTTTGATTTTCTGCTTAAACTCTTCAGTTTTGGCCTTAAGCTCATCATCACTGAGCTGCTTCATCTGCTCTTCGTAGCTCTTGATTTCATCTACGATGGGCTGAATTTTTTTAATGTCCTTCTCACTCTTGGAACCAAAGACTTTGGTAATAACCTTACCAACTTTATCTAATATATCCATAATGGGGTTACTCGTACTCTGCGAATATTTTTGTTATCAGGTTGAAGTTAACCTTATATAAAGGGCGGTTCAACTGTTTGCACGTTAATGATTACAAATATCCTGCCATAATTTATTTTGGCAGAACTATTAAGATAAACTGACCTGAGTTTGGTCGGGTGTTCAGAAACAGTATATGTGTTGTATTTTTGAAATTAAATGGGATGACTAGATGTGTTTTAGTTCTCATTGGCGGCCAACTTTCTTTCTGGAACATTACCGGGTTTATTTTACTTTGTATGACCCGGTGTACGAATCACTAACTAATGTGAGATTGAATTTTGTTCGATTCAGAACTTTTTGAAAACCAATTAGCCACGTCCTGGCTGGGGCGTAGCTTTCATTTTTTTGAGGAATTGCCCTCCACGAATTCCTATGCTAAGCAATTAAATAATGAGGGCACCCAACATGGTGTGCTGGTTTTAACGGATAATCAAACCGGAGGGAGGGGTCAATATGATCGTGTGTGGAAGGCAGATCCAACAAAAAACCTGACCTTCAGCCTGGTATTCGAGCCTCAAAAAGCCGAACGATTTAGCCTTCTGACCCTGGCGTGTGCCCTGGCTGTATCTGAAGTGGTTAATTCCTGTGCAAATGTTGAAACCAAGCTGAAATGGCCCAATGATATTTTATGCAACGGCAAAAAACTTTGCGGCATCCTTACCGAAACCCAATTCTCCGGCAATAAGCTGGAGCGTGTGGTTGTTGGCCTTGGCCTGAATGTAAATCAAGTTGGGTTTGAGGGTGAGCTTGTCAAAAAGGCTACCTCTATTAAGAAGGAGTGCGGCATTGAGTTCGCAAGAGAAAAGGTGCTGGCCGATATCCTTCAAAAAATTGAATACCGATACCGGTTATGGAATCAGTTTAATGCCGACCTGGTGAAGCAAATAAACAAAGCGTTAATAGGTTTTGGGGAATGGACCCGGCTGGAAGTAAATGACGAACCATTGGATGGCGAGTTTAAATTTCTCGGAGTAAATGAATCGGGTTCTCTGATCGCACTTAATAAGGATTACGATATCCGGAGCTTTTCTCATGAGCAGGTCCGTGTCCAATCTTAATATGCTTTTGCATATATATGTATTTTCATTTCTGTGCTTATATATCATCTTATGAAATGCGATTCTGGGTCTTTTTTGTGGGTGCAAATACGTTTATATGCAAATGAATGAATATGTAAATTAGATTTGAATCAACCCTCCGTTTAGAAAGCAGATAATTACACCGGGTAAATCTTTTAAAATAGCATAAGTAGACGTTTGCTCTATTTAGGATAAAAAGCGTGGAATAGTATCAACCAAAAAAAAGCCCACTTGAATGAACAAGCGGGCTTTACAATAAAAGAGTGCTTTAATTAAGCACTAAGCTTTTCGGCAGCTTCAAATACAAACTCTTTGATAGCACCAAAGGCTTTAAGAGTTTTCTCGATGTGTGCATCATTATGAGCTGCGGTAGGAATGAGGCGAATCAGTACCGTTCCTTTAGGAACTACCGGATACGCAACACCACTTACAAATACACCGTGTTCTTCCCGAAGCTTTCGCATAATATCCTGGCAGAGATCGGTGCTTCCTTTTGTCAGAACCGGAGTAACCGGGCTTTCTGATGGAAGTACAGTGTAGCCAAGATCACGAAGACCTTCACGCAGTTTCAGTGTGTTATTCCAGAGTGTCTCTCTCCACTCGGGGTGGTCTTTAATCATTTGCAGGCGTTTGCGTGCGGTAACAACCATAGGTAGTGGAAGGGACTTCGCAAATACCTGGCTGCGTGAGTTTGCTTTCAGAAATTCAATAACACGTGGTTCAGAGGCAATAAAAGCACCAATTAAAGCAAAAGATTTAGCAAAGGTGCCAAAATAGATGTCAATTCCATCTTGAACTCCAAGGTGTGTTCCTGCCCCGGATCCGTCTTCACCCATCGTACCGATGCCATGTGCATCATCAACCAACAGGCGGAAGTCAACTTCTTCTTTAAGAGCAATGATTTCTTTCAGGATGCCAAGGTCGCCGGTCATACCAAAAACACCTTCCGTCACAACAAGGATGGAAGAATTGTCTTTGCGTTTCTTGTCGGCACGGTAAAGCTGCTTTTTGAAGCTTTCAATATCGTTGTGCTTGAACACAGATTTGTCGGCCATGGAAAGCTGCTTTCCATCGACAATACAAGCGTGGCTCAGCTCATCGTAGATGAGAAAGTCATTACGGTCAACCAGAGAGTGAATGGTACTCATGATACCCTGGTACCCGTAGTTCAGAAGCTGTGCAGATTCTTTATGTACAAAAGCTGCCAGTTCTTCTTCCAGTTTTTCATGCTCGGTAGTGTTACCGGTCATTAGCCGCGCACCCATTGGTGCACTCAGGCTGTATTTTGCAGTGGCTTCCGTATCCACTTTTTTAATTTCCTCGTTGCTTCCAATACCGAGGTAATCGTTAATACTCCAAACGACCATGTCTTTGCCGTTGAATTGCATTTCCGGCCCCAAGGGTCCTTCCAGTCTTGGGAATGTGTAGTACCCGTATCCTTCAGAAGTGAATGGGCCAAGCGGACTTGGTCGGCCCTCAAGCTTATCAAATAAATCCATAAATATGCGCTGATATTTTCGCTGTAATTGTGATTAGAAAGGCCTTTCCGGCCATGTTAAAAGCGTGCTAAATGTACGCAAATATCCCCTTATCTCAAAAGAACCGGTACTTCGGTAACATGCAGTTAACATAGTTCCAATTAACCGTGAAAATGTATGGAATTGATTTAGTGCCATGTAAATAAAAAAGCCCGAAGGTGATTTCGGGCTTCAATATAAAAGAACTTGATTTACGGTTAATCCAGGTTCGGACGAACGATAAACAAACCGGATTCGATATCACTTAAAATGATCATGCCACTTTCAAAATAAGGGTAGTTACTCCAGGTGCCCTTAAAGCTGGAGGCATCAGTTGCAGGTTGGGTGTCAAAATAGGCAACGCGTTCAAGGTTAGCGTTTTCCACATCAGACAGGTCCAGAATCTGTAATCCGGAATTGTAATTCGTTTCATAGGCATAATTGCCTTTTATATACAGATTGTGATCTATGGAAAAGGTGTTATGCTCGTAATAGCCCACAAATTCAGGGTTCTCCAGATCGCGAACATCCCATACATAGGTTTTGGTGCCGCGACCGAGGTTACGCTCATCAAGTTCATCATTCATTAAAAAGTAAGACTGATCTTCCGTCAACCATCCCTGATGTGAATACTGCATATCGGCCTGGCGCTCAAAGCCAATGGTGGTTGGGTTTTCTTTATCAGAAACGTCAGCGATAACTACATTACCTTCGGCTGAGTTGAAGCACACTTCTTTTCCCTGATGCTCTGTATCCGGTCCGTTATAGATCACACATTGAGCGTCATGTATATAGCCGGGAGCCACACGATAATAGCCGGGTTCGGTATCAATGTAGCACCCTGAATAGGTTGGATTTTTGGGGTCGCTAATATCAATCATATGTAAGCCGGTGCTGTCACGACTTCCACATACTGTTGATTGTGTTACGCCTGCAGCATAGGCAAAACCGGTTTGCTCATTAATAACGATGTTATGAGAAGGTCCAAACTGATCGTAAAGCGCGTCATGCTCCAGAAGAATAGGGGAGCCATCATATTCTCGAAGTTTAGTCAGGTCGAGTACCTGCATTCCATGCGGCTGGGCATCGCTTACCACAAAGGCATGGTTGTCATACACTTTTACGTCGCGCCAGGAAGAGCCCTGGGAAATAGATTTGGATCGGGCTGTAGTTCCAAGCCCGAGATTACAAGCCGGGTACTGATCAAGCGGTAGTGACTTATATTTTGCGTTCAGGTTCGACTCCGGCATCCGCCCAACAACTATCGGGTTCTCCGGATCAGAAATATCCACAAAAGACATTCCATTTGTAAGGCCAACCAATGCATATTCTTTATCGGTTTGTGGATCGGTCCAGCCCCAAATATCATTTAAATAAACCCCGGATGATTGTCCGGTGAGTTCAAGAACAGAAACATGGGAAAATAAATCGACATTGTCACAAGCATAATCCATGGCCATTCCATCTTTGCAGGGGAAGGGAGCATCACTTTTATCCTTGTCCTTTGTTTGCGAAAGGTCACAGCTTGAAAAAAACAGGCCGAAAACAGCGATGGCAATAGGTAAAGAAGAACGGTTAAACATAAGACGTTAGATTAATCTCTTAGAATGATTAGAAATATAAACGATAATTACTCAGAAAACATATTCAATGTTAAGAGATGCGGATACAACGAATATAACTTTATCAATGCCATGTTATTCTGGTAAAGGGCTTAATTAAGATTTTAACTGTTATTTCAGTTACTTTTGAAGCTGAATAAATTAAGGTAAGGAGCAAATATGTTCTTGATAATGCGTTACATCGCCAAGCTGCTTAAAGCGTTGGCTTCAGAGGCCTCACCGAACCAAATAGCGGGTGGTATTATACTTGGAATGATTATCGGGCTTACTCCCCTTTCATCGTTGCATAACCTGTTTATTGTTGTGCTGATTTTAGTGCTTAAAGTTAATATCGGGATGGCCCTTCTGTCATTTACCATTTTTAGCGGAATAGCGTACCTGGCAGATCCCCTCTTTCACAGCTTTGGCGTTTGGTTGCTGGAACTGGAAAGTATGCAGGAGGCCTGGACGGCAATGTACAATAACGAGTGGATTGCTCTGACAGAGTTCTATAATACAGTGGTTATCGGGAGTTTTGTAACGGCTGTTCTGCTATGTATTCCTGTCTTTCCATTAGCCCGATTCGGTGTGATTCAATACCGGGAACACATTCACCAGAAAATGCAAAAATGGAAGATCGTCAAGGCTTTTAAGGGCACTAAGTTCTACAGCATTTATCAAACCGTAAATCGAGTGAGAGGATAAGGCGATGAGAATAGGTGGAATAATTACGGTTTTAGTACTCGCAGGAATTGGATTTGCTGCTACCTATTTCATCACCGATGAGTGGGTGGAAGAACAAATAGAATACCAGGGCAGCATATTGAATGAGGCCAAAGTAGAGCTGGATGGTTTTGATTTCAGCTTATGGGATCTGCACATTAAATGGAGCCGTTTACAGGTGGCCAACTCCAATAACACCATGCAGAACACATTCGAGACCGGTGAAACGGAATTCAGCATGGAGTTCTGGCCGCTCATTCTTCGCAATAAAGTGATTGTAGATAATGTGAAGCTGACGGGCTTTCAGATGGATACCGAACGAGAGTCGGACGGCTCTTTTGAAATTCCTGAGGAAGTTAAGAACGAAGAACCCGGCTTTGTGTACAGCGTGGTAAGTCAGGTAACCAGCGAGGCAAAAAAGAATGCCGAAGTGAAATTTACCGATGTCCGGGACGACCTGAACGTGGACAGCCTGATGGCAAAGGTAAATATTCAATCCGTTGATAAAATTGATTCGCTGAGACAGGGAATTCAACAAAAGTATGTCAAATGGGACAGCACCTTTAAGAATACGAAGGTAAACAAAGAGGTAGCAAAAGTTCGGAGTACGGTAGAATCCATCAACCCGAAAGAAATAAAAAAACCTAAACAGGTGGTGGAAGCGATTGAAAATGTGCAAAAACTCCGTAAGCAAGTAGATTCACTTAAAACCCGGGCCGAAAACCTGAAGAAGGAATTTGAACAGGATTATGGATCTACACGCGGAGGATTAGGTCAGGTTGATAACTGGATCCGGGATGACTATCAAAGGGCGCTAAGCGTAGCCAAACTACCGGATTTAGATGTTCAGAATATTGGTAAAGCCCTGTTTGGGCAGAACCTTTTGGGCGATTATGCGGCTTATCTGGAATACGTAGCCATTGCCCGTGAGTATGGTAGCCGGTTGGTAGGTGAAGAAGACACCGTGCAGGAAATTCCCAGATATGAAGGTCTGGACTACGAGTTTTCGGATAAATATGACTATCCGGGGTTTTGGTTTAAAAACATCGAGCTTTCCGGGAAAACGAAATCGGATATTGCCATTTCCGGAACGGTAACTGATATCAGCAGCAGCCAGAAGAAGACCGGTCAGCCGGTGAAGTTTAGTGTGCAGGGAGAAGATGAGAATGAAGTAGCTCTGACCATAAACGGCGAGTTTAATTATCTGGAAGAAAAACCGCGCGAGAGCTTTACGGTGAACTATGCCGGGTTTACACTTTCAAAAGCAAGACTGTCGGGTTCTGATTTATTGCCGTATGAGCTAAAGTCCGGAAAAGGAGAGTTGAATGTTGAGATGAACATAATTGATAAGCGCATCGACAGCCGTATCGATTATATTGCGAGAAATATCAGCTTCGATTTTGCTGCTGCCGGTAAGCCAAAAAACCGGGTGGAATCTTTGATCCGGAATGCAATAGGCAGCACCAATCAAATTGATGTAGCCGCGCTGGTTGATAATGTAAATGGGCCGTTGCGGGTACGGGTGCGATCCAATGTGGATGATTTATTCATGAATGCCTTGAAGCAAACGGTAAGCCGGGAAGTGGAAAATGCCAAGTGTAAAATCAGGGCGGAAGTGCAGAAGCAGGTTGCGGGTAAAAAGCAGCAGTTGGAGAATTTTAAAGCTGAAAAAGAGGCTGAACTACGCAAACGCTACGAAGAACTTCAGGCTAAAGTGGATGAGCAGCTCCAAGTGGTAGAAGAGAAAAAGAAAGAGCTGGAAAAGCGCAAAAAAGAATTGGAAGACTCGCTGAAGGATAAAATCAAAGATAAAATTGGGATTGATTTCTAAAACCCAGGCTTAGCCCGACTGACAGTACAACCGAAAGTCACTGTAAAAAATTTAAAGCGAAAAGAACCTTCAAGCGTCTGGAAGACCTTGGAGCGTTCGCTGCTTATGTAAGCATATAAAAATCTGATTGGTCATTTATCCACAACGCTTTCAGGACCTTTGGACGCTGAAAGGTTGTATTCAGGAGCAGGTAGAAATTCCTTTCCAACCGATGATCTTAAAACCGAAGGCTTACCCCTGCTGAAAGTGCCGTTCGTCTTTGGTTGAAATCAGAATCATCCAGCGGAAAGTAAAGGCGGAAGTCACCTGTAAAAAACAGGTTATTGTAAACGGGTATGTTTGCTCTTAAACCGGTAGCAAGATTTAAGTAAGTTTCTTTGATGGAAACAAGTGGATCAGGTTGAACGAAATCGGGAAGCATTCCAAAACGAGTTTGCTCAATGTGGGTTTGATTTAGGTTCAGTCCTGTGTACAAACCAAAAATTATAGGAGTTTCAACAGTTTGAAGCTTTATGGTTGATCCAAGTGCATGCCCTTTAAAAGTATATTGGGGACAGTCAAGGCATTCATACGTTGTAAGCTGGTCGGCTTCTCTTCGTATTGAGCCATTAAATGCTACGCTGAGCACTGACTTTTCAAAATTCAGAAAAGGATGAGATACCTCGATTTCATACATCACCGTGTTTTGTTGTTCGAAATCTGGGTTGTAAGAATGACCGTTGATTCTTTGGATACCTGTTTTCAGATTTATTTCCGGTGAAAAAGACTGGGCCAGTAATTGTCCCGGAACAAAAAAGAACAGGGCTAATACTACATGTTTCATCAGTACTAAATGAGTTGTGATTCCCTTCAAATATAAAAGAGATTATTTAGATAGCAACATTCTCTAAGTGGATGTACATAACGCTTTCAGGACCTTTGGACGCTGAAAGGTTGTTCTTCAGGAGCAGGCAGAAATTCCTTTCTAACTTATTCTCAGAATAATAGATTAATTAAGGAATCTCCAAATATCTGTAAGATCTTGGAGCATTCGCCGATCAACTAACTTCACAACCAGTTATTTCGACAATAACATTTTCTGTGTGAATGTCAGCTCACCTGCTCTCAGCTGATAGAAGTAAACACCACTTGAAAGGCCGGACGCATCGAATGTAGTCATATATGATCCGGCACCTTTCATTCCATCTACCAGGGTTTCAACTTTTCGTCCCAATACGTTGTAAACGGTCAGGGTTACATTTACCGCACTCTTCAACTCATAACTGATATTGGTAGTTGGGTTAAATGGGTTCGGGTAATTTTGGTAAAGCGTGAAATCGTCGGCGATGGCCGGATTTTCGTCTTCGTTGGAGGTTGGAGTTTCAAAGGTCTGATTGGTATTAACTGAACCTTTGGTGTTGCTCTCGGTAAATACCCAGCTAAAGTCCTCATAACCGGAACCGGTTCCTTCCAAAGAAAGCGAGCTTCCTACCGCACTGTTACCCGGTTGCTCCACCCCGATATCCGTACTTTCAACATCCTGTGCGGGTCCATCTACAGCGGTAAAAGTACCTTCATAAGAAAGGAACTGGATGAGTTCACCTCCGATATCCAGGCTGATACCATCCGGGCTTCCATTTTGTAATCCGTTAACCGGCAGATCAACAAAGAAGATAGAAATGCCGTTTTCGGTATCACCAGTTGTGAAGTCATTGCCGGAGTAGGTAGCGTAAACGGAGCCGCCATTCCCGTTGTAAAGGCTAAGGGTTACATCACTCAAATCTGCGAATTCTGCATTTACCGCAATTTCGACAAATTCTCCCTGGTCGCCACCGTCATTATCATAATGCATTTCATTGATCCAGGCAGCTGAGGGAGTCTCACCGTCATTATCCCGAATAGTGATTTCGGTGGAGTTCGCTGATCCAATTACCGCTTGTTGCGGCCCGGAAACATTCTCTAATCCCAATAAAATGGTTTCGTCTCCTTCTTCCAGCTCATCATCAATTAAGGTGAGGGTAACCGATTGCCGGTCTAAGGATCCGGCTGGAAAGGTTACGCTTTGGCTGGAAAAAGCCTGGAAGTCATCGCCGGAGCTTGCAGTTCCGCCGGAGTAAACCACATCCACGGTAGTGGCTGTATCTGCATTTGGGTTGGTGATGGAAAGTTCAATTTCTACGGAGCCATCTCCTTCACTGAAATTTAAAACAGAAGCTGAAAACTCAACGTTAGTCTGGCTGATTTCCCCTTCAAAATAAGCGCGTTCAACGAGGGTAGGGTCAATCACAAAAGGGTTTACTTCATTACCCTGGAGTTCAGCGATGGCACAGGTTCGGTCGTATTCGGTAGTGGAAACAGTATCCAGGGAATTCCAGTTGCGAAGAAAGTCTTTTTGAATTTCAAAGAAAATAGGGTCGGCATTGTCGGCCTGTGTTTTGTACATGGTATAGAAGTAAAAAACGGCCCGGGCTATATCTCCTTTTACGCTTTCACGGGGCTCCCAGCTGGCCGAATAGGAAGAATTGGGATGGGAATCTCGGTATTCGCTGTATTCATCAACTACGTTACCATCGGGACTGGAAACGTCCTGATCGAGTCGCCACCAGGTATCGGTTTCCTGATCCGGAATTTCATAAAAAGGGTGATTGCCCCTCGCACTGTTGGCTCTGGAATAAGCCGGAAAAAGGCTGTGCATATCAGATCGGGCAGGTTCGGTTGAGGCACCTTTACTTTGAGGCCAGGCGTGTTCAGCATTTACGTCTTTACTGAAGGCATCAGAACTGGGGTCAGCATTGGGGTCCAGATAAATGGTATAGCCGGTATAAATGCCGGTGAGTGAATCATTCTTGAGGTCAATCTGTGAATACAAAATGTCGCGGGCATTGTCATAGCTGATGTTATCAGTGGTTCCGTATTCCTGTACCAATGCATCCAGCAGTTCCTGACCGGAGAGTTCGGGAAAGATTTGAGTGCCCTGCGCTGGGCAGCTTTGAGAGAGTGCTGAAGTGGAGAAAAGCAGTGAAAAAACAAAAACTAAAGTGAGTGCTTTTCGGGTGATGGAATTTGGATATGCCATGCCTTCCGGATTGAATTAGATGATCATTTTTATAAAGAAGTGGTGACGGCACGATTTACGGTTGTGCCGGTGGAAGCTTCCCTGTCCTTATTACCGGGAATTACACATCAGCTATAATATAAGATTTCTTAGCGGGAGTGGGATAAATCTTTTGTAAAGGTAAAGCTTCAGCTTTTGGATGGTTTAAAATAAATCTCATCTATATAACACCAGCGCCATTCTTCACCGGGTTCGACGGAGCGAATGATTGGGTGTTTCGATTCTTCAAAATGAGCCCTGGCGTGTTTATGGGGAGATGAATCACAACATCCCACATAGCCACAGGTCATGCACATACGCAGGTGCACCCAGGAGCTGCCCTGTTCCACACAATCCTGACAAACATCTTCAGAAGTGTTGGTAACTTTGATCATATCTTTGTGTGAGCAAGCCATAAGAGATTTTTTTAGTTCAGGAAAGTATCAACAAAAGCTTTCAGTTGTTTATAATCCAATTCACCGGAATATCGCTTTCCGTTTAGAAAAAATGTAGGGGTGTCATCAACTCCGCTCTTTATGCCTCCCCGAAAGTCGGATGTAACTCTGCCTGCGAACTCGTTAGTGGTGAGGTTTACCCTGAATCGATATAAATCGAGTCCGATGTCCTCAGCAAAATCAAGGATTCTGTTTTCACTGAGCGTGCGGTTGTGTTTAAAAAGCAGGTCGTGCATTTCCCAGAATCTATCCTGAGCACCTGCACATAAAGCAGCTTCTGCTGCTAACTGGGCGTTTGGATGTTTTTTACGGATCGGGAAGTTCCGAAAAGTGAAATTCAGGTTTTCATTGTATTCCTTCAATAACATCTGTGAGAACCGATAACCCAGCCTGCTGTAGGGGCATTCATAATCGCCATATTCCAGTAACGTATGCGGGGCATCAGGGCTGCCCAGTGTATAATCATCCTCTGATATTTCTATATACAAATCGCTCATCGATCGAACGTAAGGTTAAGGGAAGTACTCTCGGAAGGACCTTCCTCCAGGCTGAGTTCCGCCAGCTTTTTCCCGGCCTGAGACATCGGCAGACAAACAGCAGTAGCCCCGGCTTCTCGGAGGGCTTTGTGCTCATCGCTACGCATGGTGAGGGCAACTACATCCCCATTATACCCAAACTTACGAAGCAACTTTGTGGCCTCCACTTTTGTATCCGGATTTGGAAGAGCCAGCATGATGGATTTTACATTTTTGATATTTATGTTTTCCCACAACTCCGGGTCACGGGCATCACCATAGACTACCCGTCTTTTGCTTTGGATGTTTTCTTCCAGTTTAGCCGGGTCAGCATCCATACCAATTACTTTATGTCCGTAATGTTTCAGGTACTCGTAGGCGGATGAGCCGGCCTGCCCCATTCCCACCACCAGGTAGTTTGCACTTCCAAGTGATACCACCTGTTGGCCGGGGTGTTTTACGTCCCGCTCGTATTTCAGGAGAGAAAGTTCAAACCGACTCCAAAGCGAATTCACATTTGCAGAAAGCGGAGCGTTGATGGCATAGGATACCGCCACAAGCAAGGCAAAACTGGTAACAACGGTTTCAGGAATGAATCCACCGGAAACCGCTACTATTCCGGCTATCAGGGTAAATTCACTATAGGAAGTGAGCGTGGTAGTAACGAGGAAGGAGTTTCGGGACCGCAACTTGAAGCCCACCAGCAAAAAGAAGTAGAGCACGGATTTGATAGGGAGCAAGGCTAAAATCACCAGGCAAAATATAAGTTCGTTGTAGCCCGGAAATCCGGCAAGGCCCACCTCCAGAAAGAAACCGACAAGGAAGGCTTCTTTGAGTCCCCAGAGTTTATGGGTGAGTTCATCGGCAAGTTTATGTCCGGAAAGCAAGGCTCCGGCTACCAGTGCTCCCAATTCGGAGGATAGCCCCAGTACTTCAAAAAGAGCTCCGCCACCGATAGCTAAAATCAAAGCAAATAAAAGCTGAAGTTCATCATGTCCGCTCGCAATAAGTGCTTTAATTAACAGCGGGCGAAAAAGGGGCAGGGCCAGCAGGGTTAAACTCCATATGGAAGGTACACCGCCACCGGTTAAAGCTAATAAAGCAATGGCAACGATATCCTGTAAAATCAAAATACCGATAGAGACGCGGGCGTGGAAGGCGCCAAGTTCGCCGCGGTCTTCCAGAGATTTTGCGGCCAGCACAGTACTCGAGAAACCCAGAAGGATACCGATGATGACAGATTCAACAAGTTCGTACCCAAACAGAGAAGCGATCACTCCAAAAACACCGGCGGTTAAAGCGAGATGAATACCGCCCGCTCCCAACACTTCAGGGCGAAGAATGCTTTTCAGCCTCAGGTGTAAGCCTACGGTAAAAAGCAGGAATAAAACCCCCAGATGACCAATCTCGTGTAGAGTGTCGGTGGTTTCAAATCCAAAGAGGGAAAGAATAATACCGGCGCCCAAAAAACCTACCAACGGCGGCAACTTAAGTCGCGATACGGTCATCCCCAAAACATAGGCCGCTGCCAGCCAAAGAATTTCCATAATGTGATTTTAAATGTTGAGGTTACATGTAGAATAGATTTTCATTCAACATGTAACACTAAGAATTTAGCATTTCCTGAATATGCTTGATCTCATCTTCATTCACAAGGTGCCCCATACCCGGGTAAAGTTTTTTAGTGACGTCAGCGCCTAATTGATTCAGGAGTTCTTCGGTCTCATGAACTCTCTCCTTTGGAATGTGCGGATCTACATCACTACACCCTAAAAAGACAGGAGTGTTTTGAAGGTCGCCGGAGTATTCATCAAAATTGACGGTGTCGCCAATCACTCCCCCACTCAGTGCAATTAAACCCGCATATTTTTCGGGGTGACGCGCTACAAACTCAGATGCGAGGCACGCGCCTTGAGAAAACCCTAACAAGTACATCTTATCCTTCGGAATACCCTCGGATTCAAGTTCTTTTATAATGTCATGAATTTTCTGAAGTCCGGAAGATAAACCGGGTTCGTTCCGGTCGGTTGAAGCTAAAAAGGAATAGGGATACCAGGTATGCCCGTTGGCCTGTGGAGCACGGTAGGTGATTTTTTTATCGGTTTCAAATGCGGAGCTCAGGTCAAGAATGCTGGGTGCGCTGGCTCCTCGTCCATGAATCATAATCATGGCGTATTCGGCTTCTGAAGCCGGAGCACCAGCTTTCGCTACCTGTGTTTGTTGGTGTGGGCCTTCGAAATTTGTGTTTTCTGTTACACGGAATAAACTCATGGATATGGGTGTGATTGGATTTAGACTGTATGTATTTATTGAATCGTAGAGACACAAAATCTTGTGTCTCTACGATAAGACCGGTTTGAACTATGTGGCAGGTTTATTATTAATGTTAATCTCCGGAAGGATTTGTTCAATCCGTTCTCGTTTATTTTCTAACCACGGAGGAAGAATCAGGTGTTCCCCGAGATGCTCAAACTCTTCGTCAACGGTGTAGCCGGGATCATCGGATGCCATCTCAAAAAGCACACCGGCCGGAATTCTATAATACACGGAATTGAACCAGTGCCGATCAATAATTTGCGTTGGGTGTAATCCGCGGTTACCCACTTCCTGGCGAAGCTGATCCAGCTCTTCCTTATTTTCAGTCCGAAATGCGATATGGTGCACTATTCCACGGCCATTTTGTCCATGAACCGGTGCCTCGGCTACTTCGATAATTACCGAATGCCCGATTTCGGCATCCGTTTGATATAAGAACTGATTGCCTTCATTTGCTACTTCCTCAAACTCAAACAATTCATTAATGAGTTTTTCAGTGTGATCACGTTCAGTGAGGTACATGCGAGCTCCCCAAAATCCCTGTATGGTTTTATCAAAAGGGACGATGTAATCTACATTTTCTACTTTTTCTTTGGCTCTCCCTTCAAACACCAGATCCAATTCCATTCCGTCCGGATCATTGAAACGAAGTGCCGTTCTGCCGAAAACATCTTTTACCTCATAGCTGATATCATAGTCATTCAGCCGGCCTTCCCAGAAATCCTGGGTTCCTTCCGGCACCTGAAGTCCAACGTTCACCACTTCCCCGGTTCCGGGTTTACCCTGAACGGCTTGGGGCCATGGGAAAAATGTTAAGCTTGATCCCGGATTGGCAGACTGATTTCCATAAAACAAATGGTAGGTGCCTGGGTCATCCTGATTTACCGACTTTTTAACCAGCCTCATTCCAAGAATTCGAGTATAAAATTCAGCATTGCGCTGAGCGTCCCCAGCCAGCGCTGTAATGTGGTGTATCCCTTTCTGATGTTTCATTGTTTTCTGTTTGTTTGATGTTCAATAATCCAACCAAAAGATACGAGGAATAATTCAATAGTTTAACATTAAACTAAATTGCTCTTTTCTATAACCTATATAGATGTTTTGAGAATGAAGGAACAAAGCAGAGCCTGATTCTTTTATATCAATAAGGAACTGAAAACATCAACCTTAAGTGATTAGAATTATGGATTTATTGGCGCAGTCGTATATATTAATGGATGTAAGCATTGCTTTAGTCTTGGGCGGTATACTAGGGCTGGAGCGAGAGTGGAAACAAAAGCCGGCAGGTTTAAGAACGAATATGATTATTGCAGGATCCGCAGCGCTTTTGGTGTCGCTGGGGAGGGTAGTGGTGCAGGATTTTGGAACGTTGGCTGCTACCGAAAGTTTTGGGGTGGATCCCATTCGTATGCTCCATGCGGTGATTGTGGGGGTAAGCTTTATTGGAGCCGGAACTATTCTTAAAAGTACCTCAAAAACTATGGTCCGTTATCTGACCACTTCCGCAACTATTCTGATGGCAGCAGGCATTGGGATCAGCATTGCCCTCAAACAATATATGCTGGGTGTCGGAGCTACAGTTATTTTAGTGATGATCAATTTCTTGTTTACAAAACTGAATAAACTGATTTATAAAGTTTCGGATTATGAGAGCCCATACTCTGAGTAGCCAAGAAGGTTTATCTCTTTATAAACATGCGTATCTTTCTGCATTAAAGATTGAATACAAAAATTTTAAAGCCCGAACCTAAGTGAACATCTACGCCATCATTATTCTGGCAACGATTGCCATCGATTTTATTATAGATCTCACCTCCAATTACCTGAACCTCAAATCACTTTCCAAAGAACTTCCCGAAGAGTTCGAAGGAGTTTATGATGAAGACACTTATGCCAAGTCTCAGGAGTACACCAAGGTTCGTACCAGGTTTGGCTTTATCACGGGCGGCTTTGATCTTGCATTGGTACTGGGATTCTGGTTTTCAGGTGGGTTTAACTGGCTGGATCAAATTGTGCGGGCGTGGGGATTCGTAGAGCTGGCCACCGGGTTGATATATATCGGGATGTTACTGCTGGCTAAAACCATTATCAATCTGCCGTTCAGTATTTACTCCACTTTTGTGATAGAAGAACGGTTTGGTTTCAACAAAACCACCCCTAAAACTTTTGTTTTAGATATGGTGAAGGGATTGGGGCTTGGATTATTAATTGGTACTCCGCTGCTTGCAGGCATCCTTTGGTTTTTTATGTATGCCGGAGATTTTGCTTGGCTATATGCATGGGGAGCGGTAACCGCCTTTACCTTAATCATGCAATATGTGGCACCAACCTGGATTATGCCGCTATTCAATAAATTCACTCCTCTTGAAGAAGGTGAATTGCGAACTGCCATTGAAGACTATGCCGAGAAAGTGAATTTCCCCTTGCAGGGCTTGTTTGTGGTTGATGGTTCCCGGCGGTCCAATAAATCAAATGCCTTTTTCACCGGGTTTGGCAATAACAAAAGAGTAGGACTGTACGATACGCTGATCCAAAATCATACCGTACAGGAATTAGTGGCGGTGTTGGCTCACGAAATCGGGCACTACAAGAAAAAGCACATCATTAAAGGGATGATTATGAGTGTTGCTCAAACCGGAGTGCTGTTCTATTTGCTCTCGGTATTTTTAAATGCACAGGGATTATTCGATGCTTTTTATATGGAGGAAATGTCAGTGTATGCCGGGCTGATCTTTTTTGGAATGCTGTACGCTCCTATTGATATGATACTATCGGTATTTATTCAGATGCTTTCCCGAAAACATGAGTTCGAGGCGGATGCTTTTGCAGCAGAAACAACCGGTGAACCCGAGGATATGGTGGCAACGCTAAAGCAGCTATCGAAAGATAATCTGAGCAATCTAACTCCACACTCGTTTTATGTATTTCTTAATTACTCGCACCCTCCGGTTTTGGAACGTATTCGGGCTATTCGTGAAAGTCGTCAGGAGAGGTGATTCCCATTTACATCCGATTGGCTGAAGGATAACCGGAAAAGTACGCCGGGCTCGGGATTTCTGGATTTATATTCATATTCCGCTTCCAATTGTAGTGCCAGCGATTGTATAAGTACCATCCCGAGAGAGTCATCATTATCGTGTTCTGTTTCTCGGGTAAATCCAACTCCGTTGTCCTCAATCTGCAAAATAATTTGCTGATCATGCTTATGAAGTTGAATCGAAACCTGACCTTGTTGACCATTCGGAAAAGCATGTTTAATCGAGTTGGTTAGTACCTCATTCACGATTAAACAACAGGGTACAGCCTGATTGAGATTTAAGTTGATGGGCTCAAGATTAAATTCAGTGTTAATTTTGGAATCATTGTCCATGGTTTCAAGAATGGTATGCACCAGGTTTTTTAGCCCTGAATCAAAATTCATATTCGAAAAACTGTTGGACTGGTAAAGCTGCTCATGAATATTAGCCATCGACTTAATACGAAGGGTGCTGTCCATTAGCTTCTTTTGGATACGTTCATCAGCTTCCTTGAACGATTGCATTTGAAGCATGCCTGAAATCACAGCCAGATTGTTCTTTACTCTATGATGTATTTCAGCAAGCAGCGTGTTCTTTTCCTTCAGATTAGTCTCCAATTCACCTTGATGAACTAACAGGTTTTGTTTTAAATCCTGTTGGGACTCTATGGTTTCCTGAAGTCCGCTGAAAAGCATGGGCATAAATATAACAGCCACTATACTGAGCAGAATCGAATTAGCGGAAATAGCCAGCCACGAGGCTACCTGATAGCTTTCACGTAGTGGGTAATCAACCAAACGATTGTCAATTAAATAAGCCTGAACTGCACAAATGAAAATATTAATAAAAATAGTGAGTACACCGGCTTTGGTTGGCAGTATCAATAAGGAAAAAACAGTTGCACCGAATAAGTAAGTGAGTCCGGCCCCGAGTTCTCCCATGAAGAAAATCAAAATAGCGGATACGGAGTAAATCAGAGTCAGGAACAAGTATTTTCGTTGATCGATCCGCAGCCCGCTGTATAATGATATCGTGGTGATTGCCAATCCAAAAAAGATATATGCCACGGTTAGCGAATGGATGTCAAGCGCAAATACTACAAAGGCAGAGGGAATTAGAACAGCCAAACCCAGGGGGAAAAGATATATAATGATGGTAGAGAAAAGCTTATTCCTCCAATAATCTAACCCATCAGATCGCGTTAAACTGCCCATGCAGTTTTCGCGAACTCTTAGTTTATAATTCTCCCAAAGCTTAGCCATTTAATTATCTAAGTAGAAATGATAAAATCTGAAAACAGCTATTTCAATGAATCTGTTCCCGCCTTTTTTATGCATAGTGCAATAGAAACAAACAACGACCCAAAATCAACTAAAACAGGGTAATGTTCCTATTTTTTATCGGCGAACAAGAAGTAATCTTTAGGAATAAATGCACTTTACTTGTGATAACAAATAACAGAGTATGCTAAGATTTTGTTTATTTTAGGTGGAATCGAGAATGCACCGAGTATCTATGAAAAAACACATTGAGACGATAGCCATCCATAGCAGCATGAAGGAACAGGTGGGTGAAAATGAACCCATTGTTCCGGGAATTGAAATGTCTACCATTTACGAGCACCGTAAGTCGCGAAGGCAAGAAGATGACTGGAAATACACCCGCCATTCAAACCCAAACCGGGTGCAGCTCGAAAATGTAATCCGGGATTTGGAGAACGGAGATCATTGTGCGGCTTTTTCGTCGGGGATCGCCGCAATTTCATCGGTATTTCAGACGGTAGAATCCAGCTCCCATGTGTTGGTTCCTGAGGATGTGTACTTCGGCACACGTAAGCTGATCTGGGAGTTTGCCGAGCGATGGAACCTGGAAGTGGACTTCATTGATATGACGGACTTGGAGATGGTTTCCTCATCCCTGAAAGAAAATACCCAACTGGTTTGGATGGAAACTCCATCTAACCCTCGCCTGCTTATTACCGATGTGGTGGAGGTTAGCAAAATCGCCAAAAACCATGGGGCCATTGCAGCCATCGATAATACCTGGCCCACGCCATTTAATATGCGTCCGCTGGAACTTGGCGCTGATGTAGTCATTCATTCCACTACAAAATACCTGGGCGGACACAGCGATATTCTGGGTGGTGCAGTAATCACAAAAGGGAATGAGGAGCTGTTTGAACGCATCCGAACTATTCAGGTAGTGCAGGGCGCGGTGCCTTCACCACAGGATTGCTGGCTGCTGAGTCGCAGCATTCGCTCCTTCCCTTATCGTATGCGGGCTCATAATGAAAACGGCAAAAAAGTAGCTGATTTTTTGAATGGCCATCCTAAAGTGGAACAAGTATTCTATCCGGGATTGTCTACCCACCCCGGGCATGATATAGCCAAGGCACAGATGGATGACTTTGGAGGCATGATCTCATTCCTGATAGACGGGACGGCCGAAGATGCCATAAAAGTTGTAGCCGGCGCAAAGATGATTAAGGCTGCAACCAGTCTCGGAGGCATTGAAAGCATCTGGGAGCATCGAAAAAGCAGTGAAGGGGAAGAATCGCCAACTCCGGATAACTTGATTCGCCTAAGTGTGGGCCTGGAACATCCCGATGATATTATTTCGGATCTGGAATTAGCCTTATCTTAAAAACAAAGTAATAGAAAGCCCGTTGGGTTCATCAAAAGAGTGTAGCATTTAAAACCATATTCATGATCAATAAGATTTTTTCTGTATTACTTATTTCTTTAACCGCTATTTCCTTCAGTCAGGCTCAAACTCTGCCAGATACCTATAATTGGAAACCCCTTTCAGAGGCTATGGAACTGGCCGAGAAAAACGATAAAAAAGTACTGGTGTATGCCAATGCCGTTTGGTGTACCTACTGCAAAAAGATGGAGAAGGAAGTATTTACACAGGAAGCCGTTCAGCAAAAAACCAAAGAGCATTTCTATTCAGTGTGGATAGATATTGAATCGGATGAAAAACTGACGTTCCGCGACCAGGAGATGACACAGATTCAATTCAGCCGTGCCATGCGAATCACCGGAACTCCTACCTTTATTTTCTTTGATTCAGAAGGAGAGATCATTGCTGGTCAGCCCGGTTTTATCCCGGAAGAAATGTATCTGCAAATCCTCGAATTTGTGGGAAGCGACGCTTATCAGGATCAAAGCTTTGGGGAGTTTGCGGGGATTGAGGCAGAGAATTAGTCAAGAGGAAATTAATCTTCAATAGGCTCTTCATGTTATAGGGTGATATTAAACACTTAGTTTAGCTATCTTATATTTAACTTAGCTCCAAGCCTATGTATCCCTTCAAACTATTTTCTCTTCTTATCCCTTTCTGTTTCTTAGGGTGTGCTACCCTTTATGTACCTGACTCCAGAAGTACAATCATTATAGAGGACGCTGGGGAGCTTCAGGCCGATGTAAGCTTGGGGAGTAGTGGTATTGAAATTAAAACAGCGTATTCAATTTCGGACTATCTTGGGATTGGTTATTCCGGAAGTTTTTTAAACAGAACAAATGACGCTGTATTTTTTAAACCTCATAAGCATGGTTATAACGAACTCATGGGTATAGTTAATGGTCCGGAATTTGGTGGATTCGCCAAGTTAAGTTTAACGCTCGGAGCTGGTACAGGTACTGCTTCTGCTTATGATGATTATGTCGCAAATAGTGGAGAGGAGCTGAGTACTGAAGGTGATTTTGATAGACTTTATTTACAACCTACCATTGTATTAGAATATGAAAATATCAGGTATGGACTGGCAAGCAGGTTTAGTTATGTGAACTTCTCCGAAGTTACAAGTTCGAGTGCAAGAAATAGAAGTTTTCTGGAAGGTTACTATTTCGAGCCTGCTTTTTTTATGCGGACTGCAGGGGAAGTATTCCGCTTTATTATCCAATTTGGTATTACAACCAGTATAGATAATGCTGATAAAAATGCGTTTACTCATGAGGTATATCATCTGTCAGCAGGTTTAAGTCTTGATTTACTGAAAATGATCGAGAAAGGATCCAACAATTAATCATTGAGCCATCTCAATAATTAAGTTGAGGTGAGTCTTCCCATAAAATCCTGTACATTCCTGCCGTGGAATTGTTTATAGGAATAAAAACTGACGGAGATGGGAAGAACAATTAAAGCACCAACTGGAACCAATCTGAATTGTAAAAGCTGGTTGACGGAAGCTCCTTTCCGTATGATCCAGAATAACCTCGACCCCGATGTAGCCGAAAAGCCGGAAGAACTGGTGGTATATGGCGGTATTGGTCGCGCGGCCAGAAATTGGGAAAGCTTTGATAAAATTCTGAATTCGTTAAAGTCTATGAGTGATGAAGAAACCCTGCTCGTTCAATCCGGAAAACCGGTCGGGATTTTTCAAACCCATAAGGATGCCCCTCGTGTTTTAATTGCGAACTCCAACCTGGTTCCCAAATGGGCAAACTGGGATCACTTCAACGAGCTCGACAAAAAGGGCCTGATGATGTACGGGCAAATGACGGCCGGTTCATGGATTTATATTGGCAGTCAGGGTATCGTTCAGGGAACGTATGAGACCTTTGTAGCCATGGGGAAGGAGCATTTTGGAGGAGAGTTATCCGGAAAATGGGTTCTCACGGGCGGACTCGGGGGCATGGGTGGCGCTCAGCCACTGGCAGCCAAAATGGCCGGTGCCAGTATGCTGGCCGTGGAATGCCGGGAAGATCGGATTGACATGCGTATCCGAACCGGGTATGTAGATAAAAAGGCAACCTCTCTGGATGAGGCGCTTGAGATTATAAATCAATCGGTGGAAGACAAAAAACCGGTAACGGTTGGTCTTCATGGAAACGCTGCCGACATTTACCCCAAACTGCTGGATCGAAAAATTATGCCGGATGCCGTAACCGATCAAACCAGTGCACACGATCCCCTGAATGGATACCTTCCGCTGGGAATGACGGTTGCCGAATGGGAAAGCAAGCAGAAATCAAATCCCAAAGAAGTAGAGCAGCGGGCCAAAGAATCTATATCTGTTCAGGTACAGGCGATGTTAGGCTTTCAGGAAGAAGGCATTCCCGTTTTTGATTATGGGAATAACATCCGGCAGGAAGCGTATGATCAGGGTGTGGAAGATGCTTTCAATATCCCGGGATTTGTCCCCGAATATATTCGCCCGCTTTTCTGTAAAGGAATTGGTCCGTTTAGGTGGGCAGCTCTGTCCGGTGACCCGGAGGATATTTATAAAACCGACCAAAAAGTGAAAGAGCTCATTCCGGACGACCCTCACCTTCACAACTGGCTGGATATGGCGAAAGAACAAATTCATTTCCAGGGATTACCCTCCCGCATTTGCTGGCTAGGATTAGGTCAGCGCCATAAACTCGGACTTGCGTTCAACGAAATGGTGAAAAACGGAGAGCTGAAAGCACCGGTCGTTATTGGCCGGGACCATCTTGATTCAGGATCGGTGGCAAGCCCAAACCGCGAAACCGAAGGTATGAAAGATGGATCGGATGCGGTATCCGACTGGCCGTTACTGAACGCTTTGTTGAATACTTCATCCGGCGCCACCTGGGTTTCCTTCCATCACGGCGGGGGCGTAGGGATGGGATTCTCTCAGCACGCCGGGCTGGTAATTGTAGCTGATGGAACCGATGATGCTGCAGCGCGACTTAATCGGGTGCTTTGGAATGACCCGGCCACAGGGGTAATGCGCCATGCCGATGCCGGCTACGATATCGCTATCGATTGCGCCAAAGAACATCAATTGAAATTGCCATTTTTGGATTAATCTATGCCTGATTTACTCATTCAAAACATATCTCAAATTGCTACGCCCAAACCAGGGGTGACCCGTGGTTCGGAATTGCGTAGCCTGAATGTAATTGAAAATGCTTCGGTGTTTATATCTGATGGAGTGATTCAGGCTATGGGACCGCTTTCGGAGGTATTGAAGCAAGTGGAGGGCCACCCGGTAATTCTGGATGCGGAAGGCAAGGCAGCGGTTCCGGGCTTTGTAGATTCCCATTCCCACTTGGTATTTGGAGGTAACCGTGCCGATGAATTTGCGATGCGATCAGCCGGCATGAGTTACGAAGAAATTGCCGAGCAGGGTGGTGGTATCGTATCGACCGTAGAGGCTACGCAGCTGGCAACCAAAGAAGAGCTCAAAAACGTTGCTCGTATTCGTCTGCAAAAGGCATTGAAGCAAGGCATCA
Organism: Gracilimonas sp.; assembly: GCA_965227215.1. Classification (GTDB taxonomy): domain Bacteria; phylum Bacteroidota; class Rhodothermia; order Balneolales; family Balneolaceae; genus Gracilimonas. The sequence goes on from OZ245729.1 coordinate 2,330,774, forward strand.
CCACCATGGAAATTAAGAGTGGTTATGGCTTGAACCTTGATAATGAGCGTAAGATGCTGGAAGTCATCAATGAGCTGAAAGAAGAGCAGCCAGTTGAATTGAAGGCCACCTTTCTTGGAGCTCACGCCGTTCCAAAAAACTCAACCAAGGAAGCATACCTGGAAGACGTGCTCAACATGATTCCTGAAGTTACAGAACTGGCCGACTACTGTGATGTGTTTTGTGAGGATGGGTATTTCACGGCTGAAGAATCCCGAAGAATACTGGAAAAAGGGCTGGAGCATGGGTTGAAGCCCAAAATTCATACCAATCAGTTTAATGACATAGGCGGGGTGGAAATGGCGCTTGAGTTGGGAGCTGTTTCGGTAGATCATCTGGAAGTGCTTTCCGATGAAGATGTGGACCGGATTTCAAAAACAGATACAGTAGCGACTATACTCCCCGGCGTCTCATATTTTCTGAACATCCCCTATTCTCCGGCGCGTAAACTTATCGACAAGGGTGCGCTGGTTGCTCTGGCTACTGACTTCAATCCCGGTTCATCGATGACCATTTCCGTGCAGCTGTTGATGAGCATGGCTTGTACAAAAATGGGGATGTCGGTGGAAGAGGCTTTGAGCTGTGCTACCCAAAACGGTGCCAAAGCCCTGGAAAGGAAAAAACTGGGCTGTATCGCTCCCGGTTTTCAGGCTGATATTCTGCTACTCGATACTGACAATTACAAAGACCTGGCTTATTTCTTTGGGGAAAATCATGTGCATACCGTCATCAAGAAAGGAGAGAAGGTATGGGAATCGAGAGGCTGAAGACTATTCTGAAACCGGTTTCGGAATCACTTACATCCATGCGCTCTCATGATAGCAACGACCACTGGCTGGTTCAGGAAATGTTATTCGATAAGAGTGATTATGCGGGTGCAACCCATGTGCTGATTGGCTGCCCGCAGCATGAGGGAGTGCTACGTAATAACGGAAGAACCGGAGCGGCAGAAGCACCTAATAAAATTCGGGAGCAGCTGTTTAAGCTGCAGGTAGATAAAGACAATGATATAAGACTGTTTGATGCAGGCAACGTAAGTACCGATTTATTAGACTCTTCTGAGTTCACCGATTTCCCCGACCTCAATCAAAATCCGGATGTGTTGGAAGAAATCCACAACCGGTTATCTACGGCTGTTGGTGAGTTTTTGCGGGATGGAAAAAAAGTAATTGTACTTGGAGGTGGAAACGATATCTCCTATGCCGATGTGCGAGCATTGTCAGAAACAGAGCGGGAGGTTTCAGCCATTAACATGGATGCCCATCTGGATATGCGCCATGCTGATGAAATGACCAGTGGCACCCCGTATCGAAGGCTGATTGAGGATCATTACCTGAGTCCTCACCGGTTGTATGAGTTTGGAATACGGCCGGAATCCAACGGTGCTTATTACCTGGAAAATGCCGGTAAACTCGGAGTGAATGTCCATCGGCTGACTGATATTTTTAAGGAAGGAGTAAGTCCTGCCTTTCAGCATATTTTGGGGCAAATCGGGGAGCAGCCATTTTTTCTGGGGCTGGATATGGATTCCATTCAGGCTGCGGATGCACCGGGCGTGAGCGCCTCTTCACCGGTGGGATTTTCAGGAAGAGAAGTGCTGGAATGCATTCATCAGGCTCGCAAAAAAGAGAACCTGAAGGTGTTTGAAATCACGGAAGTGAATCCCAAGTATGACATCGACAACCGTACGGTGAAGTTAGCCGCGCAGTTTGTGTACGCTTTTCTGTTCGGCTAAGTCATCCTGATCCCGAATTCTCTGGATGAAGGGTCTTTGCAAGAAACTAATTACCAAACAATTCGTGGCATAGATTCTTCACTATCGCTCAGAATGACCAGAGATAGAATCGAACACGGATTACGCTGATAAATAGGATAATCACAGAATTAAAAAAGATCATCGAACATCTGCTCAATCAAGGTCATCCGTGTTCAATAAAATTTACTCCCAGATTACGGTAGTCCCTTCGTCTTTTCCATCCACCACAATCTTCTTCAGATTGCCTTCTTTATTCATGTTGAAGACAATGATCGGGGTTTTGTTTTCACGACAAAGGGTGAAGGCGGTCAGGTCCATCACGGATAAGCGACGCTTCAGCACGTCATCACCGGTGATGATGTCAAATTTTTGAGCATCTTCATTTTTCTCGGGATCGGAATCGTAGATGCCATCTACGCGGGTTCCTTTCAGGATTACATCACTTTCAATTTCGATGGCGCGGAGAGATCCGGCAGTATCGGTAGTGAAATAGGGGTTTCCGGTTCCGGCTCCAAAAATAACCACGCGCCCTTTTTCGAGGTGACGGATAGCGCGACGTCGGATGTAAGGCTCAGCAATGGCTTCCATCCGGATAGCACTCATCAGACGGGTTTGTACGTCAATTTGCTCAAGAGCATCCTGCAGGGCCATGCTATTGATCATGGTGGCAAGCATCCCCATGTAATCTCCCTGAACGCGATCCATGCCCTGGGTAGCCCCTTTCACCCCACGGAAGATATTCCCGCCTCCAATCACGATGGAAACCTGAACACCGGCTTCCTGTATAGATTTAATCTCTTTTGCGTAGCTGCTTAAAATGTCGGCATCAATGCCATGCCCTTGTTCACCTAAAAGTGCCTCGCCGCTGAGTTTGAGAAGCACTCTGTTGTATTTATTTCCCACGTTATCCTCGATTCGATTTTATAAGACAAAAAAAAGGCTGTCAATTTTGACAGCCTTAATGTAAAGAAAATTTATTAGTCGTTTTCGCCGAGTTGAAGCCGGTGAAATGACTTCACCAGGGGAGCATCGTTCTGCTCCAGGTACTTCTGTACGGAAACGCTGTTATCTTTCACAAACTTCTGCTCCAGAAGAACACGCTCTTCGTAGAAACGGCGAAGTTTACCTTTAGCCGCTTGCTCAGCAATGTGCTCAGGCTTGCCTTCGTTCAGAAGTTGCTCTTTAGCAATCTCAAGCTCTTTTTCTACCAGAGAAGAATCAACACCGTCTCGGGTTACTGAAAGAGGCTTCATAGCTGCAACCTGCATAGCTACATCTTTACCGATTTCTTCGTCGGTAAGGTCGCCGTCAAATTCAGCAAGAACACCTAACTGGTTGCCGGGGTGGATGTATGAAATCAATGTGCCATCAGTCTTAGCCAATACTACATTGTTGATTTCAATTTTCTCACCGATTTTACCCACCATCTCTTCCAGATGCTTCTCGATGGTAAGCCCATCAAGTTCAATCTTCAGAAGATCGTCAACATTATCGATGTCATTTTCAAAAGCAGCGTTCAGAAACGACTCTGCATCATCCTGGAATTCCTGATTTCGGGCTACGAAGTCAGTCTCACAGTTGATCTCAAGCAGAGAAGCTTTGGTTCTGTCATCGTTGATGCGGCTCAGGATTAATCCCTGGTTAGCTTCACGGTCAGATCTCTTTTCAGATACTTTTTGTCCTTTTTTGCGAAGGATTTCAACAGCACGGTCAAAATCACCATCTGCTTCGGAGAGGGCTTTCTTACAGTCCATCATACCCGCTCCGGTCATGTCACGAAGTTTTTTTACGTCAGCAGCAGAAATGCTCATTATTCTGAATAGTATTTTTGGAGTTGGAAATTTTTATTCTTCTTCATCATTGCTGTCAGCATCCGCTTTCGCTTCGGCTTTGTCAGCTTTGTTGTCGTCTTTTTTGTCAGACTTTTTCTTGCGGCGGGAACGTAATTTGGTTCCTTTGGCAGCGTCTTTCACGTCAACGTCATCATCCTTGTCGTCGCCTTTGGCTTCAGCAGCAGCTTGTTCCATCACGTCTTCTTCCTGCTGAGCTTCACGCTCTGCGGTACCTTCAATAATAGCGTCGGCAACCTGAGTTGCTACCAGCTGAATAGTTCGGGCAGAGTCATCATTACAAGGAACGATGTAATCAGGGATATCCGGGTCACTGTTGGTATCAACCATAGCAATGATCGGGATGTGAAGTTTAATCGCTTCGCTAACGGCCAAGTGCTCTTTAATAATATCTACCACAAAAATGGCACCGGGTAGTCGGCCCATGTTTTTAATACCGCCAAGGGTATCATTCAGTTTGTCCTGCTCTCGCTGCAGCATCAAACCCTCTTTCTTGGTAAGCTCTTCAAACGTACCGTCAGTCTTCATACGCTCAATTTCCTCCATTCGGGAAATACTTTTGCGAACGGTGCTGAAGTTGGTAAGCATACCACCTAACCAGCGATGCGTGATGTGTGGCATTCCACAACGCAGCGCTTCGGTTTTGATGATTTCGGTAGATTGCTTCTTGGTACCTACAAAAAGGATAGTTTTACCGGCACGAGAAAGTTTTTGAACTTCATCAAGGGCTTCTTGTAAATATTTCTGTGTTTTCTTCAGGTCAATGATGTGAATCCCGTTTCTTTGCATGAAGATGAAATCCTTCATTTTTGGATTCCATCGACGGGTTAAGTGACCGAAGTGTGCGCCTGACTTAAGCAGGTCTTGTATAGATGCAGCTTTTGGCATTGTAATATGTATGTAAGTTTAGGTTAATCCTCTGTGCGGGTCATTCCCGAACGTTAATCCTGAGTCAATTAAGCTCAGAACACCAAACGCAGGGTCGCCACACATGTGTAATTGTGTTTCGTTGAATTTGTTATTGGTTGAATGGTTAATCGTTTCCCGAATAAACCATTCACGAATACGAAATTATCGTTTAGAGAACTGGAATTTCTTACGAGCTTTAGGCTGACCGTATTTCTTACGCTCTACCATTCTGTCGTCTCGAGTAAGAAGTCCGTGTCCTTTAAGAACATCGTGAAGATCTTCATTCTCTCCATCCAAAGCGCGAGCAAGAGCATGAGAAATCGCACCGGCTTGTCCGGTACTTCCACCACCGCGAACGGTGATTTTAATGTCATACTTGCCTTCTGTTTCCGTTACGCTCATTGGAAAAAGCGCAATGTTACGGCGTGCTTTTACCGGAAAATATTCTTCAATGGGTTTGTGGTTGACGAGAATTTCGCCTTTACCCGGCTTGATGTACAAACGGGCTGTTGCAGTTTTTCGTCGTCCTATATAATTCGCTTGTGCCATTATTGATTAAAGCTCAATGATTTCTGGTTCTTGTGCAGTATGCGGATGTACGGGGCCTGCATAAACTCTCAAGTTCTTGGCAATCTTGTTGCCCAACTTGGTTTTAGGAAGCATGCCTCTCACAGCAGTAGTTACCAAAGAAGTTGGGTCTTTCTCCAACATTTCAGCTGCTGTTTCAAATCGCTCTCCGCCCGGGTAAAATGTGTGACGGAAGTATGTTTTATCCGTCATTTTCTTACCAGTCAGCTTCACCTTCTCAGCGTTGATAACAATTACGTTATCACCTGTGTCCATGTGTGGGGTGAAGGTAGGCTTGGTTTTACCTCTCAAAATTTTTGCTACTTCGCTACTCAGGCGTCCCAATGGCTGATCTTCAGCATCAATGAGGACCCAGTTCTTTTCAATGTCACTGGGTTTGGCCGAGTATGTTTTAAAACTTAATGTGTCCACGATTAAACTCTTTTATTTCGTCAAATTGGAAAGTCGAATAAGATAGAAGTAATTCTTGTAGATATCAATATCTAAAAAGCAGAAATGTTCACTTCTTTGACCGAATAGTAAAAATAACCAATTTCATGGCAGCACATCAAAATGAAAACACCGACACCTGCATATTCATGTTAATTTATTGTATCTCTGATCACAATTAAATACTATCACGGCAGTACCATTGCTTGTAAAGTTTAAGAGTCCAAAAAACATACATATGAATAAAGTCTTATCTGGTTTTTTTGCCTGCGTTTGTTCCTTCATTTTTTGTGTAAGCTGTGAGCAAACGTTCCAGCCACTGGACATGACGGATGATGTATTTTCTATATATGGAGTGCTTGATGTGCACAGCGATACCCAATGGGTTCGGGTAATGCCTATTGGTGAAACCTATCTGCCCCAGGATGCTTCGCTCCCGCCAAGTGAAGTACGCCTTATCCGGGAAGCGACCGGAGAGACGATGGTTCTCAACGACTCACTCTTCAGGTTTAGCGGAGACACCTATGTGTGGAATTACTGGTTGCCCGATTCTGTCCAAAAAAATGAACTATACACCCTGATTGCTGAAAATGAGGAGGGAGAGCAAAGCCACGTTACGCTTGAAACTCCATCTCGGTTAGAAATACCGGAAGTTGAAGTGCGGGCCGGACAAACCAGGATTTCTGGCCCGGCAAATGACTCTTTGGTGGTAGCATCTGTGAATTATCTTGTACAGCCGATAACCAATATGGGATGCGGCCAAGAAGTTGAGATTGCAGTTTCACAACTGGATCACACTTTACTAAACGCTGATGGAGGATATTTCTTTATTGTTCGGGGAAGCTATACTATCGCAGATGAACTGGGGACAAATAATTTCATCGTAAACAGAACATCCGTGGAAATTGTGACGGCTACCGACAGCTGGCCGGATGCTTCAACTTTTGAAGATATTGAAGTGGCTTTACCGGAAGTCATCTCAAACGTTGAAAACGGAACCGGTGTACTGGCCGGCGTAGCTCGCCGTGAAGTTATCCTGACTCCACGGCAACCCCCGTGTATAAACGAAAAGTAAAAAATATCCAACGCATAAAAGGCTAATTAACTCAGCTTAATACACAATGTCGGAACTGAAAAAAGGTATTTTATTATTGTTGATCCTGCTTCCCCTGAAAGAAGTATGTGCCCAGAATAATGCGGTAAGAGGTATTGTTTCTGATCGGGCAACCGGCGAGGCATTGATAAGCGCCACGGTTTCAATTCAAACACTGTCCGGAGAAATTGTAAAGGGTACGGTAACGGATAATAATGGCCATTACCAGATCAACAACATTGATCGCGGAGACTACCTTTTCAAGGCGAGTTATGTAGGATACGAAACCTATACGGATACCATACGGGTAATTAATTATGGTGGCGCCATTCTTAAGAATATAACACTGAGTCCTTCCAGTGAGGAACTTGGCGAAGTAACCGTTTCTGATCGAACCCGGGGCGAGAATGCCGGACAGACACGTATTCAGCCTGAAACCATTGGGCGGGCGCCTACTCCGGCGGGTAGTGCAGATTTGGTGAGCTATATTCAAAGCCAACCCGGTGTGTTGGCTACCGGAGATCGGGGTGGTCAGCTTTTTGTGAGGGGAGGTACCCCGGCAGAAAACATGGTGCTGATGGATGGTACCTTAATCTATCAACCCTTTCATATAGTCGGCTTTTTCTCGGTTTTTCCCGAAGATGTAGTTTCATCTGCAGATTTCTATGCAGGAGGATTTGGGCCAAAATACAGCGGGCGGTCTTCATCAGTTATGGATGTGAGGCTGAAAAACGGAAATTTATACGAGCCCGGGTGGTCGGCTTCAGTGAGCCCCTTTATTTCTGATTTATTTGTGGAAACGCCGGTTAAACAAGGGAAGAGTTCTCTTCTTTTTTCACTGCGAGGATCTTTAATTGAGGAGACAAGCGATGTGTATTTGCAAGAGCAGCAACCACTGAAGTTTAACAGCCAGTTGATGAAATTTAACAGCACCAATAACGAAGGCCTGGGTTGTTCAGCTCTTTTAATGAGGACCTACGACCGGGGTAAGCTCAACTTTGATTCAGATCAATATTTTAAATGGAGTAATGTGGTTGCCGGGACCCGGTGCTTTGGAACTGCTCAGGAATCCTCTCTTTCATTTATGGAGCTTAACTTTGGTCTTTCCAATTTTAATAACGAAGCAGGCGGTGGGGGTGGCGGGCGCCGAACATCTAATGTCTTCAAGTCAAATCTGGATCTCAGTTTTGTTAATTACGTAAGTGATGTAAAAATCGAGTACGGATTCTTTGCCAACTACCGAACGGTGAACTTTGATATCCTGAATAGGTTTACATCTTTAGATGCCAATGAAGAATCTTTCTTAACCACCGGGTTGTATCTGGACAGTGAAATTCCGGTGGGTAAATATTTATCCCTCAAACCCGGATTGGCTGCCAACTCCTATATGATCAGGCTTAAAGGCACTCTGGAGCCACGGTTCAGATTTACTTTAGATTTTACGGACGTGTTTAAAGCGAAATTTCACGGAGCTGCGGGCATCTATATTCAACCAATGATTGGCCTGGCCGACTTAAGGGATGCCGGCACAGCTTTTACAGCCTGGATGTTACCTCCTAATTACAAAACCACTCTTCGCACTACTCATTATTTGCTCGGTTGGAACCAAACTGTTACTAACGGCTTTGATTTTACGGTTGAAGGGTACTACAAAACCATTGAGGATACTCCGATTTCGGTGTGGAACCCTGTGGCGCAATTTACAACAGAGCTGGCCTATGCTGATGGAACCGTTCGCGGAATTGATGCCCGGCTGAACTTCAGTCATAAAACTTTATATGCAGCGGTTGGTTATGGCTATTCAATAACACAGTATGAGACAACGCAGGATCACTTCATGCTATGGTTTGGTAAAGAGACGCAGCGATACAATCCACCCCACGACCGACGACACCAGCTAAATGCGCAACTGGGTTTTGACTGGGGAAATTTTTCAGCCAATCTGAACTGGATCTACGGTTCAGGGTTACCTTATACACAACCCAGAGGGTTTGATAGTTTTTATAATTTTGATGAAGGAATTCCAGAGATAAAAGATGAGTACGGAACCCCCAGAGTTTTATTGGAGAAACCTTTCCAGGGAAATATGCCGGATTTTCACCGGTTTGATGTCTCGCTTCAACAAAAGTTTCAGCTGCCCACGGCCAACTTCAACGTTCAGGTTGGGGCCATTAACACGTACGATCAGCGAAACTTGTTCTATTATGATGTGTTCTCACAGAGAGGAATTAATCAGTTGCCCATCGTGCCATACGTGGCTTTAAAAGTGGAGTCGAAGTAAGATATAGTTTGCTCAGCTTGTTTCTCGTTGCGGCGCTCTGCTCCGCAATGCCCACCCGAGGCTCTGCCTCAAATACTGCATTCATATCTTTACTATTCCCCTGTGAGCTAACTTGAGGCAGAGCCTCAGAATGAGGTTCCGAAGCGGAGCGGTGGAACCAGTGCAAAGTGGAGTCGAGATAAGGTATAGTTAACTCAATTTCTGGGTGTAATGGTTTCAATAATATTATTTATTGTAAACATCACCGGATTCAATAAATCTCATAGATACTTGATAAAGACAAAGCCCAAAAAGATTTGTACCTTTGGGTATTAGGAGAAAGAAAATCTAAATCGAGTAAAAAATGAGCGACAAACTGAAGCAAACCAGAGTTGAATTTGAAACCGGTTCGGGCAAGGCCTATCTGCACAGCCTTCCAAAGCTGAAAGAACTGGGCTACAAGAGTATTGACAAGCTCCCCTTCTCTGTAAAAATATTATTGGAAGCCGTACTCCGCGAGTTTGACGGATACGCAGTTACTGAAAAAGACATTGAAGCACTGGCTAACTATAATGCCAAAGACCCACAGGGTGAAATACCTTTTAAACCATCACGTGTAGTACTGCAAGATTTTACCGGTGTTCCAGCCGTAGTTGATCTGGCAGCCCTTCGATCTGCGATGAAGCGCATGGGTGGTAAAGCCACCGATATTAACCCGCAAGTACCTGTAGACTTGGTGATTGACCACTCCGTACAGGTTGATATGTTCGGGAAGGATGCCGCGCTGATGTTCAACGTGGAAAAAGAAATGGAGCGTAACAATGAGCGTTACGAATTCCTGAAGTGGGGTAAAGAAGCTTTTGATAATTTTCGTGTAGTACCTCCGGGACGTGGAATTGTGCACCAGGTAAACCTTGAGTATTTAGGTCGCGGTGTTTTCACGCGTAAAGAAGAAGACGGTACCACAACGGCTTATCCTGATACATTGGTAGGAACCGATTCCCACACAACCATGATTAACGGACTCGGTATTCTCGGCTGGGGTGTTGGTGGAATTGAAGCGGAAGCAGCTATGCTGGGTCAACCCATTTCCATGCTGGTTCCTGAAGTGACGGGAATGAAACTGACAGGAAAGCTTCGCGAGGGTGTAACCGCGACTGACTTAACGCTTACGGTAACCCAAATGCTTCGCGAGCACGGTGTAGTTGGTAAGTTTGTAGAATTTTATGGCGACGGACTCAGCAATATGAGTCTCCCTGACCGTGCTACCATCGCTAACATGGCTCCGGAGTATGGAGCAACCATGGGCTTCTTCCCAATTGATGAAGAGTCGCTGCGATATATGAGAAGAACCGGACGTTCTGAAGAGCTGGTGCAGCTGGTCGAAAACTACACCAAAGCACAGGGCTTGTTCAGAACCGATGACACTCCTGATCCGGAATTCTCTTCAACCCTTGAGCTTGACTTGAGTACGGTCGAGACCTCCCTTGCCGGACCAAAACTTCCTCACGACCGAATTACGCTCGGCAACATGAAGAAGGCTTTTGAAAACTCACTGACCAGCGATAATCCAACTATGGGTTTCAACCTGACTCAGGAGAAGCTGGCCAACAAAGGCTTGTACAAAAACGGACAGGAAATTGAGATGAAGCATGGTGATGTGGTTATTGCCGCGATTACATCCTGTACCAACACTTCCAACCCAAGTGTAATGCTGGGTGCCGGAATTGTAGCGAAAAAGGCCTACGAAAAAGGACTGAAAGTTCCTGCATATGTGAAAACATCGCTTGCTCCGGGTTCCCGAGTGGTAACTGAGTATCTGAAAGAAGCCGGTTTGACCGAGTACATGGATAAGCTCGGCTTTAACCTGGTGGGTTACGGATGTACAACTTGTATCGGAAACTCAGGTCCACTGCCTGAGCCTGTAGAAACGGCTATTAAAGAAGGCGACCTGATTGCGGCCGGCGTACTTTCCGGAAACCGTAACTTTGAAGGCCGAATTCACCCTTGGGTGAAAGCAAATTACCTGGCTTCACCACCATTGGTTGTAGCTTATGCGCTGGCCGGTAGTGTGGATATTGATCTTGCCACTGAGCCATTAGGTAAAGATAAAGACGGCAATGATGTGTACCTGAAAGACATCTGGCCTACAACCGCTGAAATTGCTGAACATCTGGATGCAGCTATTCGTCCGGAACTCTTCGAGAAGATGTACGGCGATATCTTTGAATCACCAACCTGGGAAGAAATTCCGGTATCCGGTGGCGACTTGTTCAACTGGAGTGAGGAATCAACGTACATTCAGGAACCTCCATTCTTTATGGATATGAATGAAGAGCCGGAGCCCATCAAGCCCATTAAAGGTGCGAGAGCTTTAGTTAAAGTTGGTGATTCCATCACAACCGACCATATTTCCCCGGCCGGTAATATTAAGGAAGACGCTCCTGCAGGTATTTACCTGAAAGAGCATGGAGTAGAGAAAAAAGACTTTAACTCATACGGTTCACGCCGTGGAAACGACCGGGTGATGACACGCGGTACCTTTGCTAACGTTCGATTTAAGAATCAACTGGCTCCAGGCAAAGAAGGAGGGTTTACCAAGTATTTCCCGAATGATGAAATCACAACCATTTATGATGCATCATTGAAATACAAAGAAACAAATACACCTCTGGTTGCCTTAGCCGGTAAGCAATACGGAACCGGTTCATCCCGCGACTGGGCTGCCAAAGGAACCGCACTGCTTGGAATCAAGACGGTAATAGCGACTTCTTATGAGCGTATTCACCGATCAAATCTAATTCAGATGGGTGTGCTTCCCCTTCAGTTTAAAGAAGGTGAAAGTGCTGATACTCTTGGCCTAGACGGTTCGGAAACATTTGATATCCATGTGGATGACAATGTGAAAGCCCGTGATGAAATAAAAGTGACAGCCACCAAAACAAATGGTGAAGTTGTTGAATTTATGACTGACTGCAGAATTGATACTCCGGTTGAGGTAGATTACTACCGCAATGGTGGAATTCTGCATACGGTATTGCTTGATTACCTCAAAAAAAGCAAGGCTGAGAGCTAAACAAGCCTCATAAACTATTCTAAAAGCACAGAATTCTATTCTGTGCTTTTTTTATTTTCGATAATGTTTATTATTAGAGCAGAAATACAGAGCTGAATACCTGTCTTTTCTCAGCCTCTGATAAGTGTAATTTTTCGGGTATCGTTATTAAAGATCAGGACAAAAATATAGTCAGGGAAGGACCTCAGACTTCGGGACATGAAGCACTTTTACTGCATGTGGTGGATGGTATAAATCGGACGCTGCAACTGAAGGAAGTACTTCGTAAGTGTATGGAGGCAGCTAAGGTTGTGATGAACTCAGAAGCGAGTTCTCTTATGCTCCTGGATGAACTTACCGGAGATTTAAACGTCAGTATCCCAACAGGCCCCGTGAAAGATGAGATCATGGGAATGGCTGTTCCAAAGAGTAAAGGGATTGGCGGATGGGTAATCTCCTATAACCAGCCCTTCATCTCAAATGATGTGGTGGAAAGCGATATTTTCTGGAAAGATCTTTCCACCGGTTTTACGACACGTAATATCATTTGTGTGCCTTTACAGGATAATGAGGGACAAGCATTCGGAGTACTTCAGGCTATCAATAAAAAGGACGGGCAGATGTTTGTGAACGAAGATGTGCCTGTATTTGAATCATTGGCCCTTCATGTTGCTTCCGCCATCGAGCGTTCCAAAAAGTTTGATGAGGTAGAGAGAAAGCTGGCCGAACGGGAAGCGCACATTCCTGACATCTACCGCCAACTGAATGATAACCTGACTGCAATTTCTGACCTCCTTGAATTTGATCTGGGACAACTCACAGACATAAACTCCCGAAAAGTTCTGTATGCTACCAATGCCCGTATTAATTCTATGATGAATGTTCAGGATTTTTTATCGGAGGAGCCTGAATCGGCTACCGTTAACCTATCACAATACCTGGCACTCATAACTACTCAGGTCGAGAATTCGCACGAAGGTTCAGAAGATGAAGTAAGGCTGAGTCTCAGGCTTGATGAGGTGCAACTGGATGCCAATAAAAGTATGGTTTGTGGCTTAATCCTGAACGAGCTTTTGAATAGGGCCTATAAAAATGCATCTACCAGTAAAGAAATTGGAGAAGTGGTTGTAAGCCTGAAGCAAACCGGGAAAGATAAAATAGTTGTCATAGTAACGGACAATGGTCGTAAGCCCAAAATTTCTCCAAAAGAAATACAGGGAAATAAAAATCCCGAATCCATCATTCAGAATCTGGCGCAAAAGCTGGGAGCAGAGATTAGCTTTACACACAACCCGGAAATAGGTTCAACCGGTATTCTATCTTTTAAAATTTAAATCCACCAGCTGTCTAAACCACGCATTGTAAAAACCTCAGCTACTTTTTGTTTAAAGGGGGAATGTAACATGCCCTTTATAAATAGGTTTCTGAAAAAGGGCATCTTTTGTTTTCGTCCCAAAGCCATATTGATCTCCGCTCTTCGTGCTATTTTCTTAGTTACCTGTGACTGGTATTCGGAATATTCCTGAAATACTTGTTCTGCAAATCCGGAACCCATGTCCCGCAAAAAGGCGAAAGAATCTGCCAGTACACGACAATCCAGCCAGCCAAGGTTCATGCCTTGTCCACCAATGGGACTTACCACATGAGCCGTATCGCCTGCCAGTAAAACCCGGCCTTTAGCAAAGGTTTCGGCCATGAAATGTTGTACTCCGAAGCTGCTGAGCATCGTGCTTTTTACTCCAAATAAGTCGTATCCTAACCTGTACTGAACCAAAGCAGCGAGTTTCAGCTGTCCGGGCTTCGGTATATAGTCGTCGGTTTTCACCACCCACCGGCGCATGCCATTAGGAAGAGGGAAGCATTCAATCAATCCGTCTTCAGGTAAGAATACAGCAGCATCAGGACCGAAGTCGGTGGTGTCCTCAAAGTCCCCCATAATGTAGGTATCGTTGTATCGTTTACCGGAAAAATGAATAGAGGCATGTTGACGAACAGCACTGTTTTTGCCATCACAACCTACTATATAGTTGCTCGTTATTCGTTGATTCGTTTGTTGATCAATTGAATATGTGATTTCCACAAACTGCTCATGCTCAGAAAGATCTTCAAAGGTTGCTCCGGTTATTAAAGCATTTTCATCTAGTTTAGCCAGTTCATCACGTAAGATTCTTTCTGTGGTGAATTGCGGACAGGCGAGGATGTAATTATGAGGTTTAGGGCAGTTCTCAAATGAAATCTCCCCCAGCTTTTTGTCTTTAGTTAGAGCAATCCCTTTTCTGATTTTCAAGCCGGCACTTAGGAATGGCTCGGTAATACCAACTTCATCAAACAGCTCCAGCGATACCGGGTGAATTCCGAGTGACCGTGAATCCGGAACCGGTTCTTTTCGCTTTTCCAAAACCCGGCATTCTATTCCCTCTTTAAGCAGGCAGATGGCCAGGAATAAACCAACAGGGCCTCCTCCTATAATTACTACCGGTATATCAGGTTTAGCTCTTGTCATATTTCAACAATAAACGAAAGGGGAATAAGCGTTGAACTTGCCATCCGGCTGGAGCGACTTCTGCCAGTTCTGCCTTGGTATAACTTCGTTTTATGGAAATCAATCCATCGGGAACAATGAACGAGTTGCGGAAGATCAGTCGGGCAAAGGTGGTAAATAAGAAGTACCCAATATCACTTCGTTCAATATCGTTAAATAGCACTTTTTGAAGAGCCAGGTTTTTTGCTTCATCCAGTATGTTGAAGGTTTGTTCTTTAGACAAGTGATGAAGTACGTGATTAGAGATTACAAAATCGAATGAACGTGACTGGGATACCAAATCGGTAGAAGAACAATGTTTGAAGGTGATCTGCTCCGGACTATCTAACTGCCCGGCAAACTCAAAAGCCCGCTTGTCGGTTTCAATGGCGGTAATTTCTAACTCCAAACCATCATGACGAGCCCATTTCAGAAGTTGAAGTGGAACATCGCCACCGCCAAAACCAATATCCAAAAGAGAATAGCTTTTCCCTTTTTCCATAAGTGGACGAAGTTCACTCTTATAAATTCGTTTCCATTGAGAAAGCAACAGGTTAATGGTTGAAAACTGCCGATAGGTATTTTCCAACAGCTGAGGGTCACAATCATCCCTATCCATATACTCCACTAAATCCGGCTGGCGCTTTGTCAAAAAAACAGGCATAAATCAATCCTCATCCGGAAGGTGAACTTCGAAAAGACCGCTTTCAATGGTCAACCCGGGTCCAAAAGCCATTGGAAGAATGTTTTGTCCGGCTGATAGATTGGAATCAAGTAATTTCTTAAGCACAAACAGAACCGTAGCGCTGCTCATATTTCCAAATTCTGAAAGCACAGACCGGGAGGCTGAGAGTTGTTTAGGTTTCAGGCTGAGACTGTCTTCAATTTTATCCAGTATGGCCCTCCCGCCGGGATGTATAGCCCAGTAATCAATGTCTGACCGCTCCAGCGAATAAGTCTCATAAAGCGGCTGAATAACCGACTCAAGATTTTCTTTTATGATGTCCGGTACGTAGGTAGAAAGAATCATATTAAACCCGGAATCACCAATGGTCCAGGCCATGTCTTTTTCTCCGTTGGGCGCAAGAGCGGAGGCAAACTTCCTGATTCTAAACGCTTGCCTTTTTGGTGTTTTAGAGGAAATGATCATCCCCGCAGCTCCATCAGCAAACACAGATCCGGAGAGCAAATTGTCGATGTCATTCTTGAACTGAAAATGAAGGGTACACAATTCAGCAGCTACTACTAATACCACGGCATCCGGGTCAGCTTTGCAGAATGATTGTGCCATTTTCATTGCCGGAAAGGCCGCATAACAACCCATAAAGCCAACATGAAAGCGTTCTGTTGTAGGTTTCAATTTCAGCGCTTTAACGAGTTCATAATCCGGGCCGGGGGCAAAAAAGCCTGTGCATGATACCGTAATTACATGGGTGATTTCCTTGGAAGAAATATGAGGGTTATCAGCCAGCAGTTCTCGACCCACATCTACAAATAGCTTCTTGGATTCCTCTTCGTATACATGGTTGCGGGCAGCGGTGCCGGGCTCGGATTTAGCCTGTCCATTAAAGAAAAGCCTTCCGTGTCTATTAGGCTCGAAATCCTGTACTACCGAATGGCGCTTTTCGATGCCCGATTGTGTATAAATACGGTGAATGATAGCTTCGGTTTTCCGGTCGGTGCCCACATGCTTTTTCATCACTTCGCGAATGTGCTGCTGGTCGCTCGAGAAAGGCGGCACCGAAGTGGCTATGTCATGAATGAATACGGGCATACAGTAGGATAACAATTTGAGGTTGTTATCCAAACCTTTTGAGCCGGGGCTTCATTCAGTTACAGATTCGCTTTTGTCAGTTTATTAAAGCGATAGTTGTGTAGCACAGCTGCTACCGTCAGCCCGCCAATAAGACCAATCCACAACCCTTCAGGGCCATACCCGAGATGAATCCCCAACAGGTATCCGGTAGGGAAACCCACTAACCAGTACGAAATAAAGTTCACGATCATGGGAATACGAGTGTCCTTTAGTCCACGAAGCGCTCCAAAGGCTCCTACTTGCAGTCCGTCTGAGATCTGAAAAATGGCCGCCATAAATAGTAATGAAACGGCCATAGAAGCTACTTCAAAATCATCGGTGTAAATGCTGATAATGAATTCCGGCGCCAGGAATAACAGCATTGCGGTGAGGGTCATCACCCCGGCACAAATGGCAATTCCGACAAATCCCCGAAAACGGGCATTAGACATAGAGCCTTGCCCCAATGAAAAGCCCACTCGTTGTGAAATAGCCATGGAAAGCCCGAAAGGCACCATAAACATGGTGGCTGCTACATTGATGGCAATTTGGTGGGCCGCCGCCGCCTTAACGCTCAGGGTTCCCATCAACAGGCTAACGGTTGCAAATAGCAGTATTTCCATAGATGAACTTATGCCATTGGGTACCCCCACCTTGATGAGTTCACCAATGTATTTCCATTCCGGCCCGGTAGTTCGTCCAAAAATGTTGAAACGTTTGAAGGGTTTAAAAGACGCGGTAAAGGCGATGAAAACAATAGCCCCGAACAGGTTTATCGCGGATGTTGCGTAACCGGTACCTATGGCTCCTAATGCCGGAAACCCCAACTTGCCATACATTAGCACATAGTTGGCGCCAACATTTAAAACCAGGCTGGCTGCGGCAATATACATCGCCGGTTTGGTAACCGATAGTCCTTCGCTGAAGTAACGAACGCCCGCATAGGCAAGTAGCGGTAATAAACCCCAGGATATAGCTTTCAGATATCCATCAGCAAGGGGGATAATTTCCGGGGTTACGCCCATCAAGTGCATCACTAGATCCAGATTCCGGATCAGAAAAAAGGCGGGAATAGTTAGCATGATGATGAGCCAAAACATTTGCCGGGCGCTTTTACCAATTTCCTCAAACTTTCGGGCTCCTAAAAATTGGGATACCACCGGGTTGATGGCAATCAAAGTGGCCATACAAAAAATCCCAATGGGCATATAAATGGCGTTGCCTATCGCAACGGCAGCAAGATCGAGCGCCGACAGGTTTCCGGCCATAACCGTGTCGGTGAAGTTGAGCCCCATTCTCAGAAGTTGAGTAGCAATGATGGGACTTCCAATGGCTACTAACTTCAGCCCTTCTTTCTTTATTTCTTTGCGTGGATTTTCCATAGGAAGCGCAAAGGTACGGACAAATATTCTCCAATAGTGATAAAGATTGGCTATCGGGTCTATTCGGTTTTATCTAAAGGAAGCTGAATAGTGAAGGTGGTTCCTTTTCCTTTTTCGGATGCGAAAGAAATCTCGCCATCATGTTCTTCAATGATTTTTTTGGTGATAGCCAGCCCCAATCCGGTTCCGCTCGATTTGGTGGAAAAATTCGGTACAAAAATTTGATCCTGAGTCTCTTCAGGAATGCCTTCTCCATTGTCTTTAACAGATATGACGGCCCTGTCTTTTGATTTACTCAGTGAAGATGTTAAGGTGACTTTCCCGCCTTTGGGCATAGCCTCATGTGCATTTTTTATGAGGTTGATGAGTGTTCGGCGAAGCTCATCTTTCACCCCATAAACCAGGAGTTCTGCTTGATGAAGTTCCGTTTCTATGGTGTGATTCTCTTCAGGCTCATATAGCTCTGCCACCGATGCGAGCAGTTCATTCAATTCAACCGTTTTAAACTCTTGATCGGAGGGGCGGGCAAATTTAGAAAAATCGGAGGCGATTTGGCTGAGCGATTCAATCTGTTCAATCATATTAGCTGCGATTTTCTCAATTTTCGGTTTCATGAGTTTGAACTCGTCCTCTGAAACATTCAGCTGCCGCTCCAGGTGTTGAAGGTTCAGTTTCATTGGGGTAAGCGGATTCTTGATTTCGTGAGCTACCTGCTGAGCCATTTCCTTCCAAGCGGCTTCCCGTTCGGCACGGGCCAGCTCTTCCTGCAAGTCCTTCAACCGGTACACCATCACGTTGTAAGCATTGGTTAACGAACCGATTTCATCCTTACTTTTTACGGGAAGTGTGGTTTCCAGGTCGCCTCCTGAGATTTTCTTAAGCCCCTCACGCAATGCTTCCAACGGAGAGGTTAGCTGGGTTGAAATCAACGAAGCTGCAATAATAAACAGCCCGAATATGATAACATAAAATCCAAGCAAATAGCTGGTTGTTGAAAGCAGTTGTTCATTGAATTTAGGGGCTTCCAGAAAGGTAGGAATGGCAACGATCCCGGCAATCGAGCCTTCTGCATTAAGCCAGGGTTGATACCCGATTAACAGTTCCTGATTACCAAGAGTGGCTTTTCGTGTAACCTGGCTGTTTCCCCGATTATAAATGGAATCATACACATCCCAGGGCAGGATTCTCGGAAGCAGGTGCTGATTATAAATCTGACTGGTGGTAGAGGTATTAATAGTCTTTTCCTTGTAAAGAGCGGCATCGGCATCCAGGGTTGATGTAAGTTCACTTAATGGAATGGGGGAGGCATTGGGTGATTGTTTTTCCTGAAGAGAAATAGCATCGGTCAGATTGCCCAGCTTATCAAGAAGCTGATCCTGTACGCTTTTTTGGTTCTGACTTTTAATGGCATAATAAGTGGTTGCAATCAGTGCCATCAGGCAAAGCAGGGATGCAAATACAAAGCGGTCGATAAACCGGTCCCTGAATCGGCGGTTATGGCCAAGAACATTCAGGTCTTTTTTCCAGAACAGAGAGCCTAGTACAAGCAGTCCGATAATCAACACGCAAAAGAAAAACCGGAGCAAAGAAAACAGGTGATTGTCAAGGCCGGGATGATTAGTGGCGGCCCGAATTATTTTCTCTTCGGATGTGGCTATAAAGAATTCTCTGATTTGCTGATCTCCCAGACCGGATATTCTGAACAAGGTGGAATCATCCTCCATCAGCACTTCATTAACAAGCTCTCCGGGAAGGCGTAAATAGCCGGGCATTTCCAGCGGTATCCCCACAATGTTTCTGCGGGAAGCAAGTCCATCCACGTATTCCGTGATGCTGATTGAGGCATTCCAGTTTTCACTGCCTTCCGAGGCAATAACGGCACGCAGTGGTTTTTCAAACTGAGGGCGTTCGCGGTACACGGAGCATAAAATCCAGCCGATACGCTGTGGAGACGAGCCGTTTTCATAAAGTGGAATCCATGCCCGGCGGAATGAGGAGTAGTTTGAATTCGCTTCGTTTAAGGGTCGCTCCCTAACAATGGGTCGGAGGTTCTCCAGCCGGATTTGTTCTTCCTCAAATGGAATCACCAGCGACATAATGTTGAAGGCTCGGGTCCATGCCGGAGAATCCAAATCAGAAGAATACTCCCCGATAATATCCCCATTATTATTCACAAGCTGGGTTGAGATGGAGAATCGCTCCCATTCTTCTGTAATCAGCTGTTGGGTTTGCTGGGTGAAATAATTTTCAACAAAAGCCGGTCGCTGGCTTAAATCTTCTTCGGTTAGATCTGAAACAGCACGCTCCAAACCGGTCAGCAAATTTCTGGCTATTAGTTCTGCCTGAGTGGCTTCTTCATCTACAAATAACTGGGCTGCCCGCTGCATTTGTCCATTCAGGCGTTCAGAATAGCCTTTGTAAACAGCGACATACGATAACCCTACCGAAATGAAGCTGAATAGAAGAAGCAATCGTAGACGGGAGGCATAGATGAAAAAGTCGGGGTTCCTATTGGCCAGGAGAACAAAGCTAAGAATAGTTGCGAAGAAGATGCCTGTGGTAAGGGTAATCCATCCCGCAATATGGGCATCGGCGCTTAACTCAAAGATGATAAACATTCCAAGGATATATCCTGAAAGGATGAATAAAAAAGGAATAATGGGAGGGTTGAGGGTAAGTTTCATGACAAACCATCCCAATAAGGTCAGAAGCGTAATGCAGGAAATGGCAAATACTCCTGAAATAACATAAAAAACAAAGGTATCCCAGTTGGGAAATACCTCAAGATCTAATATTGGAATAGATGTTTGCGTAAACAGGGAGTAGGTTTCAATAACATAAAAGTGAAGCAGGAAAGCACTTAAAAATCCAAAAAAAATCAGGATTAAGGACAGGGTGATTTTGGATGGTTCATGAAGCTCAATCTCCGAAGAAGTTAATGGGCTGAAGCAAACAATGGTGAGCAGCAGAACAAATAGTGAATGTACTCCATACTTCACCAGCGGTTTGAGAGACAGGAAATCTTGTTGCCCCAAAGCATAGAATATTTCAATCCACCCCACCCCGTAATCTATATTCGAAAAGAAAGCCCAAGCCAGGGTGATGGCAAACAATTTCAAAAACAGAGATTTCCAGGTACTAAGCTCCTGCGAAACAGATATTAAAAACAAGGTGATGAGACAGATGAAGACTGCGTAGAAAATAGCCCGGTATAAAAAGTAGCTATTCTGTTGGTTTGATCTATAAGTAGCGTAGTCTTCTGAAAGCGTATAAATGACCCCGGCTGAGTCTATATTGGAGGTAGATATTGTTGTTTGGAACTGAGTGTTAGCCGGTGGATTCTCAAAAAAACTGAAATGGACCGGGTATTCGGATTCTGACTGGAAAAGGATTGAAGGACTTATCTCAGCATTCTTGCCAATAGGAAGAATGTTTTCCTGCTTAATTTTTTTTCGGGTAATAAGAGTGTATTGCTCCGAAGAATCAGCCTCTGTGATAGTGAAAAATGTTTGGTATTGCAGAAATGTGACGTTGTTATTTTGTTCAATACTTAATACTGCATTACTACTATCAGAAATCGCAGGGGGAGTTTTTGTGGCGAAGCCGGTCCAAAGCAAGAGGCTGTTACCCCGGAAAAGGGAGAGTGCCCAGAAGTCAAAGCCATCCTCTGCTTCCTGGGCCAAAGCTTCCGTTCGGGCATTGCTTTCAAGATATTGTTCTGCTGTGGCAGCATACTTTTCACTTTCATTAATAAAGCTTTGCTCAAAGTCGCTGTAGTTTTGCAGCGCTTTATAAACAGATTGATTGGCTAACTGAACCTGTTCAATCTCGGAAAGCTGGTCTTGTTCAGTCCATATTTCAAATATCCCGTAAGCAAGGGCGATCAGAGTCAGCAGAAAGGCAAGAGCCCAGGTTTTATTTTCTATGGGTGATTTCAAAATAGCGCTACTCATAAAGGTGAGAACGAATATGAGCGTAAATTAACGGCTAATCAAGTTTGGTATTTCGTGATCGGGCTTGCCTTCAAGTACCGATGTGATTGCTTCAGCGGCAAGCATGCCAATATCTTTTCTGGTACGATGAGTAGCGCTTGCAATATGAGGAAGCAACAAGGTGTTGGGTGCCGTCAATAAATTAGGGTGAACTTTTGGCTCTTCTTCAAAAACATCTAGTGCAGCACCGGCTATTTTGTTTTGATGCAGTGCCTGTGCTAATGCGGCCTCATCAATAACGGCGCCTCTGGAAATATTAATCAGCAATGCATGTTTCGGCATTATCTCCAGGAGTTCCTGATCAACAAGATGGTGAGTTTCTTCGGTGAGGGGGCAATTCAGGCTCAATACATCGGCGCGTTGGGCAAGCGTTTTATGATCTGAAATAAATTCGGCATCCAGTTCTTGTTCTATTTGCTCGTTCACCCGTGAGCGATTGTGGTAAATAATCTTCATGCCAAATGCACGCGCTCGGTGAGCAAATGCCTGTCCGATTCTACCCATCCCAATGATGCCTAGTGTTCGGTCTCTCAGTTCCATCCCTAAAAAGCCAAGGGGTTCCCAGCCGGTAAAATTTCCATCACGCAGATATTGCTCGGCATCTTTAAACTTTCTGGAAAGTGCGAGAAGAAGTCCCATGGCGTAGTCTCCACAAGCTTCGGTGAGTACATCCGGGGTATTGGCGGCTTTGATGCCAAGTTTATGGGCAGCATCTACATCAATATTATCATACCCAACGGCAAAATTGGCTACAATCTTAAGGTTTTTTCCTGCTTTCAATACGGTTTCAGTGACCGGAGTAGATAGCATGCAAAGTAGCCCGTCGTATTCCGGGATATCACGGATAAGTGCTTCTTCAGATTGATAAGTGCCTTTATCCCCAACAGTAACCGATGCGAAGTTTTTTAAGTAATCTATCACATCATCAGGGATAGGCTCTGTGATCAGAATCTTGGGCATATCGGTTATTCGGTTGAAGAGTCTAACGGCAGTTTAAATTCCTTTTCATTTATCACAATAAGCTTCTTTTGTTCCCACTGCTCCGGAGTAATGCCTTTATGGATGTAAGTAAACGGTGTAATTGTTTGTGCACACATTTGCTGATATTTTTGCCACCCGATAATGTTCAGGGTCAGCATTTCGGGCACCATGCGTTCATCCACACGAAGTATTTGCGTGCAGGGATTAGGGAAGGTTCCCTTAACAAGTAACGCTTTTTCTTTTTCTATTTTGATGAAGCCGATGCTGTCAATGGAAACATCTTTCTCAACATATGGAATCCGATGCGGCGGATTTTCCTCTACTAAATCCGGGTAACGTTCTTGAGGGGATGGTTGATTTGAAGCACATCCAACGCCCAAAATAATCACAGTGATAAAATAAACGAGAAGGCTATCGGTTTTCATTCTTCTGAAGCATCTTCGATATAGGTAACTTTTGCATCATTCCACATGCGCTCTAGTCCGTAGAAGTCACGTTTTTCTTTACTCATGATGTGTACTACAATATTTACAAAATCAAGGATCACCCAGGAGCGACTTTGCAAACCCTCTTTTTTCCATGCTTTCTCTCCCGATTTCTCGCGCACGTCTTCTTCCACAACATCGGAGAGAGCTTTAATCTGAACGTCGGAGTTACCATGGCAAACCACAAAATAGTCGGTAAGGGTGGTAAGTTCAGAAACATCCAGCACGGTTATTTCTTTGCCCTTTCGGCTAAGCAGAGCCTCCGTAATCACTTCTACCATTTCCTGAGAATCAGGAGTGTCATCCGAGAAGGCGTTTTCAAATTGTTTCTTTGCTGGTTGTTTAATGTCGGTCATAAAGTTAATCAGTGTTTAGTTTTTCAAAGTCGTGGCCAATAATTACGCTCACATCAAGATAAAAATCCGGAGATGATTCCCGTATCACATTCTGCTCAGGAACACCCAGAGCGTTAGCCACACGATATGCGTTATCCATCACACCGCTTCTTGATATTATAAGGGTTTCCTGGAGGTCAAACGTTTCAAAATTTCCTGTTTCAACTACATCGAACCCGTTTTTGCGGAGAAGTCCGGTGTAGGAGTTGGCAATTCCTGAAATTCCGCAACCGTTCAATACCTCAATTTGAATGATTTCACTAATGAGTTCAGATTGAAGTTCGGCCCGCTCATTAAAAATACGGGGATAAATGATACGGGTAAAAAGTGCCGCTATTAAAACCAACAGCAGAACACTCAGGAATCCAATTGCGGCGTTTAAAAAAAGTTCGTTTGTACCGGAAGAGCTGTTGCCTTTTGTTTCTGCCATCAACTACGCTTTAAAACTCCTTTCTAATACCAGGGGTTGAATCGGTTATATCCATAGGCTCCGAACCCATAGGGATTGTGGTAACCATAGCCAGCCGGCAGTTGTTGATATTGCAGTTGAATACGGGCGTTGTCGCTGATTTTGTAATTCAATTCTGCATTACGGATTATTACTTGTCCGCCCAAATTATTATTGGTGTTAACAAAATCAGAACCTCCAAATGGAGAGTGAAGAAATGATACATCCAGCCGCCCCGTGAGATCAGGGGTAAACATAAAATTGAGCGTGTTGGTATAGGCATTTACATTTTGATAGGAACCACCAACAGCGCCAAAGCTCATCGAATAGGAATGGCTCATCGTAACATTATTCTGGAAGAAGTCACTCAGCCAGGTTTGAACGGTAGATGTCTGGGTATTAATAATAGGACCTGAAAAATCGTTGTATCTGGGGAGGTCTTCTCTCAGCTGGGCAGATAATTGAACACTAAAAATAATAGCGAACGCAAAAGTGAGTGTAAATAATTTTTTCATAATGCTCGTCAAAGTTTACAGTTGAACGCAAGAGCAGATACTTAAGTATAACGAATTGGCCTTTAATAATAAACAACAGACAATGGGTGTAAGCTTTGAAATCCCATAAAAAAAACTCTATCTTATTCAACTTTTCTAACAGTACTGAATAACCTGATAAATAGCTAAATGAAGCTTACCGATTTTAAATTCGAGATTGACGATTTAAACATTCCTGAAGAACCGCTGAAGAAAAGAGATTCAGCCAAGTTGATGGTTCTTAATCGTGCTGAGAAAACCATCGAGCACACCACTTTCGACAAAATTCATGAGTACATCAATAAAGATGACGTCATGATTTATAACAACACTAAAGTATTCCCGGCCCGCCTGAATGGTAAGAAGGAGAAGACAGAAGCAGATATTGAAGTTTTTTTGC
Source organism: Gracilimonas sp. (assembly GCA_965227215.1). Classification (GTDB taxonomy): domain Bacteria; phylum Bacteroidota; class Rhodothermia; order Balneolales; family Balneolaceae; genus Gracilimonas. The sequence continues at coordinate 2,355,685 of OZ245729.1, forward strand.
TGAGAGAATTGATGCCGGAAAATATGCTTTGGGATGTGTTGGTTGAGCCGGCGCGAAAAATCCGAATCGGGAATAAATTGTACTTCGGAGAGGAAGACGAAGAGCTGATGGCAGAAGTAGTAGATAACACAACTTCTCGCGGTCGTACTATTCGTTTTCTGTATGAAGGACCTAATCAGGAACTGTACAACAGGCTGGATGAACTTGGCAAAATGCCTTTACCTCCATTCATAGAGCGCGAACCTGTAGAAGAAGACAAAGAGCGCTACCAGACTATTTTTGCTACCGAGCGGGGAGCAGTTGCTGCACCGGCCGCCGGCATGCATTTTACGGAAGAGCTGGTTGAGAAAATTAAAAAGAAAGGAGTCGAGTTTCTGCCGACTACCCTGCATATTGGCTGGGGAATTTTCCGCAATGTTGAAGTGGAAGATCTTACCAAACACCGTATGGACTCAGACAATTATTTCATTTCTAAAGACACGTCTGACAAAATCAACGAAACACTGAAGAAGAAAAAGAACCGGGTAATCGCTATTGGTTCCAGTTCTTGCCGAACCATTGAAACCAGTGTGATGGCAAGTGGAATGTCGAAGCCGGGAACAGGCTGGACCGATAAGTTCATTTACCCTCCTTACGACTTCAAGATTACTGAAGGTTTGGTTATTAATTTCCACCAGCCGGAATCTACGCGACTCATGCTTGCGGCCGCCTTTGCGGGTTACGACTTCCTGATGGAGGCTTACGAAGAAGCCAAGAAGAATGATTACCGTATGTTTGCGTTCGGTGATGCAATGCTGATTCTTTAAGCATGTGTAAACTGTCGGTCATAATACCGGCGGCAGGGTCGGGGGAGAGAATGGGTTCTGATGTCCCCAAGCCTTTTATACAGGTAGGGGACAAAACCATTCTTGAGCATACCATTTCCAGGTTTTTGGAAGTTTCCGATGTAGCTCAGATCATTATTGCTACATCCAAAAGCTATATCTCGACTATAAAGTCTATGTTCGAGCAGCTTTCAAGTGATATACAGTTGAATGTAGTTGAAGGCGGTTCAGAGCGTCAGTTTTCAATCTATAACGCACTTAAGATTGTGTCTGCTGAATGTGAATTAGTAGCTGTTCACGATGCGGTTCGGCCTTTTGTGCGCAAACAACTTATTGAAGAGTGTTGTGAGGTGGCTATAAATGTAGGAGGGGCGGTGCTTGGAGTGCCGGCCAAAGATACCATCAAAAAGGTGGATGGAGATAAGCTCGTTGAATCTACTCCGGATCGATCGGGATTATGGCAAGCTCAAACCCCACAGATTTTTCAAAAAGAGCTTTTGATTGAAGCTTACGAGTCTGCATTAGATCAAAACTTCATCGGTACCGACGATGCTTCTTTGGTAGAACGAATTGGTGGCACCATTCAGATGGTTGAAGGAGATCGGGAAAATTTGAAGATTACCTATCCTGTTGATCTTAAAGTTGCAGAATTAATTCTCGGAGTTAAAAAGTGAAAGGAATGCGAATTGGATATGGGTATGACGTTCATCGGTTCAGCGAGGGGCGCAAGCTCATGCTCGGTGGGGTTGAAATTCCTCATGATAAAGGACTCCTTGGCCACTCCGATGCAGACGTATTACTCCATGCAATAACCGATGCCCTACTTGGGTCGCTTGCCCTGGGAGATATTGGTGCTCACTTTCCGGATACGGATCCGGAATTTAAAAATGCAGATAGCCGTGTGCTGCTGCGCAAAAGTTATGAGCTTATAAAGCAGAAAGGCTATACCCTGGGGAATCTTGATGCAACTGTGATAGCCGAGCAGCCAAAACTCAGGCCTTATATAAATGAAATTCGTGCCACCATAGCTGAAGATCTGGACTGTTCCATAGAAGACATATCCGTGAAGGCCACCACTTCAGAGAAAATGGGTTTTGCCGGAAGGGAAGAAGGCATGATTGCCCAGGCCGTAGTTTTTATTCAAGGCGCAGGGTGATGGCTGATCAGATTGTACAAAGTATAATAGACTGGATAAGTGTAGTGCCACCGATTGGGGTGTACCTCATTTTTTTTGGAATCGCCTACATCGAGAATCTTATTCCACCCATGCCCGGTGATGTGATTGTAGCCTTCGGCGGATATTTAGCTGCGGAGGGTTTGATAGGTTTGTTTCCCGTTTGGAGCCTGACGGTAGTAGCTTCGGTTGCCGGATTCATGACAATGTATTGGCTGGGTTACCGGTGGGGAGCTCAAATTGAAGAAAACAGGGATAGTCATTTTTTGCTCCGGTTTATCGATTATAAATATTTTAGCAGAGGTAAAAAATGGATGAACCGATGGGGGCAGGGCGTGGTTATTGCAAATCGTTTTTTGGCCGGAACCCGATCGGTAATCTCGCTCACAGCCGGGATGTCTCATCTCAGAATTACACCCACAATTCTGAGTTCATTGGTGAGTTCGGTTTTATGGAATACCCTGCTATTGGCAATGGGGTGGGTCATCCGTGATAATTGGCAAATTATCGGAGAGTACTTATCCAACTATGGAAAGGTCATTTTAGCGTTGATAGCGCTGTTTGTAGGGATTAAGGCTTACTTTTTCTATCGCAGAAAGAAACAAGTCGTAAAAGATGAAAAAGAGTGAAATTTTTTCACAAAACATTATTGACAATCAAAGCTATCATACTTAATTTTGAAGTCTTTCGCGAAAAGCCAGTGTAGCTCAGTTGGTAGAGCAACGGTTTTGTAAACCGTCGGTCATCGGTTCGAATCCGGTCACTGGCTCAGCGATCTTTAATTTATTGATGTTATCTGGGGAGATACCAAAGCGGCCAACTGGGGCAGACTGTAAATCTGTTGTCGTGAGACTTCGTAGGTTCGAATCCTACTCTCCCCACGCGTAAGCGAGCGTAGCTCAATTGGTAGAGCGTCACCCTTCCAAGGTGAATGTTGCCGGTTCGATTCCGGTCGCTCGCTCAACGACGCCGATATAGCTCAGGGGTAGAGCACTTCCATGGTAAGGAAGGGGTCGTCGGTTCAATTCCGACTATCGGCTCAGGTCGAAATTTTTTTGATGAATTTTAAAATAATACTTAACAAAACAGCTTAATCATGGCAAAAGAGACCTTTGAACGGAATAAGCCCCATGTGAACGTGGGAACAATTGGACACGTAGATCATGGTAAAACAACCTTGACGGCAGCTATTACGACGGTAATGGCGAAAACCTATGGCGGTGTAGCCAAGCAGTTTGCCGACATTGACAATGCTCCGGAAGAGCGTGAGCGTGGGATTACCATTGCGACCGCGCATGTGGAGTACGAAACCGATCAGCGTCACTACGCCCACGTAGACTGTCCGGGTCACGCCGACTATGTGAAGAACATGGTAACGGGTGCGGCTCAGATGGACGGAGCGATTTTGGTTGTTGCCGCCACCGATGGTCCGATGCCACAGACGCGCGAGCACATTCTGCTGGCCCGCCAGGTAGGTGTACCTCAGATTGTAGTATTTATGAACAAGGTAGACCTGGTAGACGACGAAGAGCTGCTGGAGCTGGTAGAGCTGGAAGTGCGCGAGCTGTTGTCTTCTTACGAATTTGATGGCGACGATATCCCGGTTATCCAGGGATCTGCCCTGGGCGCCCTGAACGGGGAAGCCGAGCACGAAGAAAGCATTGTAGAGCTGATGAAGGCCGTGGATGAAACCATCCCAACGCCGGAGCGCGATGTCGACAAGCCATTCCTGATGCCGGTAGAGGATATTTTCTCGATCACCGGTCGTGGAACAGTAGCCACCGGACGTATCGAGCGTGGAGTGATTAAAGTAAACGACGAGATTGAGATTGTAGGGATTGTAGAAGATCCGATGAAATCGGTTGTGACCGGTATTGAGATGTTCCGTCGTATGCTGGATGAAGGGCAGGCCGGAGATAACGCCGGTATCCTGCTTCGAGGAATTAACAAAGAGCAGATTGAGCGTGGAATGGTGCTTTGTAAGCCCGGCTCAATCACGCCTCACAAGCAGTTTGAGTGCGAGGTGTATGTGCTGAGTAAAGACGAGGGTGGCCGACACACGCCATTCTTCAAGGGTTACCGCCCACAGTTTTACTTCCGTACCACCGACGTGACCGGAGCGTGTGAGCTTCCGGATGGCGTAGAGATGGTGATGCCGGGAGACAACGTGAAGCTGAATGTAGGACTAATTCAGCCGGTAGCGATGGAAGAAGGGCTTCGGTTTGCGATTCGCGAAGGCGGACGTACCGTGGGCGCCGGAGTTGTAACTAAAATCTTAGACTAAGATAGTACCTTAAATAAGGCCAGTGCATAGAGCAGTCGGTTTGCCGCCTGCTCTTGTGCGCTTTATACGGGTGTAGCTCAGTTGGCAGAGCACTGGTCTCCAAAACCAGGTGTCGGGAGTTCGAGTCTCTCCACCCGTGCAGACAAAACAAATGATATGAGCAAGATTAATGATTTTTTTGACGGTGTTGTAAAGGAATTCAAGAAGGTTTCCTGGCCAACTCAAAAAGAACTGATCGATAATACCATTATCGTGGTAGTTTTTTCAATCATAATATCGGTATTCATCTTTGGTGTTGACCAAATGTACAGCACCATCTTAGAAGCTATTTACAATCAATAATGAGTAAAGAATTAACGCATGATTGGTACGTGGTTCGCTGCTTTTCCAGTCATGAAAAAAAAGTTAAAGAATTTCTCGAGCGCGAAATTGAGGATGAAGGTTTAGAGGATAAAATCAAGGAGATCTTGATTCCTACTGAAACGGTTGTCGAAATTCGTTCCGGAAAGAAGCGCACCCGCGAGAAAAACTTTTTTCCCGGATATATTCTTTTGAATACTCATTATGATGAAGAAGTAAACAATTTGATACAAAGCGCACCCTCCTGCCTTGGTTTTTTGAAGGTAGGTAAAAATGAGACGGTGCCAACTCCACTGAAAGATCACGAAGTCAAGCGCATCATTGGACGAGTGAAAGACGGTGGTGATGAACCGCGGAATATTGAAATTCCGTACAGCGAGGGAGACCTGGTTAAAGTGATATCCGGTCCGTTTAAAGATTTTGACGGAACCGTTCAGGAAGTGAATCCTGAAAAACTGAAGCTGCGAGTTATGGTTAGTATTTTTGGCCGTAAAACTCCTGTTGAAGTGGATGTCAGCCAAGTTGAATCCGCTACATAAAGAACCTAGTTGATGCACACTAGCTATTACGCAAATTAAACTGAAGTTATTAATTATAGGATCCTGAGAATCCATGGCTAAAAAAGTTGAGAAAATCCTGAAGCTCCAGATTGTTGGGGGGCAGGCAAACCCTGCGCCACCTGTTGGGCCGGCACTCGGTCAGGCGGGAATCAATATAATGGAGTTTTGTAAAGCCTTTAACGCTAAGACTCAGGACAAGGCCGGAACTGTTGTTCCTGTTGAGATTACAGTTTATGCTGATAAGTCTTTTACATTCAAAACAAAGACTCCACCGGCACCTGTACTTCTTAAAAAAGCAGCGAAAATCAAGTCCGGATCAGGTGAACCTAACCGAAATAAAGTAGGTACAGTAACCTGGAGCCAATGCAAAGAAATCGCAGAAGAAAAGATGGAAGACTTAAATGCGTTTGACATCGAAGCTGGCGCGGAAATGGTTGCAGGAACGGCTCGCAGTATGGGTCTTAGAGTAAATCGCGAAAAGTAAGGAAATTGTGATCATGGCAAAAAGAGGAAAAAAATATCAACAGGCCGTGGCACTCGTGAACCCCGAGGTAGAGTATACTTTGGAAGAAGCGTGCGATCTGGTTAAAAAAACATCTACCGCTAACTTTGATGAATCCGTCGACGTTGACGTTCGGTTGGGAGTTGATCCCCGCCACGCCGACCAGATGGTGCGTGGTACAGTGAGCTTGCCTCATGGTACCGGTAAAGAAGTTACCGTTTTGGCTCTCGTTAATGAGGCCAAACAAGATGAAGCCAGAGAAGCTGGTGCCGACCATGTTGGTCTTGATGATTACATCACGAAAATAGAAGAGGGGTGGGCTGATATAGACGTTATTATTGCTACACCCGACGTAATGGGTAAACTCGGTAAGCTTGGGCGCTTTTTAGGGCCCCGCGGACTGATGCCTAACCCTAAGAGTGGAACCGTAACAATGGATGTGGCCGATGCTGTGAAGCAAGTTAAAGCCGGTCAGATTGATTTCCGTGTTGATAAAACCGGAATCCTTCACACATCGATTGGTAAAGTTAGTTTCGATGCCAGTGACCTGAAAGAGAATGCTGAGTCATTCCTCCGTACGGTTATGGGCCTCCGACCGGCTTCCGCAAAAGGGCTGTATGTGAAAAGTGTTTTCATGAGCAGCACAATGGGACCAAGCATCCCGATAAGCAGAACCGCAGTTACATCCCTATAATAGGAGGAATTTAAATTATGCCTACTGCAGAAAAGCGTGCAATTCTTGATGAACTTACCGAAAAACTGAAAAATTCGAGTGCTTTATACATTACGAAGTATTCAGGAATGTCGGTACCTGAAGTCAATGAATTGCGTGGTGCATTTCGTAAGGGAGATATTCGATTCAAAGTTTACAAGAACAAACTTGTAAAGCTCGCAATGGAAGAAGTTGGTGGATACGATGATATTATCCCCTCATTGGTTGAGCAGAATGCTTTTGCATTCGTTGATGAAGAACTATCAGCACCCGCCAAGGTATTGAAAGATTTTATCAAGGATAAAAATAAGCCAGAATTCAAAGCAGCTATCGTAGACGGAGATTTTTACGGTGCGGATAAGCTGGACGTTCTCGCAGCTATGAAGTCGAAGAACGAGATTGTTGGCGATATCCTTGGTCTATTGATGGCCCCACTATCTAATGTAGTTGGTGCGCTTGAATCGCAAGGATCTAACCTTGTTGGTGCTGTTAATACCATCGCTGAAAAAGGCGAAGAGTAACCCTTATTTATTACAACTAGAATTTTTTATATCAAAACAACTGGAGATAACAAATGGCTGACGTTAAAGATTTAGCTGAACAGCTTGTCAACCTAACAATTAAAGAAGCAAACGAACTTGCCAAAGTTCTTGAAGAAGAATACGATATCAAGCCTGCTCAAGCTGCTGTTGCAGTAGCTGGACCAGCTGGCGGCGGAGAAGCCGGTGGCGGAGAAGAGCAAACTGAGTTTGACGTAGTTCTGAAAAGCGCTGGTGCTAAGAAAATCGCGGTTATTAAAGAAGTACGCGGCATCACCGGTCTTGGGCTGAAAGAAGCCAAAGAACTGGTTGACGGAGCTCCCGGCACTGTAAAAGAAGCAGTTTCCAAAGATGAAGCTGAGCAAATCAAAGGCAAGCTTGAAGAAGCTGGTGCCGAAGTAGAGCTTAAGTAACTCATACTTACACATTCGTTGGTAGCCAATGCCGTGAAAACGGTATTGGCTATTGGCGTCTATATAAATTGACCCCATTAGCCCTGGGGTTTGCCCGTATCATTTACCTTCAATCTAAGAGGAGAGGTTCCTTTTGAGCAAGAAGATGCAAACTATTCCGAACACGGAACGCCTATCGTTTGGTAAAACCAAGCATGTACTGGATTATCCGGATTTTCTGGACATTCAGTTAGAGTCATTCGAAAAATTTGTACAACTTGATATTGCTCCCAATGAGCGAGAAAATCAAGGACTACAACGAATTTTTAATGAAAATTTTCCGATTCAAGACAGTCGTGAGACTCATATTCTTGAATTCCTTTATTATAACGTGGATGTGCCACGTTACACGATTGCTGAATGCCAGGATCGTGGCCTGACGTATTCTGTTCCGTTAAAAGCAAAATTGCGATTATCATCGGTTGATGATAGCGACGAAGCCAGCGAAACTATTGAGCAGGAAGTATTTTTAGGAGACCTGCCCTGGATGTCGAATCGCGGAACATTCATCATTAACGGTGCTGAGCGCGTTATTGTAAGTCAGCTCCACCGTTCACCCGGTGTATTCTTCGGGCAAAATGTTCACCCGAACGGCACACAATTATATTCTGCCCGGGTTATTCCATTCAAAGGATCCTGGATTGAATTCACAACTGATATCCGTGACGTTCTGTGGGCTTATATCGATCGTAAGAAAAAAGTTCCGGCCACTACTTTATTACGTGCGCTTGGATACTCTTCCGATATTGAGCTGTTAAGTCTGTTTGAGCTTTCTGAAGAAATTAAATTCGGTAAGAAAGATCACTACAACAAGAATTTGGTAGGCAAGCGACTTGCTGAGAATATTGTTGTGGAGAGCATGGAAGAAGTGGTTGACGATGAGACCGGAGAAGTTACTGAAGCTCTGAATCGTCAAATTATCTTCGAACGTGATCACGAACTCACTGAAGATGATTACGGCTCTCTGAAAGATGCTGAAGTAGAAAAAGTGCTTGTACAGAAAATCTCAGCTGAAGAGTCTGAGCGTTCTGTAATGATGAACACACTTCGCAAAGATCCTACTTATGATGAGAGTACAGCACTTGGAGAAATCTACCAGCAGATTCGATCCGGTGAAATGCCAGATCCTGAAACTGCACGTTCTATCCTGGAAAGATTATTCTTCAGCGACAAGAAATATGACCTTGGTGAAGTTGGTAGATACCGACTTAATAAACGCCTGAAGTTAGATCAGGACAACACCGTTCAATATCTGACGAAAGAAGATATTGTAGCGATTGTAAAAGAGGTTATCCGCCTGAAGAACATGAAGTCTCAGGTTGATGATATTGACCACTTAAGTAACCGACGGGTACGTACCGTTGGTGAGCAGTTGGGTCAGCAGTTTGCAATTGGTCTTGCCCGAATGGCACGTACCATCCGCGAGCGTATGAACTCTCGTGATGCTGAGCAGCTCACTCCACAGGATCTTGTGAATGCACGTACCATCTCAAGTGTGATTAACACTTTCTTTGGTACCAACCAGCTTTCACAGTTTATGGATCAAACCAACCCGCTTGCGGAGCTGACGCACAAGCGTCGTATGTCTGCGCTGGGACCTGGTGGTCTGACTCGTGAGCGAGCCGGTTTTGAGGTTCGTGACGTTCACTACACGCACTATGGTCGTCTCTGCCCGATTGAAACACCTGAGGGTCCAAACATTGGTTTGATCTCCTCCTTGTGTGTGCATGCGAAAGTAAATGACTTTGGGTTTATTGAAACTCCATATCGTAAAGTAAAAGACGGTAAGGTTTCCAAAGACGTTGAATATCTCGCTGCCGAGCAGGAAGACGAAACGGTAATCGCTCAGGCGAATGCCGAGATTGATGATAAAGGTACTTTCGAGAGTGAAGCTATTTTCTCTCGAACACGAGAAGGTAACTACCTGCGTGTAAAACCAGATGAAATTGAATACATGGACGTTGCTACCAACCAGATTACTTCTCTGGCAGCAGCAATGATTCCATTTATTGAGCATGATGATGCGAACCGTGCATTGATGGGCTCAAACATGCAGCGCCAGGCTGTTCCGCTTCTTCGTCCCGAAGCCCCTGTTGTGGGTACCGGACTTGAGCAAAGAGCAGCTCGTGACTCACGTGCAATTATTACTGCTGATGCCAACGGTGAAGTAGTATATGTAAGCGCCACTGAAATTCGAGTTAAGTACAACCGCTCTGAAGATGAGCAGCATTGCTACTTTGATGGCGGTGTGAAAACGTACAAGCTCGATAAGTTTATCCGCACAAACCAGGATACTACTATAAACCAGCGTCCGGTTGTTAAAATTGGCGATAAAGTTAAAGCCGGCCAGGCTTTAGCTGATGGTTGCTCTACCGACAAAGGTGAGTTGGCTCTTGGACGTAACCTGCTTGTGGCCTTTATGCCATGGCGCGGTTATAACTTTGAAGATGCCATTGTAGTAAGTGAGCGCATTGTACAAGACGATATTTATACTTCTATCCACGTAACAGAATTCGAACAGCAGGTTCGTGACACCAAGCGTGGTGAGGAAGAACTAACTCGTGAAATACCTAACGTAAGCGAGGAAGCTACACGCAACCTTGATGAGCGTGGAATTATTCGCGTAGGTGCCAAGATTGAACACGGCGATATTCTTGTAGGTAAGATTACTCCGAAAGGAGAAACCGATCCTACTCCGGAAGAAAAACTGCTCCGTGCTATTTTTGGTGATAAAGCCGGTGATGTGAAAGATGCATCTCTGAAAGTACCTCCGGGTGTTCAGGGAACCGTAATCGACACCAAGCTTTTCAGCCGTAAGCGTGATGAGTTGGTTTCTCGTAAAGAAGAGAAGAAACGCGTTGAGCAAGAAGAAGAACGTCACTCCCAAAAAGTTGCTGAATTGAATCAGCAGTGGGCAGACAAGATGTATTCTCTGCTTCGCGACAAAACTTCTCCGGGCGTTTATAACTACAGTAATGTAGAACTGATCCCGAAAGGCGAGAAATACAAGAAATCTGTATTTGAAGAATTAGATCCGGTAAACATCAACGAAAACATCGACTGGGCCACAGATGGTGAGCTTGTGAAGATGGTTAAGAAGTTGTTTGCCAACTACCGCGAGCTTCGTCGTGAAATTGACACCGAAGCTAAGCGTCGTAAATTTGCGATCCAGGTAGGAGACGAACTCCCGCCGGGAATCATCCAGAAAGCAAAAGTTTATGTTGCTAAGAAACGTAAGCTGCACGTGGGTGATAAGATGGCCGGTCGTCACGGTAACAAAGGTGTGGTTGCTAAAATCGTACCTCAGGAAGACATGCCGTTTATGGAAGATGGCACCCCGGTTGACATCTGTCTAAACCCGCTGGGTGTACCTTCCCGTATGAACCTTGGTCAGATTTACGAAACCATTCTTGGGTGGGCTGCTAAGAAAATGGGTGTGACGTTTGCGTCGCCTATCTTCGACGGGGCTTCCATGGATGAAGTTAGAGAGAAACTAAAAGAAGCAGGATTGCCTGAAGACGGCCGCGTAAACCTTTACGACGGACGAACAGGTGAGCCATTCGCACAGAAAACAACAGTAGGTTATATCTACATGTTGAAACTAAACCACCTGATTCAGGACAAGATGCACTCTCGTTCTATCGGGCCATATTCACTCATTACGCAGCAGCCATTGGGCGGTAAAGCTCAGTTTGGTGGCCAGCGACTTGGTGAGATGGAGGTTTGGGCACTGTACGCATATGGTGCATCCAGCATCTTGAAAGAAATGCTCACTGTGAAAAGTGATGACGTAAAAGGGCGCTCTAAAGTGTATGAAGCTATCGTGAAAGGTGAGAACCTGCCTGATGGTGACGTGCCCGAATCATTCAAGGTATTGTTACGAGAGCTTATGGGTCTCGGCCTTGAAATGCATATTGAATAATTTCACTGTTAATAATTTGGAGGAACATCCTTGCCAGTAACTAAGACATTAACAGTCACGAAAGATTTCGACAGCATTGGGGTATCCCTTGCTTCCGCGGAAACGATTCTATCTCGTTCCCACGGCGAAGTCTTGACTCCTGAGACAATAAACTATCGAACTTTTAAGCCGGAAATGGACGGTCTTTTCTGTGAAAAGATCTTCGGCCCGGTTAAAGATTACGAATGCCATTGTGGTAAATACAAGCGTATCCGCTACAAGGGAATTATCTGCGACCGTTGTGGTGTAGAAGTTACCCGAAAAGCTGTACGTCGTGAACGAATGGGGCACATCACCCTTACCGTTCCTGTAGTACACATTTGGTACTTTAAATCTCTTCCTAACAAGATTGCTTACCTGCTTGGAATGAGCTCCAAGAACCTGGATAAGATTGTTTATTACGAGACTTTCGTAGTAATTAATCCCGGTGTGGCGCGTGACCTCGGTTATGCTCAGGGCGACATGATCTCTGAAGAAGAGAAATGGGACATTTTAGAACAACTGCCGGAAGACAACCAGGAACTGGATGACGACGATGATGATAAATTCATCGTGAAAGAAGGAGCCGATGCTCTTGAAGCACTCCTCGGTGATCTGGATCTGGATGATCTGGCTTACAATCTTCGATACGAAGTGAAGCATGAGACTTCACAGATGCGTAAGAAGAAAAAGTTGAAGCGTCTTCAGGTAATTGAGTCATTCCGTGCGGCTAATCAGCACACTGAGAACCGTCCCGAGTGGATGGTACAAAGTGTAATCCCGGTAATTCCACCGGAGCTGCGACCGCTGGTACCTCTTGAAGGTGGCCGTTTTGCGACATCTGACCTGAACGATCTTTACCGCCGTGTAATCATCCGTAACAATCGTCTGAAGCGACTGATTGATATCAAAGCTCCTGATGTGATTCTTCGAAACGAGAAGCGCATGTTGCAGGAAGCGGTTGATTCACTCTACGACAACTCAAGAAAATCGAACGCAGTACGAAACAACAACCGACCGCTTAAGTCACTTTCAGATATGCTGAAAGGTAAGAGTGGCCGTTTCCGTCAAAACCTTCTTGGTAAGCGTGTTGACTATTCCGGCCGTTCGGTAATTGTGGTAGGCCCCGAGCTGAAAATGCACGAATGTGGTCTGCCAAAAGAGATGGCGGTTGAGCTCTATAAACCATTCATTATCCGACGACTGATTGAACGTGGATATGTGAAAACGGTTAAGAGCGCCAAGAAAGTAGTAGACCGACGCGATGCCGTTGTTTGGGAAGTTCTTGAAAATGTAATTGACGGACACCCCGTACTGCTTAACCGTGCACCAACATTGCACAGGTTGGGTATTCAGGCATTCCAGCCGGTACTAATTGAAGAAAAAGCCATCCGACTGCACCCACTCGCATGTACAGCTTTTAATGCTGACTTTGACGGTGACCAGATGGCCGTTCACCTTCCATTGAGCCATGATGCCGTACTTGAGGCATCCGTGCTGATGTTAGGTTCTCACAACATTTTATCTCCTGCGAATGGTGGACCAATTGCGGTTCCTTCTCAGGATATGATTTTGGGTCTGTATTATCTAACCAAGCCTAATGACGGACAAAAAGGCGAAGGCAAAACCTTCTCTTCTCCGGCAGAAGTATTGGTTGCCTTCGATCAGGGTAAGATTGATACACACGCTAAGATCAACGTTCGAATTCCAACGGTTAATGAGGAAGGAGAAGTCGTTCATGAAGTAATTAAAACTTCAACCGGACGTGTACTCTTCAACCAGATTACCCCGAAAGAAATCCCATTCATCAACAAAACTCTCGGTAAGAAAGAACTGAGAAATCTTATTGGTGATATTCATGCTATGGTAGGAACGGCGAAAACGTCCAGATTCCTCGATGACATGAAGAAAGTTGGGTATGAGGAAGCCACCATTGGTGGTCTCTCTTTCAGCCTTGATGATATCATTATTCCTGACGCTAAAGGTGAATTGATCACCAAAGCGAAGGATGAAGTAACCGATATCCAGGGGCGTTATGAGATGGGTTTCATTACCGATAACGAGCGTTACAACCAGGTTATTGATAAGTGGACCAGTACCACTAACCGTGTATCTGAAACGCTGTTTTCTGCACTTCAGAACGACAGAAATGGTTTCAACCCGGTATATATGATGGCGGATTCCGGAGCTCGAGGTTCTAAAGAGCAGATCCGTCAGTTAGGTGGTATGCGTGGTCTGATGGCAAAACCTCAGAAGAGCTCCATGCAGCAGGGTAATGAGGTAATCGAGAACCCGATTCTTTCTTCTTTCAAAGAGGGACTGACGGTACTTGAATACTTTATCTCTACTCACGGTGCACGTAAAGGTCTTGCCGATACCGCTCTTAAAACGGCCGATGCGGGTTACCTGACTCGTCGTCTGGTTGATGTTTCACAGGATGTGATCATTAACGAGAATGACTGTGGTACCCTTCGAGGTATTAAGATGTCGGCACTGAAAGACAATGAAGACATTATCGAAAGTCTTGAAGATCGTATTATCGGGCGAGTTTCACTCCACGATATCTACGATCCGATTTCCGACGAATTGATCTGCGAAGCTAACCAGATGATTGATGAGTCTGTAGCTTCCAAGATTGCAGAGACTTCTATCGAAGAAGTAGAAATTAGATCAGTACTTACCTGTGAAACCGGACGTGGTGTATGTGCCAAATGTTATGGCCGTGACCTCGCACGGGGAACCGTAGTTGAAAAAGGGGAAGCCGTAGGGGTTATCGCCGCTCAGTCTATTGGTGAGCCGGGTACACAGCTTACTCTTCGAACCTTCCACGTAGGTGGTACGGCATCTCGTCTGGAGGCTGAATCTCAGCACAAGACGAAATTCGAAGGTAAAGTAGAATTTGAAAACGTTCGCGTTGTGGTTTACGACGACGGTGAGGAAGAGCATAATGTAGTTCTTTCCCGTGCAGGTGAAATCAAGATCGTGAACGATGAAGGTAAAGTTCTCATCAACTACAATGTGCCTTACGGTTCAGAGATGTTGGTTGAGGAAGGCGATGTGGTACCGAAAGGAGCCGTGCTCTGTAAGTGGGACCCATATAACGCTCTTATCTTCTCTGAAATTGACGGTACCGTTGAGTACAAGGATATCATTGACGGAGTAACTTCTTCCGATGATACCGATGCTCAAACCGGTCACCGCGAAAAAGTTATCACCGATTCCAAAGATCGCTCGCTGGTACCAACCCTTGTGATCAAAGGAAGCAAAGACCGAATCCGCGAAAATACACTGCCTGTTGACACGCACATCGTTATTGATGACGGTGCTAAAGTTGAAGCCGGTCAGGTTATCGCTAAGATTCCGCGCGCTACATCCAAGTCTAAGGATATTACCGCCGGTCTGCCGCGTGTAACTGAACTATTTGAAGCACGTTCTCCAAGTGAACCTGCCGTTGTTTCTGAAATTGACGGTATTGTTGAAATGGGTGGACGTAAGCGTGGTTCACAAGAGGTATTTGTGAAATCCAAAGACGGTACGGATGAGAAGAAGTATCTGATCTCGCTGAGCAAGCATATTCTGGTTCAATCCAATGACTTTGTGAAAGCAGGACAGCCTCTCTCAGACGGTACAATTCCGGCTCAGGATATTCTGAATATTCTCGGACCTTATGCTGTACAGTCGTATCTCGTGAACGAAATTCAGGAGGTTTACCGACTACAGGGTGTGAAAATCAATGACAAGCATATTGAGGTTATTGTACGCACCATGATGCAGAAGGTAGAAATCACTGATCCGGGCGATACCATGTTCCTTGAAGGAGATAAAGTGGATCGCTTTGAAGTGAACATCAAAAACGACGAGCTGATTGGTAAGTTTGTAGTAACCAATCCGGGCGGTTCTGATCTGAAGAAAGGAGCTATCCTCGATCGTCGTGAAGTAAGAGATGTAAACAACGAGCTGATTAAAGAAGGCGTTGAAGAACTCGAAACCCGTGAAGCAGAACCGGCTATTTCTAAGCCAATTCTGTTAGGTATTACACGAGCTGCTCTTTCAACGGATAGCTGGTTGTCGGCTGCATCCTTCCAGGAAACTACCAAGGTACTTACTCAGGCTTCGATTGAAGCCAAGAAAGACTTCCTCCGCGGACTCAAAGAGAATGTGGTGGTTGGACATAAAGTTCCTGCCGGTACCGGTCTTCGCGACTACAACGACATTGTTGTTGGGTCTAAGAAAGACATGGAAGAAGGAGACGAAGATATCGCCAAGGTATTTGAAGAACTTGGCGGAAGTGAAAATGGTGAAAGCGAAACCGCAGAAGCCGAAGACTAATCACTTCAGCAATACTTCGTTAGCCGAAGTGGCTTAGATAAAATTAAAGCCCCGTACAGTTTATGTGCGGGGCTTTTTTTTGTACCTATTGTTAGTCATGCCAAACCAGTCTGCCAACAGGCAGGCTTGATTCAGTATCTGAGTAAGACAAAGTTTGTTTATTTGCACTTAATTTTGCTATTTCTGTTTAGCTCATCATCAAATCATATGGAATGGAAAAAACCACTCAAGCTTATAATGATGGTCTTGACGCCCCAGACAAGAAAATCTGCGATGCTCTGGCCGGGCTAATCAATACCTATTTACCGGAAGCCGAGAATAAAATCTGGCATGCACACCCGGTTTGGTTTTTGGATGGAAATCCAATAGTAGCTTATAGCAAGCTGAAGGATTGTGTACGGTTATTCTTTTGGAGCGGTCAGTCTTTTGAAGAGGAAGGGTTGAGTAAATCCGGTTCATTTAAAGCAGCAGAAAAGCGTTATACCTCTGTTGATCAGCTTAATGAAAAAGAAATAAAGCGCTGGATTGAAAAATCAAGAGATATACAATGGGATTACAAGAACATCGTGAAAAGGAAAGGGAAACTGGAACGGCTGAAGTGAGCACCTATGAAATCTGTTCAATTAATATCGTTTAAAAATGATCCCGGTGAAGAGTTAGAGTTTGCTGTAGATCAGCTAAAAGAATACAACCGATCATTTACTGGCCCTTTTGAAAGTGAGCGGTTCGGCTTTATAGCCAAAAATGATTCCGGAGAAGTAGTAGGGGCTGTACATGGGAATACCGAATGGGAATGGGTTTTTATCAAGCACCTGTGGGTCAGGGAGGATTTCAGGGGAATGGGACTTGGCTCAGACCTAATGGATGCGATCATAAAGGAAGCCAACAAACGTGGCCGTTATAAATATTACCTGTCCACGTTTGAGTTTCAGGCTCCGGAGTTTTATAAAAAACTTGGCTTTGAGATCTTCGGCACTTTGCCAAAGGTATCTGGAAACTATGATTCATTCTACCTTAAAAGGGAAGACAAAAAATAAAAAGCCACCCTGAAAGAGGATGGCTTTAAAGATTCATCATTAATAAAGTAAAATTAAATAGCGGCTGTTTCTCTAACTCAGCCATCCGATGACTTGTCCAGCACGGTATCCAGAGAATAACTTCCGGTTCCCATCATTGACAAGGCTAAGCTGGTTAACAACAGCATAATCTCCAGTCGCATGCCACTGAAACCGCCATCACCGCCCATCTTGACGGTCAGTATCGCCACAAGCATCGTAATTGCCAATAATATACCCGGAATTTCAACTTTGTATCCGGTAAGCATCATAATGCCACCGATAAATTCAACAAGGGCAACCACCCATGCCATTACACCGGGAAGGGGAATTCCAATATTTCCGAAAAATCCTTGAACTCCTTCAATACCGGAAAGTTTACTCCAGCCTGCGATAATGAAAATTACGCCAACACCAATACGTAACAATAATTTTGCTAAATCTTTATTCTTCATCAGTACTCCTGTTTGGGTTAAGGGACTCAGTAATCTATTTTAAATGTGTTAAAGTTCAAAAGAAAAAGTTTAATGTTTAACTAAATGACCCAATCGGAAGCAAAAAAGCTGATTGAAAAAGCTGGTTTTAAGAGCAATAAACCTGAGAAATGGATAGATCTCGGCTGTGGGAGTGGACTTTTTAGCTATGCATTGGCTGAATTACTACCAAGAGAAAGTGAAATATTGATGATTGATAAGGTAAACCAGGCTCCTATAAAATCTTTGTTGAGCGGAGTACATTTTAAATTTCTGCAGATGGATTTCAGCGAGCAACAACTACCTGATGATAATTACGATGGGATATTGATGGCTAACTCACTTCATTATGTAAAAGACAAAAACCTCTTTATTCAACAGCTAAAAAATCGTCTTTCAAAAACGGGAAGAATGATTGTCATTGAGTATGACACAAATCAATCGAACCCGTGGATTCCATATCCTATTACATTGAGGCAACTTGAGCAATTGCTTATAAAAGCAGGATTCAAATCGGTAAGAAAAATAGGGGAGCGTCCGTCCAGATATGGACAAAAGAATATGTACGCGTGCGAGGTGCAATGAAAGACATTCGTAATTTAGTGAGAATACAATTGGGAGTAGTGTTGCTTTTCATTGTGATGAAAGGTATCAGATCTTCGGTACTGCAAAGCACCTCTCCAAATTTTTTAAAGGTTTTTTTACTTTCCTTTCCCAACTTTTGCGAAGCCATAGTCGGTGTTTTAACCCTTACAGGAGTTGGGTTATATGTAAATAACAAGTTGGTAAAGCCTGCCAAGCGAATTAAAGAAAAAACAATCTATGGGGTGGCAACTGTTATGACCGCAATATATGTGATATTACAGGAATTTAAATTTCACAACCTGGGTGGAACAAACGTGTACGATCCCATGGATGTAGTCTTTTCGGTGGCTGGATTGATGGTAGGGTTTGGAGCCATGTTGTATTTAAAACCTGCTGTTGCAGAGGAATAAAAAAAGCCATCTCTATTTCTAAAGATGGCTTCAATTTCTATAAAAATTATCTGCTTAATTTCCGCCATCTCTGTTAGCAGTGCGTGGAGTCGGCCATTCCATTTGCTTGCCGGTCCAGCGACTAACCGGAAGTACAGCTTTGTCGCGCGGGAAGGTCTCCGGATCTTCACTAGCCATGTAAGTAAGAATAGCCGTGAGAATAGCATTATTTCTTACATCATCGAACACTATTTTATCGTAAGTATCACGGTTAGTGTGCCAGGTATAATTCCAGTAGCTCCAGCTTAGCGAGCTCAGAGAAAATCCGGGTGCTCCAGCAGAAACAAAGGAAGCGTAATCGGAACCTCCGCCACCGGGTGTGCCCGGGAAAGTGGTTTCAATATGTTGGGTGATATCACGTGGCACAGCTTCCAGCCATCGTCCTAAAAACTCGTATGCATGAAGAAAGCCTTGTCCGGAAATTCGAACAACCCGTCCGGTTCCGTTATCCTGATTGAATAAGGCCTGCATATTATCAACAATTTCAGGGTTGTCTTCTACAAAAGCAGTGGATCCGTTTAGCCCTTGTTCTTCACTTCCCCAAAGTCCCACGATAATAGTTCGTTTTGGGTTTGGGTACACCTCTTTTAAGATTCGTGCGGCTTCCATCATGGTAATAGATCCGGTAGCATTGTCGGTAGCTCCGGTTCCGCCATCCCAAGAATCATAATGAGCAGAAAGGATAATATATTCGTTTGCTTTTTCTGAGCCGGGAATGGTAGCAATTGTATTGAAAGTAGGAACTTTGCCCAGTTTCTTAGATTGAGCATTCACTTTTATTTTTGGATCATCACCATATTCCACCATCCGATAGAGCATACCATAATCTTCTAACGCGAGGTCAATTACAGGTATTTCTTTGGTTCTTGCACTAAATATTTTATTCACCCCAAAGCCACTAGACCATCGGGATTGAATAATACCTGCGGCTCCGGCTTCTTCCAATACAGGAAGTATTTCGCGGGAGTTGTAGCCAATTTTATCGAATCGCGCTCTCCAGGCATCTTGCATGGCATCACGTTCTTCTTTCATTTTTTCGAAGGATTCTTCGGTAGCAAATTCTTCCCAGTTGTAATCCGGTCGGCCGGTGGGTTGCATCATCGAAACAAGTATGAATTTTCCTTTGATCGTTTTGAGCCATTCTTCAAAAGCAGCCTTATCTTCAACATCAGGAACGATATCTAATCTACCTTCAACACCGCCTTTCTTGGTGGCAGGACTCCAGGCCAGCTGCATGCCTTCCAAGGAAACCACACGGGGTGAAATCAAATCCACATGAGTAATACCACGTTCCCATCCTTGCCATTGGCCAAATTGTTGATTCTCGGCTGAGATCCCCCACTCTTCAAATTGTTCAACAGCCCACTCATGCGCATGTTGCATTTGGGGTGTGCCTACCAACCGTGGTCCAATCACGTCGGTAAGTTGATGTGCCAGGTATTCCAGTTGTGAATTTTCAGTGGCCTCTTTTACGATGGCATCTACCATGTCGTCGGTTGACTGAGCTTCAACCAGCCCGAGTGGTAGTGACATCACTATACATAAAATAAATGCGATTCTTTTCATGAATCCTTTCTCCGATTCTGTCAGTTAAAATTAATTGGAGAATATATTCTATAAACAGATAAAAGGGGGAAGCTGTAATTTCTTTTTACGAATAAAAAAACCGCCTCGCTACGAGGCGGTTTGGGGGCTAACACATAAGCTTGAAAATCAAACGTCAGTTCCGGTTAATTCATAACCGGCTTGTCTCCAGCCTGCGAGACCTTCTTCAAAATCACTGACATTGGTATACCCCATTTCTTCCAATTTCTGAGCCAGGTTTGGAGATGCATCACAGTCTGAGTTTGCACAATAAACAATGATTTCGGCATCCATAAAGGGAATTACCTCTTTAGCCATTTCTGCATTCTCTGTGGGTATATTTATGGAACCCGGAATGTGCTTGGCTAAATAGCTATCCTGTGATAATGCGTTGATAATTATCGGTGCAAATTCACCCGTCATTTTTCGATGTAAAGTTTCTGCGTCTGTTCGTTGAAGTGTTGCTGTAGCCGTCATAATCTTATTGGTTAGATTCGACTTCTTACTTCACCTTCCAAACAAATCATAGCCTGTTCACATTCAGAGGAGTTTATTGGAATAAATGGAAAAGAATACCCGGGCTGCAGGTTCTATAATCTCATCGGGGAAATCATAGGCCGGGTTGTGCAGCGGAGGCAAAGCTTCACCGGCTCCAAACCCAAACTGCGCACCTCTGTTAGTAGCGGTGAAATAAGCAAAATCTTCTGACCAGTTATTAGGGTGATCCATTTGCTGAACGGTTAGTTTGTTGGCTTCAGCTGAATCTGAAATCATTTTAACACAATCTTCGTCATTAAGAGTAGCGGGGTAAATTTCAGAGTAACTCCATTCGAAATCCAGTCCATTCTCTTTGGCTAATTTTTCCACAATGGCTTCTGATTTAGAACAAAGCAGGTCGAGATCATCATTCTCATATGCTCGCAACGTGATGCCCAATTCCAGGCTGCCCGGGGAAACACCAAAGGCAACCTCCCCTAACCGAATATATATTAATGTGGCTATGGTGTGGTCGGAAAAAGCAGATTGATCGCCATTTGCCAGCTCCAGAATTTCGTCTATGATAGACGTTGCGGTATGGTAAGGATTTAATCCATTTTGAGGTTCAGCAGCATGTGAAGTTCGCCCGTCCAGTTTTACAGTGAAACCACAGGAAGCGGCCGTGAAACTTCCTGTTTTTAGTAACACGGTTTCTTTTTTAACGCCTGGGATATTATGAAGGGCAAAGATATAATCCGGCGAAAGCGCATGAAATTCTTTGGACTCAACCACATCTTTAGCTCCCAAATAATTTTCTTCAGCTGGCTGAAAGAGCAATACGGCTTTTCCTTTTTTGGGGCGGTTTTGAGATATTAGTTGCCCCAGCCGTGCAATAATAGCCATGTGACCATCGTGCCCGCAAAGGTGAGCAACGCCTTTAATTGACGAACGGTATGCACAGTTTGATTTTTCCTGTATAGGAAGAGCATCCAGTTCACACCTGAAAATCAGGGTTTCTCCGGGTTGTTCTCCTTCGAATACAAAGGCCTTCCCGGTTTTCGAAATGGATATTTCCTCATCGGGATGCAGGGAGTTAACAAAAGCAGAGATTCGCTTGGAAGTCTCAAACTCCAGGTTGGATAATTCAGGGTAACGATGAAGGGTGCGCCTCAGGTTGATGACATCTTGTAAATCGGACATAAACTAATTTTTTACAGCAGTAACCATGATTTCTACTTTCGCATCTAAAGGAATTCGGCTGACTTCAACAACAGCACGAGCCGGTGGGTTTTTGGGGAAATATTGGACATAAATATCATTGAAAGCTGAATAATCATTCATGTCGTCCAGAAACACCTGTGCTTTTACTACATCCGACATTTCATAACCCGCGGCCTTTAATACCGCACGGATGTTTTTCAGCGTTTGATGAGTTTGAGAGTCGAGGTCGTCTCCGGCAAGTTCACGGCTTTCGGGAATTAAACCAATTTGTCCGGATAGATAAAGCGTGTTGCCGACTTCAACTGCCTGAGAATACACTCCAACAGCGGCCGGTGCATCATCGGTGTTTATGATTTTCTTTTGCAACCTCGGACTTGTCTCAGATTCAATTTCAATGCAAGAGACGAAAACTCCCACAGATATCAGGATGATTAGAGATAGGGTAAAGGACGGTTTTTTTAAGTTCATAAGTCAGATATTTAGGTGATGCTGAACATAATTTAAGCAGGTCAGAGTTAGATCGCAGGACAGGATTATGCTGTACTAAGCCTTTTTAACCTGATCTTTCATAGCGCTCACAAAACGATCAATTTCTTCCAGTGTGGTATATACGTTGGGAGTAACCCGAATGCCTCTAAACTGATCATGGTTAATGGGAGTGGTGATGATGCGGTAATCGCTCCAAAGGGTGCTATTTAACTCATTAGGTTCTATTCCTTTAATTTCGACTGTTGCAATGCCACAGGCGTATTTCGGATTTCGGCTGGTATGCAACACAACTTTATCTCCATCAACCAGTTCATCAATCCAAAGATCATTCAGGTACTTGAGGCGGGCCTCTTTTCGGGCTGAGCCGATTCCTTCGTGGAAAGTAAGTGCTTCCCCGATAGCCAAGAAGTTTGCAGCCGGATGGGTGCCAATTTCCTCGAACTTCCGGATGTCCTCATCCTGTGATTCAGCCGCTGCCATTAAAGGCCAGAGATCTTTGATCTTATTCTTGCGCACATAAAGCATCCCTGTTCCATGGGGTGCAAAAAGCCATTTATGAAGGCTGGTTGTATAATAGTCACAATCCAGATCAGCATGTTTAAATTCGAAGTGGGCATAAGCATGGGCACCATCTACGATAACCGGGATGCCCTTTTTTCGAGCCATCTGCACTACCTTCTTTACCGGAAGAATCTGTCCCGTCAGGTTGATGATATGGCACATCAAAATTAGTTTGGTATTGGGGGTGATGGCTTGCTCGAATCGGCGAACTATTTCGGTATCATCTTCCGCCGGAACCGGAATACTGATTTGGTTCAGCTTAATGCCTTCCCGACGCTCCCGTTGTTTAAAGGTATTGATCATTCTGGGGTAATCCTGATCGGTTGTAAGCACTTCATCCCCGGCTTTAAGGTCAAAGCCAAGCTGGCAGATTTGCAGGCTTTCTGAGGCATTTCTGGTGACAGCAATTTCTTCAGTATCAACACCAAAGCTGCGAGCCAGTCGCTGGCGTACGCCCTCTCTTCTGGGCTCCAGTATTCTCCACATGTTATATACCGGGGCCTGGTTGGAAAAATCCAGATGCTTTTTCATGGCTTCTTGCACAAAAGCAGGGGAAGGACTAACGCCCCCGTTATTCAGATTGATCAGGCTGCGATCTACCGTGAAAGCTTGCTGAACATGGGCCCAGAAATCTTCATTTCGGGCTACTTCTTTTGCGGTTCCCGAATATTCATTAAGGGTTTCAGTGAGCTGTTGTGTTTTTTGTGGGTTAAAAAAAGCACCGGCTGTAAATGCCAGCGCTCCTCCACCAATTTTTTTAAAAAACTGTTTTCGTGTTTCCATTGTAAATCCCCTGTTAGTGCTGTTTGGGAATTAGCCATAGATAAGCAAAAATGCAAGCCCGTTATGCTTATAAGGGTGGGGAACTGTTATAAGCTAGCATAGATTATCAACAACAAAAATCAGGAGTATCAGAATGGAATTTATAAGGTTTGATTACTGACATAAAAAAGCCCTGCTCATTACATGAACAGGGCTTGAAATTTAAAATGACTGTAGAAGTTACGAAGCTTCTTTCTTAGCCGTTTCGATCGACTCCAATAAATCTTCAGCTTCTTTGATCAGTCCTTCTGCTTTTTCTTTAGCATCGAGGACTACTTTATCACCTTTTTCTTTGGCTTCAGAAACCAAGATTTCCTTTTCTTCACGAAGCTGCTCAATTAAGTCATTGAGTTCATCGTAATAGTTGCTGAGTTTATACGAAAGTCGGTCTCTGGTATTCTTACCGGTGTCAGGTGCATAAAGTAGTGCAAATGCAGCACCAACAAGGGCTCCTGAAATAATTCCTGATATATAATCTGATGATCTACTCATAATTTTCTCCTTTTTATATTCTAAACAAGTATAGCGTAAACACGTTCCAAATTCCAAGTCTGCAGCAGATTTTTATGCAAAATTAAGTGAGAATTAATTTCACATAAATGTTACTTCCACATCGATATCCGTCAATTCCGGCTTAAAAAATAATTACGCTTCAGCCAGGCTTTTGTTACCTCTGAATAGACTCTTAATCCACTCTAAGGTCATACTTAGAGAAACGGACAATACCGGAGTGATAAACAAGGTTAAAATTGATCCAAACATTAATCCGCCAATTACGGCTTTGGCCAATGGTGACCATGTTTCTGCTCCCGAACCAATTTCCAGTGAAAGAGGAATCATGGAGCAAATAGTGGTGATGGCTGTCAAAAGTATGGGTCGCATTCTCCGGCGACAAGCTTCCAGGATGTGCTTCAATAAATTAGAATCCCGCTTTAGCAGATCATTCTCCATTCCTTTGGTGTACAGGTGCATATAATCCACCAATACAATTCCGTTGTTTACAATAATACCAACAAGCATGAACACTCCAATGTTTGCGGTGGTACTTAGTGGGCTACCGATCATAAAGAGAAAGGCAAGAGCACCAAACATGGCGAGCGGGATACATAGCCATATCACAAAAGGATCGCGGAAGTTTTCAAAAAGGGAGGCCATGATCATAAACATAAGTATCAATGCGGCCATAAGAGCAAAGCCGAACTCGGATTGTCCCTGCTGGGTCTCTTGAGTACCGCCGGTAAACTCATACCGATATCCATCGGGAAGAACGATCTCTGATTCAATAAAGTCACGTACTACCTGCTCATACTCCAGCGCATTACCCTGGATTTGAATATTCACATCCAATACCGTCTCACGGTCACGGCGTTCGAAGGAATCAACTCCACGAACGGGAATAAACTCACCGACCGCAGCAACCGGAATACGCTGATCTTCAAACTGAAAAACTTCCAGATCGAATAATTCTTCCCGGCTTGTAAGAGCTTCTTTTTGGGTGCGAACTTCAATAGGAATCTCTCGACCTTCATTAATAAAGTATCCTGCATTGTTTCCAAGAGTCTGTGTTCGCATAGCTGATGCTACCGTATTCAAGTTAGTCCCGAGGCGTGCCAGCCGTTCACGGTCGGCTATAAAGTGGAGCTCCGGGGTGGGGTCAGTTCGGCCATTGTCTACATCGATGACGGTTGGGTCTTGCATCATTCGGGCTTCAATTTTTTGAGAAATAGCCAGCAACTCCTCAATATCGGAGCCGATTAAACTAAGTCGTATGGAGTTTCCCCCCGAATCCCAGCCTCGTCCAAAACGGAGGCCTCCGCCTTCAACTCGTACACGTACATCTACGCCCGGAGCGGTTAAATCCTGACGTAATTGAGCAGCGAATTGAGTGCTGCTTATCTCTCGCTCAGTTTCAGGAACCAACGTCAGGCTGATTTCACCCCGGTTACTGGAAGTACTCCAGCGGCTTCGCCCAATATTGGTGATAATGGTCTCGACCTCCGGCATGTTATCAACACGTCGGCTGAATTCATCTAAAATATCCGCTGTTTTTATGAGCTGACTTCCTTCCGGAAGGCTGATGTTTACATCAATTTGACCGGAGTCAGCTTCCGGAAATCCTTCCTTGGGTATATTGGTATACAGTAAGAAGGTGCCGACTGCTATTAAAACCATGCCCAAAAGCGGAACCCATTTGTGCCGGAAAAACCAGCTCAGGATTTTAGTATATCCTTTCTCCAATTTAGAGATGCCTTTGAACGCCCAATTCTTTTGACTGAATTGTTTGGTGTCGAGTGCTAAAAGCGAAATTACCGGTACCAGAATAATGGAAGACAGGAAAGAAAACCCGATGGCGAAGCAGATGGCATAGGCGAATTCGCGGAAGAAGGCCCCTTGGGTTCCCGAAATCATAATAATGGGAATAAAGACCCCGAGTGTGGTCAGGGTGGAACCCAACAAGGCCCCAATAACTTCATTCGTTCCTTTGAGGGCAGCATCAAACCGGGATAGGCCTTCTTCCAGTTTACGGGCTATACTCTCAGTTACAACGATGGAGTTATCCACCAATAACCCGATGGCAAGAGCCAAGGCTGAAATTGTGAGAATATTCAAAGTGAGGTCGGCTGCGTACATAGCT
The DNA here is from genome assembly GCA_965227215.1 of Gracilimonas sp. GTDB lineage: Bacteria > Bacteroidota > Rhodothermia > Balneolales > Balneolaceae > Gracilimonas. The sequence goes on from OZ245729.1 coordinate 2,381,712, forward strand.
GCAAAAGTAGCCGCAATAGAAACCGGTATGGTGGAAGCCACAACCAATGAAATACGCCAGCCGCCCATAAAGACGAGAATAACCAGGATAACTACCACCAGAGCTGCCACGGCGGACTGGGACAGGTTATTGATAGAATCTTCGATGGTTTTCCCTTCATCAGAAAGTACGCGCAATGTGACACCGGGAGGAAGGACTTCATTAATCTCAGGAACCACTTCTTTTACAGCATTTACTACATCAAGTGTATTGGCATCTGAATTTTTCTGCACTTCTACCGAAACACTGTTCTTGCCATTTACTTTCACCAAGCTGGTGATATCTGTAAAGCCGTCACTAACATCAGCGACATCTTTAACCCGTATAGGAATACCATTTTCTGACATCCGGATAATGGTATTTCGGATCTGATCTACGGTCTCATAGGTTGATTCTGCTCTGATGCTGTAATTGGTTCGGTCTGAAATAACATTACCAATAGGAAGCTGCACATTGTTGGAGCGCAAGGCATTTTCAATATCGGAAGGCAAAAGGTTGTATTGAGCCAGCGACATCGGGGACACATCTACATAAATACGACGCTCTAAGCCCCCCTGAGTTTCTGCAGAGGCCAGGCCTTCAATCCGTTCGAGCCGGGTTTCAACCAGTTCAAGCCCAATATTACGAAGTTCGTCCAGTCCGCGGTTATCAGCATCAATACTGAGTCGCATAATGGGCCTGTTCTCGGGGTCGAACTGGAAAATAACGGGTTCCTGGGCCTGTTGAGGAAGTTCACCCCTGATTTGGTCGATGGCTTTACGAACTTTCAATTCTGTTTTTCGGATGTCGGAGCCTTCACGCAATCGAAGAATGACAAATGCGCGGCCACGACTAACTCTGGCTTCAAGGGTTTCTATGCCCTCAATAGCCGAAAGGGCCCCTTCGGTAGGGTTTACAATAATTCGGTTGATATCTTCGGGAGCCACATTGTTGTATCCGGTTGAAACAGCAAGCACCGGAATATTAAATGAAGGATAAAGCGTGACTTTGAGATTAGTCAGGGAAAAAACCCCAAAACCAATCACGATCAAGGTAGTCATAATAACCGTGATAGGTCGTTTTAGGATAGTTCCGGCTACTGAAAATTTCTTCATGCCATTACCTCTTGTGCTTTAGCTAAAGGGTCTTCTTTATGAATGGCGTCAAAGCCGAATTTTTCAACCAGGCTGTTGATGATGTTGTAAAAGCATGGGACAACAAAAAGCATCAACAAGGTACTCATAGTCAGTCCGCCAATTACGGTTCGCGCCATCGGGCTCCAGGTTTCAGAGCCGGAACCCAATTCTAATGCCAGTGGTACCATCGAGAGGATGGTAGTAAATGCTGTCATTAATATAGGTCGCAGGCGCCGGGTTGCTCCATCAACAATGGCTTTTTCCCTGTCGATTCCCCGTGCTTGTAAAATTTTGATGTAGTCGATCATCACAATACCGTTGTTTACTACAATACCGGTTAACAAAATCAGCCCTACCATCGAAGTTACACTGATGGAGGTTCCGGTAATCCAAAGCATAAGCAGTACACCGGTTAACGCAAGCGGTATAGTCAATATGATGATAAACGGTTCAACTAAACTCTCGAACTGGGAAGCCATAACCATGTATGTTAAAATCCCGGCAATCATAAATGCGATCATCAGGAATCCAAATGACTCTGCCTGTTCTTCGGCTGTACCGGAAATTTCATAGCGATATTCATCCGGCCAGTTAACTTGGTCGAGGGAAGCTCTTGCTCGTTCGGAAGCCGTGGCAAGGTCAATGTTTTCCAGCTCGGCCGTTACTTCAGTCACCCGTTCCTGGTCGATGCGCAATACATTGGTTGGGCCGGTGTAACGCTCAATTCGTGCCAGATTCTTAAGAGGCATCCATTCCCCGGCCGGGGTTTGAATTTGGATATTTGCCAAATCTACAGATTGAGCTTTATCCCTGGGGTCAAGTTCAACCACTACTTCAAATTCAACCCCCTGATCTACGAAAGCGGTAGCTACATTACCTTTTACGGCATTGCTGACTGCACTTGCTACCTGATTTGTATTCATGCCAACTCGGGAAATTCGCTCGCGATCCATAATAAGACGTAACTCCGGCCGTCCCTGGTCGCCTGAACTGAATACGTTGTTTATTCCCTCAATATCGAGCAGGCGGGCTTTCACGCCACCGGCTAACTCTTTCTTGGTTTCGGGATTATATCCAAAGATCTGTACAATCAATCCGGTTTCGCCGTCCGGGCTAAGGGGATCTATGACTACTTCCTGTATCTGAACTCCGGGTACAATTTGCAACTCCCGAAGCAGGGAAGCAGTAATTTCGGCTTGTGAACGCCTGCGCTCACTTTGTGATACCAATTCAACCCGAACCGTGCCCGTGAAACCTCCGGGGTCGTCAGCGCCTTCAATGCCTTCTTTATCCCCGTAATCAGAGACCACAAGGCGGGCTTCCGAAACTTCCTGCTGAATAATAGACTCAACCTGAGCCATCGATCGTTCCAGTTCAAACAAGTTTATACCGGGTTCTCGCTGTACTTCAAGTACAAAGGCATTCTCATCAACACGGGGAAAGAACTCGCCTCCGATCACATAAAAAAGCGGAACGCTGGCTACAAAAAGCAGAAAAGCGGCCAATACAACCCTTCCGCTTTTATTGATTACTGCACCAAGTTGACGTTGGTAAGCAGACTCAATTTTTTGAAGAAGGTTTCCAAAGAAACGAGCAACTTTATTATTGGCAGTCATATCCAGCACCGAATCTTTATAAAACTGGGACGCCATCAGGGGAATAAGTGTGAGGGCCACCAGGGTAGAGACGATCAAAGAAAATGAAATAGTGAGTGCAAGGTCACGGAATAAAAAACCGGCTATACCCGGCACAAAAAGAATGGGTAGAAAAACTACCAATGTCGTTAAAGTAGAAACAATAATAGGTACGGCTACCTCTTTGGCTCCGCTTACGGAGGCTTCATCGCGAGGCGAACCCTGTTCCCGAAACCGGAAAATATTCTCAAGTACTACTACGGCATTATCTACCACCAGTCCAACAGCGAGAGTTAATCCTGAAAGCGAGATGATGTTCAGGCTAAGGTCGGCCAAATCCATCACTAAAAAAGTGGTGACAATAGAAACCGGGATAGAAATAGCAATAATGGTTGCCGAACGTCCACTTCTCAAAAACGCAAGTAGAATCAGAACAACCAAAATAATTGCCTGAATACCGGTCCAAAGCAGGTTACTGATAGACTGCTCAATAAAATCAGCTTTATTGGTAAGTACAGATACTTCCACATCAGATGGGAGACTTACCCGGATATCATCCAGCCCGCCAACTACGGCATTGGCTGCAGTAACCACATTGGCATCACTTTGGCGATATACATTTACAATGATTCCATCCTCACCATTCACCCGAACATTACCGATAGGCTGGGCAATGCCGTCATCCACGTCAGCTATATCTTTAAGTAAAAGAGGCTGTCCATCCCGAACAGTAATAATGGTGTTTCGAATTTGATTGACATCTTTGAACTCCCCGATAGTGCGCAGAGAGTAGTTTGTATTTCCTTCAGTGAGCTGCCCGGCGGGTACCTGAATGTTTTCTTGTTGAAGTTTTTGAGCAATTTCCTGAATCGTGATATTGTAAAGTCGCATCTGCTCATTATTGATACGCACATTGATCTGCCGTTCAAGGCCGCCGGAAGTTTCAGCAGATGCAATTCCATTAATACGTTCAATACGCTGCTCTAATACCTGTTTTGAATACGTGCGCAATTCGCGCGAACTGCGGGCATTAGAGGTCAGCGTGAGTACAACAATGGGCTCCTGATTGGGATCATAAGAAAACACAAGGGGTGTTTCCGCATCATCAGGAATCTGGCGTTCAACAAACCCGAGTTCTTTACGAACATCATTCTCAGCCTGATACAGGTCGGTTCCCCATTCAAAGTTAAGTTTCACAACAGATGCACCCTGGCTGGAGAGAGACCGTACTTTTCGGATACCACTGATACTGCCTACCGACTCTTCAATGGGGCGGGTTACCAGGGTTTCGATGTCCTCCGGTGCTACCCCTTCATAACTGGTATAAACGGTAATGGTTGGGAAAGAAACATCCGGGTAGAGGTTTAATCTCAGGTTCTGAAGCCCATACAACCCAAATCCCAACAGGATCAGGGTAGACATTAAAAATGTAATCGGACGATCAACTGCTAATTTGGAAAGAGATCCCATGCTTATTGCCCGTTTGAAGTTGTATCAGCTTGTTGTTGTCTCAGTTCACGTAAAAAAGCCATGCGTTCTTCCCGCGACATTCCCTGCATTTTTTCTCGGGCTTCAGTGCGTTCTTCTTCACTCATATTAATATTAGCCAGTGGATTTTGTCCTCCCGCTGGCCTGTTACGCTGCTCCTGATTACCCACCTGTCGCTCCTGAGGGGTCTGGAACCGATCTCCTGAAGCAACCTGAATACGTGAGCCATCATCCAGTCCGCTTTGGCCGGTTACAATGATATTGTCACTGGGCAGAAGTCCGCTAAGAACTTCAATTCGGTCTCCCTGTTCAATCCCCAGTTCCAGTTCTCGACGCTCAGCAACAGAATCTCCACGGGATACAAATACGGAATAGGTTCGGTCGAGATCTATGGTGTTGGTTTCAGGGTTGATGACCGTTTCAACCTGTTCTACCAAGGCGCTTCGTGGCACAATCATAGTCCGTTCTTTGGTGGTGATATTGATAATATTTTCGACCAAAACACCCGGATAAATATTATTGCCAATTTGAGTGAGGGTGATAACGATTTCACCCAGCCCGGTGGTAGCATCCAGTTGAGGACTCTTGCGGGAAACCACCCCTTGGGCACTGATGTCGCTCTCATTGGATATACGCAGGTTTACTTCCTGCCCAATTTTCACTGCTCGCCAATCCTGAACAGGCAGATATATTCGGGATTCATATCCATTAGTACTGGCAACCTGAAACAATTCAGTTCCGGTAGTTGCCAAATCTCCAACTTCCAGAGCTCGTGAATTAATTACTCCGGCTACCGGAGAACGAACAACGGTGTTGTTAAAATTCTCCTGGGCTTGCGTAAGGGATGACCGGGCAGATTCAAATTGTGCTCTGGAACTTTGGTATGCGGCCTGAGCAATATCTAGTTCTGACTCACTGGTTAAATCCCGGTCCATTAAGCTAAGCTGTCGCTGATACTCTGAACTATCCCGACGGAGGGCTATTCGGCTTTGTTCTACTTGAGATTTGGCCTGACTTAGCTGATCCCGAAAGGTAGCATCGTATATTTTGGCAAGAGCTTCACCCTGACGAACAGTGTCTCCAAGATCCACATAAATTTCTGTGATTCGGTTGCTGACCTGAGGCAAAACCGATATTACATTTTGAGCTTTTACATTGCCAAATGAGCGTACCTGATCGGCTATAGGGCCGATTTCAACTTCGCTGGTTTCCACACTGGTAGCCTGCCGCCCCCCAAATCCGGAAAAACCAGATGATCCGCTTTCATTGGAATTATCATTGCTACAGCTAATTAAAAGCAAGCTAAGAACAGCAATTTGTATATTAGATATTTTCACTTTGTCAGGATTGATTTTTTTGTCTTTTTAGCGTCTTATGATGAACACTTTAAGTTCATTATAAAGTTTGGTTTTACAAGGTCTTGTTTTGTAAAAAAAAGAAATTAATAGTTACAGGATGTAACAAGATTGAGAGGAAATGAATGCTTATCTTAGATGACAAACGACAATCAAACTTTCGCTCATTTATGAAATTTTTTATAGACACGGCTGATCTCGATGAAATCAAAGAGGCAAACGACCTTGGAGTACTTGACGGTGTGACCACCAACCCAAGCCTCTGTGCTAAAATTGGGGTTCGGGATTTTGAAGGACATATCGCAAAAATTTGTGATATGGTTGCCGGAGCTGTTTCAGCTGAAGTGGTCTCAACGGAGTATGACGAGATTATAGAAGAAGGTCGTAATATTGCAAAAATTGCAGACAATGTTGTGGTTAAAGTTCCTTTGATTAAAGACGGTATTAAAGCGATTAAAACTTTCTCTGAAGAAGGCATTAAAACGAATTGCACGTTATGCTTTTCTCCAACCCAGGCGTTGATTGCCGCTAAAGCAGGAGCTACTTACATCTCTCCGTTTTTGGGAAGATTGGATGATATCTCAACCGATGGAATGCAGTTGATTCGGGACATCGTGACCATTTACGATAATTACGGATACGAAACGGAGGTGCTGGCTGCGAGTATTCGCCACCCGATGCACCTGCTTGAATGTGCCAAAGAAGGTGCCGATGTTGCAACTATGCCACTTGGGGTGATTAAGAGTCTGCTCAAGCATCCGTTGACTGATATTGGTCTGGATCGTTTCCTGGCCGACTGGGATAAGCTTCAAAAAAGCCTGGAAGAATAAGTCAGAATATTTTCGATTTTTGAGAAGATATAGTAAAAGTGTATAGAGAAAAAGCGGAGGGAAATGCCTCCGCTTTTTTTATGCTCTCTAACTCTGGCTGTAGCAAAACAAAAATAGTTCAAGCATCCGCTTGGGTATTTCGAACGGTCAATATTAAGCTCCAGAGCCCTATAAGTCTTGAATATATGGTTTAACCAAATAGTTAATCTATTTAGTTAAATTGGTCGGTTGGGTTGTTTGGTCTATAGTTCAGGAGCTTTTCTAACCTTGGTGCCTTGTTCAAATCCATAGGCTATTTCCAGAAGCAGAGGTTCACTCCAGGCTCTGCCAAAGAACGAAATACCAACAGGAAGACCGTCAATATATCCCATAGGTACGGTGATGTTCGGGTAACCGGCGCGGGCAGCCGGTGAACTGGAGGAAACCGCAAAATTATCACCATTGGTGAGATCGGTTTTCCAGGCAGGTCCGCCGGTAGGTCCTATGATTGCATCCAGGTTATGCTCGTCCATTACTTTATCTATGCCTTCTTCCCGGGTGTACTTCATCATACGAGCCAGGGCATTGGTGTATTCCTCAGAATCAAGATCACCTTTCTTGCTCGCTGTAATCAACAGGTCATGATCGAAGTAGTGCATTTCAGCAGAATCAGCGAGTGTTGAATCCACCAGCTCAGCCATATTCTTAACCGGAGCGTCATCACCCAGAGAAGCAAAATACTTATTAAGTCCATCTTTAAATTCATAAAGCAGTACCTGGAAAGAATCACCGCCTACATTTTCTGATGAAATTCGGTCAATCTCGATGACGGTTGCTCCCTGATTTTCCAGTAAACGAACGGTTTCATGCATCAGGGTATCCACGCGGTGATGTCCTCCCAGCGAGCCGGTCCACAAACCAATTCGTTTCCCATTCAAACCGTCAGCATTCAAAAACTGGGTGTAATCGGTATGAAAATTTCCTTCGCTGGCCGCTGTTTTAGAATCTGCTTCATCTAAGCCGACCATCGTACCCAGAGCGATAGCTGCATCTTCAACGGTTCGTGCCATAGGTCCGGGTGTATCCTGGGTGTGAGAAATTGGGATGATCCCCGATCGGCTCAATAATCCAACCGTTGGTTTAATGCCCACCAGTCCGTTTGCTGAAGAAGGGCAGGTGATGGATCCATTTGTCTCCGTACCAATAGCGAAGACCGCTAAGTTTGCCGAGGCTGCTGCACCGGAGCCGGCGCTGGATCCACAAGGGTTTCGTGTTAAATCGTATGGGTTGTGTGTTTGTCCGCCAAGTGCGCTCCAGCCACTGGATGAAAAACTACTGTGGAAGTTCGCCCATTCACTCAGGTTGGCTTTGCCAATAATGATGGCTCCGGCATCCCGTAGTTTTTGTGTAATGAAGGCATCCTGATCAGGGACAGAACCTTTCATGATATTTGCCCCTGCCGTGGTTGGCATGTCGTTGGTGTCGATGTTGTCTTTCAACACAACCGGAATCCCATGCAACGGACCTCTTTTGTTACCCGCTTGTAATTCTTCATCCAGCTGCCGGGCTACATTCAAAGCTTTTGGGTTAACGTATATCATAGAATTAAGCTGGGGGCCAAATTTATCAACGGCCTCTATGCGTTTCAAGTAAGCATCGGTCACATCCTGGATAGTAAAATCGCCGTTTTCATATCCTGCCTGTAATTCAGATATGGTTATTTCTTCCAAATCCAGCTGGTGGTAGCCGGACTGTGGCTCGCAGGCCACTATTAATAATGAGATTGTTAAAAGAGAAAGCAGAAGTTGTTTCATTGGTATGGTAAGGTTAATCCATTTTTGAAGATGGAATATACGAGGGTAAGGGAGTATTTTCAGTAGAGAATTACTTATTGAAATGAGAGCAGAAGTAAAATGCCAAAGAGGATGTTTGGGATGGTACCGTATTTGGCGTCTTTCCATGCTCCTATAATCAGAATCTGAGAGATGAGAATAGCGGTAAATCCAAATCCAACATAATACGAATTTCCGGCTAAATACAGGTTTACAGCCGAAATGACCAAAACAGAACTTATCATCCAAAACACACCGGCTTGTCTAGAGATGGGCTGTTTAAAATCCTTTAGATCGACAAACTGAAAAGCTTTTAGAAAACCAAGAAGATGGATAAGGCCGTGGATAGTCATGAAAATGGCAAAGGCGGTTTTCATGTTGACTCCTTTTCTGGTTCGAAAGTGCCCTACGTTACCCAACTTTAATAAAGATTTGATGAATTAAAGTGGGGCTATTTTACCAGTGATAACTTTCTGGAAGCGGTAAAATCTTTGGTTTTGATACGGTAAATGTAGAATCCGCTGGATAATTTGGAGGCATCAAAAGTGACGGTATGCCAACCTGCTGATTTATAATCATCCACCAGTGTTGCCACTTGTTGTCCCAGCATGTTGAGCACTTCTATCTCAACTCTTGTAGCTTCAGGAATGCTATACTGTATGTAAGTAACCGGGTTAAACGGGTTAGGATAATTTTGCTCCAGTTTGTACTCAAAGTTACTAAAGTCCGCTTTTCTGGAACTTTTACGAACCGCAGAAAAGCTTCTTATTTCAGACCAGTCTGAATCTCCTCCGACATTTGAGGCTTGCATTCGCCAGAACAAAGCTTTCTCGGAGGGTAAACTGCCTTCGAAGCTAAGGGAAGAGTCTCGGGCGCTGAAAGTGGAATCAAAGAGTATCGTTTCAAATTCTTCGTCGGAGGCTATCTGTAACGTATAATTTTCTGCCCGTTCCGTTTCTGCCCAGGAAAAGAAAGGTTGTGTAGAGACTTCATTGTCTTCATCTACAGGGGTTTTCAATGTAACCACCTCCGGTCGTTCGATAATCGTGATAAACTCTGAACTTTTACTCCAGGGGCCAATCTCATCATCATTAACTCCCCGAACCCTCCATTGATAATAGCGGAGATAGTCTAACGATTTTTTGAGGGTATAAGTAGTTGTATCAATATCAGTAATGTTGAATGTAACCGGACTAAAGTTCTCGTTTTCAGCTATTTGAAGCTGATACCGATCGGCGAGATAAGCTTTTTCCCAACGGAAGGCAGGAGTGATGCTGACATGCTCTTCCAAACCAAATGGCCGAACCAATTCCGGAATATCAGGCGTTCTGAAAATTGTTAGCGGCACTGATTTTCGATAGAATTGACTTTCGAACCGGAGGTGAAATTCTCCCTTGTCGTCGACTGTTGTCAGCCATCTCATAGTAAAAGTGGAATCCTCTCCGGGAGTCAAAGAAATATCAGTGATACGGTCAAGCTCTTTGCCATTTCCATCATCCAAAACTACGCTATGGGTTTCGGGTTGACTTCCTTTGTTTATTAAAGTCACTTCAAATTCAATTAAATCACCACTGATACCAGAAGAAGGACCTTTAACATCTGAAATAACAAAGTAGGGCATGGTCCATAGCAGCTGCGGAGTTTTGTCCGTTACATAACCCCAGATTTCATTGAAAGAAAAGCCCTTCATAAGTTTTGTGCTTTCAGAACCGGTAGTTTGATCAAAAGACAATCTTGAAATGCCTTCGGTTGTACCTTTGCTTATAGGGCTTTGGTTGGAGTCATCGTCAGTAATCCAATAACCTGCTTTGACAGGATCCCGGTTCACCCCTATAAACCCTCCAACGTCGATAGTACCCTCTGCTTTACCGGTGGTATAAGATTCTTCTATTACTCCCTGATTACGGTTAACTCCAGCAAACCCTCCCACCAGGTTAAACCCACTTACATTCCCCGAAGAATAGGACCAACGAATTTCGCCGGAATGATTATTTCCTACAAGTCCTCCAACATATGATCTTCCTGATACCTCAGCAGAGGAAAAAGAGCGAACAATTATACCTCCGTTACTCCCTGATAATCCGCCAACAGAAGAAGCGTCGTCACTATAAACCAAACCCTCAGATATAGATTCTGAAATTAACCCGTCGTAGTTGTTACCTACTAAAGCCCCAAGATTATGTCCGGTCCCCGAAACGTTTGCTTTCGCTGTAGTGCGAATAATACGCCCCCGGTTAATACCTGTTATACCTCCGGCATAAGACCTTCCGGAAATTGTAATTTGGCTTTGAACATGTTCAATTCTCCCTTTATTAAATCCTGTTATTCCGCCTACATACGTCCGCCCGGTTACTTTGCCCGTTACTGATGAGTTTAAAACTCTGCTGTTTGAAATCTGTCCGGCCAGCCCTCCCGTAGCATTAGCCCCAAATATGGCAATACTGTCCAAATGCACGTTTTGTACTACTGCACCCGTTAACAATCCGAACAAACCAACATATTCGGAGTAGGGACGATTGATGGTGAGATAACTAATCTTAAAATTCCTGCCGTCAAAACTACCGGAAAATCCATTCTCACCGGAGCCGATTGGCGTGAACCCTTTTCCATCATTCCATGATTTTGTTTCCCTGGCATTTATATCATTGATGAGTATAAAATGCTTATCCGGGTAATTTCTGACTTCCTGAAGCTGCTGGGGAGTAGAAATTTGAAAAGGATCCGTTATTGTACCTGAGCCACCTGAAAACTGGGCAAAGAGATTTCCCGTGCAAATAATACTTGCCAGAAAAGCAATATAAATGGCCCTGAGAATTCCGGTTAAGAACAAAGCAAATCAGTTAATTCGTGAACAACCTTTCGGCTCCAAAAATATGGCATTTAGAAAGAATTGAACAACAGTGAATTGAACTGAAGCTAAGTTATGCCTTGCCGATCAGGTCTTGCGCAATGATTGACGAAGAAAGTACGCCCGGAAGACCTGCACCCGGATGGGTTCCCGCCCCAACAAAATATAGGTTATCAACGTCCTCCGATTTATTATGCGGACGAAACCAGGCTGATTGTGTCAAAATCGGTTCTACCGAAAATGCAGATCCTTTATAGCTGTTCAGTACATTCTGGAAATGCAGCGGATCGATGTAATGCTCGGCAATTATATTTTCCTGAAGATCAGGGAGGTAGTTTTCTTCCAGAAAGTTCATAATAGCATCCCGATACTTAGGGGCCATTTCATTCCAGTCGGTACCGCTGTCTAAATGAGGGACGGGGGATAACACGTAAAATCCTTCGCATCCTTCCGGCGCCATCGATGGGTCGGTAATAGTTGGCATGTGAAGATAAAGAGAGAAATCCTCCGCCAGATGTTTCTTATGGAAAATGTCTTCCAGCAATCCCTGGTACCGCTCACCCAAGATGATGTTATGGTGGGCCAATCCTGAATCCAGATATCTCTTCTTGGTTCCAAAATAAATCACGAAAAGGGCCATGCTGTATTTTGTCCGCTCAATCTTGCGGTCGGTATATTTCTTCCGGTGTTTTGGGTTGATCAGGTTTTTATAGGTGAAGGCAACATCTGCGTTAGAAACGATTTCATCAGCTTGCAGCTGTTCTCCGTTTTTGACTCGGACTCCGGTTGCCTTTCCGTTTGTGATTAAGATTTCATCAACTTCTGTATCGGTATGAATGGTACCACCCTGTTCCAGGATCAGTTTTTCAAGGGCGTTAACAATGGCTCCGGTTCCCCCCATGGCATAATGGACACCCCATTCCCGTTCCAGGTAGTGAATCATGGCATAAATGGAGGTTGTATCAAAAGGATTTCCGCCTACCAGCAGCGGATGAAATGAAAAGCAGCGTTTCAGAAATTCATCATCGATGAACTGTTCTACATACTTATAAACGGTTTTATAAGACTGAAGCTTGATCAGGTCAGGAGCCACTTTCAGCATATCGGTGAACTTCAGGAAAGGCTTGTCGGCAAGCTCAACGAAGCCTTTGTCAAAGATGGCTTTGGTAGTTTTGATGAACTTCTCATAGCCTTCAACATCATCAGGATTTCGCTTCCTGATTTCTTCCAGGGTAAATTCGTGATCATTATTGTAATCAAAATGCTTCCCTTCAGCATCAAAGATTCGGTAGAACGGATCGCAGGGAACGAACTCTACATAATCTTTCCGCTTTTTGCTGGCAGCTTCAAAAATATCATCAAACATAAACGGAGCCGTAATTACGGTTGGTCCGCCATCAAATTTAAAGCCGTTCTTTTCATACACGTAGGCACGACCGCCCAGCTTATCTCTTTTTTCGAGGATGGTAACATCATGGCCGGCTGAGAGTAATCTGGAAGCTGCGCCCAAGCCACCGAATCCGCTTCCTATTACAATGATCTTCTTTTTCATTGACTAAACTAATTTAGGTTCTGTGCGGAAAACGGAAAATCGGGAATAATCAATCCCGCTATTTCAATTATTTTCGATCTGCTTTACAAAACCTGCGTGCCCCTGTCGGTTCAACCGACTCATTTCTTTTTTAGCAGCTTCCGGATCCGTATAAGTTCCTTTATATACTCGGTAAAATGTTTCTCCATTTATTTTTACCGTTTCAACAAAACTGCCATTTATTTTTTTGGAGTGTTTTTCAGCTTCATTCTTAGTTTGGTAGGAACCAAGTTGAACCGTGTACGTCGGGACTTTGATATCCGTTATCCGGGAGTTCTCTAAATCTCCCTTTAGCAGGTAGAGCCGTACCCGGGCGGTTCCGGGGCCAATCATATCAATTTGCTCCGCTGCTCCTTTAGAAAGGTCAATGATCCGGTTTTTTGCATATGGGCCACGATCATTTATTCGGACTTGCACCGTTTTCCCATTATCCAGGTTTTCGACCAACAGAATAGTTCCAAAGGGTAGGGTGCGGTGAGCGGCCGTCACACCATTCATGTCATACACTTCTCCGTTAGCCGTGAGCTTTCCATGAAAATTAGGCCCATACCAGCTGGAGACGCCGGTTTCGATGGCGCGGGCATTTTCTGAAGAAACAGGAGCGGAGAAATCAGCCCCTCTTTTTGTAACACCACAAGCCGAAATCAGAACTACCGTAAATACAAATAGAGCAAGTACTTTTAACGAGTGCATGTAGATGATTTAAATTGGACTCCCAAAATATATCCTGCTTTGTGGTGAAATGCTATCAGGCTGATTTCAGGAAAATCGAAAATACAGAACCTTTCCCCGGTTCGCTGGTCAGTTCTATGCGACCTCCCATGCGTTGTACCAATTTATGGACGATATAAAGTCCAAGCCCGGTAGTTTTTTCACCGGCGGTAGGAGAAGCCGATAACCTGGAAAATTTGTTGTACATGTTCTTTTTATCCTCGTCTGTAAATCCGGGCCCCTCGTCACTTATACTGATTTTCACTCTTTCTTCACCGGGTATATGTTCAGCTTTAATGGTTACCTGAGAGTCAGGTGCCGAAAATTTATAGGCGTTATTAACCAGGTTTTCCAATACCCGTGTAAGCGCATCCTGATCAGCAACCACAAGGGGTAAATTATCATTAATGTGCAGGGTAGTTTTTATGGATTTCTTGTCCCCCAAAATCTTGAGTGCATTGAACACATCGGTCACCGTTTTTTGGACAGAAATGGGTTCAGGCTTAATTTTAACTTCACCCAGCTCAATTTTGTTAGCATCCATCATGTTATTAACCAGGTTGTTGATACGCATGGTTAAATCATGGATGTTTCCTGCGTACTCTTCGATTTCTTCAGGGGGCATTTTATCTGCATCCATAGCCAATAGCTCTGAAATAGCCGTAATGGAATTAAGAGGGCTGCGTAAATCATGCGAAACTACTCCGATAAAACGATGAATGTCATCATTAAGGTTGGAAAGGTTGCGTGCTCCGTCACTAAGAGACTTGTTTATTGCTTGCTGCCGAGCCCGTTGTTTTCTGTAAGAGAGAACCATGGCACCAAGAATGAAAAGCCCAATCAAAGAAGTAACAAACAGTATGAGAAGAGTATCGCGGGTGAGCCACTCCAAGCTACCTGCAACAACTACAAAACCAAGAGTAAAAAAATCGAACAGATAGTTTAAACCCATCCCATCCGTTGAAATAGTACTCAAACTACCCCAATTAGTTGATGAGACGATTAACATACCTGTTGGGTATGTGCCGCCAGTCATATGTTACCCTTATAAAGCTGTATATCCTAAAGTATGGCTGAATATAATTGAATGGTTTGATAAAGTCATTTTTCCCAGTTCTTTTCTGATAAACCATTTCAAATCAGCCTCATTGATAGAGAGACAAAAAACCACCTGATCGGGTAGTTTTTTATCAGCTAAAAAATAGTACAATAATTCCGAATACGTTGTTTTATGCATCTATCAGCATAATTCGGCACTAACAAAAAATCAGGACTATGCGGTTATACAAAACTCTGCTTGTGCTATGTGGATTACTGGTCAGTATTCCGGCACAAGCTCAAAGTGTAATTTCATTTATGGGTGGCACCCTTGAAAGTACCTCCGTGACGTTGACCTTTACAGCAGGAGAAGCGTTAGCCGGAAACTTCAACAGTGCATCTGTAAGTGTAAGTGGAGGGTTCAGTAATGGCAGCGATTTAGTTTTTACTTCTAATGAAAAACCGGTTTCTGACCTGCCGGACTCATTTCGGTTAATGCAAAACTATCCGAATCCTTTCAACCCTTCCACAAATATTTCTTTCGAATTGCCAAAATCAGCAGATGTCAGGCTCGAGGTGTTCAATTCCATTGGAGCAAAAGTAGCAGTACTTGCTGAGGGCAGAAAACCGGCCGGCAGCTATACACTGCGTTTTAATGCTTCAAGCTTTGCCAGCGGTATGTATTTCTATCGATTTACAGCCGATGGAAATGTAATTGCAACACAAAAAATGCTTTTGATCAAATAATTTAACAGGACAACACGATGAATAAAATATTCTACAGACTACTTTTTTCGATACTTGCTGTATTGTTTACAGCAGAGGTAATGGCACAGGTGCCGCAGGGTTTTAACTTTCAGGCGGTGGCACGAAATGCTGACGGTGATCTTATTGCAAACTCAGAACTGGGCGTTCGTGTAAGTGTTTTACAAGGCAGCGAAACAGGGGCAGCTGTTTATACCGAAACCCAAACTCCAACTACCAGTGCGGTAGGTTCCTTTCAAATTGTGATTGGAGAAGGCATTTCAGAAGATAATTTCTCTTCTATCGACTGGTCATCAGATAATTATTATGTGAAATTGGAGATCGACCCCGCTGGCGGAACCGAATATGAAGAATTGGGAACCACACGTCTGTTATCAGTTCCATATGCTTTAATGGCTCAAAACGTTGTGGGACTTGATGACGAATACACAGATTTTATAGAGATTAATACTGACGAACCTACCCTTCAGGATTCTCTTACCATCATCCGGGTTGGGAGTGAAGCAGAAACAGAATATGCTTATGGAGTTAATGTAATTGGATTTTCTACGGGCAGGAACCGTCCGTTAGCTGGGCAAATTCGGGAGAATGCTGAAAACGGAGCATCCCAATATGCAGTCAATGGTTCAGCAAACGGCCCGGGTAGTGGTACCCATGTAGGAGTGCTAGGTTCAGCATTTAATGGTGATGCTTCAGGTGGAGGCACTCGGTATGGGGTGTATGGACAAGCTGCCTCCCAATCAAAGTATAACTATGGAGTAAATGGTTATGCTACAGGTACAGGAAATGGTGATGAAGGCAAAGGAGTTGGCGAAGGGTCGATAAACTTTGGTGTTTTTGGATCTGCTTCAGGAAATACCTGGAACAATACGGGGGTTGAAGCGCAGTCCTCCGGAGATAGTGGTAAATGGAATTTTGGTGTGCATGGTTTGTCATTTGCCGGTTCCGGTACTTCTGTTGAGAACCATGGAGTTGCCGGGCGCGCATCAGGTCCAGGTATTAACTATGGAGTGTATGGAGCTGCCTGGGATGGAGTTGAAAATTATGCAGGCTATTTTGAAGGTGAAACTGTTGTTAACGGAACGCTTACTGTTAATGGCGATATCAACCATACAGGTTCAATCACACAAACCTCCGACCGTAACCTGAAGGAGAATATTCAGCCTCTCCAGAATGGATTGGAAACCATTATGAAACTCAGTCCTGCTACCTATAATTTCCTTGGGAATGGTGAGTATAATGGTCTGAAGCTTTCCACCGGATTACATTATGGACTCATTGCTCAGGAAGTAGAAGAAGTACTGCCATCCCTGGTCAAAAATAACCTACACACATACAGCGAAATGCAAAGCGGTGGAAACGGCCCGGATGCCACTTCTGAAACCGAGATCGAAAAGACCATGGAATATAAAACGATGAACTACACCGAGTTGATTCCGGTGCTGATTAAAGGAATGCAGGAGCAACAGGCTGTGATCGAGAACCAGCAGCAGAAAATTGATCAGTTGCTTAAAGAGGTAGAAGCCTTAAAGAAAGGTAAATAAGGCTGGCTTATAAAGCATTTATTTGAAACCGGTCAGGCAACTCCTGACTGGTTTTTTTGTTTCTACCAATTCAGGATATCCATTCTGGTTGAAAACAAAATCCCACATATTCGGGTAGTTCGTTTGGTAGTCGTGTTTATTAGGTTTTGAGAGAATTAGCACACTTAAGTTGTGCACAAACCAATACATACAATTATGCATAGAATATTACTATCCATTTTTCTATGGCTGTTTTGTATATGTGGAATTTCAAAGGTACAGGGGCAAGGTTCAATAACATTTGCCGGGGGTACATTACAAAGCGACTCTCTTTCAGTTAGTTTTTCAGCTGGGGAAGTTGTTTCGGGAGCCTTCAATAATTCATCAATACAACTTACAACGGGATTTTCTAACGGGGGCGATAATGTCTTTGTTTCTAATGAACGTTTGGCTGATGATATACCTGCCACTTTTCGGTTAAAACAAAATTATCCGAATCCTTTTAATCCATCTACAAATATTGCCTACGACCTTCCTGAAAAAGCCGACGTACGGCTGGAGGTATTTAATATCATCGGGGCAAAAGTGGCCACACTCGTACAAAAACAAAAGCCGGCGGGCTCTCATATTGCCCGCTTTGATGCAGCTTCGCTAGCAAGTGGGATGTATCTGTATCGCTTAACAGCTAATGGAAATCTAATCTCTACCAAGAAAATGATCTTAATAAAATAAGGGGACAAAACGATGTATAAAGCAACTATAAAAATATTATTTACGGTTTTCGCTGTTCTATTTGCAGCGGAATTAATGGCACAGGTACCGCAGGGGTTTAATTTTCAGGCGGTAGCCCGGGATGCAGACGGGGAATTAATTGCTAACTCAGATCTTGGGGTTCGCGTGAGCGTACTTCAAGGCAGTGAAACGGGAACAGCAATCTATACCGAAACCCAAACTCCGGAAACGAATGGAGCGGGGCTTTTTGAATTGGTAATCGGGGAAGGAGAGTCAGAAGATACTTTCTCTGCAATTGATTGGTCTTCTGATAACTACTATGTAAAACTGGAAATTGACCCAGCCGGAGGAACAGAATACGAGGAACTGGGAACAACCCGGTTACTATCTGTTCCCTATGCTTTGCTTGCTCAAAATGTAGTGAACGGTTCAGGTGCATCAGGGGATGTGAGCCTGCCGTTAACACTTACAGGTACTAACGGAAACATAAGTATCACCCTGAGTGGAGAGAAAGGAGATGATAACTATGGTTTTCTTGGGTTAGGAAATGCCGATGGAGATACACTTACCCAGGTTTATGTCGAAAATCGTGGGGATACAGCTTCCAGAGGTCAAATTATGCTAAAAGATACTTTTGGGCGATACAGTAATATAATTCCCGGAGAATTTAGTACCGGTAATAAAGAAGGAGGATTTCGAAGTCATTTAACCTCTCGAAATTTATATTTTTTCAATTCTGAATTTGAAGCAACGACTCCACCGGCGTGGTTTGGTACGTTTCAGGGAAATGGCTTCTATCAAATGTTGGATTATTCTCAAACCGGGGTTTATGAAGGTGGGATACTTAGCGGTTTCTGGCCCGGGCATCCGGCATTGCTTATGGAGAATGAGAATGAACAACCCGGGGTGTGGCTTGCCAATGATGACGGTGGCGGTAAACTGGTGCTTCACAGTCCTAATGGGGGCGGCGAAAATATACAAATGGGAGGTAAGAGCTGGGAAGATCCTAACTTACCTTTTATGTATTTCAGAGGTACTGCTAACCAAGAAGGCGATCAGCAGGATATGATTTGGATGGAAGTGCAAAAATGGGAAGATGGTACTGAGCTAGGGGTAATTACTTTACGTGGTACAGATGGCTCTGAGTTTAGTATCAATTCTCATGGGATGATGGAAGATGGAAACTCAGGCCCAATTTCCGAAGTTTTGGTGGAGAATGATGGTGGAGATGTTGTTGCCGCACTAAATTCAAGAGGTCCTGGAAATAAACAAGGGATGCTTCATTTATATGGAGAGACCACACCAGACAGTGACAACCTACGCGCAGGGTTGGAAGTTTCAGATAATGGAATGGGGGATTCCTGGGGGCGTTTGTTCTTGAATGGTCCTGTCGAAAATCGAAATTTTGTGGATCTCTCGGTTTCTAATGATCCTGACGGTGCTGATCCAAACGGATGGGCAGGAACCCTAAACTTATGGGGTACAAACAGTCCTAATATTTTAATGAATGCACTTAATTGGGAAAGTGCCGACTTACCACAAATACAATTATACGGTGACAAGCCAAACGATGATGGTTGGTTTCACAGTAATGTTGATTTACTGGTTAATTACGATGGCGCCAAGCAATGGGGAGAAATGAAACTAAAAGCGAATAGTGGAATCCCAAACTTTTCATTGAGTGCTAAAAACTGGGAAAATTCTGAACTCCCCTATTTCGAAATGTTTGGTAATATCGAAAATACAGAAGACGGAGGTTACTATAGCCAAGTCAATATCGAAGTAAATGAGGATGGCAGTAGCCAATGGGGAACCATGCAGTTCAAGGCGAATCAAGACAACTTGAATGTAGGGATAGGAGCAAAAAACTGGGAAAGTGCAGACCTTCCGTATATGGTTTTCAAAGGAACCGATCAGGCAGAGGACCTCATCTGGTTGGAAGTTATAGATGATGGCAACAGCCA
The DNA here is from genome assembly GCA_965227215.1 of Gracilimonas sp. Lineage (GTDB taxonomy): Bacteria > Bacteroidota > Rhodothermia > Balneolales > Balneolaceae > Gracilimonas. The sequence goes on from OZ245729.1 coordinate 2,401,156, forward strand.
GTTTGGGAGCGTTAATTTCAAAAGTACAGATGGAACAGAACTAACCATCAATGCACACGGTATTAATGGGAATACCAACGTGAACGGCAATTTACACGTTGACGGTGATATTACGTACACCGGTTCTTCAAGCCAAACCTCCGATCGCAACCTGAAGGAAAATATTCAGCCCTTACAAAACGGGTTGAATACTATAATGAAGCTAAATCCAACCACTTATAATTTTCGGGGAAATGGGGCGTATAAAGGGATGAAGCTTTCTTCCGGATTACATTACGGACTCATTGCTCAGGAAGTAGAAGAAGTGCTGCCATCACTGGTCAAAAATAACCTTCACACATACAGCGAAATGCAAAGCGGTGGAAACGGCCCGGATGCCACTTCTGAAACCGAAATCGAAAAGACCATGGAATACAAAACCATGAACTACACCGAGTTGATTCCGGTACTGATTAAAGGAATGCAGGAGCAACAAGCTGAGATCGAGCGACTTAAAAAAGAAATCGAGGAACTCAAAAAAGACCATTAACAGCCCGACTTTTTTTTCAAACACCTAACCCTTCATGCAGAAATGTGTGAGGGGTTTTTTAATTCTTCTGCAACAGTATTGTTTTCCTCTTACCTTGAAAAGAAAAAATAGATGTCGGTAACCCTAATTCTGATCGCAGCTAATGTTGTGGTCTCCTTAGTTGCTCTTTATGCACTTCCCCAGGTTTTTGAAAAAGGCATGATGATGCCATACCGGGTAGTTCGTGAAAACACCTGGTACGAGTTAATCAGCTCCGGTTTTATACATGCCGGAATTGGTCACCTTTTTCTGAATATGTTTGTGTTATTTTTCTTTGGGCCGGTTTTGGAACAATCTATAGGGAGGGAGCATTTTATAGCTTTGTACCTGTCTGCACTGGTTATTTCCAGTTTACCCTCGTTATTTCAACATAAAGATAATCCTGATTTTGCAACGGTAGGAGCTTCCGGGGCCGTGGAAAGTGTGTTGTTTGGGTTCATTTTACTCTTCCCACTCAGCCCGATTTATATCATGTTTATACCATTCGGGATTCCGGCTATCATTTTCGGAGCTTTGTTCCTGATTTACAGTGTTTTTGCAAGCAAACGGGAGGGAAAGATAAATCACGAGGCGCATATAGCCGGAGCAATATGGGGATTTTTGTACCTGATCATTTTCGTGCCCAATACCGTTGATCACTTCCTGAGCGTGTTTGGCTTGCTCTGATTGCTACCCTCTTTTCGCGCGGAATTCTTTCATGAAATCAGTCAGCGCTTTCACCGACTCCATTTCACAGGCATTATAGATGCTGGCTCGAATGCCGCCTACGCTGCGATGTCCTTTTAAAGCTACCAGCCCATGTTTTTCCGCTTCACTGATAAACCGTTGCTCCAGTTCTTTGGAGGGCAGCCGAAAGGTGACATTCATTTTAGAACGGGAATCAACCTGAGCGGTACCGGTATAAAAATCATCCTCATCAATGGTATGGTAAAGTAGCTCAGCTTTTTGAGTGTTGAGTTTTTGGAAGTACGGAATTCCACCTTTGTCTTCCACCCATTGTAATACCAGGTTCACCATGTAAACTGCAAAGCTCGGTGGGGTGTTAAAAATGCGTTCGCTATGTGAATGATAATTCAGAAAGGTGGGGATGTTCTTTTTTGTGTTTGTTTGTAAGAAGTCTTTCCTCACAATAACGACTGTTACACCGGAAGGCCCAAGGTTCTTTTGAGCACCGGCATAAATCAAGCCATAACGATCCACATCTATGGGGTGGGAAATGAAGTCGGAGGAGGCATCACATACCAGTGGAGCCTCGTTCGAATCCGGCTCGCTCTTAAACTGAGTTCCATAAATGGTATTATTCGACGTATAGTGAACATACCTTGGGTTCTCTGAAAGATTCAATTCCTCATTGGCCGGAACACGGGTAAATCCCTCGTCTTCACTGCTGAATGGGATATGTACATTTCCAAAGAGTTTGGCTTCTTTGATGGCTTTCTGTGACCAAACCCCGGTGTTTATATAATCGGCAGTCTGTCCTTCTTCTAAAAAATTGAAGGGTATCTGCATGAACTGAGCAGTAGCTCCTCCCTGCAAAAACATGATATGAAAATCATCACCCAGCCCTAGAATTCGGGTCAGCCGTTCTTTGGCTTCGGCATCCACTTTGGTGTACTCTTTTCCCCGGTGACTTTTTTCCATGATGGAAGTGCCGGTTCCGTGGTAATCAAGCAGCTCATCCTGTACGATCTCCAAAACCTCCAGGGGGAGGGCTGCAGGACCTGCACTAAAATTGTGAACGCGTTTCATATTCGTTATAGGTTGAAGTGAGTTAAAAAGTATGAACCAATAATCCCGACCGGAGTTTAGGCTCAAACCAGGTGGATTTTGGCGGCATAAGTTGGCCAGCATCAGAAACATCCAGAAGTTCTTCTATGCTGGTTGGGTACAGACTAATGCCAAGTGAAGCCTCGCCGTTATCAACCAACTGCTCCAGCTCATCAGTGCCTCGTATTCCTCCTACAAAATCAATATTGGGATCGGTTCGCTGATCTCTAACGTCAAGAATAGGTGTAAGAACCTGATTTTGCAGCAATGATATGTCAAGGTTGGAAGCGGGGTCGGTTTTCTCTGAAGGGTTGAGAGTGATACCATACCAGTTGTCGTTCAAATAGAAAGAAACCATGCCTTTTTTAGCAGGTACCGGATTAGCTTTTTTCTGAACCGTGAACTTCTCCTCCAGCTGTTTCAGGAAGTTATCAGGAATAGAAAATACAATGCGGTTGTAGGCCAGTATTTCCATTTGATCCATCGGAAACAGCACGGCGGGGAAGAAATTATATTCTTCAGTACCATTATGCTCAGGGTTCTGTGAAGCCTGCTCTTTCGCTGCTCTTGCCGCACTTGCACAACGGTGATGTCCATCTGCTACATATAGTTTCGGGATTTTCTGAAACTCTGAAACCAAGGTATCTGAAGCTTCAACTTTCCAAATGGTATGCTGAATGCCGTCTTCAGTAGTCAGGTCATAAACGGGATCATTCCGATCCATATGATTATTCATGAAGTTACTCACAGAGCCGGTGTCACGGAATGTAAGCATGACGGGTTCAGCATGGGCTTGTTGTGTAAGGATGTGTTTGGTACGGTCATCTTCCTTATCCGGTCGGGTGAGTTCATGCTTCAGGATTACATCATTATTGTAATCTTCAACACTCACACAGCCAAAAATTCCGGCTTGGGAACGGCCGTTCATAATCAATCGATAAATATACAGTGCATCAGCCTCTTCCTGGGTAAAAGCATCAGAGTGTAACAGAGAATAAAGATTCTCCTGTCCTTTCTCATATACTCTAGCATCATAAACCGAGGTGTCGGCCGGCAGATCAATCTCAGGTCTAATGACATTTAAAAAACTCTGAGACTTTCCGTTGGCAAGCTCTTTTGCTTCTTTGGTATTGATTACATCATAAGGAACACAGGCTACTTCTTCTGCAAACTCAGGGTGGGGTCTCCATGCCTTAAAAGGCTTAATAACGGCCATAAAAAAGTTTTTGATTTTGGTTATCCTTAGGAGCGCTTAATGTACAGAAAATTGAACTTTATTTAATCGGAAAGCCCTTTAATTTAGGGAAACAAACAACGAATATTAAAAGAGAAGGAATATGAGCGAGAACGGTAACAAACTAAATGAAGAACAGCAGGAACAACTACTGTTTATGATGCTGGTTCAGCAACATCAGCAGATTGCAATGATGGGGCTGGGTAAAATTCAACACCCTGAGACAGGGCAAACGGAGAAAGACTTATCATCCGCCAAGTATGCCATTGATACTTTGGGCATGCTGAAGAAATTCACGGAGGGAAATCTTTCTAAAGAGTCAGCGAATTACCTGGATCAGGCCCTTACCAATCTGCGCCTGAATTACGCCGAAGAAAAGAAAAAAGAGAACAACACCCCTTCCGGAGAAGCTTCCGAAAAAGATGATGAGTAAACCCGAAGCCAAGCCGGTTAAAGCAGCCGGAGGTATTGTTTTCAGATACGTTGAAGGGAAAGAAACTCCCGAAGTATTGATGATTTATAGAAACGGGTACTGGGATCTTCCCAAAGGGAAACTGGAGAAAGGCGAAACGCTGGAAATGTGCGCCGTCCGTGAAGTTTCGGAGGAAGTTGGGAGCAGCTTACCTGCCCTTGTTTCTGTAGTTGGCACCACCTATCACGAATATCCTGAAAAGGGTAAAACTATGGGCAAAACCACCTGGTGGTACTCCATGATTTTTACCCGACAAGAAGAGTTCATTCCGCAAAAGAAAGAAGGAATTGAAAACGTAGAATGGATGCCTTTACCTGAAGCGATTGAAAAAGCCGGTTTTCAAAACCTTAAAGATATACTTCAAAAGTTCCAGTAAATAAAATAAGGTGTGACTGTAAAGCCACACCTTTGTATATCTTATAATTATACCGATCAATTATCCAGACGGAAGTTGATGGAAAGGGCGTATTGAACCCGAACAGGCCGGCCTCGCTGCATACCGGGAGTAAATTCAGCCTGTTGTACGGCCTTGAGTGCTTCTTCATCACAGCCTCCGCCAATGCCCCGTACAACCTGGGCATTTTCAACGTTGCCTTGTTCATTAACGATAAACTGAACGGTAACACGTCCTTCAATACCGGCCCGGCGTGCCATCTCGGGATATTTAACACTGGATTGAAGTTTAGCCATGCCTCCTTTCAGTTCAGGCATCTGTTCCACAACCACAAAGAAGTCTTCTTCTTCCTCTTCTTCAGGGGGAGGTGGGGGTAGGTCCATAGGCGCATCCATATCCAATTCGGCGTCCATATCAATCATCTCATCCTCAATAATTTCGTCATTGGGGACTTCAACCGGAACCGGTGGGCGAGGTGGAGGAGGTGGAGTTTCTACTTGTTTGGTTTGAATGACTTCCTCCATCTCAACAACTTCCTGCTCATCCAATGCGATTTCCTTTGGTGGTTCAGCTTCTATATTGATTTTAACCACGGCAATCATGAAAAGCAGGGCAAATATGGTTCCCACTTCTAAAATGATGGTGTAGGATTTCCTAAGATTTACTTCAGGTGACTTTCTCTCGTTTCTCATGGTTCCTCCCTGTAATTAATAATTCGGAACTTGATGCTCCTATAAACTCACTAGTATCAACAAAACAATAACTTATATCGTTTTGTTAACTAACTAATAAAGATTTTATTGGATTGCAAGTTCTACACCTTTAGCCGATTGGACTCAGAAAAGAAAAAGGCAAAATTACAGGCACAAAAAAAGGTGTGGCCGGAAAGCCACACCTTGAAATAACTCAACAAATGTATTTGAATTAGTTTTGCAATCGGAAATTGATCGACAAGGCATATTGTACACGTACAGGTCGTCCTCGCTGCATTCCGGGAGTGAAACTCGCTTTTTGAACGGCCTTCAATGCTTCTTCATCACAACCACCGCCAATTCCACGAACAACCTGGGCATTTTCAACTTTACCCTGCTCGTTTACAATAAACTGAACGGTAACACGACCTTCAATACCGGCGCGACGTGCCATTTCAGGATACTTAACACTGGATTGAAGTTTAGCCATACCGCCTTTCAGTTCCGGCATTTGCTCTACAACCACAAAGAAATCTTCTTCTTCCTCTTCTTCAGGGGGAGGAGGAGGTAGATCCATCGGGGCGTCCATATCAAGCTCGGCGTCAAGGTCAATCATTTCGTCCTCAATAATTTCGTCATTGGGAACTTCAACCGGGACCGGTGGACGAGGTGGTGGTGGAGGGGTCTCAATTTGTTTGGTCTGGATTACTTCCTCCATCTCAACAACTTCCTGCTCATCGAGAGCAATAACTTGTGGGGGCTCTGTTTCGATCGTAACCTTAACGGCTATGATCATGAAAAGCAGAGCAATAATCAAACCTGCCTCCAGGTAGACAGTGTAAGATCTTTTCAGATCTGCTTTAGGTGATTTTCTTTCATTTCTCATAATTCAAATACAATGTTTATCTGTTGTAACGATAAGTTGAAAAGAACGGGATTTTATATATACTCTGCAAGTGCCAGAACAGTAATTTAACTCTTTAAACATATTTTTAGTGTGGAAGTTTTTTGTCAGGCATCAAGCAATATAAACTGCACGGTTTCCTTGATGCGAAATGTGGCTATCTCACCGGCTTTTTTCCCGGGTTTATACCTCTGTATTTTTATAGCCTTCAGCACGGCCTTGTCACAGCCTCCCCCTATTCCCCGAACGATAACCGGATTATGTACCCGGCCATGTTCGTCCACATCAAATTCCACCTCTACAATACCCTGAATCCCCATGCGGCGGGCTATCACCGGGTATTCAATGCTTTGTCTGAACGCATCCTCACCGCCAATCATCACGGGGAGTTGTTCAATGTCTTTAAGCAGGTCGTTATTGACGTCCACAAATATTTGTCCCGGTAATGGAGGAACCATAAGCCTGTCGGTAGTATTGAATTCCATGATTTCAATAGGCGGTGGTTCTATTGGTTCATCATTTGGGATGTTAACGGGAACTGTTGGAACCGGTGGGGGCTTCATCACCGCTCTTGTTTCAGAGACAGAAGGAGGGAGAATAAGTGCGGTTTCGTCGCTCTTCACATAAGAAGATTGGTTAGGCACTTGTTCCGGAAGCTGAATTTTGGTTGCCACAATCATAATCACAAGGGCAATGATGATCCCGCCCTCTACTACCAGAGGGTAACACAACTTTAAATCAGCGGATGGAAGTTTCCGAAGCATAAGCATCTGTTCTAAATGCTATTGTAGAATCAATACACCCATTAAAATAGTAAAATTGATGAAAAAAGCACTCGTTATTGGCTCAATAGCAATTAATTCAGCCTGAAGTGAACCAATTGTTTCATGCGTACTTTCACCAGCTTGCCATTTTGAATACCCGGAGTGTAGCTTTGCTGCTTAATGGCTTTCAAAACCTCTTCATCACAACCGGCACCAATGCCTCGGATAATTTCAGGATCTTCAACTTCTCCTTTCTCATTTACAATAAAGCGGACTTCAACGGTTCCTTCGATCCCATTTCTTTTTGCCAGTTCCGGGTAGGTGATGTCACGGTACAAAGCCTTAACCCCACCTTTCATTTTTGGCATAAACTGAACCTGCTCAAGAATTTCGGGCTTCTCATCTTTGGGTTCCTGCGGAGGCAGGGAGAGCGCCGCTCCTGTATCCCCGAACTCAGGAAACTCAATATCAGGAACTTCTATGGGATCATCATTGGGGACTGCAGCAGGAATGCGGGCTAATGGAGGTGCAGCCGGCGGTTTCTCCTGTTTTGTGATAGGAGAGAGTACGATGGGTGGTTCATCTTCCGTGATGAAGTCAGGTTCGTTGATTTCTGAGACGGGTAGGTGGAATTTAAATGCCCCAATGAAAATCAGCAGTACGGCAATCAACCCCAGTTCACATAAAAGGATATAATTTTTGCGAAGGTCGAAAGTGGTTTTTGAAGAGCGCATACCTATGTGGATTAGTTTAAAAGTTACATCAAGTAACTAATCGGTACAGGCACTTGTAATCACATTATGATGCGGGGTCGGCTTTAAATTCCGGGACTTTTTTGGAAAGCAGAAAAAGGATGAAGATAGCGAGTGTCGTTCCGGAAACATCCGCAATAACATCCATAAACTCAGGACTTCTTCCGGTGGGCAGTACATGCTGGAGTATTTCTACAACCAACCCAAATAGGGTGCCAACAATAAAAACGGGGATTAGCTTGAACTTCCCTTTCAAAAAGCGAACCAGCCCAAAAAAGAAAGTCCAGGCACCAAACATAATGAGATGAACTAACTTATCCATTCCCAAAAGTGATTGGGGTACATCGTAGTTTACCGGAAAAAGCGTTCCGTACAAGATGGCACCTGTAGAAATAACCAGGAGTATAAGATAAAGCTTGACCGAACGGGTCAGAATTTTTGTCGGTTTTGTCATTCGCTAAATAATATCGATAGGTGCTAAAGAACCGGAGTTCTCCACAAAATATTGTTGTGCTTTTTTGAAGCCGTCTAATAATCCGTAAAAACAAGCCAGCTCAGATGATGAATATTTCAGCCAGTAGGCCCCTGCTTTTCCGGCCAGTACGTCTCCGAATCCGGCCCGGGAAAAGATTCGGGTTTCGTACCCTGTTAAATACGCATCTCCGGTTTCTGTTCCAACAACAGAAGGCATTCCTTTGCTCAGAATAGTAATTTTTTCTTGCTGCGCTTTTTCCTTGATGAGGTTCAGCCGCTTGAAATCATCATTCACTTCCTCATTAAAGAGGGTTTTCAGTTCTCCGGGATGCGGAGTTAAAATCCAGTTTGAACCCTCCGGGCGTTTTCGATTCTTCATGTTGGAAAGGGCAAACAAAGCATCAGCATCAATAAGGACATCTCCCTCAAATTGTTGGAGTATATTCTGGGTGAACCGGATGGTCTCCTGTTCTCTTCCCAGTCCCGGGCCGATTAATACTTTGCCGGGCTTTTCCGCAATGATGTCCAGAACTTGTTCAACATGCTCTTCCTTGAAATTTACATCATCACGACCTCCCACCGGCTTTTTGATAATCTGGACCAGCTGCTTTTCATATATTTCGAGCAGTCCTTTTGGGGTGATCAGGATGACTGCTCCGATTCCGGCCGACCATGCACTTTTTGCAGCCAGAATTCCGGCTCCGGTCAATCCCTCCGACCCGGCAACGATGTAAAGTACCCCGCCATCATACTTGTGCTTCTGTTTTGTGGCAGATGGGGAGGTGGCTTCAACCCAATCATGGTCAATTAAAATTGCTGATGGATTCTTGTACTTATTGGGGAAGGAAAGTTCACACAAAATAACTTCTCCGGCGGTATCAAAGCCCTGGTTCAGGTAAAAACCGGTTTTTAAGGCACCAAAGCTCAGCGTGAAATCGGCCTGAACTGCAGCTCCAAGAACCCAACCGGAATCAGCATGTAATCCGGTGGGGACATCCAAAGCAAACACCGGGATTTCCTGTTTATTGATCCATGAAATGGCATCGGAGTAGGGGGCTCGGACATCTGAATTCAATCCGGTTCCCAGCATGCCATCTACGATAAAATCATACGTGGCTGGATTGAAGTCCTCCCAATTTATCAGCTCTATCTCCTCGTCCAGTTTTTGAAGCAAGTCCAGATTCTTTTGAGTATCCGGACTCAGGTCATCGGATCCCGACAAGAAACAAACCGTAATTCTAAAATCTTGTTGAGACAACAGCCGGGCTATGACCAGCGCATCACCGGCATTATTTCCTTTCCCGCAGAAGAACACACCATGAGCGCCGGAAGAAATCTCGGATTGGATGAAATCAGCCGCTCGGGTTCCGGCAATTTCCATCAGCGTAAAACCATCGATGCCAAATTCAGAAATGGTTTTCTCATCCATAAACCGGGATTGTTCAGCCGAACATAAATAATATGAATGAGGAACTAGATTCATTTCCGTTAGCTAAAATAAAATTAAACGCAGAGTAGTCGCAAAGATCGCAGAGTAATAATCTTTACGTTCTTTGCGATATCTCAGCGGCCTTCGCGATAAAATATTTAGTAAGACCGGGCAAAAAGCACTTTCTGATTCGAAGGCTTGCCGGTTACCATACATTCTCCTTCTTCCCCGTCTTCAAGAGGAATAAGGCGAATGGTTGCCTTGGTATCTTCTTTAATTTTTTCTTCGGTTTCCGACGTTCCATCCCAGTGAGCCCACACAAAGCCGCCTTTGTCTTCAATCACATTTTGGAATTCCTCATAAGAATCTACTTCTGTGGTCATTTTCTCACGTCGTTCTTTTGCTTTGGTAAACAGCTCATCCTGAATATCCGCCAATAGCTTTTGGATACGCTCGCTGAGTCCTTCGCGGGATTCGATGTTCTTCTCTTTGGTATCGCGACGGGCCAGTTCCACATTGTTGTTTTCCAGATCACGGGGACCAACAGCTATTCTCAACGGGATACCGGCTGCTTCATGTTCGGCAAACTTATACCCGGGATTTTGGTTGTCACGGTCATCCACTTTGATGCGTACGCCTAACTTTTTCAATTCGTCATAGATGCCATCGGCATATTCGAGCACGGCTTCGCGTTGTTCATCGCTTCGGTAAATAGGTACAATCACCACCTGTGTAGGTGCCAGTTTAGGAGGGAGAACCAATCCCTGATCATCCGAATGGGTCATAATCAGTCCGCCAATTAATCGGGTAGATACCCCCCAGCTTGTGGCCCAAACCAGTTTATGCTCGCCATCTTTATCCTGGAATTTTACATCAAAAGCTTTAGCAAAATTCTGTCCCAGGAAATGTGATGTTCCGGCCTGCAGGGCTTTACCGTCTTGCATAAGCGCTTCAATGCAATAGGTTTCAACAGCTCCGGCAAAACGCTCGCTGGCTGTTTTTACCCCTTTGATCACCGGCATGGCCATAAACTCTTCCGCAAAAGTAGCATACACGTCCAGCATCTGTCGCGTTTCTGCTTCGGCTTCTTCTTTAGTAGCATGAGCGGTGTGACCTTCCTGCCACAGAAATTCCATGGTTCGCAGAAACAGGCGGGTACGCATTTCCCAGCGGACTACATTCGCCCACTGATTAACCAGAATAGGGAGGTCGCGGTATGACTGAATCCATCCTCGGTAAGTATCCCATATAATAGTCTCTGAAGTTGGGCGTACAATCAGTTCTTCTTCCAGACGGGATTCCGGATCTACTTCCACTCCGCCATCTACGCTTTTGAGTCTGCTATGAGTTACAACCGCACATTCTTTGGCAAAACCCTCAACATGCTGTGCCTCTTTAGATAAGAAAGACTTTGGAATAAACAGGGGGAAGTAGGCATTTTCATGGCCGGTATCCTTAAACATCCGGTCCAGTCCTTCGCGCATGTTTTCCCAGAGTGCCATCCCGTTCGGACGAATCACCATGCTTCCGCGCACGGGAGAATGTTCAGCCAGTTTAGCTTCCCGGACTACATCCAGATACCATTGTGAATAATCTTTTTCCTGTGAAGTTATTTTTTGTGCCATGAACCTGTTTAATGTGATTTTTACTTAAGGAGTGAAGTTAAGAAATGTAGCATAGAGAATAAGGCCGAATGAGCAAAAAATGTTTTACCCTTTGTTTCAGAATGCCGTATATTTGGTGCCCTTATTGAAAAAGGCCACAAAAGCTCTAAAGCACAAAATTTTATTTAGCTTAGTGATTTTGAGATTTCGTGGCGATTTAAAAATGCCGTGGTAGCTCAGATGGTTAGAGCGCACGACTCATAATCGTGAGGTCGACGGTTCAATTCCGTCCCACGGTACATAAACAAAGCCTTAAGTAACTGTTAAGTAGTTATTTAAGGCTTTTTTATTTTTGAGAGGTACAACAATGGTACAACAATTATTTTCAAATAGATTCTAATCTCTGCATCCAATCATTAAAATGGGGGCATTCCTGTCTAATCTTATTTAGACCAATATCCTCAGCTATATATATTCCATCAGTTACTTTTTCATAACTAGGACAAATATCTAGGATTCGCTTAGAGGGAGCAGTTAGAGGACCGTCATTAATATCTTCTGGTGTTGGAAATAAATTTCTAATATCAACAAGAGAATTTGAATCAATTTGATACAAAATTGATAGAATATTTTCCATTTCATCAGGATCACTAAATAACAATGCTTCAAATTCGTGTTGCTGTATATAAGGTATAAATCTGTTACTGTTAAAATGATTTGCTAACCCGTCCTCCAAATCAGTGACTTTAGCATTACCATCAGGTTTGTTAATGGCTGTTTGATAAGATGGAAAATCATTAGGCAAGGCATATAAATCGAACATCGTGGTTACATAAATGTCATTATCACGTTTTAAAAATAGATTTACCTCTCTGTCAACTTTTTTGAAACTCGAGAGTCCTCCTTTATAAACTCGCCCTTTTTTTATTTTTCTACTAGTTGTTACCCTTGAGGTAGTAGTAAATATGTTGAGGTTAGCAAGATGAGGGACAATTAATTCTTTGACAAAACTTTCCTCAGTTTCTCCCTCAACAAGAATATGAAGTCTTGACATTACGGGCGACCTCCGAGTAGGTTTTTCTCCCACAATTCACCCATCGTGTAATCATTTAACCAATCTCCAAGCTTTTCATCATTAAATTGATTAAAAGTAGTTTGACCATCAACTCGATCTAAAACAATAATATCTTTGGCTTCAAATTCATTAACTAGGTTTACCGATTGTGTTGATATAATTAACTGTGTTCGATTTCTTGCTTTCCTGAATAAAGAAGCTAAAATTGAAATGGCTTTTGGGTGTAATCCAAGCTCTGGTTCATCAATAATTATGGTTGAAGGTAATTCAGGTTGCAATAGAAGTGTCGCAAGACTTATGAATCTCAGAGTTCCATCACTAAGTGAATTGGCATCAAAATATTTTGAGTTTCCTTCCTCCCTCCATTCTAATTTTATTTTCCCCTCATTAAGTCTTGAGGGCTCCAGTATAAATGCTCCAAAAGAAGGGAAGATTCTTTTAACTGTCCTTTCAATTAACGAAAAGTTTCTTGGAGCTTTTTCTTTAAGTCTATATAGGTATGCTGAAAGGTTTGAAGCATCTTTTTTTAAGTCAAAGTTATCATCAATGTCACAAGTTTTCTTAACAGGAGCTGTATCACTAGTGTCATGAAAATGATAGACTCTCCAATTTTTGATGGCTAGTCGGACATAGTAAGCGACATTCTTTCTAATACTAGCTTTTTCATTAATTCTTGACTCAAATTCGTTAGATGTAATCTCTAAATTAAAGGGGGTGCTGTATTCATCTGTATAAAAACGCCCTGTCTCGGATTTTATCAACAACCTATCATCATCAGTTGGTTCTAATCTTATATGGTAAGAATTACTCTTAAAAGAGAGATCAAAGCTAATTAAACCTGTAGCCTTAGATCCATAATGAGCAAAAGTATCAGCGCCCCCCTTCTTAGCTACACTATTCTGTAATTCTTTATTAATGACATTATTGAAAAGCTCGAATAAACTAATAAAGTTTGATTTACCAACTCCATTAGGTCCAATAAGCAAATTGAGATTAGAAAGTTCAATATCTGCTTCTTTTATAGACTTGAAGCCTTTAATTTTTATGCTATCGAGTTCACTCATTTTTGTATTTTTGAAATAGAACCCAACTTAACAAAGTTGAAGGTATAAAAGAACAATACTTATTAATCGAAGAATTAACTAATTTTTGAGAGTTTAGCTTCAATTTTTTCGCTTGTTTTTCTATACCCTAGAGAAACATTTTTATCAAAGAATTTCTTGTATAAATCAACAGGAGTGCCTCTTTCCCAAACCCATTTTGAAATAATATTTAAAGCTGTTTCAAGATCGCCTTTATAAGCCATTCGTCCATCACTTCCACGGATGCCTTTTTTATTTTTGCGTTTACCTCTGTTAATTAAGAGGTTTTTTTCATCATAAATGACTCGTCTAAGCTTTTTGTTTGATTTGCCGTCTGGTAAATTTTCTCTTAAAAGCTTCTGAATACCCTTATAGTATAATTCGTGCTTCCTTTCTGGGTCATCAATCCTTCCGACCGCATATTCTTTTATTTCTTTTTCACTTTTGAAGCGACCTTGATTGTCTAAGGTCAGTTGTTCGCCTTTAACCTTTTTTGATTGGTTAAGTAGCTCTAAGCGTTCAAGTTCTTGTGCTTCGTCAAGTTCATTCTCTTGCTCTTTTAGTTCCTTCTCGTCGGACATGTTAATTAAAGTTTTGAATTACTTGTTCTAGTTTATCTGTGGCTTCCTGAATAGTTTCAAATTCCCACATAGATTTATTTAATCCCTCTAATGCTACACCCACATCAGGAAAGTGCTCTTTAAATGCACCCCAATAGTTTTCACCTCTCTCTGACATATAAAATTGAAAAGATGAATAAATTATAGAAGGGTGTACTTGGCATTCTTTTGCATAATTTTCAACCATTAAATGATTGTTGATAAATGGTCTAATGTATTCTAAGTCTGATCTCCCAAATAAATATTCGCCAGCAAACTCATTTGCTTTTTCTTCTTGAATCAAAAATAAATCAGGATCACCAGTTAAGTGATATTTTGCTGATTTAAGATGATCTAAATCATATAAAACATGGTGTAACTCGTGCATTAAAGCGAACCATATGGTTGCGTAATTTCGATTCAAATCTGTAATTACGATGGAGGGGTTTTCATCAACCCAGAAAGTTCCTCCGCGAACCTGAGTGGTTGATAAATGAGGTTGATAAATGAGGTTTACTCCAGCATTTCTTAATGCCAAAGCTACTGTTTTCAAACCATACTTAACGTTTCTAGTGTAAGGCTTGATTTTTGGTATCAATTCAAGTAAAAGTTCACGATCATAACTATTTGGGTTTTCAATTTCTTCGAAATATGCGTAGGCTGACCTGACCCAAAACTCTTTCATCTTATCACTAGCATTCCGTCGAGTTTTGCTAAACAGAGCAAGCCCTAATTCAGACTCGTATTCAAAGATTGTCTCGAAACCAAAAAAGGACTTGATTCTTTTCTCAATTTCGTTAAAATCTTGAATGCTTTCTATAAACTTATTTCTCTTGAGTTGATCTAAGTCAAAATTATTGATTATGAATATAGCTTTCCTGACTTCATCGAGTTCCGTGATGGCATCTGTGCCAATATTAGATATTATTATCTCGATGATACTTTGAAGATCGAGCCCAAGAAATCTTGCCAACTTAACTGTGTTTACAACGTTGAATCTTTTTATGTCTCCTTCTTTAACAGATTTAATTGTGTTGTAATCCATTTGTAAGGCTCTTTCTAACTGTCTATTAGATAAGCCTAAATCTTTACGTCGCTCTTCAATCAGTTCAGAGAGAGAGCGATCGCTTTCATTTTGAAGTATATTTTCTAGTAAGTTTGTCAATTTGTAAAATGGGTGCTTAATTTTCACAACAAAAGTACATATTTACTTGTTAAAAGGCAATTTCAGTGCTGAAAAAAATCAGCACTCATATTTTGAACATGTTATTTTAAATTTAATCCTGTTATTACTGCTATAAAAATAGCTCCGATACCCCCTATAACTTTCCATTCTTTCTTTTCCTGCTCTTTCTGAGTCATTTTTGCAAAGATTTCATCCTTTTCTAAGTCATGTATATTTCTTGCATGAGAGGTTAACCCTCTTTTATCCCGAAAGGATTCATCGCAAAGAGGGCATTTGATTTCTTCTAATTCTTCCATTTTTCTACTCCATTTAAAAATTAACGGTTAAATGTCTTTTAAAAGGCACTTATAGTCTTTTTCGGGTCAAAATTGAAAGACAAAATTCAATGAATAAAAAGACATAAAAAGGTTTTTAAATGATTCATCCAGTCTTTAAAAGGGTTTCATTCGGTGATTGTTGATCTCTCAATTCATTAAGTGCCTCAATTACACATTCTTTATGGTATTCAAACCTTAAAGTCATTTTATCATTACACTGTATTTCGAATGAAATCGGATTAAAAGTGTCCAGTTTCTTGGCACATCGAGAACAATATTCATTAAGTGAATAAACAGGAATATCATGAAGCCACAATCCAGTTTTTCCGTATTCATTAGCCAGCTGATATTTATTCATTGGTAATGACAATAAAGGTTTCGTCTTTCATTTCTTTGGTGACGTACTTACAGCAGTAATTGGAGACCGCTTCTCTGGATTCAATAACTTCCACTTTGGCACGTCCGTATTTATTGAACCATCTTCCCCAAATAGTTTGAGCTGTAGGTTTTCCATCGAGACTGAAACGTAACAGACCGTGCAAATGGACTTTTCCATATAAACTTCCCGATTCGATGAAAAGAACCACAAGTTCTTTGGTAGGGAATCCCCGAAAAAATCGTTCGGCTGCCTTACGTGCGCCGTTTGGAGTGATAGCTTCAAATTTGAAGGTTCCAGTGAAGAAATAATCCCATGATTCATTGGAGAGCCATTTCGAGTATTCTTCTTGAAGTTTGTAGTTTCTTTCATAATTCATTCTAAACTCTTTTCAGTGATTTTGCGTGAAGTTGCACAGCCAACATCGAGTTGCCTGTCCGCCTATGTTGTCTTAACCATCTAGCCTTTAGATACACCGAGGGGACAAGGATAGACCCCTCGGTGGGACTACCCTTAATTTAACATCGAGTCTGTAAAGACATGTGTATGAGTTTTTCCACACAGAGAAAGGGTTCTAAAGAGAACCAAGAGGTATAAAAGACCTCTTGGCTTTCTCCGTGCGGTCGGGTTGCTCTCCAGCATTGCCCGAAAATGATTTGAAAAGAGTTACTTAATCGTTGCTTTCTACCTTTTGAGCATTCAGGAATGATTCAACATCATCCATTTTATACCGAATGGTTCGCCCGTTTTGGTAGAAAGTGAGTTGCTTACTGTCTCTTAAATATTGGACATGACGTCTGGAACATTTAAGAATATCCATTACCTCATCAGTAGTTAACCATTCTTTCCTTGTTGCCTTTCTAATGGCAGAAGGGAGAATGTCATTAACCGTCTCTCTGGTTACTCTTGCAATAATTTCTTCCAGATCTTCTTTGGTAGGTATGTAAGCGTGCATGATTATGTAGCTTTCTTTTCAGTTCGCTTACATGATAATTAGAAGGAAAATTTTTCATTTTTTTCATCAGAATATGAAAAATGAAAAAGAGGTTTTTTCTAAACCAATCCTACAAATCTTTGTACCGTTGATTTGCCAATACGTTTCTCGAATTCATCTTGATATGCTCTCATGACTTTTTCAACAGCATCATTGTCAGAATCACTTTCCGATCTCACATCAAGATATTTCTCAATGACCCAAGATTTATTGTCCTTATGTGTTCCTTCTTTTCTTTTGTCCGGTTTTAGTTCCCCATCTCTAAACTGGATTAGCTTTTCTCTAAACCTAAAAACTTCAGAAACATCAAATTTAATATTCTGCCATTGATAATATTTGTCTGAAAAAGCAGGGTGAAAACCACCTAGCCTTTCATATTGTTTTTTTGGAGTAAATTGGATTAAAGAGAAATGTTTGCTTGTATATTTCTCGTCATTAATCTTCTTGAAGGTTTCATCATCAATCCCAATTTCACTCCAACCACCTTTTAGTGCTTCCTCTCTGTAGTAAGGTTCAGCTTTATCAAATTTATTCTGCAATTCTTTTATTCGTTCATCCAAGAGTTGCTTAGGGCGGTATGCTTTTTCTAGTTGTGGTTTGAAAAACTCTAGTCTTTGCTCAACATTATGTTCGAGGACACGGAAAAAGACGTCTTTCATTATGGCTTTAATTTCATCACGGTCTTTTTCTAAAATGAGATCGTTCCTAAAAAGAATTTCATTTAGAAAACCAACGTTCTTAAGGTTATCAAGAACTACATTAGGTAGTTTTCTATTCTTCAAATGTTCGTGTATTAAGCCACTTTTCCAGTCCTCAACTGTATAAACTTGTTCAGCCATTTAAAAAACCTTCTTCATTGCTTGATCGGCTAGCTGTTCATCTAAGCCTTTTAAATATCGTTGCGTGGTTTTAATATTCGAATGTCTCAGTGTCTGCATGACTTCATAAATACTTAACCCTTTTTCGACTGCATATTGCGCAAAACTATGTCTGGCCACATGAAATGATATCCCATCTATTTCCGGAACTTTGGATTCTTTTTCTTCCAGTTCTTGATTCACAATTTCGGCAATCTTTCGAAGCCATTTATTAATCAGGACATTCTTAACACTGATTCGTTTCCTTAAAAAAATGGGGTCGGAGTAATCTTTGTAATTGTTGAAAATCGGAAAGATGAAATCATCTTTTTTGCCTGAATACTTATCCAGAATTTCTTTTTGGTAGTCATTCAGATCAACGGTAAAAACCTTATCGTTTTTGTTCATCTGATAGGAGAGGCGTTCACCTTTAATGTCTTTCCATTTTAGACCGCAAAGATCACCAAAACGAATTCCACCACTGTAAAAGGAAAACATGAAATAGTTTCGGGTATGCCAGAGGTTTGAATCTTCTTTGAGGTCTGCTTCTTCAATGGCTTTGATCTGTTCCATTGAAAGTATTGTTTTGGGTTGTGGCTTTCCCCTTTTAGCTCCCTCAAAATTGGCAAAGGGGTCAATAGATATCAGATGCTTTTTAAGTGCTTTTCGTATGATTGCCCTTAATGGTTCAAAGTTCTTACTGATGGTAGATGCTCGATTGTCATATTTTCGCTGTAAGAAGCGCTCAAACCGTTCTAAGTATTCAGTGTCAATGTGCTTAAGTGGAAGCTGTCGCTCCCCTTCAAAGGCTTCCAGTTTGTTTAGCGTAACGCCAAGCGTTTTAATGGCTGAAAGTTTCTTTTGATCTTCCAACTCTTGCTGATAACTGTCTGCCAGTTCAAAGAAGTCTCCGCTTTCTTGTTGCTTTAACCTTTTCTGAATGGCTTTGGCAGAATCTTTTCCATGAACCCCTAATTCATCCTGAACCTTTTCGGCTTTATTTTGCTCTCTGGTAAGTATGCTATTTAATGACTTAGCATTTCGGTGGCTCTTTCGAATCGTCTCTTTTTCCTTATTCCAATGCTTAGGTAAAATGTAAACGCCAGTGCTTACATATCTCGGTTTTCGATTCTTAGTAATCCGCAGATAAATAGGGCATTCACCATTGGCTCTAGCCTTATCCTTTCGCATGTAAAAATGATATGTTGTACCCATGTTGTACCTGTCTTAAATTGACGTACCGAGATTACGATACTATGAAATAGGTACAACAATGGTACAACATTTTTTGTTTTTCCACATATTTTGGAAAAGAAAGTTTCACAAAATTTCCTAAAAAGTGGCTCTAAGTGTGTTATTAGCCTATTTTTTAAGATTGGGCATGAATAGCGCTAAATTCCGTCCCACGGTACAGAAAGAATAAGCCTGATTCGTAATCGAGTCAGGCTTTTTTATTTTCTAATAATACGGCGATTCTACATATTAGATATTCTGATTAACTATATAACTTCCGGGATGAAAAAATCTGAACAATACGAAATGGCCCTGCTGGCTGAAAAGGCGTTAGATAAAGCTGAGGCGAAGTATGCAGAGCTGACCGATGAGCTTAAGCAGCAAGAGGAATACAAAGAAAGTGACCTGGCCGTTTCGGTTCATGATTCTATTCGAAACCTGTCCCGGAAAGTAGAGGCCTATCTGAAAGATCAAATTTCCATCGATAAGCTGATTGATGAATTTGTGTTTGAGTATGATATTATTGACGGGGAGATGGAAATTGAAAAGGAAGCTTCTCCTAAAATAAAGCGGCTGGCTAAACGGCTTCTTTCCAGTTACGAGGATTTTATCATCAAGGTGGGCGGAAAAAGAAAACTCAAAAAACTGGAGAACACGGAAGTACTTGCCTATCCCAAAAAATCAAAAGGGAAAGCGTACCTGTTTTGGCTGATTGGGTTTTTCGGCATCCTCGGCTTCCATCGTTTTTACCTGGGCCGAACCGGAACCGGCATTGGGTGGTTACTTACAGGAGGGTTGATGGGCTTCGGCGCACTTTATGATCTGTTTGCCCTATCAAAAATGGTGGAAGAACAGAATATGTATAATGAACTGAGATCTGCCAAATTGAAGCAACTGGCCGGAGAATAAAAGCATTTCAGAAAAATTCAGGCCAAAAAAAAGCTGACGCCAAATCAATGGTCGTCAGCTAATATCATCTACAGACGGCTATTACCCCATTTGCACTATAAACATACATTTAAGCGGGAAACCCGTCAATGGAGGGATTTACGTAATTTTTCTACGTGAAAACACGTACGTGCCGAACATTGAACATAGAATAAAGAACATTAAATCCTGAAGTTAAGTAAACCATTCTGGTTTCAATGTTGAGTGTTGACTACTCAATGTTCTATAAAAGTGCTTGTTCATTTTCCATGGCAAAGCGTACCAGGGCGGCTGTATTCTTAAGCTTCAGTTTCTTCAATAAATTTGTACGGTGTTTTTCAACGGTACGGGGACTGATATATAGCTTGGAGGCGATTTCGGTACTGGTAAGTCCCTCGGTGAGAAGTCCCAGTATCTCCCGTTCGCGATTAGTGACGGATTTGATGGGGTCGCCGGGACGTTTCTTTTTCTTTGCCAAACGCATGTATTCTTCGGTCATCATTCGGGAGAACTGTTTACCGAGGAAGCGCTCACCTTCCGAAACTTTTTCTGCTGCATCAATCAGGTCAAGATGATGGGCAGATTTATGGATCAGGCCAAAGGCTCCGGAGTCTAAAAATTCGTTGAGGGTTTTTTGATCGGTGTCGTCGGCAAGCAGCAGGATGTTAGCTTCGGGGTTCTTAGAGATGATTTTTTTGGCAATGATAATGCCCTCCATCTCCGGCATTGAGAAAGAAAGGATACACAGACGGGGCTTCACGCTTTCAAAAGCGGTTAGCACGAGAGCGCCATTGTCAATCTCACTGCAAATATTAAATGCACCGTGATCTCGTAAAATGGAGCTTAGTCCATACCTGAAAATTTCGTTGCCGTCCGCAACAATTGTATCAATTTTAGACATTTTACCTCCCCAGGTAGAATGGTTTTTCTCCGACCCACACGGAGAAAGGACAAATAATGTAGGTAAAAATGGGGAAAGTATGCCAATTTAAATTTTTAGGCGGGTTTTTACACTCAATTTCCCGGTCCTTGCGAGAAGTTTATGATGGAGAATTCAGAGTTGGACTATGTAACGACGAAGCAATCTCCTGATCTCAATATCCCAAGCAGAATAGGGAGCTCGCCACGTCGACAAGCAACGGAAATTAGGTGTTGGTGATGCTCCTCGCGATGCCACCTTAAATCATAGCATAGTAAAGCAAATATGAGGTTATGCCCGACTTCACAGTCCACAAAACAGTGCGTACCCAGTTGGTGGTTACCAATTTTTTGATAGCCAACTCATCTTTTGCTTTCTCCAGTTTTGAATGAGCCGGAACGGAGAACAGGCCTGTAGCTGCCCAAATCAGAACCACTATATAAAAGCCTGTGGCATTCAGGGAAAACCAACCATCAATCCATGCCAGCCCAAAGGAAGAAGTGATTTCAGCTACCATTACCGGTATTACAATCTTGTCTATACTGTGCACATGATGGTGTTGAAAGGCGGAGAAGTTATCGGTTCCTAGAAAATGAAAGGAAGGGTAATGAACCCGCTGAACCGTCCAGATGAGTCCCGTTATAAAAAAGGAGGAAAAGGTGTTAATCAAAAAAATCAGTTCATATGACATTGGAGTAAGCGATTCGTTTACATTATGTGTATTTTCAGCGCCTCATAAACCAAAAGTTTTTCACTTACGATTCATCGAAACGAATGACCCTTAAAAGAACACATACCTGCGGAGAACTTACCGCAAAAAATATTGGCGACGAAGTAATTTTAAACGGATGGGTTGGCCCGCGCCGCGATTTAGGCGGTGTAATTTTTATTGATTTGAGAGATCGCTATGGAGTAACCCAGGTTGTCTTCACTGAAGAAGACGATCAGCTTCACGAAAAAGCAGAACAGTTGCGTTCTGAATATGTGATCGGAATTAAAGGGAAGGTAATCACGAGGGGGGAAGGGAACATTAACCCGAAACTCTCAACCGGTGAAATTGAGATTGAAGCTACCGAGCTGGTGATTTATTCGGAGGCGGAAACTACGCCATTCGAAATTAAAGACGATATCAAAACCAACGAAGACACCCGGCTCAAATACCGGTATCTGGATTTACGTCGTCCGGAAGTTCAGCAAAAGCTGATGCTGCGCTCCAAGTTTTATCAATCGGTACGTTCTTTTTATCATGAGCGAGATTTTGCTGAGGTAGAAACTCCGGTGTTGATGCGAAGTACCCCCGAGGGTGCCCGCGATTATCTGGTGCCCAGCCGTGTGAATGCCGGGAAGTTTTTTGCGCTGCCTCAAAGTCCGCAAACCTACAAACAGCTGCTGATGGTTTCCGGTTACGACCGGTATTTTCAGATTGTGAAGTGTTTTCGGGATGAAGACTTGCGGGCCGACCGCCAGCCTGAGTTTACTCAGATTGATGTGGAGATGAGCTTTGTGGATGAAGAGGATATCTATAGCCACCACGAGCAGTTGATGAAAAAGGTATTTAAGGAAACCGTTGGGGCAGAAATTGAAACGCCATTCCCACGAATGACCTACAATGAAGCCATGAACACTTATGGAAGCGATAAGCCGGATACCCGCTTTGGGCTGGAATTCGCTGATTTTTCTGAGATTGTGAAAGATGCGGAATTCAAAGTGTTTTCCGGAACTGTGAAAAACGGTGGCGGCGTGGTTGGCATCACTGTTCCCGGACAGGGAGATATGGGTCGCGGAGCTATTGACAGGCTTACCGACCGGGTAAAAGAAGAAACCGGAGCCGGTGGACTGATTTACATCAAGATGCAGGAAGACGGCCCGCTTTGCAGTGTAGCCAAGTTTCTGACGGATGAAATTGTAGAACAGATGGTGGAGAAAGCAGGAGCCAAGCAAGGCGATCTTGTGTTGATTCTTGCCGGACCCAAACCGGATGTATTAAAGCAGCTTGGTCAGCTTCGCCTGATGATGGGTAAAGAGTTCAACCTGATTGACGAATCAAAATACAATTTCCTGTGGGTAACGGAATTTCCGTTGCTGGAGTGGGATGAAGAATCGCGCCGATACCATGCCATGCACCATCCATTCACTTCTCCGAAAGCGGAGGATGTGGAGCTGATGAACTCTGATCCGGCTAAAGTACGTGCCCGGGCTTACGATTTAGTGTTGAACGGGAATGAAATCGGTGGTGGATCGATTAGGATTCATGATCAGAAAATGCAGAGCAAAATGTTTGAGCTGCTCGGAATTGGAGACAAGGAAGCCCGTGAGAAGTTCGGTTTCCTGCTGGATGCGTTCAAATACGGCGCCCCTCCACATGGTGGAATTGCTTTTGGTGTTGATCGTATTGTGATGTTGCTGACCGGAGCTAAGAGCCTCCGTGATGTAATCGCGTTCCCTAAAAACCAGAAAGCGCAAAGCATGATGGACAATTCACCGGATGTAGTAGACAAAGATCAACTTGATGAACTGCATATTTCCATTAAGAAAAATATTAAGGATCAACTATCGTGAAAACTGCTGGAATTGACGGCTGTAAAGCAGGCTGGATCCTCATC
The DNA here is from genome assembly GCA_965227215.1 of Gracilimonas sp. Lineage (GTDB taxonomy): Bacteria > Bacteroidota > Rhodothermia > Balneolales > Balneolaceae > Gracilimonas. The sequence goes on from OZ245729.1 coordinate 2,424,378, forward strand.
ACTTTTGATGAAGGGGAAGAGAAATATGAGATTCTACGAAATAGGGATGATTTAAAAGAAGCATTTGAAACCTACGATCGGATTCTCATCGACATGCCGATTGGCCTTGAAGATGAAGAATACACCCGGGAAGCGGATGAAATTCTCCGTAAAAAACTTGGGAAAGAGTATGCATCAAGTGTGTTCAGTCCGCCCATACGCCCGGCTTTAACGGCACCATCTTATGTGGAAGCCAACATGATCAGCCATGAGTACACCGACAAAAAGCTGACGCTGCAGGCGTGGAACATCACCCCAAAAATACAGATGGTGGATGAGCTGCTTCGCGCCGACAAAGAGTTAGTGGATAAAGTATTGGAAGCGCACCCGGAGCTGCTTTTTCAGAAACTGAATGGCGGCATGATTTATCAGAAGAAAAACCTGAAAAAGGGGATCAAGCATCGCTTAAAGCTTATAGAAGATCGCGAGCCAATAGCCGAGGACTTTTTCCGTGATATCAAGGAGGATTTCCGGCGCAATGAAGTGGAAGAGGACGACATAGTGGATGCTATGGTGCTCGCCTATTGCGCCAAAATTTCTGAGGAAGAAGGCATTAAAACACTGCCGGAAGAATTCGAATACGATTCCGAGGGAATGCGCAAAGCCATTCACTTTATTTGAATATCGAACACTCAACACTGAATTTTGAACTCTGAACTTCAACATTGAATGTTGAGTGTTCAATGTTCGATATTCTCTACTTCTCTCTGTTCTTAAGGATTTTCTTGTACTTCACCCCGGCTTTGTAGACTCGATTTATGCCATTAAAAGCAGCAATGCGGTAGGCTTCGCTGTAAGTCGGATAGTTCAAAACGTGGTTGATAAAGTACCGGATATCTCCGCCTAAAGACATAACTGCCTGCCCGAGGTGAATCAAATCGCTGGCGCGTTCGCCCAAGATATGAATACCGACCAGTTTTAAGGATTCGGTTTCAAAAACCAGTTTTAATAATCCATCCTGCTGGTTGCTGATATCACCCTGTGTGATGTTTTTGTAGTAGGCCCTTCCAACGGTTACATCCAATCCGTCGGCTTTAGCTTCTTTTTCGGTAAGGCCGATACTGGAAATCTCCGGAATGGAATAGATAGCTTGCGGAATTTCGGGGGGTACGTCCAGAGCTTCGATGCCGAACATACGGCAGGAAGCTATTCGTCCTTCAGAAAAAGCTGAAGAGGCCATGGCCGGAAATCCCTTTATATCTCCGCCGGCATAAATATTAGCGATATTGGTTTGATGGTCGTCATTAGTTTTGATGTATCCTTTATCATCGAGTTCCACCCCAACTTCCTTTAGTCCAAGGTTTTCTGTATTGGGAACTTCGCCACCCAGATAAAGCACATGCTCGGTTTCAATTACACGGTCACGGCTGCCTTCATTATCGTTTCGGAGGTTGTATTTAACTTCGGTTGTATTTCGAAGAGCATTGGGGTTGATTTCAATATTCTCAGCATTTGAAAAGACTTCGATTTTCTGTTTCTCTAAAATTTGCTGGAGTTGCTCTGAAATTTCGTTATCTAAAAAGGGAAGAAAGTTTTCCTTTTCATTCAAAATAGAAACCCGGCTTCCCAGGTTAGAAAATGTAGTTGCGTATTCGAGTGTCCGAATCCCTGCCCCAACTACAACCAGGCGACGGGGAATGTGAGATAGCGTAAGGATGGAGGTATAGTCAAATACCTTGTCGTGATCCAGCTCAAAGCCGGTTGGTTTTACAGGTTTGCTACCTGTTGCAATTAAAATATACTTACCTGAGTATGTTTTTTTGGATCCGTCAGAGGCTTCAACTTCAACCTCATGCTCGGATTTAAGCTTACCATGTCCACGAACGGTGTCAATTTCATTTTTATCGAAATCGGTTTTAACCTTGGTATTCTTGCTTTCCAGAATCTGATTTTTATACAACAGCAGGTCGGCCATGTGGTGGTGTTGATAGGCTTTTTCTTTGGCCAGGTCCTTGAATTGATTTTGAAAGCGTTGAATGATACGGGCTGTTTCGCGGAGGGCTTTACTGGGGATGGTCCCGGAATTAATCCAGGTTCCTCCAAAAGAATTTTCGTTGGCTTCAACTACCAGCACTTTTTTGTCAAATTTAGAGCTCTGCATAGCGCAGGATAAACCTGCTGGCCCGCTACCAATAACAATAACGTCGTAATCGTACTTCATAAATAAACTGAGTGAGTGTGTGAGCCCAAAGATACTTCAATTTTAAGAGGATTTCAGAGCTCTATTTACTCATAGTGTTAACATATCTAAAAGATAGATTGTTTAGATGGAGGCAGGAACGAATTTAAGTAGGGTATTGCTTATGTTTGAGAACGATAAATTAAAGGCGCACAAGTTGTAAGCGCCCATTAAATCAGAATTTAATTTGGAGGTAAAAATGGCTTTTTCTCTACCCGATCTTCCATACGATTACGATGCACTTGAACCCCATGTGGATGCACGTACTATGGAGATCCATCATACCAAACACCATCAGGGTTATACCAATAAAGTAAATGCAGCCCTTGAAGGTCACGAATTTGCGGATCTTGATATCGAAGAAGTATTGCGCAGAATCGATGAAGTTCCTGCCGATAAGAAGCAGGCTGTAATAAATAACGGTGGTGGCTATGCTAACCACAAACTGTTCTGGACTATTCTTTCCCCCAATGGTGGTGGAGAACCGGAAGGTGATTTAGCTGATGCCATTAACGACACTTATGGCAGTTTTGAAAAATTTAAAGAAGAGTTTTCAAATGCAGCCGGCTCTCGTTTTGGGTCTGGATGGGCTTGGTTGTCGGTGGATGGCAGTGGTAACCTGCATGTGCATTCTACGGCAAACCAGGATAGTCCCTTAATGAAAGGATTTACTCCTATTCTTGGGCTGGATGTTTGGGAGCACGCTTATTATTTGAATTATCAGAACCGTCGTCCTGATTACGTATCCGCTTTTTGGAATGTGATCAATTGGGACCAGGTTGCTGAAAATTATAAAGCCGCTAAGTAAATCCGGCAACAACTATTGATGAGTGACGGTGGGCGGCTTTAGCTCACCGTCATTTTTTATTTGAGAGATAGCTGCCGTTGATGTAATTCATCAGGAATTACGATATGCCGGCTTGCAAAATTAATACAGAGAGTTTGTATATTTAACTGAATTAAAAATGAAAGAGGTAATGTTATGCAATTTGGATTTGGCGTAGGCCCCGATACTTCCTGGATGCGAGAAGAACTCACCCAATTTGGGGTAGAGGAATTAAAGACAACTGAAGATGTAGATCGTGCAATGAATGAATATAAGGGCACGATGCTATTAGCCATTAATTCTGTGTGTGGATGCGCGGCCGGTAATGCCCGTCCGGGATTGGGAATTGCACTGGAGCAATCGGAAGTAAAACCGGATCACATGGTGACTGTGTTTGCAGGTCAGGATAAAGAAGCCACGGCTCATGCCCGCGATTATTTTTCTGAATATCCGCCCTCTTCCCCTGCTTTTGCCTATTTCGTGGATGGTGAAATCAAAGCCATGATTCCTCGCCATCGAATTGAAGGCCGTACCAAGGATGAAGTAGCAGCAGACCTGAAGATGGTTTTTGAGGCTTTTTCCAAAGAAAACAGAGAAAAAGCGGAAAAAGAGTAATCATACTTTTTCACATATTGAGATTTTAAAAGCCGGCTCAAAATGCCGGCTTTTTTTATGTGTGAAAAATCCGAACCAATAAAACTTGGAGATAAAAAATATAAAAACAACGCCTTTGGTCGGCAGTAGTCTTTTTGAGAAGTATATGGTACATTTTGGAAACAAATGTAACGGCTATGAAAGGCGATATTTCCAAGAAAGCTATTATTGTAGAAGATAATCTCATTCTTTCGCTTCTGTATGAGAATTATCTCAAGGAAATGGTTTTTAAAACTGTTGGCGAAATCACCAGTGGAGAAAAAGCCGTAGAGCTTGTCAAAAAATATACTCCCGATGTTGTGATTATGGATATTATGCTGAATGGGAGTATAGACGGTATCCAGGCTGCTCAGGAGATACGGAAGTTTTCACAGGCCCCCATTGTTTTTATTACAGGGAATTCCGATACCGCCCATGTAGAACGGGCAAAGCTGATTTCAAACTCAAAATTCCTGAAAAAACCAATCTCCGAAGATAAGCTCAAGAAAGCGGTGAACTACCTTTTGTCGGATAAACCCAAAGTTTAGAAGCTACTTTCCGGCTCCAAAATCGATTTCTTTACCATCCTTAAAAATCCGGGTACCTTCGGCACTTTTCTTTTCTCCATCGGGGCCGAATTGATACACCGCTGAAGCCAGTTCCTCTTCCGATCGGTCTGCACCCACTTTTCTGGGTTCGTCTTTATAGAAACTGTCCATGTGCAGCGTTTGAGTTGGGAAGGCGAATTCTACACCTACTTCCTTAGCGAGCTTCAGAACTTCAAGGAAGAAGTTATGCCGCTGTTGCAGTTCGGTACTCCAGTCGGGGACGTCAAAAAAGACATATACTAAAACATCCAGAGAATGTGGTCCAAAGGAGTTGAAATGAACCTCGTACACATCCTGCCGGAAATGTTTGTTGGCTTTTACGATGGCTTTGATTCCTTCCACAAAAGCCTCCATCTGTTCAGGTGTGGTGGAGTAGGTCAAATTCAGGACGGTTTTTAAACGTCGATATTTTCGAAGGCCCAGGTTGTCAATATCAGTGTTGGCGAGATTCGAATTCGGTACGCTGACTAACGAATTATAGAACGTGCGTACGCGGGTTGACCGGAACCCCACTTCCTCCACGGTGCCTTCCACATCACCAACTTTAATCCAGTCGCCCATTTTGAAAGGACGGTCGAGCAGGATAGTGACTGATCCAAAGAAATTGGCCAAGGTTTCGCGGGCGGCTAAAGCTACAGCCAAACCACCGATTCCCAATCCGGCGATGAGCGAAGCCACGTTATATCCATTGTTTTGAAGGATAGCGATAACGCCCATCACCACAACAAAAAAGCGCAGAGTTTTACGGATAAGCGGTACCAGCTGATCATCAAGCTGGGTTTCAGTTTTTGAAGTGAGTACACTCAGGTATTGCGAAAACACATCGGCCAGGTTATACAGCAGCCAAATTACACCGGCCGAAACGGCGATTTCCAGTATTGAAGAAAGGTAGTAACTGATGTTCACTGAAAACTGCAGATTGGAATAGGTGAGCAGGAAAAAGATCATCAGAAAAATAAAAGCAGCGGGCTTCTCCACGCTATTGATCAGGTCATCATCCCAGGTGAATTTCGTTTTCCGGGCCAGTCGTTTTACGTAATTATCGAGGATAAAGCCAAAGACTTTCATCAGTATAAGTCCAGTAAGCAGCCATATAAATACGGCAATGTATTGCCAGATTTCGATTCCCAGCCACTCGTTATGCGCCCAATCGGGGAGGTTGTCAGTTATCAGAGTCACGTAGCCGGAAAACGTGTCTTCATATAATTCGGGGATACTGTTAATGGTAGCCTCTGAAAAAACCCACTGGTTTTGGTCCGATTTTATCAGGTACACTTCGGGCAAGGATGGGAATAAAATATACTGCTGAAGCCCGGAAAGGCTGTCGGTGTAGTTGGGGTTTGCAGGAATTTGATTATAGTCTATAAGCAGTCCGCGGGCATCCAGTACTTTTAACAGTTCGTTTGCCAGTTCCAGCTTTTTTGGTTCTCCTGCATCGGCAAGCTTCATGGTTTTTATCACAAATTCCGGATTTTTATGGCCGCTTTGCTGCCAGTGCAGGAAGGTGTGAACAGCTCGTCTCGGGTTAGCCAGCAGATCTTCATCCCTGGGTTGTGGCTGATTTTGGAATGCAGAAAGGTCGGGAATGATGAATAACAGAGCTGCAAACAGCAGAAAACCGGATCTCAATTGGGCGAACATAACGTACTTTATTGATTTATGGTAAGAGCCCAAATCTAAGAAAAGTGGAGCTTGTAGTGAAAAGAGATAAGTAGAAATAATAAGGCTCCGACGCAGAGCGTCGGAGCCAGGGTGGGATGTGATTTCCGATCTGGACTATGATTCGGAATCAGAGCAAGGGGTGATGAAGTTTCCGATCCGGACTATGATTTGGTATCAGCACCAGTTTGGTTTGGTCTCCAGGCCAGACTAAAAAGCAGAGAGAGTTGTATTTAGTTTTCCTGATGTTGCTTTATAAGGATAGAAATAAAAAGATGCAGAATCTCTTCTACCAGAGTCCATTCGGAAAACGGTATCAATTTTACCGTTTAAATAATGTCTGTAGCATATAGAACACATCTTTATATATACCGAGTCATCTACTTCGCCTTTTATATGTATTGCTTTTCTTGCGTGCGATTCTCCTTTTAAATCAACACTCAAAATGATTGGTTCAGAAAAATCGTCTATGACCACATCTTTGGAGCTTATAATGCATGAGGTTAAAAAGGTTATCAAAAAGCAAATGATCAGCATGCTTTTGATGGTTTGTAAGAGTGAGATATTCGGCAACATAATGAAGTGCTCGAATTGGATTAGCGGAATGACTCCAATCTATTAAAGTTATGCTTGTTTTAAAAAGAGATAAGCGATAATAAAAAAGGCTCCGACGCGGAGCGTCAGAGCCAGGGTGTTATTAGAAATCAGAGCCAGTTTGTGGTTTGGTGCAATGGCCTGTGAATCAGGTTCGATTAATCGTTATGATTCATCATCGTTGTTTCCATTCTTCATCGGTGGTTTACCGCGATCGGCCATGGATTTGAAGGCTTCCAGGAAATCCATTGGCAGCGGAAGGAAGGCAAAAGTGGCGTTTTCCTCACTGATTTCATTCATGGTCTGAAGGAATCGAAGCTGCAGGGCTGCGGGTGCGGTTTCGATCATTTTGGCGGCATCTACCAGTCGTTCTGCAGCCTGAAACTCACCTTCGGCATTAATAACCTTAGCCCGTCGGTCACGCTCAGTCTCTGCCTGTCGTGCCATAGCCCGTTTCATATTCTCAGGCAGCACCACATCACGAACCTCAACGGAAACTACCTTTATTCCCCAAGGATCGGTTTGGGTATCGATATTCTGCTGAATTTGTTTGTTGATTTTCTCACGGTTCGCCAGCAGTTCATCCAATTCAACCTGACCAATAATACTTCTCAAGGTTGTTTGGGCTAGCATAGATGTAGCATGAATGTAGCGCTCAACCTGAATAACAGCGGCTTCAGCATCCACTACGCGGAAAAAGGTAATCGCATCTACATTAACGGTCACGTTATCTTTGGTGATCACTTCCTGCCGGTCCACATTAATGGTTAAAACACGCAGGTCAACCCGCTCAACTTTATCGATGAAGGGGATGAGTACGATCAGTCCCGGTCCTTTAACGCTTTGGAACTTACCGAGACGGAAAACGACCGCCCGTTCATATTCGCGCAGGATTTTGAAAATTTGAGGGGCCAATAACACAATAAAAACGACGATGGTTATCAGCCATGTGATATAGCCTGAAAAAATCTCAGTTGACTCCATGGTCCAACTCCTTATTTGGGGTGTATGGTTTTACGGTAACGGTAAGTCCTTCGAAGCGGACAATCTCGCACCATTCGTTAGATTTAATTTCTTCTCCTTCGGTCACGGCATTCCAGTATTCACCGGAAATCAATATCCGGCCGCCATCTTCATTCACATCATCTACTACTTTAGCTTTTTTCCCGATCAGTGATTCCAGTCCGGTTCGGTTACCGGTAAACTGTGCTTTAATACCGGAAGTGGCAATCCACCCAAAGAAGATGGCGGTCATAATGGTAGCCGGAACCAGCCAGTACCAGTCGAGTTGCATGTTTTTGGGGAATTCCTGAAAGAGCATCAATGCTCCGAGAAAGAAGGAGACGGCTCCTCCCGTTATCAAAATTCCAAAAGTGGGGGTGAATGCTTCGATCAAAAATAGAACGATGGCGAGTCCGATTAACACAAAACCGGCCACATTAATGGGCATGGTTGCCGATCCGTACAGCAGTAAAATCAGGGCGATCACTCCTGCAACACCGGGCACTATCGCTCCCGGGTTGGTTACTTCGCCTACAATTCCATAAATGGCCACCATCGTCAGGATTAACATGATCTCAGGCCGCATGATAAAGCTGAAGAACTTCTCAGCAAAGGTCTCATCTTCGCGGGTAATGTTCGCTTTGGCCGTTTGCAGGGTATCGCCTTCAAAAATGAGTCCGTCCATCTGAACCAGTAACTCGTCTAAATCCTGAGATACAAAATCAATGACGTTCAATTCAAGAGCTTCCGCCTCCGTGATGGCCGCTCCGTCACGAACAGCAGATCGGGCCCATTCTGCATTCCGGTCACGTTCTTTGGCAATGTTTTCTATGAAGCTTTCGGAGTAGTTGAAAATCTTTTTCTGCATCACGGTGTCTTGCTGCTGACCTCCCATTGAAACCGGTGAAGCCGCTCCAATGGTTGTTGTAGGAGCCATAGCGGCAACATGCGCTGCCAGCGTGATGAAGGTGCCGGCGCTGCCTGCATTGCCTCCCGATGGCGTTACATATACGGCGATGGGCATTTCGGAAGCCAGCATTTCCTGTACAATATCCTGTGTGGAGTTGAGGAGTCCGCCGGGGGTGTCGAGTTCTATGATGAGTATTTCATCATCACGTTCGCGGGCTGTTTCCAGTCCTCTTCGGATGTAATTGGTGGTGGTTGGGCCGATGGCTCCTTTAACAGTAATCACAGTTACGGTTGGTTGAGCTGTAGAATCGGACTGGGCTGAGGCAGACGGAGCGTAAACAGAGGACAGAATCAATCCCAGAAGAAACAGTGATATTTTTTTGATCATGCTCATGTAAACCTAATGCTTACCGCTTACTTAAGGTTCCATTTATGGTAAGCATTCAACAGAAATAAACAAAGCCTATTCGCTGCGAATGGCGTTTACCGGATTAATGAGTGCAGCTTTAACCGAATGATATCCAACCGTAGCTAACGCAATAATCACAATGAGCAGCCCGGAACCCAAAAACAGCAGCGGCAACGAACCGATGAAGTCGAAACGGTAAGTAAAGTTCTCCAGCCATTTGGAGCCTAAATAATAACTGACGGGCCATGCGATGATATTTGCAATGGCAACCAACAAAAGGAAGTCTTTAGAGAGCAAACCGACGATATTGGAAACCGAAGCTCCCAGACTTTTTCGGATTCCAATTTCCTGTTTGCGAAGCTGAGCCGAGTAGGAAGCGAGCCCCAGCAAGCCAAGGCAAGCAATCAAAATGCACAGAATGGAAAATGAGGTGGAAAGGGAGCTCATGGTCGTTTCGGTTTCGTAGATTTCAGCAAGGCGCTCATCAAGAAAACGATACTCAAAAGGATCGATGGGGTTTACTTCTTTCCATGTTTTTTCGAGATGTTCGAGGGCTCCGGTAACATCACCGGGAGCAATTTCGACAGCTGTGTGTTCGATGTATCCAAGAATGGGACGTGTACCTTCCACAAGCCGAATAACCAGGGGTTCGATTTCTTTCTTTAAGGAAGAATAGTTGAAGTCTTCAAGCACACCAATAACAGTAAAAGACAGGCGTTCTCCATCCGGGGTATAATGATAGATAGTTTGTCCAAGGGCTTCTTCAGGTGTGTCCACATCAAACTGGGAAAGCATTTTTCGGTTGATCAGAACAGATTTTTCGGCATCCGTTGTAAAGTCTCGAGAGAATGTGCGCCCGGCAATAACTTCCAGGTCAAAAGTTTCCGTAACGTCGTGTGTAACATGAAGTGCCAGGTTGAGACCATCTTGATTATCACCGTTGGCAGCAGGAACATAGCGGTAATATTCCTGGTGTTCAGAACCGGGGATCTTTCCAAGTCCTGTAACCGATTCTATTTGTGCATGTGTCAGGCTTTGCTCTTTAAAGTTTTCAAATTCCCAGGCAATTAGGTTTTGATTGGTTGGTAGCATGACAATAAAGTTCTTATCGAACCCGAGATCTTTCTCCTGAATAAAGTCGAGCTGTAGGTAAACGATAGATGTCCCGATTATCAGAATTACGGACAAGGTAAACTGGAAGGTAACCAGTGCTTTTCGAAAAAGGGTGGTTCGTTTCCCGCGAGTTGAACTTCCTTTAAGCACATCTACCGGTTCAAAAGAGGAGAGGTACAGGGCAGGATAAAGTCCGGCTATCAAACCAACAAAAGCGGTAAGCAGTATCAACCCGGGAATGGTGTATATGTTATCAAAAGGATTAAAGGTGAGTGATTTGGCGGTCAGCTCATTAAAAAAGGGCAGTGCTACCATCAGGATAACAATGCCAAGAATAACAGCAAAAAAGGTAATCAGGAACGACTCGCCTATAAATTGATAGAACAACTGTTGTTTGTGACCGCCCAGTACTTTTCTCATACCAACCTCGCGACTTCGCTCCATAGAGCGGGCGGTAGACAAATTCATAAAATTAATACAGGCAATAATCAGGATAAAAGCAGCAACCACCAATAAAATATAGATGTATGTTATTGAGCTGTTTACTTCCATTTCCTGGTCCCGGTTGGAGGTCAGGTGAATATCGGTAATGGGTTGAAGTTCGATGTCAACCGATTCATCCATGGGCCATCCGGAGTACGCCCTGTAATATTTATCTTCCAGAACGGCTAATTGGGTATCCAAAGAGCCGGTATTGGTGCCTTCTTTCACTAATACATAAGTCCAGATGGGGTTCCACAGCCAGCTTCGGTCGTACCCCGGGCTACTGGCATAAATTTCGTTCAAGCTGGTGAATGAAGCCACCAAGTCAATTTTCATATGCGATTGCTCCGGCCAGGGTTTCATGACCCCGGTCACGGTCATTTCCCGAATACCTTTGTAGCTCAGGGATTGACCTATAGGGTTTTCATCACCAAAATACTTAGTGGCAAGCTCTTCACTTATAACAAGAGAAAGTGGGTTCTTAAGAGCATCGGCTGGGTTTCCCTGAACAAGTTCGGCCGAAAATACATCAAAAAAAGTAGAGTCTACGAAATAGAAATTGCTTTCTCTGAATGAGACCTGGTCTTCACGATTCAGGAAGGTGTGGTTTTCTTCCTGCATGTCAAAGAAACGAACTGTTTTTTCAATATAGTCCGGGAATTCTGCATCCAATACCGGACCTAACTGAAATGGAGTGGTGGCTTGTTCTTCAACCCGGTCTTCGGAGGTCATGGTTTGAACCACCCGGAAAATCCGGTCAGAATTCGAGTTGAATTTATCGTAGCTCCATTCGTTTAACACGTAAAGAATGATTAACAAACTGGTGGCTAAACCGATAGCCAACCCCATAATATTAATGAGAGAATACCCCTTCTTATTCAGAAGATTCCGTACCGCAATCTTGAAATAATTCTTAAACATCAGCGATTCCTTTCACTTTGCCAACTGACTTAACATCCAACAATTGTACCAATAAATATTTTAAAGCCGGTTATATAGAGTGAGCTTAATCCGACTCAACGTATCATAGTATTAGAGTGAATGAACTCTGGTTTGTTACAAAAAAGAAGAGATTAATTAATGATAACTTCAAATGAAATTAACACCGGTTAGAATTCAGGGTGATTTTGAGTTGATTCATTAGTTATTTAAAAATAGCTTCTTAGTAATAAATTTAAATTAAAAAACGGGTACAATATGCAGTTACAATCTATTTTAACACTAATCACTCTAAGCATAATGCTCACGGCTTGTAGCTCAAGCAAGAAGTTAAGCTGTTCAGTCTCCGAATATGCTGTTCATTATTATAATAGCTCTCAGAATCCAGACTGTGGAAAAGTGTATAATGATGGAGCCAATTTATATGGTTTTGGCGAAATGAGTGGACCGGAAGGTCAGGATGAAATGCTGACCAGAGTATCCTCCAGTAAAGCTACCGCAGAGATTGCTCAAAAAGCAGCTGGCATTCAAAATAAGATTAAAGGGCGTATGGGTAGATTTATCCAGAAGAATGATGATGGAGAAAGTTCATCAGGAAGTTGGTCGGAAATGCAATTTGAAGTCCGGTTGAGTGGCGTGGAAGAAGTTGGCAGCGTATGTGAGTCTGGCACACGAGGCTATGTATGTTATGCATTAATGAAGATGCCAAAAACAGCCATATTAGAAACGGCATCCGCATCGCTAAAAGAAAAGGATGAGGATTTATATCAACAGTGGGTAAGCTCGGAAAGCTATGATGAGCTTGTGGCTGAACTAAGTAAATAGACGTAATTTATGAGGACTCCATTTCCAGGTAAGGAATAATGGTGTCCTCCATTAAGTTAAAAATCGGTTCTTTGTAGGTTCTTCTCTGGGTGGCTCCATCTAACGAATTCGTGATCACGACCACGCTGTTCAGCTCAGGGATCATAAAAATGTATTGGCCACCATACCCCCAAGCGAAGAAGACTTTATAACCACCCACAGGCCGGTTCCACCACATATATCCGTAATCGTATGGATTGTAATTACTGCGGGTATAGGTTTTGAAAGAATCACGCACCCAATTTCCCGAAACGATACGCTGCCCGTTATAAGTGCCGCCATTCAGCATGAGCTGGCCGATCTTGAGTAGATCATTAGGAGTCATAGCCAGATTGTTACCGCCCATATAATATCCTTGAGGGTCACGGTCCCATCCTCCCACATTAATATTGAGAGGTCTGAACAGATATTCTTCAGCAAAAGCTTTAGTACTCATGCCGGTTGCTTTAGTAAGTATGACCGATAGCAGGTGGGAGGTTCCTGTACTGTACACCATATCACCGGCGGGCTCTTCAACAAAGTCCTGATCAAGTTGAAATTCCACCCAATCGTCACTTACCACCCAGGCTCCGTAATTATAAAAGCTGGTGGTTTCCAAGCCTGACTGCATGGAAAGCAAATTTCGAATGGTGATATTCTCCTTTTTCTGATTAGGGTTTTCTTCAAAATAATCCGGAAAATAGTCTCCCAGCGTTTCGCTTACTGAAAGGTAGCCGTTGTCCACAGCAATCCCGACAAGGAGAGAAATGATACTTTTGGATGCCGATTTGATGTTATAAGGATAGTCGGCGCTGGCATTTTTGAAATACTCGGCACCTAACAGTTCACCATTTTTCTGGATGAGTACACTTCTTAGGGAAGTGATGGATTCGGCTTCCTCAAAAACAGATTCAATGGAATTCGGGCCGGAAGACTGAGCCGGCAGGCTTTGAAACACCGTGATTAAACAGAAAGCCGTAAAGAGAAAAACACGTACAGAGAATAAACTCATCCGGTACTTTTAAATTTAAAGGTAACGGGGATTTTATCATCAAACGGAGAGCCGATGTGATAGAGTTCCCATTCCGAATCGTAATTCATGATGCGATCCCTGAGAATGGAAATCAAATCCTCAGAACTTCCATTTTCAGAATGCCAGTTAAAGGTTTCAACACGGAACTTGAGGTTTCGTTTTTCTCCGTTCACATGCACATCAAGGTTTACGACCTTTTCGACATTGGGAACGGTAAATTGAACGCGTACATTGTGCATGGCTTCTCCGGTTATAGTGAATAATGGAAACTTATACTGTACCAGTTACAAAAAAGATGCCATTTCAAGAAAATCGGGATTTCATTCGCTCAGAGAGATGTTTGGGATTGGCAAGCGTTCGAAAACAGACAGCTGCTGTGCGAATGCGGACGGTTATTCATCATGAATTCCCATAGTAAAACCCTTTTAATAAGTTGTTGTGGGGCAAATCGGCAAGGCTTCGGTTCTCTTTTAGAAACGATATGATAATGCGATAGGCTTCATCCAGTTCTTGTACTTCCTGCTTGGTTACAAAAACAGAAAAGCTGTAAATCCTGTTATTTCCTTTAAAAACGGTGATCCGGTATTGATTGGTGATGTCCCTGTCGAGCCTGAGTTCAAAAAAGTCGTAATCGAAAGCGTGAATTTTTTTTCCGGGCTGAATGTCCTGAGCTTCTTCCGTCTTCTTAATTTGGTTGATGATCTCCGTATAGTTGGGTTCCGGAACAGGGACCTCAGGTTCTTTTTCTTGCTGAAACAGTTTTTTTAGGAAATTGCGCATTGAATGAAGACGGCGTTATGATGTGTTATAAACTTAAGTTAAACAGAAATAAAAGGGAGTACAGTTTATGAGTTTTTTAGCTTTTGATGAATTGAAGAAGAAAGTGTCTAACCTGATTCATGAAGACACGCAACGTCATGATCATCACCTTGACCTTACGGTGGCTGAAGTTCACAGAATAAACGGGGCGGGTTCGTTGGATTTCGGAGGCAGTGAATTTAAGCCTGCCACCACCGAGAAGCTGAACCCGGAAAAACAAAAAGAAGACGATAACTATGGATGGTGGAAGCTTAAGCAGGGGCCGTATAGAATAATTTTTAATGAAAGCGTAGATTTTGGCGAAAACACAGCAGGGTTGATCTCTGCTCATCCTCATGCCCACCAAGCCGGACTTATTTCTGACTCATATATGCTTTCAGGCGACAACGCTGAAGCCCTCACCCTTAACGTGACGGTTTCAGAGGCGGGATGTAACATCAAAGAAAATGCCCGTTTAGCCGAGTTACGAATCTTCAGCGACTAATCTTCTACCGACTCATTATAAGGGTCATTTTTAACCAACGCGCCGTCTTTCAGGTTGATAATTCGGTTGCCATACGCGGCCATTTTCTCGGAATGAGTAACCTGTATAATAGTCACGCCCTCATCGTTCAGTTTTTTGAACATATCCATAATCTGCTCGCTTTGTTCGGAATGAAGATTCCCGGTGGGCTCATCGGCCAGAAGCAGTTTCGGGCTACCAATGATGGCACGGGCAACCCCAACCACCTGTTGTTGCCCGCCCGAAAGCTGTGGCGGGAATAAATCTTTCTTCGCTACAATGTTAAAACGATCCAGAATGTCGGCAACTATAGCTTTGCGCTGCTTACTTTTTACTTTACGGTACAGCAGCGGCATCTCTATGTTTTCATAAACGGTAAGCTCATCAATCAGGTGATAAGCCTGGAATACAAACCCGATGTGGGATTTATGGTACTCCGATTTTTTCTTCTCGCTGAGGTTGTGAACCGGTTCACCCAAAAAAGTGTACTCACCTTCTGAAGCGTCATCCAGAAACCCAAGAATATTCAGCAGGGTAGATTTTCCGGCCCCGCTCGGCCCCATGATGGTTACAAACTCCCCTTCTTCGATATCCAGGTTGATGCCCTTCAGGATAAAGGTTCGCTGAAACCGTTTGTCGATGTATTTGTCTATGTTTCTTAGTTGGAGCATGTTGTTGTATTTGTCTGTCAGCCGACAGCTATCAGCTTACAGTTTTAGTTCGATTCCGGTAAAACTGTAAGCTGAAGGCTGAAAGCTGATAGCTATTATCATTCACTTCTTAAACTTTCTACGGGTGGTGTAACTGAGGCTTTGATGGACTGCCAGCTAACAGTTAGCAGGGCAATTGCCAATGCAGAAATTCCGGCTATAATGAAAATCTTTGGTCCAATTTCGATACGATAGGCAAAGTCTGCCAGCCATTGATTCATCACATACCACGCAATCGGGATTGCCACAACAAGTGAAAGAGCGACCATTTTCAGAACTTCAATATTCAGCATCACCATAATTTGTTTTACATCGGCTCCCATAACTTTACGGATGCCGATTTCTTTAGTCCTTTGTCGGGTAGAATAGGCGGTAAGTCCAAATAATCCAAGACAGGCTATAAACAATGCAAGCAAGGTAAGCCCGCCAAACACTTGTCCTAATTTTTGTTCAGCGCCATACTGCCGATCCAGATCGTCACTGAGGAAATAGTACCAGAAATGACTTCCGGGAGTTACGCTGTTCCACGTTTCCCTGATTTGAGAAAGTGTTCGCTCAGTACCTCCTGTACTCAGTTTAATCACAGACATATTTATTTCGTTACTTACATGTATGATAAGCGGTTCAATAGGGTTGTGAAGGGAGGCGTAGTTAAAATCGTTGACTACTCCGATAATTTCTCCCTGTTTGGCAACTTCAAAGGAAGCACCATCTTCACTGAAATCGTACCACGATATGTCTTTACCAATGGGATTTTCCCAGCCAAAGTAATTTGCGGCAGCCTGATTAATTATAAAAGCCCTGGAAGCATCGGTTGAAATATCTTCATCAAAACTTCGGCCCATAGTCATTTCCATTCCAAGAGTTTCCATAAGTCCGGGGTTAACCCGAAGAGTACGCATAGTAGGAAGTGAGTCAGGGGCCATTTCTGCTGTTCGGACAGGGTAGAGAGGCAGGCGCTGCCCGGGGACGTTATATGCTGCAGACACCCGTTCTATTTCGGGCATCTTTTCCAGCTCTGCCTTCATGGCTCGATAATTTTCGGCCCCGGTAATGATGATTTTTTCATCGCTGAAGCCCAGGTCTTTCTTCTGCATAAAGTTTATTTGAGCATAGACAGTTAAAGCGGCCACAATCAGAAAGATGGAAATTGCGAATTGAAAAACCACCAATCCTTTGCGAAGGGTTCCTCCAGATGAAGAAGATCGGTCGGTGTTCTTTAACACACTGACGGGTTGAAAACTTGAAAGGAAAAATGCAGGATAACTTCCTGATAGGGTTCCTACTAACAAAGCCAGCCCAATAAAGCCTGTTACAGCCATCCAGTTTTGCTGGTAAGGCATGGACAGTGGACTTCCCGTAAAGTTGCTGAAAAATGGCAGGCTGATTTCAACCAGAATTAGAGCCAGCGACAAGCCCATTAAACTTAGCACAATTGCTTCTCCTAAAAACTGTCCAATCAGCTGGCTGCGTTGTGCCCCTAATGTTTTTCGCATACCTACTTCTTTCTTGCGCATGGTGGAGTAGGCAGTAGATAAATTCATAAAATTGATGCAGGCAACTACCAATACAACGATTGCGATGGTTGCCAGTATGATCACATAGTTGAAATTTCCGGAAGCTGCGATGTCTTTTTCAGCTTTTTCAAAATAGATGTCGTTCAGAAGCTGAAGTACAGGGGGCGGGAAATTCTCTTCGGTGTATTTATCAAATGTAGAAGCGATTGCCGTTTCAACATGAGTTGGAGCTACGTTTTCAGGAAGCAAAATGTAGGTATAGAACCCGGCCCAGTTCCAGTTCTCCATCATGTTGCCCATGAATGTTTCCAGTAGTTCGATTGGAACTAAAAACTCATAGCGGTGATGTGAATTCATGGGGACGTCTTCAAACACGCCGGTCACTTCCAGGTCCCGGCCCCACATGGTCAGGGTTTTACCAAGAGGATTTCCTGCACCAAAATATTTCTCTGCCATAGACTCACTTATAACGATACGGTTTGGTGCAGAAAGGGCTGTTTCCTTATTCCCGAGAATCAGAGGGTGAGTAAATACATTGAAGATATCAGGATCCGTAAAGGTGATATTTCGTTCGGCAAATTGTTTGTCTTCCGAAATGATGTCAGAAGGTGACTTAACAGGCCAGAATCGCACAACATCTTGGGCAACCTCCGGGTAATCATTCTTGAGAGCAGGAGCTAAAGTAGGCGGTGTTGCAGCGATATCTCCATTCAGTACTCGGTAAATTCGTTCTGAATCATGGTGATAATCATCATAGCTCAGCTCATAATTCACCCACAAGCCAATGATTATACAAGCTGAAAGCCCAACGCCCAGCCCAACGGTATTGATGAATGTGTAGGATTTATTTTTTGCCAAATGACGAAAGGCAATCTTGATGTAATTTCTAATCATAATATTTTTTTGAGCAATCAGCCGTCAGTAATCAGCTTTCAGTTTTTACGAGATCGAGAAAACTGAAAGCTGAAGTCTGTAAGCTGACAGCTATTATCATTCACTTCTTAAACTTTCGGTTGGGTTAATTAATGTTGCTTTAATGGATTGATAACTCACTGTAAACCAGGCGACGGCTAAGGTAAGCAATCCGGCTAACAGGAAAATGCCAATCCCTAACTCAATTCGGTAGGCAAAGTCTTGCAGCCAGGTACTCATGGCATACCAGGCAATAGGGGTTGCGATTACAAAAGCGATGGCTACCAGCTTGGTGAATTCTTTGTTGACCCGGAAAACGATATTTCCGGAAGAGGCTCCCAACACTTTTCGAACGCCAATCTCTTTTGTACGTCGGATGACCATCAGTGAGGCAAGTCCGAACAGGCCAAGGCAGGCAATAATGATGGCAAGCACCGAGCCGGTAGTTACAATTCGGCTGAGCCGGCGTTCTTCCCGGTACTGTTCATCCAGAGATTGATCCACGAAGGTGTAATCAAACGGAACACCCGGCGCTACTTGTGTCCAAGTTTCCCTGAGCTGATTTACCGTTTGTGATAAGTTACTGGTGGATAAATTGAATGAGTATCGCGGATCAAAAGAATTCGAAATACCAAGATCGGAGATCCCGCTAAAAAGAATATCTGGATTCATAACCATGGCAAGCGGCTCTACGGCGGTATGCAAAGACTCATAATGAAAGTTCTCTACAACTCCGATCACCTCATGCTGATCAAAATCAGGGCCGGGAAGGCGTTGCCCAATGGGGTTTTCCCATCCAAAATATTCAACTAAAGCTTCATTCACGATCATAGCTTGTCGGGCATCTGAGGGATTTTCTTCAGAGAAATTGCGTCCTTCAATTACTTTGATTCTGAGAGTGGGGATGAAGTCAGCGTCCACAAAATTACCGTGGAAGTACTTCGGTTGATTCTGATTATCTCTGAAGCCCATCTGAAACCAACCCCCGGTTTGTACTGGAGTGAAGGAAGAAGTCGATATTGATGTAATTTCAGATGAAGCTTTCAGCTCATTTGTCAGTATTTGTTTCCTCCGTAAACTTTGTTCGAAAATATCGGCCGGAGAACTCTGCGGCGTATTGCTGATGCCGGATTCAAGCACTAAAACCTGATCTTTTTGATATCCGAGATTTTTATTCTGTACATAGTCTAGCTGCTGATGGATAGTGATTGTTCCTATAATCAGTGCAATGGAAAGGGAAAACTGGAAAACGACCATCACTTTCTGGAAACTTCCCTTGTCGGCAGACAGGTTCAGGCGACCTTTCAGTACTTCAATTGGGCGAAACCCGGAAAGGACAAGAGCGGGATAAATTCCGGCTACCAGGCTCACCGCCAAAGCAGTTAGTAATAATAGTCCCAGTGTGCCAACTCCGTAAGAGATAGAAAGCTCGGTTCCTGAAAGATCATTGAAAAAGGGGAGAAGAAGCTCCGCAAAGGTAATTCCTAAAAGGAAGGCAATCAGCGTCATCATCAATGCTTCACCCCAAAACTGATACACCAGGTGTTGCCGAATGGCTCCTATGGTTTTTCGGATTCCAACCTCTTTGGCCCTGGAGGTAGATTTACTGATCGAAAGGGTCATGAAATTTACGCAGGCAATCAGCAGAATCAGAAATGCGATGGCTGCAAGAATGTAGGAATATACCGGGTCGCTGACACTGGCCTGACCGGCAGGGAATTCAGTGTTGAGGTGAATGTCGGTCAAAGGCTGGAGGCCTACTTTATAATCCTCATTTGTGAAGAAGTCCTCTCCAAACACGCCTTTCATCATAGCATCAAACTTTTCATTTAGCTCGGCCGGGTTTGTTCCTTCCTGAAGAGTCAGATACGTGCTGCCAAATATATTGAACCAACTGCTTCGTCCGCGTTCGCTGATGAGTGTCTCCAGATTCTGATCGGGCATAAGGATTCGGTAATCCAGGCTGGAATTGGACGGCGGGTTTTCAATGACTCCGGTTACAGTGAAATCTTTGTATTCGTCAGTCAGCCTGATAGACAATGTTTTCTGTAATGGATCTTCATTACCGAAAAAGCGGTTTGCTGTAGCCTCAGAGATCACAATAGAGGATGGGTTAATGAATAAATTCTGAGGGTCACCCTGCAGGATTTCAAAGTCAAAAATTTGAAAGAAATCCTTATTTACTACCAGCATGTTATCATCAAAAGGAGCCTGAGCATCAGGTGTTTTTACGAGGTTGCTGAAGCTGAATATATAGGTCAGGTATTCAACTTCAGGGATGTTGTCCCTCAATGTTGGACCCAGAATTACCGGGGTGGCCGTATTCAGAATTTCCCGGCCTTCAGGAGTGGTCTCGTTTACCCAAGCGCGATACGTACGATCGGCCTTGGAGTGAAATTCATCGTAGCTCCACTCATTCTGAACATATAAAGCAATGAGAATACAGCATGCAACTCCCACTGCCAGCCCAAAGATATTGATGGAGGAATACACCTTGTTTTTGAACAAGTTCCGAAACGCGATTTTGAAGTAGTTTTTCAGCATGGTTTTTAGTTTTGAGGCTTCAGCCGTCAGCGATCAGCTTTCAGTTTTTTTCGATCTTGTAAAAACTGAAAGCTGAAGTCTGTTAGCTGACAGCTATTATTCATTCATTTCTTAAACTGTTTACAGGATTGGATAAAGCGGCTTTTACTGATTGCCAGCTTACGGTTGCAATGGCAATGCCAAGTGTAATTAATCCCGATAGCAGGAAGACGGAGATTCCCAAATCGGTTCGGTACGTAAACTGTTGAAGCCACTGCTGCATCACCAGGTAAGCGATGGGTACCGAAATCATAAAACTGATGATAATCAGGGCCATATATTCTTTTGAAATCAGGCGAAGGATGGAAGAAATATCGGCTCCCAGTACTTTGCGAATTCCGATTTCTTTGGCGCGTTTTTCCGCGCTGAATGCCGAAAGACCGAACAGACCCAGGCAAGCTATCAAAATAGCCAACACTGAAAAGGTGCTCATCAGATTCTGCACTCGATTCTCAGCGCGATACATCCGGTCAAACTGTTGATCCAGGAACGCATAGTTAAAAGGCTGATCAGGTGCGCGGGCGGTCCACTCTTCTTCCAGTACAGCAAGAACTTCACTGACATCAACATCAGCAAAACGAAAGGCCACATTACCGGATGAACGCTGGTTAAATAAGCCCAGTGGGGATACATTTTCTCGCAGGGATTCGAAATTGAAATCTTTTACAATACCAACAATTTCATAGGTCCTCGTTTTTGATTGATCGATAGATCCATCTTCATGATTAAAGGCGTAGGTGGAGATACTTTTGCCCACAGGATCTTCCAAACCTAATCGCCGAACGGCTGTTTCATTGAGAATAACGGCTTGTTGATCTGTTGATCGATCTTCTGAAAAATTTCTACCCTCCACAATTTCCATTTCCAGGGTTGGCACGTAGTTTTCATCCACCTCCCAGGTTTGCAGGCTCACGGTATTATTCTGAGTGGGGGATGCGCCTTCCGGCCAGTAAGCCAGGTCATTCAGTGAGTAACCATCAACGGGAAAGAAGCTGGAGATCGTAGCGGATTTTATGAATGAGTTTTTCATGACCTCGTCCCGGAAAGAATCAACTCCGTTGCTGCTGCCAATAGCATAGGCGCCCTCCACAATAACCACCTGATCTTTTTCAAAACCAATGTTCTTATTCTGAATGAATTGCAGCTGATCGTTAATAACCAGAAGTCCGGCTATGATTACGATGGAAATGGAGAATTGAAAAACCACGAGGCCTTTTCTGAACAGGCCGTGTCCTTTTCGCTCCAGGTGGGTACCCTTAAGTACTTTCACAGGTTGAAAAGAAGACAACATAGCGGCCGGATAAGCCCCGGCGAGAAGCCCGGTTAGGAGTACGATTCCCAGCATGCCTAGACTTAGAGGAATGTTAGTGAAATAATTGGTACGGATGGTTCTCCCGGCTATGTCGCTGAAGTACGGCAAGGTCAGTTCAACGAAAAACAGAGCGACAATCAAAGCGAGAAAACTGAGCAGAAGCGACTCCATCAAGAATTGCCCCGCCAGCGTTTTTCGATCCGAACCAAGACTCTTACGAACGCCTACTTCTTTAGCCCGTTTTGCCGATCGTGCGGTAGAAAGATTCATGAAATTAATGCAGGCAAGCAGCAGAATAAAAACAGCCAAGCCGGAAAAGATATACACATAGGTTATACTTCCGTTTGCTTCGAATTCTCCGGTAAGGTTGGAATGCAGATGAATGTTTTCCAGGGGCTGTAGTTTGTAATCGGCACGATTTCCGGATTCTTCAAATTCTTTCATCGTAATGCCCATGAACTGAAGCAGTTGAGGTTCGATGTAGGTTTTTTTGATGTATTCAAAGTTCTCTTCAAAGGCTTCCGGGTCGGTATTTTCGCGAAGCAGTAGATAGGTTCTGAAGTTATTACTCAGCCACACGTTGTTGTTGGCTTCATCGATGGTTGCCATCGAAATCAAAAAGTTGAAGTGGAAATGAGAAGTATTGGGCATGGTTTCATACACACCGGTTACTTCTATATCAAAATCATCCTGTATGGTGATGGTCTCCCCGACTACATCGGCGCGACCAAAATACTTTCGGGCCATTTCTTCGCTTATGGCAACGGTTTGAGGCTGCGCCAATGCGTTATTGGGTTCACCATAAAGAAAAGGGATGGTAAACACATCGAAAACGGTGGAGTCGGCAAACACAAAGCCACTTTCACGATAGTTCTTACCCTCTTTTTTGATCAGGTAGGAACCACGTGGACGAAAGCGGGTCATAGCTTCAACTTCAGGGAATAACTCTTTAAGGGTAGGCCCCATTGGAGCAGAAGTAGAGGCGAGCTCAATAAAATTACCACCGAAATCGATATGAGAGGTAACCCGGTAAATACGGTCTGAGTTTGAATGATGCTTGTCGTAAGAAAGCTCATGCGATACGTACAGCAGAATAACGATACAAGTCGCAAGCCCTACAGCCAATCCAATGATATTGATAGAGGAATAGACTTTGTTCTTGAACAGGTTCCGAAATGCGATTTTAAAGTAGTTTTTTAGCATGGTTTTTAGTTTTGAGGCTTCAGCCGTCAGCGATCAGCTTTCAGTTTTTTTCGATCTTGTAAAAACTGAAAGCTGAAGTCTGTTAGCTGACAGCTATTTTCATTCATTTCTTAAACTGTTGACGGGGTTTACCATGGCTGTACGAATGGCTTGCCAGGTTATGGCAGCTAAGGCCAGGAGAACGGTACTTACAAAACCAATGATAAAAACAACCGGATCCATATCGATGCTGTTGCTGATGTTTTTTATCCAAAGATTATTCAGAAAGAAGGCCGACAATCCGCCAATTCCCACAGCAACTCCAATTAATATCAAATAATCTTTAGTTAATACAACAATGACAGATTGGACGGTGGCCCCGAGTACTTTCCGCAAGGCTACTTCTTTGGTCCTGTGTTTTGCTGAGTTCATAGCCATTCCCAACAATCCAAGACTCGAAATCAGGATGGTAAAAAAAGTGATAACAGAAAGAATCTTGATGAAATCACTGAATACTGAGATAATGGGGTTAGCATGGAGCTGATCGTCAAAAACCTGGTACTGTATGGAGTATTGACTCCCCAAATTATACCATTCCTCTTTCAGGAAAGGCAAAAAGGAGCCAGTACTTCCGGGGGTTGTCTTAATGACTGAGTAGTAAAATTTGTCGGGATTATTTAAAAATATCGCAGGGTCATCATTTTGGAGGGGACTGGAAGAAATGAAATTTTCGGTTACCCCTATAACCTGATAGTTAGAATCGTTAATTTTAATTACTGCACCCAATGCTTTTTCAGGGGATCCAAGATTCAAATCCTCAACGGTATTTATATTCAGAATAACAGAATTGAAGCGGTCAGATCTGAATTTAGAGTCAAAATTTCGACCCGCTATCAAAGGAATATTCATGGTGTTCAAATAGTGTTCATCAATCTGGAATGAGTTTGCCCGAATTCTTCCGGGAATGGAATCAGAAGAAACCCACATGCCATCCACCGACCCAAGCGCTGGTATTTTTGACGATGCAGCCACTTCTTTGACCATAGAGTTTTGGGATATTGCCTGGCGAAAGCGATCATAAGGCACATCCTGAAGGGCTACATTAATGATATGCTCATCCTCAAATCCATATTTGGTATCTGCCATATGCTCAAATTGCCTGTATAGAAAAATGGCGGATATAATGAACAGGATTGCAAACGAAAATTGGAAGACAATAACAGATTTTCTCAGAAATCCGGAGGACGTTTTTCCCGAATCCGATATTCCTTTTAACACCGAGGCCGGCTTAAATTTAGAAAGGTGTAGGGATGGATAGATTCCGGATAAAAACCCGGTTAGGATACTAAATCCCAGGAAAGCCAAAAGGATAAAGAAATTGGTTTCAATGTTGGTTTGAATCTGCGTGCCAGACTGACTAATTATGTATAAGCTGTTGAATTGTGGAATCAAAAACTTTAGGAGGAAAAAACCACCCAAGGTTGCCATAAATGTAATCAGCAGAGACTCTATCATAAATTGCCTGATGATACTCCAGCGCTCGGCACCTAATACTTTCCTGACTCCAATTTCTTTCCCTCTTTTCACAGATTGAGCAATCGTAAGGGTGATATAATTAAAGCTTGCTATCAAAATGATAATCAGTACAAACACCCCCAGAAACCATATAGCCAAACCTGGAATCACGGTGCCGATTTCATTACTCAAAACCCGGCCCAGGTTTATTTGTGTGAGAGGCTGAAGCTCGAATTTTGCTATAGAAGCTTGGTCGGTCTCCCGAAAGTTTGTCGCAATGAGGGAGTTAAGCTGAGATTCAATATCCCTTTTCTTCACACCATCGTTCAGCAGAATATAGGTGTAAGAATAAGAGATGTGGCGGGTCCAGTTGGCAGTGTTTCCATCAGGAGAAAGAGAGGAGGAAGAAGCCAGCGCGTCAAATTGGAAATGGGAACGATTATTATCACTAATAATACCTGTAACAGTGTACTGGCGATCTCCCAATACCATAAGTGTTTTTCCGAGAGCTTCTTCGTCTCCAAAGAATTTTTTTGCTGTACTTTCTTTTAAAACCACACTCCCGGGTTCCATGAGAGCAGTTTTTCGGTTTCCTCTAAGCAGCTTGAAATCAAACAATTCAAGAAAATCTGGCTCTGTGTAAAAGCCTTCCATTCTCAGGATGATGTCATCGGTATATTTGGTTTCTCCGCCAAACGAAGCTCGTACATGAGCTGTCTTTTTAACGCCGCTATATTCCTGTTCAAGCACCTGGGCTAAAACGGGTGGAGAAGTAGCATACCAAGTTCCTTCAGTTTCACCGGAAGAGGTATAATCCATAACTACACGATAGAGATTATCTTTTTGCTGGTGAAAACGATCAACATTTTGTTGATCCATTATAAAGACAATGATGAGCAGGCATACCGACATACTTACCGCCAATCCGAAGATATTGATTGAAGAATGAACCTTATTCCTGAACAAGTTTCTCAGCGCGATTTTGAAGTAGTTTTTTAGCATGGTTTTAGTTTTGAGGCTTCAGCCGTCAGCGATCAGCTTTCAGTTTTTTCGATTTTGTAAAACTGAAAGCTGAACCCTGATAGCTGACAGCTATTATCATTCATTTCTTAAGGTTTGAACCGGGTTTGAAAGTGCAGCTTTGATGGATTGCCAGCTCACGGTAGCTAATGCAACCAACAAGGCCATACTGCCGGCCAGTAGAAAAATTCCGGCTCCGGGCTCTGTCCGATACGCAAAATTTTCCAGCCATTGATGAATAGCCAGCCAGGCAAGAGGTGTGGCAACTACAATGGAAATAAAAATCAGTTTTGCAAAATCCCGGGATAGTAAAAGCACAATTCCATGAATGCTTGCCCCAAGTACTTTACGAATGCCTATCTCTTTCCGGCGCTGAATTGAAATGATACCGGCGAGCCCAAATAATCCCAAACAAGCAACAAAAATGGCAAAGAAAGAACTGTAGCTTACAATAGATGCCCAGCGTTGTTCCTCGCGGTAGAGGTTGTTCATGTCTTCATCTAAAAAGCTGTACGAAAATGGAACTTCATTCGTGATGGAGGTCCATGTTTCCTGGAGTTTAGCCACCGTCCCACTCATATTATCCGGAGACACCCGCACAAAGATATTCAGGATGGGATCGCGGGGATTCATATACATGATAGCCGGTTGAACAACATGTTCCAGCGATTGGTAATTGAAATCTTTGACTACACCTATAATCCGGGGGTTTGTCATCCAGCCCCAGTCGATAGGAAATGGTTGTCCTACGGCCGAGAGGTCCAATCCATGCTGCTCAAGAAAAGTCTCATTTACAATGATACTTTGGGTTGAATCAGAAGCGAGATTGGGATCAAAATTACGTCCGGCTGCCAAATCCATTTTCAGAGTTTGGATGTAATTCGGTTCAACCCGAAATACAGCTGATTCTTTTATTTCCCCTTCGTACCTGTAACCTCTGCGCCAAAGTCCGGTGGCAAAAGAAACATTGGCGCCCGTAATATCTATGATATCTGTTTCCCGGGAGAGCGCATCACGGTAAAGGTTGAGTACACGGTCGCCGTCCAATCCATTTGTGGGGATTACAACAACTTGTTCCCCCGAGAACCCAAGGTTTTTATTCTGAAGGAATTTGAGCTGTTTCGACATCCCCAATGTAGCCGCAACAAGGAAAACTGAGATGGTAAATTGGGCCATAATAAGTGTTTTGGAGAAGCTGTTTGAACCGCCGAAGGTCAGCTTTTCTTTTATAGATTCAATTGGCTTGAATCCTGATAAGTAAAGTGCAGGATAACTGCCTGCTACCAGGCCTGTAAAGATAAATATTCCAAAAAGCAGCAGGAGCATACGGCCGTTTTCAAAAAGCGGTGAGAGAGAAAGACTTTTGCCCGAAAACTCATTGAAAACGGGTATTAAAAATTCAGAAAAAAGGATCCCCGCAACTAAAGCAACGAAAGTTACGGTAATAGCTTCAGCCCAGAACTGTACCATTAACTGATTTCTGAAAGCTCCCATGACTTTTCTGAGGCCTACCTCTTTGGCTCGTTTGGCTGAGCGCCCAATGGATAAAATCATGAAATTAAAGCAGGCAATGAGAAGAACGGCAAGAGCAATTCCACCCAGTATATAAGAGTAAACCGGAGAACTGGGTTCAGAGAATGCTCCGGGAATCTCTGTATTTAAATGAACATCATGGAGCGGCTGAAGTTTATACAAAATGGGAGGCCCTTCGAAAGAATAGCGACCTTCTTCACGCATTTCGTTGAAAATGTCGCCCATATGCGTCATCATGAAATTCGGCATTTGCTGATGCAGATTTTCGGAATCGGTTCCTTTCCTTAGTTTTACATAGGTAATATTCCGGGTTGAATTCCAGCTATCAGATACGCTCGAGTAGTTCTCAAACCTGTTTAAAAGATCTTGTATGGGCAAAAGAAGGTTAAACCTGATGGTGGAATTTGCAGGTATATTCTCAGTTACCCCTGTAACGGTAAATTCAGAAAATTCTTCGTTCAAACGGATGCTGAGAGTCTCGTCAAGTGGATTCGAGTTGCCAAAATATTTCTCAGCGGTTTCTTCAGTAATAACTACAGAGCCGGGTTGTGCTAGCGCCGATGAAGAATTCCCAAGTTTCAGTGGAAAGGTGAAAACATCAAAGACCTCAGGGTCAGTAAAAACAAAACCGTCCTGGCCGACCAATGTCCCGCCGGTATTGACTACGTTGGTTCCAAAAGGTATAAACCGAATGGCCTCCTCCACGGCCGGGAAGTCGTTTTCTAAAGCAGCTGCCGTTGGCATTGGCATGTAAACGTCCGGATTGTATTGTGTGCCTTCCATTAGTGGCTGGCGGTAGAGTCGGTAAATATCTTCCCCGTTTTCATGGAACCGGTCGAAATTCATTTCGTCCTGAATAAAAAGGATAACCAATACAGAGAAAGCTATTCCGAGCGACAACCCCACAATATTAATCAGGGAATAAAGCTTATTCTTGAACAGGTTTCTCAGCGCAATTTTAAAGTAGTTTTTTAGCATAATGTTAAGCTTTCAGCTGTCAGGCTTCAGCTTTCAGTCCACCTGATCTGGAGGCTGAGAGCTGAAGTCTGATTGCGATCATCATTCATTTCTTAAGGTTTGAACCGGGTTTGAAAGTGCAGTCTTGATACTTTGCCCGCTTACTGTAATCCAGGCAACGAGTAGTGTAGAAAGCCCCGCTATCATATATATGAGGGGGTTGATTTCAATCTTGTATGCGAAATTGGCTAACCACTTATTCATGATGAAATAGGAAAACGGAATGGCCAACGCGATACTTATCAATATTAATCGTGTAAAGTCTTTATTGAGCAGAAGTATCAGGTTACTAACAGCTGCGCCCAGTACTTTTCGAATTCCAACTTCTTTTGCTCGCTGCTCACAAATGTAGGAAGCCAGTCCAAATAACCCGAGACAGGAAATGATTAGGGCAAAAATGGAGAATAAAGTAATTGTTTTTCCTAGTGCCCTTTCGTTTTTGAACATTTGCCTGAACTGCTCATCCAGGAAAAAATAGCTCATGGGTTCAGCGATGTCGTACGCACTCCAGATAGATTGAATGGCTGAAAGTAAGTCATTTGGGTTTGCTTTATTAATCTTGATGGCAAGGTCACCGCCCGAAGGACTATAAATGATGGCAGTGGGCTCAATATCGTTTTGAAGGCTTTGAAAGTTGAAGTCATCTACGATACCGATGACGGTGAGATCATCATTAAGCTGAGTGCCAAGCGGGTCGGTTAGTCCCAGTTCTTTTACGGCTGATGTACTCAGAATAATTGCGGAGCTGTCGCTGGCTAACTCCTGAGAGAAATTTCTGCCTTCCAATAAATGAAAACCCATCACTTCTATATAGTTTTCATCACCTAAAAACACCTGCATGGAAGTAGATTCCGACATCTCCGGTGTTTTTAAATTCCTTATCCAAACACCTTCTCCAATGGGAATACGACGGCTGAAACTGGCGGTTTGTACCCCGGAAAGGTTGAGTATATCCTGCCGGAATGATTCCTGTTGACTATCGAGGCTGCTGATGTTATTGACTACAAGTACATTTTTCGTTTCAAACCCGAGGTCTTTTTCCTGCAGGAATTGTATTTGCTGAAACACTACAATGGTTGAAATGATTAAGCTGATAGCAATGGTAAATTGTGTGACCACCAGTCCGTTTCTAAAACCGCTTTTCCTGATTCCACCAAAATTGTTCTTAAGCATAGAAATCGGGTTGAATCCGGATAGATAAAAAGCCGGGTAAATTCCCGCCAGTAGTCCCAATAGCAAAGTTACGACTGTGAATACCAGAACTTGCCCGAAATTCAAAAGCAATGCATCCATAAGATGAATGCCCGTAAATTGTTCAAATAATTTCAGAAACAGTTCACCCAGGGCCAGTCCGATAAAGAAAGCGATTAAGCTGATCATGACCGATTCGGTGAGAAACTGCTTGATTAATGCTGAGCGTTTAGATCCCAGCGTTTTACGAATACCAACTTCTTTGGCCCTTCCGGAAGATCGGGCAGTTGAAATGTTTATAAAGTTAATGGCCGCAAGCAGAATGATGAAAAGGGCGATAGCAGCGGAAGCATATACATTGGTCGCATTGCCGGGAGTAAAAAAATCAAAGCGCAGACTGGTTTTTAGGTGTAGGTCAGTAAGCGGCTTTACCACAAAATGATAGGCACTGCTCGTTTCAATCCACTCCTCATAAGGCTGAGCCAGGTTTAGCGAAGGGTAAATTTGGGTTTCAATGAGTTTATTCAGCCTGTTTTTTAAGTCATCTTCAGTAAGCCCGGGTTTCAGTAGAACATAATTGTACATGCTGGCGCTGGTCCATGAAGTGGCTTCTGGGTCTCTTTCAAGACTAAGCCATACTTTAGTGGTGAAGTGGGTTTTCAGAGAATGTTCACGTATTACCCCAGTAATTGTATGCGGAACTTCATCATCTCCAATTAATATTGATTTGCTTAGCACATCGGTAGTTCCGAATATTTTTTGGGCAACTGATTCAGATAAAACAACTTGATTTGGTTCATCAAGAGCACTTTCAGGGTTGCCTGCCAAGAATTGATAAGAAAAGATATTGAAGAAATCTTTATCGGCTGAGAAGGTTCCGGGTTGTTCAACTTCCATATCACCATACTTAATGGTGATTGGCCCTATCATATCTAAACTTGTAGATAAAGCCACTTCAGGGAATTCCTCAACAACCGAATCAAATACGGGAGGACCTACGGCCATATCGCCGACATTGAAGAAGTTTGCCCCGACCCTGTAGATCTGCTGTGATTGATCAAAATGCCGGTCATAGCTCAACTGCTGATAAACCCAGGTCCCAATCACGAAAAAGCTCGCAAGGCCTAAAGCCAATCCAAAGATATTGATAGAAGCGTAGAGTTTCTGCCTGATAAGGCTTCGGAAGGCAATTTTGAAGTAATTTTTCAGCATGGTTTTTAGTTTTAAGCTTTCAGCCGTCAGCGATCAGCTTTCAGTTTTTTCGATTTTGTAAAAACTGAAAGCTGAAGTCTGATAGCTGACAGCTATTTTCATTCACTTCTTAAACTTTTTACCGGATTCTTTAGGGCTGCTTTAATGGATTGTAAACCAATAGTAAGCCAGGAGACGATCAACACCGCGACGGCACAAAGAATAAATACCCATGGTGAGACGGGAGTTTGGTCACTAAAGTTGGTTAGCCAGCGGTTCATGAAAATTAATACCGGTGGTACAGCTAGAATTTGAGCAGCAATAATCAATAGCGTGAAATCTTTACCAAGCAGCATTACAATATCACTGATTTTCGCTCCCAGTACTTTACGAATGCCAATTTCTTTTACCCGTTGCTGGATGCTGTAAGAAGCTAACCCCAATAATCCGAGGCAGGCAATCAGGATGGCAATAAAGGCAAAGGATTTGAATATGCTGCTAAGTTTCTCCTCCGACCGGTACATGTTGTCGAAAGTGGTATCAAGGAAAAAGTATTCAAAGGGCCTGTCCGGGTTAAATATCTTCCATTCCTCTTCGATATTTGCTGCAATATCGATGATATTACCCGAGGTCAGCTTCACAGAAAGGTAATCATGATAAAAAGTGCGTTTGAAAACATGGATTACAACAGGATCAATACTGTTGTGCAGAGAGTTATACTGAAAGTCTTCTACAACCCCGATTACTTTCCCGGTCTTTTGTACCAGATCGGTCACATAAAAGCTGAGCGTTAATTCTTTATCCAGGGGAGCGTCAGTCCAGCCCAGCCTTTTTACGGCAGTTTCATTAATGATAAAAGCTTGTTCTTCGTCTGTAGAAAATTCTTCGGAAAAATCGCGGCCATGAATCAGCTTCAAGCCGAGTGTTTGCACGTAATCGTGATCTACGGTAAGGGTTTGCATCACTGTTGAATCGGCAGGATTATCCCCGGGGGTTACCATAAACCCATGAATTCCCGACCTGATGCCGGGCAGGCCTGATGCAGCTGAGGCCGATTGGACTCCGGGAATACGTTCAATTTCTTCTTTAAGAGTAGCTACGTTAAACTGATTAGCCGTTTCGCGGATGGGCATAATCAGAACCTGCTCTTTTTCGAACCCAAGCTTTTTATTTTGGATGTAGTCAAGTTGCTGGGTGATGATGACTGTAGCAAAAATCAGCGCCGTAGAGATACAAAACTGAAAGATAACCAGCCCTTTTCGGAACGAGGTGATAGAAGACTTTTCTGCCACCCGTTCTCCTTTCAGCGTTTGAATGGGCTTGAACGAAGAAAGATAAAATGCAGGATAACTGCCGGCTAATACACCAATTCCAATTACTACACAGGCAATGATTAAAATAATTTCCCCGGACCACAGGTAAGAAAGGGAAAGGTTATAGCCGGTCAGATCATTAAAGAAAGGGAAAATGGCTTCTACAATAATAAGAGCAAGCCCAAAACCGAGTAAAGTCATGATAATGGCTTCCCCTAAAAACTGACCTACAAGCTGACTGCGCTGAGCTCCCATGGTTTTCCGCATTCCCACTTCCATTCCTCTTTTGGCTGAACGTGCGGTCGCAAGGTTCATGAAATTAATGCAGGCTATAATCAGGATGAACAACCCGACTCCGGCAAAAATATATATGTAGGTGATGTCGAAATTGGCGGATAGCTCATTTTGCAGGTTTGAATACAAGTGTATTTCTGAAATAGGTTGCAGGCCAAAGCTGGCAGATTCAGCATAATCGTCACCGTAATATTTTTCCTCAAAAGCAGAGAACTGAGACTCCAATAGTTTTTCTGTTGAAGGATTGCTGAGCTGAACATAGGTGTACATCGGAGGGTGATACCTTGAGCTGTACTCCCACGGGCGGAGCTGCTTCAGGCTTTCATAAGAAATGACATAATCATATTGAATATGTGAATTGGATGGCGGGTTTTCTGTGACCCCGGTAATCTCAAAATCGAAGGTGTTTCTGGAGTCCTTAAGCCTCAGAGACTGCCCGACAGGATTCATATCCCCGAAAAATTTAGTAGCTATACTTTCAGTAATCACCATGGTTAAGGGCTGGTCCAGGGCAGTAACCGGATTTCCTTTTACAAAGGTGAACGAGAACATTTCAAAGAATGTGGAATCGGCGAAGATGGGATCATCTTCCTGATAACCGGTATTGCCGGGCCCTGTAATTAATCCTGTACTCGGGTAGATATGCGTGATTTTATCAATAGATGGAAATTCATCTCCCAAAACATGAGCGAGTGCAGGGTAGGTAGTTGCGTAGGTGTCAGTGGAACCATCAGCCTGTACACTTTCCGTTACCCGGTAAAGCTTATCATAGTTTGCATGAAATTTATCGTAAGAAAGCTCATGCATTACATATACGGTGATCAGCAGCACACATCCCAGACCAACAGCCAACCCAAGGATGTTTACGATCGAATAGAGTCTGTCTTTAAACAGGTTTCTCAGCGCTATTTTGAAGTAGTTTTTTAGCATAATATTAGGCTTTAAGCCGTCAGCGATCAGCTTTCAGTTTTTTTCGATTTTGTAAAAACTGAAAGCTGAAGTCTGATAGCTGACAGCTATTTTCATTCACTTCTTAAACTTTTTACCGGGTTTGCGAGTGCTGCTTTTATTGTTTGATATGAAATTGTGCTTATGGCGATTAAAAGAGAAACGAAACCGGCCAGCAGGAATACCCACCACGGGATAGGAATGCGGTAGGCAAATTCCTGCAGCCAGTTTTTAATTGCGAAATAACAAATGGGGATGCTTATCAGGAAAGCGATTCCGACCAAGGCTGAGAATTCCGAAGAAAGCAGCCAGGTAATTTGTGAGGCTTTCGCTCCGAGTATTTTTCTCACTCCAATTTCTTTGCTTCGGCGCTGAATCATATAGGTGATCAGTCCATATAAACCCATACATGCCACAATAATGGTTAAAATGGTGAATACGGTAAGGAGTCTTAGAAAACGCTGGTCAGCCTGATACAACTGGTTGAGGTGTTCATCCAGGAAAACGAAGCTAAAGGGGAAGTCAGGAACCACGCTTTTCCAGCTTTCCTGCAATGAGGCAATGGACTGAGAAAGGTTGCCGGGTTGTAACCGGACGAATATCTTCTCCATGTTGGTTGGTGGTATGTACATGACCAGCGGCTGTATTTGCCGGTGTAAGGAAGCAAAGTGAAAATCTTCGGCAACACCAATTACATATCCGTCCATAATGTCACTTACTCTCAGCTCTTTGCCAATCGGGTTATCCCAACCCAGTGCTTTGGCCGCTGATTGGTTGATTACGATGCCATCAGCAGAATCGGTGGCAAATGAGGGATCAAACGAACGCCCTTCAGCCATACTGATACCCATGGTTTCGAAGTAGTCGAAATGTACTCCATAGATATTCATCGGATATCCTTCCGGGTCGTCTCCCGCCGGGTAAATAGGAACCGTGCCGTTTCTTCCATCTAATAAACCGCCGCCCAAACTGGCATTTACTACATGGCTGTTTTGCAGCAATTCATTTTTAATGATTGGGAATCTGCGGGTCAGTTCTTCTCCATTCATATGTAAAACAATCACCTGCTCTTCATTGAAACCCAAATCTTTTGATTGAATAAATTGAATTTGATTTCGGATGATTAAACTTCCCGCGATAAGTACAATCGCAATTACAAACTGCCCAACCACTAACACCTTTCGGACAGAAAAAACAGAACTGCCCGTTTCTACCGATCCTTTCAGAGCTTTTGATGGCCGGAAGTTTGAGATCATGAATGATGGATAAAACCCGGCCAGTACACCGACAACTACCGAAAGCAATAAAAACACCGGAACCAGGTACAGGTAGCCTGAGGGTTCCAGCTTCAGTTCCATATCTAATAATGAAGAGGCCGCTTGTACAACCGGCTCAAGAAATAATAAAGCTATGCAAATACTTAACAGGGTGAGTAAAACCGATTCAAAGATAAATTGCCACATCAGCGAGCCTCGTTTTGCCCCCAGGGTTTTTCGTACGCCCACCTCTTTACTCCTGCGAATAGCCTGAGCGGTGGAGAGGTTCATATAATTAAAGCAGGCAATAATCAGCAAAAAGAGGGCGATGGCTGACAGCCCGAAGATATAGGCCCGGTTGCCAACGCGCATAACTTCTGAAGCATTCCTGAGGCCTGAAGCAAGGTAAATCTCATCGAGAGGTTGCAGGTGCAGGATCCGGTTTGCCCCTACATCTTCTCCCATGTGAGCGACAAGGAAGTTGCTGAATTGAGCAGCCAATTGATCGGGATCGGCTTGTTCGGATAATTTCACGTAGGTATAGAAAGAAACCCAACCCCAGCTTTCGAGGGTAACGGGGTAACCACGGGGAACTTCGAAAGTGTCGAAGGAGATGATGAAGTCAAAATTCAGATGGGTATTTGAAGGGATTTCCTCAAATACACCGGTTACGGTTAAGGGAATTTGGTTATCCAATAGCAATGATTTACCCATCGGGTCTTCACCTCCAAAATACTTTTGTGCCATTGGAGCCGTAATAACCACGGAATTAATTTCTTTAAGAGCTGTGGCCTGATTTCCATGAGCCAGCGGGAAGTCAAAAATACTTAGCAGGGTTGAGTCGGCATAGGCTATATTGTATTCATAAAACTGTTGGTTTTTATAGCTGAGAATATTTGAGTCGGGAAACCGAAACCGTACCGTTTGTTCTATCTCCGGAAAACTCTCGACTAACGCAGGACCCATGGGAGGCGAAGTGGTTGCAAAATGTCGGGCACCGGGCCGGTTTACTTCCTGGAACGTAAGTCGGTAGATCTGATCTGCATTGGTGTGGTAATTATCTACGCTGAGCTCAGTACGAACAAACAGGAAAATTACGATGCAACATAGCAGAGCAATACTCAACCCGAATATATTGATTATCGAGTTTTCTTTATTTCGGTAGAAATTTCGGAACGCTATTTTAAAGTAATTCTTCAGCATGGTGTACAGTATTTGTGCCGGACAGGTTCACAACTCATTGTACATTGGGTATTCAACTATCGTACCAAACCGGGAAAAGAACTTTAAAATAGCATTAAAAGCTTTTTTGGGGATGATGCCTGTTCACTTTCCAACACCGGGTGTGCGATTATGGACAGTGAGGTTAGCCGACAACTATCAAACTTCAGCTTTCAGTTTATTCTCAACGGATTTAAACTGAAAGCTAATAGTAGTCAGCTGTGCGCTCACTCACTTTTAAGACTCTGTACCGGATTTACCAATGCTGCTTTGACCGACTGCCAGCTTACGGTTAGCCAGGCGATTACTACCGCAAGCAAACCGGAGGCAGCAAATATCCACCAATTCAGACCGGGATTATAGGCGAAATCAGAGAGCCATTTGTCCATCATCCACCACGAGACCGGTATTGCGATTGCAATTGCAATTAGCACCAGCTTGGTGAAGTCTTTGGTAAGATGGAGGACAAGGTTTTGAACCGAAGCTCCCAACACTTTTCGTACACCGATTTCTTTAGCGCGTTGCTCAGCGGTGAATGCGGAAAGGCCGAATAATCCCAGACAGGAGATGATAATGGCAAAGATGGAGAAATATTTAGCCAGGTCGCCAATGCGTTGTTCGCCTCGATATAGGGCAGCATATTGCTCGTCCATGAATTCGTAAGCAAAGGGATAAGTGGGATTAAACTCTTTGTATTTGGCTTCGATCTGAGCCAGCGTTTCCCGGATATTGTCAGACTCAACTCTTACGTAGGCCGCCCATCCAAAGTCGGTAACACGGAAGAAAAGCGGCTCCACTTCATACCGCAGGTTCTGGAAATGGAAGTCTTTTACAACACCAATAATTTCTGTGTCCTGTTCCCAAAGTTGAATGGTTTGTCCAACAGGATTTTCAAGACCCATGACATTGGCTGCCGTTTCATTAATCACAATACGGGCTGTATCTGCACCAAATTCTTCCGAATGAGAGCGGCCGGCGATAAGTTCAAAACCCATGGTTTCGATGAGCCCGTAATCCGCACTTACATTTTCGAATAAAATATGGGTGTCGGGAAGTTTGCCGGGCCACTCCAAGCCGGAGGTATTGGAATTTCTACCCATAAACGAAGAACTGGAACGCGAGGCATTAACAACACCGGGTATATCTTTAACCTGAGCTTTAAACGTATCCCATTTATCGTAGATATCACCTTCAACAGGAAAAGTGATAAGATTTTCTTTCTTGTACCCAAGGTTTTTGGTTTGAGTAAACTGAATTTGCTGGTATACCACAATGGTAGAAATAATCAGGATAACGGATAAAGAAAACTGAAACACAACCAACCCTTTTCGGGCAAAAGCTTCGCTGCCTGAAATTTTTAAATTGCCTTTCAATGTTTTGACCGCCTCAAAAGAAGAGAGATAAAAGGCCGGGTAGCTACCGGCTACAAAACCGGTCACAAGCGCAGTTCCCAGGAAGATAAGAAGCAGCATCGGATCTGAATAGGAAATGTCGATGGCTTTATCGGTAAGGTCATTGAATACAGGTAAGCTCAATTCAACCAAAAAGACAGAAACCAACAGAGAGAAAAACGTGATGATCATGGATTCCCCGATAAACTGCCCGATAAGAGAACCCTGACTGGCCCCAATGGATTTTCGAATCCCTACTTCTTTAGCTCGCTTAGTGGCTTTAGCCGTACTAAGGTTCATAAAGTTGATACAGGCAATCAACAGGATAAAAATGGCAACAATAGTGAACAATCTCACATAATCGATTCTGCCGCCGGTTTGTACACCTTCTTCAAATTGGCCGTAGAGGTACAGATCCGCAAAGGGAAAAACGAAGAGGTCCACGTTCGAATCGGAATCGTCTTTTTGTTTTACGAAGTCTTTTATCTTTGAATTTAAAGCAGTGACATCCACACCCGGATATAGCTTGGCAATAGTTCTGGGGCCGTTATTCCCCCAGCGGGTTGCCCATTCATTATTTTGCAGCCAGTCTTCGAAGGGAAGTATATAACTAAACTGGAAAGACGAGTTCTCCGGAAGCTGTTCGAATACGCCGGTGACGGTGTGGACTTCCGTACCATTGATAGTTATAGATTCACCCACCGGATTTTCTTCATTAAAATACTTTTCCGCCAATTCTTTGGAAATAACTACACTCTTAGGGCTGTTGATCAGCTCATCCTTACCACCATGCAATATCTTGATATCCAGAATATGGAAGAAGTCGGGCCGGGCATATAAGCCGGTTTCTTTCAGTGACTTTTCCCCTTTTGTAAACAGGTATTCGATATTCCATGTATAAGTGGCTACATGCTCAAACTCGGGTACTTCTTCCTTTAAAGCAGGAGCTAAAATTCCGGGAGTAGAGTGTGTAGTCATGATATCGCCGGAATATGACTGGTGCTCCATTACCTGGTATATCCGTTCGGTGTCGGCATGGAAGCGATCGTAATTCAACTCATCAAGTACCCATAGCAGAATCAGAATACTGCATGCCATCCCAATGGACAAGCCTATAACGTTTATAAGGAAAGAACTTTTGTGACGCTTGAAACTCCGAAAAGCAGTTTTTAAATAGTTTTTGAACATAAACAGACCCGATTTATTAGTTACGGAGATTACACGTTAAAAATCGGTGGTCGTTACATTGGGAGGGAAATTTTGTTCAAATATTTATGCACATTCAGGAAAGGCATTCCTCACTTTAGGTTAAAAAGTGAGTTGAAATAGCCTTTGAAAGATCTGCTATTGGTTGGTGGTTGAAGTTGGTCAAGATGCTCGAAGTTTTTGATGAAAGCGTGGCTCTCAAAACCCAGTCGGTCGATATAGGTAATGTGAAGTTCCTTCAGCAGCGACACCCGGCCTTCCTTTATCGGGGAGTTCTTGTTGATCTTGTAATAAGGGATCGCTGCATGCTGTTGGGTTCTTGGGATGGTGGTGGTTTCCCATGTGTTATCATACCGGGCATAAACAATCCACTTTGATACGCGACTCATATCTTCATCCAGCGTAAACGAAAGGCGCCCCTTTTCCCGGGTAAAAGAAATGGTGGGAGCCTTGAGCGGACGATGATTGATCCAGTTCATGGAAGGAATCAGAGCTTCCCGTTTATAGGGTTTATCAAGCAGGGCTTGTCGGAGGCTATCGTTTTCCACCAGTCCGGTCATACTCCAGTGGATGGTACCCGGTGCTTCCGGCAACATGCCTCGTGTAATCATAATTTGATTAATCACCTCGTCCAGTTGTTGCTCTCCCTCGTAGCGGGAAATACTCATGCCCGGCCAGATATGGCGGTCAGTAAAGTTCTGCTCCTCCCACCATCCCAAAAGTACCGGAAAGCTCTGAGGAATCTGGTTAATGGGCCAGTACAGCTGAGGGGAGAAATAATCGACCCAACCTTTTTTCAGCCATTTTTTGGCATCGGCGTACAGCACCTCATACTGATCCATTCCTGCAATGGAAGGCGGACTGCCCGGCCTCCACACGCCAAACGGACTTAGTCCGAATTTCACATAGGGCTTTTCTTTTTTTATGGATCGATATACCCGTTGGATGAAGGTATCCACCGCCTTTCTTCTCCAATCGCTTCGGGAGAGCTTACCGCCTGAGTTCACATAGGATTCCCAGCTTTCATCGTCCGGGAAATCTTCCCCAAAATTATAGGAAGGATAGGGATAGAAGTAGTCATCGAAATGAACGCCGTCAATATCATATCGTTTCACAATGTCCATAACCACGGCGTGGGAATGATCCTGAGTTTCCTGAAGGCTGGGATCAAACCACCAGTATCCGCTTTTTAATCCCACCACCAGCTCTTTTTTTGTGTTCACCACCGAGTGTTCGGATACAGGCCCACCCTCACATGATGTGCCCGGTAAGGATTAAGCCAAACGTGGAGCTCCAGCCCTCTTTTATGAGCTTCATCAATCCAGAAGCTCAACGGGTCATAATACGGGTTGGGTGGTACGCCTTGTTCGCCGGTCAGGTAATACGACCAGGGTTCCAACTCACTTTCATACAAGGCATCAGACTGTGGTCGAACCTGGAAAATGACCGCATTGAAGTTTGTAGCCTGTAAAAGATCAAGCAATGCAATAGCCTCTTCTTTTTGTTGTTCCACGGGTATGCCCGGTTCACTTGGCCAGTTGATATTTGCGACCGTTGCCACCCATGCTGCTCTGAATTCACGCTGAATTTCGGGATGGGAATCAACCGCTTTCTTCGGAGAAATTTTGAGATACTGACAACCGGAAAGCAGTAAAATCAGACATAAATAAAGGCAGCATAAGATTTTCTTCGGCATAAACAGAATGTAGAACTCTTTTGGGGCAGACCGAAGGTAGTAACAATTGCGGAAGAAGGAAATGGGAGGAGTGAGGTATCAGCTGTCAGACTTCAGCTTTCAGTTTAAATCCGGAAGGGATAAACTGAAAGCTGGTAGCTGTCGGCTAACAGCTACCTCTCACTCACTTCTCAAGCTATCTACGGGATTAGCTACCGCTGCTTTAATGGATTGCCAGCTCACCGTAAGCAGGGCAATGATCAGAGCAGCACCGCCTGCAAAGGCAAAAATACCGGGGCCAATCTCAATACGATAAGCAAAATCAGCCAGCCACTGGTTCATGGCATACCAAGCAATGGGGATGGCTATGGCAAACCCTATGAGTACAAGCAGGATAAAATCTTTAGAAAGCAGAGCTACAATATTAGAAACGGTAGCCCCAAGCACCTTACGGATGCCGATTTCTTTGGTCCGCCGTTCAGCTGAAAAAGCCGTTAATCCCAATAGTCCAACTGATGAGATAATGATCGCTATAAAAGCAAAAAAGTAAAACAACTTAGATATTCTATTTTCCTCATCGTACAGCTTAGAGATCCTATCATCCATAAACTGAAATTGAAGGGGAGTACCTGTACCCAAACTCGCCCAGGTTGCCTCCAGTTGTTCTATAGATTCCTGTAGATCACCTGGATTCAATTTTGCAGTCAGTGTATTATAAAAAGGATAGTAATTTTTTGTAGTTACCATTACTAAGGGTTGAATAGAATTATGAACCGATTCATAATGAAAGTCTTCGACTACTGCTATAATCCTTTTCTCTTTGTCATAATGAGTGTTGATGGATTTACCAAT
Source organism: Gracilimonas sp. (assembly GCA_965227215.1). Lineage (GTDB taxonomy): Bacteria > Bacteroidota > Rhodothermia > Balneolales > Balneolaceae > Gracilimonas. The sequence continues at coordinate 2,464,807 of OZ245729.1, forward strand.
GGCCTGATTTGGATTAGACCAACCCAATGCTTGTACTGAACTTTCATTAACTACAACTCCGGTTGTGATTTCATTAATGGTATTCCTGAAGTTTTCTCCGGCTACAACGTTCATATTAAATGTTTCCAGGAAATCTTTGTCAATTAAGGCATAGTCCATTTGGGATTGAAACTCAGTGCTGTCATTACGATAGACAGGAGTACTTAGTCCCGCAAACCGACTTCCGGGTGCTCCATAAGAAAGAGAGGCACTACTTACAGAGGAAATGCTTTCAAACTCTGATTTCAAGACTTCAGAAGATGGACGGTTATTTGGATAACCAATATCCAGCGTGACTAACAGTTCTTCATCAAATCCCAGATTTTTATTTTGAATGAAATTCAACTGGTCAGTAATGATGAGTGTGCAAATGATTAATAAAGATGAGATTACAAATTGAAAGGTAATTAGTCCTTTTCGGAAGAAAGCATGTTTTTTGTTGGTTCCAAACTGAGCATTTGTAAGTACCTTAGAAGGTTTGAAGGCTGAAAGTATCAGTGCAGATAAGTGGACGAAAGTAAACCTGCTAAAATTACCAGTCCGGAAACTGTTAGTAAGAGTGGAATATTTGTAGAAAGATTCCAGGTTAAGGACGAGTTTAATAGAGAGTTAAAATAGGGAAGGAATAAATCTACAAAAGCTAAAGCAATAGGAATGGAAACCAGAGAATAGACCAATGATTCTCCAATAAACTGTTTAATAAGATCAAAACGGGAAGCTCCTGATACCTTTCGAATACCTACTTCCAGACTTCGTTTTGCGCTTCTGGCAATAGCAAGATTTGTATAGTTGATGATTCCAATAACAAAAATAAAAATCGCGACAATACTGAAAATTCTAATGTAGTTAGCATTGCCAGTTTTTTGGGCGTAGAGTGAACTTAAATAGACTTCCGATAACGGCTGATAATGAACCTTGTAGTCGTAATAGTTTACACGCTCTTCCCCAAAATGAGTTAGTACTACTTGCTGGGTTTTACTGGATAAATCATCAATATCAGTTTGGGGCCTAATCAACACATAGTTGAAAAATTGGGAGTTGTCTAAAGCGAGACTTGTATTTAACCGACTTTCTAAAGAGAAAAGAACATCCAAATCGAAGTGGGAGTTATCGGGAATATCTTTAAAGACACCGTTTATAGTGAAGCTCCGCTTCTCATCATTGTTGGAATTAAGGTATAGACTCTTTCCAACTACCTCCGTGGATCCAAAGATACGCAGAGCAATACTTTCTGAAATAGCAATGGAATTTGGGTCATCCAAAACAGTTTTCTTATTCCCATTAATAAGTGGAATACTGAATACATGAAAGAATTCAGACTCTGTATAACCAGATAAAATATTTGGGAACAAGCTTTCTCCATCGCTAAAAGTTGTTTCTCTTGCCCCGCCAAACATTGTAACCACTGTCTCAACTTCAGGTAGATCAGATTCCATTTGTTCAGATAGGGAATATGCAGTAAGAGATTTTTCCTGAAACTCTCCATCTCGAGTTCGTTCTTCCGTCAGTCGATAAATACGATCTTTCTTTTCGTGAAATGAATCGTAGCTAAGTTCCCCTTGGATATAAAAAGCAATCACAAAACAAACGCCGATTCCCACAGCCAACCCAATGATATTTACTGAGACATAGAGCTTGTCTCTTTTAAGATTTCGAAGAGCAATTTTGATGTAATTCTTTAGCATCGTCATCTAATTTATTTAAAGAGCAAAAAGTAAACCACAACAGAACACTTATAGTCGATGTGTGTTTACTCTCAAAACTTAATTCAACAATCGCGCCAAGTTGTTTAAAAGTCAGTATTTAGCCTTCTGAGCCCAATACCCCGATCTAATATGTTCGTTATGTTACACCCGATGTTCGATAATGGACAGCAGGATAAGCCATCAGTTGTCAGACTTCAGCTTTCAGTTTAAATCCGGAAGGGACAAACTGAAAGCTGATAGCTGTCGGCTAACAGCTACCCCTCACTCACTTCTCAAACTATCCACGGGATTAGCTACAGCGGCTTTGATGGCCTGCCAGCTAACGGTCAAAATAGCCACAATCATAGCGATCAGACCCACCGCAATAAAGACTGCAATTCCCATATCAATGCGATAGGCGAAGTTGGTGAGCCACTGATCCATTACATACCAGGCGATGGGCGTTCCCACCACAAAACCGATGGCTACTAATTTCAGGAAGTCGGTTGAAAGTAAGGTCACGATTTTTGAAACAGAAGCACCCAGCACTTTTCGAATTCCGATTTCTTTCGACCGGCGCTCAATCAGGAAGGACGAAAGTCCTATGAGCCCAAGGCAGGCAATGAAGATAGCCAGCCCCGAAAATGCCAGCAGCAGGTTCCGGGTTTGCAGTTCAGCCTGGTAAAGACTGTTCAGCTGCTGGTCTAAGAATTCAAACTCAAAAGGGCGGTGAGGAGCAACATCCTGCCACATGTTTTCAAGAGATGCGATGGTTCCCTGAATATTAGCGGGATCCACCTTCACCAACAGGTAGTTATACATTTGCTCATGGATGAATAATGCCAACGGTTCCACATTTTCCCGTAGCGACTGGTAGTTGAAGTCGGCCATTACGCCAACCACTTCCCCTTCCCGGCTTCCCAATACATTAAAGGGTTTTCCAACGGCTTCCTGTGGTGTCCATCCGTGGGCCTTTGCCAACTGTTCGTTGATGAGGTACACATATCCTTGTTCTCGGGTGTACGAAGGGTTGTCCGGAAACGAACTTCCTGCAATGATTTCGATGTCCAGTGTCTGAACTAAGTCAGCATCTGCTGCTCCGGCAGCCGTTCCAACAGGCTCCATTGTTGTATTGTGAACCGAACCGTATCCCCCAAAAACTTTACCGGGAATATTGGACATATAGGTTGCTCCTTTAACCCCCGGCTGTCGCAGCACTTCACTTTTCAGCAGGTTCTGTTTCTGAGCAAGTTCATTATCCCGGGCAGGGAGCACGATCACTTCTTCGTCATCAAAACCGAGATCTGCCGATAAAATGAAACTTGTTTGCTGATAAATAATAACGGTACATAAAATCAGGAAAGTGGAAATGGCAAACTGGGAGATTACCAGCCCTTTACGAAGGGTGCCATCAGATCCTGTTGAGCCAAGAAGTCCTTTAAGAACACGCACCGGCTGGTATGATGAAAGCAGAAATGCGGGGTAGCTTCCGGCGAGGGCAGCCGTTACCACGGTTACTCCTCCTAAAAGCAGCCAGGCTGTTGTATCTGTAAATAAGTTGAAGCTGATGTCTTTACCCATCAATTCGAAAAAGGGTTGTTTGAAAAACTCAACTAATATCAGTGCCAGTACTACCGAGATGAGCGTAATAAGTATAGATTCCCCATAAAACTGCTTTACCAATTGTGATTTTACCGCACCAAGTGCTTTTCGGATTCCCACTTCGGCTCCACGTCTGGAAGAACGGGCGGTAGATAAATTCACGTAGTTAATGGTGGCAATAACGAGGACCATCAGCGCCAGAAAAATAAACCCGATTACATTTTGCATGTTTCCCATCGGGGCAATTTCAAACTCAAAGTCTGAGTTCAGGTACAGCTCAGTTACAGGGGTGAATATGAGCCTGTCTACACGATCCTGAACCTGGTTGTCTCTGATAAAAGCGTTGGCTGTTTGCTTTACAGATTCGATAGAAGAGTTGTTATTTAACAGAAGGTAAGTGAAAAAGTTTGCGGCCCTGATTTGGGAATCATCTAATTGTGACCAACTACTCATAGTATGAAGCGAGCCAATGTAATTGAACGAGAAATGAGAATTGGCGGGAACATCTTCAATCACTCCGGTTATTTCAAAATCATAATTGGTATTAAATATTCGTGCATTAACGGTTTCTCCGAGAACATCGGTAGAGCCAAATAATTTCAGTGCTGTAGATTTAGGCAGGACTAATGATTTCGGATTTTTAAGAGCCGTTTCCGGGTTGCCGGCAATAAAATCGAAACTGAAAATGCTGAAGAAACTCGAGTCAGCATACATGAAGCTATTTTCTTGGAATTTATTCTCCCCGGCCGTTATAATAGCCGGACTGTAGCGGGTGGGTTCGTAAAGCCGAACCCAACGCTCGATATCAGGTGAAACCTGTGCCAAAGAGGGGGCTACCATAGAAGGTGTTACAGCGATCTTATCGTCACCGCTCTCCATGCTAATCCGAACAATTCGGTCTGCCTTTTCATGGAAACGGTCAAAGCTGAGTTCATGTCGTACGTATATCAAGATCAGCAGGCAGCATGCAATGCCAATCGCTAACCCCGATATGTTAATGAAGGAATAGCCTTTATGCTTAGATATATTTCTAAAGGCAATTTTAAAATAATTCTTCAGCATAGTTCTCCTTTGTTATGGATTGCAAACAAAAACAGGTACCCCTTTCCGACCTCAGCTTCAGTTTAAATCCGGTAGGCTAAACTGAAAGCTGATCGCTGTCGGCTCTATAAACGATCAAACATGAAATCCTTCCTGCATATTCTCGGTAACCACGTGCCCATCGAACAGGTGGATGACACGGCGGGCGTAATCGGCATCATGCGGGGAGTGAGTTACCATCACGATGGTTGTACCGGCTTCGTTGAGTTCGGCAAGGAGCTTCATTACTTCATCCCCATGATCGGAATCCAGGTTACCGGTAGGCTCATCGGCAAGGATCAGTTTTGCATTGGCTACTACCGCGCGGGCAATGGCTACACGCTGTTGCTGACCACCGGAGAGCTGTTGCGGGAAGTGATTGCGACGGTGCATCATACCCATGCGGTTGAGCGCTGTTTCCACTTTTTCTTTGCGTTCGGCAGAATCAACTCCGAGGTAGAGCAGGGGCAGTTCCACATTTTCGAAAACGGTGAGCTCGTCAATGAGGTTAAAGCTCTGGAAGATGAATCCGATATTCCCTTTTCTAAGCTGAGCTCTTTCTCGCTCTGAATGAGTAGAAATTTCATGTCCCAGAAAATGGTATTCTCCGTCTGAAGGGTTATCCAAAAGTCCCATAATATTCAGCAGGGTTGATTTTCCGCAGCCGGAAGGACCCATTATGGCCACAAATTCGCCCTCTTTGATCTCGAGGTTCACGTTGCTCAACGCAGTCGTTTCCACTTCTTCAGTGGTATATACTTTCTTAAGGTTTTTTGTTTGAATCATGGTTGTAAGGTTTTGAACGTGTTTACGTGTTAAAGTTTGCTTCAGTGACCTAAATACTCATCTGAGATGTATAGAACTTCTGGTTCGTTTGTTTGATTTGAATTTAGCAAAGTGCTATTAATATGATTTATTAAAGAGAGCACCATAGCTTGGCAGTGGTCACAATTATTTTGAATTTCTTTAATTTTTTCCGCTTCGATCATTCCTTGGTCTTCAACAATGTACAGCAGACTCTTTACTTCCTGAGCAGAACTTTGGGAGTAGTCTAAGAATCGAATAAAGTCTTTTTTATGATAGCGATTGAACCCTTCTGCAATATTTGTCATCACAGATATAGAAGCTCTCTTCAGCTGATCTGTTAATGCAAATTCTTTCTTTAATGAGGAATCAGAGACCAATTTATAAACTTGGTTTACCAACAACCTTGATTGCTGCCAGCACTTTAAATCCTCATATCTTTCAATTTTAGCCATTTAGTATCCTAAAAACGTTAACACGTTAACACGTCATCACTCGAGTACTAAAACTTCATTATCCCCAAAAGTATCATAGCTTGAGGTAATAACTTTTTCTCCGGGTGATACTCCACTTAACACTTCAAAATATTCAGGGTTCTGACGGCCGAGCCTGATATCTCTGCGGTACGCCTTCCCTTCTTTTTCATTGACAACAAATACCCAGTTGCCACCTGTTGTCTGATAAAATCCACCACGCGGGACTTGTACAGCACTGGCTGATTCCCCAAGTTCAAGTCGTATTCTGACCGTTTGTCCCCGGCGCAGACCTTCCGGTGCCTTGTTCACAAATTCCATATCCACTTCAAACTGACCGTTATTAATTACCGGATAAATTTTTGTGATCATCAGGTCATGGGACTGTCCGTCGAACGGGAAAGAACCACGTAGTCCTTGTGTAATTCTGGAAAGATGGTACTCGTCTATAGCTACCCGGACCTTATATCCATCCATGATATCGACCTGACCAATACGCTCACCGGAAGAAATAGACTGCCCCTGATTCAATTCAATGGTACTCAGCTGACCTGAAATAGGAGCGGTAACAGAAAGATTATCCAGAATCTGTTGCACAGCTTCCAGGTTTTGGTACATTCTCTGCTCAGAGTTGTTTAACTGACGCAGCTGGGCAATGGTCTGAACGGAGTCTTTTTTATAAGATTCATAGGTAAGCTCGTAACGCCGTTTTTGATACTCGTAATTTTCTTTGGTTGTTTGGAATTCTTGTTCAGAAATTAAATCCCGCTCAATCAGTTTTTTCTGACGGTCATACTGCGATTTTAAAATTTCCATTTGTGATTTGGCGCTGGCCAGCTGATCCTGAAGCTGTAGCGTATTCTGTTCCAGGTTTAATCTTGAATTTCGAACGTTATTAATTTGATCATAAAGCCCCGAAGTTTGTTGCATCACCTGAAGCTGCAGTCCCGAATTAGTTAGGGTGAGGATGGTGTCACCTTCTTCAACCATAGTTCCGGATTCAAGAAAAACTTCCTGTACAACCCCGCCTTCAATAGCGTCGAGGTAGATGGTTTGAATGGGCTGAACGGTTCCGGTAACCTGAATGAATTCCTGGAAAGTATCTTCCTGAACCGTAGCAATGGTCAGTTTTTCTCTTTCAACGTTTAATGTAGATCGTACATCCATAAACCAGAAAGCATATACACTAAGGCTTGCAAAGGCGAGAATACCCGCAATCATAAGGAAGCGTTTTAGCGTCCAGGTTTTCTTTTCAATTTTTCGATCCATTCCCATTCGTAAATGTCCTGCAGGTTTTTTCGTAGTTAATTTTTGAAGTATATAATCAAGATGCGTGCCAAATTAAATGAATGTATGCTAAAAGGGAATTAAGGATGATTCTTTCCGGATTAATGTTCACATTCCAACATCAGATGTTCGATATCGTACACTTCTGTTGCGGGATTACGAGGATTAGACTATCTCAAAGGGTAAATGTTACAACTGGTATGGTATTCGCTAACAAGTGTTAAGGTGTTGACGTGTGAACGTGTTTGAGAATCACTATTAATGACACGTCAACACTTTAACACTTCCACACGCAAACACATAAACTAAATGAAAAAAACCGGCCGAATACTCGTAGTTGATGATGATACCGATGTGCTTAATGCAGCTCGTTTGTATCTGAAGCAGCATGTTGAGAAAGTGGATGTGGAGAGTAACCCAAAGCTGATTCCAACCTTGATGAAAGAATATGATTACGATGCCATCCTGTTGGATATGAATTTCCATGAGGACGTGAGTAGCGGGGAAGAGGGTTTCTACTGGCTGGAGAAAATCCTGGAAATAGATTCGGCTATGGCTGTGGTGTTGATAACGGCTTACGGAGACGTGGAAAAAGCCGTTCAGGCGGTAAAAACCGGCGCCTCAGATTTTGTACTAAAACCCTGGCAAAACGAAAAGCTGCTGGCTACCGTAACCTCGGCTATGAATTTAAGTCAGTCTAAAAGAGATTCGCAGAAACTCCGTACTCAAAACGCAGCGCTGAAAGCGGATATGGAGCAGCCGTACCAGAATATCATCGGGAAAAGCCGGGCGATGGAGCAGGTATTTCAAACCATTGAGAAGGTGGCAAAAACGGATGCTAATGTTTTGATTACCGGCGAGAATGGAACCGGAAAAGAGTTGGTGGCGCGAGCCCTGCACCGGCGCTCAAACCGAAGTGAGAATGCTTTTATTACCGTTGATATGGGTGCGCTCCCTGAAAGCCTATTTGAAAGTGAGTTGTTTGGGCACGAAAAAGGGGCTTTTACAGATGCCAAAGAATCACGAGCCGGCCGATTTGAGATAGCTCATGGAGGAACGCTCTTTCTGGATGAAGTCGGAAACATTCCGCTTCAACTTCAGCCCAAACTTTTATCTGCTTTACAAACGCATGAGATCCGAAGAATTGGCTCCAACAAAACCACCAAAATTAATATCAGGCTAATTTGTGCAACCAACGAAAGTTTGGGAGAGATGGTGGATAAGCAGGAATTCCGGCAAGACCTGCTTTACCGGATCAATACCATTGAAATTAAACTGCCACCACTTCGTGAACGCACAGAAGATGTGCCTTTGCTGGCTGAGCATTTTTTGAAACAGTACCGAACAAAGTATAAAAAGGAAATAAAAGGCGTCACAGATCAGGCACTAAATCACCTCAAAGAATATCATTGGCCGGGCAATATTCGTGAGTTGGAACATGCGGTAGAGCGGGCTGTTATTATGACGGATGAAGAGCAACTTCAGAAAGGTGATTTTCTGCTTACATCTGTTTCAGGAAACGATCAAAAGCTGCCGGTTTCCGGGTTAAATCTGGAAGAAGTTGAAAAGACGGTGATCCGAAAGGCCATGGACAAACACAGCGGTAATATATCGCATGCTGCCGAAGAGCTAGGGCTGACCCGGGCTTCGCTATATCGCAGGCTGGAAAAGTATGGATTGTAGGTTAAGTATTCATTTGACCAAACAAGCAGTCATTCCTGCGCAGGCAAGAATCTTGTTGGTTAGATCAGGCTACGAGCTATTTCAACCATTAAGATCTCGGGCATTCGCCGCGAGATGACACTAACTAAACTGAAAGCTGACACCAAATAAAATGATTAAAAGCTTCCGATTTGGAATCATACTGCGCATTTTGATGCTGGCCGCAACCTTGCTACTGGTATGTTATCTGGTACTCGAAACGCAGTACTATGTGAGTATGGTGATATTGGGAGCCATCATTATTGGGCAGGTTATAGCACTTATAAAGTACCTGGAACGCACTAATATCCTGCTCACTCGTTTTTTGGAAGCCATCCGGTATTCGGATTTTACGGGAGCATTCAGAAACCACGGCTTGGGCAGTAATTTTGATGATTTGAATGCGGCCTTCAGCGAAGTTATCGACAAGTTCAAAGAAGAGCGCAGTAAAAAAGAAGAAAGTATTCGCTACCTGGAAACGGTGGTTCAGCATATCGGTATCGGGCTGGTTTGTTTTAACGGAAAGGGGGAAGTTGTTTTGCTGAATACGGCAGCTAAGCGGTTATTTAAAGTGCCCATACTGCGAACGCTTGATTCTCTGAAAAACATTTCTGAGTCACTATATGAAACTGTGAAAAAACAGAAAGGGGGAAACCGAAGTCTGATTCGTGTGACCATCCAAAACGAAACGCTACAGCTTGCCATGTATGCTACCGAATTCAGGATGAGGGATGAGGCGTATAAACTCGTTTCGTTCCAGAATATTCACACAGAGCTGGAAGAGAAGGAGATGGAAGCCTGGCAAAATTTAACTCAGGTTTTGGCTCATGAGATTATGAACTCCATAACCCCGATATCATCGCTTTCAGGGACGGTAAAAATGTTACTGGAAGAGAACATGGTTTCGAATGAGGAGTCTGTTGAGCTAAATCAGGAAACCATTGAAGATGTAACCGATGCATTGAATACTATCAGCAACCGTAGCCAGGGCTTAATGCGGTTTGTGAACTCCTATCGTGATTTCACCCAGATTCCGGAGCCAAGCTATGAATTGTTTAAGGTGAAGGAAGCTCTTGACAGAACCGCCAGCCTCATGAAAACGGAAGCCGCCAAAGAAGGAATTGAGATTATGGTAGAGGTAGATCCGGAGAGTTTAGAGCTTACGGCAGATCCGCATCTTGTGGAGCAGGTATTGATCAATTTGGTGAAGAACGCTATTCGGGTGTTATCGGATCAGAAACAAGGGATGATTTGGATGAAAGGTGGGATTGAGGAATCGGGGAAAGTGATTATTCAAATTCAGGATAATGGCCCGGGTGTGAAAAAAGCCATGAAAGAGAAGATTTTTATTCCGTTTTATACCGTTGGGAGTAACGGTAAAAGTAAAGGTTCGGGGATTGGACTGAGTCTTTCCCGGCAAATTATGCGCTTACATGGCGGTAGCCTGATTTTGAATTCTGAAGCGGGTAAAGGCTCCACGTTTACCATGCGGTTTTAATTAATTGATAGGAAAAGTAAGTCATTCCCGCGAAGGCGGGAATCTAATTGCTAAAAAGTCATCTAAGCAGCTTTTAAAGACATCCGGAGCTCGGGCATTCGCCGCGATATGACTTTTCGGACATCTAAACCTCTCCATGTAAATATTTCAATCGCAGAGGCTCGTCAAACTTTTCGATAGCGTAACGAAGCATCGTTCTCGGCATTTCCTGATAATATTTTTGCAAAAATTCTTCTTCTGTCTCTAAATCGCGGTTTCCAACTTCCCGAAGCATCCAGCCTACCGCTTTTTGGATCAGATCATGATCATCATTCACTAATATCTCTGCAATATTCAACGCATCGTCAAAATCATTCTGCTTGATAAAATGGTAGCAAGTAATCATAGCAATTCGCTTCTTCCAGAGGTCAGCGGACCGGGCAAAATCATACAGCAAATCTCGTTCTTTATTCTCCAGAAAAGGTCCCAATATTTTGTGGCACGAGCTATCCACCAAATCCCAATTATTAATTCCCGAAAGATTATTAAGATAGCAATCGGTAACAGCCTCAAGAGTCTGCTGATCTCCTTTTTCCACCTTATAAACCAAGAGCATAGCAGCGGTCAGGCGTATTTCATGGTATTTGTTATGCAGAAGTTTAGACACCTCTTCCAGATCCATGCCTCGGAATTTTTTAGCGACTTTCCGCATAGGCGGTACTTTCAGGCCAAGAAATTGATCTCCCTCACCATATTCCCCCTTTCCTGATTTAAAAAACCGGGTGGAGTGCTTCGCCTTTTCAGGGTCGGCATACTCTTTTAGTTCTGTGATAAGTCCTTGATGGTTCATATTCAAAGTAAAAGGCTCCGATGCAGAGCATCAGAGCCAGCAGTTGTGTTCATTGAATACAGGGTAGCTCGTGCCGATTGTTCTGCACCGGCATAGACTTAATGACTGCCAAAGCAAGTACACTGCAATCCGGCAGCCTCAAGGGTGATGGCATGCCAGTCAAATTCATCGCTATAGCCATCACGCTCCCACCAGAATGGAAGTCGTTCCTTAGGTTGATTACCAACTTCATTCATCGTTGAGGCATCAAATAGGCGGCCATTTACCATGGTGTATTTTACGGAGTTGGTATTCCGGATATCTTCAAGCGGATTTTCATCAAGAACGATCAGGTCGGCCAGTTTCCCAACTTTAAGAGAACCGATTTCATGATCCATTCCCAGGTAATGAGCGCCGTTCAGGGTAGCTACTCTTAAGGCCTCCATGTTAGACATTCCACCCTGCTCAAACATCCAGAGTTCCCAGTGGGCACCTAATCCCTGAAGCTGACCATGGGCTCCGAGGTTAACCTTCACCCCGGCATCAGCCAGCAGCTTATCAGATTCAGCCGTCAGAATGTGACCGTTCTCATACTCTTCGTCAGGAATCATGGTGCGATGTCGTGAACGAGGATCAACAACGCCACGTGGAGTAAACGTAAGCAGTTTCTCGTTTTCCCATACGTTATTCTTTTGATACCAATAATACTCTCCGCTCATGCTTCCGTAATTCACTACATGAGTTGGCGTATAGCCGGTTTTGCTGGCAGCCCAAAGCTGTACCACATCATTATAAAGAGGAGCTACCGGGATGTTATGCTCTATTCCGGTGTGTCCGTCCAAAATCATACTCATGTTATGAGTGAAGGTAGAGCCACCTTCCGGCATCACCATCATTTCCAGTTCCTGGGCAGCTTTTATGACTTGCTGTCGCTGATTTCTGCGCGGTTGATTATAACTCTTCACTGAGAAAGCTCCCCATGCTTTGGTTCTTTCCAAGGCAAAAAGGGCATCCTCATAACTATTGATTTCCGTTTTGATAGATCCATCGGCACCGTACAGAATCACCCCGGTTGAAAACACGCGTGGACCAACCATATGTCCGGCTTTGATAGCTTCGGCATGAGAGAAAATCATCTCAGAATTTGAAGAAGGATCGTGAGCGGTGGTTACTCCGTAGGCTAAATTCGCATAATATTCCCACTGCTGTTGAGGACTCACACCTAAGCGGAAGTTACCGATGTGAGCATGTACGTCAACAATACCCGGCATAATGGTTTTGCCGGTGGCATCAATTACTTTTGCAGACGAAGGAATTTGAATGTCGGTTCCCATAGCTGCAATTCGGTTGCCTTCAACCAGAATGGAAGCATTCTCGAGAACCGTATCTCCCTGCATAGTGATGATACGTGCGTTAGTAAAAGCGATAGAGCCTTCAGGCACATAAGTTTCCAGATCAAGCTCCAGGTGCTTGCCTGTACTTGGTGGTTCAGGAAGTGAGTCAGGAGCACCCTCCACAAAAGAAAAAGTGTCTTTGAGATCTACGGTGAAGTATTCTTCACCCAGCGTCCAGTGCAGTTTGTCACTTTCTGCTGACCAATGCATGTGATACCCTGCTTCGGAAGAAACCTGCTTTACCGGAACGGATTTTGTATTGGGTTCCAACTCAATGGTTTTACCGGTTTTCGGGATGGGAGCAATGTACACTTTGTGCAGGTTTGAGAAGGCCATCCATTGCCCATCCGGACTGGGAACAAATTCGTGTCCGTAGCTGGATGTGAAGTGAGTTTGCTCGTCTTCGCCACGCAAGTTTACGCTTTTGTAGGATTTGTTAATGGCACCAAAGATGTAGCCCCCGGTTTGATAATATATTCGGTCTCCGTTGGCGTTGAATCGGGGCTTGGCGCCCTCATCGGTAATCATCGTTTCAGAGCCACCGCGGACAGGAATGGTATAGATCCCGGGGTTCAAAGTATGCACAAAACCCTGCTGTCCGTTTCCACTTTCTTTGCGAAATACAATGGTGTTTCCGTTTGGTGAAAATCGCGGCTCACGATAAATACCCTTTTCAGAAGTCACCTTTGTGGGGGTGGAAGCTCGCTGTCCTGAACTTAACTGAACCACATTTACTGCTCCCATATTCTCGTCACTCCACGAAACATAGGTTATAGATTTTCCATCGGGGGAGAAGGAGGGTTCAAACTCAAAATCTGTTGAATTGGTTACACGGCGCGGTGTTCCATCGGGTAGTAATTTAGTCCAAAGGTAACCGGCAGCACTCCAAACAAGGGTGCGACCATCCGGAGATGTGACCAGCTGTCGGACAGCCTTCACTCTGAATTGGTCAGGGGCTACATCCTGTTTAAATCTTACGGCGTCTACAATATTATGCGAAGATTCAACTTCAAAAGGAATAATCTCTGAATTGCCGGTCTGGGTATCTACTTTGTTGATTTTACCGTTCGCCCAAATAATGATATGTCGGTTATCGGGTAGCCAATTGAAGTTGGCATAGGGGCCGAAAATAGCCCAAGCCTCCTGCATATCCTTACTGAGGTTGTCGTACACCGGGTATTCTCTTCCGGTATCTAAATCTCTCAAATACAGCACAGATTTGGTTCGAACACGGCGAACAAAAGCGAGCTTGTCCCCATCGGGTGAAATTTGTGGCCTGATTGCCCCACCATTTCCACCGGTTACGGTTTCAACTTCTCCATTTTCACGATCATATCGCTTGATTGCATAAATCTGGCTGTTTGGGTCTTTGTTGTATTGGAAAAATCCGCCGGGGTACACATCCTGACTGTAATAAACATATCGCCCATCGGGGGAAACCCATGGTTCTCCAATGTCCTGCTGAGCATTGGCTTTTTCAACCAGTTGAATTCCACTTCCGCCTGATTTGTGGTACATCCAGATTTCGCCGGCTCCCAACGAACGGGTAGAAGAAAAGTGTTTTTTTGCGATGAGGTATTCACCGTCCGGAGTCCAAACGGCGTTGTTCAGTAATCGGAAGCTTTCGTCTGTCACTTGTCGGGCATTTTTCCCATCCAGATCCATCACCCAAATGTTATCGCCACCGCCTGCATCGCTGGTAAAGGAGATGTGCATACCATCGGGACTGAACCTCGGTTGTATTTCATACGCATGGCCGCCTCTAAGCAGTGTAGCATCACCCCCATTAACCGACATGATGTAAATATCGCCCAATAGGTCGAATACAATTTCTTGCCCATCCGGACTCACGTCCACATTCATCCACGTGCCTTCATCGGTGGTAAAAGACACATGGGTGGAGTCGCCGAGGGGGGGATTGGTTACATCCCATTTATCCTGGGCAAAAGTGAGAATGGATGACGATAGAAAAAACAGTAGGGTGAATAAAAGTCTCATAAGAGGGCGATTAGTTGAGTTTTGTCGAGTATAGCAATAATGAAGTCAAAAATGGAATCAAAAAATGAAAACCATTTGAACTGCTACTTACTCTTGAACTTACGGATGAAGTTTTTGGTGAAGTCAGAAAGTACTAATCGTCCACTGATTTCAGCACGCTGTTCAAGCAGTAAATCCCAATCTTCAGTTCCTTTCCAGAGCACGGCTTTCAGGTTTTTCATAGCCTCGGGGCTGCTTTTAGCTAATTCCTGAGCTAATGCCCTGACGGCTTGATCCAGATCGTAGGTAGAGTCGAAAATTTTGTTGAACAAACCATTCTCAAGGGCCCATTCGGCATCATACCAGTTAGTGGCATCAATGGAGAGGGCAGAGAAGGCACTTTTACCAACTTTTCGTTCTACGGCCGGGCCAACCACAAATGGGCCAATACCCAGTGCCAGTTCACTTAGTTTAATGTCTGCTTTTTCTTCCGCGAAGGTATAATCTCCGGCGGCAGCAATGCCAACACCTCCGCCAACGGTTTTACCGTGCACACGCACGATGATGAGTTTCGGGCAGGTACGCATAGCATTTAAAACCAGGGCAAATCCCATAAAGAATTCTTTTCCTGTGTCGTAATCATCGATGGCAATGAGCTCGTCAAAAGAAGCTCCTGCACAAAAAGCTCCATCACCTCGACTTTGGATTACAAGCACTCTGATATCATCATTCTCGCCTGCATCTCTGATGGTTTGAGCCAGTTCTCTTAATATAGCACCCGGAAGGGAATTCCCTTTAGGATGATAGAACTCAATAGTCCCAATGTTGTTGTTGATGGATAAGTTTACAGATCCGTTTTGTTCTTCCATGATTTCCTAATTCACAATTGTTGATTCACGCTGAGTACGCAAAGCTCGCAATGAATTACTTAGCGTTCTCTGCGTTGAAAATTACTGTTCGTCTATTGGTAGTTTGTTTTTTCGTTTCATGAGAGTGAGAATTGTGTATTCTGCGACAACAATATCTTCCTGATTCGTTACTTCTACATCCCAATAAACCACTCCAAAAGGAAATGGATCATCTTTCTTCTGCTGGCGCACATTCTTCCTTTTCAGGATTAACTTTGCCTGAATAGTATCGCCGGGTGCAACCGGAGCAACAAACCGCAGATTTTCCAGTCCATAATTCAGCATTACCGGACCTTCATCCGGATCTACAAATAAACCGGCTGTAGCCGAAAGCACGAAATAGCCATGGGCAACAATCTTCCCAAACAAGGAGCGCGATGCAGCATCAGGGTCGGTGTGGGCATAAAACTTGTCTCCGCTTAACTCAGCGAACTCCTCTACATCTTTATCCGTCACTGTACGCTTTTCTGTAGTAAGGGCTTCACCGATCTTCAATTCTTCGAAATACTTCTGGAAGGGATGCTTATCTGATTCCTCGGTTTCGGCGCCTTTGATGTGTTGCTTAACGATATTTCTAAGGGTAGTTGGCGATCCCTGCAGAGCAACTCGTTGCATATTATGAAGTACCGCGCGTGCTCCACCCAGTTCTTCACCACCGCCGGCATGTCCGGGCCCACCGTGTACAAGAGAAGCAATAGGAGAACCGTGTCCCGTAGATTCTTCAGCAGAGTTTCGATTGATCACCATGAACCGCCCGTGGTAAGGAGCACATCCCAAGGCAACCTTGTGTGCAATTTCATCATCAGCGGTAAAAAGAGAACCCACCAGGGCTCCATTTGCCATATTGGCTATATCAATAGCTTCTTCTGTAGTGTCGTAAGCCATCACGGTGGTGAGTGGCCCGAATGCTTCAATATGGTGCATATCGTCGCCATCATAAGATTGATGAGCCAATAACACCTTTGGGGAGGTATAAGCTCCGTCTGAGGAGTCCCCTGAATAGACCACATGCAGCCCATCTTCCAGTTTTTGGAACTGCTCATCAAATCGCTCTCGTTGCAATGTGCTGGCCAGGGGCCCCATTCTGTTTTCTTTGTTAGTAGGGTCTCCAATAGTGATTTTATCGAGTTTTTCTGAGAGAGCATTGGTTACTTCAATGATCATATCTCTAGGGACGATTGTTCGACGGATAGCCGTACATTTTTGTCCGGTTTTAACCGTCATTTCCCTGACCACCTCTTTAATAAACAGATCAAACTCCTCCATATCGGGCGTTACGTCTTTTCCGAGAATAGAGCAGTTCAGAGAATCGGCCTCCAAGTTGAACGGAACATTATTGGCAATAATATTAGGATGAGCTTTTAATTTTCTGCCTGTTGAAGCAGAGCCGGTGAAAGCAACCATGTCCTGGCTGATCAGGTGATCCAATAAATCCCCGGGTTTATCAGCAGCAATGTATTGTATGGTACCTTCAGGAAGAATTTCAGATTCAATCATATCCTTAAAAACCTCCCAAGCCAGATAGGAGCCAATTGGAGAGGGCTTCACAATAACCGGCATACCGGAAATGATAGCCGGAGCCAGCTTCTCCAACATTCCCCAAACCGGGAAGTTAAAGGCATTAATGTGAACAGCTACACCATGGCGAGGCACACAAATGTGTTGACCCATGAATGTGCCTTTTCTTGAAAGTCGTTCGGTATCGCCCTCTACGTGCCAGGGCAGATCTGAAAGTTCCCGGCGTGATTTACTGGAAATGCCAAAAGCAGTAATCAATCCGCCTTCAATATCGATCCATGAATCCTGACGAGTGGCTCCTGTATGCGAAGAAATTTCATAATATTTTTCCTTTCGGTCCATCAGGTATTTTCCGAGAAATTTGATGGCAAAAGCGCGTTCATGAATGGTCATTTCACGAAGCTTGGGTCCACCTTCCTTTCGGGCATATTCCAGTGCCGACTTATAATCAATCTCAGCTTCTACCATCTGGGCTACGGTATCACTCGTCACTGCACTGATCAGATCTGTTTCTGTTCCTTCATTGAGCCATTCACCCTTTATATAACTCGTAACTCTAATTTGATCTTGTCCCATTATAGATTCAGTATTTAAAATTTAAAATTACTTCGTTTTACCCCACGTGTCATATCCCATCTCCTGATCTTCCCGGCCTTCAGGAACTTCCCGAAGCGGCTCACATTCTTTTAAAGTATCATGCAATTCTCCGGGAAGTTGTTGATATAATCCGGTGCCTTTCGACTTCCAGGCTGCCATTTCCTCGGATACATCTTTAACGATTTTAGCAGGATTACCAACAACCACTTTCCGATCCGGAATCTCCATTCCTTCCGGAACAAAAGCTAATGCTCCAATAATGCTTTCCTTCCCAACCTTCACATTATCCATGACAACGGCATTCATCCCGATCAGGCAGTTTTTGCCAAGGTGTGCTCCATGAATGATGGCACCATGACCAACATGGGCACTTTCTTCAAGGGTAACCGTAACTCCGGGGAACATATGAATAGTACAATTTTCCTGAACATTGCACCCGTCTTCAATCACGATTTTCCCCCAATCACCCCGAATGGCTGCTCCCGGACCGATATACACATCCTTACCAATAATCACATTGCCTGTGACTGCAGCCTGAGGATGCACAAAAGCTGTCTCGTGTACGACCGGCCTATATCCGTTAAATTCGTAAATCATGGTGGAGATTAAGAGATTAAGTTTTTGAGAGAATTAGTTTTCATTTTTTTGAGCCTTGTTTTGATTTCTTTAAATAAGCTATGTATCCATTTAAAATTTTTAAACAAAGCAAGATGTGATCGTTAATCTCGTTAAAGGCATCTTGTTGGATAAACTCTTCATCAAGCGCACAAATTAAGTGTTCCTGTGTTTCATAAAGTGAACCACGAGCCATTCTGCAGTATTGAATGTTTTCTTGATAATGATATCTCCCGAAGCCTTCTGCGATGTTTGCCGGAACTGATCTTGAAGATCGAATGATTTGGTCTTTCAATCTGAATTTTTCGTCTTTAGGAAATTGCTTTGTAAGCTCTGAAACCATAATCCTAAGCTCTCTGGCAGATTTCCAAGATTCCAATTCAGATAGTTTATACATACTCAATAACTCATTCTCTAAATAACTACATTTTCTCCAATATAACTGCCATTCCTTGTCCAACACCCACGCACAGCATACACAGTGCATACTTATGTGAATCTTTTTCATGAAGTTCTACGGTAGCTGTTTGTAATAATCGCTGACCGGTCATTCCTAAAGGGTGTCCGAGTGCTATAGCGCCACCGTTAGGATTTAGTCGGGGATCATTATCATCCATTTTCAACATTCGGGTCACACCCAGCGATTGCCCCGCAAAGGCCTCATTCAATTCAATTACGTCCATATCATCCAATTCCATACCGGCACGTTTTAATACTTTTTGAGCTGCTTCCACAGGTCCTAGCCCCATAATTCTTGGCTCAATACCTGAAACGGCATGAGCCACAATTCGTGCTTTAGGTTTGAAGCCAAAGTCCTTCACTGCTTTATCTGAAGCAACCAGCAACGCACCGGCTCCATCATTCAGGCCTGATGCATTTCCGGCCGTCACCGTTCCGTCTTTCCTGAAAGCCGGACGCAGTTTAGCCAGAATTTCAGCCGTGGTATCCGGACGCATAAACTCGTCATGTTCAAAGAGAATAGAATCTCTTTTTCGTTGGGGTATTTCCACGGGTACAATTTCTTTAGCCAATCGTCCAGAATCCCGGGCTGCTCCTGCTTTCTGTTGACTCCAGGCCGCAAATTTGTCCTGATCTTCCCGGCTGATGTTATGCATTTCCACTACGTTCTCAGCGGTCATTCCCATTCCGTCGGTACCGTACATTTCTTCCATTTTGGGGTTGATGAACCTCCATCCAAAAGTGGAGTCGTGCATTTCAGTGGTACCGGAATAAGGTGATGAGCCTTTTCCTAATACAATGGGGCCTCGTGTCATATGTTCAACACCACCGGTAATAAATACATCTCCTTCACCGGCTTTTATGGCATGATAAGCCTTCACGGTTGCGCTCATGCCTGAAGCGCATAAGCGGTTTACCGTTTCACCCGGAACCGATACAGGGACACCGGCCAGAAGGGAGGCCATCCGGGCAACGTTTCTATTGTCTTCCCCAGCCTGATTTGCGCAGCCAAAAATCACATCTTCTATTGATTCGAGATCTAACTCCGGGTTTCGTTTAATGAGTTCTTTTATAGGAATTGCAGCCAAATCATCTGCCCGAATGGGAGAAAGCGATCCTTTTAATTTTCCAATGGGAGTTCGTATTCCGTCAACGATATATGCTTCTGGCATGCTACTGTAAGTTTTTGAATTCTAAATTATTAATTGGCCGTTTCATGAGATTTCCCGGTACGATAAACCGTTCCTCGAAATTCGGCAACTAACTCTTCTTTTTGATTGATAACCTTCACCTTATAAACGCCAATCGTTCGGCCATTTTGAAGTTCTTCGGTCTCGGCTATCAAAACATCTTCAACTGAGATTTTCTTGGTGTAGTTGATATTATTCTCCAAAGCCAGTGATATGGAGCCCCGGGAATTTGAGGCAAAAGCCAAAGCACTGTCGGCAAAGGAAAAAGTAATCCCACCATGACAAACACCAAACCCATTGGTCATCTCTTCCCTGATTTTCATCGAAATTTTGCAATAACCGGGTCTAGACTCCAATACTTCGATACCCATCCATTGTGAAAACGGGTCGTTAGAGAGCATATGGTTTATAACAGGATTGATTTCTTTACTCATAGTTTTGGTGTAAAACTTCAGCCGTCAGCGATCAGCTTTCAGTTTTTTGTTCCAAATAAAACTGAAAGCTGAAGTCTGATAGCTGTCAGCTATTCCTATTTCTCATAAAAACTTTCCTGCTCAGCTACTTTTTTCTTTAGCAACGGGTTGGGGCGGTACCGGTCTTCCCGATATTCAACCTGCAGGGCAGTCATTCGGTCTAACACATTCTTAAGGCCGATTTCATCAGCCCACTTCAGGAGCCCATTTGGATAATTAACTCCATTTTGCATGGCAAGGTCAACATCTTCAATCGAGGCAATATTCATAAATACCGCATCACAGGCTTCGTTAATGAGCATCGTCAGGATACGATTGAAAATAGTTTCTCCAAGTTCTTTGTCTTTTGTTGGCTCGGGATTATTGGCATCCTCACGATAATCGTAGAAACCACGCCCTGATTTTCTCCCTAACCAGCCGGCTTCCACCATTCGTTTCTGAGCAAAGGAGGGTTTGAATCTTGGGTCATAATAGAAAGCCTCAAATACTGAGCAGGTGACTTCATAATTCACATCGTGCCCAATCAAATCCATGAGTTCAAACGGTCCCATTCGGAATCCGCCGATTTCTTTCATGGCCCAATCGATGGTTGCAGCGTCAGCGATTCCTTCTTCATAAATACGCAACGCCTCCCCGTAAAAGGGGCGAGCAACCCGGTTCACGATAAAGCCGGGAGTGTCTTTGCCGGAAACGGTGATTTTGTCCCAGCTTCGGATAAATTCTTTGGTTGATTTGAAGACAGTATCATCGGTTGCGATTCCGGGGATGACTTCCACCAACTTCATAAGAGGAGCCGGATTAAAAAAGTGAACGCCTAAAAAACGCTCCGGCTTTTTCAGGGCGGCTGAAATAGCTGCAATAGAAAGAGAAGAAGTATTGGAAGCCAGCACACAATCACGGGGAACTATTGCTTCCAGACGTGAAAAGGTGTCTTTTTTAACATCCAGGTCTTCTACAATAGCCTCTATCACAAATCCGCATTCTCCGAAACCGGTAATGTTATCAACAAATTCGATGCGGTTTAAGATACCATCCACTTCATCCTGGGTCATCCGCTCTTTTTCAACCTGTCGGGCAAGGATGCTTTCCAGTCCGGCTTTGGATTTTTCAAGTTGTTCAGGGTAGGCATCGTATAAAAAAACCTGGTGACCTTGTGTTGCAGCTACCTGAGCTATTCCGGTTCCCATGGTCCCGGCGCCAACTACGCCAATCTTTGCATCGTTTTTAATCATAAGTAAATATCGTGGTTAATCGTCTGAAAAATCGCTTCCAAGATAAGGAATCTGAAGCGGAATGCGTGGCAAATTGCGGTAAATTTTTGTGTTGTAAGTTAGAAGAAAAAAAGATATCATAATGATATCATATAATGAGTCAAGTTAAATATGCCGGATGTATTGGTAAGAAATATCGAAGAGAAAACGCTTAATAATCTCAAAGAAAGAGCAAAGAAAAATAACCGATCGCTGCAAGCAGAGCTTAAGTCGTTGCTGGAATTGTATGCCGGTCCCGAGTTGGGTGAAACCAAAAGTATGGTAAGAGAGGTGTATATGAAATATAAGGCCGATGGAAAAAAGTTTTCAGACAGTGCCGAAGATCTTTCGAGAGATAGAGAAGAATGAATGTTCCTGTAATCGACGCGTGTTTTGCTATAAAATGGTTTTTACCGGAGGAGGGAAGCGAAGCGGCACGCGGATTTTTTGAGGAACTGGAAAATTTCGTGGTTCCGGATCTTTTTCTGATTGAGATTGATAATATTTTGTCAAAAAAAGTCAGAAAAAGAGAGTTGGATATACCTGGTGCGGAAGAAATTTTTTCGATCATAAGAAATTTGCCATTCATCACCATTCCCTATGAAAAACTTAGCAGGGAAGTATTTTTTATATCTACCCGCTTTTCGATTACTCTGTACAATGCCTGTTATCTGGCATTAGCCGTTGAGTACAACGGAAGGTTTTATACTGCCGACAAGAGGTTGGTGAAAGGAGTAGAGAATACAGCGTATTCAGAATTTGTAGTTGGGTTAGAAGAACTTTGATTCATTTTTAATTCCAATCCTTCCCAAATGGGTATGCTTGAAGTCATCACTAAATTTTAGCCCATAGCCAAATACTCGATCAAAACTGGAATGTCCAAGAAATACGATACCTATTGCTAACAAAATAGGAACCTGCACAAAATACCCGATGAGGATCAGGCCAATCATTACTCCTTTATGATGAAATAAATTGTAGTAAAAAGCCCCGGTTTTTGTATTGATGAGATAAGCTACAAAAGAAACATCAGGTACAAAGAAAAGCAACGCATAATACCACCAGGAATATTCTGTGGCAATTTCGAACAGAATCATAGATCCAATAAATAATAAAAGCTCCTCTAAAATTAAGAGTGTTTTAACGGGATTATTCAATTCAATATTCATGTCATAGAATTAACATTAATATATAGTAGACTCATAGTATCTAAAGAGAAGTCACACTACATGCGTTAAGTGATCCTATTTACCTTCGAAGTTGGGTTTACGCTTTTCCATGAATGCATTTACTCCTTCATTGTAATCATGGGTTTTTCCTGCTTCGGCCTGGAGCTTGGCTTCCAGTTTCATTTGATCTTCGAGGTTGTTTGAAAACCCGGCATTGATTCCTCGTTTGGTAAGGCCAAATCCTTTGGTAGGCATCTTGGCAAGTTTAGAGGCTACTTTTTTAGCTTCTTCCATATAGGTTTCAGCAGGATAGGCTTTCCAGATCATACCCATTTCGACGGCATCTTTAGCAGATACTTTCTCTCCAAGAAATGTAAGCGCTGTAGCTCGGGCAAGCCCGATAAGCCTAGGTAAAATGTAAGTTCCGCCACTGTCGGGTATCAGCCCGATTTGAGAGAATGATTGAATGAAAGACGCTTCTTCACTGGCAATAACAATATCACAGGCGAGTGCGATGTTGGCTCCGGCCCCTGCGGCAGTTCCATTGACAGCACAAACCACCGGCTTTTCCAGCTTTCGAATTCCTTTAATGATGGGGATGTATGTATGATGAACAATTTCGCTCAAATCCCTTTGCGGGTCATTAGATACCTCGGTTGCTTCGGCCAAATCCTGCCCGGCACAAAAAGCGCGGCCTTCTCCGGTAAGCAGCACACAACGAATTCCATCATCTGATTCGGCTCGATGTAGAGCTTCCTTAAGCTGGTTAGCCATTTCGAAGATAAAGCTGTTGAGCTTATCCGGTCTGTTCAGGGTAATTGTAAAAACACCATCGGTAAGGTCAGTAGTGATCACAGGTTTATTTGATTAAAGGATTAGACAGATTTCATTCAGGTTTAATGTATTGAATGGAAGCATTATCACAAAAACCATCTTTAGAAAATGAATGGTTTTATAAACTAAATGTCTTGTTTACCTGTGAACGCAATTAATTTTACGGTCAAATGCACTTAAAATGCTCGAAGGGCTGATCACAGCTATTACAGAAATACTGAGATTTACAAGCAGTTGACCCAAATTGACTTACCAGCTCGGTTTCAAAAGAATCACAGAAAGGGCAGGGGACAACCTTTGTACTTGACAGACTTTTCAGGAAATCTTCTTCCTCTACGGATTTCTCAGGAGGTGCAATTCCATAATCTTTGAGCTTGGACTTTGCTTCCTCGGTCATCCAGTCGGTGGTCCAGGTCTCGGCGAAATCGAGTTTAACAGAATAGTTTTCAACCCCTCGTTCTTCCAGTTTCTCATTCACCAATTTTTCAATGGCATTCATAGCCGGGCAGCCGGAATACGTAGGGGTGATTTTGACCAGCACGCGGTCGTCTTCTACCTCAACTTTACGGGCAATTCCCATCTCCACAATATTCAGTACCGGAATTTCAGGATCGGTAACCTCTTTGAGATACTCCCAAATCTGTTCCTCGGTATGTAGCTGGATTGTTGCCATGTGATTAGTAGTTAGATGATAGACATAAGACGTTAGACTTTGCGTAGCTGATCTTACATCTTACGTCTTTCATCTCAAATCTATATTATTTCCACTCCGCATCGGGATAGGAGCGTCTCAGAAACTGCATCTGGGCTAATAAATGTCCCAAATGTTCGGTGTGAATTCCCTTCCGGCTGCCACTCATCATAAACTGATCCCAGTCGGGAACGCTCAGAGTAGCCTCGGTAAGTGTATCCTCAATAAGTTTCTTCCATTCCTCTTTAAATTCGGATGAATCAACGCCCAGACCTTCATTTATCATCAGTTCGTCCACCTCATCCATATAGAACAGTTCATCGAGATACATCCAGAGTTCATCAAAAGATTCCTGAATGCGATTATGACTTTCTTCGGTTCCATCGCCCAGGCGTAGCACCCATTCGCGGCTATGACGCAGGTGGTATTTAATTTCTTTAAGGTGCTTACTGATCATTCCTGCAAATTGCTCATCTTCGGCTTCCTTCAGCCGCTCGTATTGGAAGTAACTGAAAGCGCTGAATAAAAATTGTCGGGCAATGGTAAACCCGAAATCACCTTTGGGTAATTCGCAAAGCTGGAGGTTTGTGAAATCCCGGTCGTCCCGGAAGAAAGCAAAGTAGTCTTCATCATGTCCTTCATCCTCAACTTCGGCTGCATATTCATACAAGGCCGTGGCATGTCCGATCAAATCAAGTGATATGTTGGCCAGGGCCAGGTCTTCTTCAAGCTGAGGGCCGTGTCCGCACCATTCAGCATTGCGTTGTCCGAGGATGAGGCGGTCATCTGCCAATCGAAGAAGGTAGGTTAGGAATGCCTGTTGTTTTGTTAGTTCAGTTGTGTCAGTAGTCATTATTTTAAATCAATTTCTTTACGTTAATAGTTATTGGTGTAATGGTTGATTGGGAAAACCCAATAACGATTAACCATTAACT
This sequence comes from Gracilimonas sp., assembly GCA_965227215.1. GTDB lineage: Bacteria > Bacteroidota > Rhodothermia > Balneolales > Balneolaceae > Gracilimonas. The sequence goes on from OZ245729.1 coordinate 2,489,794, forward strand.
AAAACTAAGACCTCTTCTTAACAGCCCGTGGCACACTGTAAAACTGTGGATGTCGGTAGGGCTTATCGTTGGCCGGATCAAAAAATGGTCCCATATCCTCAGGAGTTGATGCCGTAATGTGTTTCGATTCCACCACCCAGATACTCACGCCTTCATTTCGGCGCGCATAGGTATCACGTGCGTTTTGGAGAGCCATTTCTTTATCAGCTGCATGAAGGCTTCCGGCATGTTCGTGAGGTTTACCTGATTTTGGTTGGGTGAAGACCTCCCACAGAGGCCAGTTGTCTTTGTTTGAGTTATTGTCTGACATTAAAACTATTGATTTCAGATTAAAGAGGAGGAGTCAGAACTCAGAATTCAGTGTCAGAATATTCGGTGTTCTGTCTCCTGAGTTCTGATTACTAACTTAAGATGCTTTTTGATCTCGTAATTTCTTTTTCCGGGCATAGGCATTCGCTGCCTCACGAACCCACTCGCCATCTTCATGAGCTTTACGCCGGGCTTTCATTCGATCCCGGTTCATGATGCCATTACCTTTAACCACGTTCCAGAATTCATCCCAGGGGATTTCGCCGAAGTCCCAGTGGCCGGTTTCTTCATTGTATTCCAAATCCGGGTCGGGCAGGGTTACACCTATAGCTTCGGCTTCCATAACCATACGATCTACAAAATGCTGGCGGAGCTCGTCATTGGTTTTAAGCTTGACTTGCCATTTAATAAGTTCAGCGCTGTTTGGGGAATCAGAATCATGCGGACCGAACATCATAAGGCTTGGCCACCACCAGCGGTTCACAGAATCCTGAGCCATTTTCTGTTGCTCAGGAGTTCCATCGGCCATTTTGGCCAACATCTCGTACCCTTGTTTTTTGTGAAAGCTTTCTTCCTTACAAATGCGGACATTCGCACGGGAGTATGGACCGTAAGAAGAACGAGCCAGCATAGTCTGGTTTACGATAGCCGCTCCATCCACCAGCCATCCGATGGCACAAATATCGGCGTAGGTCATAGTCGGGTAATTGAAGATGCTGGAATACTTGGCGCTTCCGTACAGGTATTGATCAACTAATTCACTGCGATCTATTCCAAGCGTTTCGGTTGCACTATATAAATAGAGTCCATGGCCGGCTTCATCCTGAACTTTAGCCAGAAGCACCAACTTTCTCTTTAATGATGGGGCACGTTCAATCCAGTTTCCTTCCGGTAACATACCCACAATCTCGGAGTGAGCATGCTGACTCATCATTCGGATTAATTGCTGGCGATACCGGTCCGGCATCCAGTCTTTGGGTTCAATTTTTTCCCCCGCATCGATACGGGCTTGAAATTCGTCTAACTTTTCTTGGTTTTCCATAGGTGAAATATATGGTTTTTTTGGAAGCGCTTTTCAGTCTACATAACGGGAATTTAAAAAGAGTAGTTCGGGAATAGAAATAAAAAGAAATGATGAGGCAGTATTCTGAATCGTTTAGTTGTTCGGTAGAACGTGAATGAAAGATTCTCAAATGGAAAGTTTTTTGCCAATTTATCCTTGGTTTCGCTATAATCCATTGATATTAAATTGATTTAAACCAACGGGTGGGATTGGGGAACTATGCCACTATTCCAAAATATGGTACTGAATAAATATCTTTCTGAGGTCGTGGAGGGTAAAATATAATGAACCATTTCAATTCTTATGTATCGTTAGCTAATGAAATCCTTCAGATGGTGGCTTTATTAATTGGTTCTTCTTGGGCTTTGTATCAGTTCAGAAAGTTTCGCAAGCTTACACCAAAATTAGATACAAGTAATGAAATAGAAATTATCAGAAGAAAGGGTAAATCAACTTTTTTAAGAATTAGAATAACTGTCAGAAATATTGGGGAAGTTGTTGTAAAAGATTTTAAGGGCAGTGTTTCCGTATGTGACTTTAGTAAAATATCAAATAAGGAAATTCAAAAATTGAATGAAGGTGAGTTGCCGAGTAATATTTGTTTATTTGATTTCTGTCTAAACGACTTTGATTATACACCAGAATTAATTGAACCTGGAGAAAATGATGCTTTTATAAAAGAGATCAAAATTGATTCCTTGCCAGAGGTTCTTGAAATATATTCTCATATTAAAAATGTTCATTTCAAACCAAGGGGTAGGTTTTTTAAAAAAGAAAAAGAAACAAGTTTAGGATGGGCCTATTCATCAATTCATAAATTTAGTAGCAAATAACATGGCTAAACAGAAAAAATCAAAAGACTCAAAACCAGAAAAACAAAAACAAGGGCGCAACAGAAACAGAAGAGGAGGAAGTGATAATGGAGGTAAAAGAGGGCAACAGGGAAGAGACAGACAAAGAGGTGGTGACAATGATAGTTAACTGTAATTCGGTTTAAATTTTAATTCACAAAATAAAAAAATGTCTAAAAAGACTGACTCTAGCAAAAGTTCTAAATCAAATATTAATGAACAAGGGCAAGTAAGAAGTAGGACTAGCGATAAAAAGTTAATCAGAAATCAGGGACAATCTAGAAGGAGAATAATCGACAGTGGGGATTCAAATAAATCAGAGAGTGGTAAAAAGGATGGAAAATAAAAGTGACGCCCATTGATCTAATACAGCCTACTTAGTTTATATTCGTTTGCCCTATTGAGGCTCTACCTCACCCACAAGAAACCTCCCCCAAAATAATTTGTAAGGTGTATTCTCCAAATGGCCCTAACTAATTAAAAGCCAAAAATTATGGGACGAAGCCGCTACAAATTTTACGATATTACTATCCGTACTTCACCCCAAACAAATATCATCTGCTAAGATGATGAAACAAAAAATGGAATACATAAATATTAATCCTGTGAAAGTCGGTTTTGTTGAGAACCCAGTTCATTGGCGACTTTCATCAGCGGTTGATTATGAGGGAGGCAGCGGGCTTATTCCGATTACTCAATTCTCAGGTTGATGTGTGCTGATATTTACAACCATTTACTGATGTTTGCTGAAATCGTCCTGCTTTGATGGTATGAGGCAGAGCCTCAATAAAGCATTCCGCAGCAGAGCAGCGGAACGAGCTTAAAAGACAATAAGCCCATATTCATTTCTATACATCATTCAATGCCTCATTCAATGCCTGTAAGCTCTTTTTGGCATCCCCGAAAAACATCTGATTCTTCTCGTCATAGAAAAGCGGGTTGTCGATGCCGGCATAACCCGGACTTAAACTTCGCTTAAAGACTACGGTTCGTTTGGCTTCATCCACATTTAAGATTGGCATTCCGTAGATGGGACTGCCGGGTTCGGTCTTGGCAACAGGGTTTACCACATCATTGGCGCCAATCACCAATACCACATCTGTCGTTTTAAATTCCGGGTTGATTTGATCCATATCCATCAGCTGATCATAAGGTACGTCCGCTTCGGCTAGCAGTACGTTCATGTGGCCGGGCATTCGTCCGGCTACAGGATGTATTCCATACTTAACCTGCACTCCGCGCTCTTCCAGTTTTCCGGCCACTTCTTTAATTACATGCTGGGCCTGGGCAACAGCCAATCCATATCCCGGAACAATGATAACTTTAGATGCATAAGCCACCTGAATGGCTAAATCATCAGCGGAAGTCTCACGAACGGTTTTATCGCCTTCTTCTCCACTTGCTCCGCTACCGGAATCTCCGCCAAATGCTCCAAAAATCACGTTAGTGAGAGAGCGATTCATGGCTTTGCACATGATTTGTGTGAGGATAAGTCCGGCAGCACCTACAAGCGCACCGGCGATAATGAGAAGGTTGTTACCGATTACAAATCCAGCCATTGAGGCGGCAATACCTGAGTAGGAATTAAGCAGGGAAATAACAACCGGCATATCTGCCCCGCCAATTGGGATAACAGAGGTGACGCCAATCAACAATGAAAGCCCGAGAATAATCCAGAAGATGGTTTGATTGGTGGGATCGAAAGTGAAGACTCCAATCAGAGCTACCACACCAATCATAGAGCCGATATTGATCACGTTTAAACCAGGAAAGGTGATGGCATTGCCGGAAATAAAGCCCTTTAATTTTCCAAAAGCGATGAAGCTGCCGGTAAAGGTTAGCGCTCCGATAAAAATGCCCAAGCCTGTGGTAACTAAACTGTCGGGAGACATTGTTGTTGGGTCAACAAGTCTGGAAAATTCTCCCCATGCAACCAGAGCAGAAGCTCCGCCCCCAAATCCGTTAAAGACAGCTACAAGCTCCGGCATGGCCGTCATGGCTACTTTTTTGGCAAGTACGGCTCCTATCAATCCACCGATAACTACACCGGCTACAATCCATTCAAAAGAAATAATTTGCTGATCGAATAGTGTGACGGCAATACCTATCAACATCCCGATAGCCGCATATTGATTTCCCTTTCGGGCAGTGGCAGGGGAGTTCAATAATTTCAACCCGCGAATGAAAAAGAAAGTGGCAATCAGGTATATAATCTGGATGACGTCGGGTACAAAAGGAAAAAAGCTTTCCGGTAAAAACTGACTCATTGGTCATCCTCCTTTTTCTTGAACATCTCCAGCATGCGGTCGGTCACCATAAATCCGCCCACCACATTTATAGTTGCAAAAACGATGGCTACAAACCCGATAATTTGACTCATCTGAGAATCTACCCCGGAGTGACCGGCAACAATAAGCGCCCCTACAATGGTAATACCAGAAATGGCATTGGCTCCCGACATGAGTGGTGTGTGCAGGGTTGGAGGTACTTTCGAGATTAGTTCGAACCCAATAAAACAGGCCAGAACAAAAATGAATAAAGAAAAAATTAAAGCTGACATGGCTGAGGAATATTGAATATTGAACAAGGAACATTGAATGTCGAATTATTCAGGATTCTCATGTTCAGTAGATTGATTTAAATAGTTAAGTGCATCAGTTGGTGATAAAGAGATAGTGTTGTTGTAAGTACTTCGTGATTCTTTATTGAGTGTTCAATGTTCAAGGTTCTTTTAGCATTGGACTTATTGTTTTTCCCTGATGGGTGATGGTGGTTTTTAGCAGAATTTCATCTTCAAAATCAAAAGTTGCTTTGCCTTCTTTAATGAGAAGATTCAGCAAGGCGTACATATTTTTTGAGTAAAGTTTGCTGGCATGATGAGATAGCTTACTTGGCAGGTTCACCGGACCCACAATTTTAACATCATGCTTGACGACGGTTTTTCCGGCCTCCGTCAACTCACAGTTTCCGCCGTTCTCAGCAGCCAAATCAACAATAACAGAACCCGGAGCCATATCTTTAACCATCTGCTCAGTGATAAGCAGCGGTGCCGGTTTTCCGGGAATAAGAGCGGTAGTAATGACGATATCTGATTTACGGGCATGTTTGTGAATAGCTTCCCGCTGAAGGTCCTGCTTACTCTTATCAAGTTCTTTGGCATAGCCGCCTTCGGTTTGAGTTTCTTCATCTCCAAGCTCAACTTCAACAAATTTCGCACCCAAACTTTCAACCTGCTCTTTCACTTCCGGGCGGATGTCAAAAGCTTCCACCACAGATCCGAGCCGTTTGCAAGTGGCTATGGCCTGAAGTCCGGCAACTCCGGCGCCTAAAATCAATGCTTTGGATGGCGGGATGGTTCCGGCGGCGGTCATCATCATCGGGAGATATTTGTCCAGCTCATTGGCTGCGATCAAAGCAGACTTATATCCGGCAATGGAACTCATGGAAGACAAGGCATCCATATTTTGTGCCCGTGATATGCGGGGGATGGCATCCATGCCGAGAGATGAAATTTCAAGCTCTTTAAGAATCTCAACCAGTTCAGGATGTTGAAGTGCCCAAAGAAAGCAGATGAGAACTGCCCCCTTTTTGAGCTTCTTAAGTTCTTCTTGGGAAGGAGTTTGGATGGTGAGAAGAACGTCCGACTTGGTAAGAATCTCATTCCGGTCGCCAACTACCTTTGCTCCTGATTCTTTGTAGTGGGTATCTAGAAAGTTAGCCGATAGACCCGCACGTTCTTCAACCCAAACTTCCAGCCCTTGTTTAATTAGTTGGTCGGTGACTTCCGGCGTAAGAGCAACCCTTCGTTCATGCTCTGCCGTTTCCTTTAAAACTCCAACAATCACGTTTCTATCCTCCATTAAAACATTTTGACTAACATAATGAAATCGGTGAATATCGCAAATGTTATTGAGGGTGGTTTTTTGAGATTAAGAAAATTATTTGGCCGGGTTAAGTCATGGACTTAAGGGAAGTAAGAACTCGAGTTTAAAATGCATCTCTAAAACGAAAATTTAAGGTGAGATTTTTGCTATACAGCATAAGCTTAATCTATGAATTTGATAGAGAATTAGACAGATTATTTTGTTATCAAAACCTTATAATTGAAGTCGAATTAAACAAAGATTTGAGATATGGAAGACATTGCCGGAAAAACATTTGACGTTGTAATTGTGGGAAGCGGTCCTGCAGGGCTAACTGCTGCTTTATATGCTGCCCGAGCCGATTTAAGCCCTTTGGTTTTTGAAGGACCTGAGCCCGGTGGTCAGCTTATGACGACCACTGATGTAGAGAACTTTCCCGGTTACCCTGAAGGAGTAATGGGGCCAAAAATGATGCAGGATTTTCGCGAACAGGCTACCCGTTTTGGGGCTGATTGCCGCTACGGTTTTGTATCTGATATCGACTTCAGCAAGCGGCCCTATAAAATTACCGTCGACGAAAAAACCGAGCTTTACGCGAATGCAATTATTGCTTCCACCGGCGCTTCAGCAAAATGGTTGCATCTTGAAAGCGAGCAGAAGCTGAGAGGAAAAGGTGTTTCTGCTTGTGCTACATGCGACGGAGCTTTCTTCAGAGATCAACATGTAGTGGTAGTTGGTGGCGGTGATACGGCCATGGAAGAAGCTACGTTCCTGACCAAATTTGCCAGTAAAGTTACGGTTGTCCACCGCCGGGATGAACTGCGTGCTTCCAAGGCCATGCAGACCCGTGCATTTAATAACGACAAGATTGAATTTATGTGGGACAGCGAACTGATTGAAGTACTTGGCGATCAGGTGGTCGAAGGAGTGAAGGTTAAGAATAATAACACTGATGAGGTTACCACTTTGGATGATGTAACCGGCGTTTTTGTAGCCATAGGTCACAAACCAAATACTGATCTGTTCAAAGGTGTGGTTGAAATGGATGATGTAGGCTACATCAAAACAAAAGGACAGTCGACAGAGACCGACCTGCCCGGCTTATTTGCCTGTGGGGATGCTATGGACGCCGTATATCGACAAGCTGTAACTGCGGCCGGTACCGGTTGTAAGGCTGCCTTAGATGCTGAACGTTATTTAGGTGAGCTTGAAAGCGAAGAAGCCATCGCTGAATCTCATTGGAAGTAAGTTACTAAGAGATTGGGAGATTAAGATCCAAGTACTTAATCTCTCAATAACTCAATCTCTAATTCACTTCTTTTTCTTCCCCACCGTTTTTTCTTCCTTTTCCTCTTCTTCTGAATCTGACTCTTCCATCTTAGACTTTGATTTACCTTTCGGTTTCTCTTCTTCTGGCTCGTCCTCATCTTTGATGTCGATAAACTCAGCGTCTACTGAGTACTCGTCATCCTCACTAACTTCCCGTTCTACAATAATTTGGTAGTCGTTGATGAACATGGCAAACATCCCAATAGCTGAAATGACGGGAGCCATCGCTCCAATAAGTGCGGCTCCGCTCACCCCAAAAGCCAGCTGGGTCTGAAATTTAATTTCGCCTTCCTTGTCTTTAATAATCAACTTTCGTGCACTTCCTTCTTTAATCAAACTTCGGATCTGTTTGATCACCTCATTTACGCCGCCCTGTATTTCCTGATAAATGGTTTTTGCCTTCTCTTTAGCTTCTTCTTTTTTCATGATATGTATGATTTATGAAATTTTTTTGTAAGGAATTGAATTCTCACCGCTCTAACTACGTAAAGACAATAAAAAAGATTCAGGTACAAAACATGCTATCAAGAGTATATTGTGCGTCCACGGTGGGGGTGGATGCAAAAATCATTGATGTTGAAACACATCATACCAATGGAATGGTCAAGTTCTTTTTAGTGGGATTACCCGACCGAGCGGTCAAAGAATCGCGGGACAGGGTTGAAGCTGCTATCCGGAATACGGGCTCTTATTATCCACTGGGTAGAATTACCGCCAATCTGGCTCCCGCCGACCTGCCCAAAGAAGGGAATGGTTTTGATCTGCCACTAGCCATCGGAATTTTGAATATGTCGGGACAAATTCATACCGACAAACTGGATGATACCGTGATGCTGGGAGAATTGGCGCTGGATGGTAAAATACGCCCGGTAAAAGGAGTGCTTCCGGTAGCTGTTGAGGCTGCTAAAAAGGGATTTAAATACCTGGTGGTCCCTAAGGAGAATGGCGGCGAAGCTGCCGTAGTAGAAGGCATTGAAGTGTTCCCATTCGAGCACCTGAATCAGGTAAAAGACTGGCTCGAAAACCGTGGGAACATTGATCCTCTTAGAAGTAACGTGCAGGAATACTTTCATCAGAACGGGAAACACAATCCGCTGGATTTCAGCGATGTTCGTGGACAGGAAAATGTGAAACGAGCCCTGGAAATTGCTGCTGCAGGCGGACACAATGTGATCATGGTAGGTCCACCGGGATCAGGAAAAACCATGATGGCCCGGCGAATTCCCACTATTTTACCCCCGCTTACCTTAGAGGAAGCTCTCGAAACAACTAAAATCCATTCGGTATCCGGAATTTTGGAATCGGGTAAAGCGCTGATTACCAAACGTCAGTTTCGGTCTCCCCACCATACCGTATCGGATGTGGCTTTGGTGGGAGGAGGAAGCATCCCTATGCCCGGAGAAATATCGATGGCACATAACGGGGTTTTATTTCTGGATGAGCTTCCAGAGTTCAAGCGAAGTGCCCTGGAAGTAATGCGGCAACCACTGGAAGATGGGAGCGTTTCTATTTCACGGGCGCGGATGAGCGTAACCTACCCGAGCAGGGTGATGCTGGTAGCTTCAATGAATCCTTCTCCATCCGGTGACTGGTACGACCCGCAGGAAATGAACGGCACCAGCTCGATGCAAATGCAGCGGTATCTGAGCAAGATCAGCGGCCCGCTGTTAGACCGGATAGATTTGCACATTGAAGTTCATAAGGTGAGTTATGAAGAGTTATCGGGTAAGGCAAAGGGGGAATCTTCCAACGATATCCGGGAACGTGTGGTAGAAGCACGAAAAATTCAGTCCAAACGGTTTATGGGGATGAAGGGCGTGTATTGTAATGCGCAAATGAGTACTCGAACCGTTCGTAAAGTTTGCAAGCTGGATGATGCCGGTTCTTCCATCCTCAAAAAAGCGATTACCTCGTTAGGGCTTTCGGCCCGTGCTTACGACCGAATTCTAAAGGTTTCAAGAACAGTGGCCGACTTAGATCACTCAGAAGACATCAAATCAAACCATGTAGCCGAAGCGATTCAGTACAGAAGCCTGGATCGGGAGGGATGGTTAGGGTAAGAACATCCGGAATCGAACAAGTAAAATGAGTTACAACATCGAACACTGAACATTATGTCTCTAAATGGTTTCGCAGGCCTGAAGGCCCTTGCTTGTAAATTACTGAGATGGTGTAGAGTGTGGGCGAATTTTTGAATTGCTAAAGATTTAAATAAATAAGCCAAAGCCTTAATGTCGAGAAAAACAGGATAAAATAATGCCACAGTCTTATTCGAATAATTGGATCCATTGTGTGTGGAGGACAAAGAATAGTCGTAAAACTTTATTGAAATCATTTAGGTATGAGCTTTTTATCCATATGAAGGAATATGCAGATAGACATGATATTACACTGGATATTATTAATGGAGTTTGGGATCACGTTCATGCCCTGGTTCGGCTTAAAACAACACAATCTGTTGCTGACATAGTTGGAGCTTTAAAAGGAGAATCTTCATTCTGGGTAAATAAGAATGTAATTCTGGATGAGCGTTTTGAGTGGCAAGCCGGATATGGTGTTATTTCAGTTTCACCCTATGAAATAGATAGAATTAGAAGCTATATCTATGATCAAGAATTTCATCACAAGAATAAAACACTTAAAGAAGAGTTAGGTGAGTTTACAAAGAACATACATAAGCAAAGACCTTCAGGCCTGCAATAGTTATGTAAGAATGATATTCAATGTTCTTTTCACATGTTTATGCGGTGTTTGGAGAGAATGATTTAACTAAAATTGGAGCAGTCGAAACTAAATCCTTCATCAGTGGTAAGTATATAGAGAGGAGACGGTTATGAGAAAAAGAACGGCATATTGGAGAGGCGGACTGGTATTTAGCTTACCGGTACTGATCATTTTAATTTATTTACTGGTGGTTCTATAAATTGGTTGATTCAGGCGTTGAAATTGGATAAGCTTTCCTTCCTTTATTCATAAAACCAAGATCACACCGATATTTTGTCCACTTTTGTTGATGTAGCTTTACCGGCAGCTGTCCGAAAGCAGTTTACTTACCATGTCCCAAAAGAACTTATGGCCTCTGTTCAACCCGGGCAGCGCGTGTGGATTCCATTCAGAAATTATTATGCCATTGGAGTGATTGTTGGTGTGCACCACCAAACCCCTTCTTTCAAGACAAAACCTTTGCGAAAAGTACTGGACGAGAATCCCCTTCTGTCACCGGAGCTTTTAAAACTTACCAACTGGATCTCAAGGTTCTACTACAGCAGCTGGGGAGAAACTATTCAGGCTGCTTTACCTGCGGGTCTGAACTTCGTTTCCCGTAAATACCTGAAAGTATCTGAATCAGTTGATGAGGCAGGGTTAAGCGAAGATCAAAAGGAAATTATTGAGGACCTCAGGCAATCAGATACAACCCTGAAAGAAGCCAAAAAACGATATAAGGGAACTGGGTTAAATAAGGTGTTCTCGAAGCTGCTAAAAAAGAAGGTGATTGAGGTTTGGGAAGAGCCCGACCTTAAGGTGACAGTAGCAACGGAGCGGGAATGGATATGGGCTGAGGAGAAGAATTATGAAAAAGCGCAGGAGTTTTTAAAAAGTGACGATGCTAATAATGATCTGAAATGGGTAGAAGCGCTTGCCCATATCGCTGACAAAATTCCTTTACGACAATCAGAGATTCCAGAAGACTCCGTTCTGACTTCCTACACCCTCAAAAAGCTACGCGAGGAAGACTGGATCACCTATCATGATGTAGAGAAGAAAACCGAAATTGATCACCTTTCTCATGAGCCTGAATCTATAAAAACACTGAACGAGGATCAGGATAAGGCTTTCAAAAAAATCAGTGAATCTCTGACAAAAGAGCAATTTTCCAATTACTTACTATTTGGTATTACCGGAAGCGGAAAGACGGAGGTATACATTCATGCATTAAAACAAGCCGTGGAAAATAATAAAGGGGGAATTGTGTTGGTGCCTGAAATAGCACTCACACCGCAAACGGTATCCCGATTCTATCGCATTTTTGGGGATCAAATTGCTGTTTTACACAGCCGAATGACAAACCGTGAACGGCTTCAGGCGTGGAAAGACCTGAATTCAGGGAAAAAGAGCATCGCCATCGGGCCGCGATCAGCGGTTTTTGCTCCGGTACAAAACCTGGGGCTTATCATTCTGGATGAGGAGCATGACAGTTCATACAAGCAAATGGATCCAGCACCTAGATATCATGCACGGGAAACGGCTATTGTGAGAGCCCGGGAAAATGATGCTGTGGTTATAATGGGCTCAGCTACCCCCAGTATGCAGGCGCTGAATATGGCTGCCAAAGGTAAGTGTGAAATGCTGGAGCTAACAAAACGCCATGCTGAAGCTAAGCTGCCGGAAGTAGAGGTGCTGGATCTGAAACAATATAAAGGAGCGATGCGAGGGGAGTTGGCGGTTCCTCTTTTCATGGCAATGGAAGAAGCTCTGGAAAAGGGTGAACAAGTAATTTTATTATACAACCGGCGCGGTTATGCCAGTTACTTACAGTGTGAAGATTGCGGACATATTCCGCAGAGTCCCGAATGTTCAGTAAGCCTTACGTATCACAAGCGTAAGAATTTGTTGATGTGTCATTATTCCGGCTATTCCCGAAGAGCTGACACACAATGTGAACACTGCGGTTCTGTGAATCTGAAAGTTCAGGGCTCCGGAACACAGAATATCGAAGAACAACTGGAGGATTTGTTTCCGGAAGCAAGGGTGATCCGGTTTGATCGCGACTCTACTTCCCGAAAAGGCGCTCACGAAAAAATTCTGAATACGTTTGGGGAAGGGGAAGCAGATATTTTAATTGGCACTCAGTTGGTTGCCAAGGGGCTGGACTTCCCGAATGTAACGGTAGTAGGTGTGATTGATACGGATACGGAATTGGCCTTTCCATCATTTCAGGCAACGGAAAGAATGTATCAGTTATTGAGCCAGGTTTCCGGAAGGTCCGGGCGAGGGGAGAAGGCCGGAACCGTATTTCTGCAAAGCCGGCAGCCTGAGAATCCGGCTATTCAGTTTGCAAAAAAACACGATCACAGAGGGTTTGCCCGGCAGGAAATGGAATTCAGGAAACCTTTAAACTATCCTCCATACTCACGCCTGATACGCTTTGAACTGAAATCAGCTAAGGAACAAGAGGTAAGCCAGGCAGCGCATCAATTAACCTCTTCGGTAGGTCGAGTGATGCCCGAGTTGGCCGTTTTGGGTCCTTCACCGGGAGCAATTCCGTGGATGAATAAAAAGTATATCTGGGAAGTAACACTTAAAATTGACCCTGAAAAAGGAGCGGGTTATATCGAAGCCGTAGTGGAAAAAATTATGGAAGTGTACGAAGCCGAAACTAAAGGAAGGTTTTCGTCGGTGAGGGTTAACGTGAATGTGGACGCTATTCAGTAAAAAAGCTCCTTCAAAAAATTTGCAAAAGGGTGAGCAAAGTCGGTATTTAGGGGTGAAATAAATTCAACCCATCTAACAGAACAGACTATGGGAGAAGAGCGCGTTAAGCTTGCAGACGACAACGAACAAGTGCAGAAATTCATGAAGCATGTGTTCCGCGATATGCGGGCCCTCAAAACCATGCTTGAAAACGACTGGTTTGAAACCGATACCATTAGAATCGGAGCGGAACAGGAACTGTGTATGGTTGATTCTCACGGTAAAGTGTTTTCAAAGTCGATGGAGGTTCTGGATGCACTCGGGGAAGGAAACTACACCACTGAGTTCGCCCGATTCAATCTCGAAATAAACATGGATCCGCTGGAATTTACCGGCAATAGTCTCTCCCAGATGGAGCATGATCTTCATAAAGATGTAGAGCGTGTTCGTGGGGTAGTTCGAGAAATGGGGGGCGATATTCTGCTTACCGGTATTTTGCCAACTATCCGAAAAATGGATGTGGACATCAAAAACTTGACCCCGCTCCAGCGTTATGAAGCTCTTTGTGAAGCGATCAATAGACTAAGGGGCAAAGAATTTGAGCTTCGTATTCAGGGCATGGATGAATTACTTATGAAATTTGATTCTCCTCTGCTGGAAGCCTGTAATACCGGTTTTCAGGTGCATTTGCAGGTTAAGCCGGATGAATTTGTGAACCGATATAATATAGCTCAGGCGGTTACGGCTCCCGTTTTAGCCTGTGCCGTAAACTCTCCTGTTTTATTCGGAAAACGACTTTGGGCTGAAACCCGTGTGGCTCTTTTTCATCAATCCATCGACACCCGGCAGGTGGGTGAGCACCTTCGGGATTCAAGTCCACGTGTGACATTTGGGAACCAGTGGCTGGAAGACAGCATCCTCGATATTTATAAGGAAGACATTTCCCGGTACCGGGTTATGTTAAGTGCTGAAGTGGAGGAAGAGGTGGAGCAGATGTTGAAAGAAGGAAAAGCTCCAAAGTTGATGGCACTAAACGTGCATAACTCTTCTGTATATCGGTGGAATCGGCCGTGTTATGGAGTAGGCAACGGGAAACCGCACCTGCGCATTGAAAACAGGATTTTCCCTTCAGGACCAACTGTGGTTGATGAAGTAGCTAATGCAGCTTTTTGGCTTGGACTTTTGAATGGGTTCGAAGATGAGTATCCGGATATTACCCAGGAATTGGATTTCGATGATGCACGTATGAATTTCTTTGCGGCCTCAAAACTTGGACTGGATACCAAGTTTGTATGGACCGGGGACCGAAAGATCACAGCAGTTGATTTGATTAAAGAAGAGCTTCTACCAATAGCTGAAAATGGCCTTCAAAAAGCAGACATCAATAAATCTGACATAGATACCTACCTGGGAGTTATTGAAGATCGGGTAGATTCGGCCCAAACCGGATCATATTGGGTGGTTAAGTCGTACGGCAACTTGATTAAGAAAGGAAATCGGGAGCAAACATTGTCGGCCATTACCAATGCCATGATCAAGAATCAGAAGAAGGGCGAGCCTGCCCATAAATGGGGGTTGGCGAAAATAGAGGATATGGATCACTGGAAACCGTCCAGCCTGATGGTGGAAGAGTTCATGACCACGGATTTATTTACCGTTCGAAAAGATGATATTTTGGAGTTCGTGGCTAATTTGCTGGACTGGAGAAGAATCAGGTATGTACCCGTTGAGGATGATCAAAAGCATTTGGTTGGACTTATCACTATGCGAAAAGTGTTACGAGAATACACCAAAGTGGTGAATGACGATGAAGAAGCTTCCATCAACCAAACGGTGGATGATATCATGGAGCAAAACCCGGTCACCATTCACCCTGAGGCATCTATTATGGAAGCAATGGAAATTATGCAGGATCAAAAAATCGGATGCCTTCCGGTGGTCAAAAACAGCCGGTTGGTAGGTGTAATAACGGAAGATAATTTCATGAATATTACCCGCCGGTTGCTTCAGGTTTTGGCAAACGATAAGAATAAAGAAAACGAAAAAGATTAACGATAGCGTGGAGATAAGAGAGGAAATTACTAGTCCTGAAATTGATTATTCGGATAGGATTATAGGTGATTTGAAAGGAGCTGAGACCGGCCCCACGGTAATTGCACTTGCCGGAATTCACGGAAATGAACCCACCGGTATTGAGGCCATCCGTCATATCATTGAAAAGCTGGAATCAAAAAAAGGAGATTTCAGGGGTAGGTTTTTGGGACTGATTGGAAATATTGAAGCTCTTCAGCAAAGAAAACGGTTCATTGATGAAGATATGAACCGTATTTGGTTTACATCTATACTGGATAAAATTCGCCGGACTCCTATAAAGGAATTGAAAACGGCTGAGCGGAGAGAAACCAAGAAGCTGTTGGAAATTATAGATCCAATCATTCTTAATGAAGATCAGGAACAGCCCGTTATCTTCGTTGACCTCCATAGTTTCTCAGCTGAAAGTGGGTTGTTTGTTATTTCTACCCGGGATGAAGAAAATATTGAACTGTTGGCGCAGCTTAGGGTGCCTCTTATTTTCGGAATTGAAAAAGCGCTGCATGGAACCGCTTTAAAGTATATACAGAACACCGGAAATATTGGTTTTGCCTTCGAAACAGGCCAGCATTTTAGCGAGAATGCAGAAGATAATGCGTCAGCCGGAATTTTATGTTTATTGGTGGCGGCAGGATGTATTTCAGCATCCAGTATTGAGGATTTTACCCGCTATTATGATTACCTGAACAAGCAAACTCAGGCACTTCCCCATAAAGTGGAGTTTTTGTATAAGCACATCATAGAGCCGGAGGACAACTTTGAGATGCGTCCCGGCTTCAAAAACTTCGATAAAGTAGAAAAAGGGCAATGGTTGGCAAACGATCGCCACGGTAAAATTCTGGCACAAAGAGATGGCTTTATACTGATGCCACTGTATCAGCAACAAGGCGAGGACGGGTTCTTTATTGTCGAAGAAAGTGAATAAAAAGTTACCACTTAGAATAGTAAATTAAATTTTGTCTGATGGGCCACACTTTGTGTAAGTTTGTGCCTTGATAGTTTCCAGCCTGAATTGAATGATTTTTACATGAGAAACGATTATGAATTTATTGATGGCACCCGGCTTTCATCGGTGATCGAAGCACTGATTTTTGCCAGCGAGGAGCCCATTCCCGGTTCAAAAATCCGGGAAATTATTGTTGATAACGAAGAGCAGATTGAAATTACCGAAGAAACGGTTTCTGACTTTGTAGACAAGCTTAACGAACGTTATGATGAAAATGGCCTGAGCTTTCGCATCCAGGCATTGGGTGGGGGTTATACGTTTGTAACCGAGAAAAAATATCACTACTGGCTGAGCATCTTTCAGCACGAAAATGCCTACCGAAAGTTATCGCAGTCGGCAATTGAGTCACTTGCTATTGTGGCTTATCGCCAACCTATCACCAAACCGGAAGTGGATCAAATTCGTGGGGTTGATTCCGGATACATCTTACGTCAGCTCATGGAGAAGGCATTGATAGAAGTTTCAGGCCGCGCCGACAGTCCCGGAAAGCCACTTTTATATAGAACTACCAAGCACTTTCTCCGACACTTTGGAATTAACTCGGTAGATGAACTGCCGAAACCACGCGAGATCGACGAAATTCTGAAAGATGATGATATGGCAGAGCACCGTCAGTTATTGATGGAGCGCCAGCTTATGATGGAGGAAATGAACGATGACGATGAAGAAGTGACCAAAGAGGATGTTGCTGAAGAGTTGCTGACCGAATACCAGGAAAAGAAGGCAGCCAAAGAATCAGAAGAACATGAAGAGGTTGAGGAAGAACAGGTTCAGCCTGAAAATAATAATGAAGAAAGTGAAACCAACGAGGAAGAATGAGTAACCATAAAGGTGGAAATAAATCAGGAAAGAGAAGGCCCAAAAATAAGGCGGATTCTAAAAAAGCAGCTACCGCAGATCAGAATTATTCCAAAGATGAGGAAATCCGCTTAAATAAATTTATTGCCCATGCCGGGTTTTGCTCCCGCCGCGATGCAGACGAGTATATTTCGGCCGGGAAAGTACAGGTAAATGGCCAAGTCACAACCGAGTTAGGAACAAAGGTTCGGCGCAAAGATTCTGTGGTGGTTGACGGACAAAACCTGAGTTTGGAGCCGTTTGTATATTTGTTGCTGCATAAATCCAAGGATGTAATTACCACTACTGATGACGATCGCGACCGGACCACGGTGATGGATCAAATCGAAGATGCTACCGGTTATCGCGTATATCCTGTGGGGCGTTTGGATAGAAACACCACGGGGTTACTTTTGCTAACCAATGATGGTGATTTGGCGCACCGGTTGATGCACCCCAGTTATGAAGTTCGCAAAACCTACCAGGTTTCCACAGAGAATCCACTTTCAGAAGGACAGCTCGAGCAGTATCTGGAAGGGGTTGAACTCGAAGATGGGATCGCTAAAGGATATAACATTACTCAATTTGTAGACGATCCATATACGTTTGAGATGTCAGTATTTGAAGGTCGGAACCGGTTGATCCGGCGCATGGTAGAATTTCACGGAACCGAAGTAACCAAGCTTAAAAGAATAGAAT
This sequence comes from Gracilimonas sp., assembly GCA_965227215.1. GTDB lineage: Bacteria > Bacteroidota > Rhodothermia > Balneolales > Balneolaceae > Gracilimonas. Next base: position 2,507,254 of record OZ245729.1, read on the forward strand.
ATGCAGGGCTTACGCTGAAAGATGTTCCAATGGGGAGATGGAGATATCTTCGCCAAAATGAAATTAATAACCTGCGAAAATTGGTTAAGCTAGAGACATTAGACTTTAATAAAGGAAAATAAACACATATTACATGGAGATTAGCAGTATTTCGATTTCATCCGGACAGGTAGAATCTAATGAAGGATTGCCGATCCGTTACGATTTGTATTCACCTATTTCAAGAAACGGACTGAGCTTTCCGGTCATTATTTTTCTGCACGGATTTAAAGGTTTCAAAGACTGGGGGCCTTTTCCGGATGTATGCGAAGAACTGGCGCGCGCCGGCTACGGGGTGGTAGCTATGAACTTTTCCCTCAATGGAATCGGTGACAACAAAACCGAATTCACCGAGATGGAGCTTTTCGAAAGAGAAACATTTTCGCAGGATCTTGATGATGTGGGCACCGTAATTGATGCGCTGCAAAAAGGAGAGATTACAGATAATCATTCCAACTTGAATACAGATGTAATTGGACTGTTAGGACATTCCCGCGGTGGACAAACAGCCATTGCTGCTGCTGTTGAATATGCCCCGGTACAATGTTTGGTTACCTGGTCTGCCGTAGCCGATTATCGTGAACGCTGGACCGATGAAATGAAGAAAGATTGGAAAGAGCAGGGTTATACTGAAATTGAAAACACCCGAACCGGCCAGAAGATGAAGGTCGGAAAAGTAGTTTATGAAGACTCTGTGAACAATGCTGAACGGGTTATTGCAATGGAACGGGTAAAAGATCTGAGAATCCCAACATTGTTTATTCATGGAAGAGATGATGAGTCTGTGACTTATACCAACTCAGAAAAACTCCACATTGCATGCGAAGCCCGGGATAAAGAGCTTCGGTTGGTTGCCAACGGCACGCATACTTATGGTGCAGCTCATCCATTTGAAGATCATGATTTCCCTAAACCATTCGCTGAAGTACTGGAATGGACGGAAGGCTGGTTTGTGGAGCATCTGCGCTGAGAGCCCTCTTTTAATATTTTTACACAACAATTGCCTGATACTACTTGATTAGCAGGCAAAGTAGCCTCACTTTAACTCATCTGATTATTTACCAATAAAGAACTAACGAGGAACCATGAACTACGGAAAAAATACTTTTACCAAGCTTGCCGTATTTCTTTTGAGTTTTACCTTTGTATTAGCAGGGTGTAAAACAGCAGAGAAAGCAGCAAGTTCTTCAGAAAAACCTACACGCAGTATGCGTGGTGGGGGCTCCGGCGGTGACAACGGAATGAAGAAATACAGTGATGTCATCACTAAAGACGCTGAAACAGATGAAGGTCTGTTTGACGTGCACAAGGTGGACGACAAATATTATTATGAAATACCTGATGATCTGTTAGATCGCGAAATGCTTTTAGTAAGTCGTATTGCTAAAACAGCAGACAATCTTGGATACGGTGGTGAAAAGCTGAATACTCAAATCGTACGCTGGGAAAAGAAACAAGATAAAATTTTGTTACGCCATGTTTCTTATGAGAATGTAGCATCGGATACCATGCCTATTTATGAGGCGGTACAAAACTCAAACTTCGAACCCATTATCGCTACGTTCGACATAGCGGCTCTGAATGAAGATTCTACCGGGTCCGTAGTTGAAATCAACAGCCTGTTTACCAATGATATTCCTTCTTTAGGATTGGATAGTGGTGATCGCCGTGAATATCAAATTCGCCGGGTTGATGGCAGCCGAACATTTATTGAGCACATCAATAGTTACCCAAAGAATATTGAAGCCCGTAACCTGATTACGTATGATGCGAGCAACCCTCCTTCAAACTCTTCTACCGGAACCATTTCTTTGGAGCTAAATCACAGTATGATTGTGCTTCCTGAAGAAGAAATGAGATCTCGTGCTTACGATCAGCGCGTTGGATTCTTTAGTGTCCAGAAAACCAAATACACGGACAATGCTCAGAAAGCAAAGCAAATCCGTGACATTACCCGCTGGAAGCTTGTTCCTAAAGACAAAGAAGCCTACATCGCTTGGTTAAACGGTGAAAGTGATGAGCTTGTAGAGCCTGAAAACCCAATTATTTATTACGTTGACCCTGCAACTCCCGAAAAATGGAGAAAATATTTACTTCAGGGTGTAGATGACTGGCAAGTAGCTTTTGAAGCAGCCGGTTTCAAAAATGCGATTATGGGTAAGCTTCCTCCAAGTAAAGAAGAAGATCCGGAGTTTAGCCCCGAAGATGTGCGCTATTCGGTAATCCGCTATTTCGCATCACCCGTGCAAAACGCATACGGGCCTCATGTTCATGATCCAAGAAGTGGACAGATTCTTGAAAGTGACATCGGATGGTACCACAACGTGATGAACCTGCTTCGTAACTGGTTCTTCATTCAAACTGCCGCTGCTAACCCGGATGCACGTGGGGTAGAATTTGATGATGAAATTATGGGTGAATTGATTCGATTTGTATCTGCTCACGAAGTAGGGCATACACTCGGTTTCCCACACAACTGGGGTTCAAGTTATGCCTATACGGTAGATCAGCTTCGTGACCCTGAGTTTACCTCAACCCACGGAACGGCACCTTCCATCATGGATTATGCCCGATTCAACTATGTGGCTCAACCCGGCGATGGAGTAACTAACTTCTACCCGGCTGTAGGAGAATACGACAAATGGGTGACTAAATGGGGCTATACCTGGTTCCCCGAAGACATGAGTGACGAAGAAATTGAAGCTACCCTGAATGAGTGGACTATCGAAAGAGCAGACGATCCTGTTTATTTCTATGGTCGCCAAACCGGAAGTAAAATTGACCCTCGTTCCCAAAATGAAGACCTCACCAATAACGCAATGGAAGCCGGTGAACTCGGTCTTGCTAACCTGCAGGTAATCACTGAAAACCTGATTGACTGGACCGAGCGTGAAGGTGCCAACTTTGAAGAGCTGGATGAACTGTATAGAAATGTTCTTAGCCAGTGGTACCGCTACATGGGCCATGCACTCAGCAATATTGGTGGTGTGTATGAGAACCATAAAACGTATGAGCAAGACGGTGCGGTTTACGAACCGGTACCGGAAGCAACACAACGTGAAGCTATGGAGTTTTTGCAGCAGCATGCATTCAGTTCACCGAGCTGGGCTTTCGATGACGAAATCCTGAACCGGGTGAATCAGGCATCAGCAATTGATAACTTCAGAAACTATCAGGAAAATGTTCTTGGTAGTGTAGCAGACGCTCAGCGAATTGCTCGTTTGATTGAATTCGAGCGTCGTTCATCAGAAGACGTTTATACCGCCTTTGAAATGATGGATGATCTGCGAAATGGAATCTTCTCTGAAGTGCGTGCTAACGAAAATATAGACGTGCACCGCAGAAACCTTCAGCGTGCGTACATCGAGCAGATGGAATCGCTGATGACTAATGAGCTGCCAAACATTCCGGCTCAGTGGAGACAATTTCTTGGCTGGACACAGGTTGATGTAAGTCAGTCTGATATCCGACCAATTGTTCGAAATCAGCTAACTATACTGAACCGCGATATTAGTCGTGCCTTGAGAAGTGGCGGATTTAACCGCTCAACCCGAGTGCACCTCGAAGATGCGCAAATGAGAATTGAAGACATTTTAGATGGCGACGATTAATCTCTAAGCCAGCTAAGTTTTTCAAACCCCGTGCATACAAAATGTGCGGGGTTTTTTTATGTTTAGATTTTGAAGATCAATCACTGTTTTAGCATCTTTGGCTGGTAGCTAATTAACAATCTGTTTCTATGGAATCATTAATTGAATTTTTTGAAGACGTTCCCACGGTTTTCAGAGCGGGGATGTTGGTAGGCGGAATATTTTTATTCTGGATTATTGAAGGTGTTTTTCCGCTCTTTGAGTTTGGCTATAAAAAAGTACGTCATGCGGCTATCAACCTTGTGCTGAATGGTTTTTTTGTGGTGATAGGTTTGGGGTTTGCCGGCCTTTTGGTATGGTCATCTAATTATGTGACAACTAATGGATTTGGCGTTCTTCAATGGATTGAAATGCCGTTGTGGGCTCAGGCCATCGTAGGGGTGATGCTGCTCGACTTTTTCGGAGCGTACCTGATCCACTGGATTGAACACAAAGTCGTTTTTATGTGGAAATTTCACCTTGTACACCACAGTGATACTACAGTGGATGTTACCACCGGTCTTCGTCACCATCCAGGGGAAGCTGTTTTCAGAATGGTTTTTACCATCATAGGAGTGATTATTGTCGGAGCTCCAATCTGGATTATCTTCCTTTATCAAAGTATTTCGGCTCTGTTCGCTCACCTGACCCATGCCAATATCAATATGCCGAGAAAGATAGACCGAGCCTTATCGTGGATCTTTATTACACCGCTGATGCATAAAGTTCATCACCATTATACACAGCCCTTAACCGACACCAACTACGGGAATATCTTTGCAGTTTGGGATCGGATGTTCGGCACCTTTGCTCAGGTAGATGAGATGACTGAACTAAAGTACGGCATCGATACACATATGGACCCGGCCGAAAATGATAATTTGGGCAATCTGCTAAAGATCCCCTTCCAGTCGTACCGGCCGTCGGTAGGTTCTAAATTTGGGGATGAAGTGGATATTAATGAGCCGAATAATGAGTAATACTTAGTCGTGAAATCCTTTTCCTTCTTTAATCTTTGGAATATATTTCTCAATTCTTCGCTGGCGGGTGAATGACTGCTTTGCACCTGAGAAGTGAATAATATATCCGCGCTGTCGTCCCGGGGTTAATGCTTCGAAGGCTTCTTTCAGGGCCGGATCTTCATCGAACTTTACCTTTAGTTCTTCAGGTATGGGTTCCGGGTTCTTTTTGAATTTTACTTTCTCTCCGGATTGCTCAATTCTAATAGCTTCCCGGATATACTCTTTCAGGATGTGTTCTGAATCCGTTATTTGTTCAACACTTGTATACTTGAAGAGACGAGCTGCTTGTGAATTTTTCCCGGGTTTTACCAGTACTTTTCGGGGATCTTTAAGGAGGGAGCCTTTAAAAAAACTAACCGAGCAATAGTTCTTGAAGGCACTCAGGATCAGCACATTGCTACCCTGATAGGTATAACAGGGAACGCTCCATTTCACCTCTTCTTTCAGGCCCGATTCAAGAATGATAAGCCTGAGCTGCTTCAGTTCTTCCTCCCAGTCATGAACTTTACAGTCTGGTGTGCCTACCAAAGGACATCTTCCGCAGCCTTGTTCCAGGTAAAGGTCAACTTCAGGATTCATGAGCGCACTGCTTGAGTTGTGTTGTTACGTGATTATAACAAAATGTCCCAAAAGGTTCCTGGCTTAGTTAGGGTATTACTTCTTAAAGAAAGAGCCAACTAAAAAGCCAACAAGTACAACAACCGCAGTCCCAACCGGATTCAACCACAGAAACTCGATGGCTTTAGTGGATCCATCAGGAACCTGACTCCAGGGAAAGAAAAAAGAGTAATCAGCAGTAGCGGCATTGTAGAAAAGCCGGTCGAAGGTAAAGACTGACAACATACCTGAAATAAGCCCGATCAGTGCACCGGTTCCGGTAGCTCGCTTAACCCAAAGCAGAAGGACAAATACACCAAGAATGGAGCCATAAAAATAGCTTCCGATTTGGTTAATCAGCTCAATAATAGATTTGGTTTCGCCCAGCAGGAGAGCTGAGACGGTAGCAATGGCCCCCCACATAAAAGTCACCCCCCGGGATGACTTCACGTAATGAGCCTCGGTATGTACGTCTCCTTTTAACCTCTGATACCAATCAACTATGGAAACCGTTGTCAGGGCGTTCAGCTCACTGTCAATACTACTCAAAGCAGCTGCGAAAATTCCGCCTACAATCAAACCAATTATGCCAATAGGTATGTGGTTGAGGATGAAATAGGGAAAGATGTAGTTGGTGTCGTTAACATCGGCTTGCTGGATTTCTGCTTGCAAAGCAAGTTCGGCCTGGCGTGCTTCGTTCATCTCTTTGTCGGCATTAACGAAGGCTTGCTGGGTTTCCGGGTTACGGTTTTGAACAGCTTCAAGGGCAGCATCTTCCCGGGCAATATGTGCCAGCTGATATTCTTTCAGAATCCGCTCTTCTGCCAGTTGGTACGCCTGTGTCTCAGCAACGGGTTCTGTAGAGCGGAAGGAGGCAGGAGCAGGATTGAAAATGAAAAAGACATACATCATCACCCCGAGCAACAGGATGAAAAATTGCATGGGCACTTTCGCGTAAGCTGTCATAAGAAGTGATTTCCGGGCATTCTTAACGGAGTCGGTTGTGAGGTAACGCTGTACCTGTGTTTGGTCGGTGCCGAAATAGGAAGCCATCAAGAAGAAGGCGGCTATCACTCCGCTCCATACATTATACTTTTCAGATAAGTCGAAATTCAGATCCAGAGCGGTGAGTTTTTCAAGACTACCAGCGAGATATAGGGCATCATCAAAGTTGACTTCTTCGGGGAGACTGAGCCAAATCAACCCAAAAGAAAAAATGAGCCCGAACATCATAACGGCCATTTGCTTTACATCGGTATTGATAACGCCGGCAATCCCACCAACCGTAGTGTAGGCCGTGGCAATTACACCGATAATAATGATGGTGACGTTTAACGGAAGTCCCAAAAGCAAAGCCAGAACGTAGGAGGGAGCCGCAATTACAACGCCCAATGCAAGTCCTCTGGAGATGAGGAAAAGTCCGGCTGTAGTTAGTCTCGTTTTCAACCCAAAGCGTTCTTCAAGAACCTCGTAAGCCGTAAAATTCTGCATTTTGTTGAAGAACGGAACCAGGAACATACAGATAAAAATCATAGCGAAAGGAATGGCCAGGTAGGTTTGTACAAAGCGCATATCTTCTACATAAGCAATGCCTGTGGTTCCGATAAAGGTGATGGCAGAAGCTTGGGTTGCCATTACTGAAAGCCCGGCCGCCCACCAGGGCATGGAGCGGTTGGCAAGCAAATATCCTTCGATGGTGGAGACGTCTTTACCTTGCCGGGTTCCATCCCAAACGGTGTATCCGAGAAAAGCGATTAAAACCGACCAGTCAATCCAGCTCATACATCAGGGTAGATTGAAGGTTGAGGTGAAGATCAGAAAAAGTAAAATGTAGGCTACACCCAATACCAATACGATGGTGTAATCTTTTAGCCACTTGGGTTCTGAGGTCGGTTTATTTTCCATGTCCGATAATAGCTAATGTGCTTTTCTTATGAAAGCGGAAGAATCTCGAACATTCAACAAGGAACACCGAACATTGATTTCATTCTGGTCATCTCGTGGCGAATGCCCGAGATCTGGATGCTTTATTGAGCTATGTTTGTGTGATTTCCTCAACTACCTTAAAACTCTCTTTTCCACAGTTCATCAGAAGATCAATGATGGAGCATTCCGGTAGAAAGTCATCGCTCATTTGATGGTATTCAGGATGTCTTTTTAGTGAAGGTATCGCCCGATCACTCAGCCATTGGTAGTTTTTGGCATCATGTTCCTGGTAGAGAATACCGACACCGATATTATCCATGAAAGTGTCCGGGTTGGGGTCAAAATCGGGAACCTGACTTGCCAGCTCGTACTCAATATTCAACTCCAGATAGTTCTTAATCCGCTCAAAGAAGTAGAGGTTGAAATCGATAAGCTTCTCAAACTCGGCTGCTTTTTCAACATCATGCTGCAGCTCATCCACAAAAAAATCAAACCAGGTGGCTTCGGAGTAGGAATGATAGAGTGCATTCCAAAACGGTTCTATCCACTCTTCCTCGTGCTCGATTCGGACTTCACCTATGGCGTTTTTCTTATCCTCTGTTTTTATAGGGATGTTAATCCACTGCTTGCCTTGTTCCCCTTTGATAACAGCTCTGTGAGTTCTTCCTTTTCTAGACCACTGCTCCAGATCATTCCAGATTACTCGATCGGCCTTCAGCATCGCGGCAAGTTCATACAGGTTAGGCGCAAATTGGGGTTGTAGGAGTGCGAGACGCAATGTTTAATTATGAATTTTGAATGTTGAATTGAAACTTAGCCAATTCAACATTCAAAATTTAGCATTTAAAATTTGTTATCTTTGTGCTCTGTTAAATTTGAAATTTCAAAACTTAAAAAGAGATACTAAATGAGCGTTCGCGTACGATTTGCGCCATCACCAACCGGATTTTTACACATTGGCGGACTCAGAACCGCACTTTATAACTACCTTTTTGCCCGTCACAACGACGGCACTTTTGTGCTGAGAATCGAAGACACCGATCAATCCCGATATGTAGAAGGGGCTGAACAGGATATTATTGATTCCCTGGAATGGGCCGGAATGGAAATTGATGAAGGTCCCGGAAAAGGTGGCGATTTTGGTCCATACCGGCAAAGCGAACGAAAGGATATCTATCATAAATATGCCGAGCAGCTGATAGAAGCCGGGCATGCATACTATGCCTTCGATACCGTTGAGGAAATTGATGAGATGCGGGAGCGACTGGAAAAATCCGGAAATCCTTCTCCAAAGTATGACTCCATCACTCGTCAGTCGATGAAAAACAGCCTGACGCTTTCTCAGGATGAAGTTCAGAAGCGACTGGATAACGGCGATGAGTATGTGGTTCGACTGAAAGTTCCCCGCAAAGAAAACATCCGCTTTGAAGATGAAATTCGAGGGCATGTTTCTTTCGATACTGAAGGGCTGGATGATCAGGTTCTTCTGAAATCTGATGGAATGCCGACCTATCATCTGGCCAATGTGGTGGATGATCACACGATGGAAATCACACACGTAATCCGTGGTGAAGAATGGTTGAGCAGTACGCCAAAGCATATGCTACTGTATAACGCCTTTGGCTGGGAAGCACCTAAAATGGCCCACCTGCCGCTGATTATGAGTCCAAGTGGAGGAAAGCTCTCCAAGCGTAAAGCCGAAAGTGAAGGAATTCCGGTGAACACCAAAGATTATATCAAAGGAAATTATGAGCCGGATGCCCTGGTGAACTTCCTGGCGTACTTAGGCTGGAGTCCGGGCGACGATTCTGAAATCCACGACATGAAAGAGCTGTGTGAGCTATTCACACTTGATCGCGTGAGCAAAGGCGGGGCTGTCTTCAACTATAAAAAGCTGATGTGGTATAATGAAAACTACATTCGTGAGCATTCTGTTGAAGAGTTGAAGCCCCGGGTAAAGGCGCTCTTTGAGGAATCCAAGTTTGAGATTCCAAGTGACGAGTTTCTGACTCATGTTATTGAACTGCTGCACGAGCGCGTTTCTACCATCGAAGAATTCGTGAGTATGGGCGCGTTCTTTTTCGAAGCTCCGACCGAGTATGATGAAAATGCACTCAAGAAATGGAAAGATGACAGTCCGGTGATCCTCAAAGCATATCGTGATAAAATTGAGCAGCTTTCGGAAGAGGAGTTCGAAGCGGTTACGCTGAAAGACAAGATCAAAGAAACCATTGAAGAGCACGAAGTCGGCTTTGGGAAACTGATGATGCCGCTACGTGTGGCTGTTAGCGGACAAGGGTTTGGTCCTGATCTGACCCCGGCACTTGAGCTTATCGGAAAAGATGAAGTGCTAAACCGTATTGATACAGCTATCGACAAGCTGGGGTGATGAAACGCGGATAAAGCACAGCAATAGCGCAAGCGTCGCGCTTGTACGGTGTTAAAAGCTGGCAGATAAAAAAATAGTCCAAGCGGACGCTTGAACTATAATTAGGGTATTTAATGCCAGGCTAAATACAGTCATCGCGGGTCAAAGCCCGCGATGATCACTTTATTTCGTTATTTCTGCTTTGAAACCAGCCCGCCTTTCTTGCTGTCCACGGTGATGGTGTAATTGTTTCCGCGACTGATAATCCACCGAACCGTTACCGAATCCATCCCAGGGATGTTATCAACAGCTATTTTTTGGGGATTGTGTTTCTGTTCGACGGTTTGATTCAGCGCACGATTGGTTACAATCATTCCAGCCTCAACCCGAGCCCCATCAATGCTGATATAGTTTGGTGGAGTGATTTTGTATTTCAAATCCTGGCTGGCATGCGTTGGAATCATGCGGGTATTGGTAATGACGGCCGTTACTTCTTTGAGCCCGCCACCCAAATCCTTTTCAGAAATTTCATCAATAACCAACTGCGGAGTGTGGTAAGCATGATAAATGGTAAAGGCCATATTCCGGTGCGCCATCTGCTCCAGTAAAAACCCGGGATGGGCACGGCCAAGGTTCTTCTTGAGTCCACCTATTTCGATTTCACCGTATTGAGGGTGATCATAGGGTTCCCACTCTACCAGTGCATCATTAAAAAGAAGGTATTTATTGAATTCATAAACGTTTTCACCATACCGACCACCGCCATCTTCATTGAACATCTCGTAGGGAGTCCACAGCTCGTTGGTGAAGGTGAAAGCTCCACGGCTTCCGTAAAACCAGTCCAGCTCTCCACCAAATACACTGTAGAGATCTTCAAAAACCACCAGGTAGTCATAGCCGGGCATCAGGCGTTCTCCCATTTCACCAATGGCGTCATATACCTGAACATCAGATCGGTTGTAGGTATCGCGATCTTCTTCCGCACCCGGCCCGCGCAGCATCATACCGCCGGCGTTATGGTAACTTTGTCCGGCAGCAATGTTTGGATGATTCATCACGAACTCCATCACGGCTCTGTTTTCAGGCAGTGAAAAAGGATATTTGTGTGCTCCTCGTTGAATGTAGTCGGGCTGCCAGTTCCATCCCCAGTCCCGGTTAGGGTCATAATAACCTTCAGCATCTTCGTTGATGCGTCCATCATTGTCGTTATCCAATCCTTCTGATCCAAGCAGTTCATATTCACCGAATTCACCATCTCCGACACGCTGCATCAGTTCCGGGTAATCGGGGTGAGGATTAAATTGCCCGCGAGGATTTTTACGGCGCATATAGGTGATGCTTCCATCCCCATTCAGGTCATCGTATTTATCTTCGTTTACCTTCCCATCCAGATCGTTGTCGATGGGCTTCATCCCAGAACGGGGAGAGCTTGCGGTGTTTGGGGCTTCAAAGAAGTTTTCCCGTCCATCCGGATTGATAGTTGGAGCAATGTAGAATGTCTTTTCATTCAGCAGCTGGGTGATGAACTCATTCTTACCGAACATCTCAGCCAGGTACCAGGCGGTATATAATGATACCTCTGTTCCCTGAATCTCGTTGGAGTGAATATTGCCATCGATATACATAGCCGGTTTACGATCGGCGTTGCTTTCCTTAAAATTGGTGACGGTCAGCAACCAAATATCACGCCCTTCATAAGACTTTCCAATCGATTCTCGTTTAACCAGATTAGGGTGTGTATCAGCTAATTCTTTGGTGAAATCAGTGATGGTTTCGTAGGTAAAATACCGGTTCCAGCTGGCTTCCACTTTAGGATTGGCCGGTGAGCCGGCTGCCTGGAAAAATCCGTCCGTAATTTGTGCCTGCGCGGTTGAGGGTTGCATCCAGATAAGACCGGCAAAGGCTGTAAAAAGTAAAAAGTGTGTTAATTTCTTCATGGCTATCTCTATCGGATGGTATGTTCTTTGGTTGAAATTCCTGTATTTGGGGCTCCGGCTGAGAGGCTGAATGTTCCCTTACCCCGAAGCAACCAGGTTTTTTGAATGCTCCCGTCGCCTTGTATCGACTCAATAGTGTCCAGTCGCTCCCCGCTTACAAGTTCAAGTCCGTTGGAAAGGCCGATTTCTACCACTACTTCTTTAACCCAATTGGTTCGTTCTCCAAGGCGAGAGGCTGTCGGTAATATTCCATCGTTGTGAATATCTACAGTAATGCGTGTCAGGTTACGACCGGCTTGCTGTGCTTCAAAATTCACCAGCTTAATGGAGGGCTTCATGGAAGCAAGCTCCAGGACAAAGTCGGTATGTTTTTGAGCAAGTGAATCCACCATTTCATAAGGAGGATTCAAACGTACATAGGGTTTGATGCCGCCCACTTCCACTTTTTTATTTTGGAAATCGGGGTGATCAACTTCTTGCCAGTTCACAAAAGCATTCAGATTGTTCTGCTCAGCCCAGGCAAGGAATCGGGCATCTTCGCTGTCAAATTCCATCGGCTCTCCTTCATCGTCGGTTACTTCGGGTGTCCACCAACCGGGAGTGCTAAAGCTAAATCGCCCGTAATGGAAGTACGCCCATTGGAAGAAATCCCCGGGTTGGCCGTTCATCTCCGGTGCATTTTTGAGTCCGGTTATTTCGTTGTATTTGTCGGATACGAGCTTGTTGATGGCTACATCTTCTTCATACCAACCTCTGATTACCCGCTTACTAACCGCCCCGCGATTAAACTTAACAGGCGTGCTCAGGTTATTGGCCGGACCAAATGATACAACCGAAAAAACATTGGGTGCTTCTTCAAATAGAAAATCCAGCACAGACCGGGTCTCTATTTGGGAGGCCATATTCTCACCGGCACCCGGTTCGAAATAGGGATAATCGTAGGTGAAGTTCTTATTGATATTAACTCCGCCCTCGTTGTCTTCATTAAAGGCTCCGTCTCCGTCATCATCGGTTCCTTCCGTAAATAATTTATAGGCTCCTTTTTCACCTTTAGTGATGTCGGCCTTTTTCAACAACCGCTCATCTTCGGGGTGAAGCATCCAACCACCGGTTTCGTCGTGCACCCGCATCATGGTGATGAGGTTGTCGTTGTTCAGGTCGTTGAAAGGATCTTCATCAAAAGCATCGTCACGGTCTTCGTTAGTGGAAGTGGTGTTTACATCCCGCTCATACTTTAGGGAAGCAAAATACTGCTCGGTAGCATCCGGATTAATTCTCGGAAGCACATAAAAGGTGGTTGTATTCAGAAGTTGGCTCACTTCTTCAGAGGAAGCCTTCCCAAGAAGTTTCTCTGCAAAGGTTAGGGCCAGTTCACTCCCGAGGATATGTGAGCCTTTAGCCCCGCCCACAACCGCAATGGCCGGGTGGTTTTCAACATCTCCGGAGCCGATGGTAAGCAGCCAGATATCACGCCCATCTTTTGTTTTGGCAAGAGACCTGAGCTCGGCAAGGTTTCCGTAATTATCCTCAAGCTCATTCAGCCGGTCGGTAAGCGTGTTGAAGTTGCTGTAGCTATTCTGAGCAACGGCAAACCCCGATAAGCAGAGGCACCATCCCAAAAGAAACAGCATTGATCGCAGTATCCTGTTATTCATATTCCATAATTAGGTTTTAAAGTATAGTGAGATAGTAACCTGTTGAGTCGTGCAATTCAAAGGCGGAACTGTTAAAAGTTAATAAGCAGCTCCAACTTAGTATCTTGGTTTTAACTCAATAGATGTTATTTTCTGGGCGGCTTAATAATCAGATACACTAATCACGCATGAAAAAGAAAATAGCAGCACTCATTGGGGTGGTTTCCCTATTCATTTTAGCCTCTCAGTATGCCTGGGCAGATGTACAAGCGGCTGAAGCTTCTTCCTCCATAGTAGGAAGCTGGCTCAGTATTCTTCCTCCACTGGTAGCCATCGGTATTGCCCTGATTTTCCGCCAGGTTTTGTTTGCGTTGTTTTTAGGGATTTGGATGGGAGCATATCTGGCCGGAGAGCTCACATTCCTTAACGTATTCGACAGCTTCTTTACTTCTCTCAGTGAGTATATTGTGCCGGGTGTTGCAGATCCTGACCGAATGAGCATCGTTATTTTTTCCATCCTGATTGGAGGGATGGTGGGTATTATTACCGATAATGGAGGTACACGAGGCGTTATTAAGGCCATTACGAAATTTGTCCGAAACAAAGTACAGGGACAGCTGGTGACCTCCCTGATGGGTTTTGTGGTGTTTTTTGATGATTACGCCAACACGATGGTGGTGGGAAATACCATGCGTCCGCTTACCGACAAACTTCGTATTTCGCGGGCTAAACTGGCATACCTGGTAGATGCCACCGCTGCACCTATTGCCACCATTGCTTTGGTTAGTACATGGATTGGCGCGATGGTAGGTTTTATTGCTACGGCCGAAGCAGAGATGGCCAACTTCAACGAAGCGGCTTACTCTGTTTTCATCAATTCATTGCCGTATAACTTCTATGCGTTCTTCACCATTTTATTTGTGATCCTGATCGCTTATTCCGGTCGTGATTTTGGAACGATGTTAAAGGCTCGTATTGACTTGTATAAAGCCAAGCACGATTCCAAGCTGGATAAATACAATCTATACAAAGACAAAATCGAAGAAGACGAAGCCAAGAAGGCGGAATCGCACTGGGCAAATGCTGCCATCCCGATTTTAACGCTGGTTTTCGGAACTGTTATCGGGTTGTTTGTAACCGGTGAGGGAGACAGCATTCAGGCTATCATCGAAACAGCTAACTCGTACGATGCCTTACTGTGGGGATCACTGGCTTCCGTAGTTGTAGCTATTGGAATGACACTGGCGCAAAAGCTGCTGGATATCGAAAAAACGCTCGAAGGCATGATGAACGGGATGCATGTGATGTTCGACGGCGTGTTGATCCTGGTGCTGGCCTGGGGTTTGAGTGATGTAACCGTAGCACTTGGAACAGCCGATTACCTGGTATCCGTTTTCGGGGAGACGCTGAATCCCTACTGGATGCCGGCTATCGTATTGGTGCTTTCGGCGCTGACAGCTTTTGCAACGGGTTCCAGCTGGGGAACTATGGGAATTTTGATGCCGCTGGTTGTGCCTCTGGGATGGGAAATTGGAAATAATACCGGCGTACCCATGGAGACTACGCTTGAGATTATTTACGCCAGCGTGAGTGCGGTGTTAGCCGGATCGGTTTGGGGTGATCACTGTTCTCCTATTTCAGATACAACTATTTTGAGTTCCTTAGCCACCCAATGTGATCATGTGGAACACGTAAACACGCAGCTTCCTTATGCCATGATTGTAGGTGTGATCAGTATTCTGGCAATGATTGCAGCTATCGTACTGAACATCTCTGTGTGGATTATCTACCCTGTTGGTGTGGCTGTCATTGTGGGTATTATTTACAAATTTGGGAAAATACCCAACCCGGAAACCTACACTCCGGAAGGGAAAGAACCGGCTATCACCAGTCTGGACACATAATAAATAAGCAAGTATATTGTTTATGACTTAGGCACAAACCAAAATGACTGTCATGAGGATATTAATACTTACTGTGTTACCGGTGTTATTAATCGGTTGTGATGTCTTTGTAAACGAACAACCGGTGCCGAATGGAGCTGTTGGTGAATGGGAATGGACGCATAGTGCCGGTGGATGGGGACCTTATGTTGATGCGGACTCCGTTGACTATACAATGAGACTGACCTTGTTTGCACACGAAGCAATTTGGTACAGGGATAATGAAATTATGGATGAGTTTTGGGTACAAGAAAAGAAAAAAGGGTGGCAGGAAAATTCATTCTATATGAAATTTAAAGAGAAAAAGAGTTGTGATTTTAAAGCGAGATATAATGCCGCTGAAAATCTTTTGACACTTAGTAGCGCAGGATGCACGGATTTGCCCTCCCACTACTTTAAAAAAGCAGGTGATTAAATACGGAAGTGTTGTTCTCCTTCAGCCTCTGACGTTCCCGGCTTAAATCTCCGCTCGGTAAAATCAATATTTCCTTCCTTATCAATCAGCAGAACGGTAGAGCATCGGGAACCATAATTTTCAGTTTTGATAAAGATTGAGGAAACGGCTTTTTCTAATTCCCTGGGAATACCGGTAACCGGTAGCTCATCTTCAGAGGCTTTTCTCTCATCAGCCAGAAGCTTAAAAAGATCTTCCTTTTCAAAACTCTCTTCAGAAAGTATAGCTTTTAATTGCTGATTGGCTCTCTCCAGCTTTGGCCAGGGAGTATCGAGCAGGGCATTGCTCAAACCGTGAATGCCCGGTTCAATCCGGCTCACTTTTTTATTCTGGTTCGAATAGTGGTAGAAGTCTTTGTGATCCCACACCAGCAAATTAAAGCCGTTATATAATTCAGCCTTTTTCGAAAGCGCGGCCAGATAATCCATCGCTGTTTGTTCCTTCTTCAGGTAATCCAGAACAATTTCTCCACGACTTGGTGGGTCTTCTTTTTTGATGGATGGATCACGATAATTGGTAAGAGCGCTCCATCGTCCGTCTTTATTTACACCCAGCCACGTACCGCCGGCTTCAAGGTCTTTGCCGGCTAACATATTTGGTTTACCTTCCTCTGTCCAAAATTGTGCTTTGCGGGTTGGTCGTCCATAGAACTCATCTCTGTTTCCGGCTAAAATTAAGTCGTATTTGGGATGAACCTTGTATGCGAAAGTGATTAAGCACATAAATAATAACCAACGGGTTTCGATATTTGCCTGAATCTAAGCATATTCACGAAACCTAATACAAGTTTTTCGTAAAGAGATACATGCAACTGAGTAAACAACTCTTTAGGGATGTTTTGATTTTTCTATTCGGGGTAGCCGGCATAGGATGGTTTTTCTATTCATTCCAACATCATCATCCGTTTAGTATTACCCATACAAAGGTACCTAAAGATCACATTATTGAAAAAGCAGACTCCGTTTTTCAGAGCTGGCAGTATCAAGCACTCGATTTTTATCCCCAAACAGAATTCAACTCCGATGAGGATGTAATTGATACCCTCCAGGTAAAATGGGGAATCAGAGAATTTAAAAAGAGACTGCAAGAATCCGATTTTCTCCGAATGTTGCCGCTGGCGAAGTGGGAAGTGCGGGAATACAACATTCAAAGTGAGAATAACGACTATTCGGTGGAGGTGGGATTGACCCCCGATGGCAAAGTGGTGGATTTCCTGGCTACAACCGACTTGATAAATCAACAGCGTCCATTTAACCGGTATGCAGTGCGAACGGTGTTTCAAAATCAGGTAGATAATTATTCGAGGGGATTGGAGGATTCCCTGCTTACCGGTCTATCCGATTATCAGCATATAAACACCGAGTCGGGTTCCAACTCTCAGGCATTAACCATTATCGATCGGTTACGGGAAATCCGGGGGGCACAGGATGAAAGTGTCTATGAGATGAACAACATCTGGAACCTCGCTGATTTTTACTTAGGGCGTACAGCCTGGCGATCATTTGACCTGAAACCGGATACTGCGGAATTAATAGATCAGGCAGGGCTACGTTTTGCAAGAGCAAGGTACACTGCGTCAGATTCCGTTTCAGGAGTACATGTTGAACTGACCATGGAACTGTTACCTGCCGGTTCCATAAAGTCATTATCATACCGGATTTTTCCACGACTGGAGGAATCAGATACTCCGGTAACAGACATGCTTGAAAGTATATCACTGTTTGTGTTATTAGTATTTGCTCTGTGGTTGTTGTTCGTATTTTATTTGAGGATTAAAGCCCGGGCCATCGATACAAAACCTGCCATCATTATCGCGGTGCTTGCAGGATTTTTGGTCCCCGGTTTTTGGTTTCTGAACTTCGTTGACCAAATGGGATGGATGTATGGGGTTAACGGCTCGGTTGCCATCTTTCAAAATCTGATGATGCTTGGAATAATGGGTGCAGTTGGAGCTGTAGGTTTCTTTGTACTAACGGCTGTTAGTGACTCCATTACCCGGCAATACTGGCCCGAAAAACTAAAAACCTGGGATTTGGTACGCCGCGGTTTATTTATGAATAAACCCGTAGGCTGGGGAATGGTAAATGCCATTGCTATCGGTGGAATTTTGGCAGGAATAGTAGGGCTGTTTCTCTCCGTTTTCGACCATACCTACATTTCGGCAAATACAGGGTTTTTATCGGATGACTATTTTTTGCCTTCCATAGCAAATCTTATGGTCACTACGCTTTTTGTGTTGGTTATTGTAGTTCCTCTTTATCTGATTATTGGGAATCAGATCAAAGGGTTGGTTGGTCGCGACTGGATTATTCCCGTCTTAAGTGCCATGCTTTTTGCACTGATTGACATTCTCCCGTTCAACATCGAGCCGGATAGTCTAGACCGGATGTTGAGGGGTTTATTGGGATTTGTGTTGGGTTATTTCTATCTCAGGTATGATTTTTTGACTATTGTATTCGGAACCTTTTTGTTTCTCAATTTCCTGACGACATCCAAAGGCTGGTTAATCGAAGGCTCACCTGATGCAAATACCTTCTACCTGTTTATGATGGTATTTCTGACTTTCGCGATAGGGGGTATATACTTCGTATTTAAAGGAACCGATAGGGATGAACTTCCGGAATATGTACCCGGCTATATAGAAGACCAGGCTAAAGAGCAGCGCTTAAAACAAGAACTTTCCATTGCCCGGGTTGTGCAGCAAACGTTTCTGCCTTCAAAAATTCATCATTTACCGGGAATTGATATAGCCGGCATCTGTATCCCGGCCCAGGAAACCGGGGGAGATTACTATGACATGATTTCGCTTGGCGACCAGCGAACAGCTTTGGCCATTGGTGATGTGAGCGGGAAAGGAATCCGGGCTGCATTCTATATGACCTTTACCAAAGGGGTGCTCCACAGTTTAAGTGCATTGATCCTGTCGCCGGTTGAGCTGCTCAATCAACTGAACAGGCTATTCAATGAAAACGCAACCCGGGGTACGTTCATCTCCATGATTTATGGAATTTTAGAAGCCGACAAACGCCAATTCACCTTTGCCAGAGCCGGCCACAATCCCATGCTTCTGGTCCGAGCCAATGGTGATACAGAATGGCTTAAACCGAATGGAGTTGGTATTGGCGTAGCTCAACAAAGTGATGCATTTATCAAATGTACAGAAGAAGCTACCCTGAAGCTGAAAGAAGGGGATGTGGTTATTATGTACACCGATGGAATTACCGAAATGCTGAACGCCGGCAATCATTTTTACGGTGAGGAACGGCTTGAGCGGCTGGTTAAAGGGGTGAGAAAAGCATCCTCTGAAAAAATTCTGGAGATTATTGTAGATGATGTAAATGAGTTTAAAGGCGTTGTTAAACAACATGACGACATGACTTTGCTAATAATAAAAGCTGATGCCTCAGTGAATCAGTAATTTTTGTATTTTAGCCAATGCTAACAACTGAATACATTGTTGCTAAACGGTAGCGGTGTTCAATTCTTCAAAAAATATCATCCATTGCGAGAATCATTAAAAAATAACATGGGCTTAAGCCAGTCTGTAGAAGATTACCTGAAAGTCATTTACGTGTTAGAATCAGAAGATGAAGGGACAACGACAACAAATATTGCCAATGCCCTGGATGTTTCATCTGCTTCGGTGACCAATATGCTGAAGCGACTTGCAAAGATGAACTTGTTGGAATATGAATCTTACAAAGGTGCCAAGTTAACCGAGGCCGGAAATAAAATTGCATTGGAAATTTTAAGACATCATCGGTTGCTGGAGCTATATCTGAAAGAAGTGATGGGTTATTCCTGGGACGAAGTACATGATGAAGCTGAGAAGCTGGAACATCATATTTCAGAGCAATTTGAAGATCGTATTGCCGAATTACTGAATCATCCCACACACGACCCTCATGGTGACCCTATTCCTTCCAAAGATGGCATTATGCCAACTATGGCACAGCTTTCCATTTCCGAAGCAGAAGAAAACACCCCGTACATTATTGGCCGGGTGAAAGATCAGGACCCGGAACTGCTTCGGTACCTGGAGAAAATTGGGGTGCTGCCCGGTTCAAAAATTGAGGTTGTTGAGAAAGTCCCATTTGACGGACCGGTTAAAATCAGGCTGGAAGATAATGTTGAACAGATGCTAGGCCAGGCTGTAGCCAGTGAGGTCTATGTAGTGGAGGCAGAAAAACAGCCTTAACCTGAAACCAACGATCAGACTTGCCGCACTTCGATATTAGCAGCCTTCATGCTCTTCTTCAGGTCTTTGATTTCTATTTCTTTAAAGTGAAAAATACTGGCTGCCAGAACTGCATCCGCATTTCCTTTGGTGATGGCTTCTATACAATGATCGATGGTGCCGGCGCCCCCACTGGCAATAACTGGGATGTTAACGATGCCGTTAATCTTCTCCAGAATATTGATATCAAAGCCGCTTTTGGTCCCGTCACGATCCATGCTGGTGAGAAGTATTTCACCGGCTCCCCGTTCTTCCACTTCCTGCATCCATTCAATGGCATCTAACCCGGTATCTTCCGTACCACCTTTGATATACACATTCCAGCTGTCTCTTTGGCTTTTGGCATCAACAGCAGCTACAATGGCCTGAGCACCAAATGCAGCAGAGGCTTCATTAATCAGATCGGGGTTCTTGACAATACTGCTGTTCAGGGAAACTTTATCGGCTCCGGATTTAAGCAGTTCCTCTATTTCATCCACGGTTTTGATTCCCCCGCCCACTGTGAATGGAATATTAATTTCGGCGGCTATTCTTTTTACCAGTTCGACCAGGGTTTTTCTCTTTTCAAGCGTGGCGGTGATATCAAGAAAAACCAATTCGTCGGCACCTTCTTCACTGTATCGCTTAGCTAATTCAACAGGATCACCTGCATCCCTTAGTCCTTCAAAATTGACGCCCTTTACGGTTCGGCCGTCTTTGATATCCAGGCAGGGAATGATTCGTTTTGTGAGCATAAAATTTTAAAATCTGGCTTAACCTCTGCGGATACAGGATTGCATGTGTGTGTTGGATTTCCACATTCCACTTGGCTAAAAAAATTAGGCTTTGAATATAGAAAATTCTGAAAAGGTGTGTTAGTGAAATAAGGATAAAGATATATCGAAAGTGAACCCGATGCCCTGATTTTGAGTTACACTGCAAAAGCAATTGCCAGATGAAGTTTAAAATTACAGACGTTTCAAAACCGCCTCGGGAAATCATAGTCGAAGTGATGGAAAGTTCGCGATCTCAATTACTGATTCCTCCTAAACTGGCCGGCGAAAACCCACAGGCATATCACCCTGAGAACAATGAAAAGTATATCGGGTTGTTCTCCAGCGGTACAACAGGTTCGCCCAAAGAAATTTGGAATAGGTATGAGAACCTGGTCAGAAATGCCCGATACTCAGCGGGAGCATTTGGAGTAAAATCGAAACACCGGCTACTGATAATGGCTGCACCCTGGCATGTAGCCGGGCTCAGCTGGGCTATTATGGCTGAAATGCTTGGCTGTGATTACCATTTCATCACTACAAAAAAAGGAGAGGGCGATAAATGGCTGAAAAGTATTCAGGAGTTTAAACCGGATTTCTTGTTCACTGTGCCGGCTGTTTTGCGAGCACTTTATGGGAAAGATTGGTTCGTACCCCATGTAGTTTTTGGTGGCTATTCCGTGGAAGAAGACGAGCTGCAAGAATTAACCCCTCATTGTGATTTCACTATTCAGGGATACGGGCAGACGGAAGCCGGAGGTTTAATCGCGGCTCACAAAAGAAAAAGTAAAGATTGGGTTCGTCCTTACGAGCATATTTGCAGCGGTAAGCCCATTGCAGGAGTTGAGTTGAGGTGTGAAGGCTCACCCGAAAATCCGGCTTCGATATATATCCAATCTGAAACGGCCTTCACCCAAGCGGAGTACAACAGCCGGGATGTAGGTTTCAGGGATTCGCAGGGCAGGGTGTATGTTTTGGGCAGATCAGATGAAGTTGTTAATGAGAAATAGAGTAGGACAATTTTCGCTGCTGTTATACATTTAATATATTGAGTTGTCTAATTACAGGAGAAGACCATGAGACCCAATCGTTTGTTATCTTTTTTATTGATCGTTGTTTTTTTAATTCCACTAAGCTGTACAACCAATGTAACAGGTCCTGATACGAACGGTGAATTGCCGAGAGAACTTTCAGCTGCTGAGAAGAAGCTGGTTGAAGACGGACAGTCATTCGGGTTCAACGTTTTTAAAAGTACGGTTGAGGGAGACGCATCAAAAAACATATTCATCTCACCGCTCAGTATTTCCGTGGCATTAGGTATGACAATGAATGGTGCCGAAGGTGAAACGTTTGAGCAGATGCGGGAAACATTGGCTTTTCAAGGATTGAATCAGGATGAAATTAACCAAGGTTATCAATCGCTGATAAAATTGCTGACTGAAGCCGATCCAAAAGTGAAAATGCACATTGCCAACTCGGTGTGGAGCAGAGAAGGGTTTGAAGTTCAGGAGTCGTTCACGGAAACTCTTGAAGAGTATTTTGATGCAACCACCCGCGAACTGGATTTCAGTGACCCAAAATCTACAGACATCATAAATCAGTGGGTGGCGGATAACACCAACGGATTGATAGAAAAGATTATCAACAGGCAAATTTCACCAAATATGGTGATGTACCTTATCAATGCGATCTATTTTCAAGGTGACTGGACCTATCAGTTTGATGAAGAAGAAACCCGGGAGCATTCCTTTAGTCTTGAAAGCGGAGGTGAAGTGATGGTGGATATGATGACCCAGGAACGGATGTTCAATATTCACATGAATGAAGAAGTTCATATGATTGATTTGCCTTATGGAGACAGTCTGTTCAGTATGACGGTTATGATGCCCGCCGATGAGAAAAAACCTATTGATGAATTTATTAGCCAGGATCTGAGTAAAGAGAATTTCGATTCCTGGATCGCAGGATTGAAAGGGCAGGATATGCCATTATATTTTCCCAAGTTTGAGCTTTCCTATAAAATCAAAATGAATGACATTCTGAAGTCGATGGGTATGGAAGTGCCTTTTGATGAAGCGGAAGCCGATTTTTCTGGTATAAACCCGGATGCCCGACTTTTCATAAGTCAGGTAAATCACAAAACCTATGTGAAAGTGGATGAGAAAGGGACTGAAGCTGCCGCAGTAACTTCGGTTGGCGTGGAGGTGACTTCCATACCCCAAACCTTTTCTGTAGATCGTCCCTTTGTATTTATGATCCGGGAGCAAAACAGCGGAGCTATCCTTTTTATGGGTAAAATGGAAAACCCGAAGCTCTAAAGATTACCGATTAAATGCTGCCATTTCTTCGAGGGTAATCCGGTTTTCATAATAGGCTTTGCCGACGACGACGGCATCAATGTCAGCATCGTTGAGTGTGGTTAAATCATCAAGTGATGAAACACCTCCGGAAGCAATCAGTCGGATGTCAGGGAATTGTTCTTGGAGGCTTTCGTACAGCTCAAAATTAGGCCCGGAAAGCGTACCATCTTTAGAAATATCGGTACAAAGTACTTCCTGTAAGCCATGTTCTATCATCCGGTTCAGAAAAGATTCTACCGATTCTTCGGCTGTTTCGAGCCAGCCGGAATAGGCGATTTTACCGTCTTTAAGATCCATGCCTAAAATCATTTTCTCAGGATATTTAGCAAGAGCTCTCAGCCAGTCCTCTTCATTTTTGATAGCCATAGAGCTGCAAATCACTTTTGAAAGTCCGGCATCGAGTAGCATCTCTACGTCTTCAAAAGTCCGGATACCGCCTCCGGTTTGTACCGAAATTCCTAATTCATCAATAATCTCTTTAATGTGAGGAAGATTGATAAATTTACCCTCTTTTGCTCCATTCAAATCTACCACATGGATATGCTTAAACCCGGCTTGATTGAATTTTCGGGCCTGATTTACGGGAGATTTATCATAAACCGTTACCTCTTCATATGAACCTTTGTGAAGCCGCACAGCTTGTCCATTCAGTAAATCGATAGCGGGAATTGTAAGCATAGAAATCTTTTTGATGCAAAGGTAGGGCTTCGCCAACTTCTTTTCTTAAAACTTTCTGAGAAGCTTAGGATCTTTTATTCGCTGGCTTCAGAGAGGTCAGGCCAATTGCCTTCAAAGAAAGTGGTGATTGCATGAAGGGTAAAATCAGGGTTATCAGAGAGGCTTCCTTTATCGGCTTCAGGAACCAAGAGTAACCGGCTGTTCGGGGTTATTTTCGTCCATATGCGCTGACTGGAAATAGCAAGAGAATCCTCCTTTCCATAAATAACAAGAAGTGGGGCTTTAAAGTTTTGCAGCTTTTCGGTGTAATCCCAGTTGCCGAAGAAAGCCGGGGCCAGTTGAGCGGTATATTGGTAGTAATATTTAACAGCTTCGGGCGGCGCATTACAAGTAGACCCTCGATGAGAGGCTCGTTCTCCCCGAATGGTGGCTATCTGTTTTGAAAGGTTTTCATATTCCCGGCACACGGAAACCGGGTCATCAGCATTACCCGCCAATAATTGGCTTAAAAGAGTAGAAGCTCGGTTGGTGAGCGATGTGTCTGGGACAGGTGGTGCTTGTTGGGATTTAGCTCGATAATATTCTCCCATGTCCGCACGCACCGGCCCGGTTGAACCGTGAAAAACTACCCGATTTAAGCGATTGGGATATTGGGTGGCGTATTCCGCTAAAATAACAGAACCAAATGAATGCGTAAGTACATTCATGGAATCAAGCTTAAAATACCGGCGGACAGCTTCCAGGTCTTCCACAAAGTATTCGGGTTTTAGTCGGGTAGTGTCTTCCGGGAGAGTAGATTTTCCGCCACCTCGTTGATCATAGAAAAGGAGCGTAAAATCTTTAGCTAGCGGTTCAGCAGAAGGCAAAAAAGAATGTATCCCTGCTCCGGGTCCGCCATGAATGATAACCAGTGAATCCTCGGCGGTACCTCTTACCTGAAAGTAGAGCTCTGCTCCATCTGCACTTTGTATGTAACCGTGTTGCCGAAATGGGCCGGTATCTTCTGGATGGCATGAAATCATACCCGAGAGGAAAACCCCAATTAAAAAGAGTCTGAAATGGTGCATAGGTGAGGGAACTTGGTTCAATAAAAAATAACGAAATATATGAGCTGTTTTCGGAGTGATATTCGTAGTAATAAAGAGACAGGGGATAAAATACTCCGTTTTGTCTGTCATCGTAAATATTAACTAATAAAGTGCAAATGAAAACACGAGATACTATACATCAAAATTTAATCAAGGAGAGAAGGGTACCTATCCTAAGCAAGAGCTTAAGGTACATTTTTTCGGCAATGCTAACTTTTATGATCGTTGCGGTTACTCCGCATCAGAGTTGGGCACAACAGGGTAGCCTGACTCTGGATGGCGATGGTGACTATGCCACGGCCGGCGACAGTCCCTCACTGGATATAGCCGGAACCAGCATTACCCTTGAAACATGGGTTAAACATGATGGAGAAAGTGATGCCGATGCATTCTTAATCAATAAAGCCTTAAGCGGAGATGGATATCGTCTGCAGCTTTATGGTGAAGGTGATGAAACTTACGTTCGGTTTGTGATTGGTGATGTAACCAATAATGGACCGGCTGTTTTTTCTGAAACGGGTGTTCCGGCAAATCGCTGGACTCACATCGCGGCGACCTATGATGGGCAGTTTTTAAAGATTTACATTAATGGAAAACTGGATGCCACTTCACAGGAAGGTCGCACAATTGATGCCAACGACGCGAGTCTCACGCTGGGTGCCAATGCATCCCTGACCGGTAATTTTTTGAGCGGTGAAATGGATGGCGTACGTATATGGAACACGGTGCGAAGTGCAGCTCAAATTGGAGATACCTATTTGGAAGAATTGACGGGAAGTGAGACCGGGCTTGTAGCTTTGTATCAGTTTTCCTCCTCAAGCGGTGGTAATGTGAGTGACTTGGCAGGCTCAAATACACTCTCATTGACCGGTGATAATGCCGGAATTGCAAGTCCCGGAGCAGTACCAATAGCACCGAACCTATACACCCATAATGGAAACGGAGAGGTAAAAGTAAATTGGGACGAAAGGTTAGGGCCAAATGATGAAAATCAGGCTTCAAGTTTTAAAGTATTTCGTTCTACAGTAGCGGATGGAAGTGACCGGACCGAAGTTGCTGTGGTAACCTCAGGAACCACAGAGTATACCGATACAGGCTTAAGCAATGGGCAAACCTACTACTACGAAATTACCACCGTTGACGGGTCGGGTAATGAAAGTGATTACTCGAATGTGGTAACGGCAACACCCTATGCAACGCTGGGTGGGGGAAGTCTTCATCTAACAAAGAATGCCTACGGACTGGTTTCAGACCGGCCATCACTTGATATTGTAGATAAGGATATAACCGTACATGCCTGGATTAAGCACGACGGACAAAGCGATGAAAATGCCGTAATTGCTGTAAAAGGCTCAACCGGTGATGGGTATGTGCTTCGACTTGATGGCGAAGGGCAGGCACCTAATCTTGCATTTGCCATAGGAGATATCACCAATGGAGGTCCCACCATTGTATCCAATTCAAGTATCCCGGCAAATCAATGGACACACGTAGCCGGAACATATGATGGCAACGACCTGAAAGTTTACATAAACGGGGAGCTCGACAATACTGAGCCGGAAACCCGAACCATTGACGGCACCGATTTTGATTTGTTTATCGGTGCTGATGCGTCTGCTTCCGACCAGTTCTTTAGCGGGCATATCGATGAGCTTGGAATTTGGAGCATTGCACTGCAGCGTCAGGAAATTGAGGATAATTATAACAAGGAATTCATCGGAAATGAGGAAGGCCTTGAACTCTACTTTCGCTTTGATGATGCGGGGAATTCGATTGTGAAAAGTATGGATACCAATCATACCGAAATGGAAAAAGTACCGGTAAGCGGAACTGTTCAGGTTACTACACCGGGCGTGTTTCCCGTGGCGCCGTACAGTTATGCATTAGCTGATACTGCAAGTGCAGATATTTCAATAACAAACCGGGCATTTAATGTGCCGGTCAGCCAGAAAGTGTACCGATCTTCCCAACAAAGTTTGAGTGATCGAAGTGAGCTGGCTTCAACCTCCACATTCAGTTACACAGATGGTAGTTTGACGGCAGAAAACACCTACTATTACCAGGCTACGGCGATTAATGCAGATGGTCAGGAAAGTGATTTTAGCCACCCGACACCTGTCAGAGCTTCAGCTTATGAAGCCGGAAATGCACTTAAGCTGGATGGTGACCTTGATTACGTTCGTCTTGATGACCGAAATTCATTGGATGGCTACGAACAACTCTACGTGAATTTTGACGAAACCATGACCGTAGAAGCTTGGGTAAACCACGATGGAAATAGCGATGAAAATGCAGTAATCGTGCAAAAAGGAGCAACCACTGATGGATACCGATTGCGCCTTGAAGGCACCGGAAGTTCAGTAGCCGCTTCATTTACGATTGGTGATATCACCAATTCCGGACCTCGGGTAACAACCAATTCAAGTATTCCCGCAAATCAGTGGACACACATTGCAGCGACTTATGATGGAACCGATCTTAAGATCTATGTGAATGGCTCGCTTGATGCCACCGACAGTGAGAGCAGAAGTATTGATCCTAACCCTCAACCACTATTAATTGGTGGTCCTAATGCGCTGGATGGCAACTTTTACAGTGGAGAGCTTGACGATATCCGAATCTGGAATGTAGCCCGCACGGAATCTGAGATAGCCAATAATTTCTACAAAGAATTAATGGGGGATCACGAAGATCTGATTGCTTATTTCAGATTTGATGAGTCTGTAGGATCTTCATTGACCTACAGTTCAGCACGAAGAGCTATGAGTGGAACCCTGAGTGGAGATGCTACTTTTGTGAATTCCAATGCACTGAGCAGTCAGCCCGTGGTGGTAAATCCAATTCCGGAAATTACACTGGACGAAGACTTTGGGACCTTTGCAGTAGCAGACCTGGATACGGTTTTTCAGGATGATGATACACCCAACCTGAGCTACTCAATTGTAGTGCCGTGTCATATCGTGGAGGCAGAAATCAGAAATGATACCAGTCTTGTCTTCACTTCTCTGGAAAATATTTTTGGAACCGATACCCTTACCGTAGAAGCAACTGATGGGGCTACAACAGCGCGTCAGTCTTTTATCGTGCATGTGGAGTCGGTGAATGACTTGCCGGAGCTTGCCGGGTTTGAGAATGACCTTCAGGTTCCGTTAGGTGGAGAGCTGATGGCGGATATGTTTGCACGAACAGCAGACGTAGAGTCAGCGGATACTGCACTGACGTTTACTTTTGCGGTAGATACATCGGGAATCAACGTCGATTTTGATGGGCAGATGCTTACGCTCTCACCAAACGGAGATTTTGACGGGTCCGGAACGCTTGATATCGAAGTAACGGATGAAGACGGCGGTACAACTGCTATTTCCGTAGGTGTACAGATGGTAACTGATACCGATATCACCGATGAAAACGGGGTTCCGGAAGCATTCGATCTGGCGCATAATTATCCGAATCCGTTCAACCCAACCACTACGATAAAATATGCTCTGCCTGAAGCAGCCGATGTTCGATTAACGGTATTCAACTCCATCGGACAGAAAGTGGCTGATTTAGTAAATACACGACAAGCCGCAGGAACCCATCAGGTAGATTTTGATGCAAGTCAGCTGCCGAGTGGAATGTATATCTATCGATTGAAAGCCGGGGAATTTGAACAAATACGCAAAATGACCTTGGTGAAATAAGTTCACTTCAAAAATCTAATCTCCCTCAAAGCGTCTGCTCAACCGGCAGGCGCTTTTTTTATGCATGAAGGTTAATTCGTCACTATTCAGGAACACTGTTTCAGTAAGTGATGTTAAGCCCGAAGTAAAATGATCTGAAAACAGCTTAAATAGAAATTAATGGCTGAATCCTCACATATAGAATTACAAAACCTGACTAAAAGTTATCAGGAAGGAGGTAAAAACCGTTCGGTGCTCGAAGGTTTGAATCTCTCGATAAAAGAGGGAGAAATGATTGTGCTCCTTGGGCGGTCAGGTTCCGGAAAAAGCACGTTACTTAATCTGGTAAGCGGAATTGATAAGCCCGATGATGGTAAGGTGATTATAGGCGGGACCAATCTGGCAGAGCTTGATGAAAAAAACAGGACGCTATTTCGACGCAGAAACATCGGCTTTGTGTTTCAGTCATTTAATCTGATTTCAACTCTGACTGCTCATGAGAATGTGTTACTGCCTCTTAAGCTTAAAGGAGCAACCGATGAGGAGACGCTGAATAAAGCTCAGCACTTTTTAGAGAATGTTGGACTTGGAGACCGGGGCGACAGTTACCCGGACCGGCTATCCGGTGGAGAGCAACAACGGGTGGCTATTGCTCGTGCGTTGGCACATGAACCAATGCTTATTTTAGCCGATGAACCTACCGGAAACCTGGATTACGAGACCGGTCAGCAGATTCTGGACATTCTAAATAATCTGGTTCGTGAAAACGGGCGGACCATTATTCTTGCTACCCATGATCGCGATATCTGTAAAATCGCAGACCGGGTGCTGGAGCTGCGGGGTGGTAAATTAAGACTGGTGGAAGATGTAGCAGAAATGACGGTGTCATGAGCAGTCAAAAAAACACTAATTTAATCTGGCTGTCCAGTCTTCGTTTTTTATTGCGTCACCCTTGGCATTTTGCTCTTTCCATATTGGGTGTAGCCCTGGGTGTGGCGGTAGTTGTATCTATAGACTTATCCAACAGCAGTGCGGAAAAAGCATTTGAGCTTTCGACAGCTGCAGTAACCGGAAAGGCGACTCATCAAATTCGCGGAGCGGCAGAAGACCTGCCGGATGAAGCCTACCGGGATATAAGAATTAAAGCCGGTATCAGAAAATCGGCACCGGTTGTTGAGGGATATGCTCAGGTTGAAGGGATGAACCGAACATTTCAGGTGCTTGGTGTTGATCCTATAGCTGAAGCTCCATTTCGGGATTATGCCAGCCAGCAAGCCGGAATAGAATTATCGGAGTTTATAAGCGGTGATAATACCGGGCTGGTTGCGCAAGGGGTTGCAGAAAAATTGAATGCAAAAGTGGGTGATTCAATCCGCGTTTTTGTTGGTGGTCGCCTATTTAATATTCAGTTAATTGGGCTGATCGAAGCCGAGGATGACCGAAGCCAACAAGCATTGGAAAGCCTGTTGGTAGTGGACGTAAACACGGCTCAGCGTTTGTTTGATATGGACGGGAGCCTGTCACGCATTGACCTCATTCTTCCGCAAGATTCTGAAGAATCGGTACAGAAAAAGATTCAGGCCGTATTGCCGGAAGGAGCTTCCATCGTACGATCTGAATCCCGAACGGAAACCGTAGAGCAAATGACCCGTGCCTTTGAGTTCAATTTGCAGGCCCTCAGTATGCTCGCCCTGCTGGTTGGCATGTTTTTGATCTATAACACCATGACCTTTTCGGTGGTTCAGCGTCGTCCGTTAATTGGCCGGCTTCGTGCATTGGGAGTTACCAAGTCTGAAATCTTAACTACGGTACTTAAAGAAGCTTTGCTGATAGGTTTCCTGGGAACCCTGGTTGGAATGGTAGCAGGAATATTTCTGGCTCAGGTGCTGGTGAAACTCGTTACCCAATCAATTAATGACCTGTATTTTGTTTTATCCGTGCAGGAATTATCCATCGGGTTAATTCCTCTGGTAAAAGGCGTGTTGCTTGGCATAGGAGCAACTCTGGTCGCTGCATTTTGGCCGGCAAGAGAGGCTTCTGAAGCGGAAGTGTCAACCGTGCTGAGACGGTCCTCCAACGAGTCAAAAATTTCATCCCGAATATCTCTTATTGCTGTACTGGGTTTAATGATTGGGGCCGGCGGAGGATTGATTCTCTTAATACCTGGTGGAGGTATTGCGGCCGGATACTCTTCACTGCTTTTCATGATTGTAGGTTTTTCACTAATTGTACCTTTGATCATTGTAGGGTTGGCTAAACTACTGCGTCCGATACTTGGAGCCATCAGCGGTTTAATCGGAAAGATGGCTGTTCGGGGAGTAGTCACAGAATTGAGTCGGACATCCGTTGCCATCGCTGCATTGGTGGTGGCCGTTGCAGCCACGGTTGGCGTTGGTGTGATGGTGGATAGCTTCAGAACCACCGTCGTTTCTTGGCTGGAAGCTCAACTTCAGGCTGATGTGTATGTGCAGCCCCCCAGTTCGGTATCACGTAAAGCCGACGCTACCCTTGAGCCAAAATTGGTAGACCTGCTACGCGAAACGGAAGGAGTTGGTGATGCCGGCACGGTTCGAAGCGTAGATGTCCGTACGAATAATGGAACTGATAATCTGGTGGCCATTGATCAGGGACCGAACACCAGTCAGGCATATCAGTTAAAGTCTGCCGGTGATGATTTTTGGCAACGTTTCACTCAGGAAAAAATCGTGATGATTTCGGAAGTGTATGCCTATCGAAATAACGTAAGCGTGGGAGATACGCTGACGATAGAGACTGATACGGGGAATCAACAATTTATAGTTCAGGCCATAAATTTTGATTACGCTTCTGACATTGGGACCATCACAATAAGTCGAGCTATCTATAATCAATTTTTTGATGATGATGCCGTCTCCGGTTTGGCACTATATGTGGAATCCAGAGTGGAGGTAGAGACTTTAGTAGAACGGCTTAGGGAGAATTCCACAGGAATGCAGGAAGTATTTATCCGTTCGAACAAAGGATTAAGAGAGGCTTCTATTGAAATTTTTGATCGGACATTCACAGTAACGGTTGTCCTGAGAATGCTGGCCATTCTGGTTGCTTTCATCGGCGTTCTGTCAGCATTAATGGCACTACAATTAGAACGCTCCCGAGAGCTGGCGGTATTGAGGGCAAACGGAATGACCCCCGGACAGCTATGGAATTACGTGATCACCCAAACCGGAGTAATGGGAATAATGGCCGGATTGTTGTCTGTTCCCCTTGGAATTCTCATGGCCTACGTGTTGGTATATGTAATCAATCTTCGCTCCTTTGGCTGGACGTTGCAATTCATGATTACTCCTGAAGTTCTGCTTCAGGCCGTAGGACTTGCCGTGGTAGCAGCTTTGCTGGCAGGGTTATATCCATCATGGAAAATGACACAGGCAAATCCTGCCGATGCCCTTAGAAACGATTAAGAAGAAAGAATTTCATGAAGAGAATTATTTGGATACTAACATTAGTGATACTTGTTGGCGGTGGTAGCTTTTACTTTTTATCTCAGGATGATCAGCAAATTACAGCCACAGTTTCAGTAGCAGAAGCTATGGGCGGAGGAAATGAGGAAGGATACCTGAGGGCAACCGGGCCAAGAGAGTTTGTTTTTCCGGACGACCATGGCCCACATCCGGGTTACCGGACCGAATGGTGGTACTACACCGGTAACCTGTTTACGGAACAAGGCCGACAGTTTGGTTATCAGTTCACCATTTTCAGAAGTCAGTTAAACCCACCCGACAGCGGTAAAGCCGGAACTGCCCAGGGTGAAGACTGGAACACGGATCAGCTTTACCTCGGGCATTTTGCGATTTCAGATGTACAGGAGAAAAACCATGTGTTTGACGAAAGGTATAGCCGCGGAGCAGCCGGCCTCGCCGGCGCACAGGCTGATCCATTCAGAATTTGGCTTGAAGACTGGGAGATAACCCGGCTCAACCCTGAAAACTCCAATGATAAAAACTTCCCGGTACGAATTGAGGCGGAGATGGAAGACGGTTCAGCTATCAGTCTTGAATTGACACCGACCAAACCATTGACTTTACAGGGTGAGCAAGGCTATGACAAAAAAGGGCCGGGTGAAGGAAATGCGTCTTACTACTTGTCTTTTACCCGGATGGATGCTCGGGGAACTGTTACGATGAACGGGGAAAACTATGAGGTAGAAGGGCAAAGCTGGATGGATCACGAGTGGAGTACATCGGCATTAGGTGAAGACCAGGAAGGCTGGGATTGGTTTTCTATTCAGTTATCCAATGGTTATGATTTGATGTACTATCAGTTGCGAAATGCAGATGGTTCTGTGAGTACATTCACAACCGGCTCACTTATCGACCCGGAAGGGAATAAAACACCTATAAACCCCGGTGAAGTAAATCTGAGTGTGTTGGATAGTTGGGAGAGTGCGCACAGTGGAGCCGAATACCCATCGGAATGGGTGTTGGAAATTCCAAAAGAAAACCTGAGACTGGAGTTGGCAACACTTTTTGACGATCAGGAAATGGATGTTTCGGTCCGATACTATGAAGGGACCCTCTCTGTAAAAGGAAGCATGAACGGAGAGGAAGTCGGAGGACAAGGGTATATTGAGATGACGGGATATGGAGAGGATTAAATTCCAATGACCAATGAACAATGACCGAAAAACGAATAACGAAAGATTTATCCAAGTATTAAATTTTAGAACAACCGTTGTTTGGGGGATATAAAATGGTGAACTTCACACCCGCAAATAAAAGCATACATGAGTTTAGAAATGGCTGATATTAAAACACTGACAAAAAAGGATTATAAATTCCTGATCGAGCTGGAAGAATTGCTCTACGAAAGGAAGTCTGAAATGCCGGCTGGTTCCTATACCACCTCTATGTATAAAAAAGGTATTGACAAGATCGCTCAAAAAGTGGGAGAGGAAGCGGTTGAAACCGTAATCGCCTCAAAAAATACGAAAGACGGAGAGACCATAAACGAAGCTGCTGATCTGATTTTTCACTTGATGCTGCTACTTGCCGAAAAAGAAATCCCCCTTCACAAAGTTATTAAGACACTGCGCAAACGCCACGATAAAGGTTCCCATAAGCATATCGGAGAGTAATTTCGTTAATAGAAAGTCGTTAACCGCTTGAATTAATTGGCAGACAGTGTTTCATCTTTTTTATGAACGCAAATAGCCATTAACGAAATATGATTTCACTGGTAACGAAATTTTAACAGCTCCTACCTTCTTTGTATCTTTGTTGTTTAAAGTGAGACGCACCGAATTCCGCACATGAATAACATTCGAAACTTTTGCATCATTGCCCATATTGATCATGGGAAATCAACCTTAGCAGACCGACTTCTTCAGCTTACCGGCGCCATCAGCGAGCGGGAGATGAAAGAGCAAATGCTGGATGACATGGATTTGGAGCGTGAACGTGGCATCACCATCAAAAGTCATGCTATCCGAATGGATTATGAAAGTCCGGATGGCAACAGCTATATTTTTAACCTGATTGACACCCCCGGCCACGTTGATTTTGCCTACGAAGTATCCCGTGCTTTAAAAGCTTGTGAGGGTGCTATTCTTGTTGTTGATGCCGCACAGGGTATTGAAGCCCAAACCATTTCGAATTTATATCAGGCTATCGATCAGGATCTGGAGATTATTCCGGTGCTGAATAAAATTGACCTGCCCGGCGCAGATCCCGAAGGTGTGGGACAGCAGATTGTGGATATGATCGGGTGTGAATATGAGGATATTCTTCACGTATCCGGGAAAACCGGTGAAGGTGTGGATATGCTTCTCGAAGAAATTGTAAAGAAAGTACCCGGACCAAAAAGAGAAGAAGACAAACCTCTTCGGGCACTTATTTTTGATTCCGTTTTTAATACCTACCGGGGTTCGGTAGCGTATGTGCGGGTTATGGAGGGTGTACTTCGAAAAGGGGATCTTTTCAAATTCATGTCTAACCATGAGGAGTATAACGCCGAAGAAATCGGCTACCTCAAAATGAAGCAAGAGCCCACGAAAGAATTACATGCCGGTGAAGTAGGCTATGTGATTGGGAGTGTGAAATCCCTTCAGGACGTTCGTGTGGGTGATACCATCACTAAAGTGGATAATCCAGCAAAAGAACCTATTCCGGGTTACCAAGAAGCAAAGCCCATGGTATTCAGCGGTATCTTTCCGACTGATTCTGACGATTTTGAAGATCTTCGCGCTGCCCTCGAAAAACTTCAGCTGAACGATGCTTCCCTGACCTATGAACCGGAAACCTCCAAGGCCCTTGGGTTTGGTTTTCGTGCCGGCTTTCTCGGACTTCTGCATATGGAAATTGTGCAGGAGCGACTAGACCGGGAGTTTGATATTGATATCATCACCACGGTTCCCAATGTGCAATATGAGGTAGAACTGGAAGAAAGTGGCAAGCGAATAGACGTGGATAACCCAAGTCAGATGCCCGACACCGGAGACATCAAGGCTATTTATGAGCCGTACATCAAGGCCAGTATAATAACACCGGCGGATTACATCGGTCCGATTATGAAGCTTTGTCAGGACAGGCGGGGGATTTACGTAAATCAGCTGTTCATGCAAAATAATCGCGTTGAAATTACGTATGAATTGCCGATGGCAGAGGTAGTTTTCGATTTCTACGACCGATTGAAGTCCGGAACTCGTGGATATGCCTCTCTGGATTACGAATTTATCGAATACCGAAAAGGCGATCTTGTGCGTTTGGACATCATGCTGAACGGCGACCAGGTGGATGCATTATCAAGCATTACCCACCGTGACAAGGCCTATTACCTTGGACGTAAAGTTTGTGGAAAATTAAAGGAACTTATTCCTCAGCAGCAGTTTGAAGTAGCTGTACAGGCGGCTATCGGAAACCGGGTGATTGCCCGTGATACCGTTCGCGCGATGCGTAAAGACGTTACCGCGAAATGTTACGGTGGTGATATTTCCCGAAAACGAAAGCTGCTTGAAAAACAGAAAGAAGGTAAAAAACGAATGAAACAGGTAGGTACGGTTGAAATACCTCAGGAAGCATTCCTTGCCGTACTATCTATGGACGAAGAGGACAGATAAATTCTTATGCAGAGATTGACGAAACAATTCTTTTTCTTTTTTGTACTGATGGTAATGATATCCACGGCTGCCCAGGCACAGTTCGAGGAGCCGGATATCAAGAAAGTGAATAAGGAAGACCGGGCGGAATTTCAGTCGCGCTTTGCTGATATAAAATGGACCGGGCAGGGATTTAATTATAATGAATTGGATCGTATGCCTGCTATTGAAATCAGGGCTGTGCTACAGGGAGCCTATGGTGATCCGACCCAAAAGGTGGAAGACATCATCGAAAAAGACGGATACTTACGGGATGGAAAATCCATACAGTTTGAATACTGGTTTATCATAGATGGATATATACCGATGATGGTGCTGGACCTGGAAGGTCCGTTTGATGACGGATTGGTGTATGTGGGGGCCAGCCGGTATGTGGATTTGATGCCGCAGGTAAAGCGAACGCTTACCAAAGAGTTGCGGGAAACATCACCTAACGAATACGTTGACTACTTTTATTCACCGGAAAGGGGACAGTGGTATAAAGTTTCTTATGAGGCCGGAGAATACAAGAAAGAGGAAATAAAGAAGCCCTCTCATATAAAAACAAAATAAATAACCGGAATTTGGAAGAAAATAAAAATCCCGAAGAGCAGGCAATAAGCTCATACTGGAAGAAAAGGAAGGAAAAAAAAGAGGAAGAGAACAAGAAGGCTAAGTCATGGCTTCGTGAGTGGGTTGATGCCATCGTATTTGCTTTTATAGCGGCGGCCATCCTTCGTGCATTTTTGTTTGGATCGTACAAAATACCGACTCCTTCTATGGAGAAAACCCTGATGACCGGCGACCTCCTTATCGTATCTAATGTAACCTATGGGCCCAGAACTCCTATGGGATTATGTGTTCCCTTTTTGCAGGGATGGTGCGTACCCGGTGTTCAGCTTCCGTGGACCCGACTGCCCGGTTTCCGTGATGTAGAACGAAATGACATTTTTGTATTTAATGTGCCGTGGGAAGTAAAGCCTATCTCCCAAAAAACAAACTACATCAAAAGAGCCGTTGCTATACCCGGTGACACTATTTCAATCCAAGACAAGATCCTTTATATCAACGGAGAGAAATCTGTTCAACACGAAGGCGTGCAGCGACATTATGTAGTTCGAATGGCAGAGCGAGTACGTCTCAGTAACGCTAAAATGGAGTCGGTTGGAGGGGAGTTAATCGGTTACACCAATAACAATACCTATGTAGTGAATATGACCGATGATGTGGCTGCTACCGTGGGCAGCTGGGCCGAAGTGGACACTCTGTTCCTGAATGTAACGCCGGAGGGCAGCGTAGATCGGAACTATGTGCAAAGTCAGGGTGATTTTTCAAGAGCATTTAACAATTCAGATCAACTTCCGGAAATCGTTATACCGTTTGAAGGGCAGGAAATCCAGATCACCAATGATAACTGGTTTATCTATAAAGATATCATTGAACGATACGAGAGAAATGATCTGAGAAGAGAAAACGGAACAATTTTTATCAACGGAGAAGAGACAAATTCCTACACCATCCAGCAGGACTATTACTTTGCGATGGGAGATAACCGGGATAACAGTCAGGATTCCCGCTTCTGGGGTTTTGTGCCCAGCGATCATATTATAGGAAAAGCATCCATTGTTTGGTTCTCCACCGATAACTGGGTACCACGCTTCGAGCGCATTTTTACGCTGATTGATTAGTGGAGAAGAAATCAGAATTCAGGAGCCAGTATTCTGAATTCTGATTTCTGAATCCTTAAATCTCATTCCAAATTATAATACTCTCGTTCTGACGCTTCGCGTCGGAACGGATGACTGCTAAGAAAAAAAGCCCCAACTTACTTCGCCATTGTTTTACCCTTGGAAGCTCCTTCCCGGATGGCAAGCTGACCACAGCCGGCATCTATATCATCACCACGGCTTCTTCGAACGGTTGCACGCACATCATTTTTGATGAGTTCACGCATAAAATTATCCAGCCGATCTTCTCTTGCTCGTTGAAGCTCCACACCGGCCACATTATTGTACATAATAATATTCACCTTACTGGGTACCCATTTCACAATTTTAGCCAAATCATGGGCATCCTGTGGACTATCATTGAAATTATCAAAAAGCAGATATTCGTAGGTGATAGGACGCTCAGTAGCTCTGTAATAATACTTAACAGCATCCTCCAGGCTCTCCAGGTTCATGGAGCTGTTAATCGGCATAATCTTGTCCCGCTTTACATCAGTGGGGGCGTGTAGGGAAATTGCCAGATTAAATTCCTCCTGATCATCCGCCAGTTTCTTAATCTGCTTGGTCAGCCCAACGGTAGAAACGGTAATTCGTTTTGGGGAAAGCTCAATGCTCAGCGGATCCGAAATGATATGGGCAGAATTGGTGATCGCTTTATAATTATGAAGTGGTTCACCCATTCCCATATACACAATGTTGGTGATTTTCTTGCCGTACTTCTCTTCAGCTAATTCATTTATATACTGCACCTGATCTACAATTTCACCGTGAGTGAGATTTCGGAAAAGTCCCATCTTTCCTGTAGCACAGAAGGCACATCCAAAAACACATCCTACCTGAGAAGAAACACAAACGGTAAGTCGGCGAGCGGCTCCATCGGCAAAAAAATCGGGGATCAGAACAGCTTCAACTTTATAATCTTCTTCCGGATCGTTCAGCTTAAAAAGAAACTTGATGGTGCCATCTTTACTTTCCTGCTGCTGAACCGGTTTTATTCGGTTGATGGTCGCAATTTCACGGAGCTTTTCCCTCAGATCTTTAGAGAGATTCGTCATTTCCTCAAAATTAGAAACGCCTTTTTGATAAAGCCACTGAAAAATTTGGTCGGAGCGGAAGCTTTGCAAGCCCAATTCTTTACAAAAATGGGTAAGCTCTTCTTTGGTTAATGCTTTGAGGTCGGTTTTTTGGGCTGTTTCAGTTGTATTCATAGGCGTCAAAGATATGCAATAATCGCCCGAACATCGACTAAGTTGCAATAAAGGGAGAAAAGTGTAATTTGTAAACGCGGCGGAAAAATAAAAGCTGCTTAAATTTAAATATATAAGGGGTACTATGAAGAATACGTCAAGAATCGTACTTCTACTGTGTTTTTTGGGAGCATCGATAGCTGTTCATGCTCAGGATAAGGTTGACACGGGAGAAATCATTAAAAGCGAAATGAAAACAGATAAGACTTCTCATTCAATGTTTTATCTGAAAAAAAATGCAAGCCTGGTTTTGGAACCGAGCTTCCAAATAGGAGGAAATCCATATCCCAACCCGGAAAGAAACTTTCTTCCTTCTACCAGTCTCAGTTATGCCGGAGATATTAACGGCGATGGCAATTCAGATTTCTATTACACAGTTTTTACAGCTGATGAAACAACTGATGATCCAACCGACCAGATCACAAAGATGGTAGTCTTATATGGCTCTGTCAATGGAATTTCTGAGTCAGACAGCGACCTGGTAAGAGATGGGTTCAGCTTTGCAGTGGATGTTACGGGAGATGGAGTTCCGGAAGCCATCCGATACGAAGATGAAGTGCTATATTTGGTAGTAGATGAATCAAGCGGAGATTTAGATATGCTGATTGATTTAGAACTGATTGATAGAAGTATTTCATTTACATACAATTCTCCGGGTGATTTTAATGGAGATGGTAAAAGGGATATTATCGTTTATGATAATAGTGCCATCTTATTTGCCGCTGAAAATGAGTTCTATATTATTAACGGATCAGATAGTTTAGCCGGTGTAACTGTCGATACATTAAGTATCACAAATGGAGTTAATTATCGATATGATAAAATGACGTATGGGGATGTTGACAACGACGGAACGGTTGAACTGATTCAGGTATCGAGCTTAAGTCCCGACTTGCAAACTTCATTCGGTTTGATAAATGTTTATCAGAAAAACATGTCTGGCGGTTTAGACCTCGTCTCATCTGATACATTAAGTACCTCGATATTTTCTTCTTATATCTCTATGAGATCGGGAGAAATTGGTTTGGCTGATTTGAATGGAGATTCCGATCTAGAATTAATCATATCAGCAGATGATCAACTCAGAATATTTGAGCTCGATCCTGTGGCCGGTGAGTATTACTCTGAAAACAACATCAATGCCGAAGTTTATGAAGCATACGATTTTGCCATTTTAGATGACTTTGACGATAACGGTTCAAAAGAATTGCTCATAAAAAACAGCGATAACGTGCTTTTCGTAGAAAGTGATGCTGGGTTGAATTTAAGTACTACCGTATTGCCGATGGAATCAGGAGATAATCTGAGTTTTCCGGGCAATCCTACAGAAAATCGAAACAGTGGCGGTGATGTAGACGGTGACGGAATAGCTGATATTGTAGTGAGTTTCAGTAATTTAGACAGTGAAAGCAGGGGGTATCGGGTACATTTTGGAAATACTTCCGGCTCATTAACAGATTCGAGTGAAACTCGAGTCGTATATCCGTTTCAGGAAGATAGCCCCCATTATGTATTTAATGCCGGGGATTTTAATGATGACGGTGAAGAAGACTATGGAATCGTTTATGACTTTTCCAGTGATGTGCACATCTTTTTTGGCGGTAGTTCTTTCACAGATAATCCGGATCCGGACTTAAAGTTTGAGTTTCAAAGAGGTAGAAAAATCTATTCACCGGGATATGGTGATTTTAATGGTGATGGTATAAGCGATCTGCTGATTTCAAAAGGCCGTTCTGATCTAGAAGTTAATAACGCCCGGGTGGATATATTTTTTGGAGGAACTTCCGTCGATACTATTTCCGATCATTCCATTAATTATACGGACTTGTATCCGGATACCGTTGGAAACCTTGGAAATGTTCAAAGTATTGGTGATGTCAATAATGATGGTTTTGATGATATTATGATTACATCAGAGCAGTTTCGGGAGAATGCTCATATAATTTTTGGTGCATCATCGTTGAGTAGTCAAAGTGATATTGAATTAGACTATTTCCCATTTAATTTTACCAAGCTTGGAGATTTTAATGATGATGGTTTGGATGATTTTGCCACTACCTCTAATAGTGTTATTTATATTCATAGTGGTTTTGACGGACCGGGGGGAGGTAGTTTTGATCCGGAACCGGTAGTAACTATGCCTTCAATTTTTCCACAACAACAGAAACAATTCAGCCTTCTTGGGCAAAGTATGACACACGGTGATTTTAACGGTGATATGATTAATGATCTGGCAGTTACGTCCGTGTTTCATGGTGATTTTTCCAGCGGCTCATCTAAAGGGGCAGAGGCAATCCGTATATATGCCGGCTCCTCAAGTCCTGATTCAATAGTGGATGGCAGAATATTCATTAAAGCAACAGATTATGCATCCACTAGCTATACGGGGCAACTAGATACATTGTCGAGAAATTTAGGCTCAATTAAAGCAGTCCCGGATCAAAATGGGGATGGAAAGGCAGAGCTTATATTTGCCGGTTACGGATTTAATACCACAAACGCCGGAATATATTATGGAGGTAACCTTGATACGATGGGCACTAATATTGCTGTATTTATGGAAGCTCAGAATCCGGCAGTCGGGTTAAGTTCATTTACAAACTTTATATATGCGGGCAGGGGTGCACCGGCTGTAGGAGATTTCAACGGAGATAATAAGAATGACATCCTCCTGCCACAATTAGATGAGTTCAATTACCCTGTTGATCCTGTTTATATTTATACAACCGAAGAATTTATGGTTGATAATGAAGAAGATGTTATGAACATAAGAAGCTTTAGTCTGCATCAAAATTATCCAAATCCATTCAATCCTTCTACCAATATCAGTTACACACTGCCAAATAACGGACAAGTAAAGCTGGAAGTGTTTGACATTACAGGGAGGTTGGTTTCAACGGTTGTTGATCAGCGACAGACTGCCGGGCAGTATACGTTAAGATTTGATGGGGCGAATTTAGCCAGTGGTATTTATTTCTACCGGCTTAAAGCTGCTCAGCAAGTTGAAATTCGAAGAATGACGTTAATTAAATAGCTGTATTTCGGAATAATTAAAATCCCTGACCTTTTTAGGTTAGGGATTTTTTTAATGAGAATGTTCTCAATTTCGGTTCATAAAATCTTTACGATCCCTACCATCTTTTCGATCGTGGAGAAATGTCTCCCTCATTAACTGTTCAAAACGTTCCTGCTGATCGTTTTTGAGGATTTCTTTCATGTCCGTCATATGCGTATAAAACATATTCTCAATGAGGTTGTACTGGTTGGTGAGTTCGGTCAGGATAGAGTCGCGCTTTTGGTCATTGCCGGCTTCATCACCCATAATAAAATTGAAATAGGCACGTCGGTTCTCATTAAGCTCCTTTCGTAGTTCCCGCATCTCTTGGAAATGAGCTTTACGTATAGCAGACAAGGAATCGGTCTGGGCATCGGTAAGCTGCAGTTCTCGCTGCATGTACCGATGAATGGCGTTGGGGTTCCGGTCACTGTCACGAAAGCTTCTTCTGTCACGGTTGTCTGCTTTTTTAATCCAGATTGTGGTAAGCAGTGCAGCGTT
Organism: Gracilimonas sp.; assembly: GCA_965227215.1. Classification (GTDB taxonomy): domain Bacteria; phylum Bacteroidota; class Rhodothermia; order Balneolales; family Balneolaceae; genus Gracilimonas. Next base: position 2,549,221 of record OZ245729.1, read on the forward strand.
GAGCAGCACCATCACAAGAAATCCGGTTAAAGCCCACTTAAATTTGGTTTCAATTTTCATGTCACTCTTCCTCAAAAGTTTGGTAATAATTCAGATCAAAGGACTGATAGTCTGATGCGAGCTGCTCAATAACTTCGGTTCGGGTAGTGGCAGTGGTATCAGTGGTTGGGGTGTATTGTGAAATGGAAATCAGGTTTAACACCAGCATGACAAATACAGCAGCGGCAGCTAAGACTACCCCAAAACCGGACGATTCCTTAGCCTTGTTACGCTTTTCAAGCCGAGCTGAAACCCGGCTGTAAAAGAAGTCGTCGGTGGTAGCACGTTCCATTCCATCAAGTGATGTCAGGGTTTTTTCCACTTCCCGGTCAGTGTTCTTTTGATTGTTCATGATTCAATCCCGTTCATTTTGTTGATAGTAGTCATACAACTGCTTCTTCAGGTTTTCTTTTCCGCGGTGAATGAGTGATTCAACCGCGGGAACGCTAATTTCCATCACATCCGCTACTTCCTGGTAGCTGAGCCCCTCTACTTTCTGTAAAGTAAAGGCTACCCGTTGACGATCAGGCAGATTATCAATTTCATTAAATAGAGTCGCAGCTCGTTCTTTGTTTTCGAGTTTTACACCCGGATGCATATATCCCGACTCATCCTCCTGCTCATCCGGTTCACTAAAAACAGATCCAATGGCTTTAAAGAAACCGGACCTTTTCTTTCGTTTTCTATATCGAATCAATTCCAGAGATTTGGTAACGGCAATGCGATAAATCCACGTTGAAAGCGCTGCGTCTTCACGGAAATCACCTATAGAATCAAATACCTGAATAAACACTTCCTGAGACACATCCTCGGCATCATGCGGATTTCGCAAAAACCCCAGGCAGGTGTTATATACCTGATCTTTATGATCGTTCACCAACTGCTTAAAAGCAGATTCTTCCCGACGGTTAAGTCGTTCAATATATTCAGAATCTTTGATAGAACTGGTTTGAGGTTTTTTATTTGATGATTTTGATGCCTGCATTATAGCTACCAAAAAGTTTAAATAAAATGCAGGGAATTCAATCCCTGCATTCAAGCTACTTACTAATGATTTAATCTCATTTGGGATAACTTTTTCTGCATGCGCAGATGCAGATTGTCAAACTTAACACGTTGATTGTCATCAAGTAGTTCGCGAATTTGCTGTCGGTGTTGTATCCGTGTTGTCAGCATGGTTTTATTCAGGTCGGAAATTGTGCTAATCACTTCCTGAACTTCAGCTTCTCTATATTCGTCGGCCACAGTAAGCGTCCTAAGTTTGGCATGAGCTTCCTGGAGCTGAGTTTTTAGCGGAAGCATTTCTTTTTGGCCATTCAGGTGAATTTCCCGAATCTGTGCCTTTTGCTCATCACACAGGTCAAGCTTGCCCATTACTCGCTGATGTTGCTGCCCCTGGGCATTTCGTTTTTGATGAAACCGTTCCACACGTTCACCGCGATCCCAATCTGGATTCTTGGATCGTTGTTGACCGATTGCACTCACTGAAAGACTCAAGAATAAAACGGCAATTGCGAAAGATTTAACTAAGGTTTTCATGATATATCTCCTGATATAATTTTGGGTTCACTTACTTAGATGACAAAATCCTGAAAACCATTCGCTACAAAATGCCAAGCCTTCATAATATTTTTAAAAACTTCCGATACTTTCTACAACTCAAATAAGAATAAAGAACGAATGATGCTTCAAGAGTATTTTGATAAGTTAGATGACCATATTACTAAATGGATGGCAAGATATGGCCTGGTAACATTGCGGGTAGGACTGGGGATTATCTTTTTTTGGTTCGGGATGCTGAAGTTTTTCCCGGACTTGAGTCCTGCCGAAGACCTGGTAAGAAATACGGTTTATTTCATAGATCCGGATGTATTTATTCCCGTTTTGGCAGGCTGGGAAGTTCTGATCGGTCTTGGGCTTATCATTGGAAAGTACATGAGAACCACCCTCTTTTTGCTTTTTCTTCAGATGCCAGGCACCGTACTTCCTCTTTTTATTCTGCCGGAAGTTGTATGGACCAGTTTCCCTTTTGGCCTGACTTTAGAGGGGCAGTATATCGTCAAGAACCTTGTGCTTGTAAGTGCCGGTTTAGTATTGGGAGCTACCGTTAGGGGAGGCCGGTTGGTTGCTGATGTTGACAAATCAGGATAAACCGGTAATAAATCAGCAGTCTGAAATATTTGATTTCCCATTCAATTCATCTTTGAGAGATTTCCAGTTGGGCAGGAAGTGGCTCATGAAGCCATAAAATCGTTTGTTATGCAACCGCTCCAGTAAGTGCACCATCTCATGTACAACTACATATTCCAACAGCTCCGGCCGTTTCTTGGCCAGCTCCAGATTCAACCAGATTCTATGGGCGCGAATGTTGCAGGTTCCCCACCGGGTTTTCATTTGCTTTACCCCAAACTCTTCCACCTTCACGCCCATTTGGGACTCCCACTTCTCGATGAGTTTGGGAATTCTTTGCTTTAATTCCTGACGGTACCACTCTTTTAGTACAGAGGCTCTCTTTTGTTGATCGGTTCCAGGGCGGATGTATAACTTCAGTTTATCTCCACCAACCAAAACCCGGGGTGGTTTATTCTTTTCTACTACAATCAGCTCGAGGTCTTTACCCCAAACCGGATGTAGTTCTCCGGTTATAAATTTCTTCGGTTGGAGCTTGGGTTTCCTACGATAGTTAGCCAGATGTTTCTTAATCCAGGGAAGTTTGGCTTGAATAAACCGGCGTATTTCTGCTTCAGCAATTCGTCGAGGTACGGAAATTCGAACTCTGTGATCAGCAGGATAAACTCTGAGGTTCAGGTTTTTTACGTTTTTCCGAAGTACGAGTACTTTCAGGCCGGAGATATCTAATTCATCTTTACTGTACAGTTTATGCCCGGCCATTCAACAAGTACTTATTCTTCGTAATAGGCTTTAGCTGCAGTAAGTAAAACATCACCATCAATGCGCTCTTTATAATTAGGATTCACATAATTGAACCGGACTTTCCCATCGGTATTTACGATGTAAACAGCCGGGGCCGGCAGCAGGTGATGATCATACCCTGAATCTCCTTCAAGATCAATACCCAATGACTTATATCTCTCAACAGTTTCCTTATCAACTTTAAAAGCTAAGCCGAATGCTTTTGTTGCGTCCATCGGGCTGTCGGAGAGTAAGGTATATCCCAATTCGTTTTCTGCGAGGGTAGCCTTTAGTTTTTCAGGTTGATCCGGACTGATGGCTAAAATTTGATATCCGATTTTATATAAATCATCTTCAATTTTCTTGAGGTCAGCAAGATGACGGTTGCAATATGGACACCATCCCCCGCGGTAAAATACCAATATGGATGGCTGTTCGGATACTTTGTCTCGGAGACGGACGGTTTCACCATCGATGTTTTTAACGGCTACATCCGGAATTTCAGAACTGATCAATAAGGGAGACACCTCAGTAGCGCTGTTGGCATAGTCTTGGGCTTGCAGGGGAAACGTTAATAGAAAAGCTATTATAACGGTAAAAATAGAGGTGAGAGCCTTTTTGGTATTCAGATTCATGAAATAAGGAGGATTGTATTAATATTTTTTAAGTGACGTGATGTATGGAACAATTTCTTACTCAATTTCCTTCATAATAGCATAAGATCATAACAGAAAACAACTTAGAATAAATGGAAATAGGAAATATTTACGAATTAGTAACCGGAAAAGTAGAAGAATGGCTGACTACCACCATTGAAATGCTGCCCAACCTTGCGGTAGCCTTACTTGTAGTCATTGTATTCTATGCCATTGCCAAAGGGATTAGGAAATTTGTTGGCAAAGTACTTTCTAAAGTTACGACCAACAAAACCGTAACCGGATTGGCCCAAACTGTATTGGGAGTTCTGGTAATCGGTATCGGGGTTTTTATCGCTCTTAGCATTCTGAATCTGGATGGCATGGTAACCAGCTTGCTTGCCGGTGCAGGTATTATTGGACTGGCTTTAGGTTTTGCCTTTCAGGATATAGCCTCCAACTTTATTTCAGGGGTATTGTTGTCGGTTCGCCACCCATTCGGTATAGGTGATATCATAGAAACCAACGATTTGTTTGGAACCGTTGAGAAGCTGAATCTGAGAAATACGATTATCCGCACCCCACAGGGGCAAATTATCTACGTACCCAACAAAGTGGTGTACGAAAACCCGTTTATAAATTACACCAAGAACGGAGAGCGAAGAATTGATTTAGCCTGTGGCGTTTCCTATGGAGATGACCTCGAAAAAGCACGCAAAATAGCAATTGAGGCTATCGAACAACTGGATATGAGAGACACCTCCAAGGACGTAGAGCTATATTTTGACGAGTTCGGTGGCAGTTCAGTAAATTTCAAAATTCGTTTCTGGATCGCATTCGACAAGCTGCCACAATATTGGGGAGCTCAAAGTGAAGCGATTATCGCGCTTAAAAAGGCATTTGATGAGAATGACATTATGATTCCATATCCAATCAGAACGCTGGATTTTGGTATAAGAGGAGGAGAAAAACTAAATGCCTCCATGGTCAGCAACGGTAATAACGCTTAAAAACGAGGGTTAATCACGTTGTTATAAACGGAACCGAAGTTGAATTCAAATCCGAACGAGCCACCATATTCATAAGAGGTGGCTTGTTGGGATAAATTAAGCAGTCTTTCTTCCTCGGTTAAATCACCGGCCGGCAGACTAAGCTGATCGTTTATCAAGGAGTACCGTGCGGAAAAGAAAATCGAGAGGCCGCGCACGACTCTCATATTCACCCGGAATCCCAAATTTAACCGGTTCTTGCTGAAATCGTGCATATAATTTCCGGCATCAAGCCAGCCATATATTCCACCCCAGGGCTGAGTGAAATCCGTTCTGATGGTAAGTTCTTGTCTCCACAAGAATTCTTCCTCCTTATCAAAAATGGTTGTTTCACTGTAGTCATAATAAGACCCGAGAATACCATAGCGGAACGTTACCTCACGGCGATTATGCTCCCGGTAAGGAAACAAGCTGTACTCGATGGAGGGAGTAGCACCGATGCTTAAATCAATGTTATTCTGGGTTGAAGATTGGACACGCTGGTAAGCACCTACCGTCCAGTGTTCCCCTAAGCTGTAAGCCTGTAAACCAAAAAACCGTTGGTTTTCAGTAATATAGATATCAGTCGTTTCTTTCCCGGTGCTGTCCTCTGAGGTAAAACTTCGACGCCGGTAGTTCTGGTTATAATTGAAATTGATTTTCCACTGATCTGTAATCCGTCGGGCATCTACGTTTCCATTCAGCCGGAGATTTCCTTGCGACTGTTCGCCATCAAAATCAGTACTGGCTCTAACACGGAATATCCAGCTATTCCATGGGTCGGTTTCATTCACTACGGCAGTTTCGCTTAATGAACCGGAGAAATTAACGTTGAGGTCTGAAAGAACTTCACGTCCGGCCAGAAAATAGACCAGACCAAGCTTCACGTGTTTCACAAGGCGGCGGCGCATTTCGTCGTTAGTATCCGACTTCGGGCTTACGAAAGTCAGAATCTGAGATTTATCCTCGATAAAACCCTGCCCCATAAAATTCAGGGTATGCTCCCAGCCTCCACTGCCTGTTTGCTGCAGGGTAACCAGAAGATGGACTTCCGCATCCGATTGATCGCGCACAAAGTTAATGAAATTTACCTCAGAGCGAACATAGCTTCCGTTACATCCACGACAATCTAAATACACATTGAGGGTTTGTTTTTCCTCAGGGTCGTCGCTGGTTTCTGTTTGTGAAAACGAATATATGGGAATCAATAAAAAGAGTAAGAGCAGAGTATGCCTAAAGTTCAATGTCTTCTAAGAAAAAGCTTGAAAATTTATTTCAGGTAAAATACGAAATGAACAATTCAGGCTTTGAAAAAAACTTAAAAAAGAATGTAAATGAAATTGCCGATCAGTTTTTGCTAAATATTATCCGGATTGCAACAAGGAGGTAGAGATATTAATGCCCAATTAGAATCTGGAAGGCACTCATGGCAAGAATAGCCAGTGTAACCCAAAGCCCTACTTTTTTGGGAGAACATTTTTCAAGCGCTTCGGGAATGAGGTCGGCAAAAACCATCCAGATCATCGCTCCGGCTGCAAAACCCAGGCCAAAGGGAAGGTACTCTTTAAACACTTCCACAAACAGGAATGCGGGAATAGCCATTAAGGGTTGAGGAAGACTCGAAAAAATACTCCAAAGCACAGCTTTAAAAGGAGAAGTTCCCTGAGGAACCATAACCAGACTGATAGCCAACCCTTCCGGGATGTTGTGTACAGCAATAGCAATAGCGATAAAAACGCCAAACTCCATGGTATTGGCAAATGAAACGCCTACGCTAACGCCCTCAGCAAAGGAATGGACCGTCATAATACCCAGGAAAAGTAGCATCTGTTTGCGTTTGCCGGTAATAAGGTCTTCTACACCAACATCGGTTTTGCCCTCCATCCATCGATTAGCCAATACCACCAAGATCACTCCTGCCAGCATTCCGATGAGAGTCATCCACTGATCGATGTTGTACCCTTCCATAATGAGGCTGTAACTAGCGGCGAGCATCAATCCGGATGCCGCTGCGTTGGATTTACCCAGCAGGGAAGGAGAAATATCCTTTATAAAAAAGAAAGGTAAAGCACCCAAGCCGGTAGTGACCGCCGTGAGAAGCGCATACAAAAAAACTTTGGTGGTGGGGAGCGAGAGTAATTCCATAATTCTATATTAGGTGGGCAAAGATAGAAATCAAGTAATTGATTCCCTAAGCAACCTCGTGATTACGGATAGTTTAAAGACAGTCAAAATAAAGATAGCGAGCCGGTGAATGATCAATCCACTAATCACATTGAATAGGATGATTCTTCAAAGGTTCACAAAACAACAAATAGCTTGATTGGTCAACTAACATCTCGTAGAAAATCCGGATTATGGTTCGCTCTTTTTTTATTTCTGCAACCGGCAGCAATCTTTGCTCAACAAGCAGAGGAGAATACGGCCAATCCGTTCGAAGTTAGCGTAAGTTATACCGGTGATTTATTCGGCAATGTATCCGGAGGGAATGAAACCGGTATTCGTTATTTCGATAACATTGATGTAAACATGCAGGTAAACTTCGACGAACTCCCGCTGGGGCTTTCAGGAACTACCTTTTATGTGTACGGCATTGGGAATCAGGGAGGGAGCATTAGCGCACTTGCCGGTGATTTGCAAGGTGTAAGTAATATTGAGGCAGAAAACTCATGGCGCATATTTGAAATTTGGGTGCAGAAGAAATTCTTTCTTGCCAACAGTTCTATTCTTCTGGGATTATATGATATTAACTCCGAGTTCAATGTTTTGAACAGCAGTCTTTTATTTATGAACAGCTCGCACGGATTAGATCCTACCATTGCATTAAGTGGTGTTCTCGGACCTTCCACCTTTCCATATACGTCTTTGGCTACCCGTTTAAAGATCAACCCGTTTAGCGGATTGTATATGCAGGCGGCGGTTTTGGATGGGGTGCCCTCCGATCCGGGAAATACTAGAGGAACAAAAATTTATCTTCGGGAACGGGATGGAGTTTTTGTAATTGGGGAAATCGGATTTCAATCGCTGAGAGATAACAGCCTGCAAATGAGAAATCGGGTAACCCGTTTGCAAAATATATTAGACCCGGGGGTAGTCGGAAATAATAAGATTGCGGTAGGAGGATGGTTTTACAGTAAAGAGCGAAGTACCTGGGAAGTAACGGGGTTTCGGGAGCAGGAATTTGGTTTCTATGCACTTGGCGAGTACGAGATAATTTCAAATACATCGACTCATCCGCGAAGCCTGAGGGCTTTTTTTAGAGCCGGGGCAGTGAACCCGGACATTAATATGCTGAATGGTTTTTTGGGTGGGGGATTTGTTTTTGATGGATTGATTCCAGGACGCCCGGGTGACCAAACTGGTTTAGCGGTAGCTCATGCAATGGCAAGCCCTGAATACAGAAGCGTTACTTATCTGAATAGTTATAAACCTGAAAAAGCGGAAACCAATATTGAGTTTACACATCAATTGGCATTAAATGATTATGTTCAGATTCAGGGAAACGTCCAATATGTATTCAATCCGGGGTTGGATGCTACACTGGATGCGGCTGTTGTTGTGGGTACCCGTCTGGTAATTGGATTTTAATCGAAAACCACTATTTATTATGAACTCTTTAAAAAAGCATTTTCCTACTCTGTTCTTGGCGATTGTATGTAGCCTTTTAAACACATCGGTGATGGCACAGGAGGAGTCATCGTTTATGGATGAACTTCGGGATGTCTTTAAAAACGAATCCCTGTCGGTAGGAGCCCTGGTTCAGGTCCAGGGTTTATATGATTTTGACGATCAGGCACCGGCTTCGTCCCGGAGTTTTTCACTTCCCACGGCACGAATTAAGTTAAGCGGAAAGCTGGATGGTGGATTCAATTATGTAGTTCATTTTGATGCGGCCGACAATCCCATTCTGTTGGATGCTACTGCAGGATACAGCTTAAACAATGCACTTAATGTGACAGCCGGCGCCCAAAAACCAGGGATCAGTGCAGAATTTCTGAAAGGCCCGCAGAACCTCGATTTTGTGAGTAGGTCGCAGGTAGTTAAGGCGTTAGCAGAAAACCGGGATATCGGAGTGCGGATACATGGCCGCCTAGATCAGGGCTTGGGCTATTCTCTTGGGGTGTTCAATGGAAACAATCTGCAGGCAAATGACAACGACGCCTTTTACTATGCGGGGCGATTCTCATATGATGCGGTTTTCAAAGATGGAACCAATCTGGCTTTAGGGGCTAACGGTTCATATGGAGAACAAGATAATGAATCGATTGCCGCAGGCACTATCCCTTCCATAGACGGAGAATATGCTATTTTTGGCGGAGATTTACGGGTTGAAAACAGTGGGTTTATCATGAGTGGGGAATTCCTGTCTGCATTAATCGACTACAACGGGTCAGGTGATTTTGATGATACGATTATGGGGTATCAGGTAACGGGCGGTTTTAAATTTATTGAGAAGGCTCAGTTTTTAGTGCGCTGGGATAGTTTTCAATCGGAAGATATTCCCGCCTTAAACAGTGACGAGCTTATTATTGCACTAAACTATATGCCCACGGAACAAACGAAAATCAGGCTAAACTATATTTTCCCGCCCGAACAGGCCGAGCTGGAAAATCACCGTATTGCCATGAATTTTCAGATCGGGTTTTGATTTGAGGTTGATCAATTTGATCGGGAGATGGCTGGTAAAGTTACCATCTTTCAGCATTAGTAACTGTCATAAGCTAACTCTGATGGAATCTTCTAATCCTGCAATTACTTTAATTATTAAGGATCAATGCGTTTATTTTATGCCCGAATATTTAATAGTCGCGCAGCGATAAAACGGCTCTTATTCAAATGAAACAATTATTCATCGTTCGTCACGGAGAGACGGATAACAATAAAAAGCACATCATTCAGGGGAGGGGTTTAGATGCATCTATCAATGAGTTAGGCCGGCTGCAGGCCGAGGCTATCTGTGATGCCCTGGAACCCTTTGAAGTTCATAAAATTGTAGCCAGCGGACTTCGGCGCACTCATGAAACAGCTCAGCCATTGGCATCTCACAGGAAACTGGACATCCAAAAATACCCCGAACTGGATGAAATTGATTTCGGTATTCTGGAAGGGAAAGTATTCACGGAGATTAAAGATGAAGTAATGGAGGTTCATGAACAATGGAAGGGTGGGAATGTAGATTACGCTCCGGAGAAAGGGGAGTCACCCCGGCAGACCTATGCAAGAGCTAATGCTAAAGTGGAGGAAGTGTTGGAGTCATCAAAAGAGGAGAGCATTGTATTCATAATTCATGGGCGATTAACCCGTATTTTATTATCCGAGTGGTTGGGATATGGGTTAAAAAACATGCATAAAATCGAGCATCAGAACGGTGCCATCAACCATCTTACCTGGCATGATGGGAGGTTTAAAGCCGTGGAGCTTAACAAAACGGACCACTTGATGGAGCTGGTATAACCCATTTATTCTCTTCATCCTGATCATTTATAATTTAATAAGAAAAAAGTGTAACCTATTTGCCTTGAGCGTGATCTAATAGTTAGTTCACGAAAACCAAACGCTCTCAAAATGCTTAAAAAACTAAAAGGCAGTTCAAGGATTGAAAACTATAGTTTTATAGCTGTTGATGACTATCAGCATCTAAAGGATGAACAGATCATTGATTTAATCTTATCGGGGAAGAAACAAGTTTTTGAAGTGATTATGAGAAGATATAACCAGCGGTTGTACAGAGTTCAACGATCTTATATTTCAGATGAGGAATCGCTAAAAGACACTCTGCAATCTACCTATATAAAAGTATTTGAACACTTAAACTCATTTCGTGGTGACTCAAAATTTTCAACCTGGATAACGAGAATTGCAATTAATGAAGCGTTGAAGTTTGTGAATAAACACAAACAAATTTCAAAACTTCACTTATTAAAGGAGAAACAGGCAATGTACGACGACCGTAAGAATCAGCTTGAATCGCCGGAAGAAGTAACTATTCAAAAAGACTTTAAAAAATTATTGGAACAGGTTGTGGATGAACTACCCCCTAAATATAGAGCCGTATATTTAATGCGGGAAATAGAAAACATGAATACCGGGGAAACGGCGGAATGTCTTAACATCTCAGAATCGAATGTGAAAGTACGATTGCACAGAGGGAAAAAGATGATTCAGGATTTGATAAATAAGGAATTTACGGAAACTGAAATTTTTGGTTTTCTCGGAAAAAGATGTGACCAAATTGTATTTAACGTAATGAGAACCATTGGTTTGTAGCGATAATATTTGGTTGTAATGTGACCTGAGAGAGACTAATTCTGTTGAAATTGCTTTAAACATCCCATCAATTCTTTTTGGAAAGCTTTGACCTCATCCAAATGGGTTCGTACCGATAAAACGGTTAACCGAAGCCAGTGCTTGTCCTCTATTCGAGTAGTCGAGAAAAAGACGTCACCCTTACTTAGAAGTGCCTTATGGATCTTTTGATTCAATTCATCATAGTTCAAGTTTTGTGCGGAGCTTTTCAAAGTAGTCTTATCCGGCTCCCACCTAAACAGAATAGTTGTAAGATCCGGTTTATTGGAAACAGCCATGTTTGGAATATCCCTGAGCCAATTCCATAAATACTCGGTAAGTAAAAGCTTTTCATTCAGGGCATTTCGGAATGCATCTATACCGTGTAATTTTAGGGGAAGCCACATTCTCAAGCCTCTGAAATGTCTGCTTAATTCCGGTGATACTTCGGCGGGGGAGTAGAGTTTATCTGTGGTTGCTTTCGTATCCTGCATATAATTCGCACTATACTCATTAGATTTAATCAAAGTTTGAATGTCTTTGACAATAAGAGCCCCGGTTCCATAGGGTAAAAATAATCCTTTATGAGGGTCCAGAACAACCGAGTCGGCTTGTGAAATGCCTTCCAATCTCTTTTTAACCATTTCTGTTAACAAAAAGAATCCGCCATATGCAGCATCAACATGATACCAAATATTGAATTCTTTGGCGATTTCTCCTATTTGTTTTATGGGGTCAATAACACCTAAGTCTGTTGTGCCAGCTGATGCCACAATCATCCACGGATTTAAACCATCATCCAAATCAGATAATATCATTTCCCTCAACTCTTCTTCCTTCATTTGGAATTGATTGTTGAGGGGCACATATCGCTTTATACATTCTTGTAGCCCACAAATTTTTAATGCTTTAGCCACACAATGATGCGTTTGATCGCTCAAATAAACAACCGTATCAGGAATGTCTTTGGATGTTATATTAGCCGCTTCCCGGGCCGAATAAATAGCGGTTAAGTTTGCCATGCTGCCCCCGGAAGATAAGTAGCCTCCATAGTTGCCTGTGTATCCAATAAGCTCAGCCATCCAGCGAATTAGTCTGTTTTCTAAAGCCACAGCTCCCGGCGAGGCATAGAAAACACCGGAATAACGATTTGTTAATGCACTCAAATAATCACCGAGCGCACTCGAAAAAATCCCACCTCCGGGTATATATCCAAAGTGCTTTCCGGACACCGGATTTAGCCCGGGAGGAATGACGTTTTCATCGATCAATTCCAGGATATCATCTAACTCTCCGGATTCTTCCTGTAAATGGCTATTCAGTATTTTACTAATATCCTCTTTGGAGTGTTGGACATAGGCTTTTTGCGAGTTAATGGAGGAATAAAATTTCTCTGCATAGCTTTTGAAGGCATCTAAATACATTTTTCTTTTGTCCCCGGCAGGCTCCAGAGATTCAGCATTTTCTTTTAGAGCCAATAATTCTTTTTCGATCTTGCTTCGGGTCATGTTACTGATCAGGTGTTAATTAATATTCAGAGAGCTTTGCAGACTATTCTTTTGATAATATAAAAAACCCCAACACTTATCATGTGTTGGGGTTTAATGCCTAACGGATCAGTGTTAGATGTTTCCACGGATGGAGTGTATGAGTTTAAAGATCTGAGATTTTAATTTGTCCTCGCATTACGGGATGAAGAGTACACACATACTGAAGCTCTTTTTTGTTGCCGCTTACACTAACTGTAAAATCATGGCCGGTTTGTAACACATTGGATTCAAACACCCCACTTTTATCATCAAAAACAGTATGGGCAACAATGTCTCTGTTGATCCATTTTACCGAATCACCCGGAGCTACGGTTATCATTGCAGGTTTAAATTTCATTTGCTTAATCTCAATTACGTGTGTTTTATGTTTCTTCGCTGCGGATGACATGCATCCATTAAACGCAATGCTCAAAGCCAGAACCAGAATTACTTTTGAAGTATACATTATTCTAATAGCTCAAATTCTTTCGCACTGATTCAGCATGCTCTAAATGTGTTTCCAACACCGGAAGAACCGTTTTTAATAGTGATTTTAGCTCTTCATTGTTTGCATTGGGGATTAATACATTGCGTACCGCATCAATAACAGCTTTATGGTACTCCACTTCATTGGCAATGTAAGCCTGGTCAAAAGCCGTGCCGTTTTTTTCTTTTAATTGTTTAAGAACATCTTCGGAGTTACTTAGTAATTGTTTACTCAGAGAATTTTCTTGGGGCTTAACACCCAATTTTGTCACTAAATCAACAGCTTGGTTAATCACAGAGTTGTGATCGTTTAGCATGGTGTTGGCAAATCCCAGTATAGCTTTATTGCTACTTTTGTCTTTGGCAAGTTCAGCATAGGCAACATCAATTTTATTGGCAGCAACGGCAATTGCAGCAATTTCCGCGTCATTAAATGCTGGTAATTCCTTTTTCTGAGCAAATATACTGCTGGTAAATATTGCGATTGTCAGCACAAGTAAGAGGTTTTTATTAAGATTCATAGCATGGGTTTTTTTGATTTGAATTCACCCATTTGATCTATCCAAGCCCTTATGGGTTACAAGATTTTTTAAGAAGTAAAAACGGTAAGCTTTAGGTATACGATAGCAACTGTCTATTGCGCACTTTTTTGGGAGGATTCAGAGGAGGAAAGAGTAGTCACATTCAGTGGAAGAGAACCGGCTTTATCTCCAAGAAGAGGACAAAGCCGTCTCGTATTTCAAGAAGTCATGAAACGTTTTTAAAGTCACTTTCTATGGAAGATAACTTTGCAAGGGTATAGGCAGCTGAGGCTATAACAAGATCGCGTACAGCAACATCTACATGATGCCACGAAATAAGTAAGCTTAGGGCTATTAATGCTAACCATGCGGTTACGATATAGGCACCAACTTCAGTTTTTGTAAAAACTAAAATACCGGCTATGATTTCAATTACTCCCACAACCATCATGAATGTTGCCGGCTCAAAAGGTAACATTCCGGCTATCGGAGAAGAGATATAATTCGACCAATCTGTTAGTATATTCAAGAACTTATCTAACCCGGCAACTATAGGCACAAGGGTGAAAATTATTTTGAGTAGAGAGTGAAGTTTAGAAATTTCGACTACTTTTGTTTGATTATCCATTGTATTGATTTAGTTAAAAGTTGTACCTGTTTGATTAAACCAAAGAATGAATGGTTACAGAATACTTTCTGAAATTGAATTGGTAAAACTTTCAGATTCTTATGCGTTACTTTACCGACCGCTGATAGGTGGTCGTTGCTTCATAAAAATGCATGCAAACAGTGTTATCCCTGTACTATTTATTCTTTATCTTATATGCTGTCAAAAGAACCATTTCAGCCTGCTTTGGGTTTTATAGCCAAAAGCAAAATCAACCAATATTTATGAGTGAAAAAGTAAGATCCATGTTTGCCGATATCGCCGATGATTACGATCGGGTAAACAGCGTACTGTCTTTCGGTGTGCACCATGCATGGAGAAAAAAAGCAGTTCTGGAAAGTGGAGCTCATGAGGGCGATCACGTACTTGACTGTGCCACCGGTACCGGTGATTTGGCGATCGAGTTTAAAAAAGCTGTGGGAGAATCCGGATATGTGATGGGAACCGATTTTTGTGCTCCCATGATTGAACCGGCCCCTGCAAAAGCAGAGAAAGCAGGCTTGGACATCGATTTCGAAGTGGCCGATGCGATGAATCTTCCCTATGAAGATGATAAATTTGATATCTCCAGCATTGCATTCGGAATCCGAAATGTGGATGATCCGGTAGTTGCCCTTAAAGAATTGGCACGGGTAGTAAAACCCGGCGGAAGGGTAACCGTGCTGGAATTCGGGCAGCCCAAAGGATTGATGAAATACCCTTATGAGCTGTACAGCCAGCATATAATGCCGGCAATTGGTGGGTGGCTGAGTGGAAACCGGGAGGCTTATACCTATCTGCCACGAACAAGTGCAGAATTCCCCGCCGGTGATAATTTTTTAGCTCTTATGAATGAATCGGGTGCCTTTAAGGAAAAACGAGCTGTTAAGCTAACCGGTGGCATTGCATACGTTTATGTAGGAGTGGTTCAATAATTGTATATTCTAAAATTCATTCAGCCCAATAAATCTCTAAAGCACTAAAAGAGATAAGGAATTATAAGAATTCGTGATTTAGAGTTTTCGTAGCGGATTAACAAACCAAACAATTTTTATGAAGATAGAAGACATTAAAAAAGTACTCCCTCACCGGTATCCATTTTTATTAGTTGATCGGGTGCTGGAAGTTGAAGAAGAAAAAATCAAAGCCCTTAAAAATGTAACGGCGAACGAAGAGTTTTTTAACGGACATTTCCCCGGCCAGCCCATCATGCCGGGTGTACTACAGGTAGAAGCATTGGCTCAGGCGGGAGCTATCATGCTGATGACTCAAAAAGCAGAAAATCCGGACGAGACGCTGATGGTGTTCACCGGAATCAACAACTGCAAGTTCAGGAGACAGGTAGTTCCCGGAGATCAGTTGATTCTGGAAGTTGAAATGGGCTCGATGCGCCGCAATTTTGTAACTATGAAAGGCAAAGCCACCGTTGACGGTGAAGTAGCCTGTGAACTGGAAGCATCAGCAGCATTAGTTCCTAAGGACAAAGCATGAGCACTCAAAAAAGTTCAGACCGCCCGGTAAAAATTACCACTCAAACTGTGGTGGATATGAAGAGAAAAGGCGAAAAGATCTCCATGCTTACCGCCTACGATTTTACCATGGCACAGATTATTGACCAGGCCGGAATAGAAATTATCCTTGTGGGTGATTCAGCCAGTAATGTAATGGCCGGACATGAAACCACGGTGCCTATGACGCTCGATCATATGATCTATCACACATCGTGTGTGGTTCGGGGAGTTGACCGGGCTTTGGTAATAGCTGATCTGCCTTTTATGAGTTATCAGGTGACCACCAAAGAAGCTTTGATTAGTGCCGGGCGCATGATGAAGGAAGCCGGGGCCCATGCCATTAAAATGGAGGGTGGTAAACCGATCATTAATTCGGTAAAGAAAATAGTGGAGGCCGGTATACCCGTAATGGGGCATCTGGGCTTGACTCCACAAAGCATCTATAAATTCGGAACCTATAAAGTTCGTGCCACGGAAGAGCAGGAAGCGGAAGAATTAATCCGGGATGCCAAGTTACTCGAAGAAGCCGGCTGCTTTTCCATCGTATTGGAGAAAATTCCTGCTAAACTTGCTGCCAGAGTTACCGAAGAGATCTCCATTCCTACTATTGGAATTGGAGCAGGAGCAGGTTGTGACGGTCAGGTACTTGTTATTCATGATATGCTCGGACTCAACAAGGAGTTTAATCCTCGGTTCCTGAGAAGATATGCGGATTTAAATTCGGTGATGACCGACGCAGTTCAGAACTACATCAAAGACGTTAAAAGCAAAGACTTTCCAAACAAAGAAGAGCAATACGGCGGATGAGCGATTCAAACGAGCGACCTTTTATTTTAGTAAGCAATGACGATGGCATTTTTTCTCCCGGTATTAAAGCGCTCGCTGAAGTAGCTGCCGAATTCGGAGATGTGTACATCGTTGCACCGGATAAAGAGCAAAGTGCGGTTGGGCATTCTATAACCATTCAGGTTCCATTGAGAGCCAGTAAGTTCACCGTGGCTGATAAATTTGAAGGTGAGGCCGTAAATGGAACTCCGGCGGATTGTGTGAAACTGGCTCACGGCCAACTTTTAGATCGGAAACCGGATTTAGTGGTGAGTGGAATCAATCACGGAAGCAATGCCGGAATCAATATCATGTATTCGGGAACCGTGAGTGCGGCAACCGAAGGAACAATTCTGGGATACCCGTCTATTGCCGTCAGCTGTACGGATTTCAATGAGGATGCCAATCTCCGTGGATGTCAGGAAGCGGCACGACGCGTAATAAAGCATGTACTGAAGAATGGGCTACCACGAGGTGTTACCCTGAATGTAAACGCTCCTGCGGGCGAATTTACCGGCATCAAGTGGACACGGCAGGCTGATAGTCGCTATGTGGAAGAGTATGAGAGCCGAACCGACCCATTTAATCGTGCTTACTACTGGTTGACCGGTAAATTCGAATTGCTGGATGAAGGAAAAGATTCGGATATCCATGTGCTTAATGAAGGACTGGCTTCGGTTACGCCTATTCAGTACGATCTTACGGCTTATGATCTGTTAGAGGATAAAGAAGACAGCGATCTGCAAGAGTAGACAAGCAAATCAACCCAGCTCTGTAGAAGTGATAAACAAATTTGGTTCCGACGCAGAGCGTCAGAACCAGTTGTGAACCAGTCGTATTTTTAAAAAAGAACAGTACTCCAAATACCTCGTTCTGACGCTCCGCGTCGGAATGTAGGATTTCATCCTAAATGCTAAACTTTGCCTGGAAACGAGAAAAATCTAGTGATGAATAAACTATTCATACCAATCTTATTGATTGTTTTAGCGAATTGTAGCAAACCAATTGAAGATGGAGCATTTGTGGGAGAATGGTATGTAGTTGGAATGGATCAAGAAAAGTCACACTGGACTATCGATAAAAGTGATGATGTTATTATGCGAAACAGATTCGGAGAGATTACCGGACAATATAAACTGAGGGACAGTTTTTTAGATCGGTATTTTGGAGATGGCCCTTACTACTACTTAGTCTCTACAGATAAACAAGATACAATTGGAACTACTTGGGTAGAGATGGCAAATATAGATGATTATGATATACCTGAAGATACAATTAGATTTTACCATTCTTTTGTAATGGTAAGAAATAAGAAGCCTCCGGTTTCAAATTTATCTAAACATGAAATTAGCGATTTTTTAAATAATTCTTATTGGGAGTACACAAGAGATGACAGTACAAGAGTCGAGATATTTTTAACAGATTCGTTATTGGAGAATCAAAATAAAAGAGCGTATTTAAATATGTCTGGTTGTATCGAATACGCATCTGATAAGGAGGAGTGGTTTCTAGATACCCTTACAAATAATATCGTTCTCCAATATTCTGTATATCATCATTTTGAACTATTATTAGTTAAAGAAATAAGTAAAGATAAAATGATAGTAGATCGTGATGATGTATACTGGTTCAATAGAAATTTATCAATAAATAAAACTCAACCTTGGGATGACGAGAAATTTGAATTCATCCGCACTTATGAAGGAGATTTTAGCTCTCCTCCGTGTAGTTGGTGAGTGTAAGTAAATGTGCTGAGCGTCAGAACGGACAAAATACTCAGATCTGAAAAGAGTAGATAAACAAGATCAATGCCCGTTTTTAGCCAATCTCTTCAACAAGTTCAGCCAAAATTTATCATAGATTTTTTGGGATTCCTTATTCATCTGTAAATGCATTTGGGCTAAATGGGAAAGGGGAATCGTTTCGAGATGTTTTCCCCACTTGGCGCTTTCAACAGAAACAAAAGCGTCGTTTTCTCCTTCTTTGTCAAAAATCTGGTTATTCTGAAATTTCAACATGGGGTTGATAGAGAATTTGGTTCCCTTTCCAACAGCTGCGGAGTATGAATAGTAGGCAACGCCATCGGCATCCGGATGGTCGGGATTAAAAACATCAGTTACATAGCCACAGGTAAGCTGTTCCAGCGACCCAAGGGCATCGCTTTTCGTTTTTGGATACATGTTATCGCCAAACCAATCAAACATTTCGCTCAGTTTTTCTGTAACCAACTCCGGAGCTTTCAACACCAAATCAGCCAGACTGGAACCGTGATGAGGGGTTGCAATGGTAGTCAGACTTTCCACCCTGTGAGCAATATCCAGTTTGGATAGAGCACAACGCATATCCAGTCCCCCCATGCTGTGAGAAACCACATTTACCTTATCACAACCAAACTCTTTGCAAAACTTTTCGATGAGAAGCACCCAGTTTTCAGCCCGTGTTTCGATTCGGGCATAAGGCACAACATTGGGGGCGATGGCCGGAACCCCATGTGCACGAATGTCCATACATGGGTCGTGCATAGGACCCGATTTAATCACTGATCCAATAGCTCCGTAGCCGTGACACATAAACACCGGATACTTGAGCTGTACCATGTCGGGCTGCGGAAATTCTTTCAGTTCAAATCGTTTTAAAATGGTGGATCGGTCGGGCATATTACTCGTTCGGGATGGCTAAACTGTCAAGTTCGGGATTAGTGGTTAAACGGATGGTCCTTAGAACGGTTCCCTGATCATAAATGTAAATATCCATATCATGAGAAGGGAAATGTACCTTGGCCGGAGCTTCCATATCATATTTGAACAAATCCTTATGTAAATCTACATGAAAAAGTGTTTTGGAAAATCTTGATGGTACTTCAATACGATAGGCCTTTCGGGTAAAGATGGTATCAATTTTTATGCTCGATACTCTGATATGTTCAGGTTTGATTTGGGCATCCCGAATGTGAACATTCAGCAATGAGTCGAGTTCACGGGTATTCTCAATTTGATAATTCTTGTAATCAGGTGAAGCGGCCAGAATAATCCCGCTTATGACACATGAAAGTACCAGCAAAACTGTGACTAACTTCTTTCCGTTTTTCTTATCCAGCATAAACCGGGTTGGGTTCTTAACATCTTAGATTTACCTTAGGCTGAATCTATAAACTTCTGCCGAAAAAAAGATATGTCTTTTCAGATTCAAAAAATTGAAACTCAACAACATATAAACGCTTATCACCGGCTTCCTGAAAGGCTGTATAAAGATAACAGCTGGTATCGGCCACCTTTCCGCTTCGAGGTTGAAAATGTATTCAACCGAGAAAAAAATGAACGGTTTAGGAAAGGAGGGGAATGTGAGCGATTTTTGGTTTTGAAGAATGGTGATGTTGTCGGCCGGTTTGCTGTTTTCATCGATCCCGAAAAAGATGAGCGATATGACCCTAAGCTTGGGGGCATCGGTTTTATAGAGATGGAAAATATCCCCGGTATAGCTGAGTCGATCATCAATTATGCAAAGAAATGGCACCGGGGAAGAGGTTATGCAGGATTTCGGGGTCCTATTAATTTTGGGGAGAACGATACGTTCTGGGGTATTCAGATCGGCGGGTTTGAAGATCACAATGTATATGGAATGCTCTATCATCAGAAGTATTACGAAGAGCTGATTGAAGAAACAGATCCTGAAAAATTTGACGATGTATATATGTATCAGCTGGATTTGGAACAACCTTTGCCGGAACGGTTGCTTAGAATTACAGAGCGGCTGAAATCAAAAGACCATATTGAAGTCCGCCCAATTGACAAAAAGAATCTGGAACGGGACGGGGAGATGATCCGGCAGATCTACAACCGGGCTTTCAGTGATCAGGTGGTGGAAGAAAGGGAAGAGGAGTTTATCGGTATAACACAGGAAACCATCAGGCAAATGATAAAAAAGCTTAAACCTGCGTTGATGCCTGAAACTTCTCCCATTGCTTTTGTAAATGGCGAACCGGCTTCGTTCCTGGTTAGCGTTCCTGATCTTCATGAAATATCAGCTAAAACAGGCGGAACTTTGAAGTGGTGGCAGCTCTACCATCTGTTTGGTTTCAAAAAAAGAGCGAAGAAGTTTCGTCCGCTGGCCTTTGGTACAGATCCTCGTTTTCGGGGGAGAGGGTTGGAGGCTTTGGTATTTATTGAAGGCTTCAGGTGGACAAAAAACCATTACCCAAATCTGAAGGTACTGGAGGGTGGATTTGTAAGCGAAAAGAACTGGATTATGCGCCGAAGTCTGGAAGCTCTGGGTTGTAAAATTGCCAAGACCTACCGGGTTTATAAGTGGATGGTTGATGAATGAGAGATGAAAGTTGATAGGGTGATTAAGGTATCAGTAGGATGGTGCTCGTAATTAAAGATCCAAATATAAATCTAGTGCAAATATCTATTTGGGTGGGATTCTAGCTACATATAAAATCGATTTAATATCACCTAAGTTGACACTTGCATAATTTTCTTACTAAGCAACATCCCCCTATCAACTATCATCTAAAGATCGTATTCAAAATCTCGATAGAAATGTCTTTTTTGCTTCCCTGAAATTTTTGTTCGGAATTTTTGCTCAACAAGTGCACGGAGTTGGTATCGGCTTCAAAGCCGGCGTCTTTGTCATTTAAAGAATTGGCAATGATAAAATCGGCGTTCTTCTTATTCAGCTTGGAAGTCGCGTTTTCGATGAGGTTTTCCGTTTCCATGGCAAAACCGATCAGAATCTGTCCGTCTTTTTTATGCTCACCCAGCCAGGCTAATATATCTTGTGTTCTCTTCAGTTTAATCTCATCGCCGGCGCTTTCCTTTTTCACTTTATTTTGATGCACTTCTTCAGGAGTGAAGTCTGAAACAGCAGCTGCCATAATGATTACATCAGCATCTACATATTCCTTAACTGCATCAAATAAATCAGCCGAACTGGTAATTTTTAAAGAATGAATACCATCTGGTGTTGGAATAGAAAGCGGCCCGTGAATCAGCGTGACATCTGCTCCCAAACTTTGAGCCGCTTCTGCCATAGCTACACCCATTTTTCCGGAACTTGGGTTTGAAATAAATCGAACCGGATCAATATGTTCCCGGGTTGGGCCAGCGGTTACAACCACTTTTTTTCCTTCTAATGGACCTTTTATTGATCCAACGATGTCAGAAGCTTTTTCGAGGATAGATTCTATTTCAGGTAAGCGTCCTTTTCCCTCAAGTCCGCTGGCCAGGTAGCCGGAATCCGGTTCCAAAATATGATATCCATTCTCGTGCACTTTTTTCAGGTTCTCAGAAACTCCGGGCGATTCATACATTTCTCCATCCATGGTTGGACAGATCAGTATCGGGCAGCGGGCAGCTAGTACGGTGCTGGTAAGCATGTTGTCAGAAAGGCCTGTAGCAATTTTGGCAAGAGTATTAGCCGTGCAGGGAGCGATAATAAACAAATCGGCCCATTCACCCCAGTTAATGTGGCGGGTCCAGTCGCTGGAATCTCCTTCATCAGGGAAAATATCTACTGCTACTTCATGGCCGGAAAGGGAAGCGAAGGTCTCTAAACCAACAAAGCGGGTGGCTGAAGGCGTCATAGTGACGCGGACTTCGGCTCCCGCTTTTTGAAATTCTCTGAGTAAAAAAGCAGCTTTATAGGCTGCAATTCCTCCGGTAACACCAAGAATGATGCGTTTACCGGAGAGCATGATTAATCCTCTTTTTCAGGATGTCGGTAATAAATTTGATCTTCCTGCATTTCCACAATAGCGCGCTGAGTAGCGTGTGGAAGTTTCTCGAATGCTTTGGAGATGTTCTCCTGCTCTTCGTTGAAAGAAAACTCGTCTTCTTCTTCAAATCCTTCGAAATACTGGAGTTTTTCGTCCAGTTCTAATTTCTCCTGAGCGGCAATCTGGCGTGCTCTCTTGGAAAGGATCACAAGTAACTCATATTTGTTACCTGTTTTGAATTTCAGTTTCTCAATATCTAATGTTTGGACTGCCATGGATGGTATCAGTTTTGATTCATGAATTCGACAACGGCTTTCCTAACCTCTGCATAAGCCGTATCCAAATTGTCATTTATAATAACCTGATCGAATTGATCAGCATATGTAAGTTCTTTTTTAGCGCGTTCGAGCCGCAAAGCCAGTGTTTCATCATCCTCGGTTCCGCGGGCAATCAGGCGCTGTTTCAAAACATCAATAGAGGGCGGTTTGATAAACAAACTGAGACTCTCGTCTCCGTATATCTTCTTAATGTTTACCGCACCTTTTACTTCGATGTCAAGCAAAACAAAATAGCCCGAATTTAGTTTTTTATCAACTTCTGAACGCAGTGTCCCGTATTTCTTTCCGCCATAAAACTCTTCCCATTCCAGGAACTCACCATCAGCTTTTTTTTGGTCAAAATCGGCGTCAGTGAGGAAATAATAGTGCTTTCCGTCCACTTCTCCTTCCCGGGGAGGACGGGTGGTTGCTGAAACTGAAAACTTTAGTTCTTCAAACTCTTTAAAAAGCCGGCGCGCGAGCGTCGTTTTTCCGCCTCCACTGGGTGCAACCAATATGATGACTTTACCTTTTTTCATAGATAGTAGTACTGAGACATAAGACACAAGATGTAAGATAAGTTTTTTTAAATCTTACATCTTGTGTCTTAAATCTATTTTATTCGACGTTTTGGACTTGTTCGCGGATTTGCTCCAGCGCTTCTTTGCATTTCACTACATACTGAGCAATGTCAGAGTTGTTTGCTTTGGAACCTATGGTATTCAGCTCGCGGTTAATTTCCTGAGTAAGAAAGTTGAGTCTTCGGCCAGCCGGTTCAGGTTGTTCAACGGCTTCAATAAAAAATTTGAGGTGTGAACGCAGTCGTACAATCTCCTCGGTCACATCCATCTTGTCTACAAGAACAGCTACTTCTAATTCAAGGCGCTCAGGATCAATTTTATCTTCCTCAATTAGGTTGTTGATTCGCTCCAGTAGTTTATCGCGTGCATCTTCTGCTCTTCCGGCCGTTTCCTTAGTGATTATATCCAGATTCTCATCAATGAATTCGATTCGATCCACCAGGTCGTTTTTAAGCTGACTGCCTTCCTGAGTTCTCATCTTAAGCAAGGATTCTACAGCCTCTTGCAAAGCTTTCTCAGCTACTTTCCACTTTTGTTCCAGTACTTCTTCGTCTTCTTCCTCATTAATAAAAACATCGCCGAACTGGGTTATGTCTTTGATAGAAATAGGATCTGAAATACCGGCTGCTTCCCGCAGGTTATTCAGAATTTTAGAGTAGCCTTTCACTTTTTTCTCATCCACTCTGATGGAGGGCTCGCCTGTTTCTGACTCCGACAGGTAAACCGTGATGTTCAACTTACCACGATTAATCGTTTTCTGAACCAGCTCTTTAACTTCGAGTTCTTTGTCTTGCAACCGCTGAGGCAGGCGAATACTCAGATCCAGATAGCGACTGTTAAGTGATTTAATTTCAACCGTAGCCGTGATGCCATTTTCAGAGGCTTCTCCGCGACCAAAGCCGGTCATTGATATAATCATGATAATCTTGATGATGAAAATTGAGCGAGAAAATACGAAAGTATAGCCCCTTTAAAAACTTTACTCAGATTGTGTGAGGGTAGGGTGATAAAGTGATAAAGTGAGAGTTGATGTCATCTTGAGGATACATCCGAAAGATCTATACCGGAACAGCTAAGTATATCAGAATAGATTTATGAATTTATATCACCCTATCACCCCATCGCTCTATCACTTTATCACTTTATCACTCCCCACTTCATCATTCAAGGAAAGCGAAGTTTTATT
Organism: Gracilimonas sp.; assembly: GCA_965227215.1. GTDB lineage: Bacteria > Bacteroidota > Rhodothermia > Balneolales > Balneolaceae > Gracilimonas. Next base: position 2,573,439 of record OZ245729.1, read on the forward strand.
ATCTTCTCAGCCACTCAATTTTCGATATGACAATTTTAGGAATTTCAGCTTTTTATCATGATTCGGCGGCTTGTATAGTTCAGGACGGGAGAATTGTAGCTGCGGCTCAGGAAGAGCGGTTCACTCGAAAAAAACACGATGAGGGATTTCCGTCTCATGCTATTCGTTTTTGCCTGGATTTTGCTGATGTTAAACTCAGTGAACTGGATGCCATCGCTTTTTATGATAAACCGCTGCTGAAGTTTGAGCGACTGCTTGAGACCTATCTTTCTTTTGCTCCCCGCGGGGTGAAGTCTTTTATAACCGCGATGCCCGTTTGGTTAAAGGAAAAAATGTTTATGAAACGGGTGATGCATGAAGAACTTGCTAAAATAGGTGACTATGACCGAAAAGAGCTGAAACTCCTTTTCCCCGAACACCATTTGAGTCATGCAGCCAGTGCTTTTTATCCATCCCCCTTTGAAGAATCAGCCATACTGACGATCGATGGGGTGGGAGAGTGGGCAACGGCTTCCATTTGCTCCGGAAAAGGTTCGGAAATTACCGTTCACCGGGAATTGACGTTTCCGCATTCTTTGGGATTGCTCTACTCGGCCTTTACTTATTATCTGGGGTTCAAGGTGAATTCCGGAGAGTATAAATTAATGGGTTTGGCTCCATATGGAAACCCGAATTCTAAAATGGTGGAAGAGTATATCTCTAAAATTAAGACCGACCTGATCGAGCTTAACGGCGATGGTTCAATCTACCTGAATCAGGACTATTTTGATTATGCCACCGGACTCAAAATGGTGAAAGAAAAGAAGTGGGAGGAATTATTTGGGTTCCCAAAAAGGGAGGAAGAGGCGGAACTGCAGCAGTATGAGGCTGATCTCGCCCTGGCCATTCAGAAAGTAACGGAAGAAGTAGTTCTGAAAATGGCGAAGGAAGCTCAGCGCTTGACGGGCTCAAAAAACCTGTGTCTTGCAGGTGGAGTAGCCCTTAATTGCGTGGCCAATGGAGTTATTCAGAATGAGGGAGTTTTTGATAACGTATTTATACAACCGGCTGCCGGAGACGCCGGCGGATCGGTGGGAGCTGCGCTGGCAGCTCATCATATTTATTTTGGGAAAGGCAGGCGGCCCGTTCAGCCTGATGCTATGCAGGGCAGTTATCTGGGGCCGGATTTTCACGAATTTGAAATCCTGAAGCAGACCAAAAAATTCAAGCCTGTTTACAAAAAGCTGAAAGAATCTGAGCTCTATCCCAAGGTAGCAAAATGGCTGAATGACGGGAGTGTAGTTGGATGGTTTCAGGGACGGATGGAATTTGGTCCCCGTGCCTTAGGGACCCGATCTATTCTGGGGGACCCGCGAAACCCTGACATGCAGAAAAAGTTGAACCTGAAGATTAAGTATAGGGAGTCATTTCGGCCATTTGCTCCTTCGGTGCTGGCCGAAGAAGCCGGCCAATATTTTAAGTTGAAATCAGACTCACCGTACATGCTTTTGGTTCAGGAAGTAAAAGAAGAGCATCGCAAAGAGCTTCCGGCGAACTATCATAAACTTCCACTTCGGGAAAAACTGGCTTTTGAGCGATCTGACTTTCCGGCGATTACCCACATCGATTTTTCTGCCCGTATTCAAACGGTTCATAAAAAAACCAACCCGAGATACTGGCAGCTGTTGAATGCATTTAAGGAGTTGACCGGAGTGGGGATGTTGGTGAATACCAGCTTTAATGTGCGGGGTGAGCCCATTGTTTGTACCCCGGAAGATGCATATCGTTGTTTTATGAATACAGAAATGGATTATCTTGTGATCGGCGATTACGTTTTTGAGAAAGCCGAACAACCTGAGTGGGAAAAGGAAATCATATTTGAGAAAGATTGATGTCTTTAATCAAAGGTTCCGACGCAGAGTGTGCGGAACCAGGCTAAAGTCGCTCAGTAATTGATGATAAACAGAACATGCCACGAATCTCAAAAACACCACACGAGAAGAATGAATTAACTTTAGAGCTTTAGTGAAAGTAATAAGGTATCGATGCAGGGCGTGTGAAATCAGTTAGTTTAATAATGAAACCGATATATTTACATCTTTTCTCGTTATGAATCTCGTTCCTGACGCTCCGCGTCGAAACGAAAAATGTTGGATATTATGGAAACACTGAAAGATTTATGGAATTTCATGAAGCAGCGTAAGAAGTTCTGGCTGGCTCCGGTTATCATTGTGTTACTTCTGCTTGGATTTTTAATTGTGATTGGTGGCGGCTCGTCCATTGCTCCATTCATCTATACCCTTTTTTAATATGCTGGAACCCCGATCTCTGGAATTTATTGAACAAGACCCGGCGACACCGAAAACCCAGTTGGTGATTGTAACCGGGTTGCTGGTGCTGGCTGCAATCTTCGACAGCGAGCACATCGCTTATCTGGCATTAGCCGTTGGGCTTTTGTCTTTTATACCGCCCATTGGCAATCGAATAGTATGGGGATGGTATAAACTGGCAGAAGGTTTGGGTTGGTTCAATTCCCGGGTGTTACTTTCCTTGGTTTATTATCTCATCGTGACTCCCATTGCTCTGATGTTTCGATTGTTCGGGAATGACCCCCTGTTGCTTAAAGATACCAAAGGAAGTATGTTTCATTTCAGAGATCATACTTATTCTAAGGAAGATTTAGAGAATCCTTGGTAACTTTTACGCTTTCATTTTAAAAGGGAGGAACTTATGAGGATGTTACTATCAATTTGTTTGTTATTCTTAATTACATCCTGCAATGCTGAAAATGGTATTGTTACGGTTTCAATTGACGAAGATTACAGCGAAATTCAAGATCCAAGAGAACGTTGGGAGGCTTATCAATTGACTGATTACCAAATCATTCAGTAAAGAATATGCGAATGTCTTGGTTTGGAATACACCACCTTAATCATAGATGATTCCGTTCAAAAAATAAGTTATGACTCTGAAAGAACGGATGAGTACGATGAATATGTATTAAGAAATGCAATAACTATTGACCAAGCCTTTGACTTGATTGAAGAGTATGATGACACAGCTGCTTCGATATCTGTTAAATACCATCCTAAATTTGGATATCCGGAAAGGCTATTTATTGATATAAACAGAATGGTAGCAGATGAAGAGATTATTTATGAGATCAAAGATCTCAAGAAAATAAAAGATTAGTTGCTGTCTTTAACAATCCCCTTCTACATGTTCCAAGTTAACCGGCTTTCAAAAAGGGGAGGCCTGTGGCGGGTACTTATTTAGAATTGGTTTTACTTTAGGTTTATCGATCGGACATAACTACCTGCTTTTCAGTAAATACTCTGATCTTACATTTATATTTAAAATATTGAAAAACTATAAAATGAAGTGCACAAGAAACACTAGTTTCTTTATGCTACATACGATAGTAAATAGCACTTGTACGGTGATTATTAATAAATCAATTTTATAACGCTAAATATTAATACATGTTCATTAAAAGCAGATATCTGGTCTGTCTCACAATTATTTCTTTTATAACGGTGTCTTGTACAAGTGGTTATAGAATCATTAATGAAACAGCATCACAACCCAGTGCTAATTTTATCGGAAAAGTTCTGGATCAGGAAACCGATAAACCGATTAGCAATGCAAAAATCTGGGTAGAGGGAACAACCATAAATACCTTGTCGGATAAAGATGGGGTCTATTCTTTGGAAATCCCTCAAGGTTATTATGAAATCCATGCAGAAGCGGAGGGTTATCAAGTTGGTCAAACTCGTGCAGCTGTAGAAAATATAGATGGCAGAATTCATGATTTCTTGCTTGAGAAAAAATTAAGCAGAGGCGGATACGAGGACTCCAATGCCGTTTCATCATTTCCAGATGAAACACAGAATGAAGAAAGTGAGAAAGCTAAGGAAGCTTCTGATAAACAGCAGAAAATTGAAAAGTTTATTAACTACTACATAAATGACAATTTAGACTGTGAGCTTGTAAATCCTCAGGCACTAACTTTCACTGATTACGATGAAGAAACTTTGTGGGTGAAGGGGCCTATAGATCTTATTGTTCTGAACAGAGAGTTAGGTTATAGGATTAACATAACACTCAATGAGTATGTTTCGAAAGAATACAGTGGGATTGTTGGTTTAAATGTAGATGCGGATTATTTCTTTGAAGAAATGACTCCAAAAGACCAAGAGGAAGAAAAAATATGGGAAAAAAATAGGCGCAAGTATTTTAAGGGTTCTCTGCGTCATTTTTTAATAGCTATGGCTAGCGATAAATCTCCTTTATTTTTTGGGTATAGACTTTATTCGGGGCAATTTGTTAACAGTACATCTGCAATGGCCTATTCTTCTTCAAGCGTAACAGATGTTGAAAAGCAAAAATACGAAGTGGTATTCCCTAATAATCTAAACGGGAATAATATTTTTAAATTTGATGAGGAGATGAGAGTAGAATACGTTGAGAAAGATGTAGTAGATCCTCACAATATTATGGGATTGAACATGTATAAACATCAAACTTCCTGGATAACCTTAAACTCTGAAACTGTAGAGTTTTCAGATACCGGATTTTTTGAAAGTCCACGAGCTGTGGAAATTAAAGGAGTTTGGCGGTATACACCGGTTTGTAAAATGGTTCCCGGGGATTATCTTCCCGAAATAGACAAATAGCGTTATTCGGTTTCTTCTACTTTCTCCAAGCTAACCGCATTCATACAGTAGCGCAATCCACTGGGTTCCGGTCCGTCTGGGAAAACATGGCCCAAGTGGGCATCACACACATTGCAAAGAGCTTCTATCCGCACCATACCGTGTGAGGTATCCATTTCATATTTCACGGCATTTTCTTTGACGGGCTGGGTAAAGGAAGGCCAGCCGGAGCCACTTTCAAATTTGGTGGTTCCATCAAAAAGCTCTGTGCCACAGCATACACAGGCATATAAGCCGGGATCAAACCGATGGCACATGTCGCTGGAGCCGGGGCGTTCGGTTCCTTTCAATCGGGTGATGGCGAATTGTTCATCGGTCAGTTGCAGTTTCCATTCTTCATCGGTCCTCTCAACTCTGCGACTTGGGTCGGGGTTACCGTTTTTTGCAAAATCTTGTAGGTCTTTCCAGGTAAGCATATGTTAAAAAAATGTATCAATTTAAATTATTCACCGGGCGAGCAATCATGATTCCGGTATTCTTTGAATTTGGTTTGAGAAAGAAACTTAGCGGCTCGTCAGAAACTTCAACTTTCAGGTTTGATTGGGAGGCGTGCATCAGGTGTAGCTTCCCCTCAACTTCTACCAGAACACCAACGTGAGCTACATCCAACCCTTCAATGCTGGTGGTCAACCCGATGATATCCCCCTCACGTAACAGATGCATTTTGTCATCAATTTCTTCCTTAGGGATATAGAAATAATTTTTACCGGAAATTTCCTTCTCCTGCTCTGCAACAACAGAAATGAAAGCAGGGTTTCTCTGAAGGTGCTTATAACTGTCGGGGTGGGTTGACATAAAATTAACCTCAACATCAAGGGGGGCACCAAAACTATCGGCGGGAGTTGAAACAAGATTGTTGGCGGCGTTGTTGTAAATCCAATCACTGAAATAATGCAGGCGGGTTGGGTAATCTCCTTTCTTACCATCACGGTAGCGGATTTTCTCGAGCTCTTGTGTATATCGCTCAAAAGTGGCCTGATCTGACTTTAATGTTCGTGCCAGGGCAAGCAAGTTTTCTGCATAGGTAGTACAATCTAAATCCCTTAAATTGACAATCAGCTTCTCTTCATCGGTTACTTCCAACGCATGAGCGACATACTCATTCCCCAAAAAATATCGCCCGATATCCGGGATCAGCTTATGGATAGGCTGATCTTTTTTGGGTTCAAATTTTTGAATGATATCCGAGAAAATCGCCACATCCTGTTGCGTATATACGATATCATCAGGTAGTTTTTGCTCTAAAGTATCGGTATTCTGAGCAAAAGCATGGCTGCTTAAAGCCACAATGAACATTGCAAGAAAAGTCAGATTAGTTTTCACAACTGTGGGTTTTAAATTTGCTGTTATCACCAATAGTAAGAATTAATTTGGTAACAGATTATTGTGTTTTGTCTGATTCAGCTTTCTCAAGCAATCCATCTACTTCTTTCCCTGATATTTCTTCTTTTTCGAGGAGCAGATTGGCGACCCGATCTAACACTTCCCGATGCTCTTTTAGAGTATTCAGAGCACGGTTAAATGCCTCCTCTGATATTTTTTGAACCTCTTCATCAATTTCGCGGGCTGTTGAATCACTGTATTCCCGCTGGCGACTCATATCCCTGCCTAAAAACACTTCCTGTTCTTCGCTACCGAAGGACACATGTCCAAAACGGTCGCTCATGCCTAAGTCGAGTACCATTTTTCGGGAGAGTTTGGCTACCTGCTTCAGGTCGTCCTGAGCTCCACTGGTAGATGTTTCAAAAATGAGGTCTTCAGCGGCTCTTCCTCCCATAATGACAGCTAGACGGTCGAGGAGATATTCTCTTTTGTAAATATATTTTTCTTTCTCCGGCAGTTGCTGGGTTACGCCCATTGCTTTGCCTCTGGGTATGATTGTGACCTTGTGGATAGGGTCGGAGTGGGGCAAGATAGCAGCTACCAATGCGTGTCCTGCTTCATGGTAGGCCAGCATTTTCTTCTCGTCGTCGTCGATGGTGATACCATCCCGCTCAAGTCCCATCAACACTTTGTCGCGGGCTTTGTCAATATCCTCCATTTGGATTTGCTTTCGCTTATTTCTACCGGCATACAGAGAAGCTTCATTCAGTAAATTTTCAAGGTCGGCACCGCTGAAGCCGGGAGTGCTTCGGGCAATCTTTTCCAGATCAACGTTATCTCCGAAGGGTTTTCCTTTGGCGTGAATTTTGAGGATTTCGTGTCGAGCCGATTGCTTGGGTAGATTTACGGTAATTCGCCGGTCAAACCTTCCGGGGCGTAATAAGGCTTTATCCAAAATATCCGGCCGGTTGGTTGCGGCCATCACCACCACACTTTCGGTAGGTTCAAAACCGTCCAGCTCCGAGAGCAGCTGATTCAGGGTTTGCTCGCGTTCATCATGTCCACCCCCGAGCCCGGCTCCACGTCTGCGCCCGATGGAGTCAATTTCATCAATAAAAATAATGCTGGGTGCCGACTCTTTTGCTTTGTCAAACATATCCCGGACACGCTTAGCTCCAACACCCACAAACATTTCCATGAAATCTGAACCGGAAATACTGTAAAAGGGAACGTCAGCTTCTCCGGCAGCGGCTTTGGCCATCAGTGTTTTACCTGTGCCCGGCGGGCCAACCATAAGCAATCCTTTCGGTAATTTTGCGCCAATTTCTTTAAAGCGTTCCGGTTCTTTTAAAAACTCAATGATTTCCTGCAGTTCTTTCTTTGCATTATCAAGACCTGCTACGTCATCAAAGGTAGTATCCTGTTTTTCCGGTTCCTGCAGCTTTGCTTTACTTTTACCGATGTTGAGAATTCCCTGGCTTTGAGATTTCATCCGCTGGTAGAACATGAAACCCATGAACAGAATAAACAGAATAGGAAGGGTGATAAGGACGATGTACCACCAATTGTGGTCCGATTCGGGGCGGGCGGAAACAGCTACATCATATTTTTCGAGTTGGGCATATAAGTTATCATCACCAAAAGAAGGAATGTAGGTAGAGAATTTTTTGGATTGAAGGGTGTCGCCTTCGGTTTCATTCAAAACCTGAGGAGATTTGAACTCTCCCTGAATATAATCTCCCTGAACTTGAACGCGCTCTACATTTCCCTTATTTAGTTGCTTTCGAAATTCTGAATATTCTATTTCGGCAGAGCCGGTGAATCCATCCCCCGACATATACCAGTTATAGAACAGGACGATCACTATCAGCCAGATAAGAGCGCTGGTCCAATTAAAGTTACCCGGTCTTTTTTTTGGCGACCATTTTCCGGTTTTCTTTTTCTTTTCTCTCTGCTTTTCCTGTTTTTCTTCAGACAAATCAGGTTCTTTTTGATTATTGTTCCAATAAAAGGTGTTGTATTTGCACCATTTAGAACAATGAAAGAGCCCGGTTTAGTTTCTTCAAACTATAACAACCTTGATTTATCCGAACCGGGTAATTAAATATTAATTTATAGGGTACTTTCTACTCAATGTCACTTCAGTAAATCAAAAATTTTACCGGCAAAAGCCTTAGCTGCCTCCGGTGATTTGCCTTCCGAGTAAATACGGATAATCGGTTCGGTGTTTGATTTCCGCAGATGAACCCAGCCTTCAGCAAAATCTATCTTAACCCCATCAACGGTGTTGGGCTCGAGGCTGGAGAAGTGCTCTTTCACCATCTCGAGTACTTCGTCGGCATCTTTTCCAAGCTCATCAAGCTGTAATTTGTTTTTGCTCATGAAGTAATCCGGTAAGGTGGCTCTGTATTCGGATGAACTCATGTTTTTCTCCGTAAGCAGCTGCAGTATCATCGCGATGCCAACCAGAGCATCCCGGCCATAATGAAGGTCGGGACAAATCACCCCGCCATTACCTTCTCCCCCAATCACAGCTTCCTGTTCCTGCATTACTTTTACCACGTTAATTTCACCCACAGCTGAACGGTAGCAGGTTTGATCATACTTGCGGGCAACATCATCGGAAACCCGGGACGAGGACAAGTTTGTAGCACAAGCACCGGGGTTTTTGCTCAGAATAAAATCAAAGGCAGCAGCTTGGGTGTATTCTTCCCCAAAAAGCTTTCCGTTATTATCTACAAGGGCAAGGCGGTCGGCATCGGGATCAGTCACCACTCCCAGGTCGACTTGCTTTTCCTTAACTAACTCACAAATTTCGGTGAGATGCTCCGGCAAAGGTTCCGGGTTGTGTGGGAACAAACCGTTAGGGGTACAATGAATTTTATGGACCGTGTTTACCCCAAGTTTTTCCAACAATCGTGGGATGGCTTCCGAGCCGGCGCCATTTACGGCATCCACGGCCACAGAAAAATCTTTCCCACCGATTTGATCAGCATGAATGTATGGAAGGTCTAAAATCTTCTCGATGTGGTGATCCAGTAAATCTTCGTCTTCCCTAATTACACCAATTTTGTTGTAAGGCTGATATTCAAACTGCTCGCTTTCTGAAATCCGAATTACTTCGTTGCCCTGATCGGCATCCAGGAATTCACTTTTGCTGTTCAATAACTTGAGCGCATTCCATTGAGCCGGATTATGGCTGGCAGATATGATGATTCCACCGGCAGCTTTATGTTTCAAAACTCCCATAGCAACGGTTGGGGTTGGAACAACGCCGACTTTGATGACATCACAACCAACAGAAGCCAACGTAGCTGCGATGATGTCTTCACAAATTTTGCCGGTTACGCGGGAGTCTCGCCCCACAACTACGGTTCCACCTTTCAGCCATGTTCCGTAGGCGGCCGTAAATCGGGTTAAGTTTTGTGGGGTGAGATCGGTTCCAAAAATGCCCCGGATGCCCGAGACGGATATCATTAATGCCATGATGAATTAGTTTCTTCTTGAGTTTATAATTCTTTCGAGTTGTTGTTTCCACTGCTGAATGCCGGGATAATCGGGATTCAGCTCAATGACGCGATTTGCGATTTCCAGTGCTTTCTCAAATTCACGATTGGTCCCGTAAGCCCCGGAAAGATTATACAACATCTGTGGGTCTTTGGGGTTGATTTGACGGGATTCTTCCAGAAAACGAATCGCTCCTTCCGCATTACCCTTGTTAAGCTCTATCGATCCCAGCATTTTGGTGATGAATGCCTCGCGAGGAGCCAGTTCATAAGCTTTTCGCAGATATGGTTCAGCAGCGGTATAATCATTTTGATTAATCAGCATCCGGGCAGCATAAACATAGGGAGAGTCGTTCCAGGGTTGATTTCGGATCAGTCCTTTGTATTCCTGCAGAGCCTTATCAATCATCCCCTGGTTTTTATAATAATTGCCCAATTCTACTTTAGCAGCATCCCAGCGCACATTTTTGTGGACTACTCCAAAAGCAAGGCTGTCAACCATTCCATCCGGTTCATAGCTGAATTGGTAGGGAGTTCCTCTTCCATCAATTACAAAAGGAAATCCTTGTTTCAATGTACGAAGCCGGTGATGGACGATCCTGTTGTCAAAATCAGAGATATGCATCTTCTCAAAGTAGGTTTCTTGATTCAGATCTTCCGTTGAAGCCAGCCCTTGTTCAGTCAAATCACCAAGCAGGGTTTCCGCAAAATTCCTGCCCATCAAAAAATAGCCTTCCTGATTAGGGTGAAGATGTTCAAGCATCAGGCTATTTCCAATGATGCCGTCCGGAGAAGCCATTTCAAAGTCAGCATGAACCGGCACCAAGGTTGTGTTGGTGTAAGTTTCTGAAAGTGAGTTTATGATGTTGTTTATATCAGAAGGAGCCCGGAATTTAAGTCCGTCCAGATCTTTGGCATATTCAAATTGAACTTTGGCTGCTGCTGTATCACCGTTCTGATAAAGAGTCGAAGCTTCCCGGTAAATTTCATCCGCAGGCGGATTCTGATCCTCATCAATAGAAACAAACGGCGGCTGATCTTTTACATTGCTGGCAATGGTTGAGAGGTACACCGGCACATCTTCATCGGCAAACTTCTCTATGATAGCTTCCATATTACTTCGAAACTGAATCATAGCCAGCTCATATTCAGGTCCGTTTAATTCTATAGATTGGTCGCTGATAATCCGTTCCATGAGCGTTCCGGTTGCAGGTTCCTCATCACTGAGAGTTGAGGCAATCCATTGCCCTGAATTCACAATCATCTCCCGCAGCAACATGAATGTTTTAAAACGCTGAAGTTTTAAATAAAAGCGAACAAAGCCGGGAAAGGCCCCCAGGTTCTCATTAGACCCAACTCCAAGGGCGCCATAAAATTCATTATGCCCCGCATAAATCATGATGGCATCCGGTTGCTGTTCCAGGATTTCATCCACCTGGTCGAAAAGGGTATAGGTGCTGATGGCTGAGGTCGCTACGTTCACAACTTCTACCTTCTGCTCGGGCATGGCATCGGAAAGGATGTCTCTCACCACTCTGGAAAAGGTGCCATTATATCCATACGGATAACCGGCCGCACTGGAACCGCCCATCGCAAAAACACGAAATCCATTTTCCGGCTTTTGTTGAAGAAAAACATCGGATGATGGATTTGGGATGGTTTTAGTGTAGAAGAAATAGCGGGCAGCAAAGTTCGGGTTGGGCATCAAATATTCATCCTGAGGAATGTTGGGATCAATGAATAGATCTGTATTCCCCATATAATCCACTCCCCGCAGCACAACCTCCAAAATAATAAAGAATAAAACCGGGATTGATAAGGTGATGGCGTAGAAAGCGGCTTTCTTCTTAACCGAAAGTGGTTCGCTTATTTCATCGATGTAGGCCTGAACATCTTCCTTATCCTGATTTAATTTCTCAGCAATTTCGGCAGCACTTTTCTTTTCGTAATGCTTTCGGATGTATGCTTTAGCCTTATTGGTCAGGGACATGCTTATCGTGCTGGTATCCAGGTTTTCTCTTCGGTACCTGCTTCTTTGTTTTCAAAACGGGCAAGCACAAACAGGAAGTCAGAAAGCCGGTTAATATACATGATAGCCACTTCTGATATTTCTTCTTCATGCCGGCACTCTACGGTAATGCGTTCAGCCCGTCGGCACACGGTTCGGGCAAAATGTAACGTGGCTCCGGTTTCAGCTCCTCCCGGTAAGATAAAGTTCTTGAGTGGCTCTAAGGTTTCCTCCATTTCATCAATGGCATTTTCCAGAAATTCAACTTCCGACTGGCCGATACGTTCAATCCGTACTTTCTTAGATTGAGGTGTTGCAAGGTCGGCTCCCAGCACAAAAAGCTGTTGCTGAACCTTTTCAATAAGTTCAGCCCCCTTTTCTGATAAGCCATGAGCGGCAGCCATACCTAAAATGGAATTCAGTTCGTCTACGGTGCCGTATGCATCGATACGCTTGGAGCTTTTGGAAACGCGCTGTCCGCCAAACAGGGAAGTATTTCCGCTATCGCCTTTCTTGGTATATATTTTCATAACATTTTTTTTCAGAAAATAGGGGTTTGGATGGTAAGTTTCTTAACCGGCAATGAAATGTTCTTCCTGTTTCTCAAACGTAATGTTGAGATGCTCTAAGCCATTAAGTTCTTTTTCAAAGCGGGGTGCTGTTTTGATGGGGCAAGCAACTTTCAATGTGACATGTTCGAGGTACTCTGATTTCATAACCTTCAATGCATAAAAGTTAATCAACTGCTGAATTCTGTTTTCTTCCGGGTAGGGATAATGAACCTCAAAAATGCGAACAGGTTTAATGGAAATCAGGTCCGCTTTCTCCAAACACTGTTTGGCAGCCAACCCATATGCTTCAATCAATCCGGACTTGCCCAACTTAGTACCACCATAATACCTGACTACTACAATGCCTGCATTGACAACCTCAAAAGACCTAAGCTGATTCAGGATAGGGAGACCAGCGGTGCCGTAAGGTTCACCATCATCGGTGCTGAATTCTTTGGGTTGAGCCGGATTTAATCGCCAGCCGTAGCAATGGTGGGTTGCATCCGGATATTTGGATTTGAGTATATCCAGCTGTCCTGCAAAAGCCTCTTCCGAATCAGCCGGAAATAAAAAACCCAGAAACTTGGAGCCGCGCTCACGAAAACTGCTTTCGAAAGAATTTTTTATGCTATACATATTCTGGACTTAAGATGCAGCCAAAGGTAGCAGGAGAATAGACGAAAGTCATATTTCATAATATAAATCTGCATTGCCTCGCTCAGGGCAGTGCAAACAAATGGGCGTAATGGAATTAGAAGAATATGATAGCTGCGAAGGTTTATTTAGAAGTAATCTGCCTTGTTATTCAGACTGGAAAAAGCGATTTTCACGGCGCAGTTAAGCTTTGTTGAAGTTTCACTTAAAATTGAAACTAAGCTCAGTAAGCCACTGTTTTATTAGCTCAAATTGAAATTATTTAAGACGCAATTACATGCCTTCTCTTATTAAAGCACTGAATTCTCAGGTGGGCCGAAAAATCATGACCGGTATCACGGGTATCGGGCTTATGTTGTTTTTGATTGGACACCTTGTCGGTAACCTCACCATTTTTGGGGAATCTCAAGCATTTAACATTTACACATACACGCTGGAAAGTTTAGGGCCTCTTCTTTACGTGATTGAAGCGGGACTGGCGTTCTTTTTCTTATATCATGCAATTTTAGGTATTTCGATTTGGCTTCAGCGCAGAAAAGCCCGTCCGGAAGGCTATGCAAAATATCAAACCAAAGGTGGTCCAAGCCATCAGTCACTTGCTTCCCGAAGCATGATCTGGACCGGAATTATTATTATGGTGTTTCTGGTATTTCATATCTGGCATTTTAAATTCGGCCCAACAGAAACTATTGCGCTTGAATCTGTAGGTGCCACTGAAGCACGCGACTTAAGGGCTTTGGTTATCGCTGAATTTCAAAAACCATTGGTGGCATTTGGTTATATAGCGGTGTTGGCACTGGTTATTCTTCACCTTTCTCATGGTGCCTGGAGTGCATTTACATCCCTGGGAATGAAACACGGTGAAACTTCCAAGAAAGTACAGCTGGGAGCGTACATCTTCGCTGTTGTGCTGATGTTAGGCTTCATATTTATTCCGCTATACATTTTCCTTACCGGCGGACAAGGATCACTCATCGCATATTGATGGCCACTAAATCTCTAAAGCACTAATTTTAATGAATAGTTTACGAGCAGATAGAATTACCCCGATTCCTGACCGACTTGAAAAAGTTGGAAAAGAAGTGGTAGATGCTGCTTATAAAGTGCATAAGAATTTAGGGCCCGGTCTACTGGAAAAAATTTATGAGGCGTGTTTGGTTCATGAACTTGGAAAGAAAGGATTAAAAGCAGAAAGACAAGTCCCGGTATCTATTACATATGATAATTTAAAATTTGATGAAGGACTCAGGTTAGATGTTTTAGTAGAGGATGATATTATTTGTGAATTAAAGGCGGTTGATAAAGTTAATCCGGTTTGGAAAGCTCAAATTATCAGTCACCTGAAATTGACAAATAAGAGATTAGGCTATTTGATAAACTTTAATGTTAAAAATATCGGAAGAGGTATAAACCGTTTTGTTGTGTGAACTTGCAGACATACAACATTCGAGTTTTAGAGCTTTCGTGGCGAATTAATCGATTATGAAATTAGATTCAAAAGTACCCGGCGGACCGTTACAAGAGAAGTGGGATAAGCACATCAAGGATATTAAATTGGTGGCGCCCAATAACAAGCGTAAATATGAAATTATTGTAGTAGGAACCGGACTGGCCGGTGGTGCTGCTGCAGCCAGTTTTGCAGAGCTTGGTTACAATGTGAGAAGCTTCTGTATTCAGGATTCCGCCCGACGTGCCCACAGTATTGCGGCTCAGGGTGGTATTAACGCTGCCAAGAACTATCCGAATGATGGAGATAGCATCTGGCGGCTTTTTTATGATACCATCAAAGGCGGTGATTATCGCTCAAGGGAAGCGAATGTATATCGTCTCGCCCAGGTATCTAACGAAATTATTGACCAGGCGGTAGCTCAGGGTGTTCCTTTTGCCCGGGAATATGGTGGTAATTTAGCCAACCGTTCTTTTGGTGGAGCCCAGGTATCCCGAACATTTTATGCCCGCGGGCAAACAGGACAACAGTTGTTGCTCGGTGCTTATCAGGCGATGATGCGTCAGGTTCACAATGGAAATATCAAATACCACCCACGCCACGAAATGTTGGATGTGGTAGTAATTGATGGTCAGGCCCGTGGAATTATCACCCGAGATCTGGTTTCCGGTGAGCTGAATCGATACGAAGCGGATGCGGTTGTACTGGCAACCGGTGGTTATGGAAACGTATTCTACCTTTCAACAAATGCAAAAAATTCAAACGTAACGGCTGCCTGGAGAGCTCACAAACGAGGAGCTGCTTTTGCAAATCCATGTTACGTGCAGGTTCACCCGACATGTATTCCTGTTTCCGGAGACTACCAATCCAAACTTACACTGATGAGTGAAAGCTTGAGAAATGACGGACGTGTTTGGGTACCGAAAAAGAAAGGGGATGATCGCCATCCAAACGATATTCCTGAGGACGAGCGGTATTATTATCTGGAAGAGCGTTACCCAAGTTTCGGAAACCTTGTTCCACGTGACGTAGCTTCCCGTAATGCCAAAATGGTGTGTGATGACGGTTTAGGTGTGGGAGAAACCGGTCTGGCTGTGTATCTCGATTTCCGGGATGCTATTGAACGAGACGGACGAGATACCATCGAAGCCAAGTATGGAAACCTGTTCGAGATGTATGAAAACATCGCCGGTGAAAATCCATATGAGCGACCGATGAGAATCTACCCGGCGGTTCACTACACCATGGGTGGCCTTTGGGTTGACTACAACCTGCAGACAACTATTCCTGGACTGTATGCTGCCGGTGAGGCTAACTTCTCCGATCACGGTGCTAACCGACTCGGTGCAAGTGCATTGATGCAAGGACTTTCGGATGGTTATTTCGTTCTGCCTTACACCATTGGTGATTACCTGGCTAAACAAGAGCCCGGCAAACGATACGGAACCGACCATGAAGCATTTGAAGAGGCAGAAAATGCTGCTCAGTCTCAAATTGACAAGTTGCTGAATATTGATGGTGATCGTACGATCATCGATTTTCACCGATCGTTAGGTAAGATTGTGTGGGATAAGATTGGAATCGCCCGAAACGCCGAAGGTTTGAAATCTGCCATCGAGGAAATTCGTGAACTTCGGGAAGAATTCTGGAAGAACGTGAAAGTGCCGGGCGAAAAGAACAATTACAACAAATACCTCGAATTTGCCGGTCGGGTAGCTGATTTCTTTGAATTGGCAGAGCTGATGGCTGAAGATGCTTTACAGCGTGAAGAATCCGCCGGATGCCACCTTCGCGAAGAGTATCAAACCGAAGAAGGGGAAGCCTTGCGTAATGATGAAGATTTTTCATACGTAGCTGCCTGGGAATACAAAGGCCTGAATGGCAAACTGGAAGAAACCCTTCACAAAGAAAATCTTGAATTTGAGTTCGTTGAGTTAAAACAACGCAGTTATAAATAGAGCCACTAAATCACGAAAACACAAAATTTAATGTTAAACCGGAAGAGCAATAACATGATTCAACGTATGATCTCCGACAGATTATACCTCTCGTGTTTTAGAGCTTTTGTGGCAAAAATTATTGCACTATGAGTAAAGAAATGACCATTCATCTAAAATACTGGAAGCAAAACGGCCCAAATGCGCAGGGACATTTTGAAGAGTACACGCTCGATAATGTCAATGAGCATATGTCTTTCCTGGAAATGCTTGACGTGCTCAACGAAGAGCTGATGCTGGAAGGCAAAGAGCCGGTCGAATTTGACTACGACTGTCGTGAAGGAATTTGCGGATCCTGTAATCTGGTAATTGATGGCCGTGCACATGGACCGAAACAGCGCGTAGCTGCCTGTCAGCTACACATGCGCAATTACAGCGATGGCGATCGTATTACCATTGAGCCTCCAAGAGCCGCTTCCTTCCCGGTTATTAAGGATTTGGTGGTAGATCGCAGTGCTTTCGATCGCATTATTGAAGCCGGAGGATACGTATCCGTGAAAACGGGTTCGGCCGCTGAAGCAAATGCTATTCCCGTTGAAAAAGAGAAAGCTGATGCAGCCTTTGATTACGCTACCTGTATTGGTTGTGGTGCTTGTGTGGCAGCTTGCCCAAATGCTTCTGCATCCCTGTTTACCGGCGCTAAGATTGCTCACCTCAACAAATTGCCACAGGGCGAAGTTGAACGTAAAGACCGCGTAGTGGCCATGGTTGACCAAATGAAGGAAGAAGGCTTTGGCGACTGCTCCAACTTCGCAGAATGTGAAGCCGTTTGTCCGGTGGGAATCTCCATTTCAGCTATTGCCGAAATGCGTCGCGATTATATGAAAGCGGTAATGAGCGGAGATTGATATAGATTTTAACCATATCCTGTAAACGTAAAGACACAAAATTTTGTGTCTTTACTGTTTTAGGAAGTTAATGTGTGCACAAGCTGCTCTATCTCTTCTTGCGTGTTGTACACATTTGGTGAAACCCGGATGGAATCTCCACGGAAGGAAACCAGGATGTTTTGCTCATCAAAGGCAGCTTTAATTTGATCCATGTCATGTCCTTCTCCTAACCGAATTCCAAACAAGTGAGAAGCTCTGAACTCTGGATCTTCAATTTTAAAACCAGCTGATTCCAGTTTCTCAACAGGCCCGTCAATCAAATCCCGGCAATATTGCTGGATGTTTTCTACACCCCATTCATTTAGCTGCTGAACCGCTTTAAGCATCATAGGGACCAATATGAAGTTACTGTGCTCGCCCACTTCATATCGTAAAGCTCCCTGCTGATACTGATCGTTGTAATTAACCAGGTTCGCAAAGTTTTCACTCTCGTAGCGATTGATCCAGTTTTCTTCGACCGGTTTTCCTTCATCCAGTGCAGGGCCATAATAAGCCAGACCGATAGAATAAGGTCCCATCAGCCATTTATACCCGGCACAAACCAAAGCATCAGGTTGAATTTCGGCAACATCAAAAGGGAGGGCTCCAACCGATTGTGTTCCGTCAATAGCCAGCCAGCTGCCCACTTCACGCGTTCGTTTTCGGATGGCTTTCAAATCGAACAGTGTGCCATCAGCCCAGTGAATATTCCCCATAGCTACCAGCTTGGTGCGATCATTGATGGCCTTCAAAATCTTTTCATTCCAAACTTTACCGCGGTTCTTCGGCTCTTTGGGTGGGGTGATGGTGATGATTTCACCCCCTGTTCCTGAACAGCCGACCGCCATGGATAAACGTTACTCGGAAACTGTTCGCCCACCAGAATGATGTTATCTCCCTGTGAAATCTGTAGGTTATTAGCCACATTGGCCATCCCGTAAGAAACAGAAGGTATCACCACGATACGTTTTGGGTCTTCTGCATTAATGAGCTTGGCATATTCTTCCCTTAGCTGTTCGGTTTCACCAAAAAACTCTTCCGGTGAAATTTTGAAAGGATTGCGTTTCCGCTGAACACCCCAAATCCCGGCCTCTTCCACTTTCTTTAGTAGTGGCGACATGTATGCACAGTTCAGGTAGGTAACAGATTCGTCAAGCTGAAAATGAGATTTTTTACAGTCCATAGGTGGCTATTACAATTAGTTTGGTTTAGGTTACAGAACGTCGAAATTTCAGCCGTCAATTACCAAATTTTTTATTGATGAACATCAGACTTGCAAAAAAAGAAGACCTTCAGGCCGTTCTTGTTATGAATGAAGCTGCAGTTCCTCATGTATCCGGTGTGGAACTTTCAGAAATGGAGTATTATCTGGAAAAGGCAGATCCTTTTTTAGTGATAGAAGAAGAGGGAGAACTTGCGGGATTTATGATTGTGCTTCAAAAAGGCCTGAATTATGAAAGCTTGAACTATAAGTTTTTCTGTACTAATTATGAGGACTTTGACTATGTGGACCGCATTGTCATATCAAAAAAGTTCCGGGGCAAAAAGTTAGGTACGGCTATTTATCAACACCTTGCTGAAAATTCTGCACAGAAGTTGATTACCTGTGAAGTGAATCTTAAGCCTCCGAACCCTAATTCGCTGGAGTTTCACAAAGCACTGGGATTCAGGAAAGTGGCAGAACAGGAAACAGAAGGGGGTAAGAAGAAAGTGGCGTTGATGGTGAAGGAATTATGAGAGTTTCTTCCGCTAACTATCAGGCAGAGCCTCAAATTCCTGTCGTTTCTTATCCATCCACTGTTGCATAGCCTCGGGATCATTCATCATCTCAGACATCTCCTGCATGGCCTGAAGGTGATCAACGTCTCCGTGTTTAAACATTTCAGTTCCATGCTGCCTGCTTAATTCGGCAATTTCTTCAAAAGTTTCTGCGGAGAACTCTTGGTCGCAGGCCCCACCCAGTTGTTTACAGGTCATGGTTTTCATAAAAAAAAGGTTAGAACTTATTCCTGAGGAGCTAAACTTTCACGGGTTTCTCTGAGCCTGTCAACCAATTCTTTAATCTCAGTCGGCGGCTTACCGTAGTCAAAAGTCACTTTCTTCACAAAATCCGGACTTAGGATTTCAACCCATTCTGCTCCACCATCGGCACAATCGGGACAGCCAATTACTTTAGGTAATGCATTTAAAGCCTGCTGATCAACCAGCGATTCAATTTCTGCCCACTCCTTTGGAGTGACGGCTCTTTTACTTTCCACTTTCAATTTAGAAAGCCCGCCTTCTCCCTTGTATTCCCGTACTCTTAATACCATCTGGAATTCGTTAAACGACATTTCCTGGAAACAAGGTCCGGTACACATATTAAATGAAGAACCGGATTTGATAGTATAGCTCGACTCGATGATATCACCCTGGGAGCATCCGCTTAAAAACATGAATGCCATAAAAAGTGTGGTTAGAATGTAGTTCTTCATAAGGTCTAGCTTTATTTTTTACCTTGATTGTATAAGCTGCCCTGCAATTCCCTCAGCTCGGTAACTAAGGCCGTTAGTGAATTCGGTTCATTAAGGTATTCGAAAGTGACTTTTTTATGAATATCAATGCTTTGAATCTCAATCCATTCTGCTCCACCATCGGCACAATCAGGGCAACCAATAGTTTTGGGCAAGGCTTGGATAATATTTTCATCCACCAGGTTTTTGGTTTTTGTATAATCGGAAATACTTAAAATTCTTTCGGCTCTAACCTCAGGTCCGGTATGGATTTCCTGTCCGTACTTCTGAACTCGTAAAGTAGCTTTATATTTTTTATGGAGGTTTCCATAGCACAGTCGCCTAAACATTCACCAAATGATGTACCGTAACGAATCATATAATCCGTTGTATGTTCACCATTGTTTGTGGTGCATGCGGCTGTGACTGCAAATATAGAGCAGAGAAGTAAAATGGATAAGCGTTTCATGACCTGTATTGCAGTTCTATAAATTCAATATTATTCAAAAAACTGAAATCCGTCAATGATATCAAGGTAAACGCCATCAAAACCGGCATCCAGAATTTTCTGGAGGTAAGAATCTTCATTGCCGTAGATGATTGATTTCCAATCGGGATGCCAATACATCACCTTGTAATTTCCTTCCCAGTTCGGGTTTTCCTGAACCAGCCACTCGGGGCTACCGGTTCTCCAGCCTTCCTGCCAGTAGTAGCGATAGTCTTCGGCTTCCCCGATACTCATGTAACTTATTAGTATTCGCTCACCACCATTTTTCTTTTGCCTGAGCTGTTTTACTTCACCGGGAGTGAACATTCGGCTTCCATAAAAAGCATCCATTATGATGATGTCATAATTGGTGCTTTGTACGGCTTCGATGAAGTCTGAACGCGACTCAAAATCTGATTTGTTTAGTAAATACAGGAAATTATGGGCTTCTGATAAACTTGAGATCTGCTCGTCATTTTCTCCGGGTAATGGATTTGGCTGGTTAGGAATTTTGGTTAAATCCCGATCTGGCGCCGCAAATGAGAGGTATCCCAAAGAAGAATTCTGGTTATAAGAATTATTTACTTTAAAAGGGGTAGAGCAGTAATCAGTAACGAGAATAGTCTTGCCTGCTTCTTTCCCAATGTTCAGCAACTTTATTAATCGATTGGTAGTGGTGGCCGGAGTGGGTTGATCATCATTATTGTAACCAAAAAATAGGTTTTCCTGTGCCAGCCCATCTACAGCTTTTAGGTAATCGGTGGCAACATTATCGTTTCGGAGAAGCAGTGGATGTCCGTTCTGAGGAATTACGGCAAAGTCGGGGTTTTGATTTTTGGCGTATTCAGAAATTTCCTGAACAAAACTTCGCATCTCTTCCCGGTAATCAATACCGTCGTTGTTGAAAACAACACCGCAGGAAAACAACGTGGAAATAATTAAGAACAGGAATAGAAATTTTGTTCGCATTGGTTTGTATTTTGAAGTAAAACAGAGAAAAAACCTAACAGGCTAAAATTGCAGGATTATTTTCAGAAAGCAGAATTAAATTTAAAAAATTTTTGGGGTTTTGATGGATTCCGCCCCGGTCAGGATGAGGTAGTCCGTTCTGTTTTTGATGGGCTTGATACATTGGTGCTTTTTCCAACCGGTGGAGGGAAGTCGCTCTGTTACCAGGTTCCGGCTACTGTTTTTGAAGGAATGACATTGGTTATATCACCCCTGGTGGCTCTGATGCAAGACCAGGTTCAGCAGCTTAAAGCAAAAGGAGTTTCGGCCACATTTATAAACAGTACCATTCCATCTTATGAGGTCGAACAGCGGTTGGTGAATGCCCGAAATGGCATGTACAAGCTATTGTATTGTGCGCCGGAACGATTAAAAACCTCGCTTTGGGAAGCGGAACTGCCCAAACTCAACATTGATCTTGTGGCGATTGATGAAGCGCACTGTATTAGTGAATGGGGGCATGATTTCCGACCCAGTTATCGGGACATAAAGGAGTCGCTGGAACCCATAGCAGATCAAACGCGGTGGATTGCCCTGACGGCAACAGCTACCCCCGAGGTTCAGAAAGATATAGTTGATTCGCTGGGCTTTGAAGATGCTAACGTTATTTCCCGAGGCTTCTCTCGGCCTAATTTAAAATGGTGGGTAGTTAATGCTCCTAATAAGAAACAGAAACTGGAGGAGTCGGTAAAAAAAGGAGCTCAGAAAGGAGATGGACTTATCTACGGCGGAACCCGCAAGAACTGTGAGTTGCTGGCCGAACGATTTTCCCGAATGGGCATAAAAACCGAAGCCTATCATGCCGGGGTAGATTCAGATGAGCGAAAGGCCATTCAGCAGCGATGGGTTTCAGGGAAAACACCACTGGTAGCCGCGACTAATGCCTTCGGAATGGGTATCGATAAGCCCGATTGCCGGTATGTAATTCATGAAGAGATGCCGTATTCACTGGAAGCTTACTACCAGGAAGCGGGTCGGGCTGGCAGGGATGGAGAAGAAAGCTTTCCGATTTTGCTTTACAGGGAGTCGGATTACCACAAAGCCGACGATCGCATTGATCAGGGCTATCCGACTTTGGATGAATTAAATCATGTCTATCAGGTTTTATGTGACAGTTTTCACCTGGCGGTAGGATCAGTAATGGAAGAGTCCATGTCATTCGATATCGAGAAGATTAAAAAAAGAGGGAAGCTTAAATATGGAAAAGCGCGAGCGGCCATGCGACTGCTGGATCAGTTTGATGTGATTGCCATGCAGGAAGAGGTGAAGCCGGCAGTGAGCGTTCAATTCACCCTCAGCCAACATGCGATGAAGACTTTCCGGGAGAAATGTAAGAACGACGATAAAGCAGAATTCACCGATAAGCTGGAGCGGATGTTCGGAGGCCTGGCCTTTAAAGAAATGGTGCAGTTGGATGAAGAATATGTGCTGGAAAAACTTGGTATTCGCAGAAATGCCTTGGTCAAAGCTTTAAATGTATTGATGCAGAACGACCAGGTGCTGGTTTTTGAGATGCACAAGCAACGCAGCCTGGTCAAAGTGCTTGAAGCCAGATCCCAAAAACTACCAATGACTAAGAAAGAAGTGGAATCGCACCGAAACAATCTGTTTCGTAAGCTCGAGCATATGCATGGGTACATTCTTACCGACCGGTGCCGGGAAGTATATCTTCGAAATTACTTCGGGGATACTGATGCCCAGCCCTGCGGACATTGCGATAATTGTTTAAAAAAGGAGGGATCGGAAGAAGTAAGTCCAACCGATGAAGACATAAAAGCTGTTTACGATGAACTTAAACCTGAGGAGCGGACTGTTTCTCAGCTCTGTAATTCGACGGGACAGTCTAAGCAAAAAGTGCAGCAAGTCCTTCAGTTTTTAATCCGAGAAGATAAAGTGACTACGGTGCCCTCTAAACCGGGCTATTATTGTAGGTTAGGGTAGGAAAGCTTTTAGGTGTTAGTTGCAAGGTGTTAGGGTGGGTTATTTATTTAAGAGGGAGTGTAGCATTTTTTGGACTTCGGTATTGTGGTTTATTGCTGACTCAAGCGTATGATTATCCATAATTCGATTTTCTTTCAGCAAAAGTAATTGGGTTTCAAGCTCAAAACTGGAGCCAAGTGATATCCTAAGAAATCTTTTAAAATCTTTTCGGCTTTCTCTGCTACAAGCTTCTGCAATATTGGAAGGAACCGAAATTGATGATCTTATAATTTGATCTCTGTAGGTATATCTCTCAATCTTTGGCAAATCTTTTATGATGGCATGAACAATTGAAGTCATTTCCATACTTCGCTGCCAGACAATAAGCTTTTTAAAATTTTTCATCCGAATACTCTTTTGGCGTTATCAACCAGTAAGAGCTCTGAAAACCCAATTCCTTACAGAATAAAATAACCCTTATTCAAATAGAAAGAATTACTACCAGAACCCCTTGCAACTAAAACCTAACACCTTGCAACTAACACCTAAAACCTTACCCCCCTGTTGAATCCCGCCTTGCTGCCTTAACTGAATCTATATGAGCCTGAATATACTGCTCCTCGTTCTCCAGCTGGCGGATCACTTCCTGCACCCGAATTAATTGTCGCTCCACTTGTTTCTGGTAGTAAGAATGGGAGTTTAAAAACTGCTCTTCGGTTATTTTAAACTTATCGTACACCAATGCTTTCAGCGAATCAGCGTTTACGCTGTCGGGTTGCGCATCACGATACGTGGAAATATGTTGCATCTCAATAAGGAGATCAATGTAGTTCTGTTCGCTAATCAGATTCTCGGGTTTCGGGGCTTCATCCGGCCCCATACAAGCAAACCCTGACTGAAGGATAAGTATGAGAACAACAACTTTTGCGAATATCGTCTTCATCGACTAATACCTAATTGGTAGGATCTTTAGGGTTCAGCGGCCGCATCGTAATTTCATTGATCAGGAAGTTGTCATCTGTTTCTAACAAGAACTTCACCGTACTTGAAATATCGGTGGTTTTCATCATGTTTGGATGGTTGTCGATGCCGTCTATTTTATCGAAGAGATCGGTGTCGATGGAGCCGGGGAATACGCAGGTTACTTTGATGCCATCATAACGTAGCTCTTTAAATAACGCCTCACTGAAACCACGCACGCCAAACTTGCTGGCGTTGTACCCCGAGATAGTGGGGTTTCCTAAAAGACCTGCAATAGAAGAAATGTTGATGATGTGACAGGTATTCTCATTGTCCTTCATCAATGGCACGATAAGTCGGGTGAGATAAAAAACCCCATTCAGGTTAACATTGATCATGGTGTGCCACTCGCTCATGGAAAGGTCATCCACGTTGGCTGAGTACATCACACCGGCGTTGTTGATCAGGATATCCGGAAGGTGATTCAAGTCAAACGTATCATCCACCCATTCTTCAAGGGCATCTGCGTCTGTGATATCCATTTTCACGGGGTGAAATTTATCACCCAACGATTGTTGAAGCTTCTTCATTTTATCAAGGCTGCGCGCAAGTCCATATACTTCCACGCCGTTTTCGACGAACATTTTACTGAATTCGGCTCCAATGCCACTGCTGGCTCCGGTTACGATGGCAATTTTTGAATCAAGGTTCATTGTAAAAATGGTATTTTGTTTACATTCAATGGTTTAAAAGTACTACAAAAAGATGAGCAAAATCGATTCCAATTCATCAAAAAAAGCCCTCTACCTGGATGCCGGAAATTCTTCCATTAAGGGAGCCTACAAAAAAGGGGTGAACTGGGAATCCATTCATGCCAAAGAAAAGTATACTGCTTCTGAGCTGGTGCAATGGATTGATAATCACCCCGAATCTTTTTCTCATATCGTTTTAGCGAGCGTGCGGGATGATGTGCGTAAGGCGATCCGATCAGAATTAACCCATGTAAACCTGCTTGAACTTACCACAAAGGATATCCCGGCCGAATTGCTTGATTATGAGACAGTTGATACCCTTGGAATCGACCGGTTTCTCGCTTGCTATGGAGCTACCAAGCAGGTAAGCAATGCCGTTGTTGTGATTGATGCAGGAACGGCACTTACCATGGATTACATGGACGCAGATGATGTGTACCATGGCGGGTTGATAGCCCCGGGCTTGTCAGCTTTTGGTGAGATTTTGAAACAAAAGGCACCCGCTCTGCCAAACGTAGAAATGGAAATTCCCAATGTTTGGCCCGGTAAAAGTACTATCGACTCGTTGAAATGGGGGCAGGCCGGATTCTATAAAATGGCGATAGAAGGAGTTCTTCGGCAATATGAACAGGAATTCGGGGACTTTGAGCTATTCATCACGGGAGGAGATGCCCGGAAAATTGAGAATCTGCTGAACAGAGAGTGTAAAGTGAGACCATTTCTTGTTTTCGATGGTATGCAAAGGTTAGAACACCGAATAGGGAGCATCAAATAACTAACGGTGAACCGTCTAAGCGTTCATTTTACCCCGGATGAGAGCTGAGACCATTTCCAGAGCTACTTTATTTTTCCCACCCCGGGGGATGATTACATCAGCGTAACGCTTGCTGGGCTCCACAAACTCAAGGTGCATGGGACGTACAAATTTTTCGTATTGGGTAAGCACGCCCTCAACCGATCGTCCGCGTTCCTGAATATCTCTTTTCAATCGCCGGAGCAGGCGAACATCATCATCGGTATCCACAAAGATTTTTACGTCCATCAGCTTTAAAAGGTCAGGCTCTGAGAAAATGAGAATCCCGTCAATCAGGATAACTTTGGAAGGTGTGGCTGTGATAGTTTCGTCCTTACGGGTGTGCTTCTCAAAATCATAAACCGGAACTTCTACCGGGTAGCCTTCCATTAACGCTTTAATGTGGCGGATCATAAGTTCGGTTTCGAGGGAAGCCGGGTGGTCAAAGTTCTGTTTTAAACGTTCTTCGAAAGGCAAATGATCCAATTCCCGATAATAGGAATCGTGCTCAAGCCGCAGGATATTATCTTTGGCAAATTCCTTGCAGATGTAGTTAATAACTGTTGTTTTTCCTGAACCGCTTCCCCCGGCAACGCCAATAACTAAGGGCTTGGATGACATGCTTATTTTTGATTTGTAGATGAAGAAGTGCTGTTATAAGCCTGCTTTTGATCGTATTCCACTTTGTAGTCACGGATGGCTCGGAACATAGCTGAAGCCATGATGTTTTGGCCATAGTCGCTGGTTAGGAACCGCTGTTCGGCCGGATTGGTAATAAATCCTAATTCAACCAAAACCGCCGGCATAGAAGCCTCAAATAACACCTGGAAACCGGCCTGTTTTACGCCACGTGATTTGCGTTGGGCACGGTTCTTAAACTGATCTTCAATCATATAAGCAATTTTCTCACTGGTAGCTATGTATCCGCTGTGGGCCAGTTCATACACCAATAGATCTTCTTCAGTAAGTTCTTTATCCGTTTCGTTTTTGAATACGCTGTTCTCACGCTTCATAACTTCGAAGGAAGCATCACTTTTGTGAAGTCCGAGAAAATAAACTTCGGCTCCGCGCACATATTGATTGCGATACGAATTACAGTGGATGGATACATATAAATCAGCCTCCGCTAGATTGGCAAAATGGCCGAGTTCAGCCAAACCGAGGTAGGAGTCGTCGGTTCGGGTATAGACCACTTCTACATCAGGGAGATGTTCGTTGATGTATGCCCCCAGTTTTTTTGCGACCGCAAGGGTGATTTCTTTTTCCTTCACCCCTTTATACCCGATGGACCCGGGATCCCACCCACCGTGGCCGGGATCGATGACAATTTTATCAAACCGTAGTTTGTCTTTTACATCGTAGTAGAAATCATTTTTGGGAGCTGAGTCAACCGGAGAAACTTCCAGGGCACTTTCATCCACAATTTCTTCGTACCAGTTGCGGGCCAAAAACTGCTGGGAGTATCGTTCCACTTCCCGCTGATCTGCAACTTCCAGGTTTACCAGAATATCGGAGCCGTTTTGATCCAAATAGGCATCGGATTTATAATAAGCTCCGTTCCCGAGGTAAATATCAATACCATAACCATACTTAAGCTTATAAAGGCGCACTTCCTTTAACTTTTCGCTTTCTTCGGGCAGCGCTAATCCGGTGGTATCAATCTCCTCATCATATAAAACCATCTGTATGAGGTCGGGGGCAGGTTGCAGAATATCAAATGAATCGACCGGCGCGGTGAGGTGATACCGGACTACATATCCCATTCCATCACTGCGAGCGGTATTAGAAACCCGGTGAAGCTGGGTTTGGGCAAAACTGCTGGCGAAAGAAAACAGAAGTATGAACAACAATGGAAGCGCTCTGTAAATATGAGATATGCGCATATTGAAGTCGGGGTTATGATTTAGGTAAGTAATTTGCCTGAAAGATGATGCATATAATGTAAGATATTCTCTAAACCATTGAAAGAGTTCGAAAAAAAGGATAAAGTGCGAAAATTCAGTATTAATGATACCTTCGACATTGACAGCAGATATATTATTATCAAATAATAACGGCTTAGGTTCAGGCTGTACCAAGAAATCGATTTAACCTTTATGAAATCCGACGAATCCCGGGATAAAATCTTAGAACAGCTTCGAAATGATTGGCTTTCCAAAATGAAAGCTAACCTGGAGCATATGCTGGAAGCAGAAGTTCAGCAGCTACAGGATTTACTCAAACAAACTCAGTCGGGCATTGAAGCGGGGGAGCCGGAAAAGTCACTGCGGAAATTTACAGGAAAGGTACATGCTGAGATTGAAAATGCTGAAGAGGAAAGTGAGTCTGAATCGAAAATTGATTGGCTTGAAAACCTGAAACCTGTCCTTTCTAAAATTCAGGAAGAGATAGTATTACCTCAGCAAGAAAGCCGGTTTGAGGCACAAGCTGATGATTCCGGGATGATAAAGCTCGGTAAGCTTTTTAAGCGTTCAGCCCGGGGAGTGCAGCGTGGAATAAATACCACGGTTAACGGGATTCGGAAGGTATTTGGGAAACCGGAAAAAACGGGTCCCGTCTGGAAGCATACAATACCGCTTCATTATGTTGTTAGAATTCACGTCCTGAGTTTGGATAAGTGGGTACGTGAGTGGTCCAATGAAATTCAGAAGCTGCAAGCCGAAGTGTTGCTGGAAGCAGACAAATGGACGCTGCACTCCGGTGGATTAATCATACATGAGCAGCCTGAAGTAGAAGAGGGAGAGAAATCGAATGCAGAAAATCACCCACCGGTAACTCCGACTCAAAAAGATTTGGAAGTATTTTTCGATGAAGCGTTGCAAAAAATGGAAGACATCAAGTCGGCTCACTCCCAAAAGCTGCAAGAGTATGTTCAGGATGTTAGTGAGGAAATCGAACGGGCAATATCATTGACGGGCACTTTTGAACGGCCGGTAAGTGAATACACCAAAACAAAAATTGTTCACCGGCAGAACAGCATCCAGACCCGTCGCCGGAATGATGAGAAAGTTTGGGGAGAGCTTCTGGATGTGTTGGTGAACCGGATGTATTTGTCGATGGATTTTATGCAGCTACACAAAGCGGTAGGAGAGCGAACGGGAGGGTTCAGTGAAGCTATAGCTGAATTCTTTACAGATCACTTTGAGTCTCCGGCCAGTGAGCTAATGGAGCAGCTTGAGGAAGCGATATCGATTTTTGACGAAACCGAAAACCGGACGATAAAGGAGGTTCGTAAGCTCAGCAGCGAGCATCAGGATAAAATGATTAGTTTCGCAGAGCAAAAAATCATTGAGCCGCTGGGCGAGTATATCGAAGATGCTGCTTTGGGAACAAAGTTTGAGCGATTTACCTCTGCCATCCCGGAGTGGACCAACGAACTACCGGAAAAAGTAACGCTTATCGAAGAGCTTGATCTCACAAAGCTTCCTCCAGAATATGAGTTTGAGGAGGTAAACTGGCAAATATTAGTTGAGCGTGTGATCAGCAATCACCTTGTAAAAGAATTCATGCCTAAGGAAATCAAGGCTGAACAGTTTTTGATGAAGGTGATGCAAAACCTTCAGGAAATTTCCCAGATTATTTATACTAATTTGGAAATAGCCGATGAAGTCAAAAAATCGGACGAAGAAGAACCCATTCAGGTTGCCCGTGAAGGGCTTGAACGAGCCAAAACTAAGCTTGAAGAGCTTCAGCAGGAAGTTCAGGAAAAAAGAGAATCGCTGGTGGGTAAACTTCAGGAAAAAAAACGTGCAGCTTTTGTTAAGCTCACTAAACTGCTTGAAAAGCAGGATGTAAGTGAAGTCCGCCTGGCAGGTGCCGAATATAAAGCCAAACAAGCTGCTGTAGACTGGAAGACTAAGCTGCAGGTTTGGTGGGCCACGATTTCGGAAAAAACAGAGCTGTTTGGCCGGTTCATCTGGAGGAAGGTTAAAGAGTATACCGAAGCTGTTCGGAAGTTTCTGGGCTTTGCGGAAAAAGAAGAACTGGAAGGCGATAAAACCGATCTGGCTACATTTTTATCGGAGACAGATGAACAGATAGCCGGACTGCCATTTATCTATCGCCGACTATTTGATTTCCACAAGGAGATCGATGAGCGTTTCTACATCCGTAAGCCTGAGCAATTTGACCGGTTTAAGAAAGGCTATAAGCTGTGGCAGAATAACTTCCCATCCACCTTTGCCATTGTAGGGGAAAAGGGAAGCGGGAAAAGTTTGTTTGTGTCGTTGTTGATGGATGAAGTACTCACCAAACATGATGTGATTGAAATCAATTTTGAGGATACCATTTGGCATGCAGATGAAATTGCGGGGCGGATCAGTGATGCTCTGAAATTGGACGATACGGAGAGTATTGAGGATTTGATTGCAGCGATAAAGCGAAAGAAAAATCGGGTGGTGATCATCCTGGAGAATATTCAGAATTGCTACATCCGAAATATTTCGGGCTTTGAGGCTATGGAGCAACTGCTGTTGTTGATTTCTGAGACCAATAAGGAAATTATGTGGATAGCCAGCTCAACGAGATATGGTTGGTTGTTCTTGGATAAGGTGCTGAACATCGCTGATTATTTTACGCACGCTGTGGAAACAGATAATCTGAATGACCAGCAGATTGAGGAGTTAATTTTGAAAAGGCACCGGGCAAGTGGTTATCAGCTTAAATTTATACCGGATGATTCTACAAAGAAGAGCCGCAATTTCCGCAAGCTGATGGATGATGAAGAAAAGACGCAGGAGTATTTGCAGGATCGATACTTTGAAAAGCTGGCAAAACTGAGCGAAGGAAACTCCTCCATTGCAATGATATTCTGGATTCGGTCGATTCGAGAATATGACGATACTCACTTCTATATCAATCCCTTTGACTTCACGGCCATCAATCGAATTGACGAACTGGACAGTACCGAATTGTTTGCTTTGGCTGCCTTTGTGTTACACGATTCACTGCTGCCTGAAGATCTGGCTAAAGTACTGAATCAACCATTGAGAGACAGTAAGCTACTGGTATCCCGGTTAACATCACGCTCCATCTTATTTAAGACCGAGCATGGATATATGCTGAATCACCTGATTTACAGGCAGGTAGTTCGGGTTTTGAAAGAAGCTAATTTCATACATTAAACTATGGCACTGCATAAATACATTTGGATGCTTTTGACTCTGTTGCTTCTGAGTGGCGGCTGGGGGAGTTCGTTGTTTGCCCAAAATATATCTCAACCGGACACAATCTCAGTTCAAGCTCAGGATACCACACTGACTCAAAAAATAGATTCTCTCATAAACCAACGAATGTCTCGTCTCGATTCGGTTATAATGAAGTTAGAGCAGCAGGGGGGTATTTCGCAAGATACATCACAGGTTTCAGGAGATGCTGAACAGGCACTAGCTCAGCTGGAGCAGGTGATATCGTGGCCGAAGGTCATCATGATTATCCTGTTTTTTATTGCTACTTATTATGTGACATCCTTCATCAGTACCATTCTGGGGAATTTTTCGGAACGCATTTCCAAATACCGCCTCCGTATAAAACGGATGGTTCCTATTGTCCGTGTGGTGGTATGGACCCTGGCGATATATGTGGCAATCGCCGGCATCATTCAGCCACCTTATGCAACCATAATTACGGTGATGGCTTCGGTTGGTATTGCGGTCGGGCTGGCTTCGCAGGACGTGCTCAAAAACCTGTTTGGCGGGGTGATGCTGATTCTGGATCGGCCGTTTCAGGTGGGTGATAAAATCCAGTTTGCCAATCATTACGGGGAAGTACAGCAAATCGGACTGCGATCGAGCCGTATTGTTACCCCTGGGGATTCCGTGGTAACCATTCCCAATGGAGAGTTGATTAGAACAGCTGTATCCAATGCCAACACCGGCGCACTCGATTGTTTGGTGGTGACCAATATCTACCTGCCGGCTGAATGTCCGGTGGAGGAAGTGAAGGAGGTGGCTTATAAAGCCGTAATCGCTTCGCGCTTTGTATTCATGAAAAAACCCATCAGCATTATGGCAGAAAATGAAATGCATGAACGCCGGTTTGTGCTAAAGCTGAAGGTTAAAGCGTACGTACTGGACATTCGCTATGAATTTCCTTTCCAAACCGATGTGACGGAGCTTATTCTCACCGAATTGAAGAAGAGAGGCATTATCCGGGATGAAACCCTGCACCAGGAGATAGTTGGGGATTAATATTGAAGAATGTACTAGTGATTATTAGCTGATCTAAGCTTGTCAAGATTCTTCGGGAGTACCCTCAAAATGACTCAGTCGTTGGGCACCAGCTTTGCCATGGCCGCATCCGGGCTATAGATGATCCGGAGGTCGGTATCATTATCTTCATCAAAAACCTTAATCGAGATTTCCTGATTAAATTCAATCTCGTCGATTTCATGAGGTTTGATCATCAGCGGTTCCAGAAACTCGGAATCCAGTCCGCGCATGGTCTTGAGCTCCTCATTCAGGAAATCCATGTACTCCAGCTTTAAATTTCCTTCACGAATGTAGGTTATAATCAGCGAGTAGGCGACCTGCCCAGCATAGGAAAAGCGCTGCTGTAATTGCGAATTAAGCTTACGGACATCTTGTTGTCGTGCATAGAAGTAGAACTTCAATGCTTTTTCGAACAAAATTTTGTCTCGATCATTCAATATCTTTGTAATGGATTCCATGCACTGAAGTTAAAACCATTAATCGACAAAAGTCAGGAGCATTATGTCAGCAACACCATCAACCATGCTGGAAATAGGAACGGAAGCACCGGATTTCACCCTTTCAAGCGTGAACGGAGGTAACCTGTCGTTGAGCTATGCCGATCAAAGCAAAGGTTTTGTGGTGATGTTTATTTGTAACCACTGCCCGTATGTGCTTCATATAGAAGATGAATTGGTGAATGTAGCCAATGATTATATAGCCAGAGGAATTGGGTTTATTGCCATCAGTTCTAATGATGTAGAGAAGTACCCGGAAGACAGTCCGGAAAAAATGGCTCAGAAAGATTACCCCTTCCCGTATTTGTATGATGAAACTCAGGAAGTCGCCAAAGCTTATAAGGCTGCCTGTACACCGGATTTTTTCGTATTTGACGAAAACCGAAAACTGGTTTATAGAGGTCAGTTTGATGACAGCAGACCTTCCAAAGACATACCGGTTACCGGCAAAGATCTCAGAAATGCCTTGGAGGCTCTTCTTTCCGGAGACCAAATTTCAGAAGATGAGCAAGTGTCGAGTATGGGATGTAACATTAAATGGAAACCCGGCAATGAACCGGAATATTTTGGATGACTAATAAGAAATGAAAAACGAAAAATTGCAGAAACTGCGCGAAGACTATTCTAAGCATTCACTGGATGAGTCGGATGTAAACATAAATCCATTTAAACAATTTGAGCGATGGATGGAAGAAGCAGTACAAGCCGAGGTTCCTGAACCAAATGCCATGACCCTCGCCACGGTGGATGCCAACCAAAAGCCCCATACACGCATTGTTTTATTAAAGGGATTGGAAGATGACAGCTTCGTCTTTTACACCAACTATGCAAGTGATAAGGGTAAAGAGCTGGAGCAAAATCCCAATGCTTCCTTATGTTTTTTGTGGCTTCAACTGGAACGTCAGGTACGCATTGACGGAATCGTCGAGAAAATATCTAAAGAAGAAAGTGAGGCGTATTTCCGGCAGCGGCCGTATAAAAGTCAGCTCGGAGCCCTGGCCTCTAACCAAAGTGCCGAGGTTCCCAACCGTGATTTTTTGGAAAAGAAGTTTTCTGAACTGGAAGCAAAATATCCGGAAGGGAAAGTCCCTATGCCGGAAACCTGGGGTGGTTATAGGTTAAAGCCGGAGGCTATTGAATTTTGGCAGGGAAGGAGAAGCCGGCTTCACGACCGTATTAAATATGAGCAAGTCGGTAATAAATGGGAAATAAAAAGACTTTCACCATAAAAGATGCCTAAGATCAAACAAGAGCGGATGGAGGAGCTGCCCAAGCTCGACAATACGCTTGTATACACCGACTTTGATGAAGATCATCCTGCCCCAAAAGGGAAATGGAATTCTGAAATTTTTGACAAAGATCAGCCTATCGTATTAGAGCTGGCTTGTGGAAAGGGGGAGTATTCAATTGGCCTGGCACAGCTTCATCCCGACAAAAATTTCGTGGGTCTGGATATCAAAGGGAATCGCATGTGGGTAGGGGCTACTGAAGCCCTTGAGAAAAATTTGGATAATGTCCGGTACTTAAGATGTTATATCGATCATCTAGATCAGTTTTTCGGGAAAGAGGAGGTAGATGAAGCTTGGATTGTTTTTTCGGATCCTTATATCAAAAAAGAGAGGAAGCGACTTACGGCTCCCAAATTTCTGGAATTATATCGCAAAGTGATGAAGTCCGGTGCGGTAATCAACCTGAAAACTGACAGTAATGTGCTCTACGAGTATACTAAAGAAATCATCGAACAAGAGGGACTGGAGCTGCTGGATGATGAGCCGAATGTCCATAAAAACCGCCCGGATGACCCCGAGCTTTCTATCATCACCTATTATGAAAGTATGCATTTGGAGAAAGGTAAGACGATTAAGTATTTGAGGTTTAGGGTTTGAAAAGCTGTCAGCTTACAGACGACAGCTGTCAGTTTGGGAAGCCATGAATGGCTTCGCTTGTTGACTCTAGTTGCGTCGCTCTGCTGCGCAACGATGAGTTGAGGCTTTGCCTCACATTTTGGATATATATGTGGTTTACGAATGATCTAGCTCTGATGTAGGTCAAAAAGACCCCTTTCTTTCTTTCCCCTTGGTAAGGGGAAAGGACTCAATTGTTGGATCCTAATCTTAAATCAAACTTCCCCGTCATCGCGGGCCCAGACCCGCGATCTCCCTTTAAGGCATCCCAAATAAATTAGGGAGATCCCGAATCTCCGCTTCGCTACATACGGGATGACAGGATGATAAAAAGCACGTCTTGATTTTCGCTTTGGATTGATTACATTACAGAAGTTAACACCGTTAACCTAAGTAACCGAATGAGCGAAGAAGTACCCTTACGAGATCAGATTTTGGACATAAGCAGGCACTTGTTGTATAAAGAAGGATACAAGT
This sequence comes from Gracilimonas sp., assembly GCA_965227215.1. GTDB lineage: Bacteria > Bacteroidota > Rhodothermia > Balneolales > Balneolaceae > Gracilimonas. The sequence goes on from OZ245729.1 coordinate 2,607,987, forward strand.
CATTGTCGATGCGGAAAATTGCCAAACAGGCAAATGTATCTGCCACCAGTATCTACCTTTATTTCGAGAACAAAGATCACCTGCTGCATACACTAATTGAGGAGTCGGTAGAGGATCTAAGCCGGTTCATTGAGAAAAAAGCATTATCCAAAACCGATAGTATTGAGCGGTTTAAAGCCATCACAAAAAGCTATGTGGAGTTTGGGATCGAGTACCCTGAGAAGTACGAAATTATATATAAGGTTCGGTCCGATTCAATGGCTCGTTATCCCAAAGAGAAATTTCGCAAAGCAAGAAGAGCATATGAGCTTCTTGTTAAAACCATTGAGGAAAGTGTAGGTCAGGGTTTGATGGAAGTAGATAAACCGGTAGTTGCCGCTTATTCAATTTGGGCGCAATTACACGGCGTAGTTTCGGTTGTCCTTAACAAGAGGCTGGACAGCCGGATCGATCAAGAACAATTTATTGAGGAATCCATTGAGCATGTGGTTCAGGGATTCCTGATTCGAACAACGGTATTATAAAAGAGGAAAGATTATGGAAGCAATAATGGAATTAGTCGGTTTTTTTAGTGAAATCCCACTTTGGGCATCAATAGGATCGGCGTTTTTACTGATGCTGATTTTTGGATATACCGGAGCCCCGCTTTGGTTGTGGGCTATTGCCGGTTATGCAGGATTGGTTGGCCTGGATGCCCCCACCTGGCTGTACATCACTTATACTGTGTTAGTGCTCGTATTCAACATTAAGCCCATTCGTAGGGTGGTACTAAGTGGCCCTATTATGAAGCTTCTGGATGCGTTGAACTTCCTTCCCAAGATTTCAGAAACCGAGCAAACCGCTATCGAGGCCGGGAATGTATGGGTAGAAGGTGAGCTGTTTTCCGGAAAACCTGATTTCAAACGAATTCTTGATCAGGACTATCCTGAACTGACCGAACAAGAACAGGCGTTTATGGACGGTCCGGTTGAAAAGCTTTGCGAAATGGTGACCGACTGGGACGTGATGGTTCGGAAAGGTTTTACAGAGGAGGTCTGGGAATTCATGAGAAAAGAAAAGTTCTTCGGGTTGATAGTGCCGGAGAAATATGGCGGGCTCGAGTTTTCGGCCACGGCTCACAGTGCCATAGTTGCGAAACTGGCTTCCCGATGCGGACCGTTGGCTACCACAGTCATGGTTCCTAACTCTTTGGGTCCTGCGGAGTTGCTACTACACTATGGAACCGATGAGCAAAAAGATCATTATTTACCCAAGCTGGCATCCGGAGAAGAAATGCCATGCTTTGGTCTTACGGAATCGAATGCAGGATCAGATGCCGGAAGTATGCGGTCGGAAGGAGTCGTGTTTAAAGGTGAAGATGGTAAGTTGTATCTAAGACTCAACTTTGAGAAACGCTATATTACGCTTGCCGCGATTTCGACGGTGATTGGCCTGGCCTTCAACCTGAAAGATCCGGATCACCTGATTGGAGAAGAAGAAAACCGGGGCATCACCTGTGCGCTCATTCCATCGGATACCGAAGGAGTGGTGCTGGGGCGACGTCATGATCCGCTTGGGATTCCATTCTATAACTGCCCGATTAACGGAAAAGATGTGGTGGTTCCTTTGGAAGATGCTATCATTGGCGGGAAAGAAGGAGCCGGAAATGGCTGGCGCATGCTGATGGAGTCACTGGCTGTGGGTCGGGGAATCTCACTGCCGGCGCAGAGTGTGGGAGGAGCAAAAGTAGCCACACGGGCGATTGGAGCTTATACGGCCATCCGTAAACAATTCGGATTGAATATCGGAAAGTTTGAAGGCATTGAAGAGCCGATGGCACGGATCGGTGGATATACCTATTTAATGGAAGGAGCCCGCAGATATACCACCGGTGGATTAGACAGCGGACAAAAACCTGCAGTGGTTACTGCTATTGCCAAGTATAACTTCACCGAGTTGGGACGAGAAATCGTCAATGATTCCATGGATATTGTGGGCGGAGCCGGAATTTCCCGGGGTCCCCGAAATATCTTCGCCAGCAGCTACACAGCTATGCCGATAGCGATCACGGTAGAAGGAGCCAACATCTTGACCCGAACGCTGATGATCTTTGGTCAGGGTGCGATTCGATGCCACCCATATGCCTATAATGAAATTGATGCGTTGATGAACAAGGACGTGAAAGCTTTTGACGACAACTTTTGGAAACATATTGGTCATGTAGCCCGAAATAAGTCACGTGCATTCTTGCTTAGCATCACTCGAGGCCGACTAGCAAGTTCACCGGTAAGCGGACCGGCTGCCAAATACTTCCGCAAACTGGCCTGGACATCCGCTTCCTTTGCTTTCTTTGCTGACATTGCCCTGGGATCGTACGGCGGTGCTTTGAAGATGAAAGAAAAAATAGCAGGTCGTTATGCGGATATCCTGAGTTATATGTACCTGGCATCCGGAGCCCTCAAGCGATTTGAGGCCGAGGGTAGAAGAGAAGCCGATCGCCCTTATTTCGAATGGGCGATGGAGTACAGCTTTTGGAAAATCCAGCAAGCTTTTGAAGGAATCCTTAGAGAAATAAAGGTGCCGGGTTTAAGCTGGGTATTCCGTTTGGCCGGAGTTTGGGGACGATTAAATCCTATCGGAACCTATCCGTCTGATGAGCTCGGACATAGAGTGGCACAAGCCATGCAGGAACGTGGCGAAGGCCGTGATCATGTGACGGATGGAATTTATCTTCCAAAAGATAAGGAATCAGCTATTGGTCGTTACGAGCATACCCTGGAATTGGTGGAACAGGCCTGGCCTGCTTTCAAGAAGTTATACAAAGCCATAAAAGCCAAAGAACTTCCTAAAGAACCCTATCTCGAAATTGCAGATTTAGCGGTTGAAAAAGGAGTACTCACAAAAGAAGAAGGCGAACTGGTTAAGAAAACCGAACAAGCCCGAAATGATGCCATTCAGGTAGATGAGTTTACACTGGATGAGTATATGAATGAGACGCCGACCAAACCGTTTGGTGATGGAAAAAGGCCGGAGAAGGCTCCTGAGGCGATGGTTTAGTATTAGCTGTCAGCTATCAGTTGTCCTTTGATTATAGTTAAGTCTTTGCGAGGAGGTTGGGTATTGAGTGTAAGGGTGGGATGGAAAACGACGAAGCAATCTCCTTGAAATGGCGACTAGGTTGAACAACGCTAAACTCCCTTAGCTACCGGACCCCTTTCTGTCTTTCCCCTTGGTAAGGGGAAAGGACGTTTAATCATTACTCCTTGCTTTAATAATAGGTCAGGTCATCCTGAGGCTACTGCCGAAGGATCTTAGCCAGAAAGTGTTTAGGGTTGTTGATTACTGGAATTGATTTTTAACCACCAAGAAATGATTTGCGAATAATCGATGAACTGAGCGATCGATTTGCTGCTAAGAGAAACAAGCATCGCGGACAAACCTGATCCGCGATCTCCAATATCGATATACTAAGTTTGTCAAGGAGATACCGTACATCCGTTTTACTACAATCGAGGTGATTATCCTAAAAGGGTTGTTTACAAAAGAAAACCCGCAACTCATTAACCCGAATCCAGCAACTCGCCACAAATACCTCTTTAAATAGAAGATCAAACTTCGTATCATCATTGCTTAACAAAATTTGGTAGAAAGTGAGCGAAAAGAACAACTCAAATCAAGAACATGGGGACAACAAGCCGGGAAAGAAAAAAAGCCCTGAGAACTTTCCTATTCAGGAATACCGATTAGTCCCGGCCGAGCACGCCTATGAAGGCTACGAAGAAGACGAAATTGACCTGATTGAACTGGCCAAAACTATCTGGGATAACCGAAAAGTTATTTACCGTTTTGTAGCGGTGGGAGCGGTGCTTGGGGTGATGGTAGCTTTGCTCAGCCCCAAAGAGTATGTAAGTGATGCTACCTTGATGCCGGAATACAGCACGGAAAGCATGGGCAGTGGTAGTGCATCAAGTTTATTACAACAATACGGTGGGTTAATTGGCTTAAGTGGTGGAACCTACAACTCAGCCAGTAATGCCATTCGGGTAGATTTATATCCTAAAATTGTGCAAAGCCTGAGTTTCCAAGATAAACTGGCTCGACAGGACTTTTATTTACCGGATTATGATACTACTGCTTCTCTATATGAATATTACTTAGAAATAATGTCACCTGGGATTTTAGGATACATAATGCAGTATACCGTTGGGTTACCCGGAACTGTTATTGGTGCATTCAACTCTGAAGAGGAAACTCTAAGTACTGGCGTTGGTAATGAAGATGAAATTGTAGAGCTGAGTAAGCTAGAGATGGAAGTGATTGATGACCTTCGTTCACGGGTATCAGCCAGTTTAGATGAAGAATCCGGAGTAGTTACCGTTCGAGCTCAAATGTCAGATCCGAAATTAGCAGCAAGTGTTGCTAAATACACCATCGATGAGCTGACCGAATACCTTGTAGAATACCGGACGGAAAAAGTGATACGGGATCTGGAGTTTATTGAAGAGCAGTTGAATGATGCTCGCGACCGATTTAGAGAAGCCCAACTGGAACTGGCCGACTTTGACGACAGTAACCAAGGTAATTTAACCGCTCGGGCTCAGACCGAACGACAGAGATTACAATCCGAATATGACATTGCCTTTAATCTCTATAACTCCCTGACCCAACAGTACGAAGAAGCCAAATTGAAAGTACAAGAAGAAACCCCTGTGTTCAAAGTGCTTCAGCCGGTACAGGTTCCGGTAAATGATGAAACTAGCGGAGCTATGGTTCTGATTGTGTTTGTCATGCTGAGCGGGATAGCTTCCATTGGGTGGATTCTTATTCAGCAGTTCTTGGCTTCGAATCCTTTTGGCAGTGAATCCTGATCTTGCGAAGCCCTGAACGGCTTCGCTTGTGTACTGGAAAGGAGTTTGGGTGTTAACTGACAAGGAGTGTAATTATACAGTCTTCTAATAAAAAAGACCGTCATCGCGGGCATAGACTCGCAATCTCCCTTATGAATACCCCAAGCCGGTTAAGGAAATCCCGCATCTCCACTTCGCTTCGTGCGGGATGATATTTGATAAAGATTGTCTTTGCGAGGAGTTTGTGTTGCTGAATGTAAGATTGGGATGATTAACAACGCGGCAATCTTGAGAATTAGTTTGTGATCTTTTACAGCGCTTGTGAAAGAATTGATTTGCGAATGGTCTAGTTTGTGAAATTGAGATACCTGCCAAGCCAAGATAAGCAGACCCTTTCTGTCTTACCTCTTGGTAAGGGAAAAGGACTCAAAATTGTATCTTCATTTAATAACCACCCCGAGTCACTCTGAGCCGCCGGCTGGTGGGGAAGGATCTTAGCCTGATAATATTTGGTTTGTTTTTACACACAGTGAACTTTGAAAGTACCACCTGGCTTGATTTGCGACTGATCGATGGACCGAACGACCGATTTGCGAAGTACTGAATGCAGCTCTTCAAAAAATCAATATTCACGCATTGATCGTGTAAAATATCCTGCGTATTATTGAGTAGTATTTTTACTCGCTATGCCGCAACGCAGTTGTGAGCGAAATTCTAAATGATCAATGTTAAATTTTAAATGGGGTATAGAGTAGGTAAGGAGTTATCTGATCTTCACAATCACTTTTAATGGTGATCATTCATGATGTTAACCAACGTGCCAAAACCCATTTAAAAGTTAACATTCAAAACTTAAAATTTTATTCCCCTAAGGGAACATGCTAGACACACTCATACAATCCAAAACCCGACTGAAGCTCCTGCTTCGCTTCTTCCTGAACCCGGACAGCAGCGCCTACCTGCGTGGACTGGCAGATGAGTTTAATGAAAGTACCAACTCCGTACGAGTGGAATTAAATCGCTTTGAAGAATCCGGGCTGATTGAAGGCCACAAGGAGGGGAACAAAAAAATGTACCGTGTAAACCGGAAGTTCCCTATGTTTGACGAGCTCCAGAAAATTGCCTTTAAGCATTTTGGGATTGATCAGATTATAGAACAGATCATAGATAATTTAGGAGATGTACATGCTGTATATCTAACCGGCGATTTGGCAAGGGGCTTGGAAAGCGCCATTGTAGATGTAACCATCATCGGAGAAGATATTGACACCCAATACCTGGCGAAGCTGGTGGAAAAAGCAGAAAAACTTATTGACCGTAGAATTCGAACTTTGGTGTATGAGTCAAACGACGAAATTGAAATAGAAGAACCGAAATTGTTGATTTTTGGGGAAGAAAATTTTTAATACTAAATGATTGATAATGCTTAACGAAAAATCGATACTTATAACAGGTGGTACAGGTTCATTAGGTAAAGCCTTAACCAAACACATTTTTAATAATTACCCTGATGTCAAAAGATTAGTCATTTTTTCTCGTGATGAGCAAAAGCAATTTCTTATGGGGCAAGAATATCCACAAAATACTTACCCTCAGATACGATTTTTTATTGGAGATATACGAGATAAGGATCGAATAAAGCGTGCATTAAAAGGAATTGATTATGTAATACACGCAGCGGCTATGAAGCATGTTCCTATTGCTGAATACAACCCTATGGAATGTGTTAAAACAAATGTTTTGGGTGCTGAAAACTTGATAAATGCATGCCTTGAAACAGAAGTGGAAAGGGTGGTTGCACTCTCTACTGATAAAGCAGCGGCTCCAATTAATCTTTATGGAGCCACTAAACTAACTTCAGATAAGCTTTTTATTGCTGCAAACAATATCAGAGGTTGGAATCCGATTAAATTTTCTGTAGTTCGATATGGTAATGTGATGGGCTCTAATGGTTCTGTGATTCCATTTTTTCTAGATAAAAGAAAGGAAGGAGTTTTGCCTATCACAGATCCTAATATGACACGGTTTAATATCTCACTTCAAGGTGGGGTAAATATGGTTATGCACGCTTTGGAGAATGCGTGGGGGGGAGAGCTTTTTGTACCAAAAATACCATCTTATAAGATTTTGGATGTTGCCGAAGCTATTGGTCCTGAATGCGAAAAACCTATAATTGGTATCAGGCCGGGCGAAAAGGTGCATGAAGAAATGATCACTGCTTCGGATTCTTTCAACACCTATGATTTGGGTAAGTATTACGCCATTCTGCCACAAGTTCCTCGATTTAAGCTCGAAGACTTTATTGAACAAAATGATGCAAAATCCGTTGAGCAGGGGTTTCGCTATAATTCCGGAGAAAATGATGAGTGGGAAACAGTTGAAAGTCTTCGTAGGCTCATTAAGGAACATGTAGACCCAACTTTTGAGGTGTAAATAATGGAAGTAATACCTTATGGGCGTCAGCACATTACAGACGAAGATATTCAGGTTGTAGTAGAGGCTTTAAAATCCGATTACCTAACACAGGGTCCAAGGATAGCTGAATTTGAAGAAGCTTTTGCAAACTACGTTGGAGCTAAATATGCAGTTGCCATATCAAACGGTACTGCTGCTCTTCATTTATGTGCGTTAGCTTTGAATGTACAAGAGGGGGATAAAGTAATTACTACACCAATTACTTTTGCTGCCTCTGCTAATTGTGTTCGCTATTGTGGTGCTGAGGTAGTCTTTGCTGATATAGATCCGGAAACATATTTGCTGAACATAGATAGAGTCACAGCATTACTGGAAGCTTCACCTAAAGGAACATATCAGGGAATTATCCCCGTTGATTTTGCAGGTCGAGCGATTGATTTAGAAGCTTTTAGAAAGCTTGCAGATGAATATAACCTTTGGATCATTGAGGATTCTTGTCATGCTCCGGGTGGATTTTTTATCGATAGTGAGGGTAATGAACAAAACTGCGGTAATGGTAACTATGCTGATTTAGCCATTTTTTCCTTTCATCCAGTAAAACATATTGCTTCCGGTGAAGGCGGAATGATCACTACCAATGATAAAGACCTCTATAATAAACTTCTCAAACTCCGCACACACGGGATTACCAAAAACGAGTACGAGTACGAAAATTCCATTGAGTTTGCAGTTGGTAAAACTAAACACTCAGAATTAAATACTCTAAACTATCCCAACTGGTATATGGAAATGCAGGAACTCGGTTACAACTATCGTATTACCGATTTCCAGTGCGCATTAGGTAGAAGTCAGCTTAAAAGAGCAGATGATGGTTTGGTAAGAAGAAGAGAAATTGCTCAAATTTATTATGAATCTTTTAAAGGCAAGTCTTTTATTAAAGGACAATCAGGTGTGGTAGAAGGACATGCTTATCACTTATATGTAATTGAAGTTGATGACCGATTGGGACTTTATAATTATCTTCGTGAACAAAATATTTATACTCAAATACATTACATACCGTGCCATCTAATGCCTTACTACAGGCAATATGGATGGAGCGAGGGTGATATGTCCTGTGCTGAAGATTATTATCGTAACTGCATCAGTTTGCCGATGTTCCCTACTTTATCAAATGAAGATCAGGAGTACGTAATAAGCACAATTTTAAATTATTACAGTTAATCTATGAAAGCACCGGAGTTAGAATCGGAACGGCTTATCTATAGACCTTTGTCACTGGCGCATCTGTCTCATGAATATGTCGATTGGCTGAATGATCCAGATGTGAATCGTTACCTAGAGAGTGGTGGAGATTATACACTAGATAAACTAAAAGAGTTTTTGAAACAGGTTGAACAGAAGAATATTTTATTCTGGGCTATTCATTTAAAGAAAAACCATACTCATTTTGGAAATATTAAAATTGATCCGGTTGTTAAAAAGCATGGCCGGGCCGAATATGGAATCATGATGGGGCGAAAATCGGAATGGGGTAAGGGATATGCAAAAGAGGCTACTTCAAGGATTCTGGACTATTGCTTTTTCGATCTCGGCCTGCGTAAAATTACACTGGGAGTCGTGAAGGAAAATGAAGCCGCACTCCAGCTGTATAAAAAACTTGGATTTGAGACGGAAGGAATCTACAAAGAGCACTCCCTTCATGATGGAAAATTCTGTGATGTAGTCCGTATGGCAATTTTCAGTGAGGATTTTAAAGATGATTGAAAAATTAATTCTTGGCACCGTTCAAATGGGTTTATACTATGGGGTAAACAATAATAGCGGTAAAATTTCAAATGACGATGGTTTTGAAATATTACGACATGCGAATGAAGCGGGTATATGTATGCTTGATACAGCTGAAGCATACGGTGAAGCTCACAAAATAATCGGTGCATATCATAAAAATAACCCAGATCAAAGGTTTAAAATTGTAACCAAAATACCTGCTGACCGCGATAATATAGATCCTGGTGACAAGGTCCATCATTATCTCGATGAGTTAAATATTCACCAATTAGAAGTGCTTATGTTTCACTCGTTTGCATCTTACGAATCACAGCCTGAATTAACAGATCAATTTAATGAGCTAAAATCAAATGGTTTTTTAGGACATCTGGGTGTTTCTGTTTACAGAAATAGTGAAATTGAGTTACTTCTTGAAGATGACCGAATTGATTTGATTCAACTTCCCTATAACTTATTAGACAACCATAGCATAAGAGGAGAAGTTCTGGAAAGAGCAAAGGAGAGAGGAAAAATCATACATTCTCGTTCAGCATTTCTACAAGGATTATTTTTTATGAGTCCTATTGAAAACCATCCAGTTATAGATCCACTGAAAAATGAGCTTTCAAGGATCAATGAAATCGCAATTGATAATGACATTCCTATAGAAATTCTTGCTCTTCAATACTGTTTGCAACAGCCATATATAGATAAAGTGATTATTGGAGTGGATTCACTAGAACAATTAAAATCTAATATTGATGCCTGTAAAGCATCGTTAGATGAACGAATTTTAGATATGATAAGTGAGATTCGAGTAAATAATATTAGGTTAATTAATCCATCATTGTGGAACTAAATACACTACTTATAACACAGGCTCGCATGGGAAGTAGTAGACTTCCAGGTAAGGTTTTGAAAACAGTGGATAATATAACACTACTTCAGATACATCTTGACAGGCTAAGAAAGTGTGATAAAGTTTCGGAAATTATTGTTGCAACTACAACCGAGATAGAAGACGAGAAAATTGATCTGCTTGCAAAAGGTTTGGGTTTTAAAGTATTTAAAGGTGCTGAGAGAGATGTGTTGGACAGATTTTACTGGGCTGCAGAACCACTTAACCCAATGTGGGTTGTAAGAGTCACATCGGATTGCCCTTTGCTAGATCCTGAGCTTGTAGATAACGTCATTGAATTTGCTCAAAATCATGACTTAGATTATGTGTCTAATACAATAGAAAATAAATATCCCGACGGACAGGATGTAGAAGTATTTACATTTGAAGCTCTAAAGAAGGCGTGGAAAGATGCCAAGAAACCTTCCGAACGCGAGCATGTAACACCCTATATCAGAAATAATTCTGATCTAAAAGGAGAAAAACTGTTTAAATCTAAAAGCTATCCTTCGAATGTAGATTATGGTAATATTCGCATGACTGTAGATGAACAGGAAGATTATATACTAATTAAGAAACTGATTATGGATTTGGGAACTGATAAAACGTGGAAGGAGTATGCTGACTATATAATTGACAAGAATTTGATCTCTATTAATAGTCAATTTCAAAGAAATGAAGGGTATTTAAAATCACTTAAGGAGGACCAAAAATGAGAAGTGGTCAAAAACTATATGAAAGAGCAAAAAACCTAATACCCGGTGGAACAATGCTGCTTTCTAAACGACCAGAAATGTTTTTACCGGATCATTGGCCAGCCTATTTCTCAAAAGCCAAAGGGTGTGAAGTTTGGGACCTTGATGGAAACAAATATATCGACATGTCCATTATGGGCATCGGTACTAATACTTTGGGGTATGGACAAAAAGAAGTAGATGATGCTGTACGTACTGTAGTTGACACTGGAAACATGAGTACTCTCAATTGTCCAGAAGAAGTGTGGCTCGCAGAAAAGTTAATTGAAATTAATCCGTGGGCTGATATGGTTCGGTTTGCCAGAACTGGAGGAGAGGCAAATGCAATAGCAATACGGATTGCCCGTGCAGCAACTGGCAAGGATAAAGTGGCTATTTGCGGTTATCATGGTTGGCATGATTGGTATCTTTCTGCAAATCTTAATAAGGGTGATGGACTTTCAAATCATCTTTTACCGGGACTTGACCCTGCAGGGGTTCCAAATGATTTAAAAGAGACTGTCTTTCCATTTAACTACAATAATTTTGATGAATTAAATAAAATTGTTGAGAATAATGATATTGGAGTAATAAAAATGGAAGTAGTAAGAAATTTTGGACCAGAAGATAATTTCTTACAGAAAGTGCGAGATTTAGCAACAGAAAAAAACATAGTCTTAATTTTTGACGAGTGTACCTCCGGATTCAGAGAGACTTTTGGTGGAATCTTTAAGAAATATAATGTTGAACCAGATATGGTTATGTTTGGAAAAACGATTGGTAATGGGTATGCATTAACCGCAGTGGTGGGGAAAAAAGCTGTTATGGAAGCAGCTCAGAAGACGTTTATAAGCAGTACTTTTTGGACAGAACGAATTGGTCCAACTGCAGCTTTAAAAACTCTTGAATTGATGGAAAGATTGAAGTCGTGGGATATAATCACAGCAAAAGGACATAAGATGCGGGAAGGTCTTAGCAAATTAGCTAAAGAGAATAATCTGGAAATAACCATCTCCGGAATCCCTGCTTTAACAACTTATTCTTTCAATAGTGAAGAAAACTTGAAGTATAAAACGCTGATTACTCAGGAAATGCTAAAAAAAGGGTTCTTTGCCAGTACACATTTCTATGCTTCAACAGAACACAGAGAGGAAGACTTTAGCAGTTATTTTAATGCTTTGGCTGAAGTATATAGGTTAATTTCTAAGTGTGAAAAGGATGAGGAAGATATTCATCATTTACTTGAAGGTCCGGTTGCTCATTCGGGGTTTAAGCGTCTTAATTAAAATGGCAAAATTAAAACCAATATTAAAGATCAGGGCAGATGGAGGTTCAGATATTGGTTTAGGCCATTTAATACGTTGTATCTCATTGGCTCATATGTTGGATGATAAGTTTAGGATTCAATTTTTTGCTTTAAAATTTCCTTCTTCATTAAGAAGCGAGTTAATCAATAATGGATGGAGTATTTCCATGATTGATAATGAATCAAATTTTCTGAATAGCCTTACCCAAAGTGAGATAGTGGTATTGGATGGATATCATTTTGATTCAGCTTACCAAAAGATCATTAAAAATAAAGAATGTAAATTAGTCTGTATCGATGATCTTCATCAACAGTATTTTTATGCTGATATGGTAATCAATCATGCACCGGGGCTAACAATGGAAGACTATGAAGGTGAGTTTTACACAAAATATTTGATGGGTCCTGATTATGCCCTGTTGCGCCCCGAGTTTCTCGAAAGTACATCTCATGAAAACAACTGCACCTCGAAGGGTATTGAAAATATATTCATTTGTTTTGGGGGTTCCGATTCCAAAAACTTAACCGCAAAAGTTTTGTCTTGGCTTCCTGCGGAAAATTATATAGTCACACTAGTACTTGGCAATGCCTATCCTCATCAGGAGGAGTTAAATAAAGTAATAGGAGAGAGAGAGGATTTAGAAATAGTTGTAAAGAACTCTTTAAGTGCCAAAGAAATGAGAAACGAACTTGAAGATGCAGATTTAGCAGTAGTGCCTGCAAGTGGAATCTTATTTGAAGTTATATCTACCGGACTACCGGTTATTTCAGGATATTATACGGATAATCAAAAGGATGTATATTCAGGGTTTAAAGCTAATAATGTGTTCTTTGACGCAAAATCTTTTAATAAGCAAGATTTCTTAAAAGCATTTAATGCTGCTTTAAAAAAGAAAGATGCCGAGATGATAGAAAATCAACAGAATTGCATTGATGGGCTATCACCGCAAAGATTTAGAAATAAATTTCTGGGACTTTTATACAGCAATATTCTTCAGATAAGAGAAGCACAAATTGATGACATGGAGCAATATTTTAAATGGGCAAATGATGAAAGTGTCCGTGCCAATGCATTTAATTCTGAAGAAATACCTTGGAATGATCATGTTTCCTGGTTCAATAATAAACTAAGTAATGATCAGTCAAGAATGTACATTTTTGAAATAGATGACAGAGGAGTTGGGCAAGTAAGGTTTGATAAGAAAAAAGAAGAGGTGTGGGATATTGATTACATGCTTGATGAAAATTTTAGAGGCTTTGGTTTAGGGGCTGAAATTATTAATAGAAGTTTAAAAAAATTGATATCGGAAGAAAAAAAAGTGCAAATCCAAGCACTTGTTAAAGCAGATAACATCCCTTCTGTAAAAGTTTTTGAAGTTTTAGATTTTAAAAAACACAATTTTAAAGAAGGCACAATAAAATTTATTTATGAAGAAAAGATTTAAGATTGCAGATAGAACGATTGGAGAAGATTCTTCTCCGTTTATCATTGCAGAAATGTCGGGTAATCATAATCAATCACTTGATAGGGCATTAAAAATCGTAGATGCAGCTGCTGAGGCTGGTGCACATGGTCTGAAAATTCAAACATATACAGCAGATACCATGACGATCAAACATGATAAGGGATTATTTTATATTGATGATCCAAATTCATTGTGGCATGGCAGGACTCTTTACGATTTATATGAAGAAGCCCATACACCTTGGGATTGGCATAAGCCAATATTTGAACGGGCACGGTCTAAAGGTATGATTCCTTTTAGTACACCTTTTGATGATTCTTCTGTAGACTTTTTGGAGGAACTAAATGTTGCAGTATATAAAGTAGCCTCATTTGAAAACAAAGACTGGCCATTACTTAAAAAAATTGCTTCAACCGGTAAGCCGGTTATAATGTCTACTGGTGCTTCAACGCTCAGCGATATTTCGGAATCAGTTGCAGTGTTAAGAGAAAATGGATGTGAGGATTTAGTACTTTTAAAATGTACCAGTACCTATCCTGCAAGTGCTGAGAATACAAATTTGAGATCAATTCCGTATTTAGCAGAAATATTTGATTGTAATGCCGGGCTTTCTGATCATACACGTGGAATAGGAGCAGCGTTGGCATCCGTATCATTAGGAGCGAGTGTAATTGAGAAACATTTCACATTATCGAGAAAAGATGGAGGTGTAGATTCTGATTTCTCAATCGAACCTAATGAGCTACAATCTTTAGTAGAGGAAAGTGAAAGAGCTTGGAAAGCCGTTGGCCAAGTTAAGTTTGATGTTTTGAAAGCTGAAAAAGCTAGCTTACAATTTAAAAGGTCGTTATATGTGGTAAAGGATATTAAGAAAGGCGAAAAATTTTCTACTGAAAATATAAGAGTTATTAGACCAGGCGATGGCCTTCCACCTAAATACTTTGATAAAGTTTTAGGTAAAACTGCAAAGGAAGATTTAAAACGGGCTACTGCATTAACTTGGGATCTTTTATAATGAAAAAAATCTTACTCGTAACTGATAAAACATGGCATGATCAGCTTTCCGAAAACTTAAGTTCTGATAAATATGATGCAGAATGTTTGCGAGTGACAAATAAAGAAAAGTTTACCTTTGAACTTTGCCAATCATTTTCACCTGATTGGATTTTCATACCACATTGGTCATATATGATTCCCGAAGAAATTTTTGAAAATTTTAGATGTGTTGTTTTTCACATGACGGATTTGCCCTATGGAAGAGGAGGAAGCCCCCTTCAAAATTTGATCGTTAAAGGTCATGAAGAAACAAAGATATCAGCAATATCTGTAACAGATGAACTAGACGCCGGTAAGATTTATTTAAAGCGATCTCTAAACCTGAATGGTAATGCAGAAGAAATTTTTATTCGTTCTTCGAGAATTATCGAAGAAATGATAGATATTATTATTAGCGAAGAACCGATTCCCAAAGAACAGTTAGGGAATGTTGTTAAATTTAGTAGACGAAAACCTGAGGATGGAGATATTTCACATTTAGAATCAATAGAGAAAATCTATGACTTCATTAGAATGTTAGATTGTGAAGGTTATCCCAAAGCCTTTTTGGAAACTGATAGATTTAAACTCGAATTTACAAGAGCTTCAATTAAAGCAGATAATAGTATTAAAGCAGATGTTAGAATATCTAAAAAATAAGAAAATCATGGTAGTTGTTGCTCACCCTGATGATGAGTTACTTGGCCTTGGAGCAACCATGCATAAGCTGATCAAGCAGTATAATGTCCAAACTCACGTAGTCATACTCGGAGAAGGTATAACGTCCAGGGGGAATGAACGGAATTCAGAGCTGTGGCAAGAAGAACTCAAAATTCATAAAGAGAACATAAGAGATGCACAAGCTGAAATTGGATACCACTCAGTAAGTACATATGACTTTCCAGATAATCGTTTTGACTCAGTAGCTTTACTTGATATCATTAAAGTTATTGAAAAGGAAAAGGAGATTTTTCAACCTGAAGTTATCTTTACACATCATGGTGGAGACCTTAATATAGATCACCAAAGAACGTTTGAAGCAATTATAACGGCTACTAGACCTATGAAAGGCGAGGTGGTTAAAACGATTATTACATTTGAAACTCCATCCGGGACTGAATGGCAGGCTTCAAGTGATCCAAGGCGGTTTGTACCTAATCTTTTTATTGAAGTTTCTGAAGAGAATATCAATGCAAAAATTAGAGGTATGGAATGCTATGAATATGAAAAAAGAGAATGGCCTCATCCTCGTTCACCCAAAGCGCTAGAATATTTTGCAAAGTCAAATGGTTCCAAAGTTGGCTGTAAGCTTGCTGAAAAATTTTCTGTAGTAAGGCATCTAATTAAAGATAACTATTAGGGCGTTATTTGAAAGTTTCTTCTTTGTTAAAAAATGATTCAATTGTATACTCAGCTTTAAAGTATATAACGTATGGTACAGGTATTCTAAAAACTATAATATTGGCAGAATATCTTGGGGCTACGTTATTCGGGGTATGGAGTTTTGCCTTATTATTACTTCAATATTTAAGCTATTCAAATTTTGGGGCTCAGTTTGTAGTAAATAATGAACTCCCAAAATTTTTAAGAAAAAAAAATCGATCAGAAAAGATAGTTGCCGGTACTTTTCAAATTACTGTGTTAACTGGATTGATAGTTGGTTTGGGGCTGATATCATTTATATACATTAATCCGGATTGGCTGCAAAAGTATGACATTAAAGGGTATTTATATACGATAGTATTACTAGGGCTTTCCCAAAACATCAATCGGCTTCATATTAATACCCTCAAATCATTTGGGGATCTCAAGGTAATTAGTGTTTATGAATTACTGAATGGGATTGTATTTCTGCCATTACTTCTTTTTGGTATTCATTCGATTAATCTACTTTTGTCAGTTTGGCTAATATATAGTCTTTTCATGAATTTTTACCTCGCCTATCTAATACCTAGAAGAATAAATTTTTTAAAAGTGTTAGATCTGACCACATACCTCACATTTTTTAAGAAAGGCGGGAATCTGGTAATAATAAATGTGAGTTTAATTTCAGTAATTATTTTAGTAAAAACTTTTGTAAGTATTTATGAATCCGTCGAAGTTCTTGGTACGGTATCATTAGCTATAAGTTTATCAGTTGCTACTGTTACATTAACTCAGACGTTAGTTTCAGCTTTTTTCCCAAAGTTGTTAGATAAATTTAAGAACTTAACCTCAACAAGTTCTATAGATGCTTTATTAAACCGCATTTCAAATATAGTAATTCCACTTTCCTTTTCATTGGTACTACTGTCAGCTATAGCAGTATTATTGTTTTCCTCTTATTTTGATTCATTGGAAAGAATTGCTTACGTGTTTATATTTTTTGGCTTAGGATATAATGGAATCTCATTAGCAACAGGGTTTGATATCCTTCTCTATAGTAAAGATAAAGATTTTAAAATAACCGCAGCTAGTATCCTATCTGTTATAGTTTGTATCCTAGGTTTAACTATTTACTACCTTTTTCTGGAAACGGCTTCTATCAAATGGATGGGTATGATAGTGTTGGTAAGTTATTTAACCTACTTTTTAGTGATGAGATATGAAACGGAAAAAATCGGAATTCAAACTGAGTTTGTGTTTAAAAATATAGCACTTGTTTTATTGATTTATCTTGTGTTTATATTTTATCCAGTGAATATATTTACTATTCTATGTCTGTTGGTCATCTATAGTTTGATAAATTATAAAAGTTGGTCAGCTGTATTAAATTTAGTGAGCAGAATTATTAATAACCCGGATATTCATAAAATTGACAGGTGAATGCATTACAAGTACATCTTTTGTTATGAAACCAAATTGCAAAAGAGAATTATTGATAAATTGATTTCAAAATTACAGCCTGAAAGTTTTCTTTGTATCAACGCATTGGGGCATGAACTTAAAATTGAGGATAATACTTTTAAGATTAATTTTAACAAGCCAAAACTCTGGTTTGAATCATTCAAAGAATTAGGAAGGCTTAAGGCTTTAGATTTATCCGCTGATTACTTTGCTGGCACGATATTTACCGGACATAATGCTTTGTTTTTATCAAGCTATTTTAAAAAAAGTGAATACATTTTAATAGATGATGGGATAGGAACACCGGTTCAATTAAATGGAGGAATGTTTTTAGAAAAAAAAATAAAATTTCGAATTAAGCATTTCTTTTTAAAGGCTCTACTTTCACTAAACAATATTAAGTACCTCAGCATGTCTGACACTTTAGAAAATATAAAATATCATTACTGTATATATAAGGGCTATAATTATTTCAGTCATACTAAATATGTAGATTTGATAGATGAAAAAATTAGAATTAATGAGGGTGTATTATTCATTGGAAGTCCTTTGGTTGAGTTTAATATAATGTCTCAAAAGAATTACCTGGCATTGTTGCAAAAAATTAAAACCAAATATGGAGATATAAAATATTATCCACATCCAGATGAGGTGTACATGAAGAATGTAAGTCTACCTGGAATTGAGGTAATAGAGTCCACTATGAATGTGGAAGAATATATTATTGAAAACGGTGCACGTAGAATCATGATATCATTTAGTTCTAGTGCAATGCTGAATATGGCTAATTACTTTAAAGATCAAAAGAATGCAAAATTTATAAGCATAAAAGTTGATAAATATGATAATAAATATGATAACTATTATTATCAATTTGAAAAAGCTTATGGTATAGAGACAATTAAGATGTTATGATATTATTTTATACTACATCAATTATAGTTATAAGTATTTTATTTGTTAATTTATTCGTTTCTGTTAAACAAGAGAGGCTTATATATGCTAATGTTCTAATATTAACTCTATTACCATCATCAAGAGTACTGGGTTTTTCAAATAGTTCTGCAATCAATATCCCTCCTTCTTATCTTTACATACTGACTGTTATTCCCATAATGATAATAATATTTAACAGTAAGTTTCTAAAGATAAATACTATAAAATATTACAACCTAAACATAGGTTTTATATTCATTAGTTTGATATCAATAATTTTATTTCAAACCATGTATTTCAATGGTTTGAATTCAAGTATTTTTAAAGATTTTCTTAATCAGTCATATATTGTTATATGTCTTTCAATTTTAACTTATTTTTTTTATTGTTTGTTTAAAGAATTAAGTTCAAAAAATATTCTAGATATATTTCTTAACATTCTATTATATATAGGTACGATAGCTTCGTTTTTTGGTCTATTATTTTATTTATCAATTCCGATGGTACAAGATTTTCAGCGTATTTTTTATGAATTTAAGTTTACTGGAATTGATGGATCAATTTTTTCATTGACTGATCAAGCAATTAAAAATAATAGGCCTTACAGTATATTTTCTTCAGCTAATCAGTATGGTATATTTGCAACTTTTTTGTCAATACCCTTTACCTATCTTTTTTTAAATAGATCAGTTGCAAAATCTAAGTATTATTTTGTCTTATTAATTTCAGTGATTATTGCTATAACGTCACAATCAAGGACGGCTCTGATTCTCTTAATTCTAACTAATGGGGTATTAATTCTTAGAGGTAAAAGCACCAATAGAAAATTGATATTTGCCTTCGTGATATTATTGTGTGCTATAATTTTACCTTTATTTATACCTGAAAGGGTAGAAGAAAGTTTTTCTATGGATAAATTTATTGTGCTAATTTTTGATCAAAGAATTGACCATTGGCAATCTTTCTTTTCTACTGATTTAACCTATTCAATCTTATTTGCGGGAATAGTTAATGAAGCACTTAAGGATGGCTTTTTAAAACTTTTTGAAAGTGGTCATTTAAACATAATAGCTAGATATGGTTTAGTGTTTTTCATTATATATTCATTGATTTATTATAAAAATTACAAATATTCTGAAGCAACATATCAGAATAAACACATGAAGAAAATGAAGAATATTATATCCTACTCTATTGTAATACTTTTTTTAAGTGAAGTCTTTCAGGGTACATTATTTACTCTTCGATATGAATTTATTTTTTCAATTTACTTTTCAATCGCTTTGGTTTTAACGGAGAATGAAAAGATAAATCATAAATATTTTAGATTAATTAAAGCATGAATATTGCCTTTATCCTTCCGTCATTGAAGAGAGTAGGTCCAACTATTGTTGCTCATTCTATAGTCGACTCATTAAAAAAGTCTGGACACAATATTGAAGTGTTTTATTTTGATTCAATCCATGAATTAAATTTTGATGTTCCAACCACTCAAATAAGTTTCTTTAAACACATAGATATAGATCGATTCGATATTATTCATACGCATATGTTGCGTCCTGATTTGTATGTCGCGCTTTGGTATACTTTCATGAGAAAGTCCCCAGCAAAAATAAGTACTGTTCATCAGTTGATAGAGCATGACTTGAAATCTCAGCATAATCTGTTTAAGGCGTTTATAGTTAGCAAGGTTTGGCATTTTGCACTTAAAATGATGGATAGAGTTGTTGTTTTAAATAACATCATGTTGTCGCGATACCAACATGTACTCGGTGCTGATAATGTTTCAAAAGTACATAATGGTTTTGCAGCCGATGAGTTTAATAAGAATAATAAGGGTATAGCGAATGATCCAGACTTACTAAAGATGAAACAAAAATATACATGCCTTGGAGTTGTAGCAAGACTCACGAAGAATAAAAGAATTGATATGATCATCAGGGCGTTGAGAGAAGATTCAAAGTTCGCTTTGATTGTTGTGGGTGATGGTCAGGAAAAAGAATATTTAGAAACATTAGCACAGGAATATTCAGTTAATGAAAGGGTATATTTTGCCGGTTATAAAAAAGACGTTGCGTCTTATTTAAGAATGTTTGATGTATTTGTCATGTCATCAGAAATGGAAGGTTTGCCAGTATCGATGCTTGAAGCAGCTTCACTCAAAGTCCCTTGCATTTGTGTTGATAACGAGGTGTTTAGAGAGTTTTTTAGTTCATCTGAAGTAGAGTTTTTTCGAGAATATGATTCGGAATCATTAATTCACGCTGCAGATATGGTAATAAAGAATAGAAAACAGTATTTTCAGAACATGTTAGATAAAATAAATAGAGAATTATCGGTTGAAACTATGACAGATAATTACTTAACTATATATAAAAATATTATTTAATCAAATGAAGAAAGCACTTGTATGTGGTGCCGGCGGTTTTATCGGTGGACACTTAGTAAAGAGATTGAAAGAAGAAGGTTATTGGGTACGCGGGGTAGACCTGAAAGAAAATGAATATGGAAACATGGATGCGGATGAATTCATTATTGGAGACCTCCGCGATATAGAAATTGTTCGAAATGTGGTTACTGCTGATTTAGATGAAGTGTATCAGCTAGCTGCAGATATGGGTGGTGCTGGGTTTGTTTTTACCGGTGATAATGACTCCGATATTATGCATAATAGTGCCTTATGTAATCTGAATGTATTAGAGGAAACTAAGAATAAAGGTATTCCAAAGATTTTTTACTCCTCATCAGCTTGTATGTATCCTGAGTACAATCAAATGGATCCTGATAATCCAAAATGTTCTGAAGATAGTGCTTATCCAGCAGCGCCAGATAGCGAATATGGATGGGAGAAGCTTTTCAGTGAACGACTATATCTAACCTATCAGAGGAATCATGGATTAGAAGTAAAAGTTGCCCGGTTTCATAATATTTTTGGACCGCGAGGTACCTGGGACGGCGGTCGTGAAAAAGCCCCTGCAGCAATTTGTCGGAAAGTAGCAATGGCCGGGGATGGTGATCATGTAGAAGTTTGGGGGACTGGTGAACAAACACGTTCTTTTCTAATAGTTGATGAATGCGTAGAAGGAGTTCGCAGATTAATGGAATCCGACTTTTCAGGTCCTGTTAATATTGGCTCTGAAGAGATGATCTCTATTCAAAACTTTACTAAAATGGTCATTGATGTATCGGGAAAAGACCTCTTCATTAAAAATGTAGAGGGACCTACAGGCGTCGCAGGCCGAAACTCTGATAATGCACTTATTAAAGAAAAATTAGGTTGGGCACCAAGTCAATCTCTGCGTAAAGGTGTTGAGCAGACCTACCAATGGATTCAGGAACAAATTAAAGAAAGGGAAAGTGCAACAGCATAACCCTAAACTTTTAAAGAAACTTTCTGACATGATTCCGGAATCTACAGCTCATGGTTCCGGTGAGAAATTTGTATTTAGAAGTAATGACGAAATGCCAAATGCTTCCACTCAGGTTGCATTTGGTCATTTTAAGTCTGGAGAAGTTTGTGAAGAACATATTCATCCCACCATGTATGAGTATTTCTTTTTTATTTCGGGAGAGGGGACTTACAAAATTGACGGAGTTGAATATTCGCTTGAACCACATTCATTTCTGGAAATACCGGCCGGCAGTAAACACTCCCTCCATGCTAATAAAGATAGTGACTTGCATTTTGTTTACTGGGGTATAGCAATAGAAGAAAATAAGTAAATATGAAGATCTCAATCGTAACGGTCGTTTATAATAACGAAGATACAATAGAACAGGCTATCCTGTCGGTAATAAATCAGACATATCCTGATATAGAGTATATCTTAATAGACGGTCAATCCACCGATAATACTCTCAACATAATTAATAAATATAAGAACCAAGTCAGTAAAATTATTTCAGAGCCCGATAATGGTATATATGATGCAATGAATAAAGGTCTTAAAAAATGCACGGGAGATCTTGTTGGTATACTAAATTCAGACGATTTTTATAAAAATCAAGATGTATTAAGTAAGGTTGTTAAGACTTTTCAAGAAAAGAATGTTGATTCTGTATACGGTAATTTATTGTATGTAGATCCAGAGAATACTGAAGTAGTAAATCGGCGGTGGGTAAGTGGGGAGTTTAAAAGATCGAAATTTAGGTATGGCTGGATGCCCCCACATCCAACATTTTTTGTCAAAAAGAAAGTTTATGATGAGTATGGATTATTTAATTTGGAAATTAAATCTGCTGCTGATTATGAAATTATGCTTAGATTTTTATATAAAAATAAGATCTCAACTGCATATATTGATGAAGTAATAACTATTATGAGGGATGGGGGGAATTCCAACCAAAGTTTAAGGCATAGATTAAAAGCTAACAAAGAAGACTTCCGAAGCTGGAAAATCAATGGTATAAAACCAAATCTATTTTTTCGGTTCCTTAAACCAATGAGAAAGGTCAAACAGTATATTATTAAATAAGAATTTATTAATTGTGCATTCATATTAGCAATAACTGGTTTTAAGCTATACATGATTAATTTGACTTAGTTGAATATATTGTGAAATCAAATTGATTCTTTCAGTCAATTTTTCTCATTAAAGCATGCTTATTATGTTTTAATGAGAAATGTCTTATATTTGATGCCTTGAGATATCATATGCATAGGGTTTTAATAATTGACCAATATGAATGTACAATTAATACAGGTCCTGACGGGTGCAATAGTTGCTTTTGGGATAGCTTATTTTTCAGTTCCTATTTTGAGAAGAGTTGCCTACCACAGCGATTTTTACGATAAACCGGACAATGACCGCAAGTTACATGACCGGTATGTACCCACATTAGGAGGAGTAGCTATATTTTTAGCCTTTTTTGTAGGATTTTCAATAAGCGGGTTTGCTGAGCAAATGCAAGGATACCCTTATTTCTCTGCGGCAATGATCCTTCTTTTCTTTACCGGGCTCAAGGATGATATTGTGGATCTGTCTGCCAAAACCAAACTTATTATGGAGTTGGTTGTTGCAGGGTTGCTTATTTTTGGTTGTGGGATGTACATCGATAACTTTTATGGGGTTTTTGGTATTTATGAAATTCCTTATTGGGCCAGTATAATACTTACTACGTTTACTATGATTGTGGTAGTAAATTCCTATAACTTGATTGATGGAATTGATGGTCTGGCTGCCGGTATTGGTATCGTAGCTACTTTCTTTTTTGGGCTAGGTTTCTTTGTTGCAGGAGAACTTGCTTTGGCTACTTTATCGTTTACGTTGTTGGTCTCACTTGCAGCCTACTTGAAATATAATTTTAATCCGGCTGAAATTTTTATGGGTGATACGGGTTCCTTGGTAGTAGGGTTCTTACTGGCCGTACTGGCTATAAATTTTGTTGGGTTGAATGAGGTATCCGCTTATACGGATGTATTCGGTGCTACATCCCCTATTTTACCGGTCGCAATATTAGCTCTTCCTTTATTTGACACCTTCACGGTTTTCTATAGAAGAATAAGAAAAGGAAAGTCGCCCTTTAATCCAGGTACAGACCATATTCATCACTCCATATTATCAGCTGGTTTTGGACATAAAAGTACTTCTATTTTACTATATGGGTGCAGCATATTTATTACCCTTATTGCCATCAGCGTGAAACAATTGGATATTAATTTGGTATTTGTTGCCACTCTCTTATCTATGTTTCTATTTTTACCAACTAATGGCATTAAAAGAAAGATGCTAAAAAGCATGGGTTTAGATATTGAAGCCCAGCTTAAGTCTCGTAAAACCGTTGAGGAGCTCCGTACAGAGACAGAAAACATAAGTACTACTGAGAATAAACGAGCTGACACATCACCCCGACGGCAAAAGAGTGAATACTCTGCATAATAACTATCTCTTATCCTTTTTAATCCGATGTGTAGAAAGAAAAACCTCTTGAACGGAGTAGGGTTATTTTACAACACCCAAGTCTATTTAAGCGTTAACTTGGGAATGACGACATGTCCTTTTGGGTAAGGCTGATTTTTTTCAAAAAGTGATCGGGTTTAAAACCCTACTTGATAACGAGTATAAAAAGCATCACCTACTCACTACACAATTTAAGCTTCTTAAATAATTGAAATCTCTGTACATTCAGAACCGATTATTTGAATCATAATATAGTTTATTCAGATGGGCATAGACAGGTTGCTTCAGAAAATTGAAAGCAAGGAATATAGAGTTGGAATTATTGGGTTAGGGTATGTTGGATTACCTCTTTTGTGGACGTTCCACGAGGCAGGCCTTCCTGTAATAGGCTACGACATTGACCAAAAGAAAGTTGATAACCTTAATAAAGGGGTATCCTATATCAAGCACCTCGGTACAGAAATGATGGAGGTACTGTCTAGATCGGACCGTAGTGATGCCACTACTGATTTCTCTCGTCTCGATGAAGCTGATGCTATACTTTTATGTGTGCCTACTCCGCTGGATCATCACCGGGAGCCGGATATGAGTTATGTGGAACAGACTACAGAAACTGTATCAAAGTATTTAAGAAAAGATCAGTTGGTAATTTTGGAATCTACTACCTGGCCGGGCACTACCGAGGAATTAATGATTCCAATTCTGGAAAAGAATTCAGGACTTAAAGCCGGGGAAGATTTTTATGTTGCTTACAGTCCGGAACGGGAAGATCCGGGAAACCCGAATTTTAATACTGCCAAAATCCCAAAAGTAGTGGGGGGGCATGGAGAAGATGCACTTAAACTAGCCACTGCTATGTATGATACGGCGATTGTACAGGCAGTACCGGTAACTGATTGTAAAACGGCAGAGGCCGTGAAGCTGACAGAGAATATCTTTCGCTCGGTTAATATAGCCTTGGTTAATGAGTTAAAGGTTGTGTATGAGTCTATGGGTATTGACGTGCACGAAGTACTGGATGCAGCTGATACCAAACCGTTTGGTTTTATGAAGTTTACTCCCGGTCCTGGCCTTGGCGGACACTGTATTCCTATTGACCCTTTTTATCTGACTTGGAAGGCTCGGGAATTTGAAAAGCATACACGTTTTATTGAGCTGGCAGGTGAGGTAAATACCACAATGCCGCAATATGTGATCGATCAGGCCATGTTGGCTTTGAATACACATAAAAAGGCAATGAATGGAAGTAAAGTGTTGGTCATTGGATTAGCCTACAAACCGGATGTGGATGATATGAGAGAGTCATCTACCTTTAAGATTTTTGACCTGCTGAAGAAAGTGGGAGCTAAAGTATCTTATTATGATCCATTTATTCCGAAAGTGCTTCCTACCCGTGAACATGCAGAATGGACGGGCCATACATCCATTGAATGGAATGAAAAAGTGGTTTCTGAATTTGATGCCGTAATTATATCTACAAACCACTCTGGTATAGATTACTCCGAATTGGCTGAGTGGAATGATTGTATTATTGATACCCGGAATGCGATGAAAGGTGTTAGGCCTAAAGACGAAAAGCATATTTTTAAAGCTTAGAGAGGTGTTAGGTTTTAGTTGCAAGGTTTTCAGGGTTTCTATGCTTTAAATAGGTTTTCGATTTCTTTTTCTGCTTTTAAATAGCTGTATTTGTGAGGAGCCTTCGATGTTGCATTTAGGTTTGGGATAGATATCGACGAAGCAAACTCCTTGATAAGCTCTGTTGTAAGTTAAGGAAATTCCACATCTGCGTTACACTTCGTACGGAATGACACCCTGCTAAACCAGTCATCGCGGGCTTTGAACCTGCACTCACCTTGGTTAAGTTTCTATGCGATTCTAAGAGATTCCGAGTCTCTGTATTCACTTTGTATGTTAGTATTTCATTCTGGCAAAGGCATGTATGGGAAGGTTCTTAGCTATGAATCAACTGGTAAGCATTTCGTGTCTAAGGTTCTTCGGGAGTACCCTTAGAATGACTTTTTTGATGGTGAGAAGGCTCTTCCGGTACACAAGCGAATGGATTTATCCCTTCGCATGACAAAAGAATGTTGACTGAACGTCTTTTCATGCCGAAAAATGATGGAGTCTTTTATAAAACAATGATAGCGGAGTAACGCCCAAAGCTGATAAGGGAGCAAGGTAGGTTGATAAAAAGTCCAGGAATTGAAGAGTGTACAGGTTTTCAGTTATATCCATCATAAGAATAAATGAGGCTGAGATCAGGATAAAGCCATGAGCTGAGAATAGAATAATAAATAACTTTTTATCTGCTCCAATCAATATTAGGCCTATCATTCCGAGAAAAAAGAAATGTCCAAAAGGTACTTTGTATGAGAAGTGCTTTTCCGTGTGCCCTTCCGAATAATTGAAAACAGCTAATCGGGTATCCAGCGTTTGGAAAGAGAGATGTTGACTTTTTTGAACAGACTCAACCAAACTCTCATCAACCTGGAAGTGAAAAATTACTGTACGGACCGGACGGAGCAGATATAAATGAAATAGTACATAAGCTGCAATCAGTATCGCTTTAATCAAGTACTTTTTAGTTTTCATAGATTAACAATTCCATATGCGATGTTTCCGGGTGCCAGAGACAATACCAACTTTAGCATAAGTTTGAAAGTCATAAAACTTCTATATTTGTGGTCTTATTATAAATCAGAAAAACATTGAAAATGAAGATTGCTGTAGCCGGAACCGGATATGTGGGCCTTTCACTTGCTGTATTATTATCTCAAAATCATGAAGTGGTTGCTCTGGATATTATAGAGAAGAAAGTCGATCTCATTAATAATCGAAAATCACCAATTACTGATGCTGAAATAGAGAAGTCTTTTGCAGAAAGAGAGGATTTATCCTTAACGGCTACTTTAAATCCTAAAGAAGCATACGAGGGAGCGGAGTATGTTATCATAGCGACCCCTACGGACTATGATCCGGAAACCAACGAGTTTAATACCAAATCGGTAGAGGCGGTGATTACGGATGTAATGCAAATAAACCCGGATGCTGTCATGGTGATCAAATCCACTATTCCGGTGGGATATGTTAAGGAGGTTAAAGAGAAATTCGGCACAGATAATATCCTGTTTTCCCCTGAGTTTTTGAGGGAAGGTAAAGCACTTCACGATAACTTATATCCTTCTCGGGTTGTGGTTGGAGAGCAATCGGATCGGGCCAAGGTTTTTGCAGATTTACTTATAGAAGGAGCTGCTAAAGACAAGAATGATATTCCGGTTCTATTCACCGATAATACCGAAGCTGAGGCCATTAAACTTTTTTCCAACACCTATCTGGCCATGCGGGTAGCTTATTTTAATGAGTTGGATTCTTATTGTGAAACCCATGACCTCAGTACAGCTCAGGTAATTGAGGGGGTTGGGCTGGACCCTCGTATTGGTGACCACTATAATAATCCGTCATTCGGGTATGGTGGATATTGTCTGCCTAAGGATACCAAACAGCTATTAGCTAATTTCGAGGATGTCCCTAATAATCTGATTCGAGCTATCGTGGACGCCAATTCAACCCGGAAAGACTTTGTTGCTCGTCAAATCTGGAAGAACGATCCCAAAATTGTGGGTGTGTACCGATTGGTTATGAAGCAAGGTTCGGATAATTTTAGGCAGAGTGCTATTCAGGGTATAATGAAACGCATTAAAGCCAAGGGCATTGAAGTGGTCGTGTATGAGCCTTATCTGGAAGAGGATGAGTTTTATCACTCTCGTGTAATTCGCGACCTTGATGAATTCAAGAGAATATCAGAGGTGATTGTAGCTAATCGTATGGTGGATGAAATTCGGGATGTGAAGGACAAGGTATACACTAGGGATTTGTTTGGCACGGATTGATTGGTTAGGTGTTAGGTTTTAGAGACAAGGTGTTAGCGGTTCAAAGCTATAAATGACCACCGAATTCTTTAGCTTTTTTTAAACACGTCTTTGCGAGGAGAACAGTTGTTGAATAGAGGATTGGGCCATTTATTAGCTTGTGAAGATTCTTCGGGAGTACTCTCAGAATGACTATTACATCTGGATTCCATTGCTACTAAAAGTACCATAATAATGGTTAAATATGCTCCTTTCATTCTGAACGAAGCGTATACGGGGTGCCTGTCTACAGATGTTGGAGGGATCTCTTGGAGTGGAGTTGTCATTTAAATCAACGTACAAACCTTTCATGCAACTAAATCCCGGCATTCGCTACGGGATGACTGACTGTTACACCTCGTAATCGCGGGCCAAGAGCCGTCGATCTCCTTAATTAAGCATAGATGTTGATTATGGAGATCCCATATCTCCGCTCCGCTTCATACGGGGTGACGGGTTTTAAAAAAGCTTGGTTCTCTTCCAGTACACAAGCGAAGGGGTTCAGCCCTTCGTTTGCATGAAATAGTTTGACAGTAATAGTTGAAGATCGCGGCTCTAGGCCCGCGATGACCTACCTTAATTCCTTCTAATCTGGAAAATAGTATTAGTAACAATCGCCGCCATCGAAACGATGGTAGAGAATATAGCTATCCGTTCTTGTGGAGAGAGTCGTTCACGTTGTTCTTTCGGTGGAATGATAAGTACCGACCCCGGCTTCACTTCAGGGTATGATTTAAAGAACAAAAACTTCTTGGTGCGGTCCACTTCTCCGTTGGCATAAACGATGTAGGCTTTTTTTGTATTTGCCTGTTCGGTGAATCCTCCTGCTGCGCTAATATAACTTCTGAAAGATCGACGATCCTCAAAACGAGCATTAATTGGGTATAAAACTTCACCCCGGATTTGCACCGTCTGAAGGCGCTTCGGAATTTCAATCACATCTCCCGGGTGTAGTAAAAGGTCATACTCAGAATTCGGGTTATTGATAGCTTCCCGAAGCTGAATGCCTACCTGCGATAGGGATTCAACTTCCTGAGTTGTGACCGAATCTTCCAGATTAACAGCTAAGTCGTCCATTTCTTTGCCAAAAGTACGTGTTAAGGAAGCCCCTTCAACATAGGCAAAATCTGTAGGTCCGCCACTTTTTGCTATAAGGTCACTTAATCGGAAGTTTCGGCTGCTTATTGTGTATTCGCCGGGATACAGAACCTCACCGGTTATCTGTACGGTTTGCTGAACTTCATAGGAGGGTGATTTTCGAACGAACACCTGATCAAACGGCTCGAGTTTTACTTCATCCAATTTGTCATCGTAGGCGAGTCCGTTTTCAATATTTACGGTGATGATCTCTGCAATCTGGTTGCCAATTTCTCCTGAACCGGAATCAGGGACCCGACGGGCAATCTCAATATTATAGGGAGCGGCTTCTTCTTTAAATCCATTTGCCTGATAGATCAAATCCTTTAATGAGCTGTTCTCAACATATTCGTAGGTATCAGGATTGAGGACAGAGCCGCTAATTTTTACCGTTCTGAGTTCTCTTAAATCAAATATGGAAGAAATCTGTATTACATCATCTTTTACAAGCTTGATTTCTGCTGATGAGGTATCACTCACGAGTCGATTCAAGTTCACCGGAATTGCTTCTATACTATAATCTTTCTGAGTACGATAAATAACAGCACGCTCCATAAAGGCATCGCCCATCAATCCTTCCGCATTTTCAATAAGTTTGGTCAGAGTAGGATTTTCTTCCAGCTGATATTCACCGGGTCGGAAAACAGGTCCTTTGATAGTTACTTTATTTTCATACCGATCCAGGATTCTTCCAACCGTAACAATATCTCCGGATTGAAGTACGGTATTTCCATTTTCAGGATAGGCGATATCAACAATTCGTTTTTCCGTGTCAGTTTTACGCTCCAGCTTCACTCTCTTTTTATAAGCAAACTGATTGAATCCACCGGTATATTCCAGGAGATCATTGAAGGTTTCGCCTTCTAAAGTTTCAAACAGACCCACATTCTTTGTTTCCCCCTTCACCGTAATTCGGTTTACGTAGGGTTCTACTTTGATGATATCCTGATCTTTAAGAATGATGTTATCGGAAAGATCACCGGATACCAGGAACTTGTATAAATCAACAGTCTGCTGAACCTTTCCATCACGCAAGACTTTAATAGAGCGGTAACTTCCGTCTTTATTCGGCCCGCCGGCTGCGTAAAGGGCGTTAAAAACAGAAGATAGAGAACTGAGTGTGTAGGTTCCGGGGACACTTACTTCTCCAACAATACTGACTTTAATACTTCTGATATTACCCAAAGTTACCTGCATATAGGTGGTTTTATCCGGTCCCTTTAAACCCGAATAAATATTGGACAGCTTACTTACTAAACGTTCTTTGGCTTCTTCAACGGTTAGTCCGCTTACAACAATAGGCCCTACATTACTTATCTGAATGGAACCTTCGGGACTTATAACCAACTGATAGGTAGTTTCTGAAGCTCCCCAGATATCGATAAAAAGCTCATCTCCGGGACCCAATGTATAGTTTTTGGGAGTTGGGATATTCAGCGAAGGCTCAAAGGTGATACTCTGGCTGGAAAATATATCGGAGCCAAATACATCCGATGTGTCTCTTTTTGTGGAATCTAAGAGCACATCGAGCGTGTCCGGCCTTACTCCCTGAGAACGGTTTGTTAAGTTTTGGGATGTATTCCCGGATCTTAAACGCCCCTGATTAGAAGCTTTCGAATTCTGATTGAGTCCGCTCATGGAAGAACGTACGCTATTGATACGTGACCGGAGTTTGCTTACCTCAGATGGGTTCATTCCACGTGCCAGAGCCAAAGACTCTACCTCGGAAATGGTGAGTCCTCTATCCTGCATACGTTCGTAGAGCTGCATGACTTGCTGATTGCTTAAGTCGTCAACTCTGATGTTTTCGAAATCAATACCGAAATTTTGTGCCTGTGCTGATATAGTTATTAAAGCTACAAACAGGAGTGTAGTTAACCGCTTTAACATGTAAGATTTTGTCCTTTAAATGGGGAATGTTTAACAGCTCTAATGATAAGGTTTTTTGCTTGAAAGAGTAACATTAAAAAGAACAAAATCAATGACTATAAAATAGGGAGTGGGGTGAATGATGAGCATGAAGTTTGTGTGAGTGAGTTTATAAGCCTTAGCGTGCAGACCCCTTTCTGGCTTTCCCTTTGGTAAGGGGAAAGGATTCGGTGGCAACATTTGTTTACGGATAAGACAGAATGAGTCATGGAAGGTGTCTTTATTTTGAACCCTGATTTTCTTGATTAAAGGATTGACAGGATTTAATTGTAATAATTAAGTTAATCTGATAATCCTATAAATCATGGTTCTCATTGTGGTATTGGGTTTAGGCTTGGTAGCCATTATAAGCAGCCCCCTTTCTGTCTTTCCCCTTGGTAAGGGGAAAGGATTCGGTGGTAACATTTGTTTACGGTTAAGACAGAATGAGTTATGGAAGGTGTCTTTATTTTGAATCCTGATTTTCTTGATTAAAGGATTGGCAGGATTTAATTGTATTAATCAAGTTAATCGGATAATCCTATAAATCATGGTTCTCATTGTGGTATTGGGTTTAGGCTTGTTAGCCATTACAAGCAGACACCTATCTGTCTTTCCGCTTTGTAAGGGGAAAGGGACTCCTGCATAAGTGTTTTGGTTGTACAGAGTTTATTTCTTTAGGGGGGAGTGGGGTTTTTGAACCTTGATTTTCATGATTTAAGGATCTGTGGGATTATTGATAGTAATCTAGGAAATCCGGGCAATCTTATAAATCATGGCTCAATAGTATATTTATGTGAGATGGTTTGAAATCAACAATTTCGTTACCTTCGAATGCATTAATTCCAAAATCATTGTATGAAAGAAATAAGCTTTTCAGTTATTGGGTTCGGGAGAATTGGTAAACGGCACGCCAAAATTATCTATGAATTTGAACACAGTCGGTTAGTTTCCATAACCGATACTGATGAGAGTCAAATGGAGGGCGCTTCAGAACTTGGGATTGAGGCATTGCAGTATAACTCAGTGGCTGAATTTCTGGAAAAAGACAATTCTAAAAGTGATGTGGTTTGTATAAGCACACCGAATGGATATCACACAGAATATGCGGTTAAGCTGTTGAATGCAGGCTATCATGTGGTGATTGAAAAGCCAATGGGTTTGTCAAAAGAAGGGTGCCTGGATGTGATCGGGGCCCAGGAGGCATCCGGAAAAAGAGTATTTGTGGTTAAACAGAACCGGTACAGCCCGCCATCTGTCTGGATGAAAAAGGTGATTGATGAAAAGAGAATTGGTGATGTGCTGATGGTTCAGGTGAACTGCTATTGGAACCGGGATGATCGCTATTACGGAAACAGTAACTGGCGAGGAACACCGGATCTGGATGGCGGAGCTTTATATACTCAATTCAGTCATTTCGTAGACTTGATGTACTGGGTATTTGGAGATATAAAACAGCCGAAATCGATTATTAAGAACTTCACACATCCTGAACTTAAAGACTTTGATGACTCCGGTTTTGCCCAATTTGAGTTTGTAAAAGGCGGAATGGGAAGCATCAGCTATTCCACTTCCTGCTGGGATAAAAATATGGAAAGCAGTATTACTGTGGTTGGTACAAAAGGTAGTTTTAAAGTTGGAGGGCAGTATATGAATGAAGTAGAGTACTGCCACATTGAAGATTATGAAATGCCGGAGCTTGCTAAAACAAATCCGCCTAACGATTACGGGCCTTTTAAAGGAAGTGCAGCTAATCATCATTACGTAATCGAAAACGTGGTTGAAACGCTGAACGGAAAAAGCGAAGCTACGGCCAATGCTTTTGAAGGAATGAAAGTAGTTAGCATCATCGAACAAATTTATAAAGCGGCGAAAGGATAACGCATCATGTCAATACCCTTACTTGATTTAAACCGTCAATTCGATTCCATAAAAGACGAAGTTAAAGCTGCTATAGATGAGGTGCTGGAAAGTCAGTATTTCATCATGGGAGATGAGGTAAAAGAATTTGAAAAAGAAGTAGGGGATTATTGTAAGGCGAATTATGCCTATGGGTGTGCCTCCGGTTCGGATGCTTTACTGCTGGCTTTAATGGCCATCGACCTGAAGCCCGGAGATTATGTATTAACCTCTCCCTTTACTTTTTTTGCCACGGCAGGAGCCATTTCCCGGATTGGCGGTATCCCGGTTTTCCTGGATATCGAGGAAGATTCCTTTAATCTGGACCCGGAACAGGTACGCAGCTTTATGGAAGGAGAGCATCCGGTGTATAAAAAGCTGAATCCGGATCGGGAAAAGATAAAGGCTATTATACCGGTTCATCTCTATGGACAGGTGGCTGATATGGATCCGATCATGGAAATTGCTGAGGAACATAATCTTACAGTAATAGAAGATGCGGCTCAAGCTATAGGTGCTGAATATAAAGGCCGGAGAGCCGGAAGTATAGGTGATTTCGGGTGTTTTAGTTTTTTTCCCAGTAAAAACCTTGGCGCTTTTGGAGATGCGGGCTTAGTGACAGTTAAGGAACAAACATTAGCGGAAAAGCTGGATATTCTTAGGCTGCACGGAGCCAAGCCTAAATATCACCATAGTATGGTGGGAATCAACAGTCGACTGGATACTATTCAGGCTGCTGTGCTTTCGGTAAAGCTGAAATACCTGGATGCATGGTCGGAACGAAGGCGAGAAATTGCCCATCGTTATAACCGGCTGTTTGAAGAAGCGGATGTTATCGGCGAATTGGGGAATTGCTCTGAAAATTGTTTAGAAATGAAGGGTAGCGGGTGTTTACCGGATCACAATAAGATCATTATCCCTAAAGAAACTACCGGAGCAAAAGAGAGTGATGGAAGACATATTTATCATCAGTATACTATTCGTTCAAATAAGCGAGATCAAATCGCGAAAGCCTTATCAGAACACAATATTGGACACTCAGTATATTATCCTGTGCCTCTTCATGAACAGGAGTGTTTTGCTTACCTGGGATATGAGGCTAAAGACTGTCCGGCATCTCATTGTGCCAGTAAACAAGCCATTTCTATCCCAATTTTTCCGGAGCTGAAGGATGAGGAGATGGAGAAAGTGGTAGAAGTTGTGAACGTTGCGGTGAAGAAGTAAACAGAGCCTTAGCGTGCAGACCCCTTTCTGTCTTTCCCCTTGGTAAGGGGAAAGGACTCATGTATAATAGTTTTGATTGCTCAGAGTGGATTGCTTAGTCGAGGGAGTAAGTTTTTGAACCTTGATTTTCATGATTCTAAGGATCTGTGCGATTATTGATAGAAATCAGGGAAATCCGGGTAATCCTATAAATCCTGGTTCAAAAGAAAGTAACCTGTGTACCCTCACATTTTATAATTTTATTACTGCAAGAAACGCTATGAAATCTCTATCTTTAGCGTCTAAAAGTTAAAACGTATGATCTGGGAACAACCTTTATTTTTGTGGCTTCTTGCTGTGATCCCTGCCTTCATTGCATTAATGTGGTGGCAATCTCGAAGGGTGCGTAGCTGGAAAGAAGAGTATTTTAGTTCCGAGTTATTTTCCACTCTCCGAAAGGGATACTGGTCTCTTGGTAACCGACTCAAGAATATTTCCATGCTTGCAGGGCTGTTTTTTTTGATTGCAGCACTGGCCGGACCTAAAATCGGTACAGAGGTTAGGGAGGTGAAGCGACAAGGAATTGATATGCTGGTAGCACTAGACCTTTCTGCCAGTATGAATGCGGAGGATGTTCGCCCAAGTCGGTTGGAGAAGGCTAAGTTTGAGATCAATCTGCTTATCGAAAGGCTCCGGGGCGATCGTGTCGGTTTGATTGTATTTACAGGTGAAGCTTACCTTCAAAGTCCTATGACGCTCGACTATTCTGCTCTTCGTCTTTTCCTGGATATAGCGGATACCAAACAAATGCCCAGTTCGGCAACAGATTTCAAATCAGCTATGGAAACGGCTTTACAAGCCTTTAACGCACTCGAAGAAAATGCGACCGAAGCAGCAAAAGTATTACTGATTATTTCGGATGGGGAAGATCACGGCCAGTCGTATGATGAGCCCTTGAGTGCGTTGGTTCGAGAAGATATTTCTGTTTATACCCTGGGTATAGGAACCACAGATGGAACCACTATTCCAATGTATGAAGAAGGAACCGGAGAACTGATTGGATATAAAAGAGACAATGATGGGAAAGTGGTTACTACGGAACTTCAGCCTCAGACGCTCAGAAGCATCGCGAATGCTGGAAACGGAGAGTATTACTCTATAGAAAGGGGAAATGATGGCATTGATTCTTTTCTGGCTCGGATGGATGAACTGGAGAAAGGGGAGTTTGCCAGTCAGGAGTATGCTGATTACAAAAATCAGTACCAGTGGATGGGAGCTTTGGCATTGTTATTTTTATGTATCTATGTATTGATACCTTCTTACTCCACTTCACAAGACAATTAATAATTTATTTATGAGTTCAAAAAGTAAAGAACAACTATTTAAAGAGACTAAAAAGCAACTACAAAAGACGGGATTTGAAATTAAAGCCTATGATTTTGATCGTCCATGGGGTGGCTTCTTCGTTATAGATGAAAATCAGGCTCAGAAATTTATCGATACTTATTTTGACGAAGAAGTAGAGATGAGTGATGTAAATATCTCCGGAAAATTGAGTCCGAAGATTCTTTTGGTTGAACCGGAGAAAAGGCTTTCCTGGCAATATCACCACCGGCGGGCTGAAATGTGGCATGTGGTGGAAGGACCGGTTGGAGTGGTTCGTAGCATGAGCGATGAACAGGGAGAAGTTCTTACATATGAAACAGGAGACCTTATCACTTTGGAAAAGGGAGAACGACATCGATTGGTAGGACTTCAAAACTGGGGGATTATAGCAGAGATCTGGCAACATGTGGATTCCAACAACCCTTCCGATGAAGACGATATCGTACGGCTGGAAGATGATTTTGGGCGGTAATATTTAAAATTAATTCACTCACTCATACCATTTCTTACCATGATAAAACTATTCATCACCGATTTAGACGGCTGTATTTCTCATCCTTTTGTTAGTCCGAATTGGGAGGCTGTATCGAAGATTAAGAGTCTTAATCAACGCAGTAGCGAAGTGGAAGAAATACCGCCGTTAACGATTTGTTCCGGCCGCCCTTTCCCATATGTGGAATGCGTAGCTCAGTGGCTGGATGTGAATATCCCCATGGTTTTTGAAAGCGGAGGTGGAATATATGATTTCAACACAAATGAGATAACCTGGAACCCTCATTTTGATGATGAAGCTAAAGCAGCTGTTGCAGAAATTCAGGATTGGATAAACGGTACACTGATCAAGAATTACAAGGGTACCTACCCGGAGTTTGCCAAGTACACAGATGTGGGGTTGGTGAATCCCGACCCGTCAAAGGTTGCCCTCATGCATCAGGAAGTTTTGAATTATGTACCTGAGAGATATCCCATGTTCGAAGTGCATGCCACTGATATTTCAGTTAACATCATTCTGAAAAAAGCGAACAAAGGTATGGGTATTCGCTTACTCTGTGAACTTCTTGAAATTGACCTGAATGAAGTCGCTTACATCGGTGATAGTAGCGGAGATATGCCGGGGCTAGAAATTGTTGGAAAATCGTTTGCTCCGGTGAACGCCAAGTCGTTTGTAAAAGACGCGGTCGATCATGTAACTAAAGAAACAACCGAAGGCGTTCTGGAAGCTTATGAAGAGATTATAGCTTATAACAGAAGTTTGGTTTCTGTTTCAGAATAAACCAAAGTTATTTTTGCGACAGTTATAACCGGATTCCTGTCTGCACAGGAATGACGGCGGTGGGGTTTTGAACCATGATTTTCATGATTTAAGAATGCGTAGGATTAACTTGGAAAAATCACGGGAATCTGTTAATCCTATTAATCAAGGTTCAAAAGAAAAATACCCACCTCCTTTATTGGTATTGAATAGCACATTCTCATCTTATTTATATATCAAGATTCCGGCTTACGCTGCGAAATGACTGTCTAAGGCCAAAGCAAAAGTGTGGCGAGTGTCAATTAATACTTTCCTGTTGCTCTTGTAAGCGTTTCAATAGCTCAAAATAGTTCTCAATCAGTCGCTGATAATCGGGTGAGTACTTGGTGAAGTTAGGATCGTTCAGGCGATTTCTGATTTTCTTTTGGAGTTCTTCAAGCGTCATTTCAGGCGGTCGGGATTGCTCATACTCCCGAGCCAGATCTCCTTCCCGTTTCTCTTCTTCACCGCGTTCCTGCATGGCTCGCTCGGCTTGCAACATCCGTGATAAAATATTTTGTTGTCTCTCAACCATGGTCGGGTCAGCAGATCCTCCGCGTAAGTCGTTGATGGTGTCTTCCATATCCTCAATCATACGTTCAAGCTCGCTGCCAATTCGATCTCCATCCATTTCTCCCTGTTGCTGGAGTTCTTGAAGTTGCTTGCGAATTCGGTTCTGCTGTTTGGCAATTTGGTTCAGGCGCTCCATCTGGTTTTGATTGAGCCGCTCACCCTGCATGTCGTTGATGATATCCTGCAGCTGTTGATTTAACTGCTGCTGCATTTGTCCGGATT
This sequence comes from Gracilimonas sp., assembly GCA_965227215.1. Lineage (GTDB taxonomy): Bacteria > Bacteroidota > Rhodothermia > Balneolales > Balneolaceae > Gracilimonas. Next base: position 2,645,626 of record OZ245729.1, read on the forward strand.
GCTGCAGCTGCTCCATCATTTGTTGCATGCTCATGCCTCCGCCTCCACCACCGCTTTGGGAGTTCTGAAGCTGCTCAAGCAGGTTAGCAATCATAAATGAAATGTCATTAATACCTCCCAAAGCCTGACGGGAAGCTACCGATGACTGACTACGATTACGTTCAGACATTTGTTCAAGAGAACGTTGAAGCCGTTTTTCAACTTCCAACTTCTTTCTGTTGATTTGATTTGAAAATTGTGGGGTTTCGGCCGAAAGTTGAAACAGGGAATCAGAAACGGCTTTAAATATTTCTTCCACATTTCGCTGATTCCGGGCATAATTTACATAGGCCTGACTGCGGTTTTCAGTGGCTGAAGCCAAGGTAGTTAAATCTTCCTGCTCCAGGGATAAGTTCAGGAGGGAATATAAAACATACTGTAATCCGGCAATGTTAATGTTCATTTGCTGTTGTCCCATATTCTGCATCATACTTCGGGTATTCTTGGCCAACTGCTCATATTTCTGTTGCCGGTTGTTCTGTTGATTCTGAGACTGATTTTCAGTGTTTTGTTGGCTTTGGGAATTTTGATCTTTATTCTGTTCTCCCTGTTCTCCCTGTTCTCCCTGTTCTCCCTGTTCAATCTCTTCCTTTAAATTTTCACTCAATTGTTCCAGTTCCTGGCGGGTCTTTTCCTGGAACTCGCTGATGGCCTTTTCATTCTTGGCTGATGTATTGTTGGAGAGGGAATCCACCTGGTTTTTGAGCTTTTCATTCTCATTTAAAGATTGCTCAAGTTGTTGTTCCCGGTTTTGATCTGATTCACTCTGGTTTGACTCCTCATTCTGAGCTCGTTCTTCTTCTTTTCGGGCCATGTCTTCAAAGGACTTTGCAAGCTTATCAAGATCAGAGTTCAGCTTCAGTTGCTTGAAAAGTTCAACGGTTCGCTCCAGTCTCTCTTTATATAGTTCCTCATTAAACTCGAGGTTTTCCATGGCCTGCCGAAGCTGTTCCGGATTCATTTGTCCAAGCTGTTCCTGTAATTTCTCCATGGCTTCCCGAAAGGCTGGGTCGTCAATTTCCTTCATCAGTTTCTGGAGCTCATCGTAAGCTTTCTGGGTTTCCTCCGAAAGCATATTGTCTCGGCTCATCTCCTCCTTGAGCTCTTCAAACTTTTTGTTCAGCTCATCAATTTTCTTCTGAACTTCTTCCTGCTGTTTTTGAACCTGTTCCAGTTCCCGCTTCTCTTCATATCCGGGATTTTCAGGATTATCCTTCATTCTCTCTTTGAATTCTTCGTACTGTTGCCGGGTTTCTTCAAAAGATTTTGAGATATCCTCCAGCTCGGATTCCACGTCATCTTCTTTTTTATCCACATCTTCAAAGTAATCTACCATGGAGGGAACGGTGAGTACCAGTTTACGGGAGTCCGAAGTTTTAAAACCATTATACCGGTCATTATCACTGGCAGAAATCCAGAAGGTAAGTTCATCCTGTGGTTTCAGTTCAAAAGGTTGAAGATCCCATATGTAGGGCTGTAGAATACCTTCCCGCGGCTTGCTCAGTGGGAGGGAGCCCGTGATAGGTTCTTCTATATAAGCTCGCCTGAGTTCGTAATTAAGGCTGGCTGAGGTTAAGCCAAAATCGTCTGTTGCACGGTACAGGAGTTCAAGGTTAGCAGGGTTTATCTGTTGAATGGATTCTTCCGGTTCCAGTAATTCCACGAGGGGATATTCATCGGCCTGCGGGACCACGATGACCTGAAATGGATTCTGATTGGTAAGTCCGCTCTCATCTTCGATGTGAAACCTTAAGGTATCGGGTTGGGTTACTTCAATTTCATAGCTGAAGGTACTGTCAGGTTCCACATACAAATCCAATAACTCATCGGTGGTGTACATTTGCAGGAAAGAAGCCATTTTGTTTAGCTTCCCGTATAGCTTTATTTCGGAGCCTTCATAAGCTCTCAGCTGGGATATTGGGTAGGATAGAATACTCGAATCCAGTTCGGTGTATTCCGGCGGGATAACGGTTGCTTGTAATTCACTGAACCGGGGACGTAATTGCACATCAGCAGTAAAGAGTTCACTTCGGTAGCCATCCATTTCTACATAGTATTGCATCTCATTGTTTAAATCCTGTGGGATGGATCGAAAATAAGTGCCGGAAGCCTCCATAGCTCGTGTTCTGAAGTCCTCTTCAACGGATGTTTTTATACGCAAGCTTACGTCTCTGGGAATCAGGTCGCCGGTGAACTGTATCTCTACCTGAAATGGACTTCCTTGTTCAACGGTCACATCACCCGGATTTACGGTATATAGAAAAGGGTTAGGTTTGGAATAAGATTCCCAGAATGTAAAAGATCGCTGAGCTGCTGAATTAAAGTTAAAAGCTGTGACTCCAAGTACTGCCAGTGTGGCGATAGAAAGTGTGAGTAGCCGCAAATAACTTTTATAACTATCAGAGTCTTTTGTATAAGCGGTCAAAGTATCCTGAAGTCGCTGTGTTTCAATTCTACCCAGGTTCTGAAGAATTGCGGCGTCTATCAATGCACGGTTTCCCGAAGATGATTTTTCCAGATCCAGAGTATCCTTAAGCTCGGGAAAATTGCTTTCCCGGCTAAATGTGCGGTAAAATTGCCTGAAGCTTGTTGGGGTTGAACTGATAAAGCCTCTCCAAAAAGAAAAAGCTGCGACAGTAATCAGTATTCCTAAAATTACAGATTTGGTGGCAGCAGAAAGGTAAACTACATGCTCAGTAATGATAAAAGCAGTACATCCTGCAAGTACAATCAATGCGGAACGCAAAAACAAACTCAGTCTCTGTTTTGACAGTATAGATTGATAAGCCTCTTTCAGAAGCTTTTCAACTTTTTGACTGGATGTATGCTTTTCGGTATTTGCCATGTGCTACATTAAAAAGAGAAGTGTGTAGTAAAAACTTCTGGTAGTGTTAATTATTGCAGTCAGAGCTCATTAAGCGATAGCTTATCAGCTACAGAAAATCTACCGTCTTTATGTTGTATACGGATGATTTCCTGATGGGCATCATGCTCTAAATACAGGTTCCAATTGTTTTCTGCTGCTTTCTTTAAAAACGTATCCTTCTCGCTTAGCGTTTGAACCGGATACATATCATATCCCATTACCCAGGGAAGAGGTACGTGAACGTGGGTGGGTAGTAAGTCGGCAACGAAAACAATGGCTTCTTTCCCGTTTTCAATTTTAGGTAACTGCTGACCAATGGTGTGTCCGTCCGCATTGATGGCTGAAAGTCCAGCTTCATACTCGTGATTCTCTTCTACCAAATTCAAGTTCCCGGATTCTTTTAATGGCTGAATATTTTCGGGAAGAAAACTGGCTTTCTCTCGCGCATTGGGGTTTGTCGCATTTTCCCAGTGCTTCTTAACAACATGATAGGTTGCATTCGGGAAGGTTAACTCAAGATCACCTGCTTCATTATAAAAACTGCTTCCTCCACAATGATCGAAGTGAAGGTGGGTGAAGATAATATCGGTCACATCATCAAAGGAAAATCCATGATGCTTAAAAGAGTTCTCCAGATTCTTGACGCTGTAATCAAGCTGGTAAATATCTTCCATTTTGTCATTGAACTTGGTACCGGCACCATTGTCAATGAGATAAAGTTTTCCGGTTTTTTTGGATTTTATCAGCAGGCAACGCATCGTCATTGGAATTCGGTTTTTGTCATCTGCCGGCAATCCACGGGACCATAAAGTCTTGGGGACAACCCCAAACATAGCACCGCCGTCTAAGCGAAAATCTCCTGTTTCAATGGTATACAGTTCAAAGGATCCAAAGGTGGTTTTTGATAAGCTCATGGACAGTTTTTTTGATTGAATCCGAATATAACAATCAGCGAAGAGTATTCAGAATAGGTTGCCTTTATTTACAAGGTTAGAAAAGTTCTTCCAGGAGCGTAAAGACACAAAATCTTGTCTTTACTTCTTTCGTAAAAAATCTAGACTGTGATAAATAAAAAAGCCCCGAGCGATTAGCACGGGGCTTCAGAGTTCTTACTTAGTTCCTTAGACTAAAAAGAGGGAACCACATCATTTCTGTACATGGTGTCCAGTAAAGTAATGCTGACCATCAGAATAAAGAAACACACGGCCATGATAAGCAGCATGGCGTTGAACTTGACATCCCAGTACAGGTTCATGAAAAATGCGGCTACCAAAAATGCTTTCACCAATGCAACGGCCATTGCCGTAACTACATCAAAGGGAGGCGGAATGGCAACAAATTTCGCCAGTACAACGGTGATAATGGTTAAAATAAGCAGTGCGGTACCAACGGCCCAAAGCTGGCCTGCAGAAGAAATGTGATGTTCGTGATTATGTTCGCTCATAATATCTGTATTCAAAGTTCTTTGGTGATAGTATCAATCTCTGTCATTCAATGAGGTAGAGAAGCGGAAACAGGAAAATCCAGATGAGGTCAACCAAGTGCCAGTAAAGGCCGGTTATCTCTACCGGAGTATAATACTCACTGCTGAATTCGCCTTTCTTCGCGCGAAGATAAATCCAGTAAATAAGCCCAATTCCGATTAACACGTGAATGGCGTGAACACCGGTCAGCATATAGTAGATACTAAAGAAAATGGCTGCCTGAGCATGTTCAAGTCCTTCATAGGTGTAGTATTCGCCCGGGAAGATACCAAGGTGGAATTTGTGTGAGTACTCAAAGCCTTTAATCACCATAAAAACAACGGCCAGAGCGATGGTAATCAACAGATTTATTTTCAATCCTTTGATCTGGTCTTTCTGTACTGAGCGTATGGCCATGGCTACCGTCAAACTACTACCAATCAGGACTACCGTGTTTACGGCTCCCCAAAAGGTGTTCAGCTCAAGAGCTGCTTCCGTGAAGAGTTCAGGATACCATGCTCTATAGATGATATAAGCACAGAATAATCCGCCAAAGAATAGGATTTCGTTTACCAAGAACACCCACATACCCATTTTTGCGGTATCAAATTGCTGATCGGAATCAACAAAGTGATGTTGCACATGTGAGGGGTGTGAAGTCGAATGATTCGCCATTTACTTCCCGAGTTGTGTTGTTTGAATTTAAATTTTTAGTTGGACTCTACCTGCTTGCGAGCGGCAGTAACTTCTGCAGCCTCATGGCTTGGATCGTGACCATTGTGTGAGTCAGCAAGACCAAGCTGGAATTCTTCCATCGGTTTGTGGTAATCATATGGTCCGTTAATAATAACCGGAGTATGATCAAAGTTGTGGAAATCCGGCGGTGATGTTGCCTGCCATTCCAATCCACGGCTGCCCCAAGGGTTAGATCCGGCTTTCTCACCTGTAAACAGGGACTTCATCAGGTAATATGCAATAAGCAGGAACCCAACACCAAGGATATACGATCCAATGGTTGAGGTTTGATGGAAAATTGTAAACTGATCAATGTAGTTGTAGTAACGTCGTGGCATTCCCTGTGATCCCATAATAAACTGAGGCAGGAAGGTTACGTTAAAGCCGATAAATATAAGTACGGCACCGATTTTTGCCTGAAATTCGTTGTACATCTTACCGGTCATCTTGGGCCACCAGTAGTGGAGACCGGCCAGTAGGGCAATAAGGGTTCCGCCCATCATTACATAATGGAAGTGAGCCACCACATAGTACGTATCGTGCAGGTGAATATCGGCAGAAAGAGAACCCAGCATGATTCCTGTAAATCCACCAATGGAAAATAAGAACAGGAAGATGAATACGTAGAGCATCGGGGTTTTCATCTCGATCGAGCCTTTGTACAGGGTAGCTACCCAGTTAAGGATTTTAATACCCGTCGGGATACCTACGAGGAAAGTCAGGAATGAAAATACTGTGGTTGCAACAGCAGACTGACCGGAAGTAAACATGTGGTGTCCCCAAACAAGGAATCCGATGAATGCAATGGCCAGTGAAGAAAGTGCAATTGCCCAATATCCGAAAATGTGTTTCTTAGAAAAAGTAGTGATTACTTCAGAAATAATTCCAAAACCCGGTACAATCATAATATAAACCGCCGGATGAGAGTAGAACCAGAAGAAATGCTGGAACAATACTGGGTCGCCACCAAGGGCCGGGTCAAAAATTCCAATCCCCAAAGTTCGTTCCATAGTAAGTAGAAGCACGGTAATAGCTAATACCGGAGTTGCCAGCACCTGAATAATACTGGTTGCGTATAGCGCCCAGGTGTTCAGTGGAAGTTTACCCCAGGTAATACCGGGAGCTCTCATTTTATGGATAGTGGAAATAAAGTTTGTACCGGTTAAAATAGATGAGAAACCAAGTATAAAAACTCCAAGCGTTACCCAAATCACACTGGATGGGGATTCAGCGCTGTACGGAGTGTAGAACGTCCATCCGGTATCCAACCCGTTGTTTGCAAGAGCTATGAAAGTAAATATCGCGCCAATAACATAAATATAGAAACTGGCCAAGTTCAGTCTCGGGAAGGCTACATCCTTGGCACCAAGTTGCATGGGAAGTACAAAGTTACCCAACGCGGCCGGTATAGAAGGAACCAGCACAAAGAAAACCATGATGGCACCGTGCAGCGTAAAAAACTGATTGTAAGTATCAGCTTCAATGAATGTCTTTGCGGGAGTAAGGAGTTCAGTTCTCAGTAAAAGAGCGAGTACACCACCCAGCAGAAAAAAGAAGGTAACCGAACCCAAATACATGAGGCCGATTTTCTTGTGATCTACCGTTGTCATCCATGCCCAAAGACCTTTTTCATCGGTCAGGTATGTGTTTTTTGGGTCTTCGGACGGCTTAAACCGCTTAACTTTTAATGTTCGTACGTTCCCTGAAGAGGAAGGTGTTACTTCAGCTGTTGCCATGTTATTCTTCTAACGTTTTAATGTATTCAATAATGTCGGAGATGTCGTCGTCACTCAGGCGACCCTCATAGCTAACCATTTGGTTTTGATATCCTTCAACAATTTTATCGCCGGGATTCAGAATAGACTCTCTGATATAATTTTCATTAGCAACTTCGGAAGTACCGTCTTCGAAATTGCGTTCTTTCTCCCAAAGTCCTTGCCAGGTTGGTCCAATACCGTCAGAACCATCCACAGAGTGGCAGCTCATACAGCCCTGCAAGGTTGCGAGTTGTTCACCACGTTCAACGGGGCTTCCGCCGCCACCGGTTCCTTGCTCGTCTAGCCATGCTCGGAAGTCTTCTTCGGTATGAACAATCACTTTGGCTAACATATCAGAGTGGGAGGTGCCACAATATTCAGTACAAAAAACCTGAGATTCACCGGGTTCTTCAGCCTGGAACCAAACGTAGGTATATCGATTGGGCAGTACGTCTTGTTTAATTCGGTAATCAGGCACAAAAAAGGAGTGAAGAACGTCCTGAGATTGCATCACCAGCTTAATCGGCCGGCCTGCAGGTACGTGCACTTCGTTACCAACCTGTGCTCCGGTTTCATATTTGAAGGTCCAACCCCACTTGTAAGCCGAAACTTGAATTTCGTAAGCATTGTCAGGAACGGTTTTAAGGTTCAGCCACCCTTTATATCCCCAACCAAAAACAACAAATACTAATAAAAGAGGAATTACCGACCAGGTAATTTCCAAAGTGTTGTTGTGGGTGATAAGCGGTGTTTTATCATCCTCTGATTTGCGCTTGTACTTAATTGCAAAATAGATCATTGCAATGGTAACACCGGCAAGAATGATAAAACTGACGATGTGGATGAATGCCATCAGCGCATCGGTACTTGCTCCCGTCATCGGAGATTTAAGCTCCGGAAGCATAAAATCGAATAAACTGCCCATTAGTTAAATTCAGTTTTTGAGGTTGTTTTTTTGCGTTTTTCGCGAAGCCAAAGCACGCCAAGGAATATACCGAGAATTATCAGTGTAGCCAAGCCGCCAAGCTTCATAATATTAATTGCTACCGGCGCGTAACTGCCGGAATCCGGATCGTATTGATAACAGAACATTACAAGTTTATCTACGGTGTTACCAATTTTTCCGTCTGCAGATTCATACAAGGCACTGCGAACATTGAATGAGTCGTAGGAGATACCGTACAAATAACGGGTTATCTTTCCTTCAGGACTTAGGAGCATGATTGCCGCACTGTGGGCAAACTCTCCGGTTTTTTCAATTTCTTTGTACTCAAATCCAACAGCTTCAATTACCTTGTCAATCTGGTCTTTTTTCCCGGTTAGGAAATGCCATCCTGCTTTGGCGGTGGAGTCCATGCCGGCCAGGTAGTTTTTCTTCGACTTAGCTGCCAGTTCAGCATTTTCTTCAGGGTCAATGCTGATCGAGATTACAATAAATTCTTTGCCTGGTTTCCAGGCCAGCTCGTCAACAACGTTGATAACCCCGTCTATCACAAGCCCACATAGCATCGGGCATTCATAATATAAAGGGTTCAATAAAACGGGTTTCCCATCTTCCAATAAATCACCAAGAACAACACTGTCTCCTTCAGAGGTTGCAAACCTGGCATCAAGAGGGATGTAGTCCCCCAAGTGCTCATCAATACCGAGATCTTGCAGCGCATCCGGTGTTTCACGATTTACCTGCGCTTGGGCAGATTGTGAAGTCAGAAACACTGCAAGCATGCTAACTGCTAACAGTGTAAAACGTCTCATAGTGGTTGGAGTCAGTCTGTGGCTATTCTACTAATAGCACTGTCAATAGGAATTCTGTAAATACCTTCTTCAAGGTCAATTACGCCAAAGCTATTCAACTCTTGATCTTGTTCAGCTTTTAGCTCTTGTATTTCTGAATAACCGCTTTGGGCTGATATCTGTTTTTGAGCTTCAAAAAGGCTGTATTGAGAAAAATAAACTAAACCGATAACAAAAATAATAACGAGTGTTGTTCCCAGGGTAGACCAAAAGATCAACTTGTTATAGTTGAGGTTGTCGCTCATTACGCCGTGTTCAACGGCACCTGCAAACTCTTCATTTTCAGTTGTGATGTCAACTTCCTCAGCTACCACTTCATCAGCGTGCACTGTTTCAGTGGTAAAGATCTGAGAAGCTTCATCCTGAAGCATCGCAGCCCATTTAATTACATCATCTTCGGAAACGTCGTGTTTTTGAGCAATCTTCTCAATCACAGAACGGCCCTGGGCTACAGCTTCGAGTGCTACTTTTGCTTTAAATTCTGAGCTATACTTTTCTGACATCGGTAAATTCGATTATTGGTGATACGATTTGGACAGGCAGTCTTCCAGTTTTGGATCATTCTTAGGCACCATGTCGTGCTTCCTGAATGTGTTAAAGAACAGTCCGAAGAAAATACCTCCTAATCCAAGGAAAGTAGTAATGTCCATCCAGCTGAAGTTGATGCCGTGATCAAATAGTACCGGCATGGCAATCCAGTAGATTTCTGCAAAATGAATGATTAATACGATTGCAGATACAACGGCTAAAACAGTACGGTTCTTCTTGGCTTCGCGGTTTAGCAATACCAGGAACGGTATGGCAAAGCGGAAGATCAATAAGCTGTAAGCTATGTACTTCCAGCTGCCTTCCAATCGGTTGAAATACCACAATGTTTCTTCCGGGAGGTTCGCATAATAAATAAGTAAAAACTGGCTAAAAGCGATGTAAGCATAAAAAATAGTGAAAGCAAAGAACCAGGCACCCAAATCATAAATGTGTACCTGACGGATGGTGTTTTTCAAAAGCCCTTTGCTCTGCATGAAGAACACAAGTAGAATCATGATAGGCCAGAAAGCCTGAAAACTGATAGAGAAAAAATATACTCCAAACATGGTTGAGAACCAGTGTGGATCAAGCGACATCAACCAGTCGAAACTTGCAAAAGCTACAGACAGTGCAAATAGCGGAATACCGGGAGCACTTACTTTTCGCAATAGGGTAGTTAAGCCCCAGTCGTTGGTTTTGTCCATTTGAACGGACACTTTATGCAGTTTATATCCAAGATATCCCCAAATTGCAAAGTAAATAAACTGTCGTGCGATAAAGAAAGGGGTGTTCAGGTAAGCTGATTTCCCTTTAATAATCTTGTCATAATAAGGAGAAGTTGGGTCGAAAAGTTCACCATGACTCCAGTGATAAAGATTATGGATACCCAGAATTACAGGGATCACAAAGATAGCCCAAATCCAGAAGTTAGCTGAAAAAGACTCTGAAATACGACGGAAAACAACTCCCCAACTTGATCGGGTAATGTGGTGAAGCATCACCATAATGATAGCTGCAAGCGCAATTCCTGTAAAAAAGACAAAGCTAACCAGGTACGAAAAGAAAAACTGGTCGGCATCTAAAAAATAGCCAACAAGGCTGGCAATCAGGCCAACGGCGCCAACACCGAATAGGGCACGAGGAACTTTGCTGTCGGCTGGAAATTGTAAAGAATCTGTTATTGTAGGCTTATGACTCATTGTGTAAGTGTATTAAGCAAAGTTCTTAGTTTTCAGATAGATTTTTGATGTACAGTACGATCGACTCAATTTCATGGTCGGCGAGGTAGCTGTAAGAAGCCATTATACCCTGAGCATAATCAACAGGTTTAGCAGCTTCCGGAGCAACAATAGACTCACGAATGTAGTCTTCATCTTTGGTAATGGTAGTGGTTTCGCCGTCGGCAGTTATTACCTCACCTTCACTTCCAAAGAGTCCGGCCCAGGTTGGCCCAATGCCACCGGGGGTGCCGTCTTCATTATGACAGGCAGCACAACCGTTGGCTGTAATTACTTCTTTACCCAAATCTACCGTTGGTTCGGGGGCATTATCAGGAGCGCTTGCTGCTGCTATGGAATCTTGTTGGGCTTGCTCATCCGCGAATGCAGCCTGCATAGCATCTACATCAACAGGGTACTCCCTAATTTCCTGCTCGTTGATATTGTGGCTTTCCTGTAAAGCACGGATGTAGGCCACAATAGCCCATCGGTCCTCAACAGGAACCTGAGTAGAATAGGAAGACATGGTTCGTACGCCGTTATAAATAGCGGAATACAATTCACCGTCAGATAACTCTCTTACTCTTTGGTCGTGGTAGGAAGGAGCCGGAACATATCCGTAATTTCCTTCCATAATGATACCATCGCCGGCACCGGTTTGTCCGTGGCAGGGGGTACAATAAATTTCGTAACGCTCTTTACCTCTGTAAAGGAAGGATTTGGTAAGGTCAACCGGGATGTAATCTATAAAATCGCCGTTTTCATCAATCCCTTCGTAATAAGCGAGATCAGTTTTTGCCAAACCACGAGCTACGGTTCCTTCTACGGGCTGGCGCATAGCACGGCCATCCGCAAAAAAGTTATTCTCTTCCTGTGCCTCTACTCTCGGCTGCTGATCCATATTCAAGTTAGGGTGAATAGGGGGCTTTTCGGAAAGCTGTCCCTGGCAGGCCGATAAAGTGACTCCGAGCGCAAAGAAGCCCGCAATCTTAAACATTTTCTTAATGTCCATTCCTGGAAATGATATTTGAGTATTCGTTTTATTCATAAACTTCCTCAATGTGAGTAGCACCGGCTTCTTCAAATAGGTTTTTGACCTTATCGGCGTCAAACATATCGTCTTCAGCTTCAATGCAGGCAAAGAAACCATCATCGGTTGCTTTCTTAAATCGCTCAACGTTGAAAAGAGGATTATTCAGCTTCGGAAGCCCGTTCAGGAAGAACATCCCGAAAACAGCTCCGAAAGAAGACAGAAGTACTGTCAGTTCAAAAGTAATGGGCACCCATGCCGGGGCGTTAAAAAATGGCTTGCCACTGATGTTCATAGGGTAATCCATAACAGCCATGAAATACATCATTGCAAGGGCTCCAAAAAATCCTATAAAAGCATGCCCAAGTACGATCCACCCCAGTTTAGACTTCTTCAGCTTCATAGCTTTGTCCATTCCATGAATAGGAAAAGGACTGAAAGTGTCGAATTTGCTGAATCCTGATTTAGACATTGTTTTGGCAACATCTATCAGCTCTTTAGGATTTTTGAATTCGGCTATAATGCCGTATAAATCATTCTTTTCTGTTGTACTCATAATCTTAAACCTTCTCAGCTTGAGGTTTCGGTACTTCTACTTTAGGGGCATTAAACTCACCCGTTTCCTCATCATAATTATGAGGGTCGGCTTGTGGGATCACTGCTTTGATCTCTGCAAGTGCAACCATTGGCAGGAAGCGCAAGAACAGAAGGAACATGGTGAAAAACAGACCGAATGTTCCAACATATGTTAATACGTCCCAAATGGTTGGTGAGAAATAATCCCAGCTTGATGGCAGATAATCGTTTGCCAGTGAAGTTACCGTAATCACAAATCGTTCAAACCACATACCGATGTTCACTACAATAGAAAGGGCAAAAGTTACGCCGACACTTCTTCTGAATTTCTTAATCCAGAACAGTTGTGGTGAGATAACGTTACAGGTCATCATTGCCCAGTACGCCCACGCATAAGGGCCGGTGGCTCTTAACAAGAAGATAGCTTTTTCATATTCAACGCCACTATACCAGGCTATGAAAAACTCCATCATGTAGGCGAAACCTACCATAGAGCCGGTAACAAGGATCACAATATTCATTTTCTCCATGTGATCATCGGTCATAATCTCTTTCATTCCGTAGATCTTGCGGGCAACAATCATCAGGGTAAGTACCATCGCAAAACCGGAGAAAATAGCACCGGCAACAAAATAAGGAGGGAAAATAGTTGTGTGCCATCCCGGAATCATGGAAACGGCAAAGTCAAAGGATACAATGGTGTGTACCGAAAGTACCAGAGGGGTTGCCAAACCGGCCAGAATCATATAAGCTTTCTCGTAATTCCACCAGTGTCGGTTTGAACCGGTCCATCCAAGAGAGAAAATACCATATATAACTTTTCTGATTTTGTCAGTAGCACGATCACGGATGGTTGCAAGGTCAGGAACCAGCCCAACGTACCAGAATAAAAGGGAAACGGTGAAATAGGTGGAAACCGCAAATACGTCCCAAAGCAGGGGAGAGTTGAAGTTCGGCCACATCGCCATAGAGTTGGGAACCGGGAACACCCAATAGATAACCCAAATACGACCAACGTGTATGGCCGGGAACACACCCGCACACATTACCGCAAAAATGGTCATAGCTTCCGCAAAACGGTTAATAGCGGTACGCCAGTCCTGGCGGAAGAGGAATAAAATCGCTGAAATAAGAGTACCGGCGTGACCAATACCTACCCACCATACAAAGTTAATGATGGCCCAACCCCATCCAACGGGATTGTTAAGTCCCCAAATTCCAGTTCCTTCCCAAATCAGGTAGCCAATGGCGGCAACCATAACAAAAAGCAGGCCGTTTGCAGCAATCATGCATAGGTACCATGCTTTTGGAGTAGGGCGTAAATTTATATCGGTAATCAGTCTTGTAAGGCTCGAAAAGTCATGATCGCCTTTTACAAGAGCGGGTTCCGGTACGTATTGGTATTTACTCATGTTTTGGATGTATTCCTGATTAATATCTTAAGCCAAAGCCGGGTTTGGATTCGTAAGTTTAGCCATATAAGATGTTCTTGGACGCGTGTTAAGTTCCTCAAGCATCTGGAAGTTTCGTTCGTTGCGCTTCATTTTGGCAACTTCACTGTTATCGTCGGTTAAATCACCGAAGTAGATGGCATCGGCCGGGCATGCTTGCTGACAAGCAGTTTTAACAGCGCCATCGGCCGGTTTTGGTGAACCGGTTTCGTTCTTGGCTTCAATTTTCGCACGGTTTACGCGCTGAGCGCAATACGTACATTTCTCCATTACACCACGGAAACGAACAGTTACTTCCGGATTCATCGCCATTTGGATGATATCAGGATCATCGCCCGTAGTTAGGTATTCTTTTGGATAATTGAAGAAGTTGAATCGACGAACTTTATAAGGACAGTTATTGGCGCAATAACGGGTACCAATACAGCGATTGTAGGTCATTTGGTTCATGCCGTCGTCACTGTGGGTGGTAGCCGCAACCGGACAAACCTGCTCACAAGGTGCAAGCTCGCAATGCATACAAGGAACCGGTTGATGTACCGCTTGTGGTGAATCAGCATCATCACCTACATAGTAGCGATCATTACGGATCCAGTGCATTTCACGGCCCATTTTCACTTCTTTCTTCCCGATAACAGGGATATTGTTTTCCGACTGACAAGCAATTACGCAAACTCCGCAACCAAAACAGGAGTTCAGGTCGATAGCCATGCCCCATTGTGGTTCATGGTCGGGATAGGTTTGCTCGTCAAAGAGAGAGATAGGCTGATCTTCGCCCATTTCTTCCGCTTCTTTCATACCCGGTACTTCATAAGTGTGTACCGAAGCAAAAGAAGCAAAGTCTGGATTTTCTTTGTATTCAGAAATCGAAGCCTGACGATACATATCTCGTCCTTCAAGGCTGTGGTGATCCTGAACACAGGCAATTTCGTAGGTATCTCCGGTTTTGGAAACGCTGGCAGAGGCATACAACATATTGGAAGTGCCTCTGAGTGGATAAACATCAACGCCACCAGCGGTATAGTCGATATAAGAACTGGCTACCCGGCCAATTCCTTCTCGGCCGTAACCGGTAGTAAGAGTAATGGCGTCATCAACATGACCGGGCTGAATCCAGGCTACAATATTAATACTTTTGCCATTTACCGTAATTTCTACAACATCATAATCGTCTTGTCCGGCACTGGCTTCTGCAATACCGAGTTTCTCTGCCGTAGCAGGACTCATCAGCGCCACATTATCCCAGGTCACTTTCGTCATCGGATCAGGAAGCTCCTGAAGCCATCCAAGATTTGCATATCGCCCATCATATAAGGTAGCATCGGGACGAATTACCACTTCCATACCGGAAGTTGAAGAAACATTAGATGTAGCACGGTTCATCGCGGAAGTAAATCCGGAGCTTAACCGAACATTTACTTCATTAAAGTTACCGGTTGTGTCAATTCCATCGTGCAGGATATTGGTCCATCGGTTATCAAAACCGGAGCGGTAATATCCCTGGAAGGTATCTCTTACAAGATCATAGCCGGCGGTAATTGAACCGGATACGATGGTATTTAAAAATTCAATTTCACTCAGTCCTTCATGTAAAGGGCGGATTTGAGGCTGAATCACAGAACGTGCCCCGCCAAATGAGTATCCGTCTCCCCATGCTTCCAGGAAGTGCGCACGATTAACATGCCATGTCGACTTCAGAGAAGTTTCATCAACGTAGTCAGAAAGATTGACGACGGTTTCTACATTGGAGAGTGCGTTTTCAAAGTCAAGATCAGCCGGAGCGTTAAATACCGGGTTCACACCAACCATTACTACGGTGTCGATGTTACCGGCTTTCATTTCAGAAACCACATTGGCAAAAGCTTCCGTACTGTTTTGCTCATCAAGGTGTGGTACTTCTAAATAATGAACTGTGTTGCCCGTATTTCCTAAAGCGTTGTTGATAGCCGCAACTGCAGCATGAACTTCAGGCTTGTGCTGACTTCCCGCTGAAAGAGCAGAACGTCCGGCATTTGCAGCCAGTTCGTCAGCCAGAACGGTGATCCATTTATGATCAGAAAATTCGTTGCTGTAGCCGCTGAAGGCGTTTAATCCATTAACTCGGGTTGAAAGTGCAGCAGCCAGGGCATAAGTAAATGCTTCCATCTGGCTGGCCTTCAGTCTCAGGCGGTGATCAGCATAAGAACCGGTTAGTGAGAAAGAATCTTCCACAGAATAGATACGGTTCATTTCACCGTTTGTATCTGTCACTTTTCGTCGGGAAGAAATCTGCTTAGCGTATTCAACACTGTTTGGATGTGTTGAGCTCATGAAATCATCATTCAGGGAAACAACCACATCCGCATTTTCAAAATTGTAATGGGTTCTCAGTCGTCCGCCAAAAGCAATTCGGTTCCCTTCTAATACATTGTCTTCGCCAAAAGGCTCGTAAGTAACCCAGGTAGCATTGTTGAATTTCGAAAGAGCCTGCTCCTTAATGTTATTGTAGGTGGGAGAGGAGTTTGCTTCAGAAATGAAGGCGATGCGCTGACCGGTATTTGCAAAATGAGATTGAGCGAATGCTTCAAAGTCAGCTTTAGTAGATTTTTCACCATTATATAGAGGTGATCGGGATCGATCAGGGTCATACAGGCCAAGAATAGCTGCCTGATTGAAAATACTGGTCCCGCCACGGCTGGCCGGGTGCATGTCATTACCTTCCAGTTTGGTAGGCCGACCTTCATGGTTCTCGGCAATCAAACCAACCAGGTTACCTTGTACCGGCATTGCAGTTGCATAATATAAAGGTACGCCGGGAACTACGTCTTCAGGCTGCTTGGAATACGGAAGGATTTTTTGAACCGGTCGGCGACAAGCGGCAAGTCCGGCCAGAGCTACAGAAGCTCCCATAACACGTAAAAATCCACGACGTGATACGCCATCCGACAATTCGGTGGCGTTCTCAGGGAATTCGCGCTCGGCGAATTTCTGGTATTCCTTATTATTGGCTAGTTCGTTTAAACTCTTCCAATACGTAGTTTCTTTCACTTCTTCACTCATCTGTCGATCTGTAGATTCTAAATCATTCATTAGTAATGGCAACCCTGGCAATAAGTTGGAGCATGAATATTCTTTTTATCTACCAGTTCACGGCCCATTTCTAACTGGTTTTCAACCTTGTAACCCATGGTTGTAACTTCATCAACGGGGCGTATATACTTTTCCGGCTCCCGGTGGCAATCCAGACACCAGCCCATGCTTAACGGTTCGGACTGATACACAACTTCCATCTTGTCAACTCTTCCGTGGCAACTTTCGCAACCTACTCCCACATTAGTATGGGCAGAGTGATTGAAATAAGCATAGTCAGGAAGGTTATGGACGCGAACCCACTC
Source organism: Gracilimonas sp. (assembly GCA_965227215.1). GTDB lineage: Bacteria > Bacteroidota > Rhodothermia > Balneolales > Balneolaceae > Gracilimonas. The sequence continues at coordinate 2,662,456 of OZ245729.1, forward strand.
AATGGCTTTTCCGGTTTCCCAGCTCTCGCGAACCAAGGCCAGCTTATCGCTGTCTGTCTTAATTTGATTGTGGCAATTCATACAGGTTTGTGTGGCAGGTATATTTGCCTGCTTGGAATCGAAGGTACTGGTGTGGCAGTACTGACAGTCGAGGCCAAGCTGGTCCACATGCAATTTGTGACTGTAGGGAACAGGTTGTTCCGGAGCATAGCCAACGTCAGTATATTCTGGAGAGAAAAAGTACCAAACACCAAAAATGATTGCGTTCAGTACCACGATTAATCCAATTAAAATTTTTCGGGGAACCTGATTTGTCCACTTGGGGAAAATCTGCGCCATAAAGATTGCTGATTTAAGTTTACGTATAGAGCAGGATTGCTCCCGTTCTTAGGCCGGGCAAATCTATCAATTTTTTCATTCTAATTTGAACAAAAAGGACGGAATGCCATCTATTTAAAACAGTTCTAAATAGATTGACCAAGACTCCGGTCACACCCTAAAGATGTGAGGGCGAAAAGATAGTACACATTTAGCAAAAATGCCGAAAAAGGAATGGAAAAAAGTCACCCTCCGATTAGCATCTTTTAACTTTGCCTAGCATACATATAGAAGTAAAGGTTCAGCATTAAAGTATTGTCTATTTCTGAACTTTTTATGGGGCCAGGTCAAACCACTGCGAGTATCAGCTGATTAGATTTTAAGAAGTCACTTTTTCTCAATTAAAATCTCAAAAGAAGGTTAGCTGTCGGAGTTTTTTGAAAAACTAACCAAATGAAAAAGTTTTTTAATTATTTGAAAATAAAAGTGTAACAAAAGTCAGTTTACTTCCTCATGATATTATGTAGGCATAAGTCAAGAAAAATGTGGTCTTACGAGAGACCTTAATAAAATGTGAGGGGAAGCCGTTGGTTGCTAAAGGGAAGCATATCAGGGTTATTTTAGCTTACTCAGTATTCTTTTATTGGGGTTGCCTATCCGGGCGGGTGCAAGCTCAGTCTGTTTTTCTGGATGAGGTTGGTAAGATTAATTATTGGAAAAATATAAATGGGGTAAAATTATGAGAAATAGAATATTCATAGCTAGCCTTTTAATCTCATCAATAGCATTGCATGGTTGTTTTAATGATTTGGGATGCGTCTTTGAGTTTCCAGAAAGTAAAAATGAACTACGCCTGATGGAGATAATGTATAGTGATAATTTCTCAGAGGTTCAGGTCTTGAGGAGTACTGTTTTTTTTGGGGAAGGAACCGACATCCCCAATGAGTATAAATTTGATCGTTTGTATTATTCCTTTGATGGGATGACTTCTTATTTTAGGAATGGGGAAAAGGGGTTCATGAATTATGGTGGAGATGAGAAAGTTTTCGAACAGCCTTTATTAATAAATCACCCACCTTTTTTGAAGTACAATTCGAGTCCAAGTCGTAGTGACTTTGACTACCAGCTCAGTTCAAACACTTCTATTTATCACGACTATGAGATTCAATATGTTGTGAACCCATTTTCGGGCGATACAATCTCTACTACTTCCAACTTTTTAATCGAGTTTAATCATAATTCTGATAACTCAGATACACTCCAACTTAATGAGCCTGTTTTTTTGGATTCAGTAACCTATAAACAAAACCAAGTTTTTAATCAGTTTTACACACCTGAGGAAGAAATCTTGCTGGTTGCAGGCGCTACCAACTTTTACATAGAATACAACGAAGAGTTTGATTTTTACTTTGGTACACCAACAACCGAACAACTTTATTTAATTAAGTTAAATACTGATTCGTCGATGGACACATTGTTTACTGTTCTTGATGATGATGAACCGATTAAGAGATTTAGGCCCCTTGTTTATGTAAAGAAAACCTTATTAGTTATTGGGGATAATACTTATCAATTCAATAAAACAGATGGATCACTAAAATTTTTATACAATGGATATGATGTTCAAAATATGTCCATTGATAATGAGTCATTAACTTTTGATAATGGATATAAATACTACAGCTTTGCTAGTGATAAAGTGACTAATCTAAACGACTACTTAGATGACATTAAATTCAGTATTCCATTTAAGAACTTGGTTGCTTTCCAAACTTGGTCAGATGAGGATAAAATTTTTGTATTTGATCTGAATACAAGGTCTATGATTAAAACGATTAAAACCGATGAACTGCCTGAGTTTACAAAAGTAGTAGGAAGTTCTTCTTATCGATTAGAAAACCCGGTTTTCACTGAAGATGGTCAGTTGATTTTCATGTACATCCGCCAGACTTATCTCACTGATGTAGAATATGAAAAGAGATGTGGGTAGGATCTTAGCCTTCACATCTCCGATGCATAATACACTGGATTTGTGAGAAACTTGTTAGAAATCCCCTTTCCTATTTGTACTTGCTTTCGCTATAATCCATTGATATTAAATTGATTTAAACAAAGTCTAGTGATCTCAAATCCTAAATCGCCCGAACGTATTTCCTATATTAATGCGATGGTGATTGAGATGTATGTGTTGTGGAGAAGATGGGGGCTTTGTAAAGTAGTGATTGATAGGGAACATCCAGTACAATTTTAACGAAGTTAACTTTTGGGAGTTCGAGTAATAGCAATGGATATATTTGAAACCTTATATAAGTCAGTATTTGATAATAAAGTACCAACAATCTTCTTGGGAAGTGGGGCTTCAATTGCTACGGGAATTGAATTGGAGTTAGAGAATAATTTTCCCAGCATGACTTATTTGGCAAAACAATATTTTGAAAATATTGAACCTAATGACCAGTGGGGTCAAGGTGATATTACATTTTGGGATAATTTTCAGAATGAAATTGATGAGTTAAGTGGAGTATGGAATAAATTTAATTTAGAGAAATTCTTATTAAAGTATCCTTTGAATGATAGTTCAGCACTTCTAAATGAATTGCTTGAAATTACAATAAGTGCATTTCACGCTCCTCAATTAGGATTAGAGAGGAAGTTCAATTCTGAACAAAATTTAGACTTTTCAATAAGGCAGCTAATAGAGCAACTTTTGAAGTTTTTAGATACTGGTAGACCCTACATTGAAATTATATCTCCAAACTATGATCTGATTATCGAGTTTACAGCTGATCTGATTGGGGTTCCATGTTTAACCGGATTTCATGGGAGTGTTATAAGAAAATGGAAGCCAGAGTTAGGATTTAGTGACCCATTAATTACTAGAAAGAATGAGAGGGGAATAGCTAAACATATCCGTTATTATAAACCTCATGGTTCATATTCTTGGTTCATAAATAATTCAGGTTCAGTAATTGAATACTTTGGTGATAAGCATTCTGCTGATTGGCTGAGATGTATGATAGCACCTGGACCAACTAAATATCAAAACACCTTAAGAGATGTTCGGAGAGACCATCTAAAGTATATGGATGATGCTTTTGATCGGGCTCAATCAATCATTGTAATCGGTTATGGCTTGAACGACCCTCATCTACAGGAGGGATTGAAAAAGTGCCTTAAAAGAAGAGTGCCAATACTAATTTTAACTAAGGATTTAAGTGAAGAAGCAAAAAACGAGTTTATAACAAATAAGAAGAATGTTTTTGCAATTTTGGGAGATGAAAATGGTAGTGTTGTGATAAACGGTGATAGAGAATTTCATTTTAAAGAGCAGTATTGGAAGTTAAACGAGTTGAACAGAAAATTAATTAACTAGGGGTATATCATGAGTGTATTTGATTTTAAGAATGATGCAGTAAATCCAGCAGAATTGCATCCCAGAAGTATTGGGACTGTACAAAGTGTAGACAATGGTAAAGTTTATATTCAAATTACATCTAGTGAAAAATTGCAATTATTGCGGATCGGGGGGCTTGTAGCAATCCCATCTGGTTTGAATAAGTATATTATTGGTTTGGTGAGCAGAATTTGGAGAGAAAGATCAAAAGAAAAAATTGAAAATGAGATCGAAGATGAAATTGTTATCCCTGAAAATAATGGGGCTTTACTTACTGTAGTAGGCTCACTATTGGATCGTGATGAAAATGCTAAATTTTCAAGAACACTTGATAGCTTACCGGGTATAAATGAAGAAATATTTTTATTACAAGAAGACAACCTTCATAACTTTATGAATGTTGTATCACAAGCATCTGTTTCCGCTCAAGAGACGCCACTAGATTTTGGGGTTTACAGTTTAGATTTAAACTCTTCAGCATACCTTGATGGAAATCGACTTTTTCAAAGACACGCATCACTATTAGGGAGCACTGGAAGTGGTAAAAGTTGGACAGTTGCTAGAATTTTGGAACAAGCAAATAAACTAAAATCTTCAAATGTTATACTGTTTGACCTTCATGGTGAATACGAAACTTTAGCCTATGCTGATCATTATAAAATTGCAGGTCCATCAGATTTAGATGATCCTTCTGATGAAATAATGTTTTTGCCATATTGGCTTTTAAGCTTCGAGGAGATTCAAGCTTTATTTGTAGAAAGATCAGAATTCACTGCTCACAATCAGGTTTTGGTTATACATGATACAATCAAAGAATTGAAGAAAGAATTTATTGAGAGCAGTGGAAAAACTGAATTGGAGAAAACCTTTACAATTGACACCCCTGTTCCTTATTCATTAGATTATTTATTAGCTAAAATTCAACATCTGAATACTGAGATGGTTCCCGGTGCAAATAATAGACCGAAAAAGGGTCCTTTTAACGGAGATTTTACTCGATTACTTGCCAGGCTCGAAAGCAAAATAAACGACAAAAAATATGGGTTCTTGTATCAGCTTCCAGATGAATGGAATGAATATGAAACCCTATCAACTATAGCTTCAAATTTATTAGGAACTGGTAAAGAGGGTGACAAGTCTGGCGTGAAAGTTTTAAACCTTTCAGAAGTTCCATCAGATGTGCTTCCAGTAGTAATCGGTACAATTTCTAAACTTATTTATAATTTACAATTTTGGACATCGGCTGAAGATCGTCATCCATTTTTGCTAGCTTGTGATGAAGCACATTTATATTTACCAAAAGTAGATAGAGCTAATCCAATTGAAAGGTCAGCTATAGAAAACGTAGAACGAATAGCTAAGGAAGGACGTAAATATGGAGTTGGTCTTATGGTTATAAGTCAACGCCCATCTGATGTTAGTGAAACAATACTGAGTCAGTGTAACAACATCATAAGTTTACGTTTGACAAATCCTACTGATCAAAATACAGTTCGTAAATTACTACCTGATTCATTAGGAGATATGATGCAAATATTACCATTAATGGATATTGGTGAAGCTATTGTTGTCGGAGATGCTGTACTTTTGCCAACACGAATAAAAGTTTCTGAACCTGAGATCAAGCCAAATAGCGCTACAATACAATTTTGGGATGAGTGGGGTAAAGAAGTTGAAAGGGGTGAAGGTTTTTTTAATACAATTACTGAGAGCATGAGACTTCAAAAAAGATAGCCTTATAACATAATCCATTTTACCCTCGTTGCGAAGGTCCGTCTTCGCAATGTAGGTGGGGAAGCTTCAGCTTCCCGTGACCGTAATATTTCCATTCTCTATTTAGTGCAACACTGGAAGCCAGAGCTTCAGGAAGTAGGTTACTAAGCCAGAGCAAGTAAAAACTCCTTAAAAGGAACTAAAAAAAACTCACCTTTTGGGTTAGCTTGTCTTAACTTCGCCTCGCAAACAAATAGAAGCAAAAATACATGTCTGAAAAATTTACGCTACCAGAATCATCAAGAATTTTAGAACAAATCAGTGCGAAGAAAGCGATCGGACTCATAGCCGGGCTGAGCGTTGTTGCCGTACTTTTTCTTTTTTGGCTGATTTATTTTAAAGAAGGGGCTGAGGCTCCGGTACCGTGGATAAAAAACCTATCGGCGGTGAATGCCGGGCTGAATTTTCTGAGTACGATTTTTTTGGTTTTAGCATTTCGAGAAATAAAGCGAAGGGATTTTCAAAAACATATGCGATTCAACCTGGCCGCTTTCGTGACTTCTTCTCTCTTCCTTGTGAGCTATGTGGTGTACCATCACTTTGTGGGAGATACCAAGTTTATGGGGGAAGGTTTCATCCGTCCGGTATATTTCTTCATACTGATAACACATATCGTCCTTTCCGTTTTTGTAGTTCCGCTCGTCCTTTCCAGTTTTTATTTCGCGCTCAGTGGGAAATTCAAAACTCATAAAAAAGTATCCCGGTGGACCTTCCCCATATGGCTTTATGTTTCGGTGACCGGAGTATTGGTATTTCTGATGCTCAAAACCTGGGGATAGTACAAAAACACCCTTCAAATTCATCAAACCTTTATAAAAGGCCGGTATCATAGCTTCATAAATCCATGAGGCATGATGAATACCGAATTAATCAGAAAATATAACGTACCGGGTCCTCGCTATACCAGCTATCCGACAGTTCCATTTTGGAACGAGGATAATTTTACCGTTGAAGACTGGGAATCTACGCTTATAAGCTCTTTTATTGAAAGCTATGCGGAGGGCATCAGCCTGTATATTCACCTTCCATTTTGTGAAAGCTTATGCACGTTTTGTGGATGTCATAAACAAATTACCAAGCGTCACGATGTTGAAGACCCTTACATTCAGACGCTTCTGAAAGAGTGGCAACTGTATTTGGACTTTCTTCCGCTCACCCCTTTAATCAGAGAAATTCATTTAGGGGGTGGAACACCTACCTTCTTTAGTACATCAAATCTGGAAAAGCTGGTGAATGGAATTCTGGAGCACTCAGAACTTGCAGATGATTATCAGTTCAGTTTTGAAGGGCACCCGAATAACACCTCCAAAGAACATCTGCAGTCACTTTATGATTTGGGCTTTCGGCGTGTTTCCTATGGCGTACAGGATTATGATCCAAAGGTACAATTAGCTATTAATCGCATTCAGCCCTTTGAGAATGTAAAACGTGTTCACGAATGGTCGCAGGAAATTGGCTACACCTCCGTTAATCATGATCTGGTATTTGGGTTGCCCCATCAAACGGTGAAAAGCATTGAAGACACCATCGATAAAACAAACGAGCTTCGTCCCGACCGGATCGCCTTTTACAGTTATGCTCATGTTCCCTGGATGAAAGGCAATGGTCAACGGGGATTCAATGAGAAAGATCTGCCCAAAGATCACGAAAAAAGAGCCTTATATGAGCTGGGTAAGCGTATGTTCTTTGAAAGCGGTTACGAAGAAATTGGTATGGATCATTTTGCTTTACCCACTGATTCCTTGTATAAAGCAATGAAAGCCAAAGACCTCCACCGTAATTTTATGGGATATACTTCCGGTTCAACTAAAGCTTTAATTGGGTTGGGTATGTCGGCTATAAGTGACAGCTGGTACAGCTTTGCGCAGAACGAAAAGAAGCTGAAAGATTATCGGCAGAGGGTGGAAGAAGGTAAGTTGCCGGTATTTCGCGGACACCTGCTTAGTAAGGAAGACCTACTGCTTCGCGAAAACATTCTGAATATCATGTGCCGGTTTGAAACCGACTTTAAAGGAGATGAATCTCTTTTCCGGCTAATTAAGAAGGATTTAGACGAGCTGGTAGCCGATGATCTGGTGCACACTAACGGGCGCAAAGTGAGTGTTACCCGGGAAGGGATACCTTTTGTGCGAAATATATGCATGGCCTTCGATCGTAAACTTCAGGAAAGTAAACCCAGAGAAAATCTGTTTTCTAAAACCGTGTGATGAATCGTAATAAACATCTTCATTGAACCTTAACTAAATAGATATATTCTGGTAAAATGGTAACTAACAGAGGCATTGTTTGATGACTTCATTAGCAAAAAATTCCGGAATCTGGCAGTGGGCTATGTTTAGTTTTGTACTGGCGGGCTTCACCGGTTTTATATTTCGGTTTGGTTTTGTGGAGCCGCTCCCTGTAGACCTGAATCTCGATAATGTAAGGCACGCCCACTCGCATCTAATGTTTTTTGGCTGGGCTTCGCTGTTACCGCTGTACCTGATAAAGCTGGACCTGGTTTCCGGCTATCATGCGGCGTTTGGGGTTCGGTTAATGAAGAATGCCCTGTGGTGGATTGTCATTTTCAGCTTGTTATCGTTTCCGCCCTTCCTTCTATATGGATATAAACCTGTGGCTATTGGAAATGCGTTGCTTCCACTTTCGGTAATTTGTTCGGGAATGGTGATGCTGGGTTGGTATGGCTTTATGGCCGGATATTGGATTACCCGCCGAAAGAAGAAAGGATATATACCAAATCCGTTTTTTGAAGGTGCCTTGATTATGTTATTCGTGAGTTCTCTCGGAGCGTGGCTGGTCGGTGTATTCCAAATGGCAAACATAGGCGGAGTGTTGCTATCAAAAGCATTCACGCATTTCTTTCTTGCTACCTTCATTGAAGGATGGGTGATGTTGGTTTTGATGGGATTGATAGCAAAAGCTCTGCAATTGAAAGAAGATGAATGTGAGGTTTCTCCCACTGTATTAATAGGATTGGTTGCAATCGGGGCACCGCTTACCTTTCCCTATGGAATTGCAGATGGGCTTATAAACTTTGACGTATCTGTGGCTGCCCGAACCGGAGGCGTACTTATAGCCGAAGGCATTTTGTTGTTCGTGTATTCCATTATAAAAAACAGGCGGGCCAACATATCTATCTGGATATGGCCTCTACTATTTCTGGTGCTGAAATCTGTAATGCAGCTGGTGGCTTCGGTTTCACCTATGGAAATGTGGCTCTCCGATCATGGAACCCGAATACTATACCTTCATACAACTTTACTCGGTGCATTTACTACCGGGGTAATTTGGTTTCTGTATCAGATGACTGGCATCCAAAAAAAGTACTTCTATTTCGTACTCACATCTGTTGTCTTGCTGATAATGAGCCTGGTACTAATGACTACACTATGGCCGTCCTCACTGAGTGGGCCCTGGATTTTTGATGTGATGGCGTTAGTCGCATTTCTCCCGGTGGCAGCTGTCTTACTTTTCTGGTTTAAATTGAAAAGGGTGATTGATAAAGAACATCACTCGGATGAAGTTATTCGGAAAGAAGCTGTTCTATAAATTTTTTCAAAACAACGGTACTGTTATGTTTTTCATCTTTTGAAGCAAACACAAAGGTAACGGAGCCTTCTTCATTTATTATGTCGATAAGTTCTTGAACAGCCTCGGAACCAAATAATTCTTTTCGATACCGGTCTTTGAATTCATCCCATTTTTCAGAATCATGATCAAACCACTTTCTTAATTCATGGCTTGGAGCAATCCCTTTCATCCATCGATCCAATTTTGCCCGCTCTTTAGAAACACCTCGCGGCCATAGTCGCTCGGTAAGAATTCGGTAGCCGTCTTCTTTGGATGGTTCTTCATACACTCTTTTTAGCTTAATCATCTTTAGGCATTTCCTTAATCTTCTGATGAATATCCAGCGATTGAATAGAACCGATAGCAGCTTCAATAGCTCCTTCCATACAAAGCCCACTCATAGAAGCATTCATAAAACCTTCCTTTGCTGCTTCAATACATGCATTTCTGATATACTCGATTTGTTCGGTGTTAAGTGAAACTGAGAGTTTTTTTTCTTCGTCATTCATATACAAAATACCTGTGTTAAAATTTCACTCCATGCAATTCCGGAAGTCTTGGCTTGCTGATTAGATATATAAATTAATGGTTAGAATAAACCCTCCAATTCCATTTAGTTTTATGCTTTGGACAAACAGTTTGATCGAACTTAACGAAAGTTTATTGAGTTGATCTTTTAAGATAATCGTAATTATGAAGATACATGATATATGGAATTTGGTATATACACATTTGTAGAAAATACCCCTGATGCTGAAAGTGGTGAAACGCTGTCTGCTTCACAACGTCTTAATAACCTGATGGAAGAAATTGAACTGGCTGATCGGCTTGGCCTGGATGTATTTGCCATTGGGGAGCATCATCGGGAAGAATATGTTTCATCTTCACCAACTACTTTACTGGCTGCAGCTGCGAGCCGGACTAAAAACATTCGGTTGAGCAGTGCAGTAACCGTGCTAGGTTCGGAAGATCCTGTTCGGGTATTTCAGCAATTTTCAACTATTGATCTGCTTACGAAAGGGCGGGCAGAGATCATGGTGGGCCGGGGTTCATTTATCGAATCTTTTCCACTGTTTGGATACGACCTTCAGAATTATGAAGAATTGTTTTCAGAAAAACTGGAATTGTTGATGAAGCTCCGGGAAGAAGAGAAAATCACCTGGGAGGGGAAATATCGGCCATCTATTAATAACCGGGGTGTTTACCCACAGCCCTACCAGAATCGAATACCGGTATGGAGAGCCGTTGGTGGTACCCCGAAGTCAGCTTACGAAGCCGGGGCCATGGGCATGCCGATGGCTATTGCAATAATTGGGGGTCAACCTGCTCAGTTTAAACAAATGGCCGATCTGCACCGGCGTGCAGCAGAAGAACACAATCAACCCAAACCGGCGCTAAGTATTAACTCACACGGTTTTATCGCAGAAACAACACAAGAAGCTGCCGACATTGCTTTTCCGGCTTTTAAAACCACCATGGATAAAATCGGAAAGGAGAGAGGATGGCCCCCGATGAGCCGACAACAGTTTGATGCTTCAATTACTTTGAAAGGAGCAAATGTGGTAGGAAGTCCGCAGGATGTAATCGACAAGATAATATACCAGCATGAGATTTTTAATCACGATCGTTTTCTGCTTCAGATGAGTGTAGGAAGTGTTCCTCATGAAAAGCTGCTTCGATCTATAGAGCTCTTTGCCAAAGAAGTGGCACCGGTCGTCCGTAAAAAATTGGGACAGATTTCGTAGGCTTAGTTGCCCCGGGCTTCAAGTTGTGCTTTTCGGTTCTTAAGCTCCTGTGAGGCTTTTGCATACCCACCATCGGTTCCATCTACAAAGTGAATGTGATTGCTTTGGTAACTTCGTACAAAACAGGTAACCATTGCTGCAAAGGAAGCGTGGACGCCATAAACAACACTTCCTTCACTGTAAAGATCTTCCAAAAATGCTGTCATTTCCATTCGTTGCTTTATAGTACCGGAGGCTACAAAACGCAGACCATCCCCAAATTTTTTATAGTCTGCATGGCGGACTAAATCGGGTTTGTAATCCCCCCAGTCGGTAGCCGAAGTTTTCTTTTTGAATTTCATCAGGTACAAGCCGGTAATAAGCTGAAAGATCATCATGCCGATGTGTTTCAGTTTTTTGTACAGGGAGGGAGGCTGGGTTCGGAGTTTCCATTCAACCCCAAGTAACAGCGGATTAGTTGTCATTTGCATGTCCTCTTCCCGTAGCGGGTGGAAATTGTCTTCGTTGCCGTAAATCTCTTCGATTTTCTCAAAACACTGCTCATAGATTTCTGCACTTGCTTCATCATCTTTTCTGTATGATTGTATGATGTATGCGGCTACTTCATCTTTATTACTCGGCACCTGACTCCAGCGACATTCGAGTCCTGTGAAGTCTGCCTCAACAGGTTCAACATCCTTAAGCCGGTCCTCTTCCTTTATAAGTTGTTCAGCGAAAGTAACTCCGGTTCCCCAAAAAATAGTTTGATCTAAAAATTCGGACATAGCCAGGCGGGCCACGCTCACATCATGCCCTAACTCTCGAAGTTCTCCTACCCGTATAATGCCGATTGCCATTTCAAGTCCGTATGCATCTTTCACCGCTTTACGGCAAAATGCCAGAATACCTTTTACCTGATCGATCTTTCGATTCGGGAGTGCAATCAAAGAACCGTCTCCACCAAAAAGGTAGGGGAGTAAATCTTCTTTCTGATAGAGATTATTCAGCGCGGCAATTATGGAAGCGCCCGCCATATTTACCTCTTTATATTTGCCAAGACGGATAGCATCGGTGGAGCCCCTTACATCGGCCAGTGCGATATACCAATCATCGGGAAGAGGGGTATATAAGGAATGATCAGAAACCTCCTTGAAAGAATAAACAATATTCAGTTTTTCATAAAACTCTTGGGCAGTCATAGATGTAGTTGGCAAATGGGTTACTCAAAAGTCCAATCATAACAAATAAAATTGGAACTGTTTCCATTAAAAAATCCTGGCAGGCAAATGGATGTATTTAGCCATTGTGGGAAAGGTTAAGTTTCTGAGACATCAGTTGCTCACTAACCTGCCCCGCCTGATGCCCCACCACCGGCTGATCCGGCCGAAGCGCCCCCACCAGAAACGCCTCCACCCGATGAGATTGTCCCCGTTGCTGCAAGGTTGCTGAATGAGGTTGCAATGTTGGCAGGTGTACCATCGCTTCCCGGCATAATAATCATCCAGGTGATGGTTGTGACTGCAGCCGGATTATGTTCAAACAGCTGCTCGATATTTTTTTTGCTAAGGCCAAATGCAATACTGTAAATAAAATGCCGGCCAAGGTGATGGTCGGGTATGGAATAGTCCTTCGCATTTCTCAATGCCTGCTGATAGTTACTCCAGCTTCTGTACAGTTCTTCCCCCTTTGGAGTTCTTCTGATGATAACGAGGGAGAGTACTGAACATATGAAAACAACAATGGCCGCAAGTCCAACTACCGGGTGGAGTATGAAGATGCCGGCTAAAGCTGCCAGCATCAAGACCATTTGCAGACCAAAATTCAACCAGGCACCTTTGAAACTATCTCTGTCAATCCACTCCTGCTTCTTAGCATAAGACTTGAGGTCACTTTTCCAGCTATAAAACCATTTGGAGACTTCGCTCTCGGTAAACTTGAACATCTTTTTGATGTCTGAATGTCCTTCCGAAATTCGTTCTTTTACGAAATTAAGTAATGATATTTCCCATTCAGTAAGAGATGAGTCAGGTTCTTTATCGGTTTCGGTAATAATAAAAGTATGATCACCATTCGGATTAGAAAACCAGCTCTCATCCTCTTCAGGTTCGGCTTCAGTAATTACGAAATACCCGCGTCGGGCTAAATCAAGTAGGGTTGCGGTTACATGTCCGCCGGTGATGGTGCGGTGCATGAGAAGCCAGCCAATGGCAGCCGGTTGTTGCTTTCCGGGAATCATAAGGCTTTCATTGGACGACAAATTGATCTGATGCCTGCTTCCATATTTCCGATAGAAATACACAAAGCAAAGGATACTCAGCCCGGCTAGCACCACAGCCAATTCAATACCATAGGTCATCATGCGCTCGCGCTCTTCAGCTTCTGCAATTTGTTGTTCCCGGTAATTCGCTTCATCATTTCTGGCCCAGGAGAGTGAGAAGGCCGGGTTTGTGATTCCGGTTCGTGAAGCATCAAAAACAGAGGTAGGAAAAACAGTTCGTATTACTACAGCCTGGTTTCTGCTGATGTCAGCTCCGGTAAATTGAAGTCCTTTATCGAATGGAACAGATTCAATCTCCCAGGCGGGTTCACGCACCCATGAATGAAGGTTGGAGTCAGAAACAGCCTCAGGAAGCTGAAAAAGAATGGTCAAGTCCTCGGTAGATTTCTCACGACCGGCTGCTGCGTAATTCCAAAAGAACTCACTCCATTCCGGACCAATCACAACGGCGCCTTCCAGTGTATAGGAGATGGAAAATACCCGTTCTTCATCTTCAGCCTCATAAAACCATTTTATGTTGTATGAACGACTCGATTCTTCAACTAAAAAGGTGCCGGGCTCCTCGGAGTTCAGGTTCACGAAATGGGTGCCATTCTCAGAAACCTGAATATTTCGAATGGCGGAAAATCCGGACTTCGGGAGTTCGTAATTGGCCCATGAGAAGTCCCCATCAAATACATAGGTTCGGTGCTCGGTAATGGTTACGGTGCCATCGGGGTTTATGGAGACTTCTATCTGCAGCTCAGGTATGGAATATTCTTTTGCATGCGTTGTGATACTCAGAAAGCTTAAAGAGAAAACAGTGACAAACAGTAAGCAAAATTTCGAAAATCTCATGTCCGGATTGTTAGATTTATTGATTCTGAAGGATACGTAATGATCTTTTCTACTCAAAAAAATACACGTAGTTATACCGTTGACATATAAACATAAATATGCATAGTTTATCACCATGAGAACTTCTGTAGATTTACCCGACGAACTAATGAAAAAGGCTAAAATAAAGGCCGTTGAAGAAGGGATAAGCTTGAAGGATTTAATCATCCGATCATTAAAAAATGAGCTTAACCAAACGAAAGAAATTCAAGGAACACCCTGGAATGATCTGAAGGGGAAAGGCACGGCATCGGGGCTGTCCGCGGATAAATCAGGATTTGAAGAATAAACTATTTGCAGGATGATTTTACTTGATACACACGTTTGGTTGTGGTGGCTGCTGGATGAAGGACCCTTAACCGAAGAAGAAAGGAAAACCCTGGACGAGTCGGCAGCTCAACAAGAAATTGCCATATCAGCTGCTTCGGTGTGGGAGACGGAAATGCTGGTCCGAAAAGGAGTGATTGACCTGAAGCCTTCCTTCAAAAAGTGGATGGAGCTTGCTACAAGACCTCAGGTTTGTAAAGTGATTCCAATTGATAAATATGTAATCTTAGCGCAGGAGAAATTGCCGGCAGATTTTCCCGATGACCCAGCCGATCGATTAATCGTAGCTACAGCATTACTTAATGAGTTCCCTCTGGCTACAAAGGATGAGAAGCTGCAGAACCTGGGGTTCTAATTATCCGAAATTCCAGGTAACGCCACGTCCAATCTCAGGATCAGGATAATTCCAATCTACCGCTCCCTGATCGCAGGCGTACATACAGGTTCCACACTCAATGCAATCTTCTACCTGGAAATGCACTTTGCCATCATCGTCCATGGTGTAGCAGTTAGCCGGACAAACATAGGTGGTACACTTATGCGGGCAGGTTGAGTTGCAAATATCCGTATCAACAATAATGTGTGGCTTAATCTCCGATTTTGCCTGGTTGCGATAGCTTACAAGTCCGAGTCGCTCTGTGAGTTTTAGGTTTTTCATAATGTCTTGATTGTAGCATTCAGCTGTCGGCTTTCAGCAAACAGTAATCAAAGAACACTGTTTGCTGTATCCTGATAGCTGAGAGCTTATAATGATTTTCCTGCTTTGAATCCGAGTTTTGCCAGTTCCCAAATCGATGAATGTCGTTTGATGGCCCCCTTAATCATGTCTTTCGATTTTGGAGTCGGCTCGTTTTTAATGGTGAAGAACTGACGCCCGAAGTCACAAACTAAATTCGGAACCTTTTGTTGCATGGTTTCAGTGTGCAATAAGTGCACAGCATCCTGAAATCCATTGATGTCTTTCATTACATAACTCTCGTCCATCACCTTACGATATTCTTTAAGCGTGGCTGAAGTGAAATCTCCTTTCTCTTTGGCTTTTACAATGGTTTCAGCGGCAAGTATACCGGAGCGCATAGCATAATCCATGCCCTGAATGGCTTTACCGGCGTTCATCAACAAGTTGGCTGATTCACCGGCCAGTAAAATACCGTCTTTATACAATTCTTTGGGCATGGCTCGCTTATCACCGGAAGAAACCACATGAGCTGAATACTCCACGATCTCACCGTCTTTGATGATGTCAGCGATGGTGGGATGGGTTTTGAAATGGTTCAGGATGTCGTGCGGACTTTTCTTTTTCTCCCGCATATCCTTGATTCCAAGAACCAATCCCAAAGAAATCGTATCGCGATTGGTGTAGAGAAATCCACCGCCTTCAACACCATCGGTAGCCCAGCCTACAAACTCGTTACTCATTCCACTGAGTCCGTTCAGCTGAAATTTTTGCTCCAGCACATCCTGATCAAACCGGATGATTTCCTTAATACCGGTAAGCATATGGTCGGCGGGTACATATTTATCCTGCAGCCCAACCTGACGGGTAAGTAGGTTGTTTACCCCTTCAGCGATGATCACCGAATCAGCATGAAATTCATCCTCACCGGTTCTGATACCAACGGCTTTATCATTCTCCATGAGCACTTCGTCCACCTTGATGTTGGTAGCAATAAAGGAATCCATGGCATAATCAGAAGCATCAATAGCTTCCTGAACTTTACCTGACAGCCAGTTGTCGAATTTTGAACGAAGAACAACGACACCGGAATATGGCGGTTCGTTGAAGTGAGAAGACTTAAAATCTAAGGAGAAAGTTGATTGCTCATCCATGAAGGTAAGCCGGCGATGATTGATAAATCGCTCCCAACCACCGTCTTCTTCTTCCCAGTAGTTAGGGACTAATTTGGCAAGATCACTGCCCCATAAAACACCACCGGATACATTCTTGGAACCGGCAAATTCACCCCGCTCAATCAGCAGAAATTTCATATTGTTTCGGGCAAGGGTCATGGCTGCAGCCAGTCCGGCCACGCCACCGCCAATTACTATACAATCAAACTTTTCGTCCATAGGGAAAATTTTAAATGATGAATTTTAAATGTTAAATGAGACTTTCCGTCCATTTAACATTTAGCATTTCACATTAAACATTAACTTTTGATTTTTTTGATTTCTTCGATGAAGGGAGGGAGCACTTTATACAAGTCTCCTACAATTCCGTAATCAGCTACTTCGAAGATGGGAGCGTCCGGGTCTTTGTTTACAGCAACGATCACCTTTGAATTTGCCATCCCGGCCACGTGTTGAATAGCACCGGAAATACCCACTGCGATATAAAGCTGAGGGGAAACTACCTTACCGGTTTGTCCAATTTGTAAACTTGGGTCGTACACACCGGCTTCCGTTAAAGCACGGGAAGCGCCGATTCCGGCATTCAATACTGACGCCAGTTCTGAAATCAGGTTTTGCCCTTCTTCGTCTTTTACGCCACGGCCGGCAGCTACAATTGCTTCGGCTTCGTTCAGATCTATGGTATCGCCGGAAGCTGAGATAATCTCTTTAAGCGTAGCTTTCAGCTCAGAATCGTCCATGCTGAAGTCAATATTTACGACTTCTGCATCGGTCTCGTTCTCGATTAGATCGTAAGAGCCGGACCGTACAGAAACTAACACTTTATCACCTTTAGCTTCCGTGTTGGCAATGATTTTTGCGGCCATCACCGGTCGTTTCGCAGTAATACCGTCATCGGACAGCTCAAAAGATGAAACATCAGGAAGAACGGCTGCATCCTGGTTGGCAGCTAAAGCTCCCAAAATATCTTTGGTTCCTTCGGTAGAAGCGAATGCAAATACAGATGGATTTGCCGTTTCCATCACCTTGGCTAACGCTTTAAGCAACGGAGTGTTCATGTGGTTTTTGAAAATAGGATCTTCTACCGTGTAAATTTTTGAAGCCCCATACCTTTTAACCCCATCAACATAGGAAGAAGCTTTTTCATCAATAATAACAGCTTCAACGGAATGACCGCCGGACTCAGCTAATTTTTTGCAATGAGATAAAACTTCCAGGGAAGAACGCTTAATTTTACCGTCTGAGATGGCAATATGTGTGAGAATTGTGCTCATGAGTTTGGTTAATTTCTTTGCTTGAATTCAGTTTTGGCTTAAGCTGAGATGTTTTAAAGTACGTTTGCTTCAGTATCCAGAAGCTGTGCTACTTCACGGGCAATCTCATCCGGTTCACCCTCAAATTTCTTACCGGGCTCGCGTCCGGGTTTTTCTTCATAACCTTTCACGGAAGTGTTTGGAGTAAGCTCATCATCGCTTAACCCTAAAGCAGAAAGTTCGATCTGTTCAACCGGTTTACGCTTGGAAGCCATGATACCTTTCAGGTTAGGGATGCGCGGCTCGTTCATGTCATTTGAGCAGGTAACGGCACAAGGAGTTGGCAGTTCAATCATTTCTTGCCCGGAATCACCCTGTCGTTTTACAATGAGTTTGCCCTCTTCGGCTTCAAGACCTACCGCGTTGGTTGCATAAGGCAGCTCCAGAAGTTCGGCTACCATGCTGCCGGTTAAACCGGAGTCTGTATCCTGAGATTGCTTACCTAAAGAGAGGACATCATACTCTTTGTCTTCGAAAAATTTAGCAAGAATTCGGGCATAGGAGCCGGAATCGTACTGCTCATCTCCGGTTGTCTGAATGTGAGTGGCTTTGTCTGCCCCCATTGCCAGCGCTTTTCGAATGGTTTCCGAAGCTTTAGCTGAGCCGATACAGACGACCTCAACTTCACCGCCGTGTTTCTCTTTAAGTACCAGTGCTTCTTCAACAGCCGAAGCATCGTAGGCATTGAGAATCATCCGGTCAGCATCCTGAATTAATTGTCCGTCTTTAATTTGCAGTGGTGCGTTAACATCAGGCACCATTTTAATACATACGTAAAATTTCATTCGCTATAATTTTTCGTCTTAATAAATTCAGTTATGGAACCGCTTTTTTGGGCGGCTAATATACAAAACCAGCAGATAAATATTTTAGTTCTGCAAGCTTTCGTACTCAGATAAATGTCCCTGATCCGTATTCTGTAAAACATCATAAGCTTCCAGCCGCACATCAGTTTCAGCCTCATCAAAAACAGCAGCAATTTCCCGGGCTTTGGTATCAAAGAAGATATCAAAAAGGAAGTTACTGGTGGATCTTCGTTTGGTTTCCTGAATGGTTTTCAGTGCACTTAAGATTTCTCCGCGAGCTACTTCAGGGTCGGTTACAAACTGGTCGAGCCCTAGGCGGTGATATCGGTAATAAGCCGTTCGCAGCGGCCGGTAATTTGATGAAACCAGATCAGTGATCATGGTATTTCGGTTTCGCCGGTTGTTGGTGCTGCGGGTCCATCCAATGGCTGAGGTGCTTTCTGCAAGGTTTAAAATATTCTGTGCCTTTCCAAAGTAGGGATCGCCACCGTGCTCTGAAAAAGTGTCAAAGTCGTAACCGAGCATGGTGTAGCAATAAAAATCGATGAAGCCGGTGAGCGCATCAAACTGAAGTTCATCATGAATGAGGCTTTTACCTTCTGGATAAGAAAACTGCCAGGCGTTATCACTGAGCAAGACCGTAGTTGTTTTGGCCGTGGTGTTGTAAATAGGTCGCTGAACCTGAAAAACCACTTCCGCAGAAAATGTATAATCTGAAGTTCCGCTGTTGATGGCAATCTGAATCTGGCAGTCAATACGTTCTTCCTCGGCAAAATCCTGTTCCGTCCACTGATACTCATTGATATAATTTTCCAGAGTGGGTTTTAGGTTCTCAAGATAATTGAATGAAGACCCTTCAAGCTGATCAATATTTATCGTTACAGTACAATCAAATTCCTGCCCTTTTGAGGTAAAAGGAGTAATCAGGAAAATTATCCCGCAAAAAATGAGGGGCTTTATTATTTTAAAGTAAGAGTTACTGAGAGAGATCATATTTATTAGTCGACATTTGGGGTGCTAATGATACGAATACGACACGTTCTAAATAAATTTTCTTTGGGAATTATTCTGGGGTTGATTTCCGTGCCAGCTTACGCCCAGCTTTCGATGGGTGCACGCGGTTTGGGAATGGGACAAGCCACAACGGCACTTCCCGGTTACGACTGGTCCCTGTTCTCAAATCCGGCCCTTTCAGATAACGAAGATGTTGCCATAGGATTTTACGGACTTCGAAATTATGGCTTTTCCGAGCTCACCGATATGTCGGCTTTGGCGCGGGTACCTACTCAAATCGGAGTTTCATCGGTGGGTTTTCACAGGTACGGCGATAACCTATTCAGTGAAACAAGGCTGAGAATTGGATACAAAAATGAGTGGCGAATGCTTCATTTCGGTTTGGCAGGAAACTATAACCATATATCATTCGGGGGAGATTATGGATCAGGCGGAGCTATTGGGGTAGATGTTGGGATAGCTGCTGAAATCTCAAATAGGTTTTGGATTGGTGCGAAAACAATAAACATTAACCGAGCTTCTTACAATAGTATCCGGGAAGATTTACCCCGAGAGACCACCATCGGTTTTTCATATACACTGAATGAGATTGCGATATTCGCTTTCGATGTGGTAAAAGATGTCAGCTTTCCTGTGGCTTACCGGGGAGGTGTGGAGATAAAAGTCATCGACAACCTGAAAGGAAGAGTAGGTATCACAACAGGACCTCAAACCTATGCACTTGGTTTTGGTTATGGGCAGGAGCAATGGGATATAAATTTCGCGGTTCAAAAACATGAAGTGTTGGGTTTTAGCCCGGGACTCGATTTTATGATTTATTTTTGATGAGCAAGAGCTGGAGTATCATAGCGTGTCTGATTTTAGCCGGGGTGATGCTAATTTTCCCCAATTATTCCGTTGCGCAGGAGGATACCACAGCTACCCGTGTGGAAGAACAACTCGAAAAAGCCTTTGAAGAACTAGATACAGAAGAGGTCGGAGAGGCGGGTGTGCAATTGACTCACTTTCTGGAGGATCTTGCTTCCAATCCGATAAACCTGAATAGTGCCGGACTGGATGATCTTTTGCAGGTGCCCGGCATCAACCTTAAAATTGCCAGGGCCATCATCGGTTTTAGAAACATAAAACCCTTTGAAGAGAAAGCAGAGCTTCTTGACGTCCGGGGAGTTGGGGAAGCAACGTATCAGAGAATGGCGCCGTATGTGACTATCGGTGGGGTAGAATCACAGTTTCGGAATCTATACCTGAGGCCCGAATACTGGATGGCAAACCGGAAGGTTGAAGTGTTTTCCCGCTATCAACAGAATTTACAAACCCGTGCAGGATTCAAGCAGCCTGATTCTGCCGGCGGATATCTTGGTAGCCCGGTTAAGTACTACCAGCGGTTTCGGATCACAAGTAATCACCTGTCTATAAACCTGACTCAGGAAAAAGATCCCGGGGAAACCCTGCAAGGAATTACCGGATTTGATTACAACTCCGGTCATATAGCCTTAACTGATAACGGGAAGTTGAAAGATTTTGTAGTAGGAGATTACAGCCTCAGCTTTGGTCAGGGCTTGGTATTATGGACCGGCGGTGCCTTTGGAAAGGGGCGTGAGGTGATAGGAACCATCAGCAAGAACGAACGGGGTGTAAAAGCTTATTCCTCGGCGCAAGAGACGGATTTTTTCAGAGGGTTTGCTGCCACCTACGGAGAAACAATAGAGCTGACTGTCTTTTATTCCAATCGACCCAGAACAGCATCTGTTATAAACGAAGACACCACTCGGTTTCCGACCTCTGCCGGCTTTCACAGAACGGAAAGTGAGCTGGAAAGAAAAAATAATATTGACCAAATAGTGATTGGTGGCAGGGCCCGACTAGAGACCCCGGTTGGGCTCGTCGGTATCAGTGGGTACTACATTGAGTTTAGCAGTTACATAGCAAAAGGAAATTCACTCAGTAATCTTTATGATTTTGAAGGCTCAGTAAACTCAGTTTTAGGTATAGACTATCGTGGCCTAGTTGGGAGTACATTTGTTTTCGGGGAAATTGCACGAAGCCAAAATGGGGGTTTAGGGACAGTTGCAGGGTTAGAGGCTCCGGTTGCGGAGAATACGGAACTGGCACTTTCTTATCGAAATTATCAGAAGAATTTTCAGTCATTTCTTTCAAGCGGATTTGGAGAACGGTCGTCTTCTCCGCAGAATGAAGAGGGGTTTTACGTTGGCATACGTCATCAGCTTAACCAAAAGTTATCTCTAAGCGGATATATAGATCAATATCGATTTGCAGCTCCTCGTTTTGGTACTTTCCAGGCTACCGGCGGCTTTGACATGTTGGGTTTGGCTGAGGTTGAATTCACCCCCAAACTGAATGTATATGTATTGTTTAGGAATGAACTTCAGGATGAAGAATTTGAAATAACCAATGAGCGGGGAGTACAAGAATTGCGATTAGGTAGAGAAAAGAGAGCGAGCATCCGTGCCAATTTTGAATATCAGGTTAGTTCTGCGGTTCGCTTGCGCTCACGGATAGAATTCGCGCGCAATAAACAGGCAGGAGAATCCTGGGAAAAAGGCTTTTTGATGTATCAGGATGTTCGACTACAACCGATTGATGCACTTAGAATTGATACAAGGATATCCATATTTGATACGGAAAGTTTTTCAACAAGAGTCTATCAATTTGAAAGTGATTTGCTTTATGTACTATCAAATACCGTTTTATATGATCAGGGTCAGCGGGCGTATGTGACTGTAAAATATAAAGCAACGGAGTTTCTGGATATTTGGCTCAAGTATGGCATTACCATATTTGAAGACATGCAGATCATCGGAAGTGGCCTGAGCGAAGTTAAGGGTAGCGTACAAAACTCTATAGGTTTGCAGGTAAGAATTCAGTTTTAAATCTATTTCGTTTTAACAAACAGTGAAATTTGCAAATAATTCGTTGCTAGTTGATGGTTATTTTCTATTTTGGTGGTATAAATACAAGGGGTACAAAATATTCGAGAGAAACTAGGTTAGACTAAACTTTATGTGATATGGGTATGCGAGTTATTTTTTTGATTTTGGGTGGACTATTTTTTTTTACGAATTCTGCTTACGCACAAAGTTCTGTACAAGAGGAATTATCAAGAAGAAATTTAACATTGTCTCAGGCACAGCAACTGGCCCGGCAAGCCGGAATTAATCCTAATGACCCCGATCAGATAGCCAGAGTTGCCCGGGCAAGGGGAGTTTCCGAAGAGCAAATCCAGGAGTGGCTGATTGATCTTAGGTTAAATAATAGGGGCGATAGCAGTGGCACCGGATTGGAAGACCTGAGCGGAAATGTTGCAAGTGCAGATGACATTATTCTAAGTGCAAGTACGGATCAGGATAGTGTGCCTAAAACTACTACATCTAAAGATACTTCAGGATTAGAGTATTTCGGGTACAATATTTTTTCCGATACCCCCGATCCTTTTAAGCCAAGAACGGTAGGACCTGTTGGGGATGGATATGTTGTGGGGCCGGAAGATCAGCTGAGGCTTACCGTGTGGGGCGCCACAGAATTTCAGTACGAGCTGCAGGTGGATGTGGAAGGCAGAATACTGATCCCAAATATTGGACTGGTAACTGTGGCCGGACAAAAACTTTCAAATTTACGAGAGTCTTTAAAAGTAAGACTTGGAAAGAGCTATTCAGGCTTACTCAAAAATCCTCCAACGATTTTTATTGATTTGACCGTTACCCGGTTACGACCGATACAGTTATTTGTGTTAGGAGAAGTTAAGAACCCCGGAGGTTATTCATTCACTCATAATTCTACCATTTTTAATGTGCTTTATGGTGTTGGAGGGCCAAAAATATCCGGCTCTTTACGAGATATACGGGTTATAAGGGAAGGCAAGCAGGTAGCATCTATTGACCTTTACGAGCTTTTACTAAACGGTACGGATAACCAAAACATACCCTTATTGAATAACGACAGAATTTTTATCCCCCCTCGTGAAAATACAGTTTCCATTCAGGGGCAAATTCGAAGGCCTGCAATTTATGAAATGAAACCTGACGAGGGATTAAGTAAGCTCATCGAATTTGCGGGTGGGGTGAAGTCTGAGGTGTACGGAGATCGTTTTCAGATTAGCAGAGTGATACCTATTGAGCAGAGAGAGGACCCAAGTTTTGCCCGACAAATAATTGATTATCCGCTAAAGCAGGTCTTATCCGGAGCAAGGGAAGTTGAGCTCTTCGATCAGGATAAAGTGCGGATGTTCAAGATATCAGAAGTGTCAGATGATTATGTTCAGATTACAGGGTTAGTAAATCAGCCCGGTATATATGAACTTTCTGAAAAAATCAGGACCGTAAGAGACCTTATTTTAGCTGCAGACAGCTTGCAGGATGATGCATTTTTAGGAAGAGCGATACTTACCCGAACCAATGATGATTCAACCACCACGGTGTTTAGTATTGAGCTTCAGGATGTGATAGAAAATAAAGATGCGGAACAGAATATTACGCTTCAAAAAAGAGATCAGCTTCAGGTATTTAGAAATACGGTTGAGCTTATTGATCAAAGATATGTGAACATATCCGGGGAAGTAAATAAACCGGGACGCTTTAAATACAGTGAGAATATGAGCCTGGAAGATTTAATTTTGAAGGCCGGCGGATTTACTGAAGCTGCTTACATTGGGGATGCCGAAATCACCCGCACAGAGAGAACGCCAAGTAAAAACATGCTTACCAGCAAGCTGACCCATGAGTTAATTTCAGATTCTGATAAGAAAGATGATTTTTATTCTGTCGAACATTTCTGGTCTATTCTTGATAACGCCAAATCGTTTGAGCTTGAGCATAGGGATCAGGTTTATATACGTCGAAATCCACGCTTCAATGAACAACAGTTTATTTCCGTAGAAGGTGAGGTCGAATTTCCGGGTACTTATACCATTCTTCAAGAAAATGAGAAGCTTTCTAAAGTAATAGAAAGAGCCGGGGGACTAACCAAAGAGGCATACGCTGCAGGAGCCAGGTTGTACAGAGGTGATAAGGAAGTGATTATAAACCTGAAGGAATTACTTAACGGAGAAAGAACACAGGAAATTTTTGTGAAGTCAGCTGATTCTATTCACATTCCACAAGTACCAAATACCGTTTTGGTGACCGGAAATGTTGCCCTTGACGGGTTTATTAAATACAAGCCGGATGAACGATTGACGTACTACCTGGATCAGGCAGGTGGAATTCAAAAAAACAGTTACAAGTACGTTCAACTCACACAAGCTAACGGGGCTATTTACCAGGTTCGACGCAGAGGATGGTTCAAGCAAAACCCCAAAGTTGAGGATGGTGCACGGATCAACGTAATTTATGAGGCACCAGAGCCCGAATCAGAAAAACCTAGTGCGGGAGAAGTTTTGCAAAAATCGGTTGCCACACTTACCAGCGCATTGACTATTATTATACTCGCAGAAAGAGCTTTTAATTAGTGAGTATTTATATATGACAATTGAAGGAATTGCGGTATTGTGTGTAATTCTGTTTTGTTTAATCCTTTTGGTCAGCACAACAGTATCAGTTGATATCGTTTTATTTGGAGGGCTTGCGGTTCTCTTCATATCAGGTATTATCCCAGCAGAGCAGGCACTTTCCGGGTTTTCTAATGAAGGGATGCTTACGGTTGCAGCACTTTATATTGTAGCGGCCGGGCTAAAAGAAACCGGTGCTATTCATTTCATAGTTCAAAAAGTGATGGGCAATGCTCGTACAGTTAAAACTGCCCAATTAAGGATTATGAGTCCGGTTATGGTGATGAGTGCCTTTCTGAATAATACACCTATCGTTGCCTCTTTCATTCCCGCTTTGGAGCGGTGGAGTAGAATTTCTCAAATTCCGATGTCCAAAATTTTAATACCGCTAAGTTATGCGGCCATCTTAGGCGGAACGTGCACACTTATAGGTACAAGTACTAACCTTATTCTAAACGGCTTGATGATTGAAGAGGCTTCTACCCGAGCAATCGGTATTCTAGAACCGGCACTAATCGGGATTCCCTGCGCAATAGCCGGTTTTATCTACCTTGTCATTTTTGGAGATAAATTACTTCCGGAGCGAGGCTCCAGTATGGACACATTTCAGGATCCTCGAGAGTACACCATTGAGATGATTGTGAAAGACAGTACGGCACTCTCCGGTAAAACCATCGAAGATGCCGGTTTAAGAAATCTTCCGGGTTTATTCCTGATTGAAATTCAACGAAATGGCAGGGCAATCCCGGCTCCAGGGCCTTATGAAAAGCTGAGAGGGGAAGACCGGTTAATTTTTACAGGTATCGTAGACTCTATCATTGATCTGCAACAAATTACGGGATTAGTACCGGCTACCAACCAGGTTTTTAAGCTGAATGCTCCAAGAAATGAGCGCCAAATGATTGAAGCCGTAGTTTCAAGATCAAATCCTTTGATGGGAAGAACGATAAGAGACGGTAACTTCAGAGACCGATATGATGCTGTAGTTTTGGCTGTATGCCGAAGCGGGGAGCGTATCAACGAAAAAATCGGGGATATCACACTCAAAAGTGGTGATGTGTTGCTACTGGAAGCACACCCGAATTTTGTTAAGAAATATAGAAACGCCAACGACTTTTACCTGGTAAGTTCTATAGAAGATTCTTCTCCGGTGACTTATGAGAAAGCCTGGATTGCTGCCCTTTCTCTATTGGGGATGGTAGTGTTGGCAGCCACCGGGGTTCTCAGTATGCTTCAGGCGGCTATTTTTGCCGGCGGACTATTGCTGGTAACCAAGTGCTTTAGGTACACGACAGCACTCGAAAGTGTAGACTGGCGAGTATTGATTGCAATAGCTTCGGCCTTAGGTTTGGGAAGTGCCCTGCAATACACCGGGGTAGCGGAACAATTGGCAACTAATCTTCTATCCTTTGCTGAAAATGATCCTACACTCGCTCTTTTACTGACCTACCTTGCCACTTGGTTGCTGACAGAAATGATTACTAACAATGCAGCAGCCGTGCTGATCTTTCCGATTGCATTATCACTTGCACAGTCGATGGGGGTAGATTTTATGCCTTTTGCCATGGTTATGATTATTGCAGCCTCCTCTAGTTTTTCCACACCCATAGGCTATCAGACCAACCTGATGGTGTACGGTCCGGGAGGATATAAATTCACCGATTTTGCTAGAATAGGACTTCCTTTAAATTTGATCGTAGCTACAGTAGCCGTATCTTTCATTCCTTACATATGGAATTTTTAAAAATAATTTAGGTTGATGCTAAATCGAGTCATTAAGACGGCGGAAGAGGCAGGAAAAAAAATATTAGAGTTTTACGATACGGAGGTGGAAGTCATTACAAAAGACGATGATTCACCACTCACAAAGGCTGATCTGGCCGCGCATCATATCATCGTTGATGCCCTTAAAGAGATTGATCCCGGAACTCCAATAATATCAGAAGAATCCGGAATTCCTGATTTTGAAGAGAGAAAAGAATGGAACAGGTTCTGGCTGGTGGATCCACTGGACGGAACAAAAGAGTTCATTAAGAAGAATGGAGAGTTTACCGTCAACATTGCTTTGATTGAAGATCAGAAGCCTATTCTTGGCGTTGTTTACGTACCGGCCAAAGATGTCATGTACTACGCAGAAAAAAGCATAGGGGCTTTTAAAAAAGAAGCAGACAAGGAAGCTGAAAAGCTGGAAAATGCTTCATTTGATAAACCGGGAGAAGCAAGAATAGTAGTAAGCCGCTCTCACGGTGATGACCAAACTGCTAAAAAGCTGTCCGGAATTGGAATAGAAGTCACTGAAGAGGTTCCTTCCGGAAGTTCAATCAAGTTCTGTCTGGTTGCAGAAGGGAAAGCAGATTTATATCCGCGCCTGGGACCAACCATGGAATGGGATACGGCTGCAGCTGATGCTGTTTATAGGTTTTCATCTAAAAATGGTGAAAAGTATTCGCCATTGGTGTACAACAAAGAATCCCTTAAAAATCCTTATTTTCTACTGGGATTAAATGAACATGTTGATGTCGAGAGTTTATAAGGAAGCCTGACCATCAGAAAAATTTACATTATACTTTTATAGAAAAATGAGTGAAAAAAGATCACATTCACATCTTAAAGAACTGGAAGACGAAGGAATTTATGTTATGAGAGAAGTGGCTGCTCAATTTGAGCGTCCTGTTTTGCTTTTCTCCGGTGGTAAAGATTCTATCGTAATGTTTCATTTGGCATTGAAAGCTTTTCATCCCGGTAAGGTACCCTTCCCGTTAATGCACATCGATACGGGACATAACTTTCCCGAAACCATTGAATTCAGAGACAAACTAGTCGAGAAATACGATCTAGAACTGATTGTGGGAAGCGTGCAGAAATCAATTGATGAAGGTCGTGTAGAAGAAGAAACAGGACCCGATGCCAGCCGAAATGCCCTTCAAACAACCACGCTGCTGGATACCTTAAAGGAACATCAGGTGGATGCTGCATTAGGCGGTGGACGTCGTGACGAGGAAAAAGCACGTGCGAAAGAACGGTTCTTCTCACACAGAGATGTTTTTGGCCAATGGGACCCAAAGAATCAGCGTCCTGAATTATGGAATCTGTTTAACGGACGAAAAAATCCGGGTGAAAACTTCCGGGTTTTTCCTTTGAGTAACTGGACCGAAATGGATGTGTGGCAGTATATCGCCCAGGAAGGTATTGATATTCCGGAACTCTATTTCGCCCATGAACGGGAAGTATTCAACCGTCGCGGAGTATGGCTGGCCGATACGGAGTTTGTAAACCGAATGGATGAAGAAGAACTGGAGACTAAAACTGTTCGCTTCAGAACCATTGGTGACGCTACCTGTACCGGCGCTGTATTGTCGGATGCTTCCAATATGGAAGAAATTATACAGGAAGTAGCCTCTGCCCGACAAACGGAGCGTGGAAATCGCCACGATGACAAACGAAGTGAAACGGCTATGGAAGACCGAAAACGCCAGGGATATTTCTAAAGCTATCCAATCACGATCCATCAATAATACTGAACAAAGAATTTTATTTCTCAAATGAGCGAAAGCAACGGAAAATCGAACAACCCAAACACTGACAATAAATATCTGGATATGGATCTGCTCCGGTTTACTACAGCCGGAAGTGTGGATGATGGAAAAAGTACGCTGATTGGTCGGCTTTTTTACGATTCCAAATCCATTTTTGAAGACCAGATGGAAGCCATCGAAAAATCCAGTAAAAGCAGTGGAGAGGAGGATGTAAACCTTGCTTTGCTTACCGACGGATTGAAGGCAGAGCGAGAGCAGAAAATAACAATCGATGTTGCGTACCGCTATTTTGCGACTCCTAAAAGAAAGTTCATCATTGCGGATACGCCGGGGCATACCCAGTATACCCGAAATATGGTGACGGGTGCTTCAACAGCTGATTTGGCAATTATTCTGGTTGACGCCTCCAAAGGATTATTAACCCAATCCCGCCGGCATGCTTTTATTTCATCATTGCTGAGGATTCCGCATTTGGTAGTGGCTGTTAATAAAATGGACTTGGTTGGGTACGATGAAAAAGTATTTAACGAAATTGTCAGTGAGTTCAGAAGCTTCGCTAAAAAACTGAACGTCAGCGACATAACTTATATCCCGATTTCTGCACTTAAAGGGGATAACGTTGTCGATAAAAGTGAGAATACCGATTGGTATAACGGCTCGACTTTGTTGCATCACCTGGAAACGGTAAAAGTAGATGCTTCGGATAACATCGTAGATTTCCGTTTTCCGGTGCAGTATGTAATACGTCCCAATCAAAACTTCAGAGGCTTTTCAGGCAGGGTAGCTTCAGGGCATGTTCGTCCGGGAGATGAAATTACAGTGCTGCCGTCCGGCCTTTCATCTAAAGTGAAGAAGATTGTAACACGGGATGAAGATCTGGATATAGCCTATCCGGGTGACTCTATAACCCTGACCATTGAGGACGAGATTGATACCAGCCGTGGTAACATGATTGTTCGGAAGAATAATGTACCTGCTGTCAGCAATGAGTTCGAGGCATATATTTGCTGGATGAATGAGAAGGATATGGAGCTGAATAAGCAGTATGTTCTACAGCACACCACCCGAACAGTACAGGTTTTTATGGAGGATCTGCTCTACCGTATGAATGTAGATTCTTTGACTCGTGAAGATGCTACTAAATTAAGTTTGAATGAAATCGGGCGGGTAAAACTGAAAACCAGTCAGCCTATTTTCTACGATCCTTACCAGGTGAACCAGAAGACGGGAAGTTTTATCATTATTGATCCTGCTACTAATGTCACAATTGGAGCAGGAATGATCCGTGCCGGCTCTACGGAGTCCAGGTCCCCTAAAGACACTTCTGAAGCAGGTATTAAAGCTAAACAAGCCCGACAAAAATCACCGAACGTGGTTTGGGAGCCATGGAATATTCCTCGTGAAGAACGGGAGAGGAGAAATGGTCATAAGGCGAGTTTACTGTGGTTCACAGGTATTTCCGGTGCGGGCAAGAGTACGATTGCCAAAGAGCTGGAAAGAAAACTGTGGGATAATGGCAAACAAACCGTGCTTCTTGATGGAGATCAGGTACGTCATGGATTGAATGGTGATCTTGGTTTCAGTCCTGCCGACCGAACCGAGAATATCCGTCGGGTGGGCGAAGTAGCCCGTTTATTCTATGAGCATGGAAATATCGTAATCTGTACGTTTGTATCTCCATACATTCAGGACAGGGAAGCGGCTAAACAACTTTTCCCGAAGGGAGACTTCAAGGAAATTCATATTACCTGTGATCCGAAGACCGCCCAGAAACGTGATCCAAAGGGCTTGTACAAAAAGGCTCAGGAAGGCGAAATTAGTGGTCTCACCGGTTACGATGCAGACTATGAGGTTTCTGACGACCCTGCCTTAACCATCGACACAGATTCGATGTCTGTAGAAGAGGCAGTTGATGAGATTCTAAAGCTGATCGGTGAATAATATTTTTATAAGGGTTTAAAAAAACTGGGAATTCCTCACTGAATTTTACAGATTAGTGGTATGCTTAAGACATTCACTAATCATATCGGGCGAACACAACGGGTTGCTATTCTTATAGCCTTTGGGGTTCTACTCACTGCTTGTACCCCTACGATTTCTCAATTCAATGAGACCGCTTACCAACAAGCCGTTCAGCTAAAAGTGAAGTCGATGTCGTTAATCGATAAAGCGAACGAACCGTATTCGGTTCATGAAGAGGAAGCGGTTCAGCTAAAACAGAACTTGCTTACCGCTTATGAGTATGCGAAAGGGCGCCCGAAGAATGAAGTAAGTACCCGTCAATGGGAGATTATGGTTGATGCCGAGCGTAACCTTATGGGAGGCTTCTTGGTTCGCTGGAAAGAACAGGAAACCTTATCTCCGGCATTTATAGGAGAATACAGTAAGGTAATTGCAGATGCCTTTGATACCATCATTGGGTTGGAAAGCGGCAAAATTAAACCGGATGAGGTTGAGTAGGCATGTTTGATTTTGATTCATTTCTGGAAACGTTGAAAACGGATCTTACCGAAGTGGTTACTGATTTTGGGGAAGATTTAAAGGATGATCTGTTGAAAGATGCCGGAGATTTTGCCCTTCAAACCAAAGAAGACATCATAAAATGGTCAGAGATGCTAAAAGATGGTGAACTCAGTCTGGATGAGTTTGAATATCTCCTGAAGGCAAAAAAAGACCTCGCCGAGATGGAAGCACTTAAACAAAGAGGGCTGGCACAGGCTAAACTGGATAAATTGAAGCTTGCCATAATAGATGCGGTAGCAGGGTCGGTGAAGAAAGTAATCACCTAAAGAAAAAAGGGAAACACGAGCTAACGCGCTTCCCTGAAATTGATTTGAAAGTAGTAAGTTCAACTACATTCCTGCCTGCATTTCGTCTTCAGGAATCCAGTCTGCTACTACATCTTCATTATTGGAGAGCCATTCTTTAGCGACTTCCTGTTCCGGCTTGTCTGATTTATTTATTTGAACCATTAAATCAGAAAGCTCTGCATCAGTCAGGTGCATGTTGGACAGAAATGTTGCCAGCTCTGGCTTGTCATCTTTAAGGTCTTTGCGCCCCATAATGTGGATACTTCCGGTTTTCCACTTCATCATGTTTTCGTCTTGCTCAAGAAACTTGAGGTCGAAGCTCCCAAACATCCAGTGGGGTTTCCAGCCGGTTACTACAATAGGTTCCTCATTTTCATAGGCTTTCTTCAGAGCTGAGGTCATAGCCGGGCCACTTGATTGTACAAGCTCATAATCAAGATTATAATCTTCGATTACTTCGTTAGTGGTCTTCATAATACCGGCACCGGCGTCAATTCCGGTAATCTCACCATTGAATTTATCTGTGACTGAATTCAATTCCGAGATCTTATCAATTTCAACATAAGTCGGAACTACCAGGCCACTTTGGGTTCCTTCATATACGGTTCCCAGGTCGATGATGTCGTCCTGATATTGTTCAACATAATCGGCGTGCAGCGTTGGTAGCCAGGTTTCCATAAAGGCATCGGCATCGCCATTAGCTACGGCTGTGTAGGCAGGCCCGACTCCGGCTGAAGTTATTTCGACCTCGTAGCCCATTTTATCTTCCAGTACTACTTTAGCAAGATTGGTATAAGCAATCCCTTCAGCCCAGTTAACATATACCAGGTCGGCCGTTTTTGATTCATTTTCTGATTTTTGATTACATGCGGTAATCAGCCCAAAAGCCAGGACGAATATCCCCAGCTTTGATAGCATAATCGATATTCTGTTCTTCATTTTCATCGTCTTTTGGTTTGATGTTACGGTTCTGTTTATAACTAAAACTCTTATTGGGTTGAAGCACCTAATGACTGTGTCACTCTATCCAAAAATACAGCCAGAATTACGATAGCCAGCCCGCCTTCAAATCCAAGGCCGATATCCAGCTGCTGGAGGCCTGTTACCACAGGTTGACCTAATCCACCGGCGCCAATCAAGGCTGCAATCACTACCATCGACAGAGCAAGCATGATGGTTTGGTTTACCCCGGCAAGGATAGTGGGAAGGGCAACGGGCAGTTCTACTTTTAGAAGCATTTGTTTGGAATCGGAACCAAAAGCCAGGGCAGCCTCTCTGATTTCTTCAGGTACCTGTCTGATTCCCAAGTTCGTAAGTCGTACGGCCGGAGGCATAGCAAAAATGAGTGTGGCAATCACTCCCGGAACCTGACCTAATCCAAAAAATAATACGGCAGGAATCAGATACACAAAGGCGGGCATGGTCTGCATAAAATCCAAAATAGGACGAACAATCTTCTCCACAGTCTTACTTTTGGAAGCCCAGATGCCCAGTGGAATACCAATTAGAAGGGCAATGACAACCGCAGTGATTATGAGGGCCAAGGTTTCCATGGTTCCATCCCACATATCCATGCCTTCAATTACCAGCAGCCCAAGTACGGTGAATATTCCTACACCTCGGCCTGATACATACCAGGCAATCGCGCTGAACAGCACAATCATTATGATTGGGTGGGGAAATAATAGCAGGTTTTCTATCCCTACCAGAAAAGAGTCAACAACTAAAGTTACCAGGTCAAAAAAACCGCTAAGGTTCTCGGTCAGCCAGTTGATAGCAAATTCAAATGCATCTCCGACAGGTAGATCAAACATAATCAGGAAGTAGTGGTTTCTTCGTTATTATTGGTTTCTTTCTTTTGGGTATCCAATCCATTTTCATTAAGCTCAGCCATAATCGTAGCGCGGTCCACAATTCCCACCAAACTGCTGTCGTCTTCAATAACCGCGATAGGATATTTGGCTTCGATGGCTTTGGGAAGTAACTGATTGATGGGCGTTTCCGGGCCACAGACTTCAATATCAGAAATGATGACTTCATTAAGATCCTTCAGCCTGTCTTCTTTAAGCTGAATGGCATCATCAATCTTGACGATTCCTTTGAGATGCCGATTTTCATCAACTACATAAGTTGTTGAAACGCCTGTTTTTTCCATATTGCGGATAGCAACGGATGGTCCGTCTTTTGGAACCTGAACGGTAGGTGCTTTTCGCATGATAGCCTGTGCGGTGATGATCTTGGTACGATCTACATTCTGGACGAAGGCTCTCACATAGTCATCGGCGGGATTGGTGAGAATTTCTTCCGGGGTACCTACCTGAACCACATATCCATCTTTCATGATGGCAATACGATCTCCGATTTTAAGCGCCTCGTCCAAATCATGGGTAATAAAGACGACTGTTTTGTGAACTTCCGCCTGAAGCTCCAGAAGTTCGTCCTGCATATCTGCTCTGATAAGAGGGTCAAGAGCGCTGAATGCTTCATCCATCAACAGGATTTCAGGATCATTAGCTAATGCCCGTGCCAACCCAACGCGTTGCTGCATACCACCACTTAGTTCATCCGGTTTCTGTTCTTCATATCCTTTTAGCCCAACCTTCTCGATGGCATCGTAGGCTTTTTTCTTTCGTTGATCTTTATCCATACCGCTTATTTCCAGCCCGTATTGAACATTCTCTGATACGGTACGATGGGGGAATAACCCGAAGTTCTGAAATACCATCGACATTTTGTTGCGGCGCATTTCCAGTAACCGTTCTTTATTCACTTCAGTAATGTCTTCATCACCAATCAATACCTGACCTTTGGTAGGTTCTATAAGTCGGTTCAGGCATCTCAGTACGGTGGACTTCCCGCTTCCCGAAAGCCCCATAATCACAAACATCTCTTTTTCTTTAACCTCAAAGCTGGCATTATTGATGCCAATGGTATTTCCTGTTTCGTTCAGGATTTCATCTTTGGATTTACCTTTTTCTATCAGAGGGAAGGCTTTTTCGGGATTCTTCCCAAAAATTTTAAATAGGTTTTTAACGGTTATAGCGGCCATATCTCCTTCATTCAATAATTATTGAGTTGTATGATGTCCGGGATCTCCTCAAAAGTGTGGGCTTTTCAGGACATCCCGCATCAAGCAGGATGTATGTTTATACTACAGCTTAGAAGTAATATCCGATATTAATATTGAACCGAGTGTTCCAGCGTGCATCGCTTACTCCTTGTCCGAGTCCGGTTCCAAAGTTTTGGGTGATCCAGGGCTGATTACTGCCACGGGCAATATCGAAGTAGGTATATACATTTCCGGCAGAGAGCAGAAAGCCTACTACATGCTGATGAGCATCATAAAAACCGTCAATGTTTTTCTGAAAGTAGGAGTAGTCATTATAGAAATTCAGATTAGTGATAGGCCCCCAGTCCACATCATAGCTGTAGCTTAAGCCGGCTGAGTAAATATTCATTTCTGTAGCTACCGAATACGGGGTTCCGTAAGCTCCCATATTTACGACATCAACACTCTGTCTGTTATCGTCTTGGGCGTCCATTCCGTAATTGATAATCTGCCCTTTGAAGTTCCAGTTTCCATAGTCGATATCCGTGTGAGCAGCTAATGCGTATCGGGAAGAGGTTTCGTTCAGCGCCTGATTCCAGATTTGCCCAACTTCACCGCTGGCACCGAATTCAATGCTGCCCTGTTCAATGTCAATGGTTCGGGTTACCCGAAGGTTTAGCTGATTACGTTCATAATTAGTTTGATTACCAGCGGGAACAATATCATAGGAATATCGTCCTGATCCTCCAAAACCAAACGATCCGCTGCCGCCGGCCGGGCCTGCAGGTTCGGGCTGAAAGAAGTATGCGGCCATTAGGTCCCAGTTATCAGCTGTATGGGTGTACTTAAACCCCATGTCGTGATCATCTTCCAAGCCTACGTAATAAGGTCCCTGAAACCACCAGTTATGCGAGTTATATTGCAAATTCCCGAACGGTACCTGAGTGACACCTATCTGGAGATTGTTTTTTTCGTTGAAGTCGTATCCTAACCAACCCTGTTTTACAAAGTGGGTGTTGAAAGTAGGGTAGAAGCGGTACTCAAAATTAAGTTTTACCCCGTTCTTTTCAGCGTTAACATTCAGACGCCAGGTATCCCAGGTAAACTGGGCATCATTGTTATTAATGGTGCCGTCTTCATAGTCGGTTAGCAGCACATTATACCGTACAGCCCCGCCTACCGATAATGAAGATTCATCTTCCTGCGCGAAAGCGAATGTTGAGAAGAATAGTAGAAAAGTAGTAACAAGTAAGCTTAGATTTTTCATGATTAGCTCTGAAAATTTAAATTAGTTACTATTACGTAATTAGATTTAAATGAAACTCAACCTGAAGCAGTAGGCGAGAACACCATGAAGTTGTGTAGCAAAAACTTCATTTTATCAGGTGTTTTTTGGTACTAACGGACTTAAAAACCCGTTTGAGGAATCACATTAAGGTAAGAGGCTTATACGCCATTTCAAATACTGATGCAGGGCCTAATTTCAATATAATATTGATCTAAGCACAGCAATCAAATAATATTAAAATTTCCATCACGTACAGACTCTTCTGTCCGATATCATAAAGGATATGAAATTGAAAACGTTCAGAATTTCAGCACTTGTTTTTTCATTTGTAATGGCGGCCGGATTCTCGGATACGAATGCCCAGATTTTTACATCACAAACAGAGTTTACTCATCAGGATAGTCTTAGGGGTTCCATTACAGCAGAACGGGAATGGTGGGACCTGACGTATTACCACCTAACAGTAGAAGTGAACATTGCTGATAGCTCTATTTCAGGTTCGAACATGGTACAGTATGAAGTACTGAAGCCTTACCAAACCATGCAGATCGATCTTCAACCACCTATGGAGATTACCAAGGTAACCCAAAATGGGGAAGCTCTGGAATACAACCGCGATGGCAATGCCTATTTTATAACCCTCAGCAAAAAACAAAAAGCCGGGGAGGTAAATGAGCTTGTTGTTCATTTCTCAGGAAAACCAAAAGTGGCAGTTCGTCCACCCTGGGATGGTGGTTTTACCTGGACCCAAGACAGCAACGGGCGGCCGTTTGTTGCTACCTCCAATCAGGGTATCGGAGCCAGTATTTGGTGGCCTAACAAAGATCATCCGTATGATGAAGTGGATAGCTTGCTCATCAGCGTAAATGCCCCGGATTCGTTAATGGATGTTTCGAACGGCAGATTGAGAGGGGTTGATGAACATCAAAACGGAACCAAAACCTGGCATTGGTTTGTGTCTAATCCCATCAACAGCTATGGGGTGAATATAAATATTGGTGATTATGTGCATTTCGGAGAAGAATACGACGGGGAGAAAGGCTCGCTCGATCTGGATTATTATGTGCTTCGGGAAAACCTGGGGAAAGCCAAAGAGCAGTTCAAACAGGTTA
Organism: Gracilimonas sp.; assembly: GCA_965227215.1. Lineage (GTDB taxonomy): Bacteria > Bacteroidota > Rhodothermia > Balneolales > Balneolaceae > Gracilimonas. The sequence continues at coordinate 2,698,998 of OZ245729.1, forward strand.
AGCCAATGATGGATGCATTTGAATATTGGTTTGGTCCATACCCGTTTTATGAAGACGGTTTTAAACTGGTGGAAGTACCTTATTTGGGGATGGAACACCAAAGCTCTGTAACTTATGGCAATAAGTACCAAAACGGATATTTAGGGAGAGATTTAAGCGGATCAGGATGGGGTTTGAAATTTGATTTCATCATTATCCACGAAACCGCCCATGAGTGGTTTGCCAATAATATCACCTATGCCGATGTAGCAGATATGTGGATTCATGAGGGTTTTACCAATTACTCCGAAAGCCTGTACCTGGATTATCATCATGGAGAACAGGCAGCGAATGAGTATGTGCAGGGACTCCGGTTAGGAATTCATAATAACAGTCCATTAATCGGGGTTTATGGTGTGCACCATGAAGGCTCGAGTGATATGTACAACAAAGGCGGAAATCTACTGCACACGTTGCGGCAGGTAGCAGATAATGATTCACTGTGGCGGGAAACATTGCGGGGTTTGAATCGGGAATTCTATCACCAAACCGTAACAACCGCCCAAATAGAGAATTACATCAGCGATAAACTAGGCATCAATTTGGACCCTGTTTTTGATCAGTATCTGCGGGATATTCGAATTCCTACCCTCGAGTATGCTTTCCGAAATAATTCTTTGATGTACAGATGGGGAAATGCCGTTGATGAATTTAATCTCCCTGTTGATGTAGTGGTAAACGAGGAAGAACTAAGACTCGAGCCGCTAAAAAGCTGGAAAGTGCTACCTTTGGAATCCGGTGGCTCACCCACCCTTAGGGTGGATCCAAACTATTATGTAGGCAGCTTTAATTTGCTTGGAAATTAAAAAGGTCCGGCAATCAGCAGAACCTTTTCAATAAACGGATTTCTTATTGACCTACAGGTGTAAACCTGGATACCAAATGTTGAACCGGCTCAGCAGTGCGGAGGTAAGCATAAATTGCTTTTAGCTCTTCTTCCGACATTTGAGCATACATCGACCAGGGCATGGCGGTGTTAAATTCTCCGGACGCAACTTCATGGTACTCAAAAGTAGGGTCTGCATACTCCTTAAATCGATTTACAAATTGTTCTTCGGTCCACGTTCCGATTCCGGTTTCAATATCAGGAGTTATATTCGCAGTTCTGACAATACTGCCGTCTATCATCGGGAATTCCATTCCACCGGCAAAATTCATTCCCGGAATAGGAGCTCCCTGTTCCATCGGGGTGTGACAATCCATACAACTGGCAGCAGTGACCAAATATTTTCCCCAGCTGACAGGATCGTTTCTGTCGGGCTCATCTTCAGAAAGCTCTGTCTCAGAAGGTATTGTATTAATGATGAAATTCATGGGAAAAAAAGATTCCGATGCAGGTACTTCATTCTCAATCGGCTTCAAAGTTCGCAAATATGCTATAATTGAATAGACATCTTCTTTACTCATTTTAGCATAGTTCGGATAAGGCATAATCGGAAATAAAGCTCGCCCGTCTTTACTCACGCCTTCGGTTATAGCCCGGTAAATTTCCCCATCCGTCCAGTTGCCTAGGTTGGCTGGGGTTAAATTAGGTGCATAATAATTACCCGGGAGCCCTTCATCGGGACCAAAACGGTTTCCGCCTGCGGCAAACATGTTCTTATCAAGAGGGTGGGTGAATTTTGATTTTTTCTGCGGCGAGTGGCAGTGAGTGCAAACCATCACATTGTTTGCAAGATGACGTCCCCGGTCAATTCTTTCAGCAGTTTGTTCAACCTGAATATCCGGCGCAGGTCCAACATTCGGGAGAGCAGCAGAGACATAAATCAATAAACCTGCCACTCCGGCGATCACAACTAGAAACAGTGTCCCCAATACAAGTAATAACTTTTTCATAGCAATTTATTAGTAGTTAGAGAAGCCTTGGTACCCCTTTTTATTTAAACCCAAAAGCCCCATAGGATTGAGACTAATTTGCATAAAAAAAGAATGAACTTCTACCGTTGGGAAAAGTGTGAGAAAATATGCTAAACCAAAAAGGTAATATGCCTTCCGTCTATATCTAACCGACTGAATCCAAATTCAGATTTCATCCAGTTGAGCGTATCAGGGTGGTAAAAGATGACGTGAGTTTCATCACTTTTGTAATACCAGCCGTGGAAGTCGATGTCGTCAGTATAAATGTCGGTTTTCAGGAAGAGGCCACCGCCGGGCTTTAACATACTTCTAAGCTTGGTAAACTCTTTATAGGGATGGTGAAAATGCTCCATCACTTCACAGCTGACGATATAATCGTAGGTTAAGTCCAGTATGGAAGGGTTGTTATCAAAGAAAGGATCGAAGGTATTAATGGAATATCCCCGGTCGGTTAACATTTTGGTGATTACAGGGCCTGTACCGGAGCCAAAATCAAGCCCAAGGGAATTTGGGGTGAACTTCTCCGTAATCTTTTCCACTAATGGCGACACAAACTCCTGATATCGGGGATCTTCCACATCATTATCATGACTTTCGTACCTGAAAATCTCTTCTTCAGGTGTTGGATAGTCGCCGGTATCCATGAGAACCGCCCGGCAGTTGGTACATCGATGATATTGCCGGTCTTCACTCTCGTAATAATAAAATGGTTTTGTATCAGACGAGCAGAGGGTACACTGCATAGTTCTTTTTTAGGGAATGTAGGGGTTCCGCTTTACAGATGTTAAGCTCTATCGGGGATACCAGTTTTTCAGGCGCACTTCGATATTCTTGTCTCCGGAATCCACCAGCTTTTTGAATTCCTGAATATCCTGTCCCCGGTGGTGATAGGGGTACACAATAGCCGGTTTAAAATCTAATACGGCATCTGAAGCTTGGTTAATATCCATCGTGTAAGGCAGATTCATACATACAAAAGCAATGTCAATTCCTTCCAGGTTTCGCATTTCCGGGATTCCTTCCGTATCACCTGAAACATAAACGTCCTTTCCGCCCATTGTCAGTACATATCCGTTACCCCAGCCCTTAGCATGCCGTGCGTCTTCTTCAGGCAGGTTATACATGGGTACTGCCCGGATGGTAATTCCTTCATATTCCTTGGTTTCACCATTGGCAATTACGGTTGTTTGGGAAAGGTATTGTTCCGGTAGTTGATCGGCGACGGCTTGTGGAACATAGAAAGAGGTATTTTCGATATCGAGGCTAACCAGTGTTTCCGGGCTCAGATGATCGCCGTGAGGGTGAGTAATAAGGATGATATCGGGGGCAGGTTTTTCATCATACAATTCGGCTTGTCCCCAGGGGTCTACATAAACCGTTTGTCCGTTCCACTCAAAAATTACGGAGCCGTGCAGTATAGGGTGAATGACCAATTCTCCTTCATCGGTATCAATTCGGTCGGGATTATTATTCAGTTGTGCCTGGGCGAAGGTAGAAGTTAAAAATCCTAAAAGGATGAAAATGAAAAAAGTACGAAGCATGGCTTGGTATTAGTTCGGTGTTGAACGTTTAACTCTGATAATGACGGATTATTCAAATAGCATCCGCTACGTACTGCTAGGTTGGATATCCGCCACCAATATAATTACGGAGCGAATCTATTTCAGATTTCTGGTGGGCAATCACTGTTTTCACAACATCACCGATGGAAATCACACCGACTACCTGCTCATTGTCAACCACAGGAAGGTGCCGGATTTTTTTCTCCGTCATAAGCTGCATGCATAGGTTTACGGTATCAGTAGGCTGAACCCGAATGACATCTTTGGTCATGATCTCCTGCACTTCAGTATTCTTGGAAGTACGACCCTCAAGAATTACCCGGTTCCTGTAATCACGCTCTGATATGATTCCCTTCAGCTTAGAATCTTCCATCACCAGCAATGCTCCGACATTGTATTCAGCCATTTTTGCGATGGCATCAAATACGGTAGAATCCGGCTTAACGGAAAATATGTCTCTTCCTTTTTGATTTAAGATCTCCTTTACCTTCATAATCCATACCTCCCTTAATTACAATTGGCTGTTGCTGTAATAAAAGGATTTTTTGGAGATTTGCAAGCGGAAAGGTCCTTAGTCACTTTAAGCTGTGTTTAGCCAATTGAACATTTTGTCAAAAGCCAGCTCCCGTACTTCTTTTTTGGAAAGGAAAACATCATGCATTGCACCTTGCACTTCGGCCAGGGTAACATTTCCTCCTAATTTATGTCCATATGATTTCATGTGTTCTACATTCAGAACCATGTCTGTTTTCAGGATGTTTTCATTCCAACTTTGGTTACGGCTGGATTTATCTGAGTGAAGAATCAGAATCGGAATCTCGATGCAGGAATGACGATGCAGTTTTTTTTGGGCTTCATGCATGGCGGCAACCCATTTCAGATAGGCAGGAAACCCCCGTAACGGTTTCCAGTCGGTATTGTAATCCCATTCCCCGTGTTTTTTACTGGAAATGCTGGCTCCGTACAAGTGAGAAAAGGGTTTCTTCAGGGAAGCGTATGGCTTGAAATTGGAAATCACCCGTGCAGCGGGTAACAAAATAGCCCGTTGCCAGGGATTGAGGTTGAACTGCAGAAAAGGTGAGTTGAGAATCAATTTATCTATGTGTTCCCGGTTTTCGCCTTCGTTCAGGTAAAGGCTGCCGGTTAGTCCGCCTGTGGAATGGCCTAAGAGGATGATTTCGCCATTATTTTCAGACTGGATGAATTCCAAAGCCCGGTCAATTTCGGGGAAATACTCTTTCACTGACCGACAGTAATTCGGAGTTTGGTGAGGAAGTAAAGAGCGGCCGTGTTTTCTCAAATCCAGGCCATAGAAATTGAAATCTTGTTCATGAAATGCTTCCGCTACGTGAACCTGAAAGAAATAGTCGCTCAATCCGTGAATATATAAAACAGACGGGCGAGAGGGGACGTGATTCGGAGATTCAACAAGAGTTGCAATCACTTTCCCTTCATAATCTTCTCCGAGTTCGAATGTATGTTCCGAAAAATCCCCGATTTTCATAACAGTTAAAGAATCTTTTTTACCCGTCCGACTTGTCCGTCGGTTAACCTGACTTTAATGCCATGTGGGTGAGTGGCTGAATTCGTCAAGATATTCTGTACTTCACCATTGGTAATTTTACCACTTCGTTGATCTTTCTTAAGTACAATTCCAACCTGTATCCCGGGTCGGATATTAGCTCTGTATTTTCCGTCCATGTTAATTATGAAAGAGATTTCTGTTTACTTGTTACAGCTCTAACACAAATTCAGAGGTGAATGTTTAGTGTTCGGTAAAAATAATTCAAATTTTCTTTTGTTTAGAACCGTAAATCTGTTTGGGATTTTCTGCCATAGGCACTATATACAAAACATGAATAATCCGCTTAAAAAGTACTTTGGCCCCAGCACATTGGTTGCTGCTGCTTTCATTGGGCCGGGAACTGTTACGGTCTGCACTCTGGCCGGGGTTAGGTCAGGATATGTACTGCTTTGGGCGCTGCTTTTCTCTGTGATAGCTACCATTGTTTTACAAGAGATGACCGGACGTTTAGGCATTATTACCCGCAAAGGGTTTGGGGAAGCTATCCGGGAGCAACTGGAGAGTCCTGTAATCAGGATACTGGCAATTATCCTTGTATTCAGCGCTATTGTAATTGGGAATATCGCCTATGAGGGTGGAAATATATCCGGAGCGGTACTTGGTTGGGAAGAACTTTTTCCGGGATTTGATTTAACGGTAAATGGATCTGTGGTACGACTTAGCTCTGTGGTTATCGGAGCTGTTGCTTTTCTGTTGTTGTACTCCGGAAATTTTAAGCGGATCGTAAATGTGATGACTGTTCTGGTAGGCATTATGAGTATTGTTTTTGTGACAACGGCGGTAGTTATTCAACCCGATGTAACGGCTATCTTGAAAGGACTTATTATTCCGACCGCCTCTCCCGATGAGCTGCTAACCGTTATAGCTTTGATAGGGACAACAGTGGTTCCCTATAACCTCTTTTTGCATGCGTCAACGGTTCAGGAACGGTACTCCGGCTATTCTCAACTATCCGAAATGAGGGTTGAAAACGCAGTTGGGATTATTTTAGGGGGCATGATTTCTATGTGTATTGTCATCACAAGCGCGGCAGCAGCTGATGGATCTCTCGCCCAAGTAAACAGTGCCGCTGATATGGCGAGGCAACTGGAGCCTTTACTGGGAACATGGGCAAAGTCATTTATGGGAATTGGGCTCTTTGCGGCTGGTATCACTTCGGCTGTAACCGCTCCGCTGGCAGCTGCCTATGCTGCGAAGGGCATGTTTGGCTGGAAAGCCGGTCTTAAAGACTTCAAATTCAGAATGGTATGGATGCTTGTTCTTTTTACAGGCATGGTGTTTTCCGCTTTCAGTATTAACCCGGTTAAACTCATCGAATTTGCCCAGATTGCGAATGGAATCACACTGCCGGTGATTGCTGTTTTCTTATTGTACATCATGAATAAGCCACTGCTGCTTGGAACAAACTCCAATTCAACCCGACAAAATTTACTTGGAGCAGTTGTGATTTTAGTTACTATTCTGGTTGGGTTCAGAAGTTTGAATTCTGTGTTTAATTTCTTTTAGATATGATTAAGAAGATTGATATAAATTGCGATTTGGGTGAATTCTACGGCATGTACGATGAACGCCGTGATTCCAAGATCATGCCTTATATTTCGAGTTGTAATATAGCTTGCGGATTTCATTCGGGAGATCCTGTCACGATTTCAAAAACCGTTGAACTAGCTCTGGAACATGGGGTAGCCATTGGAGCTCATCCTTCTTATCCGGACTTACAGGGATTTGGCCGGCGCATCATGAACCTTTCGGCTGAGGAACTGGAGGCGTGTATTTTATATCAGGTGTCTGCTTTAAAAGGGATGACGGAATCACTGGGAGGTAAGCTCCATCATGTGAAGCCGCATGGGGCATTATATAATCATGCTGCCAAGGATGAAGATGTGGCTCTTGGTATAGCCAAAGCCCTTGTTCAGATTCAGAATGATATGATGATTTATGCTCCTGCAGAGTCCAAACTGGCGGAAGTGGCTAAAGATGTGGGGCTGAAAGTTCGTAATGAGGTTTTTGCAGACCGGCAATATGAAGACGATCTGAGCCTTCGGTCTCGTTCTTTAGAGGGAGCTGTGCTTCACGAGAAAAAGTCTGTCTTAAAACAAATAGCTTCCTTTTTGGATGGTATAGTGCATACTCAGGGTGGGCTTGATTTGCCGGTCACCGCCCAAACGGTGTGTCTGCATAGCGATACTGAAGGGGCAGCAGAGTTAGCAAAAGAGATTCACGATTTTTTGGAGAAACATGAAGTCGAAATTACTTCAGCTTAATAATCGAAGCTGGTCGGTTTCAGCCCTCGGAGAACAAGCTATTCTCATAAAGCCGAAAGGTGATGGAGTTTCCCTGCAGCTCATTCATGAATCTTCCCAAATAATTGCTAAAACATCCATTACCGGCGTTGTAGATATTATTCCCGCTTATAAAAGTATTGCTATTGTCTATAACCGGATACTGAATGATCTACACAAAGAGATCGATATCCTATCAAAAGCATTCCGGAATATTTCCGTAGAAAACTATTCCCCCAAAAAACATGTGATACCTGTATGCTATGAATTAGGGCTTGATTGGGAGGAAGTTGAAATGCACACAGGTTTGGAAAGAGACAGGATTATTCAGATTCATTTGGCTGAGTCTTATACCGTTGCTATGATGGGGTTTCTTCCCGGTTTCTTATACTTGTCGGGGTTGAAAGACAGGATTGCCTGTCCTAGAAAGCAAGAGCCAAGAAGCCGGATTCCGGCCGGATCAATTGGCATCGGTGGAAAACAGACGGGGGTTTACTCTCTTGAAAGTCCCGGTGGCTGGCAGATAATTGGCCGAACTCCTCTTTCTTTTTTTGATGTACGAAAAGATCCTCCTATGGATGTTCGTGCTGGAGATCAGGTAGTTTTTGAACGTATCTCTGAAAAAGAATTTTCTAAACAAGTGGAGGATTAACCCGGTGGGTAGCTTGGAAGTAATTGATGGAGGAATGTTAACCACAGTTCAGGATGCAGGACGATTTGGATATCGCCAATACGGAGTACCTGTTTCCGGTGCGATGGATGATTATGCCTATCAACTAGCAAACCAATTGGTTGGGAATAACAGAAAAATGCCATTGTTGGAAATGACTCTCAATGGCGGAACCTATAAGTTCAGATCGGATGCAATCATTGCAGTAACCGGGGCTGACATGAAACCCGAAATAAATGGAGAGAGAATATCACTGAATACTTCTTATGAAACTAAATCCGGGGACGAGATTTCTTTTGATTACTGTGAGAGAGGATGCAGGAGTTTTTTTGCCATTCGGGGAAAGCTGGATGTTAAGGAAGTGATGGGCTCCTGTTCGACTTTTATTACCGGAAAATTCGGTGGATTTGAAGGCCGTGCACTACAAGAAGGGGATGTTCTTTCATGGATTGAAAACGAAGGGAATTATACTTCGGTTAAGATATCTGAAGAACGGTTGCCGTACTATTCATCAAAAGTGCAACTGAGAATTCTTGAAGGGCCGGAGTGGGATTGGTTATCGGAAAGCCAAAAACAACATTTTTTGAATACGGAGTTTGATGTCAGTTCGGAGAGCAACCGAATGGGAGTTCGGCTTAAAGGCGACAGCATTCAACCCAAAGAAGAGCAGATGGTATCGGCACCGGTTATTCCGGGTATAATTCAGCTGCCTGAAAACGGCCGGCCTATCATCATCATGAAAGACGGACAAGCCGTTGGAGGGTACCCCAGGATAGCCAAAGTAATAGATACTGATTTATGGAGAGCCGGTCAGTTGTGGTCTGGAGTACAGCTAACATTCAGGAAAATCAACCGAGAAGAGGCGAATAAATTAAGTGCTTTTCAAAAAAATCTGTTATACTGAGAGCAAGCTAACATCAAGATATATGTATTTTATAAAGACTGTTTTTTTGACTCTGAGCATTGCTTTGCTCTCGTTTTCCCACACCTTGGCTCAACATGAACGTGACCCGGCTCAATTCAACAAAATTACACTTGATAATGAGGATTTTAAGAAAATTTGTACCCTTACCTCGACCGGCGAGAATGTTCATTATCGATTATCTCATCAGGAATTTAATAGCTTAAAAAAGTCAGCCAGCAAAGGCGCCAGTATCCAGGTTGACTATATTGCACGCCCGTCGTGGCCCGATGAAGCGGTGGAAGCATTTGAGTATGCAGTTGAAATCTGGGAAACTTATTTGGATTCCGACATACCCATAAGAGTACAAGCAAACTGGACTCAATTGGGAGAGTTTACGCTGGGTAGTGCCGGTCCTTCTCAAATTGTGCAACTTGAAGGTGATGAAGAACCAACATGGTATTCAATAGCACAGGGAAGTGCTATTTCAGGAATAGATTTTGTGGCTCAGTCACAAGGTACGAGCTCTGAAGTAAATCATGATGTGATCGTGAACATGAATGCCGGTTGGGATAATTGGTATTTCGGTACGGATGCTCAGACTCCAGGTGGATTAATCGATTTTGTAACTGTTGTGTTACACGAAATTGGTCATGGAATAGGTTTTACAGGTTCGATGCAGGTGCCTACAGGGCAAACTGCTCAGTGGGGGTATGGAGCACCACCGATACCCATAATCTATGACCGTTTTGTAATTGATTCAGATGGTTCTCAGATCATTGACAATCAAGTATATCGGAGCCCATCCGGAAAGCTTTATGATGCGGTTACAAGCAGAACAGGTGGAATATTCTTTGGAGGTATAAACACAATTGGAACCTATAATGGAGATGCAGCTCCTTTATACGCACCTTCAGAGTGGAATGGAGGGTCCAGCTATTCACACCTCGATTTAGCAACCTTTACTAATACCGAAAATGCGTTGATGCGTCCTCAAATTGATCGAGCTTTTGCTATACATTCTCCTGGGCCTATAATGTGTAGTATTTTTGGGGATATGGGTTGGCCATTAGCCGAGAATTGTCAGAATTTATTGGGTACGGAGTCTGAGATTATGGTAAATCAGGTTTTGGATAACAAGATAGATTTTGGTGTCACCAATGTTGGGTTAGACATTGAGAACACTTTTACTATATCAAATGGGCCGAATGCTATTGATCCACTGGTAGGGCGGATTGGTATCTCTGGAAGCAGCTCATTCGCTGTTGTTAATAGCAAACAGATATTTGTACTTGATCCGGGAGAATCCACTAATATTACTGTTCGCTATCAACCCGGGGCAGAAGGTGAAGTAACCGGAGCACTTGAGATTGTACATAATGGAACCGAAGGAGAGAACCCGATAATTATTTCTTTGGGAGGGGAGGCCTTGCCGGAAGATAAAGTCTTCGTTTTGGATCAAAATTACCCGAATCCTTTTAATGCCACCACTACCATTCCCTATGCGCTTTCACAGACAGCAGATGTTCGATTAGAGGTTTTTGATCCACTGGGTAAGCATGTACAAACGCTGGTTGATTCCCGGCAGCCTTCCGGTCGTTACAATCAGCCATTTCAAGCAGATAATGTGTCAAGTGGTCTATTTATTTATCGCCTGATTGTGGATGGTAAAAGTAAAACAGGAAAACTTCTGTTGGTTAAATAAACCCGTCTTCTGTTTATATCTTTTCTTAATATACCGATAACGAGCGTACAGGCATATTCTCCCTATATTTAGGATAACAGTAGGAAGGTTGGCCATCACCAGGATTCAGGTTAGTTATATTGAAGGATTTCATTGAAAAATACAGGCTTATAAGCTCTTTACTAATTGGTTTAGTACTGAGTTTTATTGTTATTCTGATTTGGTTTGGAAATCAAAAGAGTATTGAGAAAAGCCAGGAAAACAAAGTCAGGGAAACAGCTAAGCTTGTTACGCATCAGTTTAAAAATGTTGTGCACGACAACATTAATACGCTTCTGAACTTAAAAAGCCGGTTGGAAATAACCGATGGTTCGTACTTCGACTTTTGGGAGTATGATGCCGGCCGAATGATAAATCAGGATTCTTCCTTTCTTCTAGTTGAATGGATTGACAGCAGCATGGTTATCAGAAAGGTTGAGCCATTGGAACCAAATAAAAATGCCATAGGTCTTGATATTTCAAAGCTTGATTACAGACGTATTGATTGGCTTCAGGCTAAAGCAGATTCATTAGTCAATATAACTCATTGGCTTAAGCTGGTACAGGGTCCCGATGCTTTTTTGGTTGATGCTCCCGTTTATTACGACGGGGAATTTCAAGGCACCATAACGGCTGGCATGGATTTTAACCCTCGTTTTGATGTGATTATGCAGGGATTGGATCAATACCTGGTAAAGATCTACGATAACAAAGGGGTTCTTTTTTATCAGCATGGCGACAGCTCAGTGGCATCCAGTTTAGAAGGGTTTTCTGTAGAAGAAAGAATCACCTTAGAGGGCACGAATAAGGAATCCTGGAAAGTCAGCGTATTTCCGAATTCTATTTTTGAGGCAGAGAATAATTCAGGAGGATTGTTTCTGAACATTGCACTGGGCATTATCCTTTCGGTAGTGATTTCTGTTCTTTTCTATTTTATGCAAACGGCGTTTATAGCCCAGAAATCTTTCAGTCAGGCCAATGATAAGATTCGGGCATTTATAGATTCATCGCCCATGGCTATTTATACGATCGATACCGAAGGCATTGTCCATGATTTCTGGAATAAGGCAGCTGAGGAAATGCTGGGCTGGAAGCAGGAGGAGGTGATTGGCCGATTTCTGCCACACGTTGGTGAAGAGATGAAAGCCGAGTTTAAACAGTTGATGTCGATTAATTTGAAAGAAAAAGAAATTAAGAATAAAGAGATTATCCGTTTTCGAAAAGATGGATCTCCCATTCACATGCGGCTGAGTGCCAGCCAGATTATTGGCAATGGAAGTGAAAACAAGCAAATGCTGATTATAGCAGAGGATATTACCAACGAAGTTGAGTACAAGAAGCAGCTGGAAAATTCCGTGCACGAAAAAGAGGTGCTGCTTTCGGAAGTTCATCATCGGGTAAAGAACAATTTAGCCATCATAGCCGGACTGATTGAGCTCCAAAAGGAAGGACTTTCCGACGAAAATCTTCAGCTTATTTTGAGGGAAACCCAAAACCGGATTTACTCCATTTCCGGAGTTCACGAGTTGCTCTATAACACCGACAGTTTTACCGAAATTACCTTTGGAGAATATGCTGTTAAACTAATTGACAGAATTCGTGATATGTTCGACAGCCCGGGTAAAAATGTGGTAATTGAGCACAAGTTTGATTCCCGGCGCCTGAATATAAATCAGGCGATACCTTTGGGTTTGTTGGTAAACGAACTTATAACGAATTCTTTCAAACACGCTTTTAATGGTCGGAATGATGGCAAGATATACATCAGCCTGCAAGAAAAAGAGGATCTTATACAGGTAGTTTATGAGGATGACGGAAAAGGATTTGATAAAGATCTATTTGATCAATCAAATACTCTTGGGGTAACACTTATCAAAACGTTGGTCGACCAGCTTAATGCAGAATACAATATTGAATCAGATAGCGGGTTCCGATTTACCTTTTCATTTGAATTAACCGGCCGGGGCGCTCATTCCAACCTGTAATTCAGTTGAGCCTACAGAAGTTAAATTCTGGTGTGAATCATTGTAAAAAATTTCTGCTTTGATGCCTCCCATTTATAGTTTTAAACCATATGAGAGTTTACCAAATAGGTAACTATCCCACCTGAAACAGCACATATACAGGATAACATTAGCGCAGGGCTAAAAAGGAATCAGTATCATATTTCGAGATAATCATACTGTTATCCAAATTGTTCAAAATGATAGAAAAAGCCTTCTTTGTTCACACCATATTGTTTTTCCAAAGCCGGTGAACTTCATGGAATCCAACAGTAACAACAAACGTGATTTATCGCTAAGGAAATTCCAACCTCAGGATCTAAAATCGTTGCTGTACATATTCAGGTTGAATGTACCCGAATGTTTTGCAGCTGGTGAAGAATCAGATTTCAAAAAATATGTCAAGTATCATAACGACACCTACTACACCATACTGTGTAGTGGGATAATTGCAGGTGGAGCAGGCTATAGAATCGATAAAGATGAAGAAACAGGTTTCATTACCTGGATATTTTTACACCCCGACCATGCTGGGAAAGGAATTGGTACATACAGTTCGCAGTTCCTGTTGGATATTCTTCGAAACCATGAAAATGTGAATTTTTTACGAGCAGACACATCACAACACGGCTATAAATTTTTTGGTTCTTTGGGTTTTAGCATTGTAAAGAAAAAGAAGGAATACTGGGGCAAAGGGTTGGATCTATATCGAATGGAGATGATGAATACCGAATCAAATAAATGAGCAATGAATAAGCATTTTTCCATTGATTTTTCCTTAGGGGGATTTACAGCGATTTTAGCTTTGATCCTCATGATATCTCAACCGGCACTTGGTCAAAGGAAAGACGCAGAAAAACTTTTTACAGAGATCAGGAAGAACTTAAAAGATCCGGTAAATGAAATCGAGATCCATTCCATTGCAGAATGTACGGGGCTGGATGGAACCTATAAAACGGAAGTAAAAAGTGCCGGTGTTAACCTCTTTTTCAGCCAGGTTTTTTCATATAAAGAAGAGGCGATAAAATTACGAATAACAGGGGATAAAGGAACAGATGCTTCCGGTAAGCCCTTAAGTGATTTCATGATTTTTTACGGACGTATGCATGACTACATAAGAATTGCACTTCAGCCGGAATACCTGATCCGCCGCATAGATTCAGTAATCACAAATTCTGAAGGCTCAAAAGTGACAGGAGAAACACACTCGGATTACAGAATTGAGTATGTGATCACTAACCAAAATCTACCTTCTCATTTCACATTTTATTTGGATGAATCACGATCTATTACAACATGGTTTGAGGAATGGATGTTTACAGCTAAAGGTGTAAAAGTTCCCAGAACAGTTCGTATCGTCGATGAAGAAAGAATATTCACATTTAACTACACCGATATTTCCATTAAAGAAATAGGAGGTAATTAATGAAATTACTGTTTAAATATTGGGTATGTATAGCTTTGTTGACAACCGTTTCGTGCTCGGATGAAGAAAAGCTTAAAGAAAGATACACCCGTCAAATTATGAAAATGCATGAAGCACAACGGGAATATCATTTCGAAAAAATGTCGGAAGAATTTGCCGGACAGCTTTCGGATGACTTTATATCCGTAAACAGGGGCGATATTTCACAAATGAGCTTTGAAGAACACAAGGCAAGGTATGACCAATACTTTGCCTCCGTAGAATTCGAAAAGTGGGATGATACAGAGGAACCAATAATCAGGTTTTCGGATGATTATTCACTTGCTTACACTATTGTTGAAAAGGATGTAGTTCTGAATTACCCGGATGAGAAAGGTGCTATGCTCAGAGATAGTGTGCATTTTGTATGGCTGGCAGTATATCGAAAACAAGACGACGGTGAATGGAATATTGAGTCGGTGGCTTCTACTAATTCTGAACCCGTGGTAGAAGAAATCCGGTAGGTACTTTCAGATCATTATTTAGCACAAAGGAACAATATCATATTCGTTTTTGAATCAATGTTGTGGTATTTATTAAAAGGTATTAACTACCCACATCAACAAAATCGAAAAAATACACCACATGATTTCGCCTGATATCGTAAATGCCTCGGAAGATCATATCGAGGACTTAGCTCACCTATTCAGCGCATACAGAGATTTTTACAAGATGAAGGCTGACCTTGATGGCTGCAGAACGTTCTTGACCGAAAGAATAGAGAACGGAGATTCTGAGATCTATATACATATCAATGAAGAAGGAATCCAAACCGGGTTTGTTCAGCTTTACCCGTTATGGTCTTCTACAAGAATGGCAAAGTTCTGGCTGCTTAATGATTTATTTGTTCATCCGGATTACCGCGGCAAGAGTATATCAAAAAAACTGATTGAAGCGGCTAGAGAACTTTGCAGAAATACCGGTGCCCGTGGAATGATGTTAGAGACTGAGAAATCAAATGCCATCGCCAATAAGTTGTACCCGAAAACCGGTTTTAAACTTGATACCGAGCACAACTTTTATACCTGGGATGTATAATTATAAGGTTCTGAATGACAAGCATAAAAAAGCCCCACAAGAACAACGTCTTATGGGGCTTAGTACCCGAGAGAGGACTTGAACCGCGAAGCACTGCTTCGCAATGTCAACGTCTGGGATATTTGAAAATGTGCAGGAGTAAAAAAAAGGATAAGCACAAAAAAGCCCCACAAGAACAACGTTTTATGGGGCTTAGTACCCGAGAGAGGACTTGAACCTCCACGCCCGTAAGGGCATACGCACCTGAAGCGCACGCGTCTACCAATTCCGCCACTCGGGCTTTTTTTGAATGACAGATTTCAAAGATAAACAGAATTCAAATTCAATTCATAACAGAAATTCAATAAAAAAGCCCCGACACTTATGTCGAGGCTTTGGGGTTTCCAAAATCAGAATTTCAATTATTTCATCAGTATCATTTTCTTGGTCTGAGAAAAATCACCGGCTTCAATTCTGTAAATATATAATCCGGAGGCCATATCCTGAGCATCCCAGCTAACGGAGTGTTCTCCGGCTGTAAGTGTGGAGTTCACCAGTGTAGCCACTTTTTGTCCCAACATGCTGTACACGGTTAGTTGTACATCCGTTGTTTTTGGGAGGGTGAAATTAATGTTAGTGGATGGGTTAAACGGATTTGGATAATTTTGGCTTAATGTAAACTTATCTGGCTGAGAAGTTTCAGTTTCGGTATCGGTGATGATGGCTTCAGCCAGAACTAAATTATTCCATACTCCATGTTGTCCAACTGTTTGGTCCGGTTGACCATCATTATTTGTGTCTTCTTCATATTCGAAAATTCGATTGAATTGCAGAGGGCCTTGCTGAGTAATAATATTGGTCACGTTTTGTTTACCTCGGCCATCGTCGAGCCGCAGGGGGATAGAGTTGATGTCACTATCTACCGTAGGGACAATTAACTCATATACAATATGGATCACGTCCCCTTGATCAAATACCAGGTCCCAGTCGGTGACATTAAATGTTTGCCAACCTGTTCCCAGTTGAGAAAAATCGATGGAATCGGCAGCTAAGGCCTGGCCGGGTACACCATTATCATCAGAATAGGCAGCGATTCGGAGTGTTCCTTCTCCTTTTACCTCAATAGGTTCGCCGTCGGTATTTTGTCCGCCAACAATAAATAGCTCAAGAGAATGAACAAGGGCATCGAAGCCGATTGTATATTCGTTGCTAAAACCGAGACGGCCTACATTTGAGGAATTATAATAAGGTAAAGCCCAATAGTAGGTTGCTGTTTCGGTATAAGTGTTGGTTGTAGTGAGGTTGTACGTTTGTTCACCTGATGAATTAACTGTAAAAGTTACGGGATCACTTGTTTGGTATTCAGTATCTGTATTTACAAGCATAATGTACGTATTGTCGTAAACTTCGCCACTTGGGGTTGTGAAGGTCTGTCCACTAGTAAGTACATTTACTTCTGTATTATTACCGGATTTTGTGATTACTCTAATTTCTCCAACTTCCGTATTGCCTGCAGTCACTGAAATCTCGAAATCCTGAGCTTGTTGAAAACCTATATATTCAATCGCACCACTTTCCACTTCATATGTTTTTGAAGAAATGTTTGGGTCTTCAAAACTGACGGGAACGCGAAGGTTGGTAAGAAATGGGTGACCGTATCCAAACCGCTCATCTTCCTGCTCTTGATTGATGAGGTTGGCGACCCCCCAATTCACTAAAAATTCTTCGAAGGTGAAGGGTGCCTCAAGACTATTGAATGTACTAACAATACCGGTTCGTCCACTTGCCGGATTTTTAGTAAGTGCCCCTGAGTTCTCAAAACCAAGCTGATCCCACATATAACTGGCAAAAGAAGCGGCTCGGCCATAATCAGGAAGGGTGTTGCCCCCTGAATTCCATTGGAATAAGGGTACATTGGTTTCAGCCAGGTAGCTGCCGTAGCTTGAATGTGGAAAATACCCGCTCAAAAGAGAGGCAAAATTGGACTGTGCCTCATTAATAAAAGTCAGTTCTGCCTGAGTGGAATTATATCTGTAGTGAATTAAGTGCTGATATTCATGTGATAAGGTTCCCAAAGGCCGGGTCGCGTCGGCTTCTCCGTTACTGTAAATTCCGGGGTATGAATCGATATACAGTACATCCCGTTCGTTGGAGCGATAATTTCCTCCAGGACCAGGATCTGTATTCTGATCCACTCCATAGAAGAATCCTGCAGTGTAGCCACCGCCACCTGATTCTGTCCAACCGTCTTTTATATCGGTGATCAGGAAATCCACCAGGTTATCACCATCATAGTTGGGCGGATCTCCGAGATATTCGTTGCTCAACTCAATAATTCCTTTATTCGGATTAAACGAAAATGAATTGGACTCTTCCTCAAGGTACTTAAACATACTGTCGGCGACAGATTCATTCAGGTGTCCATTGTCAATTTCAGCAATTTCAAACCAGATTTGAGTCAAATTCCCTTTTTTTATGAGTCGAAAGTTCCGGGCAGTAAAGGTTTCATTCGTAAAATTATATACGAAGAATGACCGCTCATCACCCACTTCATCAACCACAAGTATGGATTTACTTCGATTTGGCCGAGTCGAGGATTCTGCCCGTAAACGTTGCATCAGTTCACTGTTGTTTAGCCTATCACTTACGTGAACGGGGAAGTTTTTGATTTGATCTTGCAAAACGCCAGGGGCATCCGGAACCTGTTTATTTTGCGCAAAGGTAAGTGCGGTTGTTAGCAGAAATGTCGTAGCAAGTAATGATAATTTCTTCATGATTCTAATCTTATTGTTCGCTCAATGTGTAATAGTACACTTCCAGTTCGTCGTTGTTTTGTGACTTATTCACTTTACCGTAGATAGTAGCTCTTTTTCCATTCAGTTCGTTGAAGGTTTCGGAGATGAAGGTGTCATCGCCGATGAGTACATAAACTTCCGAGCCGGAAACAAAAATAGCCGGCCGGGTAAAAGGCTCGTTGCCGGTGTAGTTCAACTGACCGGTGATTTTGATCAGCCCGCTGGTATCGGCTTCAGCGCTGAAAGGCTGGGTTATTAATGAATCCTGCTGGGTAACTGTGGGTTGAGTATCTGATATTTCCTGGTTATTTGGGGCGCTTTTCTTATCGGAAGAAGCGCAATTTGCCAGTAGCAAGCCGGTTAGTATGATATATGTAAGGGTTTTCAAAACGGATAATGGTTTATTGGAAGTAACTGATTAAAAAAGTAACACATTTGCATCAATAATAACTACGTAAAAATCCGAACATTGTATTGCGCCTGGGTTTTCTATATGATTTGCTTGAAACTGCCCGTCATTTCACCAGCAGCATCTTTTCGTTGAGCGTTTGTCCGGCCGTTTGCAGGCGATAGAAATAGACACCGGAAGCTAAATTTCCGGCATCAAAAGTAACCTGATGGTTTCCGGCTGCCTTTCGTTCTCCATTCACCAAAACCGCCACTTTCCGGCCGGTCACATCAAATACCTCCAGCTGTACCAAACTGTTCCCTGCCAACTGATATCTAATCACTGTAGTTGGGTTAAAAGGGTTTGGGTAGTTTTGATTTAGGGTGACTTGTTTAGGAATTTCATTTTGATTGCCCTCATTACTAACGGGAATTTGTTTCAAGGAAGTAACCGACTTGGTTTCGGTATTGATTTCGAGAAGTTCTTTTCGGGTTAAAACGTAAAGAAGGTTGGAATCCGGCTTTTTGTAGAGGCCTGTGACTAAGTTTTCGGAAGAAAATACCTCAGTGAATGATTCACCATAATCATAAGATGAGTATATATGATTGGAATCGGCTAAAAAGAGGTGTCCGTTTTGTGACCGGTCCGTTTCAATGAATTCAAACCTTGAATCGGATTCCGGCATTGATAATTGGCCCCATGAATCTGCAACCCCAAGGTTTTCAGAGATCAAAAGTTTTCGTTCATATTTTGAATTTCCCCTGACGGTAACTAATGAATAAATGATTAAAGAGTCGGCATCAAACACTAATTTTGTATGAGATCCTGAAGAATCAGCCAGTTTAAAACTTCCGGTGTAATTGGTACTTCTGTAAAGATGACCACTTCTACCTTTGCTAAAATAAATAGAGTCTATTTTGGGGTGGATGCTTAATAAGTTCCACTTTACACCAACACTATCTAAAAAGTGTTCAAAACCCTCATGGTCATTTTCTGAAATTCGCGGCCAATTTTCAGGAGAAGTTGAAAGTGGGATGGTTAAATAAGAATCAAAGTCGATATAAATTGAATCCTGATTAGGTGAAAGAATTAATCCCGATTCGGAATTTTTTATATAAGCGCTTTTTGGTCTCTGCTTGATAACGCAGCCGTAAAGAAGTGAGAAATAGTTTTTTTTATAATCTGAAATACCATGTGAACATTGATACCCTCCCTGGACTATCCACTTTTGTGGATCATTATCAAAGAAGGTATAAGAGACTGTGTGCATTCCATCATAATAACCGTCTATACACCATTCTGACCATCCATCCCTGAATTTTAAAGAGTCGGACTTACTATCTGTTTTAAAATGTCTGATATCATTGCTTCGGTTGTCAACCAAATGCCCACCATTTCCTTCTGAACATTGAAACGTACTGGCCATGTATTGTCGATAAAACAAATGCGTAACTCCACTCGAATCTTCCATTCCTTTTAGCTCATGGAAATACTGCTCCTCAATGGTAGTCTGCCCAAAGGAAAGCGAAGTTCCAAATAACGCCAAAGAGAGTATGAGTAGGTACTTCTTCATAAGTAATAGGTTTGTCTTTGTTTAATGTAACAGATGCCAGGCAATAATTCATGACTATAACGAAGGCTCCAAGCATCCTTCTTTTCTGTAAGAAACATTCAAAACTAACCCTCAACTTTAATATCTTTCAGGCTCTGAAAAATCCTGATATATCAAATTTTAATGAGCACTATTGCCCACGAGAAGTACGAGGCGGTGATTGGCCTCGAAGTTCACGCCCAATTGTTAACGCAAAGTAAGGCTTTTGCCCCGGTTACTACCGAATATGGCGGAGCTCCCAATACTCAGGTTACCCCGCTTTGTTTAGGTCACCCCGGAACGCTGCCGGTGGTGAACGAAAACCTGGTTCGCTATATCATCAAAATGGGACTGGCTACGAATTGTGACGTGGCTGAAAAATCTATTTTTGCCCGAAAAAATTACTTCTATCCTGATCTTCCCAAAGGCTACCAGATTTCACAGTACGATACCCCTATTTGTTTTGACGGATTTGTGGATATCAGTCTGGAAGACTATGACAAACGCATCGGTCTTACCCGAATTCACATGGAGGAAGATGCAGGAAAGTCGATTCACGATCAGGACCCATATAATACCCTGGTAGATTTGAACCGGGCCGGAACACCACTTATAGAAATTGTATCAGAACCGGATTTAAGAACGCCACAGGAAGCTTACGCTTACCTCTCCAAGATCAAGCAGATTGTACAGTACCTGGAAATCTGTGACGGTAATATGGAAGAGGGAAGTTTGCGTTGTGATGCAAACGTGTCGGTTCGTCCGCGAGGCCGGGAAAAATTCGGTACCCGTACTGAGCTCAAAAACATGAACTCGTTCCGAAATGTAGAGAAGGCCATAGAGTATGAGATTTATCGTCAGATTGAACTGATTGAAGAGGGCGGGGAAGTGGTACAGCAAACCCGTTTGTGGGATACTTCCAAAATGCAAACTCGCCCAATGCGTTCTAAGGAAGAAGCGCATGATTACCGCTATTTCCCCGAGCCGGATCTTCCTCCGATTATCGTGACAGATGAGATGCTGGATGAAATCCGAGAAGAACTTCCCGAGCTGGCTGATGTACGCCGCAAGCGGTTCATGGACGAGTTCGGGATGAGCGAAGACGATGCGGTAACCATCACCGACAGTCGGTATCTGGCCGATTATTACGAAGAAGTGGTAGAGCATCTTGGAAATCCTAAAGCCGCTTCCAATATTGTATTAAGTGAAGTGCTTCGGGTGCTGAACGAACAGAGCATTGATATTCGCGAGTTTTCTATCTCAGCAAAACGGGTTTCCGATCTGGTTAAGCTGAAGGAAGAAGACAAAATTAATTCATCGGCCATGCAGCAGATTTTTAATGCTATGCTGGATGAAGACAAAGAGCCGGAAACGTTGGCTAAAGAAATGAACCTGATACAGGTTTCCGATTCCGGTTTTCTCGAACCTATTGTGGATGAAATCATAGACAACAATCCCGATGAGGTTGCACGTTATAAGGATGGTAAGAAGCAGTTGATTGGTTTTTTTGTAGGACAGGCAATGAAAGCGTCCCGAGGAAAAGCTAATCCTAAGTTGGTTAAAGATTTAATTTCAAAAAAATTAGACGACTGAAAATACAGTCATTAGGTTAACATGAGACATTTCGCACTTTATTCTACAGTTGCATTGGTATGGTTAATGGCCGCTTGCTCTAACGAGCCCCAAGAGTTGCAAACCGTTGTAAAAGGCACCTTTACCGTAGCTGATTCTATTGATAACAGTAATGACTTTTCAGGCATCGGAGTAACTATTGTAACCCGTGATTCTGCAAATGCAAAGGTTGACACGTTGTTCCACGAGCTTACGAATGAAGCAGGAGCCTTTATGGGTGATGTTACTTTTCCTGAGAAGAGATACTACAGCATGATCATCAGCCGGAATGAGACTAATCTGGGTAATTTGGGAGTGATTTTGGCCGATGGCGATACCTTGACGGTTACCGGAGAGCTTCCGGGACTGAATCAAACATTAGAGCTTAGCTCCCGCGAACATGGGGCCATGGAAACACTGGCTCGCGTAGATAGGGGGTTTCAACGAATAGGCGCTTTTGCCCGAAGCGGAGCCATACCTGATTCTCAGATCATTGACGAGGTGCAGAAATGGTCCGACCTGTACTGGGAAGTGTTTGAAAAGCATCAAAATACATTTGCAGCATATTTAGCGGCTGAGAAATCAGCTCAAATCTTAAGCAGCTTCAATCAACAGAAGATGTTAGAAAGAATTGATGCGGCCCTGCCTGAAGATTATATGGTATCGGTTGCATTGAGCTTGGCTAAACCATACATCGCGCAGGCCAAAGGCTTTGATGCAGCTTCCAATTACCTGGATTCACTGGTTCAGATCTCAAACAATGAATCGGTGAAGGAAGCCATTAAGCGGGATAAAATTATGATGTACTTCGACAGCTCCCGCGTAAAAGAAGCTAAGACACTGCTTACCAGCTATGAAAATCAATACACCGATTCCGGGTCAAAAAAATGGGCACGTCGTATACGTTACGACCTGAATTACCTTGCACCGGGTGTTCAAGCTCCTGATTTTTCATTTGTAACACTGGCCGGAGATACGGTGAGTAATAGCTCTTTGAATGGGGACGTATACATTTTGGAAATTTCACCTCTGGCAAATCCGGAGTACCAGAACGATTACGACCGAACCGTAATTATCCATGAGATTTATAAAAACTATGGGTTGAAGATTTTTACTATTCCTCTGGATGAAAGCCCGCTTACCGTTGAGGGATTTTTTGAAGACCGCCGTAAGGTATGGTCGGTAGCTGAAATCGGCTCATTCGATGTGCAGGATGTCATACAAAAATTCAACGTTGTCCAGGTGCCAACCCGGTTGCTGATTGACGAAAATGGAGTCCTGATCCGAAAGTATGAACGCGGCGAATTTGAAGAAGTGATTCAGGGATTGAACAAAGCATTTGATAACAGTAATTCACCAAGCTAAACAAACACTCACACTATGCGAAGATTTTTGATAGCCGGTAACTGGAAAATGAATTGCGGTCCTTATGACGCAGCCGAACTGCTGGAAGGACTCAAAGAAAAGAAAGCAGAGGTAGACGAAAATGTAGATGTATTGGTTTGTCCTCCTTTTGTATCTATCGGCATGGCTGTGAATTATCTGCATGACACCGACATTCAGGTGGGAGCCCAAAACCTTCACTTTGAAGAAAACGGCGCCTACACCGGTGAGGTGAGTGGAAGCATGATCGCTGAAAGCGGATGTAATTACGTGATTATCG
Source organism: Gracilimonas sp. (assembly GCA_965227215.1). GTDB lineage: Bacteria > Bacteroidota > Rhodothermia > Balneolales > Balneolaceae > Gracilimonas. The sequence continues at coordinate 2,722,150 of OZ245729.1, forward strand.
GTCACTCAGAACGCCGGCAGTATTTCGGGGAAACCGATACTACCGTAAATAAAAGATCCCACAAAGCGCTTGAGCATAAACTGGCTCCGATTATTTGTGTGGGTGAAAGCCTGGATCAAAGAAAATCCGATGAACATTTTCACCTGGTTAAAAATCAGGTTACGGCCGCTCTGTTTGATGTTTCGGAGGATGATGTGCTGGACGTTGTGATTGCATATGAGCCTATTTGGGCCATCGGCACCGGAGAAACAGCATCACCCGAGCAGGCACAGGAAATGCATGAACATATCCGAAAAGTAATTGCTGAATTGTACAGCGAAGACACGGCTGAGCGAATCAATATTCTGTATGGCGGCAGTATGAAGCCGGCTAATGCCAAAGAGCTGTTAAGTCAGCCCGATGTGGACGGCGGACTGATAGGCGGTGCCAGCCTCGATGTCGAGAGCTTCTCTGAAATTATTACTATTGCTGAAGAACTTTCCTGAGCCATGAAATACAACGTTCTGTTACTCGGAAGTGGTGGACGTGAACATGCACTGGCATGGGCTATTGCTCAATCACCATCGCTAAATAAGCTATTTATAGCTCCCGGAAATCCCGGAACTGCAGAAGTGGGAGAGAACACAGGTCTTTCTATCAGCGACTTTGATCAGGTGTGGGATTTTATCCAGGCCAATGATATCAACCTAACCGTTGTTGGACCCGAACAGCCCCTGGTAGATGGAATTGCCAATTTTTTGGAGATGAAGAATCATCCGGTTTTTGGTCCGAAACTGCAGGCGGCCATGCTGGAGGGAAGTAAAGAATTTGCCAAGGAATTTATGCAGCGGCATAACATCCCGACAGCTGCTTATAGAGTATTCGATCAGGACAATTTTGACGAAGCAGCCGATTACATCAAAGAGCAGGGCACCTACCCGGTGGTGCTAAAAGCGGATGGATTGGCCGGTGGAAAAGGGGTATTCATCCCCGAAACCGAAGCCGAGGCGATGGACGTGCTGGAAGAATTGAAAACCAGTAATTCCCTGAAAGATGCAGCCAGCCGATTGGTGATTGAAGAATTTATGATTGGGGAAGAGGCCTCGGTTTTTGCTATTTCTGATGGGGAGTCCTACAAAGTAATTGGAAATGCCCAAGATCATAAACGCATCGGAGAAGGTGATACCGGATTAAATACCGGAGGAATGGGAGCTTATTCTCCTGCCCCCGTGGTATCAACCGGAATGATGGATCGGGTTGAACGGGAAATCATTGAGCCGACCATTTCAGGGATGAAAGAGGAAGGAAATCCCTATGCCGGAATACTATACTGTGGGTTGATGATCACAAAAGAGGGCCCCAAAGTGGTAGAGTATAACTGCCGTTTCGGTGACCCGGAATGTCAGGTGATACTGCCCCGCCTAAAGGCCGATATGCTGGAAGTGATCGTAGCGTGCACCGAATCTAAACTCGATTCCGTTTCTATTGAATTTGACGATGAAGTTAAATGCTGTGTGGTGCTGGCCTCAGGCGGGTATCCGGAATCTTATGAAAAAGGAAAAGTGATTACCGGGCTGGATGACATTGATAATGCCCTTCTATTTCACGCCGGTACCAAAACCGAAGGTAATCAGATTCTGACCAACGGTGGACGGGTACTGAATGTGGTGGGCTCGGGCAAAGATCTGCAATCAGCTATTGATAACACCTATGCTGAGGTAGAGAAAATAGCTTTTGACAAAGCCTACTACCGAAGCGATATTGGGGCGAAAGGCCTCAAACATTAGTACATTGAATATCGAACATCCAACATTGAATACAGATCTGGTTTCAATCCGGGATGTGATTCAGTTTTCTTTATCTTACCGCTCGTTCCGACCCCTCTGTGTAGTAAAGAACTTCTGCCACTCGTTCCGAAAGCTCTGCGTCGGAACGAACTCCTCTAAGGCTTTCATGGTAATTCTTGCAATAACTTTCCTCCATTGCAAACCATTACAAGCGCAGTCAATAAAACAAATCCGCTCAAGTCTCGACAACGCCACCTCTTTGTATGTTACTCAAAACTCAATCTATATAGTTGAGCAGGGCAAAGACCGGGTACTAAAACTAGATCACGACGGAAAATTATTGGATACCATCGGAGGAAAAGGAGACGGTAATTACGAATTCAGCAAGCCGGTGGATGTGGATGCTACAAACGGATTAAAAGTTTTTGTCACCGATTACAACAATCGCCGGGTACAGGTTTTTGACCGGCGTGGACAGTATCTTAGTAGTATTTCCCCCAGCGATGCATTTAGAAATAACCGCCCCTATAATCCAACTCAGGTGGCTGTTAATGGATTAGGGGAAGTATTTTTTGTGGATGAGGCTGAGAATTATATTCGTCGTTTTGACCTTGATTCCAATTTACTGGACGAGTTTCGAATTCCATCAGAGGTGAAATCAGTGAATGAAATGAATGTAACCTCTCGTCAAATTTTAATCCTCGATAGAAAATCGGAAACCATTCATCGACTGTCATTGAATGGGAATTACGAAGGGTTTTATCCTGCAGAAGGAGTGAAGGCTCTTTTCGCTACCGAATCAGGAATCTGGAAAGCCTATCTAAATCATATTGAATTTGAAAGCCGTTCAAAGCAGAAGCAAAGCTTTTCTTTTAGCTCCGGAGTTGAGGCTGTAGATATGCATGCGTTGGAAGGAGTGGTTTTTATTCTAAGCTCTGGAGATTTATATAAAATTCGTATTTCTGAATCATGATAACTGCGGAAGAAATTTTTGATACTGGAATTCCTTTTGAAAAAAAGGCGCTTCAGGTCTTTGAATTTCAACGAAACAACAACCCGGTCTATAAACGGTTTTGCGACGCACTAAAAATCGGTGATGTTAACACTATTGATGACATACCCCTGCTACCCATACAGGCCTTCAAAGATGCCGAAGTGCTCACTGCTTCTGATAATTCAAAATTCAGAATTCAAAATTTAGAATTTCTAAGCAGTGGCACTTCTGGTATGAGCCGAAGCAAGCATATTGTTCCCAATCCGGAGTTATATCGGCAGTCAATTATCCGGGGAATGAAGCACTTCTATGAGCTGGACAATTATGTGATTTGGGCATACACGCCGGGTTATAGTGACAATCCGAACTCATCCCTTATCTGGATGCTGAATGCACTAATTGAACGTGAAGAAACCGGATTGAGTCGGTTTCTGGATCTTGGTCAACCGATAGATCAAAATCAGTTAAATAAAGTCAAAAACTCGGGAAAGAAACTGATGCTGTTTGGAGCGGCATTTGGCTTGTTGGACATATTGGAGAAGGGTGAAATACAGCTTCCGAAAGATTCGGTGATCCTGGAAACGGGCGGTATGAAAACGCATCGGCGGGAAATTACCAAAGCTGCTTTGCATGAAAAACTGGCATCAGGATTTGGCTTAGTAAAGTCACAGGTTAACTCCGAATATGGAATGGCCGAATTGCTTAGTCAGGCTTACAGTCAGGAAGGAGAATGGTTTAAGTGTGTACCGTGGATGAAAGTGAGTATTCGAAATCCCAAAAATCCGATGCAAGAAATAGAATATGGTGAAGAGGGGTTAATCGGGGTAATGGATTTGGCGAACCTCTATTCCTGTTCCTTTATTTTAACCGGTGATAAAGGTCTGCAGCGAGAAGATGGAAAGTTCCGGGTGCTTGGTCGGTGGAATCCCGGAAACCTGCGGGGCTGTAACTTTTTAATAGATCAGGATTGAATGAGCTGGCTAAAAAAACAAACCGAATACGTCAAACAAACTGCAGATAAATGGCTCAACCCTGAAAACTACGCATTACTGGAAGCCATACAGAAAACCGTGGATGAAGGGTTATTCAGTCGGCAAGACATTGAATTCCAGCTTTCCGTGTTAAGAGAAAACATGCAAAATAATGAAATTGAGCAGTGGGTAAACCGGTCAGGATTGAATGATCGGCAACATGCAAAAGGCAAAAAAGTGCTGTGCCTGCACGCCGGTAATTTACCGCTTGTGGGATTTCAAACCGCTTTGGGTACGATCCTCTCCGGGGCGGATTATTATGGTAAACTCTCCCGAAAAGACCCGTACTTGCTTGGGGCATTTTTAGATGAAATATCCAAGGCAGGTTTGGATCAGCACATTCAGTATTCCACTGATTTGAACGACTTCAAAGATGTGAGGGCAGATAATGTTGTATTTGCAGGATCAGAAGCATCGGTTCCTGAAGTAAAAGAAAAAGTACAGAAACTAAAGGCGGCAAATAATGAAGCGGAGTACATCATCCGCACGGCCAAGTTCTCAATAGCTTATCTGGATGGATGGAACGAGACGGTAAAACAAGATCTGGTTGAAGCCATGCTGAGGTACGGCGGTAAAGGATGTCGGTCAGTAGCCGTAGTGGTAGCTAACTCCGGCTTGGAAGAAGTAAAAAAAGAACTTACCGATGCCATAAAAGAATTCTGGAGTGATAACCCTCAGCACCTTAAACCGGCTCCGGGTTTGCGATATCAATACGCGTATAACAAAGCCATACAAAGAAAGCAGCTTTGGCTGGAAGATTTCCTGATACAGGAGTCTGAAGAACGGCCGAAAACAGATTTTTCGGTGAACTGGATAATAGGTGGAGAGGAGAAAGTCAGGCAGTTAAAAACTCAAATCGGGAAGAAGGTACAATCGGTATATACCGTTGGTAAAGAAATTGATGGGATAGAAACGGAAGAATTGAAGAGGGCTCAACGACCACCACTTTGGTGGAAGCCGGATGAGGTGGATGTGATAGAAGAACTAATTAAGTAAATCCCACACATCCCATAAATCAGGGTTCAAAGTGCTCTGAACCGTGATTAGAAGGATTATCTGATTACCGGGATTATTTACTTCATTCCTTCTATATAATCCCCAAACTTCCAGTCGGATATAAAGTCTTTGCTCAATTCCTGATTAGTCAGCAAGGCTTTAACCATAGCGACGGGAATGCTGCTATTTTGGAGGATGGTGTCATGAAATTCCTTTTCCGTCATTTGGCCGGATTCCACGAGTTCCTGTCGAAGCGAATAAAACTGCATAGCCCGTGACAAAGAAATAGCAGGGTTAGAGACGGAAAAGTTGGTTAAAGCACAATGCACAAATCTTTGGTGGAAGCCGGATGGGATAGGTATTTTTTAGATGTCATCAATAAGTTGTCCAACCCTCAGTTAAATCAAAAATATATCCGTTCCCTCTCATAAATCGATTAATTGACAAAACTGATTCTTCAGTTTTGTCAGTAACTATTAGAGAATGTCCAAGTGCATAAGAAATGTAATTTACCGATCCTCTTTCATAAAGGAATATCACTCCTTGATTACTAGTTTTTGTACCAACAACAATATTTTTATCATTAATAAAATTTGCTGATGTAGCTTCAATATTTGTACCAGAATAATTGATCCGATTTGGTACAAGAAACTTTCTTATGGCACCTGTTTCATTATAAAGAACGGCTTCATTTTTATTAGTTAATAGTATTTCGCCGTTGTTGTTCACATCTGTAATTTGGAGGTCTGGACTAAGAATAAGTGAGCTATTTTTATTTTCTACATCATAGACCATATTACCTTTATTTGTTCTCAAATATATTTTACTACCAAATGTAAAAGGGTAAATATCAAGAATTAGAATATCTTTCTTATCGTTAGATTGAGCAAAATCCTCGATGATAGATTCTGAGTTCTGAGAAATATTTACTTTTATAAGAGATTGAGACTCATCACCTTTGATAATGACAAGCTCTTCGCTATTCAAAAACACGCCACTAATTGTATTATTTAAATCATATATGAGGTTTACATCTGAACCTAAATATTCATAAATGCCGGGAGCTTCTCCCTTAAAAATAGCAATCAAATTCTCATTTTTTGAAATACTATAACCTCTAAAGTCATTATCAAAAATGACCTCATTTTCAATTTTTCCCGATGTTTTATTTACAAAACGAACTGAATATGAACCACCTGAATGTCTAGCATATTCATAAACAAAATGATTGTTCTGTGGCGATGACCGTAAACGATAAGGGTAGTCACTACTTGAACCTAATGGGAACTCCGTTTTAGTTTCTAAAGATTTTTCAAAAACTGTTTGTATTTCATCATGATCTGAAGCAAGGCTCCTTACTCTAAACCGATATTTTAGGGCTTTATCTAGATTGGAGACTTTGTAACTATTGTGGCTTGGGTCAATCTCGTCTAGTATTTCGAAAGCCCCGCCTTCAGCAGATTGTTCAATTACAAATCGCTTTGTAGGAAACCTAAATTCAGAAGGATTATTTGTATTATGGTCTGACCATTCTAAAGTAAGTTCTGATTCAGAAACACTTTTAACCTTTTCAATATCAGGTCTTCTACTCACAAGAGTCAAAATTACAGGGTTAATTTTACTCCCGACGATGCCTTGTTTGTAAGGTGATATATTTAGGTCGTAAAAAATCCCTTCGTAATTCTTAAGCTTAAGAGTTCCATGGTTTCTAAGTGTATCCAAAGGGATATATTTATTTGAACCAGGACTATTTTGACTATTAGCAGGTCTTTGATAAATGATAAATTCATCTTCAAATGTTGAATTATCTTGCCAACTAGCTGAAATCGTTTCTTCATCAATAACACTCACCTGCAAATTAGTAGGTAGGTTTATAGGGATGTTCTGAGCACGAATATCTCCTATCTCTTGATAGTCACCGGTAGCATTTTTCAGCAAAGCAAAAACATAAACATCAACAGAATATACTTCATCTAGTTCAGTGTAAGAATAGGTAGATTCGGTTCTTCCGATGGTGTCAATAGGAATGATGTCATTAGTTGTTATTTTTTTAATGACAAAATTATCAGCGTAAGGCATATCTGTTTCCCAGCTGACCTTGATAACATTCACATTGCTTGTTTCCGAGGTGATTGTATTGAATTCCCCAAAATTGAGTCTTTTTGATTTGAATTCTAAGGAATCTTCAGAAACTGTTTCGTTCTTAAATGGAGCAACAAAATATGTAGTTCGAAGGTCTAATTGCCTTGTATCATCTGTATAATTTACTGTGTTCTTGGGAAGAGTGTCCAGAATAACCATAGTATCTGTATCACCAAGCTGCTTGCCAACAATAAAACCATCTTCGAATTCTGAACCATCAACCCAGTTAAGGGACACAGTTTTATCGTTGTTAATTTTAACCTGTAATGAACTAATATCAGGCTTGAATTCTATTGATTTAGGATCATTAACATTCCCTCGTTCAAAATCAGGTCCGATACTACAGTTTGAAAGCAGTAATCCAAAAATAAAGAGCAGAGCAAGAAGTAAATATTCCTTCATAGTTAGAAATTATATCTTAAAGTTCCAACGGTTTCTATACTGCCTGTTATCTCTTTCTGTGATAGGTAAAACTGCAGATCTCTGCTCTTCATATATCCACCTGCAGGTTTGCTTGTAAAAGCATCGTAGATATTGTATCCATAGATTAAAAATCCTGCCAGTAATAATCCCTGGCGCTGATTATCTATTCGCTGAACTTCAGATTTCTGGCTTTCAGCTAAGTCACCTAAACGCAGGGCCATTTGTTCACTGGTGGCATTATTATATTTTTCCTGATATTCGTGGAAAACATTCAGTTCTCTTTTGTAATCGGAGGATTTTAAACCGGCATAAGTGAATAGTGCTGCAGTTGAAGCCACGAACAATAAGGACTTCAGGTGTTGCTTTTTATAAAACTGACTAAGGCCAGGAAATATAGAGTAGATTCTGGATTGTGATTTATCCGGCCTTAATTTGTTGGAAACAAAAGTCAGTCTAGGTTCAGGTATGTTTAGTCGTTTTTTTGAATCACCAAAATCCGGGTTTTCTATTTCCAGATCTCCAATTTCTCGATCGGTGTTAAATTTAGCGAAACCGGTTCCCTGATATTCACCATTGTAATATATGTCCGAGTCGTGATCGGTAAGAACAATCACATTAGCATCATAATAATGCCGTGCAGCTACATTATTGGTGAGAGTAGCTGGCCCGAAATTCCTATCACTAAATCTATGAGAATAAGTTATTGTAGAGTCTGTGAAGACCTGGACAAAGGCAGTTTCACTTTTATCAAAAGGGGTTTGAAAAGATAAAAGACGAATACCCTGTTTTAATTCTAGAGTGTCGCCTGAGGCAAGCTTAAAAGCATCAAAAAGGTCATTTCCAACTATTACATAAGCCGAGTCTGTATTGAATTCGAACTTTATAAAACCGGATTTATCCTGAGCAATAAGAGTAACTGGAACTAATACTAATAAGAGTATAATTATGAAAAATGATCTCATATAGACAATTACTAATTTATGATGGCTTGAAGCATGAAAGTTAGATTGTTAGAATCTAACCTCATATGCTTTAGTTAATGAAGACGTCCCATTATCAGTTTCAGCTACCAGCCAAAAATAATAATTGATACCATTCTGCAAATTTTCGACACCGATTGAAGAAGCGGTTTTTGAAACTCTTTTAATTTCTCTTAAGGGCCGATCCACATTAAATCCCCCTTCCAAGAGAACAATTTCATTTATTTCGCAAGTGCTATTATCAAAGGTGTATTTAAAATTATTTGAGCCATATTTTATGATGGTCGATCCGTTTTGTAAACGGTAAAAAAAGACATCATCGAAATATTCTAAGCAGCTTTTATTATCAATATTTATTGGAAAATAATCTGTGTATTCATTCTCTGTCTTGATTCTAAACCTGAGAAAAGAATCGTTTAGAGAGTAATTGATACTAGTGTAGAAAAATTTTTTACTAATAGGGCCTGAATAGATTGTTTCGAAATTTACCGAATCTCCTGAAATCTGAACTTCTATGACATCATTATTTATAAAGCTATGATCCCAGTATAGTTGAAAGTTTGGAGTTGAATCACTGACAAAATCAGAGTGAAATCCATAGACATATTGTGAAATTGTAGAATAGACAGGATCAGAAAACACGGTATCATTATTATTGACATAATACGTTTCTGTTTTATAGAATTCTTTTGTTGACTTGTGAATAAGCGGAGTGAAAACCTCATAGATATTGTCAGGGCTAACTTCACTTGGATCAATTTCAAAAACCTTTTTATAAGAATTTTCATTACCCGTTTTTGAAACAGATATGATATATCCTGAGATGGGCTGATCGTTAGTTCCTCTCCATGAGATCCCTACACTATTTTTGTCATAATTTTTAAATGTAACCAGATTCTGAGGTGGATCAGGTCTATAATTTGGGGAATTAGGATCTGATTCATTGGCAGCTAAATTTGGAACCTTTTTGCAGCTTGACAAAAAGCCAAAACAGGTAATACATAATATTATTACAATGGGTTCTAAGAACTTATTCATTTTTCAAAGTTTACTTTGAAAGTAAAGCCGGGAGAAAGTTTATAATTTTGAGTAGAAGCTAAAAAGGTAAATTCTGTGCTTGATAAAAATGTCATTTTTTGTTGGTAACCATTTTTGGGTTTTCGAAAGGCATCTAAAGTTGAAACAAGATAAACACCTGCAGTAATAAGTAGAGTGAGATTGAAATTTTTACTTATTTTTTGGAGATTGCCTCTGGATGAAAGTACACCCTCTCTATATAGTATGGCATCCCTTGTTGTTTGCGCATTTTTGTATAATGATTCCCACCTATTGTACTCACTGAGTTCTTTATCATAAGCAATGTCTTGTCTAACCAAATTAGCTGCAAGTAGTCCTAACCCCAAATAGGTAATGCCAGCTTGTTTATATCTTCTTGAGGCAATATACTCGGCACCGGGAATTAATTTTGCTGCAAATGATAAGTTAGATGGATTCTCATTATATCGAGCTATTTTTGTGATGCTTTGACTGTTAACCTCAACTGTTTCTCTCAACACACCATACTCGGGATGTTCTATCCTCAATCGATGTGTGCCGGGTTTTAATAAAATTTCGACTAGGTGTTTACCCGATTGTTCGCCATCGATATAAACTGTAGAATTTTCGTCTGTAGCTATGAGTAAATTTGTTTGACTGACAATTGTTTCATAGGAGCTTCTGGGATAGGAAGGGAAAGTGTGTACAATTTGCCTCCCAACAGTTTCCCCGGGTTTTGCATTGATAGTGAATGAATGGTCATTTATTGTTCTCCAAACAACGGTGATATGGCTTTTCCCGGGACTTACACGGACGCTGTCGCCTCTGTCTATTAAATGAGGATTTTTAAAATCCTCATCAATTACGATGTAATATTGCTCTAAGTTGGCAGTCACTTTGACCCACGAAGAAGCGGAATCGACCTGTTGTGCAGTTAAACTTTTTGAGCAAAAGATAACTATGAAAGTGAGAGCTAAGAAAAACCTATGAACCTGAAAACTACTGTTCATTCTTGACGAACTGGTATATTGAATTTTCTATAGAATAGTAAAATTGAAATAAACTAAAAACAGAAAATTCAGTTACTTCACTTTCACTCTGAATAACGTTTTGAGGAATAGTTTTCTTAGAACCATCCTCATAAACAAATTAAGTAAATCCCCACTTATCCCACAAATCAGGGTTCAAAGTGCTCTGAACCGTGATTAGAAGGATTATCTGATTACCGGGACTATTTACTTCATTCCTTCTATATAATCCCCAAACTTCCAGTCGGATCTAAAGTCTTTGCTCAACTTCTGATTGGTCAGCAAGGCTTTAACCATAGCGACGGGAATGCTGCTATTTTGGAGGATGGTGTCATGAAATTCCTTTTCGGTCATTTGGCCGGATTCAACGAGTTCCTGTCGCAGTGAATAAAACTGCATGGCTCCAACCATGTAGGCGATTTGATATAATGGACCATAGTTTCCTTCGAAAGAACGGCGGACTTCCGCTTCTGCATTGGCATACTCATGCCCGACTTTATCCACCAGGTAATCGATGCACTCCTGTGGCGACCAGTTGCCAAGGTGATAATTCAACGAAAAAACAATGCGGGCAGCACGGTGCATTCTCCAGTACAGCATCCCGATTTTATCTTCCGGGTTATCCGGGAAGTCCTTTTCCCAAAGTACAAACTCCCAATACAGTGCCCATCCTTCCGTCCAGAAAGGAGTGTAGAACATGCGCCGGTGAGTTTCATAACGGCGATTCATAAACTGCTGCAGGTGATGCCCCGGAATGAGTTCATGATGAACCACAGCTTTTGAAAAATGTGGGTTATTTCCGCGCATGCTCATCATTTTTTCTTCGTGGGTCATGGTGTTGGTGGGGTAGGCTATTCTTACAACTTCACCACCTAAAAAGAAGGGAGCGATCTTTTGCCATTCGGGGCTTAACATCACCATGCGCCAGGTTTCTTTGGCCAAAGGGGGAATGGTAAGCAGGTCTCTATCTTCCAGAAAAGTGACGGCTTCCTCTGCTAAATCTTTCACCAGTGGAGGTTGCTCACCTGCCGGGACATGCGTGGTTTTTACGTATTCAAGAGCTGCTTTCCAGTCATCACCGTAGCCCAGTTCCCGCGAGGCTTTCAGCATTTCGTTATAGGTCCAGGCATACTGCTCGTTGGCCATATCTATGAGTTCCTGAGGTGTATAGGAAATCATCTCGAAGCCAAGCCTACGGATAATTTCATCTTCCCCGATGGGGTTACCTATAATTCCGGATCCGTCATCATCTTCTGGGTTTTGATCATAATGCTGAGCAAGGGCTTCCTCATATTCTTCCAGAGCGGAGGTAAGGGCCTTGTAAGGTTCCTCGACCCACCAGGTGAAATCAGGGTCGTAGCCATAATAAAACTTATACGCTTCGGTGATGGCCTCTCTTCGTTCTTCGATGATATTGGCTGCTAATCCGGCTTGTCGTTTTGAAAGGAGAGGTGTTTGATCCATATCGCTGAGCAAAGCAGAAGTTTCGGCCTGCCAGTTGTTGAAACGTGCGGCCGCGTCCTTTCCATCCATAGAGGTACCCGAACGTCGCTCGGTGATAAATGCCATCATATCAGCAGAGGCAGGGATATGATCAGTGAGTTCATTGAACCGTTCCTGATCAGCTTTCAGAAAATATAAAGAGCGTTCCAGGTTATTTTTAAAAAGAAGGAAATCTACTTTATGGGAGTGTGTCAGTTCTGAGAAATTGAGTCCATCCAGATAGGTTAGCCATTGATTATAGAAATCTTCAAAGCGGGTATAGTACTGCTCTGAATACTCAACCGAATACTTCCGTGTCAAAGCGCCAAGATCTTCCTGATACACCGTGATGGCATCTTCTATAGAAGAAAAAGAAGACTGTGCCTGAATCACATATGGAGTAGAGCACAAGAAGAGTAGTATAAAAAAGGCCGGTAAAAATTTTCGCATGGTTCCCGCTTAATTAAAGAATGAGCTATCTATAAAAAGAAAAAACCGGCAGAACTGCTATGGTGAATTTGTTAAGGAATAAAAGTAATCACGGTAATCAGATAATCCTTCCAATCAAGGTTCAAAAACCCAATTTAAATACCTTCCAATTTTTCGAACCATGATTTATCGGATTTAAGGATGGCCCTGATTGGGATGGTATAGATAAAGGTAATTTAGGTTGTAGTAAGCATTGTAGTCAATCCTGATAATCCTACTATCCTTCTAATCAAGGTTCAAACCTAGTTACTAAATAAACCTGCCTTTTAATTTTCTTAGAGCAATTAACCCCAAAATCCATTTCAAAGGTTAAACAGGATTGTCTTATCTTTAATGCTCTGAGAATTCCGAAATTCAAAAAAGCATAGATGCACTCTTACAATCCGGCAGACATCGAGTCTAAATGGCAACAATACTGGCTCGAAAACAAAACCTTTGAAACGCCCACCGATAAATCCAAACCTAAGTATTATGTGCTCGATATGTTTCCGTATCCAAGCGGTGCGGGGCTGCATGTTGGTCACCCGGAAGGGTACACAGCTACGGATATCATTGCCCGGTATAAGCGGATGAAAGGCTTCAATGTGCTACACCCGATCGGCTGGGATGCTTTTGGATTGCCGGCCGAGCAGTATGCGGTGAAAACCGGAACCCATCCGCGGATCACCACAGAAAAGAACGTGAATAAATTTCGCGAGCAGCTACAGGCTATTGGTTTCAGTTACGACTGGGATCGTGAGGTGAATACAACCGACCCGGATTATTACAAATGGACACAATGGATTTTCCTGAAGCTGTATGAAAAGGGTTTGGCGTACGAAGATGAGGTGGCTGTAAACTGGTGTCCTGAATTGGGAACGGTATTGGCAAATGAGGAGGTCATCGACGGCAAAAGCGAAGTGGGTGGATATCCCGTTATCCGCAAGCCGATGCGACAGTGGGTGTTGAAGATTACGGAGTATGCTGAAAGGTTGCTGCAGGATTTAGAGGAGCTGGACTGGCCGGAATCCCTGAAAGAAATGCAGCGCAACTGGATCGGAAAATCGGTAGGAGCTGAGATCGATTTTGAGATTTCAGGACATGATGAAAAGCTGAAGGTTTTCACCACACGTCCGGATACCATTTTTGGCGCTACTTACATGGTGATGGCTCCCGAGCATCACCTGGTAGACAAAATTACCACAGAAGAACAAAAACAGGCGATTGCTGACTATCAGGAGGAAGCGGCTAAAAAGTCGGATCTGGAGCGTCAGGAACTGAACAAAGAAAAGACCGGCGCGTTTACCGGCGCCTATGCGATCAACCCGGCAAACGGAAAAGAAATCCCCATCTGGATTGCAGATTATGTGCTGGACAGTTACGGAACCGGAGCGATTATGGCGGTTCCGGGTCAGGATGAAAGAGACTGGGAATTTGCGGAAAAATTTGACCTGGAAATCGTACGCACGGTACAACCTGAAGATGGATTTGAAGGCAAAGCCTACACCGGGGAAGGAGTTGCAATCAACAGTGATTTCCTGAACGGATTGAATATCAAAGAAGCCAAGAAGAAAATCATTGACTGGTTGGAAGAAAAAGGAGCCGGTACCAAGTCGGTAAATTATAAACTGCGCGACTGGCTGTTCTCACGTCAGCGGTACTGGGGCGAACCGTTTCCGATTATCCATGTGGATGGGGAACCAAAACCGCTGCCCGAATCTGAATTGCCGGTCGAACTCCCTGAGGTTGATAAGTATCAGCCAACCGGTGATGGCGAGCCTCCGCTGGCCAATGCAAAAAACTGGGTGGAGACCACCGACCCCGAAACGGGGAAAACGGCGATCCGTGAAACTAATACCATGCCACAATGGGCCGGCTCCTGCTGGTACTACCTGCGGTACATCAGCCCTGAATTTGACGGCGGTCCAGTAGATCCTGATTATGAAAAGTACTGGATGCCGGTTGATCTGTATGTAGGTGGAGCCGAACATGCGGTGCTGCACTTATTGTATGCTCGTTTTTGGCACAAGGTATTGTACGACATCGGTGTGGTATCAACCAAAGAACCATTCAATAAATTAGTAAATCAGGGCATGATTTTAGGTGAAATGGAATTCACCGGCCCCGATGGTGAAAAAATTGCTGAAGACAAAGTGGAGAAGAAGGGAGAAGGCTTTGTGCTAAAAGGCACCGACACTAAAGTGGAAGCCCGGGCTCACAAAATGTCCAAGAGTCGTGGTAATGTTATCAACCCGGATAACATTATCGCTCAGTATGGTGCTGATTCCCTTCGATTGTACGAAATGTTTATGGGTCCGCTGGAGCAGGTAAAGCCCTGGAGTACTAAAGGAGTGGAAGGGGTGAACCGGTTCCTGAATCGGGTTTGGCGCTTACTCGTGGATGAAGATTCCGGGGAGATTTCCGACAAAGTAAAAGATATTGAGGCTGAGAAAAAGCACCTGAAGCCTCTTCATGAAGCTATCAAAAAGGTAAGTGAAGATATTGAGGGGCTTCGTTTTAATACCGCTATTTCTGCACTCATGATTTTTGTGAATGAAGCCAATGGCTGGGATGAGATTCCTTTATCGGTAGCGAAAGAATTCATTCAGATTTTGAATCCATTTGCTCCTCACATTACCGAGGAGTTATGGCGAATGTTAGGCCATGAAGAGACGCTTTCTTACAAAGACTGGCCACAGTTTAATGAAGAATATCTGAAGGCGGATTCAGTTACCTATCCGGTACAGGTGAATGGGAAAGTGCGTGCAGATATAGAAGTGGATGCCGACAAAGCAAAAGATAAAGAGTATGTGCTTGGCTTGGCGAAAGAAGAGGAGAACGTTGCTAAATACCTGGAAGAAGGTAATTTGGTGAAGGAGATCTTTGTGCCGGGAAGAATTGTTAATTTGGTGGTAAAGTAGCGCTTTGTCTATACGCAGTGTCCTGAAGGGCATTGCGTATAGGTTTTGTTGTGCTAAGCGTTTTATTTTTCGACTGCTATCATTCTGTAATCCGTTTCAGATTTATGTCCGCTTTCGCTGTCTTCAAACGTGTAGGTAAATTTTTTGTCCGTTAACCTTAAAAGCTTTTTTTCATAGTCAATTGCTTGATTGAGAATATGGACTTTGTCACCCACTTCCTGAATGCACACAACTATGAGACTTCCATTTCTAACATCTGAAACAATTCTTTTGACTAGTCCAATCTCTTTTACCCTGTCTTTCTTGGCGAAATGAAACATACTATCTAAAAGAACTACATCGAACTCATCAAATCGGTCGAATGAATAAATGTCTCCGACTTGACCGTCCAAATTCAGATTTTCGATTTCACCGATTTTTTTCATTTGTTCAATACCAACTTTTGATTTGTCAATTCCTGTCACGGAATATCCAAGTCGAGCCAAAGCAATTGCATCTCTACCTTGTCCACAACCCATGTCTAGCACGTTCCCTTTTTTAGGGTAATCGGACATAAAATCAATCAATTCAGGATAAGGTTCACCGAAAAAGTTTTCTGTCTGATAGTATTTGTCGTAGGTTACTGTCATTTCGTTTTTTCTAAATTAAGCACACCATCAGGCTAAGTCGAACTCTATTCATCATATCTTACGGCATGTTTAAGGGTATATAAACATACTCTGTAAAAAGTCAGAGTAAGATGAATAAAACCAGTTCACTTTCAAAGTTTGAATATGGTTTTGGCCGTAGGAATTTCTTCCACAAAAAAGGCTCCGATGCAGAACGTCGGAGCCGGATTAGAAGTAAGAATAAGGGCACTTTAATGCTTTGTTAATCGCTTTTTTGTTTTTTCAATATCTCAACGATTCTGTTGTTTATAATTTCTGATAAGTTCCAATAGTAGAGTTTAGGGTCGGTTGTATTGTAGAACTCAACAATAACAGCATCAAGGTTTTCGTGATATTTTGCAAAACTTTGGTATCCTGGTACCCAGCCTGCATGTTCATACTCGTAAATGGAGGCATAGATTTCCTGTTCTCCAGGTTCAAACAACGAGCCATCATTCAATGCCCTAACAAAAGTGCCCACGTCTTCTGCTGTGGCTAACATGCCATGATCGTCTTCTTTTAAATCAAAGGGGTATCCTACATGATAGCCACTCATAACATCTGCTGAATTAACTTCATTAAGAGAGCCGAACGTATTATTCAAATTTAGTGGCACCAGAATTTCTTCCTGAATGAATTGAAAGTTTTCATAGCCGAGTTCATCATCCATAATCTTATTGACTAAAAGATAATTCGTATTGCAATATTCATAGTCTTCGCCCGGTTCGAAGTTGGCCGGCTTGTCCAGAATTAATGCCAGGCTTTCCTCATAGGTCGCTGTTGGTGCTGACCAAAAATTAGGGGTGTCGGTAAAATTGGGAATGCCACTTTTATGTTGAATCATTAGTCTCAATGAGATTTTATCAGCATTTTCAATCCTTCCCGCAAGTTCCGGCAAATAGTCAGCGAGTGTTTTATCCAGAGAAAGTCGTCCCTTGCTTACCAATTTAGTAACAGCCGCAGCATCATATAGTTTGCTTATGCTGGCAATCTTAAATAGTGCTTGGGGTTTTGCTGGAACCTTCGCTTCTCGATCGTGCCAGCCGGCAGTATAATATTGGGATGGTTTTCCTGCCTGATCTATATAAACAATCATTCCATCGAACCCATGACCAATGGCTACATCTGCCTGTTCCTGAATCGTATCCGGTAATGGGAGTATCCACGCCTTAACCAGAAGCCATGGTACAAAGTACAAGGAAACGATGGTTCCAACTAGCAGCGCAATTCTGAGTATTCTTGTTCTATGTTTCTTGGTCATTCGATTTTATAACAAATGCACGATGCTTATAACATTGTGGTTGAGATTATCCTTGCTACGTACACAAGTCTCGAGGGGTAAGATGAATAAAACCGATTCACTTTCAAAGCTTGAATATGGTTTTAGCCGGAGGAATTTTTTCAAAAAAAAGGTCCCAACGCAGAGCGTCGGAACCAGTTTAAGTTGTTTGGACACCACATTTTCCTTTGAAGCCGTGTTGTGTTCAGTTTTTACAATCTTACTTATTACTATGGAATTCCCTGTTCAAAATTATTTGATTTCATATTAAATATTGTTTTTGAATCCACTTGTAATAATTTGTTGTAACCAGCTAACCCCCATACTTGTGAGAACTCCAAATGCAGATGCTAGATAATTGAAACCAATATCTACAATATCGAAAACGCGATAAGGGATTAGAAACTGAATACATTCGTCTACTAAACCTACGGTCCCCACTCCCAGAATTGCGACTAATGATGGTATTTTAGCTTTTCCGCCATTACGAATCCTTTCGGTCAGAGCTTCATAAACTAAAATAGCGAGCAACCCATATTCAAACATATGTGAGCGTTCAGCGGTAGTCAAATCCATTCTTAACAAAGCCATTCCATAGACTGTAATTGCTCCGGCATAAATCCAAAACTCCAATTTCCGGTCAGAACTTTTCCATCCGCTGATTATGAATGCTGTAACTAAAAGGAGAAATAAGTAAAAGGTACTTTGCTCTAAAATTCGACGTTCAATCATGAAATTTATTAGTTGCCCTCCAAAAAACAGAGTAGCATATATGGCGATTAAAACCACCATTGCCCAAATCCATAATTTCCGTTCTCTTTTAGATGTAAATTTTCTCTTTTCTAACATTCTTTATCATGTAGTAAACAACATTAGCCTATCCCCATTGATATTCATGTTTTTCCCTGTTTCTTGCACAAATTCTACTCGTGTTAATCCTAAAATGTCTAGGATAAAATGAATAAATCAGAGTCAATCTCAAAGCTCCGCATACAAAAAAGGCTCCGACGCAGAGCATCGGAGCCAGATCCTTTTATCAAAAATTTAGGGATGTTAGTATCCCGCAAACCTGTAAGGTCTATTTACCGTTCTTCAACGGAGGTCCATTCCAAACCTTTCTCACCAACATAAAGAGCTCGTGGGCGAATCAGGCGGTTATTGGCCGCTTGTTCCATGAAATGTCCGGTCCAGCCGGAAACACGGCTCATCGTGAAAATACAGGTGTATAGATCAGGCTCAATTCCGATGGAGTAATACACGGTAGCGGAGAAGAAATCTACGTTTGGATCAATATCCTTCTCTTCTTTCATGGTATTCAGCATATCCATCGACCACTCATACAGTTGCTCATGGCCGGTTTCTTCAGAAAGATCTTTGGACATGGTTTGCAGCAATCGGGCACGTGGGTCAAAGGTCTTATACACACGGTGGCCAAAGCCGGAAATCTTCTCCTTGTTGGCTAATTTCTTTTTGGTGAACTCAACCGCATCTGCTGTATCCGGATCTTTGTCCAGTTCAAGCAGGGTGTTCATTACGGCTGTGTTTGCACCACCATGTAAAGGTCCTTTCAGGGCACCGATAGCACCGGTTACAGCAGAGTACATATCTGACTGGGTAGCACAAATGGTACGGCAGGTAAATGTTGAAGCATTCATTCCATGCTCAGCATGTAGAATCAAGCAGAGATCCATGGTTTTTTCAGCTTGTTTACCGGGTTTCTCGCCATTCAGCATATACAAAAAGTTGAATGCGGTGCTGCCTTCATCAAGTGGTGCTACAATGTCTTTTCCTTTCCGCGCGCGGTCAAAAGCGGCAATGATAGTAGGAATTTTAGCCGTGATGTCGATGGCCTGTCCTTCAAACAGAGTGTCGTCAAACTTGCCATAGGTATCATCAAAGTCTGCAAGCATCGAAACAGCAGTTCTAAGAACGGCCATAGGCTCGGCACTCTTGTCGGTCGTTTTAATATAGTCGAGTACGGGCTTCGGAAGTGAACGATGTTCGATCAAAAGTTTCTTTAAACTTTCCAGTTCTTCCGCATTTGGAAGGCGATCGTTCCAAAGCAAAAAGCAAACTTCTTCAAAAGTTGCGTTCTCTGCCAGGGTGTCGATAAGATACCCGGAATAAATAAGTTCGCCTTTTTGTCCGTCAATAAAACTTTTAGATGTAGAGAAAGCTACAATGCCTTCAAGTCCTTTATTGATATAAGGATATTGTTGCTCGTCAAAGCCTGTGTGAATGCCTTCTGACATTTAGTACTCCAATTTATGTTAAAAGAATAATATGCTCGGCAAGAGCCAACTTCACGCTGCTAACATTTTTAAATATACAAGCGTTTGTCGTTGGTAGTAAAATCCGATTCTCGTTTGAGAAGAGCATCGAATATAGTAAAATGACCGCACAATTTTAAGTCAAAATGTTTAAAACTATTTGAATAAAACAATTGATCTTGAAGAAAGTGTGAAGATGTGCCGGGAGTATGAAATCGGGACGGATGTAACAATGAAGATGCAATGGCGTATTTTTTTAACAAACCAATTCAGATATAGCTATGGAATCTTATCAATTTGATACTATCGGACTTGCTCATTTCGGCTTTGCCATTCTTTCAATGATTCTGGGAGCGCTTATCATTTTTATCAGGAAAGGAGGATCGATTCATAGAATACTCGGCTACCTCTATTTTTTCGGCATGATAGGACTCAATGTAACTGCTCTGATGATTTACAAACTCTTTGGTTTTTTCGGTCCGTTTCATGTTTTTGCCGTAATCAGCTTAGCCACTACCGTAGCCGGATTTATCCCCGCATATGTAAAGAAACCCAAGAATACCTGGCTGGAATATCATTATGAATTTATGAATTGGTCGGTAGTTGGATTATATGCTGCATTCTGGTCAGAAACTTTCACGCGGTTTTTTAGTTTTGGGAATTGGGACAGTTTCTGGATGTTGGTAGGTACAGCCACAGGAGTTACTGTTGCCGTGGGTGCATACCTGATAAAAAAGAAGAAAGGTTATTTCTTGGAAAAGTTTGGCGGTAAAAAATACGCTCCGGCCGACTAAACCTGTTTCTTAGCTTCATTCCAAAACACATCCATCTCATCAAGCGAAGCATCTTTAAGGGCTTTATTCTGCTCTTTTAGCTTCTTCTCGATATAGCGAAAACGGTGCTCAAACTTCGCATTCGTTTTTCTCAGGCTGTCTTCGGCATTCAATTCAAAATATCGGCTTACGTTCACCAAAGAGAACAATACATCCCCAAATTCTTCAGCAAGTTCATCCGGATTATTTGATTCCAAAGTTTGTCTGAATTCCTGTAGCTCTTCGTCCAGTTTCTCCCAAGCCAATTTCCATTCCGGCCAGTCGAAGCCCACATTGGCTGCCTTCTCTTGCATGCGTTGTGCCCGGATTAATGCAGGTAGATGAGCGGGAAGCCCATCTAAAGTAGATTTCTTTCCCTCCTTAAGTTTGATGTTTTCCCAGTTCTCAGAAACCTGTCCTTCTCCATCAACTTCCGTATCACCAAAAACATGGGGGTGCCGGCGGATGAGCTTTTCCATCAGCGTGTAAATGACATCGCCCATATCAAAAGTCTCTGTTTCGGTAGCCATTCGGGAATGAAATACAACGTGCAGTAATAAGTCTCCGAGTTCTTTTTTGAACTCATCGAAATCCTGATTATCAAGTGCTTCAATAGCCTCGTAAGCCTCTTCAATTAGGTTATCTTTGATGGATTCATGGGTTTGTTTACGATCCCAGGGACATTCTTTCCGCAGAATAGCTACCAGTTCAACAAGATCCTCAAACTTCCGGCTTGGCTTCATAGAAAAATGTTAAGTGTTAAATTTTTGAATGTTAGATGCGTTCAAATTTAACACTTAACATTGAGCATTTAACATTGATTACGTTTTTTTCTTCTTCTTTTTGGCGGCAGGGAAGAGGATGTTGTTCAGTATCAGCCGGTAGCCGGGGCTGTTGGGATGGAGGGCAAGATCTGTGGGGGGATCATTTACCCGGTGAGTGTAATCTTCAGGATCATGACCGGCGTAAAAAGTGAAGGTGCCACGACCGTAATTTCCATGAATATATTTAACCTGCTCCCGTCCGGGTGATTCACCTAATATCACGGCCGATGATTTTACCTTGTCTTTTTGGAAGGCGGTGGTTTGGCCATAGAAACCCCGTACGCTGCTCACGTGATTTTGTGTAAGCATGGTAGGAACCGGATCCCATTTTGCTGAAAATTCAAACAAGGTGAAGAAATCCAGCGATTGGTCAACCCTGTTAATGCTCACCGGAACGTCAATGTTGGCATGTTCATACTCTCTGGGATCTAATACAATATCAAAATTCTCGAAAGCCAGTGTTTTGTTGAAATCCAGCTTCTCCTGAGCGTTTGGGTCGGCCGGGTCACCGTCAAATTGTTCCGGGGCAATATCCACGCCTTCAGTAGCCAGGGCGATGTCGAAGGTGTCGGTTCCTGAGCACATCGCAAACAGGAAACCACCATTTCCTACATATCTTTTAATAGTTCGTGCTACTTCTTTTTTCTGTTCACTCACCGACGAGTAGCCCAGTTCACTGGCCATCGCTTCCATCTGTTTTACCTGAGCGATGTACCACGGCATATTCCGATAGCTTGCCCAGAATTTTCCATACTGCCCTGTAAAATCTTCGTGGTGAAGGTGCAGCCAGTCATACTCATTCAGCTTACCTTCCAGAACTTCCACATCCCATACCTTGTCATAATCCACTTCGGCATAGGTGAGGGCGAGCGTCACTGCATCATCCCAGGGTAAAGCTTGGTCGGGCGTGTAAACCGCAATCTTGGGTGCTTTCTCTAGATTCACTACGGAAGTATTACTGCTGTTGCTTTCTACATCCGCAATAATCTGCCGGGCTTCCGACGCGCTGATAGTCTCAAGAGAAACGTTGCGAAGTCTGCTTTTTCGAACAATATCGTTTTCAACTTTTGCCAGAAAACTTCCGCCGCGATAGTTTAACAGCCACTGGGCAGTGTAGCCATCTGTGATATGGTTAAAAACAACACCATAAGCTTTGAGATGGTTGGTTTGGGATGCATCCATCGAAATCAGCACATGCTGTTGGGCCGATGCCATAAGCAAAGGACTTAGCGCAAATAAAAAGGTTGTGAATAGTCTCTTGATCATATCAGGAGTTTTGATTGGTTAAATCTGTCAGTCGTTCTCTCGCGTATGGAGCGTAAAATCCCTGTGGATATTCCAGTATAAGCTTCTCGTAAATATCGTTAGGCGAAATCTCTGCTGTTGAAGTTGTTGAATCAAGGTTCCAAAAGCAATCCCCGGCAGGCTCACACACCCTTCGGATGGATTGAATGGATGTTTGTTCAGCCAGCTTTGCCTGTTCCCAAAGTAACTTCTCTTTAATAGGGGTAGCAGGGTTTGACGCTAAATAAACGCTTAGCTTGTTATACTTCGTGGCTTTTTGAATGTGTGGAGATTCAACGAAGAAAAGGAGGGCATCGTCTATTAAAGCGGTAAAACTTTCATCGCTAATCATTTCCAAAAATGCTTTGGAGCTTTGTACAGACTCCCCGTTATTCTCCATAAACACAGCATTGGCAAACCTGGAAAGCATCTCCCCGGAAGTATCTGCGGCCGTACCCTGTTGCAGCCACAACCGGAGTTCAAGAGCATCGTTGGCATAATAAGAAGTACTCTGCCGGCCAAGTGACTTCAGCTGAATGCCTGCAAATTCGTAGTCTCCGGCATAGAAGTCGGTAAGAGCAAGGAAATAGCGGGTTTTTTCTGCGAGTTCTCCGATCTCAGCTTGCTTGTTAGCACGGGTGAAATTGATGCGGGCTTCGGTAAACTCTTTCTGAGCAAGATGAATTCTCCCTTCCAGATACGGGATTTCAGGAGACTCCCGCATGGCCGGGAGGTTTTTTAGTTTTTGAAGGGCCGTCCGAGCCTTGTCTAGATTGAACACGTGGTCGAGGGCTAATTCGGCTCTTTTGAGCTGAACATTTCCCATTCCGCTGTAATTATTGGTTTCTGACTCGATGGAGTCCAGCATTACCGTTGCCAGTTTATACAAGCTGTCTCTTTTGTTGGTGAAGTCAAGGTTGTAATCATCAATGTATTTGGCCCATTTTGAATAAGTTTCAGCCAGCTGTTCCAGGCTCCGCCATTTTATTTCACCATGGGTATTGTCGGTGTAGTACGTGAAGGCTTCTTTGGCAAGTTCAAATTCGTTGTTCTCCGTCAGCTGCCGGCCAAGGTTAAACAGGGAATAGTTGTACGATTGAGATCGGCTCTCATACTCTTTAGCCGTTGCAAGAGCCCGGCGGTACAACTTGTTTTCCTGAAGCAGCCAGATTTGCAGCTGATAAAAGGTTTGGTAATTGGGGGACGAAATAGAAAGGTTACTCAATCGCTCGTCAAGTTCGATGATGGTGATATCATAAAGAAGCGGGTCATTATACCGGAGCAAACTACGCTGGATGTAAGAAATCTGGTTCGGTGATGCTTCCAATAAATTCAGCCACTCATCAATAGCCTGTTCATATTCGCCGGCTCTCATATAGGCATTGGCTATATCCCCAAAAAATAAACGCTCGTTTTGAAATACATTTCGAGCCTGCTTATACACTTCAACGGCTTCAAGGTATTCACGCCGGCTCACCATCGTTCGGGCAGTAGTTATATAAAGCTGTAGCTGGCGGGAGTGAGTTTCAAGGTTGGCGTACCAAACATCCAATGCTGTTTCTGTATCACCTTTAAAATGATAGATCTCTCCGATTCGAACTTCTGCCTGGCTCTCAACTTCCGGTTGATCTTGATATTTGTGGGCTATTTCGAGTCCGCGATCGTACTGTTTTAACTGGATCAGGCAGTCGATTAGCCGGTCGGCATAAACGTAGGTTTCAGGGTTGTCGTCGTGCAGGTCTTGTAACAGTGGAAGGGCATCAGCATATTGTTGCTGCTGCATAAGTCGGGAGGCGAGCTGGAAGTCGCTGTTGTTTTGCGCTATGGCCGGGCAGCCCAGCAACCCGATGATCAAAAAAGAGAAAAACGATTTATAAACGATGTTCATGAATGCATGATATCAAATTCAGGAAAGAAAGTTTTCATCTCCCTGTAAAAACGGTTCAATGGAAACCCAACCACATTATAGTAGTCACCTTCTATTTTTTCTACAAACAAAGCGCCTAAATCATCCTGAATTCCATAGGCTCCGGCTTTATCCATGGGGTTACCGCTTTTTATATAAGCTTTAATTTCCTGTTCACCTAACGCACTGAAGGTAACTTTTGTTTGTTCATAAAAGGTGTGTTTGGCTTGAATCGTGCCATTTTTATCAGTTTTAACAAATGCGACACCGGTATAAACAAAATGATGGGTTCCGCTTAGCCGGCTCAAAAAGGTAAAAGCCTCATCCTGATCTTCGGGTTTACCCAAAACTTCCTCATTATGTACTACAATGGTATCGGAGCCAATGATAAAGCTGTCATTGAATTTAGAGGCTACATCAGTGGCTTTTAATGCAGCGAGGTCTTCCGCCAGGGGACCGGGATCGGTGAGCGAACTGGTTTCTTCCACATCACTGGGAGATATCTCAAAAGCCAACCCAATTTGTTGTAATAATTTCTTTCTTCGCGGGCTTTGAGAAGCCAGAACAATTCGCATCATACCGTATTTGTACTTTTGGGTTTAGCAGATAATTAAATAACTTAGCCAACCATTTCGATTATAAATTTCAATTAAGTTAACTAAAAGAACATGGCAAAACGAGGACGTAAACAGGCGGATCATCAACCGATGTTTTTTTCCGCATATAACTACAAGCTTATCGGGATTGCAATTTTCCTGATTGTAGCAGGTTTTACGGCCATGTATATGGAGAATGAAGTGGACGGGTTTATCTCTTTATTTATCTCTCCGATTGTGATTATGGCCGGCTATATTCTGGTTATATTTGCGATTATGAAACACGATCGGGATAAAGAACCAGAAGCAGCATCCAGCTAATTAATAACGTGCTCGATCGCTGGGTAAATATCTTCTTTTCGTTAGCACTGGTTTTTGTATTCATCCTGTTAGGAGATGCTCAACAACATAACCAGATTCTCCTGGGACTTTTTCTTGCCGCCCTGTTATCCATTACAGCTTTTATACTGAACTGGTTAACTATTGATGGAGCCTCTTCAGCAACAATTTTCGGAGGTTTTGCCTACGGATTAGGAGGAGCCGCCGGCGCTGCTGTAGTGCTGGCTTTCTTTATTTCAGGCTCGGTTCTTTCCAAAGACCTAATTTCCATGGAAGGTTTTCTGGAAAAGAAATTTCGGCGTGATGGCAAGCAAGTTTGGGCGAATGGGTTTTGGTTCGCACTTTGGATTCTAATCTGGTTTTTGACAAATATTGATGCTTTTCTGATCGCTTCCATAACCTCTATAGCCAGTGCAGCCGCTGATACCTGGAGCACAGAAATAGGGGCAAACCGTTTAAAAGGAAAAACAAGGCTCATAACTACCGGGGAAAAAGTTCAGCCGGGCACCGATGGCGGCATTAGTTTTTACGGAACAGTAGCTGCACTTGGAGGTGCCGTTTTTATTGCCTCCGTTTTCTGGTTTTTTGATACCGGCACTTTGCTTTCAACTATTTTAGTAATATCGGTAACAGGATTTTTTGGTTCACTCATCGATTCTTACATTGGCGCCCGGTTTCAAAATGCGGCGTACAGCCTTCCCGGACTTTCATCAATTGGTCTGAAGAATATGTATGTTAGCAACAATTTTGTGAATTGGATTTCTGCGGGCCTGGCTTCAGTAATCAGTTTGATATTAATCTTAATCATTGGCATATGAAATGGTATAAAAAATTACACTGGCAAATTATAATTGGGTTGATTTTAGGTCTTCTTTGGGGACTATTAGCCAGTGTCACCGGTTTGAATGAATTCACTTCTGACTACATCAAACCCTTTGGTACTATTTTCATAGCTATGCTGAAACTAATCGCTATGCCTTTGGTGCTGGTTTCGCTTGTGGTTGGAGTAACGAGCTTAAATGATACGACCAAACTTTCGAGAATGGGATTCAAAACGGTGTCTATTTATGCCTTAACCACGGTGTTTGCCATTACCATAGGTTTGGTAGCGGTGAATGTAATTCAACCCGGAAAAACCCTGCCGGCTGAAACAACAGCAACTTTGCAGGAAAGCTACAGCGAATCGGTGGATGATCGCAGTGCCACTGCAGAGCTGGTTCAGAATCGTGGTCCGCTCGATTTTATTGTGGATATCGTTCCGGAAAACTTTTTTGCAGCTGCGTCCGATAACTCAAGTATGCTACAGATTGTATTTGTAGCGATTCTTCTGGGTATCGGGATTATTCAAATCGGAGGGAAGAAAGCACAAACGCTGGTGGATGTATTTGATGCCTTTAACGATGTGATTATTCGGATAGTAGAGCTTATCATGCTCACGGCACCCTATGGGGTTTTTGCCTTGATGGCTTCGCTCATAATAGACTTGGCCGGTGATGACTTGTCTCAAGCCATGGAGTTGTTGTATGCACTTGGATGGTATTGCCTGACGGTAATTATTGCTCTGATACTGCACGTTTTCATTGTGTATGCCAGCTTGTTTAAAGTGATGAGCAATATGAAGCTTTCTACTTTTTTCAAGGCAATTCAGCCGGCCATGCTGCTGGGTTTCAGTACCAGTTCAAGTTCAGCCACATTACCTGTTACCATGGAGCGTGTTGAGAAGAATCTGGGTGTTGAAGATGAAGTTGCCAGCTTTGTGCTGCCTATCGGAGCAACCGTAAATATGGACGGAACCAGTTTGTACCAGGCAGTAGCAGCGGTATTTATTGCCCAGGCGTTAGGAATGGATTTAACCATCGCTCAGCAGTTGATCATTGTATTAACGGCAACAGCCGCTTCAATTGGAGCTGCTGGTGTTCCCGGGGCAGGCATTGTGATGCTGGTAATTGTACTGGAGGCTATACAGGTGCCAACTGCCGGAATAGCTCTCATACTTGGGGTAGATCGTATTTTAGATATGTGCCGAACCACGGTTAACATTACGGGAGATGCGGCCGTGTCTGTAGCGGTTGCCTCCTCAGAAGGGCGGTTAGGAGCTCCTAATCTGGATGATTAGAATTTTAGAAAACAGGAAATTTTATATGCCTTTATGCCTGAAAATCTGTTAATTGAAGGAACAAAACTAACGGGTAACCCACGTGCCTATGGCTCAAAAGTTACTATCCGGTAAACATTTAAAAGCACTACATATCGCCCTTTTCTTTCTGGTTGTCTCCTTGAGTTTCAAGGCAACAGCCCAGTCTGTATTGCTTCCGGGCGATGTAGTTATTGTATCTGCCAATGCGGATACTCATTCCATCGACTTTATACCGCTGATCGATATTGAGAAAGGTACGGAACTGTACTTTTCTAACGGGATATGGGACAAAGAGGCGCAAACGCTCACCGGAAATGAACTTAAAGTTGTATTTAACAGTCCTGTGCAGGCCGGTACAAACATTCATCTTAACGAATTAAATGATGAACGGCTGCAGGTTGAAGGTGAAATCGATTTTGAAGGAGGAACCTATCGACTGTTTGCTTACCAGAAAGAGGAAGTGTACCGTTTTATTTTTGCCGTTGGCTGGGGAAAGGGAGTTGTATGGAATACCCCAGAAGAAACACTGGGGTCAGATATACCGGAAAGTTTAGAAGAAAGTGACCACACATTTTTGACATTGGGGGACGCCTCAAATTATCAGTATTACATCAGAAACGGGGCCAGCGGAACCCGGAATTTATTGCTTCAGTTTGTAGGAAATGAAAGTCATTGGCGTGGAAGAGAATCCAGGCCGTTTCCGGTATTTGGAACTTCTTTTAATTTGCTCACTCCACCGGTTGTTCTATTTGATCAGAGCGTTTCTACCGTTAGAGAGTCTGATTCGGTAGCTATTTTGAATGTGGCTATTTATGAACACGATGGCTCGCGCCTATCTGTTGATGTGAAATTCGACACCCTGAGAAGTATCACCTCACCGGATGATTATTCAGACTTTGAAACCACAACCCTCAATTTTACCGGATTGATTGGTGATGGCGTGTATGAAGTCAGGGTTCCTATCAATGATGACATGGATTACGAAGGAAGGGAAACCGGTATTTTTACCCTGCAGAATTTAACCAAAGGGAATTACGGGGATTTTCTTACCCATAGCAAAATCATCCTGGATAATGAAAAACCCGAGGTATTGATTTCCGAAGTGATAAATACCTCAAATGGAGAGGGTTTTTTGGAAATCAGGAATATGGAAGAGGGCGTAGTATCCCTTAACGGCTGGAGCCTCTCTTCCAAAGATCAAAAATTTACATTTAATGAGGATGCCACCTTATTTCCTCAACAAAGCATCCGCATTAAGCATAAAGCTAAAGCCTCAACGGCTGATGGAGATTCATTAGAGAATGTTATTTACACAAATCTTGATAAGCCATTGCTTAACAGAAGAGGTGGGCAATTGGTGTTGAAAGATTTTAGCGGGGATACAATTCATGAGTTTATGTATTCGGAGCTGAAAAGGGCAAATGAAGGCAGTGCAAGCCGGGATGAGTTGATTTCCGGTAATGTTATAAACAATACCAATCAACAATTGAGTGATGGTAATCTACTTGGGCTTCAGGCATCCGTACAGCAAATGGCTGAACCAGGACTGAAAATCATCAACCAACCGGATAGAATTAAAGATGTATTCCCGGATGCTGTATTGAAAGGCTGGGATGAGTCTGAACAGCAGTTTGTGGAAGTAATTTCAGAATCGGCTGCCATGTCTGATTTTGAAATTCTGTTCGGGTATTTCGATGGGGAAGAGGCACAGAAATTAGCCGAGTGGCAGAAGGAAATATCACAAGAAAAAAGAAATAGCAGCACACTTTCAATTAGTGTTTCAGCTACCGACCATGATCAAAATGAAGCTATAAACGGAACGGAAGGCTTAAATCTGGTTTATAATAACCTGGATAGTCCGATTAGCATACAACGCTTTCTTGAGCTGGCAGAAGAAAAGTACCCTGAGACTTCCTTAAAACCTCTTATCTATGGGGTGAAGCGAAATGCTACAGGAGATTTAGACTTTGTACCACTCAGGGCAAAAGATCAGATTCCTGCCCGAGCTCCATTCTGGATTATGTTGGAGAATCTTCAACCCGAAACCGTGATGAATTTTGATCTTCAGGAAATCACCCAGCCGGCAACTGTTTCAGATGCAGAAGAACTGCCGGACGAAGAAATTACGACAATATCCCTGACGCTAAATGCTCAGGTTCAGAGCGAAGCGGTGACGGTACAGTTCGTAGAAAACGGCACGACTGAAAGCGTAAAAGATCTCAATTCGTATCCCGCATTGTTCTTAGGCGGTCAATCTTTCCTGGATATGGCCTTTTCAGGTGGAGAAGAATATTTCAGCGAGATTACACTATCCTCAAAAATAGAACAGGCACTTACGCTTCCCCTGCAGTTCAGTACTTCCGGCTCCGGTAAGCTGACGCTCTCTGTAAGTGAATGGGAAGCTATACCAGCCGATTGGGAAATAAAACTGGAGGATAAAGAGGCTGAAAAAGAGTATGTGCTCAGAGAAGACTTTAGCATGACATTTGATCATTCCGTGCTTGCAGAGGATGGTTCAGAACAGGAAACTACCTTAGAAGATTATTCCGAAAAAGACCGCTTTGTGATTCATATTCAGCCACCCGGACAAATAGCTGAAGAAACCGAAGGAGAGGATACGCTACCCCGCGAAGTGGAGCTTCATCAAAATTTCCCCAATCCTTTTAACCCGGCTACCATCATTTCATTTTATTTGCCGGAAAGCGAAGAAGTTCGTCTTTCAATTTTTAATATTGTAGGACAGCCCGTTGCTGTAATAGCAGAAGGAACCATGTCGGCCGGAGAACATCAGTTTGAATGGGACGCCACCGACAAGCCCAGTGGAATGTATATCTACCAGCTTGAAGTCGGAAAAAGTGTTATGACCCGAAAAATGACCTTAGTAAAATAGTGAACAGATTTCGTGTGATAACAGTTATTCCAAATAAGTAACCATAAATCAAAAAAGGACAAGTACTCTTTACCTATCATGCAGTTTAAAACAATTCAAGGGGTGGAAGTGCCCGAAGTAGGGTTAGGAACACACCGATTAATTGGCAGAGAAGGCGAAAACACAATAAAGCTGGCACTGAATCTTGGCTATCGCCACATCGACACTGCCCAAAGCTATAAAAACGAAAGAGAAGTAGGGGAGGCCATCAAGAGATCACATGTGGATCGGGAAGAGATATTTCTTACCACAAAAGTTTGGCATACCCATCTTGAGAAAGACGATGTTTTAAAAATTGCAGAAGACTCACTTCGGGAATTGGATACTCCGTACGTGGATCTTTTGTTGGTACACTGGCCCAACCCGGAAGTGAATATCGAAAAAACGATGGAGGCTTTTCTATCACTGCGTGATCAGGGTAAAGCACTGAACATTGGGGTGGCTAACTTCCCGCTTAAATTGCTAAAGGAAGTGAATGAAGAATTGGGAGCCCCGATATTCTGTAATCAGGTTGAGTATCATCCCTTCCTCAGTCAGTTTGACTTACTGGATTATACCGCCGAGCAGGATATTCTTTTCACTGCTTATTCTCCATTGGCACAGGCAAAAGTGATGGATGATCCATTGCTTCAAAAGCTTGGTGAAAAATACGGGAAATCACCGGCACAAATAGCACTCCGCTGGCTTATTGAACAGGAGCAGGTGGTTGCCATCCCTAAAGCATCATCCGAAGAGCACCTGAAAGAGAACATAGACGTATTCGATTTTGTGCTGGAAGATGACGATTTCTACGCCATTGATGATATCCAGAAAGACACACGCCTAATAGATCCTGATTTTGCTCCCGAGTGGGATCAGTAATGTTTTAAAAAGCCCCGTCAAACTCAATTGACGAGGCCTGGGGTTTTGGGTAAAAAAGCTTCTTGGCTTTTTAATTCGTATAGTTTATCCGATTTTTTTCTGAAACCATTGTTTGGTATTAACTCCGATGTAATACATTGATGGTACAAGAAAGAGGGTCAGGAACGTTGCAAATCCAAGCCCGTAAATAATGGTCCATGCCAAAGGGCCCCAGAAATCAGCATTATCACCCCCAAAGTAGAAGTTGGGTTCAAAGCTGGCAAAGAGTCCATAAAAGTCGATGTTTAATCCTATGGCAAGTGGAATGAGTCCCAGTATGGTGGAAGCTGCCGTTAATAAAACTGGGTTTAAACGGGTGGCCCCGCCTTCGACTACAGCCTCTTTAAGGGATGAGCCTTCATTTCGGAGGATATCAATGTAGTCAATAAGGATAATTCCATTTTTTACTACAATACCTGCCACTGCGATAATTCCCATTCCGGTTAGGACTACGGAAATGTCCATGCCAAAAGTAGCAAAGCCAATGAACACTCCAATCAAGCTGAATACTACCTGAGACATGATGATGAGAGGTTTTCCGATAGAGTTGAATTGGGATACAAGGATCAGGAATATCAACCCTACAGCGGCTAATAAAGCTACCATCAGGAATTGACCTGTTTCAGCCTGTTCCTCCTGCTCTCCGGTCAGGGAAATTTCATATCCCTGGGGCACTTCAAAATCCTGCAGAGCTTCACGAATCTGATTGTTGATTTCATTTGCGTTATAGCCTGTAAGTACGTTAGAAGAAAGAGTAGCTACACGGTCAAGGTCAAGCCGATTGATGGCACCATAGCTTGATTCTAACCGCGGTGTGGCAACTGCAGAAATAGGAATGTAGCCTGTTGGAGTTGCCACTGTCATATTCATCAAATCAGTGATATTAGAGCGGTCTGCTTTTTGTAATCTCAGGGTTACATCGTATTCATCCTCATCTTCGCGGAAAGTGGAAATGGGTGCTCCGAGTAATGCTGTTCTGATAGCACTTCCAACCTGTACATTACTGATGGCATAGCTATTAGCCTTCTCGTTATTGATGTCGATAATGATTTCAGGATTATTTACCTGTAAGTCTGAACGTAGTTCTTCAATACCCTTAATTTCCTGTTCTTGGATATAGTTTTTGAAACTTTCGGTTAGAGTAATCAACTGGTCAAATTCTTCACCGCTAATTTCAATATTAATAGGCTTTCCTGTTGGAGGGCCTGACTGCTCCTTATCTACGGTAATTGTTGTTCCGGGTATATTCTGCACAGCATCCCGAATCTGATTGAGGATTTCCTGGGTTGAAATACCATTTCTCTGCTGATAATCAACAAATTCTACACTCACTTTGCTTTTGGTAGGAGATGGAGTCGGATCTATGCTACTGGGTGGGTTTGCTCCAATAGCTACGTTTGAGATTACAGATTTTACGATCGGGTTATCTTTTCCAATAACATCATACACCCGGTCTTCTATGAGTTTATTAATCCTATTGGTCTCATCGAGATCAGTACCAGCCGACATTTCGTTGTATACATATACGAAGTTAGGTTCACTTTCAGGAAAGAAAACCACCTTTGGGGAAGCCACTCCAAGCAAGAAGATGCTGAAAATCAGAAATGCGATGGTTCCTCCTAACACAAACCAGGGGCGTTTTCCAACCAATATCCATTGTATTCCATCGTGATAGGCCTTCTGAAGCTTTGGTAATGTGGACGTGTTGAATTTTCGAATCAAGGGCTTGAGTACAAATCGCTCCAGTATCCACAACAGGTAAATAAATACCAGTAAATTTGCAACGAACATACCTCCGGTGATATAAAAAATTATGGCAAGTATGCCTACTACAGCTGAGGCAATCCAGAGAAACCTGTTGTTCTGTTTATGCTCGCTTTTAATATGATCGCCATCTTCGCTCATAAAAGAAACCGCGAAAACAGGGTTCATAATCAACGCTACGAGTAAAGAAGCGACAAGGGTCAGGATCAGCGTAACAGGCAGGTAGATCATGAACTTCCCGATTATACCTCCCCAGAATAAAAGCGGGAAAAATGGAGCAATGGTTGTGAGTGTACCTGTGATTACCGGTAAGGCAATTTCTCCCGCAGCTTTTTTTGCAGCTTCTATTTTACTGAGATCCCCTTTGGTTACGTGCCGATAAATGTTTTCAACGATTACTATGGCATTATCAACTACAATTCCGAGTCCCAGTATGAGCGCAAATAGTACAACCATATTGATGGAAAAGTCGATAGTCGGCATCACGGCAAAGGCAATGAGAGAAGACAGTGGAATAGCCAACCCTACAAACACCGCATTTTGAACACCCATTATGAACATTAGTACCAGCACCACAAAAAAGAAACCCAGAATTACGGTATTAAACAGATTCGATACACTGTCTTTGGTATCCTGTGAACGGTCGCCGGTAATAGTGATATTAAGATCATCAGGAAATTGGGTTTCCTGTAATTCTTGTACAATTGCCATACTGGCTTCAGAGGTTTCGATCAGGTTGCCTCCGCTTTTCTTTTTCACATTAATAGTGATGACCGGCTCACCATTCAGGCTGGCATAACTTTCCCGATCGGCAAAATCGTCTTGTATGGTCGCAATGTCTTTTAAGTAAACTTCATCACCACGATTGTTATTGATAATCAGGTTTTCCAGATCAGAAGCTTTTTCAATTTCACCATCAACCCGAACTGATCGTTCCATTGCGCCAATGTCGAGCTGGCCCGCAGATACAGTCATGTTTTTGTTGGCAACAGCCATGCTGATGTCATTAAAAGTGATGCCAACGGCCTGCATTTTGTGGAGATCCACATTAATCTGAATTTCCCGTTCCAGGGCACCTACAATCTCAGCCTCATTTACATCAGAAAGGCTTTCAATCTGATCCTGAATTTCATCTGCGAACTCTTTCAATTCCACCAGATCAAAATTACCGGAAAGATTGATGTTGAGAATAGGCTGGTCGTCCAGGTTAAAATCATTCACCTGAGGCTCTTGAGTAAGCTGGGCGGGGAGTTCGGCCCGGGCCTTTTCAACGGCATCATTTACTTCCTGCTGTGCAACCAGCTTATCTTTACTGGTTTCAAATTCGATGGTGATGATAGAAGTAGCCTGTTTGGAAACACTGCTAATCTGGTCAATCCCTTCAATACCTTTGAGTTCCTGCTCAATAGGGCGTGTGATTACATTCTCAATATCAGCCGGAGAAGCTCCTGCATATACTGTTACCACATTAAAGATTGGAATTTCTACCTCAGGGAAGCTTTCTTTCGGAAGGGTGATGTACGAGTAAATTCCAATGATGGTAATCAATACCGTGAGTAGATATACGCTCGTGCGGTTATTGATTGAAATACTTGAAATCTTGAATTCTTTGAAGTTCATGTATCTGCTCTCGTTCAATTAATTTTCTTTCTGAATAGAAATGGGTTGTCCGTCCGAGAGTTCTGCATACCCACTGGTAATCAGCAACTCACCGGCCTCAAGTCCTTCATCGATGGCTAAATCATTGTTATAGCTATAGGATGGAACAACCTTTTTTGCTGTAGCTACCCATCCGTTATCCGTTTCTTCCGCCACAAATAAAAAACTCTCGTTATTAGCTTTCTGCACCGTATTTAACGGCACCACTATTTGATTTCTCAGTGTTATATCATTGATTTTTACCCGGGCCATCATGTTTGGTAAAATGTTTCCTTCATGGTTGGGGATATATATTTCAATCCCAAACGTGCGGTTAGAAGGATTGATAACTCTGCTTACCACATCCAGTTGTTTGTATATATTTTCATCAATGCTGGAGAAGCTGATTTCCACACTGTCCGTTTTTTCAATGCGGGATATATAGGCTTCTGAAACGGCCGCCGTCACTTTTAAAGCATCGGAGTTGGCAAGCTGAAAAACGGGAGTACCGGGCCCTACAGTTTCACCAACTTTCAGGTCTACACGGTCTATGGTTCCGGATATTGCAGCTCGGATAGTATAGTTTTCATACTGCTCTGTTAGGGTGGCAAGCTGGCTTTTCGCTGATTCATACTGAGTTTTTGCCTGAAGATATTCCACCTCAGATCCAATATTCTGATCGCGCAGGTTACTCTGTCGCTCAAAGAGAGTCTTGGCCAATTCGAGCTGTGTCTCTGCCTGCTGCAGCTGGTTGCGGGTGATTTCGCCGTCCAGTTTTGCAAGTATATCACCTTTTTTAACAGCATCACCGGCACGTACCAATTTTTTTTCTACCGTAGCACTTATCTTTGGGGTGATGAGGATCGTTTTATCAGATTCTACGGTACCCTGAATATTCACATAGTGACGGAAATCTGAAGGCTGTAATTCCTGCACATAAACCGGAGCAGCATTGGTTGGTATACCGTTTTCGCCGTTCTCATTTGGGCCGCCATTACCACAAGCGGTGATTAATAAAAACAGTGCAAGTATTGAGATTTGGGACTTCATTGTTGTCGGTTTCATGTTATTTAAGTTCAATATTTTCTTTTATTTCCTGAATGTCTTGCCCTACGAACGGTACCTGTCCAATGGCCTGATCGTATTGGGCTTTGGCCGATAGATAACCCGATACCATCCGGGCATAATTTATTTCAGCCTGACGGAGCTGTAATTCTGCATCCGTTACTTCTTGCTGTGAACCAACCCCGTTTTGATAACGCACGAGTGCACGCTCATATCCACGTTCTGCTTGTTGTAGGGCTTTTTTCAGGGCATCGCTGGTTTGCAAGGCTTCCCTTACTCCTTGTTTTGCTGAGAAAATCTCCTTGTTGGCTGTTTGTTTAGCCTGATATAATTGGAGCTGAGTATCCTTAATCTGGATTTTTGCCTGCTGTATAGCAGCATCTCTTTGGAATCCCTGGAAAATGGGTAGCTGAATTCCAAGCGATAACGTTTGGGAACGTGCCCGGGAATCTTCAGTCCCAAAAAACTGGGGCGTTCCCGATTGTGATGCTGTCCAGTTAAGCCCGTAGCTGGCTACAATATTGGGTAAATAGGTGCTGCGTTGTGCATCCAGCTGTTTGCTTTGCAGCTTTTTTTGAATATCCAGAATCCTGATATCACCTCTAAGATCCAAAGCCTGTCGTAAAGCAAGGGAGTCATCTTTTAAAGCAAGAGGAGTTAAGCCATCTATATTTTTCAACTCTTTATTTTCATTTGATTCTACAGCAGAGGAGTGCATGTCGTACGTGCTTAAGTCTCCTTTAATATCAATAGAAAGCTGAACGGGAAGTCCCATTACATCCAACAGCTCTTGCAAAGCATTCTGAACACCAAACCGGGCTTGCGTAAGTTGAGGTTCAAGATTGCTGAGCTGTACTTCGAGCTGCATGATGGCATATTCGTCCGTAAAGCCTTGCTCGTAGAGTTTTCGGGTGTCTTCTAAATTTTTTCTTACCCGGTCAATTTGAGCCTGTACCAATCGCAGTTGCTCTTTTGACACCAACGCTTGGTAATAAGCGATCCGGGTTTGGGTTACAATGCCCTGTGCAGTAGCCCGCATGCTTTCGGATTGAGCAGCTTTGTATAGTTCCGAGCTGCTGATACCTACAAAGGCTTGTCCGCTAAAAATGGTTTGAGAAACCGTAAACCCGCCCTGCCAGTTGTTATCGGTTCCGAAAGCAACCGGAACCAATTCGTTGGGATCTGCATTGGGATCAAAAATGACAGCCGGAATAAAGTTTACAGGTACTTCAAGATTTCGGGTATAATTGGCTGAAGCTGCGATGTCTGGCATTACATTACTCCAAGCCGTACGAATCTGTTGGTCTGCATCTCGTACTGAAAGGAGAGAACGCTTCATCTGCGTATTATTAGCCAGTGATATCTGAATAGCTTGTTTTAAATCCAGCGTTTGATTGTGTGTGACTTCAGTTTGTTCAGCCGGTTGAGCATAAGCAACAGAAGACAAGCCAAAGCTTAAGATCAGCGTAAGCGCTCCCATAATTTGAAAGGAGGGAGTAAGTAATCGTTTCATAAGTTGCTGCAAAATTTGATTTAAATTCTTGTGGTGTTGTAAGTAATTAGTCTGTCTTTGCATTGAATTGAATATCGAGATATTGCTCCATCAACTCCGGCATTGTCAGTTCATGCTCGGTCAGAATATTTTGAACCTTCTCATTGGGATCTGACAAATAAAATTGAAGCATTCCGTTCATTTGAGCTCCAATCATGAGTGCAATTATCTTGGGAGGTATTTCGGTTTTAATGCTTCCATCCTGAATGCCAATTTGAATTGAGCGCACGATGATCATGAGTAATTCATTTTGCAGATGATGGCAGTCTTCAACCACGGGATGTTCAGACAATTCGGTTTTATTTGCCTGCTCATAAATCATCATGGCACGGGTGAAAGTGGCATGTTCGGTAAGGAACTCAAGAAAGGTCTTCATCATCTTTTTGACGAGTTCGGCACCTTTCCTGTCCTCTTGTATGATTTCCAGGAAATAAGTGTGTAATCGGCTAAGCCCTCTTTTCTTTATGGCATGATGAAGAGTTGACTTATCCTTGAAATACAAATACAAAGTGCCTTTGCTTAATTCGGCACGGTCCGCAATTTCATCCATGGTGGTTTTTTCAAACCCCTTTTCCTCAATGAGGGATATAGCTGCGTTAAGTATCTGGTCCTTCCGCCGCTTTCGTTCGCGCTGTTTACGTTCTTTGGTTCCCATTTAAATAACTATTGGTCATAATCTGACTGACTATCAAAATTAACGTTCAGTAAGTTTACTAATTAGTAAACAAAATGAACAGTGCGTATTGCTTTTTTACAGTAGCAAAACAGGGAGGTGATTTGGATGAACCTAAAGGCTATAAAAGAAGCTTAGAAAAGCGAAAAAACGCTTTTAGTAGAAGGAAGTTAATATCGTAGGAAAGAAGCCGGTTCTTTCATTAACATTTTTTTAATGAACGGCCGGTCATTTTTTGTGCGAGTGAGAATCAAAGATTATTCTCTGCTTTATATTTTTGGATAAGATCTTTCGTTTGTCTGCTGATAAATTGATGAAAATGGTTGGCCTTTTTCAGTCGATCAGGATTCGTTTTCTTTTCCTCTTTAATGAAATCCAACCCTTTTGCTGTTATTTCCTCCAGCTCTAAGGAAAGCCGAAGTTGTCTCTCCATAAAATCGACCAGGGATCCTTCTTTGAGTTTAAAATAGATTTGGCGTTCTCCCTTAACCCTTACTTTTTCAATGAGTCCTCTTTCCAATAGCATCCGGGTGGTATTGCTTACTGATGCTTTACTTATATCCAGGTTTTCCATCAGGTCCGGGAAAGACTGATGCGGGGGATCACAAATGAGTAACCAACCCAGTATTTGGCCATAAATTCTGGGATGACCCAACTCTTCGATTTTCATACTGAAATCGTCCACAAAATCAATTTTTTCTTTGTATGTATCCGGGGCAGGGATCAAATCTTTCAGGTTTGAATGCTTTTATATAGTTACGAAATGATAAATAGAAATCCTCTCTGTTACCAACGAAGATAATAAAGATTGGGTTCAACTGGTTTCAGCAAGCGCAACGATTTCACCCTCCTGATTTTTCAGCTGATGCCGGTAATTCTGATGTTCTTCATTTTTGCGTTCCGAAGTGATCATGTCTCCCGCAAGGCTTTCCCTCATAAACATGATATCCATGTTCTTCACTAAATAGGCTTTGTCATCGTCATAGGTTTCCATAAGCCACTCCACGAAGCGGGCATTGTTCACGTGTGCATTCATATCCTGATCTGACTTTCTGACCACGAATTTCTTTGTTACATCAGCTTCCTCAAAAGGGTCCAAACGATTTGATTTTACCGGCATCACATGTTCCATTTCCGATAGGCGAAGGTCGAGAACATCTTGCGGCATACGAGTGGGCTTTCGGGTCTTTACGTTGATCATCATCCAATAGCTAAGGCAGGCTCCGATTTGGTTGTCTTCTTCATCCAGAATCCGGTAATCTCTGTAAGCCCGTAAAGCATCGCCGGCTGCCGGCCAGGTTTCAATGGTGATCTTCTCCCGCCAGTTTGGATACCGTTCAATTTTGATGTCCATGCGGTGCAATACCCAGGTAAGGTCTTTCTCGTGCAGCTGGGTGATATCAAAATTAAGCTTATGGGCATGATTTCCGGCTACCTCCTGAAATAGGGAGCAGAGAGCAGGAAGGGTAATCTGTCCTCCGGAACCCACTTCACTGGCCCGAATGGTGAACGTTTCAGAATGCTTGGTGATGTTGTCAGTCATGGATCGGAATGAAGTTGAAAATCACCCTAAACATAAATGAAAAAATGGATTTATGTGGAAGGGATTGGCAGGCCGGTTTTCTGGTAATCTTTGAACTTCTCTTTCTCGTCTGTGCATGTAGGAGGTTCATAGACAGTCATGCAGATTATTTGGAAAGGGCAGTAACTATTTCTCCCGGTCTCCCGTAGTTATCTGCCACCCTTAGTGGTGAATTTTAGAAAGAGCATAAACAAGGGCTGGAGGATTGCAGCCGGTGCGACTTTCTATCACCTCAGTCATCGAATTATACTAAACGGCTACATACAGCAGGCATTCTAGATTCGGATATGAGTTTTAAACATTAACACATCATACAATTAACACAAAGATATGTATAGAAATAAGAAGATCGGTACAGCATTTTTACTCTTAATTTTTGGGGTCACTTCATTACAGGCTCAGGTAGAAGCCGGTCAGGTTCAGCCGGTAATTGAAGCATTGCAAGATGGCAACGGTTACGTTCAAAATATGGTGATAAATGCAGCAAAAGAGATGTCCGAGGACGATTACTCCTTCAGGCCTACTCCTGAGGTGCGAAACTTTGGAGAACTTCTCACCCATATTGCCGGTTCCAATTATTTCTTCTGTTCCGCTGCAATGGGCAAGGATTCACCCGTGGGCAATGTTGAAAAGAACGTCACAAAACGGGAAGAGATTCTGGATGTGCTGTCCGCTTCTTTCGATTACTGTAACGAGATTTATGAAACAGCAGACATCGGCATGGATACTCAGCTCGTCGAGTTCATGGGTAAACAGCGATCACCGCTGACCGTTTTAACCTTTAGGAATAATCATACTCTTCAGCATTATGGTAATGTAATCACCTATATGAGACTGCGGGGAAAGGTGCCACCGTCGAGCCAACGCACCCAGTCGAAATGAGCCTCCATGCTTGTAGTACTTGTCACCTAAGGCAGAGCAGTCTGTAAGTAGAATACAACTCGATAAGTTTAGAGTGATTCTGGGCGTGCGCCTTAAATGGCCAATCTAAAGATGTTTGGACGCCGGTAGCGCCGGAAAGATCACTTAACTGACCATGCCATTAGAGGTGGAACCGATACACTTGCCCTAATGAATATCACAAGAACGTAAGATCTACGGTAGGGAGATTATGTGCCTTTGACAATGTCCTTTTTAAGGATGTTATGCGGCGATATTATGAGTTAATAACATCCAATGGTTTAGTGCATCGCCCGGGAAACGAACGAAGGATTTGTTTGTCCATGGTTATCAGTTTGATATCTAATTCTTCTGCAAGACTTATAAATTCACAGTCGTAGGAAGAGCAATTAGATTTATCTGCCAGATCATAAACCTGAATTGAGTTCACATGAAATTCTCGTTCTTTCATCTGATTTTCTGCTTTCTCAGAGATTTGTAATGCTTCCGGCAGATCAATGAGTTTTTTTCTCATGTAAAGAATTACAACATTTCTGAACTCACTTTTCCACAATACCGGAGCAACCCAATCCGAATCCCATTTAAATAATTGCTCACAAATTTCAGTATGGTCTGAGGGTAACCAAAAGTGGGCGAGGATATTGGTGTCAACTACAATCATGGTCTGCCTTGATCAATAGCATCCTGAATTTCTTCAGAAGACAGGCTTCCTTTCACTTTCCTTCTCATCAATCGTGCTTGACGGAGAATTTCATCAGAAGAAACACGCTTAGGCTCGACGGTTCGCTCCAAACAGGCTATAATTTCGCTGTTCATACTTCGATGTTGCGCTTCTGCCTGTTGCTTTAGCTTTTTGTAAATGGGTTCTGGTATATTTTTAACTGTGATGCTTGGCATAACCCTTAAAGTTTCGTTATGGTGTAAATGTGAAACTAACTTAATAGGGGTAATATTGCAAGAGGGTAAGCTACATAACGGCCTGGCAAATAAGCGGCGCGGGAATTATGATTTCTTTTGAAGTAGCGAAATTAATTCCTGGCAGTCAAGTTTCATCGCACCCCGTCCGCTTTAAAACGCATGTTAGTTTTCAGTTTTAGTTGGCTGGAAATGGTAGGCCTGGAGGCGGTCCTTGCTTTATTCTCAAATACAGCCAGCTGAAAAAAGGAATCAATCTTTTAAAAGGGATTACTTGTGACTGATTTTGAGGAATACTGTTTTCATAATCTTTTGGATCATTACCCTCGACATATGAAGTAATCACTAAGTTTTCATCCTTCATCTCATAATTTGCTATAAAACTACCATCATAAAATGGCGGAAGTGATTTTAAATGAAGAATAGAAGATTTACTCACTTCAATTTGTGTCGTGTCAGCATCAATGTATTTCTCTTTGTCATATGGCAAAAGTGAACTCCACGAATATAGCTGAGAACTTTCGACACCAAATATCTTTTCTTTAAATCTCCTATAAGTTGCTATCCCAGTACTGTCAGTGGTTAAAATGTACTCTGTGATATGAAGCTCATCTATTCCATTGTAATGAGTCTCAAGTTCAAAACGCCACTTTTGCTTTTCTGTATCATCTATAGATTTAAAGACAATTTCCTTTTGATCTGTGTAATGGTTGTAGGTGAAATGTAAAAGCAGGTTTCTTATCAGAAAGAGCAAAAAAACTGAAAATAGAATTGCAGAAAGTATTTTCAGAAGCTTCATTTAATACCAATTAGATAAGTAGGTTAAAACTGTGAAACTAACGACCCTGCGTTTAAGCGGCGAGCCTGTGAGTTAAAATTAACGACCCGAACCGCGTTCGAATCCGCTTGAAACGCTTGTTATATGGCATGGGGTTTGGTATAGCTATCTTTCCAAATGTAATGTAAAAACAGCCCTATTAGGCTTCCAATGACAACAAAGGTTAAAAATACTTGTGTTTCTCGTCCTTCGCCAAGTCCGAAGAAAATAAATACCAAGTGTGCCAAACCACCAAACAGAGCACCTAACAAAGAAAAATAGACAACCTTAAATTCATTGCTATCAATCAGCCACTTGAAAAGAAATAAGGATACTATTGCGAGAGGAACACTAACAATAGCGCCGTAAATAATTGCGAAAATACTAGTAATGAAAACGCTTGTAATCATCTCTGCAAATTCTCTTTCACCAGAAATGAATTCAAAAACGCCAAAAGAACTACCCACTAATACTGGTGCGATAATACATACAAAAAGTAGATGTAATAAGTAGGCGCCAACATTTTTCTTAAGAGAATTTATTAGGTGCATCATTTTAGAATGCCATATAACATATAATTATATAGAAAGAAGGAAAGTGCAAAAATTCCATATAAAATTCCAAACCCGGTGCTCGCAAGTTATTGATATGCATGTAGGTATGTTATCCGGAATTCTAAGAGTTAAAAATTCCGGATAACGGTTCCTGATAAGAAGGGTAAGTAAAGGCCCGGTATCCTTTTCCCTATCTCTGAAGACTTCAGCGAACCAGACAAATAATGTTTAAAACATGGGTACCAAAAAGAAGGCGTACTATATAGGCAGATTCATTACTTCGCAGCGTGTAAAATCCGGTTGCTCCAAATTTTGATATCATCCAGGATTACATAAATGGAGGGAAGCACCAGTAGGGTGACTACCGTTGAGAAGGTAAGACCGCCCACAATAGCGCGGGCCATCGGGAAGTAGGGCGGACCGTCACCGCCAATCTGGGTGGTTCCGAAACAGAGGGGAACCAAACCAAGCACGGTGGTGGCAGCGGTCATTAAAATAGGGCGCATACGATCTTTACCGCCTTGTATTACAGCTTCTCTTCGGGATAAGCCCTCACTGCGAAGGTGGTTGATATGATCGATCAGCACAATCCCGTTATTCACCACGATGCCCATCAGGATCAGAATTCCAATGAAAGCCATCAGGTCAAAGGTGGTACCGGTGATAAAGAAGAACCAGAAGATTCCGATCATGCCATAGAAAATGCAGGAGAGCACACTGGTGGGGTAAATAAGAGACTCAAAAAGGGAAGCCATAATCAGGTAAATCAGGAAGAACGCAATGCCGATATTGAACAGCATGGTGTTCATCGCATCCAGGTCGTTTCCAAAGCTGCGCCCGTAACTCCATCCGTATCCGGCGGGGTACACGATCTGATCCATCACCTGA
Source organism: Gracilimonas sp. (assembly GCA_965227215.1). Classification (GTDB taxonomy): domain Bacteria; phylum Bacteroidota; class Rhodothermia; order Balneolales; family Balneolaceae; genus Gracilimonas. The sequence goes on from OZ245729.1 coordinate 2,765,687, forward strand.
GATATTTTTCCGCGGGCTTCATCCGATGTTATGTCATCGAGGTTGACACTGATACCCAGCGAGGTTCGGCGGTTTTCGCGGAAGATACGTCCGGCTCCGGGTCGCTCTTCAAAGTCGGCAAGGGTGGCAAGCTTAACGGATTGTTCGTTGTTAATGGAAATCGGTAGGTTTTTTAGATCATCAATGGTTTGCCGGTTCACATCCTGAAAGGCCAGGATCACATCGATCTCACTGTCTTCACCCCGAATGCGCTGTATGGTTTGCCCGCGCATAGCTCCGGAAACCATACTGGCAACAGCCGAGGACGTTAGCCCGAAATTTCGGGCGCGGTCATGATTTACGGTGAGGCGGATTTCATCACTTCCGGCCTCGGCTTCAGAACGCACATCCGCAAAGCCTTCAATCTGACCAAGCCGCCATTCTACCTGATCGGCCAGCTCTTCAAGCACATCCATCGATTCACCCTGTACAAAAACCCGAACCTGTTCGGCATTGTTACGGCTGATAAATTCAAAAGCCGGCTGACCGAGTGCAATTTTAGGCAGGTCTTTCTGAATTTCTTCTTTAATCTGCGCTACTGCTTTCTTGGCATCGTCCTCATCAATAAGGTTGATGGTAGAGTTTGCATAATCAGGCTGGTAGTAGGTATAAACAGACTCGATTTCGAACTTATCCTGGTTTTCATACAGGTATTCTTCAATCCGGTCAACAGATTCTTTTACACGTTCCAGAGTGTAACTGGCGTTCAGGTTATATTGCAGGCGTAACTGGCGTTCTTCAATTCTTGGAAACATATCCACGTTCATAAATGCCATGGGGATGCCGCCACTCAAAAACAGCAGAGCGATAAACAGAACGGAGATTTTACGACGTTCCAACAGCCACCCAAGCAAGGCGGAGTATTTTACGGACAGCTTGTCGATAACTGTCTTTTTCCTGGATTTTTCCGGTGGATTAATTTTCGAGGCAAGCAGGGGAATCACCGTCAGCGAAATGACCAATGAAGCCAGCAGTGCGATGATAATCGCCATACCGATGTAGTACATATGCTGGGAGATAAAGCTCTCGTTCACCACGTTCGGGAGGAAAACGATGATGGACGTAAGCGTGCCGGCCGTTACGGCTATGGAAACTTCCCGGGCTCCGAAAAGAGCTGATTTTTTGGCATCATTTCCTTTGCGCTGGTACCGGTGGATGTTTTCAGTTACCACAACCGCATTATCTACAAGCATACCGATGGCGAGCATAAGCCCCATCATGGAAAGGATATTCAGTGAAATATCGAGGAAGTAGAAAAAACCGAGCGTCACAATGAGTGAAAAGGGAACCGCTGTGGCTACGATGAGGGTGGTGCTCATTTGCCGCAGGAAGATGTACAGCACAAATACGGAGAGAAGGGCACCGATCATACCCGAATTAAAAAGTTCCCGAAGTGAACTCAGGATTCCATCGGCCTGATTGAACATTTCAAAAATCTCAATACCCTCCATTTCCGGAAGCTCATTCACTTCTTCAATTTCAGCTAAAACCCGGTCAACTACTTCTACGGTATTGGCAGTAGATTCTTTGGTGATATCAAGCCCAATGGCGTATTTACGATCAAGATGACGCGCATAATTTCGTTCGGGCGAAGTGTATTTAACCGTGGCGATATCTTTAACACGAATGTTGTTATCTGCCACAATCAGGTTCTCGATATCCTCAACACCGTTCAGATTCCCAACGGGGCGAACCATATACCGAAGGCCGGCATCGGTGATTTTACCGGCCGAAATGGAAAAATTAGCTTGCCTTAGCGTACTGCTCAGCCGGTTCAGGTTAATATTATATTGGGTGAGCCGATCCGGATCGAGCTCAACACGTATTTCCTTTTTCTCCACACCGTACAAAGTAACCTGACCTACTCCGGGAATACGCTCAATGCGCTGCTTCAGGTTACGGTTCAGTAACTCATAAGCATCAGAAAGATCCCTGTTGCTGGAAATACGCAGTAGAAGCGTAGGGGCATCTCCATCCTGAAATTTATTGATGGTATAGTATTCGAAATCGTCGGGCAGCTGATTCCGGATGCTTTCAATTTTTTCCTTGATCTCGATGGCTTTGAGATCAATATCATTCCCCTGCTTAAAAGTGACGACAACACCGGCATTGTCTTCCCCGGAATTTGAGTTGATGCGTTCCACTCCGCTGATAGTGGCCAGCACTTCTTCAATAGGGCGTGCTATATTTTCATTAACCTCGGTTGGAGTGGAATTTGGGTAAGGAAGCTGAATAAAAGCCCCTGGAAACGTAATGTTCGGCATAAACTCAAGTGGAACCAGTCGGGTGGCAATCAGTCCCACAACCAACAGACTCACAAAAACCATGAGCGTGGTTACCGGGCGACGTAAGGATAAATCGGTAATATGCATGGGAGTTTATTAAGCCGTTTCGGTTTCAGGTTGAGGGGTGTAGGTCTTGCGGTCAAGGATGTCGTACATCACCGGAATAACCACAAGGGTAAGTAAGGTGGAAAACAGCAGTCCGCCGATTACGGTGATACCCATTGGGGCACGCAGCTCGGCACCGTCGCCAAAACCAATTGCTAAAGGAAGCAGGCCAAGGGTGGTGGTCAAGGTTGTCATGAGAATAGGGCGTAATCGAGATTTTCCACCTTCTTTGATGGCTTCCAGTTTTTCCACGCCTTTCATACGCATCTGGTTAATCAGGTCTATAAGTACGATAGCGTTATTTACCACGATTCCGGCCAGCAATATCAGTCCAATAAATACAACCACACTGATGGTGGTACCGGTGATATACAGACCCAGAATAGCTCCAACTAAAGCCAGTGGAATAGTAAAGAGAATGATAAATGGGTGAAGTAAAGACTCAAACTGCGAGGCCATCACCAGGTACACCAGGAAAATCGCCAAAGAAAGAGCGAAGATAAGCGACTGAAATGATTCGGCCATTTCTTCATTCTGTCCACCAATCTGAGCCAGAATTCCGGTCGGTAATGTAGTTTCAGACAGTGCCTGTTCCACTTCTTCGGCTGCTTCGCCCAAATCTCCATAGTTCAGGTTAGCTGAAACAATAGCTACACGCTGCTGAGAAACCCGGCGTATTTCCCCCGGTCCGTTGGCGATCTGTACATCCGCGATTGCGCTAAGGGGAATAGGACGCTCGCTATCCGGGTTTACAATCAGGCGCTGAATTTCATCGATGGATGCACGGTCGGCTTCACGAGCCCGAACCAGAACATCAATTTTTCGGTCTCTCCAGGAATATCGGGTGGCTACATCGCCCCGGACATTACTCACAATGCGGTCGGCTACTTCGTGTACCTGTAACCCAAGAGCTGCGGCGCGGTCACGATCAAAGAGTATCTGAATTTCCGGACTCCCGGTTTCCATGGTGCTTTTTACATCAGCAAACCGGTCATTGGATGACAGCTTGCGGGCAACGGCGTCCCCGGCAAGCTTCAGTTTATCCAGATCAAATCCGGAAATTTCAATTTCAATAGGTGTTTTGAAAGAGAACAGGGAAGGACGGGAAAATTTATACTGCAATCCGGGAACCTGTTGAAGGGAAGAGCGCATCTGGTCCATTGCCACTTCTTCATCTGCGGTGGATGAGCCAGAGGCGAGTGTTACGCTGAGCTCCCCCCAGTTTTCACCGCCTTGTTCGGGATTGGCATCCATTTGGTTTCCGGTCCCCGCCACGGCAAAAGTGGTTCGTACATTATCCAGATTTTTGGATTTGTTCTGAACCGAACGCAATGCTTTGTCGGTTTCTTCTATCGGGGTTCCGGGAGGCAATTTGAATTCCACGGCAAACTCACCCTGCGATAACTGAGGGATGAGTTCAATACCAATTTGAGGAACCAAAGCCAGTGAGCCTGCAAAAGACAACAAAGCAACCGACAGAACTATAAATTTGTGATTCAGCGACCAGCGGAGCATGCCACTATATACTTTTTCTGTAGCCTGATAGGATTTGTCAAAGGCCCAAACAAAGGGAGCAAATAAAGCCTTGAAAATCTTTCCAACCCAACGGAAGATGAATTTCATTCCCTTTGTGATGGCAGTGGGTACGGTATAGAACAGGAACATTCGTATAGATCTGATTCCCCGACCGGCTTTAGTTTTTGGTTCCTTTAGGTCCAGTGGCTGTGCTTCATTTTTCTTACCTCCGATAGATGAAAGCATCGGGATCAGTGTGATGGCTACAACCAGCGAAGCAAGTAAAGAAAAGGTCACTGTAAGAGCCTGATCCCGGAAAAGTTGTCCTGCAATACCCTGAACAAATACCAGCGGAAAGAATACCGCGATGGTGGTGAGGGTGGAGGCAATTACGGCCATCCCAACTTCACCGGCACCTTCACGGGCTGATTCCACAATTCCTTTCCCCATTTCCCGGTGCCGGGCTATGTTCTCTAATACCACAATGGAGTTATCCACCAGCATCCCGATACCCAGGGCTATACCGCCCAAAGACATAATGTTTAGTGAGATATCGTTGCCGTACATCAAATTGAATGTGGCAATGATTGAAACAGGAATGGAAACAGAAATGATAACGGTGGTCCAGAAATTTCTCAGAAATAGATAAAGCACAAGTACGGCCAGGATACCGCCAATGACCCCTGCATTCTTCACTTCATCCACCGCAGAGGCTATAAAAACAGACTGATCATATACTTTTTCAAGCTTCATGTTTGAAGGAAGGGCATCCCGGATATTCTGCATTCGCGCATTAACGGCCTCGGCCACCGCAACGGTATTGGCATCTCCTTCTTTGTAAATGGCAATTTCTACGGCTTCAGCACCATTCAGCCGGGTGATGGCTTCGCGCTCTTTGTAGGCCTGGGTTACGTCGGCCACATCTTTCAGGTAAATGGTATTCTCCTGGTTTCGGGCAACCACCACGTTTCTGATCTGATCAACGGATTTAAATTCATTAAGCGTCCGAACCAGATACTGTTGGGTGCCTTCTTCTAACCGTCCACCGGAAAGATTCACATTTTCTGCACTTAGAATCTGTGTCACACTTTCAATCGGGATATTTAAGTAGGCGAGGCGCTGCTGATCAATGTTGACCTGTATCTCTTCTTCAAGTCCGCCGCTTATTTTTACCGAAGCAACTCCAAGTGCCGATTCTAAATTCTTTTTGAGTTGTTCATCCGCTAACACACGTAAACCTTTAAGCCGGGAAATGGCATCCGGACTTTCCAGGTCCTGATAGCTGGCATAATCTACATTTGCTTCATCTTCAGAAGGATTATCACTTCCACCTTCATTGTAATAGAGGGCGTACCTCATGATAGGATCGAGGGTGGGATCAAAGCGTAAGGTAACCGGCTTGTCCGCATCTAAAGGAAGCTGAACGGCATCCAGTTTAGCCATCACGTCCAGATTGGCGATGTTCATATCGGTTCCCCAGGCAAATTCCAGCACTACATCTGATTGGCCGGCCCGGGAAATAGAGCGCACTTGCTGTACACCTTTAACCACTCCAACCGCTTCTTCAACCGGTTTGGTGATCAGGTTTTCCACTTCAACGGGAGCGGCACCTTCAAATTCGGTTCTGATGGTGAGGGTTGGATAGCTGAGTTCAGGAAGCAGGTTCACATTAAGGCGGGAGAGCGAAACCATACCGAACAGCAGAATCCCAACGGTAAACATGGCAATGGTAACTTTCCGGCGTATCGAAACATCAATGATTTTCATAGGGTGGCCCGCTTACAGGTTGGAGATAACGTTTACTTTGGTACTGTCCTGCAGACTTCCCTGCCCGATGGTGACGACCATTTCGCCGTCTTCCAGTCCTTCGATCACTTCAATATTAAATCCATTGGTGTACCCGGTTTTAATGGCTTTTTTGAAGGCCAGAGAATCTTTGATCACATACACACTTTGAGCAAGGTCTTCCGACATAACGGCCGATTTAGGAATCATGCGGGTGTTTTCGCGAGTGTCGTACACAATCTTGACCCGGCCAAACATACCCGGGCGAAGTATCCCCTTGGTTTCATCCACATACACCGTCACTTTAAACGTACCGGTTTCGGAATCAACAACCGGGCTGATGCGTTCTACATGGCCTTCGAAAGTTTGATCGGGAAGTGCATCCACTCTGAGTTCTGCACGCTGATCTTTTCTGATTTTGGCCATCTCATGCTCCGGTATGTGCAAAATGGCTTGTAATGGATTAAAATCGGTTACGCGATATACCTGCTGGTCGGTGCCGATCATATTGCCAACCTTCACATAACGCTCAGAGATCACTCCGCCAATGGGAGATTTAATAGATGTATGCTCGAGGTTTAGCTGTGCAAGTTCATAAGCGGCTTTCTGAGACTCATATTCATACTGAGAATTTTGGTAGGCTTCGGCGGCAATCAAATTCTTTTCATACAGCTCTTTATTACGGTCAAAGTCGTTTTTCAGCCGATCTAAGGTTGCTTTCGCCCGGGCTGCTTCAATACGATATTGATCATCTTCGATTTTAGCGATCACCTGTCCGGCTTTAACCGCATCGCCTTCCTCAACATAGATTTCCCGAACAATACCGCGGACTTTAGCAACCACGGTAGCTTCCTGTTCAGCTTCGAGGGTGGCGGTGTTGGCATAATAAGCTGAGATATTTCCCCGGCTTACATTACTGACTTCCACCGGAATTACCAGCTTTTCGTCTTTACCATTTTGATTTTCTTCGTTTCCATTATCGCAGGCTGTTGTAAATGCTAATGCTGCGATCATTATAAATAGCGGGAGGGTGTAGCGTAAAGTTTTCATCTGAGTGTATTAAAACCGTTTTGATTATTTGCAACGGTGATGGCTTACGCCCGGATGAAATCTTTGTTTCGGGGAGGGTGAAGTTTCTATTGGCTTGTCTATACAATATGACCAATCCGTCTACTATTCTTCAGCTGTACGGCTTGTATGATTTGTACCCTGGAGTTTGTAGCTGATTTAATGAGGCCGGGTCTCAGGATTACGTAATGGAGTTGTGCTTTCTTAAGAGGTTAAAACCCATATAAGGATATGGAAAACTGATGGAATGACGAGCCGGTAAGTGGATGATCGGTTTCGTTGACACTGTAAGTTGACCAGCTATAACTGAAATCTAAATGATTTGCTACGGCCCTGATTACAGGGTGCTCGTTTTTGCTGAATATTAGTTTAAGAATCGGTTTGGCACTCAAAGAAACACCGGATGTATTCACTGCTTTCCTGTAACCAGGACCATAGTATCGGCCAAGTCCGGCTGTAAAACCTTCAAGAATATGTAGTCTGAAACCCTGACTTATTTCTATATCTTCATCACTCTTTGAAAGGATTACATTGTCCAGCATGGGAATGATGCCCGGTTTTTTGTTATAGCTGACCGAATTTCCATACACATCAGTTCGGAGGTCTTTGGCATCAACAGCCCAGTCAATTTTTACCAACTCCATACTATTGCCAGCTATCATATCCTCATAAGCAAGTGTAAGTCCGTAACCAAGAATAGATTTTCGTGGCAAAGGGTCAGGTCCTACAGAGGGATCATACTGGATGAAGCCTCCATCATTTTGCAAAGCATACCCAAACGATACTTCTGCTTTAAAACTATTGATAGAAAAGGGATATCCTACCTGAATACCGAAATCGTTGGCATCAACTTTTCCCTGATATAATCCTAGATCAGAGTCAATCTTTTTGAATGAATAGCCAATACTCACCCAGATCCCGAAATCATACCTGAGCCCAACCGAGTAGAGCTGATAATTTTCAACAGGATTGTATGTACTGTCAGGTATTGGGTTGTTCGGGTCAAAGTAGCGGATTTCACCATAATCAAACCGGGTATTCATTACCCCAAAGCCAATACTTAGAGGAATATTATTAAACTTATATCCTGCAGCAAGAGAAGAGTTGTAAAGTCTGAGATCATCATTGAGTTCAGGTAACCAATTATTGCCGTTTGGGTGAAATTGATAAGAGAAATTTTTTGAGGTACCAAAATTTCCGAGTTGAGCAGGATTGTAATAAAAGGCAGTATTATAATCGGAAGGGAGAGCCACCAATGCTCCGGCATTCATGTTGGTTTGGGCATCGGGCCTGATCTCAAGAAAGGGAACTGCTGTCACAGCTACTTGGGCATTTACATTCATACAAACTGAGAGAAGAAATAGGGTGATAGTGGAAAGAAATTTCATCAGGCTAGGTAATGACTGAAATATTTAGTTGTTGTTTGTTCTTAATACTCAAATTTGAGATAGCACGAAGATCACGCTGAATACAATAATGAATAGAATGAACAGCCCTGCGCACCCTTTCTTTTCCGATTCAACGATGGGCGATCCCTCTTTATATAAGTCGAATACCACTCCATTCATCCCAAAACCAAATTGAACGGTGCAGTTTACCTTTGTGCCATCTTCCCGGATTGTAAAGGGGTGTTCGGCCCCAAGCATGGAGTATTTGGATGAGACTATCTCTCCGTTCACTTTTATTGTCTCTTTACCCATTAGTGAATTATAAAGCTCAATTTTATTATCCCCGAGGTGGATGGTAGTATATTTCATGACATTGATGCATTTAACGCGCTTAACTTATTTTGGGGACTAAGGTACTAATTTAATGAGATATTGAAAGTGAATTTTAGAGTAGTTGAGCAACGAATTATATAAAGCCGGTCCAATAAAAAAGCCACAAACCCTCTTTCAGATTTGTGGCTCAGGGAGGGGAAATTCAGTAGATCATCCCAGGAAATTAGCACCTTTTTCCGGCACTACAACTTCCGTATCGGTGATATCTTCCAGAATTTCTTTGAATTCTTCCGGATCAGCTTCAATAGGAGGCCACGTATCGTAATGCATGGGCACCGCCATCTTCGCTCCGATCAGTTCAACAGCGTAAGCGGCTTCTTCAGGCCCCATTGTAAAGTGATCACCAATGGGAGCCAGCACCACATGTGGCCGGTACAGTTCTCCATACAATTCAAGATCTGCAAATATGTTGGTATCACCCATGTGGTAAATACAGATATCATCTTCGAATGAAAGTATGAGTCCGCCCGGATCGCCGGCATACTTTCCTTTATACGAAGAGCTGTGGTTGGCAGAGACCAGCGTCACAGAAAAGTCATCAAAATGGACGGTTCCCCCTTTATTAAAACCAACGGCCTGATCTTCCGGTAAACCTTCTTCCTGTAAGAGTCCCATCAGTTCCAGAATGCCGACAACTTGTGCTCCGGTATTCTTGGCAATTTCCACCGTATCGCCCACGTGATCTTCATGTCCGTGCGTGAGTAGTATGTAATCGGCTTCCTTTACTTCTTTGAGCTCGTCGGGGGTGGAGGGGTTATCTTTCAGAAAAGGATCGATATAAATAATCTTACCGCTTTGGCTTTCCAGCTTAAAGGCCGAATGACCCAGCCAGTGTGCTTTAACTTGTGTATTCATGATCTCCTTTATTTAATTAGGTTAAATCTGTTATCGTAAACTACTTAACTAAATGAAAACCATGCAAAAATGATTCGCTGTTTATCAAATTGATGATTACAGGGTTTAGCCCCTCTTATTTTGAAGTATAAATACTTGTATATTTGGTGAAATAAAAAAAGGACAAATGGGCATTATAGATTCAATTGGCAATTTGTTTGGCACCGAAGACCAGCCGAAGAATAAGTTTCACTGGAAGGAGTTGACTTCTGAGGAAGACGTGGCAGATGTTATGAAGACGTCCAATGAAAAGACTCAGGTGATTTATAAGCACAGTTCGAGATGTGCCACCAGCTATTTTGCTCTGAAAAATGTAGAATCTGTATCTGAAGAAAATCAGCAACAAACAGACTTTCATATGGTGGATGTAATCAGTCACCGGCCTGTCTCAATGCATATTGCTGAGAAATTGGGAATCAGACATGAATCTCCCCAGTTGTTTGTGATCAGAGAGGGTGAAGTTGTATGGAGTGGTTCTCACAATCAGATTCAGGCTCCGGCTTTGGAAGCTATACTTTAGAGAAGTACTGAGGGCTTAAAAAGGGCCCGGCTATATTAGGTTTAGGTTTTGGAAGGACAGAATAAATGAAAAGTTTTTTAACGTGGATTACTGCGGTGGTCATAGGTGGATGCGTTGGCTATGGTGCAAGCTTCTTTCTTGAAGCAGGTGTCGTTTTGTCAATTGCTGTTGGGGTGTTGATCGGGAGCTCGGTGGGTATCACTATGAATATTCACCGGGATGATGAACTTGATATCCCTCCGGATAAGGACCTTCCGGAAGAGGGATAAGGTTTCGAAAATCTATTCTACATCTGAGTTTCTAAAAACCTACTTCTCAAACAGCTTTTTGATGTTCTTCTTAAAGTCCGGTTTTACAATTCCCTTCTCGGTGATAAATCCGGTAATGTACTTGTTAGGGGTTATATCAAAGGCCGGATTATAGGCATCTGTTTTCTTCGGGGTGATCGGTGTTTTAGCCAGATGAGTAACCTCTTCCGGTTCCCGCTCTTCGATTTCTATCTCATCACCGGTTTCCGTTTCAAGGTCAAAAGTTGATAGTGGTAAGGCAACATAAAAAGGCACTTCATTTTCTTTAGCTAACACGGCTAAAGAGTAAGTCCCGATTTTATTTGCGGTATCACCGTTAGCCGTCACCCGATCGGCTCCAACCACCACCATATCCACTTTACCCTGATGCATCAAGGAACCCGCCATAGAATCTGTAATCATGTGGAAGGGGACTTCCGCTTGCTTGAGCTCCCATGCGGTGAGCCTGGCACCCTGCAGTAGGGGCCGTGTTTCATCTACCCAAACATGGATGTCTTTATCTTCTTCATGGGCATGTAAAATAACCGATAAGGCAGTTCCGTAAGCTCCTGTAGCCAATCCCCCGGTGTTACAATGCGTAAGTATATTCCATTCTTTTTCGACTAATTCAGCACCGTTCTCCCCAATTTTTTTAGATACCCGTTTATCCTCATCATGGATGGTTTTGGCCGTTTTGAGGATGATATCTTTGATCTCCTCCAGGTCTTTATCTTTATTCGCATACACTGTTTGATTGATTCGCTCCAAAGCCCAGCTCAGGTTCACAGCCGTTGGCCGGGATGATTTCAAATACTCAATCCAGCGGTTCAGTTCTACATTAAAGCTGGTGAAGTTCTTCGACTCCAAATCTCTCACTCCAAGGTACAAGCCATAGGCTCCGGCAATACCGATGGCAGGCGCTCCGCGAACCTTCAATTTTTTGATGGCATCCCAAACCTGCCCGATGGTGTTTACATCTGAATAAATCTCGCGCAGCGGCAGCTGAGTTTGATCCAAGATTACTAAATGATCGTCTTGCCAGGTAATTGATTGGTATGCTTGTTCCATTATTTATGTTTGGCTATTTAAATTGAACGCGGATGACTCGATTGAGTAGATCTTCGCGGTTCAAAATATACTTATGATTTGTTCGAAAATATTTTTCGTTTGAATTCAGGTTTCTTTCCAAAAACCATAACCAAGTTTGTCGTAAACTGTACAGAAAGACTCAATGATTTTCTCGGTAAGTTCTTCGTGAAGCATAAAGTATTTATGTCAGATGCTTCCGAATATATAAAAATCAGCAACACCTATTCTACGATGAGGCACATACCTTAAATCCGTGAAAAACTGCCTAATCAGTTTAGTCCGTGTTCCGTAAAGTATTAGTAACCGGAAGCCCAGCCGTCTCCACGGGGATCGACCCCGGCGCTGAGGTTACCGTTTTGTTCTACGAAAATGTTATGGGCACGCCCTACATTGGGGATCTCAAATATCTTGTGTCCTTTGGCTTCGAGGAGTCTTTTTGTATCCGGACTCAACCCAAACTGCCCGGGCATTAACACATCCGGCAACCATTGGTGGTGAAACCTTGGGGCCGATGTTGCCTGCTGAGCTCTCATTCCAAATACAGCACGATTCAGAAAACTCTGCAGGGTAGCTGTAATAATTCGGGGACCTCCGGCTGCTCCGAGTACCATATCCACTTTGCCATCTTTGGTGACGATGGTGGGAGTCATGCTGCTGAGCATTCTCTTTCCGGGTTCTATAGCATTGGCCTCAGCTCCAATAAGTCCATACGCATTGGGTTCTCCGGGTTGAGCGGAGAAGTCATCCATCTCGTTATTCAGTAAAAAACCGGCTCCGCTTACTGAAACATGGTTGCCAAATGAGCCATTAAGCGTGGTGGTTACAGCAACGGCATTTCCTTCTGCATCAACAATAGAGAAATGAGTGGTTTCCATTGATTCAGCATAGCCTTGTATTTGTCCATGAGAGAGTGAGCTTGAAGCGGTAGCGGAATCCATTGAGAAGCTGTTCATACGCTGATCATTATAACTTTCGCTGGTCATTTCTTCCATCGGGATATCCACAAAGTCCGGATCGCCGAGATAGTAAGAACGATCTGCAAAAGCACGGCGCATGGCTTCGGCCAGTACATGAATATAGTCAGCTGAGTTGTGCCCCATTTCAGCCAGCGGGTAATCATCGATCATTTCAAGAATCTGAGCAACGGCTACGCTTCCACTGCTGGGAGGGGGCATAATGTGGAGTTTATACCCGAGGTACTCGGCAACAATCGGCTCGCGCCATTTGCTTTCATAATTCCTCAAATCACGGTAAGTGATAAGCCCACGATATCGCTCCATTTCATTTACGATGGCATCGGCAACCGGACCGGAATAGAACCCTTCTCGCCCAAACCGGGAAACACGTTCCAGGGTTTCCGCCAAATCAGACTGCACAAAAACATCGCCTTCCTCAAAAAAAGTAGAATCCCCGGTCGTGAAATAATTTGCAGAAGCCTGGTATTTCAGAAATCTATCTTTACGATTATTAAGATCCTTGGCTTGTGAATAGGAAAGCGGGTAGCCTTCTCTGGCAAGCTTAATTGCGGGTTGTATAACCACATCCAGCGGCATCCGGCCATATCGTTCCAGGGCTTTGATCATTCCATCAACCGTTCCGGGAACACCTACGGCTAAAATTCCTTCCCAGCTTAAATCCGATTTAAATTCTCCATTCCGGATATACATATCTCGGGTCGCTTTTTGTGGAGCTTTTTCCCGAAAATCCAAAGCAGCTGTTTCGCCATTTGCCAGGTGTACGACCATAAATCCACCGCCCCCGATATTACCGGCACGGGGTAAGGTAACCGCTAAGGCAAACTGAACAGCTACCGCTGCATCAACCGCATTTCCACCTTTCATGAGAATCTCTTTTCCGATTTCGGAAGCGTATTTATCAGCGGTTACTACCAGTCCGTTTTCATAGGTCTTGGAATTGAGAACCTGGGCCGATACCGTGTGAGAAGTGAATAAAAAAGTGAGCAGAAGGAGGAGAAATCGTAGGATATAAGTCATGTATCAGGTCTTGTTTTAGAATTTCCTTGTTAAAATAACAGAAGTAAGGCTTAATGCGGAACGAAAAGAATGTAAATTTATTAAGCGGTTTATGCCCACAAATGAATTTTAGTGTAAAGCTGATGCCAAACGGAGAAACTTTACTTTATATCATTAAGGTACAAGGATCGATTGTAGAGGAAAAGCAGCTGTGACCCATCCGAAGAAAACCTCTGATCTCGGGCAGGGCTTGCCTCATTGGATTTGTCTACAACCTGCTTTGTGGCTTCACCCTTAATAGTATTATACACCCAAAGCGTCCACAAATAACCCCCATCGCAGCTATAAAGGCTCGCTTCGAGACAGGTACGTTCCCAAAAGGCAAGCCGGGTGTTGTCGTCCGACCAGCGAAAAGGTCCTTCAATGGTTTTTTCTGGTCCGCCTGAAGTATCCCAAAGCTTTTCTTCTTGGGAGTCGGGATAGTGGATAAGCCATAGCGAAATCCGGGCGTTATTGTCATAATCCCGTTTCATGTAGAGAATCCGTATTCCGTTTACATCCCAAAGTGGTGGGTATACCGGCTGGTGGGTAAATGAGTTGCCGGAAAGCTGCCAGGTATCATTGATCATTCCATCCATAGAGACAAAAGCAAGCTGGTATATGTCCTCTTCTTCGGTATGCACCGTTTCATCTACCTGATAGACCAACACTTCTGAGCGGTTGGGGGGTAAACTTTGAGGAATGCCATCAGCGAGCCGGGTGCTATCTCCGGTGGTTTGATCATATAGATAGGTAGAAAAAACAGAAGATTGAGGATGTAATTTAACAAATAGAAACTGATTTGACGATACAGGAATAACCGGTCTTCCACCCGCAACCTGGATTTCAAGATCGGAGATTCTTTCCGGGTTTCCCCCGTTAATATTGACCTTGAATACAGGAGCTGAGCAACCTGACAAGCAATCCGTTGGGAGGTAATAAATGGTTTCAGAATCAGATTCATAAGCAGCATAATACCCGGGCTGATTATCGATATTTGTTACATTGCCATTCGGAACAGAAATTTGGAATAGGCCATGTCCGCCATACCAGAAAGTTGTTCCATCTTCCGGCCATAGAAGGGTGCCGTAATCGAGGTCGTGAGAAGCCGGGAAAGTGTAGAAAGGAGATTCCAGCCCAAATTCTTTTTCAGTACCGGCGCCTGCCGGATTTTTTTTGCAGCCTGTTAGAAAGAACAATCCGCAAAGAAATACAATATAGCCTCTTGAAAGCGTCATGTATAAACTCACATAATTAGTTATGGGTGAGTTGTGTTAGGTAATTAGTACCTATAAATGTAGAGTAAGCCCGAAATTTCTCTACCTGAATTAAGTGGTTTTTGCCCAGTGTTGCCACTTCTTTTTTCTTATCAAAGAAAAACCATCAAGCCCGGGGATGAAATTCTTTATGCACCTGGTGTAGAAAAGACCGGTCGATATGGGTGTATATTTCAGTGGTGAGGATGGAGGAGTGTCCCAGCATTTCCTGTACGGCACGTAAATCAGCACCACCTTCCAGCAGATGAGTAGCAAAAGAGTGCCGGAAAATATGCGGATATACATTCTTCTTAATTTCGGCTTTTTCAGCAGCTTTTTGCACGATATTCCAGATACTCATCCGCGAAAGAGCGCTTCCCCTCATACTCAGGAATACTTTGTTCTTTGCTTTGTGGGCTTTTTCAGGATTGAAGAACTGGGGGCGCACATGCTCGGTGTAATGAGAAATGGCGTCCTGGGCGATTTCACCTACCGGGACCAGCCGTTCTTTATTTCCTTTTCCAATCACCCGGATAAAGCCGATTTCGAATATGAGCCGATCTTGTTCCAACCCGGTTAGCTCGCTAACCCGCATTCCGGTTCCATAGAGAGTCTCCAGGATGGCTTTGTCCCGAATGCCGGCCGGGGTGGTAAGGTCGGGCGTTTCAAGGATGGCATCAATTTCATCACGGTCTAATACTTCGGGAAGCTTGGAAGCTTTTTTGGGTAATTCAACCAGTTCGGCAGGGTTCGCTTTGGTAATGCCTTCAACCACCGCAAACTCATGAAACCCACGAATACTGGAAATATTACGTGCCAAAGAGCTTGCCGAAAGTAACTCCTCATCCACCAGGAAATTCAGAAAGTCTTCAATATGAGAAAGGGTAACTCCGGCCAAGTCATTGATTTTTTTCTCGGAAACCAGGTATCGAAAATACCGTTCAAGGTCATTCTTATAGGAGACTACTGAGTTTTCAGTCAGGCCTTTTTCAAGCTTCACAAACTGCAGATATAAATCCAGTTCCTGCTTGAAGGCCACTTTTATTCGCCGGTTTCTTCTTGTTCTTCCGTTCGGTTTGCCCCGTTTTCAGATCCGGCTCTTTCAGCTTCTGCTGCTTTTTCTTTGACCTTCTCTTCTTTATCCCGCTCTTTATCTTCAGGATATTCTACGCGGCTGTGATACACGCCAACCAAAATATTAAGGAAGGTTTCCTTAATCACCTGGAGGTGTCGGAAAGTTAACGGACAATGACTGAGCTGCCCCTCGGCTACACGGTCGTCTACCATCCGGTTTACCAGGTTCTCCAGCTTGCTGTAGGTTGGGTTTTTCATGGCTCTTGAGGCTGCTTCGATGCCATCAGCCAGAAGCAGAATACCCGTCTCCTTGGTAGATGGAAGGGGTCCCTCGTATCGGAACTGGTCTTCCTGAAGCATGCTCTTCATATCATCGTCTTCTTTCGCCTTCTCGAAAAAATAGCGGATAACAGATGTGCCGTGGTGGGTTTTAATAAAGTCGATAATGATTTCCGGGAGATCTTCCTCTTCGGCCATTTTCACCCCTTCACTTACGTGTGCCTTAATGACCATTGCACTCATTTGGGGTTTGAGCTTGTCGTGCTCGTTTGTTCCTTTGGTTTGGTTTTCAACGAAATACTCAGGCTTCACCATCTTACCGATATCATGGTAGAGGGCTCCCACGCGACATAAAAGTGAGTTTGCTCCGATAGCTGATGCGGCTGCCTCAGAAAGGTTGGCTACCTGCAGGCTGTGATGGAAAGTACCGGGAGCCTTATTCATGAGTTCTTTAAGTATCGGCTGATTGGTATCTCCGAGTTCGATTAAGGTGAAATCGGTAGTAACACCAAAGAGTTTTTCGAATAGCAGAATAATCGGGTATGTGAATAAAATAAATACCGAACTTATGGCGATGTACATCAGGTTAGAAGCGAATAGCTCCCAACCGCTCAATGTGGCAATTTTAAACGAGCCGACTACCAGTACATAGGTTATAAATACGATGCCTGGAGTTGTGAAGAAAAACTGAGACCGGTCTTTGATATCCCGCACTGAAAATACACCCAAACTGCAGGCAGCAAAAGTGGCTACCACGAACTCAAAACTGTTTCCGTTTACTAATCCCAGTAAGCTAGCCAGGGTAATGGAGGAGACCAATCCTACCCGCGAGTCAAAAATGATGGTTAATACAATAGGTGCAATGGCAATGGGAATAATGTAAGGATCCGCAATATCGAGGTAGTTGATGAGGCCGGAGCCGAACGAGACAAGCCCCATGGTGAGAAAGACCAGCAGAAATAGGGCATTATCGGAGGTAATATTTCTACGATATAGATAGATATACATGAAGAATACAAAGGTGATGGCAACAATGATGACCAACTGCCCGGCAAATCGCACCCATTTCTCGATATTTGTAGCGTTTTCCGAACGGGCTTCGGCCAGGCTTCTCAAGATGTTGGCTCGTTCGGGTGTCACCAGGTCACCACGACGTATAATTACCTGTCCCTGTGCAATAGCGCCTTTTGTTTCAGAGATAGTGGCAAGTGCTTCGTTTAAACGAGCCTGGGTGTCTTCTTCGCTATATTTGTAATTCGGGATGATGACCTTGTTATACAACTCCAAAGCTAGTCGGGATCGTTGCTCATCAAAAATTCGGTTCAGCTGAAACTGGGTAAACTCATTGGCTTCTCTTAAATCTCTGACCCTTGCCAGGTCTATGGATTGTTCGGTGCTTTCCCGGGTGTTTCTTACAGTGATTTTATCGGTGTCCAGGTTGCCTTTGCTTCTGTTTATAATACCCTGGTTCATTAATTGGTCAATCAGTTGTTCAAGCTGCTGTTTGACTGAAACGCCTACGAATCGACTTGGAGATAGATTCTGGCTTTGAACCTGTTCATAACTGTTAAACAGAACCTGCCATGAAGGTTCGGTAAGTTCAACCTCAGTAATGCTTAGTTCCCGGGCAAAGCGAACACTGTCATCGTAAGAAGAGGGCATTTCGTTCTTTTCAGCTATTTGCCAATCAGCATAGGCTTCCAATACCGGCTGAATATCCCGGTAAACGGAATCGAGGCGGGCCTGTATGGTAATGGGAACGCTGGTGTCAATCCGAAAAATAGGGGCTGTTTTATCACGAATTTCCTGTCGCTCCTGCTCTAACTCAGCTCCGGTTTTACTAAGGGCAAATGTGAAGGGAGCTGTCAAATCAGGGTTTCTCCAGGGCTGGCCCGGAGTATAATTTAGACCTGAGTTAACGGGGTTCTGGGGCAGGGAAAAAGCACTGATCGCTATAAAAAAGACCAGAATAGCTATCCGAATATAAGGATTACGCTTCAGCGAGTATTTTTCCTGCTCTTTTTTCTTTTTCTCGCCAATAAGAGGGGTCAGTTCTTTTCTTTTTTGGCCTAATCCGATTTTTTCAAGAAAGCTCATTAAAGTAATTATATGAGAATTTACTTAGTTAGAAGTATACCAAGCGTCAGCTAATTTACAAATCTTTTTGCAGTTTGCTGTGATCCAATGTTACGACGATAGGCAGTGCCCGGATCGACCACAGATATTAATTTTGACTTTAGGCTTACTAAACCCAACCTTCCGTCAACCGTCAACCGTCAACCGTCAACCGTCAACCGTCAACCGTCAACCGTCAACCGTCAACCGTCAACCGTCAACCGTCAACCGTCAACTCACTAAATGTCTTTTAAAACTAAGAAAAGTCTGGGTCAGCATTTTTTAACTGACAACAGCATCATCTTTAAAATCATAGATGCCATTGTTGCAGGTAAAGGAGACCGTGTTATTGAAATCGGCCCCGGTACAGGTGCATTGACAAAATGGCTTCTTTCCGGTTGCGATGACGTTCACGCTATCGAGATCGATCAACGGGCTGTGGAAGTTCTAAAGCAAAAGTTTGAGGACCTGACGGTTCACCAAAATGACATTCTGAAAGTGAACTGGGAGGAAATAATCGATCCGGATAAGAATAATATCGTAGTAGGTAACCTACCTTATTATATCACTTCACCCATTTTATTTGATCTGCTGGAACACAGACAACTGTTCACCGAAGCCACTCTGATGATGCAAAAAGAGGTAGCCGAACGATTGGTGGCGGATCCTTCCTCCAAGCAGTATGGAATTTTAAGCGTACAAACTCAGCTATTTTGTACGCCGGAATTGTTATTTGATGTTCCGGCGCAATCCTTTTCGCCACCCCCAAAAGTTACCAGTTCTGTAATTAAGCTTACGTTTGATAAAGAGCCCCTCACTGTTTCGGATGAAAAAATAAAAGAAGTAGTGCGAACGGCTTTTAATCAACGCCGGAAAAAACTCAGCAACTCCCTAAAACCGGTACTGGGCGATTACCAACCGGATGGTTTCAATTTTGATGATAGGGCTGATCATTGGTCTCCCGAAACCTATGCAAAGTTGGCAGAGCATCTAGAGCAGACTGACAAGTTATCTTAACCGGGGAACCCTTCCTTCCTTAAAAGTACTCCTAGGCGTCAATTACGTCTGCTATTAAATTTTTTCCTTGATTTGGTACGGAACTTGCATACTCATTGCCGAAACAACGAATGGGCTAAGCCCGCAAGAAATTTAAACCATAAACTAAAACTAACAGGAGTCATAAAAATGGCTAAGATTCAACCTTTAGGCGACCGCGTGTTGGTACAGGCAGAACCTGCCGAAGAGAAAACCAGCTCCGGGATTATCATTCCAGATACGGCTAAAGAAAAACCGCAACAAGGTACAGTGATAGCGGTTGGTGCCGGGAAAGTGGAAAACGGCAATAAAATTGAAATGAGCGTGAAGGAAGGGGACAAAGTTCTCTACGGAAAATATGCAGGTACAGAAGTAACTCTGGATGGAGAAGAGTACCTGATTATGCGCGAATCTGATATTATGGGAATTGTTTCGTAACCCACCTTTTGAAAAAATTTAAATCATAAACTTAAAATTATAGATAATTATGTCTGCTAAGTTAGTTCACTACGATATAGAAGCTCGCGACGCACTCAAGAAAGGCGTTGACAAGCTTGCCAATGCCGTTAAAGTTACGCTTGGCCCTCGTGGACGCAATGTTGTTATTGAGAAATCATTCGGAGCTCCAACCGTAACCAAAGATGGTGTTACTGTTGCCAAGGAAATTGAGCTGTCCGACAAGATTCAAAACATGGGCGCTCAGATGGTAAAAGAAGTTGCTTCCAAAACCAGCGATAATGCCGGTGATGGTACAACTACAGCTACGGTATTAGCCCAGGCTATTTTAAGCGAAGGCCTGAAAAACGTAACTGCAGGTGCAAACCCTATGGACCTTAAGTCCGGAATCGAAAAAGCTGTAAATGCGATCATTGAGGAACTGAAGTCAATGAGCCGTGATATCGACGATCGGAAAGAGATCGCTCAGATCGGTACCATTTCAGCAAACAACGATGAAACCATCGGTAACCTGATTGCTGATGCAATGGAAAAAGTTGGCAAAGACGGTGTAATCACTGTTGAAGAAGCCAAAGGAACGGAAACCTACCTTGAAACTGTAGAAGGTATGCAGTTTGACCGCGGATACCTTTCTCCTTATTTCGTAACCGACTCTGAGAAGATGGTTACTGAAATGGAAGATCCGTACATCCTGATCTTCGATAAGAAGATTTCTGCGATGAAAGATCTGCTACCAATTCTTGAGAAAGTAGTTCAGGGTGGAAATCCGCTTCTGATTATTGCCGAAGATATTGAAGGCGAAGCATTAGCTACATTGGTAGTTAACAAGCTGCGTGGTTCTCTGAAGATTGCAGCTGTTAAGGCTCCTGGCTTTGGTGACCGTCGTAAGCAAATGCTGGAAGATATCGCTATTCTAACCGGCGGTACCGTGATTTCTGAAGAGCGCGGATACAAGCTTGAAAATGCAACGCTTGATTACCTCGGTAAAGCATCCCGCATTACTATCGACAAAGACAATACTACCATTGTAGATGGTAATGGCAAGGATAACGACATTCAGGCGCGCGTAAACCAGATTAAGACTCAGATCGAGAACACTACTTCTGATTACGACCGCGAGAAACTACAAGAGCGTCTTGCTAAGCTAGCCGGCGGTGTTGCTGTTCTTTACATCGGTGCTGCTTCTGAAGTTGAAATGAAAGAGAAGAAAGCCCGGGTAGAGGATGCCTTACATGCAACTCGTGCTGCCGTTGAAGAAGGTATTGTACCCGGCGGTGGTGTAGCGTTGTTGAGAACTATTACCGCTCTTGATAAAATTAAGGGTGCCAATGACGATGAAAATGTTGGTGTCCAGATTATCCGAAGAGCTCTTGAAGCTCCGCTTCGCACTATTGCAAATAACGCAGGTGCTGAAGGTGCCATTGTAGTACAGAAAGTACTGGATGGTAAAGGTGCTTATGGATACAACGCCCGTACCGAAGTGTACGAAGACCTCATCGAATCCGGTGTAATCGATCCTACCAAAGTAACAAGAACAGCGCTGCAAAATGCTGCTTCTGTATCCGGATTGATGCTGACCACCGAAGCTGTTATCTCTGAGAAGCCTTCTAAGGGCGACGATGATGACAACGGCGGAGGCGGCATGCCAGGTGGCATGGGCGGCGGAATGCCGGGAATGGGAGGCATGGGCGGAATGATGTAAATCATTACCCCTCATAAATCTCAGATAAGATTTAGAAACCCTGCACATTTAGTTGTGCAGGGTTTTTTATTGCCTTTCGGTTTCAGTATAATCTTCTGTCTTCCAGTAAATTAAAAAAGCCAAAATGAAACCAATTGTCAGAAATATCCTCGCTCTTATCACTGGGCTCGTAGTCGGAGGATTCGTAAATATGGGAATCATCATGATCAGTGGTTTTATCATTCCGCCACCGGCAGGTGTGGATGTAACTACCATGGAAGGGTTGCAGGAGTCCATGCATCTTTTTAAGCCCATCAACTTTTTGATGCCATTTCTGGCCCATGCTCTTGGTACTTTAGTTGGCGCATTATTGACGACGCTCATCGCAACTTCGTCACAAAAGAAATGGGCGCTGGGCGTAGGTGTTTTCTTTTTGATGGGAGGGATTGCCAATGTGGTTGCTCTTCCATCTCCGCTTTGGTTTAATATTGTTGATTTGGCAGGAGCCTACATCCCAATGGCTTATTTGGGAGTGATACTAGCAACCAAATTCCAGAACAAAAATTCATGAAAATATCCGGCGAGTTTGAAGTAAAACTAAATCCAATTGAGGCTTATGCCGAAGGTAAAAATGATATTTCCTTAAACCGAATGTCGATTGACAAAACCTTTTTTGGAGAATTGGATGCTAACAGTAAAGGGGAGATGTTGAGTGCGATGACTCCGGTAAAAGGATCAGCCGGATATGTTGCAATCGAGCAGGTAACCGGCGAGTTATCAGGCAAGAAAGGGAGTTTTGTGTTGCAACATTATGGGTTGATGAATAAAGGAGAGCAACAATTGATTTTGGAAGTTATTCCTGATTCCGGTACGGGTAAGCTGAAGGGATTGACAGGCAAGATGACTATCAATATTGAAGATGGGAAGCACTTCTATGAGTTTGAATATGAATTCAGGTCTTCTTGAAATTTTCCTTTGCTAATCGATCTTAAGTTCAATGGTAAATCGCAATATTGTTTTAGCTGATTTGCGATATACCGAACAACCGATTATTGATGGACGATTTAATTGATGCTCTATCCGGATCTGAGGGAATCCTGAAAATTACATTCCTACTTTTGATACTTATCACTTAACCCGATTCCTTTTTTAATCATCGGGATGATTTTATCGAGCCGGCGCTTCTTTGTAGATTCCTGCTTGGCATCCGATATGTATTGGGCATATTCCCGCTGCCTGCCCGGAGTAAGCTCCCCAAAGGTTGTCTCTAATTCTTCATCCTTTGAAAAAGCCGTGGCCAGCAAAGGTGGGATTTGAGGTTTTCTTTTGGTGTCGATCTTGACTTCTTTCCCGGCTCGCTGATTTTCTATAGCCTGATGCAGAAACTCAGTTACAACGGCATCATCAATTTCTTCATAAGAATGAAATCGTAGCTGACGCATGGCTTTTGTCTTCCCTTCCTGGGCATTATGGAGATGTCCATCGGGGTCATCCAGTAAAGCACCATTAAAAAACCAAAGCCCGAAGTGTTCTTTGAAAGCTCCAATTCCTACCACGTTTTTTCCTTTTAAGGAGTAAACAGGCTGCCCCCATTTGATAGATACCTCCAGTTCGGTCTTAGAGATCAATGAGTGAAGACGATTCAGGCTTTTCTCCCATTTCTCATGCTTATCGATGTATGATTGTACTGAGGTGATTTTAGCCATATTGAAATTTTTCTTTAGGATGCTTTCACAAAGTAATTTCCAAAAAGATAGTTATCAATAAAAAAGCCCGTTGATTTAATCAACGGGCTTTAAATGATAGACTTAAGATGGCTTACACCTTCAAAGCGTCTTCAATCAGCTTCTTCTGCTCGGCTTCGTGAATCTTCTTCTGACCCGCTGCGGGTGAAGCAGATGCTTGTCGGCCGGCATAGGTAAGTTTCTGACCATCCTGCAGGAGCTCCATAAATCGGGGAGCTACAAAGTTCCAGGCACCCATATTCTTGGGTTCTTCCTGACACCACACAATGTCTTTCACATTGGTGAAGTCTTTAAGCTGATCTTTGATCTCATCATCAGCAAAAGGGTAGAACTGTTCCAATCTGGCAATAGCCACATTATCAATATCATTCTCTTTTCTATATTTGAGAAGATCATAGTACACTTTGCCGGAACATATAACCAGACGCTTCAAATCTTTAGGATCTGTGAAGTCTTTGTCAACAATGAACGGCTGGAATTTACCATCAGCGAGTTCGTCCCGGCTGGATGTAGCCATAGGGTGTCGCAGCAGACTTTTCGGAGTCATCAAGATAGCAGGACGCTTATTCTCCTGAAGTGCCTGACGGCGCAGCATGTGATAATACTGAGCCGGGGTAGTCAGGTTCATGACCTGCATGTTGTCTTCTGCACAAAGTTGAAGGAAGCGTTCAAGTCGGGCAGAGGAGTGTTCCGGTCCCTGACCTTCATAACCGTGTGGCAGATTCATAACCAAGGCTGTTTTCTGTCCCCATTTTGCTTCACTTGAAGAGATAAACTGGTCGATAATAACCTGGGCGCCGTTAACAAAATCACCAAACTGCGCTTCCCAGATTACTAAAGCATCCAGCTTCTCGGCACTGTAACCGAACTCAAAACCGAGGGCCGCAAATTCACTCAGCAGACTGTTGTGAACATGAAACTTGGCCTGATCATCAGAGAGATTGTTCAGAGGGATAAACTTCTGACTGGTTTCCGTTCCGTGTAACACGGCATGGCGGTGAGAAAAGGTTCCCCGCTCAACATCCTGCCCTGTAAGTCGGATGGTTGTACCGGTTTTAAGAAGTGAACCGAAACAGAGTAGTTCAGCAAATCCCCAGTCAATTTTCTTCTCATTTTTGTCAACTATTTCCGCTCTTTTAGCCAGCTGCTTCAATAGTTTAGGGTTGGCATCAAAGTCTTTAGGTACGGTGTTTAACTTAACAGCAATTTCTTTGAGCTCTTCGGCAGGATAGGTTGTATCCGGATAAGCCATCCATTTATCCTGAGGTGTTTCCGTACGATCAATCAGGTTGTCGGTAACTTCCAGATTAGGTGCTTTTTTAGCATCCTCAAAAGCTTCCTGCAGCAATTGATCAAACTCATCGAAAATCTGCTGGGTTTCTTCTTTGGTTAGCTCACCGTTTTTCACCAGGTGTTCGGTGTAAAGATCACGTACCGGTGCATGGTCATTAATTTCTTTGTACATACCCGGCTGAGTAAAAGCAGGTTCATCGCCTTCATTATGTCCGTGTTTACGATAACCGATAAGATCGATAACCACATCTTTACCAAATTTCTGTCGGTAATCGAGTGCCATCTTCATGGCATGTACGGCTGCTTCCGGTGTATCGCCGTTCACATGGAAGATTGGGGCAAGAATCATCTTGGCCAGGTCAGAGGCATATTCTGTAGACCGACCGTCTTTAGGCAGAGTAGTAAACCCAATTTGGTTGTTGATGATGATATGCATCGTACCGCCGGTTTTATATCCTTCCAGCTGAGACATATTCAGCG
This sequence comes from Gracilimonas sp., assembly GCA_965227215.1. Lineage (GTDB taxonomy): Bacteria > Bacteroidota > Rhodothermia > Balneolales > Balneolaceae > Gracilimonas. The sequence goes on from OZ245729.1 coordinate 2,790,481, forward strand.
TTTCGGCAACCACACCCTGTCCGGCAAAGGCTGCGTCACCATGCATTAATACAGGAACTACCCGCTTCTCTGCATCTTCTTTTTCGTGATGATCCTGCATGGCTCGCACGGCACCTTCAACTACGGGATTCACCGCTTCAAGGTGAGAAGGGTTTGGCATTAGCTGAAGGTCAATTTCTGCTCCGTTGGCTGCTTTGTGAACTCCTTTAGCACCCAGGTGGTATTTTACATCGCCGGAGCCCTGAATTGAATCAGGATCAATATTTCCTTCAAACTCGGCAAATACCCGGTGATATGGTTTGTTCATAATGTTAACCAGCATATTCAAACGACCGCGGTGGGCCATGCCCATAAACATCTTTTCAATTCCATGTTCACCTGCCCGTTCCAGCATAAAGTGTATCATTGGAATCAGCGTATCGGCACCTTCTAAAGAAAATCGTTTGTGCCCGATATACTTTTTGTGCAAAAACTCTTCAAAGGCCATCGCCTGATTGAGCTTATGCAGAATTTCGCGCTTGTCATTTTTCTCAAGCTGGGCATTGTTACCGGTAGACTCCATAGACTCACGGAGCCACTTACGTTCTTCGAGATCCAGCAGGTGCATATACTCAACACCGATGTTTCCGCAATAAGTATCCCGCAGAAGGCTGATAATTTCACGAAGTGTAGCTCGCTCTTTACCACCGAGTCCGCCACAATAAAATTCTCGATCCAAATCCCACAAGGACAGACCGTAGTATTCCAGATCCAGTTCCGGGTTTTTGCCGGGTTCTTTTTCAAGGGGATCAAGATCGGCAAGTACGTGTCCGCGCATGCGGTACATATTAATAAGCCTCCACACCCCAACTACACGGCTGTCATGTTCCAGAGTAGGTGAGCCGCCACCAAACGGACCCGAATAGTTATCCTGTCCGTAAGGGAGAGGTTCGTAGGGGATGTCCAGATCTGCAAAAATCTGCTCATAAAAATCTTCCTGACCGCTGAGCAGGTCGTCCATTTTTTTCAAGAACATACCGGATTCGGCCCCTTGGATAACACGGTGATCATAGGTAGAAGTCACCGTCATCACTTTGCTGACGCCCAGTTGATTGAGTACATCCTTGGACATTGCACGGTACTCAGCCGGATAATCGATAGCACCGGTTGCAATAATGGCACCTTGGGTTTTCATCAGTCGGGGTACGGAAGAAACGGTTCCAATGGTTCCCGGATTGGTAATACTGATGGTCGTGTTCTGGAAATCTGCAATCTGAAGATTTCCATTCCGTGCTTTATCGATGAGTTCCGCATAAGCATGCAAAAACTCTTTGAAATTCATTTTATCAACGCCCTTGATGTTGGGAACCACGAGGTTCCGTGAACCGTCTTTGCTTTCAAGGTCAACAGCAACACCAAGATTTACAGAATCAGGGATTACCCGATAGTGATTTCCGTCTTTATATAAGTAAGAGCTGTTCAGGTTAGGAAATTCTTTCAACGCCCTGATGATAGCCCAGGCAATAAAATGAGTGAAGGAGGCCTTGGGTTCATTTCGTTTGAGCAGATGGCGATTAATGATCGTACGATCTTCTACCATCATTTTAACCGGAAGCACGCGAAGTGATGTAGCCGTGGGCACTTCCAGGCTCTCATCCATATTCTCTACAATCTTGGTAGCCACACCTTTTATTTTTTCAAGTGTGGCATTTTTTGGCGCCTCTACTTCTTTTTGTGGCTTTCTCTGCTCTTTGGCAGGAGCCTCTTTCGCTTCTACGGCTTCTGCACCGTTAGACTGTACAGGTGCAGAGCTTTGTGACGGCTGAAGTTCTTCAGGCTCGGTAGCATCAACCGGCTTGCCTTCAAGCTCATCAAAGTATCGTTTCCAGTGGGCAGGAACCGATTGGGGCTCATTTTTATATTGATCGTATAATTCTTCTACAAGTGCAGAATTTGGGCCAAATACGGCTTCAAGTGATTTCAATGGTTGTTAACCTCTACAGGGTTTTGGCAGCGATTTAAATAGGTAATGAAAATTCAGCTCTAATGATTCAGATTATGAAGCATTGGCGTATACATTTAGTAACCCGAAAATTAAGGATTACATTCTTAAAAAACGACATTTTCTGAAGCCCGTAAGTTATAAATACGCAAAGAGTAAAAAGCGATTGCTAAGACTGTATCGTGAGCGTAGAACCGTTGTTTGATTTCATTCATTCATAACCTTCACTTTCTTGATTTTTAAAACTGACTTTTAGTTCGAAAGATGTCTTTAATTCGCTTTCAGCAACCCCTATATTCAGGTTCTTAAAAAAACAGAAAAGCGACAGACTCAAAAAATCAGGAAATGAGCGAGAATTCATCAAAGAAGAAAGAAACAGGAGCGGAAAACATAAATTGGGATCTTACCGACCTTTATGCATCCAATGAAGATCCACGGTTGGCCAAGGATAAAAAACAGGTTGTTGAACAAGCAGAGCATTTTGGGGAGAAATATCGTGGTCGTGTGGCAGAACTTTCGCCTGCAGACTTCAAGACCATGCTGGATGAATACGAAGGTATTCTGGATTTGTCGGGTAAAATTGGGTCGTTCGCTTATTTACAGTGGTCAACGGATACCACCAATACTGCTTTTGGGAAGTTGGTGGCCGAGTCGAATGAGCTTTCATCGGAAGTAAGCCAGAAACTGGTTTTTCTGGATGTGGAATGGCTGCAGGTTCCGGATGAAGAAGCACAAAAACTGATTGAAAGCGAAGAGCTGAGCAAGTACAAGCATTATCTGGAAAGTTCACGCAGATATAAAGAGCATGTGCTGGAAGAGGGACAGGAGAAGATTATGTCAGCCAAATCAGTAACCGGTCGCAGTGCCTGGGTTCGCTTTTTTGATGAAACGCTGGGAGCTGCAAAGTTTGAGCTGGATGGCGAAGAGTTAAGCGAGCAGGAAGTATTGAGTAAACTGCACGAGAGCGACCGGGACTTAAGAATTCGGGCTCATAAATCACTCACTGATAAATTTAATGACCTAAGCCGGCAGCTTACTTTTGTGTTCAATACCATTCTTGCCGACAAATCAACGAATGATAAGCTTCGGAAATACGATAGCTGGATTGATTCGCGAAACCTGTCGAACCAAACTGATAAGGAAACGGTAGATGCCCTTGTTGAGTCGGTAACTTCTAAATACGAGTTGGTTCAGCGGTACTATAAGCTAAAGAGTGATTTGCTTGGGCTGGATGAAATGAAGGATTATGATCGGTACGCGCCTATCATGAAAAATGAGGCTACCATCGACTGGAACTCCGCCAAAGAAATGGTGCTGGATTCATACACGAACTTTCATCCGGAGATGGGGGAGATCACCAATAAATTTTTCGAGAATAATTGGATTGATGCCGCCATCAAACCCGGTAAAAGAGGCGGGGCTTATTCTGCGGGTACCGTGCCTTCGGTTCACCCTTATGTATTCATGAATTTTGACGGAAAAATCCGCGATGTGCAGACACTGGCCCATGAACTGGGGCATGGAGTGCATCAATATTTATCGCGGCAACAAGGTGTTTTGCAATCATCCACACCGCTGACAACGGCTGAGACGGCTTCGGTTTTTGGTGAAATGCTGGTATTTCAAAAGCTGATGAAAGAACTGGATGATCCCAAAGAAAAGCTGGCATTGCTGATCGGTAAAATTGACGACACCATAGCGACAGTTTTCCGGCAGATATCTATGAACCGATTTGAACATGCCATGCATACGGCCCGTCGGGAAGAAGGAGAACTTACCAAAGAACGGTTCTCTGAACTTTGGATGGAACAGCAAAAAGCGCTCTATGGAGATTCGGTGACTTTAACAGATGAGTACAGCATTTGGTGGAGTTATATCCCACACTTTCTTCATACTCCCGGCTATGTATATGCTTATGCTTTCGGTGAATTATTGGTGCTGGCTTTATATGAAGAATACACACAGCGTCCGGAGGGTTTCCCGGACCGATACCTAGATCTCCTGAGTGCGGGAGGATCTGAATGGCCGCATGATTTAGTAGCCAAAATGGGACTTGATATCACACAGCCCGACTTTTGGGATAAAGGCCTTGCCTCATTTGAGCGAATGGTAGAAGAAGCTGAAGAAATGGCCAAACAGCTGGCTAATTAAATTCCCTTAAATTTCATACACTCCAATAGCTTAACACACTTTTTAAATTACCGAAAATGTCTTTGAACCGACAAGAAAAAGCCCTACGGGAATACAAGCAAATCCTTCAGGATTTAGTGCATTTATTGCGAACCTCTACAAAAGTTCAACTTTCTTACTTATGCTGGGTGAACCGTGCCCGACAGCAGTTTGTGTGGGAAACTAACAGCACGGGTCTTCCCAACGTGATGTTTCAGGATCGTGTAGCATTTGAAAATCATTTTCTGAACGAATTTAAAGATACAGATGAAGTCATTCAGCTGGTGGTAGGGGAAGACATCGAGAAGGCTAAACTCATCCACTATTTTGATTTTGTTCAGGCCAAACACATCCTCATAGTGCCCTTCATAAACAAAGGGGAAACCGTAGCACTTACGGTTCTCGAAAGTGAGCAAGAGATAGATCAGGAAGCAATTCAGGATCGCATTATGGCTTATAATAACGCTTTGGTGAATGTTCTGGACACCTACCTGGAAGTGGTTGATTTACACGAGCAGCAGCAGGAATGGGAAGATTATGAAGAATCCCTGAACAAGCTGGATTATCGGGGGCATAAGGTTGAGGTTTTTGCCACGATGATGGAGGAAATGCAAAAGAACCTATCGAATGGTGGGGCGGTACTTCTGGCTCCGGGCATGGAATCCTGGAATGTAATTTTGCGCACCCAAAATTCAAAGAACCCACCCAAACTGGGCCTTCAACTGGAAGAAAAAAGCGTTGCCTATGAAGCGCTTGAAAAGGGAGAGCCTATTTTTACCATGCATTTCAATAACAATCCAAGGCGTATAACATCCGCGGAAAAAAGAACAGAGGGCGCAACTTATGCTATACCGGTTATGATCCACGACCGGCGCCAGGGAGTGGTTATTTGTTATGATAACGACCCGCTCACTTTTAAAGAATCTACCAAGCATAAACTTGCTAATATGGTACGGGTAGCAGCATTGAGTGTTCAGTCTTCGGTTAAGAAATCCGGTATGGTTCAGGAGATTTTGACACAGAATTTCGGTGCTTTTACTCCCGAGCTTTGGGAGATTGCCCTTAATAACGAACTGGCAAAACTGAAAAAAGGGTCTCAGGAAAATACCTGGCTGGGTTTGGTTGCCCCGGATGATGTATCAGCACTTCGTACAAAATTCAGGCTGGAAGACCTGCAGAAAATTCAAACTGACTTTGTAACAAACCTGAATCCCTCCCGGTACGGTATTCCTGGTTTTGTGGGCTACAACTCCGATTACGTATATGCGGTTTTGATTCAAAGTGATGATGAAGAAGCAGTATCTTTCTGGATGGAGAAAATGAAGTCGAAACTGGAGGCAGGAATGAACCTTTCCATCGGAGGAACGATACGTCCTCAATTCAAGGTCGGGTATACAAAACTCGCGGAACAATCGGTGAATGCTTACCAGGTGATGGAGAAAGCGAAAAAAGCGTTGGCTAAAGTAATGAACGATCAGGAAGCTGAACTGGTGGAGGCATAACATAATGGGAAATGCGTACATCATAGTTATAGATGGGTTGGGCGTGGGTGCTCAGGAAGATGCTGACCAATATGGCGATGCCGACATGAATACGCTGGGCCATGTAAGTGAGCACACGGGAGTTAAGCTGCCAAATCTGCAAAAAATGGGATTAGGGAATATCATTCCGTTAGCCTCAGTTCCGGAAAATGAGAATCCGCTTGCTGCCTATGGAAAACTAAGAGAAGTATCAGCCGGTAAAGACTCTACCACTGGTCACTGGGAAATAGCCGGTATTCAGCTCGAAGAACCTTTCCCTACCTATCCAAATGGTTTCCCTGAAAACGTGATCAATGATTTTTGCGATGGAATTGGGGTGAAGAAAGCCCTGTGCAATAAGCCCTATTCGGGCACGGATGTAATTCGGGATTATGGTGAAGAGCACCTCGAAACCGGGTATCCTATTGTGTACACATCGGCCGATAGTGTGTTTCAGGTAGCTTGTCATGAAGATGTTGTCCCGGTAAAGAAACTGTATGAGTGGTGCGAATTTGCCCGTAACAATATTTGTGTAGGCGAGCATGAGGTTGGCAGGGTAATCGCCCGGCCTTTTACCGGTGAACCCGGAAGTTTTGAGCGGATCTCTGATAAACGTCATGATTACTCATCGGTTCCTCCAAAAAATAACCTGGTACAAAAGCTTTATGATTCCGGAGTAAAAACCTATTCCATTGGTAAAGTGGCCGATCTGTTTGCCGGCAATGGATTCACCCAATACCGCCCCACCAAAAGCAATGCGGAGGGTATATCTCAGTTGTTGAGCTTGATGTTGGCACAGCTAGATAACAGTTTCGTATTTGTAAACCTGATTGATACCGACCAGCTGTTTGGCCACCGCTTAGATCCCGAAGGATATGCCGGAAGTTTAGAAGAGTTTGACCGCGCCATTCCTGCAATCGTCTCTAAAATCAGGGAAGATGATTTGTTGATTATTACCGGAGATCATGGAAATGACCCATGCTCAACAAGCACCGATCATTCCCGGGAGTTTGTACCTCTGCTGGTTTTCCCTAAAGGCAGAGCTGAAGATGAAAATCTTGGAACCGGAGAAACTTTTTCGAATATAGCCTGTAGCGTTGCCGAGTTTTTTGGGGTGAAGTATGATTTTCCCGGGAAATCATTTGTCTGAATTAATTAGAGGATGATAATACTGCCGCTTGTATTTAATATTCAGCGATAATTTCGTATATTGTTTAATTGTAAAATTCATGAAGTCGCAGACGCAATATTTAAGCTTATCACGCGTGTTTAAACAAAGCTTATACTTAATATCATCTGCGCATTAGCGTACGCAAACATTCATTAAACGGTATTTACAGTGGCAAAAAGTTCTGGAATCTCTACCCGCGAGTCAGAGTCATTAGATCGGTATCTGCACGAAATTGGAAAAGAGAAACTAATTACCCCGGATGATGAAGTCCGGCTGGCCAAAGAAATTCAGAAAGGGAGTCAGAGAGCACTCGAAGACCTTACCAAAGCTAACCTTCGATTTGTAGTTTCAGTAGCAAAACAATATCAAAACCAAGGGCTATCTCTCGGTGATTTGATTAACGAAGGAAATCTTGGTTTGATTAAAGCTGCCAAGCGATTTGATGAAACCCGTGGTTTCAAATTCATTTCCTATGCCGTATGGTGGATTCGCCAGTCTATTTTGCAGGCCTTGGCCGAGCAATCCCGTATCGTTCGCTTGCCGTTGAACCGTGTGGGTGCACTTAATAAAATCGGTAAAGAGCTTTCAAAACTGGAGCAGGAATACGAGCGTGTTCCTTCAGCTCACGAGCTTGCCGAAAGTCTCGAAATGACGGTTGGTGAAGTTGCCGATACATTGAAAATTTCGGGCCGCCACCTGTCAATGGATGCGCCATTTGCCCAGGGTGAAGATAACCGTCTGTTAGACGTTCTTGAAAATGAGGAGATTCCAAACCCTGATTTTGATCTGATGGGTGAGTCTCTGAAAGTGGAAATTGAACGAGCGCTTTCAAAACTGACAACCCGTGAAGCAGAAGTAATTCGACTGTATTTTGGAATTGGACGTGAGCACTCACTTACACTGGAGGAAATCGGAGAACGCTTCGATCTTACCCGTGAGCGTGTACGTCAGATTAAAGAAAAAGCACTTCGTAAATTACGACACCATAACCGAAGTGCTGCATTAAGAGCCTATCTCGGATAACATTCGGGTAGTTTTATTCGTGAGATATAAGTCCTGCACAAATATTATGTGCAGGACTTTTTTTTATCAAAGCATTTCTGCCTACTAATCTCCGATCGTTTGCGTTACATTTACTGCGATGAAAAGAATACTACTTATACTTTTAACAATCGTTGGTTTTTCAGAATTATTGGAAGCCCAGCGATACCCGTTCAGGACTTTTTCGATCGAAGAAGGATTAAGTGAATCGGTTGTTTATGACCTTGCCCAGGATGATGAAGGGTACATATGGCTGGCCACCGGCTATGGGTTAAACCGTTTTGATGGCATACGATTTCAGAATTATTTTGAAGAACACGGACTCAACAGCAGCAGGATCCGTTCTTTGTTTAAAGACAGTGAAGGTAAAATCTGGATTGGTTCAGAAGCCGGGGTAAATTATTGGCATGCGGATAGTATTCATTCGGATCCGGCCCTTTCATCACTCCGGAATATGACGGTGATAAGTATCTATGAGGACAGGCTGGGGGATTTTTGGTTTGGAACAGATGGAAATGGAGTGTGGCAGTATTCCAAAGGCCAACCATTAACACAATATTCTACATCCAACGGGATGGTGGACAATCGTATCCGGGCCATAGCGGAGCGTGATACAGGAGAAATATGGTTTGGCACAAGAGAGGGCATCACGGTATTACGGGATGGAAACTTTATCAATTACAATGAAGAAAACGGTTTGCCCAATCAGCGAATTCGTGATCTTAAGGTAGAGAAGGATAACACCGTTTGGATTGGCACACGGGCAGGGCTGATTAAATATAAGGGAGACCAGTTCACCCAACTGAATGAAGAGGACGGACTTGTAAACAACCTTGTTCAAACATTATCGGTTACCGAAGAAGGTGGAATCTGGGTGGGTACGGAAGAAGGCGCCAGTTTCTACAATGGAAATGAGTTTCAAAATTATACCGTAGAGTCCGGCTTATCAACGGAAATGATGTTTTCATCGATGGTGGATCTGGAAGGAAATATCTGGTTAGGATCGTATGGTGGGGGAGTCAACCTATTTCTGGGTAATTACTTTGCCAATTATGATGTTGAACACGGCTTGCCAAGCAAATTAGTTACTTCCTTTGCAAAAGATGGAGAGGGCAGGTTCTGGATAGCCACATACGGAGGGGGTATTGCATCTCTTCAAAATGGTACATTCAATGACTTTGGTGTGAATAGCAGATTGCCTGATAATCAGGTATACACTCTTTTCACTGATTCTGAGGAACGCATGTGGATTGGTATGGGAGAAGGACTGGCCTATATAAAAGACGGCCGGGTGAAGGTATTCAGCGACCTGGAATTCCCTTATCCAAGGGTTCGAAATGTAATGGAGGCATCTGACGGGACGTATTGGATCAGTACTTATGACGATGGAATAATCCGCTACATAAACGGGGAGTTTTCCCAAATCACAGCGGATGACGGCCTGGCGAGCAATCGCGTATTAATTTCCATTGAGGGGGACGATGGTTCTATCTGGATTGCTACCTACGGGGGAATTACCCGGTTTAAAGACGGAGAGTTTCAGAGCTTTGCTATTCAGGAGGGGCTGCCGAATAATGCGGTCATGAATTTGCTGAAAGATGATGAAGGCCGGATCTGGGCCTCTACATTTGGAGGCATTGCCTGGTTTGACGGATTGAAATTTCAAAGCATTACCCAGGATGACGGACTGCCTGACAGGGTTTGCTATTTCATTCATCAGAATGATAGTGGGTTATTCTGGATCGGTACCACCAAAGGGGTGGTCAGGTTTAATGCTGAGGAATATTTTAACGGAGATCCTGAAGAACAACGGCAAGCTTTCAAGGTGTTGAATAAAGAACAGGGGCTGATTGCAGATGAATTGAACTTAGGAGCCGTATATGAGGATGAGCAGGGTTATCTTTGGTTTGGCACCGTAGAAGGACTTAGTCGTTTTAACCCGGAAACCTATAAAGGAAATCAGGTACCGCCTAAAGTTCATATTGTTGGGGTGAATGTATCGGGAAGAGAATACCGGCCGGGTGAACATTTTTTGCTATCTCATGAAGAGAATAACATTGAGTTTCAATATGCCGGACTTAATTTCACCGCACCCAATCAAATTCTCTACGAATATAAATTAAATGGGATAGATGACGGCTGGCAGCAAACAACCTCTCGATCCGTAAAATATCCTTCTTTACCACCGGGGGAGTATACATTTAAAGTTCATGCCCGGAATATAAATGGTGCCTGGAGTCCCGATATTGAGAACGTGAAGTTTACCATTACCGCGCCATTCTGGATGCAATGGTGGTTCTGGGTTTTGATGCTGGCTGTAGTGGTAGGAATTATATCGCTGTTTTATAACTATTATCGTGCCCGAAAAATGATAGACATTGAGCGTATGCGAGTACGTATCGCCAGCGACTTACACGATGATGTAGGCGCCAGCTTAACTGAAATAGCCCTTCAGTCAGATTTTCTACAGGCCGGAGATGCAGATTCGGAATTCAAGAAATCACTGGAGCAGATAGGAAAACAATGCCGGAAGATTGTCTCTAGTCTGGATGACATCGTATGGTCAATTGATGCCCGGAATGACACCCTTGGTGATTTGACTGATCGGATGCAGGATTATGTTTTACATACCCTGGAACCGAAGAATATGCACGTAAGTTATGATTTTGATAATCTGAATATGGAGAACAAACTCCCGGTGTCGGTGAAGGAAAATGTATACTTGATCTTCAAAGAAGCTGTTAACAACATTGCAAAGTATTCCAACGGGGATCGGGTAGATATTAAAATGGAAAACCAAAATGGTTATTTTGTGTTTTTGATCGCTGATAATGGCACATCCGGCAAAGGCACAAAGAAAACCGGACATGGATTACGTAACATGGATATGCGAGCAAAAAGAATTGGTGCAGATATTACTATCAATACGGAGGATGGGTTCTCAATAAAAGTTGAGGGAAAATTAAATACTAACTAACGAGCAGGTTTAGTCATGGCTGTTATTGGAATTGTAGAGGACAACAAAAAAATCAGGGATTTAATACAGCGGTATCTGGATATGCAGAAAGATATTGAGTGTCCGGTTGCCGTAGATTCAGTTGAAGAAATGCTGGATTATCTTGAAAAACATCAAAAGCCGGAAGTGATGCTGATGGATATTCAGCTGCCCGGTATGTCTGGCATAAAAGGGATGGAGGTTATTAAGTCGAAGTATCCTGAGATCGAAATCATTATGCTAACCGTTTATCACGACTCACATAAGATCTTTGATTCGTTAAAGGCCGGAGCTTCAGGATACTTGCTGAAGCACACATCTCTGCCTGAAATCAAAGAGTCGATTGAGAACCTGTTGAAGGGTGGTGCCCCGATGTCTCCACAAATCGCCCGAAAAGTTATTTCTCATTTCAACGAAGAAGCACCGAAGAAGAATGAAGATAGTATGCTTACCAACCGTGAACAGGATATCGTAAACGGGTTGGTAGATGGGCTTAGCTATAAAATGATTGCCGACCGCTTTGATATTTCCATAGATACCGTTCGAGCCCATATCCGAAACATTTATAAGAAGCTCCATGTGAATTCCAAGGCAGAGGTAATTGCCAAATCCTTAAGAGGAGAAATCTGATAGTTAACATTATCATGTGATAAAATGTGGGTTATTAAAGTTTCATCTTTTAGATGTAAATTAAAATGTAGTCTAGAAATGGTACCATCATGAAACATTCGAAAGCAACTAACCGGTTTTTTCTACTTCTTTTGCCATTCTTATTTACTGGGTGCTACACTCAATTTCAGACGTTCGATCAGTATCCTTTAGAAAAAGATCGGTATTCAGATTATTACGCGTGGGATGGCTTCGAAAAAGGTGCTTCTGCTGATACCGATGACAGTGGGACAGCATATTATGATAATGGAAATGAAGACTATCTTGATGAACAATTAGCTCTCGAAGAAGATGGAATTTACTATGTAGACTTCGAAACTGCTCAGTGGTATAAAGAGCATTACATGAATAAGATGTTTTGGGAAGGATACAGTGCAGGCTATTATGATGGATACTATGATGGAGTTGCCTATTTTCCTTACAGCGCAAGGTTTAGCTACAATCGTCATAGATATGCTTATGGTTATACCGGGGCTTTCGAATATTATGACTTTTATCGTTACCCAATATGGGGTTATGGATATAGTGGTTTTGGATGTGTATCAATAAGCTTTTGGCACAGTCCTTATTATAACCAAATTCATGGGTGCTCAATAAGTCCCTATTATACATATGGATACGGATATTACAGTTACGCACGCTCATACAATTACTATTATAAAGTAAATAAATATCGCAGAAGCGCAGATCTTTATTATAAAGGACCAAGAGGCAGCGGTTTTGCCAATGGAAGTGAATACAGAACCCGATCTGGTAATGGCGTAACCCGAACCCGAAACTCCGGACTTACCAGAACCCGTGGAACTAATAATAGGGTGAGAGTCAGAAGTACCGGCTCATCAACAAAGAGAGGTTCATCAGTTGGAAGAAGCAGCGGTACCCGAACCAGGGGTTCATCCGTTGGTAAAAGTCGTTCAGGTTCTAAGAACAACGGCCGAAGCAGAGGTAGCGGATCTTCGGTTGGCCGAGATCGTGGCAGTAAGGGAAGTGGCAGTAGCGGTTCACGGTCAAGATCCAGAGGCAATAATGAATCTTCACTCAGTACAACCTCAATCAGAACTGTCGATGTTTCAGATTTTAGTAGTGGTAGATCATATACCATTCCTCCCCGGAAGGTAAGAACGGGTGTCTACAATCGAACCTCATCAAGATCTGCATTTAGAAGTTTTGGAAATTTTTTGAACCGAACTATACTTAGTCCTTCTTCATCGGGAGTGAATTCTCGCACCAAGATTAATACAAGTAGTGCAAGGAATTTAAACAGAAGTGGCTATTCAAATCGTTCTTCACGGAAAAGTTCTGGCACCAAAGTTACACGAAGTTCATCTTCCAACCGTTCTTCCGGTACCCGGAGCAGAGGTTCATCAAGCAGCTCCAAAAAGAGAAGCAGGGGCGGAAACTAAGCTACCTTCACAAATAACTCTCAATTATTAATAATCATCTATGAAGAGGACTCTATTTTTTCTCTTGGTACCCTTGCTGTTTATTTCATCGAAATTATATGCCCAGGATGGCAACAGTCAGGTCGCTTATTCAAACTTGGCACTGCAGTTCAGTTCGTGGGATTTTAACGGCGATGCCGGCACGGGTTTATTCCCCTCAGTTGCTTCTGCCAATGGGTACGGAAGTTTCATTGATAACCCGGCAAGCATAGCTTTTATTGAAGATGGATATGTAAGCTTTAGCCTGTTCAATAACCGGTTAGAATATGAAAACAGCTATCTGGGAAACACCATTAATGCCGAAGATGAAAGTACAAAACTGGGGAATCTTGGATTAGTATATAAAATGCCTACCGAACAGGGCAGCTTTGTTCTGGGAGGAGGGTATAACCAGATAAGCAACGAACGAGAAGTGTACCGGGTGGGAGGTCGTAACTCAAAAAGTACAATCACGGATGCTTTTCGGGAGCCCTCCAGCGACTATTACGATATTGCCTTTGATACTTACGCTATTGACTGGGGAGATGTTGACTCAACTTACCTCGAATCGATATTCAGGATCGGGTTTCAGGAATATCCGGGCATTACTCAGGATGCTGAAATCACCCATACTACCAACATCGGCGAATATTCGTTCTTTTTTGGGACCGAATTTCAGAAAAACCTATTTGTTGGAATCTCGGCCGGACTTACTGCCGGAACTTATACGTACAGAAGGGATTTTCTGGAGCTTGACGATGAAAATGATTACAACTACAATTTCATCCCCTCCGATGTATCGGATGAGGGGACCGACATTCACAGTATTTTAACACACGACGAAATTGATGCTGAAATACTGGGCTTTACAGTTCGGTCAGGACTTATATACAAGCTGAGCCCAAAACTGAATATTGGTATCAGCTATTTGTTTCCATCTACATTGGTGGTCAGAGAGAGCTATTATTCTTCAATCCGAACCGAGCTGGATGATAACTCAACTCCATTTGAAGCAGATTTTGCCAGCAGTCAGGATTACGAGTACCGCATAAGTAAACCCGGTGAACTGAAGGCGGGGGTTGCTTTGAATAACCTGGGAAAGTTTAACTTTGCTGTTTCGGCCGAGATGATAAACTATTCCAATTTAGAGCTGGACCTGGTTTCAGGAAATGATCTGGACTTTGATCAGGAAGTTGACTTCAGGGATGAAGAAGAGAATCTGGAAAGTTTTATGGGGTCTTCTTACCAAAGAGTGATTAATCTGAAAGGCGGCCTTGGCTTTGAAGTTAATGACGATGTTACCCTAAAAGCTGGCTATGGATTTCTTCCCGGTAGGAGCAATGTTTACGAAGCGGATAGAAATATAATATCCGGTGGATTTTCTGCCCGTATTGCTTCAAATATCGTACTGGATGTGACCGGGCAATATTCATTTTGGAGCGACCGTTCAACATTATACAACTATTTTGATTACTCGGATAATGTGGCAAGGTCAGAATCAGTAGATCATGAAGTAAATACTCTGAAAGTATTAGCCGGCATAAAATTTTTGTTCTAAGAACGATTTATTGAATCCCCAATAATACCTCCGTAGTTAGTTAGAAAAAGGTCTCGTGATTGAGGCCTTTTTTTATGGTTGCTACAGCCAGTCTTTTTTCCGGAAGTAGAAGACCATGCCAATGGTTGCTATAATCATTACACCCCATACAGTGGGGTATGCCCATTTCCATCCAAGTTCAGGCATATGCTCAAAATTCATCCCATAGATGCCGGCTATAAATGTAAGGGGAATGAAGATGGTTGCGATGATGGTCAGTACCTTCATCACCTCATTCATTTTGTTGCTGACCTGAGACATGTACATATCCAGCATGCCCATAGCCATGTCGCGATAGTTTTCTATACCATCAATAATTTGTACAAGGTGATCATGCACATCCCTGAAAAATATCTTGTTTTCCTCATGGATCAGGTGAGATTCTTCCCTGAGTAACGAATTCAGGCTGTCACGAAGCGGCCAAACCGATCTGCGAAAGAAAATCAGCTTTCGTCGTAAGGTGTGAATTTTTTCTGGTATTGATTCATCGGGTTTTTGCAGGATTTCATCCTCCAGCTCTTCAATTTCATTGCCGATCTTTTCCATCACCTTTAGGTAATGATCCACTATGGTATCGATAAGGGCATAAGCGAGGTAGTCCGGGCCGTGTTTGCGAAGACGGGGTGCTGCATTTCGCAAGCGATGGAGTACCGGTTCGTAAATGGGGTAATCATCTTCCTGAAAAGAAAGAACGGAGTTTGCTGATAATACGATACTGACTTGCTCTACCTTCAGTTCACCAGTTTCATCAGCTATACTCATCAACCTCAGCACAAAAAACATGTGTTCGGAATACTCCTCAATTTTCGGTCGCTGCTGGGTGTTCAGAATGTCTTCCTGAATAAGGGGGTGGAGGTCAAAGTAATCCCAAATCTCTTTCAGTTTTCTGATATCATGAAGACCGCACACGTTGATCCAGGTCTTTGAGGGAGAATCGAGATAGGGTTTACT
Source organism: Gracilimonas sp. (assembly GCA_965227215.1). Lineage (GTDB taxonomy): Bacteria > Bacteroidota > Rhodothermia > Balneolales > Balneolaceae > Gracilimonas. The sequence continues at coordinate 2,805,996 of OZ245729.1, forward strand.
ATCATCAATTTCGGTAAGGTCGTGTTCTGAAAGATGCTCTACATCGTAGTCATAGAGGTGCATTAAGACATTTTCCAGACGCTTCTCTCCGGTAAAAAGGAGTGTTCCCGGAGCCTGCCCCGGCTTTTTGGAACTTTGATTTTGTCTCAAGAAAGAGGGTATAGGAAGTCTTTTCTTTATTCTTTTCATTGGTGGACCAAAATTTTAAAGGAATGTGGTAGAATCGTGATAGTTTTTAACAAAAGAAATAAAAAAGTCCTGCTGTTTTAAACTGGCAGGACTAAAATAAAAACTAATAAGTAAAGTGATATCAGCTACCTATTTTTCCGTTTTTGGCCGCTTCTTTTAAATCATCATTGGCCCAGATGGCTACTTCAACACGACGGTTCTGCTGGCGGCCTTCCGGGGTATCGTTGGTGGCTACCGGCTGGTTTTCACCATAACCAACAATCGTCATTCTTTCGGGATCAACTTCGATAAAGGCCATGAACTCGGCTACCGATCGAGCCCGTTGTTCGGAAAGGTCTTGGTTATAGCTTTCGGAGCCTCTGCTGTCAGTATGTCCGCCAAACATGATATTAGTATCTTCATACTTTTTGAGGACTCTGGCTAAATCTTCGAGGTCTCTTTTGGAAGGGTCTTTTATGACATATGACTCTGTATCAAAGAGGATGCCGGAATCGAAGGTTATTTTAATGCCTTCTCCGATACGTTCCACTTCGGCATTCTGAAGTTCTTCTTCTAACTCTTCAGCTTGCTTGTCCATATAGTTACCGATAGCTGCTCCGGTTGCTCCTCCAACAGCAGCGCCAACGATTGCTCCGGTCGTAGTGCTACCGGCAGCTTTTCCGATTATTGCCCCAGCTAAAGCACCGGCACTTGCTCCGATTGTGGTTCCTTTAGCTGTCTTGCTCCAGTTTTTGCAGGAGGCAAAAGGAAGTAAGAGAAGAAGGATTACTGCTAATGATTTAAAACGTAAAGATCTCATGATAGATGTTTTTTATTCTCATTCTATCACTTAAAAGGAGATTACAGAAGGATGTTCCTTATTCTAAGAAGTTGTAAATAGTTGAACCTTAAGCTGCTTCTGACCTTAATACCTCAAGCGGTGGTTTATTGTGAACGCCCCGGGTATTGAAAAGCCCAATGAAAAGCACCAGTGCAGTGAGAATCAGAATCTCTACTCCGATAATGAAGAAGTTTGGTACGAACTCAATGTTGAAATAGAAGTAGCCGATCAGGGTGCTGGCCCCGAGTGAAAGAATAAGTCCGGTGATAGATGCCATCACGCCTAATAAAACATATTCAATAACCTGAATTTTGATAACCTGTTTTTTAGCAGCGCCTAAAGTTCGGAGTAATACAGCTTCTCTGATTCGCTGAAAACGACTGGTAGCCGCCGAACCGGCCAATACAATCAAACCTGTAATGATGCTGAATAGCCCAATAAACTGGATCACAAAAGTTATTTTATCAATGAAATTGCGAACGGTTTCGATAACCTGTCCAATATCGATAGCCGAAACGTTTGGATAACTTTGAACAAGTTCCTGTTGCAGTTCAAGGGAAGACTCACGGCTAGTGGTATTTACGGTTGTCGCAAAAAATTGCGGTGCCGATTCCAACACTCCTGCAGGAAATACCACAAAGAAATTCGGTTGAGGCTGGTCCCATTTCACCGTTCGCGTACTTGCCACGTAGGTTTGGATAGGGATGCCCTGCACGTTCCAGGTCAGTGTATCACCAATATCGATCGCGAGGTTATCTCTTTGATCTTCTTCGATAGAGATCGGGAATGGCTCACTCATGTTATCCACGTTGCCAATCCATTCACCTTTTACCAACGTTTCGGAAGGAAGCAAAGAATCACGGTAGGTAGATCTATATTCCCTATTCAATGCCCAACCACTAACATTTCGGGTAGTATCCTGATCCCACTCCGTATTGGTGTACCCATTTACTCCCTGAATGCGCATGGTAACGATGGGAACGTTCTGAAGAATTTCATGTCCGCTTGAATTTATGATCTCGTTAACGCCCTCATTTTGATCATACTGAATATCATACAAAGCAAGATTAGGAAGATCTTGTTGTCCGCCAAAGTCGATTTGATCCAGCAACATGTCTTGGGTGAGATATAAAGAGCTGATCATGGTTACACCCAATCCAAATGTTAAAAGAAGGGTGGTGGTTTGATTGTTTGGCCGGTAAAGATTAGCAAGTCCTTGCCTAAGTTCATAACTGAAACCGGCACGTAGTAACTTGCGGGAGCCTTTCATAATAAGCTTGGCAAATCCGGTCAGTAATAATAAACAGACGGCCAGTCCAAGTGTAAAGAACAGAGCGGGTATAATTTTTCCGAGCATCAGCCAGGCATAAGAGGTGATGAATACGGCTAGTATTGCTCCAAGGATTACTTTGGTAGAAGTTTGGAGAAGGCCGGACAGGTTAACATCAACGCTGCGCAAAGAAAATAGTGGTGATATTTTTTTGACCGCAAGCAGTGGAAAAAGGGCAAAAAGGATGGAAATAATCACGCCGGTTCCCACACCTATAAAAATGGAAACCCATGAAATATAGAGTTCGATATCAACGGGGAGAAAATCCTGCACCAAAACCGGCAGGTACAATTGAACGACGGAGCCCAGAATGGCCCCAAGAACAGAACCAATGAAACCCATAGCTGTGGCTTGTATAAGATAGATAGCCATCGCCTGGTTGGATGATACCCCGACGCAACGAAGTACGGCTACGGTATTAATTTTTTGCCGGATGTACACAAAAATGGAGCTGGCAACTCCAATACCGCCGAGCAGCAGGGCTATAAAGCCGATAAGGTTCAGGAAGTTAGATAAGTACAGTATTGCTTCACCCACCTCTTCTTCCCGTTCATCTACCGTATCGTAGCCAAAGCGCAGGTTTTGTTCATCACGGAGCTGGTCAAGCCGGTCATCCACATACTCCATGTCGGTTCCGTCAGGAAACTTATGGTAAGATATATATTCCAGCCGGCTGCCTCTCTGAAGAAGGCCGGTTTCTTCTACATTTTCTTTAGGGATGAAAATCCTCGGACCAAAAAAGGAGGCTGCAACCGGTTGACCCGGAACATCAATAATGGCTCCTTCAATCTTATATGTAACCTGTCCGATTTTTACCGAATCTCCGGGCTCTATCCTGAATAGGCGCATAATGGGTTCATCCACTAATGCAGATTGATTCTGTTGGTACACATCAGCGGCAGATGCCGGTTCGGTGACCAAATCCCCGTAATAAGGGAAATCCCCTTCAAAAGCCGTGATTTGTGAAAGCCGCGTAGTCCCATTTTTAGGAAAAAATGCCATAGAGTTGAAGCCGAGTCCGGTAGATACCTCACCACCCAGCGAGTCTAGCACTTGTTGCAGTTCCGGCTGAAAAGGAGCGTTCCGTTCCACCTCAAGGTCGGCTCCGAGAAGCTCCTTGGCCTGATTCTCTATACTAGTATTCAGGTTATCGCGGAATGAAGTAATAGCAACCTGAGCAGCAACCCCCACAATAATAGCCGCCATGAAAAGAAACAGCTTGGATCGATTGGAGCGGGAATCCCGCCAGGCCATTTTAAATGTCCACCACATAGATTTGTTATTACTCATGGACTATTTGGCTACGGCTTCAGGTTCTTGTTCAGCAAAACTGTCTTCGTGTATTCGCCCGTTTCTCAGTCTGATAATGCGGTCACATTTTTTGGCAAGTTCCAGATCGTGCGTAACCAAAACCAGTGTTGTACCCTGTTGTTCATTCAGGTCAAAAATCAGCTTCTCGATGTACTGACCTGTTTCGGTGTCAAGATTACCGGTGGGTTCATCGGCAAATAAAATTTTAGGCTGATTTATAAAAGCCCGGGCAATGGCCACACGTTGCTGCTCTCCACCTGAAAGTTGTGTTGGGTAGTGATGGGTTCTATCACCCAGCCCGACACTTGTGAGTAGCTCTATGGCACGCTCACGAACTTCCTTTGTAGCTTCTCCGCGTAATTCCAGAGGAACCATCACATTTTCTACAGCAGTAAGCGTGGGCACCAGCTGAAACGTCTGGAATACAAAACCCACGTGTTGATTTCGAACCTGAGCGCGTTCGTCTTCATTCAGAGGATTTAACGGGATTCCATTCAGGGAAACGCTTCCCGAGGTAGGTCGGTCCAGTCCGGCGCATAATCCCAGCAGTGTGGTTTTACCTGAACCGGAAGGGCCAACTATAGCACATGAAATGCCCTCTTGAATAGAAAAGTTAATGTCGTCAACGACGGTTAATATTTTTGAGCCGCTTTCAAACTTGCGGTATAACTGATGAACTTCGAGTATATTTGACACGTTTCCTTATTTTTAGTGATGACGAACTAAACAATAGAATTATAGGGTAACATTCCTTTAAAGTTTGAGAAATATTACGGTTTTAAATGCGATTCGTTGCCAACTAATTTCAGAATTTTAAAACTCAGCTTTTCCAACCAAAGTATTAGAGTTTTTGCCTGACTTGTGCTCTAAAAGAATGTTAGATCCTGTTAAGAAACCAATCCCGGGAAACATGTTCTTCGTTATAGTTTATAAATAGATAGAAGAAAACAGTTAACCGATTGAAGTTGTCATCACCACGTATGAAACTTTCGACATCTCCCACTAAAACCCCATCAAAGGTGGATGTGCTGTTTATAGACAACGACTCCCTGCTTTTAGGGATGATTGAAAAAGAGCTGGAGCAAGAGGAGGGTATCCGCTTCAGTGGCGAGGAGAATGCTGTTAAAGGGCTACAGAAAGCCAAAGAAATTGATCCGGACATAATTGTGTTAGATCCTGTAGCGGAAGGACTAAGCGGAGAAAAGCTCCTTCAGGAAATTAAAGCGTGCGAGCGTCTTCAAGATACCAAAGTGATGATACTGTCAAAGAGTATAGATCATGAGCATATACAACGATATGAAGCATTGAATGTGGACGATTTTATCCAAAAACCCTTTCAGGTTTCCGAGCTGTTATTCAGATTAAAGAAACTCACTTAATTCCGGTTCCTTGTTTGATAATCCATACGATTACTACTCAAATCCCGAATTTTGGATACTGTATTTTTCAGTAACCTTGATGATTTCACTTTGTATCGGATTTGTGGGATATACGCTGACTATTCGTATTGCCAATACCAGCCGGATTAAAAAGAGAGAGAAGCTTCGGAAGAAGTATGCAGATAATATTTATAATTACCTCTCAGGGGATGCAGAGCTGGATGGCATCAAAGCTAATGTACAAAACACACTGATTCAGATACCGATCTTTGTATCCGCTGTAAAGCAACTGAAGGATCAGCTGGAAGGAAAGAAAGATCGTCAGCTTCATGAGTTGCTTACCATTAAACCTATTCAGGATTATTTTTATGAACAGCTGGATGCTATCCGGGAAGAACAGCTGATCAAGGCCCTTATATATTTCAGGGAGGTTGATTCAATTAAAGAATCCTATTACCCAAAGCTGATGGAGTGGATAGAGGATGAGGCGCATTATTTGGCTCATGCGGCTGCTTCTGTGATATTAACCTCTGATGCCGATCACCTGCATAAGAAAGTGCTTAAAAAGATGTGCCTGAGGGTGGATGAGAATCAGCGTACTCTGATTGAACTGTTATGGGATTATTGGAAGAATAAGAACCTTGAGTATGAACAGAAGCTGGAGCTTTTAAAAGCAACCCTGCAAGATCATGAGATCAGTGATGATGTAAAAGTGTTGATCATTCGAAGTATAGCTGAATTCGGCTATGCCCAAACGGGCCGGTTTTTTAAAAAGTTGCTCAATGAAATTTGGGATGAACGACACCTCGAGGACTGCAAGAAATTGGTATCAGCCCTTATAGATTCCCTCCGGCGCCTGGGTTATGTGAAAGCCGTTTCGACAATAAAGCAGGGAGTAGAAACGGGAATAGCCGAAATTGAAATCGCTGCTGTAAAAGCATTGGCGTTCTTCAAAACGGAGGAAGCTATTCAAGGGCTCCAGAAAGTTGCCCAAAGTGGGGAAGAGTACCTGCTTAAAGAACTCTCGTTTCAGATGTATCACTATAGCCGCCTTCAAGAGAACATACAGATTCCTCCAGAGTGTCGCCGAGCCTTAAATCCCAATTATGAACCGTTAAAAGTTAAACAGCGAACTACGTAATGTTGTCAACTTTATTTACATGGGGAGAACTTCTTGAATGGCTTGGCACAGGCATACTGGTTTACTTTTTCTTGGTGAATGGCATTTATCTAACGCTTGTCATCATTTCCTTCTTTTACCTGAGAAAGTTTAAAAAACGCCAGCTGGCTTTTGAAACTAAAGGATTGTTTCAATCTGATATTTATAAGTCAGTAAGTATTATTGTGCCTGCTTATAATGAAGAGGAGGAAATCATAGAAAACCTGAATTCGATGCTTCAGCTCGAGTTCAGAGACTTCGAAATTGTTGTGGTAAATGACGGCAGCGATGACAATACCCTTCAGGTGATCATTGATCATTTTGATATGGAAAAATCAGACATGATCATTAACGAAGTGCTGGACTCGGAGCCGGTAACCGGAATTTACACATCCGAAACGTTTAAAAACCTCATTCTGATTGACAAAGAGAACGGAAGAAAAGCTGATGCGATGAATGCAGGGATCAATGTAGCTCATAAGGAGCTGGTTTGTGCCATTGATGCCGACAGTCGGCTGGAACGGGATGTGCTTAAGAAAATGCTACAAGCTTTCATACAGGATGATACAACGGTGGGAGTGGGTGGAATTATACGGGTGTTGAATGGTTGCACCATCAAGAATAATTTGATTGAAGAGGTACGCATTCCTCATAAATTCATCCCCAAAATACAGGTAGTAGAGTATTTACGGGCTTTTCTGTATGGCCGGATTGGGTGGGAACGGTTGCGCGGACTGATGCTCATTTCAGGTGGGTTTGGAGTGTTTGACCGGGAAGCTATACTTAGGGTAGGAGGCTACGATACCGATTCCTTAGGGGAAGACTTTGAAATGACGATAAAACTGCATCGATATCACATTGAAAATGATATTCCGTACCGAATTAAATTCCAGCCAGAACCGGTTTGCTGGACCAACGTACCGGACGACTGGGATGAGTTATCCAAACAACGAAACCGCTGGCACCGGGGCTTAACCGGAACCCTGGCCAAGCATAAAGACATGGTATTTAATAGTAAGTATGGAATAGCCGGCTTACTGGCAATGCCCTATTATTACCTGGTCGAGTTCATGGGGCCGTTCATCGAAATGTTTGGGTACATCGTAATAGTAGGGCTTATGCTGACTGGTTTGCTTAACGAAACCTTTGCGCTGTTGTTTTTTGTAGCAGCAATTCTATTTGGGATGATATTATCCATGGCAGCACTGATTACCGATGAATATACCTACAGCCAGTATCCCCGGGTCAGAGATCTGTTAACCTTGAATTTGTTCTCGCTGGTAGAGAATATAGGCTACCGTCAGCTTCACACGTGGTGGCGTATACATGGCTTTATTGATTATCTGAAGGGCGAAAAACAGTGGGGAGACAGTAAAGAGAGAGTCCTAAGTAGAAAAATGAATAATGTGCTGCACTGGATTTGGTTGATGCTAATAGTCGGGTTCATAGCCGCACTGGGTTGGTATGGAATACAGGGAGTGATATGAAAAGTCAGGGATTACTTTCAGCGGTTATGCTATTTATTGCTTTGTGGGGCATTAAAAACCCTGCTAAGGCACAGTCACCCAATGAACTCAAACACAGTGCCACAGTTCAAAGTGAGTACGTGTTTGTAAACAGTCTGGGTAACTGGGTGAGAAATCAAGCATCATACAGTTTTGAGGGAACCTCAGTTACATGGATAAGCAGGATACGTCACGCCTATCGATTTCAGCAACATGGCACTTTTTTATCAGCTGTGGCATATCCGGAGTTCTCTGAGGACATGTATGCTTATCTGATGGCAGGAACATCACCGGACAATGCCCGAATTTACCCTGATTTCAGGGCTTCCGGAACCCTGTACCGAAATGTGGGGAATGGATTGGTTTTGGGTCCCGGGGTGCAATATATTCGAACTCAAAATACCAATGTGTATGTGTACAGTTTAAGAATGAATTGGTACGTAGGTTCTTTTTTACTAATGGGGAATCCTTCGGTTCAATTTTTAGATGGTAAACAGTCGCTAACGGTAAGTGGAAGCGTAAGAAAATATTTATCCGATCCGAACAGTTTTATATCGGTGACTGTTGGAGGAGGTCAGAACCCGGAAGAATCCTTTTTCAGTGATTACTTTCAAAATACTTTTACCGGTTTTTTTGCAAGTTCCCGGATTCAGTTACCACTCAATAATCGATGGATACTGACCGCCGGACTTAAATTCCGAAAAGACACCTACTCTTCCGGGACAGAACGAACACGAATGGGTATACAAACCGGAATTACCTTTAAATTTTGATTCAAATTGATGAAACAGTTATTTATTACCACCCTTATTTTTCTTGCCGGATCGGCTTTACAGGCACAATCGAGCCAAACCATCCTGTTCTTTGGAGATAGTATTACAGCAGGGCTGGGGGTACAGCAGGAGCAGGCTTTTCCGGCGCTTATTCAGGAAAAAATAGACTCTCTTGGTCTGAATTATGAAGTGATAAACGGAGGGCTAAGTGGTGAAACCTCGGCAGGAGGGATACGACGCATTGATTGGATCCTTCGTCGGGATATCGACATTATGGTGCTGGAGCTGGGAGGGAATGACGGGTTACGAGGCATCGATTTAAGCTCGACCAAGGATAATCTTCAGCAAATTATTGACAAATACCGGGCAAAGAATCCGGACGGACAAATTATATTGGCCGGAATGCAGGTCCCACCAAATCTTGGGCAGGAATATACCTCGCAATTTCAGGAGATTTATCCTGAGTTGGCTGAAGAAAACAATCTGCCTTTGATTCCGCTGATTATGAATAAACTGGGCGGAGAAGAAGAACTGATTCAGGGAGATGGCATTCACCCCACCCCCAAAGGACATGAAGTAATTGCGGAGACGGTTTGGGATGTTTTAAAAGAGTATTTATAAAAACCTGAACTCTATTATTTCTGCTTTATTTAAATATCTCTATTTCATTAAAAATGGTACTCATGAAAAAGCTACTTATCATCTTTATTTCAATCCTGACGATATCTTTCAACACAAAAGCCCAGGAATCTCTGCTGGACTACCAACCGAAAGTACTGCTGGTAACGGCTCACCCCGATGATGATGCCCTGTTTTCGGCTACCATTTTCAAGACAACGCGGCTGCTGAATGGAGTGGTAGATCTGGCATTGCTTACCAACGGGGAAGGCGGTTATACGTATTCAACCCTGGGGAATTACATCTATGGAAAGGAGCTGGACAAAGAAGAGGTAGGACGAGAGTGGCTTCCCGGAATTCGCAAGAAAGAGCTGATGGCCGGAGGTGATATTGTGGGAATCCGAAATTATTTCTTTCTCGACCAACCCGATTTTGAGTACACCGAAGATGTGAACATCCCATTGGAAAAATGGAATACGGATTGGGCCCGTGAAAAACTGGCTTCCATCATGAAGAAGGGAGCGTATGATTTTCTATTCCTGATGCTGCCTTACGAAACTACGCACGGCCATCATAAAGCATCGGCTGTAATTGCTCTGCAGGCCTTACAAACTCTGCCTGAAGAAAACCGCCCGATAGCTTTGGAAGCTTTCATCCGTCGCGGAGAAGATGACCCGGGAGTAAAATTCACCCAGCTGGAAGGACATCCGGAAACCAAAGTGATGCAGGGGAAGACCTTCGAATTTAACCGAAATCAGACTTTTGGTGCTAACGACCGTATGAATTACAACATCATCGGGAACTGGGTGATCGCCGAACATAAATCTCAGGGAACTATGCAGCTGCTGATGCAAAGTGATAAAGGAGTGATTGAGCAATACTGGTACGTGGTGCTAAACGGAGAGTCGGGCCTGGAAAAAACAGCCGAGTATTTTGAAGCGGTTAATACCGTTGAACCGTGAATTGGGTATTCGTTAGTCGTTATTCGTAAAGGGGTAGAAACGAATAACGAATCAACGATTAACGAAAAGAACTACTCGATAGAAAAAGAGATGTTAATATTGGCCGTCACAGATACGGACTGACTGAAATCCATCATTGAGGCATCGCTTCTCATCGCCTCCATAGACATTACATTCGATTTTGCCGGAAAGCCGATTTGGTGATCCGAATAATTGATGCTTTGTACAGGTCCAAGAGAAAAGCCTGAAGTTTTGGCAATCAGCTGAGCCTTTTGTTTGGCTGATTCAATCGCACTGATCAAAGCCTGCTCTTTTCCTTCAGAAATCTCAGTTGAAGAAAATTGACCATTAAAGGAATCAAAGCCGTTCTCGATAAGGGTTACCTGAATATCCTCGTAGGTGGAAAAATCGTTGAACGTAAGACTTACGGATTGATTGGTTCGTGTTACTCTAGAGTCGTTTTGATTACGATGGTTTGAATTTACTTTATGCATGCGAATAGGCTGGTAGTCAATGTTTTCTTTGCTGATATTATGTTGTTTCAGCAATCTTGCCAGCAGGGTTTCTCGTTCTTTATGGAGACGAAATGCTTCCTGCGGCGTTTCGGCTTCCGCATTTATGTTCACGTTAAAAATAATAAGGTCGGCCGGTAGCAGTTCCGAGGCGCTCATGTTGATAGTAATAGTTCGCTCCTCAGAGTGGTCCTGAGCCGAGATTTTTTCCCCAAATCCCAGACACATCATAGATACTACAAGGGTAATTTTACTTAATTTTTTACCAGCTGATACCATATTCTGATTTGATTTTTTGAATGTCTGCATATGATTTTCCTCGATCTAATTTAAAAATCCGGCTTCCTGAAATGTCATATTCCTCTAAAGAATAACCGCCTCTGTACCAACCCTCCAACAACTCCAAATATTGTTCTTTAGCTTTTTTGTTCCCTAATTTTATGGTGAATTCATTTTCCTCACCGTCATTAGTAACAGAAAACTGCAAGATGGCCTTTGGGGTGAACCAATTGAGTTTCTGAACCACATAAATTTTGATCTCTGTATTTTTGGTGACGGGAATGGGAGAGTCAGGATATGTATCCTTTTTCTTAGTTGGGTGCAGCTGAATCTCGTTTCCTGAAACAATCGCTTTCCCCGCGCTGCTTCTGAATAAAACTCCCATAAAGGCAAAGCCATAGCCAATTACCATTCCGGCTGCCAGAAGCATTTGTTGCCAACCTTCTAAATCAACATCAAGCATATCAAAAATGTAGATACTGATTAAACAACTGGCTGCAACTGTCATCCATAACCGGAAATCGAGCGTTTCAGTGAAGGTGACCCGGTCAGTAAGAGGGTCTTTGTTGGCGGAAATATGTGTCAGGTTGAATACAGCTTTCATGGTTCCAAAATGTGAGTTACGGTTGGCAACATCTCTTCAATCCACATGCTGTACATTTTTGCGGAAGGATGGAGTTCATCAGAGGCTAATAGCGACAGATCGTCTTCGGCCATCTCTGAGATAGGCGTAATATTAATAAAAGGAACATCATATTCGCTACTGATATCTTCAGCAATGGAATTATACTCTTTAATTTTCCGGCGAATGGTTTCCGGATCTTTGGATTGGGCAAAAGGAGTGACCCCGTAATTGGGAATAGATATAACGAAGACCTTCCGACTATCTCCACCTGCAAATCCGATGGCTTGTTCCAGTAACTCTCGGAATTCTGTCTTATACAGTTCAATATCCAACCACTGATATTGATTGTTGACACCAATCAGCAAAGAAACCAGGTCGAAATCAGAAGAAGGACTATGCTCGGCAATTCCATTTTTAAGATCGGTGGTCGTCCAGCCATTGGTGGCTATTATTTGGAGGGTATCTATTTGAAAACCCAGATTAGCCAGAGAGTCAGCCAACTGGTTAGGGTAATTGTGTTCCTGCTCAATTCCGGTACCAATGGTATAAGAATCACCAAGGGCGAGATAGGAAACAGGTTGTGTTGAATCACTTGCACTCTTTTTAATCTTTGTGTCGCAATTGGATATCAGCAGCACAAAAAAGAGTACCTGAAAAAAAATAAATCCTGTTTTTACTGAAACATTCATGATGAAAGTGCTTAGAGGGAGTTCAAAGTTCTGCTAAGGATAAGAGAAGCAAAGCATTCATGCATAAATAAAAGTAGTGGAAGCGCTTGCATTTATCCTAAAAACAGACTTTTATTTGGTGTTACAAAAATGTTCGGCCTAAATACGAGTTTCCATGAATATGGACTTATTTTACAGACGGTATAATTAGTTGGCCTCTCAACAATAATCAAAAGGATCAATACAATGAGCAACATGATTCAGCGAGTATTTACCTTGTGTATGATACTTACTTTGTGTGTGTGCACAGCAAGTGCCTACGCATCAAACATAGAAGATGAAACAGTAATATCAGGTATAGTCACTGATACCGAAGGTGAGCCATTGGCAGGGGTAAATATCCGGGTTGACGGTAAAGTAATTGGGACTTCTACACGTCCTGATGGTACATTTAGCTTAACGGTACAACAAGACCCTCCATTTACGCTCATTGTCTCTATTGTTGGGTTCACTTCTCAGCGGGTAGAAATAACTGAAGCCGTTGTTGACGATCTTGAGATTGTCTTGGAAGAAGAAACTATCTCAGGGGGGGATTTGGTTGTTTCAGCTTCTCGTGTAGAGGAAAGCATCCTTAAGTCACCTGTCAGTATTGAAAAAATGGATGTTTTGGATATACAAACTTCTGCTTCTCCGTCTTTTTATGACGCTATATCAAACATGCAGGGAGTCGACTTCAGTACTCAAAGTATGACCTTTAAGTCGATTAATACTCGTGGATTTGGTGCAAACGGGAATACCCGTTTTGTACAGCTGATTGACGGAATTGATAATCAGGCTCCGGGCCTAAATTTCTCAGTAGGTAATATTGTGGGTATTTCAGAGCTCGATCTCGAGAGTGCCGAACTTATTCCAGGCTCAGCTTCAGCTCTATATGGACCTAACGCCCTTAATGGTATTTTGCTTATGAACAGTAAGAGCCCGTTTGAGTATCAGGGGCTTTCGTTCAACATTAAGCAGGGTGTAAATCATATCGACAGTGAAGTAGAAGATCCTTCTCTGTACCAGAGTTATGACTTCCGTTATGGAAATGTGGTGAATAACAAGTTTGCCTATAAAGTAGTGGCCTCTTATTTACGCGCACAGGATTTTGTGGCTCAGGATTATCGAGACCAAAGTGGAATTGTAGAACGTGGCGATTATCCACGGAACGACCGCCGGGTATTTAACGGTGTAAATATTTATGGAGATGATATACTCAATTTAGGCGCCATCGCTGATGGTGTTATTGCAGGGGGAGGTTCACAAGGAGCCCAGGTAGCAGCCATTCGCAGCTTATACCCTGATGGTCCGAACGGTAACTTTTCTGCACCGGGTTTCCGTGAAGAGGAATTTGTAGATAATACTACCGAGAGTTTAAAATTGGGAACGGCACTTCATTATCGTATTAATGATAACTACGAGATCTTGGGCCAGTACAATATCGGCTTTGGTAGTACGGTTTACACGGCCAACGATCGTTTCGTTCTGGACGACTTCAATATTTGGACAGCAAAACTTGAACTTAGAAATCCCAACTTCTTCTTAAGAGCTTACACTACTCAGGAAGATGCCGGTGATACCTATGCGGCCAACACCGTTGCTACCCGAATCAATCAAATATCATACATTACGCCCTATTTCCAGACTTTTGGCCAGGCCAGAACACAGGGAGCTAGTGTAGAAGAGGCTCATCAGGCAGCCGACCAAGCTGCAACGGCAAGTCAGCAAGATTATCTTCCCGGCTCTCCGGCTTTTGAGCGGGCCGTTGATTCCCTTCGTGCCTTGTCAATTGCTGAGGGTGGAGCTTTATTCCTCGACAAGTCAGATCTCTATCACGTAGAGGGGATGTATAATTTTTCTGAATTGGTTGACCCTGAAGTAGTTGAGCTTATTGCCGGTGCTAACTACCGGATGTATGACCTCAACTCTGAAGGAACACTGTTTGCCTACGAAGATGTAGCGAACGAAGAAGAGTTTGATATCAATGAGTGGGGGGCATATTTGCAGGCATCAAAGAGCTTCCTTGATGACCAGATAAACCTTCAGGGTTCTGTTCGTTACGATAAAAACGAATACTTTGACGGACAGTTTTCCCCTCGTGTTTCCGCTACTTTTACCGTAGCCGACCAGCATAATATCCGTGCTTCCTATCAAACAGGATTCCGAATTCCGACTACACAGGATCAGTTTATCAATCTTGATGTGGTAAGCCGGTTATTGATTGGTAGTAACCAGACATTGGTAGATCGGTACCGTTTCGAAACAAATACTGTGTATACAGCACAAAGTGTTCAGGAGGCACAACAAATTTCTAATAGTGGAGGTAGTGCCGCAGATGCCAGAGCAGCATTAGAAGCTGTGGAATTCGAGGAATTCAAAACAGAGAAAGTTGAAACCTATGAAATAGGATATAAGTCGCTGCTCTTTGACAAGCTGATGATTGATGCCTATTACTACTATAGCTCTTATACCGATTTCATTGCGGAAATCCAGTTCGTGCAAGGAGTTCCGAATGGCCCTGGTGAAGACCCGGGTACTTTTGATGCAGACAGTGATGACGGAAAAGATGCTATTATCAATGGTGGAGTTGTAACTCAGGAATATGGGTTCGATGTAAATGCGGACGGAACCGTAAACTCACACGGTTGGGGACTGAACGTAGATTACTCTCTTCCTAAAGGGTTTAATATTGGCGGTAATGTCTCTTACAACAAACTATTGGATCAAGATGATTTGATTGATCAAGGTTTCCGAGCAAGCTATAACACCCCGGAATGGAGATATAATGTACGTCTTGAGAACCGGGAAGTGATAGATAACGTGGGCTTTAATTTCACCTACCGCTGGCAGGATGCTTTCTTCTGGGAATCGTCTTTCGGCGCAGGTGTAATTCCGGCTTATGGTACACTTGATGCACAGTTCAGTTATAAACTCAATCAATACAATACCATTCTTAAGCTTGGCGGAAGTAATGTACTGAATGAGCGATATACTACCTCATTTGGTAACCCAAAAATGGGAGCCATTTACTATTTCTCCGTCACATTCGATCAATTCCTGAACTAAACAAAAAGAGATTTTTATTATGAAATACTTAAATCAATTATCTAAACTATTCTTAGTAACAGCTCTTGTATTTGTAGGATGTGAAGGTCAGGAACAATCCTTGATCGATGATCGTCTGGAAGACAACCCTATACAAGAACCGCCATCGGAGAACTATTCCGCTGGTGATGCCAATTTTAGCAATTATGTAGCCATCGGGAATTCATTGACTGCAGGATATATGGATGCAGCGCTATACGATGCTGGCCAGGCTAATTCTATAGCTGCCCTGATGAATGCACAATTCGAAATTGTGGGGGGTACTTCTGATTTCAACCAGCCGGACATCAACTCTGCAAATGGGTTTAATACGGTGGTAGAAAATCCCCAGGGAAGTCTTGTTCTTGGTCGTTTTAAACTTGATACGAGTATTCCCGGACCATCTCCGGTAGTTGGCGGAGATCCGATAGCTCCATATTCCGGAGCAACCAATGAGCTGAATAATTTTGGCGTTCCGGGCATTCAGGTTGGCCAGTTGCTGACACCGGCTGCAGGTGGACCAAATTCCGAGCAAAATCCGGCATATAGTCCGTTTTATGCTCGTTTTGCCAGTAACCCAAGTGCAGATGGACAAAACGGATCCACTATTTTAGGTGATGCCATAAGCGCAGGTCCTACATTCTTCTCTTTATGGATCGGGAATAATGATGTGCTGGGTTTTGCCATTAGTGGAGGCACAAACGATGCTATTTTTACTTCTCAGGCAGATTATCAAACCCGTTTTTCTGCGGTTATTAATAACCTGATGCAAGTACCTGATCTGAAGGGTGTAGTAATTGATATTCCACCTATTTTAGCTATTCCATATTTCAGGGCAGTGACCTACGATCAAATAGTCCTTGATGGAGAAACCGCAGACGCCCTTAATCAGGGATTTGCCGGATTTAATGCAGCCCTCGACGCCATTGTAGCAAATCTCGGTCATGATCAGGCAGATGCTGAAATGCGTAAGGTGAGTTATTCTGCCGGCGCAAATCCTATTCTAATAATAGATGACAACCTGGAAGACCTTGGTCCTAAATTCGATCAGCTTGAAGGTGCGGGTGCTATTACAGCTCAGCAACGTGCCGCTTTGGTTCCTTATGAGCAGGCAAGACCAATGATGGGGAACCTTCCACAGATTGGTGATGAACTAGTTCTGCTTTCTGCCGGATCTGTACTTGGAACACTTGCTGATCCACAAAACCCACAATCTCAAATAGGAGTGGTTGTTCCTCTTGGAGATCAATACACACTTACAAGCGATGAGATCGTGGAAATTGAAACGGCACGACAAACATTTAATGGGATTATGCAACAAGTTGTACAGGGGGCGAATGCCAGCTCAACCCGCATTGCTTTCCACAGTACAAATGCAGTTGATGGTGCCTTCCTTGATTTATTTGGTTTAAGTGATGGAGAGCTTGGAGTGCGTGTTAGCGGAACTCTGTTGGCTCCTGACTTTAGTCCTAACGGCGTTTTCTCAACAGATGGAATTCATCCTAATTCTCGTGGTAATGCAATTGTAGTGAACGAAGTATTGAAAACTATAGAAGAAACGTTTAATGCTACGTTGCCTGCAGTAGATGTGCTGAACCTGCCGAGCGTACAAATATGTGCAGGTGATTGTGTAAGTCAGCAGTCGGGCAGTTAAACTACTTACCTAAATTAAGACTCTACCCACTGTATTGGTAACAATGCAGTGGTTTTTTTATGCCAATCTTTTAAAGGAATGGCATAATGAAGTAACTTTGTCATTTCATAGGGAGAGTTAGGTTCGTGGCATACTATTTGCATTAGACAGTACAAACGAAGAAAACTTTAAGTATTAATACCGATAAAAAGTAGATGAGCAAAGACAAGATTTCAGAAGAGGATATCTCGACTCAAGAAGAGGTGGCCGAAGAAGTACAGGAAGAACAAGTAGCTTCCGGGACTGATAATGAGGAACAAGAATCGGCGAAGGACGAGAAAGATGTCAGAATTGAAGAACTGGAGAAAGAGCTATCTAATACAAAAGATGGCTTACTTCGCAAAGCAGCTGAGTTAGATAACGTTCGTAAACGTGTACAACGTGAAAGAGTACAGCTTTTTGAAGAGGCTAAAGCAGGAGCCCTGGAAGATTTCATGCCCATCAGTGACGACCTGTTACGAACCCTTAAGGCAGCCGAAGAATCGGAGATCGAAGACAGTTTTCTCGAAGGGGTGAAAATGGTGGCCGATAAATTTGAGAAAGTGCTGGAAAAGCACGGCGTTGAACGCATCAACGAAACCGGTGTGCCTTTTGACGTGAACTTACACGATGCTATGATGAAACAACCGGCACCTGATGAAGAAACCGGTAGTGATGTAGTACTTCAGGTTTTGGATAGCGGCTACAAAATTGGCAATCGTACAATCCGTCATGCTAAAGTTATAGTGAGCGAGTAAAACATGTCTACCAAAAGAGATTATTACGAAATATTAGGAGTTGATAAAGGTGCTTCGGAGGCCGAGATTAAAAAAGCCTACCGTAAATTGGCCATGAAGTATCATCCCGATAGAAATAAGGGAGATAAAGATGCAGAAAAGAAATTTAAAGAAGCATCCGAGGCGTACGAAGTACTTAAGGATTCCGATAAGCGAGCCCGCTATGACCAGTTTGGCCACCAGGGAGTGAATGGCCAAGGTGGCTTTGGCGGTGGAGCTGACTTTGACAATATGGGCTTTGAAGATATTTTCAGCCGGTTTGGGGATATTTTCGGCAGTGGATTCTTTGGAGAAGAGGCTTTTGGGGGAGGAGGCCGAAGAGGTCGTTCCCGAGGCAGAAAAGAACCCGGACAACCCGGTTCGGATATGAAAATCCGCATGCCTCTGACGCTCGAAGAAATCGCTTTTGGAGCTGAGAAGAAGCTCAAGATCAAAAAACAGATTAAATGTGATGAATGTAACGGTACCGGCGCCGAAACCAATTCCGATTTTGAAACCTGTGGAACCTGTAACGGAATGGGGGAAGTACGGCAGGTAACCCGAACCATGCTCGGCCAGATGGTGAATGTTCAGGCATGTCCTAATTGTGCCGGTGAAGGGCGAATCATTAAAAACAAATGTAAGAAATGTAGTGGCGAAGGCCGGGTTAAAGGGGAAGAAACCATAAAGGTGAATATCCCTTCCGGCGTTTCCACTGGAAATTACATTACATTGCGCGGGCAAGGTAATGCGGGCCGCCGCGGAGGTTCAGCCGGGTCGTTGATTGTGCTTATAGAAGAAAAAGAGCATGAGCACTTTGATCGTGACGGCAACAATATCTATTACAATTTAACGCTGAGCGTACCTGATGCAATCCTCGGAACTGAAGTTCAGGTACCTACGCTGAAAGGTAAAGCCAAGCTTAAAATCGATCCCGGCACACAGCCCGGAAAAATGCTGCGCATGCGTGGACGAGGAATCAAAGGGCTGAATAACTCAGGTGACGGTGATCAGTACGTTCGCCTGAATGTTTATATACCTGAAGAATTGACGGACAAGCAAAAAGAAGCGGTTCAGTCATTCAAAGACGAAGAAAACTTCGACCCATCTAATCTGGATGGCAGCGAGAAGAATTTCTTCTCTAAGATGAAGGACATGTTTGGTTAATGACCAAAAAATAGTTCGTAAAGACGCAAAATCTTGCGTCTTTACTATGCTGTATTCTTTTGTCTATTCAGCTGAAACGGCCGTTCCGCTTACGGAAACCATAAGCATGCTTCCATTGGCACCAATGGTTTCATAGTCTATATCGATGCCAATGATCGCGTTGGCACCCACACTGTTGGCCTTTAATTCCATTTCTTCAAATGCCAGTTTACGGGCTTGCTGTAATTCTTTTTCATAAGCACCGGAGCGCCCGCCAACAATGTCTCTGATTCCGGCGAAAAAATCCTTAAAGATATTCGCTCCTAAAATGGCCTCTCCGGTTACAATACCCAGATATTTTTGCACTTCTTTTCTGTCTAAATGATTGGTAGTGGTCATAATCATAGTAATAGCTCCCTGAGTTAGTTGAATTTAAATGACTTAGTTATGTACTGCTCCGGATCAAAAAAGTTACTTCAAAAATTAAATCCGCAGAGAAAAGTTAATAAAAAAGCCCCCGCCCATATAGATGAGCGGGGGCTGAAAATTTTATAACCCGAAGTGTTAGTTACGAGGTTTGGCTTCATTTACCTTTACAGGGCGACCGTCAATCTCAGCACCGTCAAGTTGTTCAATAGCGGCTTCGGCTTCGGCTTTGTTATCCATTTCAACAAAACCAAATCCTTTGGAACGGCCTGAACCTCTGTCGGTAATAACTTTGGCTGAACTTACTTCTCCATAAGCTTCAAAAACTTCTCTGAGTTGGTCGCTGGAAACTCCATAACTAAGGTTTCCTATATAAATATTCATAGTATCAAAATGTGGTTAAAAATTATCGGATGTTAGAGAAATCAGAGCTAAAATCTGAAATGAATTCAATAGCTAAATGTCATCATAAATCCATTCCAAAAGTACGTTATTTTAAGCCTTTCGCAAAGGATTGAGAGTATTAATTTTTCCATTGCTACTTCAGGTTTTCAGTCTTCTTCATCGATTCTTTGGCCATTTCCTTGTGATAAGCTTCCAGCTTTCCGGTCAGGGTTTCATCACTCATTGCCAGCATGCGGGTGGCAAGGAGGCCCGCATTTTTGGCTTTTCCAATAGCTACCGTGGCAACAGGAATTCCGTTGGGCATTTGAACAATAGAATACAGACTGTCAACTCCGCTAAGAGCTGTTGTTTTGACGGGAACACCAATGACCGGTAAGGTGGTATGGCTGGCAAGCATTCCGGGAAGGTGAGCTGCGCCTCCTGCTCCGGCTATAATTACCTGAATTCCGCGCTCACGGGCTTCTTTTCCATAATCCGCCATTACATCGGGAGTTCGGTGAGCAGAAACCACTCGTTTCTCATACGGTACCTCAAAATGATCCAGGATTTCGGTGGCTTCTTTCATGGTGGGCCAGTCGCTGTCGCTGCCCATTACTACTCCTACGATTGGGGGGGAATCACTCATACTATTTAAGGGTAATTATTGTAAATTTATTAGTAAAAGATGCGCAATTAGAGTCAGCATCACAATTATAATTCAGGTGTCGAAAATACTATACAATTTTATTAGATGGTCTAAACTTTTTTGGAGTGCGGTATTATTTTTCGCTTCAGGAGTTAATGTAATAGCTCAAAACCAAGAAGCAGCTTTTGAAAAAATAGGCATTCACTTTTCCTATCAATTGAACACCAATAGAAATTACTTTCATGACTATTGGAAAACTAATGGTGCTTATCATTTTGATTTCAACACCCCGTTCTATTTTGGGGAATTTTTTACAGGAATGAGATATTCACGGTTTACAGAACGAGTAGAAGATGTCCCGGGAATTGATAATTTTCAGTTTTCTGTTGGGTGGGGCTTAAAAAGTGAAGTTTTGCCTAATCTAAAGATCGGAGCCGCTGTGGGTACTATATTTTCTAGTTTTCGGTATGATATACTTACAGAGGAACAAAAAAATGCAGCTCGCAGAAGTTTTGGAAGTAAAAGCACTGAAAACGAAACAGGATTTTTAATAAGGATGGATGTTTCTTATAGTTTTTCAAAAAGTTTAGGAATACGACTGCAGGCAGACAGAAGTATTGTTTATACAAAGAATAAAATTAAGCTTAATTATATTGGTGTTGGGGTTTACAGGAACTTTGAATCACCTGGTTGGTTAATGAGGATGCTGAGATAAAAATGATGAAGCGCTTAATCTGTATTTTGGTTTTTTCCCTGCCAGCGTCAGCTTCTATAGCTCAAAAAACAGTGTGGAAATCGGATGATATTTCGAGAATGGAAATAGAAACTTTTTATGAGTTATTTTCTTTAATTCCTGGCTGGAATAATGCTACCAATAATGATGTTGCTATTCAATATTCACGTAATGGGTTAGCCGGGCCCGGCGGAGCATGGTGGCCGATTTATATGAATGGAGTGAAATTGAACCAGCAATTATGGAATACTCAGGGATTATTTTTTGCACCTGTAAATTTTAACCAGGTCGATTCAATTGTAGTAGTTCAGGAACCGATGGTGTATCATTCAGAATTTACTGAAAAGGGAGGAATATTTATATACACAAAATATCCGAACTTAGGGCTTAATGTACAGGCAGGCATGACTTATGGAAACCAATCTGGGGACCCAGGACCATTCGTTTTTACTGAATTGGGCTCACCTAATGTCGAGCGAACTGGACCGGTATTAAATGCACAGCTCTCTTTTCGGAATAAGAGATTTTCATTAATGAGTGGATTTCACAGTTATTACCACCCTTCATATAATGGTATTCTACAATATCACAGAGTTACTCCTTATTTATTTCCAACTAACGGTAAAATTCAAAAAATTGAAAGCCGATCAGCTTTCATTCAGATGGAGATAAATAAGGGTAAAGTGAACCATCGGGTTCAAATGGCTGGATCGGCAACAAGAGATTTCTTACTCACCGACTTATATGGAGTTGAAGTACCAGTGGAGCGGGAGTGGGCTCAGCTTTCTTACCATACCGATTACAATTTACGTGATAATATTATTTTCTCTTTTAATACAGGGTACTCTCTAAACAAAGCAGAGAATTTAGAGAATAAAGACCGACTTTGGCTTGGATGGGACCAACAGGTTGTTTCAGTTGGGTCAACTCTTAAACACGATCTTCAAAATGGAAATCAGCAGTTTGGTGCTAAAACAGATGTTTATTTGCTTAAGGACAACCTTTCAGGAAATAACTTAAAGAACAATGTTAGCAGTTTATATCATAGTCTGAATGTAGAACTATCAGAAAAGATGAATCTAGGTACCAGCAGCCAGCTGGTCTACTCTGATCGTATTGCATTAAAGAATACTGCCAGTCTAATGCTAAAATTTGATGACATACATAAAATTGAAGCTTCAGGTACATACGCACAACGGTTACCCGCTGAAGATAACAGCCTTTGGTTTTGGGTAGCAGCCAAGGGGTTTGCTACAGATACCTTATCACAATTCGGGGTAGCAGAGCTACCCGATCTATCTATATTCTATCAGACAAAATTGGGATGGAACTCCTCTTATGAGAAATTTGATTTTGAGCTTTCGGTGATTTGGTCTAAAAATCAAAACGAGTACGCCTGGAGATATCGTTTTGTGCCAAACGGCAACAGCATTCGAGCAGGGGACTATGAATTCATTAGTGATCTCAAAGCCTCATTTTTTGAGATACCGTTTAGTTTAGACTATCAAATAACGCCAAGATTGAAGACTGCTTTCAGTTATACCTTTACGGAAAAAATAAGTGGTAGTGATATTTTTTTCAGTATGATACCAGTCCATGAGTCCATGTTGAATATTAATTATAAACCGACTGTTTCTTTTAAGTTATGGAGTAGAATGCGCTTTCAGTCAAAGACAGATTGGAACATGTTGGCTCCCATCAATGGGAAAGTTGTTACAGTCAGAAACAAGCATGATGAAATATATTCATCAACCCTGAATAAAAAACTGATATGGGATGCCGGTATTAGAAAGGGTTTTTGGGATCAGAAACTAACCATCAGCTTGACGATGAAAAATTTATTGAACCAGTCTTACCGGAATCATCCAATCAGCCATCGCAATACGTTGACCTTATTTCTGGGAGCTCATCTGGATTTGTAAAGAGAACTTTAAATCTCAATCTTTCGGGTCACGGCCATCGCCTTCTTATACGTTTCTTCCAGATTATCTCCCAGCAATGTATAATGTGCCATCTTCCGGCCAACCTTACTATCTACTTTCCCATACACGTGGAGGTGTCCGTTTTCTTCAGCCAAAGCTTC
Organism: Gracilimonas sp.; assembly: GCA_965227215.1. Taxonomy (GTDB): domain Bacteria; phylum Bacteroidota; class Rhodothermia; order Balneolales; family Balneolaceae; genus Gracilimonas. Next base: position 2,829,115 of record OZ245729.1, read on the forward strand.
TTTAATGTGATCAGTTTCGGCAGGTCGTTTATGAGTGCCCAGCAAGTTAATCATAGCAACGGCCGGTTTATTTAAGCGGGTTGAACCGAGAGGGAGATCAAGAACGGCCCGAACGTGATTTTCAAATTGTGAAGCTACTGTTCCCTCAATAGTATAATGCCCGGAATTATGGGGTCGTGGAGCCGATTCATTCAGGATCAGGGAGCCTTCTTTAGTCAGGAAAAATTCGTAGGCGAAGATTCCTTTTCCATCAATAGCTTTGGTAGCTTTTACAGCCAGTTCCTGAGCCATTTCACGCACAATATTCTCAACTGGAGCCGGTGATAAAACGGCTACGCAAATATGATTTTTCTGTACGGTTTCGCAGCAGGGGTACACCACCGTGCCGGTTTCGTTTCGGGCTACCTGTACTGCGAGTTCTTTGGTGAAGTCTACGAAGGCTTCGGCGAGAATATCTTGTCCCTTGTCACCTCCCAGGTTTGAAAAGGCTTCTTTCGCCTCTTCCAAACTGTTTACGGTTTCATTTCCATAACCATCGTACCCACCTTTGGATGATTTAAGCATATACGGCCAGCCGTGATCTTCTCCAAATTGTTTCAAATCAGACTCAGTATCAACCAACTTATATGGTGTGACGGGAATGCCTGCAGCCTCAAAGGTTTGCTTCTCAATCAGCTTATTCTCAATGAGAGCAAAGCTATCCGGAGATGGATAAATAGGAGTACCGCTTTTTTCCTGAACCTCTTTCAGAATATCAGAACTGATGAATTCATTTTCCAAAGTGATGACATCACAGCCTTTAGCAAATTCCACCATGTCTTCAACAGATTCAAAAGATCCGGAGGTAGAGTTTGGAGTCATAAACTGAACAGGTTCATTTTCTGACCGGTCAGAGAAAACGGCTACCTGGATACCGAACCGAAAGGCTTCAAGAGAACTCATCCGGGCCAGCTGACCGGCTCCTAAAAATCCAAGTTTGAGGTTCGCGGGTATGGAAATACGGGGCATATTGAGGCTTTTTCTTTAAAGGTAAGGATGATTGAGCAGTGAATCTATTTATAGAAGTAAAGCTTTTCATAAAACCGGTATTAATACTGATTCTTAATCCTTAATTTCAGGGCTGAAATAATATCAGCTCAACAATGGATATAGAAGAAAAGCTAAAGCAAATTAAATCAAGGTTTGAAGAAGTGAATGCGGCGATGAGTGACCCCGCCGTTTTTGATGACCCTGATAGATATACCGAGCTCACTAAAGAACGAAGCGACCTGGAGGAATTAGTCCGGGATTATGATACCTGGAAGGATCTCACAAACAGACAGGAGGGGAATAAAGAACTCATCGAAATGAATGAGGATGCTGAGATTACGGAGATGGCTCGTGAAGAGAATGCCGAGATTAAGAAGGAACTGGCTGAGTTGGAAGAGGCAATCAAAATGAAGCTGATTCCCAAAGACCCGGAAGATTCCAAAAATGCCATTGTTGAAGTAAGAGCAGGAACCGGAGGGGATGAAGCGGCTATTTTCGCCGGAGATTTATTTGAAATGTATCGCCGGTATGCCGACAAGCAGGGCTGGAAGATGAGTATAATGAGCATCAATCATTCCGAGAAAGGCGGGTATAAGGAGATTGTATTTCAGCTGGAAGGCGATGAAGTATTTGGTAAGATGAAGTATGAAAGTGGGGTTCATCGTGTGCAGCGAGTCCCCGAAACCGAAAGCCAGGGTCGCGTGCATACCTCAGCTGCAACCGTGGCGGTTCTTCCGGAAGTAGAAGAAGTGGATATCGACATAAATATGGGAGATGTTCGGGTTGATACGTTTCGTGCCAGTGGTGCGGGAGGGCAGCACGTAAACAAAACAGATTCGGCAATTCGATTGACTCACGAACCCACCGGTATTGTGGTTGAGTGTCAGGAGGAGCGTTCTCAGCATCAGAACAAAGAAAAGGCGTTGACGATGTTGCGAGCCAAAATGTATGATATTGAGCTGGAAGAGAAGCAAAAAGAGAGAGCCGCCGAGCGAAAAAGCCAGGTTTCAACAGGCGACCGTTCTGCTAAAATTCGTACCTATAATTTTCCCCAGGGGCGATTTACAGATCACCGGATCAACCTGACATTATATGATCTGGATAACATTATGAAAGGCGGAATCGATGAGGCTATTGAAGCGCTTCGTGTACAGGATAACCTCGAGAAGCTGAATGCACTGGCTGAAGAGTAATAATAGAAAGCCCGTATCCATTTGGATACAGGCTTTTACTTAAGAATCGATATGCTGAGTATTATTCAGCTTTTGGAGCAGCGGCAAGCAAATCATCACTTGCTTCATCTTCAAACTGCTCAAAATTGTGGACAAACATTTCAGCCAGCGTTTTAGCTTTCTTGTCATAGGCTTCTTTGTCTTTCCATGTATTTCGTGGAATAAGTACTTCAGAAGGCACTCCATCCACAGAGGTAGGAATCTGGAATCCGAAAACCGGATCGGCTTGGTAATCCACTTTTTCGAGGTTCCCGGCAATAGCCTCACTCAGCATTTTACGGGTGTGTGGAAGTTTCATGCGATGGCCTACTCCGTACTCGCCGCCGGTCCATCCGGTGTTAACCAACCATACATTGGCGTTGTGCTTACGGATTTTCTTGGCTAACAGCTCAGCATACACTGTGGGGTGTAATGGCATGAATGGGGCTCCGAAACATGCTGAAAACGTAGCTTGGGGCTCAGTAACTCCGCGCTCGGTACCGGCTACTTTGGCTGTATATCCACTGATAAAGTGATACATCGCCTGGTCGGGAGTAAGTTTGGAAATAGGAGGGAGCACGCCAAAAGCATCACAGGTTAAGAAAATGATGTTTTCCGGGTGTCCACCTTTGCCGGTTTCACTGGCGTTAGGAATGTAATCCAGCGGGTAAGAACAGCGGGTGTTCTGAGTCAGGCTTACATCATCAAAGTCCGGTTCGCGATTTTCGTCCAGCACCACATTTTCCAGGATGGTTCCCGGCATCTTGGTGGTGGCGTAAATCAGCGGTTCATTCTCTTTGGAAAGATTGATGGTTTTGGCATAACAACCCCCTTCGAAGTTGAAGGTACCTTCATCACTCCATCCATGCTCGTCATCGCCAATCAAAGTCTTTTCGGGGTCGGCAGACAAAGTCGTTTTTCCGGTTCCTGAAAGACCGAAGAAAACAGCCGTTTTACCATTTTCATCATGGTTGGCAGAACAGTGCATAGCCATCACGCCTTTCTTAGGAAGCAGGTAATTCATCACTGAGAAAATACCCTTCTTCACTTCACCTGAATAAAGTGTACCGCCAATCAGGATAATCTTCTTTTCAAAATTGCACAGTATGAATGTACTTGTGCGTGTACCGTCTTTGTCAGGATTGGCTTTCAGGTGAGGAGCGGCTAACACTGTAAATTCAGGTTTATGATTCTCCAACTCCTCGGCAGATGGCCGGATGAACATGTTGTGTGCAAAAAGCCCGTGATAAGCAGCTTCACTTACTACTCTGACATTCAGGCGATTCTTTTCATCAGCTCCACAAAACAGATCTTTCACAAACAGGTCCTTGTCTTGCAGATAGTTAACTACTTTTTCGTACAAGTTGTCAAAAACCTCTTCCGAAATAGGCTGGTTAACATCGCCCCAGTCAATATCATCATGAATAGATGGCTGATCAACAATATATTTGTCTTGGGGAGAACGACCGGTAAACTTGCCCGTTAGAACACGCAGGGCGTAGTCTTTAGTGAGTACGGCTTCGTTTCTCTGAATAGCTTGCTCATAAAGTTCAGAGGGGGTCAGGTTCCAGAAAATATTTTCATTGTCACCCAAACCAATATAATCCAGGCTTTTTATAGAATTTGGCTGGGTCATTGTATCTACACTCATGTTGGCTTTTTGTGGTTCAATTTTGTTAAGTCTTAAAGGTAAGGATATGTGCTTTTAATATTAACCTTTTTGTCTGGTAAAAATAAATTACGAAAAGATTAATGAGATACACTGGAAGCGCTTTTCTAAGTTATGTAAGGATGTTTTATTACTTAAATAACAATGATATCATTGCTTGAAACTTGAATTAGTTAGGTAAGATCGAGAAAATGTTCAAGAAAATTTCCTTTGAAAAGGGCATTGCCTGTGTAAATTAGTAAGCGGATGATTATATAATTTGTTTTTAAAGGCTATAAGCCCTGTATTGTCTTGAGGTTTTCCTGAATAATAGCCGTGAGCTTGTCATCATTAAAATCTACAGAATCAATTCTTGATTGAGCCTCCAGAAAGTAACGTTCGGCCGTTGAAAAATCTTTGTCTTTCATAGTTGAAAGTGCCAGATAAGTGTAGGCTTGAATGTACTCGCTGTGACGGGTATTGTCCGAACCGTCCAGTCTTTTTAAACATTCTTTGAGTAATTGCGAGGCTTTTTGGGAATCCTCCAGATCAAGCGCCAGTTTTCCATGATCGATCATGGTCTTAATTAAGTCGGGGTGGGAAGGGGGTAAGGTGGCTTTTAGTATTAAGGCGGATTCATTGAATAGGCTGTCGGCAGTATGGAGGTTTCCGGTAAGGTGTTTGATATTCGCAATGTTGTATAAGTCGGTTCCAACGTACCGGTGTTGTTCACCAAAAATTTGCTGATCTAATTTCAGTACTTCCGTGTAAAGCGATTCTGACCGGGCAAAGTTGCCTCTTCTGCGTTCCAGGCTTCCCATGTTGCTTAATGTGGCAACCGTTGCAGGATGTCGCTGACCAAATGCCACTTTTACCAAACTCAGCGTTTGGTTATAAAGAGACTCAGCCGCAACAAAATTCCCCATCCGTTCCTGCAAAACAGCCATATTATTGTAGGTGCTGGCAAAACTGGGGTGATTTTCTTCCAGGAATTTTTTCTTAATACGGATGCTTTCCTCAAAAAGAGAGTAGGCTTCTTCATACTTGTTTATGTTCACATAAAAAGTGCCAAGGTCGTTGGCAGAATAGGCCACTTTAAGGTTGGTGTTTCCATAAAATTCCTTATTAATTTGATAGGTGTTTTGAAGAAGCTCCTCTGCTTTTTGGTAGTCTCCCTGTTTTGCAAGCAGACGTCCCAGGCTTCTGCTGGTGGAGGCAACATTTTGGCTGTCTAACCGGCTGATCGTTTTATTGTTGTAATAAGAAAGTGATTGATTGAAAAGAGCAAGTGCTTTATCTGCATTTCCTTTCTGTTCGTAGTTGTTTGCCAGCTCCGCGGTTACATCAGCAAGAAGGGTATAATCGGTGTCCGGCGCTTTGGTAAAAAAGTCCAGAGCAATCTCGCCGTGTTCAATAGCTTCATCAAGTTGTCCCTGTTTTCTCTTAACGATACCCAAATTGTGATACGTTCTGGCTGTTTCAGGAGACGATTCCCCATAAAGTTGTTTTTGAATAGACAATGAAGCCTGAAGAAGGGAATCTGCAGTTTGGTATTCACCAATTCCATAGAATACATCCGAAATCACAATCATTAATTCAGATTGAATGGCGGGTTGGCTTTCCAGGTTGTTGACCCTTTCTAATCCATTGTTTAGCAGCTGTATGGCATTAAGATCCCGCGCTTCGATTTGAGCTTCGGTGGGGTCGTTTACCCGGAAGATTTCCTTTATATACTCTGTAATTTGTCGGGACTTCTCAGCTTCCAGTTGCGCCTGATTTCGTTCCTGCGTAATTCTCCAGGTATAGAACCCAACCAGGGCAGAAATGAGCAGCACGATGGCCGAGAAAACAGCCACGCCTTGCTTATGCCTTCGCATAAATTTATTTGCCCTGTATCTGAATGAATCTTCTCTTGCCGTAACCGGAAGACCTTCAAAGTAACGGTTAAGGTCATTGATAAAATCATTAGCTGTTCTATATCTGGATTCGGGCTCCTTTCGGATGGCCTTCATCAGGATGGCATCAATGTCGCCCTTTAGTTTGGCTTTGAGGCTGCCTTCGACTATTGAGCTGGGTGTTGATGGTTCATTTTCGACGATGACCTTTTCTACCTGGTACCGTGTAAGATCATCCAGATCAAAAGGCTCTTTCCCGGTAAGTAGTTTGTACAGGATAATCCCAAGCGAGTAAATATCGGAGGCAGTAGTGATAACACCGTTTTTAATTTGTTCGGGAGAGGCGTATCGCAGAGTAAGTACCTGAGCGTTTGTACGCGTCAGGTCAATGTCGTCATCTTCAAGTAGTTTGGAGATTCCAAAATCCAGAATCTTTACATTTCCTTGCCGGTCAACAAGAATGTTATCCGGCTTTAGGTCGCGGTGAATAGTAAGGTTTTCATGTGCATATTGTACGGCTGAAAGCACCTTTTTAAACAGCTCAATTCTTTCTGCTACCGAACAGTTTTGTTCGCTGCAGTAGGTGGTAATGGGACTTCCGTCAACGTATTCCATGATAATAAACGGGAAGCCTTCTTCGGTTACCCCACCATCGTACAGGCGTGCGATACCCGGATGTTTCAGGTTAGCAAGAATTTGTTGTTCTTTCCGGAACCGCTGAATATTCTCTTTAGTTGCCCGGTGTTTTTGGATAATCTTGACGGCAACTTCGTGCGTAAAATCTTTACCGGCTCTTTCTGCACGAAATACCGAGCCCATGCCGCCCTCACCTATTTTTTCTTTGATGATATACGAACCGATTGTACTGCCGGTGGTAATATGATCGGTTGGGAGGGAAGCCAAATCGTCCGACGCTTCCTCAAATAAACCCGCTTTATATTCTTCGGGATTCTCCAGCCAGCCTTCCGATTCGGTAATAGAGGCAAGCAAAAGGTTTACCTCATTCTTCAGTTCATCATTACCCTTACAACGCTCCCGGATATAATTTTCTCTCTTTTCGACAGGTAGTGCTAATACTTCATCGATGATGGTTTCGACGGTTTGCCAGTTATAGTCGCTCATACGGTTTACCGGTAATTTGATGCTTCGATTTAAACGTCCTTCGTTTGCGTATTCTACGTAAAACCATCGCGATAACGCTCATTATTGGACGTCAAACTTCCCCTTTAACTCTTTGTAAAGCCAACCCCTTGCTTTCATCCAGTCTCTTTTTACGGTGCTTTTTGAAATATTAAGAGCCTCGGCTGTATCCTCAATGGTCATTTCCCCGAAAAATCTCATTTCCACAATTTTAGCCAGCCGCTCATTCAGCTGTTCAAGCTCATTTAGTGCATTATCTATATCGATAAGCTCCTTGGCATTCTTTTTTTGCCTGCTGAAGATTTCGTCTATGTACGTCAGGTCCTTGTCTTTTCCACCTCTTTTCTGAGCATGTTTTTTACGGGCATGATCTATCAATATTTGACGCATGCACCGGGATGAAATAGCTAAGAAATGGCTTTTATCGGAAAAGTTGATCGTAGTTTGGTCTACCATTTTTAAATAAACTTCATGAACCAACTCCGTTTTGGACAAGGTATGATCGGCCCTTTGGTGCTTCATATGGCGATGAGCCAACTGCTTCAGTTCGTCATAGATAAGAGGATAAAGCTTTTCATATACTTCATTTTCACCTGATTTGAGCCGAACTAAAAGCTGCGTTACTTCTTCTTTTTTCATCCGATCTGACTAATGCTGCTAAGTGAGTACTTATGTTGGAATAAAAGGGTATATAATCAATGTAATGTTTGAATTCAATTTCAGAACAAGCCCATAGTTATATCAAGAAGTCGGTTTAGTGTAATCAGTAGGTAAGACTCCGTGTATTTGAGATAAAATTTGATCAAAATGAGCTGATTCTGATCAGAAAATCGAATATGATAATGAAGAGCAAAATGATTGTCCAATAAAAAGGGTTTCTCGGGGAACAGATGGGAAGGAAGGCATTTGGCCTTCCTTCTTTTTTTATACATTCTAATTGGCCGGTACTTTCCATAATTTATCTGCTCACCAAAACTTTTCTTTATTAGTGAATGATTCAACCTTTCAGATGCCCGCAGAATGGTTTCGCCATTCAGCAACACAGTTGCATTGGCCTTCAAATCGCAATACCTGGCCAGGAGAGCGACTGGAACGTGTGGAAGAAGTATATAGCCGAATCATCGAAGAACTTCATTTTTATGAACCCATCCATTTATTTGTTGAAAGCCTGAAGGTTCGAAATCGGGTAATGCAAAAACTATCCGGCCGGGCTGTAGATCTCGACCGGATCATTATTCATCAACATAAGATTAACGATGTATGGGCGCGCGACTGTGGGCCAATTTTTGTACAGGATGAATCCGGTAGCTTCTCGGTCACCGATTGGGATTATAATGTAAGGAGAGAGGAGTATTCGTCCCGAAAAGATGACAATGCGATTCCGGCTTTCATTGCCCAAAAGTTTGGGGTGAATCGCATGGAACCGGATATGGCTCTTGAAGGGGGATTTATTGATGTTAACGGCGCTGGAGCTCTGATTTCTACAGAATCTGCTTTACTCACTGGGAATCGGAATCCTGATCTTACCAAAGGAGAAATTGAAGAACGCTTGCGAACATTTCTTGGCGTTGATCAAATTATTTGGCTGAAAGGGGGATTGGCAGAGGGAGGTAACGGCGGAAGAATTGATAACATCACCCGTTGGCTGAGTGATGATACCGTTCTTGCCATGGTTTGCGAGAATAAAGAAGATGTGAATTATGACATTCTTCAGGAAAACCTGGAAATTCTCAAACAAGCTAAGTTGAAAAATGGTAAAAGGTTGAACATAGAAACGCTGCCTCTTCATCAAACTAAAATAAATGACAACACAGGGGATAATTCAAAGTATGCGCCTGCAAGTTATGCCAATTTCTATATAGCTAATGGAGCAGTATTACTCCCCCTGTTCGGTACAGAAAGAGATGGTCAAGCGATACAACTTTTGCGGAAATACTTCCCCGGGCGTAAAGTAATAGGGATAGAGTGTGGAGATTTGGTGACAGGTAGAGGATCTATACACAGTATCACACAACAGTGGTACGGAATAAACTAATTAGTTACCAGAAGTTGGATTTTCGTCGCTGTCGGTTATACGAGTTGGAGTTTGCTCACCTGAGATGATCACTCTCGCCGCTTTGGCTATTGCCCGAATGGTGTTGGTGGCATGTGGTATGTCTATGGTGTTGAACTCATCCGAAACCCTGTGATAATCCTGATCTACATCAATAGGAGTTGTACTGATGGTATGTGCAGGAACACCAAGTTGAGCCAGGGTGGCATTGTCAGATCGGTAAAACAGGTTTTGATTCGGATAAGGATCGGGGTAGAAAACAAAGTTGGAATCAGAAACGCTGCTTTGCAGAATTTCTCCAAAAGTGGATTTTTCGAAACCGGTAATCCAGGCTGAATTTGGCCCTTCAACATCCGGTTTCCCTATCATTTCTATATTAAACATGGCTACAATATCATCGGGATCCATTTGTTGTGAAAAATACTTGGATCCATATCCCCCAACTTCTTCACCGGTAAAAGCTACGAAATAGAGTGTTCTTTCCGGTTTAGGCATATTCTTGAAATATCGAGCCAGTTCTACAACCGCTGCCACACCGGAAGCATTGTCATTTGCTCCGTTAGCGATAGAATCCTCATCTACCGGAGAAACTACACCAATGTGATCATAATGAGCTGAAAATAGCACAATCTCATTTTCACGCTTTCCGTCAATTTTTCCGATAATATTAGCAAGTTTCTGACTCTTGACGGTATTCTCCAGGGTGATATCATAATTGTTGACCCTACCGTCAAACAGCACAAAGATGTCGTTAGGTTTAGATCCAAGCTCAAAGGTTCGGTTCGACCGGTTGAAATAGGTTCGGTATTTGTGAAATATCTTCTCGTGATCTACATCAACTATAATTACGGAAGATTCATCATCATCAGAATATTTTCTGAACTTATCGCGGTAGTCATCGCTTGAAGAAATAGAATAGACAGTTGAGTTATCGGCAGTCCATGTAATCGTTTCTTCATTGGTAAGCCCAAAATAGTACTGATCACTCAGTTTTCGGTTATTTATGGTAACCGAAGCCTGTTCAGGTTTCAAAGTATAAATTGAAAGTTCCTGACGGTAATTATCATTCCCGGGAAGGGTAGAGAGGCCAATTTCTTTAAATTCATCAGCTAAGAAATCGGCGGCTAAATCAATGCCATCCCCAAAAGCATGTCGCCCTTTCATTTGGTCAGAACTTAATGTCTCTAAGATTCGTGAGACGTTATTCTCAGAAACATTCGGCTGTGGGGTGCACGCAGAAATAAGAAGTCCGAGTGTGATGGAAAAAAGTATGAGTAAAGCTGGAGCTCGATCCATGCCAATTTTTAAAAGTTACTATTAATTTACACTCAATTTTAAGCAACCTTTTGTTCCCTATTTGAAAAAAAATGATACATCAGCGTAAAGCTCTGTAAAATTAGGAGAACCATTTTTTCAGAGTTACTTCTACCATGTCCATTGATATAGGTTTAGATATGAAGTCGTTCATACCGGCTTTGAGGCAGCGCTCCCGGTCTTCAAAGAAAGCATTTGCTGTCATGGCAATTATAATGGGCTGTTTGTTTTTAGGGAAAAATTCCCTGATATATTGAGTAGCATCAATTCCATCCATAACAGGCATTTCCATATCCATAAATATCAGATCAAAAACTTTTGAGCCAAGCAGTTCTATTGCTTCTTGTCCGTTGGGGGCAATTTCGGGAAACAAATTCTTTTTACTTAGAATGCTGGTGATAACTTTCTGATTCATGAGATTATCTTCAACCACTAATACCCTAAGTTTATTCAGGTCGGCATCAGTGTTGTGCTCATGTGAGCTGAGTATTTCCTTTTGTTGATCCTCCTGAGGCTTGGTTACATCTGCTTCGATTGTAAAGAAGAATGTTGTTCCCTTCCCGGTTTCGCTTTCAAGCCAAATTTCTCCACCTAAAGCTTCAACCAATTTTTTACTGATCACCAATCCCAACCCGGTCCCACCATGTTTTCGGGTCCTGCTTGCATCTACTTGTGTGAAGCTTTTGAAAAGCCGGTTGGCATCTTTGTCAGAAATACCGGTTCCGGTATCGGTTATACTAAATAACAGATTACCCGGCTTATCGAGAGAGATAGCAGGACTTATCAGGATGGAAATCTCACCTTCTGAAGTAAATTTAATGGCATTGCCAATCAGGTTTATGAGGATTTGTTTAAGCTGCGTTTTATCAGTTAAAACCCATTTTGGGGTGTCCTGAGTAATTTCCAGGGAAATGGGAAGGTCTTTGCCATAAGAAAGTGGCAAAAGCATATTCAGTATTTCGTCGGTAATCTTAGGGATATTGACGGGCTGAAAATCGGGTTTAATACCGGCTGACTCAAGCTTTGAGTAATCCAGAATATTATTGATGATCTCGAGTAGATTCTCGCCACTTTGTTTTATGTTCTGAGCAAACTCTTGCTTTTCCTGTTCTGATTTTGATTCAAGGAGTAAGTCAGAGAGGCCAATTACCGCATTCAGCGGGGTTCTGATTTCATGGCTCATAGTAGATAGAAACTGACTTTTTGCTTTGGCAGCTTCTTCAGCTTTTATCCGCGCACGGCTAAGGGAATTTGTAAACCGGTAAGAAAGAATAAGAGACTGCAGAAAGAAGAAGGAGAAAAATCCGATAAAATTCAGAAGAAGGTTTTCTTCCAGAATGGTCAGATATTCCAAAAGGTTGTGCATGAAAACAGTAAACACAATTACAACACTGGCAAGAGCAAACCAGGCACCCTCTCTTTTATTAAAAGCCGCTTTTATATAAACCCATGTAATATAAGCCAGAGCTACCGGAATAGATGCAAAAAATAAGTTAAGTAAGGAAGTAAAATAAAATGGAGAGAAGAAAATGGTCACAAAAGAGAAGGCCCCAAAAATTCCTGCAAAAGCATAGATAAGCTTCCTCGAAGATTCCTGAGGATATAATTTGTATACGAAAATACAGAACAGTGCCGCAGTAAAGTACAAGGAGAAATACTCTGCCTTGATGGTTAGAATCCAGGGGAGGTCTTGGAAGAGATAGTGCAAGGGATAAAGTCCTGTTCCAAAAATACGATAGCTGAATAGTAAACAGACGAAGGCAAAATATAGCATGGGTACTTCATGTCGGCCAAATAAATAGAGTCCCATAAAAAACAGACCGATCATAAAAAGACACCCTGTTAAAAGAAGGGTGTAGCCTATTTCGGTAGTGCGTTCGCGTTCAAGAAACTCTTCCATTCCCAATTTAATAGGTAAGCGAATGCCTCCTTTACTATGTTGGAAATTTGAGACATGCAGAACCACCTGAAGCGTATCCGAACTGATGTGGTCGATAGATACCGTTTTGGGTAACCAAAACGGGGTGTAAGATTCCCGGTTGGTTGCAACCCGACCGTTCCGGGAAATTACCTCGCCATTGATAAATAAGGTGTAGGCGGTATAAAGGTCGGGTATAGTGATTGCCAGAGGAGGAGGATTCGCAGGTTTAATGATTTGGACAGCGTAAGTGGCATATCCATAGGAGGAAAGCTCAGGATCCTCATTCCACAAATGAGGGAAATTCACAAAGTTAATAAGGGTATCTGCTTTTATCTGTTCAGGCGGGATGAGCTTGTTCCAGTAAAAACCCCATTCTCCATTTAATGCAATAGATTTCTGTTTGCCGAAGTCAATGTTTGATAAGTTAATTGTACCTTTATCGGCCAATGGCTGCGCAAATGACAGGGTTCCGCCAAATAAAACCAGACTCCAAATGCAGAAGTTGCTGTAGAAATTCTTGTGTCTTTTTTGCATTACCAACCTGACGTATAATTCAGTCAGAATGTATGCAAATGAAAGTCTATTTAATATTAGAACTTATACGGCCTTGACAGGTTGCCATTCGAAACCCGGATCTCCAAACTTTTTCAGTGTACGATAATGGGAGGCTACAGCTCCACGAAATGTGGGATGATGATTGTAGGGTATACCAAACTCATTCGCCGTTTCTTCAACAATGTAGCTAATCTGCGGATAGTGGATGCTACACACCTTTGGGAAAAGATGGTGTTCAATCTGAAAATTCAATCCACCAATAAACCAAGATAATGGTTTGTTCTCGCGGGCAAAATTATTGGTGGTGATCATTTCATGTATAGCCCAGTGATTTTCAATAACATTATCTTCATTGGGCTCGGGGTGCATGGTTTCTTCTACCACGTGCGCAAGTTGAAAAATGATACCCAGTATAAATCCGGCAGTAAGGTGCAGGCTCATAAATCCGATTAACCAGTGGTACCAGGTAATATCCAAAAGCAGTAAAGGCAAAGCGATGGTATAACCGTAATACACAATTTTTGTAATTATCAGTGTAACCCATTCGGATATAGGGTGCTGTTTGTTTTCGTAAGGTCCCAGCGGGCTTTTAAAGAAATACCAGTAGTCTTTTACAAAAACCCAAAAGAAGGTGGCAAAACTATAGGCGAAAAAAGCCAGAATATGTTGCAGGCGATGTATCGGCTTATGCTCTGAATGTGGGGAGAGCCGAATGAAAGCTGCTACTTCAAGGTCTTCATCATGCCCGTGAATATTGGTGTAGGTATGGTGAATAATATTGTGAGTAATCTTCCATATGTACCCGTTAGCACCCATGAGATCAAAGGTAAGTCCCAAAAGGTAGTTAACGGTTTTGTTGGAAGAGTAGGCTCCGTGGAGGGCGTCATGAGCTACCGAAAATCCAATTCCGGCCATCCCCACGCCCATGCATATACACATAACCCACATAAAGCCAAGCGAAAATTGCCCTGACATGAGAAGGGCATATGCTCCAAAATAAAGAGAGAGCAATGCTATGGTTTTGATTACCATAGATGCATTAGCATGTTGAGATAAGTTGTTCTCCTTAAAGTATTGATTCACCCGTTTCTTTACCGTACGGCTGAATTCTTTATCTATTTTATTGTTGAACGTAACTTTTTCTACACTCACAAAACCATTCGTTAGTTAATCATTGCCATTAATCAAAATACGTATAATTGGATCAAAATCATGTGTTGGTGGATATTATCTTTAACCCACGTTCCGTAAGTCGCTGTACCAATAAATCACTCAAGGCAGCTATTGGAGTTTTAAACCCTGAATTTCCCTTCAGTTTATCGGAGTTTTCGGCCAAACATAAAGCTGATTCACATAAAAAGAATACAGTCGATTTATTACCGGGATCGCCGGGATAGCTCATGTTCATCGTTGCCTGTCGACCGTTCTCATCTTCTGCTATGCCCAGTAATTTAAAGTATCCATTCTCGATTTGCTCTTCTGATGGACCTTCGCCCGGAGCAGGCATAATTTTTCGAAGAATACTTCTGAACCATTTATAGGGGCCCAATAGGGTAAGAGACAGCATAATAACTGATACCGCAATAAAAGGCACAGGGTTATACCATTGTCCAAGAGATGAGTGTTCACTATAAGAAATGCTCTTCGCGTAGGGTTTGTCTTGATTACTCATCAGCTCCGCTGTTTTATATACTACTTTGGAATTGATTGCCCCCATGATAAATGGTGCAGACCATCGCCGGATGTCACTGTCGTAACCAAAAAACCGGGCGTCTTTCGGGGTATGTATATTCTGTTCGCTGTTTTCGCTCAGCAACAAAGCAGGGTCGTTCATCTTTTTATATTCACCCGTTTCAAACTTATTGAGCATGGTTACAATAGTGCCCCCATTGAATCCCCCGCTGATGGAATAATAACTTCTGATACTCAGCTTTTGGGGTTGGTCAAACTCCTTTTGTAACAGAAAAGCGGCAATATCGGCAGGGACCGAATCAAATCCGGAAAAAGGAATCAGAAGGGCTCCTGATTTCTGTGCAATCTCTCCATACGTATCAGCCATCTGCTTTATAAAGCCAACTTCGCCTGTGATATCCAGGTAGTGAGTACCAAATTTAGCACAGGCTGCAATTACGTTTTCCCCATAAAGAGAAAACGGTCCGGCCGTGGTTATGATGATCTTTGCTTTTTCAACGACTTCCTCAACCCGCTCCTTATTCAGGTTGTCAACAATGAAACAGCGCTCTTCAGTAAGGTCTAGCTTCCTGGAAAGTGCCGAGACTTTATCAGGATTTCGGGCAGCAATACCCCAGTTAAAATCTTTGGGTGCATGTTGTTTCAGGTATCGGGCCGCTCGCCTACCGGTAAAGCCGGTAGCACCAATTAAGATGAGGTCAAAAGCTTTATCAGGCATAGCAGTAATTTTTAGAAATTGGAAGGTATAAAAAAACCCCTCACTTTAGTCAAGTGAGGGGTTTATCAAAAAGTATCAAAGGATAGGATTATCCAACTCTTGAAACTTCAACAGCGCTAAGGCCTTTAGGAGTTTCTTCGACTTCAAATTCTACTTCTTCACCGTCAGCAAGCCCCTCTTCAAATCCAAGGTTTTGAATGTTGTTGCGGTGAACAAAAATATCTTTTCCACCATTTTCGGGTTCGATGAAACCAAAACCTTTTTGAGCATCAAACCATTTAATTTTACCGTATTCCATAATGTATTGTGTTGTAATGAGTACAGCAGACTTTAATTAATTCAAGAATTGAAGTGATTAAAAGAGCGGCTGCATAATTTTTTGTTAGTTGTACAAACTATAGAGGGGAAACAAATACTAAACTAAATTACTAATACTGATTCTTACCATACATTTGCATCACCGCTAATATCTTCTTTATTACAATTAATACCAAATAATGCGCTGTTTATTTAGCGGATAAGTCTATCAGGAAAAATAAGGTTGTTTGTTTATAATTAGAATCAGATAATAAAAATTGAATTTCTACTTTGATTAATGATAAAAAAGAAAGGAAAAGTAGGGCTAAAGTATAGCGAGATGTCCGAAGGAACGTAATTGGAAAAGAAGTGATACAACTGTTGGCAATATTTAGGACTGTAAAATACCGAGATGTCTTCGCTACAATTCTGTTAGGCATATCAGTTCAGTTTGTAGATATGGATGAAGCTTTTGCCCAAAATTCTACTTCTGTTGAAGTGACCAATACAAATTTTACAATTAATGGGCGGTCAGATAAGCCAGTTATTATTCCTTTCGAGCTTGTAAATAACCTCATCATAATTGAAGCTAGTATAAATGGATCGGTGCCATTGAAGCTGATAGTGGATACCGGTGTGGGTAATATTCTCATTACAGCTTTACCTAGTGGAGAAGAAGTTTTCCTAAAAAGCTCTAGAACCGTTACTCTTTCCGGCCTCGGAGAAGGGGAGCCTGTTGAAGCTTTTTATGCAGAAAAGAACCGTCTTGATATTGGTAGGGTAACCGGAGAGGATGTTGAAGTGTTGTTCATGAAAAAAGATATCTTTCAGCTCTCATCATTCATGGGAACCTTTGTTCATGGTTTGATAGGATATGATTTATTTTCAGAATTTGCAGTAGAAATAAATTACCTAAGCAAAGAACTTATTTTATACGACCCTGAAGAATTTGAGCAAAAGTTTGAGGATTTACCACACCATCGAAAGTGGCATAAGATTCCCATATATATTGAGGACCGAAAACCGTACATAGATGTTTCATTCAAACAAAGGCCGGGAATCCCTTATACCTCACTTCGGCTTTTGATAGATTCCGGTTCCAGTAATGCTTTTTCTTTATATGAGATCACTCATGAAGATATCGTTGTGCCAAAGTCGAGTATAAGCACATTGATTGGAGTAGGATTAAGTGGCAATGTAAACGGATATCTTGGCCGAATTCAAAAAATGAAGTTAGGCGATGAGTTTATTTTTGAGGAACCAGTTGTTGCCTACCCTGATAGTTTTGCCGTGCGCCGTGCACTTGGGTTAGGTAACCGCAACGGAAGTTTGGGAGGGGAGGTGCTTCGTCGTTTCAAAGTAATTTTTCACTATAAAGATGAATATGTTTTATTACGAGCGAACAGGGATTTGGGGGATGCCTTTTATTATAACATTAGCGGGATTGAGGTTAATACTCCTGTACCTAATATTCCATTGTACGTTGTATCAGAAGTGAGAAAGGGGTCGCCTGCTGAAGAACAGGGAATTCAGCAAGGCGATGTCATAAAATTCATAAATGGAGAACCAGCAGCTCGATTAAATCTAAATGAGATACTTAATATTCTTCAAAAAAATCAAGGTTCCAGAATAAGAGTTGGTGTTCAAAGAGATACCCTGTATAAGAGCTTTAAAATCAGGTTGAAGAACGAACTTGAAGTAGACCCAAAGGAATAATATTTACCTAATTTGACAGGAAATTCAGCTTCAGAATTGGTAACTACTCTCCATTATTCTTCACATTAAATTTATTCTTCGCTATGAAATCAGGATTTAAAGCATTTGTATTTCTTTGCAGCTTATCAGTAATGCTGCTGCCTCAGTTGGCCCAAAGTCAGGCCGTGGAAACTGAAGACGAGTCCAAATCAGATTATCGAACCACTAAAGTAGACTGGTCTAAAACCTCTGATCATCAGGTTACCATAAAGGGAAAGAAAGTTCCTTATACCACCACTGTTGGAAATCAGCCGGTTTGGAACGAGGAGGGAAAACCAATTGCCAGTCTTTTTTACACCTATTATGAACGCTCGGATGTAAAGAATAAAGAACGTCGTCCGCTGGTTTTTTCTTTTAACGGCGGGCCTGGCTCGGCATCTGTTTGGATGCATGTCGGGTACACTGGACCCAAAAAGCTTAAGATTGATGATGAAGGATTCCCCATTCAGCCTTATGGGGTAGAAGATAATCCAGATTCCATTCTGGATGTTGCCGATATCGTTTTTGTGAATCCGGTAAATGTTGCTTTTTCACGTATTCTCGATTCTGAAACCGATCGCTCTGAGTTTTTTGGTGTGAATGCAGATGTTGAATATCTGGCCGATTGGATTAACACTTTTGTAAACCGGCAAAATCGCTGGCCTTCACCTAAATACCTGATTGGCGAAAGTTATGGTACTACACGAGTATCCGGTTTAGCTAACGAGCTACAGTCGTCTTATTGGATGTATCTGAATGGGGTGATTTTAGTTTCTCCAACCGGGCTTGGCGTAGATCGGGACGGACCGGTAGAGGACGCCACTGCATTACCATATTATGCGGCCACAGCATGGTATCATGAGGCTTTGGGAAGCGAATTGCAGAATAAAGATCTGGATGAAATTCTCCCTGAAGTGGAAGCCTTTGCTATTAATGAATTTATCCCGGCGCTTGCAAAAGGAGGATTTTTAGACGAATCAGAAAGGCAGCGAATTGCTGAAAAAGTATCAGAGTATTCCGGGCTTTCCGTTGAATCCATTCTGGATCGAAATCTTCGCATTTCAACCTCTTTCTTCTGGAAAGAGTTGCTGCGAGATGAGGGACTAACTGTGGGTCGACTCGATTCACGTTATCGCGGAGTTGATCGCCAGAACGGGGGTGAGCGTTACGATTTTGATCCGGCGCTGACGGCCTGGAATCATGCATTTACTCCTGCCATCAATCATTATTTGAGAGATGAGTTAGGGTACGATACCGACCTGCAGTACTGGACATTTGGCCCGGTTCACCCTTGGAACCGAAGCGGTGATAATACCGGTGAGGATCTGAGATCTGCAATGGCTGAAAACCCTTTCCTGCATGTGTTGATTCAGTCCGGATATTACGATGGTGGCACCAACTACTTTGACGCAAAGTATACCATGTGGAATATGGACCCAAGCGGAAGGCTTAAAGATCGCCTTTCTTTCAAAGGCTACCGTAGTGGACACATGATGTATTTACGGGCCGAAGACTTGGCTACTTCCAGTGAAGATATCCGCGTATTCATAGAAAATTCTATTCCGGAAGAAGGCATCCCTGCAAGATATTAAGCCAATCATTTTTTCTAAATCGAAAAAGGGTGCAAGAAATTGCGTCCTTTTTTTAGTTCAGGGAGCCTTGAGTGTATCGGGCTTGGCAGATGAAGCTCCGAATAACTTCACTGCCCAATACACTAGAAATGCCCGAATGAAGCTCATACTATCTTCCATACACATTTCCTTAAGTAGTTCATCAGCATAATCCCTGTACTTAAAATCCAGAAATTGTTCCCTGATCAGCTGGTATAGGGCATCATGGACCAGAGAGCCTTGCATAAAGTTCTTGGTGTCAATGGTGGGACCGCTTGGGCCATCCCAGGAATACCCTTTTGAAATAAAGAGCTTTCCGTTGGTATCGAGATATAGAAAGTCATTTCCCAATTTTTCATCCGGTTGGATGTCAATAACTCTGGAATAGGATTCCACCAGAGTGTATTTATAGTGTCGTCGTTTTTTGTATAGAATCATTTGTTTTCCCCATTAGTGAGTATAGTAACAAGAGTAGCCGGAGGGGGGAGATGTTGCAAGAAAAGAATAGCAGGTAATAAAAAATCCCGCACTTAAAACTAAATGCGGGATTCAGATTCATTGAATCAGGATATCATTCGAGCAGATATACATCTACTGCGCTTAGTCCTTTGTCTGTTTCTTCAACAGCAAATTCAACTTCTTCACCATCGTTAATATCCTCGTTAAATCCGAGGTTCTCAACGTTGTTTCGGTGAACAAAGACATCTTTTTCACCATTTTCAGGTTTAATGAAACCAAATCCTTTTTGGCCGTCAAACCATTTAATTTTACCGTATTCCATAATAAATAATAAGTGTTGTTTCACAGGCACAGTGTACTATATGCTTCAATATGAGCATACTTCATTTCTAGATCGGCTGTGAAGATTTTGTGTTAGTTATACAAACTATAGAAGGGAAATAAATACTGTACTAATAAATAAATACCGATGTTACCTTTAATTTGTACCCCAAAGATCCCCTGAATATTGACCAATACCAAACTTCTTTTGAGAAAGTTGATAGGGTGATTTGAAAGTTGAGTTAAAGAATGAAACCCTCTTACACCAAAGGTCCTTGATGATATTTGATGTTACCCCTATCACTTTATCACTAAATCACCAATCACTTATAAATCTCGTTGATGAGTCCGGCCATTCTTACACCGGCTTTAACCAATCGTTGTTCAACAGTATCCCAGTTTTTAAAAGCATATTCATAACTCAGTTCTTTATCTTCGGGGAAATCATAGACTTGTGGAAGTAAATCCTGAGACTCATATGCCCAATCTCGGATCGTTGTACTTTGCCACTTGTTAATTTGCTCTTCAGTAGGATGGTTAACAAAATCGGAAAGCTCGGTGAAGCTGAGCTGCTTGTCATCTATCATTTCACTATCCCATACGCGGTGCAGGTTAGAGTTACTCCAAAACCATTGCAACCTTACATCATTTCCGCCACGATCGGTTCCGTTACCCACATGAAGCGGCTGATGCAAATCACCCACAAGGTGAACTAATATTTTTAGGTTTTCCTCTTCTTGTTCTTGTGTGAGGTTACCTTCTTTCAGCTCTTTAACCACCTTTTCCAGTGCCCAGATAATATCTCCGCCGTCAGCTTTTTCGACGGTCTCATAGGTTTCTCCTTCAGGAATAGTTACATAATGCCAGGGGGCCATGAAATCGTAAGCATCGTCCGAGCGGACTTCATCCATCCAGGTGCTTACTTCTGCAAGCGACTCATTGCCGAGTACTCGCTCTACTTCAGCCGCAGCTTTGTCGGTAAGATATTGCTCGGCAACATGGCCGGTAGTGCGGTGGCCGATCTGTCCCCAGCGCAAAGCTTCATTCGCTGTTGATGTGAATCCTAAAGCAAAAATGGAAATAAGAGTTAAAAGCTTATTCATTAATAAATAGTTTAATTTGATTTTTTTACAAGATACGTGTGTGAAGATTACGATTCAGTAAAATTTATGAGTCTATTTGAGTTCATCTAATAAATCCTGAAGATCAAGTGCTTTTGTAAACATACTCAGGGAGCCGTCTTTATTTTTAGGCCACTCATCTTCAGGGCGATCCCAATACAGTTCCACCCCATTCTGGTCAGGATCGTCTAAATAAAGTGCTTCGGAAACACCATGATCGGAGGCACCTGAAAGCGGATAATCTGCATTTATAAGTCGCAGTAATATTTCGGCAAGATCTTTTCGGGTGGGATAAAGAATGGCGGTATGAAAAAGTCCGGTACTGTTTTTCGGGGGTGGATCTGCGCCGAGGCTCTGCCAGGTATTTAAGCCTATATGGTGGTGGTACCCTCCGGCAGATATAAAGGCAGCCTGATCTCCGTATGTTGTCTTAAGGTCAAACCCCAGAAGCCCACAATAAAAATCCAGGGATTGCTCCAGATCAGACACCTTCAGGTGAATATGGCCAATGCGTGTTTGTGCAGGAACTTGATATGAATCGGACATAGAGTTTATAATTTTAGGTATACTCCGATAATAAGGGTTAAATCTGGTAGAACTTCAAGTTGTTAAAATATTAACAGAAAAAGTTTTAAACAGGCATCATGGTTATTTTGAAGCGGTTCAAAAGGAATACATTCAGGCAGTGATAAAGGACAAAAATAAAGCATTAACGAGTTCAGAAGTTGAGCAACTCTTTGAAGATGGAAGCATTATAATTTTTAAATGCGCCCCTACTTTAGAATATCCCTCAACTTTTGTAAGTGGTAATGTTGAAAAGATTTTAGGTTTTTCAACAGATTATTTCTTTTCCAATCCCAAATCCTGGTCCAGTCGCATACATCCGGATGATAAAGAAACCGTTGCAAAAAGGTTTCACCGGGTTCTCGAAAAAGGAGGCTCCGCAATAAATGAATACCGGTTCAAAAGAAAAGACGGGCGTACTATCTGGCTACGAGATGAAATTAAATTGTTGTATGACGATGCTGGTGAACCATCTTCCATATTGGGGACTTCTTTTGAAATTACGGACAGAAAAATTTCAGAGCTGGAAGCTCAACGAGAAATCGAGTGCGAATTAAGAAACAGGCTTAATTTCCAGAATGCACTTTCATTGTGTTCAAATCTATTGGTTGATGCTTCCGAGATAAGTGTATTTGATGAGGTGCTGGAAATACTGCAGCGAACAACTGGCTCGGACAGGGTTTACTTTTTTACAAATGAAATTACGCCACAGGGAGAACTGCTTGTGAGTCAGAAGTATGAAGCCTGTGCAGAAGGAGTAGAGCCGGAGATTGATAACCCGGAGCTCCAGAGTATTCCCTATATGGAGTTTCCATTCTTTTACCGGAGTCTTTCATCAAACAATATCGTAAATGAGCCTATTGAAGATTTACCTTCTCCTGAACGAGAACTTATGGAATTGCAGGGTATCTCTTCGGTTTTGCTGTTACCGGTTTTCCAGGGGGAAGATTGGTTTGGATTCATAGGGTTCGACTCGCTTGGAGAAGCCCGATCATGGGAGCAGTATGAACTGTTGACTCTGAGGACAACAGTAGAAATGATGGGGAATTTCCTGAAGCGTATTTCCATGAAAGAAAAACTGATTGAGCAAAGAAATTTTACGCAGCAGATTCTGGATAACCTGCCCAGTATTCTTACTGTTGTAGATAGAAAAATGAATTTAGTTCTCTGGAATAAAACCGGGGAAAAACTGACAGGCTATTCCGCTGATGAGATAAAAAATATGTCGGCATTCGACTTTGTTCCCAAAGAAGATCATAAAGAACTGATTAGGGCTATCAAGAAAATACTGGCAAATAATACAGCGGGTCAAGAAGTGAATGTGCAGCACAAAAGAGGTAAGGTAAGTCCTTACTTTTGGAGAGGGAATATCATTGAGATGGATGGCAAGGATGTGTTTCTGCTTGTTGGGTTAAATATCAGCAAGCAGAAAGAAATGGAGAAAGAGCTAATTGAAGAGAAAAGATTTGTTGACGCAATTATTGACGGGTTGCCAGGCACATTTTTTATGCTCGATGAAAACCTGAATTTGGTGAGAGCTAACAAAAATCTGGCCCAGGATTTAGGTTATTCGGTGGAGGAACTATTAGATAAAAGAATCCTGGATTACTATTCTGAAGAAAGTAAAAACCTGTTAAACAAAAAGTTAAAAGAAATTTACAAGCATGGTAAAGTAAACCTGGAGTCAAACCCCATAGCAAAAGATGGCCAAAAACTATCCCGAAATGTAAATGCAGTTTTGTTTGAGCGAGAGGGTGAAACTTTTATAATCGGAACCGGCCAGGATATAAGTGATTTGAAGAAGAGGGAACGAGAACTGAGGGCGAGTATACAAGAGAAGGAAGTTTTGCTTCAGGAAATTCATCATCGTGTTAAGAACAACCTTGCTGTTATTTCCGGTTTACTCGAGCTACAGGTTTACGAATATTCTGACCCAACCTATGTGAGGCTGATTCAGGAAAGCCAGATGCGTATCCAGACGATGGCTATGATTCATGAAAAATTGTATCAGTCAGAAAGCCTGAGTAGAATCTTTATCCACGAGTATATTGATGATCTTATTGATCAAATAAGAAGCAGCATTACAATCGGAAATACTGAGATTAGTGTAAGTACTGAAATCGAAGAAGTTGAGTTGAATATAAATCAGGCTATTCCATTTGCACTGGCTTTAAATGAGATTATTTCGAATTCACTTGAACATGCCTTTAATGGGAAAGAGAAGGGAAAGGTTATGGTAAAACTGGAAGAGCGAGAGGGGGTTATTTACAGCACCATTAAAGATGATGGGATTGGGTTTTCTTCAATGGATGATATGAGCTCATTAAATTCATTGGGTATGACCTTAATTAAATCCTTACTTCAACAAATTGGTGCTGAGTGGACATCAAGTGGTAAGGATGGAGTCTCCTATCAGATAAAATTCAAGAAAGACATGGACAAAGGCTCAAGCAGTACGCTCGATATTGTTTGAGCTGATTAAGATTTATTTATAGGGCTTCAAGAACAGGCCATTTTTATTGAATTCAAATTCGCCTTCCAAAGGCAACACTTTCTACTACATTAATTATTTTTGATTTAGCGATTTCATAATGGGTTTTCCGGGTTAAAATGTGGATAACTATGTGGGAAAGTTGTGGGAAAATTGATGATTTTTTTGTTGACAATCGTGTGGGGTTTATGCTAATTAACTAGTGAACTAAAGTCATCAAAAGTACTACGGTATAATTGATGGAAAGGCCGAAATTAAAGTCCGCGGCCTTGTTTCTTTAAGATTTCAAACCGAAAGATTATGGAAAAGTGTTCCGGGCGATTTTTTTATGTGCAAGCTCATTCGGTAAATTCTTTTACAAATGCTCTGCTTCCGGTGATGTAAATATCTTTCCTGCCTTTTACCATTTCAGCCAAAAACTCAGCAGCTTCTTCATAATTGATGTAAAGATCACCAATGGTAATATTATTGAAGTAATTATCACCATAGATTTCCACGCCTGCACTTCTTACAACAATTTTTTGAATATCATTGAAAGTGAGTTTTTTTGAGATAATACCATTTTGAAAAATCCCTTCACGATTAAATACAATATTAAAACGGTGATAGGTAGGTAGCTGGATTGCAATTATAACTATGGCCAGTGTGCAAACAGCAGATAGGATGACTTTAAACACAAAGGGTTCATTGGTGCCTACCACAAAAAGCTGTACCAATACATATCCGCAAATAAACATAGATAGCGGCCCTAATGTGTACAAGGAGAGAAGTAACCATTTTCTTGGCCTTACTATTACCTCTTTCTTCATCATTGCTGTCCCATTTTGAAAAACCCATGTATTTATTCGATAAATATATAATAAATATATTTTTAAAAGACCATCAAAAATTTTTATAACCGGAAAGAGAGAGGCTTATTGGAGTTTATTGTAAAGCCACCAATTCAGAAACACTAGTGTTTCGTCATTCTAAGTAAAATATCAAGGCTATTACAACAGTAGGTTATTTTTTAGTAGATTGGTCGGATATAACATGGTGTACCGTTTAAAATCAACTCTAACAAAACACCAACTGTGATGAAGGGTGCCTTTGGATTGCTATTTGCTACTCTTGTGTTTTTTTTGATTATTCAGCCCGAATCAACCATGGCCCGCCAAAGTGAGGCCACAGGAAAGGTTGAAGGCGTTGTGATGTTGGCAGCTAAGGAAAACCCGGTAAGAGTTGGAGGAAGATATGGTCGCTCCTCACGTACTTCAGGTTCAACAACTTCCTCAATAGATTCGGTACTCATTTGGTTGGAAAGTTCAGATACACCTTCCGGTAGCACACAAACCGAGCCGGTTATACTTGACCAAAAAGGCTTATCGTTTCAACCTTCGGTGTTACCTGTGCGGCTTAACGGAACGGTTCGAATTCACAACTCTGATCCGGTGTATCACAATGTTTTTAGCCTTTCACCCAAGAACAGGTTTGATGCGGGACGAAGACCCAAAGGTGAATATCTCGACGTTACCTTCGATACTCCGGGCGCTGTAGACGTTTTTTGTGATATTCACTCTAATATGCGTGCTACCATTTATGTGATGCCGCCTCGTGTGGTTACCTGGGCCAAAGTTCAAAGTGGAGATTCGTTTTCAATGGAGGGCATAGAGTCCGGTAGTTATCGGTTAAAAATATATGCCCTGGGATACCAGGAGCGAGCTATACAGGTAGAGGTTGAACCCGGTGAACCTGCTGATGTGGGAACGTTAACGCTTAGTAATTAAACTATGATTGGAAACCAATTTTTCAGTTTGAGATGGAAGCTGCTGGCCGGTTTTGTTGGGTTGGTACTTACTACTGTTTTGATTTTACTGTTCAGCTCCGGCCAGATTTTAGAGTCACGAATTCGCCAGGATATTGATGCTAATTTCAGTGAGGCCGGAAGAATATTTGAGCGCATTCAGGATGTCAGGTTTCGCCAATTACGGCAAACGGCTATCTTATTGGCGGATATCCCAAGTTTAAAAGCGGCTATTTCTACCGGTGATACTGCCACCGTAAATTATGTGCTTCGGGAAGACCTGTTGTATCTCCTCGACTTTGACCCCATCATACCGGATTCGCTCGTCCCCAGTGAGTTCTATATGAACCCGGATTCTGCCGGTTTATTAATAATCTGCGATTCGGAAGGTAAACCTCTGGGGCAAATGTCATCAGCACCGCTTCCGAGATATTCTATCGCTGACAGGGCGGGCATCAGTACGGCCTTACAGGGAGAAATGCCCTCACAAAGTTATATCTGGAAAGAAGGGCAGAGATACTTCAATGTTATCACTATTCCGGTTTGGTCCGGGAATCAACTTGAGGGTACACTTTCGTATGGCTTCCCCATAAGGCAGCTGGAAACTGAGCAACTTTCCAGAGATATGGGGATGGAGGTACTCTATTATGTAGATAACCAGCTTTTGGCCGGTTCATTCGAAGAAATTTCATCCTCCAATAAAAACACGCTCTCCAAAAACATACATGCAGCAACGTTTGACGTACTGAAAAAAGGTGAGGCTGCGTCTACCGAAGTAGCTTTAGATGAAGAAAACTGGCTTGTTTATGTGGCCCCGATGTTCGAAACAACCGCCAGTATAAAAGGGATTGATGGATATTATGCGGTGGCAAAATCATTAACTCAGGAACTTATTCCACTGCAAAACCTGCAATTGCTGATATTTGGTATCGGAATATTTGCTGTTGCCGGCGCTATCGTTATCAGCATTTGGATTACCGGACGAATTACAAAACCGATCGACCTTTTATTGGATGGTGTGCAGCGCGTAGAAAATGAGGACTTCGGGGAAGAAGTGCCCATAACAAGCCGGGATGAAATAGGGGAGCTGACCCGGGCATTTAATGAGCTGGTAGAAGGCTTAAGGGAGCGATTGCTGATGCTCAAATTTGTTTCTGAGGCAACTTTAGATGCCATCAAAAAGAATATTTCACGCATAGAACCCGGTGGGGAAAGAAGGGATGTTACGGTTCTATTTTCCGATATTCGTGGCTTTACTGCCTGGAGTGAAAATCACACTCCGGAAGAGGTTATTGATATGCTGAATAATTTGCTGAGCTATCAGGCCGATGTGGTACATAAATATGGAGGCGATGTCGATAAGTTTGTAGGAGATGAACTGGTAGCGGTATTTCAGGGAGAAGACAAGGAACAGCAGGCCGTTAATGCAGCGGTTCAAATTCAACAAAAGTTGAAGTCTCTGTTGCGAAAAGAGCAGGAGAATCTGGCGGTTGGTATTGGAATTAACAGCGGCGAAGTGGTGATGGGGGCAATGGGAAGTGAAAACAGAATGGACTTCACGGTGTTGGGCAGCACGGTTAATTTGGGAGCTCGCTTATGTTCGGCCGCAAAAGAACATCAGGTTTTGATTTCAGAATCTGTTTTTCTGAATCTGGAACGCAAGGTGCCTGTAAATGAACTTGAAACTATAAAAGTGAAGGGCATAGAAAAGCCGGTGCAAATCTATGAAATAGACTGGCAAACTGAACAACTTATGTCAATTTCGAAGAATTAGGGAGGTAAGTCATGAATGCCAAAACATGTAGTGCGGTTATTATTGTTTCAGTGCTCAGTTTTTATGCTGCAACGGCTGTGGGACAGGTTCATATCGGTGGTCTGGCAGATTTCGAAATTCGGAAAGGGGGAAGTGATTCATCTCCTTATGTGAATCAAACACCAGATGAAAATTGGTCGGTATATACTCCGTACCTTCGACTTTTTTTAGGAGGTGATATCTCTGACAAATGGTTTGTATCGGCTGCATTACAGGCAGATTATTACGATGGAAAGCACCTCAGTCCGGTTTTCTTTTCAGTGATGAATATCAATTACCTTCCAATTTCAAATTCCGATTTTACCATCACAGCAGGACGGTTTGTGACACCTTACGGGGCTTATTCTAACCGGGTTCTATCTTCCGAT
Source organism: Gracilimonas sp. (assembly GCA_965227215.1). GTDB lineage: Bacteria > Bacteroidota > Rhodothermia > Balneolales > Balneolaceae > Gracilimonas. Next base: position 2,856,852 of record OZ245729.1, read on the forward strand.
AATCCCTTTGTGCATCTTCCTCTGTCACATGCTTCCGGTCTTCCCATAAGCAAGATTCGAGGCACGCTCTATTCCCAGGTAGATTATGGGGATGACATCACCGGGCTAACGATGGTTTACCAGCGGATGTACACACAGGGAATTATGTTTAGAAACCGACTGGGTGATTCCGGCTGGCTTAGGTACAACCTGGCAGCTACATTGGCGGCAGCTTCCAGCCATTTTGAATATGGTGAACACGCGGTCCCAGCTTTCACCGGAAGAATTGTATTACAACCCGTTATTTGGGGAAGCCTTGGATTTTCACTAAGCCACGGTTCCTATTTGAAACGAGATGATATAAACATGTCACTTTCAGATAGTGAGCTTGCCGGGTATAAACAAACGCTCTTCGGCTCAGATGTTGAGCTTTCCTATCACTACTTTACTTTTTTGGCATCCTACAACTGGAGCAAATGGGAGGCACCGTATATGGATTCTGTAGGCACATCGCTCTCTCGGGTTTGGGATGATGAAGTTCAGGTACATCACCTAAGTTCTGAGCTTGTGATGGATTTTCCATTTCTTCCCGGAGCTCATGCAGGTATAAGGGTAGAGCGGTTAACTTCCGGAGATCTGAAAAACAGTCAGTCTACTTATAACTACGAACAATGGACTTATGATCGCGACCGCATTGAGTTTACGACAGGGTTTAAGCTCGAGCGCAACATAATTCTGAAAGCTTCCTATCTGTATTCGACAAACAGCGGAACCGAATTAGATGACAATGTATTCACCCTTCAACTGAGTGCAGGGTTTTAGAATGGGTACCTGTTATTTACTGAAAAGCGGAGGATGTTTGGTGTGATGATCCGTCGCATCCTGATAGGCTTTGGCAACGGAAAGAACGGTAGCCTCATCAAAAAGATCTCCTACAAAGGTGATGCTTGTAGGACGCATATCTTCAGTAAACCCATTAGGTAAAACTACACTTGGATGGCCGGTTAAATTCGTGATCAGTAAATTTCCCCCTCCAAAAGCCGGAGAAATGTACGCATCTACCTGTTGCATAACGGAATCCATTTTCTGAATCAGCTCATATCGTGCACGGTTGGCATTAATGTATTCCGTAGCCGGGATAAAATGAGCAGCTCGGAAAGTATTCGGCCAGGCATTGGATTCTTGCCACTTCATGGAATCATCCTGATCCGTTAACGTAAGTTGATCAAATGCCGCAGCACCTTCTGCTGTCAGGATGATACGCAAAGGGCCGGTTTCAAATTCCGGCAGTTCAATTGGAATGAGTTCGACCCCACGATCTTTGAAGGTTTCCAACACCAGGCTGTCTCGTTCTTTATTCCAGTAATCCCGTTCAAAAGCAGATTTTAGATAACCGATTTTTAACGCTGTGATATCTAAATCGGCATTGTAGTTAAAAGGAAGGTCTATGATGGTTTGGTCGGTTCCATCGGGTCCGTAGATTGCGTTGAACACAAGGGCCGCATCTTCAACACTTCGTGTTATAGGCCCGATTTTATCCATGCTCCAGCTCAATGCCATAGCTCCTGTTCGGCTTACCCGACCATAAGTTGGTCTCAAACCCGTTGTACCGTTCCGAGTAGAGGGAGAGACAATAGATCCCAACGTTTCGGTACCAATGGCAAATGGGAAAAGTCCGGCTGCAGTGCCAGAGGCGGAACCGGCAGACGAACCGCTGGAGCCCTGCTCCAAATCCCACGGGTTGTTGGTTCGTCCGCCAAACCAAATATCGCCATAAGCAAGAGCGCCCAGTGTAGTTTTAGCAATAAGTACGGCTCCGGCGCCGTCTAATTTTTTAATTACGGTTGCAGTTTCATCAATCACCTGGTCTTTAAACGGCATAGCCCCCCAGGTGGTTTTATACCCCTCAACGGCCAGCAAATCTTTAGCTCCATAAGGGATTCCGTGCAAAGGTCCACGGTAAATTCCTTGTTCCAATTCTACATCCATTTGTTGGGCCTGCTGCAGAGCTCTTTCTCGGGTTACGGTTACAATCGCCTCCAGTTTGTCATCATGTTGTTCAATACGGTTCAGGAAAAATTCAGTCAGTTCAACCGAAGATATTTTTCGGTTCTTAATCAAAGAAGCCAGCTCTCCGATCGTATAAAATGCCAGCTCATCACGGTTTTCCGGAAGTGCTACGTTCTCAGGCAAATCCCAGGTTTGTGATTGTTGTTGAAAATCGAAAGTCTTGCCTACCGGAATAGGGTTAAACTGAAGAGAAGGAGGAACTGAGTTATTTAATTTAAAATCACGAATGGCCTGAAGATCATCACGGGTGTCATCCAGCGATTCAATCATCGAGTCTCTTTCAGTTTGGGTAAACTCAAGACCGATAACAGACGCTGCATCCTGAATCATCGCAGAGGTGATGGGAGCATTTTCTGGTTGAATGAATGTGAATGCGAGTAAAAAACCAACAACAATGCCACCGGAAAAGAGCATTATTTTATTCGTTTTTTTCATGATGTCCTTCTTTTCTGAGTAAAATTTTAGCCAACAACTACAGGAAGGGATTATGAACAGAAACAAAGACTAAGTCAATGTCAGATAAAGAATTGTACATTTTTTACAAGACCGGTTTCAGGCTGATATCATGCTGCATCAGAGCGACTTACAGAAATCGGCATTTGATTTAACTAAAAATGTATTTAGTTTAGAAACGAATTAATGATGGTCTCGGGTAGATGTGTGTCATCACCCAGAGTTAAAAGGGAATCTCGTGAGAAACGAGAGCTGTTCCCGCAACTGTAATCCGAATTCGCCAGCCGGCGGATGAAGTGCAGCCTCACCTTTGCCACTGTTTCTTAAATGAGACGGGAAGGCGCTGCAATCGGAGAAGCCAGGAGACCTGCCATCATTTAACCGATGCACCTCTTTCGGGTAAAAGGATGTGCAGCTGAACAATCATGCTTTTAGCTCTGAATTTTATTTTGTTTCCCACTCACTGATTATCAGTTCCAGGGATTCCTATATATTAATCAGAAGAAAGTTTTTTACCCGCCCAAAGTAATTCAAAATCATAAATACAAGATACATGAAGTATATAATTACCCTGCCTATCATTCTTTTGCTGGCGGTCTTCAATAATACCAATGCCCAGGTGGCTGATACTCTCAATTTAGGAGAAGTAGTAGTAACGGCATCAAAAACACCCACAACCGACCGGGAAACAACAAAACCTGTAACGGTCATTGAACGGGAAGAAATTAAACGGCACTCCGGTTTATCCATTTCTGAGTTGTTGAATCAGCAGAATGGAATCAACATAAACGGGGCGGCATCAAGTCCCGGTAAAGACAAATCGGTGTATCTTCGCGGAGCATCAACGCAGTTTACCCTAATTCTTATTGACGGTTTTCCTGTTACCGACCCATCAGGAGAAGGAGGAGCATTCGATCTTCGCCTTTTACCTTTGGAAAACGTAGAACGCATCGAAATTGTGAAGGGCAGTATGAGTACGCTCTATGGTTCGGATGCCATAGCCGGGGTTATTAACATCATTACCAAGAAAAGCGAGTCCGGAACTTTTAATGTAAACGGAAAAGCATCCTACGGTTCGTTTAATACTAATGATTGGGAGCTTGGAGCTAATGGTAGTTCAGGTATCATTGATTATGTAGTGAACCTGACCCGAACCCAAACAGATGGCATTTCAGAGGCAGAATCCAGGGATGGGAGCAGTTTCACAAAAGATGGGTATGAGAGAAATGCTATCAATACCCAAGTTTCTGTAAAGCCTGTGGAAGGACTGACCATTACTCCATTTTTGAACTACTCCCAATACGATGGTGATTATGACGGAGGTGCTTTTTTAGATGCCGATAACCGTTATGAAGCTGACCTCTTAAATACAGGTGCCCGAATCAGCTACAAAGGGGATAATTTTGAGATTAAAGAAGCAGCAACATTCACTCAAACCGAAAGAAAGTTTACAGATGGTTTTGGAGTGTTCAATCCCGAAGCTTCATTATTTAATTCCGACCTGTACGGTATCTACAATAAGTTTGAGAAAGTGAGGCTGCTTGCCGGTTTTAATATTCAGAGTTTAAACTTTCAGCTGGATGGAATTGATGAAGGATCTCAGATACTGAGTCCATATGTAACCGCATTCCTTCGATCCGGATTTGGGTTAAACGGTGAACTGGGAATCAGGATGAATAACCATTCTGAATATGGTAGTAACTGGACTTTTAATGTGGCTCCGGTTTATAACATCACAGAAGAGATTAAACTGCTTGCATCGGTAAGCTCGGGATTCAAGGCGCCAACCCTTAATGAATTATTCGGTCCATTTGGTGCAAACACCGATTTAAAACCCCAGCAAAGTCTGACCGTTGATACAGGTGTTGAATTTCGTTTATTGGATGGAAGAGCGTCCGCTTCGGCTATTTATTTTCGAAGAACCATTGAAGATTTAATCTCTTACAGTGGCAATCAGGGATACATAAATGTGAACGAGCAGAACGATTCCGGGATTGAATTATCTGTGAAATACAGACAAGAGCAAACGATGGTTGAGCTTTATTACAATTATCTGGACGGGGCAATCACTCAAGACGGGGAGGAGACAGATAACTTGATTCGCAGACCCGATCATAATTTTGGAGTGAATCTTAATCAGAAAGTCACATCTGATTTTAGTGTAAACCTAAGCGGCCAGTTTGTGGGAGAGCGAAATGATATCTATTTCAATACCAGTACGTTCTCAACGGAGGAGGTAAAGTTGGACAGTTACGTGCTGCTTAATGCAAATACCCAATATCAATTATTGGATAATCAACTGACCGTTTTTGCTTCCCTGAACAATCTGTTGAATGCAGACTATACTGAAGTGTACGGTTTTAACACTCCGGGATTACACTTCAAAGGAGGGGTTAAATTCTTATTCTGATTTTCTGAATTAATAAGAATTATTTAGCTGAAAGAAACCGGGCGCTGATTCATTGTAGTTAGCGTCCGGCTTTGTTTCAGATATCTATTTGGTAACGTCCCTTCAAGCATTTGTCTGCCATGATTTTTACAAATGTTACTTTGCAATGAAGGAAGTTATGTAAGTAATATTAGATGACTTTAGGCTGAAAAAATTTAAATAATTTTATTCAGAATATTATTTGATAAAAGTTGAATAATAATTATAAAAAAATAGAATTTACTATTCTGTCACTGAATCGGAGTGTGGATAACTTTTTCCAACATGAATATTACTTCCTATCAGATACTTATCTTTAAGTAACTTTAGAAAGCAATTTTTACAACGAGCAAGGATCGTGAAATTAATTATACAATAAATTATATAATATAAAATACATTTTTATAAGTTGATTTTGCATGTTTAGAAATTACAAATCCACAGATGTGGATAAGTCCCCGAATTTGTGGAAAAGTAATTGATTTTTTTCTTGCCCAATCACCTCTGCTCGTCTATATTAATTCGTACTTCTTTAGGAGATAAGGTATCGGGATTTGTTTAATTGTCTCTCATCTACGAAGGTTTCAACATAATATTAATACACTAACGAAGTACGCCAATGAAATTTACTCGCTTCTATACTAAGTCGGATTGGAAGACTCCATTTGACGAGATCGAATTTGCAACACGCACCTCTGAAATTAAAAACCCGGACGGCTCCCAGGTATTCCATATGGAAGGCGTTGTGGTTCCTGAAAGCTGGTCCCAGGTTTCTACGGATGTTATCGCTCAGAAATATTTCCGTAAAGCCGGAGTACCTGCCAAACTGAAGAAAGTTAAAGAAAAGGGAGTGCCCAAATGGTTGCAGCGATCTGAAGCCGATGAAAAGGCACTCAAAGAGCTTCCCGAAGAAGAGCGTTATTCACATGAAATTGATAGTAAGCAGGTCTTTCATCGTTTGGCGGGGTGTTGGACCTATTGGGGCTGGAAACACGACTATTTTGACAGCGAGGAAGATGCGAAAGTTTTTTACGATGAATTAGCTTACATGCTGGCCAACCAGATGGCGGCACCTAATAGTCCGCAGTGGTTTAACACCGGGCTGCATTGGGCTTATGGAATTAACGGTCCTGCACAAGGTCACTATTATGTGGACGGCAAAACCGGAGAGCTCAAAAAATCCGAAGATGCTTACACCCATCCGCAGCCACATGCCTGCTTTATCCAGAGCGTAGATGATGACCTGGTGAATGAAGGCGGAATCATGGACCTGTGGACCCGCGAAGCGAGACTGTTTAAATATGGATCCGGAACCGGAAGTAATTTCTCGAAAATTCGCGGAGCCAACGAACCGTTGAGTGGAGGAGGTAGAAGTTCCGGTCTGATGAGTTTCCTGAAAATTGGAGACCGTGCTGCCGGTGCTATTAAGTCTGGCGGTACTACACGACGTGCAGCCAAAATGGTGACGCTTGATCTGGATCACCCGGACATTGAAGAGTATATCAACTGGAAAGTTCGTGAAGAGCAGAAAGTGGCCGCATTGGTTGCCGGCTCCAAAACGGTTCAAAAACACCTTAAAAATATCATCAAGCTGTGCCACACACCGGTTGAGATTGAAGGACGTACATTCAACGGAGCGATGAGCCGCGACCCGCTGAAGAACAAAGAGCTGGCAGCGGAGATTCGCAAAGCCAAGCGCAATCAGGTTCCTCTTAATTACATAGAGCGCGTGATTCAGCTGGCGGCACAAGGATTCACCGATCTTGAATTTGATACTTATGACACCGACTGGAATTCCGAGGCCTATTCAACGGTAAGTGGTCAGAATTCCAACAACTCTGTTCGTGTACCAAACTCGTTCATGAAAGCTGTGAAGGAAGATAAAGACTGGCATTTGTATGGCCGGGTTGAAAAAGATGCGGCTGCCGAAGAAGGCAGAGAGCCTCAGCCAATGAAAACGATGAAAGCCCGTGAATTGTGGGATGACATTGCCTACGCGGCCTGGTCTTGCGCTGATCCGGGAACGCAGTATCATGACACCATCAACGAATGGCACACCTGCCCCGAAGATGGCCCGATCAATGCCAGTAACCCTTGTTCAGAATACATGTTCCTGGACAACACCGCTTGTAACCTGGCTTCTCTGAACCTGATGAAATATTTCAAAGGGGATGAATACAAAGAATTTGATATCGAGTCGCTGGAATACGCCTCCCGAATCTGGACGGTGGTTCTGGAGATTTCAGTACTGATGGCTCAGTTCCCGTCTAAAGAAATTGCGGAGCTATCCTATGTTTTCCGCACGCTTGGATTGGGTTATGCCAACATTGGTGCTGCACTGATGGTACAGGGACTTCCCTACGACAGTGAAGAAGGAGCTGCTGTTGCCGGAGCTGTTACTGCAACCATGCACATGACTTCTTACGCCACTTCCGCTGAGATGGCGAAAGAACTCGGCACCTTTGAAGGATATGAGCGAAACAAAGAGCATATGCTGAAGGTGATCCGTAATCACCGCCGGGCTGCTTATAATGCCGACCCGGAAGAGTACGAAGGCCTCACGGTTAAGCCGATGGGAATCGATGCTTCGATCTGCCCGGATTACCTGGTAAAAGCTGCGAAGAAAGCTTCTGATAAAGCACTGAAGCTGGGTGAAAAACACGGCTACAGAAACGCACAGGTTACTGTGCTTGCTCCAACCGGAACCATTGGTTTGGTGATGGATTGTGATACTACCGGTATTGAGCCGGATTTCGCTCTGGTGAAATTCAAAAAGCTGGCCGGTGGCGGTTACTTCAAGATTATCAATCAGGCCGTTCCTAAAGCACTGAAGAATCTCGGTTATTCTGCGAAGGAATCTGAAGACATCATTAACTACGCAAAAGGTGCCGGTTCGGTAGAAGGTTGTCCACACATCAACCCGGAAACACTGGGTGAGAAAGGCTTCACCGATACACAAATTGATGCAATCAATGAAGCACTGCCCGGAAGTTTTGACATCAAGTTTGCTTTCAACCAATGGACGCTTGGCGAGGACTTCTGCAAGGATGTACTCGAAATCTCCGAAGAGCAGCTTAATGATATGAACTTCGACATGCTGCGCTATCTCGGATTCAGCAAAGAGCAAATCCAGGAAGCCAACGATTATGTGTGTGGAACCATGACCGTTGAAGGTGCACCGCATCTGAAAGAAGAAGATTATGCGGTATTCGATTGCGCCAACCGGTGCGGTCGAATCGGAACGCGGTTTATTTCTGCGAAAGGACATATTCGCATGATGGCTGCTGCTCAGCCGTTCCTTTCCGGCGCTATTTCGAAAACCATCAACCTGCCAAACGAGGCGACCATCGAAGATATGAAGGACGCTTACATGGATTCTTGGGAAATGATGTTGAAAGCGAATGCGCTGTATCGTGATGGCTCGAAACTGAGTCAGCCACTGAACTCGATGGCGGATGTGCTGGAAGAAATTGACGAAGAAGAGGAAGCACCGGCAGATGCTGAAACCACCATAGCACAGGATAAAGTGCTTGAAGTGGCCGAACGCATCATCCACAAGTATGTGGCTCGTCGTCAGCGCCTTCCATTCCGACGCGAAGGGTACACACAGAAAGTGAAGATTGGCGGACAAAGTGTTTACCTGAGAACAGGTGAATACGAAAACGGTCAGCTTGGTGAGATCTTTATTGATATGCACCGTGAAGGCGCCGCTTTCCGAAGCTTGCTGAACTGCTTTGCCATTTCTATTTCACTTGGATTGCAACACGGAGTACCTCTGGAAGAATTTGTGGATGCTTTTGTGTTCACCAAGTTCGAGCCAAGCGGTATGGTAAACGGAAACCCGCACGTGAAGATGAGTACATCAGTTATTGATTACATTTTCCGCGAGCTGGCGGTTACCTACCTCGGCAGAGAAGACCTGGCGCACGTGCCGGCCGAACAAATCGAAACCCGGAATTTACGTCCGACCGCTGATGCCCAGGCAGAAGCCAAAGCGGACACACAGACCGAGGCGAAAGCCCCCAATGCAACATCATCAACGGATGCTGTCTCAAAAAAGACCGTAGCTGAGCCCGAACCTGCCACTGTTGATAGCAGTGAAAGTGCTCAGGTTCAGCAAAAAGCGGCAAAAGACGACAGCTTTGAAAGCGAATACGACCAGGCCAAACAAATGGGCTATACAGGTGAATCCTGCCCCGAATGCGGCAGTATGACCATGGTTCGTAACGGAACCTGTATGAAGTGTATCACCTGTGGTTCTACTACTGGTTGTTCGTAATAAATAGAGAATTAATTAGGAGGGATAAAATCCCTCCTTTTTTAAGTTAAATAATCAATCAAGAGAGAGGAAAAGTAATGAAAACAATCAAAATAGATTTTGATCCAGATACTGTAAAAGCACTTATTGAAATGCAGAATAAAGTTCAAAAATATATAGAGTTTTATAATTCTATTGCAAAATCTGCACATCAATATTGCAAGACATCTTCGGGTATTATAGCTATGATATCTATTAAAGAGTCTATACCTAATAGAAGTAACAATTCTTTGTTTCAAGGTTGGGAGAACTTGAAATATCCAATGATGAATTATTCAGCTCAGGATCTACAAATAATATCAGAAGGTGATTATCCAATTCAAGACTTGGATGAGGCCAAATTTTTAGATTCGAGCAAAAGAAAAATTGGATTTAAACATCCATTTCCTGATAACAGGTGAAAATTTTCATGGAGAACAGGATAAACCCTGATTGGCTGAACCGCCAGTCGGGGTTTTTTATTTGGGTGACTTCAGTTGATGGGTACTTTGTACTTCGCAGCTCCTTCAAGCGTTCGCTTGGACAAGTGGTATGATTACAAAGTTAGCTTAATTAAACATCGCACAAGCGGACGCTTGTGCTATATGTGGTATTATAGGTGTATGTGGTTGGGATTTGGATGAGTTCATCCTTCAAATTCTGCTATCCCTTGTTCGATGTTCCATATAGTTTTACCTTGGGCAACATCAAAGTTCTAACACTCACCATTGAGCTATGAATTTTCCCAATCCTTTTTTCCGGTGGAGGCCGCATCCGTGGCACGGACTGGAAGTGGGCGAAGATCAGCCTAAGATCGTAAACGCCTTTATTGAACTCACCCCTTTTGATACTATTAAATACGAGGTGGACAAGAAAACCGGCTACATGCGGGTAGATCGTCCGCAGCGAAGTTCCTCACTACCACCATCATTATATGGTTTTATTCCCCGTACCTACTGCGGTAATCACGTGGGGGAATTGTCGAGTGATGATGTAAAAGGGGATGGCGACCCGCTGGATATTTGTGTGTTGAGTGAGCGCCCGATTGACCGGAACGAGGTTATTCTAAGCGCCCGCGTAATTGGGGGGTTGCACATGGTAGATCATGATGAAGCCGATGATAAGATCATTTCGGTGCTGGATAATGATACATATTACAGCAACATCAACAGTGTGAATGATTTACCTCCGGTGCTGATTGAACGGCTTCGCCATTATTTTGGAACATATAAGCTCATTCCCGGCAAGGACCAGAATGACGTTTATGTAGAAGGCATTTTTGATGCCGATCATGCCTATAAAGTGATCGAAGCTTCTATCAAAGATTACGAAGAAATGTTCGGTGAATAGAACCTGATGCAAAAAGCTCGGGAAAATATTCGGGTGCAGTGGTTCATCGTAGCGGTGGCTGTGATTCTTTTTGTTATAAAGATGGCTGCCTGGTATTTAACCAATTCGGTCGCTGTTCTAACCGATGGACTTGAAAGTATTGTGAATGTAGTAAGTGGTTTTATCGGCTTATACAGCCTCTATCTTTCCGCCAAGCCCAAGGATGAAAATCACCCCTATGGTCACGGTAAAGTAGAGTTTATATCGGCGGGGATAGAAGGGACGCTCATCACCCTTGCCGGATTGTACATCATTGTGGAAGCCATTCAAAGCTTTATTCATCCTGAGCCCCTTCAGAGTCTGGATCTCGGAATAATCCTGATTGGAATATCAGCCGTTATCAATTTTGGGTTTGGCTACTGGGCTTATCAAACCGGAAAAAAGAATGACTCACTGGCATTGCAGGCAAGCGGCCGGCATCTTCAAACGGATACCTATACCACTGTCGGTATAATAGCCGGGCTTGTACTAATCAGGTTCACAAACATAATTTGGCTGGACGGTGCAGTGGCCGTTCTGTTTGCCTTAATGATTATTCGAATGGGCTTTCGGATTTTACGGGCGGCTGTGGCTGGGATTATGGATGAAACCGATGAGGAACTGCTGGCCGAGTTGATTTCCTATTTGCAACAAAACAGGGATCCCAAATGGATTGATCTTCACAACCTAAGGATCACTAAATACGGGCGAACTCTTCATGTAGATGCACATCTCACCTTACCCTGGTATCTTACCGTTAAAGAAGCACACGCTGAACTGGATAAAGTCGAAGAGTTAATCACCCATAAGTTTGGGGATAGAATAGAGATTTTTATTCACACCGATTTCTGCCAGGAGTTTTCCTGTTCGTTATGCACCATTGAGGGTTGTGAGGTCCGGCAGCACCCGTTTGAAGAACGTATTGAGTGGACAGTGGAAAATGTAGCTTCGGATGGCAAACACCGGTTGATAGAATGAAGAGCTGGTATTATTTATAAGCTCTCAGCTTTTAGTTTCATTCGAAACCTTTCAAACTGAAAGCTAAAATAGAATCATACATAATCACTCAAATCCAGCTCCAGCTCTTCGGCATACCTTCGAAGCAGCTTTGCTTTATAATCGGGCATCAGCTCAGTTTCTCCGGTTATGATTTCTTTGGTGAGCCGATTGGGGAGAATAAAGGATTTCGCATGTTTGCCAAAATCGGTTACCAGTCGATCCTGAATGGGAGAAAGCAGCCTATTCTTCAGATCGTTAACCCGGTTTTGTTCCTTCCTCATAGCGCGGTATTCCTCCCCCGACATAGTATCGCTGGCTTTTTGGGAAGTTGATAAGCCCCGTTCCTTCGCTTCGTGGATGGCAGAGTCAATCACCGACTGAAGCTGAGACTTAAAATTCTCATTCTTAATACCTCCGTAAACACCTTTGGTTTGCTTCCAACTGTGTACTTTTTTAGGATTCTGAGCCAGACTACTTACAATCTTCTTACCGGCCAGATGGTACATAGGCTTGTTAAGTTCACGGGCTTTTTCATCGAAGAAATCCATAAGCCGGCAACAAATAAACCATTCAAAAACTGTCAGATCTTTTTTATCCTTTTCTTTGATGAGATTGTTATGATCTTCATCACTGTAATCCAGGTGATCAAAAACGGCATTTTCTTGTTTGATCCAGTCGAGAATACCCCGCTTTTCAGCTTGTTGATTCAGCTCGTTTTTAAAGTCGAGCAGGTAGATCACATCATCGGCTGCATATTGTTTTTGGTTTTCGGAAAGTGGACGTTTCCACCAGTTACTCTGCTGCGAGGAGCTGTTTACCTCTACATCCAAAACCTCTTTAATGAGATTGGTGAGAGATGCAGGCTGGTAGTTTAACAGACTTGTTGCGGCATCAAGGTCGTACAGATTTTTTGGGAAGCAGCCGAGAGAATGTAGTAACCGAAGGTCTTCGCCAAAAGCAAAAACCACTTTCTGTACCTCCGGATTTTCGATTGCCGGGAATATGATTTGGATATCCAGATCGTCACTTACCGGATCTACAAGATAGCAGTCGGTTCCGTCATAAATCTGCATCAGGCACATGTTAAACCCGTAACGATACTGGTTTCGATCAAACTCTAAATCAATGGCAAATTCCTGTAGCCGGTTAAGGTCAGAATTTAGCTTTTGGAGATCTTTATTCTCCGTGATGTAGTGAATAGCCATGTATGATAAATGGGGTGAATATGTATCGACCAATGTATTAAGAATGGAGCGGAAATACTGAGAAGGCATATATAATTATAGTTGTCATAATGTAAACTAAACTTTACATTTACAAATAATCAATAAACGGAGGTATCAATTATGACATTTCAGTTTCTGCCGAATTTCTTCAAAAAAATAGGGTTGTTCATTTTTGTTGTGGCGGGCATCCCAGCCATGAAGAGAGGCTTTACGGAAGGTTGGAATGCAGCTGAAGGGATTCCGGCACCTGAAACATTTCAGGCGTTCAGTGTTTTCGGATTTACCATAACAGAACCTGTGTATGACTTATGCGCTATTATTGGCGTAGCAGGCTTGTTGATGTATCTGTTTTCAAAAGACAGAATAATGGATGAGTTTTTGGTACGCCTTCGGCTTGAAGCTGTTCAGCTTACATTCATTATTTCTGCACTATTTATTTTTGCTGTTTTGATTTTCAAAGTCCGCTGGACGGTAAGTGCTATGGGGGTAATTGAATATCAGGTGGTGTTATTTTTAATCATAAATAAAGTGAAGAAGCTAATGAACAGGCCTGAAGATGGAGGGGATTATGAATAACACCTTAAAAGTAGAGCGGGCCCGGAATAATATGTCGCAATCAGACCTTGCTGAAAAAGCCGGAGTTACCCGTCAAACTATCTATGCAATTGAGACCAAGCGGTTTATTCCATCTACAGTTCTGGCATTCAAACTAGCGAAAATTTTAAAGGTGAAAGTAACCGATCTTTTTGAGCTGGAAGAAGAAGATTGGTAAACTATTTGTGACCTTCTATAACCAGGCTCATTCTGATCCCCAGTGTACTAAGCTGAGGATTTAGATTTCCAAATACATCAAAGCCAACACCCATTTCTTTAATTGGGGTTATGAATAGTTGAATATTACCGATCAAAGCCGGAGCGATGAACCGCCGACCTTCATCCGGGGCCGATTCTCTCTTGTCTAAACCAAAAGTGATCCCAGTACCACCTGATACGGCTATCCGTCCAATTCTGTGTACGCCGGAAAGTCCATAAGAAACACTTAAAGAGCTTGCGTTGGTCAACTCGGCATTTCCTAAAACATTAATGTCACTGGTATTTTGAAGTGCAAATTGCCAAAAAGTAGTACGCCCGAAATTTGCCGTTAAAGAGCCACTCATATCCAATGGGATTCCAGGTCCTACAGCTATCGAAAACCAGCCTTTGTCATATTCGGGAGAAGCAGGCTGGGCTGAAATAAGCGATGAAGAAATACAAAGTATCGATATGAATAAGAGGAAAGTTTTGATATTCATAAGTCAATCCACCTCCCGCGAAACAACGATCCGCGTATCAGCAAAAACCTCCAGTTCTTTTAACTGTTCGGCTATTTTCTCTGACCATTCAAGTTGAGCCCTATAATCCATGGAATAGTTGGTGGCTTCATCATATGCTTTTTGCGCTTCCTTGAGACCGACCATGGCATCATCGCTCATTTCTTCGAATACACTCACGGTAATTGTTCCGGCTTCCATCGCTTCTTTTACCCGCCTCCGGAATTTGCGGGCGTTTACTTCTGCCAGATCAAAATGCCCTTGTTCGTGGAGGAGAAGGGAGGCAATCCAGCTTTTGGACCAGGACTCATTTTTACTGAAGTAAGTTTTTATTTCAGCTTCGTACTCCTGTCCGTTCATGTTGAAAGAACTTTCGTAACCCACTACAGAAAAAGCAGCATGTTCACTGTATCGCTTCGGAATCTCCTCGAAATCAGTCCACACCAGCTTATAGTCTTCGCTCCAATAGATATAATCCTTCTCCAGCTCATTTTGACCTAAAATCAAACCGGAGCTAAACAGCAGAATCAATATGGAAAGTATTGCCTTCATAATCATGAATGGATGATGGTATAATATCCGTCAACATGATGATAAATTAAAATAAAGGCGACAAAAAGCTAACCGAAAGGTTGGATTATCGGTGCTGATCGTATTTTTTGGGAGATAAAATGCTTTTCAGGTTTTCTAACTCCTTAGCAGAAACAGGAGAATGTATTGCGTCCGTAATCTGCTGTAACTGATTTTTCGTCCGTATCCCAAGTACAGCGGAAGCAACAGCCGGGTGATCCAATACAAATTGAACAGCCGCCGAAATCGGGTTTCCGGTATCGTTTGTTGCCTGTTGTACTTGTTCCACCTCTTCGGTTGAATACCCAAGGTAATCCCGAGCGGGTTTATCAATGAGCATTCCCTTTTCTAATGTCCCGCGGGTAATCACGCTGATGTCATTCTCCGCAAGCAAATCCAGGCTTTCTTCTTCCGGGCGGCGATCCAGCAGGCTGTATTGCATCATCACGCAGTCCATATTGGATCGTTGTACATATTCACGGATGGTATTTGGCCGGATGGACGAAATGCCATAAGCCCGGATCTTACCCTGATGTTTGAGGCGTTCAAAAGCCTCAATAATTTCATCAATAGGGTCATCAACCGTTCCGCCGTGCAGCATGTATAAATCGATATACTCGGTTTGGAGCCTGCGTAAACTCTCATTTACGCCCGTCAGGATATATTCTTTGGTAGGATTCCATTCCCATCCTGAACCTTCTTCATTCCAAATATTTCCAACCTTGGTAGAAATAATAACTTCATCTCTGAAAGGTTTCAGCGCTTTCCCCACTACTTCCTCGTTCAAGCCGTGATTATAGAGGTCGGCCGTATCAAAGAAATTGATTCCTCTGCCATGAGCCTCACGCAGAAGGGAAGAAGCAGATTCCGGGTCTTTATCAACTTCCAGCGACATACACCCAAAACTGATTTCGCTGACTTCAAGATTCGATGTTCCTAATTTTTGGTATTTCATAATCTCCTGTTTTCGTGTGGAGTAATATAATTAGAAGCGTAAAGGAATGATTCCTGCAGGGTCCGCTGATTCTAAAGGACAAAATTTGATTCATTCCTTCAAATACTGCATACTAAGCCGGAATAAAACATTGGAGGTCATACAGATGGAAGAACGGGACTTAACAGGCTATTGGAAACGAAATCTCAAATACCTGGGCATTTTGCTCAGTATCTGGTTTGTCGTTTCCTATGGGTTGGGAATTTTACTTGCTCCTGCCTTAAATGAAATTCAGATAGCCGGATTTAAACTTGGCTTTTGGTTTGCTCAACAAGGAGCCATTTACACATTCGTGATTCTCATATTCGTGTACGTATATCTGATGAACAAACTGGATCGCGAATTTAATGTGAATGAGGACTAATCATGGATGTTCAAATCTGGACCTATATTTTAGTTGGGGTAACCTTTGCATTGTACATTGGTATAGCCATTTGGGCTAAGGCGGCAACAACCAGTGATTTTTACGTAGCCGGTTCACATGTTAATCCCATTACTAATGGTATGGCTACGGCTGCAGACTGGATGTCGGCGGCTTCCTTTTTATCCATGGCCGGCTTGATTTCTTTTATGGGTTATGATGGCTCGGTGTACCTAATGGGCTGGACCGGAGGGTATGTGCTACTTGCACTATTGCTGGCCCCTTATCTTCGAAAATTCGGCAAGTTTACCATTCCGGATTTCATCGGCGACCGGTATTACTCTAACTTTGCCCGAACTATCGCCGTGATTTGTGCCCTGGTGGTTTCCTTCACTTATGTAGCCGGACAGATGCGCGGGGTTGGTTTGGTGTTCTCCAAGTTCCTGGAAGTAAATATCGATCTGGGAGTTCTGATTGGGATGGCCATTGTCTTTTTCTATGCTGTGCTGGGAGGAATGAAGGGAATCACTTATACGCAGGTGGCTCAGTATTGCGTGCTGATTTTCGCCTTCATGGTTCCGGCTTTCTTCATCTCTTTTCAGCTCACCGGCAACCCCATTCCTCAATTCGGATTCGGTTCTACTTTAGCCGATGGTTCCGGACAGTACCTGTTAGAAAAGCTTGACCAGCTGCACACCGAATTGGGTTTCGCGGCTTACACCAGTGGCACCAAAAGCATGCAGGATGTCTTTTTCATAACGGCGGCTCTCATGATCGGCACGGCCGGACTGCCGCATGTAATCGTCCGTTTCTTCACGGTTCCTAAAGTTAAGGATGCAAGAGTATCGGTAGGTTATGCACTGATTTTCATCGCTATATTGTACACGACAGCTCCGGCTATAGCTGCCTTCGCTAAATATAATATGATGGAAACGGTGAGTGAAGAAGAATACACCGAAATGCCGGCTTGGTTCAATACCTGGGAGCAAACGGGGCTACTTACCTGGGTAGATAAGAATGATGATGGAATTATCACTTACGCGCCCGGCGAAGCTATTGTAGGGCTGCCTGACATTCAACGAAATGCCGATGGAGAAATTATCCGCGGTCCGTTTGGAGAGGTACAAGTCAATAACGAACCAACAGATACCAAAAACGAATTATATGTAGATCGGGATATCATGGTTCTCGCCAATCCCGAAATTGCCAATTTGCCAGCCTGGGTTGCCGGGCTGGTAGCTGCAGGTGGACTGGCAGCAGCCCTTTCAACCGCGGCGGGATTATTGTTGGTAATTTCCACGGCCGTATCTCACGATTTAATTAAGAAGCAGATCAAAACCGATATTTCTGACAAAGCAGAATTGATGTGGGCTCGAATTTCGGCTGCAGCAGCTGTAGTGGTGGCAGGTTACTTTGGGATCAATCCCCCGGGCTTTGTGGCAGAAGTTGTTGCCATTGCCTTTGGGCTGGCAGCAGCATCCTTCTTCCCGGCCATTATACTCGGCATCTTTTATAAGAAGATGAACCGCCAGGGTGCCCTTGCAGGAATGATAGCCGGACTGCTGTTTACCCTTTCCTATGTGGTATTCTTTAAGATTGCCTTCCCGGAATACAATTCTCCGGAATATTGGTGGTTTGGAATATCACCTGAAGGCATCGGTACACTGGGAATGCTGCTGAACCTGGCTGTTTCCTTTGCGGTGGGAATGATCTTCCCGGAACCACCGGAGGACGTGCAGGAAATGGTGGAAAGCATTCGCCATCCGAAATAATAACTAGAATGGGAAATAGGAAATCAATAAAAACCAAAGAAGGTATCCCAAACAAATTAGGATGAATCTTTGATTACGTTTCCTAAGAAATCCTTCATTTTCAAGTTCAATGATCCCCATTCCACTTGGAATGAACCAAAGAAGAGTGAAAGGTGCAAAAACCACTAGTAGTATCATCTGTAAGTATGAGTAAGAAGCATTCCTTTTGATTTCTTTAGTCTGCTTCTTAGCCTTGCTATGGCTTTTTGCTCTCCTTTTTTGCGTTTCTAAGCTAATTCCCCTTTTTGATAGTTCATCGGAAGCTATCTTCAATACATCATCTTCCCATTCCTGTGGCGAGTCAATGATTTTCAGAAGATCATCTATATCTCGCTCTCTTATGGGAGGTTTGTAGGCTTTCAAAAGAATATTTGTTTAAAACCAGCCGGCACCTAATCCGCGGAAAGGCCAAGGGATTGAGGCAATGATTATTAAAAGCCCGATTCCATAGGTGATGGCAACTCGCTTGTGCTTTGCTACTGAATCTGACATCCGTTTGGCGGTGCTGAAACCGATGGTTATCAAAGCAATGGCGATGATCATCATGGACATATGTTCAACGGTATAAAACCGGAGAAGCTGACTTTCCATCACGCCGGATTGGAACGAAACTTTAGGGCTGATAAAATAAAGGCCCAGTCCTATCAATAGCTGGATGTGTGTAAAAATAAGGGCGAGAAGGGCGGATATCCTGTCCGATTTTTGATACTCTTTCTTCCCCATCCAGCCTGAAATGGCTTTAAATAAAGCCCAGACTATAAGTACTAAAACAATCCATCGAAGTCCTGAGTGTGCGTGAAGTAAACCGTTATACATAAACTGAAATTTTTCTGTGATTGACGTTGAATATAGACAAGTATTAGCTCTTAATCTTACTTGCTGCTTTTTTTAAAATGCGTTTTACACGCCGGTTATTAACTCCCAGATCATAAGCTCCAACCCGGCTCGCACTTCGGATGAAAATGGTGGTTTTGCCATCAGCTTCTTCCATAATTACATCCACATCATCTTTAAATCCCAAAACCGGAATACGATAAACCGCATGTAGTTCAATTCGCTTAGGATCGATTACTTCCCACCGGTGAGCCTCTTGGTCAAATATTTGGATGAAAGCTTCATAAACCTTTTCAACACCTGCTCCAAACTGTTCTGAAGTTCGAATACAGTTTGGGATAACAGAGCAGGGAGGAAGGGGATTTTTCTCTGAGATTTTAGGCATGGACGGATTGATTCTTGGTTACGGAAAAAGAATCAATCCTCTTCAAAAAAACGTTCCAGCATTTCAATACAAGAGTCAATTTCATTACAAACCTTGAACAGATTCAGGCTGCTTTTTCTTACAAAATCATTCTGAATGGCGCTCTCGGTAAATTTAACCAAGCCGTCAAAGTATCCTTCCGCATTAAGCAGGTAAATGGGTTTGTCATGAATACCTAATTGCCGCCAGGTAAGGATTTCGAAAAATTCGTCAAGGGTTCCGAATCCTCCGGGCAGAATAAGAAAAGCATCCGAAAGAGATTCCATGAGTGCCTTTCGGGTGTGCATATCCTGCGTTTCATGGAGGTCGGTGAGTTCGGGATGAGCAACTTCCAGTTTCTTAAGTCGGGTTGGAATCACACCAACAACATCCCCGCCATTTTCGAGAGCGGCATCGGCCAGCTTGCCCATCATCCCGACTTTACCACCGCCGTAAACCACGCCCCAGTTACGCCGGGCAATTTCACGGCCGGCTTGTTGGGCCAACTCCGGAAACCGGGGGTTGTTGCTTTCTCGTGAGCCGCAATACAAGCATACGTTTTTCTTCATTAGGCTACGGTGAACATTCGCTTGAGAACGCTGTCGAGTTTCTCAACAAAGTAGCGAACATCCTCTTCGGTATTTTGCTTGCCAAAACTTACGCGGATGCTCGATTTAGCCAGTCCGTCTTCCATGCCGATGCCATTCAGTACATGCGAGGGTTCCACCGCACCGGATGTACACGCCGAACCGTTGGACACGCAAATTCCTTCAATATCCAGATTCAGTAACAACATTTCACCGTCAATATATTTCCCCTGTTCATCACTAAAAGAGAGGTTCACAATGTGGGGTACACCGTTGTCTTGAGGGCCGTTTACGTTATATTTGAAGTCCAGATTTTTATCCATCTCTTCAAGCAAAAGGGAGCGAAGCTTTTTAAAATG
The DNA here is from genome assembly GCA_965227215.1 of Gracilimonas sp. Taxonomy (GTDB): domain Bacteria; phylum Bacteroidota; class Rhodothermia; order Balneolales; family Balneolaceae; genus Gracilimonas. The sequence goes on from OZ245729.1 coordinate 2,876,901, forward strand.
TTTTTGATGCTCGTCCATTTCCTCAACAGCCAGTTCCAGGGCTTTGGCAAAACCAACAATTCCGGGTACGTTCAGCGTACCACCCCGTCGGCGGCGTTCCTGAGAACCACCGTGCACCCATGGAATCCATTTGGACCCATTTTTTACATACATGATTCCGGTGCCTTTAGGGCCGTAAATTTTGTGAGCACTGCCGCTGAGGAAGTCAATTCCCAGATCTTTTACATTGAGAGGAACTTTACCCAGACTTTGAACGGTATCCGAATGAAGGGGAACACCGTGTTCATTACATACTTCAGCAATTTCTTTCAGCGGGTTGATGGTGCCAATTTCATTATTCACATGCATGATAGTGACCAGTGCTGTGTTTTCTGTAATGGCATTTTTAACCGCATCAGCGGTAATGGTTCCACAATCTTTAGAGGGTACGAAAACGGGTTTTACGCCCTGCATCTTGGCAAGTTCTACCGTATGTAGAACAGCGTGGTGTTCCAGTTCGGAAGTAATCACTTCCTTCTTATCACCGGAAATAGCTAAAACACCTTTTATAACAGCATTGTCACTCTCGGTACCGCCACTGGTAAAGATGATCTCAGAGGGTTCGGCCCCAATTAAAGCCGCTACTTTCTCCCGGGCGTCTTCCACAACTACCTTGGATTTTTGTCCCAGGTGGTGTGGAGAGTTGGCGTTTCCGTAATTTTCTTTCAGGTAAGGAAGCATGGCTTCCAGCACGCGCTCATCTAATGGAGTAGTGGCAGCGTGATCTAAGTAAACCGTTCGCATTCAATGAATAATTTGGATTATTTTTTGCCCTGAGAAAATATCCATTATTTGATTGAAAAGCAGGGGTAAAAGCAGTACTCACCTCGCCCTGATTTGAGCAGGCTCAAATCTGTCCCTCTCCTGGAGAGGGATATTCTTTGGGAGGATGGTGTAAGAGATTACTCAAACATTTGATACTGCAAAGATACCTGTGTCCCTCCGAGGAGGGACCGATTAAAGTCAAAGACTTTAATCAGGGCGGAAGTCAGGAGTCCACCCCATCCTCTAATTCCATTATCACTTTATCTATAGCCAAAAGAACAGAGTCCATATTAGTAAGCACATCTTTGTTTCTGAATCTGATTACTCTGAAACCGGCTTCTTCTAATGCTCTTTGCCTTCGTTGGTCATATTCAAATGCTTCCGGGCTGTCGTGGCTTGAACCGTCTACTTCTATGATCAATTTCAGCTTTTTGCACATAAAGTCGGCGATGTAATTCAATACCGGTCGCTGTCGGTTAAAGGTGTAGCCGAGCCGTTGCTTTTTGCGAAGGCCGTATTTCCAAAGGCACACCTCTGCTTTGGTCATGTTGTTTCGTAACGAACGGGCGTTAGGTCTGAGCTCTTTGTTGTAATAATTAAATGCAGAATTTCTTGACATATTTGTACCCCTCTTTTATTGGAAAGTAATGTTCTTTGGGGTTTTATGCTATGGGTGGCGGGCTTGCCTGCCTCGCCCTGATTTGAGCAGAGCTCAAATGTTCCCTCTCCGGTAGAGGGATATTCTTTGTGGTTATGAAGTACGATATCGGATAAAAAAGATGAATTGCTGATCAGGTTTAGAATATCTGTCCCTCGGGAGGGACAGATTAAAGTTTGTGTACCCACAAATTTTAATCAGGGAGGAAGCTTCATTTCATGGACAGATCTTGGTACCTTCAACACCGAATTACGAATCAATTTATTTACTCAACCCATGGCGAAACTCACACTCAACGATATTGATGTAAAAGGGAAGAAAGCGCTGATGCGCGTAGATTTTAACGTGCCGATTGAAAATGGTGAAATCACAGACGACAACCGGATTGTACAGGCACTGCCATCTATAAAGCATGTAGTTCAAAATGGGGGGTTATTGATTTTGACCAGCCACCTTGGGCGACCGTCCGGGATACCTGAACCTGAATTTTCCCTGAAACCTGTAGCCAACCACTTGGCTGATTTATTGAACACAAAGGTTCATTTTGCTGAAGATTGTATCGGGGATAAGGCTGAGGAAGCGATATATAATGCCAAACACGGAGAAGTGGTTGTGCTGGAGAACGTTCGCTTTCACAAGGGAGAAACCAAAAATGATGAAGAGTTCAGCAAGGCACTGGCTTCGCATGCTAATATGTTTGTGAACGATGCTTTTGGAAGCAGCCACCGCGCGCATGCATCAGTTGCAGGCGTAACCCGTTATCTGCAGCCGGCCGTGTCAGGCTTTTTGTTGGAGAAAGAAATTAAGTACCTGGAAGAAAGCATCAATGACCCGGATCGTCCATTTGTGGCTATCTTGGGTGGTGCTAAAGTGTCTGATAAAATCGGGGTGATTAAAAACCTCATATCCAAAGTAGATTCCATCATTATTGGCGGGGGAATGACTTACACGTTCTATAAAGCCAAAGGCTGGCCAATTGGGAATTCCCTGGTAGAAGATGATAAAGTTGATTTAGCCAAAGAGTTACTTGAAGAAGCCGAAGAACAAGGTATTCGGTTTATGCTACCACTGGATTCTGTAGTGGCTAAAGAGTTTAAGAACGATGCCGAGCACAAGGTGGTAGATGAAGATGGCATCGAAGATGGCTGGATGGGACTGGATATCGGGCCGCAGTCTTCTATCGCTTTTGGGAATCAGATTAAATCCGCCAAAACCGTGCTCTGGAACGGACCCATGGGCGTGTTTGAAATGGAGAACTTTGCAGATGGAACGTTCTCGGTTGCTGAGGCCCTCGCCGAAGCCACTGAATTTGGAGCAACCACCATTATTGGAGGTGGAGACTCAGCCGCGGCCATTAAGAAAGCCGGACTCAGCGATAAAGTATCTCATGTTTCCACCGGGGGTGGAGCCAGCCTTGAGTACCTGGAAGGAAAAGAACTTCCCGGTGTTGCATGGTTGACGGATAAGTAAATACAAGTATGGCCTCTTATTTTTAAATAGGAGGCTATACTTTCATCACGTTTAGAGTTCTAATCTACATTCCTTCCATTTCGCCTAACACTTCCTGCATCTGAAAGGTATGTCGCTGGCTGTGAGCTCCCACAAGCAGGAATACCTGGTAGGTGTCAATTTCCCCGAAAGGTGTATTTGATTTGTGTTCTCTGAGGTTCTGCTTTGAATCAGAAAGAAAGCTTATAAGCCGGGATCGGGAAGCTTCGAGTTCATCCAGCATTTCTTGTTTGGTGCTCCACTTGCCCGATGGTTCAAACTGCTCAGCCGTTTGAACCCGGTTTCCGCGATTGGCCATCATTCCAATAAGGACTCCGTCGGACACCGAACTTTCAAAGTCGGGATCAGCTTCAGACTGGCTCATATATCCCTGGGCCATTTGGAAGAAAGAAGATTCAGTTATAAGTATATGTTCCAGGCAGTTGGCAACCGACCATCCTCCGTCTTCCGGGGTGTAATTCCAGGCTTCATCCGATAATGGTTCAACCAAACTCACAATATTTTGATGAGTTGCATTCAGATATTCTACAGCAAAATCACGGTCGGCTGAACTAAGCTGAGCCATTGCGTTCACGGAAAGCAGTAGGATAAAACAAATTGTAATCATTCTTTTCATAAGGCGCACAATTAGTTAGGGTGTATAGCAGTGTAATAAAAAGTGGGAACAAAGTCCCATCTCGTTAGAAAAAATAATATAGACTTAAGCTTATATTTATGATGATAAATTCATATTCGAATGGTATCCTTTGGTAGAAAAAATCAAAAACTATGAACGAGTATCCCCTGTTACTTCGAAATACTATTCGGCTGGCTTTCGCCTTTCTGGTGATAGCCGCTTTGATTTTGGCACGTCCGCTTTTAGTGCCTTTGTTTCTGAGTATTATGCTGGCATATCTGCTTTTTCCCTACGCCGACTGGCTTGAGCAGCACAAAATTCCACGTATCGCTACTAACTTTATCGTTGTTTCAGGATTTATCGCCCTTGTGACGGGTATCGTAGCGGCAATCGGGACGCTATCCACAAACTTCGCGGAGGATTTTCCAAAACTAAAAGAGCAGTTTGAGGTCAATATTCAAAGTATATTCGATGCTATCGGGGCATATACCGGTATTTATATTTCCGGCATTGATTCGCTGATTGAGTCGCTGGATGAAACCGGTCAGTATCTGAGCCAGCTTTTTACAGCTACCACAAACACACTTTTGAGTCTGGGGCTGATTCCCGTATATACTTTTCTGCTTTTGTTTTACCGGGATAAATTTCGGGATTTTATCTCCATGTTAATCTACAACGATCAGGAGGAAGCCGCCCAGAACATCATTGATCAGGCATCAGAAGTCGTCCCCAAATACCTGAAAGGATTGGTGATTGTCTGCTTTATTTTAATGGGATTGAATTCAATTGGCTTTTACCTGATTGGACTCGAGTATGCCCTTCTTTTTGGAATCATAGCTGCATTGTTTAACCTGATCCCGTATTTAGGCACGGTGCTTGGCTATGCATTTGTTCTGCTTTTTACATTAGGAACCGGAACGCCGAGCTTGGCTATTCCCATTATCATCCAGTTTCTGATCGTCCAGTTTTTAGAGAATAATATACTTACTCCGAACATCACCGGTTCATACGTTCAGATAAATCCATTGGTCATTATTTTTTCTTTGATCGCGGCCAGCATGATCTGGGGACTGCCGGGTATGCTGATCATTATTCCGTATCTGGGTTTATTTAAGATTGTCTGCGAGAATGTGGACGAGCTAAAACCCATCGGATTTCTGCTTGGTACCCGTGGCACCGAACGGCATGCCATCACCATCGAATCTCTGCAACGCAGATTTGGCTGGCTGGATGAGGAAGAGGAATAAGCGTTAACTCTATTTCCGGTTTATTAAGGTGTCCATTTTTGCCGTGAGTTTTTCTCCACGAAGGTGCTTAGCTATGATATCTCCCTCAGGACCAATAACATATTTCTGAGGAATACCGCCAATATTATATAGGGTAGGAATCTTGTCGTCCCTCTTTTTTTCCTGAAGAATTTGAGGCCAGGTCATCCCTTTATCAGAAAGAAAATTATCGTACTTCTCAGAGTCTTCTTCCAGCGCAATACTTACGATGGTTAAGTCTTCTTCAGCGTAGGTTTCTCTTAACGACTTTATGACCGGGATTTCCGGTAAGCACGGACCACACCAGGTAGCCCAAAAATCGAGTATGACATATTTGCCTTTATGGTCGGCCAGGTTGAATTCATCCCCGCGATAAGTTGTGGCTTTAAAATCCGGTGCAACCTGTCCGACACTGAGAGACTCTAATTCATAGATAGCGCCTAATCCAAAATCTACAGCCCACTCACTTATGTTTATATTTACAATTTGTTGGGCATATTCAAGTGCCTTTTTATGGGTGTCCGGATTTCGTTTATAAACTCTGACAAGAGATGTAAGAATAGCCGATTTGCCAACCGGATTTGTGACGTAATCCTTTAAGGTTTCAAGTTTTTCCATAGCATCCTGATGGGTTCTGCTTGAATCTCCAACATAGGCATGACCTAATGAGTTAGGGACCGAAGACCATACTTCAGAATCAGGATTAAAAGTAGCAATGGCTTTATCCATCATAGCTGCATTTCCGGTATTCCCCCACATGAGTAAAGCACTTTTTATAGCTTCTTTCCCAGCCACGGTCTCTTTGTGATTCATATAATACTCATAGAATTCGGTAGCATACTTTGTCTGTATGGAGTCGTCATATTCTGATGCCTGAATTTCATCCCAGGAGCTGTTTACATATTCAATGTATGAGGAGTCAACTTCGGCTTGTGCAATCACCTTGGAATTAAAGCCCACAATTAAAAGGAGAGATAAAACAGTACACCGAAAAATATTCATGATAAAAAGATTAATTATGAGTATACCTAAATCTATATAAATTTTGGTGATATGCAAATTAATGAAGCTGTTAAGCAAATCAGTATTTAGTTGCTGCAGGTAGTTATGTTAGGAAAGTTTCCCGGGGTAGGTGGGCCTGTACGATTATAAAAGCTTAAAATCTTTGGTCTGAGGAGTGTAAAATTTATGAAGAATGAACAGAACGACTGAGGGAATCAATAAATACCACCCCAGCTTGATTAACCCGGCATACGCGCCAAGGTTGAATGGTACGGGGCCCTGAAAAGACTCTAAAGCTTGCATTCCGTTGGGTCCATTTGAAAAAACCGTGTTATTTATGAGATTCCATCCAAGGTGAAGAGCTATTGGAAGAACGACGGAGTTTGTTTTTTCATAGGAAACTGCAAACACGTAGCCCATGTATCCGGTGGTGATGAACACTACAATCATTGCCATGATATTTCCCAATACTCCAAAGGTAAACCAGTGGTAAACCCCAAAGGCAACTGCAATAATTAGGAGGGAAGTTTGTCTTTGTTTGGTATATCTGAGAAGCAAATACAGAATGATGCCTCTGAACAAGAGTTCTTCAAATAGAACGGATTTCAAATCATAAAAGGCAGAATCCAATATCAGGTGAAGGGAAATGCTTGCATTGAGTTGCCAGCTTACTCCACTCAGGTATCCAAGGAGTAATTGGGTGATGGTACTTAATATCGCAAGAATGAGAAACCCACTAATGAATTCTTTGGTTCTTTGGCTTAATGGTGTAAACCAGATGGCTAAAAGATTCTTTCTTTCAGATATATAGACGATTAGCCAGGAAAAAGCCAGTACGGTAAGTGCAAAAATCATATCTGCAAAAGACGTAGCATCGGGAAAAAAGTTTTAAAAACTTTGGCTATACCTATTACTTCAACTTATCCCATTCTTCTTCCGTTGCCATAGACTCCTGGTATTCCATCACCAGTTTCCATTTCCCGTCTTTTTTCACCAGCAAACCCTGAAAGTGAGCATAGATGGGTTGAGGTTCTTGTCCTTCCATTTGCGAATAGTAGTTAAATATGCCGGTATCATGAGCGGTGGTTTCGCTGTGCATCCTGTTGCTGAACCGGAATTCCACTCCGGCTTTCATTTTACCGGCTTTGGTATCTACAAATCCCTGCTTCCAGCCATCCAGAGCACTGGAAATGGGGTAACTTTCTCCGGAAATACCATTTACCAAAACGGCATCATCATGGTATAAAGCCGCATATTCTTCAAATTCACCTTCTGCTACGGTTCGGCTCATTTCATCCCAGAAAGCATCTATTTCGGTAGTGGGGTTTTGGGGAGGAACGATATAAAGCAGAGAGAATAGGGTAATAAGGAATAGCTTAGTCATAATCGCGGGCTTTAATTCTGGTGATCAGCCACAATAGGTAATTTTAAGTATTACGGCAAATAGCTCATTCTTGAGTATAAAACTTCATGTGTTGAGACATAGCTAAAATTCCTACTTCAATTCCTCATCACATTTACTACTTTTCGGTTTCACTCACAGATAGTAGAAAGATATGTCAGATAAATTAGACTCCATCCGCAAACAGCTGGATGATATAGACCGAACTATCCTCAAAGCGCTGGCTCAACGACAGGGACTGGTAAAAGAAGTTTCGGATTTAAAGCTTAAAAATGAACAGGGTATCCGGGATCTGGAAAGGGAGGAGCAATTGCTGAACCGCATCCGGGATTTAGCCCATGAAGTTGGTCTGGATCGGTACTACGCAGAGCATCTGTTTCGGGAAATCATCACTAACTCAGTTCGATTTCAAACACACTCCCTGGTTGATCATCAAAATGAGAAGTCGGAAGGGGAGGTCATTCGGGTTTCCTATCAGGGAACCGATGGGGCGTATAGTCATCAGGCTGCGATAAGGCACTTTAGCGAGCGTTATTCAAAAGTAGATGCCATTGGGTATGATACTTTTCAGCAGGCAGCACAGGCGGTTCTGGATGAGAAAGTGGATTATGCCTTGTTACCCATCGAAAATACCACCGCCGGCTCCATCAACGATACGTACGATATTCTGGGAAATGAAAAGCTTCACATTGTAGGTGAGGAAATTCTGAAGGTGGTTCATTGTTTAATGGCTGTTGAACCGGTTGATGTAGGTAAAATCAGGCGGATTATGTCGCACCCACAAGCCATTGCTCAGTGCTCACAATTTCTGTCTAAACTTCCACGGTGTAAGGTGGAGTCATATTTGGATACGGCAATGTCGGCCAAGAAAGTGCTGGAAGACGGAGACCTGTCCCAGGCAGCGATCGCAGGTGCTCATGCCGCAGATTTATACGGATTGCATGTAATTGAACACGATATTGCCAATCAGAAAGAAAACTATACCCGATTTGTGATTGCCTCGAAAGAACCTGTTCAGGTGGACGTACAAATTCCGGCTAAAACCTCCCTGATGATGGTGACCTCAAACGATGAGGGCTCCCTGATTGAATGCCTGAATATCTTGCACAATCATAAGATTAATATGGCTAAGCTGGAATCCCGCCCAAGGCTGAATGAACCCTGGAAGTATTCATTTTACCTGGATGTTCATGGTAATTTGGACGATCCGGAAGTTGCAGCAGGTTTGGATGAGCTCAATAAAAAAGCCGAGGAACTTAAGATCCTTGGCTGTTATCCTAAACAGGAAGCGTAAATCCTGAACTATCTTAGAATTTGTAAGTAGCCCGGGCAAAGAAGTTATAGTTGGTGTCAACAAAATCACTTCGGGACTCACGGATGCGGTATCGAAAGTCAATATTCAGGTCGTCGGTGATAAAGTATCGGTATCTGAATTCTACTTCATCAGAATTAAGGCCATATACATTCGGAGTCAGCCAGTCAGAATCTGTTTTTGCAAATTCTACCATAAGCTGATGTTTGTCTGCAAAGTTGTGTACGCCGAAAGAAAGAACAGCGCTGGTTCCGTCTTCAAAAGCAGCGTTCAGGTTCTGCCCGATTTCAGCAGCTACGCGGAAACTCCCTCCGTTTAAGGCATCAGGTTTAGGAAGGTCATAAACCAGTCGGCTCATTACCGCCAGATACGTACTATACCCCCCGGATTTGAAATAAGCATTAGGAGCTACAAATAACCCAAATCCCTTTTGTATGAAATTCTTGTCGTCACGACTTCTATTCTCGACTCCAAGATAGGAGACTATATTATGTTCGTTATTTCCAAAATTCAAAGCTCCGCGATAAGAGTACGAAGTGTAGTCCCGGGGCTGATATTCGCCCATAACTTCTCCATACCAATCATCATTAAGATTTCTTTTCACATAAATTCCATCCACCCAGTGAATGTTGATGTGGTTGCTCATAAAGCGAAAGTGACCTCTTCCGGCATTGGAAAGAACTTTGGGGTAGTATTGGAATCGGCCGGCTTTTACTTCGGTTTGTTCATTCTTAAACCGGTAGTAAAATTCATCAAAAGAAATGCTTCCGCGATTAAGTCCACCACCATCGGCGCGTACGGTAAAGCTGACTTCCGGAAATTCAGAAGACTGAGTGGTTGCTAAGCGAGCTTTAAACCCATGATTTTCGTTGATGGTATAAAAAGCCCCAACCCGAACTCTCAGGAAGGAAGTGCCTTCGAAATGCTCAAGTGCTTCTCCGGATGAGCTTACATAGGCGAAGCGTGCATTTCCTGAAAAATCAAGGTTACTGGTATTCTGAGCGTTGGCGTTGAAAAAAAATGCAGCGATCACTGCTATTGTAAATCCTATTCTGGAGATCATTCTCTTGGTAAAATTTTTATGTGGATGGTTATAGTTACGTAAAATTGCCCTATCCTTATCGACAGTGACCCAAAATCCCTTAAGGATTTAATCGGTACTTCCAGCCCAAACTATTAAGTACCTGGACTGTATGTCAAAAGTCGGCCGTGGATCTCACTATTTCAGGATAGAGTATATCATTGAAATCAAACAGTTCGCTTCTTAAACGGTATGTCTGGTTTCAGCCAAGGATAAGTTCCTAAGGTTAAGAATTGATGAAGAGATCAGAGGAGTTGTAATACCTCTTCAGCACATCCCCAGGACACGGTAAAACCGGCGCCGCCATGACCATAGTTATGGATGACAGCTAAATGAGGGTCTTTTTCCAGCCGGATCTGTGGTCTGCCCGGCCGTAATCCAACTTTAACATCCAGTACCGGTAATTTCAAAACAGAAGGTTCAAAGGCAGAGCAATAGGTGATTATCCTTTCTGTAAGAGAAGGATTCGCCTTGGTAGACGATTGATGCTTTTTGGCAGAACCTCCTAATATAATTCCGTCACTTCGTGGAATGATGTAAGCCATTTCCTGATCTCCCAGCTCATATTCAGTAGCCATTCCCTGTATTTTTTGATCCGGTGCTACACGCACAACCTGCCCCTGAATGGGGTACAGTTTTTCGTCATTGAACAAATGCTTTGCTCCCAGTCCGGAACAATTAACTACCGGAAAATAGTCTCCAAGTTCATCTGCTGAAGTAACTTCCCGCTGAATTATTGTACCACCTGTTTCTTTAAAGCGATTCAATAGATATTCAAGATAGATAGGAGTTTCTATTAAAGGTACGTTGAGGGTGTATCCTTTGTATTCGGGGTGAACCGGATGTTGAACGTTGTCATCAAGGATATGCTCATCCGGCAAGGCATCCAGCCACCAGGGTTTTTGATGGGTGTCTAGATAGGCTGTAAAAGGAATGAACGAAACACCGGAAGCCTCATTGTCTGCAAGTCGCTGATATTTTAAAAGTGATACCCGGCTCCAATCATTGACTTTGGCTTTGGGGAAAGCTTCATAAGGGAACCAAATAGCGGCAGCTACGGCTGAGGTTGATTGTTTTGGAAGATCCTTCGTAATGATAGTAACCTTGAAACCGTGCTCAGCAAGCACAATGGCTGTAGTAAGACCGGAAACGCCAGCACCTAAAACCGTTATGTGCTTATTATTTTTCAACGGTCACTTTGTCGTCTTTCCATTCTAAATCAAAACCGGATGCTTTTTTAAAAGTTTTGGATGTCCGAATCCATTTTCCATCCTGCCACACCCGGGCAAAGCCTTTCTCGAGAGGCTCGTTGGGATTGTTCTTATCCAGCGTATGAAACAGTTTGGTGAGATGCTCTTTTCGGTTTCGAATCAATGATTCCGTTCGGTGATCTAATTTCTCATTCAGAGTAAGAATACGGGATCGGGCAGATTCCATCTTTTGCTTTACAGCCAACAAGGCATGAGATTTTGCCATATTCGCCACCTTATCCTTATATAGCTCGATGGCTCCGGTGGTATTTACTTCCAGCTTTTTGGTATAGTCTTCTACCATGTATCGGATTTCGTTGATATCGGGAACGGCTAACACCGCAGCCTGAGTAGGAGTTGCGGCTCGCGCATCGGCTACAAAATCGGAGATGGAAAAGTCGACTTCGTGCCCCACCGCACTTATTACCGGAACTTCACAATGATAGACTGCCCGGGCCACCGATTCCTCATTAAACGGCCACAAGTCTTCAAGCGAACCACCGCCTCGTCCTATAATCAGCACATCCACATTTTTGTGATTGGAAAAATAGTTGATGCCATTCACGATTTCCGGGGCGGCATTCACACCCTGCACGCTGGCATGGTATAGTTTCACATCCGCAAGCGGCCATCTTTTCTCTAAAGTGGAACGGATATCCTGAAAAGCAGCTCCGGTTGATGAGGTGACCACGCCAATGCGTTCCGGAAATTTCGGTAGGGCAATTTTATGGGCGTCATCAAACAACCCTTCTTCTTTCAGTTTTGCCTTCAGTTTTTCAAATGCCTGCTGAAGCTTGCCGATCCCGGCCTGCTGAACCAGATTCACAATCATCTGGTAGCGACCGTGTGGGGCATACACCTGGATATCGCCCCCGACTACAATCTGTTGCCCATCGGTAAGGTTAATGCCCAATCGTTGAGCGGTGCTCCTCCAGATTACGCAGGGCAGGGAAGCATCGGCATCTTTCAGAGTAAAATAATAATGTCCGTTCCGGCTTTGGTTGACGTTGCTTGTTTCACCTTCCACCAAAATATCCACAAAATTCTGTTCCAGCAGGTTCTTAATCTTCTCGGTGAGCTCAGCTACAGAAGGGATATCAAAAAGAAAAGGAATTTGTTTATCGGGCATGGGAGAATTAAACCAATTAAAAATCTATTGCACACCAAATGTAAGAAGGATTGAAATCCTTCGCTTTAATAAAGGATTACATTTTTCTGATATCAAATTGTTTTATCTCATCCACAAAAGAACGGTCTTGATGATGGGATTCCTGATTATAGATGTAGTTTCTAACCCTGTTGATCTCATTTCTGCCAACAGAAAATACCCCATAACCCTGTTGCCATTCAAATTTACCGCTGGGGTAATAATTTTTATTCACCCACCGTGATGAAGCTCCTTTCATTTGTTTTAACGCTTCAGCCACTGAAAAGGTAGTAGGGAGCTTGAAAAGAACATGTATATGGTCGGTCATGCCATTTACAACATCAACCTGAATACCCCACTCCAATGCACTTTCTTTAATATAATTATTCAGTTCACCCCTGAAGTATCTCTTTAACAGAGGTAATCTGTCTTTTGTACTCCAAACTGCATGAACCCAAACCTGATTTAGCGTTTTTGGCATGGTCTTATAATTGTTTTGTGTCCTTAGTAAGAGCAGATTTGGACCGAGTCCTTACAATAATTTTTAATCGGAGAGATTGTTGACCTTTATTAAAGCAATGGATTTCAATCCGTGCTTGTAGATGGAAGGGTAATAAATAGGAAATAATACCTGCCAAGAAAATTAGTGACTAGCACTAAACAATGAACATTGAACATTCAATATTGAATGTTGAGTGTTCAATGTTCCCAAAAGTAGCCCCAAAGTCTCTTTGTGCTTTAGCACCGAATCACGGTATATTTGCGGTCGAACTTGAAAGCTCAAAATTACATTCATGCTCCTCAAAAACCTGAAGCCCGTTAGCAATTCTCATAAAGGTAAAGACACCATTGATATTCGTATTGAAGAGGGTGTTATCAAGGAAATGGGTGCCGGACTGAAAGCCGAAAAAGGAGAGGAAACGCACGATTTTGAAGGGGCGTATGTATCGCCGGGTTGGATGGATATGCACGTGCATTTGCGCGAGCCGGGTTTTGAGCACAAGGAAACGGTAAAGACCGGATGTGATGCAGCTGCATTTGGTGGATTTACGGCCGTGGCTTGTATGCCTAATACCAAGCCGGCAACGCACACCCGGGATGTGGTTGAGTTCATTATTAAGAAAGCCGAAAAGCTTCCGGTAGATGTTCACCCAATCGCGTGTGTGACCAAAGAGCGGAAAGGGAAATCCATTGCTGAAATGGCCGACCTGAAAGAAGGCGGAGCCGTTGCATTCAGTGATGACGGTGATCCCGTTTATGATTCGCAGGTGATGCGTGTAGCGCTGGAGTATTCATCCATGCTGGGCATGCCGATCATCAATCACGAAGAAGACCTGGCTCTTTCCCGTCCCGGCCACATGAATGAAGGCAAGGTAGCAACGCGTCTCGGTTTGGATGGAACGCCCGGAATTGCCGAAGAAGTGATGATTGCCCGCGATATTATGCTGGCGGAATACACCGGTGGACATATTCACGTAGCACATATCAGTACCAAAGGAGCTGTGGATTTGGTACGACAGGCTAAGAAAAAAGGAATTAATGTAACTACCGAAGTCTGTGCTCATCACTTTGATCTGACTGATGAAGAAATTGAAAAGCAGCACTTTGACACCAACTTCAAAATGCATCCTCCGCTCCGAACACAAGAAGATGTGGATGCAATGGTAGAAGGCTTGGTGGATGGAACCATAGACGCGATTTGTACCGATCACGCCCCGCATTCCATCGAGGAAAAAGAAGTGGAATTCATTTATGCTCCCAATGGCATTATCGGGCTGGAAACAGCCTGGTCGATCACCAATCAGCGATTGCTTCAAACCAAGAAGCTGGACCTGCAGCAGCTGATTGATAAGCTGGTATATAATCCGCGTAAGATTCTGAATCTTGAATCACCGGAAATTAAAGAAGGAGCAAAAGCCAACCTTACGTTCTTTAATACCGATGAAGAATGGACATTTACTCCAAATAACGTTCGCTCAAAGTCAAAGAATTCTCCCTATCTGGATAAGCAATTGAAGGGAAGAGCCGTTGGGATTTTCAATAAAGGCCAGCTGGTGCTAAACGAGCTGAGATAGCTTAGGTGTCATTCCTACGAAGGCAGGAATCCGACTGTTAAAACCAAGAAAGAATTCCCATTATCAGGTAACGACTTCTAAATAACTATCTATGATACTAGCTTTCGAAACAGCCACAAATATTTGTTCAGTTTCATTTCAGGATGAAGGAGGGGAAATCCATGAGAAAAGAACGGAGCGAAAGGGCTCGCATTCCGAATTGTTGTTTCTTTATGTTCGGGAATTGATGGATGAGCATGACTTCAGTATCGATGATCTGGATACCGTATTGGTGAGTACCGGTCCCGGTTCCTATACAGGACTCCGAATTGCTGCCAGTGCGGTTAAGGGAATGCTTTTTGGCTTGGATATCGATATTTATGCCGGAAATACACTGGCCGGTTTTGCACAATCGGCCGGTGAAGGGACGGTTCACTCCGTTATTAATGCTCGCCGAAAGCATTTGTATCATCAGAAGTTTGAATTTGACGAAGAACTTCGGGCGGTCACAGAATCTGAAATTCTGGAGCTATCGGAAATTGAAGAAATGTTGAACACAGGTGAAAAAATCATTGGAACCGGAATAGAGCGTTTGAATGAAGACAAGCTGAATGAACTGGAAGTACTGGAAACCACAAACATTTCGGCCAATGCTTTAATAGCTCTTTTCAACAGTTCATCCGGGAAACAGTTTTTCCAGAAAACCACAGCTGAAGATCTGGAATCAAACTATTTGAGCAGCAGTCAGGTTAATAATACATCGGTATAAACAGATTCAGAATTAACCGTCAGAATCTTTATTTTATCCCTCTGAAAAAATCACAAAACACAGTTTATGTCCTGGTTTAAAAGAAAAGACGACAACATCCAGACCAACACCAAAAAGGAAATGCCGGAAGGGGTTTGGATCAAAGTTCCTACAACCGGCGAAACAATCCATAAGCGCGAGCTGGAAGACAATCTTTGGGTTGACCCACTGAGTGGCTACCACTTCAGAATTGGAAGTGAAAAGTACTTTAAGATTATCTTTGATAACGGGAAGTTCAAGGAAATCGGGCAGGAAATTCAGCCTACCGATCCCCTTGAGTTTGAAGACCGAAAGAAATATAAAGATCGCCTGGAGCAATACCAGGAAAAGACCGGATTAAGTGACGCCGCCCGTGTTGGGGTTGGAAAAATGAATAAACTTGATCTTGTTGTGGCCTGTATGGATTTCTCGTTTATCGGAGGAAGTATGGGATCAGTTGTTGGAGAACGGCTGGGAATTGCGATTGACCATGCCCGGGAGAATAAGATTCCGCTGATGATTATTTCTCAAACCGGTGGAGCCCGTATGATGGAAAGTGTATTGAGCTTAATGCAGATGGCCAAAACATCGGCGAAACTGGCTCAGCTTGAAGAAGCCGGAGTTCCATATATCTCTTATATGACCGACCCGACCACCGGTGGAGTAACCGCCAGTTATGCTATGCTGGGTGATTTCAATATTGCCGAACCCGGCGCTCTGATTGGTTTTGCGGGACCCCGTGTAATCAGACAGACAATCGGCAGAGACTTGCCGGAAGGATTCCAAACCGCAGAGTACCTGCTGGAGCATGGATTTCTGGACTTCATCCTTCCAAGAACCAAGATGAAAGCAAAGCTTACCAAACTGCTGAAGCTGGTTCTCCATAAGAACTAAACCTTATTAAACTTTACAACAGAAAAGAATGCTCAATCGGCGTTCTTTTCTTTTTTAACCCAAACTTATCATTTATGAAGGCACTGAAATTCTCAATCATATTGATAGCGCTTTGTTCTTTGACGGCTGTTGCTCAGGACAAAAAACCTATCGAGTTTGAACATGTTTTTGACGGTACATTTTCTCCCAACAGTGTGCAGAATGTTCGCTGGATGAATGACGGAGAGTACTATTCGGCTACCCGAAACAATCAAATTATTCGCTACAACATCGTTGATGGTTCCGAAGAGGTTCTGTTTAACGGTCATGAATTTACCGGTGCAGACGGTGACACCATTCGGGTTCAGGGGTATCAGTTTTCTTCCGATGAGTCGAAGATCCTCATAAAAACCGATGTTGAGCAAATCTGGCGCCGAAGTACCCGCGAGAATTATTATGTGTATGAAATGGAGTCGGGCGATTTCACCAAGCTTACCGCTACAGAGGGGAAGCAGCAATATGCTGAATTGTCTCCATCGGCTGACCGTGCTGCTTTTGTTCGAAACAACAATTTATTTTGGGTTGATTTATCAACCGGGGAAGAAACTCAAATTACTTCGGATGGCGAGTTCAATAAGATTATCAACGGTGCCGCCGATTGGGTGTATGAAGAAGAGTTTGGGTTTGCCAAAGCCTGGTTTTGGTCGCCCGAAGGAGATCGTATCGCATTTTATCGTTTCGATGAGGAGCGGGTAAAAGAATTTTTTATGACCAACTGGGGCTCTCTTTACCCGGAAGAAGTAGAGTTTAAATATCCTAAAGCCGGAGAGAAGAACTCTATTGTCTCCATCCACGTGTATCATCTTGACTCCGGGGAAACCGTGACGATGGATGTCGGGGAAGAGACAGATCAATACATTCCCCGAATTAACTGGACCCGCGATAACAACCGATTAGCCATTCGCCGGATGAACCGTTTGCAAAATAAGCAGGATTTACTTCTTGCCAATGCAGAAACCGGTTCAACAAAAGTGATCCTCACAGAACAGAGTGATACCTGGCTTGATGTTCATGACGACTTGTATTTCCTGAGCAACGGAGAGCAGTTTATCACCACCAGTGATAAGAGCGGATATAACCATGTGTACCTGTATAACATGCAGGGCAAGCAGCTGGAGCAGATTACCAACGGCAACTGGGATGTAACCGAAATGATAGGGCACAACGAGCGCACCTACGAGTTGTATTACGTGAGTGCCGAGGAATCCCCATTGGAACGACATTTATATAGCATCCGCATCGATGGAAAGAAAAAAGAACAACTTACTCAGGGAGCCGGCTGGCATAATATCAACATGAGTCGGGACTTCAAGTATTACATTGATACCTGGTCAGATTATAACAAACCTCCGGAAGTAAGTTTGCACCGAAACAATGGCCGAAAAGTGAGAACTATTGAGGATAATACCGGCCTCAGTCAAACTCTTTCCGAATACAGCTACGTAGAAAAAGAGTTTTTTGACCTGAATGTAAACGGAGCCGACCTGAATGGGTATGTATTGAAACCGGTAGGCTTCGATTCAACTCAAAAGTATCCTGTATTGATGTACGTTTATGGAGGTCCGGGAAGCCAAACGGTAACCAGAGCCTTTGGAAGTGGGCAGCGACCGATGTGGCATCAATATCTTGCCAACCAGGGATACGTAGTGGTTTCAGTTGATAACCGCGGAACGGGTGCCCGGGGGCGAGAATTCAAGAAACAGGTGTACAAAAAGTTGGGGCAACTGGAAACGGCTGACCAAATAGCTGCTGCCAAGAAAGTTGCAGAGTGGCCCTATGTTGATGAAAACCGTATCGGAATCTGGGGATGGAGTTATGGCGGGTATATGTCATCCCTGGCCCTGGCTGAAGGTTCAGATGTATTTACTACAGCCATTGCGGTAGCTCCGGTAACCAGCTGGCGTTATTATGATACCATTTACACTGAACGATATATGCAGACGCCTCAAATGAATCCGGAAGGGTATAATGAAGGTGCGCCGATCACGAAAGTAGATCAAATAACAGGCAATTACCTCTTGATTCACGGAACCGGAGACGACAACGTTCACTTCCAGAATTCTGTTGAAATGATAGATGCATTGATTGCAGCAGATGTTGAATTTGAGACCATGATCTATCCAAATAAAGCTCACAGTATTTACGGTGGAAATGCCAGAAAGCATCTATACCAGTTGATGAGCAATTTTGTATTTGAAAATTTATAAAGATGTCAGGCTATTCCGCGACAAAAAATCCGGAATCCTGATACCAAAACTAATTGTGCTTCTGAATTAGCATTATTGACCGAGGAAAATAACGTTATGCGCTTTGCTGACTACGCTAAAATATATGTAACGGCCGGAAGGGGTGGAGATGGCTCTGCTCACTTCAGAAGGGAAAAATACGTTCCTAAAGGAGGCCCTGATGGCGGAGACGGTGGTAAAGGCGGCGACGTTGTTCTGGTCGGTAACGAACAACTGAACACCATACTTGATTTGCGGTACCGGAAATATGTGAAAGCCGGAAACGGAGAGAATGGGGCTAAAAGCAAAAGCTCCGGCGCGTCGGGTGAGGATGAAATCCTGGAAGTACCGCTCGGTACGGTAGTTTTTGATGCTGAAACCAAAGAGAGACTGGGAGAGATTACTGATCACGAAGAAAAACTGGTAATAGCCAAGGGTGGTAAAGGAGGATTAGGTAATTGGCATTTTCGCAGCTCTACCAACCAAACACCACAGCACGCTCAGGAAGGAAAACCCGGAGAAGAACGCACCGTTGAACTGGAACTGAAACTCATAGCAGATGTAGGTCTGGTAGGCTTCCCAAATGCCGGAAAAAGCACCTTGCTTTCAGCTTTGTCTCACGCCAAACCAAAAATAGCCGACTACCCTTTTACTACACTGGAGCCTAACCTCGGAGTGGTTAAATTTGAGGATTTTCGCAGTTTTGTGATGGCAGATATTCCCGGAATAATTGAAGAAGCCCATGAAGGGAAAGGGCTGGGAATTCAGTTTCTCCGGCATATCGAGCGCAACAATGTGCTGTTGTTCATGGTCAGCGTTATGAGTGATATCAAGTATGAATACGAGGCTTTGCTCAGTGAGCTGAAGTCTTACCGGAAAGATTTGCTTGATAAGCCACGCATTCTGGCCGTAACCAAGATGGATTTAAAACAAGGATTTGAGTTAGAAGAAGAACTTCACTTTGATGATGAAATTCCCGTTATTCCTATTTCGTCAGCCACAGGTCATGGGGTAGATGAGCTGAGAGAGAAACTTTGGGAATACATACAACATGGGAAAGAACAACAAGAAACGTAGGGTACTGGTAGCGCTGAGCTTAATACCGGGGTTTGGAAGTCGGCGTATTAACAAACTGCTTAAAAACACCGATGATCCTGAGGAAATTTTCAGCCTCGGCAAACGAAAACTCAGATCGATTGAAGGAATCGGAGAAGCATCGGCTCTTTCCATTCTCTCTTTTGATGACTGGGAGAAAGTGGATCATCTTTTAAAAGAAACGGATAAAAGCGGGGCTGATATTATAACCCTGGCTGATCCTGATTACCCACCGTTGCTAAAACAGATTTATGATCCTCCCGCTTTATTCTGGATTAAAGGAAACCCCGAAGCTCTATCCGAACAAGGCATAGCCGTTGTGGGTACCCGAAATACATCAGCTTACGGCAGGAATATGGCGAAGAAGCTGACCGGTGAATTAGCTGAACAAGGACTGTGTATTTTTAGTGGACTAGCTTATGGAATTGATTCCATCGCTCACCAAACTGCCATAGAACATGAAGCTCCAACTGTTGCTGTGTTAGGGTCCGGGATTGACAACCTGTATCCAAAAAAGAATGCTGATTTAGCAAATCGGATAGTTAAATCAGGTGGTGCTGTGATTACCGAGTTTCCATTGGGAACCAATCCTGACGCCGGTAACTTCCCTGTTCGTAACCGGATTGTAAGTGGAATGAGTCTTGGGGTATTGGTAGTAGAATCGGGATTGAAGGGTGGAAGCATGATAACAGCTGATTTGGGGCTGGACCAAAACCGGGAAGTATTTGCAGTGCCTCACCCGTTAGGCAACCCATCCGGAACCGGATGCAATTACCTGATTAAGAGAGGGGCTGCCAAGTTAGTTCAAACGGTTGACGATATCCTGGAAGAGTTACCTATAGAGCATTCTCCCGAGTCACCGGTTCAGGAAGAAAGAAAAGAAAGCTGGCGAGAGAAAGAACTGGATGAAACAGCGGTTAAAATCTGTGAGGCTCTTGAAGAAAAACCGTATCAGGTTGATGACTTAAGTGATATGATTGGCATAAATACCAGCCGGTTATTGGTTTCCCTGCTCCAATTAGAAATGGACGGAATTGTTCTTCAAAAAGCAGGTAAAAATTTCGAGCTGCTCTGAGGTTTTACCATTCATCAAACTTTACTAATAAGCTTAAGTTATTACGCATTTGTTCGATAACACGAATAATCTATAGAACAAATTGGCGTGCGAATGGAAACCAGTGTATTAAATCCAGTTCCTGACCGGGAGTTTGAGCGGATTGTAGAGCTGTCATCATTTGATTTAGATTATTCTGAGTTAAGCGATTCTCTTAATGACTTAACCAAGCTGGCTGCAAAAGTAGCTCAAACTGAGATCTGCCTTGTAAACATCATAGACTCCTTTACTCAATGGACCATTTCTTCCTATGGATTAGATGTTCATCAGATGCCAAGAGAAGATGGAATTTGCCAATACACCATTCTGGATGAGCATACTTTCGAGATAAGAGACCTCAGTGAAGATGATAGATTTCGGGAACGCGATTATGTAGCCTACCCTCCAAGACTGAAATATTATTTTGGGATTCCGCTTATTACTCACAAGGGTTTCAGGATAGGAACACTATGCATGCTGGACGCCGATAAGAAAGAAATCAGCCCGGAGAAAACCGAACAGCTCAGAATTATCTCCGGTGAGATCGTTGAACGGCTCGAAGCCCGCAAGAGAATCAGGAAACTAGAAAACAGGCTGATAAAGGGATATAATTTTAAGCGCAGACTCAATCACGATATTCGGGGACCTGTTGGCGGCATCATTGGATTGGTTCAACTTATTAAAGATCAGGACACGGATGAAAAGGTTAGTGAGATAATTCGTTATTTAGATTTGATTGAAAAAGCGGGAAATAACTTATTAAGCATTGCCAACGAAAGGCTGGCTTATAAAAAGATTAAAGGAGAAGGCAAACCAAAGAACGACGAGCTCACTTTGATTAGCTTGAAATCAAAACTAACTGGGTTGTATCAGTCTCAGGCTGATTTAAATGATATTGACCTTACTATCGCAAATCACCCGCAATGCGAGGACCTTCCATTCCCCAAGAAGAATGTATTGCCGGTTATAGGTAATCTTATTTCAAATGTTATACGGTTCACATTACGGGGTGAAATGATTATGGTGAGGCAAGAATACAAATGTACATCAGGTTTAAATCATTTGTTAATCACCGTGAAGAATACAGGTTCAAAACTAACCAATGACCAGATCAGGCAGGTTTTCAACAATGATGTAGATGAGTCTGATCAGAAAGTTACGTCTATGAATCTCCGGGCAATTCACCGGGTGCTGCAAAAAATAGGCGGGAGTTTTTCCATTTCTGATGAAGGAGACAGAGGCAACCGTTTTGATGTTGAGCTACCGGTACTGCTAACCCGAAAATAAAAAAGCCGGATGAACGAACTGTTCATACCGGCTAAATATGATTGTTTGAAGCTCACTTAGCTTTTATAGCGATAGATGGCAGCCAGTCCGGAATTTTTGGGTACCTCGGCTTGTGGCAACCCATACAAGGTGCTTCCGGTGCGGATAGCTGAAATGGCCGCGTAGTTGATCAAGTCTACCGCTTCGCCATTCAATGATTCAGACATATCCACCCGGTTCTCATCGGGATGAAATACGCCAAACTGCCGATGACCCATCGGAACAAAAAGGGTATCCACTTTACCGTAGTAGGCACTCTTAACAATTTCCTCAATTTCTGTAGAAATCAACTCGCTGCCCTGTAAGTCATTGAATCTTTCAATGTCGCTATGAATAGCTTGCTGAAAATAGTCTTTGGCAATACCCCAGGATTCATCAGCTATTTCCTGAGCAGTCTTATTATCAAAATTTCCCGTCATAGTTTCAGGCAGTACGTTAAAATACTTATTGGCTTTCTTGTAGAATGCCACCATTCTCTCAGGTCCGGCGATGACAAGCGGTCCATTTTCCTTTTTCAGGTATTTAGTAACCTTGTTCTCGATGTGCTTAACGAAAAGCTCCAGCTCCTTATCATCTTCGTTGGTATCCCCACCTTGTCCGTGATACATTGCATTCTTGCCGCTTGTACCCGTGTGCTGTTGTATCGACCGTTCGTGTACGTGATATTTGAGGTGCTCTTCCATACTGGTGGGCACACTTTCAAATTCAACCTTGGTAGTGGCGTCAGGTGCAACCTTATACATACGGGTTTCACTCTGACTCAACATAAGCACATGGTAAATGCCGTGATGGTTTTGTAGCTCAAGAAGGGGGGTAATCAAAAAA
Source organism: Gracilimonas sp. (assembly GCA_965227215.1). Lineage (GTDB taxonomy): Bacteria > Bacteroidota > Rhodothermia > Balneolales > Balneolaceae > Gracilimonas. The sequence goes on from OZ245729.1 coordinate 2,899,285, forward strand.
TTCTCGGCGATATAATAATTCTCTTCGGGGCTAACCGGAATTTTAAAATAGTCGAAATGATCTTCGTTTATATATAGCGCAAGTCCCTTATCCTGGTGCAGCCAAAACTGGTTTTCTTCAGTCATGGTCTGAACCTGCTTAAAAAGGTCCTCAGCTCTGCTTTCCTGCCAGCCTTTCTCTATGAGTTCATTCTTTGCTTTTTGAATGAGATTCTTAAGTCGTATGGAGTCTTGTTTACCTTCTTCTCCGGTTTTATGAGTTGGTAAAAATATAGTGACGTTAATGTCTTTGGTTTCATTGATTAGCTTCTCAATGGTATCTCTTTTCACTACACTCATAATAGTAACCTCATTATTTTGGATTGAATTGTACTTATACAACAAAATCAGAACTCTGGTGTTCCAAGATGTTGCCGATCCCAATAAATAATTAATAAGGTTTTCCAGTGAAAGTAAAGACCTGTTAGATCTGCTTGCCTGTCCTGATAAATTATGAATCTTGAAAGAGTTAAGAGCTTAGCTCTTCAGCCCTTCAATCATCATCTCTATTTTTTTGTCGAGCGTGGCGGCTACCTGATTGTAATCTTCTGCACTCATAAGGTTGGTATTAACGCTGCAGTAGAATTTAATTTTAGGCTCCGTACCGGAAGGTCTAGCTGAAACAATTGCTCCATCTTCGGTGATAAACTGGAGGACGTTGGATTTAGGGAGGTCAATATCGGTGACTTCACCGGTCGCCATATTTTTCTCTTTTGAAGTTTGGTAATCCTTAACCGTAACTACTTGTGAACCGCCTAATTTCTTAGGTGGGTTTGCTCTGAAATTCATCATCATTTGCTGAATTTCTTCCGCCCCCGATTTTCCTTTCTTGGTAACAGAGACGAGGTTCTCCCGGAATAAACCATGTTCTACGTACATATCAAGCATAGCCTCGTATAAGCTGGTTCCCTGATCTTTATAGAAAGCCGTCATTTCAGCAATGATAGCACAGGAGACAACAGCATCTTTATCTCTCACATGATCACCAATCAAATATCCGTAGCTTTCTTCCCCACCGGCGATGAACTGCTTTTTCCCTTCAAGCTGTGTCATCAGCTCGCCAATATATTTGAAGCCGGTTAGGGTATTAAAGCATTCAACACCTTTAGCTTTTGCAATTCTGTCGATGAGGTAGGAGGTAACAATCGTCTTAACGATGTATTCATTTCCGGTGATTTTTCCAGCCTGTTCCCAGGCGGTAAGCATATAATTAATGATAAGAGAACCGGTCTGATTGCCGTTTAAAAGCACAAAATCTCCGTTCATATTTTTCACGGCAATTCCAACCCGGTCGGCATCCGGATCAGTGGCCATCACAAGGTCAGCATCAATTTCTTTGGCTTTTTCCAGAGCCATATTAAGGGCTTCTTTTTCTTCCGGGTTTGGATATACGACGGTAGGGAAGTCACCATCAACCGTCATCTGTTCCTCAACCAGCGTGATATTTTCGAAGCCGTATCTTTCCAATACATCCGGAACCAGCTTACGGGATGTTCCATGAATAGGGGAGAAAACGATTTTGAGGTCTTTTTGTCGTTCGATAGCTTCTTTAGAAACTGATAAATCGGCCATTGCTTTCAGGTACTTTTCGTCCATCTCCTCGCCAATCATTTCAATCAGCTCTTCGTTTCCGTCAAAATTGACTTCATCTACACTGCTGATTTTCTGCACTTCTTCCATCACCATACTGTCATATGGATATACAAACTGACCTCCATTGGCATCATAGGCTTTATACCCATTATACTCTTTAGGGTTATGAGAGGCTGTAAGCATCACACCGCTTTGGCAACCTAATTCCCGGATGGCAAAAGAAAGCTCAGGAGTTGGACGTAGGGCATCGAAAAAGAACACTTTGATGCCATTAGCTGAAAACACATCAGCCACTACTTTTGCGAGTTTCTCGGAATTGTTTCTGCAGTCATGAGCTATGGCTACCTTAACCTGTTGATCAGGATATTCTTTATTCAGGAAGTTACTGAGTCCTTGGGTAGCTATGCCAAAGGTATATTTGTTAACCCGGTTGGAGCCAATGCCCATAATTCCACGAAGACCGCCGGTACCGAATTCAAGGTCTTTATAAAACGCATCGGTCAGTTCATCAAACTTCTTTTCATCCAGTTTTTGACGGATGGCTGCTTTGGTTTCTTCGTCATAACTTCCTTCAAGCCAGGCGTTTATTTTGTTCTGTACTTCCGAATCTAGTGCGTTCATTTCCTGATTATTGTAGTGAATTGATAGTTTCAAATAGTGGACTTTTCAGCGGGAAAGAATATAAATAATAAAAAAGGGCAATTCATGATTTATGAACTGCCCCGAAATAGTCAGCCGGTTCTAGGTTCTGCTTTATTTTTTCTTAACGGTTATTTCTCCCAGCGATAGTCCCTCCATGATGGCATCATAATTGGAGATATCTTTAGGCAGAATCACGCTGTTTTCATCCCGGCCCAGTCCGGATAGTACATCCAGATATTGCTCAGAAAGCTGCAACCGCATCGCTTCGGTTCCCTTAGGTTGGGCGAGGGCTCCGGCAATTTCTTCAATGGATTTGGCCGTCGCTTCGGCAATAGCCAGAATTTCCTCTGCCTGTCCTTCGGCTTCGTTTATGCGCCGCTGCATTTCGGCCTCAGAAATATTGATGATTTCGGCTTTCATACCTTCGGCATCATTCACTTTAGAGCCTTTTACACCTTCAGAAGTTGCGATGATAGCACGCCGATCCCGTTCGGCTGTCATCTGCCGTTCCATGGCTTTTTGTACGGTTCGCGGTGTTACAATATTCTTGATTTCGTATCGGTGCACTTTAATTCCCCAAAGCTGCTCCACTTCACTGAGTACACTCACCACTTCGCGACTCATGGCAGCACGTTCTTCGAAGGTTTGATCGAGCTCCATGTTCCCCAGAACAGATCGGGTAGTAGTTTGAGCCAGCTGCACGGCTGCATACCGATAATTAGTAACACCGTAACTGGCATTTACCGGGTCAATAACACTCAGGTAAATGACTCCGTCTACTTCTACCTTAACATTATCTTTGGTGAAACATTCCTGGGGTTCTACCTCAATGGTTTCTTCGCGTAAATCCTGCTTGTAAACTACCTTGTCAACAAAGGGAATGAGGGCATGAAAGCCCGGCCCGAGTGTTTTCTGGTAATTACCCAATCGCTCAACAATGTATGCATATTGGTTAGGTACCAGCCTCAGTGAGCGAATGAATTTATACATCACAAAAACCGAAAATACACCTAATAAAATCTGACTGATTGTCTCCATGATTTCCATGATTATTGCTCTCCTTTATTAGATGTTCGGGTTTTTTGGGTTGACGGATCTTTAGTGTGATCGCTGATGGTACTTACCCCTTCAAAAAAGGTTTTAAGATTCGCTGTTTCGGTAGGCAGAACCGATACATTGGAGTTTTGGATGATATTCCCAAATTGCTTGATATACTGTTCAACCAGTTTGGTTTTAACGGCCAGTTCGCCCCCGGGTTTATCGATGGCTTCTGCTACTCTTCGAAGACCTTTGGCTGTTGCATTGGCAACCAACTCAATTTCTTTGGCACGTCCTTTAGCCTCATTTATCCTGCGTTGTCGTTGAGCTTCGGAAATCAACACCTGGCTTTGCTGTTCACCTTCCGACTCATAGATTCGTGCCTGACGGTGACCTTCAGAGTTTGTGATTTCAGCTCGTTTTGCCCGTTCGGCTTCCATTTGCCGTTCCATGGTATCCACAATCTCACTCGAAGGACGGATGTTTTTTATCTCGTATCGCATCACCTTAATGCCCCATGGGTCGGCGGCTTTATCAATTTCACGAACAATGTTCTCGTTCATTTTTTCCCGTTCAGAGAAGGTATCATCCAGGGTCATCTTACCAATCTCGCTACGCATGGTAGTTTGGGCAAGGTTCACGGCAGCGGCCTGGTAATCCGAGATGCCATAACTGGCTTTATGAGAGTTCATCACCTTCAGATAAACAAGCCCGTCTACAGCAACTTCAATATTGTCTTTAGTGATACAGGTTTGGCTGGGAACATCGAGTACCTGTTCCCGCATTTCCTGACTGTATGCCGGCCGGTCAACAAAGGGGATGAGAAAATGAAAACCCGGTTTGAGTGTCTTTTTGTACTTACCCAGTCGCTCCTGAATTACTTCTTCGCGCATTTCCACAATCTGAAATAGTCGGGTTAACACGAAATAGGATAAAACAATGATTACTAAAATTGTGGTCCACAACATATTAGCTTTGGTTTGAGTCTTTAAGTTGATTTTTCTTTGAGTCGATTACATCTACCGGCTCAACAATCCAGGTCGTGTTATCCCGGTACTTAATGCGCACCTGAACGCCGGTTGGAATTTCACCCTCCAGCGAACGTGCCTGCCACGAAATACCCTGAAATTTAATGCGCCCTTCATTATCCAGATCATTGATAGGTTCGGTAACCTCCGCAATCTGATCCATCGCCTCGTAATCTTCATCAGCAAACTTGTAGGAGGTTTCCCCTTTAAAATACTTATTAATGAATGGCCGGATGGCAATGGTTAAAATGGTTGACGTCATCAGCCAGACAAAGGTTGCGGTAAAAGGGTCTTGCAAAAAGCCAAAGTATCTGAGAATTCCAACCCCTAATCCACTAAAGCCGAGCAGAAAAGCAACGCCCCCCGGAAGTGCGGCTTCAAGAAACATCAAAAGCACACCCCCGATTAAAAAAATCCACGTCAGAATTTCACTGTCCATAATCTGAAGAATAGATTTAAGTTTTTGTATAGATAGTGATTTGAAGACAAAAAATCTCAAATGAATTGGATTAATTTTAGTGGCAGAGAATCAAAGTGCGGCACGGTATTTGGAGACTATTGCAGAAACCAAATTGAGATGCTTTATTGTTGATGTTATTAAAACAAGCCGATGAGTAAGAAACCCGAGACCGATCATACATCCATAAAATCACTTTGGCAGACGCTAAAGCAGATATTTGCCCTAAGCAAGCCCTATCGGTTGCGCTTCTATGCGGCTACAATAGTTACTTTAATGGCCTCCGCTGTTTGGCTGACGGTTCCACTGGGACTCAGGGAATTGTTGGATGCCGTATTTGAATCCGGTGATAACGAGTTGTTGAATTGGCTGGCTATCGGATTGTTTGGGCTTTTCATACTACAGGCAGCGTTTTCATTTTTTGGGAATTACCATCTTGAGTGGGTTGGAGAGCGAGTGGTTACTGATCTCCGTAAAAAAGTATATGAACATCTGCACCGGCTGGGCTTTAAATTTTTTGCGGAACGCCGATTAGGTGAAATCACATCCCGCTTAACAAACGATGTCGGCTCCATCCGAACTGCATTAACGGATTCTCTACCACAGCTACTCACCATTTCTTTTTCTCTGATAGGATCTGTTTCGTTGATGGTAGTGCTGAACTGGCGATTAAGTCTGGTGATCTTTGTGACCGTACCATTCGTTACCCTGGCAACCCGCTATTTCGGGCAAAAAATCCGGTTTCTTTCTAAAGACATCCAGGATGAACTGGCTGATTCTACAGCTGTTGCTGAAGATGCCCTTGGGGCTGTTCGGCTGGTTAAAGCATTTGTTCGGGAGGATTACGAGGTAGGACGGTATCAAAATGCCGTGGAGAAATTATTCAAAACCGCCCGCCGGAAGATGGTACTCACACAGCTTTTCTGGTCGGGGGTGGGCATTATGTTTATGAGCACGCTGGTTATCATTTTTTGGTATGGCGGGAAAGAGGTGCTTGCCGATCGGCTTACAGCCGGGGATTTAGTCGCGTTCATTATATATGCGCTGAATATTTCACGATCCATCAGTCAAACATCAAGATTATATACGGCTGTTAATACAGCTGCCGGAGCGTCCGAGCGTATTTTCGAGCTGCTTGAAGAAACCCCGGAAATAGAAAATAATCCCGATGCATATGAAATCGAGAAAGTAACGGGTGAAGTTGAAGTAAAAGATCTGAGGTTCAGTTATGAAGGTGAGAAAGAAGTATTGAGAGGCATTTCATTTAAAGCTGAAGCAGGAAAAACCATTGCTCTTGTGGGGCCAAGCGGTGCAGGAAAGACAACCTTACTCAATCTCATTCCTCGCTTTTATGATCCTCAAAAAGGCAGTATCCATGTGGATGGGACCAACATTCAGGATGTGAAATTCAAATCACTTCGTAAACATATTTCCATTGTACCCCAGGAAGTGCATCTATTTGGAACCTCTATCCGTGAAAACATTACGTATGGAAAACTGGATGCCACTGAAGAAGAAATTGAACAAGCCGCGAAAGACGCCAATGCACATAAGTTCATTATGCAAACTGAAAACGGGTACGACTCATTGATTGGTGAAAAGGGAGTTAAGCTGAGCGGCGGGCAGCGACAAAGGCTGGCCATTGCGCGGGCTATCCTGAAAAATCCGGCTATTCTATTATTGGATGAAGCAACATCTTCTCTGGATTCCGAATCAGAAGCTCAGGTTCAGGAAGCCTTACTGAGGCTGATGGCAAACAGAACTACCTTTGTGATTGCTCATAGATTATCTACAGTTCAGCACGCGGACAGAATTTTGGTATTGGATGAAGGCAAGATCGTAGAACAGGGAACTCACGCTGAATTGATAGGTCAGGACGGATTATACAGCCATTTGTACGAATTACAGTTCAGAGACCTGGATCAACCCAAGATTTTTTAAGACCCAAATCCCAAGGTCCAAGTTCAAAATAACAAGTACTGATGACCAGCTTCTTAAATTTTATACATTCTCGTCACTCGTCACTGATCCACGTTGTACATCCTGATGATATCAGAATAGCTTAGATCATCAAGGAGCTCTCTTTCAGCTAATCCCATTATATATTCTACGGTTACACCGGCATTATACATCCCGATAATTGCTGAATAGGAAAAGTTATCGAGGTATCCTTCTCTCTGTAAATCCTGAACGTAACCGGTTGTCACATTTCCATTATAAAGTCCGATAAGAGCGGAGTAGGAATACTGATCAAGTAATCCACTCGATTGAAAGTCTTCAAGGTAAGAGGTGGGTACGCCGGCGTTATACATTCCTATCAGGGCGGAGTAGGAAAACTTATCAAGATAGCCGGCCCGGTCCATATCGGTTAGATATTCGATAGTTACCCCACCATTATATAACCCAATAATTGCAGAGTAAGAAAAGTCGTCAAGAAAATCTGCACTACTCAGGCTGTTTATGTATTCAATCGGAACCCCACTGTTGTAAAGCCCGATGACGGCCGAATAAGAAAAATCATTTTCCAGATAGCCGGCATCATTCAGTTGTTCAAGATACTCAATAGGTACGCCGGTTTGATACAAGGCCTGGTAACCTGAATTAGAATAGATATCATCTAAGCCGGCATCATTAATGGCAACTAAATAATCAGCAAAGCCACCCTCAAAACTGAAATCCGGTAATGGGGGCAAATCCGGGATTTCAATATCAGGAATGTTGATGTTTATATCAGGTGCAGGGTTTACGCTTACAGTTTGTTGATCTCCTCCAAACACCGCAGTCCATGCCTGTGCCGGACTCCAATCATGATACCATAAAAAGGAAGCGGCAAATACTACAAAAATGAGTACAGCGTTTTTAAACGTGGAGTCATCCTCAGCTTCAGGCGGTAATGGTTGAAAGGCAATATCTTCGGGTTCCTGACTTTTCTCTTTAATGTATTCATCCAGATCAAAATCAGGATCGGTTTCACTGTTTCTGTACTTTGTTTTCATAGTCAGTTATTCAATAGGTTCAACTGTCGCTGTTTTCCCTTTGGTAGAGATCTACGATATCCAGAAAGTTAAGATCATCGTAAAGTCCCTGCTCTTTTAGCTGATCAAGAAATTCAACAGTTACACCGGCATTAAAAAAGTTGGTTACATAAACAAAAGATAAATCCTCGAGATATCCGGCTTCATTTAAACTTACTAGGTAATCTACAGGGATATCATCGTTGTAAAAGGCGGTTACATCTACAAACGAAAGACTTTCATAAACTCCCGCATCCTGTAAACTTTCAAGATAGGATAGCGGTATTTGGTTTTGGAAGTAGTTGGTTATATAAACGAAAGAGAGGTTTTCTAAAAAGCCTGCATCTTGAAGCTCATCCAGATAGGATACCGGGACATTGGCATCATAAAGTTGGCGGGCAGAAAACCCGGAAATTTCATCACCAAGATAGCCCCGATCCTGAAGTACTGATAAATACTCCGTAATCGTCATATCCAGTGAAGCAGTAGGGGGTGCCGGTGGGGCTTCTACTCCGGGTACCGAGGGTATTTGTGGAGGTTGAGGAATGGAAACATCAAGCTGATCAACTCCCGGAGCCCCGGCTGTTACTTCTGTAGTCTGTTCATTTCCTCCAAAAATATATGCCCAGGATTCTGCTTCACTCCAGCTATTGAGCCATAGAAAAGCTGCCGCAAAAACAATAAATACGAGGATGGCATTTTTGAAGAAATAGCGGTCCGGATCCTTTGTTTCTTCCGGTAGTGGCATTTGTCCGGTGGGCTGACTTTGCCGGCGAATGTATTCGTCTAAATCAAAATCCGGATCGTGATCATCGTCAAAACTTCGGTCCAAATCGTTAGTGAAAGAGCGCGTTTTGTGGTCTTCTTTTTTTCCCATGGCAATAGATTGTTTACCCTAGGACGAATTTACGCAGGGAATTGTTTCACTTCGTAAAAAAGAAAATAAACAGACTTATTTCTTAATCGAAGGGTGTTGAATGGCTGATAAAGAAAATGATTACCAAGGCAGATTATCCAAATCTACATTGCCCCCGGTGATGATGATAGCCACTTTTTTACCCTTAATATCAATTTTCTCCTCAAATGCAGCCGCAACGGGGACGGCGCAGGAGGCTTCAATTACCATATTCAGTCGCTCCCAAACGTAACGCATTGCTTCGATAATGGACTCTTCAGGGACGGTAACTATGTCATCCACATACTTACGGATTAATGAAAAAGGGAGCTCGCCCAATGAAGTTCTGAGGCCGTCAGCGATGGTGTCGGGGTTTTTAACGGGAATCAGCTTTCCTTCTTGGAATGAACGGTAGGCATCATCGGCATTGGCAGGTTCTGCACCAAATACCTGAATATCGGTCTTGATGGATTTAGCAGCCAGAGCGGTACCACTCAGCAGTCCACCTCCGCCAACCGGGGCTATAATCATATCCAGATCGGGATGATCTTCCAGTAATTCCATAGCAGCAGTTCCTTGACCTGCTATAATCCGGGCATCGTTGTAGGGGTGAATAAATGTGGCACCGGTCTTAGCTACTACCTGTTCTAAAGTAGATTCCCGAGCCTGCAGGGTAGATTCACAAAAAGTGACTTCAGCCCCATAATTTTTAACGGCTTTCACTTTAACCTTTGGGGCATTCTCGGGCATCACGACATATGCAGGAATTCCCCGAAGTCGGGCAGCTAAGGCCAGCGCCTGTGCATGGTTGCCGGAAGAATGGGTAGCAACACCTTTTGCGGCTTCTTCATCACTCAAAGAAAAAATAGCATTACTTGCTCCCCGAAATTTAAAAGCTCCAACTTTCTGAAAGTTTTCGCACTTAAAGAATACTTGACTATCCGTTTTTTGGTTCACCTGCTTACTGCTTAATACAGGCGTACGATGTGCGTATTCCGAAATGCGTTGCTGTGCTTCTTTAATATCCGCAAGGGTGGGAGGGGTTAGTAAGGTTTTCATAGGTTTATCTAATTACTTCTTTAATTCCATCTAGCAGAGACTTCCACCAATAAGCGAAAATCGATTTCTCAACTTCACGTTCAAAATTAATCTCGCCAATCCGGGCATTTTCTCCAAGGTTGTCTGATTTCAGTACAAAAGTATTAGCTATGAAATCGCCAAGCTGCTGTTTTAGTCCCTTCTTATCAGGGTTATCTTTGTTAAGGAAGGACACTTTTAAATCCCGATATAAAATACTTACCTCTCCGGAGGCCGACTTAGAATTGAGAGAATAGTTGGCGCTCAAGCTTTCAACCAGCCCATCTTCAATTTTAACAAATCCTACATGCTGAAGCATATCACCGGCCTCTTTGGGGTCAAAACTATCCAGATTGACACTAACAGTGTGGGTGTTATTTCTGTCGAAGGTGGCATAACCGACATCCAGGGTCATTCTGGAAGTATTCATAAACAGCGTTTCTACATCCAGATTCAGGGAGTCTTCACGAAATTCAGGATGGTTTTCTGTTCTGAAATCCTGTATTGTGGCATTGATGTTATTAAAAGAGATGCTCCCTGTTTTTTGGGCCGGAGGTTTATGCTCTTCATAGGTGATATTGGCATCGGTAATAGCTGCCTTGTTTAACCCAAAGGAGAAATCAGTTGAAGTTGCTATTTCGTGGAGTAAGGGTTTGGGATTAATGCCGGGGGGACGCTCTTTGTATTTATCCCGAAACACCTCCATACGCGCCCCGGCAATGTGGAGCGAATCAAGTTCAAAATGCCGGTTTGCCAGGGTAGACATTTCGAAACCAATGAACTCAATGCTAGGAATGCTCAGGTCAATCCGATCAATTTGGCGGTTTTTGAATTCGGAGAAACGATATTTTGGAGCTAAGGGGGTCAGGTTAAAATCAGCCAGAGAAGCATATTGTGTTTCTTTATTGAAGCTGAAATCGCCGGCGGTGATTTCGTACAGTTTCCGCTCCATGGAGAGTCGTAAACCGGAGCCATTAATAATCAGGTTATCCATGAAAATAAGCTGAGAACCATCCAGAAGTTCATTCAGGTTTACATCTCTTGCTTCCACAGAAATGTTATCAACCCGAAAAACTTCCTGCTTATTGGGTCTGATGATTCTGCCTTTACCATCTTTGATAATCAAATTAAAGGTGGCCAATTTTTTTGCTATATCATTATTTGAACTATTGCCGGAATTAGCGAATGTTGATGAGGAAAAGTCCCGGGAATATAACTCAACATCCGGCTCCTGAATGATTACCTCCTCAAAATTTGGAAAAGGTTTATTTATTAAGCTCAACCACTTAATTCCTTCAATGGAAACCGCAGTTGCCGACACTTTTTTAATAGTCGGAGAAGCACTATCCGGGCGAACAACTATAGAATCTACAGTGATAGATCTTCTCAGAATTCCGATATCAAAAGTGGTGAAATCGAGCGTGAAATCCTGATCGGTTTGACGGTTGAATTCTTCAGTGAGGGCTTTTTTGAGGGGAGCGGTTAAAAAGGCAGGGGCGATAAAGGCGGCGGCTCCTGCAAGAATTGTCACAGATATAACAAATATTAAAAAAACTTTTAGCGCTTTTTTCATATCTCAAAATTGAGATAAATCCTCAAAAAGCAAAAGACTTTATTCTTAACGGAATACTCTTATTATTAACTAACCATAAATCATTCAGTCATCAGCTGCCATACTACAGCTGAGTACCTAAAATCCTCACTATGAAATCACTGCTAAAATTTCTCTTCGTATCTGGCATTTGTTTACTGGCATCAAACCAGGCATTAGCTCAGGATGAATTTGCCTATGAACGGTTCCAGTTTCACCCCAACCTGAGTTATGACTCAGAGATCACCACTCCCGCAGAATATCTGGGATATGAGTTGGGGAAAGAATATACTTTTCATCATCAGGTCATGGATTACTTCAAGCAGCTGGATGAACAGTCCAACAGGCTGACTTTCCATAAGTACGGCACAACCTACGAGGGCCGGGATTTGTATTATGCCGTCATCACATCGGAGGAAAATCAGGCGGATATCGAATCTATCCGTCAGGCAAACCTCGAGTTGGCCAATAATCCGGAATCTACACGTATTGATGACAAACCGGTGGTAGTATGGCTCAGCTACAATGTGCATGGGAATGAGCCGTCGAGCAGCGAGGCAGCCATGCAAACAGCATACCGATTGGTGGCCGGAGCTGATCAGGAGACGGAAAACTGGCTGCAGAATTCGGTGGTTATAATCGACCCGATGATTAACCCGGATGGGCGCGACCGGTATGTGTATTGGTATAAATCTTCTCGAGCGAACGTACTGAATACCAATGCGGACGACTTGGAGCATGATGAAATTTGGCCGGGCGGACGTACCAACCATTATTGGTTTGATCTGAACCGTGACTGGGTATGGCTGGTTCATCCTGAATCGCAGGGACGCATTGCGGCTTATCAACAATGGATGCCTCAGGTACACATGGATTTTCACGAGCAGGGGTTCAATAACAACTACTTTGCTATGCCGGGAACCACACCCAGAAACCTGGAACTGCCCTCAGAATACGATGAATGGGCGGATACTTTTGGTCGGGGTTTGATTGAGGAACTTGACGAGGCGGGTGTAAATTATGCAACCCGTGAAGCTTTCGACTTTTTCTATCCGGGGTACGGTTCTTCTTATCCAAGCATTATGGGAGGAATTGGGATGCTGGCCGAACAGGGTGGTCACAGTCGTGGTGGACGAGCCGTTGAAACGGATGATGGTTATGTATTAACGCTTCGTCAGCGTGTATTTGATCACTATACCAACGGGGTTTCCATTGTGAAAACAGCCGTTGAGAATAAGCAGGGGCTGTTGGGTTATTTTAAGCAGTCGGTATCTCAATCTGCTCAAAAAGGAAATACGAAAGCTTACATTCTGCCCAATAATGAAAATGATTACACCTATCAGGTGGTAAATCTGATGCTAAAACACGGAGTGAAAGTTGAACGGGCAACGGAAAACTTTACACAACGGGATTCTTATAGCTACTGGGATGAAAGTTCCTCAAACAGAAGATTTGCTGCCGGCGATTTCATTATCAAGACCGATCAGCCTAAGCACTTATTCATCAATACGCTGTTCAGAAAGCAGATGGAAATAGAAGATTCGGTAATGTACGACATGGCCACATGGTCGGTGCCTTTAGCTTATAATCTGGATGCGGCCTGGACAACCCGGGGAGTAGGTGCTTCTACTGAAATAGTTTCCGATGAATTGGAATACAAATCTGGGATCGAGAATTCAGGGGCTCAATATGCGTACGTAATTGACTGGGAACAGCGGCATGCTCCCAAGGCGCTCGCCAAACTATGGGAAATGGACTATAATGTTCGCAGTGCTCGTCGCAGTTTTAACGACGGTGAAGAATCGTTCTCGGAAGGGTCGCTGATTGTATTAGTTGGACGGAATTATGAGAAAAGGGACCAAATCGCTTCAGACATGCAGAAAATTGCAGAAGAAGCCCATGTGGTTGTAAAAGGTTTTAATACCGGCCGAATGACCGAAGGTATGGATCTGGCCTCCGGAGACAGCCAGCCCGTGAAGAAACCAAATGTAGCTTTGATGGTTGATTCACCGTTCAGTTCCTACACCGCCGGTCAGCTTTGGTTTCTGTTTGATCAATGGACGGAGCTTGGTATAAGCCGAATTAGATCGGGTAGTTTTTCGAGCAGTGACCTCGATGAATATGATGTGATTCTGATGCCGGGTGCCTGGGGTGGATTAAGCAGTGTATGGAGTGAAAATGAAGTTGAAGCTGTAAAAAATTGGGTACGCAGGGGCGGTGTACTTATCGGAACAGAAGGAAGTGCTTCCTGGCTGACCAAAGATCGATCCGGTTTTACCGATGTTGAACTCTTTGAAGAAGAGAAGGAAGATACCACCGAGGTTGATCCCAAAGCATACACCAAGTATGCGAACAGAGAGGATGTATTTGGCCTTGAACGAATTCCGGGATCTGCCTTCAAAGCCATGATTGATAACACAAACCCGTTGGCTTTTGGGATGCCTGAACGAATGTATTCCCTGAAGTTTGGTGATGATGGACTTGTTCCAACCACTTCTTTTCAAACGGTAGGTTATTACGTGAAAGATGCAGAAGAAGTATTGGCTTCAGGCTATGCTTCCGATGAGAATAAAGAAAAAGCAGCCGGAAAAGCTTTTGCTGCCGTAGAGAATATGGGTAGCGGAAAGGTGGTGTTCCTGTTAGATAACACCCAGTACCGTATGTTCTGGGTAGGGCCAAGCCGGATGGTTCAAAATGCAGTGATGCTGCTGCCGGGTATGTAATTAGCAAACCATGGAAATCACCGAGCAGAGGAAACATTCCTGAAAGACTCAGTGATTTCCGTGGCTTTCTTTACCAGTCTAAGCCGGGTTGGGTAATTTGGTAATCTTCCTCAGACTTAGCCGCCTCAACCATTTCTGCTACATCTTTGAGCAGCTCTTTGGCATCAAAAACAATTCCGTCTTTGATGGTGTACCGGACACCACCTTTTCGAACAGGCTGATTTTCATCGTTCACATAAATAGCACCGGTGCCATACAGTACTTTCAGGTTTTTCATGGGATTGCCATCCACAATAACCATGTCGGCCAATTTTCCGACTTCGATGGTTCCCAGTTCATTATCAACGCCCAGCACTTCAGCGGCTTTTAAAGAAGCTGATTGAAAAATTTCGAGCGGGTGGAAACCTGCCTCACGGAATAACTCCATCTCCTGGATATATCCGAATCCGTACAGCTTGTAGATATAGCCGGCATCGGAACCAAGGGTAACCCGGCCTCCTTTGTTTTTGTATTCGTTCACAAATTGCATCCACAGGTCAAAGTTTTCTTTCCAGGCTATTTCCTGCTCTGTTCCCCACTCAATCCAATAGGAGCCATGCGAAATTCGGCTGGGGGCATAGAATTTCCATAAGGAAGGAAGGGTGTATTTTTCATGCCACTCGGCCCGGCGCTGAGCACTCAAATCACGATTAGCTTCGTAAATAGTGAAGGTCGGGTTTAGAGTAAAATCGAGCTCAATCATTTCGTCCATCACCGATTCCCAGGTTTCTGAACCGGGAGCTGCAGCTTGTTTCCACAGGTTTCCGGCTTCCTCGAATCGATGCTGTTCGTTGTTGTAGTTGTAATCCAGCGGGTAATCCTGAATAATTCGATCCTCAAACATTGATTCCGGCAGTCCATACCAGTGGGTCATTGAGGTTAGTCCGAGTTGTGCCGACTTAAGCGCGTCATTGTAAACTACCCGGGTCTGAGCGTGGTGGGTCATGGTACCCAGTCCCAGCTTGTTTGCCTCATCAATAGCAGCGGCATATACTTTTGGGGAGGCACCAAAAAACTTGATTCCATCAGCACCTTCTTTATGAATCATTTGCACCCATTTACGTGCTTGTGCGGCAGAAGTGATCGGGCCTTCATGCCCCATACCGAATCCAATCCATGCTGAAATTCTGGGAGCTGTGATTTCATTATTCTCACTTCTTTCTTTATGGCGAAGTGTCCAGTCCATTCCGTTAAAAGAACCCGGCTCTCTTATGGAAGTAATGCCGTGGGCCAGCCAAAGCTTATACACGTATTCCGGAGTGGTGCCTTGCGCTCCACCACCTGTGTGTGCATGCATATCAAAAAAGCCTGGGAGCATATACATGCCTTCCGCTTCGATCACTTTGGTATTTTCATCGGCTTTGGGTCGTCGGTTTTCATTAATAGGTAAATTTGGATAACCCACGGTTTGGATTGAAGCTATTCGGTTTCCTTCAACTACGATATCTACAGGGCCGGTAGCCGGGGAACCGGTGCCATCAATCAGGGTCACCCCACGGATAATCAATCGTTCGTATGGGCCTTCACCTTCCGAGCGGTCAGGAGCATCCGCCATTTGAGCCGATACAGTCAATGAAAAGGAGGTAATTATTAAGAAAAGTGATGATAAAAATTTCATAGTGTGAAAGAATGATTGAAAGAATTGGAAGGAATGTAACAGTTAGCAGGCTATTTCACCGTAAAAAATAGTTATAGAAGAAGTGCCCCTTCATGTTTAAGAAGCCATTCCTTTCGCTCGGCTCCTCCGGCATAACCTGTGAGCTTATTATCGGCTCCGACTACACGGTGACAAGGGACTACAATGGCTATCGGGTTTTTTCCATTTGCTTTGCCTACCGCCTGGGAAGCTTTTTCATCTCCAATTTTTTTTGCAATGGCTCCGTAAGATGTGGTTGTACCCTGAGGGATTTCCAACAACTGTTTCCAAACCTTTTGCTCGAACCCGGTACCCTGTGGAAGCAGCTCTAATTGGAATGAAGACCGATGGCCTTCAAAATATTCACAGAGTTGGGTTTTGGCTGATTCGGTATGGACATCAGGATCTTCAGGTCCGTCAAAATCCATGAACTTGATTTCGGTGATTCCATCTCCATTCGAGAGGATGCGAAGAATACCAATGGGGGATTCCAAAAAGCTAACGTAGGTCACAGGCTAAATTTATGAATGATTATTCGATGGAGAATATACACTCACAAAGATTTATCAAAATCTTAAAATAAATTTATCAGAATGATTAATTGTCACCTTATAAAATGCTGAAAAGCAGGAAGTTATCCGGCGTGAAAATTTTTTTCAAAAAAAGTGTAACAAAAGCTGCCACTGTTACTCTTGTAATCAGCTTAGAGGTGAGATTAATGTTTATACCCTAACAGTTAGTCGATTTTTACTCCTTAAAGCTGAAACCTAAAGCTAAGGCCCTGGAATTGAACCTTCCAGGGCTTTTTTATTTTCAGGATAGTCTAAAAGTAAATTCGGTAGAGCAGACTCAGGTTAATACCCGGTTGAGGTCTCAGGTCTTTTATCCGGGAAAGGTGATCATAATACTCGGTGTTCAGCAGGTTGTTCACATTCAGAGAAAAGGTATGCAGTAGCTTTCCGCCTTCTAACCGGTATTGAGAGAAAGCATCGACCAAAAGATAACTGCCGGTTGGGGTTTCAAACTCCCCGGTACGTGTTTGTTCATCTGAAAATCGAACTCTGCTTCCGATTTCAAACCCATCTTTAGCGTACTTTAGGGATGATTTAACTTTGAATGGTGGTATTTGAGGAAGCGGGCGTGTGTCTCCATTGAAACCCGAAGTGGCTTGTTCCTGCTTTGAAACATTACGCTCGGCAAGGGTATAGCTTAGTGATGCATCAAACACGAAATTTTTCAGAAACTGTATTTCTCCGGAAAACTCAGCTCCATATAGAATGGCCTCAGTTCCTACGAACTGGTAATCCTGTAATGTAGGGCGCTGGACATTTTGCCTACCCGTGTTACGTGCATAAAGATAATTGCTGAAGTCGTTATGAAATACTGTGATATCCGCATTTAATATTTTTCGGTTAAACCTTAAGAAAATTTCTTTTCCTAAAGCACGCTCCGGTTTGAGGTCAGGGTTGCCTATTTCGAATGAATACGAGGCAAGATGAGGCCCTTCAGAGTAAAGCTCTTCCAGTGAAGGCGCCCTAAATGAATGTATGAAAGTACCACCCACAGAGAATCCGCCACCAATCTGGTAGATTGCTGCAAACGAGGAGGCAAGGGCAGTAAAAGTCCGGTTTTTATATGAAGTAGAATCGATAGAACCATTCCTTGCCCCAATCGGATAAAACAATCCACTTTCGTTAGTTGTATTCTTAACAAAATCGAAACGTAGCCCGGCCTCCAAATGAAGTGCATCAAAATCAGCTTCTTCAACCAAGTAAGCGCCCGCTTTAAAACTTTGGGATGGAGGAGTTCCGGTCCCATTCACCATATAGTCTTCAAATTCTGCAGTTAAACCCGCCGAGCCTTTAGAAAATATGCCAAATTCCCGGTGCTTGGTTTTCACATTAAAATTTGTGGTGAGCAGGTCAAATTCTGTACCTATTACAGGTTCGCCTTGTGCATTCTTGCCCTCTATTTCTTTATGATTGTAATCTTTGAAGGATAATTCTGTTTCAATCACCTTAAAGAGATCATGATTCAATATGATTTCAGATTTTGCATCATATTGCAATTTCTGCATTTCTATATCTACCCCGTTTGGATGACCATTGGGATCCGGTGGTATCCCATAATTGCTGAGGTAGAGCGTCCCGGAAGCCCCTATGTAACCCCAAGGCTGTATAAAACTAAGTCCGACACCATCATTAGTAGTTCGGAAAAAAGTATTGTTGATGGAGCCAAGTGGAGTGCGGGAATTACCGGCAAATCGTAAGCTTAAATCGGCTTGTACAGCAAAATTCTTATAGGGTGTCTGAATACTGAGGGCTCCTGCACCACTTCTGTTCACTGTTTCTCCGCTTAGGGAAAGCGAGCCATTAAATCTGGAAGGAAGTGTGGTGGCTATCTGGTTTTTAACAATATTTATCACACCTCCTATAGCATTAGATCCATAAGCCAATGCAGCAGGACCTCTGGCAATTTCGATTTCATCCGCTGAAGACGGGTCAGTAGTAACAGCATGATCAGATGATTGAGCCGAAATATCTCCTGTACTCATTCCGTCCTGAAGGATAACTACCCGTTCATCACCAAGACCTCGTATTACCGGACGCCCCGGAGCTGAGCCATTAGTGCGTTGGTCAAACCCGGGTAAATTAGAAAGAGTTTGAGATAGAGTGGAGCCTAAATTTCTTCTGAGCTCACTGCCAAATACGTTTTTTGAAGCGTGTTCCAAACCTGCCCCATCAAGCTGATTTTTTTCTCCTACAACCTCAATAGATTGAGTACTAAGAACTGTTGCGTTTAATTTGATTTCAAGGTTCAGTGAAGCATCTTTCAGGGTAACTGATCGGGACTGAGTTCTGAAACCAATTCGGTGTATGGTTAGTGAATAAGTACCTGCCGGTACATTTTCTATTTCAAATGTTCCGTTAACGTCAGTAGTAGCAGTACGGTTTAATTCTTCAATATGAAGGTAAGCAAACGGGACTCCCCTCGAAGTTTCTGCGTCAACTACTTCTCCTTTAATTGTGAAGCTATTACTCTGGCCAACAGCTTGCATAGCGCAAACTGTTGACACCAGTAGTAATAACAAAAAGCTACTTAACTCTTTCACTTAATTGGAAGCTGTAACTGTTACAGGAACAGTAGCAGGGCCAAATTCTTCAGCTCCCACATGCAAAAGAGAAAAATTAAAAGAAGCTTCCCCTTCACTTATACCATTTAAGGTAAAAAGGAAAGGCTGGTTTGAAGCATCTTCTTGCGAGATAGAAATTTCGCCGGAACCATTTATGGCTTCAAAACTCATGCTATGTTCATCTTTCTCAGGTGTGAAGACTTCGTCATCTTCATCAATAAAAGCAATTCTAAGATCAGTTGACGCAGAAGCTTCTACTGTTATTTCACCTGACATCGAACCTGATGAATTTTGAGAAACCAGAAGTGTATTACCCTGATAGATGGCAAACCCTACTGGTTCTTGTTCATGGTCATCCGAAGAAGTAGAATTAGAGCAAGCAGTTAAAATTCCTGCGAAAATGAATAGTGTAAATACAGCCTTAGCCGCTGACAAAAAAGTTATTTTTTTCATGGATATAATGATTTAAATAAGTTGAGAAATAAAATGACCGACCATAATGAGGCCGGGTTTAGTGGGCTTACTTAAATCAAAGCGGGTGGGGAGCGACCCAGAAGTGGTATGAATGGTTCATTGGAAAAGTAGAAATCCGGTGCTGAAATCAGCATTTCCCGATATTCTAAAATATGAATAAATGAATCGGGCCTTAAATCGGGAGTATAAGAAGTGATTGTGCAGACCGGGCATACAGGGTCAGATTCGGTATAATGTTGCTCATTGGCATGATGCAAACATTCGAGTCCTTCGCTATGGTAGTGAGCCATAGATGAAAGCAACCCTGCCACTGCGAGCAGCAAAAATGCCACAGATATGTAGTTTCTAAATCTGTTCAATGCGTTAGTACGTATTATACCGTAAGAATTTGGTGTATAATATCATCAAAAAAAGGCTTATTAAACTATGTTCGTTCAAAAATATTACACAATTTAAAACTTGCTTGTCTATGGCGGAATTTCTTGAAATCGTAAAGAATTGGTTTTTAAGCCTTGGTGAGAACTATGGGGTAAACCCGATTATTTTCGGAAGTATATATGTGGGGGCGATCCCTTTTTTTACACTGAGTGTTGGCTGGTTGGTAAAGAATTACCGGCAGAAAAAGTCGATCGTGCTACCGGCACTGAGCGCCACATTCTTTTTCATATCTGCTTATCTGTATCTCATCATAGCAGGTGAAAATGTACCCTGGTGGGTGTATGGTGTTGTAGTATTAATGATTGGTTATGGGGCATGGTCAACTTATAGAAAAGTGAAAAACAGAATAGAAGATATTCAGCCGGGACTGGAAGAAGGACCGGGAGAACCCCTGAAATGAAGTAAGCATAGATATGGTTAGATCATCTTTATCTAAAAAGGAGACATTAGTTTATGGCTGCATATGATTTTGATATGATTGTAATTGGCGGAGGGGCCGCGGGCTTAACGGCTTCGGGGATAGCGGCGAACTTCGGGGCAAAAACCATGATGGTTGAAGCTGACCGGCTGGGCGGCGATTGTACCTGGACAGGGTGTATTCCTTCCAAAGCCCTGCTTAAAGCCGGAAAGGTGGCCCGGCAAATAAAGGATGCAGGTAAGTACGGATTAATTGACGGTGAACCGAACATCGATTTTAAAAAAGTGATGCAACATGTGGATGATGTTCGCAAAGAAGTATATCACGATGCGGACCGGCCGGAGATTTTTGAAGATATGGGTATTGAAGTGGTTCAGGGACGGGCTTCTTTTAAAGATGCTCACACCATCGAAATTGAATTTAAGGATGGAAGAACAAGAGCGGTATCATCCAAATATTTTATCATCGCTACGGGTGCAAAAGCATTTGTGCCACCTATTGAAGGAATCGAAGAGGTAGAGTACCTGACAAACGAGAGCCTTTTTGAGATCGAAGATTTACCTGAAGAGTTACTGATTATAGGAGGAGGGCCCATTGGTACGGAAATGTCACAGGCTTTTGTAAACCTGGGATCAAAAGTTACCGTAATCGATATGGCGGACCGGATTTTAGCGAATGATGATCCTGAGTTGGTTGAAATTCTGCATGATGAGTTGAAGAAGCAGGGCGTGAATTACCAACTCAATGCCTCAGTAAAAAAAGTAATACAGTCCGGAAATCGTATTAAAGTACACGTTGAAATTGACGGAGAGGAAAAAGTAACAGAGGGCGATGCTCTTTTAATGGCAACAGGAAGAAGAGCTAACACTGCCTCGCTCAATTTGGAAGCGGCCGGGGTAAAAACAGAAAGAGGTAATATTGTGGTAGATGAATCCTCCAGAACCAACCAGTCTCATATTTATGCTGCCGGTGATGTTACGGGAAGATACCAGTTCACACACATGAGCGATCATATGGCAAAGATTGCAGCCACCAAAGCCCTGCTAAAAGTAGTACCCATGAAAATTGAGAAGGATATGGTGTCTTGGGTGACCTTTACTGATCCGGAATTGGCCCATGTTGGGAAAACTGAAACACAGCTGAAGGAGGACGGGGAAAAATATGAAGTATATCGTTTTCCTTATTCTAAAATTGACCGGGCCGTTGCCGAAGGAGATGAAATTGGTCTGGTCAAAATCTTTGCAAAGAAACTATCAGGTAAGATTCTGGGTGCAACCGTAGTAGGTGCTCATGCCGGGGAATTCATATCCGAGTATGCGGTTGCTATAAAAAACGGGGTCTCTATGAGGGGAATTGCAGATACGATTCATCCCTATCCCAGTTGGGGACTTGGAGCCCGCCGGGCGGCCGATCAATGGTATATCAAGAATCAAAGCGAGTGGTCGGTGAAGCTTATTAAGACCATTTTTGGGTACCGGGGTGATGTTCCGGATTATAGCGACCCTGATCGTGTAGTTTAGCATTTTTTCGTTCCGACGCTGAGCGTAAGAACGAGGTCCGAAATTAAAAAAGGCCTGATTCTTAATCAGCACAAGACTTACACCTGTAACCTTAAAGCAGCCTCGCTAAGACGCTCTGCGTCGTAGCGAATAACGGTAAAGAAAATTATTCTGTAAGGTATAGACTTCCCATCGCTCTTACTTAGAAAAAAGATTGAAATGGGAAGAAGCAGATATAAAATCTTAAATGAGGGATACCCGTATTTCATTACATCATCGATTGTTAATGGGTATAACTTATTTAGTGAGAAGCGATATCGCGATCTAATTGTTGATGGGCTAAATTTTATGTCTAAACAGAAGGGTATTAAAATTTATGCTTATGTGATTATGTCGAATCATATTCATTTCATTTCGAAAGGAAAGAGTCTTTCTAAGTGTATTGCAGGATTTAAATCATTTACGGCCCGTCAAATTATTGATTCCATGATTGAAGAAGGTAATAAGCACGGGTTAAGTAGATTAAAGGAAGCAAGGGTTAACAACAAAACAGACAGGGAACATCAACTTTGGACAGAGGGCTTTCATCCAAAACTAATATTTTCAGATGAAGTTATGGAACAGAAGTTGAGTTACATTCACTACAATCCCGTTAAGGCAGGTCTGGTTCGTAGGGAATCAGATTGGATATATTCTTCGTATGGAGATTATTATGGTGATGCAACGGGATTAGTAAATATCGTGGTATATCAGGGGTAACTGTTCGTTCCGACGCAGAGCGTCAGAACGAGGGCTGTTCTGGATACCGGGGTGAGATTCCGGATTATAGTGATTCTGACCGGGTAGTTTAGGTTTCTACATTCAAATGGAGTTGATTAAGAATGTTTAGATAACAATCTCTTCCTATTCCAATAGATTAATGATGCTCCAAGTATGCAAGGCAGGCCCCAGTATAGGAATGCCCGGGATAAGCCCGACCATCCCGCCGGGCCGTATTCAAATAAATGGGAGCCTGTGGCCATAAGTAAGCCCACATAAGACCATGAGATCCACATATAATGATGCTCTAACCAGTTACTATGTTTGTGACGTCGGAGAGGAAAGTAAACAGCTAAAGCAATAGTCACCCCACTGATGATTGACATCATATGAAATGGGCCAAAACCTCCAAAAAGGTCAAAAATTGCAAATGATGTAATAATTAATGCACCCATGGAAAGAACATAAGTCCAGCCAATAAT
Organism: Gracilimonas sp.; assembly: GCA_965227215.1. Lineage (GTDB taxonomy): Bacteria > Bacteroidota > Rhodothermia > Balneolales > Balneolaceae > Gracilimonas. The sequence goes on from OZ245729.1 coordinate 2,922,259, forward strand.
ACGATGAGTTTTGGTTCCTTTGGTTGTTACTACATTATAAGCACCGGATAGCAATGCGATGGCACCCATCAAGGTGTGGAAGGATATCATAAGTACAGTTTAGTTACGTTTTTAATTCTTCGTTCCAGCGCAGAGCGTCAGAACGAGGTTATGACCTGGACCTGTTGCCTTAAGCAAACTCGCTAAGACGCTCTGCGTCGTAGCGAATCTATTTCGGTGGACCAGCCTGAATTTCCTCCAGCTTACTCATGGCACGGTCTTTCAGGTTGTTGAACTGATCTTCGGGAATATGCCCGGCTGTGTATTGGTGGTACAGCCAAACGATATAGGTGGCCATTACATCTTCATAGCAGTAGTGCTCAATCAGGTCAAGTTCATCCCGTTGAAACATGGCCAGTACTTCGTTTCCTTCTCCGGTTTGTTTGAAGGGAATGCCAATGAGTTGCCCTAAATGTTTGAGTTTAGGCCATGAGCTTGCTCCGTAATTACTGAACTCATCCACCAGATCTACATTGTGGCGGCTGTAGCGGTAGCGGATATCGTAATCGTGCATACGAACAGGCATTTGCAGCCCATGCTTCATCGCACGATAGGTGAGTACGGGAATATCGAAACCCTTTCCGTTATGGTGGATCAGACCAAAATCTTTGTACGTACCGATGGCATCGAAAATCTGCTTGAGGCCTTCTTTCTCATCTTCACCGCTCCAGGCTACTTTCTGCTTAGGTCCGCCGGTGTTCTCTATCCAAAGTCCAACCCATGACACCATTCGATGATACATCGGCGGCAGAAAGCCTGATTTATTTCGGGCTAATTCTTCGCTCGCTTTTTCCAGTAACAGTTCCTGATCAGAATCCGGATCGTTCAGCACTCTGCGTATGAAGTCAAAATCCGGAACGGTTTCTACATCAAAAATAAAAAACATGTGATAGGTGTTAGGTGCAAGGTTTTAGGTGTTAGGTTTTAGGGGCTAACACCTTTCCCCTAAAACCTAACACCTGTCAAAGTTCCCCGGCCAGCGATTGCTGGAAAAGTTGTTCAATATCGGTTTTGGAATCGTAATGTGCTAATAAAAACATGAGTTTGGTTACAGCAGCCTCCAAAGTCAGATCATTCCCGCTGATGGCACCATGTTTTAGTGCTGCCCGACCGGCTGAGTATTGGGTGAGATCAACGGAGTCATAATCAGCCTGAGAGACAATGGCCACGCTCACATCTTGGTCTCTACACTTATCCAGGAAAGGAAGCAGGCTCTTTTCGCCCTTCACACAAAAATTACCGCTCCCGAATGCCCGCAGAATGACGGCTCTGATTTTATCCAGTTTCAGATCCATCAACAGTTCAGGGTTTAGGTTGGGATGAGCCGTCAGCACAAACACCTCATCGGAATATTTAGCCATGTTCTTAAGATCACCGGTTCCAAATTGCTCCTTAACAAGGGCTTCAATCTGAATGCCAATATCAGCAAGAGGGGAGAAGTTGGGCGAGCCAAAGGCATCAAAGTCACCTATACTGAGTTTGGTGGCACGATTGCCACGATAAAGGGCATCGTTAAAACAAATCCCGACTTCTTTAAAATCCATGGTTGCCAGCTCAATAGCGTTCACCAGATTCCGCCTTGCATCGCTGCGGATGGTACTCATGGGTAGTTGTGAACCAGTGAAAATGACGGGTTTGCCAAGATTCTTCAATCCAAAGCTGAGAGCCGATGCCGAATAAGCCATGGTATCAGTGCCATGCAGAATCACAAAACCATCAAACGTATCATATTTCTTTTCAATGCAACCAGCCAGCTTTACCCAATGTGAGGCATTCAGATCGGAACTGTCTTCAAAAAACAAGGGAAAAGTGATGATTTCAGCTATTTCATTCAGCTCTGGTATTTCCTCATAAAGCACCTTAGACCATTGCTCCGGGTCCAATTCAACACCGGCACCTTTGGCATTCATGGCAATGGTTCCCCCGGTCTGTATCAGTAAAATCTTTTTCATGTTGATTTATTCGTGACTCCGTTTATTTTTGATCTTCACATTCTGTTCAAAAAGAATGGTTACTGTTCATTGATTTTAGTGCGAAAGGTTGGTCGCGATTTCTGACAAGTTAAAACCTGTTACCTAGAAAACACACTGCTAAATGGCATAAGTGCCATCAGGAGTAAATGGAGGTCATTATGAAAGTTTATAATCCTACCCGTATCCGTAATGTTGTTTTGCTGGGGCATTCTGGCTCCGGAAAAACAACGTTGGCCGAAACGATGCTTTTCGAAGCCGGAGCCATTAACCGGCGAGGGTCTATAGAAGAAAAAAATACTGTTTCCGATTATCATAATCTGGAGAAGGAGAAGCAGAAATCAATTTTTTCATCGTTTATGAACCTGGATTGGCGAGGGCATAAAATTAACCTTATCGATACTCCGGGCACATCTGATTACATCGGGGAGGTAGCCGGGGCCGTCCGTATTGCTGATACCGCTATTTTTGTATTGAATTCGGAACAAGGGATAGAAACAGCTACCGATTCACTTTGGAAGTACGTTCAAAAGTACAGAGTGCCTTCTATGTTTGTGGTTAATAAACCGGATACCGATCAGTCTGATTTCTGGAAAACGGTTGAGGAAGCCAAAGAGCATTTTGGGCGTGAAGTAACCGTGGTTCAGTATCCATTTAGTGAGGGGCCAGACTTTCATGCCATCATCGATGTACTTCGCATGACGATGTATGAATTCCCGGAAAAAGGAGGTAAACCGGATAAACTTCCTATTCCTGAATCACAACAAGCCCGTGCCCAGCAGCTGCATCAGGAGTTGGTAGAAACCATTGCCGAAAACGATGAAACCCTAATGGATATCTATTTTGAGCAGGGTGAGCTTGACGAAGAACAAATGCAGAAAGGGTTACATATCTCGTTGGTAAACGGACAGATATTCCCATTGTTTGTGAACTGTGCGGCCAAGAACATGGGGACCGGCCGGGTAATGGGATTCCTGGATGATGTAGCTCCGAATCCACTGGAAGGTAACCCTCCCAAAACGGAAGACGGTGAAGTTTTTGAATTGGATCCGGATGGTAAACCGGTGATGTTCCTTTTCAAAACCCATTCCGAATCTCATGTGGGAGATTTGATTTACTTTAAAACCTATGGAGGTTCAATCCGTCCGGGAATGGATTTGATAAACAGCTCAAATGATTCATCTGTGAGGTTGGGGAGCTTGTTTTTGACGGAAGGGCATAAACGTATCGAGATCAGTGAAATTCAAACCGGCGATATAGGAGCTGTGGTGAAACTGAAGGACGGTGAAGTTAACGACACCCTCCACGAAAAAGGGCATGAAGTCAAACTACAAGGCATTCAGTTTCCTCCGACCACCATCCGGACGGCTGTGAAGCTGAAGAAAGAAGGAGAAGAGGATAAGTTGGGGCATGCGCTGCACCAAATTCACCGGGAAGACCCTTCGGTGGTTATTGAGCACAGCCAGGAATTACGGCAGGTGATTATACATGGACAAGGAGAGGAGCATTTATCAGTAATTGAAGATCAGCTGAAAAATCGATTCAAGCTGGATGTAGAATTTATCACTCCGAAAATCCCTTACCGGGAGACTATTACCAAGAGTGTTCGGTCTCATTACAAGCATAAAAAGCAATCAGGCGGAGCCGGGCAGTTTGCGGAAGTTCATCTTTTGATTGAGCCATATACGGAAGGAATGTCAACACCGGGCGACCTAAAGGTACGCGATGTGCAGGAGCATGAACTGGACTGGGGTGGAAAGCTGGTGTTTCAGAATTGTATTGTAGGTGGAGTAATTGACAACCGGTTTATGCCGGCTATTTTAAAAGGCGTGATGGAGAAAATGGAAAACGGCCCGATGAGTGGTTGCCGAGCCCGTGATATCCGGGTTTCCGTTTTTGACGGCTCTATGCACTCGGTAGATTCTAATGAAGCAGCTTTTAAGACAGCTGCCCGAATGGCGTTCAGGGATGGATTTATGAAAGCAAATCCACAACTCATGGAGCCGGTTTATGAAATCGAAGTTACGGTGCCCTCCGACTTTATGGGAGATGTGATGAGTGATCTGAGCACCCGGCGTGGTCAGATTCAGGGCATGGATGGGGAAGGTTCTATCCAGAAGATAAAAGCGCATGTACCACTGGAAGAGCTGGATCACTATTCCACGAGGTTAAAATCCATGACTCAGGGAAGTGCTACCTATACCCGGGAGTTTTCGCACTATGCCCAGGTTCCTCACGATGTTCAAAAAAGAGTGGTTGAGCAGAATATGGAGCTCCAGGAAGCGTGAGGAACATTGAACAAGGAACACTGAACATTCAACATTACATTGAAGTGTTCCTGGTTTACTTATTCAGTAATACAAGTCATTCAGAGCGGTAGCGATGAATCTATGCCAGAAAATGGTTGGTATTCATTTCCGGGTTTTCAATGATTATTGGACAGATATATTTACATACCCATAGATAGGAAAGATGAGAGCCGATTTTAGTTTTCCGTGTTAATGTATTCCAGGTATCTTCTGGGCAATTCGAATGGGCGTTCTTTGGGAACGGGAGGAAACCTTGGTACGACTTCTGATTCCGGCCGTTGTGGGCGGAGGTCCGGGTTCCAGGCAAAACCGTCTAACTTACGGTCGGCGAGGCCGGGGAATTCTTCGAAGAAATATCCGTCGTTTTTACCGGCTAACACGCGTTGCAGATCTCCGTTGCGGAAGTACATCACCGTTTGCGGGGATGAATACTCCACAGCCCCATCCGGTTCATCAGCTTCATTCTTGGTGTGATATAAAACCTGGCTGTTCGGATAAATTTCGATACGTGAAATATTTCCATCGGTAAAGTTGGCAATCAATGTGTCGCCTTTTATTTGATGAAGACGGCCGGTGGCACTGTCTTCCTGGACGGCAATCGTTTTATGGTATGATTTTAACTGTTCAACTTCATTGCTATCCATTTGAACGGTGATATAAGGCCCGGTGAGTTGGATGTTATCATGCCAGGCAATGGGGTTGGATATCAGTTCAAAAACCTCAGTAGAAGAATCATATAGCAGGGTGTCAGAAACGGACGAGAATTTACGGGACCAAACTCTGACGTTTTCATATCCCCGAATGAGATTGGTTGAGTCCCGTTCCAGCAGCAATAGTTGATCACCAAAAATGTGAGTGGTATCCGTTGTATCCGAGCTGATTCTTCGCATATATCCATTGCCATCAACAAAACGCCTGCCTGTGGAATCAGCTTCCAGATAATCTCCGGTTAACGTACCGTTATTGGTACTGTCTACCACAAAAATATTATCGTATAACTGCAGGTATTGAGTGGATCGATTGATAAATAAGCTGTCTCCTTCAGCATATTGAGCTGAGTCAGACAACTGCACATTCCCTTTAAAGATTGCACTGTCTTGATTTTGAAAATAGGTGCCACGTTCTGCAATCAGCGTTCCGTCCTGATCTTCCAGCCTGATTCCATTGTCGAAATAGGCCACCTTGGTAAAGAAATTGTAGTCCACACGCTTACCAAAAAGGGTGGTGCTGTCCTGCATAATAATCACCCGACCTCGCAGCAAACTCAGATCTCGATTGGTGTAGTAATAGAGGGTATCACTCCAGATAGTCTCATCCGGAGTTTCAATCTGAATATTTCCAAAAGCCCTGATCTCATTCCTGTTTATAAATCGCCAGGCGCTGTCGCATACCATTTCGATGTTACCTGTGGTAAGACGGGCGTTGTACAGCTTTTGAATTTGTTCACCATCCAAAGTGGCGCCAACGGCACGGCTAAAAGACTCTATATTGATAACATTTTGCCCGTTTACAGAAAAAGGCTGTACAAAAACCAGTATGAGTACAATCGTATATCCGGCAAAGTTTAAAGAGGGAAAAAGTGTCTTCATGAACCGAATATACAATTACGATGTGTTAGTTTATATCTAATCGATGACTGCACGTCCGCCGCCTTCGTTCAGGGTATAGTTGGTAAGATCTGAATCGCCGAAGAATCCTTCAGCAGCAATACTGTCGGGCGGAGAGATAAATATGACAAATTCCGGGGTACTTACCCGATCCTTTAGCCGCTCCCATTTAAGATATTCAGAGCGTAATTTTTTGCCTTCCGGTGCATTCACACGAACGTTACCAAACATCTCGAAAGCGGATTTATCAGGGAGGTGAACAGCACTGTCGGTGTAAACGTATGTGTCAGGTTTTCCTTCATCATCAAAAATTTCAATGTAAACAGGACCGGAAATTTTGGTGATGTTTTGATTTTCATTCTTTATAGAAGCCGCATAAGTTCCGGACAGCTTCAATGTAAGCTTCCCGTTTTCCATGATCTCCATATTAATTCCCCAGCTTTCGGTAGTAGTGAACAGGGAATCACTCAGAGCTTCCTGAACCTGCTTGTTTTCAAATTCGGTGAGTTCACCACATCCAAGTGCAAGAAACAGAATAAATACAGGTAGTATGATTCGATAGCTTTTGGGCATAATTTTAATGAAGAAAAAAGTTTCAGCTGTATGCCGAATTTTGACAGCTGACTGCTATATATTACAAGGTACCGAAGTAGCGGTCGCCGGCATCCCCGAGTCCGGGAACAATAAAAGCATTCTCATTTAGCCTTTCATCGATTGCTGCAGTGATGATAGGAACGTCGGGATGGTCTTCCCGAAGTCGCTTGATACCTTCAGGTGCTGAAATCAGAGAAACAAACCGAATGTTATCGGCTCCGTTCTCTTTCAGGAATTTGATGGCGTGTGAACCACTGCCTCCGGTAGCAAGCATAGGATCAACAACAAGTGTATATGCGCCTTTTAAGCCGCCCGGAAAATTATGGTAGTAGTTTACCGGCTCATGGGTCTCTTCATCACGGTATACCCCGATATGTCCCACTTTAGCGTCGGGCATAAAGCTTATGATGCCATCCACAAGACTTAATCCGGCCCGGAGGATGGGTATTACAAAAACTTCGGCTGCCGGTTTATAGCCGGTCGCTGTTTGGATGGGAGTTTCCACCTCATATTCCTGAAGGGGGAGATCGGTAAGAGCCTCAGCTGCGAGGATAGTACCGATCGTTCCCATAGCCCGCCGGAAGGGAGCGGTCTCTGTATTCTTATCCCGAAGGATGCTCAGATACCGCTTTACAACCGGATGATCTATTTCAGTAACCTTTTCCATATTTAGATTTCACCTTTAGCTTCGAGCTCATCCATTTTGTTGAAGTACTTCTTACTGGCAACAGCAACAGAGCCTGAAAGGGCAAACAGAGCGATGATATTCGGGAAGGTCATTAAACCAAGCGCTATATCTCCAATGGCCCAAACTGTGGCTAACGGGAATATGGCTCCGAGGAAGTGCATCCCCAAATACACGACTTTGTAGTAAATAATGGATTTATCACCGGCCAGATACTGTATGGATCTATCGCCATAATAACTCCAGCTGATGGCTGTGGAGACTCCGAATAAGAGTACACATATGGTTACGATATAATCTCCATAGGGGAAAATAGGGGCAAGACCTTTCTTAAACCCTAGGGATGTTAGCGGCGCCCCGTTTTCTATAATGCTAGTATAAATATTGTCCACTTCTTCACCGGCTTCGTCTGTGAAAACACCAACGCCGTCAACCATTACAAGGGTACCCGAGAAGGTGGTTGTCTGTTCTTCATCGATAAAGAACTTACCGGTAGGGAAGTCGTTTCTTTCAATAGTACCGTTCACAGGTTCACCGTCTTCGATAATCAGGCTATTACTACCATCAGTGATTTCAACAGCATTGTTGCTGTTACCGGGCTCATAAACCATGTCGTGACGCTCTTCCCATACTCCGGTACTTACAATCACAAGACCTGTCATAGTACAAACAACGATCGTGTCAATAAACGGCTCAAGCAGAGCTACCACACCTTCACGAACCGGTTCTTCGGTTTTAGCTGCACCGTGAGCAATCGGGGCGGAACCCTGACCGGCCTCATTCGAGAACAACCCGCGTTTAATACCCCAAACCAAAGTGGTCAGGAATAGACCGGAACCAACTCCGAACAGACCGGCTTCCGGTGTAAAGGCAGAAGTAAAGATGGTTCCAAAAGCAGGAATAACATCATCTGCGTTGATGGCAAGAATGATAAGTGCTCCCAATACATAAATAAGGGCCATGAGGGGCATTAATCGAGAAGTTACCTGCCCGATTCTTTTAATACCACCTACAATAACAATACCTACAAAGGTAGCGGTGAATAAACCGGAAGCCCAGCTTGGAATCTGGAAGGTACTGTACATGGTATCAGCTACGGTATTGGCCTGAACAGCATTACCGGTCAGGAATGAACAAATTACGGCCATAGCTGCAAAAAAGACGGCCAGCCATTTCCAGTTGGAGCCGAGGCCTTTTTCAATGTAATACATAGGACCACCGGATACGGAACCATCGGCATTTTGAATTCGGTATTTAACGGCAAGCGTACATTCTGTGTATTTAATAGCCATACCAAAAAAGGCAGTAACCCACATCCAGAAAAGAGCTCCCGGTCCACCATAATGAATAGCAATGGCTACACCGGCGATGTTACCAATACCTACGGTTGCTGAAAGAGCAGTGGTGAGTGCCTGGAAGTGGTTGACATCACCGGTATCGTCAGGATTGTCATAAATCCCCATTACAGATTTAATACCATGGGTAAAGCGTCTTATTTGTACAAAGCCAAGGCGAAGGGTAATAAAGATTCCAAATCCCAACAGCACTACAACCATGAGAGGAAATTGTTCCGGGGTAGACCAAACCAGGTTGTTCAGCCAGTTTACAACTTGTTCAAATACTTCCATGAATAAAATTTTATAGGTTAAGAGTATGTTAAGAGGGCAGGCTGAAAGTAAAAAACATTTGGGAATATTAAAGGGTTAACATTTGTGAAAGCTATGCAAGCTAATGGAGTATCGATAAACAAGCTTATCGGGAAGTAAACGGAAGACGGAAAAGCTGTGTTTTAGTTCATTGAACAATGGAAATGAGGCTGTAAAAGAAGTTAGCTTCATATTTTGTTCAAATTTGTGAACGATTTATAGGTAGCTTTGTTTTCTTATTGTATTTTTATTGAAAAATCATAGACAGCATATATAAATTAATAAACAACCTTTTAGATTATGACTAAAGCAGATATAGTAGATGTAATTTCTTCATCTGTAGGGTTAACGAAAGTAGAAACAGAGGCGGTAGTAAACGGCTTTATGGAAACTGTAATTGACGCCATGAAGCGGGGAGAAAATATTGAACTGAGAGGATTTGGCAGCTTTAAAGTTGTTAAACGAGCTCAGAGAGTAGCCCGGAATCCCAAAACAAATGAAGAAGTCATTGTACCGGAACAATATGCACCGGTACTAAAAATGTCGAAGGATTTTAAAGAAGCGGTTAACGAAGCACACATGGTTGAAAATTGATTTAGAAAACCTGATAAAACTTCTTATTTTCTGAATTGTTCGAACAACAGTAATTTTTATAAAACAATATGTAGGTGAGTATTTATGCCAAGCGGTAAAAAAAGAAAGCGCGCCAAAATAGCCAAGCATAAGCGTAAAAAGCGTCTGAGAAAAAACAGACACAAGAAGAAAAAGTAAGATTTTATAAGGCTCCAGTTTGGAGCCTTTTTTATTTTTAATAGTTGAGATAAAAGTCGGGTAGTACTGCCCGACTTTTCTTTTAGTTAGGTATGTGATGCCCTTCACAAGCTTAATACTTTTATTAGAAGTCTTTAATTTTTGTATGTAGAAGCGATTATATCCTCGAATAGTGCTTTTTTAGAAAAGGTGTCAAGTTTACTAACAAACACTGTATTTCCTGATTCAGATTATCAAATGCTCTTTAGAATTGCTAAGGGTACAATTAGGATCACTATTCATAACTATAACTATGCAAAAGATTACTAAGCTGCTTTGCTTACTAACACTGCTCTTTAGCTTTTCTTCCGGGGTGTTTGGTCAGGTCAGGATCAACGAGATAAGAGCAGATGACGCAAGTTCAGATGATATTGAATTTATTGAGTTGATCGGGGTTGTTGGTACTGATATAACCGGTTATCAGATTTACCATGTTAATGGTAGTGGTGATTCTGAAATATTTACTCATACCATTGGGTCATTTACTATTCCCGATGATGGCATCACAGATGATGATTCGAATTCATTAGGATTCTATGTTTTGGGTACAGGTAGCTTTTCAACCGGTATAGATGAATCAACCGCTAATTCATTGCAGAATGGCCCGGATGGTATAATTCTTTACAATGCATCAGGTGATGTGGTTGATGCTGTAGCATGGCAAGGGGTCGGTGACATAAGCACTGACATCACAACCACAGGCAGTTCGTCAGTTGATAATTATTTACACGTTACTAGTGATGATGACAGTGGAGATAATAGCCTGCAAGCACCGAATAATGTTGTTGGTGATGATGGAAGCGGGTGGACATTGGCTTCGGCTACAATCGGATCTATAAATGGTGGGCAAACGAGTGGTTCTATCATTCTTGAGTCATCTATTAAATCCGAACCAGCTAACCACGCCTCTTCTTTTACGTCTTCAGGTTCTATTAACTCCGTGGATTTATCATGGACGGATGCTACCGGCTCACCTTTACCGGACGCCTATCTTATAAAAGTTAGCGATGCCAGCTATGGATCGATTTCAAGTCCGAGCGATGCATCACCTGTTGCAGACGATTCCGACTTGTCTGACGGTTCCGGCGCGCTTAACGTAGCCTTCGGAGAAGAATCAGCGTCTTTTACCGGGCTTGATGAAACAACAACCTACTACTTCAAGATCTACCCTTACACCAATTCAGGGTCGGATATCGATTATAAAACAGATGGAACCGTTCCCGAAGATGATGCAACTACTTTAGAAACACCGGATATCATTTTTAATGAAATTGGCGATTATCCCTTTACTACAAGTAAATATTTCTGTATATTAATCTCAGTGATTGAGAACAAATGTATTGAATTATGAAAACTTACACATTTTTTGATTTCCAAGAAGAGTTTCCAACTGAAAAAGCCTGCTTAGAGTATATATTTAATAAGCGCTATCCGAATGGTTATGTAGATGAGGAAACCGGAGAAATTATTGATCTGTACTATACAGAATCAAGAAAATGCTTTACCAGTGCTGATGGATCTATTCAGGTTTACCCAACAGCCGGAACTATTTTTCACAAGTCAAGAACTCCGCTGGTTAAGTGGTTTTATACCATTTTCCGCATGTCTCAATCCAAATGTGGTATTTCTGCCAAACAGATAGAACGTGAAATAGGAGTTACTTATAAAACAGCTTGGAGAATGTGCCATTTAATCCGAAAATGCCTTGAATCAGGTGAAGAGGTGCTTACTGGTACTATTGAAATTGACGAAACGTATGTCGGTGGTAAGCCTCGAAAAACCAACCGTAATCCGACAGCCAAGAAGAAAAATAAAACTTCTAAGCGTGGGCGTGGCACCGACAAATCTCCTGTGGTTGGATTAGTACAACGTGATGGAAAGGTGAGAGCTATTGTAACAGAAGATGTGAGGCGAAAAACTGTTTTTCCATTTATTGAAAAGAATGTACAGAAAGGAGCAACTGTATTTACAGACGAATATCATTTATACGATACCGTAGGCTCATTAGGATATATACATGAAACTGTGAATCACGGCTTAGAAGAATTTGCCCGTGGAATCGTGCATACAAATACAATTGAAGGTTTTTGGAGCTATTTAAAGAATGGAATTAGAGGCGCTCATAAGCATACTTCTAAGAAGTATCTTCAACTTTACGTAAACGAGTATGCGTTTAGATGGAACAATAGAAAGAGTCAGTCTAAGATGTTTCGGAATCTTTTAACTTCTGTTTGTCGGTAAGTATGATTTTTTCTAAGTCCTTTTTAAAATCCTTCTCAGGAATTTGTAACTCTTCCACAACTTCTATCTCTATATCTATGTGTACCTTTTGTTCTCTATCACTCATTGTTATTATTTCAATCTAGTTGACTATCTGCAACTAATATAATATAATTGCGTGCAATTAGTTTCAAATATGAAAACATCGGCAATCTTTAATGGCTCATATAACACTTGGGGTTAGTGTTGAAACTTTTCTCACCAAATAGACTTTATAAGTATATACAAAAAAAGAAAGGGGAAGCTGTCACTTCCCCCTTCTGGTTATCGTTATCGTCGTTTTACACGGACGGTAACTTTGTATCGAATGCGTATCCTTCTTCTAGGATACTTTATACGAACAACGCGTTTCATGCTTCTCACCTCCTTATGGGTCGTTTAGTATGAAAATTAAAAAGAGCAGGTGACGGGATTCGAACCCGCATTACGTGCCTGGGAAGGACAGTTGTGTTACCATTAACACTACACCTGCTTTCAATTAAAAGTCCGGTTGCTAGAACAGCCGGACTTTTTTTATTTCCTTTGTATATATAACTATAAGCTTTTGAGAAAAAAATGGCATAATTAGTGAAATTAAATTCACTATATAAAAAAAGGCTTCTGAGCACTAACTCAGAAGCCTTTTTTATTTGAGTCAACATGGACTCGAAAACAATAGAAATTTCTTCAAAGATTAGGCATACCTCTGCCACACGAGTATACTCGATTAAAAAACGACGAAATGTGTGGGTATGGTGATACATAACAAATACCGCCTAAAGCGTTACACGCCTTTCACAGCGCATGAATAGTCTTTTCAATAAGATAAGCTTTCCAGAAATTCGAATTGGTTAAAACGCGAATGTTGAAATGCTCCCCCAATATAATTAATGAGCAAGCAAAATAAAAATGTTAAACCAAAAATTTTTACATAATGACACTTGACTGTCACTCTCGGAAATTTATTACACATTGTGCATTATATGTGCAAAAATACCGGACATGAAAAAAGCCCAACAACAAAGTTATTGGGCTTCCTTCGAATTTCTGCTTTTAGACAGGCAGATGCGTTTTAACCACTTCTAAAATACAACTATTGTGGAAAAAACACAATTTTTAAACATTAAAAAATTCCCTATCTTCGGTTTCTTTCCTTTTTTCGATTTCTAAATGTTACAATTTCTAACAAAATTGTTTGTATTAATACGATAAATGTTAACAAAACACACGTCTTGTCAACATTTAAAAATATCCACTCTCAAGAAAGCGGTTTCATGGTTATCAACAGTGTTAATTATTATCCACAAAGATACTTGTAGAAAGGGGATAGCCGCCATGAAATTTTAGCTGACCCTGACGGAACAACCGGAGATGCTAACGGCGATGGCATCGTAAATACCGATGATGATGAATTCATAGAATTGGTTAACAATGGTACTACAGATATAGATATAAGCAGTTGGGTATTTTCTGATAACATTACAGACAGATATACTTTTCCGGCGTCAACTACCTTAAAACCTTTACAAGCAGCGGTAATATTTGGTGGAGGCACTCCTACGGGAGATTTTGGAAACAGCTTTGTGGATTCCACTTCTTCACTAGGTTTGAACAACAGTGGTGAAACAATTACTCTGAAAAATGGATCCGGAGTAGAAATTTTAAGTTTAACCTATGGTTCTGAAGCCGGTAGTGATGAATCCATTACCAGAAATCCTGATCTTACGGATGGTTTTGTACAGCACGAAACCGCTGATACAACTGATGCCTCATCCTTTTCACCGGGAACCCGAATCGACGGCACCTATTTTCAGCCATCAACGGTAATTACCGGCAATGCCGGCTGGCGTTTACTTTCCCTCCCGGTAGAAGATGGAACCGTAGCCGATATTTCTGATAACACGGCCGTACAAGGGGTCCCTGGTGGTGATAATTCAGGCTCTGATCCCAATTTCTTCTATAATCCCGCTTTTGATGGTTCTGATCAATCAGACTATCTGGTTCCAACCAACACCACCACTCCGTGGGGAGATGGCTTGGGTTTCTTTCTCTATTTCTTTGATAACTCCACCGCTGGAAGCTCTCCGCTGCCCATCACGTTGGACGCGTTTGGTAATGCACCGGATGTAGACGTCAATGTAACCATTTCCGATATCTGGACCCTGGCCGGGAATCCATACAACAGTAATATATCCATCGATGATATTTCAGGAAATAACGGTGGAAATGGCGTTAACGATGGTTTAACGAGTCCTGTTTACCTCTTTGATTCGTCCGGTTGGATAACGGTCAACCTGGGAAGTGGATATGTAATTGGAGACTGGAGCGGCTTTTTTGTTCAAAGATTTAGCAGTTCTACAACTCAGCTTACCATCCCTACTTCAGCTGCTACAACAGATACCGTTAAACTTTCCAAGCTTGATTCTGGTACTAATTTCCGCCAAGTCGACCTTTTACTGGAGGCTCCGGGTGGTTATAGCGACCAAACCAATAAGCTTTACTTTTCTGACCAATCTATCCCGGAAAAAGATGGTTTTGATGGTGGGAAATTAACGCCCATGAATGGGTCTCCTTACATTGCTTTTGAAAACGATTTTGGCAATGGAAAAGAACTATTGGTTCAGGATGCACGTCCCCGGAATCCGGTCGAAGAAATGTGGTACGAACTGGTAATAGGTGATAACGGAGTTTCCGGTACATTTTCCTTAAGCTGGCCGGAATTAAAGAATATACCGGAGGATTGGGAATTTACTTTGAATGATTATGAAACCGGCGAATCCGTGGTAATGGCTCCGGGCACATCCTATACTTTTGAAGTAGAAGCAACCCAGAAACAAAAAGAGATGAAGCCTTTTGGGGTCTCAGCTGCTCAGGCAGAATCTCAGGATGTCAGCTCACGATTCTCTATTGTGTTAAGAACCGCTACAACTACAAGCACAGAATTGGTGGATACCCCGGAATCTTTTGCACTTCGGCAGAACTACCCGAATCCTTTTAACCCGAGCACCACCATTGAGTATAGTGTATCGGAGCCGGCTCCGGTTACGCTTACCGTCTATAATGTGATGGGACAACAGGTTGCCACGCTTGTCAACGAAACAAAATCAGTAGGTACTTACAGAGTGAGCTGGAATGCCACTGAAATGGCCAGTGGGATATATCATTACCGCCTGCAGTCCGGAAACCAGGTGTTGATTCGTCAAATGACCTTAATTAAGTAATTGCAGTTAGTCTGCCTCAAATTATTCCCTGACTATGAAATCACTGATCTTCTTTTCCTTAGCTATTGTGTTCAGTCCTATGTTGACTACAATTTTGTTTGCCCAGCCTTCAGCGCCCATGAACCCGGCTCAAGCACCTATTGATGGCGGACTGAGCCTACTGGCTGCAGCCGGAGGAGGCTACGCTATCAAAAAGCTCAGAGACCGTAGAAGAAGATCAATGGAAGAAGATTAAAAATTCTGATTCCTTCCGACTGAGTGGTATTTTAGCTTTTCTTAAAAAACACAATTCATTCATTTCCATTTTCTATGAAAGTTGCCCTCATTCAACAATCCTGCTCTGATGATAAAAATGAGAATCTTAAAAAAGGCTTAGAGTCGGCCCGGGAAGCAGCCAAGGCGGGTGCCGATGTCATTTGCTTTGCTGAACTGGCTTTTGAACCCTTCTATCCACAGTTCCAAAATCCTAAGAAACCTTCCGAATTTGCAGAACCTATCCCTGGAAAAACTACGAACGCCTTTTCGGAACTCGCTAAGGAACATGGTGTGGTTATCATCCTGAATCTGTATGAGAAAGACGGTGATGATCTTTACGACAGCTCTCCGGTGATCAACACCGATGGTTCCATTTTAGGAACTACGCGCATGGTTCATATTACCGAATATGCCTGTTTTCATGAGCAGCAGTATTACACCCCGGGTAACCATGGAGCTCCTGTATATGAAACGCCTTTCGGAAAGATTGGGGTGGCCATATGTTACGACCGGCACTATCCGGAATATATGCGTGCGCTGGCCTTAGCAGGAGCCGATATGGTTTTTATCCCTCAGGCCGGTTCTGTAGGGGAATGGCCGAATGGATTGTACGAGGCTGAGGTGAGAACAGCTGCTTTTCAGAATGGATATTTTGTTGCGCTTTGCAATCGGGTAGGGGAAGAACCTAAGCTGACCTTTGCCGGGGAGTCGTTTGTGTGTAACCCTGCCGGTGAAGTGATAGCGAGAGCAGGGGAAGGAACGGAAGAAATATTATATGCGGAGTTGAACCTGAGTGATGTAGCCGAATCACATGCTAAAAATTTATTTTTAAGAGATC
The DNA here is from genome assembly GCA_965227215.1 of Gracilimonas sp. Lineage (GTDB taxonomy): Bacteria > Bacteroidota > Rhodothermia > Balneolales > Balneolaceae > Gracilimonas. The sequence goes on from OZ245729.1 coordinate 2,938,492, forward strand.
GGCGTCCTGAATTATACGGTAAATGGCTAACCCAGTAGAAATGAAAATGGATATTCACTATTCAATATTGAATATTCGGGTGTGGTCGTTATCTTCAGTCCAAAATAAGCACGCTATTTGACTATGCCCGAGACTCTGAAAGAAGTTCAGCTTCGCACAAAAGGAATTTTACCGGTCCAAAAACTCAAGTTACTTCATGCACTTGGGATCATTTCATCCGATTCAAGCTATCCCATTCAGGATGATCAATTTCAACCCAACTCCATTGATCTGCGTCTTGGTGAGGTAGCTTATCGTGTTCGTTGCAGCTTTCTTCCCGAGAATGATTCCGTTGAAGAGAAGGTGGAAAAACTGAAAATGTATGAAGTGCCCATCACGGATGGAGCCGTTCTGGAGCAAAATTGTGTGTATATCATTCCTCTGCTGGAAGAACTGAACCTCCCTGATTCAAACAACACCATTCAAAAGGGATTGTTTAACGGCAATAAAGAAGAAAGCGAAGTGAAACTGGGTACGGTTGAAAATCTTTCGGCTAAGGCAAACCCCAAAAGCTCTACCGGACGGTTAGATGTATTCACGCGAGTGATTACCGACTACTCCCATCGTTTTGAAGAAGTGACCCCGGGTTATTGTGGGAAGATGTACCTGGAAGTAGTCCCGAAATCATTCTCAATTAAAGTGAAAACCGGGCAAAGGTTAAATCAGCTGCGCGTTCGGCATGGGTTTGAAGTGTTGCCTGATCAGGACTTGCTACGGGTACATGCAGCAGACCCTCTTCTGTTTGACGAACAAAGAAAGCCTGTTTCCATGGAGAAAATCAAGGTTAAGCAGGGCCTGTTTATGAGTGTTGACCTGAAGGGAAAGAAGGGTGATATCATTGGATATAAGGCGAAGAAACACAACAATTATATTGATCTGGAGAATATCGGCCACTATGCGGTAGAAGAATTTTGGGAGCCGATATATGCCCAGCAGAACGATCAGCTTATCCTGGAACCGGAGGCTTTTTATATTTTTGCATCCAAAGAGCGAATTCGGGTTCCTGCCCATCTTGCCTGCGAAATGATGGCCTATGATACCGGTTCGGGTGAACTGCGAACACATTACGCGGGCTTTTTCGACAGTGGTTTCGGCGGATCGGTGGAAGACCAGGGAGCAAGAGCTGTGCTAGAGGTTCGCTCGCATGATGTCCCCTTTATGATTGAGGATGGCCAGACAATGTTCAGCATGCAGTTTGAACCCAACGCCGAGAAACCGGATTTTGTTTACGGTGAGGAAATTGACAGTAATTATCAGGGACAGGATCTAAAGTTAGGTAAGCATTTCAAGCAACCATGAGCCGATATTTAGTCAACCGATGTATTTGTCACAGCAGGAGCTTCAAAGAAGTAAAAGCCCATGCTGAAGAGAATGGCATCACATCCATAGAAGAACTTCAGGCGCAAGATTTTTGCAGCTGTGGTTGCGGACTCTGTATTCCCTACATCGAGTTGATGTTTGAGACGGGGGATACGGAATTTGAACCCGGTGCTTATTACAAGCGAACATCTGAAATTGAATAGCCGGGCAGTTCAAGATTTGGTTATGGATAATATTTTTTTTGTAAAACCGGAACACATCACCTCAACCCAAATTGAATTGGTAGATCAGGAGGCGGCTCACGCTTCCAAAGTGTTACGATTTAATGTCGGGGATGAGCTATACGCATCAGACGGTAAGGGGAGCCTTTATCTGACTCATATCATATCGATTTCAAAGAAGTCAGTATTGGCAAACATTGAGGAGAGAATATCAGAGCCGGAACCTGAGGTCAAAAAAGTATTGGCTTTCGGGGCTATAAAGAAAAGAGACCGGTTAGAGTTTGCTGTTGAAAAAGCGGTAGAACTCGGAGCCTGGGAAATATGTGTGTTTGATGCAGATCATTCGGAGCGGTCCAGAATAAATGAAGACCGGCTGCAATCCATTGTTTTAAGTGCCTTCAAACAAAGTAAAAGAAGATGGCTGCCTGAAGTAAACTATGTGAACTCTCTGGACGAGGTTTTCAAACGTTATTCAGGTTATCATTCAGTGATGGCCCATGTAGAAGCTGACTCTCATCAACCTGAAAACTTAAGTCACGATAAGAATTTACTACTTGTAGGCCCGGAAGGGGGGTTCTCGGACAGGGAAGTGGAGTTGGCCAGAGAGAAGAATGTCCACATGATTTCACTGGGCAAAAACAGGCTCAGGGCAGAAACCGCAGCACTAGCTATGCTTTCTCAGTTTTTGTTTACCACATAAAAAAGCCCGGTGGTAACCGGGCTTTGTAGCATGGGTAAAGTCAAATTCTGGATTAAGCTCCGGCCATCATAGTTTCAGGGTTCCAGCATTCTTGGGTATTAGTTTCAGCTGCTTCAGCTATTTGCTCAACATCTAATTCACTTGCAACTACATGGGGCATAACACGGCTTGTCTCTGTAATAAGAGCAGCTATAGTTGTTAAGCCGGATTTTGTGAATTCAGCCAAATCGTCTTCACCGGCTCCTAATGAAGCTGTATGAAGCATGGTGTAGCCGGAAGCTATCATACTTAGAGCAGTATAATCATCTCTGAGCATTTTGGATACGGGATCCTCCCGCTGGGTATCCATCAACCCTGCAAGTGAACCTGAAATGGTAGCTAATTTCTTTTTGATGGTTGAAGCCGTGCCGTCGTTGAGCAATTCTTCCATTTCATCAAAGTCTGTCAGCTGTTCTGTTAATGCCACGTCTATATCGTGAAGTAAATCTACGGCTTTGGAATCTGTTACCTTGCTTGAACTTTTCTGAGTCTTAACTACTTTTTGCGTGTGTTTTAATAATGCGTAAAGATCGGTTGTATAATCCTGAAGCTTCTCTCTTTGCATAATAATATCAGAATTTTCTTTGGATTTATTTCACTTATTATAATGGATGAGAGAGGATTATCGTTTCATATATTCTTCCAAATGGCCTTGAAAAAAGGGATATAAGGTACAGAAGACATTATTTTTAAATCTTGACGTAAATTGGTGTCTTCTCCGAGGAAACGGAAAATTTCATCAAAGTTATTCTTCTTGAAGAGCGACCTGAAAACCCTCAGACTATCGTTGGTTGAGTTGGAGAGTATATGGAGCAGCAACAGGTCGTAATACCGGTATTTTAGTTTCGACTTTTGCGGTGGAAGCGGTTCAAATCCCTGAATAAGGTTCTGTGCCAGCTTTTGAGTGTAGTCTTGTATTCGGGTGAAGGTGTAACCCGTGCTGGGTTTCGTTTGTCCACCTACTGAACCCAGGTTGATGATGTTCTTATCATAATAGGGTATGTGTGGCCGGTCTTCCATGGGGATTTCCCCATATTCCTTTCTTCTGATCTCATAATGATCATCGTCTAGGCCGAGTTTGTGAAGGAGGTAATGCTTAATCTTTTGCTTGTATTTCTTCTTTTTCAGGATGTTCTCCGAGAATACGGTGAACTCCAGCAAGGCTCTGTTATGAGTAAAAGGTAACACGTACATAAAACCGACACCGGGTTCAAAGTCATTGTCAAAATCCATAATGGTGAAGGTTTCAGGGTCAAAGGCAGGCTCATAAGTTTTTATCTCCCAGCCCAAAAAATGTTGAATAAGTGGATATTTAGTTTGCGATGAGTCCAATTCTTTGGGTTTCATGATGCTTTGGAAAATATGATTGGCAATATAACTATCGCCACCTTTGGTAAGCATCACGGCTTTACTTTGATTGGAAGAAAAATCCAGAATGTTGTCTTCCAAAAGATCAAAGTTTTTGTGCTTTTTTAATTCCCTCAGTACATACTCCCGGAAATCACCACTTCGGATGCAGTAATAGCTATACTCATTGAGATACCGGAAAGTGCTGTAATCTAAAACCGACACCCAGGTTTTTTTCCATTTCTTGTATATGATATCCCTGAAAGGTGGTTCTTTGTTGGTCCAGAAACACCAGGTTTTGTCGTTGGTGGGTGCAAAGGTTGAGTCTGTTACAAGTACTTCTCCTTTGTAGTTTCCTTTGGCCAGGTACCAGGCAAGGCTGAGACCTGATAACCCACCACCGGCAATGATGACATCGTATTTGGCTTCAATCTTCAATACAGACAGCCTCCGGTAAAACTGAGTAACCCGAAAGAGTGAGCTTAACTTTTATACTTTTTTTCATGAGCTGAGAGAGCGTTACTTATGTTCGCATCAGGTATTGATTATATTCCTTGAAATTGAAAAAGCAAAATGAAAGTATGATTGATTTACGAAGTGATACAGTAACACGTCCAACTCCCGAAATGCTGAAGGCTATGACAGCGGCAGAGGTTGGGGATGACGTGTTTGAATCTGATCCGACGGTAAATAAATTTCAGCAGAGAATAGCCGCAATGTTTGGAATGGAAGCCGGACTGTTTGTGCCCAGTGGAACCATGAGCAATCAGCTGGGCATTAAGGTTTTAACCGAACCCGGAGACGAGATACTGATCGATGAAAAAGGACATATTTTCAATTATGAAACCTCGGCAGCTTCAGCACTTTCAGGAGTTCAGGTTACCACATTGCAGGGCAAACAAGGGAAATTGAGTCGTGCTGTTCTAGAAGATAAAGTTCGCGGAAATTTTGATTGGGAACCCAGGACAAAAGTCGTAAGTATCGAAAATACCACTAATAAAGGTGGTGGTGTTTGCTACTCAAAGGAAGAATTGAGTGAGATTAAAGCATTTGCGGATCACCATAACCTGGCCGTACACTTGGATGGAGCACGAATCTGGAATGCGATGACGGCTACCGGAATTGACCCGGAATATTTTGGCACCATGGCTGATACTATTTCGGTTTGTTTCTCGAAAGGGTTGGGGGCTCCGGTTGGATCCATGCTTTTATCCTCAAAAAAGAACATTGCCAAAGCCCGGCGCTACCGTAAAATGTGGGGCGGGGGAATGCGACAAATAGGTCTGCTTGCAGCAGCCGCTGAATATGGAGTGGATAGCCACTGGCCGTTATTGAAAGAAGATCATCGGCGAGCCCGGGAGGTGGGTGAGACAATTTCCGACTGCAGTAAACTTTCTATTGATATGGACAACCTGCAAACCAACATTCTCATTTTTGATGTGTTGGAAGGAGATGCGGTTTCAGCTGTCGAAAAACTTCAGGAAGAAGGAATAATTATGATCCCTTTTGGTACCAAGACCATTCGTGCAACCTTCTATTTCGAAATCGGAGATGAAGAAGTGGAACAAATTAAAACCGTGCTGAAGAGATTATTCGATTAATTGGGTGTAAAGTGAAAAGTGATGAGTGAAAAGTGCACTGTCAAAACAAATCACTCTATCACTTTATCACCCTCTTACCTAGTGTAACTATTTGGTCAGGACAACGTGATGAAAGTCTGTTAACCTTCACAAAATATATCTTGCTATGAAAAAATCTGTACTCTTAAGTTCTATTTTTGTATTTGCTCTGTTGCTGGTTGGTATTAATGCCACTGAATATGTTTCCAATGAAGAGGAGGCCGTCAAAGAAGTAATTATGAACGGTTACGTTCATGGGGCATTCAATGAATTAAACCCCGAAGCGATGGCTGAAACCTTCCATAAAGATTTTGCCATCTTTTCTGTTAATGGAGAAGAAATCGGCAGATACCCGATCTCTAACTGGATTGAAAGCACAAAGAAACGAAAAGAAAGTGCTGATTTTGATCCTGAAAACAATGTATGGGAGGCTGAGTTTACAAACATCAGCGTGACCGGAAATGCCGCATCGGTAGAATTGAAATTACACCGCAAAGGGAAGCATGTATTTACCGATTACCTGTCTCTGCTAAAATTCGAAAGCGGCTGGAAAGTGGTAGCTAAAGTGTATCACAGGCACCAGTGAGAGATATATGAGAGTTGAAAGTTGATTGGATGATGGAAGTATGACTCAATTCAGAAGCTGGTTTTTTTAAACGAGCCTGAATATAGAATCGATATCTATTACTTTATCACCTTATCAACTCTCAATAAAACTTCTCGCATTGCATGAATGATTTTCTCACGGATGGGGAGTCCTTTTCGGAAAATCATTTCCTGCTTTCGTTTGTATTCCTTTCGGCCGGCTTCGGTTTCAATTTTGATGGGCTCTAATCCCTGTTCTCTTAAATCGTAGGGGCTGGCCTGCATATCGATGTGCCGCGCTTCAACAGCCAGTTCGAACGCATCCAGTATGAGTGAGCTGGAAATCCACGGGTACATTTTGAACGCCCATTTGTACAAGTCCATATTAGAATGAATGCAGCCGGGCTGTTCGGTCTCATGAAATTTCTCCCGGGATAGTTCAAAACGGTTCATGGGTTTTGCGGGATTTGTGAAGAAGCGAAAGGCATCAAAATGAGTGCACAACAAAGGACGGGACTCCACGAACTCAGCCAGTTCGTCCGGTTCCATACGCATGGGAACCTGATCATGGCGTGGGTTATCGGTTTTATAGACCATAGCCCATTCATGCATCCCGAAACAACCAAAGGAAGGTTGGCTGGATTGCGTGTTTTCCAGCATCTGTAACATCCATTGTAATGAAGAAATACGCTTTTCAGGAAAAAGGGAAGAATCTATGAATGCGATGTTGCCATCAACGGTAAGCTCACTTACTTCAGGTAATAAATCGGAATCAGAGAAAGAAAGTGTTATCCCCATTCCCGGCGACCATCTTCTCAATCCTGATGGACGAAAAGCATAATATTCAAAAAGAAAATCCATGACGGGATTTTTTTCCTGACGAGACCGTGCTTCCAGGTAGTCATCCAGCAGCTCAGCCACTCGCTGTTCATGGGCTTCCTTCTGCTGCTGCCATTCAGCTTCGGCAACCAGTACCTGGTTCTCTGTTTGTTCTGTCTCTAATAACATAGTTCAAAGATAAGGAATCATTATTCAGGAATTAAAAATTCAGATTTAAAATGATAGATTAGATTAAACTTTGGTACACTATCAATCATTTTAAATCAATCCGGTCTGGTTATCTTGAAACAGCTACTCAATTTCCTCATCCATCTTCGGCTGCACTACCAGTTTTTTATTCTTTCCGGAGGATATTTAATTGCGGCACTTTTTGTGGAGTCAGTGAAATGGGATCAGTTCGCGCTGCAGTTTTTAAATGTACATGTGCTTCTGTTTGGCGGGGCTACCGCCTATAACTCCTGGTGGGATAAAGATGAAGGTCCCATTGGCGGATTGAAATCACCCCCGAAAATGAGCACCTGGATGTGGCCGGCTTCCATGATTATGCAATACATTGGTTTAGCCTGGGCAATTACGATCGGATGGAATTATGCCATCATTTATGCCGTCAGTATGTTGTTTTTTTGGTTGTATTCCGCTCCGCTAGCCCGATGGAAGGGGAAACCGGTTTTGAGTATAGTTGCCATCGGAATTAGTACCGGAACCAACTCTTTTTTTCTGGGATATCTTGCCGCAGGAGGCTATCCCATTACTTTTTCGGAAGACCTTATCGCCATCGGAGTGGCTGCAATAATCCTTAGTTTGTATCCTGTTTCCCAAATCTACCAAACGGAGGAAGATGAAAGGCGTGGAGACCGGACTTTTGCTGTTAGGTATGGAATATGGGGAGTGAAATGGTTTTTTAGCCTGATGTTTTTGGCAGGAGCTTCCATGCTTTCTGTGATGTTATATCTGCAGAATGAGCATTTAGGTTTGATTTTCGGTGGGGTGACTTTATCAGCCTATGTTGTGCTCAGTATTTTTGTGTGGAAGCTGAAAGGAAATCAAAACGAATACGATACCGTGATGAAAATGAAGTTCTTTGCTTCGTTTAGTTTTGTTGCTTTTATAGCCGGAACATTGTTGCTACAGACTCTTCTCTGATGAGTTCACTAGCTTCTTTGAGCAGGGCTGCGAAGCTGAGGTTTGGATGAACAACATCATTAAGTCTGTTTAGGGTAACCGGCTTAAATAGGGCAGGATATTGCGAAGCAGCTTTTATTCTATCAGATGGGGCTCGGTTTTTTTGAAGCAGAATGAGGTGAGTTCTCACCTCAGATTCCAAGCGAGCTAAAATATGTTCTGCAGAATCAGATTCTATATCCATATCCAGAAAAGTAAATACAGGCTGATACTTTTTTGCCTGATTAAGCCCCGATTTTGAATCATAAGCCTCATAAAGATGTTTGATTTCAAGTTCAGCAAGCATTCGCTTCATTTCATGTAGCAAAACAATGTCATCACTGATAATAAAAGCTGATTTTTTCTTCTTCATATAATCTACAAATACATTCGTTTTCATTGGTTACGATTGAAGTAAGAAATCAGATTGTGGATGCTTCTATAAAATCGATAGTTAATTCAGTGAAACGTTAAAATCATACACTACGAAGGACAATTATTATATAACATGGAAACAACAGTAGATTCAACAATCACAAGAGATATCATTGAGAGCGCATACTCCTTTGAAGCATACTCAGAATTGGTCCAGCAATTATTTGATGAAAACCGGACAACCAATGAGGATAACCGCCCCGATATGCTGGAGTACACCAAGCTGAATATTCACCGGAGCTCAAAGTGGAACAAGAGAGCAAAAATCTCGGAGGAGCTACAGAGGGAACTCAAAAATTTTCCAAACCGGATGATATGGCTGGTTATTACTGAAGGCTGGTGCGGAGATGCCGCTCAGTCTTTACCCTTTATGCATAAAATGGCTGAGCTGTCCGATAACATAGAACTAAAACTTATTCTCAGAGATCAATACCCGGCTGTGATGGACGAATTTCTGACTAACGGCTCCCGTTCTATACCCAAGCTAATAGCTCTGGATAGTGAAACACTGGACGTTCTGGGAACCTGGGGACCCCGGCCACAGGAAATTCAGGAAGTTTACATGGGCGAGAGGGCAAACCCGGATATAGAGAATAAAGTTGCTTCCGAGAACCTGCATTTGTGGTACGCCCGAAACAAAGGCAAAGCCATGCAGGAAGAATTCCTTCAGCTTCTGGATGAGTGGAAGAAGGACTAGCTGAAGCCGGAATCGGTAAGACACTTAATTTATTTTGAATTACTTGGCTATCTTGGAGTAAATCATAGCTAAAGCTCAAAAGTGTTAGACAAATTCCTAAAGTACATAGCTCAAACCAGTGACGCCCCCATGGGACTGGAAATTTCCCATGCCGAAGGCCCCTTCTTTTTTACCACCGACAATAAAAGATATGTAGATTTTATTTCTGGCATTGCTGTAAGCAGTTTGGGGCATCGACATCCCAAAGTGATTGAGGCCATTCACAAACAAGTGGATAAACACCTACACGTGATGGTATATGGGGAATTCGTTCAAAAACCACAGGTAGATTTTGCCGGCCTGCTAACGGCCAATCTTCCCGAACAGTTGAATCAGGTATATTTTGTGAACAGTGGAACAGAGGCTACGGAAGGGGCTTTGAAATTGGCAAAAAAATATACCGGACGCACTAAGCTGATAGGATTCAAAAACAGTTACCATGGCGATACGCATGGCTCGTTGAGTGTGACCGGCCGGGATGTTTACCGGGATTCATACCTGCCACTTTTACCCGATGTTCATTTTCTCTCGTTTAATTCAGAAGAGAACCTGGACCTGATCGATGAAGACACGGCGGCTGTTATCATGGAGCCGATTCAGGGAGAGGGTGGGATCATTCCCGCTGATAAACAGTGGTTGCAAGAAATACGCCGAAGATGTGATGAAGCCGGCGCGATGCTCATCTTTGATGAAATTCAATCCGGATTTGGCCGAACCGGCAGTCTGTTCGCTTTTGAAGAATATGAAGTGACACCGGATATTCTGTGCCTGGCTAAAGCGATGGCCGGTGGCATGCCGATGGGTGCCTTTGTCTCATCTGCCGACATTTTTCAAACCTTTAAGTACGACCCACCGCTCAATCATGTAACCACTTTTGGCGGGCATCCGGTTTCTGCGGCAGCAGCATATGCCAACCTGAAAGAACTGCTATCCGGTAACTATCTGCAACGAGCGAAGGAAATAGAGCGAATTACCAAAGAAAAGTTAACAGGCAACGGAATTGTGGAGGTCAGAGGCAAAGGTGCCATGCTCGGGCTCCAGTTGGAAAGCTGGGATTTGACCAAACAAGTTGTAGAAGATTGTTTTGAAAAAGGAATCCTACTGGGATGGACCCTTCACTCCGATACCCTGATCCGCTTGGCCCCGCCCTTAATTATTGAAGATGATCTTCTTCATAATGTACTGGAAACCATTTTGGAATCCGTAGAAAAGCATTCATGATAGATCATGGATAACACTGCACAAGATTATTTTCCGAATCAGGGAAATCCTGAAATCCTATAAATCATGGTTCAAATTTAAGGAACACAGCAGTGGAATTTCCGTTGTCTGCCAGATGTTTAGGGAATCAAGAAAGAAAAGTCATAAACCTGAGATCATGAAAACCATCAACCCAACCACCGGAAACGTCATCAAAGAATACGACGAAATGAGCTTTGATGTAGTGAGTGACATCATAAATAAAGCAAATAAAGCTCAAGCTGATTGGCGGTATAAAAGCTTTGATGAGCGTGCATCTTATCTTAAGAAAATTGCAGAGATCTTAAGAGATCAAAAAGAGGATTTGGGCAAGCTGATGGCCGAAGAAATGGGAAAGCCCCTTCAACAGGGTATAGGAGAGGCTGAAAAATGCGCCTGGGTTTGTGAATACTATGCCGAACACGCCGAAGAATTCCTTAAAGATGATCCCGTTCAAACCGATGCTTCTAAAAGTTATGTGACATTTAATCCGTTGGGTGTGGTGCTGGCCATTATGCCATGGAATTTTCCTTTTTGGCAGTTATTTCGGTTTGCAGCACCGGCTTTAATGGCGGGAAATGGAGCTATTCTCAAACACTCTGAAAATACGACCGGATGTGCCCTTATAATTGAAGAAATCATTCATGAGGCCGGAATACCAAAAGATGTATTTCGAACTATTGTACGGGATAAATCCAACATGAAGGAAGTTATACAGCATGAGGGCATTGCTGCAGTTACACTCACCGGAAGTACGAGGGCCGGAAAGGCCGTGGCAGCCCAGGCCGGCGAAATGCTGAAGAAAACTGTGCTTGAACTAGGCGGCAGCGACCCATCCATTATCCTGAAAGATGCAGACATTAAAGCGAGTGCAGAAACCTGCGTGAATTCCCGGCTTTTGAACAGTGGGCAAAGTTGTATTGCTGCAAAACGCTTTGTAGTAGTAGAAGATGTGTATGATGAATTTCTGGACGAATTTACTGCTCTGATGAAGGCCAAAAAAGTTGGAGCCCCCAATGATGACGGTACGGATGTTGGTCCACAGGCGAGGGTGGATCTCAGAGATCAGCTTCACGAGCAGGTTCAAAAAAGTGTAAAGAATGGTGCTGAACTTGTTTTAGGGGGTGAAATACCGGAAGGAGAGGGGGCTTTTTATCCGGTAACTATTCTCACTAATGTAAAACCCGGAATGCCGGCTTATTCGGAAGAACTATTTGGTCCGGTGGCAAGCATCATTAAAGTGAAGGATGAAGAAGAAGCCATTCAGGTAGCCAATGATACCAATTATGGGTTAGGTGCCTCGGTTTATTCTCAGGATGTGAAACACGCTGAAGAAATCGCAGCCACAAAACTGGAAGCCGGCTGCTGCTTTGTCAACGATTTTGTGAAATCCGATCCCCGATTACCGTTCGGTGGTATTAAAAACTCCGGTTATGGAAGAGAATTGGGTCTGTATGGCATCCATGAATTCTTAAACACCAAAACGGTGTATGTTAAGTGAAGGGTGATAAGTGATCCTCTGATAGAGGGATTTGTTTTGATAATTCACTCATCACCCAATCCCCTTATCACTTAACTAGCAAACTCCTTATCTTGAATCGAATTAATTAAGAGACTGTGCGCATACGACTTCAACAACTAGACCCGATTATCGGGGATTTAACCGGAAATATGGAACGGATTCTCTCAGCTATTCGCGATGCTGAGAAGGACGGTATTGAACTATTGTTGCTCCCTGAATTAGCGACCTGCGGCTATCCTCCCCTGGATTTAATGGAACGTAAGGTGTTTAGGGAATTGCTTTACAAAATGAATCGCGAAATTGTGGATTCAACCGGGGAGACTACTGTTATATTTGGCTCGATTACGGAGAATATGACGGGCAAAGGCCGAAGCTGTTTTAATTCAGCAATTGTAGCTCAACATGGGGAAGAAGTTACAAGAGTTCACAAAGCGCTGCTTCCAACGTACGATGTGTTTGATGACCTGCGTTATTTTGAGCCGGGTAACGAGTTCGAGCCTGTGATCATCAAAGGATTTCCATTCGGAATAACCGTGTGTGAGGATATCTGGTTCAACGACAATGATATTCAGTATCATATTTATGATGTAAATCCTGCCGAAGTATTGGCGAAAAAAGGAGCAAAGGCCATTATTAATATCTCGGCTTCACCATTTAACAAGGATAAGCCGGTGTCCCGGAAAAAGATGCTTCAGAACCATGCCCGGAAGCTAGGAACCCCGCTTTTTTATGTGAATCAGGTGGGGGCACAAACCGAACTTTTATTTGATGGAGACTCCCTTGCTTTTGATGGCTCCGGAGAGATGAAAGCTCGCTCCAAAAGATTTGAGCCGGATTATGTGGATGTGACATTCCATGAAGAAAACAAGGCGGTGGAAGCGGTTACCGATGTAGAAGAGAACTTAGAACCGCCTTCTATAGAACAAGCCATGTTCGAAGGCTTGGTTATGGGCGTTTGGGGTTATTTGAAAAAGTCCAAAGCAGCTGAAAAAGTGATTCTGGGATTAAGCGGAGGTATCGATTCGGCTCTGGTCTGCACAATTGCAAAAGAAGCTCTTGGCGCTGAAAACGTAAAAGCGGTGACCATGCCGTCGGAGTTTTCATCGGAAGGAAGTGTATCCGATTCTGAAAAACTGGCTGATAATTTGGGTATCGAACTGCTTGAAATTCCTATAAAGGAAATTTACGAACAGTATTTGAACGCTTTGTCACCTGTCTTTGAAGGAACTGAATTCAATGTGGCAGAAGAAAATCTGCAAAGCCGTACCAGGGGTGATGTATTAATGGCCATTGCGAACAAGTTTGGGTACATGGTGCTGAACACCGGAAATAAATCTGAAATGGCCGTGGGTTACTGCACGCTCTATGGAGATATGGCCGGTGGGTTATCCGTTATTTCTGATGTGTATAAAACGGAAGTGTATGAAATCTGTCGCTGGCTGAATGAAGAGTATTACGAGGAGGAAATAATACCGGAGGCCATTCTCACCAAAGTCCCGAGTGCCGAATTACGTCCTGATCAAAAAGATTCAGATTCTTTGCCTGACTACGGAACTTTAGACACCATTTTGAGATATTACCTGGAGGAGCAACGATCAAGAGAAGAAATCATCAGCAGCGGTATAGACGAGCACATCGTAGATAAAACCCTCCGATTGGTAGATTTGAATGAGCACAAGCGATTCCAGGCACCACCGGGACTAAAAGTATCCGCAAAAGCCTTTGGAACCGGACGAAGATGGCCTTTGGCACAGCAATGGACCGGGCAAGAGAAGCAAATTATTCAATCCGGAAAAATTCGAAAAAAAGGGCGCTAATTCAGTGTTTTTTACGTTGATGGTGCCGTGAGTTCTACTCTCCCAATTCTATACAATAATTAGTACTTTAGACAATCATTTTAAAATCATCTCTAATACATGCTTAAGAAGTTACGAAAAACGGCTATTGCCATAACATGTTGTATGTTTATTGCACCCGGCATTTCTGCCCAGGATACGACTGCAACACTCGATTTAAAAGACATGCCCTTGCGGCTTTTGGATTACAAAAGCCCTATGCAAGGTTTGCAGGAAGGTGCCGGAATAACCCAGCAACCTGCCATGCAGGAACTGGATAACTTCCAGAAAGATATCATGAGCCGGATTTCGGATATCTATCGCATCCATATTAAAGCAATGGAAGCTCAGGTTAGCAACGATCCTTTAGAAGCAGAAGCCCAGATTAACGATGCTGTAGCGGCCACTCAGGGGTTGTTGGATGATTATCCCGAAATCCGGGGCGACCGTCGGTTTACCGAACTCTACCGTTCTGTAATTTCAGAATACCGCCAGTTTTATGGGATAACCGAAGTTGGAAACGAGCCGGAAGGAGAGATTTTTGCAATTCAGGAAGAATTGTTTTCAGAAGATGACAGCTGGATGAATGAAGACTATGACTTTCCGGATGATCTTCCATTAAACAAAACGGATGTTCCACTCATCCAAAATGATAAAGTAAATCGACACCTGGTTTATTATACACTACGTCGACCGGAAGTAATGGAGACCTGGTTACAGCGTGCGGTTAAGTATCAGCCGATGATGCGCAAAATATTCAGAGAAGAAGGGGTTCCGGAAGAACTTACTTATTTGGCTTTTATTGAAAGTGGACTTAATCCAAGCGCCCGAAGTTGGGCCGCAGCTGTTGGGATGTGGCAGTTTATCCGTGCAACAGGTTCTGTTTATGGCCTGGAAGCGAATTGGTGGATCGATGAGCGCCGTGATCCGGAAAAAGCCACTCGTGCTGCAGCTCGTCACTTAAGAGATTTGTATAACATTTGGGGTGACTGGCACCTTGCTATGGCAAACTATAATATCAGTCCGCGTGGATTGAAGCGAGCTATCAACAGAGCAGGTGGAGTAGAGGATTATTGGGCTGCTTATCCATATTTGCCAAGAGAAACCCGAGGGTATGTTCCCGGTTTTATAGCTACTACCATGATTGGGATGAACCCGGAAGAATTTGGTTTCCAGAAAAGCTACCCCGGTGAGCCTTATTCATATAAAGTTGTTGAAGTAGACGGCTTGATGGAATTATCTGAGTTAGCTGCAGCTGCCGGTATCACCACAGAAGAGTTGAAAGAGTATAATCCGGAATTACTTCGGTGGGCAACCCCTCCGGGAGGGAAGTACCCGCTAAAACTACCGGTAGAAACGGATCGGGAAGAATTTTTAGCTAACTACAATGAAATTCCTAAAGAAAGCCGAAGCCAGAATATTACCATGCATACGGTGCAAAGAGGGGAGTCTCTGGGAATCATTGCCCGAAAATATGGAACTACTGTGGCCGGACTGTACGGTTCAAATGAGAATCTATCCAGCACTATTTATCCAGGTCAGAAGATTGTTGTGCCACTGCCTCAGGGAAGTGCTACTCAAATTTCAGCTAACAAACCGACCAACCAGCAGCGAAGTGTAACGACCAGAAGGTCGTCCTCATCTCAGGTTAGTGCTCCTGCAAATTCTACGGCTGTTACCTACAAAGTGAAAACAGGGGATACCGTAGGTCATATCGCTGAGTGGTATGATGTAAGGGCCTGGAATATTCGGACTTGGAATGGTATTGGGAATACGATACGTGTGGGGCAGTCACTGACCGTTTACGTGCCAAACAGTCGTAAAGGCCATTATGAAAAAGTAAATGAAATGAGCTATGCGGAGAAGCAGGCTATTGAGCGCAAGCAGCGAAGAGGTGAAGATATTTTTATCGCATCAGCTACCTCTACTGACAACGGTAACTATACTACTTACACCGTTAAGCAGAACGATACGCTAAGTGAAATAGCCGAAAGTTTTGGTGTTGGCTTAAGTCAATTGAGAAGCCTGAATAATATTTCCGGAAACCGGATTTATGTAGGTCAGACCCTCCGAATTTCTGCCAATTGATTTTATGACCAGGAAAGGGAAATATAAAGCCACGTTTGCTACAGCACTTATTGTGCTTGCATCGGTGGGGATTGCCGCACAGCAAACGGATATCTATTTCCTGATCAAAAAAAACTTCAGCATTTTCAGTAATGCCTATGAAAATGTAGCTCTGGAGTATGTGGATGAAGTAGATCCGGAAATACTCATGCGAAATGGCATTGATGCCATGCTTGAGACATTGGATCCTTACACTGTTATGTTCAATGAATCCCAGAACGAGCAGGCCGAAATTATGTCGAGAGGCAACTATGCGGGCATTGGTATAGAAGCCGGTTATCGTGACGGGGAAGTGGTTGTAATTGCACCAGCCGAAGGCGGACCGGCCGAACAAGTGGGAATCAGAGCCGGAGACGTAATTGTTGCCGTCGATGGTGTTTCGACAGAGGGCCTTCAACCCGAAGAAGTAAATGCACTCACCAGTGGGGAGGTTGGTTCAGATGTTACCATTTCCATAAAGCGGTTTGGGCTCGATCAAACACTGGATTTCACCCTGACCCGCCAGCGCATTGAGGTGAGTAATATTTCTTATTCCGGTTTGATAGGAGAAGAAGGAAATACCGGTTATGTGAAACTTACTCAGTTCGGAAGCAACTCAGCTGAAGAAGTCAGACAGGCCATGATTAACTTGGATGAAAGCACCGAGCTGGATGGTTTGGTGATTGACTTACGAGACAATCCCGGTGGTATTTTGCAGGAAGCTGTAGGCATTATCGATAAATTTATTGAGCCCGGTATTACCGTTGTTGACATACGCGGGCGTGTGGCTGAGTACAATCAAACCTTTGCAACACGCGAGCCTGTAATGTTTGATAAACCTGTGGTTGTTTTGATGAATGAGGGTAGTGCCAGTGCCTCCGAAGTAGTTGCCGGCGCTCTTCAAGATTTAGACCGGGCGTTGATAGTTGGAGAACAGAGTTTTGGTAAAGGGTTGGTGCAGGTTGTTAAGCCGTTGCCCTATAATACATCCTTGAAAATTACCATTTCACGTTACTACATCCCGAGTGGGAGAAGTATTCAGTCCATACAGTACACGCATCAGGGGCGAAACTCAGCAGTAATGAACAAGGATTCGTCCAAGAGAGAATTCAAAACCCGAAACGGAAGAACGGTTTATGAGGGTAGAGGCATTGAACCTGATGTAGAGTCTGGAACGGATGAACTGAGCATTCTGGAAGTAGCCTTGCTCCAAAAAGGCATGTATTTCGATTTTGCTACCGAATATGAAGCTATGCACGATTCCTTTGACTATGATGCGCTACCTGATCAAGTTTTTGAGGAATTCAGAAATTATCTTACTGAAAATGACTTTGATTTTACCACCGACTCCGAGAAATTGCTAAATGAACTGTCTGCCCAGCTTGAGGGTGTTGAAGTTGCCGAAAATCAATTAAACGGATTGAGAACAGCTATTTCCAGAGAAAAAGAAAAACAGTTTGCTGAAGATGAAGCCAGCATTCGCCGAAATTTGTATCTCGAATTAGTTTCCCGGTATGCAGGGCAAACCGGAAGAGTGGAGGCAGCCCTTAAATCCGATCCTGATGTACTCAAAGCCCTTGAGTTTATTGCAAGCGAAGCAGAAATGAGTAAGCTGCTATCAGGGGAATAAAAAGAATGCCTCTCAAAGCAGATCTACATATCCATACTACCTGCTCAGATGGCCGTTTAACTCCCGAAGAAGCTGTACAAGTAGCGAAGGATAAAAACCTCGCCAGCCTGGCGATAACAGATCATGATACCTGTAAAGGCTACTTTAAAGCCATTGATAAAGCAAATGAGCTGGACATAGAACTCATTCCAGGGGTTGAGATTACCTCCGTTTTGGGAGAAAAAGAAGTTCACATACTTGCCTATTATTTTGATCCGGACACCAATTACCTGGAAGAATTTTTAAAAGAGCAAAAGAAAGCCCGTAAAGATCGGATCAAGGGTATTATCAAAACGGTTAAGAAATCCGGCATTGATGTTGAATACGATGAAGTTTGGGCGGAGGCAAACGGTGCCAATATCGGCCGGCCTCACCTGGCGCGCGTTCTTACTCAGAAAGGATATGTGAGTAGCCCCAAAGAAGCCTTTATCCGATATCTGAGCAATCAAAAGCTGGGTTCTATTGAAAGCACCTATCCTGATTATCGGGAAGTGATCGAAATTATCAAAAATGTTGGAGGGGCCAGCGTAGTGGCACATCCGGGAAGACTGTATTCTTCGGATGAAATGCAGGCCTTTGTAGATGCAGGAATTGATGGTGTTGAATGTATCCATCCCAGCCATAATTTCAAGCTGCAAAAAAAATACAGCGAATTTTGTGAGAAGCATGGTTTATTGATGACAGGTGGCAGCGACACTCATGAAGGTGCCGGTGCCGGTTATACCAATATGGGAGTGGTTACCATCGCCTACAAGCATATCGAGAAGATGAAGAAAATGACGGAACAACGAAAAACCATTACGGAAATAAAGAGTTAGTATGGCAGTAGAGTTAATAGAAGGAGATACAAATCCAGGAAAAGTGAAAATTGGAGTAGTGGTATCCAAATGGAACTCCATGATTACCGATAAAATGCTTGATGGGGCTTTAAAAGCACTGAAAGGTAACGGAGTAGAGGAAGAGGACATCACTATAGTGAAATGTCCCGGTTCCTATGAAATTCCGCTGGCGGTACAAAAAGTGCTTGAAAACAGAGATGTTGCCGGTGTGGTTGCTCTTGGAGTTGTGATTAGGGGAGGAACACCACATTTCGATTATGTATGTGACGCTGTAAACCGCGGAATTACCGATTTAATTTTAAAACATAATAAACCCGTGGCCTTTGGAGTTTTAACTACCGATGATGTCAAGCAGGCGATGGAAAGAGCCGGCGAGAAGGGAAATAAAGGCGGAGAAGCCGCTTTGGCCCTTTTAGAGATGATATCAATGGAGCAAAAACTAACGTCCTGAAAAGATTATTTACCTTGATAAAGGACAAGCAAAGCTCTAATTTTCAAAGCTTCAAAAACAGCCCGAAAAATCACTTGAAAGAGCTTACTTTAACAAACACCGTACAGACTGACGACGATAAGAAGAATCAGGAGATCCTGAAGAACTCCGGCGAAATACCTCTTCATATTGCCATAATTATGGACGGTAACGGCCGGTGGGCTAAAAGTAAGGGAAGTATCCGGCTGCATGGCCATAAAGTTGGAGTTGATTCGGTTAGAGACATTACAGAATCGTGTGCTCAGCTGGGTGTTAAATATCTAACTCTGTATGCTTTTTCTACAGAAAACTGGGGTCGTCCATCGGCCGAAGTACAAGGCTTGATGAGATTATTGGTTTCCTCACTTCGTAAGGAAGCAGAGAATCTGAATAAAAATGATATAAGGCTGGCAACCATTGGCCAGATGGACCGCTTTCCAAAAAATTGTCAGAATGAGCTTCAGGAGGCTATTGAGCTCACCAAAGATAATAAGCTGCTGGAATTGTGCCTTGCACTGAGTTATTCCGGACGTTGGGATATCACCGAAGCAGTTAAGAAAATAGCCCATCATGTGAAGGAAGGTCGCTTAGATCCGGATCTTATCAATGATCAAATGATCAGTGACCACCTTTCAACCGCAGATGTTCCCGATCCGGATTTGATAATCCGTACCAGTGGAGAGTATCGAATCAGTAATTTTCTACTATGGCAGCTGGCTTACTCCGAACTCTATATTACGGAAACTTACTGGCCGGATTTCAGAAGAGATGAATTATACGAAGCTATTCGTTCCTATCAGCAAAGAGATCGAAGGTTTGGGAAAATATCATCACCCAAAGACGAAAACTCCTATTCATCTCGTTTAGCTAACAAAAAATCATAAGCATTAACCAAAAGGCGTGTTGTTACTTTTGAAAAGATTACTTTTTGCAACTTTATTGACATTCGGCTTCACCTCTCATCTTTTACAGGCTCAGGATATTGAAATAACCGATCCCACTAAGCTTACCCCGGCCGAATATCAAATTATGGAGGTAACGGTTGAAGGAAACAAAAATACCCGCGAACAATTCATCAAGAATGCAAGTACGCTGGTTGAGGGAAGCTCCATTACCTATCCCGGTGGTGATAAACTAACAAGGGCTATCAGCCGTTTATATCGATCGGGGCTTTTTTCTGATATTCAGATTTTTGTAACAGATCGAACATCTACCGGAATCAGTTTTCTTATCAAAGTTGAAGAGCAGGCACGCATTCTGGAGTACAAACTAAAAGGGATTAAGCGATCGGAACGGCGTGACCTTGAAGACCTGCTGGTATTAACTCCAGGGACGGTAATTACCGAATCTGCTATTGGTCAGGCTAAGAACACGATCAGGCGATTTTACGAAGATAAGGGATACTGGTACACCGAAATTGAAACCAGTACAAAAGAAGTGGAAGGGGTGGAAGATCGTGTCCGCCTCATTTTTGATATTAAGCCTGGAGATAGGTTAGAGGTAAAGGATATAGTTTTTAAAGGTGCAGATGAGTTCAACGACCGGAAGTTGCGCCGTCAAATAAAGCCACTGAAAGAAGATGCCTGGTGGAAAATATTTGGCAAGAAGGTATTTAAGGAAGAAGAATTTGAAGAAGGTAAAGAAAGCGTGCTAACCTTCTACCGTGAAAATGGATTCACGGATGCGCGAATCATAAAAGATTCGGTGTACACCTATAAGCATGACGGACTGTTCAAAGATAAGACGGGGCTCAGAGTTGTTGTAACAATCGAGGAAGGCCCACAATATAAGGTTCGTGATATCACCTGGGATGGAAATACGGTTTATTCCAATGAAACCCTCACACAGGTATTGGGTTTTGAGAAAGGGGACATTTTCAATCAGAACAAATTCGAAGAAAATTATAGCTTTGGCGAAAGCAGTGTAAGCAGCCTGTATCAGAACAACGGATACCTGTTTTTCCAGGCAGTTCCAAATGTAACGAAGGTAGCAGAAGATTCTCTCGACATTCACTTTGATATTTATGAGGATGAAATTGCCACCATTCGCCACGTAAGTTTCTCCGGAAATACACGAACTCACGATGATGTGGTTCGCCGTACAATCAGGACTACTCCGGGTAATCGCTATAGCAGAGATGCTGTTATCAGAACCATTCGTGAACTTGGTACGTTGGGCTTTTTTGATCCACAGAATATTCAGCCTGACATACTTCCAAACCGTGAAGACAAAACGGTGGATATCAATTATCGGTTAGATGACAGCCAGAGCACAAGTAAC
Organism: Gracilimonas sp.; assembly: GCA_965227215.1. Classification (GTDB taxonomy): domain Bacteria; phylum Bacteroidota; class Rhodothermia; order Balneolales; family Balneolaceae; genus Gracilimonas. Next base: position 2,959,493 of record OZ245729.1, read on the forward strand.
TTTGAGTTTTCCGGCGGATATGGTGGTCCGAGTATTGGTGTGATTCTATCTGCACGGGTTAACTTCAATAACTTCTCTCTCAAGCGTGCTTTTGAAGATGGTGGGTGGACTCCGATTCCATCCGGTGACGGTCAAAAATTATCCTTGGGTGTTCAGGTTACAGGAACCGGTTACCAGAGCTACAGCTTTGGTTTTCAGGAACCGTGGTTTCAGGGTAAGCCAACATCGGTTGGGGTGAATGTATCCTACAACTTATTGAACTACAGAGGTTCCACAGAAAAAAATGAGTTGTTTTCAAGTTCAGTTTCTATGGGTAAGCGACTGAAGTGGCCGGATGACTACTTCTCAACACAATCTATCATCGGTTATCAGTTGTATAATATTGAAGGAAACTCATCTTTCCTCGCCGACGGTACTTCCAGCCTGTTGACCTTTGAGCAGGTGTTGGAGAGAAACTCCGTTGATAATCCAATTTCACCGATGACGGGCTCTAAATTCACCCTTTCGTTCGAAGCTGCACCACCACTGCCCGGATTCTCTGAGTATTATAAATTTCAAACAGCCTATCAGCATCATGTTCCGGTTGTCGAAAAACTGGTGTTAACCAGCCAGGTGCAATACGGATATATCGGATACTTTACCGATGATAAAAGAAGTGAGCTAAATAAATTTCTGGTTGGTGGTACCCAGTTGCAACAACGCCAAAGCTTTTTGTATGATAACATTGATCTGCGTGGGTATCCCGGTGGTACCACAACCAGTATTTCACCTATTGTAGATGGGCAGAAAGTGGCAGGTACCATGTTTAGTAAGTATTCACTGGAAATGAGATACCCGGCCGTTTCAAACGAACAGGTTCAGATTATTCCTTATGTTTTCACCGATGCGGGTAATTCATATCTTGATTTCAGTGATTTCGACCCCTTCCGTGTAAAAAGATCAGCCGGTTTGGGAGTTCGATTATATCTTCCTGTGCTGGGCTTGGTTGACCTGAGTTACGGTTACCGACTTGATGGCGTAACTGTGCCAAACGGTGCTGATGTACAGCCGGGCAATTGGGAATTCTTATTTAATATAGGAGCACCGTTCTAATGCGATTGTTTAAGTATGTACTTATTCCTTTTCTGATTGGAGGGCTGTCTCAGTATTTATGGGCTCAGGAGCAAAAAATCGGATTCTACGAGTCGGATTATATTCTTCAGCAGATACCCGAGTATGAAGGGATTCAGCAGCAACTGGATTTATTGAGTACACAGTGGAAAGAACAGGTTGAAGAATTGGAAAATGAAATTCAGCAGCTTCAGGAAGATTACGAAGCCAAGGAAATACTTTACACCGATGAGATTCGTAATCAAAAGAAGCAGGAAATTGCTCAGAAGAAGAAACAGAAAGAACAATTTCTTGCTCAAAAATTTGGTCCGCAAGGTGAGTATTTTTCCCGACAGCGTGAATTGTTAGAACCCATCCAACGGCGGGTATTTACAGCTGTGCGGGCAGTGGCTCAGCAGCAGAGTTTTGATTTTGTATTCGATCGGTCAGGAGATATCTATATGGTATATGCCAATAATGAATACAATTTAAATAACGATATTTTGTTGGAGCTGGGAATCGAGGTAGAAGAACAGTAGCGACAATTAACTGAAAAAACTTTTAAATTAGAAAAAACGACAGATCCACAAACATGAGTAAAAGAATCACTGCAATTATCCTTTTCTTGAGCATTTTTGCGCTCCAGGATGCTATGGCACAGGTTAAAATTGGATACACCAATCCCGCCCGTGTACTTAGTCAACTTCCTGAAGTAGAACAGGTTGACGAACAAATTAACGCCCTTATTGAACAAAGAGATGAAGAACTGGCTGCAAAAGCCACCGACCTGCAACAGATATTCTCTAATTACGAGTCTTCTATGGCCAATCTTTCTCAGCAGGAACGTGCTGTAAAAGAGCAGGAGCTGATGGAAATGAATCAGGAGTTTGAACAAGATCGCGAGACCATGATGAATGAAATTCGCCAAAAGCGAAATGAGTTAATGGCTCCTATTATCGAAAAGATGAATACAGCTATGGAGGAAGTCGCCAAAGAAATGGACCTTGACCTGGTACTTAACGAAGGAACTTCTTACGGCGACGCCATCATCTTTTTTGCCGATAACGAAGGTCTCGATATTACCGACAAAATTATAGCAAAATTAAATTAATCAAAGCCAATAAAACGATACAAATGAAGAAATTAAGCTTATTACTTGTTTCCTTTTTGATTGCCTTTTCATCGATAGATGTAGCCAAGGCACAGGGAACAGAAATGAAAATCGGTTACGTAAACCCGCAAGCTGTGCTTGCTAAAATGCCGGAAATGGCTGCGATTCAGAAAAGACTGCAAAATTTTGCAGAGCAAAAGCAGCAGGAACTGCTTCAAAAAGAGCAGGATTTCCAACAGCAGGTTGCTGAATATGAGCAAAAAGCCGGTGTAAGAACTCAGGAAGCCAACCAAAGAGAGCAAGAGCGTTTAGCTCAACTGCAGCAGGATTTAAGCACCGCTCAACAAGAAGCGGAACAAGCACTTCAGCAACGTCGTCAGGAGTTATTAGGTCCTATGTTTACTCAAATTGGAACTGCTATTGATGCAGTTGCTAAAGAGAAAGGTCTAAGCTATGTGTTGAATACAACTACTTCCAGCGGCGATCTTATAATTCTGTACGCTTCTGAAGAATATCAGGCTGAGTATGATATCACTGATGCGGTAATGCAAGAGTTGGGCGTTTTCAACTAAGCCATTACTCATTTCAGAAAAGTTTAAAGCCGTTCATAACTGAACGGCTTTTTTATTTCACATTCTTTTTCCGATTCTGGATATAATCTTCAAAGATATATCCGCCTAAATTATCAAGAGAGGCGAAATAGGCTTTTCCTTTATTGGCCTCTGTCATTTCTCGCACAAAGCTCTGCAGATATGGATCCTGGGCAATCATAAAGGTGGTAATGGTAATCTGATCTCTGCGACATTTAACGGCTTCGTCCAGCACTTTATTAACAATTTTGCGATCCAGGCCAAAGCTGTTTTTGTAGAGTCTGCCATTCTCAATAATACATGATGGCTTCCCGTCCGTAATCATAAAGATCTGCTTGTTGGCATATTTTTTACGTTGCAGAATATGACGGGCCACCTCAAGGCCTTGCTTAGTGTTGGTGTGATATGGCCCCACTTTAAGGTATGGTAAATCATCTACCGAAATTTTCCAGGCTTCGTTGCCAAAGGCTACAATATCGAGAGTGTCCTTGGCATAGTTATTCATGATAAGTTCTGAGAGGGCCATAGCCACTTTCTTAGCCGGTGTGATCCGGTCTTCACCATAAAGTATCATAGAGTGGCTCAGATCGATCAGCAAAACCGTGGCATTGGAGGTGTAGTGGTCGGTTTCATAGACTTCAAGATCATCTTCCTGAAGATTAAAGGCATCGATGCTGCTGTGGTTAAGCATATTCAACATGGTACCCACGCTGTCTATTTGCCCGATGTCATCACCCCGGGTCCATTTTCGGGTTTCAGGCTGTCGTTCCAAGCCCTTTCCTGTATGGGGAGTTTTGTGAGATCCCAGGCCACCCTTGTCAAGGTTTTTGAATATTTCTTCGAGGGAACGTTTTCTGAGGCTTCGCTCGGTTTTCTTGGTCATAATGAAACCGGCTCCATCTCCATCATTTTCGATATAGCCTCGTTCCTTTAGCTCATCTATGAAATCACCCAACGAATAATCGTCATCAAACTGGCCGGTAATATCATATTCGTTATCGAGATCGGTAAGCCATTTAAGGGCCTGTTTAACGTCACCACTAGATATGGTTAGTAGCTGCTGGAACAAGTCCCATAATGTATCGAACGGAGGTTTGCTGTTTGATTTGGCAAATCGCTCATCCCACTCGAAATATTTAAAGTGCATAATCAGATCCCTTTTTCATACCAAATACGAAGCGGGGCGAATGAGTTCCATTAATTCAGAAAAGAATTGAATACATGAATATATTCTATGTGAATTCAGCAACGAAAGAATAATATCATCGATCGGTTAAAATTTGAACGACAGTTGTGGGCGGAAGGCTATACGCATGTAATGGGACTGGATGAAGTGGGTCGCGGATGCCTTGCAGGTCCAGTTGTAGCTGCAGGAGTAGTGTTTCATCCGGATACTGATATACCGGAGATAAGAGATAGTAAAGGTATAGCGGAAGAAGAACGAAACAGGCTGGCAGAGCAAATAAAAGAGGAAGCTTTGTTGTGGACCGTTCAGGAGGGAAGTATTGCCGAAATTGACAAGTTAAACATTTTGTGGGCTTCACTTCATACCATGCAAAAGTGTGTTGATGCTACGAAAATCACTCCGGATTATCTGCTGGTGGATGGTAACCGATATATCAGCTCACTGATTCCTTATACGTGTTTAGTGAAAGGAGATGACCGGTCGATGAGTATTGCTGCTGCTTCCATTCTGGCAAAGGTTTACAGGGATGATTTAATGAGAAAACTCCATGAAGAGTTTCCGGAATACGGATGGGATACGAATGTTGGTTATCCAACCGCTGCTCATAAAAAAGGGTTGAAAGAGTTTGGGTATACTGTACATCACCGGACTTCCTTTAAGTTGGGAACTTCCGTAAAGAGATCGTCAAAGTGAATCAGCTTTATCGATAGATGCTGAAATCCCGTTTATAGAAATCCATATTTAAACATATGGCCAGCATGAGGGTGTTGGTAATGAATGCTGATCCGCCATAACTAACAAATGGAAGCGGCAACCCAATTACGGGGAGAAGGGCAGAAGCACTTCCCACATTGATAAAGAAATGCACAAAAAAGACGGAAGCAACACTAACGGTTACAAGCTGGGCAAAAGGATGCTTATGGCTGCCCGCCATGTTTAAGAGACGTATAAACAGGAAGAGAAAAGTTATAATTACGATCGCTGCTCCTACAAAGCCAAACTCTTCTCCAATCACACAAAATACAAAATCAGTCCACTGTTCCGGTAGAAATTTAAGCTGAGTTTGGGTCCCTTCTAAAAAACCTTTGCCGGTTAATCCGCCTGAACCAATGGCCGTCTTGGCCTGAATCACATTCCAACCTGCTCCTGTAGGATCATAAGCAGGGTTTGTAAATGCAGCAATCCGGGCAATTTGGTGAGGTTGTAGAAGCTGGGTAAGGGCTAGTTGCACCCCTGAAGTAGTTAATAATCCGGTGATGAGGGAGGTGATGGATAACCAAATCCGTCGTTGAATAAAGAAGATGGCTGCCGTCAAAATTACGGCTGCAATTACTCCGTAATACCATTCTATAACCGATAAGTAAGCGATGATAGCCGGTGATATTATGAAGAGGGACACTCCGTACGGTAAACCCGACCAGAATAGCATAACGGGAATCAGTGTCAGAAATATCAACGCTGTTCCAAGATCGTTTTGCATAAAAACGAGAATGGTAGGTATCAAAATAATTATGACGGAAATAACAGCATAGCGGACATTCTCTGCGGTAATATCACGGCGACTGGTAAGATAATTTGCGGTAGCCAGGATAGTGGCAATTTTCATCAACTCACTGGTTTGTAAATTGAAGGGGCCGAACCGCAGCCAACTTTTAGCACCATTAACTTCGGTACCGAAGTAGAGGGTTATAACCATTAGAACCAGGCACAGGACATAAAAGGCGTAAGAAAGTTGAATGAAGTTTCTGGGAGATACCAACTGTACCGCAGCCAGTATAAAAATGGAGAGGGATACAAAGATAACTTGCTTATAAAAATTATCCTGAATGTACTCCGGCAGAAATTGGGATACAGGCCCTTGTGTGGCACTGTAAATGGCTACAATTCCAATAATAAACAGTATCGCCCAGGCGAAGACCACTGACCAGCTAAATTCTCTGATGTTATTCATTTTCTGCGGGTTGATTCAGTTGGGGAGCGGCGCGCTCTTCTTCCTCTTCTTTTGGTTCGAAATTCAACACGTAATCATATACATAAGGACGGGTTGTTTCACCTTGCAAATACTTCTCAATAACCAAAGATGCGATAGGTGCCGCTGATGTTGAAGCGAAGCCGGCGTTTTCGACGAAGGCGGTAACAACAATTTGGGGGTTATCAAGAGGTGCGTAGGAGGTGAACCATCCATGATCCATTCCATGCGGATTCTGAGCCGTTCCGGTTTTACCGGCAATCTCGATTTCAGGATGGTTGGCATACCAGCGTCCGCTCCCTTCGGTTACAACACCACGCATTCCGGCTTTTATCACCTCAAGATATTCATCTCGCAGCCAATCTATTTTAGTATTTTCAGTCCGTACACGGCTTATAGAGCCATCCGGATGTTTGAAAACCTGTACCAAATGGGGTTTAACACAGTAACCTCCATTAGCAAAAGTGCTGGTCATTTGAGCAATTTGAATAGGTGAAACGGAAACCATTCCCTGGCCAACTCCAAAATTAATCAGGTCTCCCAGTCCCCATCTTCGTTCTCCAATGCGCCTGTTTAGGTAAGTGCTGTCAGGAATAACCCCGGCATTGGCATTTGGTAAATCAATTTTGCTGGGTATGCCAAGGCCAAAATCTTTAACCAAACTACTCCACTCGTTAAGTTTACCCTGAGTGGCAATTTTATCCATTAGTGAGAAAAAATAGGTATTACTGGAATAGGTGATGGCTTTTTCGAGATCATATTCTCCGACCGGTGCTAAATCTCTGTATGCCCTTCCGCGAATATATGCCCCACTGTTATAAATTTTTGTTTGGGGAGTGATGATACCCATATGCAAGCCAATGATACCCATTAATGGTTTGAAGGTAGAGCCGGGTGGTTGTCGGCTTGATATGGCCCGGTTATACAAAGGGGTGGTTGAGTCTGCATTGATAGCCTGCCAGTAATCCTGGTCCAGCCTTCCGGCAAGTTTGCTTAGATCGTAAGTGGGAGAACTGACCATAGCAAGTATAGCCCCGTTATTAGGGTTCATAGCAACTACAGCTCCGCGCTTCCCTTCCATCAGTTTTTCAGCAAATATCTGAAGCTCGGTATCTATAGTGGTTATTATATTGGTTCCTTGTACCGGATTTCGCCCAAGCTCATTCCCGTCAAACTCTCCCAGAGCCTGACCAAAAGCATTTACCTTGAGATACCTGATCCCCAGATCACCCCGTAAGGAATCTTCGTAAACCATCTCAAGACCGCTTTTACCAATTTTGTCACCAAGGCGGATCGTCTCGGATTGACGATATTCACTTTCATTGGCTTCGCGTAAATACCCAAGCAGATGCGAAGCTTTCATCTCGGTAGGGTAGTGGCGTTTACTTTCTATCTGATGTCCAATACCGGGCAACTGCCAAAGATTTTCCTGCACGGCTGAGAATGTGGGGAAATCGATTTCTGTGAAAAGTCGGGAAGTTCGGTGCCAGGAATATTGTTGAGCTTCCTGAACTTTAACCGTCAATAGAGAGTCAGAAACCCCAAGCAAATCAGCCAGTAAGGGAATGTTATTTTTGTCAAAAAGGGAGGGTGTGATGGTGATCGAGAAAATAGGCTCGTTATCTACAATAAGTTCTCCATTTCGATCATAAATCAAACCCCGGGCAGGGTCTACATATTCCTGTCGAACGGAGTTTTCCTGTCCAAGTGCAGCATACACTTCATATTCCACAATCTGCAGGTAAAAAATCCGACCCAGCACGATAAGTGTAAGCCCGAGAATAATTACCTGAAGTGCCCGGATAGAAGTTCTTGTTCGATTTGTTTGACCGGTTGACATCTGCGTCTAATTTCCTTTAAAAATGAAAAGCATGGCTCCGAGTAGTGCAGTATATAAACTGTTTCCAAGGACAAAAATTATAGGAATAAAACCGGTTGTATAGGCCTCAATAAAACTGCTTAATCCCAGGAATATCAGATTATGAAATACAGCTGCCACGGTTATAACAAGGAATATTTGCCATAAAAGTAAACGCCCCTCTTTTCGTTGGTTTACAAAATTAAAGAAAGCAAAACACATAAGGGTTTTAGCAAACATGTGTAACCCCCAAAAGTCAAAAAGGGCATCTTGAATAAGCCCGAGCGCAGCCGCAAATAACACCAGTTTAATACGGTCGTATTTCATGGCCAGCCAAAGAAGGTAAAGGATCAGCGGATCGGGAGTGGCTCCAAATAAGCTCAGGTGCTGAAAAATGAGAACTTCAGCCAGAATAAAGCATAATCCAATCAAAAAGTCTTTTAAGGTTTCTGCACTCATTCAAAAAGCTGGTTATAATCTTGTTGAAGGTTGACAATACTGGTATCGGGCTGAAATTCGATGACAAAGCCTTGGGCAACATCCGCCAGCTGAACAAAGGGTTCCAGGTAGATGCGTTGGGTTTCACGTCCCGGCTCCGGCTCAGATCGGATCACCTTTCCAATGGGAATTCCACCCGGAAATTGATTGCTGTTTCCTGATGTTTCCACTACAAATCCACTATCGATCGGAATAGTCTTGGGTACAAAGTCCATGACAAGTTCACCATAGATCTCGCCCGGCCAGCTTACAATTCCATGAGCCTGGTTTTCCTGAATGCGTGCACTAACTCTGAACAAAGAATTATAATAGGGCATCACCTGAGAGTAATAGGTGCCGGTTAGTACAACTTTGCCAATCAATCCGTCTGAAGTAACAAGGGGCATTCCGTCTTCTAATCCATCAGAGCTTCCGGAGTCAATAGTTAGCGTATTATTCTGTCCGTTCAATTGTTTTCCGACTATAGAGACAGGGGCCAATTCAAACTGGCTGCGTTCTCTGTATCCCAGAAGCCGGCGAAGTTCACGGTTTTCCTGTTCAATGGATCTGAGCCTGCTCAATTCATCCTGAAGTAAAATATTCTGGCGTTGCAGATAGGTATTAGTGTTGAGAGCTTGTCGATAAACGCGAATATTAGCCAGTGGCTCTTCGAGCAGACTTAAGCCCGTAACAGAAATCTTTCGCAGGGTGTCGATACCGCCCTGATGCCTGCCAATCATTATAGCGAAGGCGAAAAGCAAGATAAGAGCGGTAACTATATAATCTTTGGCATCACTTAAGTTGAATGATCTAAATCGCATTCATTTCCGGGAGATTAGGAAATTACCGGACGGTAATATTCGAGATTTTCAAGTATGGCACCGGTTCCGCGAACTACGGCTGTTAATGGATCTTCTGCAATGTGAACCGGAAGATCGGTTGTTTCCATAATCAGCTTATCCAGATTCTTTAACAGTGCACCGCCACCGGTAAGCATGATTCCGCGGTCCAGAATATCAGCTGAAAGTTCCGGAGGGGTTTGTTCCAGAGATTTCGTGATCGACTCTACAATAGTATTTACAGATTCGGCAATAGCTTCGCGGGCATCTTTGGATGTAATATGACGCGTTCTTGGAACCCCATTTACAAGGTCACGACCTTTGGTAATCATCTCCAGCTCTTCATCAAGAGGAGCAGCAGAACCGATTTCACACTTAATTTTTTCGGCCGTTCGCTCACCGATTAACAGGTTGTGATTTCTTCGGAAATAATTGATGATGTCTTCGTTAAGCTCATCGCCTCCCAACCGAACCGATTGTGCATAAACAATTCCTGAAAGTGCAATAACGGCAATTTCTGTAGTACCACCGCCGATGTCCACGATCATGCTTCCCACCGGTTCGTGTACATCCAACCCAATACCTATAGCAGCTGCCATGGGTTCGTCTACCAGATAAACTTCTTTGGCTCCTGCATGTTCGGCGCTGTCCCGAACGGCACGTCGTTCTACTTCCGTAATGCCACTGGGTACACAAATTACCATTTGCCGGGTGGTTGAATACCACTTCATCTTCACTTTCTTGATCATTCCCCGGATCATTTGCTCGGCAACCTCAAAATCAGCAATGACTCCATCTCTTAATGGGCGAACGGTCCTGATTTTGTTATGCGTTTTCTCGTGCATTAACCGGGCCTGATGACCGGTAGCAACCGGCACGTTCTGCAAATTGAGAGCCACAATGGAGGGTTCATCCAATACAATACCTTCTCCCCGAGAGTAGATCAGTGTGTTTGCCGTTCCTAAATCTATAGCTATATCGGTGTAAAGAAAATCTAAAAAGCCCTTCTGAGCTTGTTTTTTTGATGTCTGTGAAGGGTTTGCTCCGCTGGAATCTGACATTTGCGATGATTAAGTGAATTGAACTTTAATGGGATGATATAATCATGAGAAAATACAATATTGAAATTGTATTTGCGAATGTATAAACAACGAATATTTTGGAATTTATAAAACGAAAATATCCTGTCTTTTTTTAAAGCTGAAAATCAGTGTTTAAAGTGGCGTTTTCCGGTGAATATCATTGCCATGTCATGCTCATCTGCTTTGGCAATTACTTCTTCGTCACGGATGCTTCCGCCTGGTTGAATTACGGATGTTGCTCCTGCTTTTGCCGCGGCTTCAACTCCATCTGCAAATGGGAAAAAAGCATCGGATGCAATAGCAGACCCGGTTAAGTCCAAACCTTCTTTTTCAGCCTTTATCACAGCGATTTCAGAAGAATCCACCCGGCTGGTTTGGCCTGATCCTATTCCTAAAGTCCGTCCGTTTTTTGCATACACAATGGCATTGGATTTAATATGACGAACTACTTTCCATGAAAAAAGCAGGTCTTTCATTTCCTGATCGGTTGGCTTTCGCTTACCCACAACTTCAAATTCATCCGGATTTGAAGGGGCCAAATCAGCATCCTGATTCAGCAACCCGCCAAAGATAGACCGGAATGATGATGCTTGTACTTCACGAACTGACTTTTTGATCCTGATTAATCGTCTGTTTTTTTTCTGCTGTAATAATTCGAGCGCTTCTTCAGAATAATCAGGAGCAATGATGATCTCGGTAAAAATTTCATCTATTGCCTTTACGGTTTCAATATCCATTTGCTGGTTAACAACTACAATACCGCCAAAAGGGGAAACACGGTCGGTACTGAAAGCTTTTTTATAAGCTTCGGTCAGGTTCTCGGCAACACCGACACCGCTGGGAATGGTATGTTTGATAATGGCGCAGGCCGACTGATCCTCATCAAAATCTGAGATGATATTAAGGGCTGCATCTACATCCAGGTAATTGTTGTAACTGAGCTGCTTGCCATGAAAACAATCGATGAAATCGTTTTGATTTCCATACACAGCCGCTTTCTGATGTGGGTTTTCCCCATATCTGAGTTCCTGAGAAAGTGGGAGGGAGGTATTGAATTGTCGGGCAGGTTCTTCCTCAATCAAACCTGTAAAATAGTTGGCAATGGCACTGTCATAATCAGCGGTATGGGCAAATGCAGCTTTTGCCAATTTCTGGCGGGTCTCAAAAGAGATCGTCATCTTTTCTTCCAGCTCTTCGATAAAATCAGCGTAAAGATCAGGGGAACTCAGGATGGAAACATGAGCAAAGTTTTTGGCTGCAGCACGGATCATGGTTGGTCCGCCAATGTCAATGAATTCCGTTGCATCTGCTGCGGTAACATCAGGTTCTGCAACCTTATTTTTGAACGGGTACAGATTTACAACAACCAATTCAATAGGAGTGATGCCAAGATCTTTAATCTCATTTACATCCGGTTCGTGAGAAGTACGGGCTAAAATTCCCCCATGAACCATAGGGTGCAGGGTTTTAACTCGACCATCCAGGCATTCCTGAAATCCCGTTATTTCCGATACATCTTTGACCGGAATTCCTTCTGCTTCGATAGCTTTCGCTGTACCTCCTGTAGATATAATTTCCACACCTGAGTTATGCAGGGCTTTTGCCAGTTCTGCTAAACCGGTTTTATCAGAAACAGAAAGCAGAGCACGATTAATTTTAAGGGGTGTTTTAGGAAGAGAGGAGAGAGGTTTGAGAGCCACGGTTTTGAGTTTTGAAATTTATAAGTTTTGAATGTGCTTCTGAATGGTTTTGGGATAGAGGAGGTGCTCCTCTTCTAAAATTCGTTTAGCTAAATCTTCGGGTGTATCATTTTCATGAACAGGAACGTTAGTTTGGGCAAGAATGGGACCTTCATCAAACTCTTCTGTAACAATATGCACGGTGCATCCCGATTCAGCTTCTCCGGCTTCAAGTACCGCCCTATGTACATTGGATCCATAAAATCCTTTACCTCCAAACTTAGGCAGTAAAGATGGGTGGATATTCAGAATTCGATTGGAATACTTTTTGATAACAGAGAAAGGTATTTTCTTGAGATAGCCCGCTAAAATAATCAGGTCTGCATCCCAGGCTTCCAATTGATTTAACAGTGCTTTTTCGAAATCTTTTTCTGACCCAAGCTCTTGAGGATTGATAACCTTTGTAGGTATATCGTGTTGCCTGGCACGATCTATAGCGCCAATTCGGGGTTTATTCGTTATGAGCCCGGTTATGCGGGCAGTAAGCTCACCACGCTGAACAGCGTCAATTATAGACTGGAAATTGGTGCCCGAACCGGAGGCAAAAACAACAATATTCTTCAAGAAAGTGGCGATGGATTTTGCAGTGCCTGATTGGGCGTAGAAGATAGTAAATGTTTGGGTGGAATGAAGAACTTTCTTGCTAACCCGGTGGGCCGGTTGAGTTAGAAATATCACGCCTGAAAACCTGGTAGTTGTTAAAACTCCAGCTTACCTGCGTAATTGTGATTTTCACAACCGTAGCTATAGGTATGGCAACCAGCATACCAATGATGCCGGCCGTTTCAGCTCCAATCAGAATAATAAAGAGGATAGCAACCGGATGCATATCGGCTGACCGCGAGAAGAGCATGGGCTGAAATACGATATTGTCCAGCATCTGAACCACGAAGATGGCCAATATACAGGCTGCGACTAAAGAGAAATTCCCAGTTTCGATAATGGATACGATAATAGAAAGAAAATATCCAAGAATAGGTCCGAAGTAGGGGATAGTATTCGCAAGTCCTACTGCAATACCCACCGACATAGAGTTGTCCAATCCCGCGATACTCAGAGTTGTCCAGGAAGACAGGGCTACCAAAAAACTTTGGAAGAGAACACTTCGGAAATAAAGTCCAAGTCTCTGCTCAATCTTGTCAATAACGGTCAGGGTTGTTTCAAAGTACTTATTGGGAACGAGTTGGAGCAGATCACGTCGAATCTTACTTCCATCCTTTAGAAAAAAGAAGGCTGCAAAAGGAACTACCAAGACAGCCGAAAAGATGTTGGTAAAAATACTGAGGGCATCGCTAACGATGGTGGAAATCTGGTTTACATTAAACAGTTCATTCATTACCGCGGTGATGTTTTCCTCGAGGAAGCCATCTGGAAGAAATTCGAACTTAGTAGTGAGCTGATTCTCAACTTGTACGGCAATACGGCGGATGTTTTCAATGCTGAGCTGGGCAGTCAGCTCAGCCATTTGATTGGCAATAATTGGAATCACGCTGGTGGAAATAAAAACAAGAATCAGAATTACGGTAGCCAGGATAAGAGTAATTCCGAAAGTGCGGTTCAGTCCTGCCGATTGCAGCCGGTTGGCAAAAGGATCCAGAATATAGCTGAGTATCATTGCAAGGATCAGAAATACAACCAGAGTAGAGTAATTGTACAGAATCAGCAGTGCCACAGCTATTGCCGCTGCCCCGATAATAAACTTAACTACCCGTTCTAATGTGATATTTCCCATTATGAGATGATATCTAAAAGTTCGTCCAGATGCTTTAAAATATTTTCTGAATCATACCCTTTTCTCATTAAATAATCGAAAACTTTCTTCCGTCGTTTTTCTTTCGGCTCTCTCTGGTATCTTCTTTTTCTTTTAGTGATTAAAGCCTTCATACTTTCTTTGATCGCCTGATTCCCAAAAGTGTTGCTGATTACCCGTTCGGCTATTGGTTTTGAAATTCCTTTTTTAAATAACTGTGTCCTGATTTTGTATGGGCCCCAGTCATTGAACTCGAACTTATCTGCGGCATATTTTTTCGCAAATTTGCGATCATTGATGTATTCTTTCTGTTCGAACTCATCCAGAATTTCATCAATAAAGCCGCCTGAATACCCTTTTTTATGAGCTTTGTCTTTCAACTCTTTACGGGAATGGTCTCGGCGAGAGAGAATTCGGAACATATATTCGCGAGCAGCCCAGCGGTCTTCCTGTTGTTCAATTTCCCGCAAAAAAGAAGGCGTTATTTCAACGCCTTTCTTTAGATTCAGTTTAGTTAGAGTGGAATCGGAAACACCGATTAGAAATTGGTTCTTTACGAATATAGAGTAGCGACTGTTGTTCTTTTTTTGAACCTGAATTTCAGAAACAGTGGCCGGAAGAAGCTTGAGCGCTTCCTCCGAATACCGCTGGTATTTATCCTTCTTCTTCAACGGCTTCTTTCTCTTTCTTACCCTTTTCCTCCTGCTCTTCCTCTAATTCTTCTCCACGAAGCTTGGCACGTACCTGTTGCTCGATTTTTCCGGCTAATTCAGGATCTTCCTCGAGGAATTGCATCGCCGCATCAGAACCCTGGCCGATTGGCTCACCGCCATGCCGGAACCAGCTTCCTCGCTTCTCGATGATATCGTACTCAACGGCAAGGTCAAGAATCTCGGAAATACGGGAAATCCCTTTACCATACATGATATTGAACTCGACCACTTTAAAAGGAGGGGCTACCTTGTTTTTAGCCACCTTTACTTTGGTTCGGTTACCGATTACTTCATCTCCACTTTTGATAGAGCCGATTCGGCGGATATCCAAACGTACGGAGGAATAGAACTTCAGGGCACGTCCACCGGTTGTGGTTTCAGGGTTTCCAAACATCACCCCAATTTTCTCACGAACCTGATTAATGAAAATACATGCTGTGCGGCTCTTATTGATGATACCGGTAATCTTTCTCATCGCTTGCGACATCAAGCGGGCCTGAAGTCCCATATGAGAATCCCCCATTTCACCTTCCAATTCGGCACGTGGTACAAGAGCGGCTACCGAATCAACTACAACCACATCGAGAGCGCCGGAGCGAATCAGAGTTTCGGTTATCTCCAGAGCCTGTTCTCCATTGTCGGGCTGAGAAACCAACAGTTCTTCTACATTAATTCCCAATGCTTTAGCGTAACGAGGATCAAAAGCATGCTCAGCATCAATAAAAGCGGCATAACCGCCTGCTTTTTGCGCTTCTGCAATTACCTGAAGGGCGAGGGTGGTTTTACCACTGGCCTCCGGACCATAAATTTCAGTTACTCGTCCGCGCGGAATTCCCTGTACCCCAAGTGCGTAATCAACCATAATAGAGCCGGTGGATATTACGTCTATATCCTGTATAGCTTCAGAGCCCAGCTTCATGATGGTTCCCTTGCCGTGTTGTTTTTCTATTTGCCCTACGGCAATATCGAGGGCTTTCATTCGATCGTCTTTTGACATGGTATTCGGTTTTTTGAATTTATTTTAGGCAAATATAATGGACAACAGTGACACTTCATGTCACCTTCAATTAAGCGATTTCAATATATGTTCAATATATGTGATTGCCAAATTATTGAACCGTTCGATTTCATTATTTCCCCAAAAAGTTGTTTATGTGTGATATATGTTAGAGCGATATCAGGGGAATTCCTTACAAAAAAATTTTCAGAGTATATTTTTCACCGCTTTACCTAATTTATTTATAGCCTGATTGATCTGAGAAGTGGTTATATAAGGTGCGGGGCCAAACCGGAGAATTTCGCCCCGGGCATCAGTGAGTACCCCATTCTCCAGAAGGGTAGCTCTGATTTCGCGTGCATGGGGAGAGGTAAGTGAGAGGAATCCTCCATTACGCTCTAAAGGCTCTTCATGTGTAAGGCGTATAACTGATTTGTCAAACTGCCGGGCAAGGAACTGTTCTCTTAGCAATCCAACCTGGGCCTTGTACTGTTCGCGCAAAACGGTTGGAGACAATCCATGTTCCTTGAAAAACTCAACCACTCGAGCGGCACGAAATTGAGAGGAGGGATCGTACGTACCACTGGCAAAACGCTGATTGCCATTGTCATATTCCACAGGTTCGTCAGTTCGGGGTTTATCGAGGGAGCTGAATGAAGCAAACCATCCTGTAATAGCGGGACGATAGTCACAGTCTTTGGGAAACCGTAAAAAGCAATTAGCTTCTCCCCACTGCAAGTACTTGTACCCGCCAACCAGGATAAAGCAGTCTTCGAGTCCGGCTTCGCGGATTGAAAGAGGCACTACATTGGTGCCGTGATAATCATCAATTAAAACCGGGATGCCTTTTTCTCTGGCTGCGGCCGCTATTTCAGTAAGGTGTGTATTAATAAGACAAGTCTCAAAATATACACGCGATAGCATTACCGCAGATGTTCGGTCATCCATTTCATCAATGATACGTTCTGCAAAACTTTCATCGGGTTTCGTTGCCACACGAACAAACTCAAGACCTTCCTCTTCAAGGCGATGCAGCTGACGGAATAGCGAGTGAAATTCCCCATCGGTAGAAATTATTTTAGGCTTGTTTTTCAAGTCAAGACTGCTCATCCAGCTAACGAATAGCACATGGGTGCTTTCTTCGCGACAATAGTATCCGTCCGGGTCATCATAAAAATCGCGCAGATAATTTCTGAGGATTTCCGTTTTCTCGAATGCAACATCCCATTTGTTGTCAACTTCCCGGGCGCAGACATCAAAATATTCGATTTGTCCTTCACGGGCTACATCGGGCCAGGCTTGGTGAGAATGACCCGTAAAAAGCAGCCGGTTGGATACATCAAAATGGGAATAATGAGGGGAGAGCTTTTTGGCTAAGAAATCAATATCTGACATAAAAATTCAGGGGTGTATGTGAATATAAAGGTACTAAGTTAATCTATTCTAAAACCCGGCTGTTCGGGTAAATCAGAATCTGGCACGAATAGCCCACAGGTCAGGGAAGATAGGATTGTTTAGTGTTTTATGAAGATACTTTGCTCCATCCGATCCGCCGGTTCCTTTCTTAGTGCCGATGGTTCGTTCCACCATTTTAACGTGGCGGTAGCGCCACTCCTGCAGCCCTTCATCATAATCCACAAATAGCTCGGCCACCATAGCCGCTTCGGGGTCGTTTTTCATGGCGTCCACAAGAATAGCCTGATCTTCTTCATTCGGCTCATGGATCAACCCTTTTTCATTTTTTCTTTGAGGATAGATATCGTAGCCTTGGTGTCGTAAGTAGGCGCAGAAACTTTCCCAAAGTGTGGATTCTTCCATTCGCTGCTCCAATACCTTTATATGTTTAGGCTGATCTTTATGAGCTTCTTTCATCAGAGGTAATCGAAGTCCACATATAATTTCCATTTCCCGGAATTGCAGGGATTGGAATCCGCTCGACTGTCCCAGAAATTTTCGGAAGCTGTTAAACTCCAGGGGAGTCATGGTTTCCAGAATATCTATTTGGGAAACCATGGTCTTTAATATTGTGAGTACCCTGCGCATTGTTTTGATGGATGCCCAGGTGTTCCCATTCTCAAGGTTTTTGCGGAGCTTCCCAAACTCATGCAATATCTGCTTAAACCATAACTCATAAGTTTGGTGGATAATAATGAACAAGGTTTCATCATGTTCAGGTGGATCTGATTTAAGTTGCTGTAGTTCAAGCAGTTCGTCGATCTTCAGGTAGTTGGTATATGTAAGACTCATAGCGTGAATTTGATTCAGCTGAATAATAGCCAGATCATCTGATTGATGCTAAAGTTCAATTTGGGTTGGAATGAATGATTTAGACTCTCATTTAGAGCTGAATTTTTTGAAACCCCGGATCAGTTTTAACCTTGCGCGCTCAAAATTTATCATCAAAAGATTTTAAAAATTGTTTTTTGTCTTAGTTGTGAAATTTTTTTCTCGGAAAAAATAATGAAGCTCCACGCAAATCACTCTTTCAAATCTGCGCACAATAAACAGAATGAATGGGTTAAATTTGTCAGTTAATCCAACCCCCGGAGAAGTTTTGAGTGCGAAATTTCCAATCATTAAAAGATAAATTTCTCATATCAAGTCAATTAAAATTCAGAAGCTTAAAGGGTAAGTAAAATTCCGAGGTCACGAGGTAAAAAATTTTTTATAGGGGTAGCAATGATATGTGGGATATGGTTAGGAGAATAGAGTAAATATTTGAAGGGGTTACTTGGAGTGTAAATTAACGAAATTTGGCACGTCTCCTCTGTTGCTGAAAATCCTTCAGCAAAAGTTTATTTCTTAATTAGAATTTTATACTATGCGGTTTCAGTCAATACTGAAAAATCCTGTTTGGGATTTCTTCTGTCAAAAAAATTTTTCAGTCTATGGATGTTAAAAAGCTACTATCATTCTTCTTCTTTTTACTTGTCTCCCAATCTCTTCTAGCCCAAACCGGTAAGATAACCGGATTTGTTACTGACACGAATGGGGAACCGCTTCCGGGAGTTAATGTTGTAATCGAAGGGACAACCCAAGGGACGGCCACTCAACCCGATGGCTATTATCAAATTTTAAACGTAAAGCCCGGAACTTATTCCCTGAGAGCTTCTTTTGTGGGATTTACCCCGGTAGTGATTGAAGAGGTGGAGGTAAATATCAACCTGACTACCGAGGTTGACATCGAAATGTCTGAACAAACTTTTGAAGGAGAAGAAGTAGTTGTAGTAGCAGAGAAGCCTGTAATTAAAAAAGACGTTTCTTCTAGCCAGGCAAATATCAGTAAAGAAAATATTGATGCTCTTCCCGTAGCCAGTGTTTCTGATGTAGTAGGTCTTCAGGCCGGTGTGGAGGATGGGTTAAGTATTCGGAGTAGTGGTGCGGATGAAGTAGCTTTTAATTTGAATGGTTTTACGCTCCGGTCTGGTAGAGATAATTCCCCGTTTACCGGCGTAAGTGTTACTTCCGTCCAAAATGTGCAACTGCAAACCGGTGGTTTTAATGCAGAATATGGAAATGTGCGTTCCGGTGTAATAAATGTTACAAGTAAAGAGGGGAGCCCTGACCGCTACTCTGTAGATGGCCTGATACGTATCACCCCGCCACAAAAGAAAAATGTAGGTCAAGACATTAACAGCCCTAATTCTTACTGGCTACGACCATACCTGGATGATGAGGTTGCCTGGACAGGAACAGATAACGGAGCCTGGGATCGCTATACTCAGCAAAATTATCCCTCATTTGAAGGTTGGAATGCTTTCTCTCAAAGTCTTCTTGCTGATGATGATCCATCCAATGATTTAAGCCCTGAAGCGGCTCAGCAGGCTTTTTTATGGCAGCACAGAAAGGATTTCGCCATTCTAGAGCCCGATTATGAAATTGATTTAACAGTGGGTGGTCCAATTCCTGTTGTTAGCGAAAAATTGGGAGATTTAAGATTTTCAACGTCTTTAAGACAGACACAGGAAATGTACATGGTGCCATTATCCAGAGATAGGTACCAGCAAACTACCATTCAAACCAAGCTTACCAGCAATGTTGCGTCTGGGATGAAACTTTCTTTAGATGGAATGTACAGCAAAGAGACAGGGACTACAGAAAGCCAGTCTGGGGCCTCCGATTTCTTCACAAGTGCACGGGATATTGCAACGGATATAGAGCGCGTAAGTTTTCTTGAGTCAAGATTATATGCTTCCGATTATTGGGCTCCCTCTGAAAGAGTAAGTGCGAATATCGGTATTCAATTTACTCATTCTATTAATAACAACACTTTTTATGAGATTAAGGCGAATAATTTTATAAGTAAAACGAGCACCAATCCCGGTGGATTTCGTGATACATCTGATGTTGTAACAATAGGTGGGGTTGGGTTTGATCAAGCTCCCTTTGGTTTCTTTGATGAAACTTCTTTCGGTCTGGCTTCGGGCATGCGAATGGGAGTAGGGATGAGTACCGCACGAGATAGCAGTTATGTGTCAGACTTTAATATGAGCTTTGCGATAACCAGCCAGCTTGATCGTTATAACTTAGTTAAGGCCGGGATTGATTTTACCCGAACAAACAGTCAGGTAAATTATGGGTCCTTTGACAAAGTCTTGCCTTCAGGAAGAACACGTTCGGTTTGGAATACAACTCCATATCGAATTGCTGCTTACGTGCAGGATAAGCTGGAATTTCAGGGTATGATCGCTAATCTGGGTCTTCGATTAACATACAACGACCCAAATATAGAGTGGTATGACTATGAGCCGTACACTAATTTATTTGCCAGTGGAAACGCTTCCGCACTCGATACAGCAGCCAGATCGGATGTTGATCCACAGATTATTTTGCAACCAAGATTAGGAGTTTCATTTCCGATTACAGAGAATAGTAAACTCTTTTTCAATTATGGGCACTTTGTTCAGCTTCCGGATCCCGAAAACTTATATTTGGTTCGGATAGAGCCTTTCACAAATACAGTAACAAGACTTGCAGCCCCTGGTAACAGTTTACCTAAGACTGTTGCTTATGAACTGGGATACGAGCAAAATCTTTTCGACAATTATTTGGTAAGGATAAGCGGCTATTATAAAGATTTGACCAATCAGCCAATTCAGATTGAATTTACAGGTAGAGATAATAGTAGTTATACAGTCAGTCGACCATTCTCGTATGAAGATATCAGAGGTTTGGAACTTACCCTCAGAAAACAAAGTGGTAAATATTTTTGGGGTGAAATAAATTATACCTATGATATTCAGACTTTCGGTTATTTTGGTACACTTGAAAACTATGAGAATCCAGTAGATCAGCGAAACTATCAGAGAACAACGGATGACAATGACCTTCGTACACCTGTAGTTCGTCCATTTGCAAGGCTTCAGTTATACTTTCAATCACCATCTGAAATTGGTCCGGAGTTTCTTGGAGGATACCCTTTAGGAGGATGGCAGTTTGTACCTCTTGTTACCTGGAGACAGGGCACGAAGTTTACCTATACGGGTGGTGGTGCAATCCCTGGTATTGTTAATAACCTTGATTACAAAGATTTCTGGGGAACCAGTCTTCGCATTACAAAAAGAGTAAATCTTGATAATGGATCTAATCTCAAATTTTTTGCTGACGTAAGTAACGTCATAAATCGCAGAAACTTCAGCATCTTCAATTCCGGGCTGGTTGATGGTAATGATTATCTGGATTACATGGCCTCACTTCACCTACCAAAAGGAAAGCTTGAAGAAATAAACTTATTGAGCTCGAGAGTACCCGGTAATGATCAACCCGGAGATTACAGACCTGCTGACGTGGAGTATGTTCCTATCGAAGCTACAACTGATTTGGGGACAATTCGAAACCCTAACGGAAGGGCCTTGTACTACAACACTCAGGAAGGAAAATATTACCAATTTGCAAACGGATCTTTTGTTGAAGCTGATAAAGGGTATGTCAATAAAGTGTTAGACGACAAAGCATATATCAACATGCCGAATCAACGGTTCTTTAATTTCCTTGATCCAAGGACCATCCGTTTCGGTGTAAGGTTTTCCTTTTAAATAACAGAGCAGTAATAATAAAAAAAGTGTAATGAGTAGAAAGAATTTGTATAAGAATATTTGTGCTTCGCTACTAATAGCCCTTGGGTTATCTGTTAATGCCTATTCACAGGTAGAGAACAGGTGGCTATCAGCTGGATCTTTTCACAATTTTTATTCCAGCATAGGTTCAGAAATTGAGGAAGGATTCATTGACAGGCAGCAGGGAGGATGGCAATGGCCGGCGATTTACAGAGGACAAGATGCACAGGCTATGAAAGCACTGTGGTTAGGCGTTACCGACTACACTGATGAAAACGGAACTACCTTTAACCGCCGAGTAGTTCATGTAGGTCCTCGCGTAACAGGACTTGGAGAATTCTATCCGGTAAGCATGGAAACGGTAAGCAAATTTCAACCCCCATCTGTTATCGTTAATGGTTTGGATTCATTTTCCAAAAGTGTTCAAAACGATCGTATAGATCCAAATCTCGAAGCCGATCGTGAAATACGAGTGGTTACAAACACCCTGATTGGTGTTACGGTTAAACGAACCATTAAACAATTCAGCCAGCAGTACCACGACAACTATCACATCATCGAATATACCTTTGTAAATACAGGTAACACAGATGATGACCCTGAGATTGAAATGCAGGGACAGGATATCACAGGCTTTGTACCATACTTTCTAAACCGAATGGCACCGGTTCAGGCTTCCCGCCATACCATTGGTAATGCAACAGGATGGGGTATCAATACCATGAATGATCAGCGCGGAGATGGAGCCCGACCCGGTGAGCCGGAAGATTTCAGAGCTTCGTTTGCCTGGCACGGTTATTTCCCAAGTTTTGCAAATCCTAATTACGATAATATAGGGGCACCTATATTTGTACCGAATACATCCGGCGGCTGGTTAACAGCGGATGATACCACCGGAAGGCTGGCAGCCTATCATTTTGTAGGAACCGTAACCCTGCATGCCGATGCTTCTTCCACAGACCCAACCGACGATCCAGGTCAGCCCTTTACCATGTCTTATGAACATAACGATGATCCATTGTATAGTAACAATGATGCTTTCAATGTGACGAAAATGGAAGATGAATACGAAATGATGAGTCGTGGACGGGTAACCCCCCGCCATGCGTATGTGGTAGAGCCCAGTGGGTATGATGGTTTTGTAGATCCGTCCGGAGATCCTTCTTTGGGTGAAGGAGGTGGGCAAGCATATACCTATGGCTACGGCCCGTATGATATTGCTTTCGGTGATAGTGTAACTATTGTGATTGCTGAGGCATCGGCAGGCATAAGCCGTGATATTGCAGCCCATGTTGGAGCTGCTTATAAACAGTCAGGTGCCGACGATGATTTAGAGATTCCTTATGAAGTTAATGGTCAGGTTGAAGAAATGACCAAAAACGAATGGGTTTTTACCGGAAGGGATTCCCTATTTCAAACATTTGAACGGGCTATTGCCAATTACCAATCCGGCTATTCTATTCCAGAGGCACCGGAGCCACCAAGCCGTTTTACCGTAAATTCTGCAGGTAATGGTATAGATCTGGAATGGGAATATACGGGGGATACTTCAAACCTAAGCGGGTTCAGAATTTACAGAGCCAGTGGTAGGGTAGACAGCACGTATCGCCTTTTATATGAAGCCGATGCAAGCGAACGTTTTATTAAAGACGGTGATGTAAACAGAGGATCGGAGTTTTTACTTGACCCTCCAATCAGAGGTTTACAATACTATTATTATATCGTGAGCATGGGCAGTGCCAATAACGATGCAACAGGTAATACACCTACAGGTTCACAATTAGTCAGCAACAGATACTATATGCAAAGTTATGATCCGGCTACTTTGTTAAGACCTGCTGGTGAAGCGATGGCAGACATTCGTGTAGCGCCAAATCCTTACCGTGCAAATTCACCGGATAACCTTAGGTTTGTATCAGGTTCCAATGAGAATGACTTTATTAAATTCTTTGAGATACCGGGAACTTGCACCATTGAAATTTACACTGAGCTTGGAGAGCTGATAAGAACCATCAAACATGACGGTGGAAGCGGTGATAAAGAATGGGATCTCAGAACGGACTCCAGGCAAAAACTTGTAAGTGGAATATACCTTGCCAGAATTATCAATGAAGACCCCAATGACGATGAATTTGGAAGTGTAGCTATAAGAAAAATTGTAATCATACTATAGGTGTAAAAGTGAGATTAAGTAAATTAATATCCATCTGTTTTTTAGCACTTCTTTTATCAAGCCAGGCTTATGGCCAAAAGAAGAGAGCCCAAACAAGTATGAAATTTTTAAGTGTATCACCCTCGGCCAGAGCTTCTGCTCTATCAGGTGCAGCTACTACAGTAGATATGGGGGCCTACTCCGCCTTTTATAATCCAGCTACAATGGGCTTCATTAATGGCACCTTTAATGCATCGGTTGGTGCCGTGCAATGGATTGCAGATATAAACCATAATTCTGCTTCCTTTGTATATAAACCGGCCGACGGTAAATATGGGGTGGTTGGAGTTAATGCCATTTCCGTTGATTACGGAGATATACTATCTACTGCTCTTGCAGAGAACGAAAGGGGATATGTAGACTTGGGAACCATTAACCCGACAGCTCTGGCGATAGGGTTGTCTTACGCAAATGCAGTAACGGATCAATTTTCTGTTGGTGCTAATTTCCGGTACAGTTATCAAAACCTTGGGGAAGTTGCAGTAAGTAGGGATAATGAAGGTAACTATGGCACTCAATCTTTCTCTGCTTCAACTGGTGTAATAGACTTTGGTGTTTTGTATAAAACAGGGTTTGAAAGCCTGAACTTTGGAATGGCATTACGGAATTTTTCACCCGAAATTAGTTACGATGATGAAGAGTCAGAACTACCTTTAACCTTTAAAATCGGAATTTCAATGGATGTGCTGGATTTGAGTAACCTCGATCCGGATGTACACTCCCTTTTAGTAAGTATTGATGCAAACCGACCTCGTGACTTTGATGAACAACTATTATTTGGCCTCGAATACACATTCATTGATCGATTTGTGCTTCGGGGAGGATATGGATTCCCGAAAGACGAAGAAAAATTTAGTTTTGGTGCTGGAATAAAACAACCCATAGGTCCTATGACTTTAAGTGTTGATTACTCCTATACTCAGTTCGGCGTTTTTGGAGAGGTAAACAGATTTAGTGCTCAAATAGGATTTTAAATGACATCAGTAAGTATGAAGTTCAGAAAAATAAATCATCTCGTTTTAGTGGCCGTTTTAGCTACAGGATTGGTCTCCTGTAATGAAGGAAACAGTGTTTATGATCCGGGTTATGAGCCTTCAAGGCCTAATCCGGTAGTTACCAATATAACTCCCGAGGACGGATACCTGGCAGGAGTAGATTCGGTAATTATAATAGGGGAGAATTTTGCCACAAATGTGGACAGCGTAATTGTGAATTTTGGAGGTTCAGCGGGTGTGGTTAAAAACGCTACTGAAACACGCTTGGTTGTACGTCCCGGTACTATTTGGGGGGATAACCTGGATGTAAGAGTAGGCGTTCGCGGAGCCGAGTTTTTCAGTGATGCCTATCAATATGACCTCGCTCAGCCATTTGGAGTTTACCCTGGTGTTAATGAGAAAGTTAATCCTACTTCCCCGGTAGCAGTTGATGCTCAGAATAATATTTATACGATCACAACTGAAAATAAAATTACCCGCTACACGAGAATTACGCCTGACGGTACGGTAACAAAAGACATGACAAGATACCCGGGTGAATTAGATGGCAACGACAATCCATATCCCTCAGACAGTACCATGCGTTTTACTGCTTACTCAACCATGGAGGTAGGACCGAATGGGGATTTATTTATGGCTCAGCAAAACCTTCGTGCTATTTTCTCTAAAACATTCGGTAACGACCTGCAGGAAGATGTATGGGCGGCTTCATCCTCGGGTAATCTGAAAATACGTGATATTGTATTTGATAATAATGGATATCTCTGGGCGGTAGGTGTCGACAGCGACCAAATTCACAGGTTTAATACCTCCAATAAAAATGAATCAAAAACCTCATTCCCTGGTGACCTTTTATCCGTAGCTTTTTACAGCAACGACAATGAACTATTTGTTGGTGGAGAGATTGATGGTGGACAAAAAGTATGGAAGTTTACTATTGATGGTGGTGGGAACCTGACACAAGGAGGCCTTTATTTTGATTACGGTCAAAATTATGAAGGTACTGTTTCTGATATGATTTTGGCTTCGAATGGAGAATTGATTATAACCACAGGCCGAGAAATAGATAACGTATCAAAACCAAGTATGGTAAGAGTGTATCCTGATGGACGACATGAAGCTTTTTATGAAGGTATGCTTAAGCCCGGCGCTACGAGTATAACCTGGAGGGATGATGAATTTGCCGTGGTTACCGTTCGCGGAGATGAAAACAGTATTAATTTCCTGGACATGTATGATCGAAGAAGAGCCGGGATTTTCGGATTTTAACAGAAACCATAACACCAAATAACAATCAAATAAAACCTATCGATAAACAGATACAAAGGAGATATATGATGAAAACGAATAAACTATTAATGGTGCTGAGTTTTATGCTGTTACCGGCATTGGCTTTTGCACAATGGACACAGGACACAACATTTGTCCCGGCAGAAGGGGATCTCTTCTTCGAGGTACATGGTGTTGCTGTTGACGGGGAAGGCAAGATTTGGGTTCAGTCATTTTATGCTACTGAAACTATTGTTGTCAATAGAGATTTGGGTGATGATGGAGTGCCTGATACACTAAGTACTCGCGCCATCTACGTATACAACCCTGATGGTACACCTGCAGATTTCTCACCTCTTACTGTTCTGGAATGGGCAGATGGAGAAACACCTAACGATACATTAGGTAGATACTGGGACCCTTCATTAAACGATGGTGCAGGAGGATATGACACCCGATCCGGTAGAGGTATAGAAGCTGATTATGATGGAAATATCATTATTTCTCAGTGGAATGTTCTCTTTAAAGTAAACCCTAGTGGTCAAGCTTTAGCCAAAGTTGCGCCAGATATTGGTTCTCTTACAGAAGCAACAACTGACCGTGATGGAAATGTATATGTTTCTGCTGTAGTTGCTACTGATGCTCCTATTGTTAAATATGACAGCAATCTGGAGAATCCTGAAACAATCTTAACCATGACCTCAAGTTTTTCACGTGATTTTCAGATTTCACCCGATGGAAATAAAATCTGGTGGGCTGGATATACTTTAGGAGCTGTATTAGAATACTCCCGTCCCGACGAATTCAGTAGTTGGGAAACAGTGCCTGATACTGTTTTAAGAGGATATAAAGTGGAAAGCTTCGACCTGCACCCACAAACCTATAACTTATGGGTCGGTTCCGGGTCATTGAACGATGTTCCGGATGAAGGAATTACCCCTCAAACTTGGTATGCGTTCGACTACTCTACATTAGGATCTGATGAAACACCATTGGATAGTATCCACTGGGCGGCAGGAGCTGATGTATCCGCTGGTTTCGATAATGCACGACCCAGAGGTTTAGATTTCTCTGCAGATGGTACAATAGCCTATGTAGGTGCTTTCAGTGCAACCGAGACTGATGTTGACCTTCAGAAGTTTACAACCGAGCAGGTTTACACTTCTAACGAAGATGAGAACAAGAATGAGATTCCGGAAGGCTACAGCTTAAGCCAAAACTATCCGAATCCGTTTAACCCAACGACTAACATCGAATATACAATCAACCAGGCAGGTCCTGTTACGTTGAAAGTATATGACATGACCGGTCGTGAAGTGGCTACACTTGTAAACACCCGAATGAGCGCAGGAGAGCATATGGTTAAATTCGATGCTTCTAACCTGTCTTCCGGCGTTTACATTTATTCGCTGCAGGCTAATGGCGTTCGTCTAACGAACAAAATGACGCTGATTAAGTAACAGGTAATACGCCGATAAAAGGCAGCCTTGTGCTGCCTTTTTTTTTACACCTTTGAAAAATGAATATCATGTCAATAAAAAAATCAATAGTTCTGCTGATTGTAAGTTTGTTAGCCGGAAGTACGCTGGCTCAGCAAAATGATCCCCCAAAAAAAGAATTTAGAGCCACATGGATGGCTACCGTAATTAATCTGGATTGGCCGGCTTCGGGAAATGTACCCGTTCGGTTTCAAAAACAGAGTTTAACAGACCGGTTGGATGATCTGAAAGCCGCCGGCATTAATACCCTGTATTTTCAAATACGAACTGAAGGTGATGCTTTATATGATTCTGATATAGAACCCTGGTCAAAATATTTGACCGGCGAAGAAGGCGTTGCACCGGATCCATATTGGGATCCACTTGAATATGTAATTGAAGAAGCCCACAAAAGAGGAATGGAGCTTCACGCATGGCTGAACCCTTACCGTGCGATGCGTACGATTCCTGATGATTTTTCACAAAAGGTTTTTAACAATGAAAGCATCGACGAAAGCCTGAAACCTATTCTCGGGAGATATCATGATGCGAATTCTAAGAATAAATTACCCGGAACTACAGCCCGCGATTCCATGCATGTTGCCAATAAGCATCCTGAGTGGCTATTTGTGATAAATGACAAAATTGCCATCATGAACCCCGGTTTGCCGGAAGTGATGGAGTACAATGTTCGGGTGGTGATGGATGTGGTTAACCGCTATGATGTGGATGGCATCCACTTTGATGATTACTTTTACCCATACCCGCCTAACCACATGGCCAGCAATAAAAATGATACCCTTGATGATGCTACTTTTGCTCAATACCCACGGGGTTTTGATGACAAAGACGACTGGAGAAGAAATAACATCGACCTTTTTGTGGAAATGCTTCACGACAGCATTCAGGTGGTAAAACCGTGGGTGAAGTTTGGAATTAGTCCTTTTGGGATTTGGAAAAGCGGCATTCCTCAAGGAACCAGTGGAATGGATGCCTATAGTGTTATTTACGGTGACGGCATAGCTTGGCTGGAACAAAGAACGATCGATTATATAACCCCTCAGTTGTACTGGGCATTTACCCGATTTGGAACGGCTCAGGATTACGGTAAACTAGCCGACTGGTGGGCCGAACAGGCTGCGGCTAACGACCGTCATATCTATCCCGGTCACGGCCTTTATCGCTCCAGCAGCAGTACGTATTCCAATACTTTGTTTGACGCCGATGAAGTTCCCCGACAAATTCGACATAACAGGGAGAATGAGAATATAAGCGGAAGTGTGTTTTTCAGATCCAGCAATATCAGTACCTACTCATCCAAAGGATTTGCTGATTCACTCAAGAATAATTATTACAAATATGCAGCCTTGCAGCCGACCATGGACTGGAAAGATACGACGGCTCCGAATAACCCTCAAAACCTGGTGGTAAACAGAGATTCCGAAAAAGAATATGTGTTTGAGCTAAGCTGGGATAAGCCGGAGATTGACATGGTAGCCAAAGCATCTGCCGCCGGTCATGTGGATACGCTCATAAAATATGCGGTATATCGGGTAGATGCCGGTTCGTCTCCGAATAGCGTTGAGGAGATGGAAAGCCCTTACAACCTGATTGCTGTAACCGGTGAGACTTCCTATACCGATGTTGCTCCTCCTTCCGAAGAAAGTCACTGGTATTTTGTTACCGCGGTAAGCAGAAATAATGTAGAAAGTGAACCTACTGCCGCTGCCGAAGGGGGAGTTGTGGTTTCAAATGAAGGAGATGAGGAGATTCCGGAGCAAATATCCCTTTCTCAAAACTACCCGAACCCCTTTAACCCGACAACCCGGATTACTTTTGATTTGCCAAACAGTGGCTTTACTTCACTGAAAGTATATGATATGCTGGGCAGGCAGGTTACTACGCTGGTGAGCCGAAATATGACGGCCGGAGAGCACACTGTTAATTTTGATGCCTCGGAATTGTCATCAGGCATATACATTTATCAGCTTAACATGGGAGATGTTTCTCTGACAAGAAAAATGACACTGATTAAATAATGACCACACGGAGATCTTTCTTAAAAAACGTAGGACTTGGTGCTCTGGGAATGGGCACTTTGTTCAACGGAAAGCAATCCGAAGAAGAAAGTTTTCGAATTGTTCACCTGACCGACCAGCACGTAACATCCCGCAGGCAGGGGCATGAGGGATATAAAAAATGTATCGATTCCATTAATGCCCTTGACCCGGCTCCGGACTTGGTTTTAATGGGAGGGGACATGGTGTTCGACGGCTTGTACACGGAACTTGAGACTTATCAGGAATCCATACAGCTTTATCGCAGTATTACCGATGAGCTCAACATGCCTTATTATCATTGCTTAGGGAACCATGATGTGCTCGGGCTTTCTTCCAGACGTAAAGTGCCGAAAGATCATCCAGGTATTGGACGGCAAATGATAATGGAAGAACTGGGTATGGAGAAGGATTACTACAGCTTCAATCATAAGGGATGGCACTTTGTGGTATTGAATTCAATTTTTGAGTTTGTGGGAGAGAATGGCCCTGCCTATAAAGCAATGATCGGTGAAGAACAATTAGACTGGCTCCGTCACGATCTTGGGGATCATAAAGACATGCCAACTATTGCGGTTTCGCACTTAGCGGCTTTTTCTCATAAAGGGCAAATTAACAACGATTTTGAGATGAAGGCCATGAGCCCCATTATTCTGCAGAATAACATCGACCTGCGATATATTTTAGAGCGTCACAATGTTAAAGCGCTGCTTCAGGGACACACTCATATCAGTGAAGATTTTAGATTTAATGATGTTTGGTATATTACTTCGCAATCTGCATCCGCTGCCTGGTGGGGAGGAAACTGGTTAGGTTTTAAACCGGGTTATACTGTGTTTGAACTCGGCAAGCAAGACATTCTGAAATGGTATCCTGTGGAGTACGATTGGGAACACCAGCTGGAGCCTGAGGATACCGTGGAAAGAGAAAGAATTCAGGCAAGGCAACAACTGGAACAGAGACAGGACAGCCTTTTTCGAGCTGAGATTGAGAACTAAAGCGAGTTTGAACTAATGGCTATTAATATGCCTGTCATCGCGAGGAGTGGCAAATAGAGAAGTAGGATTCTACAGTCTGACGACGAAGCGACCTCCTTGATTTACTTAGGATATCGGATTGAGGAGATTGCCGCGTCGTTACACATCTCAGCCTTACATTCTCAATAACGGACTCCTCGGAAAGACGATTGTTTTTTTTCGAACCCACATAACTTTTAATTTCGGAATTCCTGAAAAGTTAATTCCCGGCTTTATTATTCAATTTAACCTTTATTAGCTATGAAGAAATCGATACTGTTTATTACACTTGCCCTGTGTTCCATCACAAGTTTTGCTCAGATCAAATATGACACACTAAGTGTTCAGCAAATCGGGGATGGCATGTATCACTATACCATTGAAGCCCCGTCGGTTCCATGGACTTTTGATGTGGTAGAAGTGGACCTTACCCGTCCGGAAACGAAACTTGAGACTGTAAAAGCACAGGATACATTTGGCGGTTATGAACGAACGAGCTCAATGGCCCAACGGAAATCCTATGAAGGTCATCAGGTTATTGCAGCGGTTAACGGTGATTTTTATGGCGGTGGGAACCCAACCAATGCTCAGGTAATTAAAGGTGAAATTATTAAAAAGCCCATTAGCAGAGATGTATTTGGGTATACCAAAGGGAAAAAGGTTTTTATTAATCCAACTACTTACACCGGTACTTTATCGCATGATGGGAATGATTTTGATATTTCAGGAGTGAATCAAAGCAGAACAGCTGATGCCCTAGTGTACTACAATCATTACTACGGAGCATCTACCGGAACTAACGAGTTTGGTACCGAACTTATCTTAACTGTTTTGGATGAATGGGTGGTAAACGGGGAAGTAAGAGCGGTAGTAAAGGAAAAGTCAACCACCGGTGATGCGCCTCTTTCAGACTCTACTTTCGTGCTATCAGGTCACGGAACTTCCAAAACTATTCTGGATGGCGTTGAAGTCGGAGATACCGTGGTTGTACACCACAAACTGATGCCCGGTTTTGATGATATCAAAGAAGTAGTTGGAGGGCGGGGGAAATTTCTGAATGATGGAAATAATGAGGGAGACTGGCCGGAGCGACATCCCCGAACAGCGGTAGGTTTTAATGCTGATTCAACAAAACTATATTTACTGACGGTAGATGGCCGGCAAAGTACCAGTGCAGGTATGACCCTGACCGAAATGGGCGAATTTATGAAAAGATTCGGGGTACAAAATGCATTGAACCTTGATGGGGGAGGTTCTACCACCATGGTTGTTCATAATCAAGTAGTGAACGACCCCTCGGACGGAAGTGGAGAGCGAGCCGTGGCCAATGCCCTGATGGTGGTGTCATCAAAGGAAAAAACCGGCGTACTTGAGCATCTAAAACTCGATCCTGCTTTCAAAAAGTTATACCGGGGCAATACCTTCACATTTACAGCCCGGGGAAGTGATGAGAATTACTACCCTGTTGAGCTCGATCCTCAAAAACTGAGCTACACTTTAAGTGAGAACTTTAATGCCACTATTGACAGTGAGGGTAACTTTACAGCCGGAAATGCTCCCGACACCGGCTACGTATATGTGGATTATGAGGGAATGAAAGACTCGGCGATGGTGATCGTGAAAGGAATTACCGAATTTTCCCTTTTCCCAAAATATGCGGTTACTGACAGTTCATATGAATTCAGTTTTTTCAATGAGTCGTTCGATTTTGATGGACAAAAACAAAATGTGAGTAACGGTGCAATAAGCTGGCAAGTGGACAACCTTGATGTCGGTTTGGTTGAAAACGGCACCTTCACCGGAATAAAGGAAGGCACAACTTCCGTTATTGGTACTTATGACGGCGTTTCTGATACCGTGGAAGTGGAAGTGCAAATTGGGAGAGGAATTGAAACCATCAGCGGATTCGAAAGCCTTGAAGGCTGGACACTTAGCGGAGAGAATTTAGACCTTCAGAGTTCTGAGCTTAGTGTGGTTGACAGCACGTTTACTGAAGGCTCACATTCCGTTCGGCTGGGTTATGATTTTGTGTACGATAATGATCCCAACGTGTGGGCTTATCTGGAAAGGGATATACCGATATTTGGTGTGCCGGATTCTATCAATCTTGATGCCAGGACTGATGGTAAAAAGCATTTGATTGAACTGGAACTGGCAGATAACAATGGGGAATTATTTACCGTCAGGGTCAAGAAATGGGCTGAGAACACCGAATTTGATATCTATCCGGCACTCACTAGTGACATTACCCCGGTTGATCCGTTTAGCAGTTTCTATTATCCAATCACCATTAAAAAGATTGGTTTTAAGCTGGCCTCAGATCAGCAAACCGGTGAGAGATACACAGGGTCCATTTTCCTGGATAATCTTGAAGTTGTATATCCTGACCGTACCGTAGTTTCTAATGAAAGAAAAGAAGGTTCTGAAATCCCGAATGAAGTTTCGTTAAACCAAAATTATCCGAATCCATTCAACCCAACTACCCAAATTTCGTTTCGGATTCCGAATGCAGGCAAAGTGGATCTGGACGTCTATGATGTGCTTGGCAGAAAAGTTACCTCTTTGGTAGACAAAAGAATGAGTGCAGGAAGTCATACCGTCAGTTTTGATGCCGGACAACTATCATCCGGGTTATATCTCTATCGGCTTTCTACAAACGAAACAAGCATTTCACGTAAAATGATGCTCATTAAGTAAAGTGATTTCGATTAAAGAAGGAGTAAAATATCAAGTCATAGCGAGGAGCTCATAAATCTGAATGTCGGGCTGGGTGTATGACGACGTGGCAATCTACTTGTATCAACATTCCAGCCGGCTTAAAGAGATCGCGTCGTCGCCAGGCAGTAAAGACCTGCTCAACCCTACACTACTCCTCGCGATGACTGGGTTTTCTATTTACCATATCTACTGCGATATCGATATTTAAACTGCTAAACCTTAATGATGATGTTTTTCTTTTTCATCCAGGCAGCCAGCAGGTAAAAGAGAACAATCCACATGATGGCGTAAAGCAGTGAAGCATTTATCGGAGAAGCAATAGAGCTGAGTACCACTTCGTAAATCCAGCCTTTTAAGGTGTAGCTTTCGCCGGCATAGGAAAATCGGATCATATTAAATATCCGGGCAATGACACCACTAAGGAAGAAAACAGTAATGGCATTAATCCCGTAAGCAACTCCCCAATCAGTAAAACGCTGCTTACCTTTTACATCAATGAACCAATAGCATAAACCGAAAATACACATAGCTTGTCCGCCGGTAAATAAGGTGTAAGAGCTGGTCCAAATGTTTTTATTTATAGGGAAAATCCAGCTCCAGGTGTATCCAAGAATAATCAGAATAAAACCCCAAACGAAGAACTGTAAGGTTCTGGACGATTCGGATTCTTTATCACGCATCAACATTCTTCCGGTCCAGATACCAATCAGGGTAGTTCCAATAGCAGGAAGGGTACTAAGCAATCCTTCGGGATCCCAGTTTGTCTTCCACATATGGCCGGATAGTAACAGCTGATCGATATAGGCTGCAAGGTTTCCTTCTGCCGTATCAATGGCTCCGGCTCCATAACCCGGAACCGGGATGGCCATCATCAAAATCCAGTAACCGATTAAAAGTCCACCCAGAGTAAGCATTTGGGTTCTGGGTTTGGTGTACAGAAAGAGGAAAGCTCCAACGGCGTAACAGATGGCAATTCGTTGCAAAACTCCGGGAATGCGAATATCGATCAGGTTTTGGTGAAGTCCGAAGTCGGGGATAAATGTGAGGTATGGGAAGGCGGAAAGGGCAAGTCCGAGCCCGAAAATCTTGGCAGCTCTAATGAGTGTCTTTCTCAGCAAGTCAGAATCATCGGTACCTTTGGCTCGTGCTTTTGTAAAAGCCAGCACAATGGAAACTCCAACAATGAATAAGAAAAAAGGGAATATTAGGTCGGTTGGGGTCCACCCATGCCAGGCTGCGTGTTTTAAAGGTCCATAGATGTGAGACCATGATCCCGGGTTGTTAACCAAAATCATGGCGGCTACGGTAGCTCCTCTGAAAAAATCGAGAGAAACAAGCCGCTTGCCAGATGAAATTCCGCTTAGAGTAGTCATAAAGAATATTTTGTGAACGCCAATAGTATAAAAAAAGTAACCAAAGTGGTAATGCAATAATGTGTTAAGTATCTTCGCTCCAATCAATTAAAATAGATGAATGAACATACTGATAGCAGATAGCGGCTCTACAAAAACGGAATGGATTTTAGTAGATGAGGAGGGACATAAGGAGTATTTCCACACCGATGGATTGAACCCATATTTCATGTCTCTGGAGCAACTTATCACGGCTATAGATGAAGGGTTGGCTCAGGTTCTGGAGAATAAACCTATCGATAGAATCTATTTTTACGGAGCCGGATGCGGAACGGAGAAAAGTAAGGAAGTCGTCAGAAAAGGGATAGCAGCCTGTTTCAGTAATGCTGAAATCTCGGTAGATACGGATTTACTTGCGGCAGCAAAGGCTTGTTTCTGGGATAAACCGGGAGTGGCTTGTATTCTGGGAACAGGATCTAATTCGTGTATATATGACGGAGAGCAGATTGTGAATAAAATACCCTCGTTGGGTTTTACACTGGGTGACGAAGGTTCCGGCGGGTATTTTGGAAAGCGGATTTTGAGAAGTTACTACTACAACATTATGCCGGAAGATCTGAGGAATGAGCTTGAACAACGCCACGATATGAGGTTGGATAATATCCTTGAAATGGTGTATAAAAAGCCGAATGGAAACCGGTTTGTGGCATCTTTTTCACATCTGTTGGGCAATTTTGCCGATCATGATTTTATCAAGAATATTGTACGGAGCGGTTTCGAGGATTTTGCCGATAAGCAGCTCGCCTATTTTGGGGATTTGACCGAAAAGGAAATTGGTTTTGTGGGATCTATTGCCGCCATTCATCGTGGTACCCTTGAAAGCGTGCTATCGGAAAGAGGCCTTAAGCTAAGCATCATTGTTCGAAAACCTATTGAGCGACTGGTAGAAAACCACCTGGCACAATCCAGATCTTAAACAGAACAAGAACCACCAAGCGTCCGGAGGACCTTGGGGCGTTCGCTACTCATTAAAGCTCACCGAGCTCACCGTTTATTTTCCCATCTTCCCGCAACGCTTTCAGGACCTTCGGACGCTGAAAGGTTGCTAAAACCTTCCCTTCATTTCCAGAATCCGGGCAACCGATTCATCAATTCTCTGTTCTGTTATGTTCCCTTCTTCAATAAGTTGCTCTAAGGCAGAAATACAATCTTTGAGTTGCACCTTTTCTTTCAGCAGGTTATTGCCAAAGCAAAAGATATCCAGCCCGGCTTTTAATCCTTTCTCCAGTGACTCTTTCAGGGAATAATGATCAGAAATAGCTCGCATCTGCATATCATCGGAAATGATGACCCCGCTAAAGTTTAGCTTTTTTCTCAGCAAGTTAGTCAGAACATTTTCTGATAAAGTAGCCGGCATTTCTTTATCCAGCTTTGAGTTGAAAATATGTGCCGTCATAATCATGGAGCATAGTCCTTCATCTATCAAAGTTTTGTAAGGCTCCAATTCTGTTTCATCCCAAGTATCTGTCACATCCACAAAACCGGCATGGGTATCACCTTCAGCACTGCCATGGCCTGGAAAATGCTTGCAACAGGTTTGAATGTTTATTTGCTCATGTCCTCGAATATAAGCACGGGCATGCCGGGTTACGTTATCATGTGAGTTTCCAAATGATCGTTCCCGCTTGGCAATGATGGAGCTATTGGGGTTCGAACTTACATCCAGAACCGGTGCAAAGTTCATGTTTATACCGGCTTCGGAAAGTATGTTTGCAATATGTCGGGAATGGGTTTCTGTAAATGCGGTATCATCCTTTTCACCCAACTTCTGGTGAGAAATTGTTTCCGGGAATCCGTACTCAGGCTTCAGACGATTGATGAGTCCGCCTTCCTGATCAATGCCAATCAAAAGGGGAGGTTTGGAAGATTCCTGTAAAGCTTTTGTAAGGCTTCGAACCTGCTCAGGCGATTTGATATTATGAACTGGCTGGTTGTGAACCATATCCTTGTCAAACAGAATAACTCCGCCCGGCTTATGTTCTTTAATCATGTCCAGAACCTCTGAACCTTCAGAAATGTCATTCCCCCGGAATCCCATTAAAAAGAGCTGTCCGATTTTCTCTTTCAGACTTAGTTCGCTTACCGTGCTTAGGTTGTTGTTGGGCATATGTTTGAAAGGGTTTCTAATTTTTACAAGTAGTAATCATTCGTTCC
This sequence comes from Gracilimonas sp., assembly GCA_965227215.1. Classification (GTDB taxonomy): domain Bacteria; phylum Bacteroidota; class Rhodothermia; order Balneolales; family Balneolaceae; genus Gracilimonas. The sequence goes on from OZ245729.1 coordinate 2,996,260, forward strand.
TGAAGTTCAGGTTGAGAATGTATAACTTCAACAGCTTAAAACGAAAAAAAGATCACCCTTTATTATGATGAAAAAAGCGCTGCCCCTTCTGCTGGTTAGTGTTTTGGCTTATTCAACGGCCTTCACTCAGCATGCAAACAAAGTGAAAACCGGAATTGAAGTATTAGCCGGGAATAATTTCGATCTGCTGAAAGGAAAAAGGGTAGGGGTGATTACCAATGCCACCGGCGTAAATTCTGAGCTGGTATCAACGGTTGACCTGATTTATAATGCTCCTGATGTTGAACTTACCGCTTTATACGGGCCGGAACACGGGGTGAGAGGCGAGTTCGCCGCCGGTGATAAAGTAGATACCTATGTGGACGAAGCGACCGGTGTAACCGTGTTTTCACTGTACGGAGCAACCCGCAAGCCAACTCCGGCAATGCTGGAAAACGTGGATGTGCTTGTTTACGACATTCAGGATATCGGCGTTCGATCTTATACCTACATAAGTACCATGGGGCTGGCCATGGAAGCAGCTGCTGAGCATGATATTGAATTTGTGGTGCTGGACCGTCCCAATCCCTTGGGAGGAGAAAAAGTGGAAGGCAATATTGTAGAGGAAGGATATTTTTCTTTTGTAAGCCAATTTCCGGTTCCTTACATCTATGGGCTTACACCGGGTGAAGTAGCTAAAATGATTAACAACGAAGGCTGGCTGGCCGATGGAAAAAAATGCGACCTGACCGTAGTGGAAATGGAAGGCTGGAACCGGTCTATGACTTTTGATGAAACAGGTTTGCCGTGGGTGCCAACCTCACCACACATTCCTCACGAATATTCCGCATATTTTTATGTGGCTACGGGTATTATGGGTGAATTGGGAGTGTTTTCGGAAGGGGTAGGATATACGCTTCCTTTCCAGGTATTTGCTGCAGAGTGGATTGATGAAGGTGAACTGGCTAAGCGCATGAATGCCTTGGATATTCCCGGAGTGGTATTCCGGCCGGTTGTTTTTAAGCCGTTTTATGGCAGGGATCAGGGTAAAACCTTACATGGAGTTCAGATCCATTTCAGCGACTATACTCAGGCTCATTTAATGAAATTACAGTTCTGGTTTATGCAGGTTCACAAAGAAATGTATCCGGACAAAGATGTTTTTGAAATGGGTAAAAACCGATGGAGTATGTTTGAAAAAGTGACCGGAACCGATCAAATTCGGAAACGGTTCAGCCAGAATTATAAGGTTTCTAACATCTCAGATTACCTCTCCAAAGATGTTGTTTCCTTCAAAGAGAAATCACAAAACTATTATTTATACAAGTAATTTATTCATGAAGTATTTAAGTTTAATAGCCGCTTTTCTGGTTGTACAATTTATTCCACAAAGCCTGCCAGCCCAGGTTGATTCTGTCCGGGTAGATACGGTTCAAGCTGACACCACTGAAGCCGTCAGCGACTCTCTTTATTTGAATATTGTGATTCCCGAAACCGATACGGTAACCTACAGTTATTCCAGATATCGCGTTGCGGCTAATACCAATCCGGCTGCAGATGCCTTTATTAATGGAAACCCGGTAAAAGTGTACGAAAGCGGTGCCTTCATCGATATGATGGAACATCGGACGGACACTACTGAAATAGAGTTCAGAGTTGAATTGAATGGCGAGGAATTAACCAAAACCATGTATTTGATACGGCCGGAGGCTCCGGAGCCAATTGATACCAAAGGGAATGTAATTTCCGACCGGTTAATGAAGCCTTCCAGCGAACTTTGGCTGGTAACCGGTGAAACACTGGATGTACAATTTCTGGGTACGCCGGGTAGAGAAGTGGTTTTCAATATTGACTACTTCAAAAACGACATCCCGATGAAGGAAGTACCTGAAGAAATTGCGGGAATCGAAGGACTCTACAGAGGCAGCTACACCGTAAAGCCGGGCGACAAAGTGTTGGACAAACACATTACTTTTAAAATGAAGAAAGGATTGTTTGGGTATGAGAAAAAGAAGAGTGAATACACGGTAAGTTTTAACGGCTTTCCACGTGTGGCAGAGGTGACGGATGAAAATGCGTACCTGAATATCGGTATGGGAACTGACCGTCTTGGAGGTGCCCGTTATGGTTCCCTCGAACCGGGGGTGAAGTTGAATATCACCGGTCGCAAAGCGGATAACTATCGGGTTCAACTATCCAAAAGCCTGAGTGCATGGATACCGGTTCGTTTTGTAGAACTTAAAAGTGAGTACATATCTCCTCCAAAATCACTGACCGGAAATATCAGGGTATCCGGAAGAGATAAATCTGACCTGATAACACTTACGCTCTCTGAAAAACTGCCGTATATCACCTATCAGGAGCTGGATCCTAATGTTATCATCGTGGATGTATTCGGTGCGACATCCAATACCAACTGGAAGATAAAGCATAACAGCTCACAAGGTATCCGGAATGTAACATGGAATCAGGTTGAAGATGATCGCTTCCGGCTTGAGATCGAGCTGAATCACAGCCAAAACTGGGGATATTCGGTGGGCTACGGCTGGGGTTCTCAGCTGAATGTGGAAGTAAGAAGGCCTCCGGTTGTAACCAATTTTAATAGTCCGCTGGATGGCAGAACCATTTCGGTAGATGCCGGACATGGCGGTGATAACAGAGGCTCGCTGGGGGCAGGCGGGAACGTTGAGAAAGAAGTTACCCTGCAATTGTCTTACTTGGTAAAAGAGCTGCTGGAGGAGAGAGGAGCTAAAGTGGTGCTGCCGCGAACCGATGACAGCTACGTATATATGAGCGAGAGAAAAGAAATTACTCTTGAAGAAGATGCCGATCTGCTGGTCAGTATTCACACCAATTCAATCGGGTATGGCAGTGATCCACTCGATATCAAAGGAACCGGTTCATTCTATAAACATATCGCTTTTAAACCGCTGGCTGCCATCATGTATGACAAGATGCTGGAGTTGGGCTTTAAGGATTACGGGCTGACCGGTAGTTTTAATTTTTCCCTGAATGCACCCATCGAGTTTCCAAATGTGCTGGTAGAAACAGCTTTTATCTCAAACCCGGAAGAAGAAATATTACTAACCGATCCGGACTTTCAGCAAAAGATTGCCGAACAAATTGTGAAGGGGCTGGAGGAGTTTTATCTGCAGCACGGATATCTTGAAACGGTATCAGACATGCCTGAAAAGTAGATCAGACTATTTGTAATAGCTCTTTAACAAGTATTTGAAGCCGAATATAAAGATAGCCTGATTTACCCGTTGATCGGATGATCGGCTGGAAATCTGGGAATTCAGGTGTTTGAATTTGGCTTGTATAATGTATCGGTTTAAAAAAGAAATTCCGACACCGCCGGTTAAATGTCCGGTAAGCCTCGTACTGGTAAAGTCCTGATATCCCCGGTCATCTTCTTCGTAGTCTATAGAGATCCCTTTTCCAACCTCATAATCTTTTCCAAGGCCTAACTCTGCAGAGAGTTTAAAGGTGTTATTAATTGGCCAGTATCCTCTTACGCCAATGGTGCTTTGTATCACTTGATATTCAAGTCGGATGTTCTGATAGGTACCGAGCAAAGTACGCTGGTCAAAATCACTAAAATTTAGGTAACCGCCTGTGGCAAAGAAACTGAAACGGTTATTCAGTGAAGGTATGAGATACTCGATGTCTGCTTCAATATATGGGGTATTATCAGCAAAACGAGCATTCTCAGTATCTAAGATGGTGTTCGTGCTCTCAATGAAGTAGGGGGAGGTTCCGGCGCTGAGGCCAATATTTAGATATTTGAAAGATAATGCCGGAATACCTGTGTATGTTTTGAAATCAGATTGTTCGCATTTATTGTAAGCGGAAAAAAAACGGATGAGTTGTTCTTTTTCATACTTTAGAGAAGTAAGGTTTGTGTTGCCACAGGTTAAGGACTTTGCAAGCTGCTCTCTGAACTTATTGTCTCGGGCTACTCTGCCATCATTTCTCAAATATTGAGCATAAAAAAGTTCTGAGGTGGGACGTCCATGAACCGAGAAATAAAAAGTATATGTTTCTCCATTCTGCTTACTGTACAATGTAGCTTTACCTTCCACTTCAACCTTTAGCAATAAACTCTTTTCTTTAAACACTGAATCATCAAGAGACGTGCCTGTAGCCAATGTTCGTACATTTTGTCGGCTGAACTTAAAACCTGACACTCTGATTTTACTCACATCGTTGAAATCGATGGTATCCGGATCGGACCGGTGTTCTGTCTTGAACAGGAGAAAGGATTGGGTGTCAGTTATGGAATTAATACTGATAAGACCGGCATGTTTAGTGCCATTTAAGTCAATATAATAACCATCCTCAAACAAAGCTTGTGCATCAGCAGCCGTTGAGAAAGCAGCAAAAATTAGGAATAAATAGAATGTTCGCATAACTACATTAATGATAGTTATTATGAGTCTTTTTAACTCTTATCCATAATCACATCGAATATTATTTCAAGAGGGTCATTTTCTTGGAAATTGTACCTGACTTGGTAACTAACCGATATATATATACTCCACTTGAGAGCCTGGAAGCATCGAACTGAATGGTATGAAACCCTTTTGATTTGACCCCGGAGTAAACGGTAGCGACTTCCCGTCCAAGCATGTCATAAATCTTCAGGTCGACATCACTCTGTTGAGGCAACCCAAAGCTGATGTTGGTAGAGGGATTAAAAGGATTGGGGTAGTTCTGTTTAAGCTCAATTTGGTTAGGCACATCTGAAAACAACTCATCATTGGGTTCAGTGGAAGTAGCAACTCCCATTTCAACAGCTCTGAGATCATCAAATACAATAAAGCCGGTTGTTGGCTGCCCTTCGGTATAGGTCATTTGGAAACTGTCCAGATACAAATTTCCATTCAGCGTTCCGTTACCATTAACCCAGGCGACCACGCTGTCCTGACTGAGATCCCAGGAAACCAATTTCCACCCCAACCAGTCGACGGTGTACCAAGAACTACCTTCGAGTTCTCCGTTGCCATCGCGAAGCATAAATCTGAATTTATTACCGTTGCCATCACCGAATACATAGGTTTGAAGAACGAGGTTATTGGCAAACTTGGGAGTTGTAACTCCACCACGATACTGACGAATCAGATTTGCCGAACTGGTGGTATCCCACCCATAATTTACCCGCATAGATTGGCTGCTGTTTGTAAGCAGATTGACTTCGGCCGTACTGATTTCTACACTGGTTTCTTCGGCAATATAGCCATCTGTACTTCCGCTTTGTGAGGGCTCCCACCAGGCCGAAATGCCGTCTTCGAAATCATCAACAATGGTTTCATCTGCGATGTCCTGATCTCCGGTAGGGAAGGTGCGCACTACATCAGATCCAAGGCTGTTTCCGGCGGTATCACTGATGGATTTGGAAAAGGTGAGGGTGTAATTTCGGGACTTATCAAGTCGCTCGGAGGGGAAGAAGTTGAGTACACTGCGGTCTCCAATGGTATAGTACACCGTTTCGCCGGGGACCACATAATTGCTTTTACTCACCTCTACCGTTGCTTCATTAAAGAGGGTAGTATCTAAGTGCTCATCAAAAGTAGCACTGATGACAGGCCTCAGCTCGTTAAATTGTTTGTTGGTAGGACGGATATCTGAAATAGCCGGTGGAATGATATCGACCGGACCGGTTTCGAATGTTACGTTATAGGAATCGCCCTGCGTGCCATCGGCATTGCCGTCAAGGTTGTGAGCATAAGATGAATTATCGGTTGCCGTGGAATCAATTTGTAGAGTGTAACTGCTTTCAAAGTCAAAGTTGTTCGTGGAAATGCTAAGCTGCTTATCTGAATTCCAATTAAGGTCAAAGTCGGCTTCCGGAGTGAGGGTCAATGCATTTTCAACAGCGGCTCTGTCCATAGACCGGCTGAAATTCAATACAAGGCTTTCTCCCGGATTAATTTCTCCGTCATCACCAATAGAAGTGGAAGCAACATTAGGAGGAATATTTGAAACCAGGGCCACATCGGTGAAAGTGAAATCGGTTGAAATAATATTAGTGTCAACGGTATCGGTGTAAAAGCTTTCTGCTTCTACGATAATTTGCGCGGGTCCGTTTTGAAGACCTTCGATATAGTAAAATCCATTTTGAAGATCCCCGGGGTTGGCTGCGTAATTATTGAACAGAGATTCAAAAGTATCGGTGGTGTAAGTAGAATCTCCAACGGTAATAACAGCGCCGTTAATAGGGAGACCACCATCGGCGTTAGTAATGTACCCAGTAGCTATTCCTACCGGAGGTCGCTCCACATCCAGATATTCCAGAATGGACCAGAAAAAGGATTGGGCCTCCAGTCGTTTCCAGTCGGCATTTAAGTTTCGTTTTTGCTGAGTTGGATTGGTATGAAATCCGGCTTCACTTAAAATGGAAGCCATATTCGTGGTTCTATTTACAAAAAGGTAAGGGAACTGATTATCGTGATTATCAACAGAACTGCCTTGGTAAAAATTACGGTCGGCCCAGTTTCCAATAGTAGGTATTCGCATGGCATCAGTAAGCTCAATTTCCATGATGTCGCCCATTTCTTTACCACCGTTCGGAGTTTTCTCCACGGTCTGCCCATTCGAACGCCACCCACCATGTAAAAACAACGTGTTGTTGGTGGTGTTGGAACCGGCATTACTGTGAATGGAATGAAAGAAATCAGCACCGGTATCGTTAGCCAGGTCATCTCTCTGAGATAAATCAACACTTTGAGAATCATTGGTACGGCTTATGTATACCGTATCAATATCGGTTTGGGTGAGCAGCATTTCACGAAGTGCAAGGCCAACACGCAGCACTTTCTGGGCTTCTGAATAATTGTAAAGCCCCATATTTTCGGTCTGGCTGTGACCGGGATCCAAAAAAATAGAAAAACCTTCGAGTCCGGTTACCGTTTGGGCTTTCACCGGTGCCGTGCTGATTAGTGCTGCAAATGTTAAAAGGGATAGAAAATACTTCATAATGGCGTGAGTGGAATGGTTACTGATTGATTCTGGAGAGTAGGATTAGTTGCTGATATTCAGGATGTAAATGCTTCCATCATCCGGGCTGTCGAAAACGATTCGGTTACCCTGTGGCGACCAGTCCGGATTCATAGCGATAATGTCAGTAGAGGTTGTCAGGTTAATGCGTTCTTCTCCATCAATGCTGAGGGCATATAGATCCGATTTGGTATAATTATGTCCGTCATCTTCAGCGACCATCGCCACAAGGTATTGGCTGTCGGGCGACCATTTTGCCCTGTTTGCTTTACCCAGATCCATCAGGTTGGTGCCATCAATATTCATCACAAACAAGTTTCCGCCATACACTTCAAAAGCCAGCTTTCTTCCATCCGGAGATACTTCCAGGTTCAGGTATTGAGCATCTTCAAAAGGAGAAATATTCTCGGCACTGTTCTCAGGTACTTTTCCTTTTGCGATCTGATTTGATTTCAACACATAGAAAGGCTTGGTAACCGAAGTTTTTTGCTGGTTTGATACTTCTTTTCCTGAGTCAAATGATTCAATGTCATTGTCAGAAATTAGCACTACCTGCCGGTCGTAATTAGCCCATTTTGGGATGCTTGGCATCTGGTCTCTGAATTCAGTGAGCTGTGTAGGCTCGCTGCCATCGGTGTGGTAGATCTTAACAGCAAGTTTTCTTCTCTTATTCTGATATTCTGAAACACGGGTCAAAATTGACTCGGAATCAGACGACCAGGAAAAACCATAACCGGCTGACTCATTGGTAATCAGCTCAATATTAGAACCATCTGCATTTGCGATCCATAGCCCCTGTTGTTGGATAGAAGTAAAGGCAATCTTAGTACCATCAGGCGACCAAACCGGATTCATGAAATCGGATGCCTCCGCGCTAATTAATCTTTGAGGCTCACCATCGGGTGATGGTTGAGCAAAGGCAGTCACGGATAAAGAAATCACCAACAGAAGGGAGGTGATTATAGATGAGGTAAAAGAGTTCATGTTTTGAATTTTAAACGATTTACAGATCATAATGGAAATGGTGAAAATGATTGAATTTACTCTAAGATGCTACAGGGGAATGTGTTAAAGATTTTATTCTTTGTAAAAAAAAGGTGTCTTAAAAACAGATTTCGGTGATTAATTATTCTCTGCTTCCTGCTTGTTCTTTTTCTTTCCAAAGTCAGGATCGATATCTACAAACTTTGTTACAATAAAAATCGGGATAGTGGCAATCATCACCCAGATAAAGAAATCAAGATAACCCAGCCACTCTTGCATATAACCGCTAATGGATCCGGGGATCAACATACCAAGAGCCATAAAGCCGGTTCCGAAAGCGTAATGGGCTGTTTTATTCTCGCCCCGGGCAATATAAATCAGAAACATCAGGAAGGCAGCGAAGCCAAATCCGTATCCAAATTGTTCAATGGCTACGAAAGCACTAATCAAGGTGTAGGATTCCGGTTGGTAATAAGCCAAAATCACATATACCAGGTTGGGTACGTTCATAGCAATAAGCATCGGCCATAGCCAATACTTCAATCCTTTTCTGGAAATAACCACCCCGCCAATAATGCCACCTATGGTAAGGGCTATCACTCCAATAGTTCCGTAGATAAAACCCAAATCAGAAGTGGAAAGACCCAATCCGCCGGCTCCAATCTCATCAAGAAAGAACGGAGGACCCATTTTCACAAGCTGACCTTCTGCAAACCGGTAAAACAGGATAAAAGCTAAAGCCACCCAAATCTGTTTCTTCTTAAAGAAGTCGATGAATACCTTGAAAAAGGCAGCCAGTTGTTCTTTGGGGCTGTCAAATTCTTCTGCAACATCATCTGCCGGCTTGGGAATGGAAAGGGTATGGTAGAGGGCAAAAACCGTCATCACCACAGCCAGGATCCCAAATGTAACCGCCCATGCATAATCTACATCGGTTCCGCTTTCAATGAGGTAACCGGCCAGAATAACTAGCGCCCCTTTACCGCTAATAATCGCAATGCGATAAAAGGTAGATCGGATTCCCACAAAAAAGGATTGCTTCTCTTCATTGAGGGCAATCATGTAAAAACCGTCTGCGGCTATATCATGGGTTGCAGAAGCCAGAGCCAGCAGGTAAAGTACGATGAGGCTGAAAGCAAAGAAGGAAGGTGTAAGTAATACAAGAGCCACACCGGCAAAGGCAGCGCCCATCACAAACTGCATCCCTATGGTCCACCAGCGCTTGGTTTTGGTGTTCTCCACTAACGGACTCCAAAAAGGTTTAATAATCCAGGGCAGATATAGCAAACTGGTATATAAACCGATCTCAGCATTTGAGATGTCCAGGTTTTGATACATGATGACCGAAACTTCTACTACCATGATATAAGGGAGTCCTTGTGCGTAGTAGAGCGATGGAATCCAAAACCATGGATTCTCTTTTAGCTTAGCTATTAAGTTCATATGCTGATCTTGATTTCACGGTTAAGCTTCAAAAAGTGGAAGGCGGAATTATAGGTAAAAAAAAAGCGAAAGAAATATCTCTTTCGCTTTTAAATGTTTAAAAATGTCAATCCAGCTCTTTCCAACGCACGAAGGCTTCCATGGCTTCGTACTCGGCCAGCCCCAGTTTGTCGTAGAGTTCAGCGGTTGTACGGGTGCGGTCGTCGGCTCGCTGCCAGAACTCCCGTTTATCAGTTCCCGGAAACAGTGGGCGGTCTTTCTGTGACTGATGCTTGAAGATGGCTTTACGCTTGCGGTCGGTTTCTTCCGGGCTGAGCGGAACGGCCATTTCGATGTCTTCAATGTCCCATTCCTGCCAGGCACCGCGGTATAGCCACGTCCAGCAGTCTTTCATCCACGGCTCATCTTTCAGTTCACGCAAGGCACTGAAAACAGCATCCAGGCACACGCGGTGGGTGCCGTGCGGATCGGATAAATCTCCGGCTGCATAAATCTGGTGGGGCTTCACTTGTTTGATAATATCTTTGGTGATCTCGATGTCTTCCGGACCAATGGGCTTTTTACGAACTTTCCCGGTTTCATAAAACGGAAGGTCCAGGAAGTGCATGTTTTCATCAGGGATGCCCACATACCGGCAGGCTGCTTTAGCTTCCCCACGTCGAATCATCCCCTTGATGGTTTTCACCTCTTCAGAATCCACTTCGCCAGGTTTCTTATTTTTGATAGATGCCCGTACCTCTTTGAAGAGATCAGCAGACTCTGCATTCTCAAGACCAAAGCTTTCGTGATAATCGGTTACGAAATCGGCAAAGCGGATAGCTTCATCATCAAAAACAGCGATGTTACCGGAAGTTTGGTAAGCCACATGCACTTCATGTCCCTGGTCTACGAGGCGAATGAATGTACCACCCATAGAAATCACATCATCATCGGGGTGTGGACTAAAAATAAGTACGCGCTTTTTGGCCGGTGATTTTCTTTCCGGTCGATACGTGTCGTCCTCATTAGGTTTACCACCCGGCCATCCGGTAATGGTGTGCTGAATCTCATTAAAGATTCGGATGTTCACGTTATAAGCGCGCCCGATATCAGTCAAAACATCGTTCATGCCATGCTCACTGTAGTCCTCATCCGTAAGCTTAAGTATGGGTTTTTCCAGAAAGAGGCTTAACCATACCACGGCTTTTCTAAGAAGTTCATCTGTCCACTCAATAGGGCCAACCAGCCATGGAGTTTTAGTTCGGGTGAGTTCTGCTGAGGAAGCATCATCCAGGATAAACTCAACATTTTCGTGCTTCTGCAAAAAGGTAGCAGGAATCTGGCTGGTGATCTCACCTTCAATGGCCTTTTGCACAATGCCGGCTTTTCCTTCACCCCAGGCCATCAGGAAAATACGGTCGGCTTTCATAATAGTACCCACACCCATGGTGATGGCACGGCGCGGTACATTCTCCACACCAAAGAAACCGCTGGCAGCATCCAATATCGTGAGGCTGTCTAAAGCAATGAGGCGTGTTTTGGAGTTGATGGATGAGCCGGGTTCGTTAAAGCCAACGTGGCCGGTTCGACCTATACCCAGAATCTGGATATCCAATCCACCCAGGGCGTCAATTTTCTCTTCGTACTTCTGGCAGTAATCGTACACGTCTTCCCGGTCCAGCGTACCATCCGGGATGTGGATATTTTCTTTTTTGATGTCCACGTGGTCGAAGAGGTACTCATTCATAAAGTGGACATAACTGTGAATGGAGTCCGGCTCCATGGGGTAGTATTCGTCCAGGTTAAAGGTTACCACATTCTCGAAGCTCAGGCCTTCTTCTTTATGCATCCGCACCAGCTCATCGTACAGCTGGGTTGGGGTAGATCCGGTTGCAAGGCCAAGTACAGCTTGTTCGCCTTTGGCAGCTCTGTCGCGGATCAGCGATGCAATTTCATCAGCGGCATATTTGGAAGCAGTTTTGGCCGTATCAAAAACTTTGGCAGGCACTTTCTCATATTTTTCAAACTCAGGGCGAATGAGTGGAGTGGAAGACATAAAACAATAATTGATTAGATGTTGATTTCGATGCAATGCCCGCTTAAAAAAGGCAGGTCTGAAAAAGATAGAACCCGCAAAATAAGGCTTAAAATGATTAATTCAATACGATATTGGGCAGTTTTACCTAAAGCAACAATTTGTTAATGCAATGTGTCCCTTGTGTATAGGTGTAAATTCATTGATCAGCTTGCAAAAGCATCTAAATGCCGGAAGTAAAGGTTGTCATCCTGAACTTGATTCAGGATCTTTAATGGCATTTTAAAAAACCAAGTACCAACCACGTGATAGACACCCATTCCCACATTTACCTTCCAAAATTTGATGAAGATCGTGATGCTGTAAACCAACGGGCAGTGGAAGCCGGGGTGAAAGCCATTCTTATGCCGGCAATTGATTTTGATTCCCTGAAGCAGATGGAGAAACTGAGTTACCCGGAAATAGATTTTTATAAGATGGCCGGAATCCATCCCTGTGATGTGGAGAGCCTTTCGGACGATTTTGAAGAGCAGCTGTTCAAACTTTGTTCAAGAGATGATATATACGGAGTGGGGGAAACCGGGCTGGATTATTACTGGAGCACCGATCAAGTGGAGGAGCAGAAACGCAGCCTTCGCATGCATTGTAAAGCAGCCAAAGAAGTGGGTAAGCCCATCATTATTCATAATAGGGAGAGTACGGATGATGTGCTGGATATCCTGGAGGAAGAGCAGGATGGCAGCCTGACCGGCATTTGGCACTGCTTTAATGGTACCGTTGAAGAAGGGAAACGGACCATCGATTTTGGCTTTCATCTGGGCATTGGCGGGGTGGTGACCTTTAAAAACGGGGGAGTGGATAAAACCGTGGCTCAGCTCCCGCTGGACAAAATGGTGCTGGAAACCGATGCGCCGTATCTGTCGCCCACCCCAAAGCGAGGAAAACGCAACGAACCGGCCTTCATGAAATATACCGCCCAAAAACTCGCCGATATTTTTGATCTGAGCCCGGAAGAAATAGATGCCCAAACCACGGAGACGACAAAGCAGCTGTTTGGGATTTGATGGACGTTGATAATGACGGATAAGGTGTTATCTTAATTCAACCTAAGGGGATGTTATACGAACAGATTAGGCGAACGGTGGTTCGGGTAACCTCCTAAAAATTACATTTCACGAATAAGAAAGTTCAGGAAAGCGTGTAAAGGCAGTTTAGATTCGTTCGCACTAACAGTACGCTTATTCGGATAATAAATAATATGTTATAGAGCTAACCAACTATTAAATTCGATTTAAATCAGATCAAATTTCTTTAATGAAAAAAATCATACTGATTATAAAAGAAAACTGGAATGATCCTGTATGGAGTAAAGTAATCGCTGCTACAATAATTGCTATATCAGGATTTATTTTTGCTTCATTTTATTCACTACTTGTATCATTATTCTGTTCTATGTCATTTAAAGAGGCGATATTTGATATATGGAAATTTCTAAATGATAGTATAGAATTAAAAATATGGCTCTTATCACTGTCAGTAGTAATCTACTTTATTTTAGTTTTTTATCCTGTTGTAGATTTCATTAAAAATCTTTTTCAGAAAATTACTGGCAAGAGCCGAAATTTAGAAAGGATTGATAAACAGAAATTACCAAACGCACCAAACCATTCAACTCCTTTTTTTCACCAACGGATGGCGAGTGCATTCCCTGGAATTCGAGAAGTTACTTGGTTTGAAGATCCAAAAGATGCGACTAATCGGTTAGAAATACTTTTAAGACCACCAATAAAATTTGATCCAGTAAACTCAGAATTTGAGTCTAGACCAATTTGGTGGTTCCGCGGAGGGAGCGCCTTATATATTGAAAAATTTAAAAAAGTTGGTCGGAAAAAAGTTCTCATGAATTTTGATCAGTTAAAGATCAAAAGAATAGCTGCTTATCAAAGTGCATCCTACTACAAGGATTTCGTTTACGTAGAAGTCGAAGGAGAAAAACAAACTGGTCTCTATGACTTAGATGAAGAAGATATTAAAAGACAGATTGATTCATTCGGGTATAGCTGGGAAGAATATGGGTTGATTAAAAATAAAATTGGGTGGACAATACCTATTCGTAGAGAAGACTACGATGATGGTGCTACGGTAATTAAAGGGAAAGTCAGAGATGCAATGGATGCAAAGTTGAGGACGAGGTACTTATCAAACTACAACTTTATAATTGCTGCGAAAGGTTCTCCATTCAATTCAACGAGATTTGGAAGAAATTCAAAAATTTTGTTAAACAAACTTCTGAAAAATGAAATAGAACCTAAAGTATTATTTGAATTTTTAAAGGGATTTGAAAAGCATGAAAGTAAGTTGCGATAGAATAAGTTCTATAATAAGTGCATTAATTAGGAAGTGGACGAAGCTTAGTTTTCTAGAATTGCTTGTTTTGAAATAATAGCTGTTTGTTAACTCATAATCTCCGCGCCGCTTATTTAACAAACCGTTAAGCCTATTTTCTACGAGATAATTAATACAATATTTTGTCCTGAATTTAGTACATTAAGCAGAACGATAATTAATGATTACCACTATGTCTCACATCCAACTCGACAAAGATATTCGGTCGCTCTCTGATTTTCGTGCTAATGCTGCATCTTATATTGAGCGTGTAAAATCACAACGCCGACCACTTATTCTTACTCAGCATGGCAAAAGTTCTGCCGTATTAATTGACGTTGAAGATTATCAGAAAATGTTGGATAAGATTGAGTTATTAGAAGAAATATCGGCTGCCCGAAATGAATTAGACAATGGAGAAGGTATAAGCCATGATGAATTCATAAGTGAACTGAGATCACAATATTCATCATGAAAATTATTTGGTCGTCAACGGCAAGAACCAAAACCAAAGAGATTCTCGAGTACATTTCTGAAGATAATCCAGATGCTGCTTTAGCCCTTATTGATTTGATCGAAGAGAAAGTTGAAAATTTAAGTCAAAACCCAGAGTCAGGAAGAGTGTTTCCTCCAACAAGTAATGACAAAATTCGAGAAATAGTTGTCCATGAGAATTATGGGGTAATCTATGAGGTTAATTCTGACATAATCGAAGTTTTAACAGTTCGTCATTTCCGCCAAGATTTTTCTAATCATAAAATGTAGTTCTTTCGGTGCCGCACAAAGCTTTTTAAATCGGACGCCACGAATGCTTGGGAAAGGCAGGTATAAACGCAGGGCCGTTATCTGTAAAACGTCAGCCACTATATATCTGTAAAGGTAGCTGAGTAGCTATTTGATCGAAGTCTTTGTCATTGTGCAGTAGCTCTACTTCATGTTCAATACACCAACTTCCTATGAGCATATCAATGGTTTTTCGTATGGTAACACCTTTCGATCGAAGAAATCGGAAATTAGATGCAGCTTTTAAAGCCAATAACTTACCTCCGATATGAACACAGTCTAAAGGATCTAGAGCTTGCCTGGCTAACCTAAAATCTTTATCACTAACAAATCCTTGTAGAATTTCAGTAAGGATAATATCTGCTATCAGAACGGACTGCTCAGAAAGAATTCGGTCAAGGATTTCGGTTTGTTCTGTCGATACTCCGTTGAAATAATCAATCCATACACTGGTATCTACTAAAATCACTTTTTGTCAGTCCTCATATCATCTAAATCGCCTTTCCAATTTAATTTTCCTCGCAAGTCTTTGATATTTTCTTGTTTTTTGCGCTGAACCAACAATTTTAAGCCTTCTTCCACAGCATCTTTCTTCGTTGTTAATCGACTCACCCTCAAGGCTTCATCCATTAAGTCGTCATCTATCACTACATTCGTACGCATAGTACCTTCCATTTAGTTGATGTGTATGAATTTTAAATTTATACACATAATTTGTAAAATCCTAACTTCCGATCGTTAGCTTACAGAACCCGGTTCTATGGGGTATTTTGGAAAACACATCGAAAATCACCATTCTCCGATTTAATCAATCCATTATGTGTTATGAAATATCAGGTACTCTTTGCAGCTTGCACATTGCTCTTTCTTAATCTGACCGCTTGCAATACACATACACCTTCCCAAGCCAGTGATGAGGAGATTAAGGCCGAATTTGAAGAAGTTTTTCACACCTTTTATGAAGTGTATGGGTCATCAGATCCTGATTTTGTGGATTACTATGCCGAAGACTTCATTAACATGGACAATAGCGGAAACGTGGAGCGGGGCGCAGAGCAATACAAGAAAGTTTGGGAAGATAATTTCAGCACCACTGTAATTGATACCATCAGTTATACAGGACCTGAAATAATTTTCAGCCGGGATATGATCTTCACGTATAACGACTATTGGGAACGGTTTAAAAACAGGGAGACAGGAGAAACCCGGGAAGTTTCCGGTACCTGGATGGCAGTATGGAAACCCATAGATGGCGAATGGAAAGTGGTTATGACTACCTATCATAGTCCTTGAGAAGCGTCTTGCTGACTACACAGACCTTAAGTTATAGGCGTTTGGCTATTTGCCTATCACCACGCCACAGTATCATACCCTCGTGTAAACCGGGTTTTAAGCTGAAAGGAACTGTTTAACCGGCCACTTAGGTGGTATTGAGGAGCTTATCTATAGAACATCCATCTTCAAGCTTTGAACTTATATCCACTTTAATCATATTTCCGCATATTCTATGTGTGGAATAGGCCTGATATTCTGAGGGAGTACAGTAGAAAGGGTCTGAGTCATTTTAAAAAAAGGAAGGGGAAAATGGGAAAGCCAATTTATTTGAAAGTTGAGAAAACGATAGATCATCCGCTGGACATGGTTTGGAAAACAGTAGCCCTCGGTTTTGGTAATGTTTCGGACTACAATCCGGAGATAAAAGACTCAAGATTTTTATCAGATAAAAGGGCTGGAGTTGGAACCAGAAGACATTGTGACTTTCCTAAGAAGGGGTATATCATTGAGGAAATAACGGAATGGACTGATAAGGACTCTTTTAAGATAAGGTTCATCGAATCATCTATACCTATGGGCTTCCTTGAGAGCAAGTTTTCGTTTAAAGAAGTGGAAGGGCAAACTCAGGTGGTTCAGGAATTTTGGTATCGCATGAAGGCACCGTTCGGATGGCTGAGCGGGGTAATGAAAGGCAAAATGAAATCAACACTGGAAAACGGCCTGTTTGGTTTAGAACAGTTTCTTAATAGTAAATAAAACCCCTTTAGAGGAGTAATAGATGAAATTTACAGGTTCTGTTGAAATCGAAAAACCTCGTGATGTAGTGACTCAACTCTTTGCCAATCCGGAAAATCTCGGTGAATATCAGGATGGGTTTATCAAAAAGGAATTGATTAGCGGAAAAGAGGGAGAAGATGGAGCGGTTTCCACGATGTACTACAAGTTTGGAAAACGTGATATGAAATTAACGGAGACTATTACCGAAAACCGCCTTCCCGACTCTTTCAAAGCAAGGTACAGTCACGAGCATATGGATAATACCATGGAGTGTACTTTCCATGCGCTCAGTGACAACAAAACCAGATATAACTACGAATTTGAATACACACGGATCAGTTGGTTTTTACCAAAACTGATCTCCCTGTTGTTTCCCGGCATGTACCGAAAGCAGGGAGAAAAGTGGATGAAGCAGTTCAAAGAATTCGCAGAGGCGCAATAGAATGATGTGGGAGCAGAGATTAGAAATGTATGATAAGCTCGTTGCAAAATGTCCCGATTTTGAAAGAAAGGGAAAAACTATGCCACACACTTCAGCCAATGGATACATGTTCTCTCTCTTAAACAAAGACGGAGAATTGGGAATCAGGTTTTCAAAGGAGATCCAGGAGAAATACATCAGGGAGTGGGGCACCGGTTTATTCAAATCATATAACTCGGTTATGCACGGCTATGTTCTGGTTCCGGACCATTTGTTTAAAAATTTGGATAACCTGGCCAACTACCTTACCGAGAGTTACGAATATGTAATGTCGCTTGATCCTAAATAGCTCACTATTTGGCTTTTAATTCAGCGTTTTTGAAAAATGAACAATACCAGCAGATTACCGTGATTCCTTGACAGTTAGTCTTCAGTATGATGGCTGTAATCGTAACTACGAATTCACCCTTTAACACAAATCAATACGAGAGGATCGGATGGAAAAGACAAGAATTGTAGGCAGTGCTCCCATATTATTGGTAAAAGATGTGGAAAAATCAGCTAATTATTACCGTGATAAAGTAGGATTCAAATACGACCGGTTTTGGGGTGACCCACCGGGCTTTTGTATTTTAGGACGAGATGGATTCCATTTGATGCTCAGTAGGGTGGAAGATGACAGGCATATCATTCCTCACTATAAAGTAGTCCACAATATGTGGAATGTATACTTTTGGGTTGATGACGCTAAAAAATTTTATGACAATATGGTCGTTTCCAGAGCAAAAATAGACTACCATCTGGAGGAGAAAGACTATGGATGTTTAGAGTTCGGGATACAGGATCTGGATGGCTATGATATAGCTTTCGGGGAAGATCTTGATGAGTAAGAATAATAATGCCATATCTTGTTTAGGGAGCGTTGGGATTTCTAGTGTGAAGAAAATAGCTATGGTCCGGAAGAGGGTTGATCTGTAAAAACCATTGAGCCCGAGTTAGATGAGTAATTTCTAATTCCGTTCTATCCCATACTTCAATATTATGAAGCAAAATCAATCTACGTTAGGCTTATGGGACAGCAACAATTACTCCTGGTTATATTGGTAACGGTATTGGTGGGTATCGCAACGGTTATCGCCATTACGGTTTTCGGGGATGCCTCAAATTCTTTAAATAACGATGCGGTTCGTCAGGACCTGGTAGCCATTTCGGCATCTGTACAAAGTTACGTGCAAAAACCTCCTATGCTTGGCGGGGGTGGGGGTAGTTTTGAGGGTTTTACCTTCCACAAAATAGCGTTCCCGGCCGATGAGATTTCGGAAGACGGCTTACATGCCCGCAATGCCAACGGGGTGTATCATGTTTATAGTGTCACACCTACTGAGGTGGGATTGTGGGGAGAACCAATGATGGAAGTAGGCGGACCACTCGATATTTCCACCCTGGTTTCAGATTCCGATTACTTTGACTTGGTGGTTTCCAAAGACAACATCACGTGGGCAAATTCGCCTGATTAACGATACAGGGCTCGTGTTTCCGGTACGGATAAAGGAGTATGAACCTGTTTGGCTATGCCCGTACTCCAACCGGAAGAATTTTGGGTTCAACCAGCTCTTCAAAATCACGGTAGTTCATTTTAACGAGCTCTTTATGAGTTCCGGCGTTAAAGGCAATTTCTTCATCCTCCGTAAGAGATTCCGCCACCAGGGTTTCTAAATCATAAAGATTGCCAAATGGTGGCATGGCACCCAGCTCACAGTCAGGAAATAATTCCTCAAATTCTTCTTCCGAAGCCAGCTCAACCTCAGTAGCTCCAACGGCTTCTTTGATGGAATCAAAATCAACGTTATGAGTGGAAGGAAGTACAACCATCATTATGGTTCCATCCACTTTCACCATTACGGTTTTAGCCATGTTCTTTCCGGGAATGTGAGCGGAAGCGGCTACTTCCTGAGCGGTAAAAACAGGAGAGTGCTTAACAACTATATACTTTTTGTTGTTTTCATCCAGGTAATCAATCAGCTTGTTCAATGGCATAAAACCTCCGGTTTAATTATTGACGAAACGTGTATCCATAAAACTAAAATAGTGTCGCCATCATTCAGGATGAGGTTCAACCCTCTGTGGTAGAATGTGTTAACCGGGCGGGGAATTCCCGAGTGAGAATTTCTTAACCCTGCCTGCAGACTGGATTTATGTTTTGGGCTTAGCTACATTCCTCAACGCTTATTGGTAATTAACACATCTATATGTTCGGGGACTTTATCTATGGAAATTTTTCAGATTGCACTGATTCTTGCCACCTTTTTTTGTTCTGTAGTCGGTGGTTTTCTAATGGCATTTTCTATCGTGGTAATGCCGGGTATCAAAAACCTAAATGACGGTGAATTTATTCGTGCTTTTCAGGTTATTGATCGGGTCATTCAAAACGGTCAGGCACTGTTTATGATCTTCTGGGTAGGTTCAATTATTGCTTTGGCTGTAACGGCCGTTTTGGGAATAGGAGAATTAGATACTTCAGGCTGGGTATTTATGATCCTTGCCATTCTCACTTATTTCCTGGGGGTTCAATTACCAACCGTGCGGATTAACATTCCACTGAATGATGTTTTGCAGACACTTAATGTTGATGAGATGGATGATGATGAACTAAAAACCGCCCGAACTGATTTTGAAGAAAAGTGGGTAAAATGGAATATCACCCGAACCGCCTTCTCCAATATTACAGCGTTATTGCTTATCCTTTTACTTTTCTTGTTGTAATCGAGTTAGATTGATCCGGCACTCAGTTTAGCAGAATGGTAAGTCCATCGTTTTAGGATCGGTGAATTAATATCTCACTATTTGATGAGCATCATTTTATGAACCTGCCGGGTTTCCGGTGTACTTACCACTACCAGATACATTCCCGAGCTGAGGCTTCTTCCGTCAAACCTAAAGTTATGAACTCCTGATGAGAGCCGTGTTTGCGCAAGTGTTTGCACTCGCT
Organism: Gracilimonas sp.; assembly: GCA_965227215.1. Classification (GTDB taxonomy): domain Bacteria; phylum Bacteroidota; class Rhodothermia; order Balneolales; family Balneolaceae; genus Gracilimonas. The sequence goes on from OZ245729.1 coordinate 3,016,309, forward strand.
GACCTATGGAGTTAAAGACTTGTACCTGCACCTGGCCGGCCTGATCTAATGCAACCTGGATGGTAGTTGAAGGATTAAACGGGTTCGGGTAGTTGGCGATATCAACCTGATCGGGAAGTTCTTTTGGTTGTAAATCAATTTCATTGCTGGTAGGAATACGAGTATCCTTCAGGGCCATGATGCGATTATATGAAGAAGTGATGGTCGCTTCATCAATAATGCCGGCTTCTACTTTTTCTGAAATAAGAGAAATGATATACGCCGGAAGAGATTTGTCCTTGTATAAATTGGTATTGAAGAGAAGAATATCTGTATCCGAGTTAACCACCTGTACAATGGCCTCATCCATTCCATAATTTTCCTGAACAGCACCCATAAAAAGTTCATCGGAAATCACAACGCCGTCAAACCCAAGGCTGTCTCTCAGAATATCAGTTACGGCATAGGAGGAAAGGGAAGCCGGGTAGTTTTTATCCCAGTTTTGATTAAATAAATGCCCCGTCATAACCGCATCGTTATATCCGTCTTCGATCAAAAAACGGAATGGGTCGAGTTCTCGGTCTTCCCAGGTGTTGGTGATGTCGGTGAATCCCTCATGCGAATCGGATACAGCACTTCCATGACCGGGAAAATGTTTGAGTGAAGTGGCGATATTCAGTTTATGAAATTCATCAATAAACCAGGAAGCATGCTGATACACAATCTGTTCATCCGTAGAGAAGCTGCGGTCAAGTCCGCCTATAGCCGGGCTGTTGGGATCTACATTCACATCCACAACCGGAGCAAGGTTCATATTTAGTCCGGCACTCGCCATCCAGCCGGCCATCAGCGCAGCTTGTTTTCGGGTTGAGTCTTCTGAGTTGAATTCCGTGCCCAGTTTATGGGCAGAGAAGGTTCGTTCATAGCCGTTTTGTTCATCAAGCCGAGCTACAATACCACCTTCCTGATCGGTAGCCAAAAACAGAGGCGTTTTTGCCAGTCCCTGAAATCTTGAGTTTTGGCTTCGTATTTGGCTGGGGAAACGAAGGTTATAGGCAAACAACAACACTCCGCCCAGGTTTCGGTGTTCAATATCGTACTTCAAAGAATCCTGGTGTTGCTGGCTGGTTTCAACCCCAACCATAATCATCTGCCCGATTTTTTCCTGGAGGGTTTGGGCCTGGGAAAGCAAAGGGATGCAAAGTAAGAAAGTGAGTAAAGCTAAAGTAGCTGTTTGTTTCAATGCAATAGTTTGTAAGAGTGAAAATGAAGTGCCAAGCCTAAGCATTTGTTCACTCTTTAAAAAACCACAAAACTGTTTTTGTGTAAAACTATTTAACGGCGTTATCCACGCTCTTCAACAACTTTCTCGTAAGCGGCTTTCACTTTTACGCCAGCAAGTGCTTCATTTACATTGAAAATGTGGTCGCCAATTTTCTCCAGTCTGTTTACATAGTCCAGGAATACAAAACCTACTTTATTACTATAGGCACTGTTCTCAAGTTGTGCATAATGAAATTCAAGCAGTTCATCCCTGTAAGAGTTTATGTAGGACTCAATTTCCATGGCTTCGTCAAGATTAATTGTACCGTAATCTTTCTCCAGATTATTTCTGACCAGGATAATCGCCTCGTGTATTAAGTTCATCATTTCCCGGATTCGGATCATTGCCGGTTCATTAAATGATATGTTATCCCTCAACATTACTTCAAATGTTTTAGACATCTGGTAGTAAATGTCTCCAATTCGTTCAAGGTCATTAATGATGCTATGCATACCCCGGATACGCCGCGTTGAGCTTTCCGTAAGGTTAGTGCTTGAAATTTTGGTCAAATATTCGGCTACCTCCAACTCAATGGTATCCGTAATTTCCTCTCGCTTCTTTATCTTTTTCAGGAACTTTTCCTGCTTGCCCTGTTTATTTAAAAATAATCCCTTCAAGCTGTAATGCATTTTTTCGATGAGCTTGGCAAAAAGCTCAATCTCTTTGTGAGCCTGGGATATAGATAGTTCTGGTGAGGACATCATTCCCAATGAAATGTATTGCAGACGATAGACACTGTCTGTACTGTCTTTTTCTTTCTGATATTTTTCGATTAGCCGTACCATGCGAGGCACAAAAGAGACAAGTAGTAGTACATTTATCACATTAAAGGTAGAATGGAAGAGAGATAACGCTAATGTTGCGTTTGCCCGTCCCATTTGGTCGGTAGTATTTAACACTGAGCCGGCTTCAGGAGAGAAATAACCCATTATTCCGTCAATGCCCATTAAGAAGGGTTGCATGAGTATGAGCATCCAAACCACGCCAAAAACATTGAACACAAAGTGAAATCTTGCTGCTCTTTTTGCATAAACATTGCCAACTACTGCGGCTATATTAGCCGTTACGGTGGTTCCGATATTCTCCCCAAGTACCATTGCCGCTGCAATTGGAAAGTCAATCCATCCCTGAAACAACATAACCAAGGTAATAGCTGTGGAAGCCGATGAGGATTGGGTGACAAGAGTAAGTAAGGTACCCGCAAACACAAAAATAAGAATAGAGATAAACCCGAATTCGGTAAACTGATCAACAAACATAAACATCTCAGGATTATCCTGAATATTCGGGACAGCGTTCTTTATAAAGTCCAGGCCTATAAAAAGTATCCCAAAACCGATCATAGCCTCAGCGAGATCTCTGAGACGCTCTTTTCCAACGAACATAAAAGGAAAGAAGATACCAATCAGCATTACTGCGATAGGGGTGATTTGCATCTTAAACCCAAAGATAGAAACCATCCATGCTGTAACCGTAGTGCCTATGTTTGCTCCCATAATAACCCCGGTAGATTCGAGGAAGGTCAATAAGCCTGCATTTACAAAACTTACAACCATTACGGTTGTGGTACTGGAGGATTGAGTGATCGTTGTGGCTGCAAAGCCCGTGAATATCCCACGAAAGCGTGTGGTGGTCATTCCTTTGAGTATAGAACGGAGGCGGTTACCGGCAACTTTCTGAAGCCCGTCACTGAAAACCTTCATCCCATATATAAAAATCCCGAGTGCACCAATTAACTGAAGAAAGTCAAAGAAACTATAGGTCATGTGCGTTATTTCTCTTCTTTAAGATTTAGATACCTGCAAATGTGCTGATTATGTTTATTACCGTGCAAAGGTAATAATGATTTTGAAGGGCTATGTTAAATTTAGATTAAACATATAGACCATTTTTGGGCATATTCAATTCAGAACAATCGACTTTTAAATGAATTTTGACCTTTTTCATATCAATAAAGCACTCTCTTTGAGGTATTATTTTTATAGCATCTTATATGTTTTTATCTGGCTGGTTTCGGTGTCTGTACCTGTAAACGCTCAGGGAACAAAAAGCACACCAACACTCAACTTGCCGAACATCCGGGTTGAGCAGAAGGCTACCGCAACCGGTTTTTTGAACAGAACCCAATTCCTGAATTACGAAGACCGACAAGAGGTAGCGGTAAGAGAAATGTTGGGAGGTAATATTCCCGCTTTTTTACGAGAACTGGTCCCGGTACAATTCAGAAATACTCAGAGTGATACGGCAACAGTTTGGGTGACCGCCGACTATATGTCTATAGGGACAGAGGAGGACTTTATTCGGGTGCCACTTTCTATGCCTTCAGCCCAAGAGGTTGCAATGGAAACCGATATGTATGTGCCCACCGCTGTGATGGTGGATTCTATTTATGCTCAGGCTCTCGCAAAGCTTAGCCCTATTCCTATGACGCCCGGTGACCGGATGAGAAGCAATGATTACTATCACAGACATCAAAAAATGATAGAAGAACAGCTTGAGGGAGTAGAAAAGGGGCTGTTGATTGCCGGACATAAGAAAGATGTGATAATTACAAATCGATTGGCTGAGCGAACCGGAAGAGTAGCTATTTACGGGTGGCATTATGCCGTTGATGATCCTATTCAGCCGGTATCAACGGTTCACAGTGAAGATTACGAGGACTACAGTCATGGGCTTCGCCTTGTGTATCCGGTTGCAGAGGTGAATGGGGAATTGATTGAGCTGAAAAAGCTGATCCATCAGCCGGAATGGGAAGGAGTTTTTACCAAAGAAAAGGATATAGATCTCGAGCTTTTATCACATGGAGAATAGGTTAGCCAGGTTTATTCTATCTCTGAATCGGCAATCCTGACCACAGTTCCTTCTACTTTAATATCTGCCGCAGCGGGCGTGAATAAAGCTATACCGGTTGAGCCTACAGCAATGGCAGCAAACTCAGGTTGAGGATCGGAGATAGCCAGGAAAGTAAAGAGCACAGAAGCTGTAGTGGTCAGGGTTTTTGAAAACCAAAGCAACCCATTTTTCCCTGCAGGGTTGTTGACCGAAATTCGGAGATTGACAATGGCATCCCCGTCATGTTTTTCGATGATTTTATTGAGCCGGTTAGAAATATCTTCACTGTTCTTTATCTCGATCATCGAAGATATACCCCATTTTGTGAACGTAAAGTTAAAGTCTTTAACCGGTTCGTATTCTGAATCTGTTTTAAGCTGATTTTGGTTGTCGTAAAAACTGCTGGTTTGGGAAACCGGATATTGAACATTTGAAGCGCTAACGGCTATTTTTGCTCCTACCGAACATCCCGATGCAATTACACCGATGAGTAAAATCAATCCTAATGAAAAGGTTTTATAATTACTCGTCTTCATTCCGGTCTGAATTTGAATTTACTTTGTAAACCACGCCGGAATGACGAATAGTTTGTGTTGAAAACTCCCCACCAGTTGATTCTTCTCCTGTTATGGAACTGGCAATCATGGTCCTCAAAAACCCCCAAAAAGTCATTCCCTGCTCCACTTCCACCTGAAAAACACCATCAGCGATAAAATGACCGGGGTTATCATCCAAAGAACGATAGATGGTTGTAGTGATATTCTCTTCGATATACTCATCTCCGCCTAAGGTCACACCAATGTTTTCGGCTTCTGAATACACTGCATCTTCCGAATGGAAAAGATAATACCCGCTAATGACTCCTAAAGTATCAACCGGATTACTTGCTAAGTGAGGCCCTATCTGTATGGGCTGATTGGCTGATTCATATTCCAGCGTATGCCAGGTTTTACATCCCTGAACTAACAGGCCAAACAGGCAGGTGATAATAAAGAGACTGAACTTGTTATTCATCAGCTTACTTGGGTTGGTAAGATTCTGTAATTCGATTATGCAACAATTTTAGAAAAAAAACTACAGATAGTTTCAGTATGGAGGTGGGAGCTATTTAATTAGAGCAAACTTTCTGACTTTGGATTGCCCGCCTACATTAAGGCGATAGAAGTAAATACCTGATGAAAGTCGGCTCAAATAATATAAATAAAAGAGAAATGATAAAGGTTCTGCCGATACTCAACTGTATGAAAACACCATTTGAAGTCATCTAAATAGGTTGAACACCTAACATATGAATTTCTTTGAACTCCCTAAGTAACTCTTTACGAACTTTAAGAGAAGCATACTCATACCGAAGCGGCCACTCATTCCTCAGGTTCCGAAAGAGGACTTCTTTATCCGGCCGATCTGATAAATCCCGCAACGCTTTATCATAACCCAGAATGGGATTGAGGCGGGTAATGAGTTTGGTAAGATCGTACTGAATATGAGCCAGGTCTTCAATCCGTTCAGGTATTTCATAATCAGCCGAGCCGGAGCTCAAATCAAAAAAATCAGCCAGTTGGTCACAGATCATCCTGGTGGCATTTACTTTTGCCTGTTCGGAATAGCCGGCAATATGAGGGGTAGCTATAAAGGCATGTTTGGCAACTTCGGTATTGAAATCGGGCTCTCTTTCCCACACATCCAGAATGTAATCACCGATTTTCCCTTCTACATAAAATTTCATCAGGGCAAGTTCGTCTATCACTCCGCCACGTGCAGCATTGATTATTAACTTGTACGACCTGCCGTCTAATTTTTCTTCATCCAGCCAGTGGTAGGTAGGATGAGTGCCTTTCTTACTAAGGGGAGCATGAAAGGTGAGGATATCGCAATCCAAAACTTCTTCCAAAGATGCAGAAGTGAACTCAGGATCTCTTTCCTTCCGGGGCGGGTCGTACAGTACGCAATCAATTTCAAAATCGGAGAGCAGGTCTGCTACCGCAGAGCCGGCTTTCCCGACGCCAATCACCCCAACTTTTCCAAAATCATCAGTTGGTTGCTTTACTTCTCTCCAAAGTAGCATGGCTGTCATCACATATTCAGCTACAGCCCGGGCATTACATCCATTGGAGCTGGCAAGGGTAATTCCCTTTTGTTCAAGGTGTTCATTATCAAGATGATCGGTCCCTGATGATCCTGTTCCGATAAATTTCAGCTTTGAGGGGGGATTTGGGAAAGTTTCTTCCGTTAAATGAGTTACGGTTCGTAACAGCAAGGCATCAGCATGTTCAAGAGCAGGAATTCCCTCGGAGGGGTCGTATAGAGAGAGCTCTGTTTGAGGGGGAATGAGCTCCTTAATTTTATATAGATTTTGGTCGGCTGAAACGTGTATCAAAAAATGCTGATTGAGTGAGAAAAAAAGTTTGATTTAGCCTATACTTCAATATGGATTCAAAATACAATATAGTTTCACTTATTCGCAAAAAACGGGATGGAAAATCACTCAGGAAAGAGGAGATACAGCATCTCATTAATTTATATACAGCCGATGAGATTCCTGATTATCAGGTAAGTGCATTTCTGATGGCGGCTTTTTTAAACGGGATGAATGATGAGGAGTCAGCTGCTTTTACTGAGGCTATGCTGCATTCCGGGGAAATTGTTGATTTGTCTCACGTTTCAGGAATGAAAGTAGACAAGCATTCCACCGGTGGAGTGGGGGATAAGCTTTCGCTCATTTTAGCTCCTATTGTGGCTGCCGCCGGAGTGCCTGTTCCAATGATTTCGGGGCGCGGACTCGGACATACGGGTGGTACCTTAGACAAACTGGAATCTATTCCGGGCTTTACGGTGGATATGAATTTGGAGAGGTATAAAGAAATTATTGGTAAACATGATCTGGTGCTGGCCGGTCAAACCAAGGAAATTGCACCCGCCGATAAGCGTTTATACGCCCTTCGGGATGTGACAGCTACCGTAGAATCTATTCCTCTGATTGCAGGTAGCATCATGAGTAAAAAGCTCGCGGAAGGCATCGATGCATTGGTACTGGATGTGAAAGTAGGCTCCGGCGCTTTTATGAAAACAACGGAAGAAGCTATAAAGCTGGGAGAGGCGCTGGTTGGTATCGGCACCCAGTTTGAGAAAGAAACTATTGCTTATGTGACCAACATGAATCAGCCACTGGGGTATAAAATTGGCAACTGGCTGGAAGTGGAAGAATGTATTGATGCTATGCACGGAAATGGCCCCGATGATATTATGGAGATCACCCATTTGCTGGCCGGAACCATGATTTACCTGGGGGGTAAAGCCGGTGATGTTTCGGAAGGAATTGAGGTCAGTAAAGAGCAAATTGAAAGCGGAGCAGCCTTTCAAAAATGGCTGGATATTGTGGAAGAACAGCATGGTGATGTGGAGATGATTAAATCACCCCAAAAATACCCTAAAGCGCAATTTGAGTTTGAGATAAAAGCTAAACAGGATGGCTTTATTTCAGCTATGGATTCTTTCGAAATTGGAATGGCCTCGGTTGAGCTGGGAGCCGGACGAAAAACCAAAGAAGATGACGTAGATCCTCAGGCCGGAATTGTGCTGCAGAAGAAAGTTGGAGACAAAATCTCAAAAGGTGAAACAATTTTAACCGGACTTACGAACAAGCCATCAGCAATAGACGCTGCAAGCGAGCAATTATTCGGGGCAGTTACTATTGCCGAAACTAAACCCGAGGCAGTGCATTTGGTGAGTCATACAATAGACAAAAAAGGCAGCAGGGCATTTGAGCTTTAACTGCTTGAAATACACTAATAATCGGTTAATTTAGTTTGTAGTTTAACAGGGCATTCAAAAATAAAGGAAAGTACTATGTTTCAACGATTTATCCGCGCAATAAAATCTATGTTCGGTGGCTTAATAAGCTCAATGGAAGACCCAAAACTCATCCTTGAGCAAAACATTCGGGACCTGAACGACCAAATTCCCCAGATGAACGAGAATATCGCTACGGTTAAAGCCAACCTGTTGATGCTCCAAAAAGAAATGAATCGAAATGAAAAAGCGATTCAGGATTTGACCGCAAAAGTGAAGTCGGCTATCCAAGCTGATCGCGATGATATTGCTGAAGGATATGCCCTTCAGTTAGAGAAGGCGAAAGAGACGTATGAGCATACTAAAGATCAGCTTCAGTTTGCTGAAAAAGCTTACGAAAAAGCAATTAAAGTGAAGAAGGTGTTTATGCGCGAAAAAGACCGCAAGATTCAGGAGGCCAAAGAAGCCCTGCGTGCCAGCGAGCGTTCCGAATGGCAGGCAAAAATCGCGGATACACTGGAGCAGTTTGAGGTAGGTGGAATTGATGCCACCCATGATGAGATGATTAACCGTATTAACGAGCAGTCGGCTAAGAACGAAGCCCGTATGGAAATTGCGCTCGACAGTATTGACACCGAAACCATGGAAATTGAAGCGAACGCTGAAAAACTTCGCGCCAAATCGTTAGTAGAGCAGTTCAAGATGGAAATGGGTGAGAAGAGTGGCTCCATCAACATTGATGAAGAAGAACCGGCTAAGGAAAAAGACAGCTCCAAAACGGTGGGCAACAAAGAAAAAAGCAGTTCATAGGAAATCGCCATGAGCAGCAAAAATGAACAAGAACGGGAACGTCTCAAAGAAGAATACAAAGAGCATTATCGGCGTATTAAAGAGGCGAAGAAACGGCTGAAACGAGCCGAGCAGAAAGGGAAGATCTCCCAGGCCGTCAATAACATGAATGCCGACAATCTGCTGGAAACGGTAGATGAATTTCTTGGCAAAGTTCGTGAGAAGGTCACCAATGTAGAAGCCCGTCTTGATGTAGCTATGGATAGCCTGGAAGACGAAGACACCGCTGCCGGCAGTAAAATCAAGAAAGAAGAACTTGACGAAGAGCTGAAGAAGCAGAAAGCCAAGCAGACTCTGAAGCAAGTAAAGGCTGAAATGGGCATGCTCTATAATGAAATAGAAAAACATGCCGATGAAATCCGTACCGAAAAAACTATTGGTAATAAAAAGCCGTCTTCAGACAGCAAAGAAAATTCATCAGAATCAGAATCTGAATCATGAGTGACGAACTGAATATTAATTATACCCGGGAAGCCTTCATGAACCCCATAAATTTAGGGGTGCTGCTGGTTTCCACGCTTACTGCTTTTTTTATGACCGGTTTGGGGGATTTCTCCAGCCTGTTACTTACCTCGGTATTCGGACTCGAACTTATGTATCTGGGTATTGTGCCTAAACTGCCCCGCTTCCGTAAAAAGCTGGAGCTGAAGAAGATTAAAGAACGGCATGCTGCCAATAATGAGAAAGAGCTGTTTCAGTCGCTCGACAATAAGTCTCAAAAACGATTTCTGGTATTAAAGCATCTGGCCAAACTGGTGCAGGAAAACTTCGAGAAGTTGCCGTACAGCTCACAGGGTTTATTAGATAATATCGGAAAGAAAATTGATGAGCTGTTGGGGAATTACCTGACTCTGCTCGATTTAATTAAACGATACGAAGTGTATCTGAATACGTCTCTGGAAAGCAGCTTAAAGGAGGAAGTGGTTCGGCAAATCGAAGAAATCAAGACGCTGGATTCAGAGAAGCTGAAGCGCACAAAAGCCCGGCGTGTGGCCATTATGCAAAAGCGACTCAAGAAATTTAATGTGGCCAAAGAAAAATACCTGGTTTGTGAAACGCACCTGGAAACCATCGAAGATGCCGTCAGGTATATCTATGAGCAGTCTATGACCATGAGTAATCCGGAAGAAATTGGCTTCCAGCTGGATAACCTGCTGACCGAAGTTGAAGAAACTTCACAATTGATTGACGACTTAGATCAGGATATTTTACCCGAGTACACTACCGAATGGGAGAACGATCTGGATTTTGATTCCATTATGGATGAACTCTCTGATGAGGTACAAACGGAAATTAAACCCGCTAAGAAAGTCAAAGAATAAATATGGACCAGGTTTACGAAACGCTTCTTGTTGAAGTCGATGAATCAGGCATTTGCACGCTAACCATTAACCGCCCCGATAAACTGAATGCGCTAAATAATCAGGTGCTCGACGAGCTCGATAAGGCCATTGATGCTATCAAAGAAAATTATCAGGTAAAGTCGCTGGTGATTACCGGAGCCGGAGAAAAAGCTTTTGTAGCCGGCGCTGATATCAAAGAGCTAAGTTCGCTCGACCCTGTATCAGGAGAAAAAGTATCGAAAAAAGGACAGAATATTTTTCAGAAGATTGAAGACCTGACTATTCCGGTGATTGCAGCCGTAAACGGGTATGCGCTGGGTGGCGGGTGTGAACTGGCTATGGCTTGCCACCTGAGAATTGCCTTCGAAAAAGCCGCTTTCGGGTTGCCGGAAGTTAGCCTGGGACTAATTCCCGGTTATGGAGGTACGCAACGACTTACCCGGCTTGTAGGGCGCGGAAAGGCTCTGGAATTGATTATGACCGGCCGTCAGGTAAAAGCAGATGAGGCTTTTGACATCGGTTTGGTAAATCAGGTTACTGAACACTCGGCTGTAGATGAAGCCAAGTCGATGCTGAACAAGATCATGAAGCAAGGTCCTTTAGCCATTAAAAATGCCATTCAGGCTGTTCAGGAAGCAGGTTCCGGGAAAGGATTTGAATCGGAAGCCCGGCTGTTTGGAGAATTATGCGGTACGGCTGATTTTAAGGAAGGTACCGGCGCTTTTTTGGAAAAGAGAAAGCCAAACTTCTCCGGTAAATAGAAACGAACTGATTATTGAATGAAAGACGAACCTCCATCGGGTAGCACATTTCTTTTTCTCTTCACACCTAACAAAAACCGGGGTAAGCTATGATTGAGTTTGCCCTGATTGTTATTACCGTACTTTTGAGTGGCTTTTTCTCGGGCTCGGAAATTGCCTTCGTAACGGCTAATAAGCTAAAGCTGGAAGTAGCTTCCCGAAAGAATAACTTTCTTTCCAATTCCATTGAGTTTTTTACGCGTAAGCCGGAGACTTTTCTGACTACCACGCTGGTTGGGAATAACATCGTGAATGTTCTGTATGCTACCTTTATGGCCATCTTTCTGGTGGAACCCATTCAGGTTTATGGCGAAGCCTGGTTTGGTGTAGTTCCTTCCGAAATTCAGGTCCTGATTATTCAGACTATTATCGCGTCAGTAGTCATTATGTTATTTGGGGAGATTTTACCCAAGGCTATTTTTCGGGCACTGGCCGATAATATGATCGCCGTAGTTTCGGTCCCTCTACGCTTTGCCTATTACCTGTTTCGCCCCCTCATTGAAATTTCAAAGGGCTCATCCAATATCTTGATCCGCTGGTTCGTAAGCGATGCCGAAGTAGTGGAGAACTATTATCGTCGGCAGGATGTAGAAATGATCTTCAAGGAATTGCGGGACAGCGGGGGAAGTGAAGATATTGACGAGGATGACTCTGAGATTCTGCATAACGTGCTGGAGCTATCCAATAAGCGCGTAAAAGATTCCATGATTCCCCGCATCGAAATTGAGGCGGTTGAAAAAGATACACCCATAGAGGAAGTAACGGCGCTGTTTATTCAATCCGGACATTCCAAACTGCCCGTTTACCGTGAATCTATTGATGATGTAATCGGCGTTGTATTTGCGCATGATTTTTTCCATTCGCCCAAATCTCTAAATGAGATTATCCGTCCGGTGAAACTGGTACCGTCCAGTAAAAAATCGAAGGATCTGTTGACGGAGTTCAGGCAATCGAATATGTCGGTAGCCATTGTGCTGGATGAATATGGGGGAACGGCCGGGATGGTTACCATCGAGGATTTACTGGAAGAGGTAGTGGGAGACATTCAGGACGAGTACGATGTAGAAGATGAAATCATGAAGAAGCTTTCTGAAAATACCTACGTGGTAAGTGGTAACGTAGAGATTCAGGAGCTGATGGAAAAATTTGAAGAAATTGAACTTCCGCTGGAACCTTCAGAGTATGATACCGTAGCGGGATTCATTATCAATCATTTAGGGCGTATTCCAAAAGTAAATGAGGAAGTGGTGATTGAGGGCAAAAAATTCATTATCAGTAAAGCCACACCCAGCCGCATTGAAACGGTAAAGCTCATAATTATTGAATAGGCTATCAGCCGACAGTCTTCAGCTTGCAGCTTCAAGTAATATATAATTACTGGTAGCTGTAGTCTGACAGCTGATAGCTTTATCCTTACACCCAATAAGAAATCAACCGAACCCACTATGTTTGATCACTATCCAAAATGGTCGCAGGAATTTGCCCGGAAGTATCTGAGCAGAACCATTAACCAGTTTATACTGCACGGCAACGTTCATGATCTGGTTTCTCTGAAAACGGAGGAAGGAACGGAATTTAATCGCCTTAAGTCGTTTTTATCGGATGAATTTTTCGGTGCTCGTGATTTCGTGATTTTTTATGATCGGGCATCCGGCATTTATTTTCGGGACAAGGAATCGCAGGCTGATTTCAATCAGGCTATAGCCGGGCGGGATAGTTTGGTAGGTACGGAGTACGCCAAAAAGATGCCGAAAGACCCGGTTCGGGTGATGTCGCTGTTGGAGCAGTATTTCCGTCTCCGCCTTGATCAAAAGAAAAGTGTGGCGTTGATCATTGATTACGCCGAGACCATAGTGCCGATGAGTGATGCGGCTTCAATCGGTAATGAAGACCGAACGTCCATGGTGTATTTATCAAGATGGGCCCATGACCCCATGTTTCTGGCATCCGATTTTACCACGGTGATGATTACTGAGAACCTGGCCGACCTGAATAAGACATTGGTTCAGAACCCTTATACCACGGATATTAAAATTGATATCCCTGCTGAGCAGGAACGTCGAGATTTCATTGAATACGAAACCCGGAACGACAACTGGAAAGATATCTCAGAAGTAAAGCCGGATATTGTAGCCCAGCAAACAGCCGGTTTGAATTTTGTGAATATCCGGAGCGTACTGTCTCATGCCCGGGAGAATAAAGAGAAGATTACTTTTGACGGGCTTTCAGAAACCAAAAAAGAACTGATTGAAGCGGAAGCATACGGACTGCTTGAGTTTGTGGAAACTCAATATTCGCTGGATAATGTAGCCGGACATACCCACGTGAAAAAGCATTTACGTCAGTCTGTTAAAGCGCTAAAAGCCGGCCGGCAGGATGTAATGCCGATGGGATATCTGGTGTGCGGTCCGGTGGGAACGGGTAAAACCTTTTTGGTGACTTGTTTTGCCAGTGAGGTAGGTATTCCGATGGTGAAGCTCAAAAACTTCCGGAGTCAGTGGCAGGGGGTGACCGAAGGAAACCTGGAGAAGATCCTTTCTCTGCTTAAAGCCATGGCGCCTGTAGCGGTTATGATTGATGAAGCCGATGCCTACCTTGGCGACCGCGATGCAAGCGGAGACAGTGGGGTTTCAAGCCGGGTATTTTCGCAGATTGCCACCTTTATGAGTGATACTACCAACCGGGGGCGCATTGTCTGGTTCCTGATGACGGCCCGACCCGATCTTATGCCTATTGATTTGAAACGACAAGGTAGAGCCGAAGAGCACCTTGCCTTGTTCCCGCCTCATACCAACGAAGAACGCGTGGAACTGTTTGAAGCCATGCGCAAGAAAACCGGCCTGCAAATGACCGAAGAATACATTCCTGCGGTTATAGAAGAAGGCTTTAAAACATTCTCAGGAGCAGATATGGAAGCGGCTTTAACAAGAGCTAAATTCCGTGCAGCGGCTGAGGGAAGAAAGAAAGTAACCCCCGAAATACTGGATGCAGCCCTGGCCGATTTCCTTCCGCCTACCTATCCGGAGGAAGTGGAGCTACAAACGCTTAGTGCTGTGATTGAATGTACATCGAAGGAGCTGCTTCCGGAGCGTTACAGAGATATGAACCGGGATGAAATTCTGTCCAAGATTGATGAGTTGAGATTTAGGGTAGGGTAACGGTTTTTAATCAATGACCGTTTTTTTCGAGATAAAACAGCTTGAAGAATAGTTTCTTTTCGGTGCTTACTATGGGTATAGAATATCTATTCCTGTGAAATATCTCGAAATATCCGGCGGAGTGTATCGGTATCGTTTTGAGGAAAAAACGGAAAGCAGATTATGGAACAGCGTAAAATGCTGTTGGTGAAGTAATGTTGTCATTGTACATGGGAAGCAGGAGCTTCGATAAGGCGTTCCGAACGGGACGTTAGGAACGAGAAAAAGGGCATTGCGTATAGGTTTTGTTGGCAGCTGGTATTTTATTTTTCATATACTCGAATGATTTCTCCATTTCCTTTTCCATTAACACTTCTTACAAAGGCATTGACTGCTTTCTTCATTGGAACTGGGTTGTGTCCTGGGAAATAATCTTTGTACTTGTCATAAGCATCTTCGACCATTCCTAATGATACCGCATTAACTCGAATGCCATTGCCAATTTCCAATGCTACTGCTTTGACGAAACTGTGAATGGCTCCATTTACCATCGCTGCACTTGTAGTCTTGGTCACAGGGTCGTCCGCTAATATTCCAGTTGAGAGTGTGATTGAACCACCTGAGGTTAAGTAGTTTTTGCCAATTCGAACAAGGTTTACTTGTCCCATTAATTTACTTTTAAGCCCAATGTAGTAGTCGTCTTCAGAAAGCTCATTGAAGTTGGCCCATTTTGCTTCTCCTGCAATACAGACAATTGCATCTACTTTTTTTAGCGTTTCCAGTCCTTTTTCGATTGAGTTAGTGTCGGCTATATCAATGTTAATTTCTCCGCTACTTCTACCTGCAACAATCACTTCATTTTCATTTTGGAAGTGTTCTGTTACAGGTTGTCCAATTGTTCCTTCTCCACCTATGATTAATATTCTCATGTTCTTTTTTTGCTTGCTGCCAGCAACAGGCTAAAACGAACTCTATTCATCTTATCCTACTGCATGTTTAAGTGTTTATAAGTTTTCTCTGTAAAAAGTCAGAGTAAGATGAATAAAAAGGCGTTAACAAAAAAGTAGGAACATCAGCTTACACACTTGAAAAACATTAATCCCCAAAGCTAATCCCAACTCCTTTAGCGGTCTGAACCAAAAAGCTGTCTGGGTCAACAAAATTGTTACCTTTAGCAGCTTCTGCGAGTGGCACAGCTATAATTTCCTGGTCGATGAAGGAAACCATCTGTCCGTATTCGCCATTGATTGCAAGTTCCATGGCCTTCACCCCAAACTGAGTGGCGAGGATGCGGTCGAAGGCTTCGGGTTTACCTCCACGTTGTAAATGGCCAAGAACCATCTCACGGATATCATGTTCAAAACCGGCAGATTTCAGCTGATCGGATAACTGGTATGCTACGCCTCCCAGGCGTTGGTTCCGGTATCCTACTTCATCACTTTCCCGGGCAACAACGGACCCTTCTTTTGGTTTGGCTCCCTCGGCAATGACCACAATGGCAAAGCCCCGCCCGTCTTTATAGCGACTGTTAATTTTTTCGAGCACCTTTTTGATGTCATAAGGAATTTCCGGGATGAGACACACTTCCGCTCCTCCGGCAATAGCCGAATGCAGGGCAATCCAACCGGCACCTCTGCCCATCACTTCGAGAATCATCAATCGGTGGTGACTGGAGGCGGTAGTTACCAGTTTGTCTACGGCATCGGTGGCAATGTCAACAGCGGTTTGGAAACCGAAGGTGTAATCGGTAGAGGAGAGGTCGTTGTCGATGGTTTTAGGCACGCCAATCATATTCAGTCCTTTTTCCTGCAGTTGGTGACTGATTTTCTGGGAGCCGTCTCCACCGATATTTATAACGGCCTCAAAGCCTTCGTTCTTCAGGTATTCAATCATTTCATCGGAACGGTCTTCGGTAGTCCAGGAACCGTCAGCGTGTTTTACCGGCCAGTTGAAAGGGCCACCCTTGTTGGTGGTTTTCAGGATGGTTCCTCCTTTGGCATGAATTCCGGCTACCTCCTTGTCCGTCAGCCTGATAATTTCCTTCGGCGTACGCAGAGCTCCGTTGAATGCCTCAATACTGCCATACACTTCCCAGTTATTGGTTTGGGCTGCACGCTTTACGATGGCACGGATTACCGCATTCAGTCCGGGGCAATCACCGCCCCCGGTTGTAACAAGTACTTTCTTCATAACTGGTTTCTTTCAATAAGGTTTAATGATCAAAATAAATGATTTTGCCTGAATTAATAATGCAATTGATTGCTCACATCAAAAAGGCAAATCATTCTGAGCTATCTGAAACGAAAAGCGATAATCAGCCATTTACGTATCTGAAATCCAATTCAAAAAAAGAGAATGAACATATTAGTAATAGGAGCAAACGGACAAATAGGAAGCAGGTTGGTACATCAGCTGAAGGATACCGGATATAATCCGGTTGCCATGGTTCGGAAAGAGGGGCAGATCGATCAGTTTAAAGAGCATGGAATAGATACAGTATTGGCAGACCTGGAAGAAGATTTCAGTCACGCTTATGAAGATATTGAAGCGGTAGTATTTACGGCGGGATCAGGTGCCGACACCCCGAAATCACAAACGAAGGTCATTGACCGAGATGGCGCCATCAAAGCGATTGATGAGGCAGAAAAAGCGGGAGTTGGCCGTTTTATTATGGTAAGTGCGCTCAAAGCTAACAGAGATCCGGAAAGTTGGTCTGAGCCCATGGAGCACTATTATGAAGCCAAAGCCAAAGCGGATGAGCGACTCAGAGACTCCAACCTTAACTATACGGTGCTGATGCCCGGTCGGCTAACCAATGAAGAGGGAACAGGGAAAGTAGAACTTAAGGAGCGGATAGAATCTATTGACACCAAAACCATTACCCGGGATGATGTGGCGGCGGTAATTGTAGAGCTGCTGGATGCAAAACAAAGCTATGGGAAGAGCATAGAGCTGCTTCAGGGAGATGTATCCGTTGAGCAGGCCATAGATGAGCTTTAGTAAATCAATGATATAAAAAAACCCCGGAAAACGATCAGAAATCCGGGGTTCAGGGTTATAATACGAGTAGTTTTAGAAATGCTAAATAACTACTTATTCTACAATTAGTTGACCTTTCATCATCGCATAGTGGCCGGGGAAGCTACAAATGTAATCGTAGGTTCCGGCTTCAGGAGCTGTAAACTCGATGGTGGTTTCTTGTCCGCCGCCGATCAGTTTGGTGTGTACAATTACATCGTCTGTGCCTTCAGGAATGTATTCATTTCCGGCTGCTTTTGAGGCTGCTGCTCCAAATGTTTGAATATCAACACCTTGCTTGAGCAGTACCCAGTTGTGACCCATAGCTGCCTTTGGAAGTTTTCCAACATGCTTCAGGGTTAATACAACGGTTTGGCCTGCTTCTACTTTGATTTCGCTTAAATCAAATTGCATCCGGTCGTTACTCTCGATGGTTATTTCAACCTTATCCTGAGCTTGGACTGTTGTTGTGAATGCAAAGGCAAAAATGGCTAATAATGAAAATAGAGTTCTCATAGTATTTGTTTGTTTTATTTGCGGCACCAAAGTGCGGTTACCGACCTGTTTTAATTTTGTTGATCAAAAACTATTCAAACATTGTGAATATTTTGTGAAGGAAAGGAGAATAGTTTTACACCGGTGTTTTCATTTATCTAAATATTTTTTTTGGCCTGAATCATTCAACATTCTTTAGATGTAAATGAATGCGACCTACGCACTGCTTTCACTCCAAAAATAAATTAGAATTAATCGCTCTGCTTTGATTTAGTCTCAAGAAACAAATTCTACCCGGCTGTTTTTTATGGAAATGCTATAGCCCGGAAGATGCCAACCAATAAGTTCAACCATATGGTTGAAATAATGCTTTTTTCAGTATAGTTTTCTGCAGAATCAATCAAAAGACAGATATGACTGACAAAGAAAAAGATACTGAAGAACTGATTTTTGAAGCTGCTTCCCGGGTTTTCCAGAAGGATGGCTATGCCGGTGCCCGCATGCAACAAATTGCTGATGAGGCAAACATCAACAAGTCGATGCTGCATTATTACTATCGAAGCAAAGACAAACTATTTCGGGCGGTTTTCCAACAACAGCTGGCACACTTTTTTCCCACCATATTCGAAATTCTGGGCTCCGAACTTACATTAGATAAGAAGGTACCCCGGCTGATTGATGCCTATTACAACTTTCTGCAAGACAATCCCAAGGTAGTGCAGTTCATCATACAAGAGATGAATAATCACCCCGATGAGTTTCGAAAGTTTATGAGCGAGAAGAATATTCACCCGCCTGAAAGTTTTGCCAATCAAATAAAGAAAGAAGTTGAAGCCGGAAATATGGATCCGGTAGAGCCACGGCAATTGCTAATCAGTATGGTCGGGCTGATTCTGTTTCCCTTTATAGCCCAGATGATGGTAAAAACTGTTTTTGATCTGGAGGAGCAGGAGTACCTCAAATTTCTTAAAGACCGGAAATGGTTTCTTACTGATTTTATCCTAAATGCCATCAATTATAGAAAGCCATGAATACGCTACTCGCTTCGTTGTTGATATTTACTTTTGTGAACCAAAGTGCTCCGCCGGATTCCATTTCTCTGAACTATTGCTATCAACAGGCTGAAGCACATTATCCCATGGCGAAGAATATAGCCCTGGAGGATCAGATAGCAGAGTTGAAAATCCGCATAGCAAACACCGGGTATTACCCGCAGGTTTCTTTCAATGGCAAGGCAAGCTTTCAGTCGGAAGTAACGGAATTCGGCTTGCCGGGAGGAGGTCCGCCTCCGGTAAGCAAAGATCAGTATGAAGCAGCCATTCAGGTAAGCCAGAATATTTATAGCGGCGGAGCAGTGGGCATTCGAAAAGATTTGGAACGCACACAAGGAAGGCAGGAAGTGCTTTCAACTCAAGTGAAACTCCATCAGGTAAGAGCGCAAATCGATCAGGTTTACTTTGGGATACTACTCTCTCAACAGCAGATGAAAGCCACAGAATTAATGATTTCAGAGCTGAAAGAACGTCTTAAAGCTGTGCGAGCCAAAGTTGAAAACGGGGTGTTATTAATGAGCCAGCAGTTAATACTTGAGGCCGGGCTGATCAAAGCGAAACAGGATTCAGCAGGAGTGATAGCAAATATTAAATCAGGGTATTCGATACTTGGAAAATTGATAGGGGAAGATCTGGATCCTTCTTACACGCTTACGATGCCAAGGTTATCTGATGAGGTTGATAACAGTGAACCGACAAGAGCTGAATTGGGCTTATTTGAAAACTCGGTCCGGGCTCTAGAGCAGCAAAAGAAACTGGCTCAAACGAAAAAGACGCCCCGTATTTCAGCTTTTGGAATGGCGGCTTTTGGCCGGCCGGGACTTAATTTCCTGAATGATGACTTCCATGATTATTACATGGTAGGCCTGCGTTTAAACTGGAATTTTATGGACTTCCTGAATGCCGATGAACAGGCAGAGATACTGAATATCAGACAAAAAACCATACGACAAGATGAGGAGTCGTTTACTCTACAGCTGCAAACTCAATTGAGTCGAATTGAGAAACAGGTAGAGGCTATTAAAGAAAACATCATCCGTGATAAAGAAATTATTGAAATCAGGAAGCAGGTTGTGGCTGAAAGTTCCAATCAGCTTGAAAATGGAGTCATTACGGCTACGGAATACATCACCGAACTAACAAATGCTAATCGAGCACGGCTTTCCCTGCTAACGAATGAAATCAAATTAGTTCAGGCCCGGACTGAATACCGGACGGCTTTGGGATTAGATCTCGAATAGAAATTTTAACGACAGGAAAGGTTATGAAACAGAAGAAAATATACACACCTATTTTTCCTATAATCGCCGTGCTTTTTTTGGCAGTGGGATGCGGTCAGGAGCAAACATCAGATGCCTACGGACAGTTTGAAGCGAATGAAGTCACTGTTTCGGCAGAAGCCTCAGGAATACTTAAGAGTTTTACAGTACAGGAGGGCTTGAGAATGGAAAAAGGCGAAAAAGCAGGACAGATAGATTCCACCCGTCTGGCTCTTCAAAAGGACGAGCTGTTAGCTTCAGTAGCTTCTATCCGGACGAATATTTCAAAACTGGATGCACAGGCTGATGTGTATCGGGAGCAGCTGAATACTGCTCAGAAAGACCTGCAACGCTTTACGAACCTGAAGAAAAATAATGCAGCTACTCAACAGCAGATCGACCAGGCGCAAGGACAGGTAAATGTGTTAAAAAAACAGATTAATTCGGTGGAAGTACAAAAGCAATCAGTTTACGCAGAGCTGGAAACGATGAAAGCCCGGATAGCTCAGGTCGAAGATCAGATAGAAAAGACGATGATTATAAATCCGGTTTCAGGAACCGTGCTTTCAAGTTTTGCGGAGTCGGGGGAGTTAGTCTCAACAGGAAAGCCTCTGTATGAGATCGCCAATTTGGAGGAAATGATCCTTAGGGTCTATGTGTCGGGTGCGCAGTTGCCGAACGTGATTCCGGGTGAGCAAGCAGAAGTGCTAATTGACAAGAATGCGGTAGAGAATGAATCACTTACCGGTGTTGTAAGGTGGATTGCTTCTAAAGCGGAGTTCACCCCAAGAATGATTCAAACCAAAGAAGAACGGGTAACGCAGGTATATGCGGTTGAGATTGCAGTCCGCAATCCGGATGGCAAGTTAAAGATAGGTATGCCGGGAGAAGTAAACTTTCAATAACGCAAGGTCAGGATTGAATAGCATTGTTAATATATCATCGGTTTCGAAGTGGTTTGGGAAAGTCCGTGCTTTGAAAGATGTTTCTTTTGAGGTGAATAAAGGGGAGTTGTTTGGGGTGATAGGTCCGGATGGTGCCGGTAAAACTACGCTGTTCCGGATTATAAACACTTTGCTTATTCCTGATGAGGGTTCGGCTACAGTTCTCGGGGAAGATGTTGTAGAAGATTACAAGCAAATCCGTCCAAAACTGGGTTACATGCCCGGCAGGTTTTCTCTTTATCAGGATTTGACAGTAGAAGAGAACCTGAAATTCTTTGCCTCTGTTTTTGGTACTACCATCGATGAAAACTATAAGCTGGTGAAGCCCATTTACAGTCAGCTCGAAAAATTTAAAAACCGTTTGGCGGGAGATTTATCGGGGGGGATGAAACAAAAGCTGGCACTGAGCTGTGCGCTCATTCATAAGCCGGAGTTATTACTTCTGGATGAGCCTACTACCGGAGTGGATGCTGTTTCCCGAAAAGAATTTTGGGAAATGCTGCAGATGCTCAAAGAAGAAGGCATTACCATTATCGTATCCACACCTTATATGGACGAAGCGGATCTGTGTGATCGAGTGGCCTTAATTCAGGAAGGCGAGATTATGCAAATTGATACTCCCTCATCCATCGTAGGCTCATTTGAACGTACGTTGCTGGGCATCAAGGCAGATAACACATACGACCTGCTCAGTGCGCTTAAATCGTATCCTCAGGCTTATTCCGTTCATCCCTTCGGCGAGTTTGTTCATTACACTGAGAAAATCGGATCACCAAATGTAACAGCTCTGAAAAAGTATTTGTTTAACCGGGGTTTAGGTCAGGTTGAGATCAAACCCATCAAGCCCAATATTGAGGACAGCTTTATGGAGCTGATGCAAGCTAAAGGCGAGGAAGCCCATGTCTGATCCGGCCATTAAAACCGAAAACCTGACCCGCAAGTTTGGTGACTTCACTGCGGTGGATAACATCACCTTTGAGGTAGAGCAGGGAGAGATATTCGGATTCCTGGGGGCTAATGGAGCAGGAAAAACGACGGCTATGCGTATGCTGACCGGGCTGCTTACTCCAACATCGGGCGAAGCATGGGTGTCGGGCAACGATGTTTACCGGCAGGCAGAGACCATCAAGAAAAACATCGGGTATATGAGCCAGAAATTTTCGCTGTATGATGACCTCACTTCCGAAGAAAACATCCGGTTCTACGGAGGGATTTACGGAATCCCCGGTAAAGAGCTAGACAGCAAAACTGATGAAGTAATCCATTCACTTGGATTGACAGGTGTTCGTAAAAAGCTGGTGCGCTCTCTGCCCTTAGGCTGGAAGCAGAAGCTGGCCTTTTCTATAGCCATACTTCATAATCCCAAAATTGTGTTTCTGGATGAGCCAACAGGGGGAGTTGATCCGGTTACGAGGCGTCAGTTTTGGGAAAAGATATACCAGGTTTCGGAGCAGGAGATTACGGTTTTTGTGACCACGCATTACATGGATGAGGCGGAGTATTGTGATCGGGTTTCCATCATGGTAGACGGAAGGATGGATGCCATCGGTTCACCCCGCCAACTAAAAGAAAACTTCTATGCTGAAACTATTGAGGATGTATTTATAAAGCTGGCTCGCGGTTCCGAGAGGGGGGAAGGATGAACGCCTTTTCCGGCTTTGTGATTAAAGAGTTTAAGCAGATTTATCGTGATAAGCGTACGCTAACGGTGCTCTTTGGGATGCCAATCATTATGCTGATACTATTTGGCTTTGCTATCCGAAATGAAGTAACCAACGCTCAGATCGGGGTTTTGGATTTAGCGAAAGATGAAGTAACGCGAACCATCACGCAAAAACTGGAAGCTTCAGGATCTTTTCAAGTCCGGGCCTACCTGCAAAGTTATGGGGAAGTAGAAGGGCTGTTCAGAAAAGGTGATATCAAGGAAGTGGTGGTTTTTGAACCGAACTTCAAAGAGAAGCTGGTGAATAAAAATGTAGCGGATGTACAGATTATCACTGATGCTACCGACCCTAACCTTGCCAACCTTGTACAGTCGTATACGGCTAATATTATTCGTGATTATGTGAGGGAGTTGAACAATAACGGAGAAATACAAAAAGCAGGTTTAAATACGCAGGTAAGGATGATGTACAATCCCGAACTGAGAAGTGTGAACCTGTTTGTTCCCGGTTTGATTGCCGTTATTCTGATGCTTATTTCCGCCCTTATGACCTCTATTTCTATCACCCGTGAAAAGGAGATGGGAAATATGGAAATTCTGTTGGTTTCACCGCTCAAACCCCGGCATATAATCATAGGAAAGGTATTGCCGTATTTGGTGCTTTCGTTAGTAAATGTAATCACCATTTTGGTGTTGGCAAGGTTTGTATTTCAGGTTCCGTTTCAGGGTTCTTACATCTTGTTTATTGCAGAGGCGACCTTATTTATTCTAACGGCTTTGGCACTGGGGGTGTTTATTTCATCGGCAGCCAATAATCAGCAAACCGCAATGATGGTTTCTTTGGCGGGATTGTTACTGCCAACGGTATTGCTGTCGGGCTTCATTTTTCCCGTTTCAAGTATGCCGGTTCCACTTCAGTGGATTTCACATATCATTCCGGCCAAATGGTTTTTGATCATTGTAAGAGACATCATGCTGAAAGGATCCGAGTTCTTATTCATCTGGAAAGAGACACTTATTCTGGCCGGGATTACCCTGTTTTTTATAGCTCTGAGTATGAAAAAGTTTAAGGTGAGGCTGCAATGAAGATCATTCGGGTTTTACTTCGAAAAGAGTTTCTGCAGATTTTCCGCAACAAGGCGATGCTGCCCATCCTGTTTGTGATGCCAATCGTACAGCTGTTGGTTCTTTCCTTTGCGGCAACCTATGAACTTAAGGAGGTGGATTTTGCTCTGGTAGATATGGATCAGTCTGCACTTTCCAGAGAGCTGACCGCCAAATTTCAGGCTACCGGATACTTTACCCTGAAACTGGAAACTTTTGACGGGAATGAAGCACTTGACGCTATGAATGCCGGCTTGGTAAAGATGATCATTCGCATTCCTTCTGGTTTTGGAAAGGAAGCATCGAGTGGCGAGCAAGCAGATTTGCAGCTGGTTATTGACGCCGTGGATGGAAGTACGGCCGGACTCATTCAATCCTACAGCACTTCTATTTTAAACGACGTAAACAAAAAGGTGTTAACAGAGCTGAAAATTGAACAGGCAGTCGGGCAGATGCGACAGGCGAAGTCGATTCATATCATTCCTCAAAACTGGTACAATCCTAATCTGGATTACATAACCTATATGGTACCGGGTATTCTGGTGGTTCTTGTTTCTATGATAGGTGTGTTTTTATCGGGGATGAATATCGTCAGGGAGCAAGAGATCGGAACCATTGAACAGCTGAATGTAACTCCTATTCGTAAATATCAGTTTATGATTGGGAAGCTGCTCCCTTTCTGGGTAATTGGAATGGTGGATTTACTTATTGGTTTGGCTCTGGCACGGTATGGATTTCAGATTCCTTTCCTGGGAAGTCTTACCACAATATTAGTTGTTTCCGGCATTTTCCTGATTGTAATTCAGTCGTTGGGGCTTTTAATCTCTACCATCACCCACACCCAACAGCAAGCCATGTTCATTGCCTGGTTTCTGATGGTAATTTTCATTCTGATGGGCGGACTTTTTACCCCGATTGAAAGCATGCCGGAATGGGCTCAAAACCTTACGCTGGCTAATCCGGTGGCTTACTTTATCAAGATTATGCGAATGGTGTTACTGAAAGGAGCCGGCTGGAAAGAAATACAGTTTATGGTATACACGCTAATCGGAATGGGAAGTGTGTTGCTGCTGGTCTCCATTAATCGTTATAAGAAAACAACGAACTGACCGAATATTGAAAATCCGGGATTCAATCAAACTTGGGATGGATAATCAGGTTTTTATAAGCATGCACCATGGTTTCCTGGGAAAGTCCCGCAAAGTACATCATAAAAATAATCAGGTTGGCGAAGTTCACCCGAAAATAGCCGTTGTGATCATATTTTCGGGCAGAAACCATAGCGTTTTTAGGAATAATACGGAACCCGGCACGAGACTGGATTTTCTGAATCAAATCGTAATCCTCCATTATCATAAAATCTTCGCGAAAGCCGCCTAAGTCTTCAAATAGTTTCCGGGTAATGAACAATGTCTGATCACCGCCCCGGCACATCAACCGATCGAAGCGGGTACAGTAGGCATTGATCTTCAACAGGAGATGGTTTGAATCAAATCGGTAGCGGTAACAACCGGCTTCATAGCCTTTGGAGATAGATTCTTGAATATCATCCCGAAATGTAGCCGGAGGAAAAGTATCGGCATGAACGAAATAGAGAACTTCACCGGAAGATTTCTCTGTCCCAAGATTCATTTGTGCAGCCCGGCCTTTGAGGGGTGATTTCAAGCAGGTAAATCCATTTTCCTCTACAATGCTTACCGTTTCGTCAGCGCTGCCTCCATCCACAACCAATATCTCATCGGAAGGGGCTATAGCATTGCTCAAGTGAACCAATAAATCCAATATGGAGTTTTCTTCGTTATATGTAGGGACAATGATGCTCAGCATTTCACTGTAAGATTAATTGGCTTTGGATAGTCAATACGATATGCCGGGTTCTACAGATGGTTTAATATTCAAAAAGAATAACAAAATGAAGAATATAGTTTTTAGTGTTTTGTTAGTGGCCGGATTTCTGGTCTCTGTTAATATTCAGGCGCAGGAAAAAATGTCGACAGATTCCCTAAACCTGGATAGAATGACCTATGCGGAACTTTCCGCACAAATGATAGAGAATCTCAGGCAAGGCAAATCAACGAAAGCCATTCAGGAAAAATTGGCCAATGTATCCGAGAAAGAACTAAAAGAAAGCCTGGATACAGAGGGAGAACGAAAAGCATTCTGGTTGAATGTTTATAATGCCTACGTGCAGATTATTCTAACCGAGAATCCCGAATTATTTGAAGACCGGGATTCTGTGTTCGGCTATAACTTTTTCTCATCTCCTCAAATAACCATTGCAGGGAAAGACATTAGCTTTGATGATATTGAGCATGGGATCATCAGAAGATCAAAAGTTAAGATATCGGGAGGATATGCCAGTAATCCTTTTCCGGGAAGTTATGAGAAAAAATTCCGCTGGGATGAAGTTGATCCCCGCATTCACTTTGCCCTCAATTGCGGTGCCGCTGCCTGTCCTTTTATCGCCGCCTACGATCCGAATCGTGTGAATGAGCAGCTGGACATCACCACAAAACAATACCTGGATAAAACCACGGACTATTATCCGGAAGAAAACAGGGTGGTGGTGAATAAACTGATGAGCTGGTTCCGTGCCGATTTTGGAGGGAAAAGCGGAGCGGTTCAAATGCTTAAAGACTATGATATTATCCCTCAGGATGCTAATCCATCAGTTGAATTCAAGGAGTATGACTGGACTCTGGAGCTGGGTAATTATAAGGATATCTGACAAAACGCTTCTCGGGTGGTGAACACAAATCGGCATATACCCGTACGGAAGCGGGCATCCAGCCGTGCCGATACCTTGCATTCACAAACTCAGTAACAGTAGGTTAAAGAGGGATATTCATGGTGATCTCGGTTCCCTCATTCTTTTTGGATTCGATCAAAAGGGAACCATTTATGGATTCAATCAGGTGCTTAGCCAGTTTGAATCCAAAACCAAAGCCTCGCTCGTGCCCCGTTCCCTGCGTTGAACGTCCCCGGTTGCTCATAATCTCTTCTATTTGTTCATCGGTCATCCCCACACCGCTGTCTTTGATCACAGCGAAAAGCTCTAAGTCTGGCTTTTTAATATCCAGATTTACCTCTACAGTTCCATTTTCCGGGGTGAATTTGATTGCGTTGGAAATCAGATTTCCGAATATCTGCAGTAATTTGTGCTTAGGGAAAGAAAGTCCCTGATGACCATTGTTAATCACTACCTTATAGTTAATGGACTTGTTGAGTGCCTGTGGTTTATATAGGTCTTCAAGTTTCTTCTGTAAAATTTCCAGGGTAAGCTGGTTTTGGAGAAGTTTTGTTTGATCTGATTGATCTTTGTAGGTACTTAAAATCTCATCTGCTAAATCCAGTACCGATCGTCCGCCTTTGTTGATAAGCTCAAGAAGCTGCATAAACTCTTCCATTTTATTTTCCTCAGCCTGATCCCGAAGGATTTCAGCAATACCGATAATACCTCCGATGGGGCCGCGAATATCATGGCTGACTTTGCGCTGTATTTCCTTAAGCTCATCCACGTTATGACTCATGAGCTTGAGTTTCTGCTCATACTCAATTCGGGTTATTACCTCGTTGGCAATGATTTTCAGGAACGATTCTTTCTCAGGAGAAAGGTCATGTTCATCAGTATCCATTACACACATAGCCCCAATTCGGTGGCCATCCGGAGTTTTGAGCGGCACCCCGTAATAATATTTTATGTGAGGAGAGTTCTTGACATAATCTTTATCTTTGAAGCGCTCGTCTTCGGTCATATCCTCCACCTCAACCGATTCGTCGTTCAGTATCACATACTGGCAAACGGTATCTTCCCGGGGAGTTTGAAGCATATCAAGTCCTACCTTAGAAACCGTCCACTGCGTGGTTGTATCCAGCAGGTTAATGAGTGAAATGGGAGTTCCGGCTACATGAGCTGCAAGCCGGGTTAAGTCGTCCAGTTTCCCATGAATTTCTGAATAGTCAATGTCATATTCAGATAGTTTTAAAGCTCGCTCGAATTCGCTATCGGGGATAAGAGCGTGATTGTCAGGCATAAAGTGTTAAAAATCTATTGTTTTGAAAGATTCCAGATATCTACACGATCTAATGCAATATACGGAACTGCTATATGATTCAGATTGGTATTAATTCCAATATCCGCCGGTCGCCCTGTAGTTTTGATAAATACCGGACTCTGAGCACCGTCAAAATAACGGATACTGGAATCCTGCTGGCTGGCAGCTAATAAATTTGACTGAAGAAACTCAATACCATCAAAATAGCCACCTTCCAACGTAGCGTATTTGGCCAAATCATCCGTACGGCTAAAAGAACGGAAGATCTGATCGCCGCCCCATGGAGCTAAAACAAATTGTTGATTCTCGGGATTCAGCGTTATTCCATTTGGAGCTTCGGGGAGTGAGTCCAGGTAAATGGAAGGCTTACGGTTCTCAACTTTAAAAACACGGTTCGTTCCGGTGTCAGTAACGAACAATGCCCCATCGGTATTTGCAGATATATCATTCAGGAAGCCAATTTTAAATTCGGTGAAATCAATAAAATCCGTTTGTTCACCGGTTGACTTATCGAAACCGTGAACGCCCAACACATCGGCTGCCCATAATGTGTTATCTACGATGAACATGCCTCTTGGAGCGTGAAAGGGAAATTCTTCAGTGCCGGTCATAAATCTAAGATCCAGAATATTGCCCTCAGCGTCAGCTTTAGTAATAAATCCGGTTGAGTCCTGCGTGGTTCCGCCACCTGTAAAATTGGAAATGAAGTAGACATCCTGTTGCGGGTCGTACCGTACGGCCTCGGGTCCATCCAGCCCGGTGATGCTATATATAATGTCGGTAGTATCCTGTACGGTTTCCCAATCAATGCTAGGTGTCTCGGTCTTTTGGGGAGTGCATGAAAAGAGAAAAACAGTACTGAGTAGCAATATAAATTTATACATGGTGAAGGCTATTTATTCAAAGTGAAATAGAAAATGACGTCAAAAAAACAGATCCCGGTTAAAACTATGATCTGAAAAGTTTTTATGAGTTGAATACAGAGATATCTCTTATTTCGAAATAATCTTCCTGTTCAACATCGGTATTGATAACAATTCCCCCTATCAATAAAACCGGACTGTCTCTGAGGTTTTCGAGGCAGGCAGATACAATATCCGTAAGCTCTCTCTTTATTTGGTTGAAGGCTATTTCAGTTACTTTCTTAATTTGTGAATCGGATTCTTTGATCTCTTCATAATTCTCAATGAGTAATTTATTTACCTGCCCCTGTTGATAGTCATCATGGGAAATCATTAATACGTTTCCGTCTTTTACATTCTGAAGCCCGGCAATCAATGAGCCGCAACAAGTCGAATGTGCAGACTGACCTTCCCGTAATATCTCACCGGCTATTCCTTCTTTCGAGATACCAATGTGAGGGCCATATACAATTATCGCTCCGCCGTCATCAGGAATATGGCTTGAAAAGGCACGAAACCCTGTTTTACCGGAAAAGGGGATTCCTGAAATTCCACCAAACCGAAAGGGGCCGGGAGCTGCAAAATGCCGACTCAAACTATCCAGGGAATTGTTGACTTCATCACTGCAAACCGAGGTTCCCCAAACACACTTTTCAGGGCTCATTCCATGTTTCTCTATCTCATTAAGGATATTCTTTATAACTATAGAAAGGGGTTCAGCTTTGGAATAGTGATTAGTGATGTACTGCATGTTTCTGATTTTCAATTCACGAATTCGGGCTTTAATCTAACTATAACACGGCACATTGTATAGAGGTATTAAATCTGTGTCTGTCTTTCCACGATGTATATGGAGAAGAAAAATATTCTAATGAAATCTCATAACAGAAGCTTTTTATGTGTATCTTTGGGGCTTACTGAATTCGTGAGTTCGCGATAAGACTGGAACAACCCGGTTTTCGAAAGAAAACCTTTCAGGTTTATAGAACCTTGCTGGCCTTTATGAATCAAGCAGTCGTGCTTGCCTCTTGTCATTAGCTCACCTTACCAAACAATGATTCCGGGCAAGATCAACGCGCAGCACAAATTTCTTTGTACGGGATAAAACTGAATACTATTTATGTCATCGTTCAAAGAACTGGGCTTATCGCCCGAAATATGCCAGGCTGTTGAAGATCTTGGCTTTGAAAATCCAACCGAAGTTCAGTCAAGGGCTATCCCGACTATTCTTGCTTCTCAGCGCGACCTGATTGCCCTGGCTCAAACAGGAACCGGTAAAACCGGCGCTTTTGGTATGCCTGTACTGCAACAGGTTGACGCCAACTCAAACAATGTTCAGGTGCTGGTGCTTTCACCCACCCGTGAGCTGGCCATTCAGATCGCCAAAGACCTGAAGTCGTTTGCCAAGCACCAAAAAGGAATTAAAACCGTAGCCGTTTATGGCGGAGCTAACATTTCAACTCAAATACGTGCGCTCAATAATGGTGTACAGGTAGTAATTGGAACTCCGGGTCGTATGCTGGACCTGATTCGTCGCCGTAAACTGGACGTTACAAATGTTCGTTCCCTGGTACTTGATGAAGCTGATGAAATGCTGAATATGGGTTTCCAGGATGACCTGGATGCTATTTTAGCAGACACTCCCAAAGAGAAACAAACATTGCTGTTCTCCGCTACCATGCCAAAGCAGATTTCAAAAATGGCGCGGAAGTACATGAACAATCCGGAGGAAATTGAAGTAAACGCCCGCAACTCCGGCGCTCTGAATGTTGAGCATCAATACTATATGGTTCACGCCAAAGACCGGTATGATGCCCTCAAACGAATTGTGGACGTAAACCCGGATATTTACGGGATCATTTTCTGCCGTACCCGAAGAGAAACTTCAGATATAGCCGCAAGCCTTGCTAAAGACGGCTACGATGTGGATTGGCTGAACGGAGATTTATCACAAGCACAACGTGATGATGTGATGAATCGATTCCGTACCAAGGAGCTTCAATTATTGGTGGCCACCGATGTAGCTGCTCGCGGGCTTGACGTTGATAACCTGACGCATGTCATCAATTACAACCTGCCGGATGACCTGGAAGTATATATTCACAGAAGTGGAAGAACAGGCCGGGCAGGAAATAGTGGAATTGCTATCTCTATTGTTCATACCCGTGAAATGGGCAGAATTCGGGCACTGGAAAAAATGTCCGCAAAAGAATTCATCAAGCAGGATGTTCCAAAAGGGGAAGAAGTTTGTGGAGTCCGAATGATGGATATGGTTGACAAGCTGAAGGCTACTGAAGTCAACGAAAAGCAGATTGAAAAGTATCTGCCCCAGGTATATGAGAAATTAGCTGATCTTGGCTGGCAGGAACTGATTCAGCATTTTGTATCTATGGAATTCAACCAGATTCTGGAATATTACCAGGATGCAGATGATATTAATGCCTCAGCCGGAAGATCCAAAAACAATAACAATCGTAAGAATTCTTCCCGCAAGAAGAATGGAAGAAGCAATTCCGGCGGAAGCGGAAGACATGCAGAAGAAGGATTTACCCGCTATTTTCTAAATGTTGGAAACCGTGATGGACTTAATCCTGCCCGTTTAATGGGGGTTGTAAACGAGCAACTGAATGGCAAGAAGCCGAATTTCGGTAAAATCGATATCCAGAATAACTTCTCGTTTTTTGAAGTGGAAGAAGGCTTTGATGCTAAGCTGTTCGATGCCGTAAATGGAACTCAGTTTGAAGGTCGTGATCTTTCTGTTGAGCTGGCGAAGCCGGATAATAACGGATCCGGATCTTCTTCAAAGGGATCGTCATCAGGGAACTACAAAGGAAAAAGCGGTTCTAAATCCAGAAAAGGAAACCGAAAATCAAAAGGTGAAGAACCATTTTCGAAATCCAAAGGTGGAAGAATCAAGAAAAAGCGTAGCCCGGAAGTGTATGCTTAAGGGTAACAGAAGCTGATAAAATTAAAGCACTGATCCGGAAACGGGTTGGTGCTTTTTTTGTTTACAGGTTAAGATAAGATGGCAGAATGGATAGAATAAAGCAGAGAATAGTAAGCGCTTATCCGATGCTCTCCACTACTTTTTCTAATAGTTTTTTATAGCCGTTTACATTTTTCTGAACGACCGCGTCTGCTTTTCTCAGGAGTTCTTCTTCTTCAGAACGGGCTAAACTTTTCCCGGAGTAAATGATAACGGGAATATCTTTAAGCTGTCCGTTTGATTTAAGTTCATCAAGCACTTCTTTACCATCAGCGTCTGGGAGGTACATATCAAGGATAATACAATCCACGATTTCCTGTTGAAGTATTTCATAGGCTTCTCCGGCTGTTTCCGCGGTAATACATTGGTTAATACTGAAGCTCAGGAACTCTTTCAAAGCCATATTATGAATACTGCTATCGTCAACGAGTAAAACGGTGCCTTGAGATTTTGCAGATTCTTGTTTTGGGAATTCGGCAAGCTGGTTTTCATCAAATGAGGATACATTCTCAATCCGAAGCTTACCCTTTTGAGCCTGCGCTTCTAAATTACTACTACTGTCGGTTGGTAAATACACGGTAAAATTACTTCCTACACCAGGGGTGCTGTCGAGGATGATATCGCCACCCAAAAGCCGGGCAATTTCCCTGGAAATAGCCAGACCAAGTCCTGTACCCCCAAATCTTTTTTCTGTAGATGAACCTTCCGCTTGAATGTAACTCTTAAAAACATGCTTCTGTCTTTTTTGGGATATGCCGATACCTGAATCTTCCACACTGAAGGCTATCATTTCACCTTTTGAATTTGATGGATCCTCATTAAAAGGGAAAACCTTCAGGTGAACGTGCCCCTGTTCAGTGAACTTAATAGCGTTAGAAATCAGATTGTTAAGAACTTGATCAAGCCGAAGCCGGTCGGTTATAATAGTGCTATTGGCAACTCCATTCGCAGTGCAGGTAAATGAGATATTCTTTTCACGAGCTATGGGTTTAAACAAGCGTTCAGCACGTTCGCAGATATCAGAAACTTCTAGTTCTTCAAGACGGACCTCAATTTTTCCAGCTTCAATTTTCGACAGATCAAGAACCTCATTTAAAAGTTCGAGAACGCTGTTATTGGATTGATAAATAGTATGCAGGTACTCCAGCTGATCTTCCTCCAGGTTCTCACGTCGGTTTTCTTTAAGGATGTTGGTGAGAAGCAGGGTAGAGTTAAGGATGGTTCGCATTTCATGGCTGATGTTGGCAAAGAATTGCGACTTATACTTATTGTTTAACTCCAGCTGCCGGGTTTTCTCTTTTTGCTGTTCTATGATTTCAGCATCCTTAACCTGGCGGGAAATATCAAAGCTGATTCCCATTAAAAGCTGTCGGGCTCCTTCCTGTGTTACTTCTATATGTATTTCTACGGGATATGTAGAACGGTCTTTTCTTTTACGATCGAACTGAAAAGTAGTAGAGGTTTCTTCTCCGCGATAAAGGGGGGCAACACGCTCAAAAACATTTCTAATATCGTAATGAGCAATTACATCCTTTGCCGACAGCTGATACAGTTCTTCTTCCGTATATCCGAGATTATCTAAAAGAGTATCGTTTGCAAAAACAATCTTCAGGCTCATGGGATCCATCAGAAAAACTTCATTCGTACTCTTCTTCAGAATCCTGTCAAAAATTTGATTCTTTGTAGCAGTTTGGGTGTGAGCTCTCAGTTTCCGCAGATTCCTCATTTCTTTAGCAACAACGGGGAGCAATCGGTCCAGGTTGTTTTTTGATACAAAATCCTGAACTCCTGCAGACATGGCCTCATAAAGAGCCTCATTCTGAATATCGGTTCCAACCAATACAATAGGGGTAATAAATTCCTGCTGATCCAATATATCAAGTATGTAAGTCAACCCGAGATCTTCTTTGTCAAGATCAGCGATAATGAGATCCCATTTATGGGCATTAAGTAAAACCCCTAAACTCTCTAAGCTGTTTTGGGAAAAAGGGATAACCGAGAAATCAGATTCGTCTAATTTGGTTTTTATCTCTTGATTTGACTGCTCGCTTTCTTCAATAAATAAAATCGAAATGAAGTCTTTCATACAATAGAATGCTGCACAAATTTGGTGACACTCTTACAATTATTGGCACCTAAATAACAAAGAATAGAATGAAAAAGGAACTGGATTAGACAAAACTCATATTCGGAAACTTCCCGGTTCTCCATCTCGCACAGAAAGAAGATTTTGACAAAGCTAAGTTATCCACAATTTATCAACACTAACTATTAGCTTATTATAATTTGATGAAAGATAATAGTTTAAGGAAATTGAGCTTTGAAAGTTAATTGTTAATTAGATGGAACATTAATTTTTTTTAATAAAACGAATTAGTTAAAATTAAGAAGATTAAAAAATCTTAATAAAACGTAGGATTTTTTAAGATAGCTGTTTGAGGATGTTGTTGGCCATGGGGATGGATATAATGCACGCCCGGTACAAATAGCTCATTTATATAATGTCTTAATATCCATATAAGTCTTAGTCGTATGAATTTAGCAGAAAGCTTCGATGATATCGTTCGGAAGGAAGAGAAGGTTAAGAACGAATTACATTCCGTTGTAACTAATATGTTCGAAGAGCAAAAAGATTCTTCGAATGATAGCCTGGATAAACTCAGGGGAATACACCAGCTGCAGAAAAGCATTGTGAAGCAGAATATGCACAATGCTATGTCTCCCATTAGTGCAATATCCGGCTACCTGGAGCTGATCAATATTTCACTTTCCAATAATCCGGATGTAAAGCAAATCCAGCACTATCGCAAACAGATCGAAGCCGGTATAAATCAGGTAAACGTAATCCTGGAGCAGTTGATGGAAATCTACAGTGATGAATCAGATACTCTGACTTCGGGACGGGAAGACTTATTGGATGTTGATTTGAACTGGATCGTATCTGAAGTTTGTAATCAAATGCGCTGTGCCGGTCCGAATGTTAATTTTAAGCGTAGCTCAAATCCTCTTCACGTTCATACGGACATTTTTATGTTAAAGCTGATCATCTTTAACCTGATCAGTTTTGCTCTTAAATGTTCAGGGAAAGATTCGGTTACGGAAATGAACACCGGGAAGAAGGGCAACAAAGCTATATTTTCTGTGGTTTTTGAAGCTTCTGAAAAGAAAAGACATGAACTGAATCAGGTCATGTCTGGTGACGAAACTACTCAAGAATCTGATGGGTGCATACAAAACTCTTTTAATGAAGGATTAATGCAAAGTCGTAAACTGGCAGAACAGATACAGTGCGACCTGAACTTTACGGACGATTGCGAGCAAACGATTAAGCTAAATCTCAGTATTCCTCTTTCATATTCGGATAACTGATAGCGGTACCGTTGTCAGATAAATCAGAGTTTAAAATCCAGGTATTGTCCTTTTGGCTTGAACCGGGAAAGCGTTTGGTAGGTCTGTTGCCTTTTCAGATTTAAGGGGCTTTGCCGTGAGGTTAGCGTCGGTATATTCATTACTTCTTCCTGCCGAATATCTGACCAGTTTTCAGGCATTTCTTCAAAGCTGGTGGTAAAAGTAAAGTCAGGATCGGCAGTAAAACTGGTTGCGTTAGCCCGATTTCGGATTTCTGACTCCTCAACGATCTCAAAATCAGAAAACTCGCCGGAGTGCTTATCCGACAAATTTTTATGCGATAGATATGCTTCCACAAGTCTAAACCCTCTGTTGGTTTTAACTTCTGAATGCACGAATGCCTGAAATGTGGAGTTTATACCCATTAATTTTGTCCTGAAACCTTTCTATACCCTTAAATCAAACTATTATAAAAATAGAAAAGCAGCGGGATTTTAGCTTGTTAGAATCCATTAATGGTTAGGTTAAGGCCGGTTCTGAAAACCCATTTTCAGCTTGAAGGTGAACCAGAATCCTATTCTCTTGAAATAATTCCTTTCCTACCTCTTAAGGAATTTTCCAAACATCCGATAACAGAGAGAGCGGTAGCAGCGAATTCAAAAAAGAATAATGCCAACCGCTTCAATAATACTTTAATAGAAAGGTTGCCGGCAGAATACACTCTGCCCTTCCTACACACAGGAGTAAATAATGAGTAAGATAAAAGCACTTGTTGTTGATGATTCTAAAATTATGCGGAGCCAGGTAAAGCGTGCTCTCGATCAACTGTTAATTGCGGATTTTGAATTTGAAGAAGCAATGGATGGGGAGGATGCTCTCGAGAAATTCAACGATGACATTCAGATGCTGTTTGTTGACTGGAATATGCCAAAAATGACAGGCGTTGAACTTGCCCGGGCTATTCGGGATAAAGGGTATGCCGACATTCCTATTATTATGGTAACGGCAGAAAAATCGATGGGTAAAGTTGATAAGGCTTTGAATGAAGGCGGTGCTAACGAATATATAACCAAGCCTTTTACAGCCGATAAGATGTCTAAAGCCATCAGCCGATATATCGACGAGCAAGGAAACATCATCAAAGAAGAAGCTGAGGAAGAGAAGAAGAGCTTTTTTAGCAGCATTCTGAATGCCTAAAGGGAGATACTATGATTGCAGAACAGCTAAGCAAAGTAGATAAAATCCCGGGCGAGATAGTAGAGATCGTACAGGAATCGGTGATTAACACTTTTACTTCCATTTGTGGAGCTCCGCCTCAGTGTGTGGAGCAATTGGATCAAAGCGGTCCATTAAATGGCATTATCGGCAATATTGCTGTCTTTAATGCAGACCATACTTTTTCACTGATGATTGCCATACCCAAGACAACCGCATTGCAGATATCGAATGTATTTTTGGGCATGGAGCTTCCTTTTGAAAGCCATGATATGGGCGATTTAATCGCTGAGATCTCGAATATCCTTGCCGGTGAAGTAGCGGCTAACATTGAACGGGTTGGGTTCAGGGGGCAGTCGTCGTTACCAACGGCTACCCGGGGAAGTGACCTCACCTTATTTATGCCCAACAAGCCGCCATCGGCTAAAATGAAATTTTCCAGCGACTGCGGCGAATTTATGCTGAACATGGCGCTGAGTGAATCCAGATAAAACTGTAGTAATCCAATGAGTAATAAAGACCAACTTATCAAAGACCTCGAAACCATTATCCGTTTGCTGGCCGATGTTTGGCCGGCCGATAGAGAGAATGTAGCCGTAGCCGGCGCCAAGTTTGAGAAGGTGACCAATAATGTTGAAAATAACTTTGGTCAATTTCAGAAACTAATCGATTTGGCGTGGAAGGGAATCAAGCACCTCTATGAAAAGGATGACTACTTCATCATGGTGAAGACCGCCACGATGCAGGCCATTAATACGATTCGGGAGTATGTGATTGAGGAAGGCGACATCAAAGTGGAAGACTTTGAAAAGGCCTATGATGAGTTGGAGAAATCATTGAAAGGAGGTTCAGAGTCAGCCGATACCGTCATTGAACTGGACGAAGAAAAGGTTGAGGATATCAAAAAGAACGGAGAGTCTAAGAAAAGCGAGAAGGCAGATGATTCCCCGAAAGTATATACGCTGAATGATCTGGCCGGTTTTTTGATCACGCTCGACGAAGAATCGGTTGTTGGCGAAGACCTTCAAAAACTGGATGAGCTGGTCTCCTACATTGTTAAACACTCTGAAGAAGCTATTGCTACTCCCCTTAAAGAAGCTATGGCAGAAGTTGAAGCAAGCGGAGGTGCTAAGGGATGGTTGAAAATTGTATCCGACAAAACGGAGCAGGCCATTGAAATCGAAGCTCAGAAGGAATGGGATAATCCGCTGGATGAAGAGGAGCCGGTAAGTGCTGTTGATGCAAGTGCAGAAGCAGAGGCGACAAGCAAACAGGTGGATGAGCCTGTGGCAGAAACAACTAAGGAAAAGCATACGGAGCAAGAGGAAGTTGTTTCTTCCGAAACATTCTATATCCCGGAAGATATTGAAATGGCCTTGGTTGGAGAGTTTATCACCGAATGCTCTGAACTTATTGAAATGGCAGAAGGGGCATTGCTGGACCTGGAAGAATCTCCGGATAATGAGGAATTAATTAACACCGTATTCCGGGCTTTCCATACTATTAAAGGAACTTCGGCTTTCATGGGGCTTGATCCCATTTCGGAGTTCACCCACTTTGTGGAGACCCTGCTCAGTATGGTGCGGGAAGGTGATCTGCCTTTCGACCGCGCATGCGCCGATATTAACTTCGAGTCGATCGATATTCTGAACAAAATGCTGAAAATTGTGGAGGTTGCCGAAGGGGGAGATCCGCTTCATAAACCGGCGCAATACGACAGCATGATTTCTGTTCTGCATTCCATATCCGAAGAAGGAAAGAAACCGGCTAAAGCACTCGAAGAAATGCGAGCGAAACAAGCCGAAGCACCGGAAGCCAGCTCGGATGTAGAAGTGGTAACGGATTCGGTTGATACAGACCCGGATAATGCTTCAGTTGATAAAATCACTTCCAAGTCGGAGTCTGAATCATCCGTGAGGGTGAGTGTAAGTCGTCTCGACCGCCTCATCGATATGGTTGGGGAGCTGGTGATTGCACACTCGGTTGTAGCCCAGGATAAAGCAATCCCTAAAGACTCTGAGCTTCAGAAAAAAGTAAATCATGCAACCAAAATTCTCCGTGAACTTCAGGATACCAGCTTGACGCTGCGGATGGTTCCGCTGAAGGCGACTTTCCACAAGATGAACCGTCTGGTTCGGGATCTCTCCAGAAAAGCCGGGAAGCAGGTGAAATTCTCTACTTTTGGAGAAGACACGGAGATTGATCGTAATATGGTGGATGTAATCAACGAGCCACTCATCCACATGCTTAGAAACTCTTTGGATCATGGAATTGAAGAACCGGAAGAGCGTCTTAAAGCCGGTAAAGATGCCAACGCTGAACTTTCTCTATCTGCATCGCAGGAGGGAGGAAAGGTTGTTATCGAGATTAAGGATGACGGTCGTGGCATCAACAAAGATGTAATCCTCAACAAGGCCATTGAAAAAGGGCTGGTTGATCCGGAGAAAAAGCTTACCGAGAAAGAAATTTATAACCTGATCTTCCTTCCCGGATTTTCATCGGCAGAAAAAGTTACGGACTTATCAGGACGTGGGGTTGGCATGGATGTGGTTCGCCGCTCTATTGAACAGCTGCAGGGTAAGGTAGATGTAAGCTCAGAATTAGGAAAGGGAACTACTATAACCATAGAATTACCCTTCACATTGGCCATTACCGATGGCATGCTGGTACGTGTTGGCTCGGAACGATTTATTGTGCCGACCATCAATATTGACATGACCTTCCGTGCCAAAGAATCGGATATGTTTACCATGATGGGTAATTCAGAGCAGGTAAACTTCAGAGGGCAGTCGGTTCCGGTAATCAGGCTCCATGAACAGTTTGAGATAAACGGAGCCAAGGAAAGTTTACTGGAAGGCACTCTTTTGATCATAAAGAACAACAATCGCCGCTATGCACTTTTAGTTGATGAAGTGATTGGGCAACAACAACTGGTGGGCAAGTCGATTCACATGCTCACAAAAATGTCGCACATTTCAGGTGGGGCTATTCTTGGAGACGGACGAGTAGGTCTGATTCTGGATACAGCTGCCCTGATGGATTCGGCTGCCTGACTGAGGACAAGGGCATGAATACATTCACACAAATAAACTCAGTTTCCACTGCTAAATTAGGGCCAAGAGATTTTAACAGGGTTAAGGAACTGCTTTTCGATTACTGCGGTATTTTTCTTCAGGAAGGTAAAGAAGCCCTGGTACAAAGCCGGCTGATGAGAAGAATGCGAAAGCTGGGAATTGAAAGTTTTTCCGCATACCTGGATTTCATAGAAAGGCCGGAATCGGGGGGAGAGTTTTTGTCTTTTGTAGATGTTTTAACCACCAATAAAACGCATTTCTTCAGGGAAGCCCAGCATTTTGATTTCATTAAAAGGCACATTATCCCAACTTTGGAAGGGCGTAATGCAAAATGGTGGTCGGCCGGATGTTCTTCTGGTGAGGAACCGGTTACAACAAGTATCGTTCTTCAGGAAGCCCGAAGAAACACGTCCTGGTCTTCCGTAAAGATTTTGGCAACAGATATATCAAGAGAAGTATTGAAGGTGGCCAAGAATGGGGTTTACCCGTCCACGCGAATGAAAGATGTGCCGGATTCTACCCGTCGCAAATACTTTGATGCCATCGGGAATAACGAATTTAAGGTAAAAGAGAATATTCAAAGCATGATTACCTACGGCCGCCTGAACCTGATGGAAGATTGGCCACTGAAAGGAAATTTTCAGGTAATCATGTGTCGGAATGTGATGATCTATTTCAACAGGCAAACCCAACAGGAGGTTGTTCAAAAATTCTATGATCAACTACAGCCGGGAGGGTATTTATTTCTGGGTCATTCCGAAAGTGTTTCATCAAATAACAAAGGATTCAAGAACTTGGCTCCTGCTGTTTACCAGAAAATATAACGGTTTGTTGAATGAGAAAAGTAGTAGGTGTTAGTGATTTAAAGGTTTCAGCCAATGCAGATGAGAAAATTATCACCCATGCATTGGGCAGCTGTCTCGGGATTACAGCGTACGACCCGGTAGCTAAAGTAGGAGGAATGGTGCATGTGATGCTCCCTCTTGCCAAAGCGGATCGGGTAAAAGCAAAGACCCGGCCGGCTATGTTTGTAGATACCGGGTTCGGACTGCTGCTGAATGAAGTGTACGAACTAGGGGCACAGAAAAAGA
Organism: Gracilimonas sp.; assembly: GCA_965227215.1. Lineage (GTDB taxonomy): Bacteria > Bacteroidota > Rhodothermia > Balneolales > Balneolaceae > Gracilimonas. Next base: position 3,056,568 of record OZ245729.1, read on the forward strand.
ATCTTGAGATTATTGTAGCCGGCGGGGCCAGTATGAAGAAGAATCAGGATGACGATTACTTCAAAATTGGCAAACGAAATTTCACCGTACTTCGAAAACTACTCTGGAAAAACGGATTTATGATAACATCGCAGGATGTTGGGGGGAGTATCTCGCGCACCATGGTGTTATCGCTTTCAGACGGGCAGGTAACCATCAATAAGAAGCCTCTGAATAATGTGAACCGCTCAACGGGGATCTCGGTTGGTGCCGAGTTCAACCACCAGGTAGCAATTTAAAGGAGGGTATTATGGGAATGAACATATTAATAGTGGATGATTGCCAGGTAATGCGTATGGTGATTCGCCGCACTGTTGAGATTTGTGATTTCGAGATCAATGAGATCGTTGAGGCTGAGAATGGAAGACAGGCTCTGGATTTGGTCCGTGGACAGGAATTTGGTTTGATCATTGCCGATTTAAATATGCCTGTTATGACGGGCGCTGAGATGCTGGCACACTTAAAACTAGATCCGGCTACCTGCCGCATTCCCATTCTTACTGTGTCGGCAGAAAGCAACGACGAGAAAATCGAAATCGTCGAAGAACTTGGTACCAATTTTTTACACAAACCATTCACTCCTGAAATCCTAAGAAATAAAATATTAAAGTTGTTAGGCAAAGAATCGATAACAACTGAAGATTCAGGTTATATGGTAAATGGTGGATATTAAACCGTAACTGTTATGGGAGTTCTATGAAGAAAGAAGCAATAAATCATGTACTCATCATTGATGATGAGCCGGCCATCCGAATACTGCAAAGAGTGTTGCTTCGAAGAAGCAGATTCAGCGTAGGTGATATCTTTGAAGCTGGCAACGGCATTGAGGCTATTGATATCATGAGCAGAAATGATATAGACCTGATACTGACTGACATAGAAATGCCGGTTATGAATGGCATCGAATTCCTGAATATCATTCACAATCACCACAAGTTCAAAGATATACCGGTGGTTGCAGCAACTGCAGAAACGGGAGAACAGTTATTAAACATGTTGGCATTCTGGGGGCATGGGTACATCAGAAAACCTCTTCGCCAGTCTATACTCGAAAAAGAAATATCAAAATTTTATGGAATCAACAATGAGTACTACTTACACGGATAAAATCCACGACATCGCTGTAAATACATTCGAGATAACTTGTTACATGTTCCCGCTGGAAGAATGGGAAATGGAAGATGCCGATATGCTCGAAAAACCAAATGGGTTATCTCGCTCTGTGGTACACTTTGATGGGGCAGCCAATGGTGGGATGGTTATAGATGCTTCTGAAGACCTGCTGGAAGCTATTGCTGCCAATATGCTGGGCGTAGATGAAGCCACTCAGGAAGAAAAAGAAGGAGCTCTTTGCGAAATCGCAAATATCATATGTGGCAACACTGTACCCCTTTTTGCCAGGAATGAAAATATCTGCTATATCCGTCCGCCGCGTATTGCCAAACCGGAAGAAGACCTGGATTCAATTTTCAATAATATGCATCACGAAAAGTTGCAGGTGTATCTCGACGAGGGCGTTGCAGATATCTCCATCTATTATGATGCAGAGGAGCAGTAATGATCAAAGTTCTTATTGTTGATGATTCGGCCGTAGTAAGGAAACTGCTCACCGAAGAGTTGAACAAGCAAAAAGATATTGAAGTTGTAGGAACGGCTATCGATCCTTACATAGCTCGCGAGAAAATTATCCAGCTTAAACCGGATGTATTAACGCTCGATTTAGAAATGCCGCGTATGGATGGGCTTTCGTTTTTGGGGAAGCTCATGAAGCATTTTCCGATGCCGGTGGTTGTCGTCAGTTCACTAACGCCCAAGAACAGTGCAAATGCTTTAAACGCATTGCGACTTGGAGCTGTGGATGTAATCTGCAAACCCGGTTCAGCCTATTCAACCCAGAATATATCACAGGATATTGTAAAGTCGATTCGGGTAGCATCTGTCGCCCGTTTTGATAAGCATATGGACTCCATCCGTTCCATGCAGTCAAATCAGAAGACAGAAGATATTCCTGAAATAAGCGGGCTTCAGCATACTACCAATAAATTAATAGCGATTGGAGCTTCTACCGGGGGAACCCGGGCACTTGAAGCCGTCTTAACCGAGCTTCCTGCAAATATGCCGGGTATAGTAATTACTCAGCATATGCCGCCGGTATTCACAAAAAGTTTTTCCGAACGACTTAACAGCATATGCCGGATTAATGTGAGGGAAGCAGAAGACGGAGATTTGATTAAATCGGGTCAGGCTCTTATCGCCCCGGGCAATTTTCACATGCTGGTAGAGAAAACGAGTGCTAAATATTATATACGAATAAAATCGGGCCCTCCGGTACATCATCAGCGGCCAAGTGTGGATGTGATGTTCAATTCAGTTGCGAAATCAGCCGGACTGAACGCAATGGGAGTAATACTGACCGGTATGGGGGCTGACGGTGCAAGCGGACTTTTAAATATGAAAAATGCAGGTGCACATACCATAGCCCAGGACGAGGCAACTTCGGTGGTATATGGTATGCCCAAAGAAGCTGTAAAATTAGGAGCTGCTGAAGAGGTTTTACCTCTCCAGGCAATTCCGAATGCTATTATTAAGCAAATGGCTCGCAAAATGGCTGAGCCGGTTTCATAGCAAAACCAGGGAGGGGTAAAATGATCAAAGTGCTGGTGGTTGACGATTCTTTATTTGACAGAAAACTTATTTCGTTTCTACTGAATAAGCAGGAGGATATGGAAGTTGTTGGCTGTGCTGAAGATCCTTACGAAGCCCGTCAATTACTGGCTGAACTGAAACCGGATGTGATAACACTGGATATGCTGATGCCCCGCATGGACGGACTCACCTTCTTAAAGAAGTTGACAAAGCATTTACCCATTCCTGTGGTTGTGGTTAGTTCTGTAACTCCGACTAACAGCAAAAGAGCTTTGAATGCACTGGCTGAAGGTGCTATTGAGGTGATTTCTAAACCAAAAGCAGAGTATGGCGCCAAAGAGATGGAGCTGGATCTGGTGAAAGCCGTCCGGACAGCTTCTGTTGCCAATGTGGTATCGCAGACTGGTTCCGGAATACTGCAAGCTGGGGAAAAAAACACTAGGTATGTAAAAGATAACCCACAGAAAAAGAGCGCAGGTACTGAGCAGAGGTTGATTGCAATTGGCTCGTCAACCGGTGGCACCCGTGCGCTGGAGTTTCTGCTGCCCCAAATGCCGGCTACTATACCCGGTATAGTAATTGTGCAACATATGCCTGCAGGATTTACCCATCATTTTGCGGAACGTCTTAATCAAATCTGCAGGGTAGAAGTAGTGGAGGCAAAAGAAGGAGATTTTGTACAACGCGGTAAAGTTTTAATTGCACCGGGCGATAAACATATGAAAATAGTGGCAGCACCGGGCGGATATCGGGTTCTTCTAGATGAATCAGAGAAGGTAAACCATCACCGCCCGAGCGTTGATATTTTATTCAAATCAGTAGCAAAAGCAGCCGGTGAAAAAGCTACGGGTGTTATACTGACCGGAATGGGAAATGACGGAGCCGCAGGACTTTTACAGATGAAATTAACGGGGTCACATACCATCGTGCAAGACGAAGAAAGCTCGGTAGTATATGGCATGCCGAAAGAAGCAGTCAAAATTGGTGCTGCTACAGAAATCAGAGACCTGAAAGAAATCTCTGATGCAATTATGAAGCAGTTTGAAACAAAGAAATTAGAATCTATAGTGTAACTAACCGGAGATAAAAATGGCAATTAATATACTTGTGGTAGACGACAGTGCTGTAATGCGAAGCATGATCATTAAAACGATTAAGAACACTGGCATTGAGGTGGGCGAAGTTCACCAGGCAGGAAATGGTGCAGAAGGCCTGGAAGTACTTGAAGAGAACTGGCTCGACTTACTTTTTATTGATGTAAACATGCCGGTGATGGATGGCATGGAAATGCTGGCTCAGGTACGTAAAAATCCGGTAACCATGGATATGCCGATTCTCATCGTTTCTACAGAAAGTAATAACGAGCGCATTAAGATTATTGACGAGCAGTATGCCGGTTTTGTGCACAAACCTTTTACGGCCGAAGTGCTGAAAGAGAAAATTCTGGATGTACTAGGGGTGATGCACTAAAAAAGCTAATTCAAACGATCATGCCTTCTTTCAACCAAATTAAGAGGGCAGTCATATCTTATTTCTTTGCTAAGTGATAAAACACGATATCAATTAGGCAGAATTACCTATTCCGCTCTTCTTCAAAATTTAGGTGTATTAGCTGATTGATCGGCAGTGAGACTATAGTACCTTTCTAATATTAATAATTTCTAATGAAGTTTATCAGTTGACGCTCTTCATAAGAAATAGGATTGGCCGATAAGTCCAGTCAATAAGGAATCAATACGAAGAATACATGAAAACCGAAGAACAGTTTTTACGAAACCTGAATACCGATTTTTTAAAGTCGGCTTTTAAAGCTATTCCCTTTGCGGCCGTAGTAACTAACGTTGAACGCGAGATAATCGCCGTCAATCAGGCTTTTGTGGATATCTTTGGTTTTTCTAGAGAAGAAGTACTCGGAGAGAAAACGGCCATGTTGTATGCCGATAAAGATGATTTCAATCAAACCGGCAAAACCAAATACAATAAGACTTCAGATGTTGAGAAGGCCTCCTACGAACTGTCATATCGTACCAAGGAAGGAGAGGATTTCCCTGCCGAAACGGTAGGCAGTGTAGTAAAGAATGGTGAAGGGGATACGATTGGCTTTTTGGGACTTATTAAAGATCTGAGGGAGCAGAAAGATAGAGAAGCGAACCTGCAACAGCTTACCGATCAGCTGCATTTATTAGTAAAGGTGATGAGCCAGGATACTTACGACTATGATCAGCAGATTAACCAATCTCTGAAACTTACCTCAGAACTTTTAGGACTTGAGCTCGGGATTATAAGTTCTGTTAATGATCAAACATACACCGTAGCATACTTCTACCCTGAAGATTCCGGACTGGAAAAAGGTATGGAGTTTGAATTAAGCAATACCTACTGCGATATCATGCTGAAAGCCGATGAAGTGCTGGCGATTAACCATATGGGGGAATCAGAATACTGCCACCATATTTGTTATGAGCAGTTCAAGCTCGAAAGTTATGTAGGAGCTCCTGTTTACGTAGATGGGGATTTGTTTGGAACCCTGAATTTTTCCAGTGAGAAAAAAAGAAGAGTATTTAGCCGGGGTGATAAAGACACCATTACACTTTTGGCAGAGTGGATCGGCTCCATTCTCGAAAGGAAAGAAATTGAGGAAGAGCTGGAAGAAAGTCGCGAACTTTATCAACTGATAGCTAGCAACTCAGCTGACCTGGTTTGCCTGCATGAAGCCGATGGCACGTATATATATGTGTCTCCTGTGGTTGAGCAGCTTTTGGGATACACCGCTGAAGAGCTTAAAGGGACAAGTCCCTATGTGCTTTTTCATCCTGAAGATTTAGAACGAATACAGAAAGAGTCTCATGAAAAGGCAAAAAAGGGTGAGCAGATCTTAAACTTTACCTATCGGATTCGGAAAAAGAACGGAGAATATATTTGGTTTGAAACCGCTACCGAACCGGTACTGAATAAAGAAGGCGAAGTAGTAAAGCTGAGAACAGGTTCCCGGGATGTAACCAAAAGAAAGCGGCTTGAATTATTGCTTCGGGAAACCAATAGAATGGCTGCTGTGGGGGGCTGGGAGTTATACCTGGATTCCGGTAAATCGTTATGGACGGATGAAGTTTATAATATTCATGAGCTTCCCATAGGATCAGATACGAACTTGGAAGATGGCTTAAGTTTTTACCCGGGTGATGCGCGAGATATAATAGAAGCAGCAGTGAATCATACTGCACAAACCGGTGAGGGATACGATCTTGAGCTTCCATTCATTTCAGCAAAAGGAAATGAAAAGTGGGTACGGGCTATGGGAATGGCACAACGCAGAGAGGATGGGACAATCTACAAATTGTACGGGGTGTTTCAGGATGTGACAGAACGGAAGAAAATGGAGCTGGAACTGCTGAAAGCAAAGAATGAAGCCGAAGCAGCTAATCAGGCAAAGAGTGAATTCCTGGCAAATATCAGTCATGAGATCCGCACGCCGATGAACTCTATTTTAGGGTTTACAGAGCTCCTTCATAAAAGAGCGACCACCGGAGTTACAAAAAAATATTTGAATAATATTTCCAGCAGCGGAAAAATGCTGTTGCAGCTGATCAATGATATTTTGGACCTGTCCAAGATTGAAGCCGGAAAGCAGGAAGTAAATCTGGCTCCCGTAAATGTGAAGAGCTTTATTCGGGAAATCAAAGAGGTGTTTTCTGTCAAAAGTGAACAAAAAGGTATTGAAATAGATATCATTATTGAGGAGGAAATTCCCGATGCTCTTCTTATGGATGACGTTCAGCTTCGTCAGGTTTTGTTCAATCTTGTGGGTAATGCTATAAAGTTCACGCAAAAAGGAAAGGTAACAATTGAGCTGGGGGCCAATCTGGAGCAGCAGGATCTGAGTAAAGTGGATCTGATTATAAAAGTGAGGGATACGGGTATCGGCATTTCCGAAGATAGACAGGAAAAGATTTTTAATGCTTTTGAACAACAAGGGCGTAAAATTACCGATCAGTATGGCGGAACCGGCTTGGGGCTGGCTATCAGTAAAAAGCTGATAGAAATGATTAGCGGAGATATTACCGTAGAAAGCGAGGTAGGAAAAGGAAGTTGCTTTACCATTACCATCCCTGAAGTGATTACCTCATCAGTACTTATCGACGATAAGGAAGATGACATCCTGCTTAAGGATATTCTGTTTGATGAAGCTACGGTTATGGTAGCCGATGACATTTTAACCAACAGGGAATTGGTAACTGAATTTTTAAAGGAACACCCACTTACTATTCTGGAGGCTTGTGATGGAAATATTGCTATTCAAAAAGCCCGGGAACATACTATTGACCTGATTCTGATGGATATTAGAATGCCGGGCTTAGATGGTGTACGAACCATGAAAATCATAAAGCAAAACAATCCGGATGTGAAAATACTGGCGCTTACGGCATCAGGATTTATCGGGTATGGCGAGGAAGTGAAAGAAATGGGCTTTGATGGCTACATGCGAAAGCCGATCAGTTACAATAACCTGGTAAGCAATTTGAGTAAATTTCTACCTCATTCATCAACAGATGGCGAAATGAAAGATGGGAATAAAGGATCAGCAAGCTCTGAAGAAGAAACGAGCGTTTCGGTGTGGAGTGAAGAGCATGTACTGGCTTTTGCAACTACCTGGCAGCCTAAGTTGAATAAGTTGCTACAGGAAATTGACAGAGAGGCATTAATGATGGACACCTGCGAAGCGTTTGCTGAAGAACTTAAAAAAGCTGGATCGGAATTAAATGTTTCAGAATTAGAAATTTTGGCCGATAACATTCTCGAATATGCCTTCTGCTTTGACATTGAAGGTGTAGAGGAATCGTTAACGAAATTTGATCAGGTTATACAAACGAATATGCCGGTCGTTACAAATAATAAGGAATCAGTAGAAGTTTATGGAAGAGCAACGCAGTAATTCAGAAAAAGGGTTTGTCCTTATTGTAGATGATATCGCCAAAAATCTTCAGCTGCTGGGTAATACTCTGCGGGAAGCCGGATACAAAGTAGCGGCTGTTTCTAAATCGGAACAAGTGCTGGACAGTGCTCTAAAATACCGTCCCGACCTGATTTTATTGGATGTAATGATGCCCGGAAAGTCCGGATTTGAGGTATGTGAAGAGTTAAAGGCCCATTCAGAATTAGTACACATTCCGGTGATTTTTCTAACCGCCAAAGTGGAGCAGGAAAGTGTAGTTCATGGTCTGAATCTGGGAGGCGCCGATTATGTTACCAAACCGTTCAATACCCAGGAACTCTTAGCCCGGGTTGATACTCACATCTCCCTTAAGCTTTCCAAAGATCAGCTGAAAGAACAAAATCAGAAACTGAATGAACTCAGTCTGATGAAAGACCGGGTTTACTCGGTAATCGGACATGACTTACGAGGCCCGGTGAATGGAATCAGTGGCGTTATTAATATGCTGCTCAGCGACCTGGATAATATGGACCAGGAAAAGCTCAAAAAATTCCTGACGCTGGTGAATCAGTCCTCATCGAATTTATGGAACCTGCTTACCGACTTACTGAGCTGGGCCCGTGTGCAAAGCAAGGAAATGAAGGTAAACCGAAGTGATTTCTATTTGTTATCGGCAATTGAAGAAGACATCAAGATGATGACCTTTACTGCAGAAAAGAAGGGTGTCGATATAAATATCTACCCGGAAGTAGATGTAGAAGTGCATGCTGATAAAACATTCATTCGAACCATCATCAGGAATTTTTTATCCAACGCACTAAAATTCAGTGATAAGAAAGGAAGCTGTATCGATGTGAACATCGAAGTTAGCGAAAGCCTTAAGATATCAGTAACTGATCGTGGCATTGGAATGTCTGAAGAAACAAAAGAGCGGCTTTTCAAAATGGCGCACCCTAAAAATCATTCTAAAATGAATGCAAACGGAGCCGGATTCGGACTTTTGCTTTGCAATGAGTTAGCCAAATTACATGGGGGCGTGATTAATGTGGTAAGTGAAGAGGGGGCAGGTTCCACCTTCACCTTAATGATCCCGCAGAAAGAGAAAGGGGTGATTGCAGCTTAACCAAGCTTTGTTAAATCTGAGTTCTATTTAATACAAGCAGTGGAAAAAATTTCTACTGCTTTTTTTATGTCTGAGCTTATTCTGAGGGGTTTTTCAGGTGCCGGTAATCTTTTATAAAAAAAAATTTTAAGAAAAACATTTAAGAAAAGTTCAGCCCCGCCGATAACTGTTTTAGAAATGCTAACACCTGACAACTTTTTCTATATCTAAAATTGAGGATAATCCCATGCTTAAGAAATCCATACAACTATTTTCTTTTGTAATTGCCCTTTCAGTGGTAATGAATGCCAATGCTGAGCCGATAGCCGACTTTGTTGACAACACAGCAGTTGAATTTGCTGCAGAAGATTCAGCCAAAATCTATGATGTAGTAGATCAAATGCCGGAAATTGAAGGCGGTATCAAAGAGGTGTATAAGAATATTAAATATCCCAGAGCCGCTGTATCCGGACGGGTGGAAGGGCGTGTTTTTGTAAAATTTGTAGTTGATGAAAACGGTAAAGTGAAGAACCCGAAAGTGATTAAAGATATCGGAGCCGGTTGTGGTGCAGCAGCTGTTGAAGGGATTAAGAAAGTGAAGTTCACACCGGGTAAACTAAACGGACAGCCCGTGAAAGTATACTATACTCTTCCGGTGAGCTTCAAGATCAACAGCTAAAGAACTTTTGACTAAGACATAACATCCCCAAAAGCATTATCCTGATCAGGGTAATGCTTTTTTTATATCAGGAACCCCTTAAGTCAGCCTGAGCGCAAGGCGGTAGAACGGGGATGAATGTTTGCCGCGAAGGATCGGAGCCAGAGTATGCCTATTAGTCAAGGTTCCGGGTTTTTAACCATGATTTACCTGATTATGGGATGGCCTTGATTAAAACCAGCCGTTTCATCGCGAAGGGTCTTTGCCATTGGAAGCTGCAAGGTTGCTTCGGCTGAGTGCCTCCCACTCAATATCAGAAAACCGATCCGCTTTTCTTTCGAAATACTTGAACCCCGGTATTAAAATTATTTAAGAAAATCCCGGCATGTCCGATAAACTCATTAACGAACCAATAATAATGCTTTTTGGTGATGGGAACTCAGCTTATGGATCCTGTAAAGCCGGAAAGAAGCAAAACAATAACAGACATGGAAGAAACACTGGTTAAAGAAAAAGAGGCCGAAGAAACAGGCCATATAATAGCTGGCGGAAAATTTCTCAGCTTCTTTTTAGGTAAAGAGGAGTATGCAATCGAAATATTAAAAGTACAGGAAATCATTGGCCTGATGCCGATTACCCCGGTTCCCAAAATGCCTCAATATATCCGGGGCGTACTAAACCTGAGGGGTAAAATCGTACCTGTAATGAACCTACGGCTCCGCTTTGAGCTGCCGGCCGTGGAAGATACGGATGAGACCTGCGTGATTGTAGTTCAGGAAGATGATTACCTGATGGGCGTACTGGTTGATAAAGTATCGGAAGTAGCTGATATCAAAGACAATCAAATTGAAGAAGTGCCTTCTTTTGGAGTGAAAGGTAATAGCGAATACCTGGCAGGTATTGGTAAAGTTAAAGAGTCTGTAAAAATGATCGTTGATATCCATAAGGTACTATTTGATGTACCGGAAGAAGTTCTGGACACGAACGAGACCGCAGCAGCATAATCAAAAAATTCAAACAGTAAACACGAGGTAACAATGTCATCGATTAACAATTATCTAAAAAACATAACTCAGGGAGTCAGCGCTGCGGAAGGTAGCTGGACCATAGGGAAAAGAATCTTCTTCCTGACGGCAGCTTCAGCAGTGGTAACACTCATCCTTGGAGGAATCGCTCTTTTCTCATTGAGCAAGATTCAAAGCAACACCACTTCTTTATCGGAAGTATCCTTTAATGAGTGGGGAACAGCAGCTGCTTTCGAAACGGCCGTACGTAAAGCCGGATATGAGCATTTGCAGTTCAGTAACACCAACGATATATCTTACATGGAATCTGCATTAGGCAGGTTTGATAAGATTTGGAATGAATATGGCAAGTTCGAAGAGTATGTAGAAGCATACGACCTGCCTGTTCTTAAAAAGAATATGGAAGGCTTAAAAGGAGTCATTGAAAGCTACGAAAGTAACCTTGAGGCTTATCTTGATGCTACTTTAGCTCTTGAGAATAACACCGACCCTACAGAGCTTACTAAAGTGAGTAATGCTTTGTTTGCAGCAGAAGAAAATGCAGCGGTGGAATATCAGGAATTGCTGAATCGTTCCATAGCGATCAACGAGGCTGCAGAAGATGGAGCCCGAGGGCTTGCATCAGATACTCAGGCAACGGTAAATAATTATGTTTGGATTATAAGTGTTGTAGCTATTCTATCTGTATTAGGCGTTCTCACATTCGGTTTCTTTATCGGACGTTCCATCAGTAGCACACTGAAGAGTATCATCGAAAGGCTGAAAAGTGGCTCTGATCAGGTATCTGCCTCTTCCGAGCAGCTTTCAAGTGCCAGCCAGAAATTGGCAGAAAGTGCCAGCGAACAAGCTGCCAGCCTGCAGGAAACTACATCTTCGCTAGAAGAAATGGCTGCCCAGATTAAGCAAACTGATGAAAACTCAAGTCAGGCTGAACTGGCTATGAATGAGTCGAAGCCGCTGGTTGAAAATGGTGTGCAAGCCATGCAGCGTATGGTTCAGGCTATGAATGAGATCAAAAATTCTGCTCAGGAAACTTCTAAAATTATCAACACCATTGATGATATCGCTTTCCAGACCAACCTGTTGGCATTGAATGCTGCAGTTGAAGCTGCCCGTGCCGGTGAAGCCGGAAAAGGTTTTGCGGTAGTAGCCGAGGAAGTTCGAAACCTGGCCCAACGAAGTGCGGAAGCAGCCCAGAATACATCGGAGCTGATCCAGAAATCACAAGCCAGTTCTGATCGCGGTTCAAGTGTGGCTGAAGAAGTTTCTGAAAACCTGAAAGCCATTGAGCAAAGTATAGCAAGTGTAAGCACGCTGGTTGTTGAAATCTCAGCTGCTTCGAAAGAACAAGCCGTTGGAATTGAGCAAATGACTTCGGTAATGACTGAAATGGACAACGTGGTACAGGATAATGCTTCTTCGTCTGAAGAATCGGCCAGTGCTGCAGAAGAGCTTTCTTCGCAGGCTAATGAACTGAATACTATTATCGGTGAGTTGGTTGGCCTTGTAGGAGGCGGAAGCGCAGCCAGTATTGGTAACGGAACGTTTATTCAGAACCCGCAATATCAGCAATCACCATCCATTAGCAAAAACTTTGCAAACGGATTTGTGAACGGCAACGGCCATAACGGTAATGGCAATGGCAATGGCCATCATAATGGAAACGGAAAGAATGGATCTCATAAAAATGGACATTCAAACGGTTCTTCTAAAAGAGTGGAAGCTCATGAACTGATTCCGTTTGATGATGACGACTTCAGTGATTTCTAGCCAGGCCACTACATAAAGAAACAACTTGAGGTAGAGGATCTGGTTAACCGGATCCTCTATTCAAGTATATAAAAACAGAGAGGTTAACAATGGAGCACATACCAACTGATTTAGAAATCATCGAGGATATTTATTATCGCTACTACGATGAGTACAAGAAGTATGCGAAAGATGAGCCCGATCGGATTGCACGCATTCGTGTACCGGTAAACATACAGGAGATTGCAGATGCCTGCGGGGTTGAAGAAGACATGATCTTCGGGCGATTGTACTATCACTTTAATAAAAAGTATAGCTACAAAAATGAGGATGGAGAGATTACTACATTTTTCATGTCCGAAAAGTTTGAGGGACTGAGTGTAAACTATCCGTTGGTATCGGCTGTATTGGCAGACCTGACTTCAGAAAAGAAGAGAACCACTTTATTTATAACGATATCTGCTGTAGCGGTAATGCTGTCGGTCGTTGCAGTTATTCTTGCTCTGATACTGTGAGCAAACATTATTTACCGACGCTTGTTTTATCAAATCTATTAATTAGGAGCAATAGGGATGAAGATAAATGTACTGATTGTTGAAGACGATCCTGCAATGAGAGTGGTACTGCGAAGTACGGTACTTTCTGCAGATCTGGATGTTGAAATAGGAGAGATTTTTGAGGCCGAAAATGGCAAAGAAGGCCTCGAAGTTTTGGAACAAGAGAAGATCGATATGATGTTGGTCGATATTTATATGCCGATCATGGATGGACTGGAAATGCTGGATTACGCCCGCGACCATCCTGACATGGCAGACATACCGGCCATTGTTGTTTCATCGGAGAATAACGAAGACCGAATAGATGCCATTCTAAGACAAGGTTTGGGTTTTGTTCATAAACCACTGACTCACCTTTTATTGAAAGACAAAATCAATGATATGATCAAAACCAAGAATAACAGCGAAGCCGGGTAAGGCATCGTCTGTATACAGTCGATAATCAAGAACGTTGCCATGAGGAAATGAATAATGAAAAATTCTTCACTTAAGAAAAAACTCACCGAGGAGTTACAGAAAGGGTTGAAGCCTGAAGAGGAAGGCAATAGTTGTCGGCTCAATTATTTAGAACAAAAAAGCTCCCCGAACCCTGAAGGGGAATCCATCATGAGAAATAATGCCAGATTGCCCCTTCGTAAACTTTCGGAAAAGGAAAAAGAACAAGACGAGGAGAAATCATCAGCACCATCTCAAAGTACAATCATCAGACTAATCAGAAACCACTCTACCCAGATGTTTCAACCGTCGTTTGGAGATCCTTCAAAATTGGGTGTGGCCAAAAATCCTTACTACAAGTTCAGTAAAGTTGCTGAACTGAGTCCGGGACTCATTTTGATTGCTGATCGGCAAGGTTTAATAGAATATGCAAACCCGAGCTTTCTGGAACTGTCACAATATAAAGAAGAAGAGATTATTGGCCGTGGGCTAGATATGTTTAAATCCAGCATGGACTATCAACAGCAATACGCTGAATTGAGAAATGCTATTGCCCATGGGGAAGAGTGGAAAGGAGAGCTGATTAACAATAAGAAGAGAGGGGGCACGTATGTGTTTTCAGCTAAACTCACCCCGGTACGAAATGAGTATGAGTTTATTACCAGCTTCATTATAGTAGGCCAGGATATCACTCCATTTAGAGAGACCGAGAAAGAGTTGAAAAAAGCGGTGGAGGAAAAAACGGTTTTACTATCGGAATTGCACCACCGCGTAAAGAACAACCTGGCCATTATATCCGGACTGATGCAGTTACAAGCTTTTACGGAGGGTAACGAAAGCGTACAGTCTAAACTATATTCCAGCGTGGGCCGTGTTCAGGCAATGGCAAACATGCATGAGCTGTTATATGAATCGGGGAGTTTCAGTCAGCTGGAATTTGGACAGAACCTCCAGAAAATAGTCACCTCTATTTCCAAGATGTACTATGAACTGACCCAAAAAATTGATGTAAAGCTGGATGTTGAATCGGTGATGCTGAATATAAACCAGGCGCATCCCTGTTCTTTGATTATGAACGAGGTAATAACCAATGCCTACAAGCATGCCTTTACCAAAGCGGAGTCCGGTAAGATTCGTATTCAGCTTTATAATCAGGAACAGACGGTGTATATATCCATTTCAGATAACGGGTCCGGTCTTCCGGAGGACTTTGAACTTAACCGCGATAAGACCTTGGGAAAAACACTGCTAAAAACCCTGGTAAATCAGCTAAATGGATCTTATCAGTATATATCTGATGAGGGAGGAACCACCTTTACGCTACGTTTTAATAAAGAGAATATTAAAGGCGCCTCAGGTGCTAACTTCTCAGCGGTATGAGATTCACCTTTTTTGAAATTAAGTGCGTAAAATAAAAGAGGAGCCATTGACTCCTCTTTTTTTTGGGTGTTACTCTAACAGTATTGATCGTGACTGCTTATCAACGGTCAATATTTGCAATAAGATTAGTCAGTTTTTCCTGGTAGGCGGTGTATATCAAACTGCTATCATGGTTATCGCTAACCACTTCATTAAGTTCCCGGAGATGAGAGTCGGCCGTTTCAATTTCGTTGACAAGATCCTGGAAAGTAGTAGAGAATGAATTGGCATCGTCGTTCATACGGGCAACTTCGACCTTCCCTGTAATGTGGATAAACCGCAGTACCAGTAAAAACCGCTCAATATCTTTTACACCCCCCATAAGGTCGCGAAGATAAGCCGGTACTTTACCGATTCCCTTGCTGATAACATCCAATCGAGGCATAAAAGCATCATATAATACATTTAGCACTTCATCTGAGTGAATCAGAGATATCTCTTTTTCAAATTTTTGTTTTTCCAGCTCTTTAAAGAAATCAATGGTCATCTCAACCTGAAGTTTAGCTGAGATGATATCAAAATTCAGCTCTGAGATCAGGTCGCTTAGATGATGAATATTTTCTTTCATATTGATGAGCCTTTTTTCACCATCTACAGATTGTTCACCCATTTTTTCGGCCACTACCGAAAGCGACATATCATCCTGATCCAGCTTGGAGGAGCTGATCTGAGCATTCAGGGAAAGCAGCAGAATAGACCGTGCCAGTTTAAGGATATAATTGGAGTGTCCGATTAAAGCGTTATGGATATTCTTCAGGTTTTCCAGGCCCAATACCAATTCACTGAGTATAGTTTCTACTTTTACCAAAACAGGAGGAACTACAGACTTATCGGTCTTTTTCTTCTCTTCCGACATTTCTTCGCTGAGAATGCTTTCACGGTAGCTCATTTCTTTTTGGAGGGCGTTCCACATGAACTCCTGGTAGTCTGCAAAGCCTTCTTTCTTGAGCAGGTTCAACAAGAATGCCCGTGATTCTTTCATGGCTTTCTCCTTGTCGCCCAACTGCTGTTCCTTTTGCTTCTCAAACTGTAAGGTTTTGGCGTAGTAATTTTTAACGGTATCAAAAAGGTCACTGCCGGGTTTTAGGAGAATGGATAAATATCCGCCTTTACATGGAAAAGCCAGAGCCATCACCCAGTAGTAAGAACCGTCTTTTGCCATGTTTTTGATATAGGCAGCAACCGGTTGGTTGGCATTCAGGTGATCCCAGAAGATGTTAAACACCGAACGGGGCATGTCAGGATGTCGAATTAATTTATGAAGCTGCCCGATTACTTCTTCCTTTTCGTACTTACTTATTCTAACAAAAACTTCACTGGCATAAGTAATAGTAGATTTCGGATCGGTAACGGAAAAGAATAATTCCTCGAATTCAAAGGGATTTTCCTGATTGACAGGAACCGGTTTTTTGAGATCCTTAATCTTCGTCTTTGTCATTTCTTCTGTCAACATAAAATGTACTTCCTAAATTAAATGTGATGGCCAAATGCTATATACACTCCGCCATTTGTTTTATCGGTTGAATTCGAGAAAACATTAATTTTTCTGAAGTAATAGAAAGAAGAAAAGAGGGGGTAGGTTTACAAGAGATAAATAACAGTTATACCGGAAATAAAATATTTATTCCGGCAGGCACAGGCTGAAAGTAATTCCTTCTTTGTCATCATTTTGTGATAAGAAAATAGTTCCACCCAGTTGATGAGCATAAAGCAGAGCCAGAGACAGCCCAATGCCAAGTCCGTTTGCTTTATCCGTTACAAACGGATCGAATATATGTTCAGCAATAGATGCAGGAATGGCCGGCCCGGCGTTAGAAACCTGGATAAGTCGTTCGGATGGGGCAGAAACTGTAACTGTGTGATCAGAACCATGCTGAAGTCCATTTTGTACTAAAAGCTCAATGATATTCTTGAGGGCGGATGGATTACCCTGTAGTTTCATATCCGGGTCAATAGAGCTCATATTTATTCGCTCTTGCACATCAGCGGGATAGTCCAGAAGGATACTTTGGAATAATTTCTCTGCTTTAAGTGAAATGAGCTCATCTTCTGCCTGTTCTGTATCGATGCTATAAAGTATCTCTAACTCATCCATCATATCATAAAGGTGGTTAAGCCCCTTCTTGACAAGGTTGAAATACTTATCCTGCTTGTCATCATTATTAAGCTCACTCAGCATATCAACATATCCCGATATACCGGTAAGGGGAGAGCGAAACCGGTGAAGCATAACAGCGATCATATTTTTCCAGGAGGCTAATGTTTCCTCATCCGGTATTCTGTTCCGGGGTTTGAAAAGAACCAAGGTATATTCTTCCTCTTTCCAGGAAAATGCTCGTTCATCAAAGCCAAGCCATTCATTTTCAATTAAAGCAACCGGTTCAGGAGAGATGCTATCATCAACTAATGAAATAGCTTCCTCAAAACTCTGACCTATTAAATCGGTGATGTCAGCTGATGGGTGGGTGGTATAACAGATTTCACGGTTTTCACGATGTAAAACCAGAATGGGGTGCTTATACCCTTTAAATAGGTCTTTTATGATCTGCATCAATGTATACTCCGAAGTTGTGTAATGGTAACCATCAATCTGCTTAAATGCATTAACGGGTTTAACTCCCAAATCTGGTTCACAAATTTCTTGCCGTAAAGTCATCATCAACATTTGCTGTGGTTTTGTTCTGCTTGTCTGACCGGTTATCAGCGATTCCCCATATACCTTAAATGAAAACGGAAAGACGGAAAAATTTGCCATGAAGCGGTCAATTCTACTCTCTTCGTACCGGGTTGTTCCTGAAAAAAATGGAAATCAGGTATTTATGAGAGTTTTAGGTGAGCTGGCACAGCAATTGCAATTATCCGTGCGAGTGACTCACAACCAAAGCAAAATTTCAATGAACTTTATCGATAGTAATCACAGTCAAATGCTGGCCAGGGCGATGGATACGTATTCACTTCGCCAGAAAGTGACAGCTTCTAACATAGCCAATGCCGATACGCCTGATTATAAAAGGCATGAAGTGCTTTTCGAAGAAGAACTTCAGCAGGCTCAGCTGGATGAAGGCATCAGTGGTATGAAAGCAGTATCACCTTCCATCGTTCAAACAGAAAACAGTGTGACACTGGAAGATGAGATGATAGAGATGGCCGATACACAAATTCGGGTACAAATGGTTACCCGTTCACTCCGGCACCATTTCAGTCTTCTCAAATCAGGAATTACAGGCATTAACCGATAAAACCTATTCAGATGCTCCCAGATAGATTATCATCAACATTTCAAACGGCCGCACAAGGCTTGGCTTTACAGCGCGAGCGGATTTCCGTGGCTTCGCAAAATATTGCTAATGCTCAAACGTCTGCACCCGCAGGCTCCGACAATGTTTATCGGCCAAAGCGGGTACAATCTTTAGCACCGGATCAACAAAAATTTCTGCAGGTACTTTCTGAGAGTGTTTCTTCACTCACAAGAACAAACCCAAAGCATATGGCTACCGGTGTGGGCAACCTTCCTAACGGGGAAAAAGCAACAGGGCTGGGTCCAGATTTTCAGGTGACTGAACAGAATAAATTTCGTTATGAGTACGATCCCAATCACCCCGATGCGGATGAAAACGGAATGGTAAAATATCCTGATATCGATATGGTGCGTGAAATGACCGAGATGGTAAGTGCCAATCGCCTGTATGAGGCGAACCTGAGCAGTATCGAAGCTGAAAAAGAAATTATTAAACGATCACTGGAGATCTGACACCATGAACAGCATTAATTCTATCTATACCCAACAAGCCGGACAAGTAAGCAGAAATACGGCGCTGAGAAGTGCTGCCGGCTCCCAAGATTTACCCAAACTCACGCAGGACGAATCCTCACTGATCAAGGAACAATTCACAGCTGAAAAAAAAGCAGCAATGAATATTTATTCGGTCGATGGGAAAGTGAATCAACACGAGTTGTCGCGCGGAAGAAATATAGATACACGGATTTAAAAACAGATTTAAAAGACAAAAGCTATGGAAAGCCCAGTACAATTAAGCGGATTACAGGTACCCAAGGATATTGAAATCACCCCACGGCATTATGATATCGCCGTAGATGATATTGAAAGAGATTCCTTTGCCGATATGCTTTCAGATGCTATCAACGGGGTAGATACAACGATGAAAACATCTGAATCTAAGATGCAGGATTACGTTGCCGGTAAAACTGATAATGTAGCGGACGTGATGATTTCCATGCAGCGAGCACAGCTCAGTTTCCAGATGATGGTGGAAGTGCGTAATAAAGCCATCGAGACCTACAATGAAATTAGCAGAATGCAAATATAAGGACGTCCCTAAATGAATAAGTATGTAGAAAGTTTTCAAGAGTTTTTTGGTCCGCTGAGTAATGCACAGCGTGCCATGTTTGTGGTGCTGATGCTGGTGGTTCTCACTATCATTGGTGGGGTGTTTTACTGGTCTCAACAAGAGGAAAATGTTCTTTTGTTTGGATCACTTCAACCGGAAGTAGCCCAGGAAATTGTAACCGAGCTTAATAATCGGGGGATCAACTACGAGCTGCAGGAAAGCGGACGTGCCATTTATGTTGCCAGTGATAAGGTGCATGAACTGCGTTTGGAACTTGCACCCATGGGGGGAAGCTTCTCGGATGTGAAAGGCTACGAACTTTTTGATACCAATGCATTGGGTATGACCGACTTTATGCAACAGGTAAATAAAAAGAGAGCCCTCGAGGGTGAGTTGGCCCGCTCCATCAACAGCCTGGAGCAGGTCGAGTTTTCCCGAATTCACCTGGTACTGCCTGAGCGTTCTCCTTTTGAGGAAGTATCGGTGGAAGCTTCAGCTTCGGTAATCCTGAATCTGAAGAAAGGTCAGGCTCTTAAGAAAGAACAAATTGAAGGAATAACGGCTCTGATTGCCGGTAGTGTGGAAGGGCTGGAATCGGCTAACGTAACCGTATTGGATCAGGCCGGAAACAGGCTGACGGATGAAATTGACTATGAGTCTGAACTCGCTTTCGGTTCAACCCAAATGCAGCTGCGCCAAAAAACGGAAGCATACCTGACCGAACGTGGACAGTCGATGCTGGACCGTGTACTGGGTGCTGGGAATAGTATCCTTCGCGTTTCTGTGGAGCACGATTTTGACCGAATTGTGCGGGAGTCTGATTTAATTGACCCGGACAGCCGAACGGTAATTTCGGAAGAGAAGAGAGAGCAAACCAATAATGACGAAGTTATGGAGCCGGTTGCGGGTGGCATCACCAATAACAATCAGGCCGGTTCGGTTGTGGTTGCCAGCAACAACAACGGTTCTACGGTACAAACCAGGAATTATGAAGTAAACCGTACGCGGGAAGTTTTTGAAAAAACGCAGGGTGAGTTAAAGATGGTCTCCGCTTCAGTACTGCTCAACTATAAGCAGCGTTTTGAAAATGGTGAAGACGGGGAGCAGACACTGGTGAGTGAGCCTTACTCGGAGCAGGAAGTAGAGGAATTTAAGGAAGTAGTAAAAGTGGCATTGGGAATTCAGGATGATCGCGGAGACCAGCTTACCGTTAAGCAGGTTGAGTTTTTCGATAAGCACCCGATCGACAGCGGAGACTTTTTTACCGGCCAGCCTACTTTTACCAACAACATTTTGCGATGGTCTCTCATTGGGATCACCTTCGTAGTCGTAATTCTGCTGATCAACAGCCTTAAGAAGAAGCCGGGAATGGATGAAATGAAGACCGTGAGCAATTTTGAAGCGGACGATCAGCTTGAAGGCGGTGAGAAACAAGGTTCATTGCCCGGAGAAAGCTCGGCAACAAATCAGCTTGAAGGAGCCGGAGGAACAGAAGGTGCATCGGGTGAAGGGGGTGAAGAACAGGCCAAGCAGCTTCCGGAGAAGAAATACAACAAAGACGAAATCGTGAATTTTGTTGAGTTGAAACCGGCTGAAGCCGCACAGGTTATGAGAGCAATGATAGCATCAGAAGAAAATTAACAAAGAAAAAAATGGCAGCTACTACAAAAAGTAAATCAGGTATTTTTAGTGATGTGTCGGATTTAACCGGCATCCAAAAAGCCGCTGTGTTCATTATGAGTATCGGTACTCGTACGGCGGCAACCATGATGAAATCACTCAGTGAAAGCGAGATTGAAAAAATTACCCTTGAGATTGCAAAAATTAAGGATGTAAAAGCGGAAGTCGTGGACGCTGTTTTGCAGGAATACTACGCTCTGATGGAGGTGAAGCAGTACATGCTGAATGGCGGTGTGGATGCTGCAGAAGACCTTTTGGCTCAATTAGGTGACAGTGCTAATTCAGAGAAGATGCTCAAACGGCTTAAAGCACAGTCAGGTAGTTCGGTTTTTGACGAGTTTCAGCAAACCAAAATCACTCAAATCGCATCGTTTATTCAGAACGAACACCCGCAAGTGGCTGCCCTTATTTTTTCTCAGCTTCATGTGGAGAAATCGGCTGAAATACTTGGATATCTCGACAAAGAACTGCAAGCCGATATCGTATACCGTCTGGCCAGTATGGATAAAATTTCCATGGAGGTAATCGAGGAAATTGAAGAAGTAATTAAAGAGCATATGGGGGGCATGGATACCTTGGGCGACCGTGTGAAAAGCGGAACCAATATCGTGGCCCAGATCCTTAACGGTTCGGATATCACCGTTGAACGCCATGTACTGGATACCATTCGCGACAGAGACGAGCAAATGGCCAGCGATATCAAAGAGCAAATGTTCCTCTTCGAGGATATTCTGCACTTCGACGACCGTACCGTTCAGCTCATCATCAACGAGATGGAAAAAGCCGATATGGTTATGGGACTCAAAGGCGTGGAAGAAGCCCTGGCCAACAAGTTCCTCAAAAACATGTCGAATCGTGCAGCCGATATGCTGCGTGAGGATATGGATGCCCTTGGTCCGGTAGCATTGAAGGATGTGAAAGAAGCTCAACAGCGAATTATCAAGAAGATTAAAGAGCTGGAAGAAGACGGACAGATTTCTACCCGTAAGATGGATGAAGAAGAGATAGTTGAATAAGGCAGTATGAGAACTCAGAAGGTCTTACAAAATAATCAAATAAGCTGGTTTGGTGAGGGCAGTAAGCGCCTCAATTACCAGATGATTTTTAATGAAAGCGAGGTTAAAAAAGAAGAAGATGAATACACGGAAGAAACGACAGATATTAATGAGCTACTTGATGAAAGAGATGCCCGTTGGAAAAGAAAACTGGAACAGGTTCGCTCTGAAGCTTACACTGAAGGATTTAATGCAGGCCAGACTGAAGGCATAGAAACAGCCCGGGCCGAAATTGATCAAAAAATAGGTGTTATCCGGCAGGCTCTAAGTGAAGCTCATACCGAGTGGAAAGTAAGGCAGGAAATGCTTGAGCCCGGCCTGTTGGACATGGTATTCGAAATCAGTGAGTCCATTTTGGGTATTCCGGTTGAAAACCCGGCAATCAGAGCATCCTTGGAAGAAAAATTAGCTCCTCTTTTGCAAAAGATTAATGAACAGTCGAAGCCCATTCTGTGGGTATGCGAAAGTGACCTGGAATATGTGCAGGCACTAAAGGACGATTTTTCCAAGAGCATGGTGCTGAACATCCAGACCTCAGAAGAATGTAACCCCGGCGAGTTTAAGCTGGAAACCCAGGAAGAAACAGTAGTTCACAATTTCAGGGAAATGCTGAATGAATTTAAAAAGACTTTAGCTCTCCCTTCATGGAAATAGCCGAAATGCCATCCCTCCAAAAACACTTTGACACCATTCGCGGTAAAATCAGCGGAGAGCTGAATGAGGTAAAGCGATATGGGAAAGTATCTTCCATCATTGGAACCATTATTGAATGTACCGGATTGGAAGCTTCGGTTGGAGAGGTTTACGGTATTCATACGGTAATGGGTACTGTAGTTCCCGCTGAGGTAGTAGGCTTGAAAGAAGGTAAAACCCTGCTGATGCCATACGACCGTGTTGTTGGTATGAAAGCCGGCTGCAAAGTAGAAAGTATGGGACAATCGCTGAATGTGCCCGTGGGATTTGAGATGCTGGGCCGGGTTGTGGACACCAACGCCGAACCCATTGACAATAAAGGCTCAATCCGGACAACCGGGCAAATGCCGGTGCATAACGATCCTCCCGCTCCCTTAGATCGTGCCCCTATTGATGATATTATGTTTACGGGTATCCGGGCGCTTGATGCGTTGAATACGGTAGGAACCGGACAGCGAATCGGCCTTTTTGCCGGATCCGGTGTGGGTAAATCTGTTCTAATGGGGATGATAGCCAAGCATTCTTCCGCAGATATTAATGTTATTGCTCTGATTGGTGAGCGTGGTCGTGAAGTTCAGGAATTTATCCACGATACCCTGGGTGAAGAAGGGCTGGCACGTTCGGTTGTGGTGGCGGCAACTTCAGACAGCGCGGCTATGAGTCGGGTAAAAGGAGCATTTACCGCAACGGCAATTGCAGAATATTTCCGCGACCAAGGAAAAAATGTCCTCTTGATGATGGATTCTGTGACCCGGGTTGCCATGGCCCAAAGAGAAATTGGCCTTGCATCCGGAGAGCCTCCAACCACCAAAGGATACACCCCAAGTGTGTTCACCATTCTCCCAAAATTGCTTGAACGACCGGGTAAAACACATAAGGGAAGCATCACCGGACTGTACACGGTTTTGGTTGATAATGATGATATGAATGAGCCTATTGCGGATGCCGTTCGGTCTATTTTAGATGGCCATATCGTGCTTTCCCGACGATTAGCGCATAAAAATCATTATCCGGCCATCGATATTCTCGAAAGTATTTCCCGGGTTATGACCAAGATTGTAACGCCCGAACAACAACAAATTGCGATGAAAGCCCGCGAGCTTTTGGCAACCTATCGGGAGGCCGAAGACCTGATCAATATTGGTGCTTATGTGAAAGGTTCCAACCCAAAAATTGATGAATCCATAAAAAAACATCCGGGTTTGGAATCATTTTTGATACAGGACTTAAACGAAACAGATTTCAGCGATGATCTCTGGGATACGCTAAAGAAAATTCTTGAATAAAAATCACAGGCAACAGACATGAAATTCAAATTCTCTCTTGCACCGGTTCTTAAAGTTCGGAAACACCAAGAAAAGCTGCAGAAGCAAAAGCTGGCAGAACAAGTTTCCAAAAAGCAAAAGATCAGTGATGTACGTGACGACGTGCAGGGAAAATTGAAAACCTTTCTGGACAATGCTGAGGATAACACCGTGGAGAATATCCATATGATCAGAAGAAGATCGGCTCACCTGCAACAGGTACACCAGAAAATTGAAAATCTGAGTCGGGATCTTGATAAGGCTGAGGTTGAAGTTTCCAAAGAAAGAGAAAAACTGGCCACGGCTTATAAGAATCTTCACATCCTCGAGAAAGTGAAAGAATTTGAAAAAGGTCTTTTTTCGGAACGTGTGGCCAAAGACGAACAGAAATTTATGGATGAAATTGCCACTCAATCATTTAGCCGTTAAACGATGAATAAAGCAGTAATTATAAAAATTGCGGGTTTAATAACAGTGCCATTGTTGGTGATGATTGTTGCCATGTATTTCCTGTATCCATATATCAATAAGGAAGATTATCAGGGGCTAGTACAAGCACAGGAAGAAAAGTTGGATGCTGAATTCGAAAAGCTGGGATTCCCTCCCCGGGAAGATTCATTGGTTGCAGTTTTATCCGATACCGTGATGGTGATGGATTCAGTAGCGGTTGATACCCTGGTTAGCGATGAGCTACAGCTGGCACTGGAAGAAAATACCCGCTTGCACAAAAGAGTGGATTCTCTGATTGCTGAGATCGAAGTGCTTAAAGCAAATCAGCCGGAAGAACCGGATATGGAAGAAATTCAGGAACTGAGTAAAGAAGAGTTTGCCCAACGCATTAAAAGTTTATTGAACCTGGAGGAAGATGATTTGGGGCCTATTCTGGAAAAAATGACCAGTGAACAACTGGTACGTCTTTATAACGGGGGAGGCACTATCCAGCGGGAAAAAATTCTGCGGTCGCTGAACTCTGATAAGGCAGCCAAACTTATGACGGAGATCATGTTATGATAAAGCAGTTATTATCATCAGCCGGTAATAATAAGGAAGCCGGGCTGGCAACCAACATCACTAAAACAGCCGGTACGAACAGCGAACCGACGTCCCCCGGTTTATTCGGATCTATATTGAAAACCGTTCAGGAATTTGGTCAGCAGAGCGAATCTGATACGGCTTCATCCCAACAAAGTGAGGGGGAGCAGAAAGAAGTAAAAAATACTGATGAAGCTACTTCCACTAAAACTGAAGTTGTAAGTGAAGAACAAGCAGAAGTAATTGAGCAGGAAGAAAACGAAAAGGAACTGACCGGAACTGAAAAAGAAGGGGAGAAAGTGGCTTCAACTCAGACTGAATCAAAAGGTAATGCTAACGCTCCGGAAGAAGATGTACTATTAACTGATGTTGACAAAAGTTCGCCTGTTGATGTGAACAATCAGGCAGCCGAAACTGAAGAGAAGAACCATCAAGAGCCGGTTGTTACTCATAATACAGTAAAAGAAACGGGGCAGCCGACTATTTCAGAAGCCGGGACAGATGTAGCGAAAGCATCGAATAACAGTGTGAATGGGGAAGCAGCAAACCCTACGGTTGATGCTGAAACGAAGATTGTAGATCAAGCAGCAAGTCAGGCCGGAAATCATGTATCCGGGGAAGTGAAGGTTGATGAACCGATTGCAACACAGCCCGAATCTTTGAAAGTGCATAGTGAGGAAGCTTCTCAATCACCTGTTGAGAAGGGAGAAGCTTCTGATACTGAAATCGAACTATCGGAAGAAATGGGAGAATCGGGCAGTGATTCTTTAGTACAGAACTCCGGCAATACATCATCTGTCTCATCATTACCAACCGAAGCAGGAATTTCACAACAGAAAAACCGAAAAGTGACTGAACAAGCAACGGCCGGTACTGCTCAGAAGCAGCGGGTATCCGAAAGTCCTGAAAGTAAAGAAGTGGAGCCTGAAGCTGAGGTTGATATCACGAAACCAATAATGCAGGCTGCAGCCGGACAAACTGCTTCCGGTGCTCCTGAAGTGAACCAAGGTGTTCAAAACCAGAAGGTAGAAGAAGCCCGGGTAAAGAAATTTCGCGAAAACTATTCTTTCTCGGGTCGGCAGGAGCTGACATCGGAGCGACTTGAGGTGATTACGCAAAGCAGAGATACAAAAACTCCGGCATCCTTTTTATCGCAACCGGATGTGCCGGTTCAGGCTGTTCTGAATCAGATGAGTCCGGCACAGAATTCCGCGATGACAACAGAACAAGAGCTGATGCTGAAAGAGTATTTGAAAGAATCGGTTGAAATGGCCGAGCAAAAGGATGCAGCCAATGCTTTGTTTGCCAGAATGGGTGAAATGCCCGTTTCAAATATGTTGATCCGAAGAACCGTATTGCCTTCTCTTACCCAGGCTGTTCAGAAAACAGTTTCAGCAGGAAAAGCAACCCCGGAAACATGGCAAAAGCACAGCTTTGAACTGGAAGACGGGAACAGCATTCAGCTTTCTACCCGACAGGTGGATGGGGTGTTACAGGTAAAGCTGGCTACAACCAGCGTAGAATTAAGCCGCCTGATGCAGCAGTATGAACAAGAAATTAAACAACACCTGGAGCAGGAATGTCAGCTGGACGTAAATCTGCAGTTTGACGGTGATGATCAAGGACAGGAGATGTCGGGCTTCTTTGGGAACTCGTCTTCATCTCAACAAAAAGCCTCCGGCATAAACACAGGCACCGGCAATGAACAGGCTGCTGCTCAAAAAACCGATAAGAACTTACAACAAACCGTCCGTCGATTTGGCTACAACCAAATGGAATGGACCGCTTAAAGGAACAGAACAATGGATGTTAATAGCATAACTTCACAGGCTTCAGGAGCATTTGCTCAACAAGGGCAGACTAAGAAAAGTCAGCTTGGTCAGCAGGAATTTTTACACCTGTTGGTAGCGCAAATGAGAAACCAGGATCCAATCAACCCGATGGATGGGGCAGAATTTGCCTCACAGCTGGCACAGTTTAACTCTGTGGAACAGCTGATCAGCGTAAATAATGGCCTTAAAACCTTACAAGGAAGCCAGGACATGATGAGCGCCAGCTTAACAAATTCTATGGCGGCATCGCTGACAGGTAAGCAGGTTAAGGCATTGAGCAACCAGGTTCACCTTGGAGCTGAAGGTAATTCTGAGATTCAGTTTGAACTGAATAACTCGGCCGATTCGGTTGAGATTATCATTCGGGATGCGAGTGGATCAGAAATTCGCCGCGAAACAATGAACGGGTTGTCCTCGGGCGACCACGACTGGACATGGGACGGGCTGAACAATGCCGGTGACCGCATGGGAGAAGGAGATTATACCATTGAAGTGCAAGCAGCAAACGGGGATAACCCGGTAGGTTCGCTGGTCTTTATCGAAGGTATAGCTGACCGAGTACGTTATACATCCGAAGGGGTATTCCTCTCGGTGAATGATGTAGAGATACCTATTGGTGATGTTGAAGAAGTAGGTACAGGAATTTTTTAAACGTAATTAATCAAATAAAACAAAGGGGCATCGAGTAGCATCGCCCGGCAGTACAAAAGGCTGCAATTTCAAAAAGACAGGAGATAACTTATGTCATTAGTCAAATCTTTAAACTCAGGTGTTAGTGGTTTGAGAGCATTTCAAACCAAAATGGATGTTATTGGTAATAACATCGCAAACGTAGAAACGGCGGGCTACAAATCATCATCGGTAACTTTTGCTGAGATGATGAGTGAGCGTTTAGGCCGTGCAGGTGGTGGTGGAGATTCCTCCCCACAGTTAAGCAACCAGGTAGGCTTGGGAGTACGTGTGTCTTCCATCAGCCGCGACTTTAGCCAGGGTGCCATGCAAAGTACAGGCCGGTCTACCGATTTGGCTATTGAAGGCGAAGGATACTTTATGGTATCAGACGGTGGAGAAAACCTGATGACCCGAGCCGGTAACTTTGTGTTTAACAAAGACGGAATGCTGGTTGATCAGGCCGGACGTTCGGTTCAGGGATACATTGCTGACAGTGCCGGAAACATTCTGGGCGGTGGAGCAGCTGAAGACGTTCGCATCGATTTCGAAAACGTACTTCCTCCAAAGAAAACCGATAACGTAACACTTGCCGGTAACCTGAATGCAGGAACCAGTGTGAGTAAAGTGCTGCAGGCACAAAGTGGATTTACAACAGCAACCGGTGATAATGCTACTTTAGCAACACCGATTAACGACCTCAGCCAAACGCTGACAGGTCTCTCAGCCGGTGATGTAATTTCATTCGATGTTACGCTGAATGACGGAACAGCAACAACCATTAACCATACCTATGCTGCCGGCGATACTGTTGGAGATATGATCAACAGCTTCAACAGCGGATTGACTTCAACAGAAGGTCAGCTTTCACTGATTGACGGAATGATGAACCTCCGTTCAGCTACTATGGGCGACAGTGACCTTGATATTTCAAATGTATCGGTAACCGGAGCGGGAGATATCAACTTTCCGGGACTGCAAACCATTCAGGAAGGGCAGACCAATACCCAAACCATGAGTACCACAGTGTACGATGATCTTGGCCAGGCACACTCTCTGATGCTTGAATTTACCCAAACCGGAACCAATGAGTGGCAATACGATGCCCGTTTCCTAGATGGTGAAACCATCACAAGCGGAGCTTCAGGAACAGTTACTTTTGATGAGTTGGGTCAGCTTTCATCAGGAGACATGCTCAACATGACTTTTGATCCGGGTCGCGGTGCCAGCACGTCCAGTTTCTCCGTAAACCTTGGGGATTCCCAGACCGGAACCCGATTCACCCAGTACGCAGGTTCCAACTCGGCTAAAGTGATCAGCCAGGATGGATACACGCAGGGACAGCTGATTGATGTTGCCATTGACGGAGCCGGACAGGTTCAGGGAATTTATGACAACGGAAACAGCACCGTTCTGGCACAGCTTGCTCTAGCGCAGGTTCAAAACCAGAATGGACTTGAAATGGTAGGAAGCGGATTGTTCCGTGCAACCTCAGCTGCCGGTGAAATGTTTGTAAACACCGCCGATAGTTTTGCAGGAACGGCCATTAACTCCGGTTCTTTGGAAGGATCAAATGTTGACCTGGCCAAAGAATTCACAAACATGATTACATCGCAGAGAGCATATCAGTCGAATGCTCGTGTAATCACAACTTCTGACGAAATGTTGACAGAAGCAGTAAATCTGAAAAGATAATTAGCCTGGAGTAGCTAATTTTTCATAGTTAAGGTTGAGGCTCTGCTCTCAGAAATTGGTTTTTTGATCAATTGTGGGGGTGGAGCTTTTTTTATGCTTATGAACTTTCAAAAAATGCCGATACCCATTTTGTGACAAGCTCGGGATATATCCTGTACGCTTTTAGAAAAACAGGGGATATCCTCTTAAGATTTTTATCCATACACCGATAAAGGCTATATGTTAGATCGTTCAACAATCATAGGATTAATAATTGGATTCACCCTGGTCGTCGGGTCCATCATGATGGAAGGTAGCATTCTCATATTCTTGAGTTTGTCTTCCTTATTTATTGTGGTGGGGGGTGCGATGGCTTCAACGATGATCAGCTTCAGTATTGAAGATATCAAAACGAGCTTCAAGACTTTTATGGGACTGATGAAGGTGACATCCATTGACTTAAGAACCGATATGGAGCTGTTGAGTATGTTTGCCCGGCGAGTGAGAACCGGTGGACTTTTGATTCTGGATAACGACATTAAACATTTAAAAGACGAGTATCTGAAAAATGGCCTTCAGCTGGCGGTTGATGGTTTCAAAGAAGAAAGCCTGGATAGCATTCTGTCAGATGAAATTAAAGGAGCGGAGCGGGATCTGGAACTTGCCGGAGGGGTCATGAATTCACTGGCTACCTATGGACCTGCCTTCGGTATGATTGGTACTATTGTAGGCTTGGTTTTGATGCTCCAGAATATTTCGGATCCCGAAGCACTTGGGGCCGGTATGGCGGTTGCTCTTTTAACAACCTTGTACGGAAGTATGTTTGCCAATATGATTGTTGGTCCGCTGGCGGCAAAGCTGAGCTACCTCAGTGAAATTGACCTAAACCGAAAGCGAATGTTCAGGGTGGGTATTCTGTCTATTGTGGCAGGCGAGAACCCGCGAATCATGGAAAAGAAAATGCTTATTCACATAGACCCGCACAGCAGGGCAGAGTATGTAAAACACCATGAAGAGCTAAAAATCATTAAACAACGCGACGAGAAGTTCTACAAACTTTGGATCGAACAACAGGATAAGGAATGGGAAAATCTGAAGGAGATTCTCAAGGCTGGTTAGTGACCTATAGTGACCTTGTGACGTTGATTCTCACGTTCTTTGTGTTGCTATATACGATGACATCCGGTGTTGAGAAGACATCATTTAATAGCTTTATACAATACTTCCAGAAAAATGCGGGCTTCCTTCCGGAATCTCAGGCAGCGGTAGAAAGTATTGAGAATAAGATAGAGCCCGAAGAGCTGGAGCAAATGATGGAAGAACAAATTGAGCGATGGGAAGCCTTTGCCGATTTCTTGCACGAGCAGGATTTATCCTCCGAGGTAGATATTGAGCTACTGCAGGATGGGGTTAAAATTACGTTAAGTGATTCTTTGACTTTCGAGAGCGGTTCTTCCGACCTGTTGCCTGAAGCCAAAATAGTACTGGGGCAGGTTGCCGATGTTCTGGGCGACCGGGTTCTTGATATTGAAGTGCAGGGGCATACCGATAATGTGCCCATCAGTAATATGATGTATAAGTCGAATTGGCATTTGGGAGCCGCCCGCTCCGTATCGGTAGTGCAGTATTTACAGGCACAGGCTGATGTTGATCCTTCCAATTTTAAGGCAAGCAGCTTTGGAGAATACCGGCCTGTATCAGAAAATGAATCAACAGATGGCAGAAGAAAAAACCGCCGTGTAGAAATCTACCTGAAAGACCTGATTGCTAAAGGAGCTCTTGAAGCCGCGCTTCCATTTGAAGAGCCCATCCCGGTGTATAATTCAACAACTAATTAAGGTGTACGGCCATGGCCACAGAGAATAAGAACGAGAAAAAAGACAAGAAGGAAGTAAAGGGAAAGAAGCGGAAAGGCGGGCCAAATTTTCTGAAGCTCGGAAAATATTTCCTGCTTTTACTCATCCTTGTGGGGCAGGGATTCTTGGCTTATACCATTGTCGATAAATATTACCCCACTGTTTTTGCCAAAATGAACGAGAAAAGTCCGTCTGATTATGGTACTTATCAAATGGAAGAGATGGTAGTTAACCCTGCCAACACCTATGGAAAAAGATACCTGATGGTGGAAATAAGCCTTGAATTAGACGATAAAAGCCATGTTTCGCTTCTCGACGAAAATATGATGAAGCTCAAACAAGAGATCATTGATGCCCTTTCTTCCCGTAATGTTGACCAACTTACACGGGTTGCTGGTCGTGAAGAATTGAGGAGAGAACTTTCAGGAATAATTAATTCCTCTATCGGAGTACGTTCGGTACGCAATTTGTATTTCACTAAATATGTAATGCAATGATCGTAAACCAAGAACGGAAACTTTTATGGAATCGAAGCTGCCCAGGCATACATTGGGAAATGTTAAATATGTAGAATCCTACGATTTCAAACATCCTAAGCTGTTTAGTAAGGAAATCATGAGGACGCTGCAAGCTATTCATGAAGTTTTTTCAAGAAACCTCAGCCGTATTTTCAGCTCATCACTTCGCTACAAAGTGGATGTGTACTTAGATAAGGTAAATCAGCTTTCTTCAACAGAGTTTGCCCACGAAATTAAAAGCCCAAGTACCATTTATCTGCTTTCAGTTGAGAAACTTGGCGGTGAAGTAGTTGTAGTGCTACCCCCCGAATTTTGTATTCACCTTATAGAGCGACAAAGTGGTGGCTCTGAAAAGCAGCTTAGCGAACGACGCATACTCACCGTTATCGAAGAAAAAATTATGTCGAGAGTGATGGGGAGTATCAGCAATGAGATTGTACAAGCCTGGGAACCGTATATGGATTTTAAGGTGGATGCAATAAAGTATGAGAGCAAGCCGGAAAATTTAAACCTGGCAGCAGTAGATCCTAATATTGTAGTGAAGTTTGAAGTGGATCTGGGCGGACAAAAGATTCAGATTGGGATCTCTTATTCCTACAGTCTTCTTAAAAAAGCAATGAACGACACCATCATGAAGAAAGGGATGAACTCTCGCAAGGAGCAACTTTCTGAGGAAGAGATGGAGTCGTACAAGCGGACGCTGGAAAAAGCCAATATCCGTATTCAATCACTGTTGGGTACAACCCGCCTTACGCTCGAAGAAATTATGAATCTCAAAGAAGGTGATACCATCCCTCTGCGACAAAAGTCTGATAAGCCGCTGGAAATACGTGTGAATGGTGTTAAGAAAATGACAGCCTATCCCGGGGTTATACAGGGGCACCGGGCCGTCAAAATATTTGAACTCCTCGAAGAAATTAACGAACAGGAACTGGTATAACTATGAATTACTATCAAGAACAACTCCAAAATAACCTTCCCGAAATAGAGAAGTATTTAACTTCTGTACTACTGGAAGAAACGAATATTGAAATCACTTCTTTTGAAACCATTTCCTCGGAAGCATTCCTGGAAAAGATGGTGAAGGAAGATATTTTCATCCTGACAAGAGATGAAAATACCCAGACCGACCTCATTTGTATTCTGGATAAAGAGTGGTTTGCCATTCTTTCCAGTATTATGCTGGGTGTGGATGAAAGCTCATTCAACGAGGTAACCAAAGACCTGTTGAAGAAATTCTCGTCTGAACTTTCCACTACGCTTTCCAAAAAGTTCAAAGAAGAGGGGCAGGAGTTTGACCTTCGCGAGCTTGAAGTGCTAACGCTCAAACAGTTGGAAGATAAACTGGGCCACACCGAGTACTTCTTCGGAATGATGGAAGTAGAAGGCCTTGCGGATGACAAGATCAAAGCTGCCGCTTTGTTTGGAAATCCCGAAGCGCAGGTTGAAGTGGAGGAAGAATCTGAAGAGGAAGTGCAGGAAGAACCTTCTAAGGATGAGTTCAACCCTTCTGATTCGGAGGAACTCGAAAAGGCAGGAGCGCAGGAAGAGGTGATTTCCGGTCGCTATATTGAGTTTGAAGATTTTGAGGAAACCACACCGGCTATCAAGAATGGTGATGGAAACAGCATGGAGCTGCTCAAAGATGTGGAAATGGACGTTTCGGTGGAACTGGGTCGCATCGAATTGCCGCTGGGCAAGGTGCTTCAGCTTGCCAAAGGTTCTGTGATAGAATTAGAGAAACTGGCCGGTGAGCCGGTTGATATAATGGTTAACGGCCAGCGTATCGCTCATGGCGAAGTTGTGGTTGTGGATGAACATTTCGGCGTGCGTATTTCCAACCTGATTACCACCCGCCAACGTTTAGCCAAGCTATCATAATGGACTTCACCAAGATCCTTTCACAGTCAAAAAAGAAGCCGCAGAACGTACTTAAACTGGTACTTGCGTTTGCCGTTGCTCTGTTGGTTATCTGGATGTTTCTGGTTTCACGAATGGAGTTTTCTGCCACTGAAAAAGTAACCTCCGATCCGGAAGTGATTGAACGTACACAGGGGTTGAAAACAAGCCTCGGGAAAAAAACCGCAGAAGTTGAGCCTGTTACTAAGGAATCAGCTTCAAAGGAAGACGAAACCGTTTTTCAAAATGCGTTTACTACTTTTTTGGTGATGATGGGGATACTGGGGCTGGTTTGGTTCTGGTCGAGAAAGAAATCCGGTTCACCCCGACAAAAACTGGATGGCAGAGACCTGGGCGAACATATCCTGGGGCAGGGTGCACAACTAAAGTTTGTAGAAATTAATAACGAAGTATGGGTGATGGGGATGACGGCAGGGTCACTCAATTTGCTGCATCGTATTCCTAAGTCGGAGTGGAACGAGAACGAGGGACCGGAAGAAATAGCAGAGATTAAAAACGGTTCTGCTGATTTTAAATCACTCTACAAAATGTTCAGGAACTAAGAAGATGCCGAAGTTAAAACTGAAAAGTTTGTTGCTTACAAAGGTTTTTATGGTGATGGTTGCTCTGTTTGTGGCAGCACCGTCAACTTCTGAGGCTACCCCGCTTAACGTAGCTTCTATTACAAGTCCGATGTTTATCCAGGCTATTCCGCAAATCGATTTATCCATTGGAAACAGTGGCCCAACGGCTCAGGACGAAGATTTTACCTTGCCTATACAAGCACTGATTTTAATTACGGTGCTTTCATTCGGTTCAGCGTTCATCACCATGATGACCAGCTTTACCCGGATAATCATCGTGTTTTTTTTCCTTCGGATGGGGTTGGGTACACAACAGTCTCCGCCAAACCAGGTATTGGTAGGGCTGGCGTTATTCCTGACGATCTTCATTATGAAACCAACGTTTGACCGAATGAATGAAGAGGCTATTCAGCCGTATATCAATGAGGAGATGACGCAGATGGAAGCGTTGAGTGCTGCCGCCGTTCCGCTGAAGGAGTTTATGGTCCGGCAGACATCAGATCAGGACCTGCTTTATTTTATGGACATGGCGAATATCCAAAGCGTGGATGATGTTGAAACACTGCCGCTTTATGTAGCCGTACCTGCTTATGTGATAAGTGAACTTCGGGTGGCTTTCCAGATTGGATTTATGATTTACCTGCCTTTTATGGTGATTGACCTGGTAGTAGCTTCCATTCTGCTGGCGATGGGTATCATGTTCCTTCCGCCGGTAATGGTTTCCTTACCTTTTAAAATACTTGTTTTTGTACTTACTGACGGTTGGTACCTGCTGGTACAATCGCTGGTAGAAAGCTTTAATTAGAGAACAATGAATATAGATACAGCACTTTATTGGTTACAGGAAATGCTAACGGCCGTAGTAGTTTTGTGCTCCCCGGCTATGGTGGGCGCACTGGCTGTAGGTTTAGCCATCGCTATTTTCCAGGCGGCAACCTCTATCCAGGAAATGACCCTGAGTTATATCCCCAAAATGGTAGTTGTGGTAGTGGTATTATTCTTCGCCTTTGGCTTTATGCTGCAGTTTGCCGTTGACTTTACACAACGTGTGTTTGATTTCATTCCGCAGATTACCCAATAACTGCAGGTATTCGTGCTCACTATAACAGCAACCCGGAGTTAGGTCATGGAATCACTGACGGTAGATATGATTTTATCGGTATTCCTCGTTTTTACCCGGGTGGCTGCGCTTATCATGACCGGACCTTTTTTCAGTTCGGCTGCTTTCCCCAAGCAGATAAAGCTGTTTTTTGCGATGGCGACCACCATCCTGCTTTTCTTTGCCATCCCGGCTGATGGAGCTTTTGTCTCTGCCAGCGACGGTACGTTGTTCATATTTCAAGCCATTATTCTCGAAGTTTTGGTGGGAATGGCTTTGGGATTGGTGGGCCAGCTCGTGTTTGCCGGACTGGAAATGGCGGGAATGCTCATCAGTTTAAATACCGGGCTTAGCTTTGCCAATATGATTGACAGCCAAACCCAACAGCAAAGCGCGGTACTTAGTAACCTGTTTAGTATGATTGCAGTACTGGTTTTTCTGTCGATTGATGGTGACAAAATCTATATCAGTGCACTGGCCAAAAGTTTTGAGGTCATACCGGTGAATGAGGCGCAGATCCACCTGGCAGGTCCGTATATGCTTGAGATAGCCACTTATCTTTTTACGATTGGGGTTCAGATTGCATCCCCGTTTATCATCGTGTTGTTTTTGCTGGATGTATCATTGGCTATTTTTGCACGGATCATGCCTCAGGCCAATATGATGTTCATCGCCTTACCCATAAAATTCGGTGTAGGTATCGCCTTACTGATGCTCGCCATTCCATACCTTCCTGCCGCCTTCGATTTGATGTTTCAGCATCTATATGATTTCCTGGTAGAAGTGATGGGCGTTATTTCTCCACTTCAATTCTAAGAGGAGCAACCTGTACAACTAAGCTCATGAACGAAATTCTTTGGAATCGGGATTAGCTTGGAAAGTGCGAAGGATCTGTGCAGTGAACAGATTGGTAAATGTTCCTTGGCAAAGGTAACTCGTACTGATTCCAAGGAGTCTGAGTGAGGGTGTTATAAAAAGAGTAAGCAGCAAATTTAAGTCATCCTGAGCGCAAGAATGTTTAAATGGACTGGTTGTTAAGCGCGAAGGATCTAAACCATTAAATATTTAGTACACCATTTACAGCTACTGGTGGATCATTCCACATTCATATCTACAAAGGTAAACTTGTCCAGCAAAGCGAAGCCATAAATGACTTCGCCTGTGTACTTGAGTACAATTAGCCCACTATTCAAGCTTCACCCCGTTACTCTAAGAAAGAATTTAATGGGTTTCTCAGGCCTGAAGGTCGATGTTTCCGCCTATGGTTTCGTCTTTAGTCTGAGGTTTTTGAGGCTCTTTAGAATGTGGTTTAACCTTAAACTCCGATAAGGTTTTTGTATGCAAAACCACTTCGTCGTCCATAACAAAAGGAGGGCGTTCTTTATCCTTACGGTCTTGCCGGCCTTTTTTCTGCTTCTCTTCGGCTTCCTGTTTGTGCTTCAGGAGCTCTGGCAGTTTTGTAAAGCGTGTTATTTTTGGTACGAGTGACATGGGTTGATAACGAAAAGGTTATTCGTTATTCCTTTATCGGACAGAAATGATCAGATATTAAATTAGAATTCGGAGTCATCCTGAGCGCAAGGACATAGAAGAGGGCTGGGTAGCTACCGCGAAGGATCTGTGCCAGAAGATGTTTGGTGATCGTTTCATGGCTAAGGTTCATCGCTATCGCACTGAATGACAATAAGAGTATACAGAGTTAACGCAAGCGTATATCAACCGGCTGCATAGGACATTTGTTCCTTACCGAGGTCGTCTTTTAACTGCAGCAGTAATTTCCCGACAATTTGAGAAATACGGGCTTCGGTGAGCTCCAGCAGCAACGCGATTTCACTCATCGTCATATCTTCGTAATAGTAAAGCATCAGAATTAGCCGGTCTCTTTCCTTAAGCTGCCCAATTTTCTGTTGAAGAGCTTCAGTACGCTCCTTCTTCTCCAGATTGGTATCCGGTGTTTCAGAGTTGGGATCTTCATGAAACTCGTAAAAGGAACCTGAGTTCTCATCATAAGCTGGGGTATCCAGAGAAAGTACATTTCGCTGCTGAACATTGGAAAGCAGTTTGTAATAATCATCCATAGGCATTTCCAGCTCATTGGCGATTTCTTCATCGGAAGGCTCGCGCCCCAGCACCTGGCTTAGTCGCTGAATTACTTCCTGCACCTGTCCATAGTTCTTACGTTGTTTCCTCGGCAGTTGATCAATGCTTCGAAGATAATCTACAATACTTCCGCGGATTCGATAATAGGCGAAGGTGTTAAACTGAATATTTCGTTCACAATCGTATGAATCCAAAGCCTGGAGCAAGCCGATAATACCGGCACTCTCTAAATCTTCCCGATGTGCCAGAGGCTGGTCAGGGCGATTTATCTTTCCGATGATACTTCGAATCAGAGGGGTAGACTTACTTATAATGGA
Organism: Gracilimonas sp.; assembly: GCA_965227215.1. Classification (GTDB taxonomy): domain Bacteria; phylum Bacteroidota; class Rhodothermia; order Balneolales; family Balneolaceae; genus Gracilimonas. The sequence continues at coordinate 3,093,789 of OZ245729.1, forward strand.
GTTTCTGATTCCATTTGCAGGATTCTTGCAATAGATTTCAACCAGTTCTTGTAATGATTTATTTCCCATGATTACCCATCTCCGTTGGCATTAGAAGTATTTCCGCTGTTTGACATAGAAACTCCATCGGAATGCTGGTCTTCACGAAGCACATTCAGCAGAAAAATGGAGATGTACACCACAGCAAACAGAATCATAAAAGTGAGCATACTGCGGTACAGAGCTACTTCAATGTTCACCCCGGATATCATCAAAAGCATGAAAAGAATCAGTGAAATTACAGTGATTAATCGTATAAGCATGGTTTTCTCCTTCCGTTAGTGTACGGTCTTTAAAAGTGTTTTTTCTTCGTTTTTAGCGTAAGCCAGCACGTTTTCCGCAATAAACTTGAATTCCCCGAGTATCTCAGTCGTGGTATTCATATCCACCAATGGTTTCTGTTTGTGAACCGATTCACGGATTTGGTCACTTGCCGGAATAAATCCAAAATATTGGGTTTGCTTGTTCAGAAAGTAATTCAGTATGGTGTTAAACCGCTGGTAGGTACTTTGAGCAGTATCCTCACTTTCTGCAAAATTCACAATGCTCGCAAACTTATAGCCGGGGTCTATGTTATATACATATTTGCATAACCGGTATACATCAGAAATGGCGGTGGGCTCATCCACTAAAACCAAAACTCCAACTTGTGAAATATCCAGTGCCCAAAGGGCCATTTCACCAGCACCGGCCGGGGTATCAATAATGATAAAATCATGACTTTGCTTTAGAAAAGCAGTTACCTGATCGAGAGCGTCCATAAACAAATCAGGCTTAAATTTATTCTCACCGGGTTCGTTAGCTCCGGTTACCAGTGTGATTCCGGAGGTATAGTTAGGCAAGTCTTCAATTCCACATTTACCTTCCATCCAGCTGCTTACGGTTGCACTCACCGGTTCGTTCAAAAGGGTGGCACAGTTTGCCAGGCCCAGGTCAGCATCTAACAAGGCAACTTTATAACCAAGTTTGCTAAGCATGGTAGCCGTATTCACGCTGGTCATACTTTTACCAACACCGCCTTTTCCACTGATCACGGTGAATACAAAAGGTTGTTCTAATTTAAATGGCTGTTTCATAATTCTAATTTTCTTGTAATACCTTTTGAGCAAACCACTGCGGGTTAAACTCGTTCAAGTTATTCAACTTGTTGCCGGTGCTGATATACCGGGCACTGCATCCCATTTTTTGAAGGAACGGAATCACCGGTCCCCATTGTGTCACCTCATCAAGATGAGTGATAGCCACATAATCGGGCTGAAGGGGGTGGTGAGTAGCTGATGAATTCTGGAAATAAAATCTGTTCAAAGCGGCATTCACTACATAATGCACCTCTAAAGGAGCAAGAGGAGAGAGCAGCTGCTTGATCTTCCAGAACTCACGGAACGAGTTATCTTGTTCGGTGCTTAGCGACGGGGTGTCTATAAACACATGGTCAAATTCGGTTAGGTCTTCTGCAATCTTTGAGACATCCAGTCCGCTTTGCACTTTGAAATAAGGAATCTCGTGCTGTGCGCAGAAAGGTTCCAGTATAGTGTAATAGGGAGCTGCTTCACTTGATTGCGGATAAACTGAAACCACCGCTAATTTCTTGTCGACCATGAAGTCGGGATGTTGAGTCAGCTTCATAATTAGCTGCGTTTTACCTGCTCCTGAAGGACCAGCAAAAAGCATAAATTTCTGAGCCTCTTCTTCGGAAGGTTTACCCAAAGCTTTGCGGATAATCGCCGCCAGCTTAGACATGAACAGCTCACCCTGGTCATAAGGGTCAATGCCTTCTTTGATAATATCACTGAACCAGCCAGCAATTACGCTGGTGTTTATTCCGGTGTGAACCAGTTGCTGGAAGGCGGGATGGGAAGCATAATCCAGGTTGGCGGAAATAAGGGCTGAGTCGAGCAAAGCCTCCAGCTTATCAAATCGCTTATGCAGGGCTTTTATCTCACGCTCGTTATGCCGTGTTGATACGACCTCCTGCACTTCAGGGGCTTTGTTAGTCTGTGGCTTCGATGGTTTAAAATGGGTAATGAAACCGTTGCTTTTGCTTTTCCCAGAAGTGGTTTCTTTCTGTTCTTCTTTTGGGCTATCAGGCTGCGAAACCGGCTCTTCAATTTTATGTTCTTTTTTCTTTTCAGAGTCAGGTTTTACCGGACGAATGAAGGAGCGGCTGTACAGAAAATCGGAATTATTTTCCGACTCAGGCTCATTTGTTTCCTCTAATGTTGCCGTTCCATTTTGATGGCCGTTCAGTTCGGCCCCCATCTGCTGCTCGGCAAACTTTCGAAGCGAGCCCAATGTATCTTTGCGGGATTGCCCAATGGAATGCCCGTTTTTGGGCTGTACCGGAGCTTCCCCGGATCGTTCAAACATGACCCCTTGCTCAGGTTCCGGTTTGGGTTTATTAACCTTTGCGGACGATGCATGGCCGTTCTGTTTACCATTTGCCTGCCCTTCATTCTTACCATCAGAAAAAATGGTAATGCGGGCTTTACCGTCGGCTCCATCACCTTCAGAGGACTCAATGACCAGGAAATCATCCCCATACATCTGCTGGGCACTTTTCTTAGCCGCCTCTATTGTTTTCCCAAAAATATTCTTCAATATCATGCCAGTACGTGTTCTTCAGGTTGTTGCGCTGGTTGTTCTGTTGCAGCCGTTGGTTGATTCATCTTTACAGGGTCTTCAATCTTCAATCGGCCGAATGTTTTAAACTGTACGTCTTGACTAATGTCGTTGTACGACAGCACATTTATATCTGGCAAAATTGGTGCCAAAAACTCAAAGAGAGTAAACCGAAGAACCGGAGAAGTAAGTAAAATCGGCTCAAATCCCTGGCGTATCATACTGTCAAAAGTGGCTGACGAATTCTTGTATAACTTCTCAACGGTTTCCGGGGTAAGTCCAAGCGTGTTGCTGTTCAGTGTGCCTTGCTGGGCTTGAGCAATCAGGTGAGATTCAAGATTAGAATCCATCATCACCACCGTGACTTCATTCTCGTTATTCGCAAACTGTCGGGTTATGGTCTCCGATAAGGCAGCCCGGCAGTATTCAGTAAGTACATCGGTGTTGTTGGTTTGATGGCAATAGTCAGCCAGCGTCTCCAGAATGGTAACCAGGTCTTTAACCGGAACTCTTTCCCGAAGCAGTCGCTTCAATACTTTCTGAATTTCACCGACCTTCATTCCGTCCGGAATCAGTTCTTCAACCAGGGCTGAGTGCTGTTCTTTGATGTTATCAATAAGCTTCTTAACCATTTGTCGGTCAACCAGCTTGTGAGCATTTTTCTTAAGTACTTCCATCAGGTGAGTGGTAATAACCGCTCCGGATTCTATCACCGAAAGGCCATATTTTTCCGCCTGCGATTTATTTTTTCCGCTCACCCAAATAGCGTCCATTCCAAAGGTCGGATCTTTAGTCTCGATTCCCTGAATGTCCGGTTTGAAATCGGCCGGAAGCAGCGTTAGGTGATAGCCGGGAAGGATTTCCCCATCGCCCTGCATAATCCCTCTCATCTTAATGGTATAATGGTTGGCATCGAGCTGTACGTTATCCCGTATTCGGATAGAAGGGATGATGATGCCAAGTTCAGAGGCCAGCTGTTTTCGGAGTGAAGTCATTCGATCCAGTAAATCCCCACCCTGACTGGCTTCAACCATTGGGATCAGGCTATAGCCAATCTCCAGCTCAAGGGTATCCATTAACAGGTAGTTCTCAACAGGGTCTTCGGCTTTACCTGACAGCTCTTTTGTTTCAGCGGCTTCTTCTTCCAGTCTCTCGTCTTCTTCACGCTGAAAATTCTTCAATCCCATAAAAAGGAAGAAGCCGGCAATACTCCAGAATGGAATAACGGGAAGTCCGGGCAGCATCCCCATAAAAAAGACAAAAACCGCACCGATGATTACCGTCTTGGGATTACCCAGCAGCTGGAATTTAAGTTCGTTACCCAGGTTTCCTTCCGAGGCGGCCCGCGAAACCATGATACCGGCAGCAGTAGAAATCAACAGTCCGGGTATTTGTGAAACCAGGCCATCACCAATAGTCATTAGCGTATATTTGGCTGCCGCTGCTCCAATGGGCATTCCAAGCTGCACGGTTCCGATAATGAGGCCACCGATAATATTAATAAAGGTGATGAGAAGGCCGGCAATAACGTCGCCGCGAACAAACTTACTGGCACCGTCCATAGCTCCGTAGAAATCCGCTTCACGTGCAATTTCTTCTCGTTTCTTTTTGGCTTCTTCATCGGTAAGCAATCCGGCGGCAAGGTCGGCATCAATCGACATCTGTTTACCGGGCATGGCATCCAAAGTAAATCGGGCGGCTACTTCAGCAATACGGGTAGCACCTTTGGTAATTACCACAAAGTTGATAATCACCAAAACCGCAAAAATGATAATCCCGATTACAAAGTTACCCTGAACGATGAATCCCCCAAACGACTCAATGATGGAACCTGCATAGCCTTCACTCAAAATGAGGCGGGTGGTTCCCACGTTCAGCGAAAGCCGGAACAGGGTTAGAATCAGCAGCATACCGGGGAAAACAGCAAACTGTAAAGGTTTTAAAGCATAAAAGGCCACCAGCATCACAATGAGAGAAAGGGAGATGTTCAGTGCCAGGAAGAAATCCATCAACTGGGTGGGGAACGGTATAATCATAATCAGCAGGATCATGATGATACTGGAGGAAATTAAGACATCCGTCTGGAAAAATGTTCCTTTTAACTTATCGGTTGTGATTCCGCCAAAGGCCATATGAATTATACTTTGTGTTTGTTTTTTAGTTTATAAACGTACGCCAGAATCTCTGCTACGGCACGATATAGGTCTGCAGGAATGAATTCGTCTTCCTCAGCCGTCGCATAAAGAGCACGGGCTACAGGTACATTCTCTACAATAGGTATGCCATACTGTTTGGCCAGCTCTTTTATTCTTAAAGCACGCAGCCGTTTTCCCTTCACCATTACAATAGGTGCGTTACTTTTTTCGGGATCGTATTTAAGAGCAACGGCGTAGTGGGTTGGGTTGGTGACTACTACGTCGGAGGCGAGTACGGCATGATCCATTCTTTTTTGCTGGCGAAGCTTCATTCCGAATTTTCTACGCTGACCTTTTACATGCGGGTCACCTTCCATCTGTTTGTACTCGTCTTTTACTTCCTGCTTGGTCATGCGTAGGTCTTTGCGATGCTGGAACCGCTGGTACACAGCATCGGCTATAGAGAGAATCAGAAGGGCGGCCATAATCCGTGTTACAAATAGAAGGATGAACGAACCGGATTGGCTCATGCTGTAATCAAGCGGGGAGATGATGAATGAAACAAAATGGTTTATATCGCTCCTCAATGTGAAGTAAGCCACAATCAGGATGATGAATAATTTCACCAATCCTTTAACAAGCTCAACCAATCCTTTGGTGGAAAAAATATTCTTCAGCCCGCTAAGCGGATTCATCTTACTCCCTTTAAACTTCAGAGCATCAAAAGAAAAGACGCCACCGGTTTGCACCACATTTACAAGAATGGCCACTATAAATAAAGCGACCATAGTAGGAGAAAGCATTTCCAGCCCGGCCCACAGCGCATCCTGAAGGTAGCGCGTAGCTTCTTCCTGATCGGCGAACCCTTTTCCGGCATTCGAGAAAAACGACTCGAACAGTTTGGTAAGCCGGTCTCCGATTAGGCCGCTCATAGCCACAAACGATATAATCGCTGCACTCATAAGTGCTACAGAAGACACCTCCTTACTGATGCTGACATTCCCTTCCTTCCTTGCATCATCGAGGCGTTTCTGGGAGGGTTCCTCCGTTTTTTCCTGATCTGATTTATTATCTGCCATGTCCCACTGTTATCAAAAACAGTACCACGGCTGCCGGCTTTATAATTCGGCTGATTTAACAGGGTTGATGGATCAGAGGTAGGACAAAAAATCCCGTTAAAGGAAAACATTTCCATAAAAGAGGAAAGCAAAGGAAGGGTTCATCTTTCCCCGTTTCAGGAAATTCTTTCTGTGGCACAGGTCTGATACCCGAAGTGGCATTAACAGCCGATTCAGTGCAGTAATACGTGATTTCATCCCTCAAAAGACATCCGGGAAGGCCGTTTTTGGAGCCTTCTTAATGCCTCATTCAAAAACATTTCAAGCCGACTGGCACAGATTTTGTAATTCCATCGGTGAGAATCGCAGGAAATGTTCTCTATGGTTCTCGGCGGATTTTCGAAATCCTTAAATGATGATCACAAACAGTTACCCATGATTGACAGATTATATACCCAAATGCAGGCGATGCAGGTTTTGAACCGGTCTCAGGAAATGACCGCGGATAACCTCTCGAATATTAATACGCCTGGATTTAAAGGGACTAAAGTTTTTTACCGCATGTTCCAGGAGAACGTGAATGGAAAAACGATATCAAAGAGTGTGCCTATGCAGCAGGTTAATCTGGAGCAAGGCGTTTTAGAGCCAACCGGTAACGAATTTGATATGGGTATTAATGGGGATGGATTTTTTGTAGTGGAAGATAACGGCGAGGAGTTTTTAACACGGGATGGGCGCTTTCACCTTAACCCCGACGGATACCTGGTAAACAGTTCCGGAGCTAAAGTGATGGGCGATTCCGGTCCGGTTCAGCTGGCAGAATATATGCAGTCGAACGGAGAAACAGGCGGCAATGCCATGCTGGAAGTTTCCAAAGACGGAACGATCCGACTGAATAACAAAGCGATGGATCGCCTTCGGATCGTTAATGTGGAAGACCCGGCCATGCTTAGCCGAAAGGGAAGTGCCTATTTCTCTGTAATGGATGAAAATATGCTTTCGGAAGACAATACCGGCATGGTGATGCAGGGATATTATGAAAAAGGAAATGTACAGCCCCTGACGGAAATGGTAGACATGATGAGAAATATGCAGGCTTTTGAAAGCCAGCAGCGGGCATTGAAAACAACAGACGAAATGCTTTCTCAGGTAACCACCCGACTGGGCAGATTTTAATTATCAAACAATAGAATAAACAACAACATTATGTTTAGAGCATTAAGTACAGCCGCACTTGGAATGAGTGCTCAGCAACGATCGGTAGATAACATAGCCAACAACCTGGCTAACGTGGGAACTACCGGATTTAAAAGAAGCACCATTGCTTTTCAGGATCTATTCTATGAAAACATTGCGTCCTCGAAGCTGGGCAATTCAGGAAACCAAAATTCTAGTGGCCCATCACTTCAGATCGGGCATGGTTCCCGGGCCGTAGCCACTATTCGAAACTTTATGCAGGGCTCGGTAGCTGAGACAGGCAACGCTCTGGATTTGGCAGTAAGCGGTGCCGGTTTCTTCCAGGTTGAATTGCCTGACGGTAATATCGGCTATACTCGCGACGGTAACTTCAGCCGGGATGCCACCGGGATGTTGGTAAACAACTCAGGCTTGCCTCTGGCCAGTCAGATCGAAATTCCGACCGATGCCGTGGCTATTGAAGTCTCACAAAACGGAACGGTTACAGCTCTCATGGCCGGTGATAACACCCAGGTAGAATTAGGTCAGATTGAACTGGCCAAGTTTTCCAATCCGGGTGGACTTGAAGCGCTTGGCGATAACCTGTTTGCTGAAACTGAATCTTCAGGGATGCCCTTTTTCGGTGAGCCGGGATCGGAAGGCTTTGGAGTAGTTCGCCAGGGATACCTTGAGCAATCCAACGTAGATATTGTAACCGAAATGGTACGGCTGATTGAAGCTCAGCGTGCGTATGAGACCAACTCAAAAATGGTCCAGACCGCTGAAGACATGATGTCGGTAACCAACTCTATTAAACGATAAGACCCATAAGCAATCTATAGCATCGTGATACCGATACTCCTCATAATTTTTTCATGCACCTCTGTGGTAGCGGGGCCGGCGTACCCCACTGCTTCTGATGAAACCAGGCAGGTTATCATAGAGAAAGCACAGGAATCAATAGAGTCATTATTTGACCCTGAGGAGTATCGGTTCACTCTTTCTGCCCGCTGGATGCCCGGCAGTTTGCTAAAAGCTGAACCGAAACATGTACGCTCTGTAAAGCTGCAAGGATCGGTTGAAAAGTACACCAATTTCGAAGTGCTGTATCTGGATGGTAATACTATTGAACAAGTGGAGATACAGGTCAAGGTGGAAGCGGAGCAAAAACTCCCCGTTCCCAGCCAACGGATGATGAGTGGACAAACCATCGAGCCTGAAGATATAACCTTTCGGTGGGTGCCGGTACGAATGGGCAGGGATAAACCGGTTCGCAAGATTGAAGAACTGGCCGGAAAAACATTGAGAAGAACTGTGAATCCGGGGCAACCGATTCATCATTCAGAAATAAGTACACCTTTTTTGGTAGAAGCAGGAGAGGATGTAGACCTGATATTCACGGAGTTTGGAATAGAAATTATCCTGACCTGTGAAGCCCGCCAAAGCGGATCTATAGACGAAGAAATTCAAATTTATTGCAAAGAAACACGAAACAAATACCTGGGCAAAATTAAAAGTCCGGGAGAAGCATTATGGCAAAAAACACATTAATAAATCGAATTGTACCTGTTGTTCTTTTTCTAGCACTGCTGTTCTCCGGTACGGTAAATGCTCAGAATTCTCTCTACCGGGATGTGAAAGCTAATCAGGTGGGAGATATCATCACGGTAATTCTAAAAGAAAGTACTTCCGGTAGCTCAACTTCCGACTCCAAGCTGTCTACCAGCTCAGATGGATCAGCCAACGGCGCCATAAGCGGCAACTTTCTCCCATTTGAACCGACTTTTGGTTCGGGGGTGAATGTGAATTACGGTTCGGATCAGAAAAACCTTTCCAGCCAGCGGCAGTTACTCGAAGGCTACATAAGTGTGCAGATCATTGAAGTGACCGACCGGGGAGATCTGATTGTAGAAGGAAACCGCATGACCGAGGTTAATGGTGAGGTTCACAAAATGTCGATTACCGGAACGGTTCGGCAGAATGATGTGGACAGCCGAAACCAGGTGCTTTCTTATCGCATTGCCAACGCCAATATCAGTTATCAGAAAATGGGAGGCATCAGAAAGAAAAAACAACACAAAGGTTTACTTAAGAAAGTGGTGTTTACCGGCGTCACCCTGGGAATGGGAGCTGCCATGATTCTCCGCGAACTACAACGATGACGATCATACCAAAAGAAATGAACTTAAAGAATATACTTACTCACATTATTGTAGCTGTTGCGGTTTTTGGGCTGACTAATCCTGTTCAGGCACAGTCTAAGCTGGCCGACCTGGTGGAAATTCAAAATGCAGAACGCACGGAACTGATTGGCTACGGACTGGTTACCGGTCTGGATCGAACAGGGGATCGTTCATCAAGTAGCCGAGGGTCGGTATTTACCGTACAGTCAATTGCCAATATGTTGGAGAACTTCGGGATTACTGTTGATGCCGAACGCCTCCGTACCCGAAACGTAGCGGCTGTTATGGTTACGGCTACCATCACTCCGTATCACGCTCCCGGTAGTGAGATTGATATCACCGTTTCTTCTTTGGGAGATGCCAGCAGTTTGCAGGGTGGTGTTTTACTTCAAACTCCACTTTTTGACCCGGATAATGATGCCGTTTTTGCCAAAGCTCAGGGACCGCTAATTGTAGGAGGTATCACGGCAGAAATACCCGGTGCCCGGCTCAGCCAAAATCAAACGCTGACCGCGACTATACCAAGCGGAGGTACCGTTGAGCGAAATGAGGAATTCAACTTAAGTACGGAAGAACCTTTAGGGCTGGTTTTGAGAGAGCCCAACTATGCCAATGCCCGGAATATGGTGGAAATCATCAATGAGACTTTTGATGAAGAGCTGGCTTCCATGCATCATCCCGGATTGGTGAAAGTGAACTGGCCGGAAGCCTTCAGAGACCGAGGCACCATGAACGTATTCACGAGCATTATTCTGGAGCAGGAAATTCAGGTGGAGTCGCCGGCCAAAGTAGTTATAAACGAGCGAACCGGGACCATTGTAGCCGGTGGAGAGGTAGTTATTGATGATGTGATGATTTCACATGGAAATATTCAGGTGCGAACCCAGGTAACACCCTATGTGAGTCAGCCACCGGCGTTCAGCGGAGGAGAAACACAAGTGTTTGATGTACCGGAAGCGGGAATAAGTGAGCAGGCTGCCCAGACTATTGTATTGGAACCGGAAACAAATGTGCAGCAACTGGCTGGTTCTCTGAATGCTTTGGGGCTGAGTCCAAGGGATATCATATCCATTTTTCAGGCACTGGATCGAGCCGGTGTATTACGTGGTAAACTCATAGTGATGTAGAGGAAAGCAAAGGACAGGTTCATGAAAGTAGACGATTCGTTTTTAAACATAGCCCGGAATCAGATTGACAAAAACAAAAGTCAGGATCTTCAGAAAGAGAAGGCGGCCACTGATTTCGAAGAAATTTTTGCCAAGCATTTGGTGAATGAGCTCACTAAAGATTCATTTAAGATGTCCGATAAAGGCGGCATAATGGGTCAATCGAACAATATGTATAGAAGCTTTATTACAGATGCGTTAGCCAGCGAACTGGCAGCTCAAAGAAAATTAGGAATGGCAGATTTGGTGTCCAGGTATTGGGATCAATCTTCGGCTTCCACCAAAAAGTAATTCAATAATCAAGAAAAAAAGCAATGAATAACATATCCGATACCATTTCATTAGAACAGATAGCAGAATCGGTTGACCTGCTTCATAATTGCTCCAAACAGATTATAAAGGTAATGGAGGACCAGATTGATGCTATTATCGCCTCCAACGCCGTGAGAATTGAAGAACTTTCTGAAGTACACGGAAATCTGTCTAAACGCTTTAAAATTCATGAGCAGGAATTCATAAGTGAGCTCTCTGCTCTTTTAGCCGCCTCGGGCAGTACAGCCCCGGTACGGTTGATAAGTCTCAAAGAGGTGTTTCCCGATGCAGTGGATGATATAGACAACTGGCATAAAACCCTGACGGCCGATACCAAAGAACTGCAGCGAAAACATAACCAGATTTTGCAGCTGCTTGAATTTGCGATGAGCCAGAACGCCCGCATGATGCAGTCTATGTACAGCGTGCATAACGCAAAGAATACTCATTATGCCCCTACAGGCAAACAATCAGGAATTACAACCGGTGTGGCTTTTAACCAGGAGATCTGATTATGCGCTCACTTATAGAAATTTCTAAAAGCGGTTTAAAAAGTGCCGAACGGTCTCTTTCAGTTACGTCGAATAACATTGTAAATGCCGATACCAAAGGATATTCCCGTCAGCGGATCGACAAGACGCCAAACGGAATGCAGATGACAGGCTATAACACCGGGCTGGGGGTAAATATTTCGAATGTAACCCGTCTCCGAAACGAGATGACCGACGTGATGCTGAACGAAAAGCGACAGAATATGTCGTTTATGCAAAGTAAAGCCCGTGTTTTTGAACAGCTGGAAGCCAGTATGGCCTCCGACTCCGGCAGCGATTTGGACCTGAGCATCAGCAACTTGTTGGATACTTTTTCGGAGCTGTCTACCGACCCTCAGGATATAAGTGTTCGTAATAGCCTGATCAGTGATGCCCGGCAGTTAACGACAAAGTTTAAAGATGTAAGCCGGAATATTGATCGTACCAGCGATCTTATCCTGGAATCTTCCAACAGCACGATTAATGCAATTAATGGCATTTTGGGTGAATTACATTCACTGAATCAGACGATTGCACAAGCCGATGCGGCCGGTTCTCCGGATAATACCAGTCTGGATCTGAGGGTACGAAAGCTGGAGGAACTATCTGAGCTTACCGACTATGAAATAAGCACAGACGATTCCAATGCTGTTGAATTACGCATTGGCGGAGTAAAAGTGCTGGATGCCGAAAAAGCGGATCACCTGAAAGTGGAAATAAATGATGTAGATAAAACCTACCAGATTCGTTTGGAGAGTGGGAAAACCGTGGAGCCTCAGGGCGGACAGCTTGGGGCTGAACTAGAGATGTACGAAACAGAAATACCGGCATTAAAAGACCGCCTGGATGAGCTTGCATCTACTATTGTAACTGAAATTAACGCTATTCACTCCACTGGATTTGGGCTGAATGATAGCGTAAGCCGAAACTTCTTCACCCCAACCAATACTACAGCTGATACCATCAGTCTGAACCAGGTGTTGGTGGATGATCCTACACATATAGCTGCATCCGATACTGCGGGTGAAGCCGGTAACGGCGAAACAGCCCTGCAAATAGCGGAACTTCGAAGCCAGCAACTGATAGGCGGAAGAAAGCTGATTGATTATTCAGTAGATCTGATAACATCGGCCGGAAATAATCTGAGCAGTTTGAACTCTCAAATTGATGCGCGGGATTCCGAAATTCAGATGCTAACGACCCAGCAGGAGAGAGAAGCCGGTGTAAATATTGACGAAGAGCTTAGCCTGATGATTCAATATCAAAATGCTTATCAGGGAGCGGCTAAAGTAATGTCGGCCGCACAAAATATGTACGACACGCTTATCGGAATTTTGAGGTAAATCATGAGAATTACACAGAAAACAATTTTTGGAAACTTCATGCGCGATATCAATAAGAATCGCGGTGAAATGGCAAAAATCCAGTCCGATCTTTCCAGCGGGCGAACAGTAAGAGTTCCTTCACAGGATCCGGTTTCGTTTCAGCGGAGCCGTATTCTTACCGAAGACATCCGCAAGGAAGAACAATTTCAAAGCAATATCGAAAGTGGCTTGCGCCAAAGCCGTTTAGCCCAGGATGCGCTTGATGAAACCATCGACCGGTTAATCGAAATCAAAGAAAAGGTTGTGCAGGGAGCATCGAGTTCTTTGGGAGAAAGCAACCGGGAAAGTATGGCCGATTCCATCTCGGGAATCCGGGATAGCCTGATCAGCACGCTGAACCTAAGCTATGGCGATCGCTATTTATTTGCCGGTACCAATAGTGGTGATAAGCCTTTTGAGCTGGACGGTACTGCTGTGGGTGGAGTTTCAAATGGAAGTAACAACAAATCACCAAAAGTGCAGGCCGGTGATGGAGTGAATATCGACATCAGTGTAACCGGTTCGGAAATTAGAAATACCCCTGCGGGTGATCTTTTTGAGGTGATCGGCAACATTGAGCAGGCTTTACGAGATAACGACGTAAATGCTTTGAACAACCTGATTCCCGATGTGGATGAATCCATAGAACACGTGACGGACGTGACCTCCAGACTGGGGAATAACATCAACCGGATGGACTTTATGTTTGAGCAATATGAGGCCACCCGAATTACCAAAGAAGCGGATATCAGCCGCCTGGTAGATACCGATTATGCGGAGGCATTCTCGGATTTACAGCGGATAGAAGTAGCCTATGAATCAGCGATGGCGGTTCATACCACGATGTTTAAAAACACATTACTGGATTATATCTAAGCCTGATCAGTGAAAATAGAATTGAAATCAATAGTCATGAAAAAAGAAGCTAAGTATAAAGAATGGATTGATTTGGTTGTTTACCTGACCGATATCAAATACCTGAATTCAAAAAAGATTGCTGAATGGGATTCTATTTTCAACAGCATCAGGGTTGTTTGTCCTGCCGAACGTCCCGAAAAAGTGGATGAGCACATCGGCTGGCGAACTTCAAACAAAGAAGAACAAAGATCTGATATTTGGAATGAGTTGCTGGAGCAATCTTCCAAAGAATGGACGCTTTTTGTAGAAGATGATGAGGTCATTCAATTCAACGATTTTCCTAGTGAGTTGGAGGTTCATGAAACAAAATGGGCCCCGGCGCTGATTGTTCATACCCAGAATGAAAAGCTTTATCAGCATTACCAGGTGCGTCTTGTCCGGAAAGGAGATGTCCCGGTTTTTGATGGTAAGAACCTTCCGGATTGTACCCGGTTTATCACCCAAAATGAAATTGGGTTGGCTACCATGCCGATTATGATTGATAGGGAAACTAATCCGGTTCAGGAAGTGAATCCATCGGACGAACTAACGCTTCAGTCATACTCTCCACAGTTATATCTGGTTCAGGGCGATCAGTATTTCAAAGAGGGGAAATATGTGCATGCCGCTGCACAGTACCGTCAATTGCTTAAGAAAACCCGTTTGTTACCCTTTGATCGTTTGGGGGCAGTAAACGGACTGGCAAGTTGTATGGCCGAACAGTATAAATGGCCTCAGGCTTTAGCTTTGACGGAGAAATCACTGGCAGCGGAACCACTGCAAAGCCTGCCTTATCTGATACAGTTCAAAATTTATCAGCTGCAAAAGAAATGGAAAGAAGCTTATCAGTCGCTGAATAGTTATTACGAGCGATTAGAGCTCTATTCACTCGCCAACTTCGATGTAAAAATCTCTGAAGAGGAGACGCTGATTAATTTAGCTGATCTTGCTTTAAAATCAGGCTTGCGGGAAGAAGCCTCCAAGCTGCTGAATGAATTGTTCGCTGTTAAAAATGGAGAGGTAGATCGTACTTTTCTTCATCAGCTTTTGGTGCTTTCGATAGAGTTGTCTGACTTTAAAAAGTCCGAATTTTTCTTCAAAAAAATGTTTGGGGAAAAAATAGAGTCCGGATTGATGGAGGATGATGTGAGGGAAGAACTCAACGATTATATGACGATGTTCATGCAAAATGAGTGGCATGAATTTGTGTACGAATTATATCGGGAATTGTATAACTCAAACCCTCAGGTTGATGAATACCGCCGCAGATTGATTGTTGCTTCTGTTAAAACAAACCGGGTAGAACAGGCTCAGAAATTGGTAGCAAAAGTAGCTTAAGTAGGAACCCAAATATTTCCAGGTCATCCTGAGCGCAAGATTGGTGAAGCAGGGCAGGAACAGTTACTGCGAAGGATCTTAGCCACGAATTGTTTGGGAGGTAAACTTAGGCCACTAAGCTTTAATTACCAATCCCGGTAATCCTAAAATCAAGCTCATCAAGGTTTCTAAGTTTTTTGAACCTTGACTTATGGGATGTTCGGATTTTGCTTGATTAAATCTATGCATCATAAACCAAAAGAATCATTCCTCATACCGTACGGTAAACATTTCATGGCTTAAATTCATCGCTGTCGCTCTGAATGACTTGGTGGTTTTCTATTACTTCTAGAAAAAGTCATCCTGAGCGCAAGATTGGTGAAGCAGGGCAGGGACAGCTACCGCGAAGGATCTCAGCCACGAAATGCTTGGTTGGAGATACCGAGCCACTAAGCTTTAATTACCAATCCCGGTAATCCTAAAATCAAGCTCATCAAGGTTTCTAAGTTTTTGAACCTTGATTTATGGGATTATTGGATTAGCTTGATGTTGCAAATACATATAAATTAAAAGAGAGCATTCCTTGTACAGCTTGGTAATCATTTCACATCAAGCATACATCGACATGACTCCCGGGCATTTATCAAATTCTATCTAATGTGTGCATAATTTTGATTTCACTTTTAGATCAGGGTTTTAATTGTTAGTATTGAGGCGTGAGAAAATCTGCAACATATCGCTTTATTGCATCACTGCTTAGTGTAAGCATATTCATAGGTGTTTCACTTCCATCCGGCCTTCACGCCAAAGATTTGGAAGAATGTGATGCTATGGAAACTATGCACGCTGATCATCATATGCCTATGACCATGATGGCAGGGCACGATGACTGCCCCTTGGAGCATCAGCACAAAAACGAGCAATCCAATCCTGCCATTTCAAATGTAGGAATGCATGATTATGGTTTTGCTTGTGCTTGCAGCATCGAAGACGCCCCGGTTAAAACGGAAGCACCTGTTTATCAGAAAGCGAAAGTAAAAGTCTTAGCTCTGGTTCAGGTACTTGCAGAAGACCATACAAATCAAACGGAATCCGACAATCATGCTATCCTTATTTCGGATTCCTATTCACAACCTCCCATCTTTTTAGCTAACGAAACTTTTCTGATCTAGGGATCGGTACCTCTTTTCACTCCTAAAGTCATTCTTGCAAGGCCTGCCGCAAAAGCAGAGCGGGAATCATAATTCATTTACCAGTTTATATGGATAAATGGACAGCAAGTTTTTAGCCATGCGACGCTAAATGACTTTTCTCTCGACACTACCCCTTTAAACTTCCGATTCACTAAACGTACTCATGCTAAACAAGACCATCCGGTTTTTTCTGGAAAATAAACTTATAGCCGTACTGCTGGTACTATTGCTGGCAGGGTGGGGATTGATTACCTCACCATTTGATTGGAGTCTGGATGCCCTCCCGAAAGATCCGGTTCCGGTAGATGCCATTCCGAATCTGGGCGAGAACCAACAAATCGTATATACTGAATGGGCAGGGCAATCTCCCCAAGATATTGAAGATCAGGTGACCTATCCTCTCACAACACAGTTACTCACTGTTCCGGGTGTTAAAACGGTACGAAGTACCTCCATGACCGGGCTCTCGAGTATTTATGTGATTTTTGAAGAAGATGTGGAGTTCTATTGGAGCCGGTCCCGAATTCTGGAGAAGCTGAATTCACTTCCTGCGGGTACCTTACCGGAAGAAGTGCAGCCCGCATTGGGGCCGGATGCAACAGCGTTGGGCCAGGTTTTCTGGTATACGCTGGAAGGAAGGGACGAAAACGGTAATCCCGCCGGGGGCTGGGATCCTCAGGAACTACGATCACTGCAGGATTTTTATGTGGGATATGCCTTATCCGGAGCCGAAGGGGTAGCCGAAGTATCAGCAATCGGGGGGTATGTAAAAGAATACCAGGTGGATGTAGACCCAAACAAAATGAAAATTTATGGGGTCACCCTATCTGATGTATTTCAGGCCGTTCGAAACAGCAATGTGGAAACCGGCGCTCGAACCCTTGAACTGAATAATGCGGAATATCTTGTACGGGGCTTAGGGTATATCAAAAGCTTAGAAGACCTTGAATCGGCAGTGGTAAAAGTGGTTGATAACACCCCGATTCGCATTCAGGATGTAGCTTTTGTGACCATGGGACCGGCACAAAGGCGAGGAGCTCTGGATAAAGCCGGAGCAGAAGCCGTAGGAGGTGTGGTTGTGGCCCGGCAAGGCGCCAACCCACAGCAGGTGATCGATAATGTTAAAGCAAAAATTGAAGAGCTTTCTGCAGGTCTTCCCTCCAAAACACTGGAAAATGGATCTACATCCAAAGTTACCGTAGTTCCGTTCTATGATCGTTCTGAGCTGATTTCAGAGACACTGGGGACACTGGAAGAGGCACTAACCCTGGAAATACTGATTACCATCATCGTGATTGTAATAATGGTGATGAACCTGCGCACCTCGCTGTTGATCTCAGGGATGCTTCCGCTGTCAGTTTTGATGTGTTTTATCGCGATGAAATATTTCGGAGTAGATGCTAATATTGTAGCCCTTTCCGGTATTGCCATCGCTATTGGTACTATTGTGGATATGGGGGTGATCCTTTCTGAAAACATGCTCCGTCATATGGAAGAAATGGGGGAGGGGGAATCGCTGCTGGAAGTAATTTACACCGCCACTGTGGAAGTGGCTTCAGCAGTTATAACAGCTGTTACCACTACGATTGTTAGTTTCCTTCCTGTCTTTACCATGATTGCCGCTGAAGGTAAACTTTTTAAACCGCTGGCTTATACCAAAACCTTCGCACTTATCGCCTCCATTATTATCGCCATTACGCTGATTCCACCATTTGCGCACTGGATATTTGGATTAAAGATTAAAAACTATCGCATTAAACTGGTTTGGAACAGTCTTTTGGCTATCGGTGGACTGATTGTTCTCTTCACGGTTTCAGCCTGGGCCGGAATATTGATTATGGGCTTCGGACTGATTAATGGAGCCGGCTATTTTCTTGGAGAAGTATACCAAAAACGAGTTCCACTGTTGAATAATGCACTTTCTGTTGCGGTGGTTACCTGGCTGCTGACGGAATACTGGCTTCCTTTTGGTCCTTCCGTTTCATTTGCCGGTAATCTCACCTTTATCATTCTGCTGATTGGTGCCATACTCGTAAGCTTCTGGCTGATTATCAAATACTACGATGCATTGATTGGATGGTGTCTGGACCATAAGAAGACCTTTCTTGCCATACCTTCTACCTTGGTTTTGGTTGGTGTGATGATATGGCTGGGCTTTGCTACCGTTTTTGGTTTTGTTGCCAAAGGTTTTGATTCGGTGGGGGTTAATATCCGTACCACTTCAGTGTGGACTGCAGCCACCCATACCTTTCCGGGATTGGGAGAAGAGTTTATGCCGGCTCTGGATGAAGGCGCATTTCTTCTGATGCCCACTACCATGCCTCACGCCGGTGTGGAAGAAGCTAAAGATGTGATGCAGAAAATCGATATGTCGGTGGCGTCTATCCCGGAAGTGGAAACCGTGGTTGGTAAGATGGGGCGAACCGAGTCAGCTTTAGATCCGGCTCCTATTTCCATGTTTGAGAACGTCATTCTGTACAAATCAGAATACAAAACCGATGAAAACGGTCGCCGGATTCGCTTCAAAGTGAATGAAGACGGAAGCTATGCCCGTAATGAAAACGAAGAGCTGATTCCTGATTCCGATGGCGAATATTACCGCCAGTGGCGCGAGGAGATCCAGTCGCCTGATGACATCTGGAATGAAATTGTAGAAGCATCAAGGATACCGGGAACCACATCGGCACCTAAACTTCAGCCTATTCAAACCCGGTTGGTGATGTTACAATCCGGTATGCGGGCGCCCATGGGGGTAAAAGTTAAAGGGGATAACCTTCGTGAAATTGAAAACTTTGGATTAAAGCTGGAAGAAATACTCCGTAATGTGCCCGGGGTTAAGGCATCATCTGTTTTTGCCGAGCGCATTGTCGGTAAGCCATATCTCGAGATTGAATGGAACCGGGAAGCACTGGCTCGTTACGGGCTCTCCATGCAGGATGTACAACGTTTTGTTACCGCAGGTATTGGTGGAATGCCTGTATCCAAGTCGGTGGAGGGGAGAGAAAGGTATGACATCCGTGTTCGTTTTGCCCGCGAACTAAGGGGAGATCCTGAATCACTTTCAGAGCTGTTGGTGCCTACCAAAACCGGAACTCAGATTCCGCTGGGGCAACTGGCTGAAATTCAGTACCGGCAGGGTCCTCAGGCTATAAAAAGCGAAGATACTTTTCTTGTTGGTTATGTGATATTTGACAAAATGGACAGCTATGCAGAAGTGGACGTGGTTGATAATGCAAGGCAGGTTATTCAGGATCGTATTGATTCGGGAGATCTATCAGTGCCGGCCGGAATTAATTTCGAGTTTGCCGGTAACTACGAGAACCAGGTTCGGGCTGAGCGAAGGCTGAGTATCATCTTGCCTATTGCTCTGATTTTGATCTTCCTGATTATGTACTTCCAGTTTAAGTCGGCGGCTACCACCGGCATGATTTTCACCAGCATTTTTGTGGCCTGGGCGGGTGGGTTTCTCCTTGTCTGGTTATACGGGCAGGGCTGGTTTCTGAATTTTGAATTATTCGGGCAGAACCTTCGCGATGTGTTCCAGATGGGCACAGTAAATCTGAGTGTGGCTGTCTGGGTAGGCTTCATCGCCCTTTTTGGAATTGCAGCTGATGGCGGTGTGGTCATGGCTACCTATCTTGATCAACTGTATGACCGCAGGAAACCGTCATCCATAAGCGAACTAAAAGAGGCGGTTATTGAAGCAAGTTCCCGCCGTATTCGCCCCACACTGATGACTACAGCTACCACCATTCTGGCTTTGCTTCCGGTACTCACCTCAACAGGAAGAGGAGCCGACATCATGGTTCCTATGGCTATCCCAAGCGTGGGAGGGATGTTACTTCAAATTATCACTCTGTTTGTTGTGCCGGTACTGTACTTCATGTGGAAGGGATTTAAGATCAAAAGAATATCAAACACCGAACAATAGAATCATGAAATCAGAACTTAATTTTATCTCAAAAAAGATAGAGCAGGCGATGCGCTTGTGCAATGTTTTTGCTAAAGCGTTCTGGTCCAGGCGGGACGCATTGACTAGACGTTATAATTTCTTTGTGTTCTTTTCGAGAAATCAGCGTTCTCTGCGGTTAACGCTCTTGGTGCTACTGATACCAATGTCATTAACCGCCCAAAGTATCGAAGATTATCAACAAACAGCAGCTGAGAATAACCCGGAAGTCCGCGCTGCATTTCAGCAATATCTATCCAGCCTGGAGGAAGAATCACAGGTGGGAGTATTACCTGATCCTGAAGTCGCTTTTGCTTATTTCATCAGCCCGATTGAAACCAGATTGGGACCACAACAAGCGCGCATTTCATTAACACAGATGTTTCCCTGGTTCGGAAGTCTGTCCGACAAACGATCAATTTCGGAAGCCAGAGCAAAAGCCACATACGAAGTGTTTCAGGAAGTACGGAACCGATTATTCTACCAAACCGAGAAGTCGCTGCTTGAACTTTATGAATTGGAACGCAGCCTGGAGATCGCCGGCGAGAACCTGGACATCCTGAATTCACTGGTGGAAATAAGTTTACGCCGGTATGAAACAGGCCAGGCTTCGCAGGTGGATGTGTTGCGTGCCCAAATAGAGCAGGAAGACCTGAAAACACAGATTGCTCTGCTTGAAGACAACAGGAAAGTGTTGATACGGAAAGTACATGAGCTTTTAAACTCGGAAGAAGAACAGGTTTCATCGCCGGATACATTAATTCCCGAAATGAGCATAGAAAGTGAACCGGAACTGATGAATAAGCTGGTTAGGCAAAATCCGGCTTTAAACAGGCTTCGGTACCGGGAAGATTCAGCCAAAGAAATGAAAGCATTAGCAGCTAAAGATGGTAAACCTGCCTTTGGAGTAGGACTGGATTACATTTTTACAGGAGAACGGTCCGGAGTTTCCAATTTAGCTGATAATGGAAAAGATGCCATCATGGCCCGAGCCAGTTTCCGTATTCCCCTATTCCGGAATAAATACAACGCCAAAGTGCAGCAGGCAGAATTAAATATACAGTCGGTACAGTCTCAGATCACTGATAAAGAAAATAAGCTGGAAACCAGCCTTACATCTTCATTAAGAGATTTTTATGACGCTCAGCGCCGCTATGAGTTGTACGACCAAAAACAGATTCAGCGGGTAGAGCAGGCACTTAACATTATGACTCAGAAATACGCAACCGACAGTTCCAACTTTGAAGAAATTCTTAGAATGCAGCGTAAGCTTCTGGATTACCAGCTCAGCCGTATCCAGGCTTTGGTGGATATGCAGGTTTCAGCTGCCTACATCGATTATTTGACCGGTTCCCATAACATCAATCTAAATAAATAAATGTTAGATGTAAGATTTAAGAAGTGAGACGAAGAGCTTCTTAAATCTTTTATCTAATGCCTTACATCCCAATACTATGAAAATGAAAAACACACTTATTTACATCACACTTCTTCTTGGCGGTTTGCTTCTCGGATATCTCTTTTTTGGAGGGAATCCGGATCCTCAAACACTGGAAGAACATATTTCTGAAACACATACAAATGAGGATGGGGAGATTGTGTACACCTGTAGCATGCATCCTCAAATTCGCGAAAATGAACCCGGAAACTGTCCCATTTGTGGGATGGAGCTTATTCCGGCCGGTGATTCTGAAAACGGAGCCGTGGAGAATGAATATACGCTTACCATGACCTATGCGGCTGTAAAACTGGCGGAAATTCAAACTACGCCGGTTAGATTGGGAAATGCAGTTCACACCTTTACGCTTCCCGGAAAAGTGGTGGAGAATCAGAATAATGTATCCAGTGTAACGGCTCACTTTCCGGGACGAATTCGTGATTTATATGTGGATTATGAAGGCACTTTTGTAAAAGAAGGCCAGAAACTGGCATCGGTTTATTCGCCCCAGCTGATAGCAGCACAGCAAGAACTCCTTGAAACGGTAAAATACAAGGAGCAAAATCCGCGGTTGTATGAGGCAGCAAGGCAGAAACTCAGACTCTGGGAGTTTCCAGAAAGCACCATAGACGACATTGAGAAAAGCGGCCAAATTATGACCGAACTTGATTTTTACTCTCCGGTTAGCGGATACGTTTCTGAAGTAGCCATTTCCAGAGAAGAGCACGTGATGGAAGGCGGGTTGATGTACCGGGTGGTAAACCTGTCTTCGGTTTGGGTTGACTTCCAGGCTTTTGAATCGAACGTGGCAAACATTGAGGAAGGAGATAATGTACAGTTTTCGGTGGAGGCTTTACCGGGGCAGCAGTTTGAGTCGGAAGTAATCTATGTGGATCCCTTTTTAAATGACGACTCCCGATCAGTTACGATACGAACCCAAATCGAGAACCCTCGCTCTATGCTTAAGCCCGGCATGCTTGCAAGAGCTAACATCCAATCCGATGTTTCTGATGCAAAGGCTCTTTTAGTACCCCGTTCAGCAGTAATGTGGACCGGGAAACGTTCTATTGTTTATGTGCAGGTTCGCGGGTCAGATACACCAACATTTGAAGCCCGTGAGGTCGAAATCGGTCAACGTGCCGGAGAATATTACGTGGTAGAATCAGGACTGAAGGAAGGGGATTTAGTGGTAACAAATGGCACCTTCAAAATTGACAGTGCCGCCCAGCTTAACGACAAGCTTAGCATGATGAACAGGGAGCCCGGAACCGGAGCTAATCGTTCCTCTCACGATCATGGAAGTATGGAATCGGGCGAAGATATGAATATGGATGTGGAAATGAGTAGGGATCAAGCCGAAACGGATCACTCCCAACATCAGAACATGGAACCGATGGACGGTGACACTACCGATGAGTCAAATCATCAGCATAGCACTCATCTGGATACCCTGATTGAAAGCTACCTTCAAATGAAGACAGCTCTTACTAAAGATGATCTGGAGCAGGCAAAAGTTCACTTACAGTCTTTTGCCAAAGAAGTGAAAAACAGTTCAGAAATGAATGATCATGAGGAACATGAAGAGAAGCACGCGGCACATCATGAGGCTATGATGAATGCAGTAAGTGAAGCCGAAAAAGCCTCAGATATCAAAGGCTTTCGTTTTGGCTTCAAGAGTATTTCAACTGAGTTGATTAAAGCAATTGAGAATCAGGGCTATGAAGGAGCCTTGTTTAAGCAATATTGCCCGATGTATGAAGGGGGGAGTGAGTGGATTAGCAAAAGTGAGGATATCAAGAACCCGTTCTATGGTAGTCAAATGCATAGCTGTGGTGAAACGGTTGAGAAAATAAATTAATACATAAACCCTGTTAATGGAGGTATTATGAAATTAGTGAAAGCATATATACGACCTATGTTGCTAGAAGAAGTATATAAAGCGTTACGTTCCGAAGGCCATTGTTGTATAACGGTTTTCAGAGGAGAAGGTGCGGGGCAATATACCGATCCCGATCATGCCCATGGATCCTTGCAATTTCCGGCTATGCACTCCAAAGTCGTGAAAATCGAAATTGCTGCAGTGGATGATGACACTGATTCTATCATCGAAATAATCCAAAAAACCGCTTCAACAAATTCCCGCGGAGATGGGATTATATTTGTAATGCCTATTGAGAACATGATTAGAATCAGAGATGGTGAAGAGGGAGCTAAAGTGATAGAATAGAGGCTTGGATCAAATAAAAGATAAGTATTAATCATCATAGTATAAGTTAAGCCTATAGATAAATGATATTTTGAGTAAAACAATCAATAACAAAATGATAAGGTTATGAAGAAGATAAAGCTGACCGTACTTTTATTGGTATTAGGTTTAGGACTAACCGCAACTGCGGTGGCGCAACAGCAAAATATGGAACAGAAAAAGCAGCAGATGATGACCATGATGCAGGATTCATCCATGCAGTCCATGATGATGGATCATTTGATGGAGAATCCGGAAATGAGAGCAAGAATGATGCAGAGGATGATGACAAATCATTCAGATAGTTTACAAGGGGAGATGATGCAAAAAATGCATTCAATGATGAGTAACCCCGAAATGAAAAAAAGCATGAGAAAACATATGGAAATGATGCAATCTATGCTGCACGGCGACATGGATCATTCTGAGATGTTGGGCGACGATTCTTCTATGATGAAAATGCATATGATGTGCATGCAAATGATGCAGAGAGGAACGATGGAAAAGGGCAAGAAAATGAAATCAGATTCTACTAAAAATAATGGAATGAAGCATCATGACTAAGATTGATAAAGGATGTACTGTAATGTACTCCCTAATTCTAACCCTACAATAACTTACGATATGCACGATTTTCATTTTTTTGGAGGGGGCTGGATGATGTTCTTCTGGTGGTTCTTACTCATTGTTTTACTTGTCATTCTATTAAGGCCGCTATTGAAAAAAGATCAACAAAAATCTCACGAAAAAACCCCTCTTGAAATTCTCAAACAAAGGTATGCTAATGGAGAAATTGATCAAGAAGAATTCGAGAAGAAAAAAAAGGATTTGACCTGACCGAATACTTCAAATTACTATCACTTTAGTCTCGAAAAAATGAAGAGAAAACAATTTTTACGAAGAATTGGACTTGGAGCCGGAGCCTTAGCCGTATCTCCCTGGCTTACCTCTTGCAAAACTTTTTCTGAAGACGCCTCCCAAGTTACTTTTACTAACAGATTGCCTCTGCCAACTCAAATCACTGATCCTGCGTTTAAATTAACTGCTTCTTCTGAAGAAATAGAGCTTACGGATTCTCTAAGCCTTGCTGCATTCCAGTTTAATAATTCAGTTCCCGGTCCAACAATACGTCATGTGAAGGGCGAAGAACTTGACATCCGGTTTACAAATAATATAGGTCAGAAAAGTATTATCCACTGGCATGGGCTCATCGTGCCTCCCGAAATGGATGGACATCCTAAAGATGCTATCTCAAATGGCAGTTATAATTATCAGTTCAAACTTGACCAAAGGGCAGGTACCTATTGGTATCACCCGCATCCACACAAACTTACTGGTGAGCAGGTTTATCGCGGTTTGGCGGGCTTTTTCATTATTGAAGATGAAGAGGAGAAAGCACTTAATTTACCTAATGGTAACTACGAGTTACCCCTTGTCATACAAGATCGCAGAGTTAATGAAAGAAATCATATTGTTTACAATCCATCCATGCCGGAACGGATGATGACCGGGTTTTTGGGAGATACCATTATGGTAAATGGAGCGCCAACCCCCTATCACAAGGTTGAGCCCGGAGTGTATCGCTTAAGGGTTTTAAATGGCTCAAATGCCAGAATCTTCAACTTGGCTTTTCAAAACGATCTTTCTTTTCAGGTTATTGGCTCCGATGGAGGCCTTTTACCCCAAGCTATTGAAACTAATGAACTATTAATGGCACCGGGGGAAAGAGCGGACATACTTGTAGATTTTTCTGATGTAGATGGAAACAGTGCTCAGCTTATCAGCAAACCATTTGAAATGCCATCTGCCGGAGGCATGATGGGAATGCAAAATATGATGGGGAGTAACGGCCCGGATCAGGGTAGCGGGTTTACACTGATGGAATTCAAAATTAGTGGAGACGAGAGCCAAAATCAGATAAATCTTCCCCCGCAACTATCTCAGTCTGACTTTCCAGACGAAACATCTGTAGATCGAACCCGCCAGATACGATTAGCTATGCAAATGATGCAAGGCCATACTATAAACGGGCGACAATTTGAAATGAATAGAGTTGATGAATATGTAGAACAAGGTAGTACTGAAATTTGGGAGTTTATTAATACTTCAAATGTACCTCACCCAATGCACATCCATGCTGTTCAGTTTAAAGTTCTAGACAGAAGTGGAAGCAGAGGGTTGACACCTACTGAAACAGGATGGAAAGATACAGTGCTTGTAATGCCGGAAGAAACCGTACGGGTAATCATGAATTTCAATGCGCCGAAAGGTATGTATGTTTTTCACTGCCACAATCTTGAACATGAAGACAATGGAATGATGGCCAACTTGCAAATTGTCTAATTAAGTGACACAGATAAACATAAAACCAACCATTAACTGACTTTACATTATGGAAACATTCATTCAATCTTTTGGAGAATCGGCTAAAACAGCCCTTGGGTTTTTCTGGAAAGCCGGTTGGGCTTTTGTCCTGGGATATTTTGTATCGGGGATGATCCAGGCATTTGTTCCAAAGGGGAAACTTACAAAATACATGGGCGAGGCCGACTTTAAGAGTATCTCACTCTCCACCTTTTTTGGTGCAGCTTCCTCATCCTGTTCCTTTGCTGCTCTAGCTGCTGCACGGGCACTTATCAAAAAAGGAGCGCATTTTATAGCAGGTGTCGCCTTCATGTTTGCTTCCACAAATCTGGTGATTGAATTGGGAATTCTAATCCTGATTTTCTTAGGCTGGCAATACCTGGCAGCTGAGATTATCGGCGGGTTGATATTAATTGCGATCAGCAGTGTACTAATCAGATTGACTTACCCTAAAAGCTGGATGAAAGCAGCTCGCGAAAAAGTGAAATCAGAAGGAAGCGAGCTCGAAGATGATTTTGATTGGAAGAAACGGATAAAAAGCAAAAAGGGGTGGCGGTTGGTTGGTCACAAGTTTGTGAACGACTGGAAAATGGCCTGGGAGGACATACTAATTGGATTTACTATTGCCGGTTTCGTAGCCGTTTTGGTTCCTCAGTCTTTTTGGTCTGCCTTGTTTTTAGCAGATGCCCAGCACCTTCCAGAGTGGCTTGTAGCTGTCGAAAATGCCCTTGTTGCTCCATTTGTAGCCGCCTCAACCTTTATCGGATCTATGGGAAATATCCCTTTGGCCACCGTTTTAAATGAAAATGGGGTACTGTTTGCCGGAATCATGGGTTTTATCTATTCTGACCTGATGGTGCCTCCGCTGGTTCATATTAATGCAAAATATTATGGCTGGCGGGTTGCTTTGTACATTGCCGGTATCATGTATATTAGTATCGTATTAACCGCGCTTATCCTGAATGGACTATTCTCAGCGTTTGGAATCGTTCCGGAAACCGCACGGGTTGTCTCTGAAATAACCCAATTCAAGATAGATTATACGTTCTGGATGAATATCGTTTTCACCCTTATTGCCGGGGTATTGATCTGGCTCAATAAAAAATATCTGCAAAATAATGACATGAAAATGATGAAAATGGAAGGGGGAGGGAAACTAAAAAAAGGGGTGGTTAGCCTGTTTATCCTTATAAACCTCATTGGTCTCTCGTTGTTTGTCTACACGCAATTACTATAAACACTAAAAAATTAACTATGAACTTTATTATAACCCCCGATTGGGCTCCAAACTTACATCCGCTGCTGGTGCATTTTCCCATAGCACTATTAATGACGGCAGCACTAGCTAATTTCGTGTCCCTGTTTATTCAGGAAAAATGGTGGGATGAAACAAAGAATACCGTCCTTTATGTGGCAGGAGTTCTTTTCGCAGGGGTTACTTACTACAGTGGCACCATAGCTGCAGATACGGTTTTTCTGCCGGCTGAAGCTCAATCGGTCTTGAGCGAGCACGCCGACTGGGCAGAGTATCTGTTATGGTTCTTTGCGATTTATGCTCTCTTGAGAATCGCCTTTCACTGGTTTGATCTTTTTGAGAAGAAAATTTTCAAGATTATTGCATTCATAACCGTGCTGCCCGGATTATTCATGGTGTTTGAAACCGCGGAATATGGCGGAAAAATGGTATACGGCTATGGAGCCGGAACCGGACAGCTTCTGCAAGCAGAGCAGCAGCAGACGAGTGAACCAACCGACAGCACATTGGCCACTCCAACATCGTTTGTTGTTAAGGAAAATGGAAACTGGACCTGGGAAATAGAAAGGAATTCAGTCAGTGATCTGATACAAAACTTCCACTGGGTAGAGGGTTCTGTTCAAGGTTTAAAACCGTTAATCATACAATCTCAATCTCCGAAACTCCGACTGGAAGCCGCAGAACAGCCAAACTTGTTCGTGACCCACAACACGTATCAGGACGTACAGGTTGATTACCTTATCAATTTAAATGACCTGGAAGGAGAAGTTGAACTTATTCACCATTTACAGGATGCCGAAAACTACGATTTCGTATCTCTGAATAGTAATGGTGCAATAATACAGGGAAGAGTTGAAAATGGCGACATAATGGTTTTTGAAGAGGGTACATTTGACAGGAAGGGGGAACTGTTTGTTCGGGTAGTTGCCGATGAGACCCATTTCAGAGGATATGTAAACCGTGAAATGAAAGTACACGGTCATGGTGATGCACCTGAAAGTGGAAGTGTGGGACTGAAAATACAAGGTGCTGGATCAATACTTATCTCCAAAATTGAAATGACACAACTTTAAACAACCTCTACCTATGAAATTACCTATAAAACTATTCGGCTTATTATTGTTCTTGTCTGGAACGGTGATGGCGCAAACAAATCAAAAAGAAACGAAGATTTTACAAACACTGGCTGACTTTAAAACAGCCATAGTCGAAAATGATTCGGAAGCGGCATCAAATCTGTTAGCGGATGATGTATTAATACTTGAAGGTAGAGGTATGGAATCAAAAGAGGAATATTTATCTCATCACTTTCACTCTGATGGTAAATTTTTGAAAGCTATGAGCAGAGAGATCTTTAACCAAAAAGTAAGTATTGAAGGAAGTACAGCATGGGTAAGCACAGTTAGCTCAATGAAAGGAACGTACTCTGATAGAGAAATTGACCTGACCTCTCTTGAACTGGCTGTATTAAAAAAAGAAAAATCAGGTTGGCAAATCAAGGCCATCCATTGGTCATCACGATAAGCAGTAAACGATTTAATTAAATGGAGTAAGAAATGGATCACCAAAATCATAATCACGAAGACCATGATCATAATGGTCACAGTCATAATGACCGTAATCAAGATAGCGGACACAACCACAATCATGGTGGGAATGAAAGTCACTCACACCACGAACACCACAAAATGATGGTGCAGGATTTTAAATTCCGATTTTGGTGGGTGCTTGCGCTCACCGTACCGATCATGGCGCTGTCTCCAATGATCCAGCATTTCCTCGGAGTGGACTGGAGGTTCACCGCCGACAGCTGGATTTTAGCTGTTCTGTCAACCGTTGTGTATTTCTTTGGTGGGTGGCCATTTTTGACAGGCTTGGTGGACGAGCTCAAGAAAAAGCAGCCGGGTATGATGACGCTTATCGGGCTTGCTATTTCAATCGCCTACCTTTATAGCACGGCCGTAGTTTTTGGCTTTGAAGGCGACCTACTTTATTGGGAGCTTTCAACCCTTGTGGGCATTATGTTACTGGGCCATTGGATAGAGATGCGTTCTGTGATGAGTGCTTCCTCAGCGTTGGAAGAATTAGCTGCTTTGATACCGGGCGAAGCCCATCGGTTAAATGAGGATGGCTCCACGGAAGACGTTCCTGTGGAAGAACTACAACAAGGCGATAAAGTCTTAATTAAACCGGGAGAGAAAGTACCGGCAGACGGAATCGTTGTGAAAGGTGAGTCCAGTGTTAACGAAGCTATGCTTACGGGAGAATCCAAACCGGTAAGCAAACAAAAAGATGATGAGGTAATTGGCGGATCGGTAAACGAAAAAGGCTCTCTTACGATTCAAATTTCTAAGACCGGGGACGATTCATTTTTATCTCAGGTTATCAATCTGGTAAAAGAGGCACAGGAAAGTAAGTCTCGCACCCAGGATTTAGCAAACCGGGCTGCTTTTTGGCTGACTATCGTTGCCATTACGGCCGGCCTAATCACCTTTGGAGCCTGGATTTTCTTTACAGGTCAAAGTTTTGATTTTGCGATGAACCGAACTGTGGCTGTAATGGTGATTACATGTCCGCATGCCCTGGGGCTGGCGATCCCGTTGGTAGTTTCCCGATCAACCAGTATTGCTGCTACCAATGGTTTCCTTATTCGCAACCGCTCTGCATTTGAGCAGGCAAGAAATCTGGATTCCGTTATTTTCGATAAAACCGGTACCCTCACGGAAGGTACCTTTACCGTTACCGATATTCTTAACTTCGGTAGTGATTATTCTGACGAGGATATTCTGAAATACGCGGCTTCGCTGGAGAAGAATTCCGAACATCCGCTTGCAAAAGGGATCCTTGAAAAAGCCGGTGAAACCTGGGAGCCGGATGAATTTAACTCCATCACCGGAAAGGGGATTGAAGGTAAAGTAAATGGAAAGTCGGTGAAGGTGGTAAGCCCCGGATACATCAGGGAGCAAGAACTTGAATACCCCAAAGATGAGGTTGAGAGTATTTCATCCCAGGGAAAAACAGTGGTTTTTGTGATCTTTGATGATCAGCTGGTCGGTGCAATAGCATTGGGAGATCAAATTCGTGAATCTTCTAAAAATGCGATTAATGCACTGCACAAGATGGGTATTGAGTGTATTATGCTGACCGGAGACAACCAACAAACCGCCGATTATGTGGCCCGGGAATTAGGTATTGATCAGGTGTTTGCCGAAGTGCTGCCTGATGAAAAAGCCGATAAAGTGAAGGAAGTTCAGGGCCAGGGTAAGCTTGTTGCAATGACCGGGGATGGCGTAAACGATGCGCCCGCTTTAGCTCAGGCCGATGTAGGAATTGCCATTGGGGCCGGGTCAGATGTGGCTGTTGAAACCGGCGATATTGTATTGGTGAAAAATAACCCGGAAGATGTAACGGCATTAATCAAGCTCTCGAAATCTACCTATAATAAAATGGTACAAAACCTATGGTGGGCTTCCGGTTATAACATTGGTGCTATTCCGTTGGCTGCCGGCGTACTGTTTGCGTGGGGAATTGTATTAAGTCCTGCAGTGGGAGCTATCCTGATGTCGTTAAGTACCGTCATTGTGGCCATCAACGCACGGTTTTTGAAGATGGAGAATTGAGGTGAAGAAAGTATTGTATTCAAACATTACTTGCCCTGACTGTGGCTTTTTTTCGAAAGAGAAAATGCCAACTGATTCTTGTCAATTCTTTTGGGAATGCCCGAAATGTAAAAGCATAATCAAACCTGAGAAAGGCGACTGTTGTGTTTTCTGTTCTTATGGCGATACACCTTGCCCTCCGGTTCAACAAGAAACCGGATGTTGCTGAAAGTAGAACACAGTTCTCGAGAGTAGAGTAGGAGGAGGTATAAGGTAGAGAAAGTATGCGTATGGGTCACCCTGAGCAGTAATATAGCAAAGTTGGTTTGCATTCGGACCGCGAAGGATCTTAGCCACGAAATGATTACCAAGCATTTATAAACGAAAACTCATCGTCCCGATACTTGGTATTCTTAAAGACCAGGGGCTATTCTTTTATCCATCAAGAAATGTCAAACTACTCATCATTATCCTCATCAAGATGCTTGAGCTTATTGCGAATGGTGCGATCTGAAATACCCAGCAGTTTTGCTGCTTTCTTCTGGTTACCCTGGGTATGTTCAAGCGCCTTCTTGATGAGTTGCAGCTCCATTTCTTCGATTGACATCAGTGGCAGGTCGGTAGCAAGCACTTCTTTATTCAGGTTGTCATCTACGCTGGAGAACATTTCATGATTAATATGCTCCATCGTGATCTCATCACTGTCTTGGGCAAGTATAATTCCGCGGTGAATTTTATTATTTAACTCTCTTACATTTCCACGCCATTCTTGCTCTACAAGGTGGTTCAACAACTCTTCTGAAAGTTCTTTTTTCTCTAGCCCATACTTCTTAGTGTAATGCTCTACAAAATAATTGGCTAAAACCGGGATGTCACTTTTACGTTCTCTGAGTGGGGGAATTTCTACAGGAAATACATTCAACCGATAGTATAAATCTTCTCGAAATTGTTTATCGGCAATGGCTTCTGCAATGTTTCGATTTGAAGTGGCCAGAATACGGACATCTGCTTTTACCGGTTCCTGGCTTCCTACCCTGTAAAATTCATTTTCTTGTAAAACACGCAGTAATTTTGCCTGAACATTGAGCTCAATCTCAGTAATCTCATCTAACAACAGAGTGCCACCTTCAGCAGCATCAAAAGCCCCTTTCCGGTCGGAGGTTGCCCCTGTGAAAGAGCCCTCAAGGTGCCCGAAGAGGGTGCTTTCTACCAGCTCTGAGGGGAGATTTGCACAATTGATTTTAATGTATGGCCCCTGAGCCCTGTTGCTGCTGCTGTGAATTTGATGGGCAAAAACCTCTTTACCGGTACCGCTTTCTCCCTGAATTAAAACAGGAGCTGTATTTCGGGCTATTTGGGGAATTATCCGCAGCAGTTTTTTAATCTGAGGATGGTTTCCAATAAACTTGTTTTCGACTGCTTCCGTATCGTCAACAGGACTTACCAAGTCGCCTTTTTTGTCTTCCCGGGGGGAATGAGCCACTGATTTTGGCTTCTTGTCGCGCTCTTCAGGATCTGCATCAAAGTACCGGTTCACCCGATAAATAATTTCTTTGGCCTTAAAGGGTTTGGTGATATAATCGAACGCACCTTTGTGCAGAGCCCGCACAGCATGGTTGATGTTACCAAACCCGGTGATCATAATAACACCGGTATCCGAATAGTTCTTTTGAACGATGGCCAGTATTTCATCTCCGGTCATCTCATTCATTTTAACATCAGTGATAACCAAATCAACACTGTTCTTTTCGAGATGCTGAGTGGCTTTTACGGGAGATTCAAAAGCGTGAATCTCAAACCCTTCTTTTGTTAATATCTCCTCCATAAACTCAAGCAGGAGTTCGTCATCATCAACAACAAGAATGGAATGTTTCATAAATCTTAGCGAATTAAAATATTATCGGCGCTAACACACAAAGAAAGTTACGAGATTCTTAAACAAAAAAAGAGAGCAATCAATGCTCTCTAAATATTTAATAAGTTGAAATTAAGAACGACAAGTCGTGGCTATTTGTCAACAATATTTTGTGCAATTTTTGACCATACATCAGGATCGTTCAGCATTTTACCGATTTCGGTGTTCTTTGCAGCTTCCGGTGATTCATTTTTAGCTGCTTCATAAGCCTGTAGTTTGGCTTTCATCTCTTTCAGTTTCCCAAATGAAGCCTGATTCTGCTTCTCCAGTTCAATTTTAGCAAAAAGCTGTTCACTTTTCTTTGCACTGAAGTTTTCCAGAGAAACTTTATCGGTTGTCTCGCTAGATTTTTCGGCACCGGAAACTTTAGCGGCTTGCTTACTGCTTTCAGAAGCATCCGTGCTGTTAATGTGACCGTTAACGTGGTTCGTTAGCTTATTAATTTCCATAGTATTATCCCTCTTATTCATCAAGATTAAAAGTACGAAATGTCAGGATTCTTTAAAACACGGTAGCTTTTTTCCACCTTACGCTGGTTTACAGCAGTGCCTAATTTTTCCTTATGACTGTTTAATAGGTTCTGAAGGTTGTTTTGAATGTTGTCGTTAAGTTCTACAAAGGTCTCAAAAAGAAACCGCAAGGAGATACGATCTTCATCGGAAAGCGAATCTTTTGGGTTCTCTTCGGCTATAATCCCCAGTTTTTTCACAAGATCTTCACGCTGTCCAAGCTGAAACTTAATGGCTTCAAATGAAGGCTCATTGCAGTCAATTTCACTTAGAATGGCTTCACTACTGTCATTCAATTGTCCCAATATGTTATGCAAAGGAGTCATTGTTCAGGTCTACATCTTAATTTTAATAACCGGACATGAAGTTATAAACAGCATCAAACTGAGCCTGACCTTCTTCGAGAATCAGGTCCAGTTCATTGAAAATCTGTCGTTGCTCGGCTTCATATTCTTCCAGGTATTTACGTTCACTTGCAATACGACGATCTAATCGGTCTATTTTTTGATCCAGTCCGCTTTCGATCGCTGAAAGTATACCATCAGCCTCAGTGTATGATTCTGCCCGTGCCTTCATCATGGCAACCGGAGAATTTTCATTAGTGAAGAAATTGGCTATCTGTTCCGGATTCTGGCTCAATAAGTCATCGAGCTTTGAGGAATCATCAATTACCATCTTCCCGCTATTCTCAAATGTGATGCCCATGTCAGCAAAACTGGCAACTTCACCTTCAGCAACACCGCTTAAGGATAGGATGGCCGTTTGACGCAAATTAATCGTCAGGTTTCGCACCGATCTCACTCCTTGCAACGGACCTTTATTTCCGGTTTCGGGATTAATGAAAGTACGCTCCCTGATGGTCTCGTTCATTTCGTTATAAGCATCAATAAAATCCTGAATATTTGATTTAGCTGCTTCGGTATCCCGTTCAACCGTCATTTGTTCGGCAACACCGGTGGCTTTTTTCATGGTGAAGGAGAGTCCTTCAATGGCATCATCAACCGTATTTTCTGCACGGTTAAACGTTACACCATCAATAACAAATTGGGCATCCAGTTCTGCCTGGGGAGTGAGGTGTGTCATGCCACCGGTTACACCGGCCAAAACACCGGTAGCTCCGCTAAATTGAATACGGTTATCGTAACCGGTTTCAAGACTTTTTAAAGAAAACTGAACATTGGTTCCATCAAGATTAAAAACACTGGCGCTGGCTTCATCTCCAAAAAGGCTTTCAATTTCCGTTTCAAACGATTCAAGAATTTCCTGGTTGGTTTTATAAACCGTGCCACCGCTGCCGTCATCTTTGGTGGTTACTATATTTATGGTTTCTGTCTTGTTACCAATAGTAAGTGTTACTGAGCCATCACCCTGGGATGCGAGTTCATATCCATCTCCGGTCATTGTCTCGGAAAGGGCCGTGTCGTTTTTGGCAAGCCTGTCGACGGTGATATTGAAAGCTGATTCATTATCTAAACCGGTAGCAGAATTTACCTGTACAACCGAGTCATCACTGGAAGAAGTCTTAAATGGTTCAAAAGACCGATTACTCGGTGTTTCGAGTTCCTTAATAATATTCTCAAAGTCTGAGATAGCTTTACTTACAGTTCCAACGGCAGATTTAGACTCTTTCTCATCCCGAACCTGCACTTCCATTCGAAGCATTTTCTGACTTTCAATATTAACAAGCTGCGTCACGAACGACTCGTAAGAACTTGTTTGGCTCATAAGGCTGGAAATGGATGCCATAAAAAGAGGTATTGAAGGTTACTGTTTAATTATTTTATTGCTGAACTGCGGAAGGAGAAGGTTGTTTCTGGTTAGCCACTTCTTCCCATGTTTCCCTTAAGGGTTCCAGAATCTCACGAATTTCTCCAAACCGCTGCTTCCGGGCCAGGTCCTGACAATACCGGTAAAGCTCGAAAAGCTGTCCCGCCGGCTCGTAATCAAAATTCAAGCCTTGTATCAACTCGGATAGAATGGCTTTTACTTTTCCCTGATCTTCACGGTAGGTAGCCTGAATAACCAGGTCGTACATCTTTACTACTAGCTTCAGCGGCGAAGCATTCATCACAGATTGTTTTTGATAGACTAATTGTGGATCTCGCATAATTTTGAAATTGATGAAAGTAACTCCCGTGCTTTATCGGTCAACTGCCTTAAAAACTTAAATTAGGAGTTCTTAATGTTTTCCAATCCATCCCGGGCTTTGTAAAGCTCAGCTAGGACATAAGTATTTTGGCAACTACTGTGCCAAAGTGGAAATAGCTTCTTTGATGGCTTTTTATATGAATATCACCGGAATCGACCTCAGGCAGGCGGAAAAAAATTCTGAAGCGGAAAATTTGGCCTTTGCTCACTTATAGAAATTGGCATAAAAGAGGTGGAAATGAGCTAATTGGTGGATGGCATCATTTTTGGAAATGAGAGGGTGTTGAAAACAAGAAAACTCATTTTCTATCATGAAAGTAGAATTAGCGCGCGCCCAAAAGTTATTAGATCAGAAATATCCGGACCCGGATCAGGCCATAAAATTGCTGGATCCCTTGTTGAGAAGAGAGTCGAAGCACTGGCTGGTCTATTATTTTCTTGGAATTGCTCAAATGCAGAAATCAAACTATGAGAAAGCCATTGGGTATTTCGAAAAATCCATAGGGGTGAATGCCGAAAATGCACAAACCTATTTATTGGTGGCTCGCTGTTATTATGAACTTCAGGATTTTGAAAATGCAGAACGATATGGAAAGGCAACAGTACAGCTAAACCAGGAATTGCTGGATGCCTGGATGTTGATGGGAAAACTCTATTGGGATTATGCATTATTAAATAAGGCAATACAGTGCTATACCATTGCCAATAAGCTGGATCCTAAAAACTACCTGATTGCTTATAACATTGGCCAGATTTATGCTGATCAGGGAGATTATAAAAAAGCCCTGGAGCTGTTTGATATTACCCTGCAGATGGAGCCGAAACTGATAGATGCGGGCATCAAAAAAGCTCAGATTTACCAATCGATTGGAGAGCATGAGCAAGCAGAAGAAGCCATTCAAAAAGTATTGGAGCTTGACAGTGAAAATTTGTTAGCTCTGAGTGTGCTTTCACTGCTATACCGCGCTATGGGCAGATATACTGAGGCAATTGAATTGAATGAGCAGCTGCTGGAACGTTACCCTAATGACGGGAATGTGAGGGTGAATTATGCACTCTGCCTTGTGGAAACAGGACAGTATGATGAAGCTGAAAAGAATTACCTGAAAGCGCTGAAGGACACTCCTGAAACCCAACAGTCCCTTTCAAATTACCTGATGGGTATTCACTACAATCCCAAACGAACCAAGGAAGAAATTTTCGAAGCTCATTCACTTTGGGACCAATATTATGCACCGGAAGAAAGGCCAAAGCGCCCGGTTCCGGCCAATAAAAATAGGGACAAGAAACTCAGGGTAGGTTTTCTCTCCGGTGGATTTAAAAAACACCCTGTAGGCTGGATGATTACATCGGCATTGGAGCATCTTTCCAAAGATGAAATTGCTACCTATATATATACCACTGATACCTATCATGACTCTTTGACTAAACGCATCCGCAAAGCCTGTGCTAAGTGGACATCAGTAGTTGGGTATAACGATGAGGTTGTTGCACAGATTATTAAAGATGATGAGATTGATATTTTGGTGGAATTATCCGGTCACTCTTCAGGCAACCGGTTAAAGACAGTGGCTCTGGAACCGGCTCCGATTACCATTAAATGGGTGGGTGGATTGTTCAATACATCCGGACTTAAATCTATGGATTATCTGCTGACCGATGCTAAGGAATCACCGGAAGGAGAGGAGTTCTTTTACACCGAAAAGTTAGTACGGATGCCGGACGATTATGTCTGCTACACGCTTCCTAACTATGATATTCATGTTACCGAAGCACCGGTTAAAGAAAATGGCTACATCACTTTTGGGTGCTTCAATA
This sequence comes from Gracilimonas sp., assembly GCA_965227215.1. Lineage (GTDB taxonomy): Bacteria > Bacteroidota > Rhodothermia > Balneolales > Balneolaceae > Gracilimonas. Next base: position 3,131,018 of record OZ245729.1, read on the forward strand.
ATCCCACAAAAATAAATACGGAACTGCTTACAAAATGGGCAGAGATTTTGAAGCAGGTTCCTAACAGTCGCCTGTACCTGAAAAGTAAGCAGTATGACACGGAACTGGTTCGGCAGCGAGTCGCGGACCATCTGGCTGAATGTGGTATCGAAAAGGAAAGAGTGATGTTTGACGGTTATTCACTCCATAATGAGCTGCTTGAACATTACAACAAGGTGGACATTGCACTGGATCCCTGGCCCTATTCCGGTGGACTTACCACCATTGAGGCTTTGTGGATGGGGGTGCCGGTAATTACGAATTCAGGGCCTACTTTTGCGGGACGTCACTCAACTTCACATATCACCAATGCAGGTTTCCCGGAGTGGGTAACCGATAACTGGGACGATTACATTCAAACAGCCGTTTCATTAGCTGAAGACCCTGAAGGATTAGCGAAAGTGAGAGATGAACTTCGGGAACGCTTACTGTACTCACCGGTATGTGATGCCCCCCGGTTCGCCGACAACCTGGCTAAAGCTTTCCGCGAGATGTGGATTCAACGAGTGGAAGGTTACGAGAAAGATCTTCGGGAAGGGGAATGGCAGGATCATATATGGGTAGAATCATTGGAATCCTCAAGAAATGGATGGAGAAATATAAAAGAATTGCCCCCATTAGAAATTGATGAAAGCGAGGCTCCGGATGGAGGTAAATTCGTGCATATAAGCTTTAACCATGTGTATGCTAAATCACTGTCTGATATGTTGGAATATGTCAATCAACATTCTAACCAGAAGCATGTATTGTTTGTGGAAAGACATCAAGCTATTCTCAATTATGAGCCGGATATAAGTAATAATACAGACGCTCAGTTTTTTGATACTTACCAAAGCCTCAAAGAGCTCCTTGAGCAATGTTTACGTCCGGAAGTATCAGCTATATATATGCATGGATTGTTTTATGACTGGCAAACCTGGTTGGTTAAAAAGATTGCCAAGAAAAAATACATCAGCTGGATTATATGGGGTGGAGATTTATATAACCCTGTAAAAAAGAAGAGACCATTTCATCAAATTGCAAAACACATCGATGCTATTCTCACCCCCATTGGTGGTGATATTAAGCTTTGTAATAAAGTGTATGGTGAGCGCCCTGATTACCCGTTTGGGTACCCTTACCCGGGTTTGTATGGCAACATAGATCTGAATATGTCTAATCCAGGAAAACCACAGATTGTTGTGGGTAACTCTGGAGATGTTTCCAACAATCATAAACAGATTCTTGAATTATTAAGTAAGAAAAAAGATATACAAAAATATGAGTTGCTGCTGCCTGTAGCCTATAGTTTCAAGCCTTCCTATAAAAGAGAATTAATTGAGAAAATCGAGGAATTAGGCCTTCAACATAATACACGTTTTCTCGAGGAATTTATTAAGCCTGAAGAATACTTCGGGATTATAAACCGATGTGAGATGTTGATTCTGGCACACGAGCGACAGCAGGCAGTAGGCAACATTCTCATGGCTTTGTATTCCGGTAAGAGTGTGTTCTTAAAAGAGGAGATTGTTTTAAAAGGGAAAAGGGTGGCTAACCCAACCTGGGAATTTCTATCCGAAGCCGGCTTCCACCTCAACAGTATAAATACCCTTAAATCAGTTGATGAGTTATCCGAATTAACTGCGCCGACAAAAACTCAGTCAGAGAAGCATAGAGAGATAATCGATACGCAATTTAGCTTGGAAGCCAGAGCCGGGCAGATGATTCAGTCTGGCAAGATGATACATAACAAGGTGAACGGCAGTTCATTGTAGAATTCAGGTAGGATGAAGAAAATTGCAATAATCGGAGCTAGTTATCTGCAGAGACCCCTGGTGCAAAAGGCATCAGAATTGGGGATTGAGACGCATGTATTTGCCTGGAAAAAAGGGAATGTGGTACAGGATGTTGCTGATCATTTCTATCCTATCTCAATTTTAGAGAAAGAAGAAATCCTCAATGTATGCGGAGATATAGGGATAGATGGTATAACCAGCATTGCCTCTGATATTGCCATGCCTACCGTAAACTACATCGCTGATAAACTTTCCCTGACAGGAAATACTCCGGGCGTTACAAAAGCTTCAACGGATAAGTTTGAGATGCGTAAAGTACTCTCCGGAAAAGGGATCGAGTGCCCCCGATTCCAGCTTTTCACAACGACGGATTTCAAGTCCGAAAATGAGTTCACCTTCCCGGTTATAGTAAAGCCCACGGATCGTTCCGGCTCAAGGGGCGTGACAAAGGTAGAGTCTCCCGAACAGGTAAACGAGGCTATCGCCAAAGCACTAAGTGAGTCGATACGGGGAAGGGTAATTGTAGAAGAATTTATAGAAGGGCGCGAATTTTCGGTGGAAATGATTTCTTATCGGGGAGAACATCAGTTTATAGCTATTACCGACAAAGAAACCACCGGAGCTCCGTACTTCGTTGAAATCGCGCATCACCAACCGGCAAATATTAGCAGTGAAATAAAGGCGAAAATCATAGATACGGTTAAGAAGGCAATGGATGCCCTTGGGATAGAGAATGGGGCGAGTCATTCAGAAGTGTTTCTTACGAAAGAAAATGAGATCAGGATTGTAGAAATAGCCGGAAGAATGGGTGGCGAGTTAATTGGCTCTCACATGGTTCCGCTCTCTACCGGTTACGATTTTTTGAAAGCGGTTATTCAGGTGGCACTGGGAGAAAAGCCAGATCCGGTTTCCCCCTCAAAAGAAGCCATGTTCTCCGGCGTGTACTATGTATTGCCGAAGGCAGGTAAGATCAAAAAGGTGAAAAATCATTCAAAGCTTTACAGTGAAGTAAAGGAAGCTATTTCCATTTTGAATGAAGGTGATGAGATATCGCCGGTTATAGATGGTGCAGGTAAACGAGCCGGTATAGTTGTGTATCAAAACCCAACCGGCAGATTGCAACTGAACCCCGATATGGTGTTGGAGTACCGGGTAACATGAAAGCAAATATTGTGTTTTTAGGATCAGGGGGTGGCGGAAACTTGAAGTTTGTCCATAAGTATTATCAGGATGATGATACTATAAATATAACAGGGGTATTTACAGACCGGGAATGTGGTGCTTTAGAGTACGCACAAAAGGTTGGTATTGCCTCTGATATTTTAGATTTCAGAAGAACCCCAGAAAGTGATGTAAATCTGTTAAAGCACATTGAACAAGCCGAACCGGATTTTGTGATAACGAATGTTCATAAAGTGCTGAGTGCATCTGTAGTTGAAGTTTTTAAAGGGAAGCTTATTAATCTCCATTATTCCTATCTGCCAGCTTACAAAGGATTGATAGGTATGGAGCCTGTTCATCAGGCTATTCAAAGAAACAACAGTTTTATCGGCTGTACGGCTCATTTTGTTGATAAAGAGCTAGACAATGGAGACACAATCACTCAAGGAATTTTTAACAGCAGGCTTCAATCTGATGTCGTCCAAACAACCTTTGAATGTGGAGCCATCACTTTACTCAGTGCCATTGAGGTCTTAAGAAGGGGCAATGAATCTGAAGACCAGTACATGTACAAAACGATTATCGTGAGCCCGGCGGCAAAGAATGTTCATTCAGAGAGATGCACAAATATTTTTAAACAATTACAGTCATGAAAATTCCTTTCAACAAACCGTTCATAACCGGCAACGAACTTGAATACATTCAGGATGCGGTAGATTACGGAAAGATTTCCGGTAATGGGAAGTACACTCAAAAGATCCATCGTTTTTTTGAGCGACAGTTTGGTTTCAAGAAATGCCTGCTTACCACATCGTGTACCGATGCTCTGGAGATGGCGGCTATATTACTGGATGTGGAGCCCGGCGATGAAATCATCATGCCGTCCTATACTTTTGTATCTACAGCAAACGCATTTGTACTTCGGGGAGCTACAATAAGGTTCGTTGATTCCAGAAAAGACCACCCGGGGATGGATGAGGATAAAATTGAAGAGCTTATTACTGAAAAAACAAAAGCCATTGTAGTGGTTCATTATGCCGGTGTTGCGTGCGATATGGATAAGGTGATGGATATTGCAGACCGACATAACTTATTTGTAGTTGAGGATGCAGCTCAGGCCATAAACAGTTTTTATGAACATGCGGATGGAATTAGCAGCCCGCTTGGATCAATCGGGCATTTGGGGACATTTTCATTCCATGAAACCAAGAATATTATGGCCGGTGAAGGGGGAATGCTGACTGTAAACGATGACCGCTTTGCAGAGAGGGCCGAAATAATCTGGGAAAAAGGTACTAACAGAACGGCCTTTTTCAGAGGTGAGGTGGATAAGTACGGATGGGTGGATATCGGTTCTTCGTTTTTACCTTCGGAACTGAATGCTGCTTTTTTATATGCACAACTAATGAACCTGATTCGGATTCAACAGAAAAGAATGTGCATCTGGAACCGGTATCAAAGAGGAATAGAAGAAGCTTGTTGCCGTTTGGGGATTCGTCAGCCTGTAATCCCACAATACGCCACCAATAATGGACATATGTATTATGTAGTATGCCGGGATGCTGAGCAACGTAATGGGCTCATTTCATATTTAAAGGAGAGAGGTATATTGAGCGTATTTCATTACCAGTCGCTGCATTCTTCAGCATATTTTAAAGACAAACATGATGGACGAGAACTTCCATATTCTGATCTGTATTCGGAAACCCTCGTTCGCTTTCCGCTCTATTACGAGTTAAATACAGATGAACAAAATTTTGTTATTCAAAAAGTAAACGAATTAAGTGTTCAGGGATCAAATGGCTTGAAGAAAAAGGCGAGTGTGCCGGAAATCGACAAGCTTTTTTGCAACATCAGGTCGGGCAAGGTTTCCGTCAATCAATTAAAAACAACGCAAATACAGGATTACAGGATATAAGTATGGAGACATCAAAAAACTTTAAGCAGCAGGAAATTCAGCTTATCATAAAAAGGGTTTCTCAATTTCTGCAAAACAACAGGACACAAAGAGAGGCAGAAATTCCAAAAGTCGCTTTAAAACCAGAAAATGTTGCCAACTGTACACTGCTTTTGAATCGGGAAGTGCTGCTGGAGAAGATGAAAAAGAATTCAGTAGTTGCGGAAATTGGAGTAGATGAAGGACATTTTAGCCGTCGTATCCGCGATATAGTTAAACCCAAAAAATTACATCTGGTAGATATTTGGGGTACAGATCGTTTCCATGAGGGTAAATTTCAGGATGTAAAAGCCTGCTTTCAGGATGAGATTGACAAAGGTAAAGTGAAAATACATCGAAAACTTTCAACCACGGCAGTGGATGATTTTGACAATGAATATTTCGACTGGATATATATCGATACCGATCACTCTTATGAAACTACCAGGGACGAACTTAATAAGTATGCACCTAAGGTAAAAAAGGGTGGGATTATTGCAGGTCACGACTATGTGAAAGGAAATTGGATTACTACATATAGATATGGAGTGATAGAAGCAGTTCATGAATTCTGCGTAAAAAATCACTGGGAACTGCTGTACTTAACTGTTGAGCCAACAGAAAATCAGAGCTTTGCTATTCGTAAAATTCAGGATGCTTGAAGCCCGCATTTAGTTTTGAAGCAGATCCGGCTGCCTTAATTAGGTAGCCGGATTTTTTTTTGTTAGACTGATGGTGCACACAAAATAATTGCAGACAAAAATGCTACAGGCACAATCATGCTCTTTAAAGTCATTCATTTTGGTTGCATTGCGAGAAAAACCAGGCATTATTTTGATAAAAAACAGCCGTTGTAGGCTACTAAAAAGCTCTTTTCTATGTATTAAGAAAATAAATGAAAGAAAAATTTAAGAACGGCTTTTCACCAACGATAAGTGAACTAACCAAAGCAACTCATAAGAAACTTTAATTAATCAAAAAGGTGAAATATCATGGCAAGTTTTGGAGATTTAAACAGAGTTAATACGAATGTTCAGTCGCTAGACTCTCAATTATCACTGAACCGAGTAAACCGTGACCTTGCTGACAGCCGTATGCGTATGTCAACCGGTCTTAAAATTAACAAAGCAGAAGACAACGCTGCCGGATACTCGATTGCAACAAAATTGAAAAGTAGAACCGCCGGTCTGGAGCAATCCCTTCAGAACGTAGGGGACGCCAAGTCGGTACTCGATATTGCGGAGTCCAGCTTCGACACCATCATGGATAGTCTCGTTGAGATGAAAGGTCTGGCTACCCAGGCTGCCAACGACACGCTGGGTGACACTGAGCGTGGCTACATCGGCGACCAGATCAAAGCCCTGGGCGACGACATCAACGAAATCGCTAACCAGACTGTATATCAGGACTTTGACCTTCTGAATGGTGATGCTGCCGGCGACATGTCCGGTTCTCTGGACCTGACTTTCCAGGTTGGTGAGCGAGCTTCTGACACCATCAGTACATCTATTGATGCTGTAAACGTTGGTGAACTGTTTGCTGCTTCCGGAGATGCTTCTCTGGGTGCTACAACTACCGCCGGTGGTGGTGCTGCTGCAGGTGGAGCGATTTCAGCTACTGCGGCTACAACAAGTGGACAAGGTGCTCTGACATTTGCTACCACAGCAACTTCAAACGATTTCCGTTCATTCATCAGCTCTGTTGACAGTGCAATTGATGAAATGTCAAATCGGGTAAGCGACATTGGTATTACTCAGTCTTCTCTTTCTGTACGTGAAGAGACGTTGTCTGAGTCTATCAGTGCGAACGAATCTGCTAAGTCTCGTATCATGGATACTGACTTTGCGAAAGAACAAAGTAAATCTGTAAAACTGCAGATCTTACAACAAACTGCGACTTCATCCCTGGCTCAGGCCAACATGGGACCACAGTCCGTACTTGGATTCCTTGGTTAATAAGAAGTAATCCAGCGAATCTATTGATTCCAGCCCACTCCGGCTTAGTTGCCGGGGTGGGTTTTTTTTGTTTGTACTAACCCGGTCATTGTGAGGAGCCCGTGATGCCGAATGCCGGTTTAGGAAGCTTAACGACGCGGCAATCTCCCTGAATCGATATCCCAAGTAGGAAAAGGAGATCACATCGTCGAAACGCAGTGGAGGCAGAGGTTAAGCAAAGGATGCTCCTCTCGATGACCGGTATTGATGCTTATTCAAACATCATGCGATGCCGTGAACGACTCGCTTGCATACCTGAAGATCTTCCGTCTCTGCGACCAACCTATCAACCAGCAACCCCTTTCTTCCAGTACACAAGCAAAGGGGTTTAGCCCTTTTTAACTTGTTAGGTTATTCTGAGCGAAAGCGAAGAACCTTAGCCATGCAATGCTTACCGAACAGCTATTGGCTAAGATCCTTCGGAGGCATTTCTGCCTTTGCCGACGGCAGGCTCAAGGGTGACCGGTATTGATGCTTATTCAAACATCGCGCGATGACGTGAACGGCTCGCTTGCATACCGGAAGATCTTCTGTCTCTGCGACCAACCTATCAACCAGTTACCCTTTCTTCCCTACTCAAGCAAAAGATACTCCTCGCGATGACTGGAGCGGTGACGGATGTTGGTTGGATTTCTTGATTTTCTACCGTCCGTCATCACTGAAAGTCTTTAGTTTCGGGTACGCTCAAAATTTTCTCTTTTACCGCTCAAACTTTGTAATAATCGGAGTAAAGTTGAAAAAATTTCCAAACAAAAAACGCCTATTAAAAACGATACAAGCTGATTTTGATGGTTTCAATAAAAAAACTGAAAAAAATTTAAACTCAAATTTAAGAACGGCTTTTCGGCTACGATAACTGCTTTAACCAAAACAACGGAATCAATAACTAAAACAAAAAGGTGAATTATCATGGCAAGTTTTGGAGATCTAAATAGAGTAAATACGAATGTGCAGTCTCTTGACTCACAGTTATCACTGAACCGAGTAAACCGCGACCTGGCCGACAGCCGTATGCGTATGTCAACCGGTCTTAAAATTAACAAAGCAGAAGACAACGCTGCCGGATACTCGATTGCAACTAAATTGAAAAGTAGAACCGCCGGTCTGGAGCAAGCTCTTCAGAACGTAGGTGATGCCAAGTCGGTACTCGATATTGCGGAGTCCAGCTTCGACACCATCATGGACAGTCTCGTTGAGATGAAAGGTCTGGCTACTCAGGCTGCCAACGATACGCTGGGTGACACTGAGCGTGGCTACATCGGCGACCAGATCAAAGCCCTGGGCGACGATATCAACGAAATCGCTAACCAAACCGTATTCCAGGACTTTGACCTCCTGAACGGTGATGCTGCCGGCGACATGTCCGGATCACTGGACCTGACTTTCCAGGTTGGTGAGCGAGCTTCTGACACCATCAGCACTTCTATCGATGCTGTAAACGTTGGTGAACTGTTTGCTGCTTCCGGAGATGCTTCTCTGGGTGCTACAACTACCGCCGGTGGTGGTGCTGCTGCAGGTGGAGCGATTTCAGCTACTGCGGCTACAACAAGTGGACAAGGTGCATTGACCTTTGCTGCCTCCGCAACTTCATCTGACTTCCGTAGCTTCCTGAGCTCCGTAGACAGTGCGATTGACGAAATGTCGAACCGAGTGAACGACATTGGTATTACTCAGTCTTCTCTTTCTGTACGTGAAGAGACGCTGTCTGAGTCTATCAGTGCGAACGAATCTGCTAAGTCTCGTATCATGGATACTGACTTTGCGAAAGAACAAAGTAAATCTGTTAAGCTTCAGATTCTACAACAGACAGCAACTTCATCCCTGGCTCAAGCCAACATGGGACCACAGTCTGTACTTGGATTCCTCGGATAAGCCGAAATCTGACCAACAACATAGTAAATCCATATCGTCTGAAAGGGCGGTATGGATTTTTTTTGATCCATAGTGGATGGGTCATTTTTTTTCTTTATATTTAAGACAATTAACTCTTAAATAGAAACTATGTTGTTATCGAAGTCTTGTGTATATGGTTTGAGAGCCAGCTTATACCTTGCCTCAAGGGCAGAGCAGGAGTACACATCTATACGCGAGATAAGTGAAGAGCTTGATATATCCTTTCATTTCCTTACTAAGATACTGCAACAGCTCACGGCTGACTCTCTGATGGAATCCTATAAAGGTCCCAATGGTGGAATCCGGTTATCAGAAAAAGGGAAGAAAGCTACTTTATTGGATGTTGTAATTGCAATAGACGGCCCCGGGCTTTTCACACAATGTGCCCTTGGTTTACCCGGTTGTGGGTCATCCGCACCTTGTCCGTTGCATGATCATTGGCTGACTGTCAGGGAGTCGATAAAAGACATGCTGGAACGTACGGATTTGAAACATTTAGCCCGGGAAGGGAGAGCGAATAAGTTTCGCATCACTGCCGACGGAACTTTTTCCTGGCAGTAAAAAAATTTAAATTTATAAAAGATAAAATACTCTTAAATATGGTTAATTCAGAAACACTATCACAAAAGACAGTAGGGCAGATTGTTGCCGAAGATTACAGAGCAGCACAAGTATTCAGATCGTATGGCCTTGATTTTTGCTGTGGCGGAAAAGTATCGCTTGAGAAAGCCTGTACCAAGAAAGGATTGGATTTAAGCAAAATTGAAACGGACTTGAATGCACTCGATTTAGATACAGGAGAGAATCATAATTATAATGACTGGTCGCTGGATTTTCTGGTGGACTATATCGTGAACAATCACCATAGTTTTGTGCGAAAAATGTTACCGGAAATTGATTTCTATGCCGAAAAAGTTGCTCGTGTTCATGGTGAAAGAGATCCTGAATTACTCGACATCCTTCAAAATGTAAAATTGTTGAGAATCGAGATGCTCGGTCATCTTCAAAAAGAAGAGGAAGAACTGTTTCCTCAAATCAAAGATCTGGTAAAGGATCAGAAAAAAGGATCGGTGAAGCAGGCAATCGTTGAAGCATTGGAAGACGAGCATGACAAAGCCGGCGATTTAATGGCTAAGATCGAGGAACTTACCAATGGCTTTACTCCACCGGAAAATGCCTGTGCTTCCTACCGGGTGCTTTTCCAAAACCTTGGAGGCTTCCAACAAGATTTACACAAGCATGTTCACCTCGAGAATAACATCCTCTTTCCCAAAGCTCTGGAACTTGAGCAACGGTTAAATTAATAATCGAAGGGTGATGGTAAGTCACCCTTTCTTTTTACTTCATTCTAACAACACATAAGAGGTGTATTATAGCTTGAGGCATTTGTGCGCCAGACCAACAAGCACCAAATAAATTTCTATGAAAAATTCTCTTCACTCTTTTTCTATCCCTGTAATGGGAACAGGGCATTCTATAGATTCGCCCATTCGGGTAGCACCCTATGGCATCAACTCGGTTATTTCCATAGTGGATGACCTGCTGATTGAGCGTATTCGTAAATATTACGCAAAACAGTTTGAGCTTCCCTATAAGAATATTCCCAGGAATGCAGAAGATGGGCGGGCTCGTCGGATTACTGCCTATCTCGATGTGGTGGAAAAAATTGTGAATCAGAAATTTAATGAGATTAAGAGGCAGCCTTTTTTTCGGAAGAATGAAAAGTCCACATATTTTGAAATGCTTCCCGATTCTTCTGATCTCAAAAAAAAGTATCAGAAATTGCTCCAAATGGCTTCAGGAGCTATGCGCGATTCCCTTGCATCAAAGCTTACAGACGAGATGAGGCCGGGTTCAATCGATGTCAATATTATGTCGAAAGTAGATGGCTTTAGCTTTCCAAAAAGTGGACAGCCGATGACGTCCGAATACAGCGACGGAAGCGCCGCCCTTCGGGGGTATGCAAACAGCCAGCTTAGCTCCAGCCTTATTCTCTCAGCCGGTTTCAATCCACGCTTATATAATTACCTTGCCGAATTCGAAGATTTCTATCGGGATGTAAAGGGTCAGATAAAAAAGAAAATTATCCTGAAGGTGAGTGATTTTCGATCCGCATTAATTCAGGGAAAATATCTCGCAAAAAAAGGGTTAGAAATATTTGAATATCGCGTTGAGTCCGGCTTGAACTGTGGGGGACACGCATTCGCTTCTGATGGATATTTATTGCCTTCTTTACTCAAAGAATTCCGTGAGAAGAAAGAGATATTGAGTTCTTCCATTCAGCCATTAATTGAGAAATATTATGAAGAAGAAAGGGGCCAGAAATTTAGCAACGAGTGGGGCGTAAATCGTCCTAGAATTACCGTACAGGGTGGAATTGGCACCAGTGGTGAAGCAAAGCGTTTACTGGAAGATTTTGAAATGGATGCCACCGGATGGGGAAGTCCGTTTTTGATGGTTCCGGAAGCGACAACGGTTGATGAGCCCACTATGCAACTCCTGCAAGAGGCAAAAGAAGAGGATCTGTATTTATCGGGAGTTTCACCCTTGGGTGTTCCTTTCAACAACGTGAAAAACACAGGTTCAGCACAATGGCATCAAAAGCGAATAGAAAAAGGGAAACCCGGGTCTCAATGTCCGAAAGGTTTTTTGGAATCGAATACCGAATTCACAGAAAACCCCATTTGCACGGCCTCTACCCAATACCAGTTACTGAAAATTGACCAGATTAATCAAAGTGAAGTACCCGATGATTTAAAAGCGAAGCAAAGGGAGAAGGTACTGGATAAAGCTTGTCTTTGTGATCACTTGGGAAATGGTGCTTTAATCACGCTGGGAATTTTAAAGCCTAACCGGGCACCACAAGCCATCTGTCCCGGCCCAAACATTGCATGGTTTGATCGGCAATACAGTCTTCAGGAGATGGTTTCTCACATTTACGGTAGAATTGACTCATTGGTGCCGGCAGAACGCCCTCATATGTTTGCTAAAGAAATGGTGATGTATGTGGATTATTTTGAGGAGCTGGTCAATCAATCAGAAAATTCTGCTGATGACCTTAAGAAACTGACCCGCTTTAAGAAGAATCTGGAAGCCGGAATGGAATTCTGCCTTGAGATTGCAGAAGGGGTGGCTTATAAGCATGAGAATCTCGAATCGATTAGCAAGGCCGTGGAAGAACAAAGTAAACGATTAGCTAATATATTTGAAGCTTTTGAATCTTCTGAATTAGTCCTTACCTAAAAAGACATTCAGCTATGCCATTAATAACCCGTCTTTTTCTAAAAACCGGGCTGATTTACTTTATAGGAGCACTATTAATAGGAGTAATTCTTCAGGTTGATGGCCTTGGGATTCCCAACCTAGTTCCCATGTTTTGGCATATGTTAATGGTGGGATGGATTACCCAAATTATTATAGGGATTTCACTCTGGATGTTTCCGGGGCGGGCTAAACAAGAGAGCTTTCAACACCAAAAATGGGCATGGCTTGCCTATGCATTTCTAAACTTGGGACTAACACTGAGGTTCGTCTCTGAACCAATGATTAATCTTTCTGAGGGGTATCATTGGAAGGTACTTCTCGTCATTTCCGCTATTCTGCAATTATTGGCGGTGCTTTGCTACGTAACTGAAATTTGGCCGCGGGTACTTTCAAAAGCGCAACGACGCAAAAAGAAGAAAAGCTCCCGTTAATATGCCACTTCCATCACGCTTGCTGATTAAAAGTTCACTTATTTGCTTGTTCCTTGGAGCACTGATAGGAACATTTTTGCTCATTAACAAAGCACTTCCAATTCATCCGGCTGTTTGGGCGCTTCTTCCGGTTCACATTGAGCTGATGATATTCGGCTGGATCATTCAGTTTACGTTAGGGGTAGCTTACTGGATTTTACCCCGGTATCTGAAGGGTGAGGCGAGAGGGAACCGACTCCTTGCGTACCTCATGGTCGTGGTTCTTAACCTTGGAATCTGGTTAATGGTTCTGGCAGAATTATCCCAAGCCGGTAATCTCATGCACCTTGTTGCACGGGGGCTTGAGTTTTCAGCCGTAATATTATTTATCAGCCTGCATTGGCAAAGAGTTGTAAGCTTCCGTAAATGAGTGCATTAAAGCTTCTCAATAACCCGCTTCAGCATATCCTGCACTTCCTTGGCAACATCACCTAATTCTGCGTTTTCAATAGCCTGCATTGATGCAACAGGATCGACGGCAGATACCTCAACTTCACCGGAATCATGCTGCTGAACAATTACATTACAGGGAAGCATTAATCCGATATGCCCCTCGGCTTGCAGTGCTTTATAGGCATTAGGTGGATTACAGGCTCCTAAGATTCGGTAGTTCCGAAAATCCACATCCAGTTTCTTTTTAAGTGTATCCTTAATATCGATTTCAGTGAGCACGCCAAAGCCTTCCTCCTTTAAAACGGCTGTAGTTTTTTCAATGGCATCATCAAAAGAAAGATTGAGTTTTTTACTAAAATGATAAGACATGGTAAGTAAGGTTTAATTTGAATTTAACTTAACAGTTCATTTCGTTTATCGTGATTGAGTCAGTTTCTGTTCAATAATTTGCTTTAACTGAGGCATTTGAACTACCCCGGCTTGTTGCCAAATAACTTCACCTTTCAGGAAAAGAATGAGGTTTGGAATACCTCTTACCTGATACCGAATAGCCACGTCAGGATTGCGCTCGGTATCAATTTTGATAATGTTTAATCGGTCTCCCATTTCAGACTTCAGCTGTTTCAGAATAGGGGGCATCATTTTACATGGGGCACACCAATCAGCGTAAAAGTCAACTAAAACAGGAGTTTCTCCTTTGATAAGTTCAGAGAATGGTTTCTTTTGTGTGTCGTTACTTTCCATAATTTTTATTTAATCTCGGTAAAACTTGGTTCTTTGGGGTTATTAAGAGAGGTTTGGCTTTTACTTTCAGGAATTCCGCAAGATGGAGAAACCATACAACCCCTATTGGTTACTGCCTGAAGAAGGAAGAAAGCGGCTACTATCCCGGTTATAAGCTCCCGGTCAATAATAGCCAGTGTGGCAAAGAATACAGCAATACCAAGGGCCACCCACCGCATGGTATGCCAGTTTTTGAATAATGAAATTTTACTGCTCATACTTTTTGATAGTCGTTTAATATGAGGGTAATGTTAACCCGATTTCAGGAGGAGAGAGAAGTTGTTATAACAAGTGAGGCCGATATTAAGATTGATATCTTAATCGGAAGCTTTGAACTACTTCAAATAATAATTGTATCCGAAGGTTTCAGTGATTGATAGTATCAATTTTTGCTGTTTTTAAGCAAAGAGTAAGGGTTAAACCATAAGCCAGATGCATGCATAACCCGGCAATAATCATAAGGCCCGGAAACCAGGTGTTGGTATAAAAGACACCAAAATTCTCACCGGCAGCCAAAGCCACAAAAGGGGAGATTATTAGTCCGGCTACAACAGAGATAATTACACCGTAAATTAATCCTTGCAGAATCCAGTTACCGGGAATCCGTTTCTGAAGAAAGGCCACCCAGATCAGGGCCAATAAAATACCGCCAATATTATAGGCCAGGTTTCCAAACATAATGTGATAGGGATCTCCGGGAAGGGAGTGGTTGAAGCTTTCGGTTAGAATATAACCGATATCTATTGCAGGAAAGCCCATACCACCCAGCATAAAGGCAACCATGGCCATTACGAACGTTGCTATAAAACCCGAAATTACCGTTCTAATAAATACAGAAGACGACATAAAGCCTGAAATATTGATTTTAGCCAACGTGGGATTATACTAAACTTTTACCTATCACACTTCTTGCAATTTAGCAGCTTTCCTAACCGAGATTCTCTGCCTTTTTTGGTCACTACCCAGGGCCGTAGTTGCCAGGGTGGATTATGCCTGACATGCTGGGTATGCCCACACTTCAATTCAGCGACCCAATCGCCGTGCTCATCTTTATGATATCCTGTTATTGGCTGCTTCATATGCAAAAGTTATAGTTATCAATCAAAAACAGGTAATCCTGTTAAAAAAAATACTGTATTTGAAATTCGAAATCAGAATCAACATAATAGGCTATAAATTTTAAGTTAAATAAAAACCAATACATAAATGATTTTAAAGAATAAACGTAAGTAAAGGGTTGAAGGAATCGTAATTAATAAAATTCATTTAAGACATCTTCATCTTAAATTCATAAAACACGCCTAATATAAGCTCAAAGAACATTCACAACATATAAAAGACAAAAAACTCTTAAAACAATAACTCAAAATTACACAACTATGAGACATTCAAAATTAATTCTTTCCTTGTTGTTCGGCTTTTTATTTACCGGCTTGGCTTTTGCACAAACTGCCGAATATACTTTGGATGGCATGACCTTCGGTATGCCGGAAGCTGAAGTATTCACAGAAGATTATGACGGTCCTCCCGTTGTTGGAGACTACGTTACTCTACTGCCCAACCTTAAGCCTTTAGACTACGAAGGCAACAAACATCACGAGGTTAGAATCGATATCCTGGTTCAGGAAATTGAAGTAGCCGAAGGGGTTCGTTATCGTGCTTGGACATTTGGCGGAACCGTACCCGGCCCGGTACTTCACGTTAAAGAAGGGGATCGGATTACATTCACTATGAAAAACCGGTCGAATGAAGAAGTAACTATTACTGAGCCTTCAAAAGGCGGCTCCCCATTTATGCAACAGGTAGCTGAAAATCCTTATCAAAAGAATAAGTCGGCCATTATGCCTATGCCACACTCAATGGACTTCCACGCCGGAACGGTTGCTAAAGATGACAAATGGAGAACAATAGGCCCGGGCGAATCTATTAAGTTTGACTGGATTGCAAACTATGCGGGCTCTTACATCTACCACTGTGGTACCCCAAGTGTTCTTATGCACACCGCAATGGGGCAACATGGTGTAGTTGTAGTATCTCCTAAAGACGGTTACCCGACCGACTACGAAGTTGACCGTGAATATGTGATCGTACAATCCGAGTACTACCTTGAAAGAGGTCCCGGTGAATTGTATCAATATGACTTTGAAGGTGCTTCAAACCGACAGCCCTCACACGTTGTATTTAATGGACACCAAACCATTATGCACGACCAGCCTCTGAAAGCTAATGCCGGCGAGCGCGTACGCTTCCATTTCTCTAACAATGGTCCGAGCGGAACTTCCAGCTTCCACGTAATTGGCGGTATCTTTGACCGTGTATGGCTGGAAGGACACCCATTCAACGAAATGCGAGGAATGCAGACTGTACTTGTTGGTGCTTCCGGTTCAGCTACTCTTGATATGATTGTGCCCGAAGAAGGCAAATATATCCTGATTGACCATGAGTTTGCTGATGCAGAATTAGGTGCTACCGGAACGCTTAAAGCAGGTCCTAAAAAGAACTAGCAGATAACGAATAAAGTGAAGCTGATAAGCTCACTGATTTGAAATCCTGATAAAAGATACCGTAAGGGCGAATTCATTTCGCCCTTACAATTTTTCAATATTAATATGAAACCGATGAGATCCCAAAAGAATATAAGCCGCATTACCATTTGTGCCCTGACCGTGATGGTTTGTTATTTGGTTAGTTTGTTGAGTCCGGTGATGGCACAAGAGGATCGGGTTATGATTCCGGCGGGATCTTTTCATTCTATACTTCCTGAAGTGAAAGGAGAGCCAATTCTGGTGGATTCCTTTTATATAGATAGAACAGCAGTTACCAACGAAGATTTTCTCGGGTTTTTAAGGGACAACGAGAGCTGGAAAAAAGATAACATACCTGCCGTATTTGCAGCTCAGAATTACCTTAGCTACTGGAAAGACAACAACCATCCCGGTCTTGATGAAATTGGAGAAAATCGTCCGGTAACACATGTTTCATGGTTTGCGGCCAACGCCTACTGCTCCGATAAAGGAGGAAGGTTACCTACGCTAAATGAATGGGAATATTCTGCCCAGCTCATGGATTTTGACTCCATGCAGGAAATGAACCGGTTCAGTACCGAACTGATAGGTTGGTATTCAAGTGTGGACGCCAAAAACATAAAAGCCGTCGGTTCCACCGGTATAAAGAACCGGCATGGAGTTCAGGACCAATTCGGATTAATTATGGAATGGGTGGAAGATTATAAGCCCATTATTGCAGATGAGCTTTCCCTGGATTGTGGTACAGTTGGGAGATTGCAGCAACTTGGGAACATCTACAGTTACGCAGCTTCCATTCGGTATATCACCCGGATGAGCTTCAACCCCAAAACAACAACGGGTATGGTGGGCTTCAGATGTGCTTACGATATCAGTGATTCCGAATCATCTATAAATAAAGAACTATGAGAACACTAATTATTTTGTCCGCTTTTATGTTGAGTTCCTTTTCGCTAATGGCTCAGCACCATCACGGTGAATCCGCTACGCTAAAGGCTGAAAAGGTGTCGGAACATTCTCTTTATCACCTGAATGCAGAGTGGACCACGCACCGAAACGAATCTCTGACCTTAAGCCGGTTTAAGGGAGAACCGGTTATTGTTGTGATGTTTTATGGGAATTGTACTCAGGTTTGCCCGATTCTGATTCGGGACGCATGGCGGTTGTATAATTCCGTTGATGAGTCGATGAGAAGTTCTGTAAACGTGTTAGCTGTTTCTTTTGATCGTGAAAATGATTCCCCTGAGGTACTCAAAAAATATGCCGACTACGAGCAATTGAATATCGATGGGTGGCATTTTGTAACCGCTAAAGAAACTGACATCCGAAGCTTAGCCATGATGTTAGGAGTGCAATACGTGAAACAAAGCGATGGTGAATTTGCCCACTCGAATCTGGTAAGTGTATTGGATACAGAAGGGAAAGTAGCCGTTCGTGTTGAGGGGCTAAATCAGCCCATGTCAGAAGCAGTGTCGAAAATTGAGGAAATGCTGAAGCATAACTCCATGCAATGAAACGGTTGTACTCCATATCTATACTTCTATTTTTGGCAGCTTTTGAACCAGTACACGCCTTTCAGCAACTTAGTGTTGATACGCTAACTGTTGAAGTAAGAGGAACCGGTTCCGATGCCCGATTTGTGCCGGCACTAATACAGGTGAACCCGGATGATGTAATCAGGTTTAAAGTAGTGGAGGGCATGCATACAGTTACCGCATATCACCCCGATAACCGCAGACCTTTAAGAGTGCCTGATTCAGCCAAATCTTTTGATTCCGGGATGCTCACTGAAGGTGATGTTTGGTTCCTGCAAATCGACAAGGAAGGCACCTACGATTACTTTTGCTTACCCCATGAACGTCTTGGTCATGTGGGGAGAATACTTGTCGGAAAAGATATGAAAGCTCAACCGTACGACAATGCTAAACTTCCCAAAGCTGCAGTAGAAATTTTCACCTCATTTAAGTGATATAAGAATATGATTAGAGGGAAAGAGCTAAATCAAAAATTTGCAGAAGAGAGTCGTTGATAAAAAATAGTACCAGTAAGCCAATCGAAACCAAGGTGTGTAAGCCAATAGTCAGGAATAAATAAAGAGCTGTTCCCGGTCCGGAGCTGCGAGATATATCAAAAGCAGAGATATTGAAAGCCCAGCACCAGATCAGCACAAATAATGCACTAAAGAACAGAATAGTTGTAGACCCAAAGCCGGTAACGTATAACGTAACTAAAATGGTAACAGTAAGGTAGTCTAGAAAAAAGGTGCCGGAATACAGGTTCACGGCCTGACTGAAATGCTCCAGGTTTTTAGCTGGCAGGTAGAGCCAAATCAATGCAATAGCTTGGAAAACCAGCGTTAGAATAACTCCGAGTGCAAAGAATGAGGCAAAGTTAACGCCGAGAATGGCAAAGGATGGCAGGTGATGAAAAAAAGCATCCAGGCCGGTTTTACTCATGGAAGATTCAGCCGAAATATAAAATACCATCCCTGAAAATAAAGCATGTACCACCATCAAAGCTATTCCACCTGTTACTGCACGTTCACGATAGTGTAGGATGTCATCTACAAAAAACCGATGAGCAAGAAAATAACGCAGCAGCATGGGGCGCAAATAGGGCAGTAGTTTTAATAACACGGCTAAACCAAGCCAGAGAACAACCAATAGCAACACCATCCAGCTTTGAGAGCGGTTAGACTCATCTTCGGTTGGTAATGGTATTTTCCATTCCTGTGTTTGTTCATACTGAAAAAGACTTTCAGAGAACTCGGGATATGCTGAGAGGGCTTGAATGAACCACTTGGATCGCAAAAAGAAAATAATGCTCGACTTTTGATCAACTTCCTGTCCGAATTGCTTATTAAAATCGATGATATCGGTTCTTTGAAAAACAGAGTCTGAATAAAGGCTAGCAAATGGTTTATCCGGAGAGTTGAAGTAGGACCATTGCTTTTTGGCGTAGAAATAAAAGTCCTTGTTTGATCGGGCGGATAAGGAGTCCAGAATTGGAGAGAACGTATCGCTAAAATTTGGATGGGAAACCTGACTATTCTTCAGCAAGCCGATTGCTGCAATGTTCACATACGACCGGTAAAGATCGGTGGCCACTCTATATTGTTGTAGAAGGTCACTCCGGTGATTCCGGATTTCATTCAGTGTTAGATAGGACTTATCCAGCTGTACGAGAACGGTAAAAGGAGACTCCCTGAGTATTGAAAGCATTTCCGGATTTACCGGATGATCTATTTGGAGATAATTAATGCCATGTTGGGCAAAAATATCCAGCTGATCGCCAGCCACTGCTGTATCGGCCGGATAATCCCAGACAATTCCCAGCGAAGGCTGCTGAGCCATGCTTTTGGGAGTGGTTCCCAGAAAGAGGCAAAGAAAGCTTAAGGCGAAAAGATATGTGGCCTTGGCTCTCACTCAGGCTACAACTTCTGCTCCGTAATATTCTGTAAGCGTCGTTTTCTTGATAGGCCGAGCAATTAATGTGGCTGAAGTGGCATCGGTGACTTCCACTTCCACATAGTCGCCGGGCTCAAAGTCTTTGCGGTCAAAAACGCACATTTTATTGGTATCGGTACGGCCACTCATTTGTTCATCAGATCGTTTACTGGTTCCTTCTATCAAAACCACATGGCGACGACCAATTTCATCCTGATTTCTTCTTTCCTGAATCTCCATCTGCTGATTGATGATCTCGGTCAACCGGCGTTTTTTGACATCTTCAGGTACGTTGTCTTCATATTTCCGGTGTGCCAGAGTACGTTCGCGTTCAGAATAGGCAAACATGTAAGCCAGGTCATATTCCACCTCAGCCATTAAGGTAAGTGTTTGCTTGTGTTCTTCTTCAGTCTCATCACAAAATCCTGCAATGATATCAGTCGAAAGGGAGACACCCGGAATTACGGATTTCATATTTTCAATGAGCTCCAAATACCCTTCCCTGGTATAAGGCCGGCGCATACGTTCCAGCATACTGTCGCTGCCCGCCTGTGCCGGAATATGGATGTAATTACACAGATTAGGACGTTCTGCGATCAGGTGAAGGAGGTCATTGGGAAAGTCTTTGGGGTGAGGGGAGGAAAATCTGAAACGCATTTCAGGATCAACTTTACTGGCTTCATCCATCAGGCGGGTAAAGGTATTTTCCCCATCCAAATAGGAATTCACATTTTGACCCAGCAGCGTTACTTCCTTGTAGCCTTCATCGCTTAGCTGTCGAATTTCTTTAAGAATAGACTCCATAGGCCGGCTGCGTTCACGCCCTCTCGTAAAAGGTACCACACAGAACGAGCACATATTATCACATCCCCGCATGATGGAGACAAAGGCATTCACACCGTTTCCGGTAGTTCTTACCGGTGCAATGTCGGCATAGGTTTCTTCCAGGGAAAGAAGCACGTTTACGGCTTTCCGTCCGTCTTCCACTTCCTGTAACAACCGTGGAATGTCGCGATAGGCGTCAGGACCTACTACAATATCAACCAGGTGTTCTTGTTCGATAATCCGGTCTTTGATGCGCTCGGCCATGCAACCTAATACACCAACCGTAAGATCACCATTTTCTTTTTTGATGGATCGGAGCTCTTTGAGGCGGTTCCAAACTTTGGTTTCCGCATTTTCTCGAATAGAGCAGGTATTAACCAGCACAACATCCGCATTTTCTGCTTCATGAACCGGGCTCATACCTTCCTCAAGGAGGATAGAATTTACGATCTCAGAATCTGCAAAGTTCATCTGACAACCGTAGGTCTCTATGTAGAATTTCTTGTCTTTCACTGCACTAAAATTTTATGAATTCGAAATATACAAATTATTCATCCGAAGGACTATCTGGCCACACTTCCGGATGATCTCTCCAGCTGGAAAGCAAGTCAAGGTCATCTCCGTCGATCACGCCTTTTTCGATAGCTACGTTAACCAGTGTTTTATAATCGGTGAGGGTGTAAACCGGCACTTCAGTTTCAGCAAAACGTTGTGAAGCTTTGTCAAAACCATAGGTAAATATGGACAATACAGCATCAACCTTTGCGCCTACAAACTTCAGGGCTTCTACAACAGAAATGGCTGATCCACCTGTTGAAATCAGATCCTCGATAACAACGGTAGATTCTCCTTTTTTAACACCGCCTTCAATTTGATTACCCATTCCATGAGCTTTTGCTTTTGCTCTCACATAGGCCATCGGCTTATTCAGGTTTGACGCGACCCAGGCTGCATGGGGTATTCCGGCCGTAGCTGTTCCTGTAATTACATCTACATCCGGATATTTCTCCTGAATGATAGCGGTGAATTCATTTTCAATTTTATTCCGTATTTCAGGGTATTGTAAAGTGAGCCGGTTATCGCAGTAAATAGGTGAGTTCCAGCCTGAAGTCCATGTAAACGGATCGTTCGGTCTGAGTACTACAGCATTAATATCAAGCAAATGAGCAGCCAGCTCACGCGCAAATGAGTTATTGAGTATCATAAGTCTTTTAAATTCTGTTATTGGTACCGCTGCGATGAGTGAATTATTATACCATCCCAAAGATATTTGGCCAGACAAAAATAAGGGTTTTTAAGCACAGAAGCGCATACAATCCTGCCAATAAATCATCCATAAAAATTCCCCATCCGCCGGGTAAATTTTGCACTTTTTTTACTCCTAACGGCTTTAATACGTCAAAAAAGCGAAAGAGCAGAAATCCTGTTAACAGAATGATAATATCATGCCCGGTACTACCTGTTAAGCTAATGGAGAAAAACGTGAGCGATTGACCGGCCCATTCATCCATGACAAGTAGCCCCGGATCTTTGTCAAATTCCTCCTCAAAGTACCCGGCAACCCAGAAGCAAATCATGCAACACACGGATGTTACAAGTAAGACCAGCCAGGTTGAGTTAATCTGATGCAGAAAATAGAGGGGGAGCAGTATTGTAAAACTGCCGGCCGTACCGGGCGCTTTGGGAATGATCCCGGAGTAGCATCCCGTTCCTAGAAAATACTTCAGGCCGTTCACGAGGGCTGGTTTTGTGTTTTGAATAATTGACTGTTGGCCCAAATGTACTCTGCACCTGAGTATATTGTAAGTGCAGTAACAATCATCATAGCATAATAAAGCACGCCCGAGTTGAAGAATTGAGCCGCCGCATCCGCAAATTCTATGTCAGCCTGTTTAAAAACGCCGAGCAGTAAAACGGCGTAGAGGAAAACCATCTGCACCATAGTTTTGGCTTTGGCTGTAAGCCGGGTTTTCAATGGAATTCTTTTACGCCCCGCATATAGCCGTAGAGCCGTAACGAAAACGTCGCGGACTACTATTACAATTACGGCCCACCAGGGAAATTGGGACACATCCAGAAAGGGAAGGCAGAAGAAACCGGCAAAGGTGAGGAACTTGTCAGCGAGTGGATCAATAAAGACGCCGAAGTCACTTTCCAGCTGATAGTAACGGGCAATCTTGCCATCAAAGTAATCGGTGACTGCCGCCGTAGCAAAAACGGCAATGCTGAGCGAACGCCAGATAAGTTCGTCCTGGATGTACATAAACAGGAATATCGGAGCCAGCACCATCCGTATGGCACTCAGAATGTTTGGGATGTTCTTCATCGATAACTTTTCAATCTTCTTGTGAGCGCCAAACTTACTAAGTAATTCAGATCATTACATGATAGATTTTTTGGTAATAGGTGTTAGATACAAGTTTTTAGGTTTTAGTGAATAAAGTATGTACAAAAACCTAACACCTAAAACCTTGCGCCTAACACCTGTTAAATAGCTGTGGAAATTGGGCTGGCTAATACGGAATTTAGGCTCCATGAAAGTACAGATCATCTCCATCGGCAACGAACTTCTTATTGGCGATACCATTAACACCAACGCTTCCTGGCTGGGTGAATTTTTAACCGGTTTGGGATTTACGGTGACACAGGTTCACACTATCTCAGATGAACTCGATCTCATCAAGAAAACCATTAAGGTGGCCATGGAGGAATCTGAAGTGGTGATTTGTACCGGCGGACTGGGGCCCACGCACGACGATATGACCAAGAAAGCGGTGGCAGAATTGTTTGATGTAGGGTATAAGCTGCATCAGGAATCGCTGGATTACATTAAATCCCTTTTTGAAAAAAGAAATATTCCTTTCTCGAAATCGAATTATAGTCAGGCCGAAGTTCCCGAAAATGCAGAGGTTTTATTCAATAAAGCCGGAACGGCTCCGGGTATGTGGTTTGAGTCTGGCAATTATCTTGCGGTACTTCCGGGTGTTCCTTACGAAATGAAATACCTGATGAAAAAGCGGGTAGCTCCAAAACTAAGAGAAGCCTTTGGGGATATCGGATATCTATACTCTCATTACATCAAAACGGCCGGAATAGGTGAAAGCACACTGAGTGATCAGGTTTTGGGAGATTTGTCGGAGTATTTCCGGAATGGAGTAAGCCTGGCTTATTTACCGTCGCCCGGTGGAGTAACCCTGAGGCTGAATGGAAAGGGTGGAACCAAAGAGGAAGCAAAAGAGAATCTTCAAAAACTCAGGGATGTCATCTTCCAAAAAGCCGGAAAGTTTATTTATGGGGAAGGAAAAGACTTTTCACTCAGTGAGGCCGTTGGGGAATTATTAAAACAAAAAGGACTAAAAATTGCGGTCGCTGAAAGTTGTACCGGAGGACTCATAGCCAATACATTTACCGACGTGGCCGGCAGCAGCGATTATTTCGATGGCGGAATTGTATCTTACGCCAATCATGTAAAAGTGAAGCAATTGGGTGTTTCTCAGGATGTACTGGATTCGGCGGGAGCCGTTAGTAAAGAAGTGGCACTGCAAATGGCAAAAGGAGTAGCCGAAAAATTGGATACTGATATCGGGATTTCAACTACAGGGATTGCCGGACCGGGTGGAGGCACCGAAGAAAAGCCGGTTGGAACGGTTTGGATGGGGTACTACCAAAAGAAAGAAGCCCATTTTGCGATTAAAGCCATGTTTACAAAAGATCGCCTTATGAATAAAGAGCGTACAAAAATGGTACTGCTCGAAATAACACGGCGTATGTTAAAGGAAATTGAAACGATGCCGTATGATCTTAAAAAGCAACTTCCTTGAAGAAACTGACCGCGCTCCATATCGTGTTGTTAGTGCTTTGGGTTCCGGTCTTCGGGCAGGTTGTCGATTCTACAGGTGTTGATACTACCCGATCTCAGAATCCCCTTTCTGATTCTCTTTCCAATTCACCCCGGGATACTACGCTTCAGAAACAAGAAGAAGAACCAAAGCCAGGACAGGTTGCTCCCTGGAGAGAGCTTGCCCCAATTGGCTCATCCCAAATTACCAACGACAGCCTGATGAGATGGCAAATTTGGCCAAATTGGGGTGATTTCCAGGCTTACCGCCGGGATGTAATTTCATTCAGGCAGGGCACAAATGGGCGGGTAGATGCCTTTCATATCAATGGATATCAACCGCTGGAACAACAGCTGGAAATGGAGGGACTTTCCCTGAATAATCCGATTACCGGTCTGCCCAATTACAATCTGGTTCCGCACCGGAAAATAGGGGTTGCAACGGAATCGTGGGAGGGCAATTACTATTCGGATATCCGTCTGCGGGATTATTACATCATCAAGCCTATCAGTTATCTGAATTATGATGAGGCCAGTGGAAACTACCGGAATCTGGAATTTATGGTTGCTCAAAATTTTACCGAGCGTACCAATGTGGAAATTTCTTATTGGGATCGAAGAGGGGGAGGGTATTATCCAAAAAGTGAGATTAGCGGAAGTCAGGTGGTAGGGCGTGTATATCATCACCTGAATAACCGGTATTTGATCAGGGGAATGTATTTACGGAATCAGCTGAGCAACGAAGAACCGTTTGGGTACAATGTGGGAGACCCGGCTACGTTTCCTTTTGATGAATTTACCTCGGTTCCAAACAGCACCCCGGGAAAATCTGAATTTACAAGATGGGATTTAATCGGTGGGATTTACCATCGCAGTGATACCGCCTCTGCTGAAGATGCTGGACTTGAATTATCCATAGCTAATAACAAAAAATCATTACGGTTTACCGGAGATACTTTGGGCTGGGATCTAAGAACCATAGGTGGAACGCTGTTTAAAAAATTTAAATGGAATAATCTGAGTGTGCGAGGAGAGGTTGAGGCATTGAATCATGTGGCCGAAGATGGTTTTGTGTTAACTGAAAGAAACTGGACGGAAATAAAGGGTGAAGGAAGCCTGGACTATGAAATTGGGGATGGCTCAGTACTTTATGGAAAGGCTACAATCACATCTCGTAATGATGGTTCATCCGGAAGTGACTTTACTTTGGGGATGAACGCTCTAATTTCAGGGAAACACCGTATGAATGTGAGCGCTTCAAGTTATAGCCGAATGCCGACCATGCAGGCGTTGTATTGGCAGTCGAAAAATTACACCGGTAATCGGTCTCTTGAAAATGAGGAGGGACTATCGGTGGCAGCAGGGTTAGATGTGAGTTTGTTTCCGACGCTTACACTGGGCGTTTCCGGGAGAATGAAGGCCGCTGAGAACGCGACTTTCCTGAGTACAGACAGTACCTTTGCAAACAGTGGGAGCTTTACCCAATTAAGTGGGATGGCCTATGCCCGCTTCGAAAATCACCGGTTTGAAGTAGAAAGCTCCGCTTCCTACCAGCAATTTGATTATGATGACCCGGGCAGTACGCTTGCCGGGCTCAATCACCGTGACCAAGTCATCTGGCTTAGAAATTCAGCATTTGTAAAAGGCTATGTTTTTGATCGTGCCGCCTATCTTAAAATTGGTGTAAAAACCCTATTATCACCTACCTTTTATTCGTCCAGAACATATAACACTGAGTTACATTACTGGCAGGGAAACAGTACCTACCAGCCACTTCCTCCGTTCTTTCGTTTGGATGGGGAACTTTCGGCACGGGTGCGGGGAATAATGGTAGTAATGAGGTGGGAAAATGCCCTTGACGGATTAGGACAGGCGGGCTACTTTGAGGCGGCCGGATTTCCGATGCCACCGCGACGGTTAATCGTAGGAATAAGAGCACAATTCAGAAATTAATATGAGTGTAAAGTATATAGTAAAAGAAGGGTTTACAGGAATAAAAAGAGCCAAACTTGCGGCTACCACATCCATACTATCCCTTTTTATAGCGGTACTTCTGCTGGGGGTTCTTACCCGAATTGGCTTCAATATTTACAACCAGGCGATGTCAATCAAAGACATGATTGAAGTAGAAGTCTTTCTGTTTGATGTGGATGAACGTACTACCAATCAAATTCGCCAGGAACTGGAGAGCGAGGAGCTTATTCAAGAGGTAACATATATTTCCAAAGACAGCGCATCAGCCATTATGCGTAAGGAATTCGGAGCCGGTGTTGAAGAACTGGCTGAGTTGAATTTTTTACCGGCCTCATTTCGATTAAGTGTAAATACAGATGCCGGAGCAGACAGAATTGAAACAATGGTTTCGCGACTTAGAAACTTGCGCGGTGTAGATGAAATTGAA
The DNA here is from genome assembly GCA_965227215.1 of Gracilimonas sp. Lineage (GTDB taxonomy): Bacteria > Bacteroidota > Rhodothermia > Balneolales > Balneolaceae > Gracilimonas. Next base: position 3,157,761 of record OZ245729.1, read on the forward strand.
TACAATGCAGCTTTACTGCGGGTGATGGAATCCAACCTGAATACATTTACCTTTATCGGAGGAGGAATAGCCATACTGATTCTTCTGGCGGCTTTGATTCTGGTGTATAATACCATTCGGTTGACTATTTACGCTAAACGTGATTTAATCCGCGCCATGAAGCTGGTTGGGGCAACCAACAAGTTTATCCGAAGCCCGTTTATAGTGGAAGGTATTCTTCAGGGTGTAATAGCCGGATCTCTGGCAGTGATTTGCGTCTTCTTTATTTTCGAATTTGCCATCCCGTTTTATCTTGCTGATTTGGGCACTCTCAGCTGGCCATTTGGGCGATGGTATTTCCTTGTTGCTGCTATGATGATTCTGTCACTGCTGATGGGTTGGTGGGGAAGCCGGTGGGCTGCCCGTCGCTTCATTCAGGAAACATATATCTCCGGTTAGTCAGGTTAATTTAGATCTTAACAGTTATGCAATTTTTGAAGCGCACTCCTTTATTCATTCTTTTACCGTTAGTTGTTATGATAAGCTGTAAGAGTACACAACCGGTGAGTCAAGATAGCAGCAGCCCTTTACAGGTTGAAAACCCACCCTTAGCGGCAGCTTTTGATACATCATCCGTCTTTTCAGATAATTTTACCGGATTTGTTCTTTATGATTCAGAAAAAGACACCACGCTATTTCAACAATATGCCGATAAGTATTTTACTCCCGCATCCAACACAAAGCTCTTTACGTTCTATGCTGCGTTGAAACACCTACCGGATTCGCTTCCGGCGCTGGACTATATCATAAGCGGAGATTCTCTCATTTTTTGGGGAACCGGAGATCCCACTTTTCTGCATCCAGATTTCAACGATTCTACAGCTTATAATTTCCTCAAAGAGAGCCCATATGATTTGTACTACTCCGATAATCATTATGAAGATGAGTTGTTAGGTCCCGGCTGGGCCTGGGGAGATTACCAGTACTACTATTCAACGGAAAAGAGTCCGTTTCCGATGTATGGAAATGTGGCTGAGATTCAGATTCAGGAAATCAGTCAAACCAAAATTGCTGAAGATGAAGATGGTTATTTGGTTAAGCCGGAGTACTTCAAGTCGAGTATCGAAATGGCCAAAAATCGCCCCGGAAAAGAAACTCCATTTTTATTCAGAGATTTCAATAATAATACCATTGAGTATAGCCCGAAGGCGGATACCGTTCAGTACACCAGTTATCGTCCATTTCACTACACTCCCCAGCTAATTACAGAGCTGTTAAGTGATACACTGAACAGAACCGTAACTTATGTAGATAGGATTAAGCCTGATAATGTAAATCGGATTTATGGTGGAGAAAAAGACACCGTTCTAACCCGCATGCTCCAGCCCAGTGATAATTTTTTGGCTGAACAGTTACTGTTAAATATTGCGGCTGAACAAGAGCTCCCGATGAATTCAAGTGCAGTTATTGCAAATATTTCCCGCGAATATTTTGATGATTTTAACAAAAAGCCGGTTTGGCGAGATGGATCGGGGTTGTCTCGCTATAATATGTTTACTCCGACCAATATGGTAGAGCTGCTCAAGCTAATAGACAAAGAGTTTGAACAAGATTCGTTGCTGTTTCGGCATTTACCGGCCGATGGTGAATCGGGGACTATAAGAAGTTGGTATGCGCACAGGGATGGTGGAGAACCGTATGTATTTGCAAAGACGGGAACCCTGAGTAACAACCACTGCCTCAGTGGATATCTGATTACCGCATCAGGGCGTAAATTGATCTTCTCATTTATGAATAATCACTACGTTTCGAACTCTAGTGTAGTGAAAGAAGAGATGGAAAAAGTACTTTGGTTTATACACCAAAATTATTGATCAGAGAATCAGGATTCTTTCAGATCGGCTAGTTTACTTCCTTTTTCCTGCCTTTTTTTACAGGCTTCTTTATCGCTGCAAGTCCCGAAAAAGTGGAGGGAATGTCCGTCTATGTCCATATCGTGAATCTCGGTGAGCATGCGCTGTATTTCCCCAATGCGGGGGTCACAGAATTCAAGCACATGTCCGCAATCGCGGCAGATAATATGATCGTGTTGTTGATAGGCATAGGCACGCTCATAATAATACTGGCTTTTTCCAAACTGCTGGCGCTGAACCAGGCCACATTCTACCAAAAGATCGAGCGTGTTGTACACGGTTGCACGCGACACACGGGTGCCGGCTTCCTTCATCCTGAAAAAGATATCATCGGCATCAAAATGTCCGTCGGCGGTGTAAATCTCCTCCAGAACCATAAAACGCTCCGGTGTTTGCCGTTGATTTCGTTCTTTAAGGTAGGAGCGAAAAATCTCCTTTACTAAATTTACTGTATCTTCGTGTGCTGGATGTGCCATAACTTCAATCAATTTACGCTTTAATATACGGTATGTAAACTTCCTTTTGAAACCCGTGCTTTTGATTTCAAGAGTATTATATTTCGGGCGCAGTTACATATGGAATAAATTTAATCAATATGCCTACTATAGTCCCTTTTGAAACACTGACTGAGTTATTCTTGAATCTATCCCGCAAATACGACGGAGCTGAAAAAGCTCAGTTTTATTTCAAACCCAGTCCTGATTCTGAATACCAACCCATTTACTGGGAACAAGTGACTGATGATGTCTATTCAATAGCCGCTTACTTGATTGAGCAGGGAGTTGAAAAAGGGGACCGGGTTGGAATTTTAAGTGAGAACCGCTACGAGTGGGCCGCTATCGACCTTGCTATTCAGCTGGTAGGAGGTATTAACGTTTCGTTATATACAACTCTGCCGCCGGCTCAGTGCGAATATATCCTGAAAGATTCCGGCGCGAAAATATTCTTTGTTTCTACCGGACTTCAGCTCAAAAAAGCAGTTGAAATATTTGACAATTGCGATGACCTGAAAGAAGTAATTGCCTTCGATGTTCCAAAACTGGAGCATTTGATGGAAGAGAATTATGTGAAAATGTTCGATGATATGCTTATCGAGGGAGGCAAGCATCTCGAAGAGCACAAAGAAACCATCAAGAAGAGAACGATGGAAGTAGAGCCGGAAGATGTGGCTACTTTAATCTATACATCCGGTACCACCGGTAAACCAAAAGGGGCTATGCTTTCGCACCACAATATTGTGAGCAATGTGAAGGCGGCTACGCAACATATTTACTGGGATGATAACGACAGGCTGCTTTCCTTTTTACCACTGTGTCATTCATTCGAGCGAACGGCCGGATATTATGCCATGATTTCCTCCGGTGTTGAAGTTTACTATGCAGAAAGTGTGGATACGGTTTCCAAAAATATGCCCGAAGCCAAACCAACTATAATGATCAGCGTGCCCCGTCTTTTTGAGAAGATGTATAATTTGATTGTTAAAAGTGTGGAAGAAGGAAGTGACACCAAGAAAAAGATATTCAATTGGGCAGTAGAAACCGGACGCAAGTATTCGGAAGGAAAGCGCGGACTGGTTACCATACAAAAGAAAATAGCCGATAAATTGGTTTTTGATAAGCTGAAAGAACGAACAGGTGGGCATGTTCGCCTGTTCGTTTCTGGTGGAGCCGCACTGCCTCCGGAAATTGATACGTTTTTCCAATGTGCCGGTATGAATATTCTTCAGGGATACGGTTTGACAGAAACCTCACCTGTGATGGCTGCCAATAAACCCGGTCAGGAAAAAGTAGGAGCGGTCGGGACAGTCATTACCGGAGTTACAGTTGGTATTCAAAGCCTGGAGAATGGAAAATTGCTGGCACAGATCAGTGGTGAGGATTATCCAACAGAAACAAGTTCTGAGGCCGGTGAAATTCTCTGTAAGGGCCCAAACGTAATGAAAGGGTACTGGAACAATGAGGAGGCCACCAAAGAGATGATAGACGATGACGGCTGGCTTCACACAGGAGACGTTGGCAAGTTCGATGAAGGATTCCTGAAAATAACCGATCGTATTAAGCATATGATCGTGAATGCCGGGGGTAAAAATATCTATCCGGGTCCGATTGAGGATCTCTTCAAAACCAGTAAATGGATTGATCAGATTGTGGTTGTCGGTGAAGCTCAGAATTATATGGCAGCTATTATAGTGCCCGACTTTGAAGTAGTAGGGAAATTTGCCAGAGAGCAGGGACTTAAGTTTTCAAATAATGAAGAGCTTATTGAGCTGGATGAAGTGAAAGATATCTACAAGAAAGAAATTCGCTCGTTCTCCAAAGAACTGGCCTCACATGAAAAAATCAGGGACTTCCGCTTAGTCCCGAATGAATTCACGGTAGAAACAGGAGAAATTACTCCAACCCTTAAAGTGAAACGACGAGTGATTTCCGATAAATATGGTCACCTGATTGACGACATCTTTAAAGATGATGACTAAGATCAGTTAGTAAATTATTGCAAGTAATAAAAAAGGCCTCATATTTGAGGCCTTTTTAGTTTAATCAAGTTTCTGAAGATTCGGTTAATTGTGGTTTTGGAGATTACCAATGTTGGCTTCAGCCTTACCGTTTGCCAAGGCTTCCAGCCTGGCCACAGCATCCCAAAGGGTCATTGACTCCTTCAGGGTTTTATCAAATATATCGTTGGCAATAGGGTAGAAGTATTGCATACCCCAGATCTGACGTGCCAGTTCGGCTTTCATTCGGCCTTCAATTAAATATGAGATTTCTTCAAAATGACCATTAGGAATAAACAGGGAATCATTCTGAAATTTAGGTGAGTTGACAGTGTCTGTGACCACCATTCCTCGTTCAAATAACAATGATTTAACTCCGTCAATATTGTTTTGCTCCCATTCAAAATTATTACGGAATCCTTCAAAGTCATTTTCCCATTTGTTACGGAATGCATCACCCTGTTCATCCAAGAAAGAGCGGACGTAATCAAAAACAGCCTGTTCACGGATTGAAAAATTGAAAACATAAGCAGATGTAGTAGTATCGGACGGGACTATATAATCAGGAACAATGCCGCCACCGCCATACACCGTTCGGCCGGCATCGGTTGAGTATTTCAGTGAATCGGGTACGTGATCAATAAACTCAGAGGCGTCATTCATCGCATCATTGCGACGATATATCTCATAAGCATACTGCTCGCCACCTTCAACAAAAGGCTTCTGTATCAAACGTCCGGAAGGGGTGTAATACCGGGAAATAGTAACACGGACACTGCTTTTGTCAACAAGCTCATATTGCTGCTGAACCAGGCCTTTCCCAAATGTTCTTTTACCCACAATGAGTCCTCGATCATGATCCTGAATAGCACCACTTACAATCTCACTGGCAGAAGCCGCACCTTCGTCTACCAGAATGATTACGGGTTCTTCTTTTAGCTGTCCGTCTTTACGAGAGAAGTATTCACCATTAAAACGGCTGTTTTTGCTCTTGGTAGAAACCAATTCGGTTCCCTGCGGAAAAAATTCCTCAGCAATAGCAATAGCCTGGCTCAGGTAGCCGCCCGGATTTCCCCGAAGATCAAGAACAATACGCTCCATGCCTTCTTTTTCAAGCTTTTCCACAGCCTGCATGAATTCATCATGAGTGGTAGCAGCAAACCGGTTAATTTTAATATACCCGGTACTTTCATCCAGCATATAGGAAGTATCAACAGTATAAAGCGGGATATCATCGCGGGTGATTACAAAATTGATGGGTTGTTTCACATTAGGCCGCTTGACAGTGACCTTCACTTTAGATCCTTTTTCACCACGAAGTCGGTTTACAACCATCTCGTTAGTGAAACCGATTGCAGAGGAATCTTCAATGGCGATAATGCGGTCTCCCGAACGAATACCAAGCTGATCACTGGGTCCACCTGAAATAGCGGTGATAACTGTAATGGTATCTTCAATCACCTGAAATTGAACACCAATACCCTGGAATTTTCCGGCAAACTCAGCCTGAATCTGTTCATTATCCTCTGCTTCAATATACATTGAGTGAGGGTCGAGGGTTGAGAACATGCCCTTGATGGCTTCTTCCGTAAGGCGGTTCATGTTTTCATCAGGACTGTTATTGGAAATGTACAGGTATGCCTTTTCAAAGTTAGAGAACGAATCTCTGATGCTGTTGATCTGAACGTCCTGGAAAGTTGTATCAATCGGGGTGCCATCAATCAGCAGGGTGGAATCTTTGATCGCTTCAACCATCCGCTTGATGCTGGTTGTATACATCTTGTTTAAATCCGGTTCCCGAAAATAATTAGCAACAATGCTTCGCTGTGCCTGATGATATTTGGTTAAATTCTTGGTGTCGTCCGTTTCGGACTGAAGAACAGGGTCAACGCCTGTGAAGCGTAGAGCCGCAAGAATAAAAAGGATAAGAAGGTTGGGGTACAGTATTTTTTTTAAGTGCATAAATATCATCTTACATCAGTGTATGGTAGTAAAAACCTAAAATGAGGCAATTAATTTCATTTCAAACGATTGTACTAAATAATGTAGTATTCTACAATTACTAAGAAGGCGTTAAAACAAGTTAACGCCTTCTGTGATTACACTACGAAAAAAGAAGACAATGGATTTATTTACAGAATGTAGTGACTTAAATCCTTGTCCTTCACGATACCGGCCAGCTGCTTGTCAACGTAGGCACGGTCGATAGTAATTTTGCCGGAGTTGATGTCATCAGGAACCGCAAATAACAGTTCATCAAACAAGGACGACATGATGGTATGTAATCGTCTCGCTCCAATATTTTCAACAGAGGCATTCACTTCAGCCGCTATCCGGGCAATTTCCTGAATAGCTTCGTCCTTGAATTCAATTTCCACACCTTCCGTATCAAGCATAGCTATGTACTGTTTGGTAAGAGCATTCTTGGGTTTGGAAAGGATGTCGATGAAATCATCTTCTGTAAGAGAGTTCAGCTCCACTCGGATCGGGAAACGCCCCTGAAGTTCAGGAATCAGGTCAGATGGCTTCGAAACATGAAAGGCTCCGGAACCAATAAATAAAATGTGATCGGTTTTCACAATGCCATGCTTGGTGTTAACGGCACTGCCTTCTACAATGGGCAGAAGGTCGCGTTGCACACCCTGACGACTAACATCAGGTCCGCCTTTTCCACCACTTCCGGTAGAAGATTCAGCGATCTTGTCAATCTCGTCAATAAACACAATTCCTTGTTTCTGAACGCGCTCTAAAGCCTCCTGAACAGCCGATTCATGGTCGATCATTTTCTCGGCTTCTTCTTCGGTCAGAATTTCCCGTGCTTCTTTGATCGGAAGCTTTCGCTTGGTCTTTTTATTTCCTTTGCCAAGATTTCCGAGCATATCCTGAAGGTTGATGCCCATTTCTTCCATCCCCTGCGGACCAAAGACTTTCATCATCGGGTTTTTGGAAGAATTTACCTCGATTTCAATTTCTCGTTCTTCCAGTTCTCCATTTCGTAGCTTCTCACGAAAGCGATCGCGGGTGCGTTCGTTAAGCTCAGAATCGCTGGCTTTCTCCGGGTCGAAATTGTCATTGCTTGAGCTGCTGTTGAACCCTACACCTGATTTCTTAACAGGAGGGATAAGGATGTCTAAAATTCGTTCCTCAGCTTTGTGCTCAGCTTTTTCTTTAACACGGTCTTGCATTTCCTGCTTCACCATGTTGATGGCAACATCGGTGAGGTCGCGGATCATGGACTCTACATCACGTCCCACATAGCCAACCTCCGTAAATTTGGAGGCTTCCACTTTCATAAACGGAGCGTGGGCAAGTTTAGCCAAACGTCGGGCTATTTCAGTTTTACCAACGCCGGTTGGTCCGATCAGCAGAATGTTATTGGGAAGAATTTCGTCTCTAATTTCTTCATCAGAATTCAGTCTTCTCCAGCGGTTCCGGAGTGCAATGGAAACCGATCTTTTAGCTGATTTTTGCCCTACAATGTATTTGTCTAACTCAGCTACAATCTGCTGAGGTGTTAAATTCTTTTCCTGAATAGTTAGCATATCAATCTTCTATTTCTAAAATCGTAATGTTGTGATTGGTATAAATATCGATGTCGGCTGCAATGTGCAGGGACTCTTCAACGATCTCGGCGGCTGTTAATTCTGAAGCGTGCTTCTTCATGGCTCTTGCGGCTGAAAGGGCATAAGAACCGCCACTTCCGATGGCTGCTATCTCATCATCGGGCTCAATAACATCACCCTGTCCGGAGATCAATAATCCCTTCTCATTGTTCATTACCACCAGTAAAGCTTGTAGCTTTTGCAGAAATTTGTCTTTGCGCCATTCTTTGGCAAGCTCAACGGCAGCTCGTTCCATATTGCCGTTATACTCGTTCAGTTTTTCTTCGTATTTCTCAAAAAGGGTGAAAGCGTCAGCAGTGGAGCCTGCAAACCCGGCCAGAATTTTGCCATCGTGCAGTTTGCGTACTTTCTTGACGGTGCTTTTCATCACGGTTTTATCCATGGTAGCCTGTCCGTCACTTCCGATAGCGGCTTTTCCATTATGGATAATGCCGACTACCGTTGTTGCGTGTAGTTCAGATAAACTCATGTATTCAATTTTTTAATGATAGTTGAACCGATAAAAACAAAAACCAAGCCAAGCCTTAGTTAGAAGACTTATAGTACTTAGAATTGCCTCTTCCGTTCGAATTGTCATTACGGCCTGACGATCTGCTTGAATTGCCTCTCTCTTTTTTAGAGATGTCCAGGTTCTCTTTGTTCCCTTTACCGCTTTCCAGCTCAATGAGTTCACCTTCACGATCCAGAACTTCTTCTATAGATTCGTCTCTCATTACAATGTCGGTAATGTCAATATCTGAACCTACGAGTGTGGCACGGAATTCATTCATAGATACTGTTTCGTCGCCAATCAAGGAGATTTTAATGCGGAATTTGGCCATCCATTTCCAGTGCGTACTCATCAGACCTTTTGTCAGCACTGATTTCAGGTACGGATTTACATATAGATCTACCGCACGGTAGCTGGTGTTGTGCTTAAACTTGCTTAACCAGGTTTCCAGGTCAGTAAGAATAGTGTCCTGGGTAACTACATTGCCTGAACCGCCACAAACCGGGCATACTTTTGATACGGAGTTTACAACACTTGGACGAATACGCTGGCGTGTAATCTGGACCAACCCAAAATCACTCATACCAATTACATTGGTTTTGGCAGGATCTTTGGCGAATTCTTTTTTGAGCTCATCATAAATTTTCTTGCGGTTCTTATCATCGCGCAGATCAATGAAGTCAACAACGATGATTCCGCCGATATCTCTTAATCTTAGCTGCTTGGCAACCTCTCTGGCTGCTTCAAGGTTGGTTTTAAGGGAATTATCCTCTTGTTTCTTCTTGGCAGCGTAAGGACCGGAGTTCACATCCACCACGTACATGGCTTCAGTCTGCTCAAAGATCAGGTACCCACCTGATTTCATTCGTACACGTGGGCTGAAAATAGAATTCACGTCATGGGCAATCTTCATAAAGTCGAAGATGTGTTCCTTTCCTTTATACAACTCTACATTGGGAACCATCTGCGGGGCAATCTGACCCACATATGATTTAATCTGACGATACATTTCAGGGTCATCAATCAAAACCCGATCGTAGTTTTTGGCGAAGAGGTCGCGAATCAAGCTTTCGGTCATATTCAGGTCACGATACAACAGAGAAGGGGGCTTGGCATCTTCCAGCTTATCAACAATCTGCTCCCACTTTTTAAGCACGTTTCGGAGATCATCCTCGAGTGCTTCTTTATCCTGTCCCTGTGCAACGGTTCTCACAATCACTCCGAATCCGTCCGGAACCATGTTGTTGAGAATGCCTTTCAGACGACGTCGTTCTTTGTAATGCCCGATTTTCTTGGATACCGCGATGTAATCACCCATGGGGATAAGTACCAGAAAACGACCGGCAATGGTAATATCGGTAGAAATTCGGGGGCCTTTAGAGCCAATGGGTTCTTTAACAATCTGTACCAGCAGTTTTTGGCCGGTACGTAGCATTTTTCCTGCTAAAACCTGTTTTTCAACATTCGAGAGATTGTCTTTATTCGCAATATCTTTTTTGGCGTGGCCTGGGATAGCATTCGGGCCATTAAGCTTGGTGATGTATTCATCAAGATGATCGCCGGCATCGGAAAAGTGCAGAAAGGCATCTTTTGGTGTGCCCATATCAATAAATGCGGCACGAATTCCACTTAATACTTTGTGGACTTTAGCTACATATATATTACCAACTGTACGCTGGTTTTCTTCCGATTCTATGAATAACTGCGCTAACTCGTTGTTCTCTAAAAGCGCGATTCGGGTCTGATTGCCCGAAGAGTGAATAATAATTTGATTCTTCATTAGTAAAATTCTTCCTTTCCCGGAAGCCGCTGAAACCCCTGCAAACGAACCATCGCATTAATTTACGGTGCAAATTGATTACGGTCTCAGTAAAGAGATTGGGGTTAGAAGCAAACGTTCGAGCGGCTGCTTCAGGAGTAAATTCTGTTAAAATTGTTTTTTTTGGGGATTCCTTGTCGGAATCAGAAAAGAGAGTCTGCGTTATGGCTGTAATTAGTAATCCGCAGAAAAAGAAAAAATCGATAGAGGCATCGTTCCAAGAGTGAGACAGTGATGCCACCAAAGTTTGTTTTTGGTATGTATTTTGTGCGTTATGCAATCGAAAATAAGTTTAAAAAAGCTTGTTTAGGTCGATTTTTCCTTCAATTAATATAACTCTGAAAGTGGATTAATGTAAACGGTTATTTTGAGGTGGAATCATACCGCTATAAATAATGATATGAGTAAAACTTTTCCAAAGTTTTAAGGAATAAAAGTATTCAAAAGGTATTCTTTAACGTTGGAAAGGTTATTTGGTTGAATAAATCAATCCCCATCCACTCTCTCTATGGAAGCTCCTACCGCACTCAGCTTATCTTCCAAAGATTCATACCCACGATCAAGATGGTAGATGCGGAGCACTTCGGTGTGGTTCTCAGCAACCATAGCCGCAAGAACCAGACTCACGCTTGCTCTAAGGTCTGTGCTCATAACCGAGGCCCCGGTGAGAGGAGTTTTACCGGAAATATGAACCGAATTCTTTTCCACTTCCATGTTTGCACCTAAACGGGTGAGTTCCGGAACGTAGCTGAAACGATCGAAATAAACGGTGTCAGTGACTTTGGAATCACCGTCAGCCTGGGTCATCATCGTTGCCCATTGCGCCTGAAGGTCGGTAGGGAAACCGGGATAAATTTCTGTTTTGATGGAAACAGGTTTAAGTTTGTCGGGAGCTTTGACGTGAATAGTCGTTCCGTCAACTTCTACGGAGGTGCCCGTTTTTCGAAGCTTATCAGTAAATCCGCCCAGATGCTGGGGATTGCAGCCCGTGAGCGTAAGTTCAGAGCCGGGAAACATAGCCCCGGCTATCATAAAAGTACCCAGTTCAATCCGGTCGGGGTCGTTGGAAACTTCTACGCCTTCAAGAGAATCAACCGCTTTGATGGTCAGCGTATCCGTTCCGATACCCTCAATATCGGCACCCATCTTCGTCAGGAAATTGCAAAGTTGAACTACATCCGGTTCCTTTGCAGCATTTTGGATAGTAAATTTTTTGGCTTTCAAAACGGCTGCCAGTAATAGATTTACCGTAGCTCCAACCGAACTAGGTTCAAGCCGGAACGACCCTCCCTCAATTTTGTCATCTGCTCTGGCAATCACATAGCCTTTTTCCAGCTCAATATCGATTCCCATGGCTTCCATGCCTTTCAGGTGAAGGTCTACAGGACGAGGACCCCAGGCACAACCACCGGGCATGGATACTTTAGCGTATCCGTGTTTTCCAACCAGTGCGCCCAGCATATAAAAAGAAGCACGCATTTTTCGCACCAAATCGTAAGGTGCTTCTAAGTGTTTTACATTTGAAGGGTCAATAACCAGGGTATTTTCCTCTTCTTTAAAATCAACCTGCGCACCCACAACACGGATTACGTTGTTGAAGGTGTAAATGTCTTTAAGACGGGGTGTATTTCGAATAGTAGATGCTGAGTTTCCAAGCAGGGAGGCGGCCATGAGTGGCAATGCGGCATTTTTTGATCCGCTGATGGGAATGGTTCCTTTTAATGGGGTGCCGCCTTCAATAATAAATTTATCCAATGGTTTCGATCTCCAGTATAGGTGAATTTTTTTCTAACGATTGTCCGACTTCTGCCGAGATACTTGCGATGGTTCCGCTGATAGGAGCCTTTAGCTCATTCTCCATTTTCATAGCTTCAAGGATGGCCAGCGGCTGATCTTTTTCAACCTCATCGCCTTCTGCCACCATAATCTCGAGGATTTTTCCGGGCATTGGGGCATTCAGGATTCCTTCTCCGGCAGCTAAAGCTGTTTTAAAGCCGAGACGGTCGAGCAACAACTCCTGCTCATCTTTAACTTCCACCGAATGCCAAATGCCGTTCATGGAGAACTCAATAGCAGAGCCTTCATAACTTACATTATCAATTTTGTAGGTTTTTGTTCCCGTGCGCAAAATATACCGCCCGTTTACAAACTCGAAGGTATAATTTGCCTGGTTATCTCCTGATGTGAATGTGCCTTCTTTGGGAGACAGTTCAATGTCGTGGCTGTTTTCGTCTATCGTTGCCTGAAATTTCATTTCTGAACTTTTTTTATGTGATTAATGCCTGCGTTGGTGATTCGGAAGGTTGAATCCTGAACATTGTCGGAATCAAAGTAATACGTTTCGTTTTGTTCCGGTTGATCGGGATTTACCACTTGAATAAGCCGTGAATTCATAAGGTTGATTAAATCGTCACGGAGCTCTCCATATTGAAGTTGGGTTTCTTCCTGAAGTACCTCAAAAGGTTCAGGAAAAAGAAGACGATCTAAAATTTTGTATTCCGATGGGGTCAGTTTTCTCATATGCAGAGAAGATAGAGCCCGTTCAAAATTATCACAAATTATTAAAGGCTGAATTTAATGAATTATGAAAGAATGAACTGAATTATAAAAACAGACGGTTGAACTTCGAAAAGTGTCAAACTGATTCTTATCTTGAACCATGTTCAAAGTAAAAAACACTATTCTTTCGGATGATATAGCAACTGCGCAATTTGCATGTGATTTGCCTCGCTGTAAAGGTGCGTGTTGTGTAATAGGTGATGCGGGAGCCCCTGTGGCCAAAGAAGAAATACCCGCACTCAACAAGGCCTATCAATTTCTGAAAGGGGAGTTGAGAAAAGAAGCTGTTGAGGTAGCTGAACGAGATGGAGTGGTGATTGGATCTCAGAAGGCGGGTTATGAAATATCCACTATAGAAAGTGAAGAATGTATTTTCGTGAAATATGATAACAATGAGGTGGCATATTGTGCTATTCAGCAAGCTTATTTTGAAGGACGTTTGAAGTGGGAAAAGCCAATCAGTTGTCACTTATTCCCTGTTCGGCTTAAAAGAATTGCGGATTTTGATTACGCAAATTACGAGTATGTACCGAAACTATGTTCAGCGGCATGCGAACGAGGAGAAAATGAAAATATATATTTGGCAGAATTCCTTGAAAAACCGTTAGTTCGACGGTACGGAGAAAAGTGGTTCGCAAGTTTTATAGAAGCTTGTAAAGAGATTCGTCAAAAGGAAGAGCATGCTACGTAATCAACAGAATTTAGGACAAAAGCAGCAGCAGAGCTTACAGCAAAAGCTTTCTCCCCAACAGTTGCAGTACATAAAACTGCTGCAATTGCCCACTATTGCCCTGGAGCAGCGCATCAAAGAAGAGATGGAAGCCAACCCCGTTCTGGAAGAAGTAAGCAATGCAGAGGTCGAAACCGTTAGCTTGTCGGAGGCAGAAGAATCACAAAAGGAAGAAAAAGAAGAAGCCCTTGAAAGCCTAGAAGAGCATGAAGTAGACTGGGAGGAATATGATTCCAACACCGAGTATGACGGCGAGAATTACAGTACATCGTACAATCCGGATATTGAGGAATGGAAGGAGCTTCCGAATCCATACCATGCTTCCTTCTTAGAGCAGCTGGAAGAGCAGGTGGTTTTTCTTAACCTTACGGAAGAGGAAGAATTGATTGCCGATCAAATATTGGGATCGCTGGACGAAGACGGGTATTTTCGCCGGGAGCTGGAAGCCGTGGTGGATAACATTGCGTTCAATCAAGGAGTTTTGGTGGATGAGGACATGGTAGAAAGTGTCCGTAAAAAGATTCAGCAACTCGATCCTATTGGCATTGCGTCCAGAGATTTGCAGGATTGTTTGTTGGTACAACTCAAAGACTCGCAGAAAGACCTGCCCGGCCTTAACCTCGCTATTAAAATTGTGGAAAAGGCGTGGAAGTCTTTTGAGAAGAAGCATTTTTCCAAGCTGTTACAAAAGTTCAATATCGACCGAGAAGAATTGCAGGAGGCTTTTGAAGCAATCCGGCAAATGGATCCGCGACCCGGAGCGGTAGCCAGCGATATGGAAGAAACACAAAATTATATAGAGCCGGACTTTGAGGTGTACTGGAAAGGAATGGAGGATGGCGAAACAGATCGCGGCGAATTTGTGATCAATCTGAATCAGCGAAATGCCCCTTCACTTAGAATTTCTCCTGAGTACAAACAAATGTGGGAGGAAATTAAGGCCAAGAAGAAAAAAAACACCGATGCTGAAGCTCATTCTTTCATGAAAAGTAAAATAGACTCAGCCCAGTGGTTTATCGAGTCTATACGCCAGCGGCAGAACACGCTCATGAACATTATGAAAACCATTGTGGCTCTGCAGGAAGATTTTTTCAAGTTTGGGGAAGGATTAAAACCTATGATTCTGAAGGACGTGGCCGAGCGCATCGGGATGGATATTTCGACCGTATCACGAGTTGTAAATGGAAAGTATGTTCAAACCTATTTTGGGGTGTACGAGCTTAAGTATTTCTTCAATGAAGGTTTAGAGACGGAAAGTGGGGAAGAGGTGTCGAATCGGGAGGTCAAGAATATCCTGGAGAAGCTTATTGATGAAGAAGATAAGCAGAAGCCGTACAGCGATCAGGAACTCACCAATATGCTAAACGATAAAGGCTACAAAGTGGCACGACGAACGGTGAGTAAGTATAGGGAGCAGCTCAATCAGCCCGTAGCCCGCATGCGCAAGCAGGTTATTTAATTAGGCAGCCCGTATAACCCTGGAAGGGTTAAGGAAACAAACTGAATTATCACCAGCTGAAATCAACCCGGTTATCAATTTTTTGCTCCATCAGGTGAATAACGGGAGTCCGGAATGTGTTCTTATTTTCGATTTGCTTTCGGATAGATAATATTTGCTCCCAATCAGAGTATACATCCTCCAGAACAAGCACGATATTCTCCCGCTCATCGATCAGAATTTTAGAATTGAGTCCGAATTCTTCTTCCACACGGATTGCATATAAAACAGCCTGTCTCTCTGTTTCAAACTCTCCCAGCTGCAGTATGAACTCAAAATCAACATTGATCATAGAAGCCGGAAGCTCCTGTTTAGCGATATAGACATCGGAAATAGCGGTGGAATTGAGAACCTTTTCCCTTTCCTGCTCCGCTGATTGCTGAGAAATAAAAGGACCAAGTCTGACTTTATACATCAGAGTATTCGGGTCCTGATACCGATGCAGGTCAAAGTCATATCGGGACTTTAAATTAGCTATGTAAGAATCTGCTCGATTTGGATTAGTGAAAGCCGCAAACTGAAGATCATACCTAAAGCCTCCGGGCTCGAAATTCGTAGCTACCGTTTCGTAGCACTGATTCAGAACAGCTGCATCGGGATAATTGGATGAAAGGTTCTGAGTAAATTTTGAAGCTTTACTAAGTTCCTGAAAAAGCCCCGTACGAACCGCATACAACTCTCTCGGTTCGTTATAGACAACGTAAGATTCAGAATCCCGGCTATAGTTCTTAACAATCCGTTTAGCCGCTTTCAAGGTAGAAAAAGCGGCAAGTTGAACACCATATCGGCATTTGTTCAAGGTCAGCCTGTCAACAGCAATATTATACTCCAGTGAAACACCACCACCGCTGTTGGCCGTTTGCGCAATGTTGGTTCCTGCTGTAATGGGCTCCTCATTCGCCTGATAGTCTTCAGGAACCAGTAATATCTGCAGGCCTTCTACGAAATCTCCTTCAGGAATGGCTTCTACTTCAAATTCTATTTTTTCAGGGATGGATTTTGACCCTAGCAGTTCCAGCTGGGAGGGATCTACTTCAATCTCATATTCCCCCGGGGGAACTTCATAGTCATAGAAACTACCGTCCGAAAAGGTGCGGAGTTCTTTATTGAAGTCACCGTCTTTTTGGGTGAGAAGTACTTTCAGGCCGGCGACACCCGTTTTTTGTCCACTTGCTGTTTGCCGTTCTACAATACCCTCAATCACTCCAGACATATAGAAAGGGATTTCTACCTTTTTGAACCGGTTGGGATCTGTTATTAAGCCAAACTTTTCAAACTCAGGAACCAGCATCGGGTTTTGAATGGCTCCCTTATTCATTTCCATATTATAATAGAAATAAGGCTGCATCTGGGTGTAATAAAGCACTCCATTCTTGGATTGGCTAATGGCCCCGGAACGCTGTACCCGAACGGCGTTTCCGTTAATAGGATCATCCCCTTCGTCGAAAGAACCATTGTTATTATTATCCACAAATAGTTGAATGGCGGTTCCTGATCGTCCAACCTGGTCGCGACTGGTTAGGATAAAATTATTGTAGTTGGTGTCATAACCTATGGAGCCGCGCACGTTTTGAGTGAAATTATTGCTTCCTCTTATGTTGCTGTAGGTTGTACTTGTACGAGCCTTGTTTAGATCAACTACCAGGCTGAACCGGAGAGTGTTATAAGCACCGGCTATATTTCTTCCTATAGAAACCTGTAGCCGACCCTGTTGGAATATATTCCGGGATACTAAAAACTCTGCAGATTCGAATTGATCAAGCCTTGGCTGATAGCGCATTTGGGCTCGGAGGAAAACTCCTCTCAAATAAGAGGGCAGGTTTCTGTTTCGTGAAATATTATATGTAGCCGAGGTTTCAATATACGAGGTGCTTGTTGGATTGAATAAGTCAACATCCCCAATAAAACGATCACTATAACCAACACGGAGATTGAGTTTGCCAATCCTGGAATTAGCATCAAAACGGACCGTGGTATTGTTTGCAGTAGGTCTGATTCGTGAAAATGTCGAAGCCCGAAGGTTAAAGGGCAGGCCCCAGAAATTAAACGGGTAGAATACACTGGCAACCAGCCTTTTATCGTCATTAGATGGATTATAAATGCTAAACCCACTGTTGTAATCGGTGTAATCAACATTAATGCTTGCTGAATTCGGGTAGATTACATTCAGCATTCCCCGGTAGTAAGCATCAGTTGCTGCTTCCAGGGTAAGGATATAATTTGAGGCTATTCGGGAGGATAAACTGGATGTGAAAGTTGGAAGCCCTGTATGAAAGCCCTGATAATATTCTACTCCGGCTTTAGCTGTTAACCAGTCTGTAATTCCATAAGCTCCTTTGCCCTGGGCTGTGAAATTCTGTGAGGTTTCACCAAAAATAGGATTATCCAGTCGCCCGGCATTCAACGTATAGTTAAAAACTCCTTCCGGCTGAAAGGTAAATGGAATCTGCACCCGATCTGATCGCTCTATGATTTGTCCGGTTGGTCCATAAATTTTTAAGTCTAATTGAGAAGAACCATAAGTGATGGGGGTGAGGAAACGGTAGTTCCCAAGCTCATCAGCTTGCTGAAAGTCGATGAGTGCATTATTCATATACAGCTCGACTTCCGATTGGGGAATGGTATTTCCCTGAACTACATATTCATCAAAAAGCCGACGGGGTTCAATGGGTTCATTAGAAATTCGAATTCCGGTATAAGCGTTTCGGGCAAATCCATCCGTAGTAGTTTGACCAATGGTTAGTTTGGTTAGCCATGAATTATCACGATACATATATCGCCACCGAAGATTATCGGTAGCGATATTGGAAAATTTATTAGAATAACTCCCGAAAACAGCCCCCTGAAGATCACCGCCATAAAGTTGAAGTCCTAAGTCGGTGTTAAAATTATATACATTAGTTCCCGGGCTTAAATTAGCTGCCATATTATAATCTATAAACCCACCATCAATAAATGGTCGCTGCCGGTCATATCTTAGATCAAACTTTTGTTCTTGAAAACGATTCGCATCTGCGAGAGTACGTCTTTGTGATCGAATGGCTTGTTCGACGGCGGGCAATTCTCTCTCTGTTTCGAGGTTTAGAGTAAGATTGTTAAAGTCGATAGAAAAATTTAAGTCGAAAGCTTTATAAAAAATATCAGCTTTTATGTACGAATCTATCTCTTTTAGTAAATAATCATCAGCTGTTAAAGAATATGTGTTTGCCCCGAATTTGATTTGATTAGCCTGAAAGTTAATAGAGTATGGAGTCTGAGTTTGTCCAAACTTTCCATTGATGATCAACCCGTTTATGGAATGATCAATATTGAATAGAGAGAAAAGCTCAGAGACGGGAAGGTAGAATTGATCATTCTTATAGTAAGAAATGACTACAGAGTTTATTACTCCTCTGTGGCGAAAATCTAAGTAAACCTCAATATCATTACTATTACTATCTTGTGCTTTAACATTTGTGTTAAAAGACGAAGCACAGAAGATAATAGGTAGTATAAAGAGTATTATTGAGGCACAATTTTTATACACCTTATTGAATGTTGATGATTTCAGTTTTTGAAACTGGGTTCATCTTAACAATGTCATTATCAGATATATCTCCTCGGCTCGTTCGGAACTCGATTTTGAGTTCATAAGTACCAGAGTTTAAATCAGAAATATTAATTTCTTGTTTTACGGTTTCATCAAAATAAATAGAGGTAGAAACAAAAGACTCACCTACGATATTACCATTTTGCTCTGAGAGCGTGGCTGTAATTGTTCCAAGAAAGGGGGAATTACCAAGTCTTTTTATATCTGTAAGAATAGTTAAGGCTTCTTCATTAATAGAGGTTCTGATTTCTTGTATCTCAATACCGGTATTTACATCACCTTTTTTGAAAAATACCCCAGATATTTGTTCAATTTTAACGCCTATTGCTGCACTGACATTATTGTTTGACTCTAATTCGATTGGAGGGCTGACTGGAGAAGATGTAGTTTTAATTCTTGCCCAGTATGTACCATCATCTAAATTATTTGGATTATTGATGCGTAGTCTAACAACTTGTCGTTGCCCAGGAGGAAGGACAAAGTTTTGGGGGAATGCCCGGATCCATTTGGCAATAGAGAAATTATTATAGTCTAAGGTATCACCATAAAAATATTCTCTAACTCCGTTCTTGTTAGATTTACCATAACCAAAAATAAAATTCACTGAGATTTCTTGAGGGGTATTAGAGCTATTAATAACCAGATATGTTCCAAACTTATTTTCATCAGTGATATATAAATTTGTAGGTGCAATGGTAACTTGAGCAACTATATTATTTCCTGCTAAAAAGAGACCAAAAAATAATAGAAATGATCTGCAGACTTTGATATGAGATTTCATATACATTTAAATTTGAAGAATATTTAAGGGCAATGTAATTAAATCTGTGGTGTTTTTCTTCACTGAGTTGAATTTAGAAGTAAAAAAAAGACCGTGTTACTGTTATGTAACACGGTCTTTTCAATAATCTAATTAGTTACTCTAATTGTATGTCAGTGTAAGAGTAATATCGTCTGTATAGCTACCAGCTGTTTGTGAACCGCCAGCAGTTACATCCATACCAACGTATACATAAAATTCACTATCAGAAGCTCCTGTAGTAAGGTCTCCAGAAATATTCTGGCCTGTAGGGGCGCCAAGGTCAGTAGCTGAGGAAGGATCATCAGTTGAACCTAATAGGTAACCAGCAGTATAAGTTCCTGTATTCATTGTAGCGGAAGAAGGGCCGGTCAAAGTACTTGGGAATGTTAAGGAAACATTTATAGAAGCACTGCTCTGAGCACCGGAAACATAAAAGGTACCTGCATCAGCATCTTGGAAATCTATAGTCTTAGTTTGACCAGAAATTATATTTCCAAAATCTAAATTATTTCCGTTAGTGGAATTATCGATAGTCATTGCAGCTACTACTTCTGCATTAGCAGCAATTGTTTCATTTGTCTGTGCTAAAGCACCCGTAGATAATACAGCTGCTATCGCAAATACGGATAAAAGAGTTTTTAGAGTTTTCATAATCGTGAGATTGAGTTGTTTGTTTATTTAATTTCTGAGAGAAACTTATTGATGTTCTGAAAGCCTTCCTAGTTAGATACTCTTAATTAAAACGTCCTAACTGTTTGAGCTGAAACCATGTAATCAATGTCCTAGATGATAATTTTATAGCTCTAAAATAAAGATGCAGCTTCAGACTTATGTTTAGATTTCTTTAATGTTTTTAATCTCTGCTTGTTTATACGAAGAAAATGTTCAAATGGATTTAATCATAATCTACACTTAAGACAATTTCCCCGGTATAAAAGCCATTGGGAATGTTGCCCACTTCAATGGCACCATACACGTATATGTACATTTGCTTCCAGATATCATTCCTGCTTTCCAGCTCGGTATCCTCGTGAATAGAGAGGTACCCATTATTTGCCGACAGGGCCGTGGAATTGATAGCATTATTATTTCCGGTGTTATTATACGACATACTAAGTTGCAGAGGGATCTCCTGGCTAATAGCCGGGTTGTCATGCCGAAGTACGTCCGGATATTGTAAATTGAGATATACATTTTGTGTATGAAAAGCCCGGATGCTAAAAACCCCCATGTTTACATCACCGAGTTGAATTTCCGTTCGGCCTGAATTGGTTACCAAGGTTCCAAAGTCAAGATCCTGTTCTACCGTTGCACTAAGTTCCGGCTCTACCTTAAGCTGCAGGTTAATGAATTGAGCCTGAAGAGAAGGAATAAAAAGGAGAGAAAATAATACGGTGGCTGATATGAACCGTACGAGACTAATCATAACTTACGGTAATTGTAATTTCTCCGGAGTAACTGCCGGCATCCACATTCCCAACGTTAAGAGAGCCGTAAATGTAGATATAGGCTGTTTCATTATATAATGCCGGATTATATCCTTCATAAACAGGTGTTGGTGGAGGGCCAGGAGGGCGGTTACCACGTGCCTCAATCGGGAATTGTGCACTGGCTACATTGGAAGCAACCTGCATGAGTACCGCTTCGTTGGTATCATTACTACCACGGTTTGCATATGCTGCCTGAAGTGTAAACGGGATACAATTGGTATTTCCACCGTTACAGGCAATGTCGCCACTAAGGAATAAATGATTGTCAGCCGTGATGTCCACGATAACATCTAGGTATTTAACGCCCTCGATCATCAGGACCTTGGCGTCCATAAGATCAATGGTTTTCAATCCCTCATTTTGTATAACGGTTCCAAAGCTGAGATCTTCCGCAGGATTCAATTCAGATAGCGTTACCGCGTACTTGCTGCTGAAATCACCAAAATTAATTTCCTGAGCGGAAAGGGGAGTCCAATTTGTTAAACATAGCAATGAAAAAAGTAGCAGGCGCATACAACACCGAAAGCCCTTCTTATAGAAAGGCTGAGGATTACTTAAAGTTCTATGTGATCGGGTGATCATATATAATCTATTTCAATAGTGAAGTCTCCTTCATAATTCCCCGGAGCTGCATTTTCAAGGTTAACCCTGCCACCGACCCAAAGGTAGTAACGTCCTTCATTGTTAAAGCGGATGTTGCGGTTATCAAGTTCAAGTAGCTCAGAGGTAGATTGATTCTCTTCTGAATTACCGGAAATTTCGTAGATAAAGGTAAGAGTAGCGTTGCCATCAATTTGGCTAAGTTCCCTTTCCGGGAGATAATTAAGTCGGAATTCAGCATCAGGTGTACCAACGGCAATCATAAAGCCGGCGTTTAAACTATTGATCGGATTCACATAGATTTCTCGTTGGCCGGGTTGGGTATTCCCGAAACGCATTGAATTTACCGTAATCAACTCTATGGATTGGATAACTTCTGCACTCACATTTACCTGTGCAGAAATCCCTTCATTGTCCTGTGCAACCAGGAAAGGGGAACTGAGAAAAAATAGAAAGATTGCTAATAGAGAATATCTCATAGATGGTTGATTGCCTGAAACCTGTTAGTTCACCCTCAAATTTCTCGGTTAAGTTAGAATAAAGCCAGTTAGTATATTTTAATTAGAGTATCGTAACCGGCTCGGTGTATTAAGCTTTTCAATATCAAAAAACTACTTCATCAAATAGTTATACGAAAAGAATGAATATCCGGATTTCTACCGATAAACCTTCAACTTCCTGGGGTCCTGAAAAGGTTGCTAATGGATGCTGTGATATGATGACCTGCTAAATTTTCCTGTGAACACCCCGAGGGGCTTCTTCGGTGCTTGGAGATTCCTGTAGTTTAGCATAACTAAAAAACTACCAGGCAAAGGCATTAAAATAGAGTGGGGGAAGTTCAAGCTCCCGGCCAGACAACCGAACTTTTCGTGGAAGCTGCTCTGTCTTTTTCTTCCCTTCGGGATGGATGATTTCAAAATTATACTCCAGTTCACTGTTAGAATATCGGGATGAAAACCTCACTTCGGCTGTATAAATACTGTCTACCGGATTGGTATCATATAAACGGACAGGGCGAGTGCTAATAGGACTCAGACTACCGGTTACCCGGATGTAATCTCTTCCGGGCACAAAGGTGCTGTCTTTAAGCATGGGGGTCAGGTTCACGTTGAATATAACAGTGCTTTGAGCTTGTACTGTAAGGGTAAAGGCCAGCAAAATAACCGGGATAATAAATAATCTTTTCATCGCTAATAAAATCGGGTATATATTTAGAATAGTTTTTTTAGAGAAAGAATGTACGAATTTATGATTTATGAATTCACTTTCACAACCGGCTTATCACGCCAGTAAACCAGTGAGAAAATACTTTCCCGTGGAAACGAAGGAGGGATGGTTTGTTGCAGACGGGTATCATAAACATAATTCTTAGTATATCCGGTGGATACGCTGCCTCCGCTGAAGGTGCCAACCGGACCTCTGTTTCTTTGGATTACTCCGCCCAGTAAATCCAAAGTACCTCTTGGGCTTCCACTACCGTAATCTGCAGCTTCAAAAGAGGTTCCCAATGCCATAATAGAAGCGTGAATGGTTAAATCTACTACTCCTTCATCACTATGAGCCCAGCGGTCAATTTCCACATCCTCTTCGCTGACAAGTCCAAGAAGGTCTGTAGAAGTTGAATCTACTCTTGGGTCAGTAGAATAGCGGAGGTCGCCCATAATCTTGATGTCATTTGAAGCATGCAGGGTTACGCTTCCTTTTATATCTCCCTTTACATTTGCGCGGCCATCAACACTAATCACAACTCCGCCTTCAGCATTCTCATAACTGGACAGTTTGTAATGAGTGTAACATGTGCTGGGGTCCGAACATCCTTCGTTTTGAACTTTTACATAGCCGTCACCATTTACATCTTCATAGAACTCAATATCTTTATTCGAGTTAAACTCTAAAGTTGCCTGACTTTTAAGAAGGTTTATTTGCTCCGTTCCGGGCAGGTCTTTGGTCTTGGTCAGGTTAAAATTGGTTCCACCATTGAAATTAGGTGAATCACTTCCGTGACGGGTAGCGGGATCATTACTGTTTTCATCGCCGGTATAACCTACCCAGTCATTAGGGCTCGAAACAAAACCATTAAAAGTGGGAGAGCCGGACATACTGAAGGTTCCATTGGTATGAACCGGACCGGTAACCTGGTCACCATTCCACCACCAGATTTTAACATGAGAAAAGGGAGGAGCAAACGTTTCCGCATCAGTGAAATAGGAATATCTGGAGAAGGAGTCACGTTGCATTAATACTTCTATTTCTGACTGATAACCGCCATAAGTTCCATAGCTCGTCAATAAAACACGATATTCATCATCGGGATCCGGCTGGGTCATATATAACGTACCTTTAGATCCATCTGCTGTGGATATCGATACACTATCAGACCACTCCATATCTACCAGTAGGTTCTGAATAGCATTATCAATTAGACTGGAGGCTACATTTTTGGCCTGTTGCTCATTAAAGTGAATGGCTGTCCGTTCCGGTAAAACTTCGGTGCGGTTCATGTTGGCCATCTGAATGATGCCCGAAATGATAACTAAACCGCTCACAAGAAATAACATTGCTCTTCCCATAATACTCTCCTTTTAATTCCAGGGGTGATTCATAATGTTGGGGATAAACTCTCGGGTCCAGGCGGTACGGTGATAAATGTAATCGCCTTGTGGACTTATTCGAATAGGTTCTTCCGATTCAATCATGGTTTCAACCCTAATTTTTATTTCTCTTTGTGAAGTAAGAGAAGCAGGGTTGGAAATTTCTTCCCAGTCTCCAGTTACAATATTCTTGCGGTAGTAGGTTAGATTGAAATAAGTTACCAGGAATTGGGTAGTTCCATTTTTGTCTTCCCGATAGAGATAAAAATCGTTAGGGTTTGTAGTAGATGTGGCTAAGTCTGTTGCATCTGCGTACAAGGTGATCATCTCTCCGGCAGTATCATTTCCACTATCTACACAAGCAGGCGAGGTTCTGAATTCAATTCTATCCTCTTCGCTTTCCTGAATAGGGTCGTTATTGAATACATCGTCAGAATATCCCAGTCCATTAAAATCACAGGAAAGTAACTGTACCAGGTTATCTCTTTTTTCCTGGTTGATGGTAGAGATGGTGGTTTCCTGACCGGAAGTATTCAAGCTGATATTAAATGCCAGAATCGAAATCAGCATAAAGCCACCAATAACGTAACTTGTAACAATACCTATATTCATGGCAATTAGCTGCTAAAGGTTAAGGTTCGGATCAATTTTTGGGTAACAGTTATAGGAGGATCCAGCGAATTGTTCTCTACCGTTATCGTAATTTCATAACAACGCTGAGAGGAGGAATCCAATAAGTCGCAATCATTACTCACTTCCGCCTTACGATAAATGGTAAAAGTTTCTGAATATTCATTACCGGATCCGTATTGAAAGGTGCGTTCTATGGGATTATCCTCATACAGATAGTACGAGCTATTATCTGAGTCGAAAGGATCCTGACTTTTATATCGGGCCTGTACCCAGCGGATAGCATCAATTTCTTCCTGTGCAGCAGAAATCGCTCGGTATTCTAGTTCCGACCTTACCATAGTATCCATGGTTACCTGAAAACTTCTGGAGGTATTCATTGTAAGCAAGGAAAACACAACCATTGCGGCACCAAGGTAAATGATATCTGAGAAGTCATTCATGGTTATTAAAGTTTAGTGTTGATACACAGTAAGGATTTATCTTAACCCTATTTGTTACAAAATTTCCTGTTATTGTCTCATACAGGGTAAATCAACTGATTTTTTTGACATTATTCGATTAGATATTCTCAATAAAAACCGCTCACGTCAAACGAGCCTTAGTGACCACTTTTTTTTCAGCTCTCTTATTAATATTAAAAAATTTTAATATTAATATACAGTTTTCTGTTTTCAATTCATTGCTTGATTATTCGTGCTATTGATTACGAAATATTCTTATCCCCGGATTTGACCCAATTATTTGATCAACACCATCTTATTGGTCATAACCTTTTGATTGGTTATAACCCGATACAGATATATTCCACTTGCCAAACTGCCAGCACGGAAAGGAATGTTATAGGTGCCGGCCGGGAGTTTCTCAGAAATAAGGGTCTGGACTTTTCGCCCCAGTATATCAAACACCTCAAGGGTTACTTCGGTTTCTTCGGTAAGACCAAATGGAATAGTAGTTGTTGGATTGAAGGGGTTCGGATAGTTCTGATATAAGTAGACTTCTTCCGGTATATTCGCTTCAATTTCTTCGGTAGTAATTCTTAGTAAGAACCTTGAGGAAGATTTATTCTTTTTCAATGCAGGAGAGCCACTGGTAGGCTGAGCCTGTTTCAGTTTTTTCTTAGAGTTGTAGGTGAATATATACTCTTGTTGTTCCCTGAGGTTAATTTCCTGCCCGGTCTCACGATCAAACAAAATTACCATCCATTCTTCGGGTACATTTCGGAGTCCCGGCCAGCTAAGGGTGTAGCTTCCGGCTGCAACCTGTCCGCCCATATATGCCTGGAAGTGGAGGGGAATGTTCTGGCGATGAATGAAATTTGAAGACCGGTTATTGATTACCAACTCGGTACCATCGTCTAAGGTAGAGTAAAACTCTATATGAGAATCGGAGAAGGGAAGTAAACGCAAAGCATCTTGGGGATCTTTACCGGTGGTCCCATTCTGGCTGAGCATAACATGGGTCACCTTGGTAAGTCCGTTGCCTTTGGCTTTAAGTTCCAGTACCGGGGGGGCCCCTTCAAATTCTTGCTGCACAGGAAGCGCCTCTTTTCGAAGGAAGTTGCCGCCGGTGGTTTTTGCTGTCTTTTTGACTTTAAGTTCCGGGGCTGGTGCATTGGCCTTAACCCAGAATCCCTGGAAGGCAGGGATGATACCACTGCCCAACGAACCGGTGGATCCATTCCAGGTTAAGAACTCACCATTTCCGCTATTAGCAGCCGGATCCCAGATATAAATCGTTGATTCGATATTGGTCTTCGTCCAGTTAGAGGCATTATTCCAGTTAATAGCAGCCCCAAAAGGATTCCCCACAAAGTTCCAGCCGGAGTCGGCCTCCGGGGTATAAGTGACTCCAAAATCTACTTCGGTTGAACCTACTCCAAATTCCTGTCCTGCCACATCAAGTGTATCCGGCAGGGGATCATTATAAAGCGGATCGGCGGCGATATCTCCAAAGAAGTACACCCAATATCCGCGCCCCGATACCAGGGAATTGGTGATGTTAGATGGGGCTCTCAGGCGATCGTTATCAGTAGCCGGTAAGCCTTGTTCATTGGTATCATAATCTTCAAGGTACCATAATACATTGGGTTGAAGCGTATCGCCCGGGTTAGATCCAGTACTGTAGGTGGCACCGTTATATCCTTGGGTAAGGGTTCCGTCAAGGAAATCACCGATGGTTGAACTCACCGGAGAAGCCAGCATTCTCCAACCTCGAACACCGGATATTTTTCGCTGAAATCGAAGTACGCCGGAACCGTACGACTGTGTATTGGCAATCAGGTTCTTGCCGCTTGGAATCAGTAATTCACCATTAGTCAGAGTGAGGGAGCCCGTTACGGTAAAGTTGTCGGTAATTTCAACAGTACCCGGATTATCAACCTCCAGATTTACAAAAGTGTGTGGACTTTCAATAGTCTGATCACTGCTACCATTGAATATGATATTACCCAAAGTAAAGGTAGGGATATTCAAGTCTCCACCAATAGTAAGAGAATCGTTATTACTACCAAGCATTTCTCCATTCCCGGTTACATCTCCGGATACAATGAAGTTAACACCGCCTGATACATTCAACTCTGCACTCGCTTCAATAGAAAGTGCTGCAATTTCCGTATCTGTTATATTGACCACCGGAAATTCATTACCCACGGCCGGGTTTGCAGGTATTAAGACTACAGAGGATGCATTGGGTACAGAATTCACATTCCAGTTATCAGGATCATAATAATTGGAAGCAACAGAAACAGATCCCAGCTGACTTTCCCAAATATGGCTAAAGGAAGCAAATTCAACCTGAGCGTTATCCGTAATGTTGTTACCATTTAAGGTGCCGGTAATGGTGGCTACTACCGTGCTTGTAGATGAAGTAAGGGTAGCTGTATAGGTGCCGTCAGAGTTATCCGTAACACCGCTGATGGAACCTTCATCAGTATTCAAAGTTCCCGTAGCTCCACCGGTGGTAACATTATTTCCGTACGCATCTTTAGTCTGTACGGTAATTGTGGAAGTACTGACGCCATCATTTAATATAACGGTTGGAGAAGCGGTGATGGTAGTTTCGGTTTCATCAGGGGCACCCGGTGAAACAGCAAAAGAATTACTGACGCCTGACTCCGAGCCGGAAGAATTCGTGGCTGTGATGGTACAGTTCCCCACACTGGTAATACTTACGGTTTGCGATGATAATACCCCGGAGCTAAAAGCAGGTGTTGTACCCTGACCTGTTCCCATATCACAGGAGGAGGTAATTACCACAGTACCGTTAAAAGTGGTAACCGTAGTACCGGAACCATCAATAGCCGTAATTTTTATGTTGAAATTCTGTCCAGCTACTTTTGGACTAATATTTCCGGAAGGAACCCGCTCAACTTTAAAGCCGGTTAACACTCCAGCATTCACAATATTGAAATTAGAACTTACCGCATCGTCAAGGCCGGAGCTTGAAGCTGTAAGTTGCTTGGTGCCTACATCATCAATTTCAAGATCAGAAAAGTCAGCAATACCCAGAGAATTTGCGAGTTGAGTGGTTGTTCCCGATAACGTACCTGTGCCAGAGGTAAGCGCCATGTCTACCGATACTCCTGATTGGTTAACGCTATTTCCGAACTGATCGGTTAGTTGTACGCGAACGGCCGGAGAAATAGCCGTATTTACATTGGTGGATGATGGCTGTTGAGTAATCACCAGGCTGTCTAAAGCACCGGCTACCATCGAGAGTGAACCGTAGTTGGTTCCACCACCAAGCCCCGTAGTACCGGAGTTGGTAATATTTCCTGAATTTGGGAGCAACCCGGTTGTTGGTCGGACCTGAAGTCCGCTAATGTCAATTTCACCCGGGTTAGAACTGGAAGCTGTATTCACCGTAAAAGTAACCTGTGATGAGGTAATACTTGTGAAAGACACTGCAAGAGTAGTGGTACCGCCATAAACAGCAGAAGTAGAAACGGACGGAGTTGCTCCTGTATTCCATTCAAAACCTGAAGGTGCGTCAAGAACAAAAGTTCCACCTGCCGATAATTCACCCGCAAATCCTTCCTTAATAATCGGACCTGTGAGGGTGGTATAGGTAGTGTTGGCATCGTCTGCAGAGATATCTTCGCCGTTCTCAGCTGCTGTAATTTTACGAATGGAAAGGGAGTACTTATCCGACAGGTAGTCTTCTACATTCTCACGCTCTGCCTGTGAGAGCAGTCGGTCGTAATAGATGAACTCCGCAATTTCTCCATCCCAGCTTTGATTTGCTGTGTTAGGGTCGTCCTTGGCTCCTTTGCCTACAATGGCTGTAGTAGCATTGGACAATGTTCCTGTTGGGGGAGGGCCGGCCGCAGATGGGTTATTCAAAATTCCATCAATGAAAATATCGTAGGTATTCCCGCTTTGCCATTGGAAGCTGAATATCTGTCCGGCAGTGGCCTGAATATCAGAGAAACTTTCCAGCTGATTGTCAGTATCGTTGGCAAGAATCCCGGTTTTTACAACATTGGTAAAAGCTCCGTTGTTATTTGCACCGGAAGCATCATATCGGAAGGTCAAAAATTCATCAGCGTTATTTGGAACCTGGGCGTTAAAAAGTCCCCGGTCGGTATTTGTTTGATCCGACTTGTATACCATAAAAATGGTGAACTCGGTAGATCCATTGATGTAATTTTCGCCGTCGCTATCTTCAAAGTGATCCCCATTACCCGCAAAGTTAATAGATGGTTGATTGTTAAGCGGGGCAGAGCTGCTCACTGTAGTAGGGCGAGTCCCGGCGTCAGCAACTCCCGTAAAGTGATTACCATTGCCACTTTGGTCTTGCCAGGTCACTACTTGGCTGCCACTGGTAACGACTCCGGCATCGGCCCGCAGCCAAACTTCCAGGCCGCTAATGGCTTCCACTGCATTTACCTCAATAATCCGGGATACGGTGTCACTGGCTAACGCTCCATCATGAGCAACAAAACTTATTTCTCGTTCAGGTCCCGTAGGGATGGTGGCAAAGTTCTTGTACTCAACGGTTCTCAAAGCAGTCTCATAATCACCAAGAGAATTATTGCCGACCAGTTTTAAGCGTCCGTTTGAATCATCGTAGGTGCCTGTGATTCCAAATATATCTGCAAAGAGCAGAGAATCTTCAGAAGGCTTGAAGTTTTGAGAAATCAGAACAAATGCACTGTCCAGCATGGTGTTATCGGGGTCGGACACCAACAGGCTGGAAGTGATTTCAATAGGTGCATTGTCATAATTCAGCGCTGAAGACTCAATACCGGAGAGCTCAGGAGGAGAATTAACCGCAACTATGTCAAGATCTCTGGTTTCTGTATTACTGTTGGCATCACCGTCATTCACTGTGAAGGAAAAAGTTCGGGTAATCTCAACCGGATCGGAACTCAGGTTTTCATAGGTAACGTTTTCAAGGGCTGTGGCATAATCTGCTTTTGAAGCAGAACCGGTTAGAGTTAAAATTCCGGTTGTAGAATTCCAGCTGCCGGTAATACCAAGTTGGTTAGTAAAGCCGAGTTCATCTTCCCCCAGTGTATAATTGTTGGTGATGGCCACGGTGGCACTTTCCATATTGGTGTCATCATTGTCAGTAATTACAGCGTTGTAGGCAGCGCCACCACTTACAGCACCGGTGCCTTCGGTGTAAGTTAGGGTAGGACCACTGATTCCCGATAGAGTAGGACTGCTGTTAACGGCAATCACATTTACGTTTCTGGAAACCGTGTTGCTGACATCATCCCAGTCGTAAACTTCAAAATCAACGGTTCTGAGTGCTGTTGAAGGATCTGTTGTGTTCGTATTTTCGTAGGTGACGGATCTTAAAGCTGTTTGATAATTCGCGGGGGAATCCTGCCCCGTTAGTAAAAGTACTCCCGTAGTGCCATTAAAACTTCCGGTAATATTTCCGGTTGGGGTGAAATCCAGTACATCTTCAGACGGTGTGAAGTTTGAGGATATGGTGACCTTGGCGCTATCTAAGATGGTATTGTCGCTGTCAGAAACCGTAAGGGATGAGGTGATTGCTGTAGGAGAATCACCTTCTGAGTAATCCAGGTCAGTTCCTTCAATAGCTGCAAGTACAGATGGCTCATTACACCATTTGTCACACAGGAAATCGTACACGCTGGCCATTTGGCCACCATTAAGGGCGGTATTCCAGGACACAAACTCACCAATATATCCAGTAAAATTGTTGGTGCCGGCCGGGTTGTTGCCGGTGGTAACTGGGTCTCGGGTACCATTTTCTTCACCTATAATTGCTCCTCCACCGTGTGCTTGTTGAACATCCACATTATTTAAGGAGGTGGTACTTCCGTCGTTAATTCTGGCCGCCCAGGTTCTGTTTACCAGTGTACCTGCAGTGGCATCGTGGCTGGCTACAATGATGTAGCTTTCATTTGGTTGAACCGCCCCTAAATCAATCGACTTGTACTGATTCCCGGCACTCCATTCGTTGTTATTCCAAACAAATGCATAGGCATTACCATCTTTGATGCTGATCTGATATCCTCTTGTGCCACCACCTTGCTCATAAATCACCTGTAAACCGGCGACAGATGCGCCAGTTCTGAACACAACGGCAAATGATTTCTCATCATAGGAACCGGTATTTAACAGTGCATTATTAGGAGGATCCAGGTTATCATTAGCTCCATCCCACAGAATTCCTCCGCGCTCACCGAAATAATTAGAATCAAAAATAGGCTGTTGAGCTGCAGTTCCATTTGTCGCAGAAAGATCGGTTCCGGAGCCAACAGCGTTATCCGAACGATCTCCCCAGGTTGCTACCGAGGTGCCATCGCCGGGTTGATTAGCTACGAGATCACCATTCACATCCTGCGCATCAAAATGGAAAACAGGATTGGCTAAATCGGTAGATAAATCAGTGAGGGTAGTGACAATATTGATATCTCTCGTCTCAGTGTTACTATCATTATTTCCATCATTCACTGTAAATGAGATAGTTCGCGTGCTTTGGTCCGGGGTTGAACCATTGGTATTCTCATACGTCACATCACGCAATGCGGCCTGGTATTGAGCTAAAGTAGCAGAGCCGGATAGAGATAAAATACCTGTTCCTGAGTTCCAGCTGCCGGTTATCCCATTCTGATCGGTAAAGTCGAGCACATCTTCCGAAGCATTATAATTGCCGGTAATTTCAACATCAGCACTGGAAATAGTTGTAGAAAATGGATGGTCGACCGTGATAGCGGAAGTCACAAAAACAGCCGATCCACCTGCAAAAAAGTTTTGTGGGGTAGATTCAATATCTGCAAGCACCGGTGGTTCGGGAATTTCAGAGATAAAACTTCCCGGCGTGTTTTGATTATTATACTCAGTGGAAATCCAGTCGGCTGAACGGGCAACATTTGAAATCCGTACTTCGTCCATCATCCCGTCGAACTGGTAGCTGCCACTGGAGAGGGTAAGGTTGTCTCCATTGGGGGTAAAGTTGAAGGCTGTCCCGTTGGTTACATCCTGGGCTCCATCAATATATATGGTGCGGCCATTGGTGCTACTGTTGGTGAAGGTGACGTAATAGTCCTGCCCATCATTCATGGCACTTCCGTCAAAAGCAGTTCCATCGTCGTTTACAGTAATATTGTTGAAATAATAGACGGCATAAGAGCTATTGTAAGCTCCTTTAGTAACCAAATCCGGACCTACAGAATTAAGGTTAGATCCATTCATCCAGAATGAGATGGTTATATCCCCGGTTATTTCAATTGAGGGATCATGGGGTATCGTGATCACGTCATTTGCATTGCCGGCATTAAAATCTCGTCCGTCCCCGATAATCCCGTTTACAACACTGGTACCGCTGGAGCTTCCATCATTGCCATTCGAGGTTGCATCACTTAAATCACTATCCAGGTGAAGCACCATCTGGTAACCGGAATCCCAGGTAGTGTTTACAGACTGATCAGTAGATTGACCGGAATTGCCATAATAGATAAAGAATTCTGTATCAGAAGTGGCATTAAGGGTAGGGAACCGGACCCAGAACAAAATCTCTCCGGTTGTAGCGTTATATGATTCCAGCTCATGATCAAGCAGGGTAGAACCGTCAGAAGAAGTGAATACAATGTCGTAACCGTTTACATTTTCAACATCTCCGCCATTACCGGTGGTTCTGAAATCATTATCAGTGAGGGAAATGAGGACCGGGAAATCAGTAAGGTTGGTCGTCCCGGAAACCTGCCCGTTGTTCACAGCAAACTTCTTACGATGAGAATAACCCGGAACCTGTGCGAATAACGATTCCATACCTATAAGTGCTATAAGCAGGGTTAATAGTCCGATATGTGTGCTGCTGATGATTTTCACACTACTTTTTTAGACTGATTTTACGAGCAAATATAGGTATTGGATTTCTAAACTTGGGAATGATTAGCCATTTCTAACCCGCATGAAAATAATCTATAACAAGTAGAGAAGCACTACTTAATCAGCGTCATTTTCTTTGTGAAAACCCCGTTCTTGGTTACTAACCGATAGAGATAAATACCACTTGAGAAGCGAGAGGCATCCCAGGTGAAAACATGAGTTCCGGCTTGTAATTCACCTTCAACAAGGGTCGCGATTTTACGCCCCAGGATGTCAAATACTTCGAGATTGGTATAACTACGCAGGGGAAGGTCGAACTGAATTTTAGTGGTTGGGTTAAAGGGGTTCGGATAGTTTTGTTCCAATTGGAAGTCTGAGGGAAGGTCTCCTGCATCAGCACCGGGGTCTATTCTAAGTATAAACCGGGCATTGTCAGGATTTGCTTTACTTCGGATTTTGGTTCTGGATGAGGTGCTGTTATTTGCAGCTTTCTTTTCGGATTGCCCAACATGATTGAAAATATAAGATGGTTGTTGTACCAGACTGATTTCTTTAGATAGTTTTTTGTCAAAAAGGCTGATCGTCCAACCATCGGGGATGTGAGATGCTTTTTGTAGCTTTAAATACATGTTCGTTGAAACAGATAATCCATTCTCAAAGGCTTCTATCTGCAGTGGAATTTCAATAGGAATTCCAAAACGACGGGGTAGGTTATTAATAGCGTATTTATCTCCGGTTGCAGAGATTGAAGACAATTCAATGTAGTCGTTTATCCCTGAAAAAGGATTTAGACGGTAACCATCCAAAGGGTCTTTCCCATAGTTGGCCGATTCGGTAAACATAAAGTGAGCAGATACTTCCCGGTTTTCCTCATCCACAAGGCGTATAGAAAACGTGGGGTGGTGGTTTCTGGCTGGTTTTGAGATAGTTTTACCTACGTAAGTTCCTCCGGTGGTTTTTGCGTCTTCTTCCACAATCAGTGATGGTGAAGAAGCATTCGCTTTCACCCAAAAACCTTGAAAAGGAGCTATCAATCCATCGCTCAAATCTCCGGTGGTCCCATTCCATGTTAAAAACTGGTTAGAGCTGTAATCCCAAATGTAGATGGTCTGGTCAATGTTTGCTTTAGTCCATGAGCCAGCATCGTCCCAATCGATAGTGGCTGCATAAGGATTACCAACCAAATTCCATCCGGAGTCGGCAGAGGGAGTGTAAGTAACACCAAAATCTACCGGACCTTCGTTCTCCTGTCCCTCAACATCCAGTGTAAGCGGGAGCGGAAACACGTCATTGTAATTCGGATCTGCATCGATATCCCCAAAAATGTAGGTGAATAGACCCAGGCCTTCACTGATGCTGTTCGAAGCATTCGAAGGGGCTCTCCAGCGCTGATTATCCGTTCCGGGATATGTTTCATCATAATAAAGTACGTTAGGCTGAAGGGTGTCACCGGGATTTGAACCGGTAGAATAATAGGCTCCGGGATAGCCCTGGGTAACCGTTTTATCCAATAAATCATCAAAGTCGGTTTGAAGCGGGGAGGAGAGTAAGCGCCAACCTTTGGACCCACTGATTGTGTTTTTCATTCTCAACTTTCCGGCCCCAATGGTTTTGGTATTGGCAATCAGGTTATTACCTGATTCAATTATAAATGTACCCGAAGAAAGTGATAGCGTACCCTGCACTTCGAGGTTCGCATCTATTGTAACCCCGGAGGTATTATCAATGGTTAAGTTGTTTACCCTCTTAGGGAGTCCGTCTCCTGTGATTTGAGCCGTGTTTCCGTTATAGGTATAAGAGCCATTTCTTCTAAATGTACGGATCGAGGTTTGCACATTCCCTGTTGATCCCGATTTGGAAATACCTTCCGGTGAGCCAATTTCTAAAGTTCCGTTGGTTACCCTGAATTCTCCGGAACCGGTAATAACTTTTTCTCCAACGGTTAAAACCCCATTGGTATGAACCCGCAAAAGAGCTCCACCGAGTATTTCTAATGAGTTCTGATTTACAATAGATTCGTTAGTGATTATTCGCACATTATCACCATCACCAATAATTATGGTAGCATTATTGGTATTGGATGGATTCGAGGAAGCCGCAGACCCATCATGTCCGGTAGTTGACCAGGTTGTGTTATTATCCCAACGTCCGTTTTTGCGCGAATAAAAGATGGCAGCGCTGCTTTTACTGAATCTTTTTATATGATCATTGGATAATTCCCCGCCATCTGTGCTTTCGAGGTTGTTCATGATAATTCGGTACTCCACATCTTCAAGGATGGTACCTATTGAAAGAGTTACCTGCCGGCTGTTGCCACCGGTATTCAGGGACGCACTGTTAACCGACACAGCGTTGGAATTACTAACCTGTTCAACCTCATAATTGGAAACATTTTCAGCCAGAGATTCAACCATGGCTTTGTTAAAGGTAATCAGTACGGTATTAGCATCAGGTGCTGTTGCCGAAACGGCGAATGGTGACGGGCTCTGCACATTGTCAGATCCCTCGCCATTTACTTCGCCCTGAACATCCAGCTGGTCATCATCCTGTACATTTACGGAGCCACCTTCATTTACGGTTAAATCTCCCTCCACAGTAACTACATTTTCAGACCCCCCATCGGTTTGGAAGGTAGCTCCAGAATCGACGACTACATCATTAAACGTGATGTTGTTACCGTTGGTAGTAATGGTTTGGGTGCTATCGCCGCTAAAGGTTACGGTACTGGAATCTGCGTTAAAGTTACTTCCTCCGGTAACTTCAAAATCGCCCGACAACTCAAGATTCCCACTTCCCAGCGACATCGAACCACCACTTGTGACAGAGGCATTGCCTGCAACATTGATGGTTCCGGTGTCTACATATAGATTACCGTTGCTCGAAAAGTCGGCATTACCATTAATATTTACCGTAGCATCTTGTACATAGAAAAAACCGGAGCTTCGAACCTGTACATCATCGTTGATATCAACGGTTCCGGTACCCAAATACGCATTACCGTTACTTCTTACATCAAGGGTGGAGTTAAAAACCAGTGCACCATTATTCAGATTTAATACACCTCCGCTTCGAACCTCTTGAGGTCCTTCAAATGTCGCATTTCCATCATCTCCGTTAAAAGTACCGTTTATAGTAGTACTGCCATCAACGTTGAGAGTGGCTGATTCTAAATTAAAAACAGAGTTGTTTCCGACATTCAGATCGCCCGCTACATTGATATTTCCTGATCCGGCATCAAATCGTTTATTGGAGCTATTAACGGTGAGGTTTCCATTGAAGTTAGCAGTTCCGTTTCCTGTTGAGAATGCCGGCTGAGATGTATCTCCACCGGTAAGAGAAACGTTGGCATTGGTGGTAAAACTGCCTGATGTCATTTCCACATACCGGTTCACATTAGAGCCCCAGTCTATAACAGTTCCGGTGTGGTTTACTGTTCCCCCGTCAATATGCAACGAACCTCCGTTTCCGTTAAACTCAATCTCGTTGGTGACGGTTAAATTTCCACCGGATATAACAGTGAGGGATGTGATTCCCGCCCCGGGGTAGTAACTCCCCAATTGGATTGTGTTCACGGTAGCCGAAGTATTGAGGATGGGCTTATTGGTCTGATTGGTAATTACAGCCCTTGATCCAGAACCGGGAACTCCATTATCCCAGTTCGAGGCATTATTCCAGTCGCTGTTTACAGAACCGGTCCAAGTTGTGGTTTGGGCAAATGCAGTAATGGCACCCATGCTGAAAAACAACATGCTAACAAATAGAATGAGTAAATATGCCCTGTCCTTAATCAACTGAATCCTAATATTCTCTATATAACCATTATCGTCTAAAAATAACTTTTTGTTAAGCATTCAAGCAGTTAATTCTCGTTAATTAACAGACTCTAATAATGATTATGCAGATGTAAATTAACTTTTCTTATTTTGGGTGAAATTGAATCAAGTTTACGTATGAAAGGAATTATTCTTGCAGGTGGAACCGGCTCCCGGCTATACCCTTTAACAAAGGTTACGAACAAACATTTACTCCCGATTGGTGATAAACCGATGATTTATCATCCTATTGAGAAACTTACTGGGGTTGGCATTGAAGAAATCCTGATTGTGACAGGTACCGAACACATGGGAGACGTGGTGAACTTACTCGGTTCCGGTAAAGATTTTGGTTGCCGGTTTACCTATAAAGTGCAGGATGAAGCCGGGGGAATTGCTCAGGCTCTGGGACTTGCAGAGAATTTTGCCGGGGATGAACCGGTAGTGGTAATTCTGGGAGATAATATTTTTGAAAGCTCACTAAAGAAAGCTGTGGAAAATTACGATGGCACCGGCGCACAGATTCTCATTAAGGAAGTACCCGATCCCAAGCGGTACGGGGTGGCTGAGTTAGATGGAGATGAAGTTCGATCGATCGAAGAAAAGCCGGAGCAGCCAAAATCAAATTATGCGGTTACCGGTGTGTATTTCTATGACTCCAAAGTGTTTGATTGTATCAAAAATTTGAAACCATCGGGTCGGGGAGAGCTTGAAATCACGGATGTAAATAACTTCTACATCCAAAAAGGTGAAATGAAAAGTTCGGTTATGGAAGGCTGGTGGACCGATGCCGGAACCCCTGAGTCGTACCGGATTGCGAATGAATTGGTAAGAGGATAATCATGCGGATTTTAATTACGGGCGGAAGTGGTCAGCTTGGACAGGAATGGGTGGGATACCTGAACCGAAAAGAAGTTGAATTCATCTCTTTGCCCTCCGCTGATTTGGATATTACCGATCATGACGATACCAACCGGGTGCTGAGTAACCTTCGCCCGGATCTGATCATTAACTGTGCAGCCTACACGAAGGTAGATCAGGCTGAGGATGAGAAGGAAACAGCCCATCAGGTAAATGGAAAAGCGGTTGCAAACCTGGCTCAGTATTGTGCTAAAAAGAACATTAAGCTCGTGCACTTTTCCACCGATTATGTATTTCCGGGAACGAAAGAAGACATGCAAGAACTTACCGAAGGCTACCCGGAAGATTATCCCACAAATCCGGTGAATGCCTATGGGGAATCGAAGCTGGCGGGGGAGAAAGCCATTCTGGAAAGCGAGTGTGATTTTTTGCTCATACGCGTTTCATGGCTGTGTGGTAAGTATGGCAATAACTTTGTTAAAACGATGCTGAAGCTTGCGGAGGAGCGGGATGAACTGAAGGTGGTAAATGATCAGTTTGGCTGCCCTACCTTCACCAGGAATGTAGTGGAGAATTGCTGGGAGCTTATTGAAAAAAAGAAAGAGGGAATCTTTCATCTGACATCCATCGGGAAAATAACCTGGTATGATTTTGCTTCTGAGATTTTTAAACAGGCCGGAGTCAGTATCAAGCTGCACCCGGTAGAAAGTTCCGAATTTTCGACCAAAGCAAAACGCCCGGCATTTTCCCTGTT
Source organism: Gracilimonas sp. (assembly GCA_965227215.1). Lineage (GTDB taxonomy): Bacteria > Bacteroidota > Rhodothermia > Balneolales > Balneolaceae > Gracilimonas. The sequence continues at coordinate 3,196,307 of OZ245729.1, forward strand.
AAGTACTGAAAAAATTGCTAACATCTCGGGCGTTTCCCTGATTGAATGGGAAGAAGGATTAAAATCAATGTTGGCCGAACTCAAAGTATGAAGATTACCGAAACACGCATTCCTGACGTAAAGATTATTGAGCCCCGGGTTTTTGAAGATGACCGGGGATATTTTTTTGAAGCTTTTCGAAAATCAGAGTTAAAAAAAGCAGGTATTGACGTAGATTTTGTACAGGACAACGTTTCAAAATCCTATAAAAACACCGTTCGGGGGTTACACTATCAAATCGAGAATCCCCAAGACAAACTGGTGCAATGTCTGAAGGGATCTATTCTGGATGTCGCTGTAGATCTTCGCCAGGATTCACCTTCCTTCGGTAATTACGTGGCTTTTAAACTCAGTGATGTAAGCAAACGCATGTTGTTTATACCAAAAGGTTTTGCCCATGGTTTTTCAGTGCTTTCTGATGAAGCCATAGTTGCCTACAAATGCTCTGATTACTACAATGCCGAAGGCGAACGTGGTGTCCGCTGGGATGATCCGCTGATTCGGGTCCACTGGGATGTTGCACGCCCGATTCTTTCCGAAAAAGACCGAACGCTTCCACTATTTTCATCACTCAAAGAAGAAGACCTATTCTGATATGCGCATAATTGTAACGGGAGGAGCCGGATTTATCGGTTCGAACCTGATATTACGACTTACCGAAGAACACCCCGACTGGGAAATTTTTAACCTGGATAAGCTGACCTATGCTTCCGATCAGTCGTATCTGAAATCTCTTAAAGATTCGGGACGGTACTACTTTAAGAAAGTAGATTTAGTAAACCGGAACGAGGTGCATGATGTGGTTCAAACATTTAAACCTCAGGGTGTGTTTCACCTGGCGGCAGAATCGCATGTTGACAATTCGATACAGGGCCCCGAGCCATTCATTCAGTCCAATATTGTAGGAACCTTCAATATTCTGGAAGAATGCCGGTTGCTTTGGAAGGATGATGAAGAAGAGTGGATGAATAACCGTTTTCTGCATGTTTCCACCGATGAGGTATATGGGGAACTGGAAGATGAGGGCGGATTCTTTACCGAAGAAACTCCTTATGCCCCCAATTCACCGTATTCAGCTTCCAAAGCCGGGAGTGATATGATTGTACGTGCCTATTATCATACGTACGGTATGAACGTGGTAACCACCAACTGTTCGAATAATTACGGCCCTCATCAGCATGATGAAAAATTGATTCCTGTAGTTATCCGAAGTGCCATCAACCATGAAAAAATTCCGGTGTACGGGAAAGGCGAGAATGTTCGCGACTGGCTGTTTGTGCATAATCACTGTGATGCTCTGGATGTAGCTTTCAATAACGGGAAAGCCGGAGAAACCTACACCATTGGTGGTAACAACGAATGGAAGAATATTGACCTGGTTCGTAAGATTTGTGACATCCTGAATGAAGAAGTTGGAAACGGACCGGATGGAGATTATAAAAACCTGATTACCTTTGTTACCGACCGATTGGGGCACGACTTCCGCTATGCTATCGATGCCTCAAAAATCAAAAACGAATTGGGCTGGGAGCCATCCCAGGATTTTGACGGAATGCTTCGCCAAACAATTTTGTGGTATGTAAACAAATATAATTCAAAGTGAAAAATTTAAAATTGAAGCAGTTGGCTCAATTTTAAATTTTTAATTTTTAATTCTAAAGCGAATACAATGAGCGATAGAAACTATTGGTTAATGAAATCAGAACCGGATGATTACAGCATTGATGACCTGAAAAAAGACGGGGAGACTGAATGGACCGGTGTCAGAAATTATGCAGCAAGAAATTATATGCGCGATGATATGAAAAAGGGAGATGGTGTGCTCTTTTACCACTCCAATATCTCAACGCCGGTAATTGTGGGAACTATGGAAGTATCCAAAGAATCACATCCCGATCCCCTTCAGTTTGATCCCAACTCTAAATACTTCGATGAAAAGAGTACGGAAAGCGAACCGCGCTGGCAGCTTGTTGACGTCAAGTTTGTGCAAAAATTTGATAAGGAAGTCACCCGCGACCAACTCAAAGAAGATCCCATATTGCAAGACATGGAGCTATTTCGCTTAGCACGTCACTCCATCACCCCTGTTCGGAAAGAAGAATGGGAGAGGCTCCATGAACTCGCTGAAGCTGAGATTAAGTAGGCTTTCATCGACTTTTTATAATGCTGAGGTCTCTATTTGATCTCAGCATTACTTTCTTCAGGAAAAGAATTGGTTTTACGTTCATCTTCCAATTCTCTGAATTCTTTGATCGTTAAGCCATAGCCAATCAGAAATAAGACGGTCGTAAAAATTCCGCAAAATAGTATTACTGCATTACTCATTGGGACTCCTGTATATGTTCTTAATATAAATTCCGAAGCCTAACAGAGAGGGAACCCAAAGGCCTACAAATATCCCGGCTTCCGGATTGGTGGTGTACCATAGGTAGATGGATAACAGCATAGATAGAAAGGCTGAACCCAGTATAAAAACATCAGATAGTTTCATATTCATATTTGTTTTGAAGTTCATTTAATTAAAAGGATTATTCAGAAAGAACATTCCGGTAATTTTCAGGATATTCTGGGTTCAGTTGATATCTGATGAATTTCAAATGAGAAACATGCAAAGACTCAAAAAAGCTTTTACTTTTTTAGCACCGGTTTTGGTCTTGTCTTATATCTGCATTTGCGGATATTTTTACATTGTACAAGACTCCATCATTTTCAGGCCTTCCCAAGCCGATATCAACGACCGTTATGCTTATAACTTTCCCTTTAAGGAGCGCTGGTTTGAACCGGAAGAAGGAGTTCGCATTCATGCCATTCATGCTTTTGCCGATTCGTCACGTGGACTGGTGATCTATCACCACGGAAATCGGGGGAATAACCGTACTAATCCGGCGAAGTTTGAACTGTTTTTAAATGCAGGCTACGATGTGCTGTACCCGGATTATCGTGAATATGGCAAAAGTACCGGAGAGCTTTGGGATGAAGAAGACCTGGTGGGAGATATGATTTATATCTTCGATGAAATGGAGCGCGAGTATGAGGAAGATGACATCATTGTGATGGGATATTCGCTGGGAGCAGGAGTGGCCGCTCAGGTTGCCGCCGCCAACAACCCCAAGATGCTGATTATGTGGACCCCGTTTTACAGCATGATTGATATGAAAGATGCGCAATTTGCCTTCCTGCCTGATTTTCTGGTTCGCTATCCGCTTAGGGTTGATGAAGCCTTGCAGAAAATTGAGGAGCCGGTCTATATTTTCTATGCAGCAGAAGATGAAGTACTGCCGGTCACGCGTTCTTATAAACTAACCGAATACCTGAAGCCAGGAGATGAAGCTTTTGTGCTTGAGGGGCAGGGACACGGGTGGATTTATCGGAATCAGGAACTGCTTCGAGAGATGAATTTAATTTTAGCCCGATAAGTTGGGATATCAATTAGAGTCTAGCAAATCCAACGGGTCTTCGGCGCTGCCGATAATGGTTTCAAGGGCGTCGGTGAGGGTTACAAGACCAATATTTTTTCCTTCTTGTTGAACCAGGGCCAGTTCCTGATGCTCTTCCTGAAAACGATCGATAAGCTTATTGACCGAGAGATCCTTTTGAACAACCATGCGAGGCCAGTCGTAATCATCCAGCTCTTTAGTTCCATTTAAAAGTGCTTCTGCATTTGCGGTGATTTGCGGAGTGTATAAGATACCGATGAAATCATCAATGGAATCACCTACCAGGGGGTAACGGGTGTGCATGTTTCGGTTCAGGATGGCTAAATTTTCCCGGAAGGTTTTTTGTGTACTCATGGTCACAATATCATCTCGGGGAATCATGATGTCTTGTACGGGTATCTGCTCAATATCGAGGGTATTGATGACTTCCTCTCTTCGCTCTTCATCAAGATTGCCACTCTTAAGTAACTCAACCATCTCGGCACGGATGTTTTCGGTGGAAGATGATTCTTGTTGCAGCCAACTCCGTTCCATTTCAATGTTAAACAGTCTCAGTGTGGCTTTGGTAATGCGATCTCCTAAAAGTAAAAAAGGATAAATTGCGTAGGTCCACCAGTACAAGGGCGCAGCACAGTATCGGGCTACCGACTTCGCTCGCTCAACCCCGAGGTATGTAGGAGCCTGTTCACCCCAAATCGTATGCACGAAATTAATAAGCACCACCGACAGAATGATGGAGATGGTATGGGTAGAAATACTGCCGATGGTATCCGCGGTAAATAACAGTTCGATAAGTTGAGTAACAGCCGGCTCGGCAATGACGCCTAAAAGGATACTGGTGGTGGTAATCCCAATTTGGCAGGAGGTCAGGTAGATTTCCAGGGTCTTGGTCATTTCCCAAGCGCGGTTCAACTCCGGAATGTCTTCAAGTTGGTTCTGCTTATACTGCCTGAGACGAGTGAGAGCAAATTCTGTGGCTACAAAGAACGCGTTAAGCAACAGCAGAACGATACCGCTAAGTAAGCGAATGGTAAGCTCCATGAACAAAAATATTTTACACAGTAAAAAAAGTTACTGTCTCTTATTGATCTGTGTTTTACAACTTAGACCAATAAAAAAGCATTCCGTACGCTTATTGACAATCATGCTATCAGGAGATTATTCAAGTTCCTCTAAACTGATTTTCAACCATAATCCATCACGGTCCCTATATCCGATATTGACGATGCCCGAATCGGCTCTAAATACGTATGCCCTTGCTATATAAAGCCATGAATTGTCATAAGCTATTAGTCTATTATCTGTGAGGTCTTTTTTGGGAACAAATCTTTTCACAATTTTAGATGTAGTACCGTCATATCCATAAGTTAGTATATGACTTGAAGTGTCAAATGCAGCTGAAATAGCGGTTTCTGCACCTGTAGAAATCAGTTTTCCGTCAGGTTTCTCAGTAATTTGAAATACTTCGCTGCTTTTGTGATTGTAAGAGGACAAGGTGTCAGCGTTTGGATCTGGAGACTCGTATGGTTCATTAGGTTGATCATAAACCACATAATCATAATCAAAAACTTCTAATATCGTATATATAATATCTTCTTCGGATTCTTCGACTCCGATTACTTCATGTATGATGTGACCATTCCTTTCGTTCTCGTATGGGGAATCCAAATCTGAATAGTAGTATGAATAGGTCCATTTTCTATTGAGTTCTAAAGGGTATATGTCGGCTGGAGGTGGAATCTTTCGAAATACAGCAACAACCTTTTTATCCTTATTCATGTAAATAGCTTTAGGGTTCTCTGTATCGGTTGTATCCTCACCCCAGTGATAAAATTCAAACCCTTCGCTTGGCATAGCAGTGATCATAACTTTACCACCTTTTGTGTTGGGTCCCGAATTATGTTCAACTGAGCCGCTGTTTTCTGGAACTACTTTTGTTTTGATTTGCAGACCTTCATCTGAATTGAATACATCACACGAAATGACAATCAAAAGTGAGAAGAGTAGTGCTATCGGAAATGTTTTAATCATAATACAATCATGGATCAAAGCGAATGCAATGAATTCTAACTTACTGATTTTAAATAAAACTATCGAAAATTACAGATAAGAAAGTCTTTCGTGAAATAGGTGTCAAAGGTTGTCACTCAACCTTATTATATTCGAAGCAAAAGTCGGCATTCCGGACCTGATCCGGAATCTGAATAGTCAACTAAGGTTTATTAGTTCATGGATTACATCTTAGCGGTAGCAGGAATTATCATCGGGGGAATAGCGGGCTTTGCCATCGCGCACTTTAAAGCTAAATCGGAGAGTTCGCGGCTGGAGGAGCGCAATCAAAATCTGAAAGAACAGCTGGACGAGGCGGAAGAAAAATGGGAGCGTGAAGTTCAGGAATTTGAGACTAAGCTCACTAACCTTCAGCATGATAAAGACGCTGAGCTTACCGAAGAACGCAATCGGGCAAACGAACTTGATAAGCAACTCGCCGAGCGAAATGCCGACTACCGGAACCTGCAGAAACGCCTGAACGAGCAAAAAGAAGAGCTGGCTCAAATGCAAGAACAGCTGACTACCCAATTTGAGAATCTGGCCAATAAAATCCTGGAGGAGAAATCCGAGAAATTCACCAAACAAAACAAAGAGCAGATCGATCAGCTGCTGAATCCGCTGGGGGAGAAGCTGGAGTCTTTCAAGAAGAAGGTGGAAGAAACTTATAATGAGGAAAACCGACAGCGAGCCACCCTCAAAGAACAGATCAAACAGATGGCTGAGCTCAATAAGACGATGAGTGAAGACGCCAAAAGCCTGACTAAAGCTCTTAAAGGGGACTCGAAAACACAGGGTAATTGGGGAGAGGTAATTCTGCAGCGTATTCTCGAAAAATCAGGGTTAAGAAAAGGCGAAGAGTATTATGCCGAACAAAGTGTGACAATGGAGGATGGCAGAAGGCTGCGCCCGGATGTGGTGGTTCGGTTGCCGGAAGAAAAATACCTGATCATTGATTCCAAAGTATCCCTGACGGGCTATGAGCGGTTTACATCAACGGAGGAAGAAAAGGAACAGGAAAAAGCTTTAAAAGAACACGTGAACTCCATCCGTACTCACATAAAAGGATTGAGCGAGAAAAACTATCAGCATATACATGAGGATAAAAGCCCGGATTTTGTATTGCTCTTTATTCCCATTGAACCGGCTTTTGCTCTTGCTCTGCAACACGACTCAAACATGTACTATGAGGCTTTCGAAAAAAATATCGTGATTGTGAGTCCATCCACCTTATTGGCAACGCTTGCCACTATAGAGAGCATCTGGAAGCGGGAGAAACAAAGCATGAACGCCCGTGAAATCGCGAGCCGGGGCGGAGAGCTATTGGATAAATTCACGTTGTTTGTGGAGAGTTTTGAGAAAATCGGGGAGCGAATAGGACAGGCTCAGAAAAGTTACGATAAGGCATTGGGTCGATTGAGCGAGGGGCGTGGAAGTTTAATTCGTCAGGCGGAAATGCTAAAAGAGTTAGGTGCAGAAAACTCGAAAAAATTGCCGTCTCATTTAAACAAGGACGATTAAAATAAGAAACCAAATCCGGCCGTTGCTGTATCTGTTGTTAAAATTGATACTTTTGGCTCATGGAAAAGCAATCAACCACCACACAAAAAAGTTGGCGTTGGTACGGTAAAGTCATCAGCGGTGTTCTGCTGGGATGGTCGTTTTGGTTTTGCTTACTCATTGTACTTTTGCGCTGGGTAAATCCACCGTTTACCGCCTTTACCCTTCAGGAAAACTGGGATGAACTTGGTAAGGAAAGGTATAACCTTCGCGAAAGCTGGGTGCCGGATGAACAACTTCCCAACCACCTGAAACTTGCGGTGATAGCATCCGAAGATCAGCGATTCCGGGAACACTGGGGGTTAGATTTGGCGGCTATCGATAAAGCGCTGGAAGAAAAAGAACGCAGCGGCAGGGTACGCGGAGCCAGTACCATTACTCAGCAGGTGGCTAAGAACTTGTTTTTATCTCCGGCTCAAACGTATTTCAGAAAAGCAGTGGAGGCAGGCATCGCAGTCTTAATCGAACTGTTTTGGACGAAAGACCGGATTCTGGAAGTGTATCTGAACATCGCTGAATTTGGGCCGGGTATGTTTGGTGTAGAAAAGGCTTCCCGGTTTTATTACGGTATTTCAGCTTCGAAACTCACCCCAAAACAGTCGGCCCGGATGGCCACGGTACTTCCAAGTCCCAAGCGGATTGAGCCGGAACCGGCCTCAGAATACGTAATGCAGCGCAGTCAGTGGATACTCAGAAATATGCAACAGCTGAGCGGGATCAGATACCTGCCTAAGCCCAAGCCTGACACTACCGACACCTTAAAACCAAAACCAGTTTTCCTGGATTCTGTAGATATAAAAGCTATTCAGGATTCATTGGGAATGTATCTTGATTCCCTGCTGTTTGAAATTCAACTCGACACTGTAAGTAATTGATAAGCAGGTTTAATTATTCGCTTCTATTGCCGATAAAACAGTAGTTGAAGCATAAACATTATCTGGATTATACCTTGCTATGTCGCACTTATCCCCTGAAGCCCAAAGGCTTGACGTCCTTCATTCCTATGAAATTTTAGATACCCCCGAGACAGAAGAGTTTGATAACCTCGTGGCTCTGGCAGCTCAAATTTGTGAAGTACCCATTGCTAAAATCAACTTTCTTGACGAGAAACGAACCTGGTCTAAAGCAAACTATGGAAACGATTTAAAAGAATCTCCCCGGGAGTATAACTTTTGCCATACTACCATCAAACAGGATGATTATCTGGTGGTTGAAGATGCTTCTTTAGATGAGCGATTCAGTCATTTTGAGTTTGTCGCTAATGACCCGAAAGTGCGATTTTATGCAGGAGTAAATATTAGTAGGGATCAGCAAAATCTGGGAACAATTTGCGTACTTGGGCAGGAACCCAAGAAGCTTTCCGATGCCCAGCTTACTGCATTGCGGACCTTAGCCAGTGAAATTGAGGCACGCCTTGAGCTTCATAGAAAGAACAGTGAATTGGAAACCACAGCGGCTTTTTTGGAAGCATCGGTAGATTTAATGCTGGTGATAGATCCGGACACTTTGCTGGTGGAGAAAGCCAACAGAAATGGCAGTGAATTACTTTCCGAGCTGAGCCGACAGGACTTCTTTAAACCTCTTGATGAATTATTTCCGGATTCTGCACTCATATCTGATTTGAATCACTGGATTAAAAACGGCAATAATGGCTTTGAATCCGAAACCACATTGAAAACAGAGAAAGGAGAGGTTCACCTGGAGCTGAATGGGATTCGAAAAGAAGATAAACTACTTATTACAGCTAAAGATATCACCGGACGTAAACAGGCTGAGAATGCGTTGCGGAAAGAAAAAATGTTTAGTGAGACCATTATACAATCACTGCCTCTTAACTTTTTCATGTTTGATGAACATCGGAACCTGATCAAGTGGAGCCGTAACCATGCAACGCACGGGTATTCTGATAAAGAATATGCTGCTATGTCTCCAACAGAATTTTTTGAAGGAGAGGATCAACAGCGGGTTATCGAATATATTGATAAAGCATTTTCAAGCGGTGAGCCACTAACAAGTATAGAGGCTGATCTGATTCAAAAAGATGGCAGTAAAAAACCCTTTTTGTTTAATGCCGTTTGCTTTGAACAGGATGACAAAAAATATTTGATAGGAACCAGCCAAAGCATAGAGGCACAACGCAACTATCAGGAAAAGTTGGAAGGGTTACTGGCGGAAAAAGAAGTGCTGTTGGCAGAGGTACATCATCGGGTGAAGAACAACCTCGCGGTTATTTCCGGTTTTCTCCAAATGCAGGAATTCGTAAGTGAGAACGAGCTGGTTAAATCAGCTCTTTTGTCCAACCATATGCGGGTAAAATCGATGGCTTTGATTCATGAAGATCTATACAACGTCAGCAATTTCAGTGGTATTCGGTTCGACCATTACCTGGTACAGTTACTCGACTTCATAGAGGATAAAAGAAGCCCAAAAGATAAGTTTATCAGTTTGAAGACGGCGATAGGCCGGGTTAAAATGAACGTAAATCAAGCCGTTCCGCTGGCTTTGATTATCAACGAGTTGGTATCCAATGCTTACGAGTTTGCCTTTGAAGGCCGTGAAAGAGGAACCATATCCGTTGAGTTAAAGAGTGAAAACGGGGAAGTAATCTTATCTGTAAAAGATGACGGAATTGGGCTTCCGGAAGGGTTCAAACTGGAAAGCAGCCCCACGCTTGGCACTACTTTAGTTCTTTCATATTCCGAACAGATTAACTCCGAAATTGATATCAACACCAGTGTAGAGGGAACGGAGTACCGTCTGGTTTTCAATCATATGAAAAATCAAAAAGGTTCGACGGCAAACGTGTTGGTTTAATACTCAAATTTATTCCAGGGTTGTCCGGTTGGTTTGGGCGCTTTGAAAGTCATGAGTTCTTTGAGGGTTGGATGCTCCAGCTCCAGCTTAACGGCTCTTAGTGCAATATCCTTGCCCTGACTTTCTTCCGGGTTACCATATTTATGATCACCCCAAAGCGGAGTTCCTTCCTTGGCAAACTGTACTCGGATCTGATGAGGGCGGCCGGTAATTAAGTCAACCTCAACCACACTGAAATTGGCGTTCTGTTTGATAGTGATAAACTTCAGCCTGGATTCTTTCGCTTTTCCCTTTGGAGACTTGTACGCCTTTACGGTATTGGTTCGCTTATCTTTATCCAGGAAGTGAACATGTTCCCCATATACCGGAGCTTTTCCATGAACCAGAGCCCAGTAGGTTTTTTTCATGGTTCGCTTTCGGATTTGATAGGAGAGACGGGAGGCCGCTTTTGAGGTTTTGGCCAGTACCATCACACCACTTACCGGACGGTCGAGCCGGTGAACCAGCCCAAGATACACGTTCCCCGGTTTATTGTATTCTTTTTTGATGTATGCTTTACAAAGGTTTAAAACATCGGGATCGCCGGTATGGTCTTCCTGAGAAAGAACACCGGCCGGTTTATCAATTACCAACAGGTGATTGTCTTCAAAAATGATGGGGATGTTGGGACGTGTTTTGGTGAATTTGGAACTCAAAAGAAATTGAATTGAATTAGGAAGTATCAAAACAAAGGTACGTCGAAATATATGTTCTTAAAAATCAGGAAAGAGCTCAATCTCTATAAAATCTCTTCGTAAATCTCTTATCTTTGATGCATGAGCAACGAAGGACACGTACAACTCTCTGAAAAAGTAGCCAACCTTCCCACTTCACCGGGGGTATATATTTACCGGGACTCCTCGGGAACGGAGTTGTATGTGGGTAAGGCCAAGAAGCTCCGTAATCGGGTAAGGTCGTATTTTCAGGATTCCCGCCCTCAGGATGGACGCATCAAAACGATGGTATCAAAAATTGATGATATCGAGGTGGTGGTTACTGATTCAGAGGCTGAAGCGCTCATTCTCGAAAATAATCTTATTAAGCAATACCAACCCCGGTACAATATTATGTATCGGGATGATAAATCGTACCCCTACATTTGCATTACCGATGAGTCCAAGCCCCGTGTATTCCCAACCCGAACGGTAGTAAAGGATGGGAGCAAATACTACGGCCCATACGACAGTGTTGGAGCCATGAAGCGCATGTTGGAGACCATCCGAAAGGCATTCGGGCTTTGTACGTGTGCCGTTTCACAAAAGAATATCGATAAGACCAAAGGAGTTCCGAAATGGCATTCCTGTTTCGATGATTATCTACAAAATTGCTCCGGCGATTGGGACGATGAAGTATACCAGGCCTCCATCCAAAAAGTGGACCGCATGCTGAACGGGCAAACTGATCAGCTGATCAGGGAACTGAAGGAGGAGATGCAGATTGCTTCCGATGCATTGGAGTTTGAGCAGGCTGCGCAACTTCGGGATAGCCTGAAGGCAGTAAAACGCTACAGCCAGAAAATGAAGATGGTAGTGTCCAAGAAAGTGGACCGTGATGTGTTTGCCATTGGGAAGAATGAAGAGATTGGCGAAGCCTGTGGAGTGCTATTCAAGATCAGGGAAGGAAAGATGATCGGTAAGTTCCACCGGTTCCTTAAGAATATTGAAGGCCTGAGTATGGGGGAAATGCTGCAATCGTTTGTGGAGGACTATTATACCGGCCAATATACGGCAGCTATACCCGATGAGGTTTACCTGAGCCATGAGATGGAAGAAGTGGAGCCGCTGGAGCAATATTTACACCAGGAAAGGGGGAAGATTGTGCCGGTACATGTTCCACAGATTGGCGAAAAGAAGCAGCTGATCAAAATGGCGCTGGCCAATGCTAAACTTCATTTAAACGAACGGGCTCTGGAAAAAGAGAAAGCCGAGCGGAACCGGATTCCCCATGCCGTAAAAGAATTAAAAGAGCACCTTAAACTGGATCGGCTTCCCCGAAGAATTGAGTGTTTTGATAACTCCAACCTGCAGGGCACCGATCCGGTAGCGTCTATGGTTTGTTTTGTGGATGCCAAACCCCGTAAAAGCGAGTACAAACGCTTCAACATAAAAACAGTGGAAGGTCCGGATGATTTTGCCTCTATGAAGGAGGTTCTGACCCGGCACTATTCCAGAGTTCAAAAAGAAGGCCGGCACATACCGGATCTTATCATTGTGGATGGCGGAAAAGGACAGCTGAGTTCAGCAGTTGAGGCGCTTAAAGAAATCGATTTCTATGGTGAGTGTGAGATCATAGGTTTAGCGAAACGATTAGAGGAAGTGTTTCTTCCCGGGATGTCGGATCCGATTATGATTCCCAAGAAATCTTCGGCCCTTAAGTTGTTACAACAAGCAAGGGATGAAGCACACCGGTTCGCTATCACCTTTCACCGCAAAAAAAGAAGCAAGAGAACCGTTAAAACCGAGTTGTTGGATATTGATGGAGTGGGAGAGAAGACCGCTCAGAAACTGCTTATGGAATTCGGATCGGTCAAGAAGATCAAGAAAGCCAAGAAAGAAGAATTACAGTACAACCTCGGAAAGGTTTTGGGTGAAAAAGTGTACAACTATTTTCACGAGTAACTCGTCTTATCCTCGTAATGTGAGCTTTGAGTAACATTAACATGTTATATGAATCCCGTGTGTAGCATATTAACATAGCCACAGCACCGGAGGAAAGAACTCTGGTACGAAACGCTCTTTTTCAGCAGATGGTTATTGAAACAAACGGTCAGAGTTTCAGTTTACCCGCTGAGAGCCTAACCCAAAAAACAGGGTGTATTATTATGAAATTGATTAACAGACATGTTGATAAACCCAACTACAAGAATTTAAAAGACAGAGAGCTTGTAAAGAAATTCAGAAGAGAAGCAGATGAATCCGCTTTTAATGAATTGATGAATCGGCATCAGCAAAAAATTTATTCGTACATCTACAGTATGGTGATGAACCCCGAAATTGCCAACGATCTGTTTCAGACTACCTTCACCAAAGTGATCACAAAAATGGACGACACCTACAACGAGCAGGGTAAATGGATTGCCTGGGTGATGCGTATTGCACATAATGCCACGATTGATTATCTAAGAAAACAAAAGCGATACATCGACGTTAGTGGATGGAGCGACGAAGACTCTAACACCGATTATTTTGATCGGATGGAAGATGAAAGCGTTGTGGACGCAGATGAGCAATTGGTGGAAACAGAAACCCGTGCCAGCCTGATGAAACACATCGCTAAACTTCCCGAAGAGCAACGTTCGGTCGTTTTGCTGAGGCACTATTACGAAATGCCTTTTAAAGAAATAGCAGAACTCACCGATGTATCCATAAATACGGCATTAGGTCGTATGCGATACGCGCTCATAAACCTTCGAAAATACTTTGAAGAAGAACGAGAAGAAGAGCAAAAGCATGCACACGGATGAAAATAAAGCTATTCGTTATCTAATGAAGGAGATGGATCCTTCGGAGGAAATGGAGTTTGAAAAGTTAATGCGGGAGGATGAAGACCTTCTTATTGAAGTTGAAAGTTTGAGAGTCACAAAACGAAGGCTCTCGGGCCTTCCTCTCAAAACCCCTCCCGACAACCTTACTCAAAAAATAACGAATGAAGCAAAACAGCTACAATCTGATTCACTAAAAAAATCTAAAAACATCACTTTCTTTCTCAAAAGAGGAATTGCCGCTGCTATTCTATTAGCTGCATTCACCGGAGGCGGGTATTATTTTTATAATGGAAATACAGATGCTGTACCAACAAGCACATCGGACAGCCAGACCATCGAGCCGTGGGTTGACAGAAACGAAATTCTTCGGTTCTCGGCAGATCAGCCAGTGAGTCAGTCTGCATCGCTTAAAAGTGATATGGACAAGAGCTATGACAAACTGGAACTGGTTAACGATTTGAACGGCAATACGAATGCCGAAAGCGGTATTTTACTTACCGGTTCATCTAATTAAATGCAAGGCAGCCATGGGGTTGCCTTCTTAATGTGGAAAACTCTCCCTTATTATGTGCATAAGTATTTTTGTATAGCAGTGCACCTCGCTTTATATTAGATTTTGTCAATAAAGTATATCAAGCATAAAGCAGGTTTTTAATGGGAAAAGTCATTTCAATTGCCAATCAGAAAGGTGGAGTCGGAAAAACAACCACGGCAATTAATTTAGCGGCAAGTTTAGCCGCCGTAGAACATCCTACCTTGGTTATTGATATCGATCCTCAAAGTAATACTACGAGTGGGTTGGGTATCGATACAAAAACGGTGACGAACTCGGTGTACGAGATTATGATTGGCAGCACAGATATCGAAGATACTATCCGCCAAACAGAGTTGGATTTTCTTGATGTAGTGCCATCTCATATTAACCTGGTGGGTGCCGAAATTGAAATGATTGACCGTGAAGAGCGGGAGCGAATTCTGAAAAAGACAATCGAAAGCGTTCGGGATAAATATGATTTTGTAATTATTGACTGTCCCCCTTCTTTGGGTTTATTGACCATTAATGCATTAACCGCCTCCGACTCTATCGTTATTCCGGTTCAATGTGAATATTTTGCTCTGGAAGGATTGGGTCAGCTTTTGAATACCATTAAAATTGTACGCCAGCACCTTAATCCGGATTTAGATATTGAGGGAGTATTGTTAACGATGTACGATACCCGGACAAGACTTTCTAATCAGGTTGCTGATGAAGTTAAACGATATTTTGACGACCGGGTATTTAAAGCAGTAATTGCCAGAAACATCCGGTTGGCGGAAGCTCCGAGTTTTGGGAAACCGGCTCTTTTATACGACTCAACAAGTGTTGGGGCCAAAAACTATCTGGCGTTGGCAAGAGAAATCATCAAGAAGAATAAGAAATTATTTAAGAACAGCCCGGTTCTTACTGATTAAGACAGAAATTTAGATTATGGCTACGAAAAAAGTTTTAGGCCGCGGATTAGGCGCTTTTTTTCCTGAATACCAGGAAGAAGGTAAAGAAACGGAAAAGAAGGAAGGCGTTGAGAAAAGCATCGTAAAGCCGGAAGACCGCGTTAATATTGTACTGTTTGTTCCGGTAGATCATATACGGAAAAACCCGCACCAGCCCCGTAAAGAGTTTGATGAGGAGAAGCTGGATGAACTCAGTGCTTCCATTAAAGAGCATGGTTTAATTCAACCTATAACCGTCCGGTACATTGGCGAAAAAAGGTTTGAATTAATTAGTGGTGAACGCCGTTTGCGAGCAGCTAAGCTTGCAGGACTGAAGGAAGTACCGGCATTTATCAGGGAAGCCGATGATGAACAAAGCATGGCTTTTGCCCTGATCGAAAACATTCAGCGGGAGGAGTTGAATCCACTTGAAGTAGCTTTAGGATATAAGCGACTACTTGAAGAGTTTGACTATACACAGGCTGAAGTGGCCGAGCGGGTTGGCAAAAACCGAACTACGGTTACCAACATGTTACGCCTGTTAAATCTGCCGGCTTTTATACAGTCAGCATTGAAGTCTAATCAAATTTCGATGGGACATGCACGGGCTTTAATTACCATTGAAGATGAAGAAGTCCAACAAAAAATTCTTAAGAAAGTAATTGATAAAGGACTTTCGGTAAGGCAGATTGAAGAAGCAGTGCGTGATGTGATGTCTCCTTCACCAGCAAAAAAGAAATCTTCCTCCAAAAAGGAGACCTCTAATCCTTTTTATGAAGATATTTCAGCCCGTTTGAGACGTACATTTAGTACCAAAGTAAATGTACAGCCCAAAAAGAAAGGGGGAGAAATCAGGATTGAATATTATTCCGACGATGACCTTGAACGAATACTGGGTATTTTTGACTCGATCGATTAGCCTGATTTTTCTTTTAGGATTAATCTTCTGTGGACAAGGGCTTGCCCAAAGTTTCAGTTCTTATCAAAAATTTGTTCCACAGCAATACGAGCTAAAACAAGCATTTTCAGATTCGTCTCTCTCAACGAATGAATTTCCTGATCCTAAGATGGTTCTGCGAAGGTCTTTGATGATTCCCGGTTGGGGGCAGGTAACCAATAAACAAGCCTGGAAAGTGCCAATAGTGTATGGGTTGATGGGTGGACTCACTTACTACAGTATTTACCTGCATAAGAATTATAATGATTACCGGGCTGCCTATTATAATTTAAACCCGGATACCCCGGATGATAACCGCTTCGGACCTACGCCCGGATATATCTCTCCAAACTCAAACCTGAGTTCGCTGAGGGAAACCCGAAATTTTTATCGAAACCGCAGGGATTTGGTATATGTGTTCATTGGGTTGTCATATGCGCTTAACGCTATTGATGCCTATGTTTTTGCGCATTTACGTCCTTTTGATGTTTCTGATGACCTGTCTATGAATGCCAGATTGAAGCCGGGTGTTCTTGTTGTGAGGAAGGCAGAGCCGGTGCCTGCGCTTTCATTGTCCATTAATTTTTAGATGATTAGCTATATGAGCGAAGAACAAAGAGAATTTCAAAAAAAGAGCCTAAAAAATGGATACGACCGTGATATTTGGAGCGTATTTAAAATTATGGGTGAACTTGTGGAGGGCTACGACAAGCTGTTCCAGATAGGTCCATGTATTTCTATTTTCGGCTCAGCCCGTACCAAACCGGAGAATGAGTACTACCAACTTGCGGTAGAAACGGCCGATAAAATCACCAAAAAAGGCTTTGGCGTGATTACAGGAGGTGGGCCGGGGATTATGGAGGCGGCAAATAAGGGAGCTGAAGTAGGAAAAGGGAAGTCAGTAGGTTTGGGTATAAATCTTCCCTTTGAGCAAGGTATAAATCAACATGTGGATCCGGACTTCAGCATTAACTTTAACTACTTTTTTGTGCGTAAAGTCATGTTTGTGAAGTATGCCCAAGGCTTTGTTGTATTTCCGGGAGGGTTTGGTACCCTTGATGAATTATTTGAAAGTCTTACACTTATTCAAACCCGTAAAATTGATCAAATCCCTATTATTCTCTTTGGAAGCGAATATTGGTCAGGATTAATAGATTGGATGGAAAAAACAATGAAAGAGTGGGGCACCATTTCAGATAAAGATACCGATTTGTTTCATGTTACAGATTCAACCGATGAGGCTGTAAAAATTATATGTGATTTTTACAGCAAAAAAGAGCCAATGCCAAACTTTTACTTTTAAATGGGAACATGAAGGAGCTTTGTCAGGTTTTATACATACTAATACATTAGAAAGGCAGTTATAATTTTAATTTCAGCGTCATTTTTTATTAAATTCGGCGCTGCAACTAACGATCACAAATAAAATAGATATGAAGGTTTTTAAAAGAAGTTCATTAGCGATTGTTTTGGCTTTGATGGCAACTACAGTTTTTGCTCAGACTAAAACAGATGCTGTGAAGGCTTACAATGCGGGATATGAAGAAGCCAAATCAGGTAATTATGAAGCTGCTATTGCATCGTATACACAGGCACTTACCATTGCAAGACAACTTGGTCCAGATGGTGAAGACATTGTGGACAGAGTTGAGCAGCAAATTCCTGCAGCTTACTTTAACAAGGCCAGAAGCCAATACCAAGAGTACCAGAAAGAAAAAAGCCTTGAAGCTTTAGATGCTACCATCAATGCTTTTCGTGAAGTAGTACAGGTTGGAGAAGAGTATAACGATGAGCGGGTTACCCCAATCGCCAAGCGAAATATCCCGGTTCTGTTATATCAAAAATCAGTAACTCTTTACTCCAATGGCGAACTTGAAAAAGCAACTGAGGCCGTTGAGAAAGCAATGAATGAAAATTCAAATTACGCGGTAGCTTACTACCAAAAAGCAAAAATCATCAAGAAACAAAATGATACCGATGGAGATGGTATTATTGATCAGAACGTTGATGAATTGCTGAACTGGTACGACCAAGCCATAGCCAAGGCTGAAGCAACCAATAACTCTGACATTGCTGAGAAAGCCCGAGAAGCAGCTCATGACGAGTTACTGGCCGTGGGAACCCGCCAATCAGAAGCAGGTGACACCGGCACTGCCATGGAAACATTAAATAAAGCTCTTAACTATGATGACGAGTCTGCCGATGTTTATTACCGACTTGCTGAAGCAAGCAACAAGGCAGGTAGTTACGAGCAGGCTGTAGAGTATGCTACAACAGCTTTAGATCATGAAAGCGGTGGTAAAACTGATAAGGCAAAAATTTACTTTGAGTTGGGATATGCCCATCAAACACTAGGTAATAAATCAGTTGCCTGCGACGCATTCAGTAATGCACTTTACGGTTCGTTCAAATCACCCGCTGAACACAAAATGGAGTATGAACTTAAGTGTGAAACAGCACGATAGAAGTTTGTGAACTTAAACATTCTAACCACGCTGCTAAAAACAGCGTGGTTTTTTTATACCTGATAATTCCCGAAAACAACAAAAACTCTCTCTTCAACCTTTTATACATACAAGCCTTTTCCTATCTTCGTGAGGATTTAAAAACACAATTTTCACTCTACCTAAACCATTAAATGCCTGCATCTAAACTCGACCAGCTCTGCGTAAATACAATTCGAACTTTATCTATAGATGCCGTTGAAAAGGCAAATTCTGGTCACCCGGGGATGCCAATGGGCATGGCCGATGTTGCTTACGTGCTGTGGACCAAATTTCTAAAACATAACCCTAACAACCCGGATTGGTTCGACCGGGACCGCTTTATTCTGTCTGCCGGGCATGGCTCGATGCTTATTTACAGTCTGCTTCACCTTACCGGTTACGATGTAAGCCTTGAAGAGATTAAGAATTTCAGGCAGATGGGAAGCATAACGCCCGGCCATCCGGAATATGGCATGACCCCGGGGGTTGAAACTACAACCGGACCATTAGGACAGGGTTTTGGTACCGGCGTAGGCATGGCCATGGCAGAGCACTTTATGTCGGCCAAGTTCAATAAAGAGGGGCATAATATTGTAGATCATTACACCTATGCAATTGTAAGTGATGGTGACCTGATGGAAGGCATTTCCCATGAGTCTGCTTCAATGGCAGGGCACATGGGCTTGGGTAAATTGATTTATCTGTACGATTCAAACAGCATATCAATCGAAGGGTCTACAGATCTTGCCTTTACAGAAGATGTTCCCAAGCGTTTTGAATCCTATAACTGGCATGTTGTAGAGATTGACGGCCATAATCATGATGAAATTACGACGGCTATTGAAGAGGCACAGTCTGTTACTGATAAACCGTCGATCATCGTTTGCACTACTCACATCGGGTATGGAAGCCCGAACAAGCAGGATAGTGAGTCTTCTCACGGTTCTCCTTTGGGTGAAGAAGAAATTAAGTTGACTAAAGAGGCTTATGGCTGGGATCCCGATAAAAAATTCTTTATTCCGAATGAGGCACTAGAAAAATTCAGAGAAGAACAGAAGAAAGGAGAGAAGGCTGAAAGTGACTGGAATGAAAAAGTAAAAGCATATGAGCAAGCATTTTCAGAAGAAGGAAAGGCGTTCAATGCATGGGTGAACAGGGAGCTGGCAGCTGAGTTAGAATCAACCTTACCGGTATTTGAAGAAGACGCCAAAGGAATGGCAAGTCGTGCAGCTTCCGGTAAAGTGATCAATGCTATCAAAGAAATTGTTCCCAACCTGTTTGGCGGTTCTGCTGATCTTGGAGGTAGTACTAAAACTGATATTGATGGATATGGTTCATATCTGCCGGATAACCCAACGGGCAGAACCATCCATTACGGAGTACGGGAACATGCAATGGGAGCAGCTGTAAATGGGATGGCACTGCATGGTGGCCTTGTTCCTTACGGAGCCACTTTCTTTGTGTTCACCGATTACATGCGCCCCGCCATACGTTTGGCCGGCTTGATGAAAGTGCCGTCTATATTTGTGTTGACTCACGATAGTATCGGCCTCGGTGAAGATGGTCCTACACATCAACCTATAGAACATCTCGCCAGCCTTCGAGCGATGCCTAATATTACCATTTTACGTCCGGGAGATGCCAATGAGACTTCTCACGCCTGGAAGGCAGCCCTTGAAAACACGACGGGGCCAACACTTCTGGTTTTAACCCGTCAGAATTTACCAACCTTATCCCGTTCGGATGACAATTCAGCTTCCCTGGTTTCTAAAGGGGCTTACGTTTATGCCGATGCTGAGAAGGAAACTCCGGATGCCATTCTGATTGGAACCGGTTCAGAGCTTCATCTTGCCGTTGAAGCCAAGGGTAAGCTGACTGATAAAGGCGTAGACGCACGCGTAGTGAGTATGCCAAGCTGGGAGCTGTTTGAGAAGCAAGACGCCTCATACAAGGAATCTGTGCTTCCAAAGTCGGTTACAAACCGGGTTTCTATTGAGGCGGGAGCTACCTTTGGGTGGGAGCGCTATATAGGTGCTGAAGGGGCTGCCATTGGATTGAACAGTTTCGGTGAATCAGCTCCATACGAAGAGCTCTTTGAACATTTTGGTATTACTGCAGATGCTGTAGTTAAAGCTGCTACTAAATAATTAAAACAGCAGTTATTTTTCAGGGCGATGTACACAGGTAAAAGTTACATCGTCCAGTGGGCTTACAGTACCAATAAAAGCTTCCAAGGAGGATTGAACTTTCCCAATTATAGTTTTGGCGTGTAGAGAACCATAGATTTCCATCAGGGATTCTATTCGTTCTTCCCCGTATTCTTCGCCTCGTTCATTTCTCGATTCATTGAGTCCGTCTGTGTAAAATAAGACAGAGTCACCGGGTTTGAAGTGGAACTTTTTTACCTCCAGATTCTTATCCAGAAGCTTGGTGGAAGCCATACCCAGTGCAAAACCGTTGGCCTTAAGTTTAAAGGTGGTATCACGTTCTTTGTTATAGTAGATAGGGATATTATGCCCGGCCCGGATATATTCAAAGTGGTCTTCATCATTTGGGAAGAAAGCTGCACATCCGGTTACAAAGGTTTTATCCTTGCTGTTACTTTTTATGTAATTATTCAGCTGAAGGAAAAGCTCTTTGGGTGACGGATGTTCTTTCTCAATGATCAAATTTACTAAAGCCTGAAGCCGAACCATATACAAGGCAGCACTGAGCCCCTTTCCTGATACATCGGCGACCACTACGTATGTGCCCTTTTCTGTTTCAATCACGTCCAGGTAATCACCACCTACTTCTTTGGCTGTATGTGCAAACGAATATACTTCAAGATTATCTTTGCTTAACGAGGTTCCGGGAAGTAAGCTGAGCTGAATTTCCCTTGCCAAATCGATTTCTTTTTGCACATCTGACTTTTCCAGAAGTTCAATTAAGAGCAGCATGAACATACTTAAAAAGCTGAAGGGGAGAAGAAGGTCGCCGATCAGGAAGTATTGAATAATATCCAGAAAGTTGAGAATGTAGTAAGCAACGAAACTAACAGAACCAAGCCCAAATATGAGTCGGCGGGTGGGGTTTAGGCGTTGGGCAAGATCAGAAAACAACCGCAGCATTTTTATGTGACCCGGGAGCTGTTGCCCCTGCTGGCGTTCAATGTCCTCAACAGCTTCTTTGTATACTAACTTAAGGCGTTCGGTATCGGCCGTGAGCTCTTTGGAGAATCTTTCCCGGCTCATTCCGGAGACATATTCCTGGTAAAATTTCTTTGTGCCGTAGCCGGACTGTGCTTCGTTTTTTAAACCCAAGGCAATTGCTGATCTGAATTTGTATTTAGCGCTTGTTCGTAATAATAATCAAAAAGTTTAGCATTTGAACAGCATTTATTTACCGATCACTGTTTGGGGAAGCTATTGGGTTTTAATATCGGTGGTATCGGCAGGTACGCGAGCGGGATTTACCCGGTCGTAAACCACCCAGGCATCCCGGAAGTATCGTTTCACAATATTGGAAAATAGAATAGCACGTTCCCGCTCATGGAAATCTCCAACATGAACCCGATAGTATGGGGTACGGAAGAAGGTATAGGTATCCGGCTGGTACCCAACTATGGTGGTATCAGCCCAGGCTCGAAAGTTTGCAGCCATTGTATCTGCCTGTACCACACTTTGTCCCGAGTAGATCTGAACACGGTACCCTTCATATAAGTCTTTCTCTACTTCTTGTTGAACCTTAATCTGATTAAAACCTTCCGGAATTTTATTCTCCCGGTATGCATAGGCATCAGACAATTGAGTGCGATAGTTTTCAAGATTGAGGCCGAATACTAACTCCTCATTCCCGGATTGTAAATTATCCCGGGCATTTTCCATGGTCTCATTGACGGCCTGCTCGGTAGTTGAGCAAGAGATTGCAATAAATAGAAAAAGTGAAAGAAAGCTGAAATATTTCATCATAGGATTAAAATCCAACCGGGTGCCATGTTGTTTTGGTTTCCTGGAAATTGGTTAGGAAATAAGGAGACTGGGCTTCTTCCGAATACCAGTCATCAATGGGTTTATTTATGATGCGCTTCACATTCAGGGAAGCGTTCTCATCAATGTTCTTTCTCATTTCCTGTGGTAATGTATCGGTGTATACCATGGCATTTACATCCATATGTGTACTGAAATGTTCCGATAATTCTTCACGAAATCCGGTAAGTATGTTTACGACACCACCGGGAACATCTGATGAATTCAACACCTCTGCAAAACTCATGGCAGGAAGGGGGAATTCTTCAGATGCAAGAACAACACAGGTGTTACCTCCTACGATAATTGGAGCAATGATGGAAACCAATCCTAAAAGAGGACTTTTCTCAGGGGCAAAAGCTGCCACAACACCGGTTGGTTCCAGCAAGCTGAAGTTGAAGTGTGAGCTCGCTACCGGATTTATCGAACCAAAAACCTGCTGATATTTATCCGCCCATCCGGCATAGTAAATTAGCCGGTCGATGGAGGCATTGATATCAGCTTCTGCTTCAGCTGCTTTGAAACCGATAGGGCCAAGTTCTTTCATGAACTGATCACGCCGATCTTCGAGCATCTCAGCTATGCGATAGAGAATCTGTCCTCGATTGTAGGCACTGCGTGAACTCCATCCGTTAAAAGCGCTTCGTGCAATTTTAACTGCATTACGAAAGTCTTTCCTGGAGCCCTGGCAGGCATTGGCCAGCAGGTTTTTATCACGGTCATAAACTTTATAGGTGCGACCGGATTCCGAACGGGGGAAATTTCCACCCAGATACATCTTATAGGTCTTTTTTACGTCAATTCTTGAGTCAGACATAGTCTAATGCTTAGTAATTAAATTTTTGTGTAGGCTGCTAATCCATGGAGTCCGCCTTCGCGCCCAACTCCGCTTTCCTTGTAGCCGCCAAATGGAGAAGTAGGATCGAACTTATTGTATGTGTTTGCCCATATTACTCCGGATCTCATTTTGCTTCCCATCTGGAAAATCTTGGAGCCTTTGTCGGTCCAAACACCGCTGGCTAGTCCATAGGGAGTGTTGTTAGCCTTTTCAATTCCTTCATCTGCTGTGCGGAAAGTTTGTACTGTTAGTACCGGTCCAAAAATTTCTTCCTGAACCACACGGTTTGATTGAGAGACATTAGTGAAAAGGGTAGGTCGGATAAAATACCCGTTCTCAGGGATATCACATTTGCTCTGGTAGATATCAGCACCTTCATCCACACCCAGTTCCAAATATTTATTAACGGTCTCAAATTGCTCTTTGGAGTTGATGGCACCAATGTCCGTATTCTTGTCTAAAGGATCACCAACAATCAATGTTTCCAGACGGTCCTTTAATTTTTGAATCACTTTATCGGCAACGCCTTCCTGAACCAGTAACCGGGAGCCGGCACAGCATACATGGCCCTGATTAAAATAAATGGCGTTTATAATTCCTTCTACAGCCTGATCGATAGGGGCATCCTCAAAAATAACCAAAGCGCCTTTTCCTCCTAGTTCAAGCGTGTACTTTTTATCGGTTCCGGCCAAAGATTTCTGAATGATTTTCCCAACCTGAGTAGAACCGGTAAAGGCAATCTTGTCAATGTCTTTATGATTGACAATTTCAGCTCCGGTTTGTCCGGCTCCGGTAACGATGTTTACTACCCCTTCCGGGAGGCCGCAATCGCGAACCAGTTCAGCAAACTTCAGAGCTGTCAATGAGGTAGTCTCTGCCGGTTTAAGAACAACCGTATTACCACAGGCAAGGGCAGGGGCAATTTTCCAGGCCAGCATGAGTAGAGGAAAATTCCACGGGATAATTTGTCCACAAACGCCAAGAGGCTGGGGCTTTCGTCCAGGGAATGCATATTCGAGTTTATCAGCCCAGCCGGCATAGTAGAAGAAATAAGCCGCAACCAATGGAATGTCAACATCACGAGATTCCCGAATGGGCTTACCGCCATCCATCGATTCCAGTACGGCGAATTCCCGGGCACGCTCCTGTATCATTCGGGCGATTCGGTAGATGTACTTTCCTCTCTCTTTAGCTGAGATAGTTGACCATTCACCCTCAAAAGCCTTTCGGGCTGCTTTTACTGCTTTATCCACATCTTTCTGGGTGGCTTCAGCAAATTCTGTGATTTCCTCTTCAGTGGCCGGGTTGGTGCTTTTGAAGTATCGGCCTTTGGAAGGCTTTACGAATTTCCCGCCAATAAAAAGATCGTAACGCTCTTTTATTTCTACAAAATCTGAGGTTTGAGGTGCCGGTGCATATTCCCAAACAGACTCAAAATCCAGTTTAGAATTTGGGGATGTTGGTTTGTAAAGAGCTTCTTTTGTTTCCGTGTCAGACATAGTATTTGGTACTTAATTCAAGTTCTTTTAGATCTAATGGATCCCGGTTAATCGTTGCTGAAATAATCCAGAGATTGATAATGGCCCGTTTGTTGCTTCACAATTTGCATCAATAAGTCGTTGGTTAACGAGCTGGCTCCAAAGCGGAAATAGTCCTTGTTTAACCAGTCGGCTCCAAGGGTTTCTTTTACTATAACCAGATATTGGATAGCTTGTTTCGCCGTTCTGATTCCACCGGCCGGTTTCATCCCAATCATTTTTCCGGTGTCGTAGTAGAAATCACGAATGGCTTCCAGCATTACAAGGGTAACCGGTTGGGTGGCTGCCGGATTTGTTTTACCCGTTGAGGTTTTAATGAAATCAGCCCCGGCATGCATAGCAATGTCGCTGGCTTTACGCACATTTTCATAAGTATGAAGTTCACCTGTCTCGAGAATGACCTTCAAATGCGCTTCGCCACAGGCTTCTTTAACGGCAGCGATTTCATCAAACACCAGCTGGTATTCCCCATTAAGAAAAGCACCGCGACTGATAACCATATCAATTTCATCGGCACCTTCGGAAACAGCGTATTTTGTATCCTCCAGGCGCATAGAAAGGGGAGACTGCCCGCTTGGGAATGCTGTTGCTACACTGGCTACATTGATGTCAGTTCCTTTGAGAGCATCTTTTGCCACAGAAACCATACTCGGGTACACGCATATGGCGGCTACCGTTGGTAGGTCTGGTACAGCAGGATGGGGCTGTTTTGCTTTCTGGCAAAGCTGAATCACTTTTCCGGGTGAATCTTTACCCTCCAGCGTGGTTAAATCAATCATACTGAGCGCCATTTTGAGCGCCTGTATTTTTGAATCTTTCTTAATGCTGCGCTTATTCAACCGTGAAACACGTTCTTCCACACCTACATGGTCGATGGGAATGGTTTGGTTGAAATCAGGATACTTCATACTGCTAATTTTGGTCATTAGTAACTGTGAGGCAGAAGGTAAGAAATCTTCAGCAAAAGCTTGATCTAGTAAGGTGATTATTCAATATTTCATTTTTTCAGAACAATTGTACCAGAAACATAATTTTTGTTAATTGTCTGAGGCTCAGCAGGTAACAGAGAGCCCGGGATAGGTAAAAGTTGAATTAACACTAATAAAATGAGGAAGAATAAATGGAAATGTCTGCAATAAATTGGCTGGCTGTAGTAGCGGCTTCACTTGTTGGTTTTGCGATCGGGTTTGTTTGGTATGGGCCCTTATTTGGAAAAAAATGGATGGAGTCGGTTGGTATGACCGAAGAAGATGCTGAAAATGGAAACATGGCCAAAATATTCGGTGTTACTCTGATCTTTCAATTCATTATGGCATTTTGCCTGGCTATGTTTTTCTATGGAGATCCGGCCTCAGCTGAAATGATTAATGGAAGTAATGGTGCTTTTTACGGCTTTTTGACCGGCTTTGGATGGGTTGCCACAGCACTAGGGGTGAATGCTTTGTATGAGCAAAAATCCTGGACTTATATTTTCATTAATGGCAGTTTCTGGATTGTAGTCTTTACCCTGATGGGACTAATTTTAGGTGCCTGGAAGTAGGGGTTTGAGCCGTCAG
The DNA here is from genome assembly GCA_965227215.1 of Gracilimonas sp. Classification (GTDB taxonomy): domain Bacteria; phylum Bacteroidota; class Rhodothermia; order Balneolales; family Balneolaceae; genus Gracilimonas. Next base: position 3,222,561 of record OZ245729.1, read on the forward strand.
CTTTCAGTAATCAGCTGTCAGTGAATTTGATAATTTATTTTTGAATATCAATTAACTAAACAACTTTGATAGCTGATAGCTGATAGCTGATAGCTGATAGCTGATAGCTGATAGCTGATAAACCCTACTCCTCAAACTCCAGCGGGTTTTCTGGCTCACGGAATATTTCAGCTGCATCTGCAAATCGGGTGGCCAGTCCAACCATAACGAGACGGTCTCCCGGTTGCAGTTTAAAATCTCCGGACGGATTTCCCACGTTTTTCTCTCCACGGTTTACCGTCAGGACCGTAATTTCGTATTTATTTCTAAGTTTCAGATCAGCCAGTGTTTTGCCGGCTGCGAAAGACCCTTCCCGCACTACTACGGCTCTTGTATGTAACCCTTCTTCATCAAGTCCCTGAAGCACCATCAGGTGCGCTTCCTGAATGCTTCCGCGCATAATTTCATAATCCTCGGCCCTCAATTCTCTGATGTGCTGCTCTATTTCTTGATCCGGGATCATATAAGCTTTCAATACATTGGAGAAAAGACGAACGGTGGTTTCCATTTCTTCAGGTACAACAATGTCGGCCCCGGCTTTTTCGAGGAAATCGGCCTCGGAAAGATAACGAGTCCGGACGATGACCTGAATGGTAGGATTAATATAATTAGCCAGCTTAATGATTCGCGGACTGATCGCTGGATCATTAATAGCTATTACACATAATTTCGCTTTAGAAATCTGTGCGTGTTCAAGAATATGGGTTCGTGACGCATCTCCATAGATGGCAGGAATATCATTCTCATGCATCTCATTTACAGATTCCGGATTCATTTCTATCACAATGTAGGGGATACCTGATTCTCTCAGCACCCGAGCAAGGTTTCGTCCGGCCGGTCCGTAACCGACAATAATCACATGATCTTCCAGGTCAGAATGGTCGTCTTCTTTCGCAGATTCTTTCCTTTTTTGGCCGATATGCTTTAAAGGAGTTTTAGCAAGCAGGTTACCAATGTTTGGACTGATGTGCAGGAAGAGTGGGGTGAGGAGCATCAATAAAACAGAAACAGCTATAAAAGTTTGTGAGCCTACTTCTCCAAAACCGGCAGGGGTTAGCCCGGTTACGCGTCCGGCTCGTTCCAGAACAAATGAAAATTCACCGATTTGAGCCAAAACAATACCCGAGGCCGCAGCTACCCGAACCGGATAACCGAGGGTTAGTAAACTGACTGAGCTAAGGATAAACTTCAGCAATAACACACCGGCTGCAACTCCAAGCAACAACAGTGGGTTGTCGATTACGAATTGTAAATCGAGCAACATCCCCACTGAAACGAAGAATACCGCATTGAATATTGTTTTTAATGGGAGGATTTCGCTGATGGCGTGGTCGCTATAGTGACTTTCACTCACAACAAGACCGGCCAGAAATGCTCCAAGAGCCAGGCTGACTTCAGCAAGATTGGTAAGTGCGGCCGTTCCAAAACAAATGGCAATTACGGTAAGCAAAAAGAGTTCTTGTCGTCGCGTTTGGGCTACTTTTTCTAGAATCCAGGGAACGACTTTTCGGGCTAAAAGAACGACAACGGCGATCAGTAAAACTGCTTTACCGAGAACGAAGAACAGATCGGTCAGGGAGTCGCTTTGCCCGGATAGGATAGGCACCAGCAATACCATAGCAATAATGGCCAAATCCTGAAATATCAACACAGCCAGAGATAGTCGTCCGACCGGTGTGTCCGTTTTACCTTGTTCGCTAAAAAGTCCAAGAATTATAGCCGTTGAGCTCAGCGCTACCAGGCAGCCGGTGTAAATGCCCACTTTCCAATCCACCCCAAAAAAGAATAGAATACCGACAACAGCCGCTACCGTGAGTAAAACCTGTAAGCCACCACCCACAAAAATGGCATTCCGGATTCGGGAAAGTTTTTCAAGGCTGAACTCAATTCCGATGGTAAAGAGGAGTAAGATAATCCCGATTTCGGCAAGCATATCCACCAGCTCCTGATCCTGAACCAATCCGAGAGCATTGGGTCCGATAATTACACCTGCAATCAAAAAACCGGCTATGGGCACCAGTTTTATACGATAACAGACATAGGCAATGAGTACGCTTACCAGAAATAACGCAACGATTTCATTTAAAAAAGGAAGACTTACTGCAAAGAGCATTTAGGGAAATATTAACTTATGAGGGTTGAAGATGAAATAACGGGTTGTAGAGCTTACGGCACTCAGCCTTCAGCTTTCAGCTTTCAGTTTTTTTAACCTAAAACTGAAAGCTGATTGCCGACAGCTAATAATCAATCTCTGTACTTATCAAACCAGCCAATGATGTAAGCTACTTTGCGGAACAGATTACTTGGTTTAGCCGCAATTCCGTGTCCGGAACCCTGAATTCGAACCATAGCAGCATCTACTCCCTGTAATTTGAGAGCAGCGTAGTATTGTTCGGTTTCACTCATCGGGGTACGATAATCCTGCTCACCGGTAAGCAACAGGGTAGGGGTGGTAACATTGCCTACAAGTGAGATAGGCGATCGTTCCAGGTATTGCTCGGGATCTTCCCAGGGTTTTTCGGTAAACCAGTATTTACTGAAGAAGGGAGAGCCGTCAGCTGTTAATACAAAGCTGTACCAGTTAATAACCGGTTTGGCTACCACAGCCGCTTTAAATCGATCTGTTTTGCCGATTGCCCAAGAGGTTAGTACACCACCACCGCTGCCTCCGGTAATGAAAAGGTTGTCTTTATCGATATAGCCCTGATCGACAACATAATCGACCGCATCCATTAAGTCGTTATGATCTTCGCTGGGGTAATTATGATTGATATAGGCTGCAAATTCTTCACCGTAACTGGTGCTTCCACGGGGATTAGTATAAACAACCACGTAACCGCGACTGGCCATTAACTGTAACTCAGGAGAAAATTGAGGTCCATATGCAGTGTGAGGTCCGCCATGAATTTCGAGAATCATTGGGTATTGATCGTTTGGATCGAAGTCAGGAGGAGTTATGATCCAGCCCTGTACTCTGAAATCATCAACAGAGGAATTCACCCAAAATTCTTGAACTTCTCCGAGGGTTTTAGATTTCAGGAATTGTCCATTTAAATTAGTGAGGATACGGCTCTGCATACGGGTTGGAAAATGACCAACACTAAGTTCAGCGGGCTGTGTTGCCGTTCCGGAGGTAAAGGCAACACGGCCGTTTGTAGCAACAGAGTAAGAGCCTCCACTGTATGGCCGACCAATGGTTGAGCTTGAAAGATCAGTTGCTGCTACGCTGTAATCTCCATTTAACTTTATGTTGCCTACTTTAGCAACACCCTCTTCGGTGTACCTGAAAAACAAAGATTTGCTGTCATCCGCCCATGTAATAGAAGAAATATCATTAGCTACTTTCTGCGAGATCTTTCTCAGGTTTGAGCCGTTACGATTCATCACGTATAAATCAGTAAGCTGGTACCCCACGAATTTATCTTCATAGCCGGTATAGGCAATGAGCTTCCCATCGGGAGAAACTCTGGGACTGCTGTGTGGATCTCTTTTATCCGTGATCTTTGTCATGGCTCCGGTCTCGATATTCATTTCGTAGATTTGCTCATTGTTGGGATCCAAATCTGCATTTCCAGAACGATCTGCAGTAAAAATGATATTTCCATCAGGTGTCCAGGATCCGGAACCGTGATCATAATCACCTGAAGTTAACTGACGAGGAGCTCCTCCATCAGCAGAAATAACAAATAGATGATCAAAGCCATCAGCAACATAACCACCACCATCTCTTCTGTAAACCGCTTTGTCTATAACTTGTGCCGACTGTTCCCACTTTGCTCCGGAAGGTGGAGCAGGCATATCAGTTTTCACCACAGAAGAAGTACCCGGCACAAATTTAGAGAAAAGAATCTTGCTGCCATCAGGTGACCAGCTCAAATTTCCCGGACTTTCAGTCAGGTTGGTGATGGAAGCGGTAGCACCGGTATCCATCCATCGTACAAAAATCTGGTTCGAGCCTTCTTCAGAAGAAGTATAGGCTATACGATCACCGCCTGGCGACCAGGTCACATTACCATAAGAGCTAGTCCCAGATGTTAAAGGGATATGGTTTTCTCCGGAGAAAGAAATACTCCACAGATTTACAAATCGCCGGTCGGTTATCACATCAAACTGATGGCGTTCGTAAATGATGGTTTTTCCGTCGGGAGAAATCTCAGGGTTGCTGGCCATCTGAAGGTCAAATAAATGCATATAGTCAAAATGGGATTCATCTACCTGAGCCGTAACGGATAAACTCAGAAAAGAAAAAAGAAGCAGTACGAGGGTAGCAGTTCGTTTCATCATTATAGCTGTAATTGATTTAATAGGATGGCGGAAAATAATCGCTTCCGCGCAGTTCTAAAAACATTTGAAAATACTTTACAAATAGGTCTCTTTTGATTCCCCCTTTACCGGCCCAACAATCTCACGGGTTATCCACCCACCATAGAAACCTCCGGGCTGGGGTTTCACATACTCACCATCTACATAGCAATGTAATTTGGAAGGATAAAAAGCGAGGTGACTCTTGATTTTGCTGAAGTCGCTGAATGGATTGGGGTATGACCATGCTGCCTGATCCGCTTTCTCATCGTCTACTACAACATCCCAGTAAATGGCTTCTCCTTTCCACTCACACTTTGATTCTCCTTTTGCTTTAACGATGTATTTGGAGTTCAGGTCGGAGGGAGGGATGTAAAAGGTGGGAGGACTTGCGGTTTCCAATATTCGGATGGCACGGGTGCTTCTGGCAATAATCTTGTTGGCAAAAATAACCAGCACTTCTCGTGAGTCCGGATCAATTTTGGGAGGGCGCGGATAATCCCACACCGATTCCTGTCCTTCTTTAGGTTTTTGAGCGAATTTTGGCCGCTTTTGCCCGTAATATTCCCAGTGAGATTGCCCCGATTTAGCCCAGCTTGGTAGGTCTGTCATTGAATTTTTTGAATGTTAATTAAGCACAACGATGGAAAGATTGAGGATAGCAGCAAAAGCAACCCATAGAATGTAGGGTACAAAAAGCCATCCGGTCCATCCTTCTATTTTTCTGAATTTGTTAAAGGTCAGAAGAATGGACACAAGTAAGAGGATTATCTCGATGAAAGCAATAAGGGGAGATTGAAGTCCGAAAAAAAGAAAAGACCACAAACCATTCAGCAGCAACTGAAGTCCAAATAGCTTAAGGGCTGATTTGACTTTGGTTTTTGAAGTACCTTTCTGCCAGATACCCGCTACTGCTACTCCCATCAGGGTGTAGAGTGTAGTCCAAACCGGGCCAAATAACCAATTCGGAGGATTAAAGAAAGGCTTATTCAGGCCGGCATACCAGGTGTTGATAGCCGGCAAAGTTACACTGCTTGCAGCCAGTCCGACTGCGTTACAGATAAGAATGGCGATTATCACTTTGGTCCAGAACGGAAATTTCACAACTTTCTATTTAGGTGGCTTTAAAAACTTTAAAGCTTTAGACATGGAAGATCGTAATTTAGTTCCGGCTTGTCTTATTATTGCTTCCACCAAGCGTTGTTAAGAACAGATGTTAAGCCGTTCTGAGTATGAAAAAGAAAAAGGGAGAGAAAAATTCTCCCCCTTTTTTAAAACTATAATTGAATTTCTACTTCTGTGGCTAAATCAAGTCCGTCAGCAACAGTGTCAAATATATCGCTGTTACTGGTTTCACTTATGACAATCACACCTGAGTTATTCTTCGTTGCTTCCTCCAGCATGTCCGGGGAAACGTCTGCAAACCAAACGATAGGATCAAAGGTGATTTCCGCAATAACATTCATTCCGGAATCAAAAGTAACAGTGCCTTCTCGTTCCACTTCAAATGTTTCGCCAGAGTTAAATTCAAAACGAATTGGGTGAGACTGACCATTACTATCTTCGAACGTTCCTTCGATAACAACTGATGGATCTTCATTTTCATCAAGCAGTTCAAGTTCAACCCGGCTTTCAACAAAGGTGCCAACGGGTAGTTCCAGTCCGCTCAGGTCAGGTGTTGTTTCTCCGGTAGCAAAATCGATTTCTACAATTTGCTCGATGTTTACTTCCACAGAGTCACTTTCATCACTTTCTACCTCAAACTGAATTTGGGTTAGGGTTATCGTTCCGCTTGAGAATGTAAGGGTGTTTGCAAGGTTCTGAGCTGAAGCTTTTGATAAGCCTGAAGTACTGGTGTTTGTATTAAAGTTTAAATCAATAGTTGGAGACTTATCGTTATTGTTTGTTGAACATGCCGCTGTAAATAATAGAGCCACCAAAAGTAAAGGGTGGAGAATAGTTTTTAAATTTTTCATAACAATGATGTTTTAATTTTTTGAAATTTGTTTTGTAATCCAACGATTAAACTTTTGAATAATTGATTTGTTCCTGACAGGAGTTATTTGCCCTTGATGTGATCGTAATTCACATATATAAATAATATGAACGGTGAATATGTTCCGGGTATTAGTAGACTACATTTGGAATGGATAATTATATCCTTAAAAAGAGAAGTAAACCAAAGCAGTAACCGAGATGAATAAAAGAGCAATCTTAACACGCATTATCTTTTCGGAATAATCACTTTCCTCTTCAGAGTAGTCGGATATTATTTGTTCTGAAATCATGGCTTTTTCTTTTTTACTACAAGAGTTTAAAAAGTCCGTTTTGTTACAAAACAGGCAAGTTTTTATCGGGTGGGAAACCAGACATAATCCCCTGATTTATTGATGTAGCCATAGTTTTCTTCAATTTCGTCTTCCACCGGAACGTAAATGGTAACTCTTGCCAGACCATTATAAAACGGCTCTACCTCATCAAATTTGGGAGAGGTAATACGGTTACCTGCTTTGTCAATAAAGGTCCATTTGTTATTGATCATAACCGGAGCGCGTTCTTCGGTAAAGGTACCGGCTTGCTCAAATTGTTCTTCAATCACAAACTCCCCTGATTTGTTGATATATCCAAAAGAGTTCGACCCTGAGCGGGCAGGGGCCAGTCCGTTTCCAAAATCACCCACACTTATGAATTGCGGGGAGATGGATACTTCTCCATCATTACCAATAAAACCCCAGCGGTCACTGATTCTGACGGCAGCCAGATGGTTGGAAAACGGTCGTGCTTCCGCATATTTGAAATCCACGATGGTGTTGCCGGATTTATCAATATATCCGTATAAGTCATCATTTCTGACCATAGCCCGGCCGTTACGAAATTCATTTTCTTCCACGTAGTCCATGTCATCAGGAAGATCAACCGATTCGATACGATCTCCGCTTTCATCTATGTAGTAGAATTCTCTGTAATCTACACTGCGAACAAAAGCCCGCCCGTCCGAAAATCGGGACGCACCGCGGAATTTTGGGTTGATTACAAAATTGCCCGAAGCGTTGATATAGCCCCAGCGCCCATCAAATTGAACGGCTGCTTTACCGCCTGAGAATTGGCGAATGTTGTTGAAATCTCCTTCAATTTTAATTTCACCCTTGGCGTTGATGTATTTCCATCCCCAGGATTCCCGTACAACGGCAAGGCCTTCATGAAAGTCTGCCGCATATTGAAAATCAGGTTCCAGAATAATTTCACCCTGCTGATTGATGTATCCCCATTCTCCGTCAACTACAACAGGATATAACTTCACGGCATCATCATCCTCGTTGCCGGTTATGGAGTTCACGAGATCACAAGATGAAAAGGTCAGTGCAACAGTAAGCAGTAGTAATAAACGTTTCATGATATTCTTGATTTATCGGGTTGGGTACCATATGTATTCGCCTTTCTTGTTGATGTATCCATACCGGATATTATCATCATTGCCGATTTGGACGCGTGCAATACCATTGATAAAGCTCTCGGCCTGATCAAATGGTTTAGTTATAGATAGGAGTTTGCTGCTTTTATTCAGATAAAACCAGTCGTTATTGAGTCGTATGGCCGACATATTTTCGGCAAAAGGTTTGACTTCAGCGAACTGAGGCTCAATCACAATTTCTTCTTCTTTGTTGATGAAGCCGATATAATCTCCGTCCCTGAACCATGCCAGCCCCTGTGAAAATCGGCCGGCTTCTTCGAACTTCGGGGTGATTTCCGGACTTCCGGATTTGTTTATGAATCCCCATCCTTCGGCTGTTTCGATGGGAGCGAGGCCATCCACGAATTCACCTGCCGTGGAAATCTGAAAAGTAGGGTTGATGCTTTCATTGCCTTCCTCATCGATGTAAATCCATCCGTCAAATGTTTCAACGGCAGCAAGTCCGTTTGAGAAAGGGCGGGCATCACTGTATTTGGGTTCAACCAGAACGCTTCCGTCAGAGTTGATATATCCCCATAGTCCGTCAATTCGAACTGCGGCTTTACCTTCGGAGATTGGCTGGGCAAAATCGTATTGAGCTTCGATCACGAAATTGCCGGTTTCATCAATAAAACCATAGGCCTGACCGGGTAGTTGAACGGGTGCGAGCCCATCTTCGAAATCTCCGGCGCTGGTGAATTGAGCTTCAATAACCAGCTTAGCCGGGTCTGCCTGCACATATCCCCATTGGGTGCCTTCACGGATGGCTGCGAGTCCGTCAGACATATCCCGGGCAAAATCAAACCGGGGTTCCATAACGATATTTCCCGAATTGGAGATAAATCCCCATTCTCCATTCAGCATTACAGGATGGATGGTTTTCTGATTGCCTTTCTTATCGTCGTTGCCTACTACCGAGTTCACCAGGTCACAACCGGTCATCAACACAATGCCAAATAAGGCGATAAGCAGCAGCGAAAGTATTTTAGGCTTCAATTGTTGTTTTGCTGAGTAGGTCATTTGATTAAGGTCATTTTTTTGGTTTGAGTACCTGAGGGTGTTTCTAGTTTGTACAGATAGGTACCGCTGGGCAGGTTGGCAGCATCGAACGTAATGCTATACTCTCCGGCTGATTTTCTTTCGTTTATTATCGTCCGAATCAAGCTTCCCTTAATGTTATACACACTAAGTTTTACATCAGCCGCATTGGCCAGCGAGAAGGAAATCGTAGTTGTAGGGTTAAATGGATTCGGGTAGTTCTGTTCCAGCTTGAAAGAAGTTGGTCCGCTACCGCCATTATTGATCCCCGTTGGAACCGTGGCGGTAGAGTCCACGAAATCAAGCTTGTTAAAGGATCCGTCAATGACAGAATCAGTTTCTTCATCGGCAAGACCAAACCAGTCATCCAGGATAGAAGTGTACACTGACCGGTAATCGGTGCTGAACACGGGGTCGCCGGAATTGTCCAGGTTGGTTAAGTCGGCATGATTACCATAAAGTCCGCCATTTACAGGGCCAAATACCATTACCGGAGCTGAAGAGCCATGATCTGTTCCGTTGGATGAATTCTCGTCCAAGGTTCTCCCGAATTCAGAGAATGTCATGGTCAGGGCTTTGTTCTGCAGATTGTCGCTTCCGAGATCGGCATAAAAAGCGTTTACAGAATCGGCGATATCAGCCAGCAGATTAGCATGTCCGCCTTCGGTTCCACCCTGATTATTATGGGTGTCAAAACCTCCTTTGGAAACGAGGAAAAGCTTGGTATTCAATCCGCCCCGGATTAAGCGGGCAACTACGGCCAGGCTCTGAGCAAGCGATGAATTCGGATACTGGCCCATATTGGAAGCATTGTCAGCCGCTTCCTGAATAGATTCGAGGTACTTAAAGGAGGAGTTGGCGATCTTTCGGGCAAAGGAGAGTGAATCACCAAAATCATTCTGAGGCACGTTGTTTTCATCATAAAAACCGCCCTGCTCCAGAAATTGGGTGAACTGACTGGCACCGCCAAAAGTAACACCCAGGTTCCCGAATTCACTTTGGAACAGCGTTGCCGATCCTCCAATCCGAACACCCAATGGGAATTCAGGTGGATTCATTATAAAATCAGGATTGTCTTCTACCAAAAATCGACCTGCCCATCCGGTGTTTTCTACTTCATTTCCGCCACTTCCGGTCGTCCAGATATCGGTTGCACGGGCATGAGAACGATTGGTGTTGGAGTAACCTACATTATTGATGACGGCCATATTTCCTTCACCCCAAAATGGTTGAAGGTTGCTCATGGCCGGGTGCATGCCAATATCATCACTTAGTAAAAGCGAATCCTGTTTCCGGATGCCAATAGTAGGACGTTTCTGGTAATAAATATCATTCTCGACCGGGATGATGGTATTGAGTCCGTCATTTCCACCGCTTAGTTGGATTAACACCAGCACGCGATCGTTGTCTGCCCGGGAAAGTCGATTAAAAAACTTGGATCGTGCAAAGGTACTCACGGGCATTCCACCAAGAATCATGGACGAACCAATGGCACCAAAGCCAAGGGTGCTCAGGAAACTACGCCGGCTCCAGCTTTCATGGTCGTGTTTGTGGGCTTCCTTGTCTTCAAGGCTGGCACCTTTACGGTCGTGGGATAACTTTGGGTTATGATGATCGTTCTTACACATGCTTCTTGACGATTATTTGAAATTAAATGAGCTGGTAGGCCGGTAGTTGCTGCAAATAGGAAATGTATTGCCGGATGGCTTCAGCAAAGGTCTCTTCGTAATACAGGTTTCCGTCCTGATCACTGTTTGCAGTAAATTCGTACCAGGGAATAGTGCCCAGTAATATCTTGGTCAGGTTTATTTTGTATTCCGGAAAAGAATCATAGCCTGCTACGTTTGAGCTTGGATGAAGGGCAGGGTTACCGGCAAAATCCTCATCGATCTTTCTCACGCCTACGGTGTCAAGCGGAGGGGCTAATAAATGCTCGGCCAGATCTTCAGCCAGAGTAAATGGGTTAGATGGATCTGATATTTTCTCCGCCAGCCGGATGGGATTGAACCGGTTTCCGGCGTTGTCATATCCATAAATGATATCGGTCAGGTTATCCCATCGGGATGGCATAAGATTGGTGTTGAGCCAGGAATAGTGCCCCGGCGTGCCATCAGAATAGGGAGGATTGTAACCTGCCCAACCAAAAACCGTTTCCGGGCGGAGAAGCTCTTCATTCAGCTCCTGCATGCGCAGTCGGATATATTCTTTAAGTTGAGAAGTCGGAGTGATTTCCAGCTCTCTCAGGTAGCTGATAAAAATTTCGGTCGGACTTTTAATCCGGCACCCATAAAACCGCTCCTCATAAAAATGGGCACTGCTCAGCAGTTTTTTCAGAACTTCTCCAATATCAAAATTTTGGTCAATGCAATAATCGGCCAGATCGGAGATAACCGTTTCGTTAGGTTGAGCCGATACAAAAAACACGTACAATTTCTTTGAAATGAAGTAAGCAACTTCCTGTTCTTTTTGGCTGAATATCAGATCGATTACGGTATCCAGGTCAAAATTACTGGCTACTCCAAAAATGGTTTTACTGGAACTGTCGAACCGGCTTTCATCGAAATATCCGCTTAAAGTAGCGTCATTCACCCGCCAGCCGGTAACCGCCCGGGCTACTTCAGCAACATCATTTTCAGAATAATTATCATTTCCGTCTTTGTCTTTAGGGCCAAGGGTGAAAAGCTCCATCAACTCCCGGGCAAAATCTTCATTAGGCTGGCCTTCCCGGTTATTGTAGTTATTGAGATAATACACCATGGCAGAGTTCTTACTCATCCGGTTTACGAACTCCTTGAAGTCACCAAAGCTGTATTCATGCAACAATTTCCAGTACTTGTACATGTGGCTGGCATAGCTGTCGCTGGCTTTATCGGGCAGGGCATTCATGTTGCTGTAAGAAACGGCAAAATGGTTGCTCCAGAATAATTTCATCCGCTCTCGAAGTCCGCCATTATACATAGCGTCCATCCATCGGAATTGAATGTCATATACATCCTGAACATCCCCGGAATTACTGTTGCTGTACCATTGAGGGTCATCGGGAAGGGGAGTAGCTATGGCATTGTCAACAATAGCTTCAACGGCATCGGTTGCATTGCCGAAACTGCGCGCATAATTCAGGTTGTTGATTTTCAATCCAAGATGCGTGCGCCGTACCAAATGAGCAGCCTGAGTTTTACCCCATGGCCCGGTATAGGCTTCCAGTCCTGCCGCATTTTGATTGTTGTCCTTCCTTACGTTGATCGGGGACTGTTTCAAGTCCTCTTTGACCTCTTCACTAATCATATGCTCCGAATTTTCGTCTCTTCTGTACCTAAAAGAGAACGGGGATGTGTTAAGTGTTACAAAATTGTTGCCACTTTTTTTATAGAGTCAAAAGGAGATAAGGTTCCCGATTTCTGCAATTGGATGCTTAACAATGATATCGGGATATTTTTGAAGCTGAAATAAATTTTAATCATTAAGTAAAGACTTAATGATTGAGAGGGTTTTTAAAATTTTTTTGTAAGGAATTCGTCTGAACTAACTCTTACATTGCAAACAAAACAAAAAAAAGAACAGGATACGTTATGAGTTCACTTAATAAAGCAATGTTAATTGGAAATCTTGGTCAAGACCCGGAAGTACGGTACACACAGTCGAATACAGCGGTGGCTACATTGAGTATCGCCACCAGCGAGCGCTTTAAAGACAGCAACGGAGAATACCAGGAACGCACAGAATGGCACCGAGTAGTGGCATGGGGAAGAACAGCCGAAATTTGCCAGCAGTATTTAAGCAAAGGTTCCAAGGTTTATATTGAAGGCCCGATTCAAACCCGGCAGTGGGAAGATAAAGACGGCCAAAAACGATACACAACCGAAATCAAAGCTCTGCAAATGGTGATGTTAGACAGTCGTGGTAATGCAGGTGGTGGAAACCAGCCCGGAGGTAACCAGCCTCAGCAGCGTCCAAACCAAAACCAGAATCAGAACCAAAATCAGGGTGGCGGCAAGCCCATGAGCAGTAACGTAGAGCTGGATAGCAACTTTGATGACATGGACGACGATCTTCCATTCTAAATCAACTCCAATGTTTGAAATTTAAAAACGACATGAGGAATTCTCGTGTCGTTTTTTTATTTATCGCTCAGGTTAGCTTAAAATCTTTTATTTTTGGAGATAGCAAAGGCGTTCTTACATTTAATCAATCATAAATAAACAGTAATTGGATACTATCGAAGATCCTTTCAGTTTGGTTCAAGATTCTCTTATCACGCTTAGTGAAAGTGCTGCTGCCACGGCGCAAGCTTTAGATCCTGTAGTGTTGGGAATTGAGCTTCTCTTTTTATTCCTTGGGCTGGCATTTTCAGCTGTTTTTTCCGGTTCGGAAGTTGCCCTTTTTTCCTTATCAAACCGAATGGAAGACCTTAAACAGGATGAGACTTTAGGTTCGGCTGACGACCGCATCATAAAGATGCTGGATAAACCCCGGCGTCTGTTGGCTACGATCCTGATTGGAAACACTTTTGCCAATATCGTGGCTTCGGTTTTAGCGGCTGTTATTACCGGTGATATTGTAGCAGCTTATGGCCTTTCGGAAGTAATTGTATTTTCGATCGAGGTGATTGTACTGACCTTCATGATTCTGATTCTGAGTGAAATCACCCCAAAGATTATCGCCATAAACAATCCGATTAAAGTTTCGAGAACAAATAGTGCTTTTATCTACACCCTGTTTATACTTTTGAAACCGTTTTCTAAGCTGATTGCGGACAGCACCATTAGTCTCGAGCGGTATCTTCCGAAACCGACCAGCAAAATGACGTCGGAAGACATTCGAACTATGGCCGAAGTGAGTGAGCAGGAAGGGTCCATCAAAGAAGACGAGCGGGAGATTATAGAGAACGTAATCGGATTTGGGAATATCACCGTGCGCGAGATTATGACCTCCAGGGTAAACATCGTAGCTGTGGCTTTGGATGAGTCGCTGCAGGATGTTCTTGTGAAAATCCGGGAAAACGGACTTTCCCGAATGCCTTTGTTTGAAAACGATCTGGATAACATCGTAGGTGTACTCTATGCCAAAGACGTACTTCCGTATTTAAATGCTGATGAAGAAGAACCGTCCCTGAACTGGAAAACCGTTTCACGAAAGGCTCTATTCATTCCCGCCACTAAGAAACTTGACGACTTGCTCCGGGATTTCCAACAGGAAAAAACGCACATCGCCATTGTGGTAGATGAATATGGTGGAACCGAAGGCATCGTTACCATGGATGATATCCTGGAAGAGATAGTCGGGGATATTACGGACGATTCCGGAGAGGAAGAGACCCTGTACACCCGTTTTAAAAGCGGAATTTATATTTTTGATGCCAAGATTGATCTGGATGATATGGAAGACATTCTTGAGTCGGAAGTTACAACCGAAGAGGATGAATTTGAAACGCTGGGTGGCTTGATTTACCATCTTACCGAGAGCCTGCCGGTGGTGGGAGAGCGTATCACCTATAAGAATCTTGAGCTCACAGTTCACTCCGTTAAAAATAACCGGATCAAAAAGGTGAGAGTGAAAGTAGAAAGCCCTAAAGAAGTTCAAACACCTGCTGAATCATAGATATGAGCCAGTCATTTTCCATTCAGGAAAATTTTAACCTTTCCGATTATAATACGATGGGCATTGCTGCCAAGGCCCGATATTTCTGTTCCGTACAATCCGTTAAGGAACTGCAAAACCTCCTGGCTGATCCACGATTTCAGGATACGCCCAAGTTTATGATAGGTGGTGGAAGTAACGTCTTATTCATTAACGATTTTGAAGGATTGGTTATCCATATAGACATCAAAGGTATTACCGTTGATCAAGAGGATGATGAAGGAGTTATCCTGAACGTCGGAGCCGGGGAAAACTGGCACGAGCTGGTGTTACATTGTGTGAATAAAGGCTGGGGAGGAATCGAAAATTTATCTCTGATACCCGGTTCGGTTGGGGCGGCTCCCATACAGAATATCGGAGCGTACGGTGTAGAATTGGAGGAAGTATTTGAATCCCTGGAAGCGGTTGAACTAAAAACCGGACAGCTGAAGTCATTCAACAAAGAAGAATGCCGTTTCGGCTATCGTGACAGCATTTTTAAGAATGAATTGAAGGGGCTCTTTGTGATTACCGGGGTGAAACTGAAGCTCCAAAAATCACCGGATGTCAATACTTCTTATCGGGCACTGTCAGAAAAACTGGAAGAAAAAGGGATCAAAAATGCCTCAATTAAAGACATCAGTGAGGCGGTAATCGAAATCCGGCAAAGCAAGCTTCCTGATCCGGCTGAGATTGGGAACACCGGGAGCTTTTTTAAAAACCCGGTGATCAGTAAGGAGCAATTTGAGGAGTTGCAATCTACTTACCCGGATATTCCTTCTTACCCGGCCGGAGAGAAGGTAAAAATACCTGCTGCATGGTTAATTGATCAATGTGGGTGGAAGGGGAAACGATTCAGTGATGCAGGTGTTCATAAAATGCAGGCACTGGTTATTGTGAACTACGGAAATGCCACCGGAGAAGAGATATGGGATCTGGCTCAGAAAATTCAAGCTTCAGTTAAAGAGCAATTCGGTGTTTCACTGACGCCGGAAGTTAATATTGTGTCCTGATCGGTATCGGGAAACATTGTGTGCATAATTTCACTTAGATCTATTGAAATAAAGAATTAATCATTATGAAATTCATGAAAACAAGATCTTTTATAATCACACTGCTGCTGGCTTTTGCTGTACTTGGCAGCGGGTGTGTAACATTGGAACAAAACCCGGTTTCCGGTAATAAACGCGCTTTCGGCTACAGCTGGGAAGAGGAAGAAAAAATCGGAGCTAATGCAGATAAGGAAATTGTGGCTCAGTATGGTCTTTATCAAGATGAAGAACTTTCGAAATATGTATCCGACTTGGGTCAATCGCTACTGGAAGTAAGTCATTTAAGAAGGGAAGACACTCCAAAGAAATTTCGGGAAACTGAATTCACCTTCCGTGTGCTCGACAGCCCCGTGGTAAATGCCTTTGCTTTACCCGGAGGATATATTTACGTGACCCGCGGACTTCTGGCCCATCTCAACAATGAGGCTCAGCTGGCCGTGGTTTTAGGGCATGAGATAGGTCACGTTGCTGCCCGACATGCATCCCAGCGGGCTGTTGAGCAACAAATCGGACAAATTGCTGTGTTTGGAGGTGCGGTTTTAGGAGAATCTCTTGGCTACGATGGAGGGAGTATTCTTCAGCTTAGCAGTCAAACAGCCCAGCTTATGTTTTTGAAATATGGAAGGGATGATGAGCGAGAGTCGGATGCATTAGGCGTAGAGTACTCTGCGATGAAGAATTACCAAGCTGCTGAAGGAGCTGAGTTTTTCAATTCTCTGGAACGGATTTCGGAAAGCAAGGGAGGCGGAGTTCCGACATTGCTTTCCAGTCACCCCGATCCCGGTGAGAGGGAGAAAACTATACCTGAATTAGCCCAAGAATGGGAAGAAAAGGGCTATGAACAAACGATCCTGGATGATGAAGAATATCTGAATATGATTGAACGTATCGTATTCGGGAATAATCCCCGTCATGGTTTTGAGAGAAACGGCACCTTTTATCATCCCGACCTGAAGTTTCAGTTTCCGGTACCGACCGGCCTGCAGGTTTATAATCAGCCGGCTTCGGTAGTTTTGGTGAATGAGGAGCAAACAGCCATTACACAGTTCACCATCGATTCAAAAAGCAATTCACCTGAAGCTTCAGTACGCTCATTTTTGAACAGGGAAGGGATAACCACAGTCGATCAGTATGAGTACACAGAAAACGGGCTGGATGGCTATCAGGCTTTTGCATCAGCGCTTGCTCAGGACAGTACTGAACTGCGACTTCAAATAACAGCGATAGATTTTCAAGGGAATATCTACAATTTCCTGAGTTATGCATCAGCTTCGGATTTTCCTGTTTATGAGGGCGAGTTCGCTGCTATACCGGCTGGCTTCAGGGAACTGAATGATGTTTCCATTTTAGGAATCGATCCCGTTAGAATTGATTTAAAACCGGCAGCCCGGACAGCTCCTTTCGCAGAGTTTTTACCGGCCGATCTTCCCATGGATATAGAGCCACTGGATGTGGCGATCATCAATCAGGTGAAACTGGATGAAACCGTTCAGCAGGGGACGATCCTCAAAATTCCGGTTCAGTAAAAAAGTTTTAGAGGGTTTTACCTGAATCCTTTTTGATACCTGAAAAAGAAAAGCAGTATCTTTGCCGGATAACTTTCATTCCAAAAATACTTTCGCATGATTGCTCGCTATTCCCGTAAGGAAATGTCTGACCTTTGGACCGATGAACAACAATTTCAGGCATGGCTGGAGGTTGAACTTGCAGCCTGTTGGGCATGGGCCAAGCTGGGCAAAATACCCATGGAAGATGTGGACAAGCTATACGAAAATGCCTCTTTTGATGTAGCACGCATCAAAGAAATCGAAGCCAAAACCCGCCACGATGTTGTTGCCTTTACACGTGCGGTATCCGAAACTCTGGGAGATGAAAAGAAATGGGTACACTACGGACTCACCTCTACCGACGTGGTTGATACCGCATGGGGAGTTCGGCTGAAAAAAGCGAACGTCATTCTGTTGGAAGGATTGGAGCGAATTGTAAATGTACTTGCAGAAAAAGCAAAAAAGCATAAGTACACGGTTATGATGGGGCGAACCCACGGCATCCATGCGGAGCCAACCACCTTCGGACTAAAGTGCGCTTTATGGTACGCCGAAATGGAGCGGAATCTGGAGCGTTTTAAAAAAGCAGCTGCAGATGTAGAGTTTGGGAAACTATCCGGTTCGGTAGGAACTTTTGCTAACATCCCACCGGAAGTAGAGAAATACACCTGCGAGAAATTAGGATTAGAGCCGGCACCGATTTCCACCCAAACCTTGCAGCGCGACAGGCATGCTTATTATCTCTCTACGCTGGCTTTAATTGGATCTACGATGGAAAAAATGGCGGTAGAAGTTCGCCACCTGCAGCGTAGTGAGCTTCGTGAAGCCGAAGAAGCCTTCCGAAAAGGGCAGAAGGGTTCATCCTCAATGCCACACAAGCGAAATCCAATCAGTTCGGAAAATATTTCGGGGTGTGCCCGAGTATTGCGCGGCTATATGGTTACCGCTTACGAAAATATTCCGCTTTGGCACGAGCGCGATATTTCCCACTCTTCAGCCGAGCGTATCATCCTTCCGGATGCCACCACCTTATTGGATTATATGTTGAACCGTTTCGCCGGGGTGATTGAAAATCTGGTAGTGTTTGAGGATAACATGGAATCCAATATCTGGAAAACCCAGGGACTGGTATTCTCTCAGCGTTTGCTCCATAAGCTGATCGATAAAGGAATGCCAAGAGAAAAAGCCTACGATACTGTTCAGCCCTTGGCTATGAAATCCTGGGAAGAACAAACCCTGTTCAAACCTATTGTGGAAGCAGATGATACAATTACCAAAGCTTTAACACAGGAAGAGATTGATGATGCATTCGACCTGAATCACCATACGCGAAACGTGGATGTGATTTTTGAACGGGTAGGGCTGAAATAAGATTTCGAACTTGATGGTTGTCCAGCGTGATGCAATCAGAACGAAATCAGAGTTAAATTTTTTTGAATAAGTAAGATAATGAGATCAGAAATGGTTCAAAGAAATACATTATGACTCACGATTTAGGCTTCTATAAACTGCTGTCTAAACTGAAATGGCCGGTTTCTTTTTCGGGTAAGATTTTGCTCATTGCTTTTATAGGGACTCACGTACCGCTCATTTCGTTGTTTATCTTTCTCACCTTCTTTTATCCCATTGAATATCGCATGGTGATATTGATGTGTGTTTTGGTTGCTACGTTGGGTGGTACGGCAGGGACCTTATATTATATCTATAAAATATTAGGGCCGATTAGGCTTGCCGGCTATTCCCTGAATAAATACCGGGACGAGAAAAAGATTCCGGATTTACCTTCGAAATACTCCGACGATGCAGGGGTGTTGATGAGCCAGACTCAGGCATGTATTGAGGAACTGGATGAGCTGCTGAAGTTAAAGAACAGGCTTCTTTCGCTGATTTCACATGATTCAAGAACTCCATTGAGTACCATCAATCTGGCCTCAGAAATGATTGAAGCTGAAATCAAAAAGGATGAAACCGATGGAGAGCAGGTAAAGCACTTCCTTGAAATGATAAAGGTAAGTGCACAACATCAGCTGGAGTTTATGAACAGCATGCTATCTTTGGCACGATTTGACGAAGGAAAACTGACCCTTGATAAATCAGAGGTGTCGGCAGAAGAGATATTTGAAGGCCTGAAAAAGAATCACACGCTTTATTTGAATTCGAAGGACATTGAGTTTGAAACGGTTTCTTCACTTTCTGACAATGAAAAGCTGTATGTGGATAAAGATAAAATCATGTCGGTTCTGAATAACCTGGTTCAGAATGCGATTAAATTCACGCCGAAAAAAGGAAAGATATCCGTGTCTGTCGGTTCCGATACTGAACATTTTGTGCTCAAAGTGGTTGATACCGGTATTGGGATTTCAGAGGAGAAAAAGCAGAATATTTTTGAAGCCTTCTCAAGTTCATCAAAAGGAACGGACAGTGAAAAAGGAACCGGGCTTGGCTTATGGATTGCCCGCGTGTTTACTGAACTTCATGATGGCACCATTTCCCTGACAAGTCAGGAGGGCGAGGGCACAAGCATTACGATCACTATTCCAAAAGAAGAATAGGTATCGGTTCTTATCCAATTTTAGGAGGATAATGGCTATGCGCAATCAGTAGGTCAAAATCGATCACGGTTGCCTATGCCCCCAAAGCGCGGGTTAACCACATTGTTGAGAAGCGAGCCGAAGCGGTAGCGAAACCCGAAGCTGATGCCCGCTTCGTAGTTGGTTTCGAGCTGTCTGCGCCGCAGGAGCACATCTTCAAGGTCTGCGTTACCCTTCGGGAGGTTGATCTGATCGTGGATGAGTTCGAGGAAGCCACCAACCTCGACGGAAAGCCCTCTTGTGATACGAATTTCGAGCTCCGCATCAAACTGAAGACTGTAGCGCGACAGATCGTGCAGGTACTGTGAGGCATTCACGCCAATTTCAACCTCTCCCCAGGGCTGGACGACTTCATACCCTGCGTTGAGCAGATGCTGTGGAAGCACTTCTTCGATTTCGTTGTAGATCGTCGAGTCTCGATAGGTGATGTGCGAGGCTCCCAGACGATAAGCAACCGTTAGCTGTCGCCGATTCGCTTCACGATACGGGTAGAGGCTCCACTCCATGGCCCCCATAAAACGATAGCGCCAGTCTACGTTAGAATAGGTGGAGGTAAGAACATCTCCGTAGGCACCGGCAGACCAATGTGGGGAGATGCTCCGAACGGCATAGCTGGTAAATCCGTCACGTCGGGCCGTGCTTGTGATAGTTCCTTCTTCCCGTTCAAACCGGTCGTAGTTGTAGTTGAAGAAGGGGCGAAGTTGAATTTTCCAGTCCTCAGTCACGCGACTTACATACACACCGTAACGAGTGTCGAAGGAGCGCTGCTGAGACTCGAAGTCGGCGCTGCCGTCGGCATAGATCTCGACCGTCCAGTTGTTCCAGGGATCTTCCGTTGTTTGAATCTGTCCGACTGTTTCTGCTTCAGACGGCTCAATATCCACTCGCAACCGGTTTCGCATGGGAGTCTGCATCAGATACGGCACAAGTGCGGTTTCCAGGGTTTGGAGAAACCCGTCTCGTTCTTCGGCTTCAGTGGCGTCGGCAGACGCATTAAAAACAGTCGAGAAATTCAGCTCCTCGAAGATACCCAGACCGATGAGGTCGATGGTAATTGCCACGCCGCCCGATCCCGTGCCTTCTCGGGTTACGAGTATATGAACATCAGCGACTTCACGGTCCCGGACATGATCCAGATAAGGCATCTCCTGTCGTATGAAGGTCTCATCACAGAAGTCGCAGTCGAGGAAGAGCGCGATCCGGGTGGATGTTGCCATCTCTGAATCCTGTGCAGCAGCAGGGGTTAAGGCAGCGCCAAACCATAATAATATGATAAGGCATATCCCGATCGTGGCACTTTTTATTCTGTTTGCGAAATTTTGAATATGGACAGATACCCTCATAGCCTCAATAATTGGTGGTTGATATCGCTTATGAGCCAGCCCATGTGGCAGGCGGCGGGTAATTTAGGAGTTAATCAACGGCTGAATTGTAAAAACAAGCAATTCAGGACCTGTCCATCGAAGCTTTAGCACAGGTGGGAATGGAAATATCGAGTGGCTACGATTTGAGACGTCTTGTTATACCCATGATCATTCTCTTGACTCCCAATAACCCGGCTTTCGTTTCATATGCTTGACAGCAGTAATTGTGATGATATTTTCAGAAACGTCATAAACAATTTCATACGGAAAACGGTCAAGTAGAATCCTTCGATCTTGTTTAGTTAGTAAAGACCCAGATTGAGGATGTGCTAATGCCTGAGCGATGGCTTCTTCTATTTCATCAAGAAATTCAGCCCCAAGCCCACTAGACTTGTCTTCGTAGTATTGAATAGAACTCGTTAACTCTTTTGCTGCTTCAGGATGATACTTAAAGGTCATTTTTTAAGAAGTTCCCGAGCAGCCTTATGTACTTCTTGTCCTGAAATTGGGGTTACTTTTCCTGATTGTATCTCAGCTTTTCTACGTTTTACTTCATCAACCCAGGCTTGCTCAATATCATCATCAATTTGCTGATCAAGGCTGTCAATAAGCTTTTTCGCTAATTCAGCACGATGATTTTCGTCTAACTTAAGAGCCGAATGCTGAATTTCTTTATAATCTGTAATCATAGCATTGGGGTTTATTTCTTTCTCCAATCTATTGAAAAACGAACAATTCTGACAATTATTTATTCAGAGGAAGAGTGGGTATAACGACCCGGCGTTTAAGCGGCGAGTCTGGAGGTTAAAATTAAAGACCCGAACCGCGTTCAAGTCTGCTTGAAACGCTTGTTATAGCGCGCTTTGTATTTATTTGGTTAACCCAATTTCTTTTAAGATATCCAAACTGTCACTAATTAAAATTTTGGAAACTTGATTGAATGGATGACCATAAAAACCGATCTGTACTTTCCAGTTTTCATCAAAATGTGACGTAACTTTGTAGCTGTTTACTTTCATCTGCTTACCATCCGAACTAATCAATTCGATTTTTAAACTTCTGAGAAATTTAGCATCCGGAGTTTCATTTGGTATATCTGGAATCAGAGCAGAGTCAAAGTTTGCAATTTTTTCAAACGTCCTGCTAATCAAAGTGTCAGGGTCTCCTTCATAAAAATCATTTCGTTGTTCTTCGGTTAAGTTTTCATTGTAATAATCAACATTCCAAGTTTCTTCAGGATTAAATACATGATAAGACTGGCTAACTGTAACGGGACTATCTTGAAGGAGAAGTTGAAAAAATTTGAGAATAACATTCTCCTGTTCGGTTTTTATCTCATTGGTGCTTTGAGAAAAGGCAGGACTAATGCCCATGAAAAACAAAATTGTAAATAGGGAAAAAATTCTCATTGTGAGTTTAGCACTATAACGACCCAGCGTTTAACCGGCGCGGGGATTATAATTTAGTTGAAGTAGCAAAATTAATTCTTGGCAATCAAATTCCATCGAACCTAGTCCGCGTCCGATTTAAAACGCTTGTTATGTGGCGGATGCTTTTGATTGAGGATTCGGCCACTTTTTTAAAGGTGAAAAATCTCCTTTAAACATGTCAAGCTCATAAATTTCGCCATTTTGATCTACCATCAAAGTTACAAAAACTGGAATACCGTCTTCGTCTTTGAATTCATATTCAGCAACTGAACCGCCGAAAATTGGATCTTTTGTTTTAGTAAAAAAATGAAGACTTCTCATACCACCATCATCCATTGATTCTGCTTTTAAATTCTGGACCTCCACATCAAGTCCAGCTTTTAGAATCATGTAACTAACGAGTGGTATTTCTTCTTTTTTTAACGATCTCATTTCTGAAGCCACATAACGACCCACCGCATAAGGGGCGGGACAGTTTTTGATTGTAAATTAACACGCAAAACCGGAATTGTAAGGGCGTAGGGAGTAACCCAGATGCGAGTCCCGTCCCCTTGATGCGGTTGTTATGCCTCGCTTTCCTTTTTATTGACTTGGTAAATATCAAAACCAACTTCCGCATTTAAAGCCGCAATTCCATTAATGCATTCACGTTCAATGATCGGGCCAGTTCCTGCATATAGATACGTTGATTTCCAAACTACATTGAAATAAGACTCTCCATTTGCTGTGAGTTTCAGAATCTCATCTTTGTGAGGAAGAAGTATATCCAGTAAATATTCGAAGTGGGCATTAATGTCTTTGGATTGCACTTTTCCTTCTGTACTCAGTTTCCAATAGCCTTCTTGATGAGGTGTCAATAAGTCTCCAGCGTAATTCCGCCGTTCGTTTCCTGGTCTAGCAGAATAATCTGGTTTAATATTCAAGATCCTTGAAAGATCATCAGGATCTAAATCTGGGGCTGTTGGTTCAAATGCTACTGCAACTTTAATTATATGAGATTCATAAGACGGATTTAAACCCATTGTATTAGAAGTAAGTTAAGAGGCATAACGACCCGGCGTTTAAGCGGCGAGCCTAGTTTTGATTATTAAAGTTTCGAACCCTAACGAGTCCGCTTGAAACGCTTGTTAGTTTGCCGGTTTTGAATTGAAATACCCAACGAACCATGGGTAATTAAGCGGATCAATTTCTTCTGTTTCGATTTTATTCTTTATGAAACTGAATTCCAAAGCTTCTTTTCGAAAGTCGGTTTCGTCAATAACTTTGTGAAAAACTGAGAGAACTTCATCTGCGCTTCGCTTTACGTATGATTCCCAGCTCTCATCTGGTTCTTGATCATTTGAATCGAAATTAATCCAGTACAGCTCACATGTAGCATTTGGAAAAATGAACTGAGCTTGTCCACCGATTGAAGCAAGGTTGTTCTCTTTTGCAGAAGTGATTGCCTCTTCAAATTCAGACTTTCTCCATGCAAACTCTACACTTTCTGTGATGTTGGCTTTGGACTTGATTTCCTCTGGCAGTTCAATTTCATTCATAGGCAACTAACGACCCAGCGTTTAAGCGGCGCGGGGATTATGATTTGGTTGAAGTAGCGAAATTAATGTCTGGCAATCAAGTTCCATCGCACCCCGTCCGCGTCCGATTTGAAACGCCTTGTTATACTTCTGTTTAGTTAAATTCAAGCAACTCAATTGAATCAGTTTCTGCATTATAAATTGAGTGGTAAGTATCTCCGCCATCATTTATGATTATCCAATCTTTCTTCCAATCTGATGTGGCCATATCCAAAGCATCCCAATTACCAATATTGACAAACATTTTCTTCGAATTGGATGAATCAATATATCCAACGACTTGGTAGTCAAGCAGGTCAATATTTCTCCAGTTCACCAGAGTCAGGTTATTTAAATCAGCTAAAGAATCGTTTTTTGCTTGCTGCCAATATTGAGTAAAGGTTTTTTTGAATTCAAGAAGATTACTTTTGTTGGGAATCCAACCTTCATTCGATAGAATTGGCCACATTTCTAAAATTGACATCGAAGTGTCTTGTGACAGAAATTCTATTCGGTGATTTGGTTTAAAAACTATGGCGTGTAATGAATCAGATTGGAAGTAGATCGTAGAATCAGTTTCAATTTTCTCTTCTTTGACACCTGATTTACAAGAGGCAAAGAAAATGAGAAGTAAGATTACTGAAAGACTGATTTTCATAAATGGGATAAGAAGTATAACGACCCGGCGTTTAAGCGGCGAGCCGAGTTTTTAAAGTTAAGGTTCCGAACCCTAAACGAGTCCGCTTGAAACGCTTGTTAGTTGCCTATTCGTATTCTGGATACTCTAGACGTTCTTTTAATTCGATCATTTCCTCAGATTCAGAAATCAATAGTACTTTACTTCTTAACACTTCGATTCTGTCCAGTTTGAAATAATGTAATTCGTATTCTTTTTCATTGATTTCCGAATGAAACTGCATCAAGAAATTATTGCTATCAAACCTTTTTCCAAAAGTTTTTAGTTCATCTACTAGCGTGCTAACTGTTTTTTCAAATTCGAATAATGGTTTGTCTCCTAGAACTACGCCCGGGTGATTGGGTAGAATTTGCCCAACAAGCTCAATGCTCAATTCCGCTTCCATTTCTTTGACAAAACACTTTACGGGAAGTGAAGAAATACTGTTGGAGAACGTTCCTATAATTTCTTGGATTTTCATACCTGGCTAGGCAACTAACGACCCAGCGTTTAAACGGCGCGGGGATTATGATTTCTTTTGAAGTAGCAAAATTAATTCCTGGCAATCAAATTCCATCGAACCTAGTCCGCGTCCGATTTAAAACGCTTGTTATGTGGCGGATGCTTTTGATTGAGGATTCGGCCACTTTTTTAAAGGTGAAAAATCTCCTTTAAACATGTCAAGCTCATAAATTTCGCCATTTTGATCTACCATCAAAGTTACAAAAACTGGAATACCGTCTTCGTCTTTGAATTCATATTCAGCAACTGAACCGCCGAAAATTGGATCTTTTGTTTTAGTAAAAAAATGAAGACTTCCCATACCACCATCATCCATTGATTCTGCTTTTAAATTCTGGACCTCCACATCAAGTCCAGCTTTTAGAATCATGTAACTAACGAGTGGTATTTCTTCTTTTTTTAACGATCTCATTTCTGAAGCCACATAACGACCCAGCGCATAACGGGCGCGGGGATTATGAGTTAATAAACGGTGAATATTTTTAAACAAGCAACTTTGGAAACCAACGGCATGTCCGCGTCCCAGTTGATGCGCTTGTTATGTGTAAATGAACTAAGGATTAATCTTTTGAAAATGGAAAGCGCCCGTATTCCAAATTGGGATAATCTCCATACTCAATGTAAACAGAATCATTATGGAGACTCATATCTGAAACTGATTCATAAATCCTTTTTTCGAAGACAATTTCCAAGTTTTCTTTTCTTAAGATTACAATATCTGAATATGTAGGCCACAATAAATATTTCCAACCCGTATCAAAAGTGGGAAGCCCAGAAATTAATCCAATATAGTCACCCTCAAAAAAACTAATTAGTGCAATATTCGAGAACGCCTGATTGTAATCATTAAATCGTATCTCAATTTTTCCTTCATTTTTTTCTTTTATATACCCATTATCTAAAAACGCAGAAATTGGGGTGTTAGATTTTTCAAAAGCAGCACTATCTATTTCTTCCTTTGTTAATTCTTTGAAATCTGAATCAGGTGAACATCCAAAAAAGATGAAAATAAGAGAGACAAAAAGAATAGGGCTCTTTCTCATATTAAATCGTTAGGAAAAGCTGATGTTTAAATTTACACATAACGACCCAGCGCATAACGGGCGCGGGGATTATGAGTTTATTAACGGTTAAAAAGTTAAAACAAGCAATCTTGGAAACCGAAGCTACGTCCGCGTCCCCAGTTAATGCGCTTGTTATGCAACAACTATTTTTCTTGCCTACCATAAACGGGTATGCCTTTAGGATTAATTTTCTCTGGATAATCTAACCGTACAAATTCGAAATCAACTTTAGGATCTGAATTATTTGGATAAGGAAAATCGGCAACAACTTCGGTAATTACTGAACTATCGAATTTTTCAATTTCATCAACATTGATTTTTCCGTCGTGATAAACCCAAATCTTTATTTCAGCTTCAGAATACTCGACAGAAATTAACCGAAAGGCCGGAATTATTTCTCCGACCAAAGCCCGTTGGACTGACAACAAAGTACTTACTCTGAGTGATTTAGTTTTTTCCATATGACTTGTTGCATAACGATCCTGCGTTTAAACGGCGCGGGGATTATGATTTAGTTGAAGTAGCGAAATTAATTCCTGGCAATCAAGTTTCCATCGCACCCCGTCCGCGTCCGATTTAAAACGCTTTGTTATGTAGCGAAAGTTTTGTGTTAAGATTTATCAATATGTATTTCAGATCTATGATCCCGAAGAATTCTTAGCAAAATATGTTGAGCAAGTTCTTTTGGCGAGTCCATCATTTTTGATGGAAAATCTGACCAAATTTTATTTCTTAGCCAAGAAGGAAATTGTTGAGTTTGACCATCCCAACCTTCTGTGAGCCATCGAGCAGCGAGTTTTTCACTTGGCTTCATGAACTGCTGATAATTTGAAAGAATATATTTTGTTTTTGGCTTCATTCTTTAAAAAAGCTGCATAACATATTATTATTCGAACAAGCTATATTTATCATACTTCAGATAAAAACTAAAAAAAAGCCTATCTGAGGGTCTCAATAGCTTACTTTAGATTTTATCCGACGAAGAGTACGGATAATCACTTCAGATAAAATTCCTTTTGTTTGTAAGGAATTGCTCGCTCATCGCTCTAACAATATAAAACATGCAACTATTAATTCAACGGTAGTTATGGGTAAATCAAAAAACCGGTTTGGCTTTATAAATCGTCCATCGAAAATCGGTCGTTCGATCACTCGCAAATCAGCCTCGGTCATCCCGCGGCGTATGCTCGGGATCTTGTTGTATGAAAGGGGCAAGTAAACCGGAATCAGGCAAAGAGATTCCTGCTTTCGCAGGAATGACAAAAAGAGGGGCAGGAATGACAACTATAAGGGCGGGTATAACAACTAGTAATTACATTATAGAAAACATGAAAGAGGGATATGTTTACATACTAACCAACAGAAAACGAACAGTACTATATACCGGGGTTACCAGTGATTTAGTCAATCGGGTACTTCAACACAAAAGGGGAGATGGTTCGGAGTTTACTAAAAAATACGAAGCAAAAAATCTTGTTTACTACGAATCACATCAGACTATGTATCAGGCAATCACCAGGGAAAAGCAGATTAAGAAGTGGAAAAGGGAGTGGAAGTTAAACCTGATTCGGTCTAAGAATCCGGAGATGAAGGATCTGTGGAATGAGATTCTTTCAGGGGGCAGGTTCCATTTTTAGAAGTCATCCCACGGCGCAGGCCCGGGATCTGGTAGTATGAAAGGGTAAGTGAGTTGGAATTAACAACCAGATTCCTGCCTCCGCAGGAATGACGAGATATGTGATTGTTCCGAACAAAAAAGGGACGAGCAAGCCCGTCCCTTTTTAATTAGAATGATATCAAGCAGATTGTTTAACTCTGTTTTATCCATTTGCCCAGCTCTTTGAAGGATGGTTTCTTGCCATACATCAAAATACCAACGCGGTAGATCTTAGCCGCCAGCCACATGATGCCCAGGAAGGTCAGAACCATCAGCAAAATAGACACGATAATCTGCCACAGCGGAACCTGTGAGGCGGCAATCCGGGTAATCATATTAATGGGAGCGGTGAGTGGAAACAGGGATACAAACAGGGAAAGTCCGGAGTCCGGGGCTTCCATTACCTTGGTGTTCAGGAAGTATCCGACAAAAATCGGGAGTCCGACCGGCAGCATGAACTGCTGGGAATCCTGCTCGGTTTCAACGGCAGCACCGATTGCAGCAAAAACGGCGCTGTAGATCATAAATCCGAGGAAAAAGAAGATCAGGAAGTTCACGAATACCATCGGGTCTACCACCATTTGCTCCAGAGAGGATGGATCGAACGAGGAGGCGGCTGCCTGGGCCGCTTCATCAGGAATATTGCTCATCTGGGCTTCCATTATCATCCCGGCAACGGGAGCAGCAGCGATGGAAAGACCAATATAGAATACAATCCAGATGCTAAACTGGGTAAGGGCCATAGCCAGCACACCAAACAGTTTTCCAAACATCAACTCGATGGGTTTTACGGACGAAGCAATTACTTCCAGCACGCGGTTGGTTTTCTCCTCAATCACGCTGCGCATAAGCAGGGAACCGTAGATAAAAATCCCCATAAAGATCATCAGTCCCAGGATAAAACCCAGGGCCGAAGCAAAGAGGGTGTTGTCTTCCGATTCTCCTTCTTCCGTCAGCTTGACGGCTTCCAGTCCGGTGCGGGTCTCAAAAATTTCCCGGATGTTATCCGATACATTTTCTCGGGAGAGTTTCTCTTCCCGTACCGCATCCCGCAAATCGGATCGAACGGCGGATATAAAGCTCAAACCACCGCTTCCTCCATAAATGAGGGTGGGACTTTGGGATTCCGTGATCACCTCATTTTCCAAAATGATAAATCCATCCAGGTCTCCGTCCAGTACATCAGCACGGAGACTGTCTTGCGGGATGTCACTCACATCAAAATAGCGGGTTTCGTTTATATCCATCAATCGCTCTACCAGCACATTGGTATTGTCCAGTATCCCGATTCTTTTTTCTACTTCCGACTCCGAAATGCTGATGTACACCACGATCCCGATAAACGCAACCAGTGCAAGAGGGGTCAGCGCCGTAGCTATGATGAAAGATTTACTTTTTACGCGGGTGAGATATTCCCTTTTCAGTACTAACCAAATTTTGTGCAGACTCATAATTATACCAGCTCCCCTTTTTTGATGTTGTCTTCCCCAACGGTGGAGATAAAAATTTCTGTTAATGACGGTTCGATACGTTCGAACTTATGAATTTCAGCATGCTCCATGGCAACCTTCAGGATGTCCTGCATATTCTGCCCGTCCAGCACGCGGATTTCCGCGAAGTTGGTGGAGCGGTTATTGATGCGGACATTATCCAGCGTATCCAGAAAAGAGCTGTCTCCTTCAAACTCCAGGTTAATGGTGTTTTCCCCGAACGATGATTTGATTTCCCGAAGCTTACCGGTCAGCACAGCTTCTCCCTGATTAAACAGGCAAATGTCATCGCACATTTGTTCTACCTGTTCCATGCGGTGAGTGGAAAACAATATGGTTTTTCCTTTCTCGCGGAGCTCAATAATAATTTCTTTCAAAGTTTCGCTGTTGATGGGATCAAGTCCGCTAAACGGTTCATCAAAAATATAGATATCCGGATCGTGAGCAATGGTAGCAATGAACTGTATCTTCTGGGACATTCCTTTAGAGAGTTCACTAATCTCTTTCTTCTTCCAGTCGGAAGCGTCGAAACGATCCAGCCAGTAATTGATGGCTTTCTTGGCATCGGTGGAGTTCATGCCTTTCAGCTGGGTAAGATACATCAGCTGATCCAGCACCTTCATCTTTTTGTAGAGCCCTCGCTCCTCCGGCATGTACCCGATTACCTTTTGGGTTTCCGGGCTAGCAACCTGACCGTTAATAGTTACGCTTCCGCTGTCGGGAGAGAGGATGTAATTAATCATCCGGATGGTCGTGGTTTTGCCGGCACCGTTAGGCCCCAATAACCCGAAAATGCGTCCTTTTTGTACCTCAAAACTAACGTCGTTTACCGCTTTGGTTTTACCAAAAGCTTTATAGACGTTGTTAACTTCAATTACTGCCATAATCGTGTATTAAATTCAAATTGATTGATGTGACGGGAGAGCTTAAGAAAAGCAAAGGTAACTTGAAAGAAAGCCCCTGTATATTTTGGAAGATGCCCAAAGATTTCTTATTTCCCATTATAGAAAATGGTAACGAATTGTAAGGACACAGGTTTCAAATCAGATGCGGATTATTCACTTGAGTGCGGAATGTTATCCTGCAGCCAAAGCCGGAGGACTGGCGGATGTTGTTGGCTCTCTTCCCAAGTACCTGAACAAGCTGGGACATCATTGTGAGGTGGTGATTCCAAAGTATCACAACCAATGGATAGGTTCTCAGGAATACGAAACGGTTTTTGAAGGAACCTTTTCCATGGCTGCTGATCAGGTACGTTTCGCAGTGCAGAAAATGACAGAGGATAAACTGGGCTTTCCTTTTTATGTGATTGATATTCCCGGCAGATTTGACCGGCCGGGAATCTATATCGATCCCTGGTCAGGCCATGGATACTGGGATGAGCTGGAGCGATTTGTGAGTTTCCAGATTGCTGCTCTGGAATGGATGAAAGTACGGGGTGAAAAGCCGGACGTTGTGCATTGCCATGATCATCATACGGGGCTGGTTCCCTTCATGCTTTCACAGTGCAACCGCTATCGGGACATGGCGGGGATTCCAACGGTACTCACGGTTCACAATGCGGAATATCATGGCGCACATGCGCTGGATAATTTTAAGTTATTACCCGCTTTCAATATTGATAATCTTGGCTTGTTAGATTGGGATGGTAAGTTAAACTCGCTGGCAGCCGGTTTGAAATGTGCCTGGCAGATTACCACGGTTTCCAAAAATTATATGAGTGAGCTGGCTGAAGAAAGCAGCGGACTGGAATCGTTGTTTCAGCAGGAGCGAAAGAAATCGACCGGAATTGTAAATGGAATTGACACCGAAGTATGGGACCCGAATACCGATGAATTGATAGAGTACAACTTCAGCTACCGAAACAGAAAGAAGGGAAAGGCTGAGAACAAGAAATACTTGTGCCGGGAATTTGGGTTGAACCCGGAATTACCGACCATTTCATTTATTGGCAGGCTGGTTCGGGAGAAGGGGGCAGATTTACTTCCCGATTTATTTAAGCGGGTGATGTATTCAGATGTGGAAGTCAATTTTA
This sequence comes from Gracilimonas sp., assembly GCA_965227215.1. Taxonomy (GTDB): domain Bacteria; phylum Bacteroidota; class Rhodothermia; order Balneolales; family Balneolaceae; genus Gracilimonas. The sequence continues at coordinate 3,253,991 of OZ245729.1, forward strand.
TATTGCTGGGAACAGGTGATCCTCAGCTGCATCAGATTTTTGCGAGCATGGCCGGCGATCACGTTGGCTATTTTGATGCCACCCTGGAATACAACGAGAAACTGGCGCACCAAATTTATGCCGGCTCCGATTTTATCTTGATGCCGTCGCGGGTAGAACCGTGCGGGTTAAATCAAATGTTTGCTATGCGTTATGGAACGGTTCCCATTGTGCGTTCCGTTGGAGGTTTGAAAGATACGGTTGTGGATATCTCCGAGAAGGAAGGCTATGGCATCACCTTTGAGGACTTCAGCCTGGAAGCGGCATCAGATGCCATCAGCAGAGCCGTGGATTTGTATGTTGATCCTTCTCACCATTCGGAGGTACTGAGCCGGATTATGAAGCTGGATTTTTCGTGGAAGCGTTCGGCTCAGGAGTATATAAAAATGTACAAAGCGTTAACTACTAAATAGGTCTATATGAAAAGGTCATCAGTTATAGCAGTTATTTTAGGCGGAGGCCGGGGAACCCGTTTATTTCCTTTAACCGATCAGCGGTCCAAACCTGCCGTACCTGTAGGCGGTAAATATCGGTTGGTTGATATACCTATTTCAAACTGTTTGAATTCGAATATCCGCAGAATTTATGTGTTGACACAGTTCAATTCTGCATCACTGAACCGCCATATCAAAAACACCTATAACTTCGATGTTTTCAGCAGTGGTTTTGTAGATATCCTGGCCGCCGAGCAAACACCGGACAGTACCGACTGGTTTCAGGGTACCGCGGATGCTGTTCGTCAGTCCGTGCATCACATGGAAAACCACGATCACGATCATGTGTTGATTCTTTCGGGCGATCAGCTGTACCAGATGGATTATGGGAAAATGCTGCAGCGTCATAAGGAGAAAGACGCCGACCTGACCGTTGCTACCATTCCGGTTAATGCGAGCGATGCCACCGGTTTCGGAATTATGAAAACCAATGCAGATGGGGTGATCGAAGATTTTGTCGAAAAACCATCTGCTGATGAATTGGACAAGTGGAAGTCGGAAGTACCGGAGCCGTACAAAGAACAAGGCAAAGATTATCTGGCTTCGATGGGGATCTATATTTTCAATCGCGATATGCTAAAAAAGCTGTTTGATGACAATCCGGATGCTACCGATTTCGGTAAGGAGCTTATCCCAAAATGCGTGGAAGGCGGGAAGAAGGTAGTCAGCTACGAATTTGGCGGTTACTGGACAGATATCGGAACTATACAATCTTTCTTTGAGGCAAATTTAGCCCTCGCTGATACAGTGCCTGATTTTAACTTGTACGATAACGACAACTTCATTTATACCCGTGCCCGCTTACTTCCGGCCTCAAAACTGATGGGCACAACACTCGAGCATGCACTGATGGCAGAGGGGTGTATTATCGAGGCCAGCCGCATTGTTCGTTCGGTAGTCGGAATTCGATCGCGTATCGGAAAAGGGAGTACGGTGGAGTATTCCATTATTATGGGTAACGACTATTTCCAGGATCGGGAAGTGATTGAAAATGCCGGGCCGGAACAGCCGCCCATGGGAATCGGGCGAAGGTGCTACATCAGCAACTGTATTATCGATAAAAATGTGTGTATCGGAAATGATGTACGGATTGTGGGCGGAAGCCACCTCGAGGACGGCGACCATGAATACCACTACGTCCGTGATGGCATTGTAATTGTGAAGAAGAATACCGTAATCCCGGACGGAACTATTATCTGAACCGGGAACTCAGTTGTTCAATAAATGCTCTATTCGATTAAGGATAGTCCCGTCTTCAAAATACTTGTATAAGTCTTCGCCGGGGCATACCGTTTGGTCAGAATGGTCTTTATGCGTGGCGATTGAATCAACCGGTACCTCATACTCCTGAGCTAGCCAGGCACTTAAATGAGCAATCGCATCTATCTGCTCTGGTTTAATTTTCTGCACCTCATAATTACCCATTACGTTGATGAGGGCATGTCCCGTTGGGTCGTATTCTGTGTTTGTATCACCGGGATAATCCAGCGGACGTGCTTCATAGATATTACCATCCAGGTCGATGCAGAAATGGTAAGGAATATCCATCCAGTTTTTATCATTCTGGCTGAATTTCTGCAGATTGCGCATGTATTCCATCGGGTCTTTATCCTCACCAAACTCGACTCCACCATGGTGAATGGTGATATACTTGATTTCATGAGTTTCCACTTCTCCGGTTGGTGCTTCACCTCCCCATTGTTTTTTGGTAATGATTTCAGGTTTTTCAACTTGCATTACCTGCATGGTAAGCAAGGTTGTGAAAACAGTGAAGGCTGAGAATAAAGAGAAGAATTTCATATGCGCTAAATCAGGTTTTTGTTCTTTTGGATAAAGTATTGCCATTCCCCATGAATGGAAAGTGATATTCTGATACAAAAAAAGCCTCCACCCGGAAGGGAGGAGGCTTTAAACTCTACCTGAAAAAGCAGTTTATGCAGTTTCCAGCATTTTCTTAAGCGTAATGCCGATTTCAGCCGGGCTTTCAACAACGGTAATTCCCGCTTCAGCCAGGGCTTTCTTTTTCTCCTGCGCGGTTCCTTTGCCGCCGGAAATAATGGCACCGGCATGTCCCATTCGTCGTCCGGGAGGGGCTGTTGAACCTGCAATAAAGGCCACAACCGGCTTATCACAATTATCTTTAATCCATTCAGCTGCTTCTTCTTCAGCCGTACCGCCGATTTCACCGATCAGTACAATGGAATCGGTATCCGGGTCATCGTTCAGCATTTTAACAGCATCAAGGTGCGTGGTTCCAATAACCGGGTCACCACCGATACCGATAGCTGTACTTTGGCCGAGTCCTTCTTTGGTCAGCTGATCTACGGCTTCATATGTGAGCGTACCGGAACGGGAAATCAGTCCAACTTTACCCGGAGTAAAAATACTTCCCGGCATAATTCCGACTTTAGCCTCACCCGGAGTAATTACACCCGGACAGTTAGGGCCAATCAAAGTGGCACCATGACTGTTTACAATTTGCTTGGCCACGATCATGTCTTTCACCGGGATGCCTTCCGTAATACAGATAATAACTTTAATTCCTGCAAAGGCAGCTTCGGTGATGGCATCGCCTGCGAAGGCAGGAGGCACAAAAATAACGGAAGTGTTGGCGTCCACTTCATCAACGGCTTCAGCTACAGTGTTAAAAACAGGTCGGTCTAAATGGGTCTGTCCGCCTTTTCCGGGAGTTACACCACCAACAACATTGGTGCCGTATTCAATCATTTGTCCGGCATGGAAGCTACCCTCGCTTCCGGTGAATCCCTGTACAATCAGGCGGGTATCATTTCCAACTAATACGCTCATTTTGTCTTTTTTGAGGTTCAAATTTGGGGTTGGGAATATAGCATCTCTGCCAGCGAATTGAAATGCTTATTTGTTAAGTAAAGTTTCAGATTTGGTTGATGTCAGGTTGAAAGGTAAACAAAGTTCTACCATTCATTGATTTTTATAGTCAGTGTTTTAATAAATGGTTCACCAAAAATAAAACCTAATATTCCAAAGATAGCTGCAAAAATCAGAAAGGGTATTTCATCATACCATAGTACAATAGAATGGAAGCCCAAAGGCCATGCGATCACTTGTGCAATTAAAGCGCCAAGAAAAACTTAGATGATGGTATGTTTGATCCGCTCAATACAAGAAGGTGCCGGCCGGAGGTAGTCTTCGTCAATCTTAATATCGCTCATACAAAACAAATTCACGGATGCTAATATGAAACAAAATTTCCTGATTCTATGTTGAAAGTTTTAAGTGAGTTAAAGAAATAGAAAATTTCAACTAAAAGATATCAAACAAATGAGTTTGAAGAATAAAACGAAAAAAGAATTACAAAACAGGGTAAAAGAGCTGGAAGGAATAATCGCTAAAAAAGGAGTGGGTTCCGATTATCTTTCTAAAGCTGAGCGCATCCAGCGGGATGTTAATCTGGCACTTATATTAGGAGGTACTGCTGCGTTAATCGGAGCTACAGCCTGGGCTCTGCTAAAGAGCACGGAAGAGTAAGCACGTTATACTTCTTTGGAAGGGGAGGCATTCTTTAAAAAATGTTTCCCCTTTCTCTATTTTCTGGATTTTTCGCAAGCAGGTACTATATTCACCCGATAAATATTTTTTTACCTGAGTATTAACAAATCAAAGATTCCATGAAACGACTTTCGAGTTTATTTTTGCTATTTATAATCACTGCCTTGTGTACAGCACAGGCACAGACAACCCCTGATGGAGAATCTGAGCCTATGTTCGGATTTGCCCAGGCAGTTTCGATTTCAAACGGTTTTGTATTTATTGGTGAACCGTCTAATAATCATCAACCCGGAGCCGTGTATATTTTTACTAACTCCGATGATGAGTGGGCACAGGAAACTATGCTAACGGCCGACAACGGTATGATCGGAGACGGGTTCGGTTCCTCGGTTTCAGCCAATGGAAAGTACGTTTTGATTGGTGCTCCGAATATGAATGACGGCAGTGGTGCTGCTTATGTATTTGAACAAGCCAATTCAGGAAGCTGGTCTCAAACCGGACAGTTTACCCTGCCTGAAGACACCCTCGAAAGTTCCCTGGGTTCAAGTGTGGTACTAAAAGGAGATCATGCTTATGTAGGTGCTCCGGATCATGGAAATGGAGCTGTATTTGTGTATCGCCGTGCCAACAATGGCCAATGGATGGAAGTTGCGAGTGTTATGAATCCTGATGCTGAAGGATCTAACTTCGGGTCAAGTTTGGCTGTAGATGGAATGAACTTAGTAGTAGGTGCCCCACAGCGAGAGGGAGGCACGGTTCATGTATTTAATAATGACGGCTCCGGAAACTGGAATCACGCCGCTACACTTACCAGTAACCAAACCACACAGAGAAGTCAGTTCGGAAATACTCTGGCCATTCACGGAAATCAAATTTTGGTAGGTGCTCCGAGAAATGCAGGAGCATCAGGAACCGTATTCGTTTACCGTAACGAAGACGGAGTATGGAATGAAAGCGGGCGACTGGTAGCTTTCGACGGGCAGTCGGGTTACCTGTTCGGATCGTCCATCACATTTGTGGATTCAGGTGTATGGATAGGTGCCCCGAATGCTAATGAAGGTCGCGGTACCATCTATCAGTTTGATATGGATGAGAACGGCATGTGGAGCGGAGCTTCCAAAATGGCGATGGCCGATCAGGAAAAAGGTGATTATTTCTCAGGCACGCTGGATGTGGAAGGGAATGTGGCAGTAGCCGGATTGGTTGGAGCCGATTACTGGGCAGGTTCTGCAGCCATCCTCGAAAAAAATGCAGAAGGAATGTGGACCACTCAAAACCTCGTGATTGGAAAAGGCGGTACGGTCCTGAAGCCCATCACCAATGGACGCATTGACTGTAGCGACGGGAAGGCTGATCAATTCGGGTGTAATAATGTAGATCTGATTTCCTTTATGCCAATTAGTGCGATTGGTGGAGAGCGTGGTGTTCGCCTTAATGATATGTGGGGCTGGACCGATCCGCTCACCGAAAAAGAATATGCGATTGTAGGCCGAAATGAAGGTACTTCTTTTGTGGATATCAGCGACCCTGCCAATCCTATTTATGTTGGAAATCTGCCTATGACTGAAGGTTCACGTGCTAATGTTTGGAGAGATATGAAAGTGTATAAAAACCATGTCTATATTGTGGCAGATGGAGCCGGAGAACATGGAATGCAGGTTCTGGATATGACACAACTCCGTGAATTTGCAGGAGAGCCGTTACAACTTGAGGAAACCACTCACTACGATAAAATTCACAGCGCCCACAACGTAGTTATTAATGAAGAATCCGGGTATGCCTTTATTGTAGGAAGCAGCGGCGGCGGACAAACCTGCGGCGGTGGACTGCATATGGTGAATATTCAGGATCCGGCTAATCCTACTTTTGCAGGATGTTTTTCAGATCCATCAACAGGCCGTAGCGGTACCGGATATTCTCATGATGCTCAGTGCGTGATTTACAACGGACCGGATGAAGAACACAAAGGAAGTGAAATATGCATCGGTGCTAACGAAACGGCTATCAGTATTGCGGATGTAACTGACAAAGAAAACCCGGTTGCACTTTCTACCGCTTCTTATCCTGATTACGGATATGTACACCAGGGATGGTTAACGGAAGATCAGCGCTATTTCTTCCAGAATGATGAACTGGATGAACTGATGGGTAAAGTAGATCAAACCCGAACCATTGTTTGGGATGTTACTGATCTGGACGACCCTCAGTTTGTGCGTGAGTATTTTATTGAAAATGCCTCTTCTGATCATAACCTGTACATTAAGGATAACATGATGTACCAGTCTAACTATGTAAGTGGATTACAGGTGATTGATGTTACCGACCCTGCCAATCCTCAAAGAGTTGGCCACTTCGATACGCATCCATTCACCAAAGACACGCCCGGTTTCTCCGGAACGTGGAGCAACTACCCGTACTTCAAGAGTGGTGTTGTGGTAATGACCAGTGGACGCGAAGGGTTGTTTATTCTGGAAACCAACCAGCAAGCGATCAACCAATAGAAAACGATAAGTTTGATCAGGCAACTTTATGTATTCTCATAGGAGATCAGCATGAAGTTGCCTTTTCTTTTATAACCAACTTCTAACGATATGAGAATTCGCATGCAGTCCGTGTACAGTATACTAACGGCCATCATAATATTTGGCGCTTCAGCTTTTTCAGGAACAGGGTTAGTTGCCCAACAAAGTACAGAAGGGCAGCGGATTTACGTCTGTAATCAGGGCGAAGCAACTCTTTCCGTAATTGACGTTTCAACCAACGCGCTGGTTGAAGCCATCGACTTGCAGGAACTCGGATTTTCCAAAAACGCCAAGCCTCATCATGCTATCGCTGATGCTGACGGCTCTCACTGGTACGTGACTCTGATTGGTGAAAACAAAGTACTGAAGTTTAATCGCGATAATGAGTTGGTAGAACAAGCCGAGCTGGAAGTACCGGGACTGATGGCGATGCACCCGAAAAAGGATATTCTTTTTGTAGGTAGGTCGATGAGTGCCGTGAATCCGCCCCAAAGCTTTGGGATCGTCAACCGGAACGGAATGGAAGTGGAGGAAGAAGTGGATTTATTCTTTTCACGCCCGCATGCACTTGCCACCTCACCGGATGGAAAATTCACCTACATCGCAAGTTTATCAGCCAATCAGATTCTGGCAAGAAATAACGAGACCGGTGAAACTGAACTCACCATGTTAGATGGAAATAACCACGTATTCGTGAACTTTGCGATTTCACCGGATGGACAAACCATGGTGGCCACCGGACAGATTTCCGGCAAGTTGCTTGTGTTTGATTTGTCAAATCCGCTTTTACCGGAAGTAACCGATACCATTGCGGTGAATGCTATGCCCTGGCATCCGGTATACGCCCCGGATGGCACGCGTGTTTACTTTGCAAACAAAGGTGCAAACACCGTTACAGTTATAAATATGAAAAACAAGACGGTTGAAAAGGTTATTGAAGGAACCGGACTGGCTCAGCCACACGGTGCCGCACTTTCTGCGGATGGCAAGTATTTGTATGTGACGAATAATAACTTGGACGGCACTTATAACCCTGAAGGAGCGTCCGGGAACGATGAACTGCCCGGGACGGTCGTTATCATCAATACAGAAACGCTTACAATTGAAAAAGTCATCGAAACCGGACGAAACTCAACGGGCATTGGTACCAGTACCTGGTAATGCGATCAATAGTAACCACCGATCCAATTAATCTATTTATGAGTGTTAGACGAGACGTATCTAAAACAGGATTTTTCATCATCGCGCTGATTTTGATGGCGGGATGTATATCGTTGCTAAAAACCGGTGAACGTAATGCTGACTCAGATGGGTACACACAGCACATCAATCCTTTTACCGTGTATGCGGAGGATGGAAAGCCCATACCTCATCCCTTTATAGGTGGTTTTAATGCTCCCCGGCCTCAATTTGCTGATATAAACGGAGATGGGAATCCCGACTTTTTTGTTCAGGAACAGACCGATGAGCTGATGTTCTTTGAGCATACCGGAAGCGGGGAAGAAAGTCCGCTGAAATGGCGCTCCAATAAATATCAGAACCTGGATATAGGGGAGTGGTTTCGCTTTGTGGATATGGATCAGGACGGGGATTTTGACCTGATAGCCGAGCAGCCCTACAGTTACATACGGTATTATCGGAATGAAGGCAGTGCAAACGATCCAAACTTCGTGCTGGCCGCCGATTCCCTGAAAGATGTAACCGGTGAACCTATTTTTTCCGATCGGCAGAATATCCCCAATGTCACCGATATTGATTGTGATGGCCGGCTGGATCTTTTTATTGGCAGTCTGGACGGCACACTCGCCCGATATGAATCGGTAGGCAGAAACGATGATCAGATTCCTCAATTCAAGCTGGTGACCAAGCGGTTCGAAGACATCGAGATTGTAAAGCAGTTTGGAACCATGCACGGTGCCAATACTATGGCTTTCATGGATATCGATTCAGACGGAGATCAGGATTTATTTTGGGGTGATTTTTTTGAGCCCAGTATTCTGCTGATTGAAAACACCGGCACGTGTGCTTCTCCTGATTTTCGGGGAGAGCCTAAACCTTTTCCTCCATCCAATCCCGTGCAAACCAGCGGGTATAATGCCCCTACTTTAGCGGATTGGGATGGGGATGACGATGTGGATTTGTTTCTTGGTGTTCTTGGCGGTGCCTATAATGCCAATCTCACTCTCAGCGATAACCTGTATTTTTTTGAACAGGAGAAAGGGGAATTCAAACTACAAACCCGGCAGTTTATTGATATGATAGATGTGGGCGACGAAAGCATTCCGGCCACCGGCGATCTTGACGGCGACGGCGATGAGGATTTACTACTGGCCAATAAAATTGATCCGGCCAATCAAAAAACATCCGTCATATACCGCTTTGAAAACCGGGGCACACAATCAGCTCCCGAATTTTATCTGACCGGAACCCTGGATTTACCCACAGCTTATCATTACGCACCCGTACTGGCCGATTTGAACGGTGACGGACTGGACGACTTACTGCTCGGAAACTGGAAGGGAAATATCGCCCGGTTTACGAATACAGGAAATGGGTTCAAGCTGGAAGAAGAGAACTTTGCGGAACTGGAAAGAGGAAGCAATGCCGTGCCCACTCTCGCTGATATTGATGCCGACGGTGATCTTGACTTGCTGGTGGGGGAGTCGGGTGGCGGACTTCAGCTCTTTCGAAATACCGGATCCGAAGACCGGCCCGAGTTTAGTTTCGAGAAAAATGCTTTTCCGGATGTGGAAGTGCAGCACCGAAGCGCTCCCGCATTCTATGATATAGATGGAGATGGTGATCTTGATGTATTCTTAGGCAGCAAAATAGAAGGCATCGTATTTTTTGAAAACATCGGAACACCTGAGAAGCCTCAGTTCAGTAAAAAACCGATGCCCTTTGAGGTAGCCACAGCACAGCTCACAGCCCCTCATTTTGTAGACCTGAACGGTGATGGTATAGCTGAATTTATGATTGGTACCCGGGGCGGGGGGTTACTTTTTTATAGGAAGTGACGATGACGATTCTGTAATAATATTGCGGAGCTAATACGTGAGTTCCTGCCCAAAAGCAATGTCGTAACCATCCAGGTCCTGAATGCCAAATTCCAGGCAGCCGTAGTCTTTTTCCTCGAGGTGGTAATCAATTTTTGCACCCGATGTCATCAGCTCCTTATAGAATCTTTTAGCATCGTCAACCCAGAAGTAAACATTCCACATATTGTGCACCACTTTGTAGTGGGGGACGATATGTCGCTCATCTTCAACCCGGCTGAGCATCAGGTGAAATCCATCACGATACAGTATGCAAAAACCGGGTGGTTCACCCCAAAACCTGTCGTAGCGGAAGCCAACTTTGTCGCGGTAATAATTAGCTGATTTCTCAACATCTTTGACCAGCAATATGGGGGCACTGCCTACTATTCTTGCATTATTCATTCGAAATCCTTGTCTGGCTTTATGGGTAGGGAGGTAGAACCGTATTAATATTTGATAACGAAGGAAATAGCGAAATTAATTGCTTGCAAACAAGTTTTCATGGCACTCGTCCGCGTCTGATTTGAAATGTCTTATTATGTAGCTTCTTTTGTTTCAGTAAGGGATTCTTTTTCGTTCAGAACTTTGATGTGTTTATTTGCCAAGGTATATACTACAACTCCTAATATTGATAGTATTGTACGAAAAATTACATCGGACCAAATAATTTCTTGCAAAGCTTCGGCTCCGTCAAAAAATTTGTAATCAATTAATCTGAATATGGTAGCAGTAATTTTAGCTCCTCCAGAAATCATTAAAAGTACAGCCCATGCTTTTACCATTAGTTTTGACCAAGATTTTTTGGCTATTACTGAAAAAAGTACAATACCGATAAATCCAATAGTGATAAAAGGTAAAAGGCTTTGATAAGCTAAAATGGTTAATGCATTGGCAACAAGAATGAGACTTAAAAAAATGCAGAGAAAGTAGTAAAAGCCTTTACTTTGAAATTGAACCATTTTCTATAATTGATTTTTGGTTGAAACTACAAAACACCTTGTTAGGTGTCGAATTTATAGGGCAAACATTTCTTGTAATGTACTCAATACTTTTTCTTCGGCCGAAGAACTGATTGTCCCAAGGCTTTTAATCAATCTGCTTTTATCGACAGTTCGAATCTGATCTAATACAATTTGTCCTTTCTTGCCTTGAAATGTAGCAGTGACTCGCGTTGGGTAATTTTTAATGGTAGATGTCATTGGAGCAATGATCACTGTTCTGATATGTTTGTTCATTTCATTAGGAGATATGATCAAACAGGGACGAGTTTTTTTTATTTCAGAGCCTTTGGTGGGATCAAGTGAAATCAGGTGAACTTCAAACCTTTTAACCGGATCTGCTTTTACCATGTCCACTCAGTTTCATCCCAGCCTGAAGGTTTTTCAATCTCTTTTTGATCTAATAAAACATCATCACCTTGTTCCGCCATTTTTTGAAAAGACGCCTCCCAATTCTTTCGAGTCATATCAGCAGGACGAAGAATTATTTCATTGTCTCTGAGAATCATTTCAATTTCTTTAGTGATCCCGCTTTCTTCGATCAGAGGTTTGGGAATTCGAACTCCTTGGGAATTACCGATACGAATTATCTTGGTTTTCATAGCTTTGGTTATTTGTAAATATCTATACAAATATAATTACAATGTACTTACAATACAACCAAAGAAGAATCGACTTATTGAGCCACATAACGACCCGGCGTTTAAACGGCGAGCCGAGTTTTAATTATTGATTTTCGAACCCGATCTGCCCCGAGCATCGGGACATCCGATTTAAAAAGACTTGTTATACAAATATGCTGTATAAGAGGAAAAAACATTTATCTAATTCAAAACATCTGCCGACATAACCAGATTTAACTTATTCACTTTTCTCCAGCTATCCTGAGATGTCTTACGTACCCAAGTACGTTTATTCCCCATCAACCTACCTCGTAAATACAGTTTACGGTTAGTGTTAGCCGTGGGATCTTGAATCCATTCAATGGATACGAAGAAATCTTTATTGACTTGCACCGAATCTTCTTCAAGAGGAATTACAAGAGTTCGATTTGTTAAATCTGTTTCAACAAGTATAGGGCTTCGCAATATGTTCGTAGCAGGTTTATTCAGTTCAGCTTCATAAATATTTAACCTGAACAACGCTGGTTTATGCTCATTTTTTAGAATATCCAAATCCACTTTTTTTATAATGCAGGGATAACGTTTACAATTCATACCTAAAGCAAATTCAAATCCTAAATTATCATCTTCGATCATTCCGGCAACTTTTAGAAGACCGTTCCATTTAATCCCAACGGTTTGCTCTTTCAATTTTGAAGCAGATACGGTAACACGATCTAGTTTATAAACTTTTGGAATAAGAGATATTTCAGCTTCTCGATTATTGATGAATTCTTGTAAGTAAATGTGTTTGGCTTCATATCCTATTGCCGATATAGTGAGATTCTCATCAATAAGACTATCAGGAATAATGAGGTTAAAAAAGCCTGCAGAATCAGAAACAGTCCCTGTTTGTCTATGTACTATTCCAATATTGACATATGAAATTGCATCACCCGATGATTGGTCTATGATTTTACCTTGTATGGTACTTCCCTGAGAATAGCCCATTGTAGTACTTACAAAAGAAACAAAGAGCAAAATAATTTTTTTTCATAGCTGTATTTGCATAACATAAGATTAAGCAGATTTCTTAATCCGCGTTAATACCCTTGATAATATTTGAAACCGTTCTCAAATCCAAGTAAACCTATGTTTTTTCAATGTTATACAGATTTCAAATTGTCGAGATCCAGATAACATGGTACATAATTTTGTAAGGAGTGCTTCTGAAAATGCTCTTACAAAGTAATAGCCTCAGTCATCCCGCGGCGAATGCCCGGGATCTTGTTGTTGAAAAAGGCTGTGGAGTCAATAACAGGCAACCGGATTCCTGCCGGCACAGGAATGACGTTGGGTGGGGGAATGATGATGGTGCAGAAAGGAAGATAAGCTCAGGAATAACGTTTAGGGAAAAGAACGACAGTCCTACCCAAACTTCTTCACCAGCTCCCAGCGTTTTACCTTGCCGGTTCCGGTTTTGGGGAAGTCTTTAACAATCTTCAGTTCTTTAGGAATTTTAAAATCAGTAAGATGGGATTTCAGCTCTTCACGGATTTCTTCAAGTTCGGGCGTTTTGCCATTCTTGAGGGTAACCACCGCCGTTACTTTTTGTCCCCATTCCTCATCGGGCAGGCCAATTACAACGGCTTCGTCTATGGTAGACAGCTTGCGCATGGCTTCTTCCACTTCAGTGGGGTTGACGTTCTCGCCACCGGTGATAATCAGGTCGCTACGTCTCGATTCTATAAACAAATGCCCAAAGCCATTCATATGCCCATAATCGCCGGTGTTAAACCAGCCTTCTTCATCAAAACGGTTTTCATTTTCGCTGTTGTCGTAATATCCATCAAACACCTGAGGGCCTTTCAGCCAAAGGGCACCCGACTGATTTTTTCCTAACACCTTTCCGTTGTCATCCCGGATCTGCATTTCATTAGGAGGGAAAGTTTTGCCTACGCTCTTAAGCGGTGTGTACATACCGGAAGGGGCAAGCAGTGGATTGGCGATAATTTGGGCACAGGTTTCCGTCATCCCATAACTGGACACAATGGGAATACCTCGCTCAGCGGATTTTTTCAACAGGGTTTCAGATATCGGTCCGCCACCCAGCAGAATGGACTTAAATTCCCGGTGGGTTTTAAACAGTGGGTCATCCAGCAAGCGCTTTAACATAGTCGGCACCAGCGAAGCGGCCTGAAAGCGTTTGTTTTCGCCCAGAAACTCTTTCACCATCTCCTCATGAAATTCACTCAGGCGGTAAATGGCCGTGTCGTAAATAACAGAGCGAAGGATAATGGAAATACCTCCAATGTGATTCAAGGGCAGGCAGAGCAGCCAAAAATGGTTGGGATCCGGTTTGAAATTCTGAGCAGATGCTTCGGCTGCACTGATGATTTGCCGGCGTTTGAGAGGAACAATCTTGGGCTTACTGGTGGTGCCGGAAGTAAAAAAATATCCGAAAATTTGCGAGTCTTTAATAGACTCCGGTTCCGGAAGGTCAATATTGCGGACGTCATGAGTGAAAGCATTCAGGAAAAAATTCTCGTCCATCTTAACCACATGGTCGTCTCCTAATCGTCCGCGATTTTTTGGATCTGTGAATACAAGCACCGGTTTCAGGGCTTCGAGGTATTCCTTCAGTTCGTCGTCTTTAACCTTCGGGTTGATAGGAATAAAGGGGATACCCAGTTTCCAACAGGCGGCAATTCCAAAAATCAACATATCGCTCGACTCAGAAAGGAAGGCAACGGGCCATTTGAGTGAATCGGCCTTTTCTTCAACCAGGTCTTTGAAGAAGGCGGTGAATCGTTCTAAATCACTGTAGGTGTACATCCCATGCTGAGAAGACAGAAACACGTTTGGTGTTTCCTTTTTCTTAAACTCAAACATATGTAACCGTGATTTAAACATATACTTAAAATAACTTTTTTAATCCTTCCTTATCCAATGAAATTCCAAGGCCTGCTTTTTCCGGGAACTGAATAACAGGATTATCCATCCACTTATCCGAACTGATGTCTTTATCCAATAAACTTCCGGTAGCCAATCCATGTGCCCGTTTTGGGTTTCCCAAACCCGCTGCAAGGATGGATGTCATTGCTCTTCCAACCGCAGATTCGAGCATAGTTGTAACCACCACTTCTATATTATGAGTATCTGCCGTTCGTTTTGTTACGAAAATAGTATCGAATGTACCCAATAGCATAGGTTTAAAAATAAACAGGCGACCGGCCTTAATCTCTGATAGTTCAGTGGCATCCTTTTTGTTCCGCAAAGATTCGTCTGCCGCAATGGGGATATTCACAGCTCGCTGAACATCGGCCATATCTGAAAATTGATTTTTAGGAACCGGTTGTTCACAATACTCTATGCTCAACGAATCCAGCGCCTTCAGATTCTGTATGGCTTCTTCTTTTGTCCAGTTTTGGTTGGCATCAATTCTGAGTGTGATTTCCGGAAACTGATTTCTAAGATCCTGCAGCAGTTTGAGTTCGGAATTAAAATTCTTCCCTACTTTTATCTTTAAAGTGGTGAAACCCTGATCGATCAGCATTTTTGCCCGGCTGATAGCCTGTGCCGGTTCTTGTATGGGGAGGGTGGCGTTCGCTGTTATCGACTTGGGGAAATCAGGGAAGAGAAATGTACCCAGTGGCTTTCCGGTTCGTTTTGCTTCCAGGTCGTGCAAAAGGGTATCAATTCCAAAGCTGAGAGAAGGGAACCGGTGAATTTGATCGAGCATACTCAGGACCTGTTTTCCGTCTCCTGAACCTATGCATTTCTGTAGATGATCGTGGTTAACTTTAAGAACTTCTATTATCGGTTCTATAGATTCCTCCGAAAAGCCGGGGAGCGGTGCAACGTCTCCATAGGCTTCAATATCTCCCTCTTTGTAAATCAATACGATGCCTTCCCGGTGCGAAAACTCATTACCGGCTGTTCGAAATGGTTGTTTAAACGGAAGGCGATATGTGTACACTCCCAGCATTAATTCATCAATATGCCGATGGATAACAGCACACCGAAAATAACCATGTATTGGGCCGTTCGTTCAAGCATAGGGTTAAGTTGGGTTTTGTCTTGCTCTGTCCAGATTTTATAGGTGTAGTATCCGGCGAGTGGCAGACTAAGGTAAGGCAACATAATCCACAAATTATAGCCAAGCTGCACATAAAAATGAGGGGGAATGGCAAAAGCCAATACAACCATCAGCAGGTATTCAAATTTCAGGGTTATTTCACCAAACAAAACGCCAATGGTTCGTTTTCCGGATTTCCGGTCTTGCTCCACATCCCGAAGATTGTTGACGACCAGGATATTCACACAAAGTCCGCCCACGGCAAGGGAAGCCCAAAATGAAGCTTCAGACCATTCAAGGGCATTCACGTAATACGTAGTCATCACCGCGACTATCCCAAAAAAGATAAACACAAAAATATCGCCGAGGCCATTGTACCCGAGCGGAAAAGGTCCGCCGGTATATAGAATCCCAAAAATAAGGGATAAAACCCCGATCACTAAAACGATCCAACCAGCGGCCCAAACAAGGTAAAGTCCCAGAACGAAGGCGAGCCCCATAGTAAGAATGGTGGCTTTCTTCATAGCCTCAGCAGAAATCAGTCCGGCCGCGGTTGCCCGCCTGAAACCAATGCGTTCGTCGGTGTCTGAGCCTTTCACAAAGTCGAAGTAATCGTTCGCAAAATTGGTACCTATCTGAATGAGGAAAGCACAGACTAAAGCCACTGAAGTATTTACCCAATTCAGGGAGTGTGATTGCCAAGCAAGGGAGGCTCCGACTAAAACGGGAACCAGCGCAGCAGCAAGGGTTTGTGGTCGGGCGGCTTCAACCCAAAGCGCAAATTTTGATTCTTTCAACGGGAAAAATTCGGTGAATTAATGTGGATAACTAATTTGATGAAGATACAACTTTTGGAAAGGGCTTAAAAAGTGAAGTCAATTCATTTTCAGGAAAAATAGTTTAAGCTAAACACTGGCTGGAAGCACTTTTGAGTAAAATAATTAAGCCAAGATTCAGTAATGTTTATATTTATTAATTGTTAAAAAAGAAATGACTTAATTATTTGCGTATAATTAAATCGTAGCTTTATATTTGGTCGTCATTTTTACTTAATAACAAAATTATTTTAACAATCATGACCAAAGTCGCACAACGCTACGATAACTTAGCTGCCGCCCGGAATTTCAAGCCCGGGAAAGCGAAGAACTCCACCATGGATATCCCGGAAATTTTCGGGGAGAATACGTTGACTCTCGACAAGCTGGAAGAACGCCTTCCCAAAGCCGCCTGGAAAGATCTTCAGAAAACCATTGATGAAGGAGAATCTCTGAATATAGACGTTGCCGATGCAGTGGCTTTGGCCATGAAAGATTGGGCAACCGAAAAAGGTGCCACTCACTTTACCCACTGGTTCCAGCCGCTAACCGGTTCCACTGCTGAAAAACATGACAGTTTTATCACGCCTAACCAGGGGGGAGGTGCAATGGCAGTGTTCTCAGGAAAGGATTTGATTCAGGGGGAGCCGGATGCTTCCAGCTTTCCGAGCGGTGGTTTACGCCCCACTTTCGAAGCACGCGGTTACACAGCCTGGGATCCAACATCTCCGGCTTTTTTAATAGAAAATCAAAATGGAACCTACCTTTGTATTCCTACTGCTTTTGCTTCCTGGAAGGGGGAGGCACTGGATCATAAAACGCCCCTGCTTCGCTCCAGCGATGCGTTGAATAAAGCAGCAAAATCAGCTTTGAAGCTGTTTGGGATCGAGTCCAAAAAGGTGAATTCCACCGTTGGGTGTGAGCAGGAGTATTTCCTGATTGATCAGGAATTTGTGTATCGCCGTCCCGACATTTTGACTTCCGGCCGTACCCTGGTGGGGGCCAAACCGCCGCGCGGTCAGGAACTGGATGACCATTACTTCGGCTCTATTCCCGAGCGTGTACTTTCATTTATGCTGGAGGCAGAAAAGGAATTATACAAGCTGGGCATTCCGGTTAAAACACGCCATAATGAAGTGGCCCCAAGCCAGTATGAGCTGGCTCCAATTTTTGAGATGTCGAATGTAGCGGCCGATCACCAGCAGATTACCATGATGGTGCTGAAAAAGGTGGCTAAAAAATACGGTCTGGAATGCCTGCTTCATGAGAAACCATTTGATGGCTTAAACGGAAGTGGTAAACACCTGAACTGGTCGCTTTCAACAGTGGAAGGGGATAACCTGCTGGAGCCGGGGGAGAGTCCGCACGAGAACATGAAGTTTTTGTTCTTTTTCACGGCTGTGTTATTGGGCGTATATCGTCATCAGGATTTGTTACGAATTTCGGTAGCGCATGCAGGCAATGATCATCGACTGGGAGCTAATGAAGCACCGCCGGCTATCATTTCATCTTTTGTTGGCGACCAATTGAATGATATTGTGGAGCAGTTGATCAACGGTGGAGCTAAGAGCTCAAAACAAGGCGGGCTGTTGGGGCTTGGAAGTCCGGTTCTGCCACACCTGCCAAAGCATGCCGGTGATCGCAACCGAACTTCACCTTTTGCTTTTACCGGGAATAAGTTTGAATTCCGTGCATTGGGCTCTAATCAGTCACCTTCCTTCCCGATTGTGGTTTTAAATACCATTTTGTCAGAAGCCATCGAAGATATGACTGCAGATCTCAAAAAGGCCAAGAAAGGAGATTCAATAGAGAAAGCCCTGGCCAAAGTGTTGAGCAATCGCCTGAAGGAATGCAAGCCGATAATCTTTAACGGAGACGGGTATTCTGACGAATGGCAGAAAGAGGCCGAAGAACGTGGGTTATTGAATTTGAAAACTACCCCGGATGCATTGCCTTATCTCACCGAAAAAGAGAATATCTCTCTGTTCAAAAAGTACAAAGTATTGAACAAGAAGGAGGTGCTCTCCCGAAAAGAGATCTGGACCGAGCAGTACATCACCACCCGCACCATTGAAGTGGATACCATCGAGTCTATAGCCAAGACGATGATTTACCCGGCTGTGGTTCGATACATTGGTGAATTGAGTAAAGCTGCTGATCAGACAAAAGCGCTTGGACTGGATCATTCCGGCACCCTTAATATGCTAAACAAAGTAAACGACGGACTAAACAAGCTTAATACTGCACTTGAGAACCTGGCAGACGTACAGGAAAAACTTTCCTTCAAAGACACTTCCGATCATGCCAAAAAAGTGGAGTCAGAAGTACTCCCGATTATGAAAGATATTCGGGATGCCATCGACTTTCTGGAACGGTACGTAGCTGATGACTACTGGCCGCTTCCGGTTTATCGTGAGATGCTTTTTATCAAATAGGATATCCGGTTATCCATTCTACTCAGCCCTGTTTCCGGAAGGAGGCAGGGCTTTTTTTCTAATTTTTTGTTTCCTCTTTTTAAAACATATTCAGTTACTGACAGTTAAATGTCATAACAATTAAAAAAACAAGAGGGGTATATGTTTGACAGAACAATAAATACCATTGTAGCCGGTATGATCGTGCTTATTCTGACCGCCGGCGTAGAAACTATGGCCCAATCAATAATTGAAGACGGGCGTAAATCAAAGAAATCTGCACTGTTATTCGAGCAAACGGAAAAATCCTTATTACCATCTGATGTACTTAACGCCAGGTTCAAAACCGATAATGACATCGGCAGAAGCACTGTGCAATGGGCAGGTGAAAATGGCTGGATGGATTCGTATCGGGTAACCTATTCCTATAGCTCAGACCGACTAACCATTACCCAGAACTGGGAGTATTTTACAGGTGAAGTATGGGAAGGAGAAGGGACTTACGTGTTCACTTTTTCAGAAGAAGGGTATCCGCTTAGTTACAGTTTTGAATTTGGCGGTGCTGGGTTTACCGAGCTATTTCATTATTCAGAATCCGGAAGGCTCGATTCTGCTACTTTTTCTGAAGCCTCTCAGGGAATATCATTTTCTGAAAAAATCGAACTTGAATACGTTACCAGTGATTCTATCCTGATATACAATACGATACTCAGTGAAGGAGACGAACCGGTACTTACCGGTTATTTTGTGAACCGGGATGGTGCCTTTGTTGAAGCATACTTTGAAGAAGAGTATATCGACCGATATATCTATTCGGGTATTACATTCGGTGAATTTTTAACCAACGTCTTCAATGAGTTCTTTTTCGTTGAGATATATAATGATGAGTACTATGAGGGTGATGAAATATGGGTCCCGTATTCACGAACTACACTTGCCTACGACGGGCAGGTAGTTATTGAGCGGGAAGAAGAATACTTCTATGAAAGTGAAGAGGAGTGGATTCCGGAATACAGAAACACGTTTACCTATGAAAACGGAAAAATCGTAGAAGCTCTGGATGCATCTTCTTTTGATGGTATCAACTGGGATGATGATAACCGTACTTTGTACGAATATGGGGCGGTTACGTCGGTTGAAGACTACAACGAAAAAGTGACCACTTTTCAGCTTTCCCAGAACTATCCCAATCCATTCAACCCAACTACCCAAATAGCTTACGAGATTTCTACACCGGGTAAAGTGCTGCTTGAAGTGTACAATGTATTAGGAGAACGAGTGGCTACATTGGTGAATGCCAACCAAACGGCAGGTGAGTATGTGGCCAGTTTCAATGCATCCGGCTTTCCGAGTGGAATCTACTATTACAAGTTGGTGTCTGGACAAAGCCAGCAAGTACGTTCCATGACGCTGATTAAATAGCTTCAATTTTATTCTGAGTAAACACAAAAAAGCCCTACTTTCTGAACCAGAGAGCAGGGCTTTCTTTCTTTACCAACATAACCGGTTCATATGAAATCACTATTACTATTTACCTCTATGATGATCCTTCTAAGTTCAGCTGTACAGGCACAAGATAGAGTTCCGGATGGCGGAGGTCTTTACGAGCCACCCACAGATCACATGACGGACGAAATGCGTACAAGCATGACCGAGCAGCTGCAACAAAATTTAGACAGCCTTAAAGCCCTGGGGAAAATTTCTTCTGCTAAAACCATTGATATTAAATTCGGCTGGCCGTTACGTGGGCAAGACCATTTATTTGATTTCGACTATCACGGAGTTTCAAACTTTGTGGATCTCAATAACTCGTTTCCCGACCAAATTACAGACTATACCTGCGGTTCAAGAAGTTATGACCTGGATAGTGGATATAATCATGCAGGAACAGATTTTTTCACCTGGCCCTTTGCCTGGAATAAAGTACAGGATGATGATGTCGCCGTGATTGCAGCAGCACCCGGAGTAATCATCCAGAAGATTGATGGTAATCAGGATCAAAGCTGTTCTTTCAACAACACGCAATGGAATGCGGTATATGTGCGTCATTCAGATGGCTCGGTTGCCTGGTACGGACATCTGAAAACAAACTCGACTACCGAAAAGAATGTGGGAGATAGTGTAGAAGAAGGAGAGTATTTGGGGATTGTAGGCAGTTCCGGCAATTCAACCGGACCGCACCTTCACTTTGAGCTTCATGATGAAAACGGAGCAATTGTTGATCCATTTGAGGGCTCATGTAATTCCATCGATGAAAGCCTGTGGAAGGAACAAAGAGACTATTATGATTCCGGTATCAACGCTCTTCGCACTCATAGTGCAGGACCTTCATTCAATTCTTGTCCTAATCCTGATCAACCCAATTATAAAGATGCTTTTTTAAAAGGAGACCAAATTGTAAATGCTATTTACTTTCGGGATCAGCTGGAAGGGCAAACAGCCCATTATTCCGTGAACCGTCCTTCCGGCCAAACGCTCTGGAGCTGGAGCCATTCCCTTTCAGAGATCCCTCACTATTCAGCCTCTTACTGGTATTGGCAAAATGATTTGCCTGTTATGGCCGAAGAAGGAGTTTGGGAATTCAGGGTTTCATTCCTGAATGAGATCTATACTCATCAGTTTACGGTAAGTGATGGAAATACAAAACCGATTCAGGTTCACCTTCAAAATCCGGAGAACAACACGGAGGTAACAGGCAATGAAGTGCTTTTACGCTGGCTACCACTGGCTGATGCCGATGAATATGAGCTGGAAATTGCTGCCGATAATGAATTTACGGAGATCATCGATTCGTATGAACTTTCTGAAAGAGATTTACTCGTAAATGACCTATCCGAAGGCGTGACTTATTTCTGGAGAGTGAGAGCCCAAAATACGGCCGGTACCGGAGATTGGTCTGAAACCGGAACGTTTAACACCGGTGTTTCAACATCTGTATCGGAACCATTTGCGGATTATCCGGATCAGTACCACCTATATCAAAATTACCCAAACCCTTTTAACCCGACTACTCAAATTCAGTACACCTTACCAAAGCAAAGTTCTGTAAAGCTGGCCGTTTACAATGCTTTGGGTAAGCAAGTGTCCGTTTTGGTGAATAAAGTTCAGAACAGAGGGAATTTCTATGTTACTTTTGATGCTTCAAAGTTACCGAGCGGTATTTACTACCTGAAACTACAAACCGGGGACTTTACCGAAGTAAAACCCATGACACTAATCAAGTAGAATGGATATGAAAGAAATTAGCTGGTCTGACTTCGAAAAAGTAGAACTACGGACAGGTACAGTTATTGAAGCGGAAGCATTTCCCGAAGCTCGTAAGCCTGCCTATAAAATGACTATCGATTTTGGGAGTGAAATTGGAATCCGTAAATCATCAGCTCAAATAACTGAGCATTATAACCTTGATGATTTGAAAGGAAAACAGGTGATTGCGGTTGTTAACTTTCCCCCAAAGCAAATCGGCCCGTTTATGTCGGAATGTCTGGTAACCGGTTTTCCGGATGAAAAGGGAAATGTAGTTCTTGCCGTTCCGGACAAAAAAGTACCCAACGGAATGAAACTATTTTAGTTCGTTTTAGTTTTGTAGTTACGTCGTTTCAATAATTTTCATCTACAACCTGATATCCAAAATGAAGCACTTCTTGTTTCTTAGTGCATGTTTATTAATCTCTTTTTCTCTGTATGCCCAGGAGATTTCATATCCGGAAGGTGAGCGGAAGATGTCCACCTTCGAATTAAAGATTGAAGGTATCGATAAAGCTGAGGGAGAGATCAGGATTGCCTTATTTGATTCGGAAAAGGAGTATAATAAAAAAGAAAACCCGCTTTATGCAGTGGTGCTTCCGGTTGATGATGAAACCCTGACGTGGACACAGGATAGCCTGTTCTTTGGCGAGTATGCCATAGCTGTATATCATGATAAAAACAAAAATGGCGAACTCGATTCCAATTTACTGGGCATTCCTCAAGAGGCCTATGGATTTTCGAATAATGCCCGTGGACGTTTTGGTCCGGCTTCCTGGAAAGATGCTCACTTCAGCATCAGCTCAGAGCAATCAAGCTTATCTATAGAGATCAAATAATTCAGCTTACCTGTTGTTCCACATCTGTTTGTAAGAGACATCCGTTTTCTCCATATTCCCTGACTACCATTAACCAACGGAGACAATTATGGAAAATATCCAAGGGGAAACAGCACCGGTAATGAGCCTTAAAGACTGGGTGATTTCGGTTTTGATTTCATTCATTCCGGTTATCGGGTTTATTATGCTGTTAGTTTGGGCATTTAGTGACAGCACCAATCCAAATAAAAAGAATTGGGCTAAAGCAACGCTGATTATATTCGCAGCGGGATTTGTACTCTACCTGGTGTTCGCATTCATCTTCTTCGGGGCGATGATGTCGGCTGGTGGTGGATTCGAGTCGATGTAGCCATTCACTTAACACCAAGTAAGCCCTGCATAGTTATTATGTGGGGCTTTTTGTTTTTACGGATATGAAACAATGAATTGAGCCCGGCGTAAATCCTTCTGAATTAACATCCCTTATTTTATGCAGCAGATTATAAAATCGGTTTCCATTGCCCTTCAAAATATTAAAGCCAATCCCTTACACACCTTTTTATCCACGCTTGGAATTATTATCGGGGTGGCTTCTTTAGTAGCTATACTTGCCCTTGGTGATGGATTGGAGCAAACCGGCCGGGAGCAAATAGAGAACACGACCTCGGTACAGATGATGCGCGTAGTGCCTAAAACAGTAGACGTGGTAAATGAAGTCAGAGTTCCGCGCGACACTGTTTATGAGTTCGGAATTAATGACGCACGGACATTAGAACAAATAGTTCAGCAATGGGGATATACCGAACTGTTGTCACAGAGTTCTAGACTGGCAACCTATCAGGATTCTTCCTTTGCCATCTACATACAGGCAACTCTGGAAAATGCACCTGATTTCACGGATGATGAGATTGATGGGACCTATTTCACCCGTGAGGATATTGAAAATAATGCCCTCAAAGCAGTGCTTACCCGGCCATTGGCTATAAAGTGGACGGAAAATCCTGAAGATATGATTGGAAAATCCCTGACATTTGAAGGCACTTCATATGAAATAATCGGGATAGTGAATACCGATTCACAAGGGTCGCAGGCGATGATACCTTTGAGTACCTATCAGGAAAGGGTAAGTAATACAAATGCGCCTGTATTAATGTTCAAGAGCAGGAAAATTGAGGACCTGCCGGCGATGAAAGCGACAGTGGAAGATTGGTTAGATCAGAATTACGCCGAAGGTAAGGAAGCATTTAATGTAATGACCTACGAAGGCAGGGTAGAGCAGCTGAGCCAGGGAATACTGGTTTTTAAACTGGTGATGGGAGCTATTACCGGCATTTCTGTGCTGGTGGGCGGCATCGGGATTATGAATGTGCTGCTGATTTCTGTTACCGAGCGAACCAAGGAAATCGGGATTCGGAAAGCCACCGGTGCCCGAAAGAAAGATATTGTGCTTCAGTTCATTTCCGAATCAATTACCATTTCTATAGTGGGTTCTATTGTTGGATGGGTGGTAGGCGTACTTGGAGTTTTTGGAATGGTGGGTGTGATAAATCGTTTCACTAATTTCGACTTTCAGGCAGCGCTCAGTGGCAGTACAGTAATTGTTGTACTGATAATAGCTGTTCTGATAGGGATGATTTTTGGAACGTATCCCGCCTGGAAGGCGGCTAATTTAACCCCGGTGGATGCCATTCGGCATGAATGATTGGTGGATTAGCTTAGGTCACATCCCTGATTTCCGGATTTTTACTGAACACAGACTTTGCAAAAGGACAGAGAGGAAGAATTTTCAGATTCTTTTCCCGGGCAAATTCCACCGCTTGATAAACCAGTTTTTTCCCTAATCCCTCACCCCGGGCTTCATCCAAAACTTCGGTATGATCGATGATAATGCGTTCCATGCCGGCTTTGGAATAAGTCATTTCAGCTACTCGCTTGCCTTCTCTTTCAATATAGAAGGAGCCTTTGGTTTCTGCAGTGTCGTGTTTTATTTGCATGGAAATATATTTTGAGTTTTTAGAGCTTTCGTGGCAACACTTATGAAGGCGACCGGTCAAATTTGTCCCAGTTGGGCTTACGTTTTTCAAGGAAAGCATTACGACCTTCTTCGGCTTCGTCGGTCATATAGGCCAAACGAGTGGCCTCTCCTGCAAACACCTGCTGCCCGACCATGCCATCATCAATGGCATTAAAAGCAAACTTGATCATTTTGATAGCAGTCGGACTTTTCGCCAAAATCTCCTGAGCCCATTCGTAGGCTGTATCTTCCAATTCTTCGTGAGGAACCACGCGATTCACCATGCCCATTTCAAACGCTTCCTGAGCGGAATAGTTAGCTCCGAGAAAGAAAATCTCACGGGCACGTTTTTGTCCTACCTGACGGGCAAGCAGGGCAGAGCCGAACCCGCCATCAAAGCTTGCTACATCGGCATCGGTTTGTTTAAAGATGGCATGTTCTTTACTCGCCAACGTAAGGTCACAGACCACGTGCAGACTATGTCCTCCACCCACAGCCCAACCGGGAACTACGGCAATTACCACTTTAGGCATGAAACGGACGAGTCGTTGTACTTCCAGAATATTGAGCCGGGCAATACCATCATCCGCTTTGTACCCGGTTTTGGAGCGAACATTTTGATCGCCGCCGGAGCAAAAGGCCCATTTACCGTCTTTCGGGGAAGGACCTTCACCACTTAAAAGAACCACTCCAATGTCATTATCCTCTTTGGCATCACTTAACGCCTCATAAAGCTCAAATACCGTTTTTGGGCGAAATGCATTCCGGATTTCCGGGCGATTAAAAGCAATCCTCGCCACCCCATTCGATTTCTTATAAGTGATGTCTTCGTATTCTTTGACGGTTTGCCAGTTCATGACTAACGATGGTTTTGTATGAAATTTATAAGTTGATTTACAAGCGGTTCAGGCTGATCCAAATGTACGCGGTGGCCGGCTTCTTTCACAACCGTTAATTCCGTATCTCTGAGTTCTTTCTGCATTTGCCGGTTGATATGCAGAAATTTTGAGTCCTTTTCTCCAACCAACAACTGAACGGGAATAGGAATTTCACTCAATCGATCCCGAACACAGGGCATGGTGCCGGTTCCGAATCCTTGTAAACTGTTGGCCAGCCAAAACGGGTTTTGATCCTTTTGAATCTTGTTCATCTTGTCAAGCAGTTCCGGCTCAGGATTCGTCGAATTGAATAACGGCATCTTTGCCCAGTCTTCCAGAAAACCATCAAAATTTCCGGTGATGGCATCCGACCGACGGGCATCAAGTGATTGCCGGGCCTGGCGTTCGGTTTCTCCTTCAATACCAAAGGTGCTGCTTTCCAGAATCAATCCTTTGTATAGGTCCGGGCGGTGAAGGGCAAGTTGCAGGGCTAACCGTCCGCCCATGCTGTATCCGTATAGGAAAAGGGGAATTTGTAGCTGCTCGCTGATTAGTTTGGTAAGGTCGGCTACCTGTTCTTTAGTGGAAAATCGGTAGTGAAGTTCGGCTCCTTCGCTATTTCCGTGCCCCAACAGGTCGATGGTTATGGGATTGCAGTATTTCCTGAGTTCAGGAATGAGATGCTCAAACTGCCTGCCGCTTCCCATAAAGCCGTGAAGCAGTACAAGGTTGGGCAGCGTTTCAATTTCCTGGTGAATATCAAAGTGATAAGAGATGCCTCTTACGCGAATATTCATGGGTCTTTATTGTGATCGAAATTCCAAAGTGCGTGTCGCTGTTCCATCGACTCATCAGCTCCGGTCATGCATTCCATCACATGAACTCCATTTCGCTGGATAAGTCGGTCAAAGGTAGCAATAATTTGCTCCGGTCTCGAAACGAGGGTATGATCTATGTTATGAGCCCGGCACAGTGCGGCTACTTTCGCCGTTTGGGGCGTTTCAAAATAAGGGGTGTACTTACTCTTGATTTGATGAACCGGAAGCATCCGGAAGATGGTACCCCCGCCGTTATTCAGTAAAACAATAACCAGCGGATGTTTGACTTTCTTTGCCATCAGCAGAGCGTTGGTGTCATGCAAAAAGGCAATGTCTCCCACAAAAAGAACTCCCGGTTTCTCGGAAGCCAGGCTTATTCCCATAGCAGTAGAAGTAATTCCATCAATGCCGGCAGCTCCCCGGTTTACGTAAATGTCTTTTCCATCAAATTCGCCAAACAGAGACATATCACGAACCGGAAACGAATTGGAGAGCATGGTGAAGGCCTTCTTGGGGATATTCTCCATTACCTTGGAAAATACATAGCCATCGGTAATGGGGGCAGAAGGGTGGAGCTGCTGCTCTCTGAATGTTTTGAAGTCCTTCTCCATTTTCCGCCACTTTTTCATCCAGTCTTTATCGGCTGCCCCGGTTACTTCGGGAATTTTAAGTGGCCCTTTGAGGGTAATTTGCTTGTCGGAAGATAAGCTACCATCTACCCAACGGTTAGGCCCCATAAAGCTGATTTGCATAGCCCCGGTGTGCTTATCAAGAAATTCGTTGAGGGCTTTACTGACGGGTTGTGCTCCAAACCGCAGAATTAAATCCGTATTCAATTCATCCCAGTTCGCTTCATTTCTTAGAAACCCATCAAAACCCTGTATGGTGTGTCTTGAAGTGGGTACCTGGGAACCGGGCTCGGCTAAAATCGGAGCATCTAAAGCACGAGCAAGCGGGGTGATAAACTCTAGTTGTTCCGATCTATTGGTTGGCCCAACCACTATTAACGGCCGTTCGGCAGAGATGAGATCTGACCAGAAGGTTTCCCCCATTTCTATAGCGCCATCTTCCCGGCTATACCTGGGCGAGGGCCGGCGGGATTGTTTTTCGTTCTCAAACTCAATCTGCCGCAGATATTTCTGATCCGGTTCAAAAGGTTTTGTAAACGGGAAATTTAGGTGTGCAACGCCTTCTTTCTCTGCTGATTGTTGAACAGCTTGTGAAGCTGCGAGCTTCAGGCGCCTCAAACTGCGTTCATGCGAATCAGGTTCTCCTACTTCATGAAAAAAGACCGGATAATCTCCGAATAGCTTTAGCTGATCAATGGTTTGTGATGCTCCCAATCCCCGATAGTGAGGGGGACGGTCGGCACTTATAATAATCATGGGGACACCGGACTGAGCAGCTTCTATAACAGCCGGGTAATAGTTTGCAGCCGCCGTACCGGAAGTGCAGACTAAAACGGCCGGCTTTCCGGTGTACTTACCAATTCCTAGTGCAGTAAATGAAGCAGAGCGTTCATCAATGGCAACATGCTTCTTAAATCCCGAGTGAGCAGCAAAAGCAAGGGTTAAAGCCGTAGAGCGGGAGCCCGGTGAGATTACAATGTGTTCAACACCTTCTTCAAACAGGGAGCGTATAAAATTAGTGCTCCAGACGAAGGCAGCATTTTGCGGTTCATTTTCTTGCATGTTCCAAAGCAGTTAGCATGGGGATGAACTTCAGATTGGTTTCATCCCATTCTTTTTGAGGGTTTGAGTCCTCCACAATACCACATCCTGCAAAAAATCTCACCTCATTAGATTTAATTAATCCGCTGCGGATGGCCACCACAAACTCTCCCTCGCCATTTGCGTTAATCCAGCCAACCGGAGCGGCATACCAACCCCGATCAAAATGTTCGAGCTTGTTGATATATGGCATGGCTGCTTCACGGGGATATCCGCCAACGGCCGGGGTAGGATGGAGGCGCGAAAGAACTTCGGTTCGTGAAACGCCTTCCTTAATGCGGGCATGAACCGGAGTATAAAGATGCTGCACATTGGATAGTTTTTTAACTCCCGGAGTAACCGGATGTTCGAAGACATCCGAAAAGCGTTGCAGGTTCTCCTCAATAGCGTCCAGCACAAAAGCATGTTCGCTCAGATCTTTCTGGCTGTGCAGAAGCTCATACTCAAGCACCGCATCTTCGGAAGCTGTTTTACCTCGCGAAATACTACCGGCCAGTCCTTCTGTGAGCACTTCCCGGTCGTGAAAGGAAGCCAGCCGTTCGGGAGTACTGCCAATAAAACTGGATTCCCCATCCTGGCTAATCAGAAAAGAGTAGCAATCAGGATATTGATTGCGCAGGTGATTGAGTAAGCGAGTGTCGGATACCGGCTCCTTTAGCTTTACATTCAGCTCCCGGGCCAGTACAATTTTCTTGAATTCTCCCGATTTAATCAGGTCGGTGGCATTCTCTACGGAATCCACCCATTTTCGATAATCCTCTGAACCGCTATCAGGCGTGTTAACTTCAGATTTGAAAGATTTATTCGACTCGATCTGGTAGGTTCCTGCATCACAGATTCGGTCGAGATTGTCAAAAGTTTCAACAAAAGAATTGTAGATATCAGTTTCTGAATCAGACGGGTCGATATTTTTGGTAACCGTTAATACAGTAAATTTTCCTTCCTGTACCAACATCCACTCGGGTAAATTGAATGAACCTGCCCCAAATGCTCTCCATTGCTTTCCTACGTTATGATCAAAAAATGAAAATCCACCCAATAGGTGAACAGAAGAAAGGTGATGATTCAGGTTGGAGATGTGATGAACCGTATTCAGTAATTCCTTTCCCTGATCGGATGCATTTCTAAACCGTTGCTTACCGGTGGTTTGAATACGGGCAAGGGAGCCGGCAGCGGCAATAGAAAAATCTACAGACGGCTTTTCCCAATAATAATGAAAAGTATCTTTATCAGGATATTGTTCCAGAACGGCAAGTGCATCTACAGTGGGAATCTGTATGGATAAAGACAGATATTGATACTGCTCCCGATTTTCTGAAATGAAGTCAATGGCGTCAAATAGATCAAGTTTTGACACCTGTTGTCTGAAGCAATCTTTCACATCTTGTAAAGCAGGATTCTGTGAATCCATATATTGGCTGTATTTTAGTTTTCAATATAAATTGAAAGTACGGAATATTACAGCAATGTTAAACTACTTTTAGTTCCTGTTTTTGGAATAAGTGAACAATCAGATAAATTCAAAATTCTGCCCGGAGGAGTAAGGTGTCGTAATAGACAGAAAATTGATTCTTGCTTTACTGAGCGTCGTCGTCTTCGCCGGTAGAGTAAGGATTGTAAATCCCGTGCTCGGTTGGGTCATATTCGGCAAGCTTAAAGAAATGCTCCCAGGCTGCTTCGCTTTTTCCGTTATCATCAACCCAGGTTGGGTGACTTTGCTTAATAAGGCCCACCACACGTTTGGCATAGCTTACTCGCTCTTCGGTATCTTCGATCCGTGGAAGGGCGGCAATCATCAAATCTAAATTGTAGCCGCAGTCAAAGTCTTTGGGTTTTTGCTGATGTATAAACATGAATTGAAATAGAGATAGGTTGAATTAATTCTGAAGGAAAATAAGCCTTAATGGGCATAGATTAAAATGGAATATGATTTACTGTCCCATCTCAGATTTTCAGCCAATATATCTCGGACTCTCGGTAAATTATTTCTTAGTTTTGGGGAATAGACAAGAAAACATCACACGAAGAAATTTATGTATCACAATTCCATACTGGAGGCGGTTGGTAACACCCCGCTCATCAAGCTGAACCATGTAAACGGTAATTCTGAAGGCACCCTTTTGGCAAAGGTTGAATACTTCAATCCGGGGCATAGTATCAAAGACCGCATAGCCATCAAGATGATTGATGATGCCGAAGAGAAAGGCTTACTTAAACCGGGAGGCACCATTATTGAAGGTACTTCAGGGAATACAGGGATGGGGCTGGCTCTTGTTGCCGTAACCAGGGGATACAAGTGCATCTTTACTACCACCGATAAGCAGAGTAAATCGAAAGTAGATTTGTTGAAAGCTTTAGGGGCGGAAGTAATTGTTTGCCCTACTAATGTAGAGGCAGATCACCCCGACAGTTATTACTCGGTGGCGAAGAGACTCAGCGAAGAAATTGAAAATTCTTACTACCCCAACCAATACGACAACAAGAGCAATTTTGCTGCCCATTACGAAACAACGGGTCCTGAGATTTGGGAACAAACAGAAGGTAAAATAACCCACTATGTAGCCGGAATGGGAACGGGTGGTACGATTTCTGGAACGGGTAAATACCTGAAGGAGAAGAATCCGGATATCAAAGTAATTGGAATCGACAGTGTAGGTTCTGTGTACAAGAAATACTTTGAGACGGGTGAATTCGATAAGAATGAGATTAAGCCCTATATGACCGAGGGAATCGGAGAGGATATCATCCCCGGTACCATCGATTTTGATT
Source organism: Gracilimonas sp. (assembly GCA_965227215.1). Lineage (GTDB taxonomy): Bacteria > Bacteroidota > Rhodothermia > Balneolales > Balneolaceae > Gracilimonas. The sequence continues at coordinate 3,284,792 of OZ245729.1, forward strand.
ATGTAGATGAAGTTATTCAGGTAAATGATAAGGATTCAGCGTTAGTGACCCGTCGCCTGGCTCGGGAAGAAGGTTTGTTGATTGGGTGGTCTTGTGGTGCGGCTGTAAAAGGTGCCCTGAACTATATTGAGGAAAATCCACTGGGTAAAGATGATGTTATGGTCATCATTATGCCGGATAGCGGCACTCGTTATATCGGCAAGGTGTATAACGATGAATGGATGAAAGAGCAGGGCTTTCTTAACGAAGACGAATAATTTTTGTATCTAAGGTTAATCAATACAAAACAGAACAAAGGTATTTATGGCTAAGAAAGATCAGACGATGAATCCCGGTAAAATGGAAATTGAACTGAAGGAAGAGGAGGCAACGGGTACGTATTCCAACCTGGTGATGATCACTCATTCACCTTCCGAGTTTATTCTCGATTTTATTGCGGTGATGCCGGGTGTACCTAAAGCCCGGGTTGTTAAAAGAATGATTCTGACTCCGGATCATGCCAAACGTCTGGCCAATGCTCTGAATGACAACGTAGCCCGTTACGAGCAGGAACATGGAGCCATCAGCTCTAATGAGAAGGTGGATATGCACATGTATAGGGGCCCGCAGCCGGAAGCGTAAGAGTTTGCTGAATATTGAATATTGAACATTCAATGATGAAGCTAATTATCCCTATCTGATATATGGTGTTGGAGCTAATGATGTAACTATTTTTCACTCGCTCTGACGCTCTGCGTCGGAGCGAAATGGATTGTCACTTTTTAGCCTCTAATAATAAGCCTATCCCAACGAGGAAAAAGAAAATGTGGGGCAAAGTAGCCGCCAATTCGGGAGAAAGTGTGCCGTAGTACCCGAAGGGCTCAATGATTTTCATGAAGGCCAGGTACAGAAAACTGATGGTGAGTCCGGCTGCAAGATAAGCTCCTTTGCCCCCACGCCGGCGCACACTGGCAAATGAAAAACCCACGATTATGACCACGATGATCGAGAAAGGGTAAGCCAGCCTTCCGTAAAACTGAACCTGAGGTATTTCAACGCCCCCGGCGCCACTTCGTTCGATGGAAGCGATGTAATCCCGGGCTTCCTCATACGTAAGCTGATAAACGTCTGAAGTAGTACGGGCCAGATCTCTGGGGAACACATTGAGTACCGTATCCTTCTTAATGAAATCTTCTTCCTCATATCCCAAATCGGTGAAAATTCGCTCGGTTCCGCTTTCCAACCTCCAGCTTTGGGTAGAGTCTACCCACTCCATCCGGTTTGCACGTGTCGTTTTTATGATTTGCTGATCCCGGAACTGAATGAGTCGAATACGGTAAGCAATTTGCTGGTTCTTATCGAAGTAATTAACCTGAAGTTTGGTGTCGGGCGAAGGCTGCCGGTAAATATCGCTGCGATCAATTTTCTCAGATTTATCCTGCAGGTATTGTTCTTCAAAAGCAATTCGCTGAGCATTGGACTTGGGGATTACATGGGCATCCAGCAGGCTGATTCCGCCAGCGCAAAGAGAAGCAAAAACAATATAAGGCACAATCAGGCGATACAGGCTTACACCGGCTGCCTTCAGTGCAGTTATTTCCAGCCGATCAGACAACTGCCCTGTTAAAAAGAGGCAGGCTACAAATACAGCAACAGGCAGTACCAGCCGGGTCATTTCAGGAACATAATTCAGGTAATAATTCCTGAATATTTCAGCCATTTGCGCACCCTGATCTGCAAAATCATCACTGTTTTCCGAAAAGTCGATCATGATGAAAATAAAGATCAGCATCAACAGAACGAAGGCCGTGATGGCAAATAAGCGGAGGAAAATATATTTATCAAAATGTTTAATCACGGTTTCTGAACAGCTTGGAAATTCGAATGCCTGTTGTAAGATGAACAATAAGATACACGCCCACCAAAGAAAGCATTACGTTGAAGGTCCACATACCTATTAGTGGAGTGATAAAAAGCCGGTCGGCCAGTTTTTCACCCTGAATAAGCGAAACCCAGTAAAAAGTGAGTACTACCGTACTGATAAGGGCTGCAAAACCAAAATTCCCCCGCTTCGTCATAATGCCAACCGGTGCACCAAAAAGGATGAATACCACGCAGGCAAATGGAATAGACAGTTTTTTATGAATTTCTACCAGGTAGCGGGCAATCCTTTTTTTGCGCCACTCAATATTGGCGCTTATGGATTCCACATTATTCCGGTACTCTTTCATCTGCCGAATGGATTCTTCCACGAAGGTTCGTTGTATTTCAGCTTTGGGAAAGGTATTTGTAACCAAATATGGGCTTTCAATGGATGATATGTAATCCAGTGTATCAGGAAGTACTTTGTTTGGATTGAAGTAAGAGGTTCTTCCGGTGTATTTATCCTCAGGGTAAACCAGGGTGTTTTCACTCATGTTGATTCTTTGTTCCTCAATTTCTTTGTACAGGGAATCAACAACGGCAATCATGGCTCTGGAGCTCATGGTGCGGTCGCTGCGGTTGCGGTCTTCGGGGTCGGAGCGCATGAATGACAAGTCGGAAAGATCCAGCGTCATGATATGTTTACCAAATTTGTTGCGCTCTATCATGGTCTCATTACGGCGGTCGGTAGCAAGAAACTTCAGACTGGTTCCATTTATCAGGTGGAGGGTAAGGGCTTGTTCTTCTTTACTGACGAGTAATCCTTTATCGGCTACAATGTAGGCGCGGTCGCGATTGTTCTCCGGCTTTTGGAATAAGGTGATGTCATAAAGGCTGTCGGTTTTGCTGTCGATGCGTTCAACAAGAAAGGTATATCCTTCTATGCCATCATAAAACGTATTGGGTTTAAGATCGAAACCCGGCTTTTTGAGCCGAATGTCTATAAATAAAGACCGTGCTTTTTGGTTGGCTTCCGGTAACACATTATTTGAGAACCAGGCCAGCCCGATAAAAAGGAGGACAGAAGCAATTAAAACCGGTCGTATGATTTTCATTGGGTTGATGCCCGATGCCCGTAGTGCCGTAAGCTCGTTCAATTCCGAAAACTTGCCAAAAGCCATCAAAGTAGCTACGAGTATGGCCATAGGAGCGGCCAGTACAACCATGTAAGCAAGGTTCGTAATAACAAGCTCTATAATTATGAGCAGAGGAATGTCTTTACCAATCAGCTTGTCGATGTGTAAAATCAGGAACTGCATCAACAGCAGAAACATGAGGGTAAAGAAACAGAACAGAAAGGGGTTCAGGTGCCTCTTTAGCAGGTCTATTTGAAGTTTGTTAATGAATTTATTCAAAGCTTGCTGTTGCTCGGGTACTTTTTAATTTTCAGAGACGTAAATAATAGACATTTTCCGCTTATAAATTAAAGGATGGATTAACGTATTATACTTTCAACATATTCAAATATATAGTATTATCGACCGCACCCATTCATTTCATCTACAAACTAATTTAGAATAAAAACAGATCAGCCTATCGCCTAACGCTACAGACAATAAGTAATAACCGAGTCAGTAATTAAAGCCGGTGCATTCTTTTTTTAAGTTAGTTTATTACCTGCCATTCGTATGTTTGATGAATGGATTGCTGTTAGTTGGTGTATCTGCACAAGATACCAGCGATACTACAAAAACAGTCAGTGAGGCGGATAGTACCCTCGACGGGGTGAAGTTTATCTACCGGCCACCACAGGGACCGGTGAGCAATCAGAGAGTGGTTAACCCCGGAAATCTTTATTATATCAAACTTGCCAAAGAGCAATACCGGGCTACCTGGGATTCGGTTGATACCTACCGCATAAGCCATGAGATTGACGGTATTGAAGTATCTTCTCCACAAATTTTCAATTTTGAGCAGTACATAGCTGAAAAGCGAAAACAGCAGGAAAAACAGATTCGGTTTAATCTGATTGAAGAAGGCAAGAGAGAAAGCCAACAACAGCGAGGCTTGCTTGATTTCAGCCTTCAAATTCCGGGCGGACAGTCATCGGTATTTACCACCATATTCGGTAAGCCGGAAGTAAATCTGCGCGTTAACGGTTCTGCAAATATGAACGTCGGTGTTTCTATTCAGAATATCGAAAACCCTACTATAGAACCGGATCTGCAGCGCCGTGTGGACCCTACCTTCAATCAAAACCTACAGCTGAACATACAGGGAACCATTGGGGATAAGCTCACCATTGCCACCGATTGGGATACAGAGCGGGCGTTCGACTTTCAGAACCGCCTGAGTATTGTTTATGAAGGTTACGAGGATGAAATTATAAAGCGGATTGAGATGGGGAACGTGTCGATGGAGACCGGGAATTCCCTTATTCGGGGTGGTGCTTCGCTGTTTGGGATTAAATCGATTGCTGAACTCGGACCACTGCGGCTTACATCTGTAGTTTCTCAACAAAAAGGGGAGAGTGACACCCAAACGATTACCGGTGGTTCACAGGAGACGCAATTCTCTATTCGACCCATTGAATATCAAAACAACCGACATTTCTTTCTGGATTTCTACAACCGACAGGAATTTGAGTCCAATGTTTCCAATCCGCAACAAAAAACCCAGGCTTACCAGATTTCTGATATTCGCGTGTGGATTTCCGAACCTCAGATCAATACCACTGACCCCGAGGCGATACGGGCTGCTGCCTTTGTGGATTTGGGGGTGAACGACAGGGGTGATGGTACCTATGGCCTTCCATCTGAGGCGGCAGATATGCTTGATGATAACACCCTGGAAAATAGCAGGAGCAATTTGAGCGCAGCGGCCGGAGATTTTGGAGTAGCCGGAAATGACTTCTACAACGGCTATTTTCGTCCCTTAACGGAGGGAGCCGATTACACCATTGACAAAGCCCTGGGTTTCATCAGCCTGAACCGGTCACTAAGCTCGGGTGCTTACCTGGCTATTTCCTTTATCAGGCAACCCGTTGGAGGAGAGAATTCGCCGGCTGAAATTGGTGATATTTCCCCGCGTTCATCCAATGAGTTGACCTACTTAAAACTTTTGCGAACAAATAACCCTACGCCTGATTTAAAAGCCTGGCCGCTTACCATGCGTAATTTCTATTCGCTGGGTGTTTCTAATCTGACGGAAGATGGACTTGAACTCGACCTTAAGTTTACTCAGGGTAATGTTGATGACACCAACCTTCCTAACCTGAATACTCCGCTGTTACAGGTATTGGGTTTGGACAGGGTGAATACGCAGGGTGCCGCCCAGCCTGACAACCTTATCGACTTTTCCGGATATGTACTGGATCCCCGAAATGGAAGCATCATGTTTCCATATCTGGAACCTTTTGGTAACAGGATAACTGAACTCCTGGAATCAACATCGTCATCCGATTCTTTAGTACAAGCTCTTTCCTACACCGAATTGTATAACGAAAAGCAGACCACCGCTGACGAAAGCCCCAAAAATAATTACTATCGCATTGAGGGTACGTCAAAAGGCGGGGTGTCAGGAAACTTCTCGCTTGGATTCAGTCTGGTTGAAGGCTCGGTGAAAGTATTTGCGAATGGAACGCAGCTGACCGAGGGTGTGGATTATGAGGTGGACTATTCTTTCGGGCTAATTACTATTTTGAGTGAACAGTATCTGGCTTCCGGTCAGGATATCCGTATTGAATACGAGAATAATCAACTGCATGTAATTGGGCAGAAGAACTTTACCGGGCTCCGTGCCGAGTACCAGGTAAATGAGGACATCAGCATTGGCGGAACGTATTTTAAACTGAAGGAACAACCTCTTTCTGATAAAATCAGAATTGGTAATGAGTCCATTAATAATACCATTCTTGGAATGGATGCCGATGCCGAATTCGACACACCGTGGATTACCCGCTTTATCGATAAAATTCCGCTGCTTCAAACCAAAGCTGAGTCGAACATTAGTGTAAGTGGTGAGTTTGCCCAGCTTCGGCCGGATGTGGCTCAAACAAATGCCGTACGGGATGCTATTGATAACAATGAGCTGTTTAAAGATGAAGTAAACGGCTTGTCGTTTATAGATGACTTTGAGGGCTCGGAAATCAGTATTACGTTTACAAGCCCAACCCGTTGGAACCTGGCTGCAGCTCCGGCAGCTGTTCCCGGATATGGTCCCGATCAGGCCTTTTTTACTAATCCCGATGCCACATTGAGCAATTCATTGGAATCCAAGATTGATAGGTCAGATCTCAGAAGTCAGTTCTCCTGGTATACTATCCCCAGAAACATATCCAGTATATTGGGAAATGCACGAGGAACTCCGGAATCTGAGACCACCCCAACCGAAGAAGTATTTCCCGGTAAGGAAACAAATAATGCCCAGGATGAAGTCATCAATACCTTGGATGTTTATTACAATCCCACTGAGCGAGGCCCGTATAATTACAATACCGATTTAAGGAATAAATTGGAGAATGAGCCGGAAAACCAGTGGGGAGGAATGACGGCGGCACTACCATCGGGGCAGGAAGATCTCACACAGAATAACATTGAGTTTATAGAATTTTGGGTACAACCTATTCTCCCCGGGGGAAGGGAGCCTACCGCTGAAGATTTGGAAGATTATGACGGTAAGTTATACATCGAGATAGGGACGATCTCCGAAGATGTAGTTCCCAATTTTGACCTGAATTCGGAGGATGGCCTGGCCAACAATCTCGAAAATCTGGAGCTGGACACCTTCCAGGAAAATCCGCGTTCCTATGTTCCGGCAAACCCAACGGCACCCCAGGGTCAGTTTTCGAACGACAACAGGGAGCTCGAGGATGTGGGCTTCGATGGTATCCCCAGCAGTAACGGCTTTGATGATGAAAAGGTAGAAACGGCGCTGTTCAGTCCCTTTATAGATTCCATGCGCATTGCCTATGGCGAGCAAAGCGATGAATTTCAATCTATTTTAGCTGACCCTTCTAATGATGATTACATTTTTTATGGGGAATCTCAGGTTCAGGACCTGCCGCTTCAGGAGCGTTTTTACCGGGTGATGGGCTATCATGAAGGAAACACCCCGGCAGCAGGCGGAGATAAACGTGCCATTACTTCCCGCCCTGACACCGAAGGACTTGTAAGCCGTGCCAACATCGAGACCAACAACAACTATTATCAATATGAGATTGCGCTGAATCCGGCCGATTTCAGCAGTCTCGAAATTGAAACCAACCCTGATCCTGATAACCGTACTTTTATTGTTGATAAGGTAAATGCACCCCGGCAGGCCGATCGATGGCATCTTGTTCGAATTCCATTAACAGAGTTCAAGCGAAAAGTGGGTGATATCGAAGGGTTTCAGAATATCAGCCATATTCGCATGTGGATGTCAGGTTATGAGAAGCCGTTTACGATGCGTTTTGCGACTTTTGAGTTTATTGGAAGCCAGTGGCGAAAGGTGGAAAACATTGATGAAAGCCAGAATTTTAACGGAGACTTTCGAATTGCCACCATCAACATTGAGGAGAATGCCAGTCGGGAACCGGTGCCTTATCGCCAACCGGATGGATCAATACGTGCAATAAATCGGGGAGTACAGGTGCAGTCTTTGGCTAACGAACAGTCTATTGTATTGGGGGTAGAAAACCTGGGATCGGGTCAAATTCAGATGGTGAAGCGCATTTATCCGGGCGGACTGAATCTGTTGAATTACTCTAACATGCGGATGTTTGTTCATGGAGAAGGATATGGCGATGGACCCGAAGAAAGAGAACATGCTGAGCTGGTGGTTAGAATGGGAACCGACCTGAATGCCAATTATTACGAATATCGACAGCCTGTTACGCCTTCCGATCCCGATTACCCATACTCGCCCTACAGCGCTGATGGCGGTGGGGAACTGGAAATTGATGCTGAACAAGTATGGCTTTATGATGAAAACAGCATGAATGTTGTGTTGGCAGCGTTCAATGAATTGAAGCAGCTTCGAGACCAGCAGGGGTTTACCGACTTTACCCAGAAGTTTGAACAGGAACTTTCACCGGAAGAAGATGATGCGGTTGAAGGAGCTGTGGTAGCCATTAAAGGAAACCCTTCGCTAGGCCGGGTGTCTGAAATAGGGATGGGGATTTTAAACCCGCACGATCCAACCGATGTAAACTCGCCGGGCACGCCCAGTCTGAATGCTGAATTCTGGTTGAATGAACTTCGCGTTTCCGGTTTTGATAACGAAAAGGGCTGGAAAGCAAATGCCAATGCCAGCTTCAAGCTTGCTGATTTTGCTACGTTTAATACCAACTTCAGCCGGACAACCACCGGTTTTGGAGGCTTAGAATCCCGGTTGGGGAACCGAAGTGTAGCCGATGAAATCGGGTATGACCTTAGTTCTACCGTGAACCTGCATAAATTGATACCCGACCGGTATGGCTGGAATTTCCCGGTAACGGTTTCAAGCCGAAAGAACATTTCAACCCCTAAATATCTACCCAATCAAGGGGATATTCGCCTTGATGACTTCATAAATGCCACCAACAGCAATGATGAACTCACTGAATCTGAAAAAGAAACCATTATTAATGAGCGAATTAATGCGGTAGAAACGGTTAGGGATAATTTTTCGGTGAATGTCTCCAACATCTCGAAGCAGAACTCCAAGAGTAAACTCGCCAAGTACACCATCGACAAAACCAAGCTGAGTTATGTGTATAACGAAGGGAGTTCGAAGAATCCGGAAATTCTATTTCAGGATGACTGGAACTACAATACATCAATCAATTACAGCCTGTCGTTCAATAATGTGAAGCTGTGGCAGCCGTTTGGGTTTACCGAAGATGTACCCGTTGTTGGTGCATTGTCCGGGATCAGGCTGGGATATATGCCTTCGTCGATTAACGCTTCTGCTAACCTGAACCGATCTTATACGGAAAAGAGAAGAAGGGCAGAATTTGATGATAACGGGATGGAAGAGGTTCAATCCTTACAGCAAAGCCATACATTCAATCAGCGTTCAGGTTTTGGGTTTAATTATAATTTCACGCCAAGTATCCCAATTTCTTTCCGAACTACGACAAATTATGATTTATCGAGTGCCGGTCGTGAGAATATCAATAAAACAGGCTTGCCGGCAGATAGTAATTCCTATCAATTAACACCCACATTTGAGGTACTGAACAACCTGATTACGGACACCCTTTCGGCACGGAGGTCTAATTATGAAGAGACCTACACAGCCAGCTGGCGCCCCCAATTCAATAAGATAGAAGCGTTGAAATGGCTTACGTATTCTGCTTCCTATGCGGGTGGGTATGGCTGGACCAACAGCCCCAGCGGTTCCGGATTGGGAGCAGGTGTATCCAATCGTTTTCGTCTGGATCATACGGTTAAATTCGGCGTTGGCAGCCTCATTGATAAGATGGGTTTCTTTCAGCGACTTGAGGATGCCGATAAGAAAGAAACTACCGCCCGCAATAAAGCAAAGAACAGCGATGAGGATAATGGAGATACCGCTTCACCGGATTTAATGAAAGACCTGCAGTACCTTGGACGGAAAGCACTACTGGCTATCTTCAGCATGGAAAGTATCGACATCACGTACAATAAGAATAAGACTTCAAATCAGGCCGGCTATAGGGGAGATTCACAAATATTTTATGCCTTAGCGGGAGAAGCGAATGACAATTTTTCTCCGCCATTTGGCTACCGTTTGGGTATAGACGAGGAGTTGCCGCGGTCACAATTAATTCAGCAGAGTCCTTCGGGCAACTCCATAAACCTGCCCAAGAACAATACCTATACCGATAAAATCACCATGGGTACCAAGCTGAATCTGTTTAAGAACTTTACGGTTGATTTGAACTGGTCAACAAATTGGGATGAACGGGAGACAAATACGATTACGCTAACCCCGACCGGCGATTTCTCATCAACCGTTTCTTCAAGCGGTAACATCAGTTCTTCGGTGTGGGCTTTTGGCGGTGGATATCGCAACTTGTATGAACGCCAGCTTAAAACTGCTTTTGCTGATGCAAACAAGGAAACAGGAGTAATAACCGATGATGTTAATGATGGAGGAAATGGCGATGGCCGGATTGTATTGAACCGGAACACGCTGGAAGAGGATTTCAGAAAGGCTTACCTGGGAGGAGGAACCGGAGCGGTAGGCGAGAAAGGATACACCCCAATACCTAAACCCAACTGGAGGGTTACCTGGTCAGGGGTTCAAAGCTTCATTCCTATTATCGGGGATAATATGCGGGCAGCCACCCTAACACATGGCTATACCGGAACCTACCGGCTGGGATGGAGCCTGAATACACTTACCGGAATTCAGGATCCTCAGGGACTGGGAAGTTTCAGTGTAATTGACCGAAAAGAACTTTATGAACCCAACTCTATTAACGTAGAACAGCGCTTCTCTCCACTCATTCAGCTAAACGTAACCTGGCAATCGGATTTGAGAACACAGATCAGTTTCGACCAAAGCAAAACAAGCAGCCTGGCTCTTTCAAGTCGAACGGTTACTGAACGAACTTCAAAGGGATTAAGCACCTCAATAAATTATACCTTCAAAAATTTGACAATACCGTTCTTTCCGAAGATCAAGAATAACATCACGCTTACCATTAACGGTGGTTTTGCCGATGACACCGAAAGTAAGTACACGCTCAGCTCCGATATTGATGAAGTATTAAGTGATGTGAACTTTGTACCTGAAGTAGACCAGTACGACTATACGGATCCCTTTGTAACCGGTCAGCAGCGAATAAATGGATCAGTGGTGATTGGATATCGGTTCTCTCAAACGGTGACGTCCAACTTTGAATACACATATACCAAAGTGAATCCGAAGTCATCAGCCTACTTCCCACGGACGAATCATGAAATCCGATTCAACTTCAAGATTTCTATTCAATCCAGATAGGTTAATTCGCTTTGTATAAAATTTTAGTTGGCCGCTTTATCTATTGAGCAGTCATTTCGCAGTGAATGCTCGAAATCTGATATTCTCATTATTGTTTAAGAAATCAGATCTATTATGCCTCTTTATTGCTGAACTTAAAATATCCCCAGCTGAAAAAGGTAACAACCAGGCATAGAAGAGAGAGCCAGTTTCCAAACCGGGTAAAGAAGGTTTGAGTAGTTAAATTTTCAACGGTACCTGTAAAGCCCGTGCGTACCCAATAGTCCGTTTTCTCCATAACCGCTCCGTTAGGGGCAATGATCCCTGAAATTCCGTTGTTGGCGCTGCGGGCAATCCACCGGTCAAATTCGATGGCTCTAAGCCGGGCATAAGCAAAGTGCTGATGATGCCCACTGGTATCGCCCCACCAGCCATCGTTTGTGATAATGGTTAGAAAGGAGGCATTGTTCTGTACAAAAAGCCGAATCCAGGAGGGGTATACCGAATCATAACATACCAGTCCGGGCGAACTGAAGCTATCGGTTTCAATCATATCGGGCCGGGTACCTTTTCCGAAACCGGCTATTTCTCCCCAGTTAACCCAACCGAAAACATCCAATGCAGCCAGAGTTTCTACAAAGGGAATTCGTTCTACAATGGGTACTAAGTTACCCTTCTCATAATCAGAAATAGTGCCGTTTTCGTCCACATAAAGAGCGGCATTGAAAACATTGTAGGGCTCACCGGTTCGGAGCGTTCCTCGATAAAGAAGCTCTGTGTCTTCCGGGTAGGTTTTATAAAGCCCGGTACCGACGATAAAATTTTTATTCCAGGCTTTGGCAGAGTCGGCAATGCGTAAGGCGGTGCGGGAATCAGCATAAATAAACCCATCAATGGCATTCTCGGGCCAGATGATAAGCTCGGTTTCGGGAGTGATGGTGCGCTCTGTGAGGGTAAACAAGCTGTCAACAACCTCTCCTAAGCCACTCATTCCCCCATAGTTCTGATAAGAATCATGATTGGGTTGAATGATGGCTACATGCGTTACATCAGTGTTATTCGACTCAGTTTCACTTTCAAAAAGAATAAAAGACCATGCCGGGAAAATCAGGAATGCACCAATAGCCATATAAGCCAGCTTTTTTTGTTTGTTTTTGAAGACCTGATAAGCCAGCGCCGAACTCAATACCACCCAAAAAGTAATGCCAAGGTGACCAGTAAAGGAGATGTACTGAATCACTCCAATAAAATTAGACCACGCATTCCCGATCGAAAGCCAGGTCCACGACAAATCCCATTGATGATGCAAAAACTCATAGCTTACCCAGGCCGCTGTTTGAAGGAAAGCGATAAGAATGGGAGATTTCGTTTTTTGAGTAAAGAATTTAGCCAGGCACAACGGTATTGTCATCAGTACACTGTTGGCTAAGATAGCGGCAACTCCGGCGCCCAGGCTGGCCATCATCAGCCAGTAAGTGCCAATCAGGTTCCAAACTACAAAACCGGCGTAGCTGTAATAAGCCAGCTGCTTGTAGGAATCACATTTATCCGACAGATAAAACAACAGGATAAATGCGGGGAAGCTTAAAAAGGAGAGGTTGACAGGAGGGAAGCTGAGCCCCAGTAAGATGCCTGCAATTATTGAAACTACCCACTTATTTTCTAACCAAACTTTTGCGTTCATTCCGAATATCCTTTACCTGATACAATTACTACAATTTCACCTTTAATGGAATCACGACTTTCAAACTCTGTTTTGAGCTCACTTATTGTGCCTCGTACCACTTCTTCGAATTTTTTAGTGAGTTCACGGGCTACGGCTGCCAGTCGGTCGGCTTCAAAGTGTTCTTCCAGTTCACCCAACAGTTTCAGCAGTCGGTTTGGGCTTTCATAAATGATAATGGTGAGCTCCTCTTCTGCAAGCTGGCCTAATCTTTTTTGCCGTCCTTTTTTATGGGGAAGAAATCCTTCGAAGATGTACCGGTCGCAGGGCAATCCGCTGGCCACAACGGCCGTTGTGGCGGCATCCGGACCGGGAATCACGCTTACGGTATGGTTGCCATTTTGAGCGGCTCTCACAGCCAAAAAACCCGGATCAGAAATACCCGGCATGCCCGCATCACTGATTAGTGCTACGTCTTGTTGAGCATCCAGAATATTCATTAAATGACCGACTTTGCGATGTTCATTGTGTTGGTGGAATGAAAACGTGGGTTTGTCAATCTGAAAACGCTGTAACAGATGCCCGGAAGTTCGGGTGTCTTCACAGGCTATATAATCCACTGATTTTAGCACCTCAACGGCACGTGGTGAAAAATCCTGCATGTTTCCAATTGGCGTAGCTACAATGTAAAGTGTGGACACAGTTTACCTCATTGATTAAAGTGCACAAATATCAAACTCCCTCACTCCAAAAACAACTGTGATGGCTGTGATGAATAGGATGATCTATGATGTACTCGAATTTCTACAGCGAAAGGAGCGATAAACATTTGATCTCATCATTATCTTTAGTATCACAGTCTGCTTTGGAATTTAACAGGAGGGTTGTATGTTTGTGGCGAAGAAAAATGAATGTAAACGCTTATTAATACGAATATGAATTTTCAACCATCCGGATTAAATCACATCACCATAAGAGTAAACCGTATCGATGCTTCCAAAGAATTCTATGGTGATATTCTCGGCCTGGAACTCGTAAAAACGATGGGGCAGAGCATGGCTGTGTACCGCATTGGTAAAGAAGACACTCTGGTAATTGTGGAAGCGGAAACGAGTTATGATCCGACTTCACGGGATTTTCGGGTCGATCATTTCGGCTTTTATGTGGATGAACCCGGGCAGGTGGATGAACTGGCCAAATACTTCCGTGAGAAAGAAGTAACTATTATGAGTGGGCCTGCCAACAGAAAGAAAGGAAGATTTTTATTCGTGGCCGATCCCGATGGGAATATGATTGAGTATTTCTATGAAGAGAAAGAATGAGATAGAGCAGGAGCTGGATCAAAAAGAGTTTGAGAATGATATTGGGCGGGATTTAGACCATCAATACCGCAAGCTGAATATCGAAGAAAAGCTGAGGGAAGATGCCAACAAATATTTTGTTGGCATCATCTATTTCCTGACCACTATCATTTTTTTTGAAGTGTTGTGGTGGTTACTTTCCGCAATATTAGTCCCCATAACATTGGGAATACTGGAAGGATTCTTCGAGGCTATGACACCTTTTATGCATGTCGCTTTCCTGATTATGGCTATCAGCTCATCAATAACCTGGAAGTCACCTATCATTTACATCCTGAAATTAACCCCTAATGGTTGGTACGACTGAATTCTATTGTTTGAGGGAATAGGAGGTACTGAGGAGGAATAAGTGACTGATTCCACCATTACTGAATATATCCTGCGTTCGGTACTGAATACCCAATTCAAATTTTTGTTTTGAATTTAAGTTCCATCCCAAACCAACCGTAGCACGGTTTTCGGCATCTGCTTCATCTTTGTTAAAGGCAGTCATCATTTCATCCTTTAGAATAAGGTATTTCTCACCTTCAAGAGGGATATCATAACCCAACCGATAACGAAGTCTGTTTTGGTAAGAGCTGGATCGAACGCGTTGCTCCAATCGAAGTCGATGATCCAGTTCTCGGTCTCTGAGGTCAGATACAAATTCAACCTGTTGCAGAAAGCGGTGTTCGTACTGGTAGCCGTCAACCATAGGAGTAGAGAGGCGGTAATAATAACCGCCACCAATTTTGGAGACCCCGTCAAGCGCATAAGAAAAAGTAACCTGGGGTTCTATGTAGCGGATAGCAGTTTTGTTGTCAAAATCTCTGATGGAGTTGAAGACCGATAGCTTGGTCTTGAAGCCAAGTCGTTCAGATGATTTCCAGGAATAAGAAAGTTCCGGATTCCAGATTAAATCTGCTTGCTGCGAAAAGGCACAAACTGGATAAAGTATGGCTACTGCCAACAGTGCCTTGAATTTTGAAAAGTTCATGTATTACCAAATATTATCCAGCGAACGTCTCACAATTCACGTTCCTGAAAGAGATTTCTGTTAACAATAAACAGCAATTCAAATGAACCAAAAAGCCTAAGAGGTTAAAAGGCTGAGGCTGAATTTTGATTAATCTGAATTTCGTGTGTTGATTATTTATTCTTTCTGTGAGGGTGTTTCGTAAAGCATTGGGAGATTATCGAACCCGATTAGCTGTTCAATATCAATGAACAAGCCAATAGCATCAATTTGATGCTTTACTTTATTGTGTATCATTTCACCTTCAATTTGGCGGTAAAAATCTGCTTTTTTCTCCACTTTCCAAAATTGATTTATCAGTGCAAAGTATAGACTTGGACGTCTTTTTTTCTTAACTGAGTACTGTCTTTACTTTTGAATTATGGTGCACAAAAGAAAAGAGAGATAGTATAAGTATGGTCGGAGAACATAGTTTGGATGGCGGATATTATTTAATCGTATCTAGAATTAAGTTGGGTAAAAGACAGGCAGGTTAAAACTATTCTAAGAAAGTCTTCACAAGTTACTGCATCCCGGAAACAGATCAGTTAAATTGTGATGATATCTAATTCGTAAAACAATTCATTTTATGCGCGAAGTTCTTATTTCCGAAAAGACGGTATTTAATCTCGAGGTTCCCTACAAGTTGATTGAAGTCGGAGCAAAAGGAAAGAAACCCCTAATCGTATATCTGCACGGCTTCAACCAAAACATCGAGTATTTTGAAAAGAAAGCCGAACTTCTGTTAGATATTGAGGCCTTTCATTTATTTATTCAGGGGCCGTACCCCATTTATGACACATCCAGAAGGCTAAGGGTATCTCAGTGGGGCAGAGCCTGGTATTTATATGATGGCAGTCAGCAGCAGTTTATACAGTCGATGGAAAAAGCATCTGCGTTTGTACAGGATGTTATTGATTCCGTAATGGAAGAGCTTGAAATAAGCCGTTTATGTGTGTTCGGCTATTCGATGGGTGGGTACCTTGGAGGGTATTTTGCCTTGTCGCGCTTTGATTATGTAAATGATTTGATTGTAATTGGCGGACGCATAAAAACAGAAGCCTTTGAAGGAAAAAGAGAACAGGCCAAGCACATACATATTCTGGCTCTTCATGGAGATAAAGATGACAGTGTTTACCCGGATCCGCAGAAGAAATGCATAGAACTTTTAAAGGAGGAAGGATTTAATGCTAAGTTTAAATTAGTAAACGCAGGACATAAACTTGAGCAAATTTTTATGAAAGAATCAAAAGACTGGTTGAAGGATTCAGGTTACGTTGAATCAAGTTGAATTTTGTTATACTTTAGTCTCTAATGTTTGTTAAGTTATTTTAATTAACCTATTGCAAAGCAGTTCATAAATCATTACGATACCCCTGAAAAACCGCTACAAAAAACCCTGCGAAGTTACATGAATATACTAGTAATCGAAGATGATCCATCCGTTCGCACGCTTGTAAAAGCCGTTCTGGAACATAACGGAAATTCAGTATCCACCGCTGATAACGCTACCGATGGGGAAGCCAACGCTGTAGGGAATGATTTTGATATGATCATCCTCGATTTGGGTTTGCCGGATGGAGACGGCTATGAGGTCTGTAAAAATATCCGTGACAAGAATGTAACAACACCTGTTCTGATTCTTTCCGGAGAGCAGGAAACAGATGTAAAGGTGAAATGTTTAAGGGTGGGTGCCGATGATTACCTCACCAAACCTTTTAATACCGAAGAGCTGATTGCCCGGATGGATGCCATTAAAAGGCGTACTGAATCAGGAGGGGAGCAGCAGCTTACCTGCGGCGAACTTAAAGTAGATTTACTTAAGCGGGAGTTTTCTATAAAAAGTGAGAAAGTTCAGCTCACCAATAACGAATTCAATCTGTTGGTTTATTTCCTGAAGAACCGAAACCGTGTGATCACCCAGGAAGAACTGGCTGAAAAAGTATGGGATATTCATTTTGATACCCAAACCAATTACATCAACGTATATATTAGTTACCTGAGAAAGAAAATTCGAGAACATTCTGAGGTGGACTACATAGAAACCATTCGTAAAAAAGGATTTGTATTCCGTTGCGAATAAAAATTTAACTGTATTTATCAGCCTCGTATGCTCATTCGCGTACGAGGCTTTTTTATTTTTAGCTTATGGATGAATCTACAAGGCGGGCTGTCACTGAACACCTGAAGGAATTTGCCACTGAGGCCAGATGGCAGAAAATTGAAGAAGTGGTTCAGCAACGAACCCGGCATATCAGCGTGGTAGTAGAAGATATTTACCAGCCTCACAATGCCAGCGCGGTCCTGCGAAGTTGTGACGGGTTTGGTATTCAGGATGTACACATCATTGAAAACTCGAACACCTTTGATGCCTCCACCCAGGTTACCATTGGAGCCGATCAGTGGCTGACTTTACATCGATACAGAGAGAAGAATACTGACAACACAGAGCTTTGTTTTAACAGGTTAAAGGAGCAGGGCTTTAAAGTGATTGCGACTTCTCCTCACGAAAACGACACCAATCTCAATGACTTACCTCTGGATCAGAAAACAGCACTGGTATTTGGAACCGAATTGGATGGAATCAGCGAACGGGCCAAAGAAATGGCCGATGGTTTTGTTAAAATCCCCATGGCAGGCTTTAGTGAAAGCTTTAATATTTCGGTAAGTGCGGCCGTTTGCCTGTATAATGTAACCCGCCGGCTGAGAGCCTCCGATATAAACTGGAAGCTCTCTGATGAAGAATTGGAGGAGTTAAAGTACCGGTGGCTTAAAAAATCGATTAAAGCCGGCGAACAAATCGAAAAAGCGTTCCTCCAGGAAAAAGGCTTATCTCTCTGATAATTAGCGGGGCAGTTTTTCCTTTATATCCGCAACGGCATAGGCAAAAACAGCCATGGTGGCTACACACTCGTTAAAGTCTTCTTTGTCCAGTTTGTCCATAGTATCTGCAGCTGTGTGATGATACCAGAAGTATCGGGAGCCATCCACAACCAAACCCATTCCGGGCACACCATCCCGCATAAGCGGACCTATATCTGCACCGCCTCCGCCTTTATTAACCTGTCCCGACTCTATTGGTTCTAAAGTAGAGCCTATTTCGGAGAGAATTTCATAGGCTCGTTCGCTGCCGGTAAACCCAAACCCGATGGGATCAAAAACTCCGGCATCAGATTCGATAGCCAATACGTGATTTTCCAGTGATTTCTCTTCTTCTTTTACCCAGTGGTGATATTCTTCAGCGCCTCGCAGTCCGTTTTCCTCATTGGTCCATAACACCACACGAATGGTTCGTTTGGGTTTAATGCCCAATTCATTCATTAACCGAACGGCCTCCCATGCAGCAATACAACCTCCGCCATCGTCCATCACGCCTTGGCCAACATCCCATGAATCGATATGTCCACCCATGACTATAATTTCATCAGGGAATTCTGTTCCTTTTATCTCGGCGATTACATTTCGGGACTCAGTATCGGGCAGTGTTTCGGCTTGAATATTCAGGTTGATCTCAATCTTTTCTCCACGGTCATATAAACGCTGTATCAGCATGGCATCTTCAACGGTAATAGCCGCATGAGGAATCTTCTTGATTTCCTCATCATAGTACATGGTGCCGGTGTGTGGAGTTTGCATAGAATAAGGCCCAACTGAACGAATAATACTTGCCACTGCGCCGTGTTTGGCTGCTTCAATGGCACCGTTTACCCGATATTGGACGGTACGCCCGTAAGACGTAAATTCAGCGTTATAAAGAACAATCTTTCCCTCTACCTGATCTTTAACTTTCTCCAGTTCGTCAAAACTTTTAACCACCACTACTTCCGCTGATATTCCACCTTCCGGTGTGGCCACGCTGCCACCAAGACTAAGCATAGGTAAATCCTTTTTTCGGGGTGAAAGCAAGTTGGCCGACTCTTTGCCGCGTACCCAGTGTGGTACCATGACGGGCTGGGTCCACACTTTATCGAAACCATCTTCTCGCATGGTTTCCACAATCCAGTCAATAGAGTTCTCCAGGTTTTCAGAGCCACTGAATCGTGGGCCAAAAGTATCGGCCATATAGGTCAGGCGTTCCCAGGCTACATCACTGCCCATAGCTTTTTGAATAAGTTGGTGGGCATGTTCTTTATGCTGATCAGTAAGCACCGATTGTGCCTTCATAAAGGTTGGAGACAGCAGGAGTACAGATAGGAGAATGGGTAATATATATTTCATGGAATTGATGGATTCATTCTTGTAAACGAATCAAAGAAAGGGAAAAGGGAGGTTCAATGCCACAAAAAAAGCTCCGAATATTGATTATATGCGGGGCTGATAAGTAGGTTAGTCCAGAGAGTTTTTATTTGTCTCCGAAATCTCTTTAAACATGGCATATTCTTCCGGGGAAGTATCAGCAAAAAGATAGTAGATAGGATCTACCGGCTCTCCTTTGAAATGAACTTCATAATGGAGGTGAGGTCCTTCAGAAAGGCCTGAATCGCCGGCCATACCAATTTGTTGGCCTCGCTCTACTTTAGTTCCGTTTTTAATGCCTTTACCCAGACCGGAGAGGTGAGCGTACAACGTTTCGAAGCCAAATCCATGGTCTACAATCACCACAAGACCGAGAGTTCCTTTACGGCCGGCAAATCGAATTTTGCCGTTTCCGGTTGTGAAAACGGGATCTCCAATATCAGCACGGAAATCTAGACCGTTATGCCGCCGGTTATACTTTAGGATAGGATGATATCGTACGCCGTAGCCACTCAGTAGAATTCCGGATGTAGGTTTAATGGCCGGGATGTGGCTCATCTTCTCCTTGTTTACGTTGTATTGGCTTTTAATCTCTTCGAAGCTCAATTTCTGAATACCAATACGCCGTTCGAGGTTATCAACTTTGGAAGCCGTCCATTTTAACAATTCGGAAGTGGATTCGTTATACACGTCAAATTCATCATAAGGATCGGAGCCACCCACACCGGCCTGTCGTTCTTCGTAGGAAATTTGATCCATCCCCAGTACGGAACGGTACATCTCATTATCCTTTTCAGCAATGGCCGTGATTTGTTCATCCAAATCAACAAGCGCATCTTTGGTACTTTCCAGCTGTTCGTAGAGGGCTTCGTTTTCTGCTTTAAGGGCAAGTTCAGCAGGGGTACCGATATAAGTAGAGAGGAGGATGATACCGATGCCGGTCAGCACCACACCGGACAAGATCCAAATAGAAAGATTATAAACAACCTGTTCGAGGCGATTGTACTCAATAGGTACAAATTCACAATTCGTTTCGTCGTAGTAATAGTGATTTTTTATTGACATATACTAACCTTGTTCCAAAAACTTGCCTAAGATAGTAACCTTCGTATCACATTCAAAGAGTAAGCGGGAACTCTAATGTTACAGTTATTCTATATCTCCTTCAAAGT
Source organism: Gracilimonas sp. (assembly GCA_965227215.1). Taxonomy (GTDB): domain Bacteria; phylum Bacteroidota; class Rhodothermia; order Balneolales; family Balneolaceae; genus Gracilimonas. The sequence goes on from OZ245729.1 coordinate 3,304,991, forward strand.
ATTCGATGGCTCTTTTAGGAGTCATGTCCCGTCCTTTTGTCTTCTCGCCGATGCTCGACTTAATCCTTTCCTGGAATGCTTTTGCGGGATCGTACCCATAATGTTTCAATAAATAATTCATGGCAATTACCTCGGCAATCACCGTGATGTTTTTACCCGGAGTGATGGGGAGGTGGATGAGGGGGATTTCCAACCCCAACACATTTACCGAATCGTGATTTAATCCGGTTCGCTCTACCTCACGGGTTTCATCCCACAGGGTTAATTCTAAAACTACTTCTAAACGCTTTTGGTATCGGATGGCACGAATGCCAAACATTGACATGACATCCACTATACCCAGCCCTCTGATTTCCATAAAGTGCTTACTCATTTCCGTGGCAGACGACATCAGCACGTTATTCTTTTTGGTAAGCATAACAACATCATCAGCAACCAGACGGTGCCCGCGTTCAACCAAATCGAGGGCTACCTCACTTTTGCCGATACCTGATTTCCCGGCTACCAAAATCCCAATCCCGTATACATCCATCATGGAACCGTGAACCATGGTTTGAATGGCAAACTGGTCTTCCAAAAAATCCCGTAAAATGTACATAAATCGGGTGGTTTCGAGCGGAGTGGAATAGATGGGGACGTTAGCTTCTTTGGCAATTCGAAATAAATTCTCGGGAAGCTTGTTACTGTCGGTTAAAAAGATAACCGGAATATCGAACTGGGTGATATTTCGGAATGACTCTTCCTGCTTATCTTTACCCATGTGCTCCAGAAACTGGGTTTCGGTATTCCCGATAATCTGAATTCGTTGATAAGTAAATAATTTTTTATACCCGGCAAGCGCCAATCCCGGTCGGTGTAAATCGGCTTCAACCACATAATGGTCTTCGGCACAATTTTCAGAAACGCACGCTTCTAAATTGATATTAACGCGCTCTCGCAGCTTTTTAACAAGGTAAGCCACGCTGATTTTATCCTTGCGCGGAATTGGGGCCTGGGGTGAAAATGGCATAGATTATTAATTAAAAGTTTAGTTGACGGCGTGCATTTTTTCTTTGTACTTCTTCAGCTGTCGGCTTACGGTTTCTACCGCGTTATGAATTGCCTGTTCGTAGGAACCGGCTGATTCTTTCGCTGTTAATACTTTGCGGGGTACTTTCACAATAATTTCAGCCTGCTGGGGATTTTCGTCGGAGGGAGTAGGCTCAAGGATTATATCGCACATTACAATCCGGTCGTAAAATTGTTCCAATTTCTCCACGCTATCTCTGCAATATTGTTGAAGGTCAGCGCTGGCTTCAAAATGGCGTGCTGTGAATGTAGTTTTCATACTTCTACTCCTAAGTTTATAGTTATGTAATTATTACGTTTTTGCTCTTGGGTGGGCTTGCTCATACACATTTTTAAGCCTTTCCATGCTTGTATGTGTATAAACCTGCGTTGCCGCTAAGTTGGCATGCCCTAAAAACTCTTTGATGATTCTTATATCTGCTCCGTTATCGAGCATATGGGTGGCAAAACTGTGCCGTAAAACATGGGGACTTTTTTGGGTAACCTCACTAGTTTGTTTTAAATAATTTTCAACCATTGACTGTACGGCTCGGTCATAAATCCGCTGACCGCTTGCAGCAATGAACAAAGCTTTTTTTGCATCGCTATCAGTGCGTTCTCCGTATAGTTCCGGTCTTCTTTCAATAAACTGTTCTAAGATGGAGGCCACTGTATTACCCAATGGAATAATCCGCTGTTTATTGCCCTTACCATGAACGGAAACTTGCCGTTGCTTTAGATCAATGTCTGTGACATTCAGTCCGGTTAGCTCACTTAGTCGCATACCGGTTCCGTAAAAAAGCTCAAGAATAGCCCGATCTTGTAGCCCGCTTACCGAATCTGTATCCACACTGTCCATCATCCGGGATATGTCTTCGACGGTGGCAGTTTTGGGTAATGTCTGCTCTTTCTTTGGTACAACCAGCAGGTGTGCAGGATTTTTATCAATATGCCCCCTCTTAAAGCAGTACTTAAAAAAAGAACGCAGGGCAGCAACCTTACGGGCAATAGATGTCTTTGCCAGTCCTTTCTCGGAAAGATCTCCCAGCCATAACCGGATGTTTAAGCGGGTAATCGTAGAAATATCGACCTGGTCTATAGTATGTTCGTTGACTTCTGCCGTAAATTCCAGAAAAGAAGTCAGGTCATTTTGATAGGAGGTAATTGTATGTTCCGAAGCATTTCGTTCTACACTCAGGTATTTCAGATATTTTTCTATCAATGCTTTCATACACCTCAAATATGTCTATGTATCTGCAAAAAAGAAAACACTTATTAATGAAGATCAGATAAATTTTCACCCTACTTCCCGGCCTTTCCAATTCGCTTTTTTCCCGGTAAAATGATCCCATAAGCACCGGATGCCAAGTACTTCATACCATAGGATAGTGATGGGTTGCAAGAGACTTATGATTGGATTCCAGCCAAACCTGAAATCCAGGAGCCAGCGTTGAAGTACAAATATTCCGATTAATAAAACGGCTAACTTTTGAGTGTCAGGCTCACCAAATATCAAAGCCAAAAATGGTACCACATAAACAATAAATTGCATGGTAGCCATAAACAAGAAAAGGGGAACGTTTTTCCCAAACCCAACGAAGAAGTTTTTCCGAAGACCTTCAAAGATATCAGCATGTGAACGATACATCCGGCAGTTTACGGTTCCGACACCGTCATACATTGTAATGGTGAGCACATTTCTTTTTACGGTTTTTGCGAGCTCAACGTCTTCTACAATTTCTTGCTTCACGGCAGTATGGCCTCCAATTGTAGCATAAGCTTCTTTGTTGAAGGCGATAAATTGTCCACAGGCAGCTGCAAATTGAGGCGCCATTTTCTTTCGTAGATTTTGAGGTAGCCACTTGGGATTCTGCTCCACGTATTTGGCCGGCAGAAGAGTGTAAAGCCCATAATATATCATTGGGATGATCAACTTCTCCCAAAAAGTAACCACCTTTTGTTTCGGCCACACCGTTATTACATCAGATTGTTGAAGAGCTGAAATTGCTTTAGATACTGTATTCTCTTCCAGCCATACATCGGCATCTATAAATAAGAGATACTCACCTTTGGCGTGCTCACTTAACTGATGGCAGGCCCAGGGTTTGCCCAGCCAGTCATCGGGCTTTGACTTACCCTTCAGGTGGTAAAGGTTGTTGATGATACCGCTGAGCTTGTCCAGGATTTCAGTGGTTTTGTCAGTCGAATTGTCGTCCAGCACCAGCACTTCAAAATTGGGATAATCCTGCTTCAGGGCCGATGTGACACACTTTTCGATAACAGCTTCTTCGTTTCGAGCGGGGATGCAGATACTCACTAATGGAGCATTTGTGGTATCAGTATGACCGGTGGGTTGACTGGATAGGGAGCGAAATTCAAACCAATTTCGTGTAAAAACAAAAACCGTAAAGCCGATATAAGTAGCTGCGATGTAAAGAAGGATGTCCATTGAACGAAAGGTAGCAAACAGAGCGTTGCCGTTCACCAATACGATTACTTTATTTGATTATGAATATATCTACAGATGTAAGGCATATAACTCCGGATTTCAATAAGTCGTTCGGCGGATACGAATGGTGGTATTTCGATGGCCTAAGTAAAGACGGGAAACAGGGTTTTGTTATCATATTCTATCAATCCAATCCATTCTCTACCCAATATATTCGGGACTTGGACGGTGACAGGGTGAGAGAGGTTTCCTATCCGGCGATTAGTGTTTCGCTTTATAAAGATGGGGAAACCGTATACTACAGCTTTCTTGAGTACCGGAATAATGATTTTGAATGGGATGAAGAGAACAAGAAGCTTTCTGTTAAGAATGATTCTTTTAGTTACAACTTAGACGGGGAGGGAGGTGGGTTCGCGATCAACCTGAATCAGCAGTTGCCAAGTGGACATAAGGTAGAAGGGACAATTACAGGAAAAGAAGCAGTGGCAGATAAAAGTCTGATACAGTCATCAAGTAAAGATCGCCACAGTTGGAATTTGTTATTCCCTCATGTATCGGTTGAGACAAAACTAAACATGGTTGGAAAGAATGGGGAGGAGGAGCTGAACTTTTCGGGAGCAGGATATCATGATCACAATACAGGGCAAGAACCGATGAAGGAGAGCTTCCGGGATTGGTACTGGGGAAGGTACCACTTCACAGATTTTACCCTGGTCTATTACCTGATGCAGAAACAGAGTAGCGAACAGTTTGAGGCGTGGCTAATAGACCGGGAGAATCAGCAGGTGCTGCAGAAATTCAGTGATGCAGAAATAAGCTATTTCAGTCGAAATTGGTTTGGACTAAAATCTGCAAGAAAAATAATTCTTAAATCAGGTCAAACTACTGTAAATATTCAATGTAGTAATAAAATTGATGACGGCCCTTTTTATCAACGATTTATAGGTAATTCTGTAATTAACTATAATGGTCAAGTCCATGCTGCACATGGAATTTCAGAGTATATATATCCGGAGAATATCTACAATCGGATATTCTGGCCGTTGGTTAAAATGAGACTGAATGATGATCAGCAACAGCCACATTGGGTTCAAAAATCCAACCTCATGTATCCGTGGACGTGGTAACCTAAATAATTTAGGCTAAAATTGGGGTTTGAAGCCTTCATCGGAAAACCCGGCAACCTGCCTGGTTTCTGTATTTAATCGCTGAATATCGGACTCAAACAATTTAGTTAATTCATTTCTGCTCATAGATTTATCATGATTAACTGATTCTCCTATAGATATATAAAGCTCCGGTTTGCTGCTTCGGAGGAAATGAGCATAAATGTGGATGGGAACAAAGTCGATTTGCTTGGTTTTTGAGTATAGCCAGGCGAGTCCCTTTTTGAATTCAGGAGCTGAATCAGAAGCCGGTGTAATGCTGCCTTCCGGGTAAATGAATAAACTGGAGTTGTTACGTTCTAATGACTTCACCGCATATCGCAGAGATTGAATAGAGGCTTTCGGATTTTCAAGATTGATCGAAAAAGCTCCGATCTTACTGAAAAAAGTGTACTGCTGCATCTGCTTGTCTTCCATCAACGCCCGAGCTTTTTGGTGAAAGAGGTTCTCATTCAGGTACAGGGGAATAAGGCCGTCCCACCAGAGGTTGTGGTTCAGGAAATACACAGTGCGGGAATCTGGCTGAGGATGGTATTCCTGCTTGATCCAAACTTGTTTAAACCTTCGTTTAAGCGACCAGCGGGTATATCGATCAAAAAACCAGATGAAGAAACGGGATTCGTCTGCGGGGATGAAATTCAATGCGTTCTTTTTTTGGTGATAATAGGGGGTTGTGCCTTATCTTTCAATCATGAAGAAGCACAGAGACACATCCATCGTTCAAATTACAGATCCAAAGATAGAAGAATATGCACGCTCGATGACCACACCAGAGTCAGAGGCCATTAAAGCACTGGTAGCGTCTTCTGATGTCGAGTTGGAATACATCGACATGCTAAGCGGAAATTTGGTGGGTCAGATGCTGAAAATGCTGATTCAGTTAAGCGGTGCTAAGAGAATCCTTGAGATCGGAACCTTTACGGGGTATTCTGCGATCATGATGGCGGAAGCTCTTCCTGATGACGGCGAGGTTGTAACTATAGAAATGAATCTCCGCTATCAGAAGCTTGCGTCCAAACACTTCGGGGAGTTTGATGATCACAACAAAATTAAGTTGCTGGAAGGGAATGCGCGGGAATTAATTTCCGGGCTGAAGGGAGAGTTTGATTTGGTGTTCATTGATGCGGATAAGCTCAGTTATGAAAGTTACTATAAAGAAACACTGCCTTTGCTAAAGCAGGGTGCGTTGATGGTGGTGGACAATGTACTTTGGGATGGAACGGTTTTAGATCCGGAAGATCAAAAAGCCCAAGCGTTGCATAAGTTTAACAGAATGGTTTCACAAGATAATCGGGTAGAGCAAGTGTTGTTGCCTGTAAGAGATGGGGTTACTATTATCAGAAAGAAATAGGTAATTATTATTTCGCTGTACAAAAGATGACATGGGAAATTCAATAATAAGTCTTTGTGGTTAGAGACAGGGATCATATTTCGATCAGCTATAGAGAGCAGCATCCTGGTAAATATTGTGGTGTAATTGAGGTGTCCACAGAGCTCTTCATTTATTTACTGTTTCTGAAAAGGTTGGCCTGTACGATTCAATAAAAGGGAAACAGTGTACCGGGATTGTAAGAAATGATTTTAAATGCCGGCATTCGAGGGAATTGATAAATGTTCGAATGCCGACTTAACTAATCATGAACAAGTTACAATGCTCTGTACCATTGTAGGAAGGGGAGTGGGAATGGTAATAACTCACCATCTGCAGCAACACCGGCAAAGCCAAGCTGAAATGCTTTCTTAGGGCCGGAATGTAGCCTGATGGCAGGAATAATTAATGCAGCGGCTTCACTGTCTTCCATAACTACAAAAGAATCGAAAACTAAGCTCACTCGATCACTAACTCGGTTCATTCCGGCTAAAGAAAAAAGAGCCGACCCTCCTGGGCTTCCGGGGCCAAATACAGCTCCATAACCAACTGAGAGAGAGATATTTTTTTCTATTTCTCCAATAGTAACAGAGCCAAATGGCAGAGCAACTCCAAAATCAGGTGATGCCCAGGACCCGGTGCCTAAGAGAGCTCCTACTGCAACTCCAACATTATTCTTCTTGACAAGGCTGTATTTTGCAGAACCAACAATAGGTGAACCAAACCAGGTGGTCACCAGACCAACACCAAAGTCGTCACTGATTCCAAATTGTACATCCGGTCCGTACAGGTTCCAGATAATGTAGTTCTCTCCTTTTGAAATGGGGTTCGCATTGGTGGAAATATAATACCGGGTGGCAAAGGTGTTTTCCCTTCTGAGGCTCCCGTCGTCGGTTATTTCCTCACTGGATAGCTCTCTCATTTCCTTAATTTCGTGTTTGGGAATGGCTACTTCCCCAAGCTCTTTCGTTAACAGTATAACTTCCCGTGCATCCTGAGAAATAATTTTTCCTACATATCTTGACCCGTCATTCTTAATTACCATGTAGGTTTTGGTTGTATCGCTCTCGGTTTGAGCGTGGATTTGAGAAGTCAGTCCTGCCAGTAGAAAAAGTGACAGAAACGCCACCCAAAGTTTAGATGATTTCATAATGTATCCCTGATTATTGGTTTGTACCGCTTAAACTAAAACAGATAAGCTTGTACCGCTGATTGTATTTGCAGTACCTTAAACGGTGAACAAATGTCTTAAATTATATAGTGAATAAAAATAGCTTTACGATAAATATTTTATGCAGCACAGCCCATTGAAGGTATTGATAATCGGAAAAGTGTGGCCAGAGCCGGATTCATCAGCGGCCGGTTCCCGAATGCTGGAATTGATCGATGTGTTTCAGTCTGGGGATTGGGAGGTGACTTTTGCTTCAGCCGCATCCGACAGTGAATACGCAGTTGATCTGAACGCCGTAGGAGTGAAGAAAGCGGCTATTAAAATAAACAGCTCTTCCTTTGATCACTTTGTGTCCAAATTAAGTCCGGATGCAGTGGTCTTTGACCGCTTTATGACCGAGGAGCAATTCGGCTGGCGGGTTGCTGAAACTTGTCCAGGCGCTCTTCGGATTTTAGATACCGAAGATCTTCATTTTCTGAGAGAGGGCCGATATCAGGCATGGAAGGAGGGTAGAGAATGTGTTACTCAGGATTTGTTCAATGACAAAGCTAAGCGGGAGATTGCCAGCATCCTTCGGTGCGACCTTTCCCTGATCATATCTGAGTATGAAATGGCCTTACTTGAAAACACTTTCGGGGTTGATAAGAGTCTTTTACTATACCTTCCATTTATGCTGGATAAGATTGGAGAGAAAGATGTAAATAATTGGAGGGCTTATAATAACAGGAGTCACTTTATATCTATTGGAAACTTCCTTCACGAGCCAAACTGGAACGCGGTTCTATATCTGAAAGAAGAAATATGGCCATTAATCCGGTCACAATTACCAGAAGCTGAACTTCATATTTATGGCGCCTATTCCTCTCAAAAAGTGGAACAACTTCATAACCCGGATCAGGGGTTTTTGGTGAAAGGAAGGGCGAAAAACGCAAAAGAAGTGGTGAGTAAGGCTCGTGTTCTGCTTGCGCCCTTGCGTTTTGGGGCGGGATTAAAAGGAAAACTTATTGAAGCCATGCAATGTGGCACACCAAGTGTTACTACAACTGTTGGCGCTGAAGGGATGAACGGAAATCTGTCTTGGCCCGGATTTATATCAGATAATTCGCAAGAATTTGCAGACCGGGCTATTCAGCTTTATAAAAATGAGGAGCTTTGGAAAAAGAAGCAGGAAAGGGGTCTGGAAATTATCAACAGAAGGTTTGATAGAGAAGGATATTCAGAGAAGATAAAAAACAGAATCAGTACACTAATAGAAAATATACAATCCCATCGGCAGCAGAACTTTATGGGATCTATTTTACAACATCATACGGTAGCAAGTACCAAATTTATGAGCAAGTGGATTGAGGCGAAGAACAGGATCGCAGATTAATGGATTGATGGATTTCGCTGATTACTTCCAATGCAGACAATATCCTTCAATCTTTAAATTCTTGAACAGATACTTCTTACTTAGAAAGTAAGAGCTTAAATGGTTCAAATGTCACATGGTTCAAGCGTCCGCTTGGACCATTGCTTGTATTTAAAGCAAAGTATCAAAACCTAGGGCAGAATCAATAGAGCTCATACTCCAGCAGCCGGGCATCAATAGTAGAGTTGTAGAATTCAATCCGCTGATTGGTTCTCAGCCCGATATGTTTGGCTAGGTCAAAATTTCCGGTAAACACATATCCCCACCAGCCGGTCGCTTCTTGTTTAAAATAATCACCGATACCTTCGTACACCGGCTCCAGTTCTTTCTCATTTCCTATTCGATCACCATAAGGAGGATTTAACATAATTACACCGGGATCGCCTTCGGGGATTTCAGTTTCGCTGAAATCACATTTTTTCACCTCAATCAAATGATCAAGTCCGGCCGTGCGGGCATTCTTACGAGTGGCATTTACTGCACGCACATCATGGTCGGTGGCGATAATTCGACCCCCAAAATCTTTGGAGGCTTTATTCTTTAAATCTGATCGCAAATCATTCCAGCGGTCTTCATCAAAGCCGAGAATGTGTTTGATACCGTAGTTGGGTCTGAGGAGTCCGGGAGCTTTATTCAGAGCCCGTAGAGCTGCTTCAATGGCAATGGTACCACTTCCGCACATAGGGTTGATAAAATGATTCCCGGGTTTCCACTTGCTGGCCAATATCATTGATGCTGCCAGGGTTTCCTGCATGGGGGCCGTACTTGTTTCGGTTCGGTATCCGCGGCGTGAAATAGACTCGCCCGAGGTATCCAGATAAATTTGAGCCCGATCATTCTTCCAGAAAACAAATACAACGCTTTTGTTCAAATTTGGACCGGAATCGGGTCTGGTACCGGTTTTCTTACGTATCCGGTCAACAATGGCATCTTTTACTTTCAGATTAGCAAACTGCGTGTTCGTAACTGTTTTGTTTTTGATAAAAGAGGTGACACTCACATAGCCGTGCTTGTCTATATAATCTTCCCAGGGAATTTTAACCAGCTCCCGGTACATTTGATCTGCATTTTGCGGCCGACAGTCTTTGAGCCGGTAATGTACCCGGTGAGCGGTTCTCAGTGAGAGATTCAGCATCATGCAATCGTTCAGTGATCCTTCTGTTTCAATTCCTGCATGCCGCACTTTATGAATAGGGAATCCCAGATCTTCCAGCTCTTTCTTCAGATATGGGGTGATACGTTTGGGGCAGGTGATGGAAATGGTGCTTTTTTGGGAAAAATCGGCCATGGTATTATTCGGGGATTAAGAGCAGATATAAAAAATGGAGTCCTTCTCTCGAAGAACTCCATCAATTACGTTTCAAAGAAGTTGAATCAGTTTATGATTTCAACCAATTCGATATCAAAAGTCAGGTCTTTACCTGCAAGAGGGTGGTTGGCATCGATAATGATGTTTTCCTCTTCAACTTTGGTAATCTGTACAGGTACAGGCTGTCCATTAGGTTGGTTCAGCTGAAGCTGCATTCCAACTTCAGGCTCAATATCTTCAGGAAGTTGTTCACGCTCAATGGTTACTTCCAGATCATCTCTGCGCTCTCCATATGCATCGGCAGAAGCAATATTAGCTGTGGTCTTGTCTCCAACTTCTAAACCAACAACAGCATTTTCAAAACCTGGAATCAATTTTCCTTCACCCAACGTTACTTCTAATGGGTCTCTTGATACAGAAGAATCAAAAACAGATCCGTCTTCTAATTTTCCAGTGTAGTGGACTTTTACGGTGTCACCGTCTTTTACTTTAGACAAAATAAATCGTTTGTTTTAGTTCATAGTGATTAAGTGACCTAAGATAAGGATATTTATATACAATTGAGGGCGATTAAGACAGGTTTTAATGATTGAAACAATTAGTAATATCAATGAGCTGCTTTCCAAGGCTAAGACTGTAGCTATCATTGGCTGCTCAGAGAACATTTATCGGACCAGTAACTACGCTGCGCGCTTCCTGCAGGAGAGAGGATATCGGGTGATACCGGTAAATCCCGGACCTGAAGAAATACATGGAGAGAAATGCTACGATTCCCTCACCGACATTCCCAATGATGTCAAAATTGATATCGTGAATGTATTCCGCAATTCAGATTATGCCGATGATGCAGTCCGGGATGTAGCCGAATGGAAAAAGTTAACCGGCCAAAACCCCGTAGTTTGGACACAGCTTGATGTTTCATCCCCCGAAGCCGAAAAGATAGCCGAAGAGCATAACTTGCCCTATGTTCGCAACAAATGCATTATGGTGGAGTGGGATAGGTATTTTAAGTGATGGTTGAAAGTTGAGAGTTGATAAAGTAATAGATGTTAAATCTATAATTATCATTCTATCAATTCTCAACTCTCAACTCTCGAAAACCTACTTCATATTTACAAACTGGAGGGGGACGCCGAAGTCTTTGGCTTTCAGGTTTTTGATAACCGATTGTAAATCGTCAATCTTCTTTCCGGTAACACGAACCTGGTCTTCCTGAATCTGAGGCTGTACTTTCACGCTCATACCCTTGATCTCTTTGGTGATTTTCTTCGCCGTTTCACGATCAATTCCTTCTTTAAGGATCACATCCATTTTCAAATGCCCCTGTGATGTTCCTTCCGGCTCTTTATAATCCAGCACTTTGGAGCTGATGCCCCGCTTTATGAAATTCTTGGCCAGCATATCTTTGACGGCCTCCAGTTTCATGCTTTCTGCTGCTACTAAATGTATCCGGTTTTCCTTTTTATGGAATTCCACTTCGGTATGCAGCCCACGAAAATCGTAGCGACTATTTATTTCCTTAAGGGTATTGTTGATGGCATTATCAACTTCCTGTGCATTCACTTTATTAACAATATCAAAAGAGGCCATGGGTATTCAGTTATTAATTCAAAAAAATAGAGTTAAAGTGATAGGGTGATATAGTGGTGAAGTGATAAAGCGAAGTGTATTCAATTTCAAACTCACCTTATCACCTAATCACTATATCACTTCATCACTTCATCACTCCAACTCTTCATATTCATCAAACTCGTCTTTCTCCAGCTTTTCAGCAATTTTTTCAGACAGTATTTTTTCTACAAACAGGTGATCTTCATTGGGAATCATAGTCTTAAAGCTGCGGATTTGCTCATTCCGTTTATATTCAATTTCAATGACACCTTCTGAGAACCAGGAATAGGTGAAGAACTGTTCCCAGCTGATTTTCCGATCCAGCAGTATTAATCCGTTTTCCCTCAACTCGGGAACCAGCCGTATGGTGAAGCTGTAAGCGCCGATTGCAATGATGGATAAACCGGAGGTCACACGAATAGGGGTAAAAGGAAGCTCGGAAAACAAGGAAGTTCTTTGTATCCCAAACAGAATGATGCCGATGGTTACCATACTGGGGAAGATATCCGTCCAGAAAGACCGGTTCACATACACAATTTCACCGCAGTTAGTTTTTTGTTGGAATTGCTGGATTGCAGCTCCCATAAAAAATCCAAATAGTGAAGAATACACATTGGCCATCACAGCTCCGGCAATCGCTTCCGGAAAGTACCCGATTTGGTGCATCCACTGTAATATCAGGAAAAGGGTAAGTACCCCAATCAGGGAGTAAGATATATTTCGAGCGGTAAGTTGATCGAGATACAAGAGACGTTTATATCCCAGCCAGATACTGATGGAGGCAGTCGCAATTCCTGATACAACTATCCAGATCATTGGTTAATTTTGGTTAGATATTTAACAGTAAAAATACAGATTTGATGGACGCATCCATAACGCCAACGGGCATTGAAGTTAGTAATAAAGATCAGGTTCTGGAAATCTCCTGGGAAGATGGGCATACCACTGTTTTTCCACTATATGGACTCCGTAAAAACTGCCCTTGCGTGATGTGCAGGGGAGGACATGGCAGTATGGGAGATTTTGAGCCGGAAGCTTTTTTCGAAGAAAACCCGTCCCGCATCGAGATTCGGAATATTGAGCAGGTTGGAAATCATGCCATACAGATTACTTGGGGAGATGGTCATAATTCCGGAATGTACCAATGGAATACATTACGATGGCTGGATCCCGAGAATCACCGGCCGGAAGCGAACGAAGAGTAGGAGAGATTACGATTTCTGAATCGCTTTCCTAAACTCTTTTTTGAGCAGGCTTTGAAAGTGATAAACACCCTGTTCCCGTTTTACCGAAAACCGACCCTGATCATACGCACTTGATTGAAGTCCACGCTGCACGGCTTCACATATCTCTACATCTTCAAGCTGAATATCGTGACTGTAGGCGATGTCTTCATTAATGAGTCCGGATGATTGTTTTGCCTGAACATCATCATAGAAGTAGCTGAAAATGACTTTGCATTTTTTGGGTGATTCCGGAACTACCCGGTTAACCTGCAATCTGCCAGGTAAAATGTTCAGCATCATATTTGGGAAGATAAAATAGTAAAAGGCTTCGCCGCCCTCCTGAGAGTACACGCTTTCTTTGGTTTTAAAGGGACTGTGTTGCAAAGAATACCAGGTTTCCGTTTCAGTAACATACTGTCGATAGTCGAGCAGATTGGCGAGTTCGGGGTGCACAATGGGAATGTGATAGCCTTCCAGATAATTATCTACATACACTTTCCAGTTGCATTCCACATCGTAAACATACTCAGAATGAAATTGCAGATCGCTTAGGTTGATAGGGGCAATACGGTTTTCAATTCCGGATAAAAGAGAGGAAAGCTTCGGAGTTTGAGTGTTTATTCTTGAAAATATGAGTCCCTGCCAGGTTTTGATTTCTACCGGTTCCAGTCCAAAATCTTTCTTATCAAATAACTCCACCAGGTTCCAGTCAGGGATTCCGCGGAGTGAACCGTCATCCAGGTAAGTCCATCCATGATACTGACATTGCAATACGGTTTTGGTGCCTTTCTTTACAGCAAGCGGTCCGCCACGGTGCTTGCATACATTAAAGAAAGCTTTGATTTCATCATCGGCTGTACGCAAAACGATCACAGGGTTTTGGGCAATTTCAGTGGTGTAGGCATCGCCCGGTTCGCTGATCTGATTTTCATGACAAACAAATTGCCAATGATTTTGGAATAAATGATCCTGCTCAAATTCGAATAAATCAGTCTCAAAATACCAACGAGAGGGAATGGTTTTCGCTCTTTGTATGGGTTCCACATCCAGATTTCCTTTGCTGAAAAGATTTTTACTGTTTTTTGCCATCATTTGTTTAGAATAAATCTAAATAAAGGTTAGTTTAGGGCCTCATCAAACATCTAACTACAATAATAAAATCAATCTTATGAAATCCACCATATTTTCTCTCGTTGCGCTGGCAATGATTTTTGCTTCCTGTTCGGGACAGGAAGAAGTAAATGTGTATTCTGCCCGTCATTATGATACCGATCAGGAGTTATATGAAAAGTTTACTGAACAAACCGGTATTGAAATAAATCTGATAGAAGGCGGCTCCGACGAACTTATTGAGCGTGTTAAAAGTGAAGGGATTAATTCTCCAGCAGATATTTTAATCACTGTAGATGCCGGCCGGCTTTGGAGAGCGGAAGAGGCTGATATCCTACAGCCATTTAAATCTGAAACACTGGAAGAACGTGTTCCATCTTCATTCCGACATCCGGAGGGACTTTGGGTTGGACTTTCCAAGCGGGTACGTGGACTTGTTGTAAATACTGATGCGGTGGAAAACCATGAAGAACTGACCTATGAAGATTTAGCCGACCCAAGATTTGAGGGGCGTGTGTGCATCCGGTCTTCGAATAACATCTATAATCAGTCGCTGGTTGCTTCTATGATTGAAACCATTGGTGCTGAAGCTACCGAAGAATGGGCAACAGGATTGGTAAATAATTTTGCTCGTGATCCGCAGGGTGGAGATCGGGACCAGATCAGAGGAGTGGCTGCCGGTGTATGTGACGTTGCAGTAGCCAATCACTATTACCTGGCCGTTATGCTTACCGGAGATGATGAAGCAGATCTGGAAGCCGCTTCCAAAGTGGAATTTGTTTTCCCTAATCAAGGGGAAGAAGGGCGCGGAGCTCATGTAAATATCTCCGGTGCCGGAATCCTGAAAAATGCGCCGAACAAAGATAATGCTATCAGGTTTCTTGAGTACCTGACAACTCCTGAAGCACAGAAGTACTTTATTTCAGGAAACAATGAATATCCTATTAATGAAGAAGCGGAAATAGCTGACGTATTGGTAGAATTCGGAGAATTTAAAAGCGATGCAGTGAATGTCTCAGCTTTAGGCAGAAACAACCCCGAAGCCATTCAGATAATGGACCGGGCCGGCTGGAAGTAAGCAGGTACACGAACACTGAATATTGAATAAGGAACATTGAACTTTGAAGTTTTGCTTCGAAGTTTGGTGTTCCTTTTTTTATTGGTTCCAGCTGAGGGTTTGACCTCGTTGACCTGATTACGGTGCTCTGCTCCGTAATGCTCCTCAGAGGCTCTGCCTCAAGAAGTAGTGAGTTCTGGACGGCCTATTATGGCATCCCAAGTTATTCTGAGGCGGAGCCTCCATAGCGGGGTTCCGCAGCGGAGCGGCGGAACCAGTCCTAAGAGTGCTGATTTTAGAGTAAAAATTAGATCGCAGGTGAGAGCTATGAAATCAATTACTTTGTTCGCTCTGATTACGCTACTGAGTAGTACTTTAGGAGCTTGTCAGATGGGTACAGAACCCGATGAAATGGACGCTGACTTTGTTTGGCGGGTATGTAATGAACATGAGGAATATACAATGAATAATCTTATAGTGATTGGACTCGATGATAAAAAAGGATACCGGGACAGTCTAAAAATAGAAGAAATTTACCCACAAAAATGTTCCAGCTACCATGAAGGTTTGCACGAGGGAGAATTTCCACCTTGGGGATTTTCTTACAAACAAAACAAAGAAGAACATTTTATTATTTATCTGGTAGTGTATGAAGCTGTAAGAGGGCTTGTTGATTCCACATCTGTAAAGGATACACCTGGAAAGTACACCTATCATACTAACTACGATGGGGATCGTTTATCACCTGCATCGGTTGAGATAGAAAGAGAAAAATATTTCTAAAATTTTGGAGGTATCGCATGAGACCATATATGATAATCACATTTATTTGTTCTTTGATAATCAATACTTGTTTTGGACAAAGCATTCGTAAAGATTATAATGAATTGACTTCCGATGAAAAGAAAGCCTATGTGAATGCTTTGTACGAGTTAATGCTGGCTGCGGTGCAGGAATTGCAGAAAAAAGTAAAAGAATTAGAGTCAAGAGGAAATTAGT
This sequence comes from Gracilimonas sp., assembly GCA_965227215.1. Classification (GTDB taxonomy): domain Bacteria; phylum Bacteroidota; class Rhodothermia; order Balneolales; family Balneolaceae; genus Gracilimonas. The sequence goes on from OZ245729.1 coordinate 3,320,916, forward strand.
TATGAAATCAGCTTCAATAATCTTATTTCTTGCACTTTTTATAAGTTTAGTAGGAAGTTGCCAAACCAATATAGAGCATAAAGCGTGTCCTGATACTTCTTTTTCCCAAAAGAATTTGGATGCTTTAGAAGTAAATAATCCAAACTTTATTTGGCGGATTTGTAATACAAATAAAAATATTGATATAAATAATATCAGGGTTTATGAGTATTTAGCCAGTACTCCGGAAGATTCATTAAACCTCGATTTTAGTATTTTAGAGCCTTGTGAATGCTCATCTTATTTATCGGATTCAGTTCCAATTCAGCAAATTGATTTTAAACAAAATGGAAAAAATGTATCAAAGATTTATTTGGCGAATCGATTAGCTGACCGAGGCATGTTAAATGATACACTAAAGATTTTAGACTCACCGGGAAGGTATATTTATAGTTTAAAAGCTGGGAGCACAGATACAGAAAAAATAGAAGTAATAATAGAAAGAGAAGCCTATTATTAGGAGGAAGTGATATAAAAGTTCAAATTCAAATAATATTAGTAACATTTTTTTGGTTGGTATTTGCAAACTATTCTTTGGCTCAAAGTATTCGCAAAGACTAAAAGAAATGACAGCAGATGAAAAAGTTGCTTATGTAGATGCGATATATCAATTACATCAAAATATTATTGTTGATTTAGCTAATTATCATCAGCAACAGTTTAAGCCATTCAGATAATGGACTGGGCCGGCTGGAAGTAAGCAGGTACATGAACACTGAATATTGAATAAGGAACATTGAACTTTGAAGTTTTGCTTCGAAGTTTGGTGTTCCTTTTTTTGTTGGTTCCAGCTGAGGCTCTGCCTCAAGAAGTAGCGAGTTCTGGACGGCCTATTATGGCATCCCAAGTTATTCTGAGGCGGAGCCTCCATAGCGGGGTTCCGCAGCGGAGCGGCGGAACCAGTCCTGAATTACTTGCAGTCATTGGTCATTGGTCATTGGTCGTACTATTGCGTTTCCGATTTCCGGGATTTGGCGATGGTGCGGCTAATGATGATGACCGGAATAATGCCTACCAAAACAATCATTAAGGCTGCTCCTGCCGATTCTGCCAATCGCTCATCAGAAGCATATCTGTAGACCTGAACTGCCAAGGTATCAAAGTTAAAGGGACGGACGATCAGGGTAGCGGGCAGTTCTTTCATCACATCTACGAATACCAGTAATCCGGCGGTCAGTAATCCACCTGACATCATTGGGATGTGAACCTTTCTCAACATCTTACTGAACGTATAACCCATTCCACGGGCAGCCTCATCCATGTTTGGGGTGATTTTCTCCATGCTTGCTTCAACACCCCCAAATGAAACCGAAAGAAAGCGAACCAGGTAGGCGAACACCATCGCAAAGATGGTCCCACTAAGCAACAGACCGGTTGAAAAGCCCAGATTCTCCCTGAAGAAAGCATCCACGGAATTATCGAAAAGTCCGAAAGGGATTAGGACCCCAACAGCAATCACCGACCCGGGGATTGCATAACCGAGCGAACTGATTCGGTTAAACAATTTGACCGGTTTGGTTGGATTCAGTCGTGCCGAGTAAGCCATGATAAGGGCAATGCCTACTGCAAGAAATCCGGTTATTGCAGAAACCGTAAAGGAATTGAAAGCGAGCTCAATAAATTCAAGATCAAGATGGCTCAGGTTAGAAAAGAACATTTCCAGAAGCAGTATTACCGGGAGGACGAATCCGGCTAAGACGGGTAGAAAACAAACCGTAAATGCCGTCCAGGATTTAATCCCCTTTAGCTTAAACCGGTTTAGTCGTTTGAAGCGACTGGAATTGGCTTTCTCGTTACTGATTTTATTTCGTGACCAGCGCTCCAGGATTAACAGGACTACAATAAAGCCCATCAAAAATGCAGCAAGCTGAGCTGCGGCCGGTCGTTCACCTAACCCGAACCAGGTTCGGTAAATACCGGTAGTAAAGGTCTGCACACCAAAATACTGTACGGTTCCGAAGTCGTTCAGGGTTTCCATCAGGGCGAGGGCGAGTCCGGCAGCAATACCCGGACGTGCAACCGGCAAAGCCACCTTTAAGAAGCTTTGCCAGGTAGTATAACCCATTATGCGGCTGGCTTCGAGGAGAGAGGTTGATTGTTCCAGAAACGACGATCGCGCCAGCATATACACGTAGGGGTAGAACGCCAGCGACATAATCAGAATCGCACCTTCTATAGACCGTATGTTAGGGAACCAGTAGGCATCAATCCCCAAACCAAAAAGGTTACGAATGGTAGTTTGGAGTGGGCCGGCAATATCCAGAAAGTCGGTGTAGATATAAGCCATCAGGTAGGCCGGAATGGCGAAGGGAAGGATGGAAGCCCACTCGAATATCTTGCGTCCGGGAAACTCACACATGGTAATCAGCCAGGCTGATGATACCCCAATCACAATCACCCCGAATGAAACACCGAAAATGAGCAAAAGGGAGTTTTGGATATAGTCTCCCAGAACCGTTTCTGCCAGGTGACTCCAGATCTCACCCGAGGGAGTGAAAATGGAGAATATAACCGTGAGTATCGGAACGGAAATCAACAAAGCGATAACCATGCTAAAGATGGTCCACTTGGGAGATTTCTGTCGGTTTTTGGAAGAATCCGGCCGCAAATTTTGAATAGTCGTATGTAGCGCTTTAAGCATGCCTTAAGATACGCTTATCTTAGCTTTTATCAGATGAGATTCCGAATTCATTTTTGAGAACAGATTGGGCGGCGTTGTAACCACACATCCCGTGTACACCTCCGCCTGGTGGGGTTGAGGAGGAACAAATATACATCCCCTCAGCGGGTATTTTGTAAGGGTTCCATTTTAAAACAGGTCGGCCAAAAAGCTGTTTAAAGACCTGAGCTCCCCCATTAATATCACCACCCACATAATTGGGATTATAGTGTTCAAAACGTTGGGCTGTCATGGTATGCTTGGCAATGATGGTATCTTTAAAACCGGGAGCAAATCGCTCTACCTGGTTTTCAATTTCCATGGTCATATCTCTGGTGGAGCCGTTGGGTACATGACAATAAGCCCAGAGTGTGTGCTTGCCTTCAGGAGCCCGGGTATTATCAAATAAACTGGGCTGTGAAAGTAACACATAGGGTTTGTTGTGATGTCGGCCTTCCCATACTGCCTTTTCGCCTTCGGCTATCTCAGAAAAAGTACCTCCAAGATGAAGCGTTCCTGCTTTGCGGCATTCCTCATTAAGCCAGGGAACAGGTTCTGATAACGCCCAATCCACTTTGAAAGCACCTGGCCCGTATTCATATCTTCTGAGTTGGTCCCGGTACTTTTGAGGTAGATGATTAAAGGCAATATCCACAATTTGGTGCGGAGTTAAATCAAAGAGAATGCTTTTAGAAGAAGGGATATCAGATAATGATGATACTTCTTTATTCGTCTGTATTTTCCCGCCTTGTTTTTTGAAAAGGTTAGCCAGCGCGTTGGTTACCGAAGCCGATCCACCTTTTGCTATGGGCCAGCCTACCGAATGTGCTGAACTTCCAAGAACCAATCCAAATGAAGAGCTAAAGGCCTTTTCAAGTGGAATAATACTGTGAGCTGCACAGCCAGCGAACAAGGCTTTGGCTTTGGCCGACTTGAACAAGGAATCGGTGAGGTGTTTTGCTGAAAACTGACCATACCAACCAAAACGTGCCATTAAAAGCGGATGTTTAGGGATTCTCAGTGTTCCGAAAATATCCTCAGAGAGATAATTCCAGTGATCAACGAATTCGCTAAAAAGCTTTGTGTAATTCTTTAGATCAGTTTCTAAAGAAGCTGCTGTTTTTTCTAAAGAACGATAACAGACCGCTGCTTCTCCATCCGGTAGTGGGTGTGCGTAAGGAACTTCGGGGTGAATGAATTCAAGACCGTGCTCTTTCAGATTCAGGGTATTGAGAAAGGGAGAGCCGGCTGTTGTAGGCAGAACCGCTGCACAAATATCATGAATAAAACCCGGTTCGGTGACTTCCTGCGTTCGGGTTCCACCACCGATGGTCGGTTTGGCTTCCAAAACCAACACCTTCAATCCTTCCTGCGAAAGCCGAACGGCGGCACTCAGTCCATTCGGACCTGAACCGACAATAACGGCATCATATTCTGGATTGGATGTATTCAAGGTTACGGGTTTGCTTGTTCCTCAGCCATTTTTAAAGCATCATAGGCATTAATAATACCACCGGTCGCGGAAAGCTCAGAGAAGTGAATAGGCTCATCAGTTCCGGGCTTGTACACCACCTGATCTACTTTGGTAACGGTTTTCAGTATGATATCCTTTACCTCTGTGGCCGTTAATTCCGGGTAGTAGGACATGATTAGTGCTGCAACACCGGCAACCACCGGAGAGGCCATACTGGTTCCGCTTTCCATCTTATATTCGTCATCGGGGTATGTGGAGAAGACATCAACGCCGGGGGCAAAAAGATCTACCGTTTCCTTTCCATAATTGCTGAAGCTGGCGACCAGTGTTGAGTCAGATTCCCAGGAAGTAGCTCCCACACTTAGGTAGTTTTTAGCGAAACCACCATTTTCATAAAATCGGGTGGGGTAAGAGTCGGTGCTGTCTACATTATCGCTGCCATTACCGGAGCCTGAAATCATCAGAACTCCCATACTGTCAGCAAATTGGATGGCATCATCCACATAAAATTTTTGAGGGGAATATCCTTTTCCAAAGCTCATATTAATAACATCAGCTCCGTTCTCGGCAGCGTAACGGATGGCGTTTGCCACATCTTTATCACGCTCATCACCGTCCGGCACAGTGCGTACAATCATCAATTCGATATCTGCAATACCCATTGCTCCCAGGTTGTTATCCCGAATGGCGCCAACGATCCCTGCAACGTGCGTACCATGCTCGCTGCTCGGGCCGATTACATCATTGTTGCCATAAAAGCGGTTGCTGAGATCATCATAGTCATCACCAACAATGTCCCGCGGATCAAAATCAGGATTCAGCCCATAGTTAGCCAAGCCCTGCACATGCTCATAATAATCTTCGAGACCCTGAATATCTGATTCAGTGGCACCATTACTTTTCAGATAATTCATAATCTGCTTGGCCTGCTGAACTTGCTGAGAATCGCTGGACTTGATCTTCAGATCTTCAGCACTTAACGAATCGATGTTGGATACACTCAGTGCCTGCTTGGCAAACATAATGGCTTGTCGGGACTGTCCAACTTGGGTCAGTTCACGTTGGTTTTGCTCTTTCCGACGTTCAAATGCAGCTTTAATTTCTTTATAGTATTCAAACTCTTTCCGGTTTTCTTCCGCGACAGAGTCTTCATTCATTCCCTCATATTTCTCACTTAGTTTAGCGTAAAGCCGTGTAACCTCGTACGTGTCTTTATCAATATGTGTACTGTCGGGGCCACCGATGAAGTTCCATCCATATATATCATCCACATATCCGTTTCCGTCATCGTCAGTGTTGTTACCCGGAATTTCATCTTCGTTCACCCACACATTCTCCTTCAGATCTTCATGATCAATGTCGGTGCCCGAGTCAATGATGGCCACAATCACTTTTTGTTTTGGTGATTTTCCGGCCAGTAAATCTGTATATGCGTGTTCTACACCGGTTCCATAATAAGGAGCAGCATCAGCGGGAGTGAGGTGCCATGTTTCCGTGGCTTTGATTTCTTCGGCTTCCGATTCCGCTTCAGAAACCATTTCTGTCTCGGTTTCTTTTTTACCTGATGATTCGGTTTCCGTGGTTGATTTGGTTCCGGCACAGCTCACAGTGAAGAGGGTGACGAATAGAAGAGTGAAGAGCTTAAATGTGGGCTTCATAAAAATTTGCTGTAGATAATGATGTTTGGATTAATAACGATCAGGAACTCTTTTTCATTCTCAGGATCAGAGAATCGGCAAGCACCGTTGATCCGATAATAAACGTCAATACCATGATACTCGCAACAGGTTCCCAGATAATGAAACCACCGAAAGTTCCCAGCACAGCTCCCAGATACTGAATATATCGGAGCTGATCGTTACTGGCATTTTTGATCAACTTTTCGAGTTTCTTTTCATCGTACTGCCGAAGATTATCTTCGACTAAGGCATGAACGTCAAGTTGGTTAATGAGTTTATACAGCAGGTTGGTGACCATTTCTTCAATCACCGTGCCGTGTTCATCCAGCTTGTCGGGAAGGTCGTCCAAGAACACATCCATTTTATTGAGCCCGTTTTCGATGCCGGTAGGGAGTTTAACCAGTGCGCTTTCCACCAGATCCTGCATTTCACGTCCTTTTAGAAAACTGTAGGCTTTGATGGCTACTTTTTCGAAGGAATTCTCGTCAATGGCATCATCAATTTGCTGAATCAGTTTCTTGGCGATGGATGAACGTACTTCCGGGTCGGCGATCATTTCATCCACATAACTGACAACCAGAGCCTTCAGGTTTTCTCTGAACTCGGGATCATCAATAATATTACGAACGTAAATGGTGGCCTTTTCACGATACTTGCTGATGGCTTGAGATTCGTGAATTTTTCGCTTGATGATATCCGGGTTAATCAGGTCTTCCGATACAGCACGAGCCAGCCGATAAGCAATACGGTCTTTCTGTGCGGGAACAAGTCCCTGACCTAGAATGGGACGTTTGTGTGTAGGTCTGAATAACATGGTAATAGCCAGCCAGTTGGTCAAAAAACCGATAAGCCCGCTAATGCTAAGGATGCGCAAAAGTCCGTCAAAAGAAAAAGTGTGGCCAAAGAGTACGGCCGACATCCCGTTGAAATCCCAGAAAAAAGAAGTAATGAAAACTCCCAAAAGAAAATAAGGGACAACAAATAGCAGATTCATTAACCACCGGTGTTCGGTCACTTTTTTAGGGGGGATGGCAAGTTCGCCCTTTTGGTCGGGCGGGGTAGAATGTTTATCAACCTGCGTGCGGATGAGCTCCCAAAGCCGGGATCCGTATTGCTTGCTCCGCTCTTTTATAATGTCTGTATTGTCCTGTTTTTTCATCCGTAATTTTGGACTGATGTACGCAGAAATTACCTATTTGTTGGCTTCAGCGAGGGCTAAATATTTATTTTCAAGCACCGTCATGGCTTCTTTTTCCTGATCTGAAGAATCTTCGTAACCAATCAAGTGAAGCAGCCCGTGAATAAATATACGTTGAAACTCTCTTTCCACCGGTTCCTTGAATTCAGCTGATTGTTCAATGATTCTGGGAGCACAACAAAAAAGAGTCCCTTCAATCGTTTCATTGCCTTCCGAATCGGATTCATCGTCGTACCGGAAAGAAATAATATCGGTCACGTAATACCGGTTCAGATGCTCTTTGTTGATACGCACAATTTCCTGCTCACTCACAAAAACAAGTTCAACCAGAGAGAAAGCAGCATTTTCTTTATCAGAAATTATCTGCAGAATAGATTCGGCTTTTGCCTGACTTAACGGAACCTTCTCATCGCTTTCATTAAAAACTTGAAGGATAGAAGAATCGGTTTTCAAGACGTTGGTTTTAGAAGGTGAAATCGTCGTCCATCGACTCAGTGAGGGAGAGGGCGATGCCACACATCATCAGATCTTCGGGAAGCTGAGTGAAGTCGCCACTTAGTATAGAGTGATCCACATTAGCATATAAACTACAGCCGGCCGTTTTCTCAACAATAAGTCCTGAGGTCTTTTCGCCGGATTTCCCAAAAAAGGTAACCTGCTGAAGCATCTCACTGGCTACAAAAGCCGTGCAATTGTGAAGCTGAAGGAATGTGTTGTAAGCATATACAGATACCATATTCATCTGTTCGTCATTCACATCCAGCCCGAGATGGATTTCAAGGGCCAGTTTTCGAGGCTCTTCCTCGCTTTTTACTTCAAACCTGAACACGTCATTACCAAGGGGCTTTGGCTTGGTTCCCAAAACTTTTCCGATGGCATCAATATTTTCTTTTGTAAACTGGTGAATCATAGCTGGCTCATTAATTGTCCCGAAATATACGGCACCTTCTCATAAGTTTAAATGAAAGAGTTAATTGATTCCGTAGCGTTGAATTTCCTGCTCACTGGCTTGTTTTGTATCCGGCATAGGAGGGAAACTGCTACCCATCATCATATTAACCTCTTCGGCGAGTGCGCTCGCTTCTTCGGTTTTATCACCCTGATAATACGTGTACTGAATTAATACCAGTGATTGGCGAGCTGTTCGAACGGCAGTCAGATATTGTTGAGCATCACTATTTAGTTGCTCCAATTGCGGTCGAATTTCACGTTGAGTGCGAATGTCGCCACGCGATTGCGCGCTTTGAAGCTGCTGATTCAACTCGTTGAATTCAGCTTCTATATCTGAGAAACGGTTCAGATTCTTCTCAAGTTTTTCTTTGATGTCTTCAACAGCTGTTCCGGCAAGACGCGTAGCATCATCGTGAAGACCAACCTGAGAGTACCGTACTGCATACAATAGTTTAAGCGACTCGTTGGTTTCAGAAGGGCGGAAAGGAATTTTCTCTTCTCCCCACTTCAGCCAGTACTGAGCACTGTCAATTTTGCCTTCCTCTCGGTAGGTCATAGCCAGTGACATAAAGTTAAATCGGTAGTTGCTGAGCATACGTCGGATGTTTTCATCAAAGTATACATCCGGATTATTCCATTCGCGGAACTTGAAATTCTCAACACGATCGGTGAAGATTTTTGGATTGATGTGGCCTTCGCGTCCGGCTCCAAAATCTTTAGGCACAACACGATAAGCTTTTCCTTCGGTTCGGAAATAGTCCTGCAGGTTAAGCTGACTTTCACCGGAAACCGTATTCGCAAAGTAAACAGGGCGTAACCAGTTATTGGTTTGGAGGATATCCAAAATCAATCGGTCCTGAACCTGAAGATAATAGATACGGTCACCCTGCTGGTTTTGTCCGTAAAAGCGGCCGTTCAGTTTCCAGGTTACTTCATCATCAAGGGAGTCAACCGGCATCTCGAAGTCAACACCTTTTTGCAGAATAGGCAGGGAAGTATCCGGTTTAACACCGATGGCTTCTTTATAGTTAACATCTTCAGAGAATGCATTTTTCAGCATATCTTTATCAACCGGAATGGAAACATCCTGCGGCTGCCACTGGCTGATACCGGCTGTAACCCGTTCCACTTCTTCATCAGAAAGAGAGATGGGCAGCGGAGCTGATTCATGCGACCACTGATCTCTGAGCTGCTTGATATACCAGTCGGTATTTAACAGGCTCAGACATACAATCCGAACATCAGTTCGGACGCCTTCTACTTCCTGAGCATACCAGAGTGGGAAGGTGTCATTATCACCATTAGTAAATAAAATTGCATTCGGAGCTACCGATTCCAACAGGTTTCGGGCATAGTCGGGAGCTACATACCGGTTGCTTCGGTCGTGGTCATCCCAATTTTGATAGCCCATCCAAACAGGGGAAGCCAGCAGACATAAAACAACGGCTGCATACCCCAATATCCTGTTATTTGCATATTGTTTGATGAGTTCAATAATTCCTGTGACGCCAAGACCTAGCCATATCGAGAAGGCAAAAAAGGAACCTACGTAGGCATAATCCCGCTCACGCGGCTGATATGGAGGTTGATTCAGGAACACAATAATCGCCAACCCCGTGACAATAAAGAGTGCAAGTATGGCGAGGGCTCGTTTCCAGTCGGAGCTGAAGTGGAAGATCATCCCAAATAAACCCAGCAAAAACGGAATAAAGAAATACGCATTGCTGGCCGGGTTATCAGGGTAGGCCGGCTCCTCAAAACCGGACCTCCAGCCGGTATCCTGGATATCGGCTTCCCGTCCTATAAAGTTCCAGTTGAAATAACGGATATACATATGGTTAACCTGATAATCCCAGAAATAAGACCAGTCTGAGTTATATCGACCATAGTAATCCAGGTGGTTGGGAGCCGGAGAATAACGGCGAGGGAAAAACTCTTCTGTAGATCGGTCAATTTGCCCGGTTTGGTCGTTATAATTATTACCCTTCAGAATAGGAGTTGCTCCGTACTGCTCACGCTTCAGGTAACTGATAAATGCTTCAACGGTTTCCGGGTCGTTCTCATCAATGGGAGGATCGGCGATGGAACGGATCATTATGACGGAGTAGGAGGAGAAGCCAATCAAAATCATAGCGTAGCTGATGGCAATGATATTGGCGATACGCATTTTGTGTTTGTGCGTGTAGTATACGGCATAGGCAACAGCGGCCATAAATAAAAAGATAAATAACATGGGGCCGATGAGTCCATAAGTGGCATCATCCACGCTATTGGCCATTGTGGGAATCATCTGAATAGTAAACGGATACACCGAGAAGAAGGCAATAACTGAACCAACGCCCATTAATAAGAATGATTTCCATTCAAATTCTTTGAGCTTGAAGTACACAATCAGTGCTACAAAAAACAGGGCAAGCAGGTTGAGAAGGTGAACTCCGATGGCTATACCAAACATATAGGCAATCAAAACGAGCCAACGTTCATTATAAGGCTTGTCAAAGTTCTCCGCCCACTTCAATGCCATCCAAACCACAATAGAGGTGAAAAACATGGACATGGCATACACCTCAGCTTCCACAGCACTAAACCAGAAAGTATCGGTTACGGCAAAGGTGAGGGCACCGACCAATGCACCACCATACATCCCGATTTTATCCATCATGTTCATAGAATCCGGGTGGCCTTTCCACTCGCGAACTAACCGAACCACAATCAGGTACAAAAACATCACCGTTAATGCTGAACTGAGCGCACTGATAAAGTTAATACTAACGGCTATGTACTCCGTTGGCATAAACATGGAAAACAGCCGACCTACGATGGAGTAAAAAGGGGCGCCCGGAGGGTGGTTTACTTGCAGGCCATGGGCAACGGCAATAAACTCACCGGCATCCCAAAAACTGGCAGTGGGTGCAAGGGTTAACGTGTATATAACAAGTGAAACAACAAAGGTAAATAGGGCGAGATATCTGTTGGTTGTTTTGTGATCTGAAAGCATGTAAAATTGGTTAACTGCTCAAAAAAGTTTTTGGATATTCGTAGATAACATTTTATGATAGGCTCGCAATTATAAGCACAGCCTTATACTAATCAAAATGTAAGATACATAAGAATTTAAACTTCTCGCAGCTAAAACGGGAAAGTTCGAATCGTATTTTCAACTTTAAATATTTTTGCATGTCAGCGAATACAAAAGAACGTTTTTCTTCCAAACTGGGGTTGATTTTAAGTGTGCTCGGCATCGCCATTGGGACGGGTAACATCTGGCGGTTTCCCCGGATAGCAGCTCAGAACGGGGGAGAAGAAGGAGCAGGTGCTTTTCTGTTTGCCTGGATTTGCTTTCTGATCCTGTGGTCTATTCCTCTTATTATTGCTGAATATGGAATGGGACGAAACGGCCGAAAAGGAGTGGTCGGTTCTTTTGTTGAATTGATTGGAGAGAAAAAAGGCTGGCTCGGAGGTTTTGTAGGCTTTGTAGCCACGGCCATCATGTTTTACTACAGTGTGGTTGCCGGATGGTGTCTCTATTATCTGATAACCAGCATTACCGAAGCTTTGCCGGCAAATCTACAGCAGGCTAATGCCATTTGGGACGGATTCCAGGGTTCAAGCTGGCCGCTTATTGCTCATGCTTTTGTAATGAGTGTCGGAGGATTTATCGTTATTAAAGGTATTTCCTCTATAGAGAAGGTAAACAAGGTGCTGATTCCATCTCTGTTACTGGTATTGATCGTTTCCCTGTTTAAAGCGTTGTCGCTGGAAGGCAGCGGACTCGGAATTGAGTACCTGTTTACCCCGGACTGGTCAACTTTGAAGAAGCCGGAAATATGGCTGGAGGCTCTGACTCAAAATGCCTGGGATACCGGTGCTGCATGGGGGCTAATTCTCACTTATGCAGCATATATGCGTAAGACTGATGATGTAACCATTACTGCATTCCAGACCGGTATTGGGAATAACATGGTTTCGTTGCTGGCTGCCATTATTATTTTCTCAACAGTGTTTGGCACCTTAAGTCCACAGATGGGGAGCGGTGAAATTCTGGACGTGATGAAGACTTCCGGGCCGGCTTCAACGGGACTTACCTTTATCTGGATGCCACAACTTTTTGCAACGATGGGAGGCGGAGGTATTTTCGCCATTCTCTTCTTTCTGGGTTTGACCTTTGCAGCATTCAGTTCCTTAATATCCATGATCGAACTTGCCGTAAAAGTGTTTGTAGATATGGGTGCAAATCGAAAGCGGGCCACCTTAATTATATGTGCTGCCGGTTTTGGTTTTGGAATTCCTTCAGCTTTGAACTTAACGATTTTTGCCAACCAAGATTTTGTGTGGGGAGTTGGACTGATGGTTTCCGGTGCGTTGATTTCCTATGCAGTCATTAAATATGGAACCCAAAAGTTCCGCGAAGAACTTATCAATACCGAGGATCGCTCAACTACGTTAGGCTCCTGGTGGGAAATTATTATCAAATATGTGGTGCCAATTGAAGTGGTAACGCTGCTGGGTTGGTGGATGTACCTCTCTGCCACTACCTATGCCCCTGACACCTGGTACAACCCGCTGAGTCCTTTTTCGGTGATGACAGTTGTGCTTCAATGGGGGCTTGCGCTGCTTCTTGTATGGTTTTTCCGCAAGCGACTGATGAAAAGCAATAAGTAAGTAAAAAGCCCCGACATTTTGCCGGGGCTTAGTTTTCAGTTCGTTTCTTGTGAATCGTTCTTTTTATTGTTCTTCATTTTGTCGATCGCAATAGGGATTAAAAAAAGTGAGAATGCAATAATTACGACCACAATTGAAAATAAATCGATTTCCATCTTGATATACTTTGATATGAAAAAATTTCCATGAAAGGAAGCTTGTCCTCTAAATCATGGTTTGTTTGGCAAGCAGCTTAATTAAAAAGCTGATTCATCAAGATGGCCTATAGAAAAGAGTGGAAGGGAAAGAGGAGCTTCCTGGACGTTTGGCTTATTTCAAAAACCAGGCTAGCGTCTAAATATATAGCCCCTGCTAAGTCTCTGAGAATATTTTGATGCGGAGGGTTTCCATATATTGTGTGTTCCTCTTCTGTACTTGACTCAGACAGTCTTTCACGATAATTAAAACCCCATTCACCTGAAGAGTTTGATGAAAATAATACAGCATGGCCGGATGCCCATGTATTCTCAAAGTCAGCACTCTTGGTTTGCTTTATTTCTGCTTCAGGAGGGAGATAGGCTGTACCAGCAAGGATTTGATTAATCCCGCTGTTAAGCAATACTACTAAAATGAGGAGCAAAAATTTCATGCCTAAATATACGTCAAATTATCCGGAGAATTAGCATGAAAAAGTGGTTCAACTTCAGGCCTTATAAATCATACCCAACTTCCGACTCTCTGATCGGAATCCAAACTTCTTCCTCCGCTTCAGGGTCGGATGGATCGTAATCGTCTTTCATAACTTCAAAATGAGGACGGTTATCCAGCTCATAAAACGTACCGGGTAGCCATTCGGTGTGTATATATTGGCTGGTTTTGGGGAAATAGGAGGGCAGCCCTTTATGGATAAACACCGCATATTTACCACCAGCCAGTGTATAGTTCTCCATCCCATTGGTAAGGTCAGTAAAATCATTGACCTCTACCGCAGCCCACTTCTCAAAAAGTGTTTCCGGAGTAAAGTTTTCGGAACTCAAACCGTCATCAAAAACCTGAACGGAATATAAACCGGAACCGGTTGTATTTTTGATTTGATGCACATGGGGATGAAATGACTTCCACAATTCCCGGGTCTGATCTTTAGCCAGAGAGGTACGAATGCGTTTTCCCACAAGTTTTATATCCGAGATGGTGACAATACGGGGTTCCTGCATAGCATTATTATTTTGGGGTGAGAGAGGAGATGAATGACAGGCAGGTTTCCAGCCAGAATTTTAAGTCCGGATCTTTTTGCAACCCTTCGGGTAAAACATAGATCATGCCTTTCATGGGCCGGCCGGTAAAATCCATTTTTATAGTATGAGGTTTAGTGAGGCTCTCTTCATATTGGTTGGGACCAACTCGTGCCATAAGTTTGTCGTTAACAATGCCCACCGCCATATGACCGGAAACCATGAAGCAGAGTCCGCCAAACATTTTCTTTTCAACCACATTAACCCGGTCCTGTAACAGGTTCCGAACCCGTTCCGCCAAACCTTCATCAAAAGCCATGTTCTTTTTTTGAATTACTAACCTGAGGGAATTAGCGTAAATAATCCTTTAGAAACAAGAGATAATAACGGACTCGGATCCAAAGCGTTTATTTATTTTAATGGTACTCAAATCCTGATTCGGATAATGAAAACCAGCTTATAATCTTTTCTGCCAGTAGCCCACATCCAGCCATTGGCCGAATTTGAAGCCGATTTCTTTGAAGTGAGCCACTTTCTCCATCCCAAACTTTTCGTGGAGGGCAATGCTCGCATCATTGGGCAGGGTAATGCCACCAATGGCAAGATGAATATTCAGTTTATGAAGTTCGGTGAATAAAGCCTGATAGAGTTTGGTTCCATAACCCTTCCCCTGGTGATTGTGATCCACATAAACCGATATCTCAACTGAATGTCGGTAGGCGGATCGCTCTTTCCATTTGGTAGCGTACGCATAACCCACAATCTCGTTTTCTACTTCAGCCACCAGCCAGGGGAGTCCGGCCGATTCTATCTTTTTAATCCTGGATTGAATGTCATCGGGAGTGATTTCCTCTTCCTCAAAAGTAACGGTCGTCTCCCGAATGTAGTAATTGTAGATATGGGTGATGAAGGGGATATCTTTAGGATGGACGGGACGGATCATCATTATCTTTTAGTCTTTCCATAATGTTTGGTCATCGATTCTTCGCTTAAATCAAAGAACCGGGCTGCATTTTCATACAATATTTTTCGGAGTTGCTTATCGGATAAGAAGTCAATTGCTTTCAAGCGTTTAATGATCATGCTGTAAGGGAGGTTATCTGAGCCAAACATCAGGCGGTCTTCAAGCCCCGACTCTATAAAGCTGCGCAGGAATCGGGCATGCATATCAGCCGGCATCACACTATTTAGTATACTCATGTCAGCATACACATTAGGGTATTCTTTCATCAGCTGAATTGCCTGATTGTGGAAATTGATCTCTCCGCCATGCATAAGCCAAATTCTAAGATTCGGATACATTTCTAAAACCGGCTTAAGAAGCATTGGATTTCCCATTTCTTCCTTAAAATTTGGGCAGCATCCTTCCACTCGAGCCTGTGGTGGCGGCCCATGACCGGCATGTACTCCTACCGGAATTGATAATTCTTCGGCAAGTTTAAAATAAGGCTCCAGTTTTTTATCAGAAGGGGATATGCCATAATAAACATACAGCATTTCACCCATGGCACTCATGCGTCCGTTTTTATATTCCTTGCGCAGCCAATCCAAGTCCGGCCAACCGTTACTTTCCGGAAAGCAGGGGTACATTCTTGGGTACATCCCGCCGGCGCAAGGGAAGGAAGGCCCTATTCTAAACTTATCGGGAGCTGTTTTTTTCCAAGCTGCTGCAAGATTCCTGTCTGCTCCGGACAACACAGCCAATACAACATTATATCCTTCCATCTGTTGAAGCACCTGCTCCACTGTGGTAGAATTTTCGTTTGTAGCATGCAAATGAACATCAATTATTGGGAGACGTGGAGCCGATTGTTCCTGAGCAAATGTAATTGTAGAAAGACAAAGCAGGAAAATTGAAAAACCGAAAGTTTTAAAAGTCATTGTGTTATCCCTGTTATTGAATACCCGGTGTATGATTTGGTGTCACTGAAGTAGCAAAATTAAATTTTTAGAAACAAGAGGATAGACTCGTAACTGAGATGCACCCAAGCAGGATTATGGTTAATATAGGTTGCATGAATGAAGGAACACCAAAACGACCCAAAAACCCCTGGCCGACCAAAGATGCCATGATTCAGGTGTATGAGAAAAACCTTTGGGGAGAAGGGGAATCAGATTTTTACTCAGGTTCGGGCTCCCATCATCCTGATTTGGTAGATCCCTATGTTGACGTGATGGCTTCTTTTCTGCGTTCTTTTGACGAGCCGTTGGTGGTTTGTGATATGGGGTGCGGGGATTTTAATGTGGGAAAGGAACTGGTTGAATTTGCTGAAAAATACGTCGCGGTGGATATAGTCCCTGAACTCATTGAACGCAACAGAGAGACATTCAAAGCGGATAACCTGGAATTCCTGTGCCTGGATATTGCCAGAGATGACTGGCCGGCCGGGGATTGTGTACTGTTGAGGCAAGTCTTACAGCATTTATCCAACGGCGAGATTCAACGTATCGTAAATAAGCTTTATGATTTTACCTACCTCATTTTAACCGAGCACGTACCTGATGGAGATTTTTAACCCAATATAGATATCATTTCAGGACAGGGAACCCGGCTTAAAAAAGGGAGTGGGGTAGACCTGCTGGCTCCGCCGTTCAACCTTCAGATGAAAGAGAAAGAGCAGTGGTTGTCAGTTCCTGTAAAGGAGTGGGGCGGGGTTGTGGTGACAACCTTATATAAACTTTAGAATTGGCTCAGCATACCCGGTTTGAAGGCGTAGTAGGATATCTATTCTATTGATTGATAGGTGTGGAGGCAGAGCCTCAGGTAGGTGTTACGGAGCAGAGCATCGTAACGAGTAAAAGTTAGATAACTTGAAGACAATCATTCATTGCAGGGATGAGATGTATTCCGGTAAGCAAGCGAGTCGTTTACGGCATCGCGGTAGCTTGTATTGCGAAGGGCTGAACCCCTTCGCTTGTGTAATGGAGGCGTACTGAACCGTCATTGTGCGCTGTTTATGAACCTGTCTCTGTCTGTTCCCTCTCTTGTGGGCAGGACAAAAGTAATACTATCACAGAATTATATCACAACATTTCAAAGTACACCATCAATTTCCAAACCTGCCCCTCATCATCTGATGTATTTCCGAAGAAGAGGAGCAATTCCATGCTTTCTTCATTGGTCTCCAGTATTTTTATTTTATGTGGTCTGATACTCCCCCTTACATCTGAGAGATCAATCTCGAATTCCATCCATGTATCCCCTGAGTTTTTTGAAATCATTATACCAAAGTTTTTTTTTCGAAAACCTTTATCCATTAACACTGCCACATTATTATTTAAGTAATTGGTATCAACATCTATTAAATAATGTGATTCGTGTTCAAAAATTACGTTCCAGCTGTGTCCGTTATCATTTGAATAAACTATTTGCTCAGGCGTAGAGGTAGAATTGCCTTTAAATGTTCTTGCATATAAGCCGCCGTTTTCGTCCATATGGAGAAGACTAGAGATTACTCCCCTTGGCCATTCAACCCAGGAATTACCATGATCTGTTGATACATACCCATTCTCTGAGTTCACCGATCCTGAAGATGCAACAACGATGGTGTGTTGATTATCCACAAACAAACTAGGTCTTGATGCGGAACCTGTGTTAAACGTCTTTAAAATTTCCCAGTTTGTTCCCATATCAGAGCTCTTATATAATCTTATTTCACCTTCATTACTATACACCTGTGATAAAATATAGATGGTCTCAAAGTCATCAGGAGCAAAAGCTATGTCAGAGAAATTAGAAAAGTGATTGCCGCTTTTGGGCACATAGGGATGGGGCTTCTCCTGCCAACTTTGCCCGTTATCTTTTGATACTAAAACACCTGTATATTGTTCAGCAGCACAGCACTGATCCAATTCCCTGTAAGTAACCACCAGATAATTGGGATCCACAGGTGATCGAGCAATATTCCTGATTACACTATTTGAGACAGGAATTTGTACCGGATTCCAGTCATCACCATAATTCGTTGTGTTGTATAAACTGGCGGCACCTGAACTACCTAAAAAAATACCTGTTTCATCGTTATTTTTTGTGAAGGTTTGAACCGGTCCACCTAACTCCAGTGTCTTTTTCGCTTCTGAATATAATATCAGGGTATCCGAAGCTACTAAATTTTGTTTCTTATCGTATAATCCAACAATCAGATCAGCCTTACCTAAATTTGTGATTTCGACCAATCCATATTCGTCTACTTTTGCCACAGAGGCCGGTTCAACGCTCCACTTTTCTTTTAACTTCGTTGCTGAAGGGACTACATCTTTTGCTGCTCGGAAATCGATGGTCTGACCGACATAAACCTGCAATCGGTTTTCAATCAGAGAGACACTACCAATCTTTATGGAGACTACAGCATAAATATCATCTCCATATTTTTCCGAAGATGTGAGCTCGGAACAACTGTTAAGCACAAAGCAAAACAGCATCAGGCCTAATAAACCAGATAATAATTTCATACAGTTTCAGTTTAAATTAAGCTATCAAAGGCGCAAAGATTTTTTACAAAAGTACAAATCCATTGTTTGTAAGTAGCTGGTTTGTAATCATTTCATGGCTCAGGTTCTTCACTTTCGCTCAGAATGACAAAGATGTAGAATGAAAGGGCTCATTTATCCAAATGATAGCGCAGTGCCATTTGTATGCAAATCCGAAGTTCTTTTTCAGGGAGGTTAGTATCAACCGGCAACAGGATGGCCCGGTTTCCCTCAAAATCCAGCATATCTTTAAACATGGTACGCCAGGTTTCGATCAGGGATGTATTGCAGCTTACGAACACACCAATCTGATCTGGGCTTTTCTCTTTCCAGTCTATACGAATAGTGGTGCCACTTTTTGGTCGTTGGGTGAGATAAGCCGGTTCACTCCACTTAAGAGTCTCCTCCAGTTCACCGACACCCTCGGTCTGTTCAGCTACCTCATATATCAACGCACGCAACCGATCCATCTTCGGCCTGATGTGCTCCGGGTACGCCGCAAACTTCCCCTTTACAGCTTTATTCATTATTTAAGATTTAAGACATGAGACATTAGATTCATTACCCTGACAACTGATTTCTGCTCACTGTTCACTATCCAATTTCCCAAACTCATACTCCTTCGGCGGATCCACACCTTTCAGATGCTCCACGAAATAATCCCAGCGTTTACGCATCATGTAATCCTCGCTGTAATATCCGTGTCCGCGGTTTGGAAACATGATCATATCAAAGTCTTTGTTGGCTTCAATAAGTGCGTTTACAACCAGCAGTGAATTGTAAGGAGGAACGTTGCTGTCCAGCGTTCCGTGGGTAATCAACAGCTTGCCTTGCAGGCTGTCGGCCAGTAGCTGATTCGCCTGGTTATCATAATTGGTGGACTGATCGTTGGTAGCGCCATCAATATTGGTGGCTTTTAGCAGTCCCTGCCATTTCTCTCCCCATGGGTCGGCATAGTTTCGATTGTCATGATTACCGGCACCGGAGACGGCTACATCATAAAACCCGGGATAAGCAAAGAGGGCGCGGGTTGAGGCGAAACCACCACCGGAATGTCCGAATATGCCTACGCGACTGATATCCATCCAGGAATGGCGTTCTCCCAGCTGCTCAATCATGGTGATTTGATCGGGGAGTCCGTTATCGCCCATGTTTCCGTAATAGAAATCATGAAATTCTTTGGAACGACCCGGTGTACCCATCGCATCCACTTCAACCACGATAAAGCCAAGTTCAGCCAGGGCTTGCTTGTCGGAACGGGCGGCACGGAAAGCTCGGCTTCCGACGCTGCCGGTTTGGGGTCCGGGGTAAATATAGTTCAGCACGGGGTAAGACTCTGAAGAACTGAAATTGGAAGGTTTGTACATTAGCCCATACAAATCGGTAACGCCATCACGGGCTTTAACGGAAAAGGGAACAGGAGGTACCCAGCCGTGAGCCTGCAGTTCTGAAATATCAGCTGTTGCAAGTTCAACCAGTATTTCGCCATCCATGTTTCGGATAACCGATGTGGGTGGAGTAGTTGGGGTTGAGCGCGTATCTACAAAGTAGTTACCGGATTCAGAGACTTCGATTTCATGATGGGCTTCTTCAGGGGTAAGCAGCCGGAGTTCGGTACCGTCAAAATTCACCCGGTAAAAATACTCGAAATACGGGTCGCCTTCTTCACGAACAGCTCCGGTAAAATAGATGGTTCGGTTTTCTTCATCTACATGCCGAACCTGATTCACATTCCAATTTCCGGAGGTAATCTGGTTCTTAAGTTTTCCGGTTTGAAGGTCATACAGATATAAATGTCCCCAGTTATCCCGCTGCGAATACCAGATTACTTCGTTGCTTTCATTCAGCACGTGCCAGTTAACCATGTCGTTGCCGGATTCAAAAAAGGTGTCCGTTTCTTCCTTCAACACCGAGCGTACATTACCGGTAGTGGGATCAGCGGTTTGCAGGTGCACATCCTGATGATCTCGAGAAACCGAAACGAAGGCAAGGGTATTGCTGTCGTTACTCCATTCATTATCCAGGAAGTTACCGCCCCAGTCTGCTATATGGTCAGTGATAGTAGATCGCTGCGGATCGGGAGCTTTACGTAATCTCACTACTTTAGGGCTGGGTTCCAGATTAATGACTACCCGGTGAATACGGAAAATGAGACTATCGCCCGGTAGCGGATATTTCCAGGCTTCCAGCTCGGGGTGACCTACTTTGGTAGAAGCCAGGTACATTTCGCCTACGCCGCGTGCATCTTGTTGGAAGGTAGAAATTCGTTTTGAATCGGGCGACCATAACACAACAGGCCCGTCTCTTTTTACCCAGCCGGCATTGTTTGTGGCATAGCCGAAGTTCTCACGGCCATCAAAGGTAAGCTGAGTTACCCGCCCGGTTTCCGTGTTTCGCATAAACAGGTTGTGATCTCTGATAAACACGGATTTTTTTCCATCCGGGGAAACTGATTCATTCCAGTAGTTTCGTACCTCATCACGGGTAATTTCACAATCGTAGCCGATGAGTTCACACTGGTACTCTTTGCCATCGGCAGAAAAGGTGATGGCTTCGGCATTGTCGGTATAGTCAAAGCTTCTGAAGGGCAAATCCAGCGGCTCTACTTCTTCGCCCATCATTCCGGACAAAACGTCCGCGAGCCGGTCATGATCAAACGCCCGTTCTTTGGTTCCCGATTCGGGATTTGCGATCATAAATTCTGTTCCATCAGCCAAAGTGTGCCGGTAAATCAGGCGGTCATCATCCAGCCATTCTTCGCCGGCAATGGTTCCATGAACTAAATCATTGGTATGACCTGAAAGCATTTTTTCGGCTCGCTGATAGTCTTCTTCAGATACTTTTTCTGAGTAGATCTTACAGCCGGAGGTGACTAAAATAAGTGATAAAAGAAGAATGAGGAGAGGGAAAGAGCGTGAGTAAATAAATTTCATGGGAAAATTTAGTTAGTTCTGTTTAGTGTTGCGAATATAGAGAATCGTTAGGTTTCTTCAAGTAAAAGGTTGTGGTAATATGTAGAATGCGATTCCACTATACAGAAGACCGTTGAAATGATGCTTTTTGACAGAATAGTAAGCTGATATTTTAGTCTTCCTGAAAATGCATAAGTTCAACCCATGAATTTTCTACGATCTGTCTTCGATTTTTACTTGCAAAGCAGTATCCATGTAGGGCTTGCCGTTATGTCTCTTGCCGGGCTTTCTGTTATGCAATTTGGCTTTGTACCGGAACCGACCTTGTTGCTGTTTATTTGGCTGGGGGCTATCTGCGGGTATAATTTTGTGAAGTATGCCGGTATTTCAAATCGTCATCACCTGGAGATTACCAAGAACGTATTGTTGATTCGGGTTTTTACGGCCTGTTGTTTTGCCGGCTTTTTGTATTTCGGCAGGTTGCTTCCGGTTTATATTTGGTATACAACGGGCATAGTGGCAGTGCTTACTTGTTTATATACCGTTCCATTCTTCAGGCAAAGAAATCTGAGGAGTTTTAAGGGAGTTAAAGTATTTGTGATTGCGGCAGTGTGGGTCGGATTTACCGTGGTATTACCACTTCAATACCATTATATGAGCTTTTTGAGTGAGCGGGTTCTTCTGCAAAGTGTTGAAGTATTTCTGTTTGTGGTGGTGTTGATGTTGCCTTTTGAAATCCGTGATCTGAAATACGATATGCCATACCTGGCAACAATTCCACAGCTGATGGGAGTTCAGAAAACAAAGTGGCTGGGAACAGCTTTGGTGGGTGTTATTGCTATTCTGATCTACCTGCAGAAATACGTGTATGCTTCTTACCTGCCGGTGAATGTTGGTGTGTTAGGATTACTTCTATTGGCGGTCTGGTTCAGTCGTGAGGATCAGGGGAAGTACTTCGCTTCCTTTTGGGTAGAGAGTATTCCCATCATTTGGCTGGTGGTGTATTTGTTTATATAGTTTGAGCATGTTTATAAAGCGCAGGTGTGAACCCCATGCTTGTGTACTTGAACAGGCTAAAACCATGCCCAAATGTATAGTAAGGCACAAATACATTGCAGTAAACAAGCAAAGCCCTTTAGGGCTGAAGCAATTTATATTAATCCCGAAGCTTCAGCTTAGCTACGGCTTCAATGTGGTAGGTTTGAGGAAACATATCCACGGGTTGTACTTCTTCGATATCGTAAACTTGCTTCAATTCTTTGAGATCGCGGGCCATGGTTGAGCTGTTACAGCTTACGTACACGATGCGCGGCACTTTCAGTTCACAAAGTCGCTCCACTACATCGGGGTGCATGCCGGCGCGGGGTGGGTCGGTGATGAGTACATTAGGCGCGCCGTATTCGTCCACTACTTCTTGTGTAAACACATCTTTCATGTCACCTTTTATGAACGACACGTTCTCCACGTCATTCTCTTTAGCGTTGAACCGTGCATTTTCAACCGCTACATCCACCAGTTCGATTCCCAGAACGTGTTTTGCAGGCTTGCTCATGAAAAGGCTGAGCGTTCCAACTCCACAATACAGATCGTAAACGATATCACCGTCTTTCAGTTCGGCATAATCACGGGCTATTTCATATAGTTTTTCAGCCTGAGCTGTATTGGTTTGGAAGAATGCATTTGGGTGAATTTTGAAGGTGAATTCCCCGATTTTATCAACGATGAAACCCGGGCCGTGTAGTACTTTCTCAAATCTCCCCACAGCCGTTGGACTTTTTGTATCGTTCACATTATTCACGATGGTGGTGATAAAGGGAAACTCCTCAAGCAAGGCTTTTGTCATTTTTTGCATCAATTCCTGATCGTCCTGATAGGTAACCAGGTTCACCATAAAGTCATCGGTGTGATGAGAGTTACGGATCATTACGTGTCGCATAAAACCGGTATTCTCAAAGGTGTCGTAGGGTTCAATCCCGTGTTCAATGCAATAGCTTCTCACAAAATCCAGAATCTTGTAAGATTCTGGAACCTGAAGATGACATTCTTTGATGTTCAGGATTTTATCGAACCGGCCCGGGGCATGCAAACCGGCTGCAAAAGCAGAATCGTCCACATATTCATCGCTTCGAACTTCCTTTTCAGAAAGCCATCGGCGCGAACCGATGCTGTACTCCATCTTATTCCGATAGTAGAATTCCTGATCAGCTCCTACGCCTTCTTTCACGATGGAGCCGTCCAGTCCGCCAATCCGCTCAATATGATCCCGAACTTGCTGGCTTTTAAACTCAATTTGCTTCTGGTAAGGGATATGCTGCCAGCTACAACCGCCACACACTTTGGCATGTTGGCATTTCGGGTCAATGCGGTGCGGACTTGGTTCCAGTACCTCCAATAGTTTGGCTTCGCGGTGGTTCTTTTTCTTTTTGATGATTCGGGCTTTGACCTTATCGCCGGGGGTTGTTCCGGGTACAAAAACGGCAAGGCCATCTACTTTTGCCAATCCCTTGCCTTTAAACGCCGCATCTATAATTTCGAGTTCTACTTCCTGACCTTTTTTAAGCGACATAGTTATACTTTCTCTTCTCTGTTAGCTTCGTAATACGTTTGAAATTGAATATTGAGTGCCAGTTGTTCACTTGAAACTTCAGCAAGCTTTTGAGCTGTCGTTTCCAGCTGGCGTAATGCAATGTTGGTGAGTGTTTGCAGGAATTTTACGGCTATTTGAGGGTGGCGGTCCCTCAGTACTTCAAAATCAGGTTTGAAAAATCCCAACAGATCGCAATCGGTCACACATCGGGCGGAGGATTTTCTTCTCAAATTATATCCGATAGAAAGAGCGCCGAAACTATCAGGCGATTCCAACTCCAATTCGGAGATAATTTCGTCGGGCGCTTCTTCATCCGGTGTGCCGATGGTAAGCTGAATTTTACCTTTTTCGATGAAATACATGCCTGTACCGGGATCATTCTTGTAAAACACATATTCGCCTTCCTTGTAGCTTCTGCGATGGCACAGTTGCAAAAACTCATAGCGTTCAGCCGGATTAAGGTTTGCCAGGAACTTCGACTTGAAGACGATATTCGACTGATCTTTTAAGCGTTTTATTTTATCAAACATGGCACCTGTTGTTGAGGTTAAAAGGAGTGACCAATCCCAAAACTGAAATATAGCTGCTTGTTCTTTAACCAGCCATCCTGAAGGTCGTGCAGGCGAAAGGCAAAATCAAACCGAACCACCACATATTCCCAGTCTAAACGTAAACCCGGTCCGCTGCCAACGGCAATTTGGTTATAAAAATTATCAAAACGAAAACGACCCTGTTCAAGCCTGTCCTGATTGTTTTCATCGCGGAAATCATTTTCGGGGCCGTACCACACATTACCGGCATCAACGAATAAAGCGGCCATCCAGTTGGCACCCAAAAAATCCCTGATGAACGTTTGCCGTACTTCGCTAAAGGCAGCCAGTTTAATCTCACCGCCCGGAATGTTCACGTTACCGGTGGAGATATTTCCCGGCCCGAGCTGAAAGGGAGCCCACCCGCGGATATCGTTACTTCCTCCGGCAAAGAAACGCCGGTTCAGCGGGATGGAAGTGGAGCCTCCGTAAGGTTGTGCAAATCCACCGAAGAGTCGCCAGGCAAAAACGCCTGAATTTGAAATAGGAATGTAACGACGGTAATCTGCTGACAATTTCACAAAACGACTGTAGCTTAGATTGTTATTACTCAACCCAAAAAGGGAGGGGAGATTGCCCTCCAGAGTGTCCGGAGTAGAAATATGATTATCAATGAGGTACGGGATATTTCCACCCACCGAAATAGAATATTCACTGAAATAACCTCGATTTCTTTTAATAAGGTCGGTGTTCTGGCTTCGGAATGTATATCGGATAGTAGATGATACTTGTGGCTCGAAATCCTCCAGAATTCTTTGCAGCTCAAAAGCATCTACGATGGTGCCATCCTGAAGGGTATCAGTACCAAATTCGTTACGCAGATTCCGGATGTATGCATCCGATGGGTTGGTATCCACCAAATCCAGTTCAATCAAATCGAGGAAACTGGAATAGTTCGGGGTGTGATTGACTTCATACCGCATATTGAAACCGACATCTGAGTTTATATCGAAGAGCAGCTGGTCGGAGCGGCTGTAAGACAACAAGTATCGTGTCACACCGCTGGTGAAGCCCGGTCGGTTATCAAGAGCCCGGAACGGAAAGTTCAAGCGGGGAACGGAGTATTCGGTTCTCAATTCATAACTTCGAAAAACAGAGGATTGAGTGGCGGTAGTGTCAATTTCTTCGAGTACGGCCGGACTCACAAATTCGAAGCTGGCATTTGCCCCTATAATCAGATTCTCAGCATTGCCGAATACGTTGTTATTGTTGTAATCGATCCCAAAACCGGTACCATAACCGTATCGCTTCATCCCAAACAACTCGGTTGAAATACTATGTTTGGTAAGGGTTTGAAGGTCGAAATAAACAGGAATTTCCTCACGGCTGAAATCGGGCAGTGCCTGGTTTTCATTTTGCCCGAAGCGCTGTATGTAGAGCATCCCCAAATTCTGAAACTCATTAACCGTTTCCAGATATAGCGAGTGGTTGTATATAGAGCCCGGCTTAAATAGAAGCTGACTGGAAAGCAGGCTAAAGTGAGATTGAGTGCCCGGTTCTTTTTGCAGGTAAATCACATTCGAGGAATCCACCGTGTGCGGAGGGCCGATCAGTGTATCCGTCTGGGTGTAATTGACCGGAGGTTCCTCATCACTTAACCGAACCCTGATGTCTCCAAAACGATAAATATCACCGGGACTTACCTGATATAATACATCCAGTGAGTTGGACGCTGTAGTATCGGGTTTTACCAGCGCAATCACCGAATCGCGCTGAACGGAGGCATACCCATTATTTTTGAGGAAGGTGATGATTCGCTGCTGTTCATTACTCAGTTCTTGGGAACTGTACTGTTGATCTACGCGATAGGTATTTTCATCAATGCGCCCTCTTGTGAGGGTGCTCTGCTCCAAAAAGTTGATTCGTTTTTGAGGATCTGAAAACCCCGGTATTCCCCGGTACGATATCGTATTGATGTAATAGGGTTCTCCTTCATCAATAATAAAAGAGACCTCAATCTTATCGGTACGATATTCCACAATGGTGGTATCTACTTGTACATCAAGAAAACCCAACGACTCATAATACAAAGCAATCCGCTCCATATCGTTGGCAACGGTTTGTTTATTCAGATAGGCAGGATCTTCACCAAACCTTCCGTTCGATAAATTCCAGATAAAGTACCAGGGTGTAAAGCGGGGTATTCCGAGGAATTCACGATTGGTGCGGGTTCTTACCAGTGTTTCTAAGGTCCGGTCTTTGATGTTATCATTGCCGGAAAACCGGATTCGGCGTACAACATCTTCCGTATTGGAGCTTTCCTGGGTTTGCCGGGCATAAGCTTCAGCCGGATGAATGATATCCATCCATGCAAAAATACACAGCAGAAACGTGATTTTAAGTAGGCGGTAGATAAATGCAAGCAAGGTGATACAGAAAAAACGGCTGCCCGTAACTGAACAGCCGCAGCCTCTGTTGAGGATTAGTTATTAAACGTCGTCGTAATCGAAACCTTCGTCTTCTTCGTTATGAAAGAAGTCTTCTTTACGGATGTAATCAGGCCAGATATCTTCAATACCTTCATATACAGGCTCTTCCCCTTGTTCGATTTCTTCAAGCTCTTCGAGATTGACAATAACCTGGTTAGGCAAGCCATTGCGTTCTGCCCATTCGATAAGTTCTTCCCGGGTGGCCGGGAAAGGGGCATCATCTAAAGCTGCGGCTAATTCAACGGTCCAAATCATAGTTAGGTAATTTTTTTAGAATGAATGAGTGTAATAAACACAAGTGTTGATAAAACACAAGTGAATAAATAAAATTTTTGTTCCAAATTCGTGCCGAAAATATTGTTATCTTCGCACAAATACATCAACTAAATCCTGAGAGGATTATTTTATGTTTAACAGTTTAGGCGCCCCTGAAATTCTTATTATTGCCATCATGGTTTTGGTACTTTTCGGAGCAAAACGCATCCCGGAATTAGCTCGTGGATTAGGACAGGGAATCAAAGAATTCCGTCAGGCTTCCAAAGATATAAAAAAGGAAATTGAAGACAGTTCCCGTGATATTAATGATGCCGCCAATCACGAAGAAACCTCATCTAAAAGCAAATAAACCCACAAATTGAACTACATGACGATTACAGAGACTCGAGAAAAAGTCTTATCAGGAGAACTAAAACTTCGAGACCTTGTAGAGCAGTATCAAAAAGAAATTGAGACCAAAAACCCGGAGATTAATGCCTTCGTATCCACCGATTTTGAGGAGGCATTTTCTCGTGCCGACGAGGTTCAGAAAAAGGTTGATAATGGTACGGCCGGGAAGCTTGCCGGAGTAGTTATGGGAATCAAAGACCTGATTTCTGAGCGAGGAAAGAAGCTAACCTGTGCGTCAAAGATTCTTGAGAACTTCGAAAGTGTATATGATGCTACCGTCATTGAACGACTTCGGGAAGAAGACGCGATCTTTATTGGTCGGTTGAATATGGATGAATTTGCCATGGGCTCTACCAATGAGTACAGCAATTTTGGCCCGGTAAAGAATCCCCAAAACACCGATAAAGTGCCCGGCGGTTCTTCCGGTGGAAGTGCAGCTGCTGTAGCTTCCGGAATGGCCATGGCTACTTTAGGGTCAGATACAGGCGGTTCTATTCGTCAGCCTGCTTCTTATTGTGGAGTGGTTGGGTTGAAACCGACCTACGGGCGCGTTTCGCGATATGGACTGGTAGCTTTTGCTTCTTCGTTTGATTGTATCGGTCCGCTGGCTAATTCTGTAGAGGATACAGCCCGCATTTTAGATGTGATCGCCGGCTTTGATGAACGTGATAACACTTCCTCACATCATGAGAAAGATGATTATATAGGCGCGGTTCAAAACCCCGACAAGAAAATTAAAATCGGAGTACCTGAGGAATTTTTCGGTGAAGGACTTGATGATGAAATAAAGGAAGGCATCGAAAAAGTACTTGAGAAGCTGGAAGCCGATGGGGCTGAGCTGGTTCCTATACAGCTTCCTCATACCAAGTATGGGATTGCCACTTACTACATTTTAGCTACAGCTGAAGCTTCCAGTAATCTGGCTCGGTATGATGGAATCCGATACGGGCATCGCGCCGACAAAGATGAGATGCTGGACGAGCTCAAGAAGGAAGAGAAAGCACTAAAGGAAGCCTTTGAAATAGCTGAGGGTGAAGAAAAAATAGAACTGCAGCAGAAATTAGCCAAACTGGACTCGCCGCTGATCCGCTTGTATAAAAAGTCCAGAACCGAAGGATTTGGAACCGAGGTGAAACGACGTATTATGCTCGGAACTTATGTATTGAGTGCCGGTTACTACGATGCTTACTACGGTAAAGCACAAAAAGTACGGCGTCTCATCCAAAATGATTATAAGGAAGCTTTCAAAAAAGTGGATGTAATAGTAAGCCCGACAGCTCCAACCACGGCTTTCGATTTAGGGTCCAAAATGAATGATCCCGTACAAATGTACCTGAATGATGTATATACCACCACGGCTAACCTGGCCGGTATTTGTGGAATCAGCGTTCCTGCCGGTACTCACAGTAACGGACTTCCTTACGGAATCCAGTTTATGGGAGACAGTTTCCAGGAGACTAAAGTTCTGAATGCTGCCCGACTGGTAGAACTCCAATCATAAAACTACATCATATTTATGAACAGGCTGAAAGGTAAAACGGCAATTGTAACCGGAGCTACCGCGGGTATTGGTTACAAAACCGCAGAGCTTTTGGCTGAACAAGGGGTAAACCTTATCATAACCGGGCGGCGAGAAAAGAGACTGGAAGAGATCAGGGATAAGTTTGAATCAGACTTTGGGGCAGATGTACAAACCGCTGCTTTTGATGTGCGTGATGCCGATGCCTGCCGCTCTTTTGTTGAGTCGATTTCAGCTAACATAGATATTCTGGTTAATAATGCCGGTCTAGCAAAAGGAACCGACCCGGTGTATGAGGCAGAATTTGATGACTGGAATACCATGATTGATACGAATGTCAAAGGACTTTTGTACTTATCCCGGCTTATCATCCCGCAAATGAAAGAAAGAAATACCGGGCATATCATAAATGTGGGTTCCACTGCCGGACATGAATCTTATGCAGGAGGTGTAGTTTACACAGCCACTAAGCATGCCGTAAAAGCGATTACTGAATCGACAAAGAAAGATCTTCATGGGACTGAAGTTCGGGTGAGTATGGTTTCACCGGGACTGGTGGAAACGGAATTCAGTGAAGTGCGTTTCAAAGGCGATAAAGAAAAAGCAGAAAAAGTGTATCAAGGGATGAAGCCGCTGGTTGCCCGGGATGTTGCGGAAATCATCGTTTTTGTGGCAAATCGCCCTGCTCATGTGAATATTATGGACACCATCATTTATCCTACCGCTCAATCTTCAGCAACAATGGTACACCGAAATGTATAAATGGCTTTTCGTGGCTCTGGCAATTTTTTTAACCGGCTGTTCAGATACTGACAAATCAGGTCTGCAATTTTCTGAAAAAGGGAGAGAGGTTCCGGAATTTAATGCCGATACAGCCTATAAGTTTGTTCAGCAGCAGGTAGATTTTGGCCCTCGTGTACCGAATACAGAAGCTCACCGAAAGGCTGAAGCTTATTTTGTGGAAAAACTGAAAGAATATGCCGGCCCCAATGCAGTTTTTGTTCAGGAGTTCACCGCTGAGGGGTATGACGAACAACTAGAGTTAGGGAATGTAATTGCTGCATTTAATCTCAATGCGTCTGATCGGATTATGCTGAGCGCGCATTGGGACAGTCGCCCCCGGGCTGATATGGACTCAACCCGACAAGAAGAAGGCATTGTAGGAGCCGATGATGGGGGTAGCGGAGTTGCTGTGTTGTTAGAGCTGGCCCGGATGTTCAGCGAAAACCCACCACCTATTGGTGTAGATATTGTTTTATTTGATGGGGAAGATTACGGGAAATCGGGCAGTCTGGAGAAGTATTTTCTTGGCTCGCGGTATTGGTCGAATAACCCACCTGTTCCGGGATACAGCCCCCGTTTTGGGATTTTATTAGATATGGTTGGAGCCAAAGGAGCACAGTTCCCAAAAGAACAATATTCACTGAGTTATGCACCCAATCTGGTGGAGGAAGTTTGGAATATCGCAGCGGAAAAAGGATATGGAGATTATTTTTTGAATGAAGAAGGCGCCGCTGTCTCTGATGATCATGTAATTGTGAATGAACAAGCCCGAATTCCCATTATCAATATCATAAATCATAGCCGTACACCTCGCGGAAATGCACAGTTTGCCCCTTATTGGCACACCCATAGCGATAATATGGAGGTGATCAGCCGGGAAACACTGCGGGCTGTGGGTGATGTAATGGCAGAACTTATTTACAACCGATTATAATGGAATATGTTGAACTTCGGATTTCACTTAAAGATGATTTTCACGAACTGCTGATCGCTGAACTTTTTGACCTCGATTTTGAAGGTTTTGAGCAGGACGATGATTTGCTCGTTGCAACCATTCCCACCCAACGTTTTGATGACTCCAAACGGGAAGAAATAGAGAAGATGTTGATGAACCTTGGCGGGGAGTCTTCCATCCTCAGTGAAAAGATTATACCTGATCAAAACTGGAATGAGACCTGGGAAAAAACCATACAACCTCAGGCAATCGGACAGTTTTATGTGCATCCAACCTGGTCAACAACCGAGGCCGACGTCAGTGATAAAATCGAGCTGATGATTGACCCAAAGATGGCTTTCGGGACCGGTTATCATGCAACCACGAGGGTAATGCTGGAATGGCTCCCGGAAGTAATCAGTAAAGGGGATAACGTACTTGACGCCGGAACCGGAACCGGCATTTTAGCCATTGCCGCTTTGAAGCTGGGTGCCGAATCTGCTTTTGGTTTTGATATTGATGAGTGGAGCGAAACCAATGCACGGGAAAATATTCTGCTGAACAAGGTTGAAAACTTTGAAGTTAAACTTGGCTCCACGGAGGTCATTCCAGATGGAGAGAAATACGATGTGATTTTAGCCAACATTAATAGGAACGCACTGATAGAGTTAATTCCTGAATTACTTGGATATTTGAAGGAAGGCGGGAAACTGCTCATCTCCGGACTGTTAGAGGAAGACGAACCGGTGATGTTAAAGCAGGAAGCCCTGGAAAATCTCACCCACTGTGATACCCGCCAGCATAAAGAGTGGATAGCTATATTATTTGAAGCATGAAAGCAGCGATAGACATTGGTACAAATACGGTTCTTCTTTTAGTTGCTGAGTATGAAAACGGGGTGATTAAAAACGTCCATGAAGAGCACCGTGTACCCCGGCTTGGAAAGGGAGTAGATGCTGACAAGAATATAAATGAAGCAGCTACCGAAAGAGTTATAGATGCCCTCAGTGCATACCGGAAAATATTAGCGGCCGACTTCCCCAAAGTAGAACAGATTATAGTTACGGCGACGAGTGCCGTTCGTGATGCCAACAACCGGGAAGAGTTTATTACCAGGGTGAAATCGGAAACCGATTTCGAGATTCGTTTGCTTTCCGGTAGGGAAGAAGCGGAATGTACGGCTGCAGGTGCCTTATCCGTTCTGGAGAATGTAGAGGGTGAAGAAACACTGATCTTGGATATCGGGGGCGGAAGCACTGAGGTAGCTCAGGTTAAAGATGGCAAAGTTATAGATGGTCATTCTTTTGATATGGGCTCGGTTCGATTTACGGAACGCTTTCTGAATGGGAATCCACCTTCCTCCGAAGAAATTGAAGCCTGCCGAAATAAGGTAACGGAGTTTTATAATAGCAGGGAATTTGAAGTTGGGGAAGAAGTAAAAGCGGTGGGGGTAGCCGGAACGGTAACTACGCTGGCAGCCATGGCTTTGAATATCACCAATTACGAGCCAGAGAAGTTAAACGGATACTCGCTCACGTTGGAATCTGTAAGGTATTACATTAAAGAGTTTTCGGAAAATGCTCACGAAGATATGCTTGCGCAGAACCCGGTATTTCTAAAGGGCAGGGAAGATATTTTTTTGGGAGGAATGTTGATCATGGAAGGCTTTATGAGTCATTTTGGTTTTGATGAACTGCTGGTTTCTACCGGAGGCATTCGTCACGGGGCTGTTATTACGTTGACCTGAATAAAAAAAGCATCACCCCGACAGGAATGATGCTTTCTCGGTTGTTCCTTCCAGGTTAATTGCCAATAGCAAAACGAAGTCCAACTCCGATATTCAACTGGTCATAATCGCCGAGTACGTATTTGAATTCGCCAAAGAGGTTGGCAAAATCTAAGCCATACTCTGCACCGGCTCCAACATTAAGCCCAACTTCACCATTGTCGGAGCTAAAATTACCAGAGCTTACTTTCACCCGGGTGTAATTTAATCCGGCAAGGGCATATGCAATCAGTCCTTGTTCAGGGTCATTCGCAAAAATGTAATTCCCGTTTATGTTAAACTCAAACCAGTTTACATCGGCATTACCAGCATCATCGGGTAGGTAAAAACCCAGGTCGACTACAGCCCTAAAATCTTCATTGATTCGGTACGTACCGTCCAGGCGTAAACCCGGCTGCTCTATTTCACTTCCATACATTAAACCGGCTCCTATCTGTATATCTCCATAAGCGCTTTCCGCATCCTGAGCAGAAGCAGTTGGGTTGAGAGAAAGGCTTAAAGCCATGGCTAAGATTATAAAGGATAATTTTCTCATAGTTCTGTGTGTTTTTTATTTGTTTAAAAGACTACACAGGTATATGCGTCAAGTTTTAGAAAAAAGGCTCAAAAAAGACGTTTTCATTTGTCTCAGGCTTTGTATTTTAAGGGCTGAATAATTGTTGATATGTCTGAAGAAAATTCCGAAATCAAAAATACGTCACCGCGCGAAAATGCGTCTGCAAGTAGTCTCGAAGATGACAAATTTGTGGCGGAAGCATTAGCCGGTAAAGAAGATTCCTACAAGAAATTAGTAGATAAGTATCAAAAGCCTCTCTATTTCCACATTCGAAAAATGATTAAAGAGGTGGAGCTTGTTGAAGATTTGGTTCAGGAAGTTTTTATGAAGGCATTTCATAACCTTTCTTCATACAGTAACGAGTATGCCTTTTCCACCTGGCTGTATCGTATTGCTACAAATCATACTATCGACTATCTAAGGAAGAAAAAGCTGCAAACCCTCTCCATTAACGAACCCTACAAAACCAAGGATGGGGACATGGAAATTCAGCTGCCGGATGAAAGCTTTTCAACAGACACTCCGGTGATGAAGAAAGAGAGAAAGGCGATTGTTCAGCATGCAATAGAAAATCTTCCCGAGAAATATAAAGCTGTTATCGAAATGCGGCATATGGAGGAGAAGTCGTACCAGGAAATAGCGGACGTTCTTGATTTACCCCTCGGCACCGTAAAGGCACATATATTCCGTGCAAGAGAGCTGCTCTACAAAGCGCTGAAGGATAAACGAGAGCAGTTTTAAAAATTGTTGAGCCCTTCCCGGACAATTTTACGCATAGGTAAGTGAACACTTAACATAATTTCAGAACTATGCGTAATTCAAGAGTCATAAAACTATTTTCGGTTGTACTTCTCTTTTCGTTTACCTTGATTTCCTGCGGAGATGATCCTGCTTCGGCTAATGAAGACCCACCCGCGCTCCCAACCTTCGAGAATATTGAACCTGACCTCTCTTATTTCGACTCAAACCAGCCTCAGCAAAGTAATTCCAACTATTCGGAAGCTTATTATTATGGCGTAGGATTGGGTTCCGTTGCTTTTACTTCCCAGGCATATATCAGCTTCTTTTCGTTGGCTGACTCAGAGAATGCCGACTTCAAAAATGGGAAATGGGTTTGGGAATATTCCTATTCTTATGAAGGCGAGTCAGTATCCATAAAATTAACAGCCGAACCCGATGGTGACTTTATTAACTGGGAAATGCTGTGGTCTTATGATGATGGTCAGGGCAATTCAATTACGGATTACTCGGTTGTAACAGGGCGTATTGCTTCTGATGGGAGCTCCGGTAGCTGGACCTTCAATGCGCTAAATCCGGATACCAATGAGGAGGAGACCGTATTAACTTCAGAATGGTCAACCTCAGGCGAAAATAATCTGGAGATTGAAACAGATTATTATGATTCCGGCAGTGTGGTTACAACCTACATGTACACTCAGAATGACAATGAATTCACCGTATTCCTAAGCGACACGGATGAAGAAAACGATATAACCGTTTTCTGGGATGATGAAGCGATGACCGGATATTTGCAAATCGGTTCTGATTCATCAAACCGATCGTGCTGGGACAGTAATTTCGCTGATGTGACCTGTGCAAGCGTGGGCTATTAAAAAAACGAACTAAGTAGCTATTAAGCCGGCCGGTTTTAACCAGTCGGCTTTTTTATTGGGTGAGATTTCCGGACACGATATTCACATTTGATTTAAATTTATCAAACTTTGCCCGGCGGATAGCACTGCCTTCAAATATTTCATCGTATTGCTGAGGAGTCAGGTTTCTCCAGAACTCCATATCCCGCTCTACCACATATTCTCTGGGGTGTAGGTCTTCAAATTGAGCTGTTATGGATTTACTGTTCCAAGGGCACACATCCTGACAAATATCACAACCGTAAATCCAATTTTTAATATCCGTTTGGTACCGCTTGTCTATTTCTTCTTTCAGTTCAATGGTAAGATAGGAGATGCATTTGGTGGCATCCACTCTGTAAGGCTCATAAATGGCATCGGTGGGGCAGGCGTCGAGGCAACGGGTGCAAGAGCCGCAATGATCGGTTACGGGCTTGTCATAGCTTAATTCGGCGTCGATGATCATTTCCCCTATAAACACAAACGAGCCAATGTCTTTGTTCAGCAGGTTTGAGTTTTTTCCGATCCACCCAAGCCCGGCTCTTTTAGCCCAAACTTTATCAAGCACCGGAGCTGAATCCACGAAAATGCGCCCTTCAATTCCGCCTAAAAGTTCCTTACTGAAGTTAAAAAGCTCCTTCAACTTCTTCTTCAGTACTTTGTGGTAATCACGTCCCTGGGCATATTTGGAAATCAGGGGCTCATTCTTTTCTCCGATTTGTTGTTGGTGAGAAGGATGATAATAGCTGGCCAAAACAGAAACCACGGTTTTTGAACCGGGTACCAAAAGGGTAGGGTCAACGCGTTTTTCGAAATAGTTACCCATCCAGTCCATGTTACCGTTTCGGTTTTGAGTGAGCCACTCTTCCAGCCGGCGGGCTTCCTGTGGGAGATGTTGAGCTTGGGCGAATCCACAGGCATCAAAACCCAATTGGAGGGCATGCGAACGGATTTGTTCTGTGAATTTCTTCTGTTGAAGCATTCCGAATTACGTTTTTTCCGGAACCAGTTTCTCGCCTTTCCAGATTAAATTCTGAGTTTTACCATTTACCATACGTACAGTACGGGCCCGGTATTTCTTAACCACAGCATAATCGTGCGTTACCATCAAAACCGCCATTCCCCGGTTATTAATACTTCGGAGCAGCTCCATAATATCTTTGGTGGCTTTCGGGTCAAGGTTTCCGGTAGGCTCATCGGCAAGTAAAATACGAGGTTCGTTAGCCAGGGCACGGGCAATAACCACACGCTGTTGTTCACCCCCGGACAGATCTTTAGGCATATGCTTTCTGCGGTGACTCAGTCCAACCATGGTCAGCACTTCAAGTACACGCTGTTTAATGAACTTTGGCTTCTCGCCGGTTACCTGAAGGGCAAAGGCTACGTTATCGTGTACATTTCGGTCTTGTAAAAGCTGAAAGTCCTGAAACACAATCCCCAAACGCCTGCGCAGCATGGGTACTTCTCGTTCCGATATTTTGTTTACCGGGTATTCAGTAACACGTACAGTTCCCGTATCGGGCACCACGTCACGGTACAAAAGCTTCAGAAAAGAGCTTTTTCCGATACCGGTAGGGCCAATCAGGTAGGCAAATTCGCCATTGTGAAGCTTGAAATTAACATCATCCAATACCCTGGTATGATCATATCTCAGGGTTACATTTTTAAGTTCAATTACTGCTGTTTCTGACATCGAAGTACCATCGTTACGCGTGTGCTTTTATCGTCTGCATCCACCAAATCAAAACCCTCATATTTGGCTACCTGATGATAGGAGGTTTGTTCCAAAATTGATAGCATTTCCTTGAGTGAATAAATCCGCTGCTTGTGAATTTCATGATAACTCTCAAGAACGGTTTTACCGTCATCGGCCATCTTGTCGATTTCGAACTCGTTGTAATGAAAATGCTCTCCCGGTTCATACCGGCTTTCCCGAAAATACCGATAGTTGCCGAAGCTGCCTTCTTCGTTATTGAGATAATCTACAGCTTCCAGAGAGTTTTGCGGGGTGGAAAAGTCGAAAATCAGTAATCCGCCGGGATTCAGGATGTTCCAACAACCATCCAGCATTTGTTGGATTTCCTCTTTGGAGTGAAGATAATTCACGCTGTCGAACACGGAGAAAATGATGTCAAAGGTGTCATCACTCCGGATATCAGTGAAATCCATAGTATGAAAATCGACAACTACTTCTTGTTGGGCTGCTTTTAACCGTGCTTTCTCAATCATGGCACCCGAAAGATCGGTAGCGGTAAGCTCATACTCATCAAGCTGTGCCAGGTTCAGAGAAATAGCACCGGTTCCACAAGCCAGCTCCAGCACATCAACAGGATCAGGGTGGTGGGTTTGGATTACCTCATCAATAAAGTCAGCCCACATTTCATAGTCTACGTCCTTCATCAGGGTATCGTAGAGTTCGGCCAATGCTGAATAGATTTTGGCTTGTTCAGTCTTCACTAAGTCGTTTATTTGCAAGTTCAACCGCCAGTTTATACGCTTCTTTGAAAGAAGATGGATTAGCAACCCCTTTGCCTGCTATATCAAAGGCCGTGCCATGATCCGGAGAAGTGCGGATGATAGGAAGTCCGGCCGTAAAATTCACCCCTTTACCAAAAGACAACAATTTGAATGGGGCCAATCCCTGGTCGTGATACATAGCCAGAATGGCATCGTGATGTTTATGAAGCTGTTGCCAAAAAAAACCATCGGCGGGGAAAGGGCCGTGAAGGGTGATATCCTGTCGCTCTTTCCGGATTTTTTTTAGAGTTGGGGTGATAGTATCAATTTCTTCCATGCCAATAACTCCCCCGTCTCCGGCATGTGGATTTAATCCAAACACTGCAATCTTGGGATGTGTGATACCAAAATCATGAATGAGGCTTGAAGAAAGAAGGTCAACTTTCTCTCTGATAATATCCGGGGTGATGGCTTTCGAAACATTCCTAACTGGGATATGAGTTGTGGCTAGTGCCACCCGTAGATCTCCGCTGACGAGCATCATGAGAACAGAATCGCTGTCGGTTTGGGAGGCTAGAAATTCGGTATGCCCCGGTATTTCGTAACCGGCAAGGTTAACCGCTTCTTTGGATATCGGAGCGGTAACCATTGCATCCACGCCATCATCCATACAAAGAGAAATACACTGCTCTATGGATTGCATGGCCGTTTTTCCGCTTTGGGCAGATTGAATCCCCGGAGTTATTTTCAAATCAGCTACCGCAAAGCTCAGAACATTTATAGTTCCTGATTGCAATCCTGAGAGTTTATCAGTGTAGTTGACTTCTAATTTATTGGGAAGGTAGGAGAGAACAGAAGTGATCACTTTTTTGGGAGATACAACCACAGGAGTAGATGCACTCAGGTCGAGGTCCGATAAAGTTTTCAGGATGATCTCCGGACCAATCCCGTTAAAATCTCCAACTGAAATAGCAATACGTGGAATTTCTTTCTTAAGCATAGTACGCCAAAAATAAGGCGATTAACGAGCAATACACAGCGCTATCGTGTTCCAACAAGCATGAAGTCACCAAAGCCGGAGGTAGCCTCAAATACAAAAGTGCGGCTTGGATATTTCCACAGCTCGATGGTTTTTCCACTTTCAGGAAACCTGCGCTCTTTCTCATTAGGCGGTCCAAATTTTATATATACTTCTCCCTGATCGCTTTCATGGCCCATAGGGTTTTCTTGGCTGCCAAATTCTTTGAAAGCAAAATCGATACGACGATAATATTCGGCCATCAGTTCATTAAAAACCGTATTGGGAGTGGGGTCTTTGCTCCCCCAGAATTCTCTAAATTTTCGTTCACGTTCCCTGTTATTTCCGCTATCAATCTGCTTCAGTTCTTTTTCGGAAATGATGTACTTCAGATTATTGATGGCCACATCGAGGTTATATAAACTGGCTGGCATATTCGGCCAGTACGATCGAAAGAAAGATCTTGCTACAGGTTCATCCGATCCGTCTTTGGTTAACTTCAAAATGTAAGCAGCATTCTCAAAGGTGCTTCCGGGAATGGATACAAGAGCGTACGTATAGGGTTGGTCACCCTGGATGAGATTCAAAGCTGGTTTTGTAGACTTAACCAGCTTCACTGTTGAGTTTTGGAATACATCATCCGACTTCAGTTCTGCAGAGTAAATGTTCTCAATAGAAGAGGTATCGCGTCTGGAAGTTTTAGCTCTATCTACTTTTATAGAATAGTTAGCTGAATTTTCATATTCGGGAATTCGGATTAAGGCATAGAAGTCTTCACCGAAAAGAACATTTTGTTCCATGTTCATCAGCTCTAATCTGTTTCCCTTCTTATTCTTTATCAAGATAACTTCGCCGGTTTTCTTTTGAGATAAGTCCGGAACATAAATTCCACGGCGACGAGTATTTCGCTCGTTCACTTCCTGCATCATGGCGAGCTGCAGAATAAAATTATAATGCCCTGGATCCAGTGTAGTGGAAAGGGAACCCGAGGCATATATTTCTGATGATTGTGTCTGCTCAAAATTGGCGGAAAATAAGGTGTCTTTCCAAACATCACGGGAAGCTGAATTGGCCGTTGATTTTTCACGCCGGTTCAATTTTCCTTCAAAAACTTCGGTATTAAGCCTTATTGTGGAGTAGAACTCTGCATCCTCAGGGGCATTCAGGTCGTTACTTAGAGGGATTTTTTTGAATGGGATAAAGTCGTTATTAAACCTGAACACGAAAGCCAGGGTTGTTTTGCCATTTTCACCCGGAAGAATGATATCATCGATAAAAATAGTTGGGTTTTCTGCTCGCATAACCAGCTGTCGATAATTAACCCGTTGCGCAAGAATGGAAGTGGAAAAGCCTAAAAGCAGAAGGATGGCTAAAAGTCGCTTACTCATGGAAGTCATTTTTTTGAATGAT
Organism: Gracilimonas sp.; assembly: GCA_965227215.1. Taxonomy (GTDB): domain Bacteria; phylum Bacteroidota; class Rhodothermia; order Balneolales; family Balneolaceae; genus Gracilimonas. Next base: position 3,360,537 of record OZ245729.1, read on the forward strand.
TTAAATCAATATCGGGGTTTACACATTAAATATAATCCCTATTTTCAACGCAGCATTCGAATCAACATTATACAAACAAAAAAGATAACAGAATATGAGCAGCGAATCTGGAAGCGCTACCAAGCATTGGTTACATAAAATTATTGAAGAATTCGGAGAAACTGAGGACAAGATCAAACTTGGCGGTGGACAAAAACGAATCGACAAACAGCATGCAAAAGGAAAGCTGACTGTGCGAGAGCGGATTGAAAAGCTCACGGATAAAGATTCCCGCTTTTATGAACTGGGGTTGTGGGCAGGCTACGAGATGTACGAAGAGCAGGGTGGTTGTCCTTCAGGTGGTGTGGTTACAGGTATAGGAACGGTAAGCGGCAGAAAGTGTATGATCGTAGCTAATGATGCTACTGTGAAAGCCGGTGCCTGGTTCCCGATAACAGCCAAGAAGAACCTTAGAGCACAGGAAATTGCGATTGAGAATCATATTCCGCTCATTTATTTGGTGGATTCTGCCGGTGTGTACCTTCCTATGCAGGATGAAATATTTCCAGATAAAGAACACTTTGGGCGCATGTTCAGAAACAATGCCATCATATCCGCCAAAGGGATTCCACAGATTGCTGCCATTATGGGAAGTTGTGTAGCCGGTGGTGCCTATCTTCCAATTATGAGTGATGAAGCTTTGATTGTGGATGGAACCGGAAGTGTATTTTTGGCAGGTAGTTATCTGGTTAAAGCTGCCATCGGGGAAGATGTAGATAACGAAACTTTGGGTGGAGCTACGACTCACACCGAAATATCGGGCGTAACCGATTACAAGATGGAAGATGATGAGGAGTGTCTGTCAACCATTCGGGATTTGGTCGATAAATTTGGTCCATTCGATACAGCCGGCTTTAACCGAAAAGAAAGCAAAGAGCCTAAACGTCCGGCCAGTGATGTGTTTGAGATCGTTCCGGAATCCAGAACCAGTCCATATGATATGTACGAAGTATTAGACTGTATTGTGGATGAGGACAGCTTCACTGAATTCAAAAAGGGATATGGACAAACACTTATTACCGGTTTTGCAAGAATTGACGGGTGGAGTGTAGGTATTGTAGCCAATCAACGCACAGTTAAGCGAACCAAGAAAGGAGAGATGCAGATTGGTGGTGTTATCTATTCAGACAGTGCGGATAAAGCAGCCCGCTTTATCATGAACTGTAATCAAAAGAAAATACCATTGGTATTTCTGCAGGATGTAACCGGGTTTATGATCGGTAAACGAAGTGAGCATGGTGGCATCATTAAAGATGGTGCTAAAATGGTAAATGCAATGAGTAACAGCACGGTTCCGAAAATCACAATTGTTGTAGGAAACAGTTACGGAGCAGGAAATTATGCTATGTGTGGCCGCGCTTATGATCCACGCTTCATGTATGCCTGGCCAACCGCTAAGATTGCGGTGATGAGTGGAGCTTCGGCCTCAAAAACCCTGATGCAGATTCAAGTTGCAGCCATGAAAAAGAAAGGCAAAGAGGTAAGTGAGGAAGATCAGGAGCGAATCATGAAAGAAATCAGTGACCGCTACGATAAGCAAACGGATGTACGGTATGCGGCATCAAGGCTTTGGGTAGATGGAATTATAAATCCGCTGGAAACCCGCGACCGGATTTCAAAAGCCATTGAGTGTGCGAACCTGAATCCTGAGATCGAGGAATTCAAAACAGGGGTTATGCAAACCTAAAAGGAAGCCCACCAACCGGCCACTATAGCTAAACTAAAGCTGAGCAGAGTTCCGATCATAATATATTCGGTTTGTTTTCTCTGCTCGGCCTTTTGAAGATCGCTGAACCTGAAAACGGATTTAGCAGCCAGTAAAAATCCAATGCCGCTCCAGTTGTTGGTTAAGATAAATCCCAGAATCAACAGTCTTTCCAGAATGCCGATATATTCCCCGGCATTTTCAAGCCCATTGTCGTCTTGCTGAGCCTTTATCTCTTTAGCACTTGGTTGTGGGCCCCAGTCTTCCGGTAAAAGTTGGTCAATAAGTATGGAGGCTGGTTTTGACACAAATACAAAAGCAACAATCACTTTCCACTCTATGCTACTCATAGATATCTCCGGAAAGTTAAAATTAGCAATGATAAGTGTAGTAAGGGCGATAACCAGCAAGTGGATCAGCTGATCAAGGAAGAAAGATAGACGTTTCTTCCTGGCAAATGCTTTCACAGGGTCAATCAGGATATGTGTTCCGCCAATCAGAAAAGCCAGGTACCAGAACTCTGAAAATCCGGCCATCCATAAAGCGCCGAAAGCGAGTGCTATATGAACAAAGCCGTGAAGGTATAAAGCACTTGCTTTCCATTTCTTTTGACGGCGCTCTTCTATCCACCGAGTGGGTTGAAGAAGAAAATCGCCCAGCAGGTGTGCAAGAACCAGCATTAAAAATAAATCGTCCATGATTACATGTATTTGGTTTTAATTTCGTACCGGTTCAGTAATAGTTCAAATTCATCGATATGAGCTCGTTTCTTCCGCTTCGACACAGCCGGCTGAGAAATATTCAGCTCTTTGGCTATTTCAGATTGGGTCAAATTCTCCATCCAGAGGTACCAGGCAATTTCAGCATCTGCCTGAGACCATCCTTTAATGAAAACATCTGCAAATGTAAGGCTAACCTTCATTTCGTTATCAAAGTCAGGATTGCCGGAATCGAAAGCAAGGCGGTTATCCGAATTCTTCATTGCATCGAGGGCATGGCCGGAGCGGGTAAAAGCGTCACCGAACGACTCATTTACACTGTTTTCGAGATAGACATACTCCCCGATACCAATGGCTACACGTGTATCCATTTTTTGCTCAGTTTTGGTCGATTTTATCAGGCCGGCCCTTATTATAAAGGCTACTCGCAATGCTTGAGACGGGTCGGGGAGACCAAGCTGAAAACCATCGCCACGATGCATTTCAGCGCCATTTCCAGTCAGATCAAAGCGTTCTTCTACCCGTTCAAAAATTCCTTTTAATTCAGGTAGCCAGATTTCAGAACTTGCAGCTGAAGTCGAATAAACTATATCTCCCGTCAACACGGCAATCATAATAAACCCTTCATTTGGTTACCCATACATTACTTAATTAAGTTATAAATAGCAAATATAACCTTAATGAGTTAATTATAACGTATGCGATTCTATATACTCTTGAATGTTGCAATCAGCAAAAGCAGATGATATTATCCTTTAAATAATCTAACTCAAAAAACCATATTTGAACTACGAGCTATCCAAAGAATACAATCTGGTTTTTCTTGGTGTGGAAGCCAGTTTTACCCTAATCGACTTTCTGCTGTTTTTTTCAAGCTTTCTGTTGGGTTTTGTGTTTGCTCTCTTCTTTCTGATTTTTGCCGTAGCTGTGTTGCAAAAAATTTTTTCAAGGTATGAATTTGAGTTTAATACCGACGATTATACCATTACGAAGTATTATAAATTCTTCAGTTACTTTCGGTTTCGGCTGCAAACCATCAGTTTTGGGGATGTTGAGGAGTTTTTACTCTCTAATCATGAGACCGGCAAAGCTTTATTCAGTAAAGGAATGGAGAATAAAGAGTGGTTTACTTTCGATATTATGACCGAGAATGGATACATCCGGTTGGTTAAATCAGATAAAGAAGAATTAGACGAAGTTTATGAGATATTCCGAGAGTTGGAAGAGAAGTTGGATGTATATTTCAAATTCAACGTAGAGTTTTTAGAACCTCTGAAATGAATATGGATTTGAATGATGCATACCGAACAGCGCTAAGAAACACGATATGATTTCACACACCCAGGCCATTATTTTACGGGTTATTGATTACCAGGAGTCCAGTAAAATTCTTACGGTACTTTCTGCCGAGCACGGTAAAATTGCTCTGATTGCAAAAGGGGCAAAAAAGCCAAAAAGTAAGCTGGCCGGTATTCTCGAAATAGGAGCGGTGTTGGATGTAGTGTATTATTACAAATCAAACCGGGGTGTACAAACGCTAACCGAGGCTTCCGTTCAGTATTCAACAGATCGGTTTCGCAAAGATTTTGAGAAAGCAGCCATACTATATTCCACGCTCGAAATTGTTTCACAATTAGTTCACGAGAATGAGGTTAATAAACCGGTATTTGAGTTCAGTAGAAATTTTATTGAATGGCTGGGTGATTCCGAGGAAACTTATCCGTCGGTGTTTGCGTACGTTCAGCTTCGGCTGGCTGAAATTTCAGGAATTGGTTTAGTCAGCGGTTTAACAAACATACCGAACCACGCTTATTTGAATGTATCTAGTGGAAAAATTTCGGAACAGTCGGAGGATGAATTGTCTTATAAACTAACAGCTGGCCAAACGCGGTTTTTAATTTTTGGGATGTCCTCAAAAAGTAAAAATATTTTTAAAGTCGGTTTGGAGAATGGAGAACTCAGACAACTTGTTCACCATTTAGATGTTTATTTTAAATACCACATTGAAGGATATCAGGAACGAAGGTCGGATTCCATTTTTGAACAGATGCTATAGGTGATACTATGAAACGTAAAGATTTAATACTCACAGCCATTTTACTGATCATGATTGGTATAACGGCCGGAACGCTGATTGCGTTGTATACCATAAATGAAGAGTTAGCTCCTCTGGCAGAAGTTAGAACTACTGAAATCACCCAAAGTAATGAACCGTTTATTACAGATGAAGAACTGGAAGGAGCCGATGCACGATTTCTGTTCAAAAAGATAGCTGAAGAAGTTACGCCGACAGTTGTTTACATAGAAGCTATTGTACCGGTTGATGAAGCTATACCTCAAGATGATAACCCCGAATTCGATGGAGAAGAAGAAGACGGAGAAAGCATCTGGGACCGGTTGATGCCCAGGCGGGCACGCACGGTTGGCTCCGGTGTATTAATAACCACGGATGGATACATTCTCACCAACTACCATGTAATTGAAGGAGCTGTAGAGAAGGGGTTGAGGGTAGTATTGAATGATAAACGGGAATATCCGGCAAAAGTAGTGGGCATTGATTCGAGTACTGATTTAGCGGTTATCAAAATAAATGGGGATAATTTACCCAAGGTAACAATCGGAGATTCTGAAACGCTTGATGTTGGGGAATGGGTGCTGGCTATTGGAAATCCATTCAGGCTGAGATCTACAGTCACAGCAGGAATTGTTAGTGCGCTCAGCCGCGATGTACAGATTATTGATGATCGGATGAGAATTGAGAGTTTCATACAGACTGATGCCGCTATAAATAAAGGAAATAGTGGTGGGGCACTGGTTAACACCAGCGGACAGTTAATTGGTATCAACACGGCGATAGCCTCACAAACCGGCGCTTATCAGGGATATGGGTTTGCGGTACCAAGTAATCTGGCCATTAAAGTAGCCAAAGACCTGATAGAATACGGGCAGGTACGCCGGGCCTTGTTGGGAGTTTCCATCGCTGGGGTTGATTATGATCGTGCCGTTGAAAAGGGAATGGAAACTGTAAGGGGAGTTGAAATCTTAAGTACTTCACAAGACGGAGCAGCATCTCAGGCCGGCATTATTCCGGGTGATGTAGTCCTCAGCGTAAATGGGAAAGAAGTGTACGAGGCTAATCAGCTTCAGCAGCAGGTAGCGGTTATGAGCCCCGGAGAAGTCGTAAAGCTTAATATACTCCGCGATGGAAGGGAATTGGAAAAGGATGTAACACTGAAGTTATTGGAGTCCGAACCTATTCCAGAAATATCTGCCAACGAAGTTCCGATTGATCCCCGCGAAATTCCTGAAGGAAATAATGAAGGGGTAATGTACCAGGAGTTTGACTTAGGCTTTAGGGTGATGGCTCTTGCAAAAGCGGAAGATGCTCAGAAATTTGATTTAATAATCGATCAGGTTTACAAATATTCCGAAGCCTGGAACCGGGGGCTGCGACAAGATCAACAAATAGTAAAAATAGAGGAAGAAAAGGTTGAAGATCTCTCCAGTTTAGAAGAACTTATGCGCCGATATTTAAATGAAAAAGGATCGGTGACGCTGGAAATCATAAACGAAGAAGATGCCCGCGGTTTCATCGAGTTAAAAAGAAATTAAATGACCCATTTTTTAAAGGTTTCAGTATTTGCAACCGCACTCATAATCGGCTTAGTATCTTGTTCTTCCTCAGAAAAAGCGGCTGTTTCATCCTCGCAATCAATGTACCCGGCCTGGTACAGTACAGCTGAATTTGATGCTGATTCAACCTCATTCCATGGCTTTGCAACTGCGATATCAGCTGATTCAGTTGTTGCCATAGCAAACGCAGAACTTCAGGCCCGTGCAAATCTTGAAAGCGCCCTTGCCTATAAGATGGAAGAAGTTCGTATTACACTGGAAGAAGAAGGAAATGCAACCGTTGCGAATTCAGACTTTATCCTCACCTTACGTAATGCTCATAATCAAGTACAGCAAGCAGCTGCGTCTTCTAACGGAGCAGCTCGTCCAGAAGACGGTTATTTTAAAGGCTATGCAAAGGTTTCAATTACTAAATCCGAGTTTAATCAGCTTATGAAATCAGCTTTTAGTGGCGAACCCGGTTATTGGAGTATGTTCAGTTCATCTGCCGCTTACCGTGGAGAGATAGATTAATAGCTCTATTATTTACAAAATTTAGATAGCCCTGCCTTTTTTAAGAGCTAATTAATTCAGTTATTTCGGCACCTAAAACCATAATCAGTACAGGTGCTATGAGAAAACACATTCTTTTATTAGCGTCGCTGTTCTTTGGGATGAGTTTGCAGGCAAGTTTTGCTCAGACCACACCCGCACACGCGCTAAAAAATATTACTATCCATAATGCCGATGGATCTGTAACGGAGTCTGCCACTATTGTTTGGCGGGACGGGGTTATAGAGGCCGTTGGAACAAACGTAAACATTCCTTTCGATGCTTTTGAGATAGACGGAGGAGACAGCCTTCACGTTTACCCGGGTTTTATCGATGGTTTCTCAGTATGGGGAAGCCCGGATTTACCCCGAAATCTTGAAGAGTTGGACAACCCGGGTAATCCGCCTTACCACCGTGCCGGAATTCAGCCTGAACGACGACCAAGTCTGTTATTGAATGAAGACAAAGCATTTGAAGCAGGGATGAAAGCCGGGTTTACAGCTGCTGCACTCTATCCAAACGGATACATGCTGCCCGGACAGGTAGAAGTATTTTACCTTGCCTCTGAATCTGATAATGTAAGTCTGTTGAAAGAAAGCCTGGCTTTAGCCGGTTCTTTTGATGAAGCCCCGGGAGGGTGGAGCAAAGGAGCTTATCCATCTACTATGATGGGAGTTATGGCTCAGTTTCGTCAGCTGATGTTTGATGCTACAGCGTTACAACAGCACATCAAGTATTATGCCCAGAATCCGGAAATGCCCGCTCCGAACCGTGATAAAGTACTGGAAGCTTTATTTCCGTTGGTCAATAAAACAACACCACTTTATTTCGAAGTGGATACCAAAGAGCATATGGAGCGATTATTCAAGCTGCAGGATGAATTTGGGTTTGATGCGGTTATCGTTTCCGGAAAAGAAGCATATGCAAAAGCGGCCGAACTCAAGCGAAGAAACATTCCTGTACTCGCGGGCATTGATTTTACAGATGCGCCAGACTGGTATACTAAAATGAAGAAAGCCGAGAAAAAAGCGGAGGATGAAGAGGAAGGTTCCGATGAATCTGAAGAAAAAGAAGAAGAAATTTCAGAAGAAGAACAGCAGTATCGTGATAAGCGACTGGCTGCCTGGAAAGCTGAAGTCACCAACATCAAAAAACTGATGGATGCCGGTGTTTCTGTAGGGTATGCTTCAGCGGGTTTAGACCTGAAGGATCTTTCAAAGAAACTGGATATTCTGATGGATGAAGGCGGGCTTTCTGAGGCTGACGTTGTTAAACTGATGACCATCAACACAGCATCCATCCTTGGCTTAAACAAGACATTAGGAAGCCTGGCTAAAGGAAAGAATGCCAGTTTCTCAGTTTTTGATAAAGCGATGTCGGAAGATAAAGCTAAAGTGCTGCAAAGCATTTCGAACGGCACTATTCACGAATTTAACGGAGAGTAAAGATGAAGAAACTATTTACACTTTTATTGTTCCTTGGTTTCTGTCTCACAGCAGAGGCTCAGGAAAAAGGCTCTGTGCTGATACAGAATGCTACGGTTATTACAATTACTGATGGGGACCTGGAGGATACGGATGTTCTGATTCGTGATGGAATTATTCGCGAAATAGGAAAGGATCTGCGTGCCCCACGAGGAGTCGAAACTATCGATGCTACCGGAAAATTCCTGATGCCGGGTATTATTGATGCCCATTCTCATCTCAACGGTGTGGATATTAATGAAGGTCGAAATCCGGTTACTGCAGAAGTAACTATGGAAGAATCGGTAGATCCTAATGAAGTGGGAATTTATCATGCACTTGCCGGTGGAGCTACAACCATTCACCTGATGCATGGTTCAGCTAATGTAATTGGAGGACAGGGCGAGACGCTTAAACTTCGTTACGGTGCTTCTCAGGAAGGTATGAAGTTTGAAGATGCACCAAGAACCATCAAGTTTGCCTTGGGTGAAAATCCGACTCGTGTACACGGTCAGGGGAATGGTATTCAGCCGCGTACGCGAATGGGTGTGGAGCAGGTTATCAGAGGTCACTTTGATGAAGCTATTGATTATAAGCGCAAGCGTGAAGCTTACCTGGAAGCCAAAAAGCAATACGACCGAAGAGGCCGTGGAACACCACCTGTACCTGTTGCCAAAAACCTTCGGTATGAAGTTTTAAATGATATCATTGAAGGTGAAATTCTTGTTCATTGTCACTCATACCGCGCGGATGAGATCCTGATGCTGATGCGTGTATTCAGCGATTACGGTGTTAAAAATTACACTTTCCAGCATGCTAATGAGGCCTTTAAAGTTGCTCCAGAGCTGGCCAAGAACGGAGCTCACACTTCTGTTTTTTCCGACTGGTGGGCATACAAGTTTGAGGTGTACTATTCTACTGCTTACAATGCTTCCATTCTGAATGCCAATGGAGTAATCAATTCCATCAACAGCGATAACGATCAGCTGCTACGAACGCTGAATCATGAGGCTGCTAAGGTAGTCAGGTATGGAAATACATCCGTAAACGATGCCCTTAAAATGATCACCTTACATCCGGCTATTCAGCTTGGTATCGACGATCGTGTAGGAAGCATCGAAGAAGGAAAGCACGGCGATGTGGTAATCTGGGATGGACACCCATTCAGTATATACAGCAAAGCAGTGATGACTTTCGTGGACGGTAAAAAATATTTCGACCTCGAAAACGACCCGGACGATATGCGTATACAGATCAATCCCGGAACGGAGTTTGAAGATGGCTCTAATTATCGTCGTATTGTTGATAACCGGGAAGAAGATGCCTGTATTCAGGATGTTTTCTTTCTTATGGACGATCAATCCGCACATAACCACACCCAAAACTAAACAGGAGACAGAATCATGAAGAAACTCAATATTTTTGTTCTTGTAGCTGCTCTGCTGTTTGGTTTAAGCGCCACAGCAGAAGCGCAAATCACTGAGAAGCCTGAATTTGGCAAATTTGCTATTACAGGAGCCACCATTCACACCGTAACCAACGGAACCATTGAAGGTGGAGTTATTTTGATCGATGGGGAAGAAATTGTCCAGGTTGGTCAGAATGTAAGAATCACAAACGATTACCAGCGTATTGATGCTTCGGGTAAGCACGTTTATCCAGGATTTATTGACGGTTGGACATCCTTAGGGCTGGTAGAGGTATCTGCCGTTGCCGTTACCGTTGACAACCGTGAAATCGGACGCTTCAACCCTCATATGTATGCTTTTACTGCCTTCAACCCACACAGTGCTTCGGTTCCTGTAACAAGAGTGAGTGGTGTTACTACCGTAATGACACATCCCAGTTCAGGTAGTATAGCCGGTAAAGGTGCCGTTATGGATCTATGGGGATATTCTCCGGATTCTATGGCTGTAAAGAAAAGCGGTGCTCTGGTTCTGAACCTTCCATCTTCACAAGGAGGAGGCTGGTGGGATAGTCGCTCAGAAAAAGAGATCAAAAAGGACTACGAGCAGAATATCAAAGAGATTAATGATTTCATTGAAAAAGCTAAATTCTATCACGCAATGGTAGAAGCTTATAATGAAAATCCATCCGGTAAAACCAAGCCGGATTATGATCCACGAATGGATGCTATGGGAGAAGTGCTTTCAGGTGAAGTTCCGGTCGTTATTCCTGTGAATCGTGAACAGGAGATACTTGATGCCATCGAATGGACGAAGTCTCATGAAAGCATGAACTTTGTATTTGCTGGTGTTGCAGAAGGCTGGAGAGTAGCTGAAGAGATAGCTGAGGCAGGTATTCCCGTGTTAACTACCACTCTTTATACTCCCGCACGCGATTATGATAACTATCAGCGGCCATATCAAAATCCGGGTTTGATGACCAAGGCCGGTGTTAAGGTGGCTATCGTTTCAGACGACACAGAGAACTCCCGAAATGCTCCATTCGAAGCGGGTTATGCCGCCGCATATGGGTTGGGTAAAGAAGAAGCGATTAAAGCTTTGACGATTAATCCGGCAGAGATATTTGGCGTAGATAACGTACTCGGATCTCTGGAAGCAGGCAAACAAGCGAATCTGTTTATTTCGGATGGCGATCCGCTTGAGCCAATGACCAAGATTGAACAAGTGTTTATCAAAGGATATAAAATCCCGATGACGAGTCGCCACACACAACTTTATGATGAATTTTTAGATCGTGATGCTGTGAATAAATAAGTTTAGAACAATTTATCATAGTTCTCCTGGAGAGCCCATCCTAACTTTAGGGTGGGCTTTTCTATGTCTTAAATACTCATAAACCCACTTTTTTATAAGGTTGATTTTGTTATTTTCTGCTGTTTAAAATTACATGTGTGTAATTTAACACATCGGGTTTGGTAAGAGCGGATTGATATTCAATCCTATAGCTATGATTATCAGACAAATTCCGAAACGGAAGCGGGCAATGAGTATGAAGTTGAAGGTTAGTAGTTTACTTGCAGTTATCCTTTTTTTACTGCCGGTTTTACTGTTCGCACAGCAGCGAGCACCGTCCCTTAGTTTGGATGAAATTCGCAAAGAAATAGAGCAGTTGGAATCTCAGGACGATAAACTGAGAACCTATATAGAAATGAGTAATAGGTACTTCAGGAATGCTCCAGACTCGCTATTGGTCATAGCGGATGAAATAAAGGGGCTTGAAGGCCTGCAGGGAGAAAAAAAGGAAGCATTCATTTCATTCCTAAATGCAAATGCCTACCGGTTGATGAATGCCGACTCGGCTATTTTCTATGCAAGCAAGGCTTCCGGTAAACTTCGGGAATTGAAAGAACATGACTCATACCTCATGATGGAGAACCTCCAGGCGATGCAATACGCCCGTAAGGACCAATACCTGGAAGCAGAGTCTTTATACCTGGATGCCATTTCTTACCGAAATGAGCTTGAAGAACAAGTTGAGTATCCTATTCAATTCTTTTATGGTAACCTGGGAAATTTATATGTAACAGTGGGCGCCCATGATTTGGCCATCCAGATGTTTGAGAAATTCCTGGAGCATGAGGATAGTCCGCCAAATCGCTGCAATATCTTATCAAAACTTGCCAGCAGCTTTATGGAACTGGATGACAGGGATAAGGCTATTTCAACTCTTAGCCCATGCCTGGAGTTTGAGAATTTGCCTCCGTCCATAAATGCGATGGTACGTTCGAATTTGAGTACGATGTACCAGCGAGATGATATATCACGGGCCACTCAACTTTTGGAAGAAGCAACAGCTATCAGTTCACGATACCGGATTCCGAATATTGGTAATTCTCATTTAGCCCGACTTGGGAATCTTTATCTGGATCAGGATATGGTTGAAAAAGCTGACTCCGTGGGAAGAATTATCCAAACTGCACCGCCCACACCATTTTCGCGACCCAACGAAGACATTATTAAGTACGAGTTTCTATCAAAACTATATCTGGCTAAAGCAGAATATTCAGAAAGTCTGAGTTATGCAGATCAGGCTATTGCAGTGGCAGAGAAACACAAGTTGTCCAGAATGATGAGAAATGTGTACGAGTTTAGGGCCACCGCATTTGAGAAAACAGGAGACCTTGATAATGCACTTATTAATGAACGGCTTCAAAGAAAACATGAAAAAGAAATGAATGAAAGCAGGATTGAGCGAAATGAAGCCATGCTTGCCGTTCGGTATCAGTTACAGAATAAAGAAGCTCAGTTAATGGACGCCAACTTGGAGATTGAAAATATCAGGCTGAGGAATATGCTGATTATTGTGGGGCTGTTACTGATTACCGGCTATATTTTTTACCGTTACCGGTTGTATTATCTGCTGAAGGAAGAAAAAACAAGGAATCAGATTGCCCGTGACTTACACGATGATTTAAGCGGTACGTTAAGCAGTATCAGCTTTTTCAGTGAAGCAGCTCACAGAGTAGACAAAGAACGGGGTGATTCTGAACGCTTCCTGAATATCATTACCAAAAGTGCCGTGGAGGCCAAAGAGAAAATCAATGATATAATCTGGGCGATTGATCCATCCAAAGATGATTGGTCAGTTTTTCTGAAAAAATGTAAGCGATTTGCGGCTGATGTATTAGACAGCAACGATATTGAGTATAACTTCGATATGGACGATGATTTCAGCTTTCCGGTAGAGCTTCAATTTCGCCAGAATTTATGGCTCATCTACAAAGAGTGTATCACAAACCTGAGTAAACATTCGGAAGCCACCAAGGTTGGGATTATTCTAAAAGAAGAGGGAGACCAGGTATTCTTAAGAATTTCTGATAACGGCCTGGGTTTTGATCAGGGAAGCCTTAAATCGGGCAACGGTATAGATAATATCCGTTATAGGGCAGAGCAAATACAAGGTACAGCTGATCTGGAATCAGCTCCGGGAGAGGGTACAACATGGACTTTTACGTTCCGTGTATCCTGAAATTTTCTTAGAACTGCCTGATCAGGTGGTTACTTTTTCTTAGTTAATGGCTATATAGCGTTAAAAATCAGGCCCCATGATTAACATTGTAATTATCGAAGACAACAAGTATATGCGGGAAGGTTGGAAGACCATTCTTGACTTTGAGCAAGACCTGTGTGTTATCGCTGAATATGAAAGCTGCGAAGATGCCTTTAAAGATTCTCAACTTGCGAAAGCCAATGTTGTTCTACTTGATATACAGCTACCGGGAATACATGGCACTGAAGGCGTTAAAATTATCCGTGATAAGTTTCCTCATCTATCTGTTATGATGGTGACTATCCATGATGATGATGAACGTATTTTCAAAGCTCTGAAGAATGGGGCAATCGGATATTTATCGAAGAAAATCTCTCCTGATGAATTAATAGAGGCTGTTCATATCGCTCAGGGTGGGGGATCTCCCATGAGCCCGAATATTGCCAGAAAAGTTATTAACTCTTTTCAGGCTTCCGCAGACCTTGATATTGAACTATCGGATGCCGAAACCCGAATTCTTGCGTTACTTGCTGAAGGCTGCTCCTATAAAGGAATTTCAAAAGAGGTTTACCTCTCTGTTGATGGAGTTCGTTACCACATCCGGAATATTTATAATAAGCTTGAAGTGAGTAATAAAAGTGAAGCGGTAGCTAAAGCACTGCGTGATAAGCTTATTTGATAAATATCTGGGTTTTATTAAAAAAACCTAATAACTCAAATACTGCATAAGTATGTAGTGTTTGAAGAAAGAATATTATCGATTATGGAGATGTATCAGAGTTAAAACTGGTTTGGGTTTTTGGGGTACAATAACCAAACTAAGTTTTTTACTGATTTACTAACCTAAAGAACTGCTAAAGGCCTGTCTGTGATAAGACAGGCCTTTTTGCATTCTACAAGCTTATCTGAACCCGACTATTTATTCTCACAAATCATTAACGAGCTGTTGTTAAACTGAATGCTTTAAATGAAATCAGTTTAAAGCACGACATAAAAAAAGGGCTGCCCGAAAGCAGCCCTTTAAAGTTACTATGTATTTAACTGAACACTGAGTTCTACTTGATCAGCATCAGTTTCTTCGTTTGAACGAAATCTCCGGCTACAATGCGGTATATATACATACCACTTGCAAGGGTAGCGGCATCGAACTGTACTTTGTACGTTCCGGCACTCTTGCGATCGTTAACCAGGGTCATTACTTCCTGCCCAAGCGTATTGTATACCTTCATTATAACATCACTTGCCTCCGGGATGCCATACTGAATAGTAGTAGTTGGGTTAAATGGATTCGGATAGTTCTGATCCATATGGAATTTTTCAGGAATGATGTTTTCTTCTTCATTCGAGGTTACGGTAGGATCGATTCCCACAGTGAATGAAACTGCATTTGCCTGATTAGAGGCTCTATCCATAATTCCGCCTTCGTAATAGTTCTCGATTTCGAAATCATCTTCTCTACATACGATTTCACAGGTTTCAAGAGAATCCTCATCGAAAACAAAGTCACCGTTATGTACTACGAACTCATAGCCTGAAACTTCCAGTTCCTGGTTGAAGACCACTTCAAAATACAAGCCCATGGAATCGCTTCGGCTTCCTTCGCCCATTACAAAATCTCCTTCGCTATACTGTTTAAAGTATCGCTTGAAGACATCCTGACGGTAGTGCCATGTTCCTGAAGCTGTATCATATGCTCCAAAACGCTTGTCTGGTTCAATCAGATAAACATCAACGAAGATTTCGTCAAGTGATACACCTGAGCCTGCCTGATCGCCGGCCATAGCATCTCTGACTATGAACGAAAGCGTGTTCTTGTGACCGGATTGAATCATATCGACGAACTGAATATCCTGTGAAATTACAGGCTTCTTCTTGTCGACTATGAAATCGTAAGTCATATCCAGACGGTTGCCATTGTCGTTGGTAATAACAAAACGTACGGTATGTAGACCTTCATTGAGGTTCAGGTCTTCGATATCGTTGTCTGCAACTATTTTCCAACCATTCTGGAGTCCGTCAGCAGAATAAGTATCAGCACCTATGATGGAGCCATCAACAATCATCCAGTACTCGCTGAAGTTATTCACTTTATCATCACTAACAGTGATTGAGAGTACGTGATCTTCGTTGACATAAGGCATATCAGTAGCCATTAATGAAGTATTAACAACTGAAATAGAACCCGGATTGTTAACAATTGCTCCCTCAAGAACCAGTGCAAATCGCATAGCTGAGGTAGGGAGGTAGTCCATTGTGAAATGGAACATATTATTGTCCGTGTCAATCCGCTTATCAAGTATACCCTGGAAGCTGATTTCGGTGTCTCCAACGTCGGTAAATCCTACGCAAAGAGCAGCGATTTCATCATCTGTGGATCCATTCTCATTCAGATCCATGATGTCAGCCGGATTGTAAGCAATGGAGAAATTAACTCTTCGTCCATCACGTACGGCATTACTTGTAAATGAATTCAGATAATAGGCTGTCCCAATCTGTCCGTATTGAGCTTCACTGTCGTGCGTAAAGAACAAGCTTGAAGGATCTTCCTCAATCATAAGATTGGCGTTTCTGTCAAGCGTATTCTCTTGAATATCAATCATGAAGTTACCATTCTGTGAAACTACCATTCCACCATTTTGTGCAGCTACGCGTTGCACTTCAATGATTTCACGGGTCATGATGGTTTCACCGGTTGGCATCACCGTTGTCACGTAAGCGTAAAACTTACCACCGCCGGTTATGTTGATATTAAAGTTATTATCCAATTCAATGCTGTCACCATTATCTTTGAATCCTAGATAATTCCCATCAATAGCTTCAAGAGGGTTCGAGATGCCAAAGGACTCCGTATCAGTATAGTAAGCCCATCGAGGGTAAATAGCCCACTCCAGATCATTTAGCGTGGAGAATGTATTCTGATCCGCTAACAGGAAGAGACTGATATTATCATTAGCGTTAATCGGGGCAATTTCAACCCGAATGTCATCGATTTCACCTTTAGCTCTATAGAGAGAAAGGTCGATATCGTCTGATGTAATAGGGGTGAAGATACCCTGCATTTGATTTACCTCAGGTCCGGCCTTAGCTCGTACATCAGAGCTTTCAGCATGATTGATCATAATTGTAGTAGAGTTTTGATACTCCGACTCATACAGCTCTTCATTTTCACCTGCTGTTAATCTGAACATCAGATTACCTAATGGTAACTGGAAATCTTCCAGGTTCATCATGGCCTGTTTGAAGCCATCATAATTAGCGCTGGTATAGTAATCAAAGTCACCGTCTTCAATAACCGATACCTGCTCATAGGTTGCTCCACTGTCGGTAGAAACCTCCAAAATAGCTGTTTGGGTATGAGGAGTAGCTTGCACGTAAATATCACCGTGTTCATCGCTTAGACCGGTAATGTGGGCTCGTGGACCAACAGCGGTAAATTCAACGGTTCCTGCTTCGTATCGGTTACCAAAATCATCAATCAGATACATGGTAAGTACATAAACCGCACCAGGATCTAACTCATCCACATCCAGTTCATATGTTGCCCCGGCACCTGTAAGAGTAGCAATGGTTTGATCCTGCTCAGAACGGAAGTTCTCATAGTCACCCGGTTCTCGAGCTGCACCCCTTCGGATATCTAGAATGGCTCGGTTGAAGTCATTTTCTTCTTCATCCAGCTCAAAACCGATGGTTACCATTCCGTTCCAAACGTTGAAATCTGTGAAAGACTGAGAGTCCCAGTCATCAGCATTAACAGGAGAGGAAGGATGCTCAATCGACATGCCATTTACGGCAATGGTTCCGGAAGGGGAGATATCGTCGTAAAATACTTCGATAGTAGCTACAGCCATCGGGTCATCCATGTTACCGGTAATGTTCTGATAAACGCCTGCTGAGTCAAAACCAACGGCACGGAACGTAAACACACCTTCCACGTTGTCGATATCGAACAGGGCTTCCAGTGTTGCTTCATCCACATCCGTTGAGAAGATACCATCGGT
The DNA here is from genome assembly GCA_965227215.1 of Gracilimonas sp. Classification (GTDB taxonomy): domain Bacteria; phylum Bacteroidota; class Rhodothermia; order Balneolales; family Balneolaceae; genus Gracilimonas. Next base: position 3,377,581 of record OZ245729.1, read on the forward strand.
TGTTTCTACAACAACTGAATCGATAACAACCCAATTGGTGTCAGCGTCTTCTTCAACCATAGGGTTGGTAGCTACAAACTTACCTTCGAAAAGGGTTCCGTAGGCATCTCCGCCATTTTCTGCTGATAACGTGATATCCTCGCTGCCATGTAGGGTATTGTCTGGCTGTTCAAGAATAGCCACACGTTCGGTTGTGCCGTTATGTGTGTTATCAATACGCAGGGCATAAGAGGTATCGATTACGGTTACCTGGGTGCCATCAAAACGATCATATTCGAAACCATAAGTAACGGTTCGGAGCAGATACTCACCATCGGCTAAATCCGTAGTCAGGAATGGGTAAGTATAATCGCCTGATCCGTCCAGAGAATCTACGGGTAACGTTACCAGTTCAGAATAGGTGGTATCTGTTTCGGTATATGTACCATATTGGATCCTAACACTGTCAACCAGTTCACGATCGCTTTTCAGATCAAGATCAAGTTCAAGCGTATCACGAACGATGTTATTAGCGAAGCCATCAAGTAAGGCTACCCAAGGCTGTTCGTTGTTGAAAATCTGGATAGTTCCAACATCCGGAGTACCAACGTAGTTCTCATTTTCATTACCAAACACATCCGTAAAGTTAACGGTAATGTCACCGGACCCGGGGGTAAGGTCAACATCCACGTCCATATCATTATCCGGGATGGCAAACTCTACCGTATAGGTATCAGATGTTTGAGCAGTGATTTCTCCCATAATAATGTCACCACCGTAATCTAATTCAAATTCGGCACCATCAGCGGCTATATCATCCGCATAATGCGTGAATTCAAGCTTAAGCACTCCACCGGCATTAATAGGAGGGTAGTTGCCGTCCGCGTTATCAGCAAGGATATCGATGCCATTTACTTCCGACAGGATATAATCAGCTGATACGTTATCAACATTTACCGGGAAATACATAGGCATACTTTGGTTGCCAACGTTATCCGTGGAGATAACTCTGAAAACAACCATGCCATCGAATAACTCATTTACAAAGTCACCGTCATAATCTTCCGAGTCGAAAGAGAACCGGAATGGATATTCAGTCAACGAAGCTGCGTTAAAGTAATTGGTAGTAGAGTCAATAAGAACCCGCTGTACATCTACATCCAATTCATTCAGGTCATCGTCTGTTGAATTGAACTGTACTCTGGTATTGTCACCGGTAATGTAATCTGTACCACCGAAATCGATGGCATCAAGCAAAGCAAGAGTTAGGGATGGTGCAGTAGTATCGTAGAAAACCGGGTTTGCCCTGGTATTGAACGTAGAACCGTCTGCATCAGAAACAACGGCCCGCACATAATACATGCCTCCATCAGTAAGATTAAGATCAGCCGGAGTGTCAAAGGTTCCGCTTAGAACGGCATCAGCCAGTGTATAAGTGGTATCCGTACTGCCAAAATTAGGATCGGATGAAAGCTGAATGGTTGCTCCGGTATATTCCCCTTCTTTGTTGGGAACAAGATCTACGGTTATATCATCATTAAATGCGGTGTGTGGATAGGGTTGCATCAGGTAGTAATCATCGGTGTTGAAGTCGATGATATCTATATTATCCATATCAGAACCGCTGTTTCCGGCCGCATCGGTAACCTCAAGCGTTATATTGCCGTTACTTTGGGTATAAGGCTTTAGGTTAACATTAAAGATAAATAAAGTATCTCCCTGTACGGTTAGTCGGCCGGCATCTTCATGTTCTTCGATAGTACCCGAGAAGAGATCTCCAAACAATGTAAGGTCAAAGTTGTAGTCATCTCTTAAGCTGTCTGAACTTAAGTAGGTATCACGAACATCGTAAATAAGTGTGTTAACGCCAGTATTTGCATTCGGAACAACATCGGCCGTAGGTGCAGCTCCGTCAATGGTAAGTAATTGTACCGTTGGGGCTGTGTTGTCATTTACCAGAATAGTTTGACTTTGAACGGAAGTATTTCCGGCTCCATCGGTCACATCAAGATCGATATCCACATTTACAGCGGACTGAGGAACGTACTCAGTAAGGTCAATGAGGAAAGTGAAATCATAATCCAGAGAATCATTTCTGGTGGTATCACTAAGTGTGCCATCGGTAAGAAATTCAGCGATAGTACCGTTTAAATGGAAGGTAGTATCAGTGGTTCCGTTTTCGAAAATGGCTAAATCGAGCTCAAAATCATCATTGGATAAATCAATGAAATCATCTTGAATATTTACTCTTAAAGTATCACCACCAATTCGTGGTTCATTATTAACAGAATAGTTATCCAGCCCATAACCAGCGAGAGTAGGAGCATTAGTATCTACATATACGTCAATATAAATTTGCCCGTTTGCAGTCTGGTCGCCACCACCGGAAGTATTATCATCATCCGTATAAGCAATTAATTCAACCGTATAATAATTGGAGGGATCGGTAAGTACGCCTTCAATCTCATCTCCATTTAACAGAAATGAACTTGGTACATCTGATTCCAAAGGTGCCACATTGGGCGAGCCTAATGTTTTAATTAATACGGAAGTTAATGTATCACCTCCTTGTTCAAAAACTCTTACTTCTATATAGTCCAGCGAGTCAGCTGCTGGATCTAATGAATAAGAAAATGTAACATCACTCCCTGTAGGCCCTAAAATTATATCTGCTGAAGGTGCCGTAAAGGAACTTGTAAATACGCCATCCTGAGAATACGCATACTGCGTTCCCAAAAAGAGCATAATTATTGCATACAGAAATGGTAGAAATCTGGATCTCATGATTACCCCTTGTATTATTTATTTGTTGGTTTAGTAACCCCTAATCAGTTGAGATAAGCGTACCCACTTATTTATTCGCTCCCCGTAAAAATGACTAGATGTAATATTATATATGTACCGAAAAAAATGTAATTGATCACCGCCTGTTTATGCAGTTTTCAACTATGTATTTGGCTTAATTTGGGAATCTTATCCCAATGAGTCAAATTATATCTGCGTTATCAGAATATAACAGTAGCAATGATCAGGGCTTATTGCAGTCTCTTGATCGTCCGGAATAGCTTCTCTTGATTTATTGAGGATTAACAGCGTACTTCAAACAACATACCTATGCGGTGAAAACAATAATATTTGTTTGCTTCTTGTCTATTCAATAACAATTTAACTACGGGGTACTATCTATGAAAAAGTATTTATTTGTGTTAATCACAATATGTTTGGCTATGAATGTGCAGGCTCAGGTAAGAATGGATAGCTTGGTAATAGGGGTTAACCCAGATTTTACTCAAACTAATACCGTAAACTACTTCAATGGCGAGGGTCCTGACAATTTCAAGAATTCATTAGATACAGACGTTCACGTCTACTTATCAAAAAAATTTTTATTCTGGAGAAGATCATTGCAGGGAGCTTTTGTGGATGATAGAGGAGTTTTAACTTCTGAATTACCAATTGACGATACAAAAGAAATAGTAGATTTTGAGCTGGATGACAATTTAATTATTGAAATGCCATTCGAGGCTTTTTTCGAAAATGGAGAATATGTTGGGGTTAAAATTATTTTTGGTCATGCTATTGAAGCAGAAAAAACAGCGATAATTTTCAAGAATGATGAAACCATTCAAATAGTTTTTACAATCATAGGGATAGATGAGAGTCACAAATTCCATATACAGGGGCATATTTGTAATCCTCTGGACAATGAATGTAACTAGCATAAATACCGAATTCCTTGTTACTGATAGCTCATGAAGTTTTCCAGATTTGTTGTAGGAGTTTTGGCATTAATTTCTAGTACAGTTCCATCATTAGGACAGGGTTTTTCTTTTCAAACTTATTACTCTCCGGAATTTTATGGTCAATCTGGACAAGCTGGGCACCCCCAAAATTGGACTATTTTTCAGGATTCAGACGGATATATTTATACAGGTTCTGGCAATGGTCTAAATTATTTTGATGGTAGAAATTGGGGGTTTGATCATATAGGGGAAAGAGGACGAGGGCTTTCCATTTTTGAATCATCGAATGGAGACATCTATGTAAGTGGTTCAACAAATTTTGGGAAACTTATTCCTGATTCACTGAATAGGCTTAAGTACCAATCTATATCTGATCAATTTTATAAGAAAAATGATGAGCATCCTATTGCATGGAGTATTTATGAAATAGATGGGAAAATTTACTTCTGTCACTTGAATGGCATTGGTATTTATGACCCCTCAAATAAAACCTTTTCAAATTTTCCATCAACTGAGAAATTCGGGAGAGCTTCTTTTCTTAACGATGATGCTATTATTACAGACGGAGACTCAGGTCTATGGTCTTTCAGCGATAGCTCTTATACAAAGATTTCGGGCTCTGAAGTATTAGCAGAAGAACAATTGCTTTTTGGTATTAAGCCGTGGGAAGAAAAGTATCTTCTCGGTAGTATAAACAAAGCTCGTACAAAAAGTGCGTTGTGGGTCTATGATGGGGAGGATGTACAACCTTTTGATGGAGAAGTATCTTCTTATCTGGAACAAATGCTTCTCTTTGATGCCATTCAAACTAATGAGAAAACCATTGCAATTGCTACCATTTATGGTGGGGTTATTCTTACGAATAAAGATGGTGAGATTCTCAATGTTTTTAATAAAAAAACAGGGCTCTATACCAACTCTGTATTTGACTTGTTTCTGGACCATGAAAAAACTCTTTGGATGGGATTAGCGGAAGGAATCCAAAAACTTCAATTAAATAACCATATTCTAAGCTACACGGAGTGGGCGGGATTTGAGGGAGATGTAACCGACATAGTTGTTGAAGAAGACAAAATGTTTGTGTTTGCATATCCCCAGATTTATAAAAAGGAAAAGGCAGAACCTGAAAACGTTCTGTTTTTTAAACCTATTGATTATCAAGGACAAATTGCCGGCTTTGTTACTTTGAGAAACCGTGTGTATGTGTACGACAATACAGGACTTTACGAAATTGGACCGGATGGAGTCTTAAACAGCTTGTATCAGGGAGTGATTTTAGAACACATTGAGAAAGCAGAGCAGGAAGAGTCCGTTTCATTTATCACACCTACCACTATACTTACTTTTGATGGGGAATTATTCAGAACTCGGGAATTCTCAACCACACATGAAATCGGATATGCTGTACAGTACATGCATGAGGATTTTGTGACAATAGGTCACAAAAGTGGGGGAACAGGAATAGCAAAAATTCAGGATGGAGAACTCTCTGAAATTCCTATAGAGTTTGACAGTACTAATGTCATAAGAATTATAAAACTGGGGGTTCTGAACGGTACTTTATACGCTGGTGCTGAGGGGGGTGGTAATAATTCAGGCTTGTATGAATATATTCCAGACGACCGGGTATTTAGAAAAAGCCAATTTCTTGCTAACCACCCAGATTTCCAGAACAAGCAAGTATATGATTTTGAGCAATGTTCAAAAGATGTGATATGGTTCACAGCAAATAAAAAAATAATTCAGGCTAAAAAAATTCAGGATGAATGGATTCTTAATGATTCTCCTTACCGACAAGTTAGTAAGAATCCTAACTATACATTGAACTGTGGATTTGATGGCATTTGGATTGGAAGTACAAATAATATGTTCTTTATACCTAATACAGAATGGGATTTCGAATCTGCATTTCGTACAAATATTACAGGAATCTACATTCGTAATGATTCACTCATTTACGGTGGTTTCGGCGAACCGCAGCAACCCATTGTTTTGCCTTATGCCAATAATGAGCTCCGGTTCAGCTATGCTGCGGCCAGTTATGTGAGCCCGGAAGATAATACCTACCAGGTGAAGCTGGAAGGTTTTGATTCAGACTGGAGTACCTGGACTTCTGAAACCCAAAAAGATTATACCAATATCCCTGAAGGAGAGTACATATTCAGAGTTCGCAGTAAGAATGTATATGATGTGGCGGGTATCGCCGATGCTATTCCGTTTGTAATTTTACCTCCCTGGTACCGAACCTGGTGGGCTTATCTGTTATACACGGTTACTATTGCCGGGATGCTATATCTGGTTTATAAAATCAGGATTAATCAGATTCTTCGGGTACAACGAATCCGGAATAACATTGCCAGCGACCTTCACGATGAAGTAAGCGCCACGCTTAGCAGTATCAGTTACTTTGCAGAAGCTATCAAAAGTGACAAGGTGAAAAAAGACAAGAATCGGTTCGTTAATTTGATTGCCAACAGCGCAGATGACGCCAAAGAAAAAATCACCGACATCGTTTGGGCGATCAATCCGGAGCACGATGATTGGTCGGCTTTTCTTTCTAAGTGCCGCCGGTTTACTTCCGACCTGCTGGAGAGTAAAGACATGAATTACAGTCTCAAAATCGATGAGTTTATTCCCGGAAAGCTCGATATGCAATTGCGCCAGCACTTGTGGCTGATTTTTAAGGAAATGGTGACCAATGCCGTTCGTCATTCCAAATCCTCACAACTGGATGTTATCATGAAATACGAAGAAGGGGAGTTAAAGCTTGTGGTTCAGGATAATGGCGAAGGCATGGACGTAGACAGCGTTCGGAAAGGGAACGGGCTGGTAAATATTCATAAACGTGCTGAGCAGATAAATGCTGAAATCTCTCTGAAAACATCGGAAGGCTTCGGAACCCGATGGATGCTGAAAGTTCCTCTCTGATTAAGACCACATAAATATGCAGTATGTTTTTAGGTGGAACAGGCTATATTTAGAGCAACAAATATCTTACAAAGTAACAAGAGCTTATCGTGATAAAAGTTGGTATCGTAGAAGATAATGAATACATGAGAGAGGGGTGGGAGACCTTCATCGACCATGAAAGAGATTTAACCGTCATCGGCAGTTTTGGTTCGTGTGAAGAAGCCTTTGAATCAGATGCTATCAACAAAGTTGATTTGATGATTATGGATATTGGTCTGCCGGGCATGACCGGTATTGAAGGGGTTAAATATATGCGGGAAAACCACCCCGATGTAAACATCATTATGGCTACCGTGCATGATGATGACGATCATATTTTTGATGCCCTTAAAGCCGGGGCGGTTGGCTACCTGATGAAAAAAGTTACACCCGATGAAATGGTTCACGCTATTCGGGATGCCCATGAAGGCGGTTCTCCAATCACTCCCAACATAGCTCGAAAAGTGATTGCTACCTTCCAAAAGGCCGCAGACTTGGAAGAAGAACTGTCGGATCGGGAAATACAAATCCTGAAAGAACTGGCTACCGGGCGTTCGTATGCAGCTATTGGGAAAAAAATATTTTTATCGGTGGATGGGGTTCGTCATCATATCCGTAACATCTACCAAAAGCTGGAAGTACATTCCCGTTCCGAAGCTATTGCCAAGGGAATTACCCGTCATATCATCGACCCTGATAACGATTAGGAGTTCTTTTTTAAAAAACCACATTATTATGCGGTTAAATTGGAGCTCATGGTTTTTAGTTTACGCGCAGTAAGTCCTTCCAGACTTTACTAACCTAATACACTAAAGCCTTGTCTTTTGATAAAGACAGGGCTTTTTTAATTTCACATGCAGCGAAAATATCCCGATATTCAGCGCGAATTTCAGATGTATAAACCACGCAGCTTTTTATGAAAGATTTTATTCGCATCGCATCAGGTCAAGGCTTTTGGGGCGATCTGCCCAATGCTCCCGTAAATCAGGCAAAAAAGGGACCTATTGATTACCTGGTGATGGATTATCTGGCCGAGGTAACTATGTCCATTATGCAGAAACAACGCATGAGAAATGCTGACTGGGGATATGCCCGGGATTTTGTGAGCGTTGTTGAACAAGTGTTGCCGGAAATTAAGAACGATGGAATTAAAGTAATCAGCAATGCCGGCGGGGTTAATCCCATGGCGTGTAAGGATGAAATCCTGAAAGTAGCCAAAGAGAAAGGCTATACCGGGCTAAAGGTAGCCGTTGTAGACGGCGATGATATACTAAGTAATATCGATGAGCTGATTGCAGAAGGACACGAGCTTAAGAATATGGATGACGGTCGCCCCATCTCAGAAATTAAGGATGACCTGCTGAGTGCTAATGTTTATTTCGGCTGCCAGCCAATCGTAGAAGCTTTAGAGGCAGGGGCGGATGTGATTATCACCGGCCGAGTTACAGATACCGGACTTACACTTGCTCCAATGATCCATGAATTTGGCTGGAAAGCAGACGACTTCGATAAAATGGCGGTTGGGACCATCGCCGGACATATTATAGAGTGTGGAGCACAGGTTTCCGGGGGTAACTTCACCGATTGGGAAAAAGTGGAGGACTTCACCGATATCGGCTTCCCGATTATCGAAGCGTATCCAAACGGGGATTTCTTTGTTACCAAACATGAGAATACCGGTGGGCTTGTCAGTGAAATGACCGTTAAGGAACAACTGCTGTATGAAATCGGAGATCCTGCAGAATATATTACTCCCGATGTTATTGCAGACTTCACTTCCGTAAAAGTGGAAGAGACGGGACCGAACAGAGTGAAGGTTACCGGAATAAAAGGACGACCTGACACACCTACCTACAAAGTATCGGCCAGTTACAACGATGGGTTCAAACTATCATCTACGTTGGTTTATTGCTGGCCCGATGCTCTCAAAAAAGCTGTTAAAGGTGCTGAAATCCTGGAAAACAGAGCCGAAGCACTGGGTTTAAGTTTCGATGAATTCAACAAAGAATACATTGGTTATAACGGAAATTCAGAATCTCCGGTAACGGAAGAAGCCCTAAACACCGAGTACGATGAAATTCAGATGCGGGTCTCGGTTTCGGGTAAAAGCAAAAATGATCTAAATCGCTTTGGGATGGAAATAGCACCTCTTATCTTAACTGGTCCAAGTGGTGTAACCGGCTTTGCAGGGGGCCGGCCTAAGGCAAGCGACGTTGTGGCTTATTGGCCTGCTTTATTGGATAAGGATGCAGTGAGTCCCAAAGTCACTTTATTCGAAATTAAATAATTAATCATCATCAAAGCACTAAACCTGACAGGTTTGTGTAAGAGTTAAAAAAGAAAAAAATGAAGATTGCGGTTATTGGAGCAGGAATCTCAGGATTAACAGCCGGACGAGAGTTAGCAAATGCCGGCCATGAAGTTGTAGTATTTGAAAAGAGCGGTGGCTATGGAGGCAGACTGGCAACCCGTTATGCCGGTAAAGATAACGCCCATAAGTTTGACCACGGTGTTTCATTCTTTACAGCTGAGTCTCCGGAATTCAAGAAATTGATTACAGAACTGGCTGCTAAAGATATTGTTACAACCTGGGAAGGAAGCTATGCCACCAGAATTGCGAACGGTGAGGTAACTATTCGGGAGAATGACTCCCCTTATTACTATGCTCCCGAAGGGATGAATACCATCGGGAAGTATCTGGGTAGAAATCTTGATATCCGGATGAATGAAAAGGTAGGAGGCCTAACCCACATTGGAGAAAACCGTCGCAAGAAAAAAAGCTGGATGCTGAATTTTCCAACGGCTTTAACAGAAAGCGCAGATGCGGTTGTAATAGCGGCGCCATCTCGGCAGGCTTATGCACTGCTCAATACCACCATCGATGAAATAGAAACACTGAAGCTGGTTCGTGAAATTGATGAGGTGGAATACGAGTCACAGTTTACTTTATTGGCAGGTTTCGAAGAAGCAGATATGCCCGAATGGAATGCCCTGGATTGCGAAGATGATATCATTGAATTCATTTCAAATGAAACCACAAAAAGAAGTAAAGGGAATGTAAAAAAGGTAGTTGTTCACACAACTTCTGAATTTGCGAAGAAACATATGTACAGCGATCGGGAAGTTGTTGAAGAATTGATTACTGATCGACTGTCGGAAATACTAGGGGGATGGGCTGCCTTGGCCGACTGGAAGCAACTTCACTTTTGGAAATACAGCCGGGCAGTGAATCCATTGCCACACGACTTTATGGAAATTAAAGGAAACGACACACCATTAGCTTTGGTTGGTGGTTACATGAACGGTAACACCGTTGAGTCGGCATACCTGTCAGGATTGAAGCTTGGGAAACACTGGGTTCAGCAATTCGCAGATAAATAATTTAATTCAAAGCCATTAAACCGGATTAGGTTTGGGTGCTATAAAACAACTTAACAGGTACCTTAAAAAGTACAAAGGCACCATGATTTTAGGTGCTCTGTTCCTGACTGCATCAAATGCATTTCTTGTTTGGATACCTGTACTCATCCGGCAAACCATGGATGAGGTGGAGAGAATAGGAGGAGAGGACTTTGAAATTCCTTCAAGTATCGTGCAAACTTTATTTACTACCGAAGCTTCAAAGTTACTTGCCACCAACTCCCTTATTCTAATTGGAGCCGTTGCAATGTACGGTATCCTGCTTTTTGCAACCCGCCAGACTCTTATTGTAACCTCAAGAAGGGTCGAATTTGACATCCGGAACGATATTGTTGAGAAGCTTATGAAGCTCCCACAGCGTTATTTTGCGGAGAATTCCTCCGGAGAAACCTATGTGAGAGCTACCGAAGATGTGGGAAAAGTTCGTGACTACTACGGTCCGGTTATCATGTATAGCATCAATACTATCACCAGGGCCGGCTTTGTGTTAACCATGATGTTTTTGGTAAATCCTACCTTAACTCTATGGGCGCTGATTCCGCTACCCCTTATCTCGATATTTGCCTACTGGATTACCGGGTTCATTCACACACACTCAACCATTATTCAGGAGCAGTATTCATCCTTAGCTGGAAGAGCTAAAGAAACCTTTTCAGCCATCAGGCTCATAAAGGCCTATAATCGTATTGAGAATGAACAAAAGTTGTTTGAAGATGAAAGTGAAAAATACCGGAAGAAAAAGCTCCGGTTAGATATGATTGAGTCTATGTTTCATCCTGCTCTCAATTTCCTGATTGGAATCTCTTTACTTATTGTGATCTGGAAGGGTGGAGAAATGGTGATTGCCGGAACCATTACAGTAGGTAATATTGCGGAGTTCTTGATCTACGTTGCTTATCTGATTTGGCCGGTAGCTGCTTTAGGTTACACGACGAATCGTTTTCAGCGATCACTGGCATCATGGAACCGTATTGAAGAGCTCATGAATGAACCGATAGAGATTAAGAACTCGGATGACCAGATTACACGTGAAATTGAAGGGCATATCGAGTTTAAGAATGTGGGTTTCAAATATCCGGATACCGATGAAATGGTACTCAAAAATGTCAGTTTCGAAATTAAACCGGGAGAGAATATAGCCATTGTTGGACGTACAGGATCTGGCAAAACAAGCTTGGTTCAGCTAATCCCTCGTCTTTTTGATCCCGTGGAAGGTGAGATTCTCTTAGACGGTGTGAACCTGAAGAATTGGTCGCTCGGCCATTTGCGGGAGGCAATTGGTTTTGTTCCTCAGGAAACATTTTTATTTTCTGATACCATTGGTGAAAATATAGCCTTTGGGGTAGATAACGCTTCGGATGAGCAGATTGAAATGGCTGCAGAAAAAGCGCAGGTAAAGCAGAATATTTTGGATTTTGAGAAAAAATTTAAGACTATGCTTGGCGAGAGGGGTATCACATTGTCAGGTGGTCAAAAGCAAAGGACAGCAATAGCAAGAGCACTGATTAAAGACCCCAGGATTTTAATTTTTGATGACTCACTGAGTGCGGTAGATACAAAAACAGAAGACGCAATACTAAAACACCTCAGGCAAGAGTTAAGCGGACGCACAACCATCATGATTAGTCATCGTATTTCTACAATTAAAGATGCTGATAAGATATATTACATAGAGGAAGGACACATTGTAGAAGAAGGCACACACGATGAGTTGTTGGCAAATGATGGCAGATATACCGCTATGTACAACAAACAAATACTAGAACAAGAATTGGCAGAAATATAAGTTATCAACCGGGGCCAATTGTATGAAAGCAACGCCCCACAAAGAAAACATACATTACGGGAGACCAGAAAAATGATTGTAGTACCTTTAGGAGTAGCTTCAGCAACCCCAACCGCCGTAAGGCATTTACCTTCAGTAGCTTTATGGAGAGAGGGAAGTGTATTTCTTTTCGATTGCGGTGAAAATGCTCAGATGCGCATGCTTCAGGCCGGAATAAAGCGGTCAAAAATAGAAGCCATTTTTATTTCACATTTTGATGTGGATCACTTTTCAGGCCTACTTGGCCTGCTTGCAACCCTTCAGCTACAGCGACGGGACAAGCCACTTACCATAGTGGGGCCAAAAGGCATTAAAGAGTATGTGGAATGGAATCTTAAATTTTCACAGATAGATCCGGTTTATGAAATCAACTTCCATGAAATAGAAGAAGATATTGAGGTAGATCGTGTATTTGATGCGGATGAATATTATGTGGAAGCACGTCCCCTGAATCACACCAAGTTTTGTGTAGGATTTCGTTTTCAGGAGAAAGACCGCCCCGGTAAAGTAGATGCTGAGAAAGCTAAGAAAATGGGAATTTCCAAAGATGAGGAATACAAAGCCCTGAAAGCCGGAGAGGATGTTACCCTGGAAGATGGTACCGTGGTTAAATCTCACGACATTGTTGGTCACCCACGTCCGGGCGATAGCTTTGCTTACGTTACGGATACCGAGTACACTCCAAATGCAGTGAAATTGGCGATGAATACCAACATTCTGTATCACGAGGCAACTTTCGGTAAAGACCTGGACGATAAAGCCCGTGAAACAGGTCACTCTTCAACAGCTGATGCGGCCCGGGTAGCAACCGAAGCCCAAACCAAACTTCTGGTTATCGGTCACTTCTCAGCGCGGTATACTAACGCCCACGACTTACTTCAGGAAGCCCGGGATGGATTCTACCCGGCCTGGTTAGCAAATGAGCTGCGCCCCATTTTCACGGATCCAACTCATGAGCGTGGTATTATTACACCTAAAGTGGAGATCAATGAACTGAATAAAAAGTCGGGCGGCGGTAAAAATTACAAAGGCCGAAAGAATAGCAAAGGTGGTGGAAAGAAAAATTTCCGTAGCCGAAAAGGCAGTAGTTCAAGTCGCGGAAAAAGCAGTTCGCGAGGGAACCGAAGCAGCAGTTCAAATCGTTCTAAGAGCGGGAAAAGTAGTTATAAGCGCAAAACGTACGGAAGCAGTACCTACAGCGCGAACATCAAAGACAAAAATGACGATTCTGATTCAAGTTCAAGGCGGAAGATTACTCCAAGGTCTTCCTATGATGACTTTGACAGATTCTAATCAACTTAGCTTGTGAGCAATAAATCAAATTCTGAAGCCGTCGATACCACACTGATTCGGCGGCTTTATTTTTTTCTAAAACCTTACCGCTGGTACGTACTCCTTGCCATAGGTCTTACACTCTCGGCTTCCTACCTGGGGACTATCCGCCCCAAGCTTACCCAAATTGCCGTAGATGAGTACATCGCTACCGATGATTTTGAGGGGTTGTGGTGGATTATCACACTGTTGGCCGGAGCCTTGTTGGGTGAGTTTATTCTCCTGGTTTTTAACACCTACCTGACGCGTTGGTTTGGGCAAAATTCCTTGTATTCACTCCGAAATACGGTGTTCAAAAAAATACAGACTTTGAACGTCCAGTTTTTTGATAAGAACCCGATAGGCCGGCTGATTACCCGGACTACGAGTGATATCGAAGCTTTAAGTGAGCTTTTATCGGATGGTGTAGTTACCATAATCGGAGATATGTTCCGGATCATCTTTATCCTGTATTTCATGTTCAGCATGAACTGGGAGCTGACCCTGGTGACACTTACGGTACTTCCTATACTTTTCTATGCTACATTTTGGTTTAAAGCCAAGGTTCGGGTTACGTTTCTGGAAGTACGTGATAAAATAGCCCAGCTGAACTCTTTCGTTCAGGAGCATATAAATGGGATGGATGTGGTCCAGCTGTTCAACAGAGAGGAAAAACAGCAGGAAAAGTTCAAGAAAATTAATGCCGGACACCGCGACGCCTACATTGAAACCATTTTCTACTTCGCCATATTCTGGCCCATCGTTGAGGTAACCGCCAGTTTAGCTATGGCGCTCATTGTTTGGTATGGTGGCGCCAGAGCCCTGATGGATGGGGTGACATTTGGTGTGCTGGTTGCTTTCATTCAATACGCCCGTCAGTTTTTCCGTCCTATTCAGGGATTATCAGAGAAATTCAATACGCTTCAATCGGCACTGGCTTCATCTGAGCGTATCTTCAGCGTACTTGATACTGAAACAAAAGTGAAGGAAACAGAAAACCCAAAGCAGATTAAAAATCCACAGGGCAAAATTGAATTCGAGAACGTTTGGTTTAAGTACAACGAGGATGAAGACTGGATTCTCAAAGATATTTCATTTGTAGCAGAGCCGGGCGATGACATCGCACTGGTTGGAGCTACAGGAGCCGGTAAAACAACCATCATCAACATCTTGATGAGGTTCTACGACATACAGAAAGGAAGTATAAAGTTGGACGGCATCGATATCCGTGACCTGACGCTGCATGATTTACGATCACACTTTGGGTTGGTTCTACAGGATAATGCGCTGTTTTCTGGTTCCATAATGGACAATATCACCCTTGGGCATCCCGATATTACACGGGAACAGGTGATTGAAGCTGCTCATAAAGTAGAGGCTCACCGGTTCATAGAAAAACTACCGGAAACCTATGATTATGTATTGCAGGAGCGGGGTGCTTCTCTGTCTATGGGGCAAAGACAGCTTATATGTTTTGTTCGTGCATTGGTGTATGACCCCGAGATATTGATCCTTGATGAAGCGACCTCAAGTGTTGATTCGGAAACAGAAGCTCTGGTTACTGAATCAAGCCGGTTGATGATGGAGGGACGAACTTCGATTGTTGTGGCCCATCGCTTGTCAACCATACAGCATGCCGACCGTATTCTGGTGATGCATAAAGGGGAGATAAGGGAATCAGGGAGCCATCAGGAGCTTATTCTTCAGGAAAACGGGATTTATAAGAAGCTTTATGAACTTCAGTATAAAGATCAGTTGGTGGCCGGTTAACGATCTTTTGGAACATCAGGTTTTATTAATTGTTCATAAGTATGGGAGGCCGAAACTAAGGCCGTAAAACACTCGAAAATTAAACAATCGAATTTGTATTTTCTGACAATTAAAAGGAGATAATATTATGGCTGCTTCAAAGAAAAATTCTAAGACCAAACGCGACATTGAGGAGACTATCTACGATACAACCGAAGCTCTTCAGAATAAAGCAGAAGAAACATATGACGTTTTGCTTGATCGTTTAAAGTATGAGCGAGACGGCCTCGAACGCGAATTAAAGCATGAATACCGCAACGCCCGAAGATATGTGCGCGCTAACCCTGAACAAGGTTTGGGGATCGCATTTGTAGCCGGGTTACTGGTTGGCGCTCTGCTTACCAGAGGTGGTAAATAAAATATATTCAACTACACAGATGGCAATAAATACTGATCACCTTAACGAACTCTACGAGCGTGTGGACGCGCTCAGGGGGTATCTTTGACTACGAAAAAAGAAAAGTCCGAATAATAGAACTTACCGAACACACCCAGGATCCTAATTTTTGGAATGACCCGGACAAAGCTCAATCTATAATGAAAGAGCTGAATCATGAAAAAAGTCTGGTGGAAGGCTGGGATAACCTGAACGATCTCCGGGAAAGCATCAATGTGTATCTTGAATTCCAGGAGATGGGCGAAGATGTAGAGGATGATTTACAAGCCGAGTACAAAAAGCTTGAGAAGGCTCTGGAAGATATGGAGCTCAGGAACATGCTCAGCGGACCGGATGATCACCGGGATGCGATTGTTACATTCAACCCCGGGGCAGGTGGTACGGAAAGCCAGGATTGGGGCGAAATGCTTTACCGGATGTACACCCGTTGGGCTGATAAAGCCGGGTTCAAGGTTTCCGTAGTTGATTATCAGGATGGAGATGTGGCCGGACTTAAAAGTGCCACCATTGAAGTTCAGGGTGATAACGCCTATGGATTTCTGAAAGCAGAAAGTGGAGTCCATCGTTTGGTACGGGTTTCTCCATTCGACAGTAATGCACGACGGCATACCTCATTTTGCTCCGTATTTGTTGCCCCGCTGATTGATGATACTATCGAATTAGATATCAATGAAAGCGATGTGGAACTGCAACGGTTTCATTCCAGTGGTGCCGGCGGGCAGAACGTGAATAAAGTAGAAACCGGAGTTCGTTTAATCTGGGAAGGAGAACTTTCTGACGGACGAACGGAAAAGGTTGTCGCTGAATGTCAGCAGGAGCGCTCACAGCTTCAAAACCGCGAGAAGGCGATGGTGCTATTGAAGTCCCGAATCTATGAGCTGGAAAAAGAGATTCAGGAAGCTGAAAAAGCCAAGCTTGAAGGTTCCAAAAGCAAGAACGAGTGGGGATCACAGATTCGTAGCTATGTTTTTGATGACCAGCGCGTAAAAGATCACCGCACCAACTACGAAACCAGTGATGTAAGCGGGGTGATGGATGGCGATCTGGATGAATTCATAAAAGCTTATCTCTTACAGGATGCCGAAGTATAGCTACGATTTTCTGGTGATTGGCAGTGGAATCGCGGGGCTTAGCTTTGCACTGAAAGCTGCTGAACACGGAACCGTAGCCATCGTTACTAAGAAAGAAATGATGGAAGCTAACACCGCTTATGCCCAGGGTGGTATAGCCGGCGTACTTGATAAGCACGATTCTTTTGAAAAACATATATCTGATACGCTGGAAGCCGGGGCCGGCCTATGCAATCGTGAGGCTGTTGACTTGGTAGTCAAAGAAGGGCCTAGGCTCATACAGGAGCTGATTGATTATGGCGTACAGTTTACCCACAAAAATGGAGAACTTGACTTAGGGCGTGAAGGGGGGCATTCGGAGAACAGAATTGTTCATGCAGCCGATGCTACCGGTTTTGAAATTGCGTCTGTTATGGTTAATCAGGCCCGGAATCACCCTAATATTGAGATTTTTGAGCATCACTTTGCCATGGAGCTGTTGACCGAGCATCATCTAGGGCAGAATGTAGTCGCACTGGATCATATCCATTGTTTTGGGGCTTATGTATTGGATGAAAAAGCCGACGAAGTAAAACGAATGCTCTCTAAAGTAACTATTCTGGCTTCCGGTGGGGCCGGTGAGGTGTATCTGCATACTACCAATCCCCCGGTTGCTACCGGAGATGGCATTGCAATGGCCTACCGTGCTAAAGCCCGGATTGAGAATATGGAATTCGTGCAGTTTCATCCTACCAGTTTAGCTATTCCCGAAGCCGGTTCATTTCTGATTTCCGAAGCCGTTCGAGGTTTTGGGGGTATTTTGCGAAACTCAGCGGGTGAGGCTTTCATGGAAGAATATGATGAGCGTAAAGAATTAGCTCCCCGTGATATCGTAGCACGTGCTATTGACGATCAGCTTAAAAAAAGAGGAGATGATCATGTTTTTCTCGATACCACGCACCTCGATTCGGATACCATTAAAGAAGAATTTCCCACCATTTATGATACTTGTCTTAAATATGGTATTGATATCACAAGGGAACAGATTCCGGTAGTTCCTGCTACTCATTATACTTGTGGCGGGGTTGCTACCGACCTTAACGGGCAAACAACTATCCAGAGGCTCTTTGCGTGTGGTGAAACAGCTTGTACAGGATTGCACGGAGCCAACCGACTGGCATCAAACAGCCTGCTGGAGTCGATTGTATTTGCTGATCAGGCTTTCAAGAGAGCAATTCAGTTTTTTAAAGAAATGGATTTTAATATTCAGATACCTGAGTGGGATGAAAGCGGGACTGCCAATACCGAGGAATGGGTGTTAGTTTCTCATAACCGGCAGGAATTGCGCCAGGTAATGTGGAATTACGTGGGTATTGTTCGCAGCGATTTAAGACTTGAAAGAGCGGCTCGAAGAACTGAGTTGCTCTATAAAGAAACCGAAGACTTCTATCACCGAACCAAAGTAAGCGTTCCCTTATGCGAACTTCGGAATCTGGTTTGCGTGGGCTATTTGATTGTCAGATCAGCGATGCAACGCAAAGAAAGCCGTGGGCTTCACTACACAACCGACTACCCGAAAACCTACGAACAGAAAATAACTACGGTAATTTAGCTATGATTAAAGTAGGTATAACAGGAGGCATAGGATCAGGAAAAACAACTTTTTGTAAAGAATGGGAAAAGTTGGGTGCTTTTGTTCTTTACGCTGATGATTTTGCCAAGCAACTGATGCAAGAGGATGGAGAACTTCAGAAAAAAATTAAACAGGTTTTTGGCGATAAATCATATGATGCTAATGGAAATCTGAATCGAAAATACCTTGCACGAGAAGCTTTTGAAAAAGGCAGGGTCGAAGAATTGAACGAGTTGGTCCATCCTGTACTCTGGAAACGGGCAGCAGAACTGGCGGAAGAAAAAGAAAAGGCTGGGGTTGAAATCTTTGCTAAGGAAGCGGCTATTTTGTTGAAAAAAGGAAGGCCAAAAGAATTGGACTATGTAATTATTGTGATGGCCGATGAAGATAAACGAATTAAGAGAACTTCAGAACGGGACCAAACCTCAGAAAAAGAGATAATGGACAGAATGACCAAACAGCCCGATTTTGAAACATTAACTCACCTCGCAGACTTTGTGGTAATTAATGATGGCACAAAGGATGAGTTGAAGGAGAAAGCAACTAAGATCTTAAACGAGATCAAATCGGCCAGCTGATTAGAATTTTAAAAAATGGGAGATTTTCTCTCACAAACATGCTTATCTTTTAAAAAAGCGCTTCCAACAAGTAAAGAATTATGGTGAGTACAAAAGATTCCAGATTGGTAACCCTAGAAGAATACATTATACAATCTCAGAATAGGTTTCCGGGGGCAACAGGAGAGCTTTCACAATTGTTGAGGGATATCGGTCTTGCTGCAAAAATTATTTCCCGGGAAGTGAATAAGGCAGGGATTACCAACATCCTTGGTTACGATGGCTCCACTAATGTTCACGGAGAATCAGTTAAAAAACTTGATCTGTTTGCCGACCAACAGCTTATTTCTGCGCTGGATCGTTCTTTAATTACCTGTATGGTAATCTCAGAAGAAAACGACGGTGTGGTAAAGTTGGGGAGTAAAGGCGGGAAATATATTGTGTATCTGGATCCTCTCGATGGCTCATCCAATATTGATGTGAATGTATCGATCGGTAGTATTTTTTCTGTGTATATGCGTGAACCTCGATTTGACCCGACTGTTCGGGAAGAAGATGCCCTGCAGCCCGGTGTACGTCAGGTGGCAGCCGGCTATGTGTTATACGGATCCAGTACCATTCTGGCTTATACTACAGGATTAGGAGTGTCTATTTTTACCTTAGACCCAAGCATTGGTGAATTTATTTTGAGCGACCGTGGCATAAAAATGCCTGAACATGGCGCTATTTACAGCATCAATGAGGGAAGCTACAACTCATGGGATGAAGGGCTCAAAAAATACATCAAGTACTGCCAGGAAGAAGATCCGGAAACCAATCGTCCTTATTCTGCCCGATATATCGGCTCAATGGTTGCAGATATTCACCGCACACTGATGAAGGGAGGCATTTTCATTTACCCGCACAGTAAGAAGTATCCCAATGGTAAATTACGGCTCATGTATGAGTGTAATCCCCTGAGTTTTATTATTGAACAGGCCGGTGGAGTAGCTACCGATGGACAAACGCGTATTATGGAACTCCAGCCCAAATCTATTCACGAGCAAACTCCTATTTATATTGGCTCGAAAAAGAATGTAGAAACCGTAATGGAATTCCTGGAAGAGCACGCTACGGTTGAGCAGTAGCTGCTTCGTTGACCTTATCGTCCGACTTTCCGTTTAACCCTTCC
This sequence comes from Gracilimonas sp., assembly GCA_965227215.1. Classification (GTDB taxonomy): domain Bacteria; phylum Bacteroidota; class Rhodothermia; order Balneolales; family Balneolaceae; genus Gracilimonas. Next base: position 3,397,424 of record OZ245729.1, read on the forward strand.
AGAGTTAAACCTTTATGCCCGAGTCAAACTAATTGGTATAACTCTGGAAGGGTTGTTTGTTAAAAAAAGCAAGGTGTATTCCGGCAAGCAAGCGAGCCGTTCCCGGCGTTGTAGTTAGTTAAGGTTGCCCCCTATCAGATATTTTAAAATTCATTCTTAAAACGAATTAATTATGAGAATCATTGCCATTCAAAAAGAAGCTCCTGGTCTTTCAAAACGGGATTTTGTACCTCATTTAAGAGAGGAAGCCAAACGAGGCTGGGAGTTGTATAAGGAAGGCGTAATCCGTGAAATGTACTTTCGGGATGATAAACCGGAAGCAGTGCTTATTCTGGAATGTAAAGATGAGCAGGAAGCTGAGGAGAAACTCTCGACACTTCCCTTAGTTGAGAAAGGCCTGATTTCTTTTGAGCTGATTCCACTTCGCCCGTACCATGGTTACGAACGGTTATTCGCAAAAGAATAGAAGATACTTCTTAGAATCGAATTCGCATTCCTTCCTGAATATCGTTAGAAACGCAGTACCCGCCATTGGTTTCTACAACAAATTTGGCTGGTTTTTCAGAGGGCAGCTGTTCACTGTTAAACGGAGTGGTGTTGTTGTGAATTCTTACAATGGTGCTGTCTGCATTAACAAAAATGATATCGAGAGGCAGAGGCGTATTAGCCATATAAAAGCTGCGCGGTGCCTCATCAGGAAAAATAAATAGCATACCGGCATCCCGGGGCATTTCATTTACATCCATCAATCCCTGATTTCTTTCTTCCGGTTCATCAGCCAGGGCTACCCTCACGGTAGAAACCGCTTCACCATCCGGGGTGAGAAAAGTAACTTCTTCTACCAAATCCAATTGCCTTCCCCGGTCAGTAGAAGTGTCCTTTTTATCGGAATCTTTTTGGGAGCAGGAGAGTACGAATAGCGAACAAAATAAAGTGCAAAAGAACAGAGAGGTTATTGAGTATTTCATGAATAAGAAACGGGTTGGTGGGTGAACTTAATATATGTCAGTTTTTAAGGCAGTCGGAAAATTAACTCCAAAAATACTGAATCAAAAATGAATCTATCTTCAATCGGTTTGATTCATTGAAATTTAGACGAAATAGAGCTACCTTTGAAAAGCAGTGAGCGTCGCAAGGCACTCGCTTTTTTTTGTTTCAGAATTTGATAGAAATGCAACTAGATATCACTCAAAATATTAAGGACTTAGCGGCTCCTCTTGCCGATGAGCACGATTTGTTTGTGGTGGATGTGGAATTAAAAACACATTCCGGCCAAACCGAAGTCTGGGTTCTTTTAGACACCGAGAAGGGCGGAGTAAATATAGATCATTGCTCTGAAATTAGCCGCGAACTCGGATTTTTGATTGAAGCACATGAGCTTTTTGATAATAAATATCGGCTGAATGTTTCTTCTCCGGGATTGAGTCGTCCGCTGAGCGATCTTCGCCAATACAAGAAAAATGAAGGGCGTGTCGCGACTATCAAATTCAAAAATACTGATGGTGAGTATAAGAAAATTGAAGGAGTAATCACCGGTATTGAAAATGAAGTGGTGGCTATAACGGACGAAGAGGAAGTGGAAACCCAGATCCCGTTCGACAACATCGTTGAAACCAAAATAATCCCCGTAATTTAATAAGTTATACTGATGCAGAACGAATTATCAAAACAGATTATCTCCTCGTTTGCCGAAATTGCACACGAGAAAGGCATTGAGCGTGATATGCTTCTTTCTATTCTGGAAGATGTCTTCCGTACCATGATTCGGAAAAAATATGAGTCGGATGATTCATTTGAGGTAATCCTGAATGCTGACCGGGGAGAGATACAGATATTGCATGTACAGGAAGTGGTTCCGGCTGATGAGCTTACTGACGAAGTTGCTGAAATTAGCCTGGAAGATGCCCAGAAAGTAGATCCTGATATTGAATTATACGATGAGCTCGCTCAGGAAATTCAGATTACTGATTTTGGAAGAAGAGCGGTGACTATGGCTCGACAGCAGCTGGCGCAGCGAATCCGTGAGATCGAGAAAGATAATATTTATGAAGACTACACCGATCGTGTAGGAGAGATAATTCTTGGCGATGTGTATCAGGTTCGCCATAACAAAGATATTCTCGTAAATCACAATGGGGTAGAACTGCTACTTCCCAAAAGCGAGCAAATTTACAAAGACCGTTACCGCAAAGGCGATACCATCCGCGCAGTTGTAACGGGTGTTCATATGCGTAATGGTAATCCAACGGTGATTATCTCAAGAACTTCCGAGTTATTTCTTGAGCGACTTTTTGAAAATGAAATTCCTGAAGTGTTTGATGGTATTATTGAATTGGTTCGAATTGCTCGTGCTCCGGGCGATCGATCCAAAGTAGCGGTTCTCTCACACGACGAGCGCGTTGACCCGGTAGGTGCCTGTGTAGGCATGAAGGGGATTCGAATTCACGCTATTGTCCGTGAATTGCAGAACGAGAATATCGATGTAATTAACTTCACCCCCGATAAAATTGAATTTATCAAACGTGCTCTGCAGCCGGCAGAGGTGCTTAAGGTGGAGCTAAACGAAGAAGCCAAGCACGCCAACGTATTGGTTCCGGCTGATGAAGTTTCTAAAGCCATTGGTAAGGGGGGAGTAAATATCCGCCTGGCTTCCAAGCTGGCTGAAGTAGAAATCGACGTATATCGTGAAGTAGAAGCTGAAGATGATATTGATATCGATGAGTTTGAAGTTGATTTTGGAGCAGAAGTAATCCAGATGCTTCATGACATCGGCTGCGACACTGCACGCGCAGTACTGGAATTAGATGCAGAAGAATTAGTAAGCAGAACGAACGAAGAAATAGATCCCGAGCTTGCTGAGAAGATAATGAGTGTAATTGCCTACGAATTCGAAGACGAGGCTTAAGTCGGCAATTCCATTTAAAAATTCTTAGTTTAACAAGCTCACATTCAAATATTCTATATGTCTAAAAGACCCAAACCATTATTTAAAGTAGCATCAGAGTTTAATGTGTCTACACAAAGTATTGTGGATACGTTAAGTGAAGATGGTTTTGACGTAGCCAATCGTCCAAACTTCAAAATAACGCCTGAAATGTATGAGGCGCTTGATGAGGTGTATGGCGAAGATCGGGAGAAAAGTGCAGATCACGAGAAAGCCCGTGAAGAATATGAGAATCGTCGAAGCCAGATGATGAACCAACGCAACGACAGTGTTACGCTGGATAACGTGTTGGAACCTATTGAAGATGAAGTAGGGCTGGAGCCGGAAGATGATGTTGAAGACCTTGAGCCACAAGATGGTGATGATGAGCTTGATCTAGAGCCTATCGACGAGGAAGACGAGGCTGATGAAAAAGCCGAAGAAGAGGCAGCTAAGAAAAAAGCTGAGGAAGAGGCTAAGGCGCAGAAAGAGAAAGAAGAAGCTGAGGCCAAGAAAAAGGAAGAGGCAGAGGCAGAGGCTAAGAAAAAAGTTGAGGAAGAGGCCAAAGCCAAGAAGGAAAAAGAAGAGGCTGAAAAAGCTAAGAAGGAAGAAGTTGAAGCCAAAAAGGCAGATGAAGCTGTCGAAGATGAGAAAGAGGATGCTGAATCTAAGAAGTCTGAAGATGATGAGGATGACGAGGAAGAAGAAGATATTATCCGTGGCTCTGCCGGTAAGCTTAAAGGAACTAAGGTATTAGGTAAAGCTTCTTTCACTACTGAACGCAAACCTCGTAAAAAGAGAAAACGTCGCAAAGATCGAAAAGACGACGATTCTTCGAGCTCGAAATCAGATTCGGACAATAAGTCTAAGAAATCTCGCAAAAAGAGAAAGAAAAAGACCGAGATTGACGAGACCGATGTTGATAAAATGATGCGCGAAACCATGAAGAAGATGCAATCTTCTAAAACGGTGGGTAGCAAGCGTCAGAAACGTCGCCGGGAACGAAAAGAGGAACGAGAGGAGGAACTGCAAAAGCAGGCGGAACTCGAAGAGCTCGAATCAGATATTATCGAGACTACCGAGTTCATCACTGCAAACGAACTGGCCGACCTGCTTGGCGTTGGTGTTAATGATATTATTTCAGTTTGTATGTCCATTGGGTTGATGATTACCATCAACCAGCGACTGGATGCCGGCACCATTGAGTTAGTTGCTGAAGAATATGGTAAGGAAGTTCAGTTTATCGAAGCTGAAGAAATGGATGAAGATCTTACCATTCCGGAAGATGCCGAAGAAGATCTTAAACCACGCGCTCCGATTATTACCGTAATGGGTCACGTTGACCACGGTAAAACATCATTGCTTGATTATATCCGTGAGGAGAAAGTAGCTGCCGGTGAGGCCGGAGGTATTACTCAGCACGTTGGTGCCTACCAGGTAGTTCATAACGACAATGAAATTACTTTCCTGGATACTCCGGGTCACGAGGCTTTTACCGCTATGCGTTCTCGTGGTGCACAAGCTACCGATATTGTAATTCTGGTAGTTGCAGCCGATGATTCTGTGATGCCGCAGACCATTGAGGCGATCAATCACGCGAAGGCAGCAGGTGTGCCTATTGTTGTAGCCATCAACAAGATTGATAAAGAGGGCGTTAACCCCGATAAAATTAAAACCCAGCTTTCTGAACACGACGTTATTGTTGAGGAATACGGCGGAAAAGTACAGTATGCCGAAGTTTCGGCTCATACCGGACAGGGAATTGAAGATCTGCTCGAGAAAGTATTGATTGAAGCCGAACTGCTTGAACTTAAAGCCAATCCTAATCGAAGAGCCGATGGTGTTGTACTTGAAGCCCGATTGGATAAAGGAAAAGGAATTGTATCTAACATCCTGGTGCAGGGCGGTACATTGAAAGTAGGTGACCCGTTTGTTGCCGGTCCTTGTTTCGGACGTGTACGAGCCATGGAAAATGACCACGGTCAGCGTGTGCAGGAGGCAGGACCTTCTACACCCGTACAGCTTATGGGCTTTGATGAAATGCCACAAGCCGGTGATAAGCTGATTGCAGCTGAAGATGAGAAACTGGCTAAAGAAGTAGCTAACGAGCGAATGCAAATCCGCCGTGAGCAAGCCATGCGTACAACCAAGCATATGACGTTGGATGATATTTCACGCCGACTTGCCCTTGGTGAGGTTTCTGAACTGAATATTATTATTAAAGCAGATGTGGATGGTTCGATAGAGGCACTTTCCGGTTCACTCCAGAAACTGAGTACCGATGAAGTAGCGGTTAATATTATCCACACCGGAGCCGGAGCGATTTCTGAATCTGATGTACTCTTAGCCTCAGCTTCTGATGCGATTATTATTGGTTTCCAGGTACGACCTACTACAAGTGCCCGCAAGCTGGCTGAGACCGAGGAGATTGACATCCGACTGTTCAGCGTTATTTACGATGCTGTGGATGAAGTTCGCGATGCTCTTGAAGGTCTGTTGTCACCGGAACTTAAAGAGCAAATGATGGGTGTTGTGGATGTTCGCGAGACCTTTAAAGTTTCCAAAGTTGGAACTATTGCCGGTTGTTATGTGACCGAAGGCAAGATTGAACGAAATAACCCAATCCGACTTGTTCGTGACGGTGTCGTTATTTACGACGGTGAAATCGATGCTCTCAAGCGTTTCAAAGACGATGTGAAAGAAGTTACCTCCGGATATGAGTGTGGTATCAGTATCCAGGGATATAACGACATCAAGGTTGGCGATCAGATTGAGAGTTACAAGATTACTGAGCAGAAGCGTACTCTTGAAGATTCTGCCGGATAATCGATATCTGACGGAATTAGAAGTCTAATTTTTATACTTACCTGATTATGGGTTTTAGACCAAAGCGATTGGCAGCGGTTATTAAGCGTGACCTCGGCCAAATCATACAACGATCTTACCAGCCAAGTGGAACATTTGTAACCGTAACCAATGTGGTTATGACCGATGACCTCTCCATAGCTAAGGTCTATTTAAGTGTGTTCTCTCCCGGCCGCGATGACAAGCCGGTCTATGAATTTATCGATGAACACATAGACCAAATTCGTTACGATCTGGCTTCAAAAATCAAGAATCAGGTTCGCAAGATACCTGAGCTTCACTTTTACGAAGATGATACCGCTGAGTATGTCAATAAAATGGAGCAACTGCTTAAAGAAGTGGATATACCTGAAGAAGACCCTGACTCACCCTCCGAAGACTAACTAATGGCCCGAGCTCTTCCTTTGGATGAAATCCCTGTTTACGGTAAAAACAATTTACCGGACAAGGATACTAATTTATCTGACGGAGCCATTTTTCTTATCGATAAGCCTCTGGAATGGTCCAGTTTTGATGTGGTGAAGTTCCTGCGCAAAAGAATTCGTGTGAAGAAAGTAGGTCACGCAGGTACGTTGGATCCACTGGCAACCGGAATGCTGATTCTATGCTGTGGTAAAGCAACCAAGTCCATTTCTATGATTCAGGATTTACCCAAGGTATATACCGGGGAAATAACTTTTGGTAAGTCCACAACAACCTATGATGCGGAAGGTGAAGTAAACGAAGAAGCGGGCTGGGATCATATCACAAGAGAAAAAATCATTGCTGTTCTTCAAGAAGAATTTACCGGTACAGTAGAACAAATTCCCCCGATGTATTCGGCGCTCAAATATGGAGGCAAGAAGCTCTACGAATTGGCACGAAAAGGGGAAGAGGTGGTTCGGCTTCCTAGGCAGGTTACTTTTCATGAACAAGAAATATTAAATTTTGAACCGCCCCGCCTCACTCTGAAAATTAAGTGCAGTAAAGGAACCTATATAAGGTCACTGGCACGAGATCTTGGAGAGGCTCTTGACTCAAAAGGATATCTCAGTGGCTTGGAACGAACGGCCATCGGAGATTTTTTAGTAGACGATGCGCTGACGCCACATGAAATGGGAGATCAATTAAAAGAAATATGGCAGAGTTAATTGAACTGAAGAATATTACCCGTGATCCCAACACCGTAGTTACCGTCGGTACTTTCGACGGGGTTCACCAGGGGCACAGGGCGCTGATGGAAGCGGTCGTTAATAAAGCTAAAGAACGTAATGCACGCAGTGTAGTTGTTACTTTCGATCCTCACCCGAGAGAGATCATTAATCCCGGAAAAGAAGGTATAAAACTGCTTACAACGCTCAAAGAAAGAGCGGAGATATTGGAAGATCTCGGGGTGGATGTGTTACTGGTGATACCGTTTGACCGTGATTTTTCTCTGTTAACATCCGAGGAATTTATACGGGATATTATTTACAGTAAAGTTGGCGTATCCGAGTTTGTGATTGGGTATGATCATCATTTTGGGCGCGACCGAAAAGGTACCATCGAGACTATAGAGATGCTGGGCGGGGAGTTAGGTTTTGATTCGTATGTGGTTTCAAAGCAGGAGATGGGTGAGGTAACCATCAGTAGTACGGTAATCCGGAACACCCTGGCTGAGGAAGGCGACGTTAAGCAAGCCGCAGAATACCTGAATCGTCATTATTTGCTAAATGGTATCGTTATGCATGGGGATGAACGCGGGCGGACCATAGGCTATCCAACGGCAAACCTGAAGCCGGAACATGAGAATAAAGTAATTCCGAAGAATGGAGTATATGCTGTCAAAGTTCGGGTGAAAAACGATTGGTATGGCGGGATGATGAATATTGGTGTTCGGCCTACTTTCGGAGAAGATGAGAGAACGCTGGAAGTCAATATCTTTGATTTCGATCGGGAGATTTATGGAGATACCATACAGGTTCGGTTCATAGATCGCATCCGGGATGAAAAGAAGTTTTCAGGAATAGAAGAGCTTAAATCACAGCTGGATTCAGATAAAAAATCCGCATTGCAGATTTTGTCTTCCTGAGTCTATTCTGAAGCTATTCCTTAGGTTTTATTTGCAGGTTTTTCTACGATATACGGGCAGCCTTATCTAATCTAAACCAACCCTGATGCTATGCGATTACTAATCACTTTAATTCTTCTGAGTCTTTCAACCTCCTCAGTACCCGTTGTTTTAGTAGCCTCGTTTGGTGAACCTGTTCCGAATAATAAGGGCACATAAAAGTAAGATGGGCTCTACATCCGGGTGGTTGTTGAAAAAGCCTTCTTTACTTCTTTTGCCGGAAAGAAGGGGAGCACCTTGTTCATTTGTTAGAATCCATTTTGTGTGAAGCAGGTTGTTAAACTTCCAGGAGTAACGTTCTTTTGAGATCGTAATATGAGCCTTTGCCCGAATAATCTCGAAATCAATGTGGCCGATCTCTTTTTTTGCGGTCATATTGATAATCCGGATACGTGGTTTAATAATTCCCTCACTCTCAAAAATAAACTTCTCACCAAATATGGAAGCCTTAGCTGATCGGTTGGTAAGTGTGTCTGTTACTTTACCGACTAACTGTCCTTTTGAAAAGATGCTATAATTAAGGGTGAATGCATCTTTAGTCCAGTAGAGGCCGTGGTTTGTATCCGTCAAAGTCAGCAATCATTTTTGTTGTTTCCGGTCGTAATTTCAAATATTAAAGTACACTATATGTATGAACATAAGAACTGAAAATAAACCACTTCGTGTAAAAACGAGCTAAAACAAATCATCGATCAGTTATTGTCCATTAAACTAAAAACCATTATCTTTGTGAACTGTAAATCGATTTATATAAGTACTAATTAAACCATTGCAATGAGCATAACCGCAGAAGAAAAGAAAGAAATCTTTAAGAAGTTTGGAAAAAGTGAAACCGATACGGGTTCCACTGAAGGACAAGTTGCCCTTCTTACCAAAAGAATTAATGACCTGACCGACCACCTGAAAGATAATCAACTGGATCACGCATCACGACGAGGATTGTTGAAAATGGTAGGTAAAAGAAGAAGGTTGTTGAACTACCTCATGAAAAACGATATCGAGAAGTACAGAGAACTGATCAAAGAACTCGGTATCCGTAAGTAAGTTTATATTCGTATAAAAAGGCTCCGATATGGAGCCTTTTTCAATTTATCCTGCCGCTATTTTCTTATCTGTTGTTGGCAGGATTTCGCAAATCAATAAAGACAAAGAAGACAAATGAAAGAAGAAATAAGAAGTGTAGAATTTGCACCGGGTAAGGTGCTTTCAGTAGAAACAGGCCGGATTGCCAAGCAAGCCGATGGCGCTGTAGTGGTTCGAATGGGAGATACCCAGGTACTGTGTACCGCCGTAAGTGCTAAAGAACCAAAACCGGGACAGAATTTTTTCCCGTTAGTTGTTGACCACAGAGAAAGTTTTTCAGCCGGTGGACGTTTCCCCGGTGGATTCATGAAACGTGAAGGTCGTCCTTCCGAAAAAGAAGTATTAGCCAGTCGTTTGATCGACCGTAGTTTGCGTCCACTGTTTCCAAAAGGATATTTATGTGAAACCCAAATCATCTCAAGCGTTCTTTCTTCAGACGGAGAAAATGACGGAGATGTATTAGGTGGATTTGGTGCATCAGCTGCATTGCATATCTCAGACGTTCCTTTCGATGGCCCTATGGCCGAAGTTCGTGTAGGCCGTGTTGATGGTGAATTTGTTATCAACCCAACACTTTCTGAGCTTGAAAAAAGTGATATCGACATGATTGTTGGCGGTACTGCCGACTCTGTACTGATGATGGAAGGAGAGATGGATGAAATCTCTGAAGATGAAATGTTAGGTGCTATTAAAGCTGCCCATGCTTCTATCATTACTCTTTGTGAATTCCAGGAAGAGCTTCGTGAAGAGTATGGACGTGAGAAAAGAGCATTCACGCCGGAGTCAAATCCTGAAGAAATCGAAAACAAAGTACGTGAATTAGCTACCGATAAAATTAAAGAAGTAGTTAATATCGGCCTTGGTAAAGAAGAATATTCAGCCAAGCTTCAGGAAGCTAAAGACAGCGTTATTGCTGAGCTCGAAGAAGAGTTTGAAGAGCAAATGGATATCGTTAAGGATATTCTGAGTACTGTTGAGAAAGAAGAGCTTCGCAACATGATCCTGGAGAAAAAGCGTCGAATCGACGGTCGTGCTCCCGAAGACATTCGCGATATCTGGACTCAAGCTGGGTACCTCGCACGTACACACGGGTCTTCAATTTTCACTCGTGGTGAAACTCAGGCACTTGTATCTGTGACATTAGGTACTAAAAAAGATGCCCAGGCAGTAGATACTCTGTTCGATGAAGAAGAGAAGAAATTCTATCTGCATTACAACTTCCCTCCATATTCAGTAGGTGAAGCCGGCTTCTTAAGAGGTCCCGGACGACGTGAAATTGGTCACGGACACTTAGCCGAGCGTGCACTGAAAATGATGATGCCATCATTTGATGACTTTGGGTATGTAATCCGTGTGATTTCTGATATCACCGAATCCAATGGTTCCTCTTCCATGGCCTCCGTTTGTGGTGGCTCAATGGCACTGATGGATGCCGGTGTTCCTCTGAAAAAACCGGTTGCAGGTATTGCAATGGGTATGATTGTAGGAGAAAACAATTCTGTTGTTCTTTCTGACATCCGTGGTGAAGAAGATTTCATGGGCGACATGGACTTCAAAACAGCCGGTACCGCTGATGGTATCACTGCTTGCCAAATGGACATGAAAGTGCAGGGTATTTCTTTTGAAGTAATGGAAGAAGCCCTCCAACAGGCTCATACCGGAAGAATGCACATTCTTGGTAAAATGGCTGAAACCATTTCTGCACCAAGAGAAAGCCTATCCGAATTTGCACCTCAGTTTATCAATATGACGATTGATGGTGATATGATCGGTGCTGTGATTGGGCCGGGTGGTAAAGTGATTCAAACTCTTCAGAAAGAAACAGATACCGAAATCTGGATTGAAGAAGATGACGAAACCGGCAAAGGTAAGATTACCATCTCTGCTGACAGCCTTGATAAAGCCAAAGATGCACAAGATCGCATTAAGGCAATTACGGGTCAGCTTGAAGAAGGAGCAACTTATAAGGGTACCGTTAAAACTATTAAAGACTTCGGTGCTTTTGTTGAAATCGCTCCCGGGCGCGACGGCCTGCTTCACATCTCTGAAATTGACCACAAGCATGTTAAAGACGTAAGCAATTACATGAGCGTGGGCGATGAGATAGAAGTGAAACTGCTCAAGATTGAGCCGGGCAACAAACTTCGCCTGTCCAGAAAAGTATTGTTGGATAACGACGAAGAAGAGTAAGTCTTTGCCAACAAAGCTCACTATATTTGCTCCGCATGTAAACGATTATGTGCGGAGCTTTTTTATTTGAATAAGAAAATTAAAGGCCACGAAAGCTCTAAAGCACAAAATTTAGATTTCCCTTTTGTGTTTTCGTGATTTAGTGGCATAAAACTATGCAGAATTTGAAAGAGATTGATTTTGTAAGCAAGAGTACCTTGCCTAACGGACTTCGAATTGTTACCGAAAAAATAGAGTCTGTTAAAAGCGTATCAGTTGGAATTTGGGTGAAAACAGGAGGAAGGCATGAAACGGCTAAACAAGCCGGAATCACTCATTTCCTGGAGCATATGTTGTTCAAAGGAACTGATAAGCGTTCTTCATTTGATATAGCGTTGAGTATGGAATCGGTGGGCGGATATCTGAACGCTTTCACCTCATCCGAATACACCTGCTATTACTCACGGTGCCTGAATACTCAGCTGGATCGCGCACTGGATGTGCTTTCTGATATGGTTCTTAACCCTGCTTTTCCTGAAGAGGAAATTGAGAAGGAGAAAAAGGTGGTAATCGAAGAGATGAAGATGTATCGGGATTCTCCGGATGATTATCTCTTTGAAGAGTTCAATTCCAAAATCTTTGACGGCCATGAATTAGGCCGTCCGGTTCTCGGGTACGAAGATACGGTATCCGATTTTTCTCGTCAGGACTTGTATGATTACATGAAAGACCGATACTATCCGGGCAATTTACTGGTTTCCGTAGCCGGAAATGTTGATCACGACAAAGTGGTACAGCTTGTAACGGAGTATTTCGAAAACCTTGAAGCCAAAAACCACGATGAATCGGAGCAGCCACTGCCTGAGTTCAATCCGGAAAATATCACGCTTACCAAAGCCATCGAACAAACCCATTATATTTATGGGAGAAGAGGGCTGAACTTTGATCACGAAGACAAATATCTACTCCTGTTGGCTAATACTATTCTGGGAGGAGGGATGAGCTCGAGGCTGCATCAAAATGTACGTGAGAAGTACGGATACTGCTACTCCATTCAAACCTTTAACCAGTCGTATACCGACACCGGTTTATGGGGAATTTACGTGGGAACCGATAAAGAGTATGTGGATCACGTTCGTGAACTGATCCGAAAAGAGCTCAAACAAATGCAGGACGAACAGGTTCCTGAAAAAGAACTGGCCGAAGCCAAATCACAGTTAAAAGGGAAGCTTCTGCTTTCTCAGGAAAGCACCAGTAACCGAATGACCCGATTGGCAAAAAGCGAACTATATTTTGGCCGATTTGTTACTTTGGACGAGCTCGTTGAAAACATCGATTCGGTAACCGCAGAAGAAGTTCAACGCTTTGTAAAAGACTTCTTCACAGAAGAAGATTTTATGGAAGCAATCCTGCTACCAGAATAAGAATTCTCGTAAAAACACAATATTAAGCTTTTAATAATTCAAATTTTCCAATGACGTACATCAACAAACTTGCCGACCACGTTGATAAAGAAGTAACCTTAAAAGGATGGGTATATAACTTCCGAAGCAGCGGGAGCCTTGTATTCATAGAAATGAGAGATGGAACAGGAATCACACAATGTGTGGTCGCCAAAGATGATGTTTCCGAGTACGTCTGGGAAGCAGCAACGTCCCTCAAACAGGAAAGTTCGCTGGAAGTGGTTGGTACCGTTAAGGCCGATGAGCGAAGCATTGGCGGCCACGAAATTCATGTGTCAAATGTGAAGGTACATCAGGTGGCGGAGAATTATCCCATCACCCCAAAAGAACACGGCGTTGAGTTTCTGATGAATAACCGACACCTATGGTTGCGAAGTCAAAAGCAGTGGGCGGCCATGCGTGTTCGAAATGAGATTATTTATGCCATCCATACTTTTTTCCAGGAGCGGGACTTCGTGCAAATGGATTCTCCGATCTTTACCGGTAACGCAGCTGAAGGAAGTACCACACTTTTTGAGACCGATTATTTTGAGGAAAAAGCATATTTGGCTCAGACCGGTCAGCTTTATGGAGAAGCGATGGCCATGGCTCATGGGTTGATTTATACTTTTGGCCCAACCTTCCGCGCTGAGAAGTCCAAAACCCGACGTCATCTTACCGAGTTCTGGATGATTGAGCCGGAAATGGCGTATTACGATCTGGATATGAATATGGATCTGGCCGAGGATATGATTAAAGCCATCGTATCTACTGTGCTAGAGAAGAGAAAGGATGAGCTGGAAATTCTGGAACGGGATACCACATCCCTTGAGAAAACAGCTTCAGAACCATTCGAAAGAATGACTTATGACGAAGCAGTTAAGATTCTTAAAAGCGATGAAACTGCTGATATGCTGGATGAGATGGCTGAGTCTCGCCGACAGGAACAGGTTGAGCTTGAGAAGGAGTGGGAAGAGATCAAAAAAGAACACGGTTCGGCTAAGAAGTGGCGAAAGGCCCAAATTGACCAGCGTATTAAAGAAATTTCAGCCCGTATCGATCAAATTGAAGAAGACCTTCGAAATATTCCAAGCTGGAAAGAATCGGCCCGAAATTTTGAGTGGGGGAATGACCTTGGTGGTAGCGATGAAACCGTTTTGATGATGCAATACGATGTACCACTTATTGTGACACACTGGCCTGCTGAGATCAAAGCGTTCTATATGAAGCGTGATGATACCAATAAACTCGCCTTAGGCATGGATGTGTTAGCTCCTGAAGGATATGGAGAAATCATAGGTGGAAGTCAGCGTGAAGATGATCTCGAAGTTATGGAAGAGCGCATCAAAGAAGAAGGGCTGGATAAAGAAGTATTTGAATGGTACCTCGACTTACGCCGCTTCGGTTCGGTTCCGCACTCAGGATATGGTCTTGGCTTAGAGCGAACCGTAGCGTGGTTGTGCGGCCTGTCTCACGTGCGAGAAACTATTCCGTTTCCACGAATGATGGGGCGGCTGACGCCTTAATTTCCTACGTAAGAGTACACCCGGGCAGGATTGCTTACCATCTCTGCATCTTTCTTTAACGCAGATTGCAACTGTTCGGGTACTATCTCTACTGCAATGCTTTGCATATCGTCTTCAGCTTGTTGTACTAGCACGATTTGCCCCAGTATGATCGTAAACTCATCAAATTGTCTGAAAAACTGAACCAGTTTATCAGCTGCATTCTGCAGGGCTGAGTTGGCTTCTGTGTTCCCTTTATTGAGCAACGAGGTTTCCAGGCATTCTTTTCCTTTGTTGTATAAATCCCTGATATCGCCTTGAGAGTCAGAACTTTTTCGGACATAAGTCAGCTTTTGATAGAAGGAACCCAAAACCGGCTCGTCAAAGATTTCAAGCTCAAACCCGAGTTCCTTCATGAATCTCTCACATAGAGATTTAATTTGCTCAGCCTGGTTCTCATTAATGTTGCCAGAGGGAATACCTATCAACACGTTTCCAATAAAACGAGATTGCGGTGCTTTGTTATCTTCTTGTCCGAAAGGAGAGGTGACCTCAGGAGAGGTGTTTTTATTTTCTGTAGAAGCTGAATCTGAAATAGCCTCTTTAGCTTTTTTAACGGCTTGTTTAATTTCAGGTCGCTTTGGTTCTTTGGTGAGCTTGGCGTTCAGTACGTCCACATCGGGACCAACACTTACAATTCCGATGACTTCTGCGTCTTCATTTACCGAAATCTTCTTGGAAAAGATAAATCCATCAATTACAGCTGAAGAGGTAACCTTGATATGATCTTTAATTCGGAGTTCTCCGGTAAACCGTCCTTCAAGAATAGCTTCCTGAGCAACCACGGATCCGGTTATTCGTCCGGTATCTGTGAGAATCAGTTTTTTTTGAGCTTTAATATCTCCATCTACAGTTCCGGCTATACGGATATCTGAATCTGTCTGAATATCAGCTGAAACCCGGGTGCCCTTCGTAATATTAGTTACCGACTCCGCCTTGTTAAGTTCGTCCACGAAATACCAATTAGTTAACCTTGATCGAATTCTTAAAATATTGAATACAGATCAATTTATTTATATCGAAAACAAAAAAATACTACGGTCTAAGTATCGGTTTCTTTTTTCGTTTTATCGCCAGCCCCTGTTTTTCTAGTTATTTGAGACTCATTAGAAGGGATTGATACATTCGGGCCAACCTGAAAGGAACCTTTTACCTGAGCACCGTTTTCAATTGTCAGCTTTTTGGTAAATATTTTTCCATCAATAATGGCTGAAGAACGGAGTACCAATGATTTGGAGGCTTTAACGTCTCCTGAAACAGATCCGGAAATATCGGCATCCGGGGAATGAATGCTGCCATTTACTGTGCCTGATTCGGTAAGCATTACTTTCTTTTTGGATTCTATTTTTCCTTCTACAGTGCCGGCAATCCGCACGTCATCCTCACAAAACATATCCGCCGTAATTTCGGTGGATTTTGTAATGTAAGTGATGGACGGAGAGGAACCGCTTCTGGTATTGGAATTGTTGTTCGATGTATTTTTCACGGGGGTAGATTTTCTCTTAAGCATAGTATGAGTTCCAACTATACACTAAGGTAAATGTTCCCGTATTTCAATCGAGTTTTTGGCGTAGCCACCAGGCAAATAGAGAGAATAATATTTCCACTCCGGTTACAATGGGCTGGCTGGGATCTTCAAATCCATAAAGAAGTATTCCCATGAATCGGGCAATGCCGGCAGAAAGAAAAATAAAGATATAGGCTGTCAATGCAATTTGGTACCGATCTTTATTGAAACCAGCCCAAATAAAGAAGAGGGCCATCCCCAATTCCAGTCCGCCATAAAACGCTGTTACCTCAACCAGAGTATTCGGGCTGTGATGTGTAAACCCTACAATTTCGCCAAGGGTATGTGGACTGATCAAAAAAGTGACCGCGTAAGAAAGTAAAACAGCTCCACTGAGAAATAGAAAGTATTTGGTTGTTTTAAGCATTGGCAAGTGATAGTTGATAATTGCTTGTGAATGTAGATATCTACAGTCAAATAATCAGCTTCATCTTCAAAGCCTCATTCCATGAATAATTAATACCACAACAGTAAAACCGGCACCAAAAAAACTCAAAAACAGAATGGAATTTGGTGCATGTTATTTGGAATTTCCACCGCGATGGCACGAAAACCAAACAGTAACCAGATTTATCAAGAGGTGGTCGGAGAAATTAACTCCGGGAACCTCAAACCTATCTACTATCTCTACGGGGAAGAGGATTTTTATCTGGACCAACTGCTGGAACGGTTCTCGAAAATCATTCCGCCCGAACAAAAAGATTTTAACTTTGACTTGTTATACGGGCAGGAAGTTACTCCGGCACAAGCTCTGTCCATTGCTCGTAGCTTCCCCATGATGGCAGAACGAAGAGTCCTTATTATCCGCAACTTTCTACAGTTAAGTAAGGGCGGGAGTGAGGACGGCTCACCGGCGGGTCACATCAATGATTTTATCTCCTACATCGAACAGCCTAACCCCTCTACAATATTGGTTTGTTTTGATACAAAGAAGCCGGCAGGTAATACCAATATCGGTAAAACCCTGAAAAAAGATAAGAAGGTTGGTTTCCATGAATTTGAACGCATGGCCGATTACCTGATTCCGGATTGGGTGATTGATTGGGTTCGCAGCCATCACTCCAAAGAAATTGAGCCGGCAGCAGCCCAGTTGTTGTCTCAGTTTGTGAGCAACAACTTGCAGTTACTGTCCACAGAAATAGATAAAGTGTGCACTTTTGTGGACACTTCTGATACCGTTTCAGAGGCCGATGTAAAAAAAATAATCGGCTCATATCGCGAATTTACGGCCATAGAGCTCAAAGAGGCCATTGTTAAGCGAAATCTGGAACAATCGCTTTATATCTCGGAACAGATGTTGCAACACACTAAATCAGACACGGGAGAATTAATTCGTCTCGTGGGGTTCTTTAACAGTGTGTTTGTAAATATCTGGCAGATTTTGAGGCTCTCCGAAAAGGGGTTTGCTAAAAATCAGATCCAGAGCGAGTTAGGCATCGGCAGCAGCTGGTACTTTAACAAACTCTGGGAAGATGCCTCAGCTTTTCGCTACAGCGATATGCCCCGGATATTTGAAGCCTTACTGGATGCAGATCGCTCCATCAAAGGCTTCAGCACATTAGACTCCACTTCGATTTTATTCTTCCTGGTCAAGCGAATCATCGGGTAGTATCGATTCGCTCAGCATAAGAATCGAAACTAAAATTGTGGAGTTTACTAATGGAAGCGTTTCAAGCAGCATCGGTCAAGAACTATGACGACGAAGATTTAATGGAGTATTTTCAGAATGGAAAAGAGTTGGCATTCAACGAATTAGTTTACCGGTATCAGGATCGTCTTCATAACTTTTTGTATCGCTATACACATAACCATCAGGATTGTGAAGACTTGGTACAGGAAACGTTCCTGAGAGTTCATAAAAGCAAGCATTCTTACGAGCGTATCGCCAAATTTTCTACATGGATGTACACCATTGCACTGAACCTTGCCAAGAGTTTATATAAAAAGAAGCAACGAATGTATAAGGTGTCAATTCACAAAGATGAATCTGACCCCGATGATCGAGAGCTTCTCCTGGAGGATGCCACTATCCTTCAGGATGATGCTCTTCATGAGAAATTATGCATGGAGCAGCTGGAAAAAGCGCTGATGGAATTGCCGGAAGATTTCCGCGAAGTAATCATTCTCAGAGACCTTCAGCAACTTTCGTATGAAGAAATCTCTGATATCACAGACATCCCAATGGGTACTGTAAAATCAAGAATTAACCGCGGAAGGGCTCAAATCCAGGCCTTAATCAAAGATTATGTGCAGTTGGGAACAAATACTGCATAACTGAATTAAAGGGGAGTGAAGACTCATTTAGCAAACTCCCCTTATGGATAAATTTTTAGACAAAGAATACCATCCGGTAATAGAAGATTTCATCACCGACTACGTGGACGATGAAATGGGCTCGGTTGAGAGAGCATCTTTTGAAGAAGTGCTGGTTCATGATGATGACCTTCGTGAACTGGCATTTTCTGCAAAAGAAGGAAAAAAGCTGCTTTCACAATTCAGAAAAGTGAAAGCAAACGACGATTTTATGGAAAAGCTGATGAAGAAAATCAGTTGATTAAAAGCTCAGGGATACGCTTAACCCGGGGCTTTTTCTTTTGGAAAATAGGTGGGTGATATAGCAAACGACTTATCTTGATTAGCGTTGTTGTATTTTTCTACATTCTTTGGGGAATTAAATAAGTCATAGAAAAAGCTGTAAACGATTAGACCACTGCCTCCAAGAAATAATATTGCGCCTGTAAATTGTACTCCTGAATGCCCAGGTCCTCCAAAAGCTCTGCCTAAAGCTTCTACAAGAGAAAGATAACCGCCAACTGCTGCTAATCCTCCACCCAAAAGTCGTGTGCCGATTCCTTTCACTACAGATTCAGGATTTTGTGCATAAAAGTTACCTGCTGAGGGAGCTACAATAATTCCTCCTGCAATCAAAATTACACCGGTTGTATTAATTTCATTACTTAATAATAGGGATCCAAGTGCAATAGCGCCTGCAGGAACAGCAACTGTTAACATTTTCGCTGTTTTCTTACTCTTAGGTTCAAAGGAGATTCCCTTTTCAGAAGGTGGGGTGGGTATTTGTGATACACTGGGATTATCTTCAGTAAGCGGGTTATATTGGGCTAAAGCACCAACTGGAGCTAATAGAAGGAATAAAAATACACTAGTAAGTCTGTACATAATAACGGGACATTATTCAATCATATGTTAAGATATTATTTTTACCGAAAATAATTCACACAGTTTGAACCTATAAATAATGAATCTCACCTACAGCTTGTTCCCAGTGATTAATCATCTTTTGAAGAAGTGCTGGTTCATGGCGATGACCTTCGTGAACTGGCATTTTCTGCAAAAGAAGGAAAAAAGCTGCTTTCACAATTCAGAGAAGTGAAAGCAAACGATGACTTTGTGGAAAAGCTGATGAAGAAAATCAGTTGATTAAAAGCTCAGGGATACGCTTATGCCCGGGGCTTTTTCTTTTGGGAAATAGGTGGGGCTTAAGGTGAATTTCACTGACTGATTTTCAGCGTTATACTTTCTCACTTTTTTCATCGAATTAAATAGGTCGTAAAAAGTGCTGTAAACCAGCAGACCTGCACCACCAAAAAATAACGCGGCTGAAGTAACCTCGCTAAAGCCATCCAAATCGTTTTTTATCCCGCCATAAGGCTCATTTCCTAACTGATCCAATAAACCCATATATGCTCCAACAGTAAGCATCCCTCCACCTATAAGCCTTGTCACAATACCTTTTCCCACAGCCTTGGAATTCTCAGCATACATATTCCCTGAGGAAGGTCCGATGACAATACCACCTACGGCTAAAACTGCTCCAAGCATATCCACATCATTTTTAAGTAAGGCCTGTCCTGCAACAAAAGAAATAGTGGGTGTTACCGCCGATAGAATAAATGCAACACCCTCTTTTTTGGGTTTAAATTTCTCTGTTGTATAGCCTATAATATTTTTCTCAGTATTCATTTCCAGATCCGCGCTATTGGATAGTGGGTTATATTGGGCAAGAGCGACAACGGGGAGTAAGAGAAAGAACATAAATGGGATAGCAAGTCTCTTCATAACAACAGGATATTATTCAAACTATACCCTAAAATATCAATTCAAGGAAAAGAATCCACCTGCTCCTATAAATTATTGATTGATGAAACTCTGCTTAAAATCACTTTTCTTAGAGCCAATCATTAACAAATAGATATTCCCTTGGCCTCAGGTTCAAAAAAAGTAATTTACGCTGCTCTCATCGGTAACGGACTCATTTCAATCACCAAATTTATTGCCGCTGTTATTACCGGCAGTTCGGCTATGATGTCGGAGGGTATTCATTCGGTGGTGGATACCGGAAATCAGATTCTGTTGTTAATGGGATTGAAGAAAGCCGAAAAACCGGCCGACGCCGATTTCCCTTTTGGTCACGGTAAGTAAGTCTATTTTTGGAGTTTTGTGGTGGCAATCATGATTTTTGCGGTGGGTTCCGGTATTTCTATTTATGAAGGGATTCACAGCCTGTCTGATCCTCATGAGATAACCAACCCCATGGTGAACTACATTGTACTGGGGCTGGCTATGATTTTTGAAGCCTTTGCCTGGTATTTTGCCTGGAAAGAATTTAACAAGACCAGAGGGGATCGGAGTTATTATGAAGCTGTACGCAAAGAAAAAGATCCGACTACTTTTGTGGTTTTGTTTGAAGACTCCGCTGCTATGCTGGGATTAATAGTGGCTTTCGTTGGGGTATTTCTTTCTCAGCTGACCGGTATTCTCATCTTTGATGGAATTGCATCTATCGTTATCGGAGTGATTTTAGGGGGAACCGCCATTTGGCTGGCCCATGAAACCAAAGGGCTGCTGATCGGAGAGAGTGCCGACCTTGAAATTACAGAAGGCATTCAGAAGTTGGGAAATGGTATGGACTTCATCCATAAGGTGAAAGAAGTGTTGACGCTGCATATGGGCCCTCAGTACATCCTGGTAACCATTAATGCTGATTTTGTATCTGAACTAAACTCGGATCAGGTTGAGACTGGAACGGCGGAACTTTCTGCGGCAATCAAAAAAATGTATCCCCGGGTGAAGCGGGTTTTTATTGAAGCGGAGGCTCCATCTAAATAAGAACCACGAAAAAGAGAACAATCTGCACACAAAGAGTGTAGAATGAATAATTATAGTATCGGTATTTCTTGTTGGTTATAGCCGAAATCTCATAAATCTGATGTAGCAGATCGCTTTGTAGTTCTTCATCCGAAGCTTCCCGAAAATCAGCTGCATAAGCTGACCGGTTTGGTCTCGAGATAATATCTTTATGATATATCAGCTTTGAGGCATCAACTCCACCGGAAGCAGTTTTTCTTGGTTTGATGGTCAGAGAGGCAAAAGCCAGAAAAAGAAGAAAGGAACTCATAAACAAAATTTCTGAAACGTTGATCGTTTCAAGTGTTCTGGATTCAGTGAGTATAAAAGTAGCGGCCACACTGCTCACCAGGAATAAATACCGGATTTTGTTATCAGCTAATTTAATGAGCTCTTGTTGGTGGAGGAAAATATTCCAGCTGTAATTAAGTCGATCTATACTCTTGGTATTTTCCATAATGTTGGATTACAGGTTAGTATTCAACGAGCTTATTAAGCATTTCTTCCAGCTTTGCATTTGCCATAAATCCATCTTCGAGGCCTTTGTCATGGGGAATGGGCATATCCAAAGATGCGCAACGCATCACCGGGGCATCCAGCCATTCAAAACATTCCTCTGAAATAATAGCCGAGATTTCACTTACAGGTCCCATTGTCAGTGAGGGCTCTTGCAGTAGTAAAACTTTTCCTGTTTTCCGGACGGTTTCCCTGATGGTTTCTTTATCCAAAGGCAGCAGGGTTCGCAAATCAACCACTTCTAGGGAAATCCCTTTCCTGGTATATGACTCAGCCAGGGAAAGTGCCCATTGAACACCCATGCCGTATGTAATAACGGAGACGTCAGTCCCTTTGTGGCGAACTTTGGCTTTACCAAGGGGTTCATATTGAGCTTTGTCTGACACATCGGCCTTCAGGCTGCGGTAGAGTTTCTTATGCTCAAAAAACAGGACTGGATTAGGATCATACAGAGAGCTGTACAGTAAATTCTGAGCGTCTTCTACAGTTCCGGGTACGACTACTTTCAATCCGGGAATTTGCATGAACCATCCTTCCACTGATTGGGAGTGATAAGGGCCGGCACCAACTCCACCGCCATGAGGAGCACGGATAGTTATGTTAAGTGGAGGAGACCATCGGTAATGTGTTTTGGCAATGTTGTTCACAATTTGATTAAACCCACAGGATATAAAATCAGCAAACTGCATTTCCACCACCGGCTTGAAACCCTCCAGGGCAAGTCCCATTGCTGCACCCAAGGCTCCCGATTCTATAATGGGGGTGTTACGAATTCGTTCTTCCCCAAATTCCTTTAAAAAACCTTCTGTAATTTTAAAGACTCCGCCGTATTCAGCAATATCCTGCCCCATAATTAGAAACGAGTTGTCTTCCTTAAAAGCTTGCCATAAGGAGGATTGAATGACATCTACAAAGCGTTTTTCATAGGTGATTCCATTCGAGCTTTTGGGAACAAAGGGTTCTTCATGAGAATACACCGACGATAACTCCTTTTGTTCATCAAAAACCGGATCAGCTGCTTTTAAAGCTTTCTCCAGATCTTTTTTGAAAGATTGATCGATCTCTTTGGTGATCTTTTCGAAATCATTTTTGTCAGCAATGCCTTCTTCTTCAAGAAAGTTCTCTACCCTCAGAATAGGGTCTTTATCTGCCCAGTTTTCAAATAGGATATCGGGCACATAATGTGTTCCTGAGGCTTCCTCGTGTCCGCGCATCCGGAAAGTTTGGGCTTCAATCATAACGGGCTCGCCCTTAAGAGCGAGTGTTCGTGCTTTTTGAACCGTTTCCATTACCTCAAACACATTATTTCCATCAATATGAAAACCGTGCATTCCATAGCCCTTGGCTCGATCCGATAATTTTTCGCAGGCGTACTGTTCAGAGGTTGGGGTAGATAGCCCATAACCGTTGTTCTCAATTATGAAAACGACCGGTC
>CBDDFR010000001.1:0-6619 GCA_965227215.1 Gracilimonas sp.
AACGTAAGGGAAAAGAACACTACCATAACACCATTCTATTAAAGCTATAAGAAAGAAGTGATTCCTATTAAACTAGGCTTATTAATAACTAAGAGATTCTCCTATAAGATTACACATAAATATAATAATGTAAAGTTAGTCCTTTCGTAACACCTCATTTAATAAGCAACGAACTCTTAATAAAATAATACAAAGAGAAACTTCCCATTACATTAAAGATTATTGAGTTTAAATCAAACGAACACCATGCTTTCTTCTATCATTTCCTTTACCTTATCATTATATTATGAGAGAATGAGGAACGAATAGGATGACATTATTCTCTTCCTTTATTATCGTTATGCAAAGGGAAAGAATTAGAAGTAAAGATAAACGCTTCTATCATTCTATTTAAATATAACAACTATATTTCTCTTTATAAGAAGATATAGGAAGATAATGAAATAGGAGTATAAATGGAACAAGGAACATTACGCGCTTCATATAAAACTAAAAAGAATAAAATAATGAGCGCGTATTTCATTTAATATTTTATGCTGGATTTAATAAGAGATAAAGAACGTAATCATTATGCTTATTTTAATTAATTATTGATGCGTGATTTCCTTTCGTTTAAACGCATCACACACATTATCTTCATAGTATTTCTCACTGTTAATTACGGCAAAGGAATTAATCTCATGAAGCTTTCTATCTGTCCTCTAATAAGAAGATAATAAGGGCGTATGCTTTCACTTCGTTAAATAAGAAATCATGGTGTCATTTCTCTCGTTTAATCTTCGTTATCTTTCTTTATCTTTATTTTGACCTATAAGAAGTTATCTCCTGTAGATTGAGGCTATTCCTGAAGGTAACAGTAAGTGATTCCCTGCCACAGTGTCCAATAATAAGGGTTGGTGCTAGTGTAATGGAATGTAGCCCTCGTGTAATGTTTAATGTAGCCCCCACCACACTGCCAAAGGAAACCAGGCACCGCAGCATTCCATTCATTCCGTTTCTCTGCTTTCATTACATTCGCTTCTATATAGTGTAATTCCTATATCCTGATTCTGTGGCTCCGTTCCTGTTACAATCTCTTAACGCTAGGATAAGTCACTCAGTCTTAAAGGTGGTGCCATCAGATAAAAGCCTCAATGAAAGGTAAGTCATCCAAGCATCCAGGAATTAACTAGACCAAGAAGAGCATGCATCTTAATTTCCAGAATGTTCGTTCTCTTTCTTTAATCTCATTATCTTTGGTATATTTCTTTCCCTTTATTATCTTTACAGTAGAAATCTTGAAAGGCATAATAATGAAGCCTCATATGAAAGGAATAAAATAGGCTTCCAGATTCTATATTTCTTTCCCTTTATTCACGGCCTAGCATTCTACCATTAAGTCTGGGCTTTATGCAAGGAAAACAAACCATCCATTACATTACATTAAATCTGGCCTACAAACCATCCATTCCAGGCCCTTGTTTAATTACAGTTACACCACACTTCTTTTACCTGGTGACCTAAATTATTAAGATAAAGCCACAGTTTCCAAGCTCTAGAATCTCTTAATCCTTTTACATTAAATATTATTAGGATTAAACGAGTCTTTAATGACAGGGAAATAAACCATGAGTCATAAGCCCTTGAGTCATTCATCATCAGGCTCTAGGAACTTCTATAATGTAACCGGCCTTTTCCTTTAGCCCACTGTACAATCTTATGGTAGGTGCTATTACATTATATATTAAGGGTGTGGAGTGAATGAAGCCTTCTTTGACTGGAGATCCTAATTAATAATGAACGAGAAGAGATTTCATCACAATTTCCTATTATTTTCTCTTCATATAAAACTAAATAAAAGATAATAATGTGCTAGATTTAAGAAGAGAAATAGAAGAGCGGTTTCCCTTTATGACCAACCGTTAGTGCTAGAGAAAGGAGATCAGGAACAACTAAGGGTAACCCCAGAACATTAAGGCCTTTCCCTGGGACTCAAAGGTAATGAATAACTCAACGGTTGCTGTCATTGAGGCCCGTGGGCGCTTCTTTTCTTTGCTTGTGGCCTTTTACAATGGAATGATGAAAGAAATGTAAGCGTGAAAAGGCCAAAGAAAGAAAGTGAAGCGTCAAAAAACCCAAATTAAATATAATTAAACCACGCCTCATTTACACTGCGTTGTGTTTAATTATAATTAATTTAGGCTTTTTTGGCCTCTTTTCCCACTAAGAGAATATTGTGTGGGGGCCCAAGTGAAGAAAATGAAAAGAAATTATGGGCCGCAAAGTAAAGAAAAAGGGTGCTTCGTTTCATTTCCGCTGTTGGCTTTGTGTTTAATTAATTCACGCATCCACTTTGTTCCTTTGTAATTAATTAACACAAGGCAACAGAAGGAAAACACGAAGCACAAGACTGACAGGTGGGATGGATTCCAGGGGCAAAAGACCTAAATTTAACTAACGAAATAGAACACAAATGACGAAAGGAAATGCGTGGTTCATTTCGTTAAGTTTAATTTAGTTCTTTTGTCTTTGTGCTGTTTAATTCGCTTATTTCATGCTTCCATTTTATTACATTATAAATAAGCAAATAAAACAGAACAAAGAGAACCCCACCAAGTCATGAGGGGTTAACTGTAGAATATAGGGCTCGGTGGTAAGGATAGGATATAATGGATTAACTCAGTGTCTGTTAACTCAAGGAACCAAAAGCCTGATGTAACCGCCATTCCTCATCTAATACAATCCTGGCCTTTGGAATCCATCCTCTCTTCATATCTTGTTTCACTCTCTTATTCTCTTTATTCTTACCTTCTTTAATAATTATATGCAACGAATGCTTTCTTAATATTTAATGATGCACGGATCACGCTTTTCATTTGTATCCGCTTACATTAAACATTAGATGGATGTGAAGAATGCTTTCTCTTCAAGATATTAATGCTGTGACAGAAGGCATGAAAGTAACAGATAAAAGGTTAGGAATAGACGAAAGAAGCAGAATAATTCCTGGAAGACAAGGGTTCGGTTATTGTACAAGGATATAGGAAGAGAATAGAGCGCTATTAATTAACACAGCGAATGCAATGAAGTGAAAGAGAGCGCTATCATTCTGTTAATTAATACTTGGTAATTCTATTCTTTTCCATTGCCATAAAGATAAAGTGGCCTTTGTGAAGATAAATAAAAGGAAGCATGCACTGAGTTTAATTTAATTGCATTTCTATTTCTATATCTTGAGTTATTAAAGGACAGGATTTCTTCTCAGTGTTCATTATATTTAATTTAATGGTAAATACGTTCATAATAAAATATTGGGATGTGGTGTGACCGGGAACCAGATGACATAGCTCCTCTAATATAATGCCTGGATCTCCAAGTCAATTAGATAACACAGGGATTCCTTCTTTACACCCATCCTTTATGCTTCTTACCTTTGCACTATATCCTAAGGTTGTAAGGAAATAGAAATAATGAAGAGAAACCGTAACGAAATACAAATAGAAATTAATAATCCATAAAAGATTGGTGTTTTATTTCTCTTATTACAATCCCAAATATGAATGGAATAAGCCCAAGACCTGAAGTTATAGTTGGTGTTCCTTCTCTCTTCACTACCTGGTTCTCTTAATATCCTAATTAATGTCTTTGGGTGCTTTCGTTCCTCTGTCATTAATTGGTAGGAGTGGAAAGGTAATGGTGGAGGAACGGAGAAAGTGCCTTGGGAATAAAGTGAAAAGGTAATAAGGAGGAAGTGTAAAGGTAATGAGGATTTAATAGACAACGAATGACCTTTGCCTAACGGAATTAAATTATTATCCCAGGGAAAAGATCCTAAATTAATACAGTGAATCCTGGTAATTAATCTCACGGTTTCTTCATCCATTTCCTGAAGGTGTATTGAGTCATTCCAGATAAAGAGAGTTCCATTACAATATCTTATATAAGGGATGAATTAAATAATAACACGATGGTACGGTTTCTTACTACCTTAAAGCACTAGGAACTATTAAGATAACACCATACGAAAGGTCAGTTCTCGTTCTCTATATCTTAAGGGCAAAGATTTAATGCCAAAGGCCCTAATTTAATATAATGGAATTCCGTTCTTGATGTTGAGATTTCATTGCTTTCTTATTGTGTTCAGTTTAAACTTAATAACTTAGGCCTGTTTCCCTTCCCCACAAGGCTACATTCTCTTAGGCCTGTTTCCAACCTACACCACAAGGCTTAGGACACAATGTAGGGGTATTAAAGGAGGAGATCTTGGTGTTCCCCGTAACTATAAATAAGGCGTCATATGATTAAACTTAATTTCCGTTCATTATTTTATTCTTTTCCTTTATTAAGAGATTCTTGAAGGCAAAGGACAAATGAAAATAAATGTATAATGTGATGGAAAGGAAGTTCTCTGTGGTCTAATCTTCGTTATTATATTTTATGATCAACTGTTTCTCTTATTTTATTGATCTTCGTTATTATAATTAATATCTTTCGTAATAATCTTTCGTTTAAATAATAATAATGAATCTCTTGTCCTTTTACCCACAGCCTAAAGTAACTAACCTTCCATTATTCTCCTTGTTTCGGTTCCCACAGCCTAAAGTAAGTGTCCTAAGGGTGAATCCAGTTAAATATTGTCGTTACCACGGTTACCATTATCTTCAAGCCCCAATTCATTATGGTAGCATATTTTACAGGAGATTAGTATGAATGAAAGATAAAGGATGGTTTAGTTCCTGTTATAATTAGGATGCGTGGATTAGGAAATGAAATGGAGCGTGAGCCGATATGGAATGGAAGCATGCGTTTAAACTAAATATTAAATCCTGTTATCGTTTGTGAGATAGAAAATAAGAGTGAAAGAGTTCCTGTTATCCACTGTTCATTCCTCCATCACAACCTTCTTCCTTTGGCATATCCTATAATTAATCTCTGTGCTTTCCCATTCCTTTAAAGATTATTGTAGTGAAAGGAATAATGCAATCTTTGTTCCTTCTTCGTATAGTTTAATTAATTATCTGGATGCCAGTGTAAGAGATATGAAGCTTCGTTAAGGGAGATCAGGAACAACAATAAAACCAGGCACTGAGAGCATTAATTTAAACTTAAGGAAATGAATTAGGTGTTTATTATTTAGAAGCGTGGTTTTCATTCTATACCACTTTCATTAAATAATGCATGCTTCTTTATAATCTAATCTCGGTGTTATCTTCCTTGTCATCCAGTTCCTTTAATGATAGGTATAGAAAAGGCAAAGGAAATAAAGGTGAACTACCAAGATGTGGAAGGCCAATGGATAGCAGGCTTTATAGAACCAGTAAATAAAGGGAAACGGTAGAAGGTAGGTGTACAAAGGGAAAGTACCATTAAGACCTAGATGGAATAGTGTTCCGGGAATAATAGGTGAAAGTGTAGAAAGTAAAAGGATAATCTCCAAGACAAAGGTAACAGGATGGAATAGTGATGAAAGAACAAAGAGAGTAAAGTAAAAGGATAAAATAGGGAACCAGGAAATGAAGAGAATAAAAAGATAAAAAACAATAAAGATAAGTAAAATTAAACTTCTTTAGCTTCATTCTCTTCGTACTCCTAATCCTTATTATTATTTAGACCTATAGGAATGAAATATGGTGAAGGAATTACGAAGATTAAAATAAACATTAAGAATTCGTTAAATAGAAATAAACCGTAGATGCGATTAAAGAATTAGAAGAGAATATAGCACTAAGTTTAATTACAATAAGCGAAATAAAGTTGTGCTCTCTTAATCCTTTCTTCTAATAATCTCTTAATATAAAATATGGAACAATAAATGATAAGGATGCTCCCTCGTCTGTCACATAAAGGTCAATGGTGAACGAGGCTTGGATATAGCTCATGATTTACTGTTAGGCCTAGACCATAAAGAGAAACCGTTCCCGTCACATAAAGGCCTAGATTACACAGGGAACACCATTATATTTTACAGGATCTGTGGCCTTAGGATTAGATGACATGGCATGGAGAAGGCGTCTTAATGGTGGAGAATAAGGCAAAGGTAACCGAAAGAGGGTCATTAATTAGGATCTAGGTCTGGTTCCTTAATGTGTTGGGTTATAATGGAAAGTGTGGTTAATAATGGAAATCGTGAAAGGTTAATTGTAATTAAATATGCTCTTCCAACTCTTTTAATATGGATAATATTGTCTTCTTATTAGGAACTGTGAAGGTAATTATGAATGGAACTAACAGGATAAGGATATAATTGTAATGAAAGCGTATTAATTATAAATGGTTAAGTGAATGCATGCTTCCGCTCTTATTATATTCATCTTTGCTTTTATAATTAGGAATGACAATGAAAGAAGGCATGAGTGAAACGAGAAGAGCAAGACCAGACGATAGAAAGGGAAGCATCCATAAGAGAACTCATTAAGAAACCGTTCGTTTAACATTAAATAAAACAGGAACACAACCATCAACATCATGAATTACCCTCTCCAAGTCAATTAACCAACTAGGAAGATATCATACACTTCATTCCGCTTCATATTATTCTCTTGCTCTGGGTTTAATGGGCGGTGGAACAACACAAGGGAATTCTATAGTTCCTGGAAATATAATTAGGATAAGTTTATTACCGTTAAGATTGTTTCTCTTA
>CBDDFR010000002.1:0-24341 GCA_965227215.1 Gracilimonas sp.
TAGGAGGAAGAGACAAACTATATCCTTAGGTGCAGACAAAACGTGAGTGCGATAGCATAATCTCTACAGAAGTGACACTGTGGACCACAGCATGAGCCACCACAGAGAAAATCAAAGGCAGCACTCGTGGCCGTTGCTGACCAACCCAACTTTTGTCCAGATGCACCGCGGTGTCTTTGCGGGAACACTTGGCAAAGAGCTCAGGAAGCTGCCAAGCACGCAAGAAGAGACTTAGTGTGGCCCTGCGTTGAACATGTTCGGCGTGCGCCGTTGCAGTCACGGGCGAAGACTTGGCCTGACTATGCAACTAGAGCCGCGATAGCTCAGTTGGGAGAGCGTCAGACTGAAGATCTGAAGGTCCCCGGCTCGATCCCGGGTCTCGGCACATTTTGTGAAGCTCGATAGGCTCGATCCCGGGTCTCGGCACATTTTGTGAAGCTCGATAGACAAACTTCACAGCAGCGACAACACCTTACCGGTCGGCTTCGCTTTGCTCCTTCCTTTACGGTGGAAGCATGTAGAGATTGGACTGGCCACGAGGAAGAACTCGAGAAGGAGGCCTAAGGAGGCCTTCCGGATGGCCAGTCGCGATCATGTCTGCTTGAACCAGAGTCGTTCTCTCAGCAAGTGAAGCTGAACATGGCGTTGAAAGCTTTCCCAGAAGCATCAGTGGTCTAGTGGTAGAATACATCGTTGCCATCGATGTGACCCGGGTTCGATTCCCGGCTGATGCATCTTATTTGGAATGCGACAGGGTGCGTTCCATCAAGAAGCAAAGCTACGTTCTTCGGGCTGCAGCTAATCACCCAAAAAATGTTGAAGCGCTGCTTTTTGAGGAGGGTTTGATTCGAGCAAGTTCCAGGCCAGAACAAAGAATTCTAGGCAGGAAGCTGCAGCCAATGTCGAAAAATGTTTCGCAAAATTCCACCTCAGAGCAAAGATTTTCAGAAAGAAAACCTCACACCCTGAGGCAGCTTCTTTTCGCAAAGTGCCGTCTCAGCACAACTGTGTACAGAAAGGAAGCAAGCCGCACGCGTTGAAGGAGTGAAGAGGAGGGTGCTCGGCTGAAAGAAAAGAGAGTTGAGATTTGTCTTGGAAGCTTCTCCAAGCTTCGAAGCAACTGGTCCCGTGGTGTAACGGTTAGCACTCTGGACTCTGAATCCAGCGATCGCGGTTCAAATCCGCGCGGGACCTTCTTCGCTTGGTGTGAGGATACCAAACTTGGGCCGAAGCTGAAGCCGATACGAGGGGGCGTTTGAAGCCTATGCGGCGGGGGTTTGAAGCCCGCTGCAGCCAGGCTTCAAACGGAAATCCCCAGTATGAACGGCGTCGATGAGGCCTGCGAGGTGGCAGTTTGAAGCCGGCTGCAAGAGGCTTCAAATGCACATCCCCTAACGGCCCCGACTGAGTTCCCCAAGCTTTGAAGCCTATAGCCGTGAGTTGGAGGCCGGCTTCAACAAGGCTTCATACGCAAATCCCCACAATGCTAGACTGTATTTGTTGAGGCCTAAACAGCATTTTGAAGCCGGCCTCAACGAGGCTTCAAATCGTTGCCTCCTCCAAAAAAAGGATACAGAAACCGGCCTTGAGGCTGGCTTCTTCAACAAGGCTTCAAACGCAAATACCCAACACTGGACGGTGTTGATGAGGCTCGTGAGACAGCAGTTTAAGGCCGGCTTCAAGAGGCTTCAATTGCACGTACCCTATGGGCCGAAACTGAAGTCCCCAATCTTTGACTTGTGGGTCCATGAGTTGGAGGTCGGCTTCAACAGGCTTCATATACGCAAATCCTTGGATCGTATTTGATGAGCGAGCGGTGAGGCAGCAGTTTGAAGCCGGCTTCAGCGAGGCTTCAATCCCTTGCCTCCTTGGAATTGACGCACATCCCACATGCTTCTCAAAGATACTGAAATTGCTAAAGCCACCAAAACCTTGCCCAAGGTGTGCTGGGATCATATCATCCTGTCACCTCTGGGGCTTGGGTGGAGGAGGGCAACTACTGTCCCCAAGTCCTGCCCTCCATGTGGAGAGCTCACCTCCCTTTAGCTTGCAGACTGCAAGGTTGGCATAGAGTAGTCTGTGCAAACCTGGCAGGCAAAGATTGAGGGAAGGCTCAGGCTGGCAACAGAGCAGGCAAAACTCAACACTGCAAGCAGATGGGAGAGAGTGAGCTTGAATGGATGGCAGTGACCTCTGGTGGCATGAATGTGTGTCACTCCACTTTTCTTGTTTCTTTGGGGGGGCAAAAAGCAACCACATACAGCCTGTGAGGAAGGTACACTTACCGGAACTACACTTGTCCCTATGCATACAAAGATGTTTAGGGCGATGTCACAGGACACCTGACTACGTCACCATCTATTACCGACCTCAAAGAAACCAGACTTCAAATACAGTTCTAGCAGGACAAAGGACAGAGAACCGAGTTAAATTCTTAATAGAAGAGTAACCTGGTGTCCGTGGGTGGAGCCGCGAGCAAGATGATGCGCAGAATCCTTAGAATTTTAGTCCGACATTTTTCCCAAGTCTCAGCCTTTTGTCAGAATCAGAACCTCTCAGAGCAGTACGTCGAGCTATGCCGGGGGCACGTGTCCAATTTACGGGTACGTAGCCAAACTCCATCAATTCTGGGCTTGGGTACCATGTTCCCTGCTGCTTGTCAAGGGTGTCAAGAGGTCCGCCGCAAGCAGCAGAGTCCTTATCGTCTAGTGGTTAGGACGTCGCGTTGTGGCCGCGACAACCCAGGTTCGACTCCTGGTGGGGACATTTGGATATTAAGAGGTTGCCATACCCATGCAAGTCTCTTTTTTTTGCGATTGGATATCAGATTTCACCCTTTGATCACCTTTGCCGACCAAAACAGTTCACAAGGAAACCCGGCCAGTAAAGACCATGTGCTGATGTTCGTGTCGTTTTTTGTTTCGGAAGAGCGCAACTTGCAAACTGAGTGCATGGAACGTGGTTCTTGGGAAAACACGCTGCCTGCTGTCCTATGCTTTTGAGTCAGCAATCCATGTCGCAACAGACATCCTCTGTTCCATCGCATTCAAGGGTTCAATAGATGCACCCATGGTCTAGTGGCTATGACGTCAGCCTAACACGCTGAAGGTCGCCAGTTCGATCCTGGCTGGGTGTATGAGTCCATGTAGGCTGCATTTTCCTAGCTCCGCAAGGCAGCACATGTCCTGCAGCCATTCAAGCGACTCCGAGAACCACACAATGCGACCTCCTCTTGTCGACAACGTCTCGTGCCCAATGGCAGCCCGCAAGCTAGTTCGTAAATTATCATGGGTTGGGCGGAAGGAGCAGTCACTGGCTGTTTGGTCTAGTGGCATGATTCTCGCTTCGGGTGCGAGAGGTCCTGGGTTCAATTCCCAGAACAGCCCTTTGCGAACTTTAATGACGTAGACAAGATCTGCTCAATTTGTCATCATGTGTAGGGAGATTTGTCTCGGCAGGCGGAATTAAGGCAAAACTTACTGTTGCAATGGCTGTGAGCACACCAGAGCGAACGACTCGTGTCAGTTCACGTTTTGTGTGATCTTGACAGGGCATCAGGAGAGGCACAGACGTAGTTCTTGCGTTGTGTTCGGCTGGGATGGGAGTATGAGTGAATCACCAGTATAGCACATGTGAGACAAGTGCAATATGTGGCGAGTGAGGATCGAACTCACGACCTTAGGATTATGAGACCTACGCGCTGCCAACTGCGCTATCGCCACTGTTGATAGGTTTTTATAGGAGGAAGAGACAAACTATATCCTTAGGTGCAGACAAAACGTGAGTGCGATAGCATAATCTCTACAGAAGTGACACTGTGGACCACAGCATGAGCCACCACAGAGAAAATCAAAGGCAGCACTCGTGGCCGTTGCTGACCAACCCAACTTTTGTCCAGATGCACCGCGGTGTCTTTGCGGGAACACTTGGCAAAGAGCTCAGGAAGCTGCCAAGCACGCAAGAAGAGACTTAGTGTGGCCCTGCGTTGAACATGTTCGGCGTGCGCCGTTGCAGTCACGGGCGAAGACTTGGCCTGACTATGCAACTAGAGCCGCGATAGCTCAGTTGGGAGAGCGTCAGACTGAAGATCTGAAGGTCCCCGGCTCGATCCCGGGTCTCGGCACATTTTGTGAAGCTCGATAGGCTCGATCCCGGGTCTCGGCACATTTTGTGAAGCTCGATAGACAAACTTCACAGCAGCGACAACACCTTACCGGTCGGCTTCGCTTTGCTCCTTCCTTTACGGTGGAAGCATGTAGAGATTGGACTGGCCACGAGGAAGAACTCGAGAAGGAGGCCTAAGGAGGCCTTCCGGATGGCCAGTCGCGATCATGTCTGCTTGAACCAGAGTCGTTCTCTCAGCAAGTGAAGCTGAACATGGCGTTGAAAGCTTTCCCAGAAGCATCAGTGGTCTAGTGGTAGAATACATCGTTGCCATCGATGTGACCCGGGTTCGATTCCCGGCTGATGCATCTTATTTGGAATGCGACAGGGTGCGTTCCATCAAGAAGCAAAGCTACGTTCTTCGGGCTGCAGCTAATCACCCAAAAAATGTTGAAGCGCTGCTTTTTGAGGAGGGTTTGATTCGAGCAAGTTCCAGGCCAGAACAAAGAATTCTAGGCAGGAAGCTGCAGCCAATGTCGAAAAATGTTTCGCAAAATTCCACCTCAGAGCAAAGATTTTCAGAAAGAAAACCTCACACCCTGAGGCAGCTTCTTTTCGCAAAGTGCCGTCTCAGCACAACTGTGTACAGAAAGGAAGCAAGCCGCACGCGTTGAAGGAGTGAAGAGGAGGGTGCTCGGCTGAAAGAAAAGAGAGTTGAGATTTGTCTTGGAAGCTTCTCCAAGCTTCGAAGCAACTGGTCCCGTGGTGTAACGGTTAGCACTCTGGACTCTGAATCCAGCGATCGCGGTTCAAATCCGCGCGGGACCTTCTTCGCTTGGTGTGAGGATACCAAACTTGGGCCGAAGCTGAAGCCGATACGAGGGGGCGTTTGAAGCCTATGCGGCGGGGGTTTGAAGCCCGCTGCAGCCAGGCTTCAAACGGAAATCCCCAGTATGAACGGCGTCGATGAGGCCTGCGAGGTGGCAGTTTGAAGCCGGCTGCAAGAGGCTTCAAATGCACATCCCCTAACGGCCCCGACTGAGTTCCCCAAGCTTTGAAGCCTATAGCCGTGAGTTGGAGGCCGGCTTCAACAAGGCTTCATACGCAAATCCCCACAATGCTAGACTGTATTTGTTGAGGCCTAAACAGCATTTTGAAGCCGGCCTCAACGAGGCTTCAAATCGTTGCCTCCTCCAAAAAAAGGATACAGAAACCGGCCTTGAGGCTGGCTTCTTCAACAAGGCTTCAAACGCAAATACCCAACACTGGACGGTGTTGATGAGGCTCGTGAGACAGCAGTTTAAGGCCGGCTTCAAGAGGCTTCAATTGCACGTACCCTATGGGCCGAAACTGAAGTCCCCAATCTTTGACTTGTGGGTCCATGAGTTGGAGGTCGGCTTCAACAGGCTTCATATACGCAAATCCTTGGATCGTATTTGATGAGCGAGCGGTGAGGCAGCAGTTTGAAGCCGGCTTCAGCGAGGCTTCAATCCCTTGCCTCCTTGGAATTGACGCACATCCCACATGCTTCTCAAAGATACTGAAATTGCTAAAGCCACCAAAACCTTGCCCAAGGTGTGCTGGGATCATATCATCCTGTCACCTCTGGGGCTTGGGTGGAGGAGGGCAACTACTGTCCCCAAGTCCTGCCCTCCATGTGGAGAGCTCACCTCCCTTTAGCTTGCAGACTGCAAGGTTGGCATAGAGTAGTCTGTGCAAACCTGGCAGGCAAAGATTGAGGGAAGGCTCAGGCTGGCAACAGAGCAGGCAAAACTCAACACTGCAAGCAGATGGGAGAGAGTGAGCTTGAATGGATGGCAGTGACCTCTGGTGGCATGAATGTGTGTCACTCCACTTTTCTTGTTTCTTTGGGGGGGCAAAAAGCAACCACATACAGCCTGTGAGGAAGGTACACTTACCGGAACTACACTTGTCCCTATGCATACAAAGATGTTTAGGGCGATGTCACAGGACACCTGACTACGTCACCATCTATTACCGACCTCAAAGAAACCAGACTTCAAATACAGTTCTAGCAGGACAAAGGACAGAGAACCGAGTTAAATTCTTAATAGAAGAGTAACCTGGTGTCCGTGGGTGGAGCCGCGAGCAAGATGATGCGCAGAATCCTTAGAATTTTAGTCCGACATTTTTCCCAAGTCTCAGCCTTTTGTCAGAATCAGAACCTCTCAGAGCAGTACGTCGAGCTATGCCGGGGGCACGTGTCCAATTTACGGGTACGTAGCCAAACTCCATCAATTCTGGGCTTGGGTACCATGTTCCCTGCTGCTTGTCAAGGGTGTCAAGAGGTCCGCCGCAAGCAGCAGAGTCCTTATCGTCTAGTGGTTAGGACGTCGCGTTGTGGCCGCGACAACCCAGGTTCGACTCCTGGTGGGGACATTTGGATATTAAGAGGTTGCCATACCCATGCAAGTCTCTTTTTTTTGCGATTGGATATCAGATTTCACCCTTTGATCACCTTTGCCGACCAAAACAGTTCACAAGGAAACCCGGCCAGTAAAGACCATGTGCTGATGTTCGTGTCGTTTTTTGTTTCGGAAGAGCGCAACTTGCAAACTGAGTGCATGGAACGTGGTTCTTGGGAAAACACGCTGCCTGCTGTCCTATGCTTTTGAGTCAGCAATCCATGTCGCAACAGACATCCTCTGTTCCATCGCATTCAAGGGTTCAATAGATGCACCCATGGTCTAGTGGCTATGACGTCAGCCTAACACGCTGAAGGTCGCCAGTTCGATCCTGGCTGGGTGTATGAGTCCATGTAGGCTGCATTTTCCTAGCTCCGCAAGGCAGCACATGTCCTGCAGCCATTCAAGCGACTCCGAGAACCACACAATGCGACCTCCTCTTGTCGACAACGTCTCGTGCCCAATGGCAGCCCGCAAGCTAGTTCGTAAATTATCATGGGTTGGGCGGAAGGAGCAGTCACTGGCTGTTTGGTCTAGTGGCATGATTCTCGCTTCGGGTGCGAGAGGTCCTGGGTTCAATTCCCAGAACAGCCCTTTGCGAACTTTAATGACGTAGACAAGATCTGCTCAATTTGTCATCATGTGTAGGGAGATTTGTCTCGGCAGGCGGAATTAAGGCAAAACTTACTGTTGCAATGGCTGTGAGCACACCAGAGCGAACGACTCGTGTCAGTTCACGTTTTGTGTGATCTTGACAGGGCATCAGGAGAGGCACAGACGTAGTTCTTGCGTTGTGTTCGGCTGGGATGGGAGTATGAGTGAATCACCAGTATAGCACATGTGAGACAAGTGCAATATGTGGCGAGTGAGGATCGAACTCACGACCTTAGGATTATGAGACCTACGCGCTGCCAACTGCGCTATCGCCACTGTTGATAGGTTTTTATAGGAGGAAGAGACAAACTATATCCTTAGGTGCAGACAAAACGTGAGTGCGATAGCATAATCTCTACAGAAGTGACACTGTGGACCACAGCATGAGCCACCACAGAGAAAATCAAAGGCAGCACTCGTGGCCGTTGCTGACCAACCCAACTTTTGTCCAGATGCACCGCGGTGTCTTTGCGGGAACACTTGGCAAAGAGCTCAGGAAGCTGCCAAGCACGCAAGAAGAGACTTAGTGTGGCCCTGCGTTGAACATGTTCGGCGTGCGCCGTTGCAGTCACGGGCGAAGACTTGGCCTGACTATGCAACTAGAGCCGCGATAGCTCAGTTGGGAGAGCGTCAGACTGAAGATCTGAAGGTCCCCGGCTCGATCCCGGGTCTCGGCACATTTTGTGAAGCTCGATAGGCTCGATCCCGGGTCTCGGCACATTTTGTGAAGCTCGATAGACAAACTTCACAGCAGCGACAACACCTTACCGGTCGGCTTCGCTTTGCTCCTTCCTTTACGGTGGAAGCATGTAGAGATTGGACTGGCCACGAGGAAGAACTCGAGAAGGAGGCCTAAGGAGGCCTTCCGGATGGCCAGTCGCGATCATGTCTGCTTGAACCAGAGTCGTTCTCTCAGCAAGTGAAGCTGAACATGGCGTTGAAAGCTTTCCCAGAAGCATCAGTGGTCTAGTGGTAGAATACATCGTTGCCATCGATGTGACCCGGGTTCGATTCCCGGCTGATGCATCTTATTTGGAATGCGACAGGGTGCGTTCCATCAAGAAGCAAAGCTACGTTCTTCGGGCTGCAGCTAATCACCCAAAAAATGTTGAAGCGCTGCTTTTTGAGGAGGGTTTGATTCGAGCAAGTTCCAGGCCAGAACAAAGAATTCTAGGCAGGAAGCTGCAGCCAATGTCGAAAAATGTTTCGCAAAATTCCACCTCAGAGCAAAGATTTTCAGAAAGAAAACCTCACACCCTGAGGCAGCTTCTTTTCGCAAAGTGCCGTCTCAGCACAACTGTGTACAGAAAGGAAGCAAGCCGCACGCGTTGAAGGAGTGAAGAGGAGGGTGCTCGGCTGAAAGAAAAGAGAGTTGAGATTTGTCTTGGAAGCTTCTCCAAGCTTCGAAGCAACTGGTCCCGTGGTGTAACGGTTAGCACTCTGGACTCTGAATCCAGCGATCGCGGTTCAAATCCGCGCGGGACCTTCTTCGCTTGGTGTGAGGATACCAAACTTGGGCCGAAGCTGAAGCCGATACGAGGGGGCGTTTGAAGCCTATGCGGCGGGGGTTTGAAGCCCGCTGCAGCCAGGCTTCAAACGGAAATCCCCAGTATGAACGGCGTCGATGAGGCCTGCGAGGTGGCAGTTTGAAGCCGGCTGCAAGAGGCTTCAAATGCACATCCCCTAACGGCCCCGACTGAGTTCCCCAAGCTTTGAAGCCTATAGCCGTGAGTTGGAGGCCGGCTTCAACAAGGCTTCATACGCAAATCCCCACAATGCTAGACTGTATTTGTTGAGGCCTAAACAGCATTTTGAAGCCGGCCTCAACGAGGCTTCAAATCGTTGCCTCCTCCAAAAAAAGGATACAGAAACCGGCCTTGAGGCTGGCTTCTTCAACAAGGCTTCAAACGCAAATACCCAACACTGGACGGTGTTGATGAGGCTCGTGAGACAGCAGTTTAAGGCCGGCTTCAAGAGGCTTCAATTGCACGTACCCTATGGGCCGAAACTGAAGTCCCCAATCTTTGACTTGTGGGTCCATGAGTTGGAGGTCGGCTTCAACAGGCTTCATATACGCAAATCCTTGGATCGTATTTGATGAGCGAGCGGTGAGGCAGCAGTTTGAAGCCGGCTTCAGCGAGGCTTCAATCCCTTGCCTCCTTGGAATTGACGCACATCCCACATGCTTCTCAAAGATACTGAAATTGCTAAAGCCACCAAAACCTTGCCCAAGGTGTGCTGGGATCATATCATCCTGTCACCTCTGGGGCTTGGGTGGAGGAGGGCAACTACTGTCCCCAAGTCCTGCCCTCCATGTGGAGAGCTCACCTCCCTTTAGCTTGCAGACTGCAAGGTTGGCATAGAGTAGTCTGTGCAAACCTGGCAGGCAAAGATTGAGGGAAGGCTCAGGCTGGCAACAGAGCAGGCAAAACTCAACACTGCAAGCAGATGGGAGAGAGTGAGCTTGAATGGATGGCAGTGACCTCTGGTGGCATGAATGTGTGTCACTCCACTTTTCTTGTTTCTTTGGGGGGGCAAAAAGCAACCACATACAGCCTGTGAGGAAGGTACACTTACCGGAACTACACTTGTCCCTATGCATACAAAGATGTTTAGGGCGATGTCACAGGACACCTGACTACGTCACCATCTATTACCGACCTCAAAGAAACCAGACTTCAAATACAGTTCTAGCAGGACAAAGGACAGAGAACCGAGTTAAATTCTTAATAGAAGAGTAACCTGGTGTCCGTGGGTGGAGCCGCGAGCAAGATGATGCGCAGAATCCTTAGAATTTTAGTCCGACATTTTTCCCAAGTCTCAGCCTTTTGTCAGAATCAGAACCTCTCAGAGCAGTACGTCGAGCTATGCCGGGGGCACGTGTCCAATTTACGGGTACGTAGCCAAACTCCATCAATTCTGGGCTTGGGTACCATGTTCCCTGCTGCTTGTCAAGGGTGTCAAGAGGTCCGCCGCAAGCAGCAGAGTCCTTATCGTCTAGTGGTTAGGACGTCGCGTTGTGGCCGCGACAACCCAGGTTCGACTCCTGGTGGGGACATTTGGATATTAAGAGGTTGCCATACCCATGCAAGTCTCTTTTTTTTGCGATTGGATATCAGATTTCACCCTTTGATCACCTTTGCCGACCAAAACAGTTCACAAGGAAACCCGGCCAGTAAAGACCATGTGCTGATGTTCGTGTCGTTTTTTGTTTCGGAAGAGCGCAACTTGCAAACTGAGTGCATGGAACGTGGTTCTTGGGAAAACACGCTGCCTGCTGTCCTATGCTTTTGAGTCAGCAATCCATGTCGCAACAGACATCCTCTGTTCCATCGCATTCAAGGGTTCAATAGATGCACCCATGGTCTAGTGGCTATGACGTCAGCCTAACACGCTGAAGGTCGCCAGTTCGATCCTGGCTGGGTGTATGAGTCCATGTAGGCTGCATTTTCCTAGCTCCGCAAGGCAGCACATGTCCTGCAGCCATTCAAGCGACTCCGAGAACCACACAATGCGACCTCCTCTTGTCGACAACGTCTCGTGCCCAATGGCAGCCCGCAAGCTAGTTCGTAAATTATCATGGGTTGGGCGGAAGGAGCAGTCACTGGCTGTTTGGTCTAGTGGCATGATTCTCGCTTCGGGTGCGAGAGGTCCTGGGTTCAATTCCCAGAACAGCCCTTTGCGAACTTTAATGACGTAGACAAGATCTGCTCAATTTGTCATCATGTGTAGGGAGATTTGTCTCGGCAGGCGGAATTAAGGCAAAACTTACTGTTGCAATGGCTGTGAGCACACCAGAGCGAACGACTCGTGTCAGTTCACGTTTTGTGTGATCTTGACAGGGCATCAGGAGAGGCACAGACGTAGTTCTTGCGTTGTGTTCGGCTGGGATGGGAGTATGAGTGAATCACCAGTATAGCACATGTGAGACAAGTGCAATATGTGGCGAGTGAGGATCGAACTCACGACCTTAGGATTATGAGACCTACGCGCTGCCAACTGCGCTATCGCCACTGTTGATAGGTTTTTATAGGAGGAAGAGACAAACTATATCCTTAGGTGCAGACAAAACGTGAGTGCGATAGCATAATCTCTACAGAAGTGACACTGTGGACCACAGCATGAGCCACCACAGAGAAAATCAAAGGCAGCACTCGTGGCCGTTGCTGACCAACCCAACTTTTGTCCAGATGCACCGCGGTGTCTTTGCGGGAACACTTGGCAAAGAGCTCAGGAAGCTGCCAAGCACGCAAGAAGAGACTTAGTGTGGCCCTGCGTTGAACATGTTCGGCGTGCGCCGTTGCAGTCACGGGCGAAGACTTGGCCTGACTATGCAACTAGAGCCGCGATAGCTCAGTTGGGAGAGCGTCAGACTGAAGATCTGAAGGTCCCCGGCTCGATCCCGGGTCTCGGCACATTTTGTGAAGCTCGATAGGCTCGATCCCGGGTCTCGGCACATTTTGTGAAGCTCGATAGACAAACTTCACAGCAGCGACAACACCTTACCGGTCGGCTTCGCTTTGCTCCTTCCTTTACGGTGGAAGCATGTAGAGATTGGACTGGCCACGAGGAAGAACTCGAGAAGGAGGCCTAAGGAGGCCTTCCGGATGGCCAGTCGCGATCATGTCTGCTTGAACCAGAGTCGTTCTCTCAGCAAGTGAAGCTGAACATGGCGTTGAAAGCTTTCCCAGAAGCATCAGTGGTCTAGTGGTAGAATACATCGTTGCCATCGATGTGACCCGGGTTCGATTCCCGGCTGATGCATCTTATTTGGAATGCGACAGGGTGCGTTCCATCAAGAAGCAAAGCTACGTTCTTCGGGCTGCAGCTAATCACCCAAAAAATGTTGAAGCGCTGCTTTTTGAGGAGGGTTTGATTCGAGCAAGTTCCAGGCCAGAACAAAGAATTCTAGGCAGGAAGCTGCAGCCAATGTCGAAAAATGTTTCGCAAAATTCCACCTCAGAGCAAAGATTTTCAGAAAGAAAACCTCACACCCTGAGGCAGCTTCTTTTCGCAAAGTGCCGTCTCAGCACAACTGTGTACAGAAAGGAAGCAAGCCGCACGCGTTGAAGGAGTGAAGAGGAGGGTGCTCGGCTGAAAGAAAAGAGAGTTGAGATTTGTCTTGGAAGCTTCTCCAAGCTTCGAAGCAACTGGTCCCGTGGTGTAACGGTTAGCACTCTGGACTCTGAATCCAGCGATCGCGGTTCAAATCCGCGCGGGACCTTCTTCGCTTGGTGTGAGGATACCAAACTTGGGCCGAAGCTGAAGCCGATACGAGGGGGCGTTTGAAGCCTATGCGGCGGGGGTTTGAAGCCCGCTGCAGCCAGGCTTCAAACGGAAATCCCCAGTATGAACGGCGTCGATGAGGCCTGCGAGGTGGCAGTTTGAAGCCGGCTGCAAGAGGCTTCAAATGCACATCCCCTAACGGCCCCGACTGAGTTCCCCAAGCTTTGAAGCCTATAGCCGTGAGTTGGAGGCCGGCTTCAACAAGGCTTCATACGCAAATCCCCACAATGCTAGACTGTATTTGTTGAGGCCTAAACAGCATTTTGAAGCCGGCCTCAACGAGGCTTCAAATCGTTGCCTCCTCCAAAAAAAGGATACAGAAACCGGCCTTGAGGCTGGCTTCTTCAACAAGGCTTCAAACGCAAATACCCAACACTGGACGGTGTTGATGAGGCTCGTGAGACAGCAGTTTAAGGCCGGCTTCAAGAGGCTTCAATTGCACGTACCCTATGGGCCGAAACTGAAGTCCCCAATCTTTGACTTGTGGGTCCATGAGTTGGAGGTCGGCTTCAACAGGCTTCATATACGCAAATCCTTGGATCGTATTTGATGAGCGAGCGGTGAGGCAGCAGTTTGAAGCCGGCTTCAGCGAGGCTTCAATCCCTTGCCTCCTTGGAATTGACGCACATCCCACATGCTTCTCAAAGATACTGAAATTGCTAAAGCCACCAAAACCTTGCCCAAGGTGTGCTGGGATCATATCATCCTGTCACCTCTGGGGCTTGGGTGGAGGAGGGCAACTACTGTCCCCAAGTCCTGCCCTCCATGTGGAGAGCTCACCTCCCTTTAGCTTGCAGACTGCAAGGTTGGCATAGAGTAGTCTGTGCAAACCTGGCAGGCAAAGATTGAGGGAAGGCTCAGGCTGGCAACAGAGCAGGCAAAACTCAACACTGCAAGCAGATGGGAGAGAGTGAGCTTGAATGGATGGCAGTGACCTCTGGTGGCATGAATGTGTGTCACTCCACTTTTCTTGTTTCTTTGGGGGGGCAAAAAGCAACCACATACAGCCTGTGAGGAAGGTACACTTACCGGAACTACACTTGTCCCTATGCATACAAAGATGTTTAGGGCGATGTCACAGGACACCTGACTACGTCACCATCTATTACCGACCTCAAAGAAACCAGACTTCAAATACAGTTCTAGCAGGACAAAGGACAGAGAACCGAGTTAAATTCTTAATAGAAGAGTAACCTGGTGTCCGTGGGTGGAGCCGCGAGCAAGATGATGCGCAGAATCCTTAGAATTTTAGTCCGACATTTTTCCCAAGTCTCAGCCTTTTGTCAGAATCAGAACCTCTCAGAGCAGTACGTCGAGCTATGCCGGGGGCACGTGTCCAATTTACGGGTACGTAGCCAAACTCCATCAATTCTGGGCTTGGGTACCATGTTCCCTGCTGCTTGTCAAGGGTGTCAAGAGGTCCGCCGCAAGCAGCAGAGTCCTTATCGTCTAGTGGTTAGGACGTCGCGTTGTGGCCGCGACAACCCAGGTTCGACTCCTGGTGGGGACATTTGGATATTAAGAGGTTGCCATACCCATGCAAGTCTCTTTTTTTTGCGATTGGATATCAGATTTCACCCTTTGATCACCTTTGCCGACCAAAACAGTTCACAAGGAAACCCGGCCAGTAAAGACCATGTGCTGATGTTCGTGTCGTTTTTTGTTTCGGAAGAGCGCAACTTGCAAACTGAGTGCATGGAACGTGGTTCTTGGGAAAACACGCTGCCTGCTGTCCTATGCTTTTGAGTCAGCAATCCATGTCGCAACAGACATCCTCTGTTCCATCGCATTCAAGGGTTCAATAGATGCACCCATGGTCTAGTGGCTATGACGTCAGCCTAACACGCTGAAGGTCGCCAGTTCGATCCTGGCTGGGTGTATGAGTCCATGTAGGCTGCATTTTCCTAGCTCCGCAAGGCAGCACATGTCCTGCAGCCATTCAAGCGACTCCGAGAACCACACAATGCGACCTCCTCTTGTCGACAACGTCTCGTGCCCAATGGCAGCCCGCAAGCTAGTTCGTAAATTATCATGGGTTGGGCGGAAGGAGCAGTCACTGGCTGTTTGGTCTAGTGGCATGATTCTCGCTTCGGGTGCGAGAGGTCCTGGGTTCAATTCCCAGAACAGCCCTTTGCGAACTTTAATGACGTAGACAAGATCTGCTCAATTTGTCATCATGTGTAGGGAGATTTGTCTCGGCAGGCGGAATTAAGGCAAAACTTACTGTTGCAATGGCTGTGAGCACACCAGAGCGAACGACTCGTGTCAGTTCACGTTTTGTGTGATCTTGACAGGGCATCAGGAGAGGCACAGACGTAGTTCTTGCGTTGTGTTCGGCTGGGATGGGAGTATGAGTGAATCACCAGTATAGCACATGTGAGACAAGTGCAATATGTGGCGAGTGAGGATCGAACTCACGACCTTAGGATTATGAGACCTACGCGCTGCCAACTGCGCTATCGCCACTGTTGATAGGTTTTTATAGGAGGAAGAGACAAACTATATCCTTAGGTGCAGACAAAACGTGAGTGCGATAGCATAATCTCTACAGAAGTGACACTGTGGACCACAGCATGAGCCACCACAGAGAAAATCAAAGGCAGCACTCGTGGCCGTTGCTGACCAACCCAACTTTTGTCCAGATGCACCGCGGTGTCTTTGCGGGAACACTTGGCAAAGAGCTCAGGAAGCTGCCAAGCACGCAAGAAGAGACTTAGTGTGGCCCTGCGTTGAACATGTTCGGCGTGCGCCGTTGCAGTCACGGGCGAAGACTTGGCCTGACTATGCAACTAGAGCCGCGATAGCTCAGTTGGGAGAGCGTCAGACTGAAGATCTGAAGGTCCCCGGCTCGATCCCGGGTCTCGGCACATTTTGTGAAGCTCGATAGGCTCGATCCCGGGTCTCGGCACATTTTGTGAAGCTCGATAGACAAACTTCACAGCAGCGACAACACCTTACCGGTCGGCTTCGCTTTGCTCCTTCCTTTACGGTGGAAGCATGTAGAGATTGGACTGGCCACGAGGAAGAACTCGAGAAGGAGGCCTAAGGAGGCCTTCCGGATGGCCAGTCGCGATCATGTCTGCTTGAACCA
This sequence comes from Gracilimonas sp., assembly GCA_965227215.1. GTDB lineage: Bacteria > Bacteroidota > Rhodothermia > Balneolales > Balneolaceae > Gracilimonas. The sequence continues at coordinate 15,562 of CBDDFR010000002.1, forward strand.
GAGTCGTTCTCTCAGCAAGTGAAGCTGAACATGGCGTTGAAAGCTTTCCCAGAAGCATCAGTGGTCTAGTGGTAGAATACATCGTTGCCATCGATGTGACCCGGGTTCGATTCCCGGCTGATGCATCTTATTTGGAATGCGACAGGGTGCGTTCCATCAAGAAGCAAAGCTACGTTCTTCGGGCTGCAGCTAATCACCCAAAAAATGTTGAAGCGCTGCTTTTTGAGGAGGGTTTGATTCGAGCAAGTTCCAGGCCAGAACAAAGAATTCTAGGCAGGAAGCTGCAGCCAATGTCGAAAAATGTTTCGCAAAATTCCACCTCAGAGCAAAGATTTTCAGAAAGAAAACCTCACACCCTGAGGCAGCTTCTTTTCGCAAAGTGCCGTCTCAGCACAACTGTGTACAGAAAGGAAGCAAGCCGCACGCGTTGAAGGAGTGAAGAGGAGGGTGCTCGGCTGAAAGAAAAGAGAGTTGAGATTTGTCTTGGAAGCTTCTCCAAGCTTCGAAGCAACTGGTCCCGTGGTGTAACGGTTAGCACTCTGGACTCTGAATCCAGCGATCGCGGTTCAAATCCGCGCGGGACCTTCTTCGCTTGGTGTGAGGATACCAAACTTGGGCCGAAGCTGAAGCCGATACGAGGGGGCGTTTGAAGCCTATGCGGCGGGGGTTTGAAGCCCGCTGCAGCCAGGCTTCAAACGGAAATCCCCAGTATGAACGGCGTCGATGAGGCCTGCGAGGTGGCAGTTTGAAGCCGGCTGCAAGAGGCTTCAAATGCACATCCCCTAACGGCCCCGACTGAGTTCCCCAAGCTTTGAAGCCTATAGCCGTGAGTTGGAGGCCGGCTTCAACAAGGCTTCATACGCAAATCCCCACAATGCTAGACTGTATTTGTTGAGGCCTAAACAGCATTTTGAAGCCGGCCTCAACGAGGCTTCAAATCGTTGCCTCCTCCAAAAAAAGGATACAGAAACCGGCCTTGAGGCTGGCTTCTTCAACAAGGCTTCAAACGCAAATACCCAACACTGGACGGTGTTGATGAGGCTCGTGAGACAGCAGTTTAAGGCCGGCTTCAAGAGGCTTCAATTGCACGTACCCTATGGGCCGAAACTGAAGTCCCCAATCTTTGACTTGTGGGTCCATGAGTTGGAGGTCGGCTTCAACAGGCTTCATATACGCAAATCCTTGGATCGTATTTGATGAGCGAGCGGTGAGGCAGCAGTTTGAAGCCGGCTTCAGCGAGGCTTCAATCCCTTGCCTCCTTGGAATTGACGCACATCCCACATGCTTCTCAAAGATACTGAAATTGCTAAAGCCACCAAAACCTTGCCCAAGGTGTGCTGGGATCATATCATCCTGTCACCTCTGGGGCTTGGGTGGAGGAGGGCAACTACTGTCCCCAAGTCCTGCCCTCCATGTGGAGAGCTCACCTCCCTTTAGCTTGCAGACTGCAAGGTTGGCATAGAGTAGTCTGTGCAAACCTGGCAGGCAAAGATTGAGGGAAGGCTCAGGCTGGCAACAGAGCAGGCAAAACTCAACACTGCAAGCAGATGGGAGAGAGTGAGCTTGAATGGATGGCAGTGACCTCTGGTGGCATGAATGTGTGTCACTCCACTTTTCTTGTTTCTTTGGGGGGGCAAAAAGCAACCACATACAGCCTGTGAGGAAGGTACACTTACCGGAACTACACTTGTCCCTATGCATACAAAGATGTTTAGGGCGATGTCACAGGACACCTGACTACGTCACCATCTATTACCGACCTCAAAGAAACCAGACTTCAAATACAGTTCTAGCAGGACAAAGGACAGAGAACCGAGTTAAATTCTTAATAGAAGAGTAACCTGGTGTCCGTGGGTGGAGCCGCGAGCAAGATGATGCGCAGAATCCTTAGAATTTTAGTCCGACATTTTTCCCAAGTCTCAGCCTTTTGTCAGAATCAGAACCTCTCAGAGCAGTACGTCGAGCTATGCCGGGGGCACGTGTCCAATTTACGGGTACGTAGCCAAACTCCATCAATTCTGGGCTTGGGTACCATGTTCCCTGCTGCTTGTCAAGGGTGTCAAGAGGTCCGCCGCAAGCAGCAGAGTCCTTATCGTCTAGTGGTTAGGACGTCGCGTTGTGGCCGCGACAACCCAGGTTCGACTCCTGGTGGGGACATTTGGATATTAAGAGGTTGCCATACCCATGCAAGTCTCTTTTTTTTGCGATTGGATATCAGATTTCACCCTTTGATCACCTTTGCCGACCAAAACAGTTCACAAGGAAACCCGGCCAGTAAAGACCATGTGCTGATGTTCGTGTCGTTTTTTGTTTCGGAAGAGCGCAACTTGCAAACTGAGTGCATGGAACGTGGTTCTTGGGAAAACACGCTGCCTGCTGTCCTATGCTTTTGAGTCAGCAATCCATGTCGCAACAGACATCCTCTGTTCCATCGCATTCAAGGGTTCAATAGATGCACCCATGGTCTAGTGGCTATGACGTCAGCCTAACACGCTGAAGGTCGCCAGTTCGATCCTGGCTGGGTGTATGAGTCCATGTAGGCTGCATTTTCCTAGCTCCGCAAGGCAGCACATGTCCTGCAGCCATTCAAGCGACTCCGAGAACCACACAATGCGACCTCCTCTTGTCGACAACGTCTCGTGCCCAATGGCAGCCCGCAAGCTAGTTCGTAAATTATCATGGGTTGGGCGGAAGGAGCAGTCACTGGCTGTTTGGTCTAGTGGCATGATTCTCGCTTCGGGTGCGAGAGGTCCTGGGTTCAATTCCCAGAACAGCCCTTTGCGAACTTTAATGACGTAGACAAGATCTGCTCAATTTGTCATCATGTGTAGGGAGATTTGTCTCGGCAGGCGGAATTAAGGCAAAACTTACTGTTGCAATGGCTGTGAGCACACCAGAGCGAACGACTCGTGTCAGTTCACGTTTTGTGTGATCTTGACAGGGCATCAGGAGAGGCACAGACGTAGTTCTTGCGTTGTGTTCGGCTGGGATGGGAGTATGAGTGAATCACCAGTATAGCACATGTGAGACAAGTGCAATATGTGGCGAGTGAGGATCGAACTCACGACCTTAGGATTATGAGACCTACGCGCTGCCAACTGCGCTATCGCCACTGTTGATAGGTTTTTATAGGAGGAAGAGACAAACTATATCCTTAGGTGCAGACAAAACGTGAGTGCGATAGCATAATCTCTACAGAAGTGACACTGTGGACCACAGCATGAGCCACCACAGAGAAAATCAAAGGCAGCACTCGTGGCCGTTGCTGACCAACCCAACTTTTGTCCAGATGCACCGCGGTGTCTTTGCGGGAACACTTGGCAAAGAGCTCAGGAAGCTGCCAAGCACGCAAGAAGAGACTTAGTGTGGCCCTGCGTTGAACATGTTCGGCGTGCGCCGTTGCAGTCACGGGCGAAGACTTGGCCTGACTATGCAACTAGAGCCGCGATAGCTCAGTTGGGAGAGCGTCAGACTGAAGATCTGAAGGTCCCCGGCTCGATCCCGGGTCTCGGCACATTTTGTGAAGCTCGATAGGCTCGATCCCGGGTCTCGGCACATTTTGTGAAGCTCGATAGACAAACTTCACAGCAGCGACAACACCTTACCGGTCGGCTTCGCTTTGCTCCTTCCTTTACGGTGGAAGCATGTAGAGATTGGACTGGCCACGAGGAAGAACTCGAGAAGGAGGCCTAAGGAGGCCTTCCGGATGGCCAGTCGCGATCATGTCTGCTTGAACCAGAGTCGTTCTCTCAGCAAGTGAAGCTGAACATGGCGTTGAAAGCTTTCCCAGAAGCATCAGTGGTCTAGTGGTAGAATACATCGTTGCCATCGATGTGACCCGGGTTCGATTCCCGGCTGATGCATCTTATTTGGAATGCGACAGGGTGCGTTCCATCAAGAAGCAAAGCTACGTTCTTCGGGCTGCAGCTAATCACCCAAAAAATGTTGAAGCGCTGCTTTTTGAGGAGGGTTTGATTCGAGCAAGTTCCAGGCCAGAACAAAGAATTCTAGGCAGGAAGCTGCAGCCAATGTCGAAAAATGTTTCGCAAAATTCCACCTCAGAGCAAAGATTTTCAGAAAGAAAACCTCACACCCTGAGGCAGCTTCTTTTCGCAAAGTGCCGTCTCAGCACAACTGTGTACAGAAAGGAAGCAAGCCGCACGCGTTGAAGGAGTGAAGAGGAGGGTGCTCGGCTGAAAGAAAAGAGAGTTGAGATTTGTCTTGGAAGCTTCTCCAAGCTTCGAAGCAACTGGTCCCGTGGTGTAACGGTTAGCACTCTGGACTCTGAATCCAGCGATCGCGGTTCAAATCCGCGCGGGACCTTCTTCGCTTGGTGTGAGGATACCAAACTTGGGCCGAAGCTGAAGCCGATACGAGGGGGCGTTTGAAGCCTATGCGGCGGGGGTTTGAAGCCCGCTGCAGCCAGGCTTCAAACGGAAATCCCCAGTATGAACGGCGTCGATGAGGCCTGCGAGGTGGCAGTTTGAAGCCGGCTGCAAGAGGCTTCAAATGCACATCCCCTAACGGCCCCGACTGAGTTCCCCAAGCTTTGAAGCCTATAGCCGTGAGTTGGAGGCCGGCTTCAACAAGGCTTCATACGCAAATCCCCACAATGCTAGACTGTATTTGTTGAGGCCTAAACAGCATTTTGAAGCCGGCCTCAACGAGGCTTCAAATCGTTGCCTCCTCCAAAAAAAGGATACAGAAACCGGCCTTGAGGCTGGCTTCTTCAACAAGGCTTCAAACGCAAATACCCAACACTGGACGGTGTTGATGAGGCTCGTGAGACAGCAGTTTAAGGCCGGCTTCAAGAGGCTTCAATTGCACGTACCCTATGGGCCGAAACTGAAGTCCCCAATCTTTGACTTGTGGGTCCATGAGTTGGAGGTCGGCTTCAACAGGCTTCATATACGCAAATCCTTGGATCGTATTTGATGAGCGAGCGGTGAGGCAGCAGTTTGAAGCCGGCTTCAGCGAGGCTTCAATCCCTTGCCTCCTTGGAATTGACGCACATCCCACATGCTTCTCAAAGATACTGAAATTGCTAAAGCCACCAAAACCTTGCCCAAGGTGTGCTGGGATCATATCATCCTGTCACCTCTGGGGCTTGGGTGGAGGAGGGCAACTACTGTCCCCAAGTCCTGCCCTCCATGTGGAGAGCTCACCTCCCTTTAGCTTGCAGACTGCAAGGTTGGCATAGAGTAGTCTGTGCAAACCTGGCAGGCAAAGATTGAGGGAAGGCTCAGGCTGGCAACAGAGCAGGCAAAACTCAACACTGCAAGCAGATGGGAGAGAGTGAGCTTGAATGGATGGCAGTGACCTCTGGTGGCATGAATGTGTGTCACTCCACTTTTCTTGTTTCTTTGGGGGGGCAAAAAGCAACCACATACAGCCTGTGAGGAAGGTACACTTACCGGAACTACACTTGTCCCTATGCATACAAAGATGTTTAGGGCGATGTCACAGGACACCTGACTACGTCACCATCTATTACCGACCTCAAAGAAACCAGACTTCAAATACAGTTCTAGCAGGACAAAGGACAGAGAACCGAGTTAAATTCTTAATAGAAGAGTAACCTGGTGTCCGTGGGTGGAGCCGCGAGCAAGATGATGCGCAGAATCCTTAGAATTTTAGTCCGACATTTTTCCCAAGTCTCAGCCTTTTGTCAGAATCAGAACCTCTCAGAGCAGTACGTCGAGCTATGCCGGGGGCACGTGTCCAATTTACGGGTACGTAGCCAAACTCCATCAATTCTGGGCTTGGGTACCATGTTCCCTGCTGCTTGTCAAGGGTGTCAAGAGGTCCGCCGCAAGCAGCAGAGTCCTTATCGTCTAGTGGTTAGGACGTCGCGTTGTGGCCGCGACAACCCAGGTTCGACTCCTGGTGGGGACATTTGGATATTAAGAGGTTGCCATACCCATGCAAGTCTCTTTTTTTTGCGATTGGATATCAGATTTCACCCTTTGATCACCTTTGCCGACCAAAACAGTTCACAAGGAAACCCGGCCAGTAAAGACCATGTGCTGATGTTCGTGTCGTTTTTTGTTTCGGAAGAGCGCAACTTGCAAACTGAGTGCATGGAACGTGGTTCTTGGGAAAACACGCTGCCTGCTGTCCTATGCTTTTGAGTCAGCAATCCATGTCGCAACAGACATCCTCTGTTCCATCGCATTCAAGGGTTCAATAGATGCACCCATGGTCTAGTGGCTATGACGTCAGCCTAACACGCTGAAGGTCGCCAGTTCGATCCTGGCTGGGTGTATGAGTCCATGTAGGCTGCATTTTCCTAGCTCCGCAAGGCAGCACATGTCCTGCAGCCATTCAAGCGACTCCGAGAACCACACAATGCGACCTCCTCTTGTCGACAACGTCTCGTGCCCAATGGCAGCCCGCAAGCTAGTTCGTAAATTATCATGGGTTGGGCGGAAGGAGCAGTCACTGGCTGTTTGGTCTAGTGGCATGATTCTCGCTTCGGGTGCGAGAGGTCCTGGGTTCAATTCCCAGAACAGCCCTTTGCGAACTTTAATGACGTAGACAAGATCTGCTCAATTTGTCATCATGTGTAGGGAGATTTGTCTCGGCAGGCGGAATTAAGGCAAAACTTACTGTTGCAATGGCTGTGAGCACACCAGAGCGAACGACTCGTGTCAGTTCACGTTTTGTGTGATCTTGACAGGGCATCAGGAGAGGCACAGACGTAGTTCTTGCGTTGTGTTCGGCTGGGATGGGAGTATGAGTGAATCACCAGTATAGCACATGTGAGACAAGTGCAATATGTGGCGAGTGAGGATCGAACTCACGACCTTAGGATTATGAGACCTACGCGCTGCCAACTGCGCTATCGCCACTGTTGATAGGTTTTTATAGGAGGAAGAGACAAACTATATCCTTAGGTGCAGACAAAACGTGAGTGCGATAGCATAATCTCTACAGAAGTGACACTGTGGACCACAGCATGAGCCACCACAGAGAAAATCAAAGGCAGCACTCGTGGCCGTTGCTGACCAACCCAACTTTTGTCCAGATGCACCGCGGTGTCTTTGCGGGAACACTTGGCAAAGAGCTCAGGAAGCTGCCAAGCACGCAAGAAGAGACTTAGTGTGGCCCTGCGTTGAACATGTTCGGCGTGCGCCGTTGCAGTCACGGGCGAAGACTTGGCCTGACTATGCAACTAGAGCCGCGATAGCTCAGTTGGGAGAGCGTCAGACTGAAGATCTGAAGGTCCCCGGCTCGATCCCGGGTCTCGGCACATTTTGTGAAGCTCGATAGGCTCGATCCCGGGTCTCGGCACATTTTGTGAAGCTCGATAGACAAACTTCACAGCAGCGACAACACCTTACCGGTCGGCTTCGCTTTGCTCCTTCCTTTACGGTGGAAGCATGTAGAGATTGGACTGGCCACGAGGAAGAACTCGAGAAGGAGGCCTAAGGAGGCCTTCCGGATGGCCAGTCGCGATCATGTCTGCTTGAACCAGAGTCGTTCTCTCAGCAAGTGAAGCTGAACATGGCGTTGAAAGCTTTCCCAGAAGCATCAGTGGTCTAGTGGTAGAATACATCGTTGCCATCGATGTGACCCGGGTTCGATTCCCGGCTGATGCATCTTATTTGGAATGCGACAGGGTGCGTTCCATCAAGAAGCAAAGCTACGTTCTTCGGGCTGCAGCTAATCACCCAAAAAATGTTGAAGCGCTGCTTTTTGAGGAGGGTTTGATTCGAGCAAGTTCCAGGCCAGAACAAAGAATTCTAGGCAGGAAGCTGCAGCCAATGTCGAAAAATGTTTCGCAAAATTCCACCTCAGAGCAAAGATTTTCAGAAAGAAAACCTCACACCCTGAGGCAGCTTCTTTTCGCAAAGTGCCGTCTCAGCACAACTGTGTACAGAAAGGAAGCAAGCCGCACGCGTTGAAGGAGTGAAGAGGAGGGTGCTCGGCTGAAAGAAAAGAGAGTTGAGATTTGTCTTGGAAGCTTCTCCAAGCTTCGAAGCAACTGGTCCCGTGGTGTAACGGTTAGCACTCTGGACTCTGAATCCAGCGATCGCGGTTCAAATCCGCGCGGGACCTTCTTCGCTTGGTGTGAGGATACCAAACTTGGGCCGAAGCTGAAGCCGATACGAGGGGGCGTTTGAAGCCTATGCGGCGGGGGTTTGAAGCCCGCTGCAGCCAGGCTTCAAACGGAAATCCCCAGTATGAACGGCGTCGATGAGGCCTGCGAGGTGGCAGTTTGAAGCCGGCTGCAAGAGGCTTCAAATGCACATCCCCTAACGGCCCCGACTGAGTTCCCCAAGCTTTGAAGCCTATAGCCGTGAGTTGGAGGCCGGCTTCAACAAGGCTTCATACGCAAATCCCCACAATGCTAGACTGTATTTGTTGAGGCCTAAACAGCATTTTGAAGCCGGCCTCAACGAGGCTTCAAATCGTTGCCTCCTCCAAAAAAAGGATACAGAAACCGGCCTTGAGGCTGGCTTCTTCAACAAGGCTTCAAACGCAAATACCCAACACTGGACGGTGTTGATGAGGCTCGTGAGACAGCAGTTTAAGGCCGGCTTCAAGAGGCTTCAATTGCACGTACCCTATGGGCCGAAACTGAAGTCCCCAATCTTTGACTTGTGGGTCCATGAGTTGGAGGTCGGCTTCAACAGGCTTCATATACGCAAATCCTTGGATCGTATTTGATGAGCGAGCGGTGAGGCAGCAGTTTGAAGCCGGCTTCAGCGAGGCTTCAATCCCTTGCCTCCTTGGAATTGACGCACATCCCACATGCTTCTCAAAGATACTGAAAT